>OZ244113.1:0-2397500 GCA_965215685.1 Chitinophagales bacterium
CATTGCTAATGCTCAGGGAAGTGAAACCACGGTCGTAGCTTTTAATGTAGATGATCAGGCAGCTTCTGAACTAGGAAAATACGGAGCAAATAAGGTGTTGGTTGTCAATAATGATAACCTTAATAATTATGATAGCAGTGTTTGGGCATCAATAATTGCAGAAGCAGCTAACCGGGAAGGAGCTTCGGTATGCGTTATTTCCAATACATCTAACGGTAAAGGTATTGCGGGTAGAGTAGCAGTGAAATTAGATGCCGGTATCATTTCCGGGGCAGGAGAATTAAGTGATGCTTCTTCTCTAAAAATCAATAAATCTGTGTTTTCAGGTAAGGCAACAGCCACTTGTTCTTTCAATGCAGAGAAAAAAGTAATTGCTATTCAACCTAACGCCATAGGTTCTAATGAAATTGGCGGAAGTGCATCTGTTGAGTCGTATTCTCCGGGTATTCATGATGCAACTGTAACGGTAGTTGAACGCAAAAGCGCAGGCGGAGGTGTTCCGTTACCCGAGGCCGAACTGGTTGTAAGTGGTGGACGAGGGTTAAAAGGCCCCGAAAACTGGGGTATGATAGAGGAACTGGCCGGTTTACTGGGAGCGGCTACCGCTTGCTCACGTCCGGTAGCTGACTCAGATTGGAGACCACATCACGAACACGTTGGCCAAACAGGTGTGGCTATTCGACCTAAATTATATATTGCTATTGGCATCTCAGGTGCAATTCAACATCTCGCCGGAGTAAATCAGAGCAAGGTTATTGTAGTAATTAATAAGGATGCTGAAGCACCGTTTTTCAAAGCGGCCGACTATGGTATTGTTGGTGACGCTTTTGAGGTAGTGCCGAAATTAATTGCCTCATATAAGGCTTCTTAAGTAAATCTGTTTAAAGGAGCGTTAACGCAATACCAAATTTGGTATAATGATTGCCTGTATGTTTGCGTTAACTAACCATGTTTAAAAGACTTTTTTATATAGCTTTTTTTAGTCTGTCAATGTCTTTGTGCAATGCGCAACTATCTAAGACTGATTCAATCACTTTTAAAGCAGCAGAAACAGAATTGGTGAAATTAGGTAATGCGTTTATTGGCAGTCCGGTATTTGAGCATAGACGTGATACCAACTATCAATTCATAAAAAAGCTAACACAAACACTCAAAAAACCTAATTCTTTTTACTATTCATTCCCCGAACTCGAAATGGTATCAGTAGTTTACTCACCCGATTCCGTATTCAGAATAATTACCTGGCAATTAGAAACACATGGAACTTTGGTGCGCCATTTCGGCACCATACAAATGAACTCACCCGAGTTGAAAATGTTTCCATTACTTGATAGATCAGATGATATGGAAAGGCCTGAGTTAAGCCGTGGAAATAATGAAAATTGGTATGGTGCGCTATATTATGACATTCAATCAGTAAAGCTCAATGGTGTAGATTACTACATTCTTTTTGGCTTCGATTCGAACAACATATACAGCAATAAAAAAATTATTGAACCGCTTTGGTTTAACAAGGGTATTCCTATTCTCGGCGAGCATATTATTGAATCACCAAGGGTAAAAAAGCGATTGGTAAGCCGAGCCATCATTGAGTACAAAGGCGATGCATCTACATCGGTAAAATATAATAATGATAAGCAGATGATCATTTTGGACCACCTGGCTCCATTAGCCGAAGAGTATGAAGGTATATATGCTTACTACGTACCCGATGGAACTTACGATGCTTATGTGTGGAACCGGAATAAATGGGAATTTGTAAGCGATGTTGTCGAAACCAATATGGAAAACATTAGAGAACTTTATGAAAACAGGCGAAAAACCGGCCACAGCGGAGATGAAAAAAAGAGTGATGAGTTCTACACACCGAAAGATTAAAGAATGATAGAAGAAATACTGTTAGAAGTAAAAGATAAAGTAACTCCCGATCTTGTAAAAGAAACGGGGCTTGATTCGGAAAAAACAAACGCTGCCATTGATATTATTAATGAAGCTGTTTTCGACGAAGCCAATCACTACCTCGATAAAGGCAACCTACTTCAATTAAAAAGCGTTTTTGAAAACTCAAGTAATGAAGAAAAGATGGCCCTTTTCAATGAATTTAAGGATAAAGTGAATCAGAAACTTTTTGATGAATTACAGATTGAAGCAGATGCCGCAGGTAAAATATTTGATAGAACCACGCCTGAGCTTATGCAGTCGGCACGGTTTAAAGTTTTAGGTCCCAAAGGAGATTTTAAAATAACCGATGTACCCAAAATTATCGGATTTGTTAAGAGCCGTGGAAAGAATGCTAAGGCCGGGGGCTTAGGTGGTATGTTTGGAAGTATATTTGGATAATTACCAATTTTATTTAATCTTAGTTATATGGCAATTTTAAAAGTAATAGAAGTATTATCAAATTCAGAAACATCGTGGGAAGACGCCACGAAAAAAGCAATCTCTAAAGCATCTGACTCCGTAAAGGAAATAAGATCGGCTTATGTACAAGACCAAAGTGTAGTGGTTAAGGATGGTAAAGTAACCGAATTCAGAGTAAATCTGAAAGTAACATTTGAGGTAAAGTGACATAAGACCAGCTGTCCGACATCAAAATCTTTATCTCAAAAGTAGGGCTCCTGGAAAGGAGCCTTTTTTATTTCATGATTTTGCTAATACCTTTGCACGTTTCTAATTTTGTGCTTGATTCATTCGGGTTATGAAAATTGTTATTGCCGGAGCAGGAGATGTGGGCTTTCATTTAGCGGAATTACTCGTAAATGAAGATCATTATATTACACTTATTGATCTTGATGAAGATCTTCTCAGTTATACCGCAAACCATCTTGATGTGTTGGTTATTAAAGGAGATGCGTCCTCGCCAGCCATACTCAAAAAAGCTAAAACCTTTAATTGCGATCTTTTTATAGCCGTAACAACCAGTGAAACAACCAACTTATTGGCTGCTGTGCTGGCCAAAAGTATTGGAGCGCGTAAAACCATTGCCCGAATTAATAAAAACGAATACCTGGAAGAGAACCTTAAGAACAATTTTACGGAAATAGGCATCGATCATTTAATCTCACCCCGTTTGCTTGCTGCACAGGAAATTGAAAGACTTATTCAGCGATGTTCCGTAACTGATTCGTTCGAATTTGAAAATGGCGAACTCTCAATCATAGGTTTTACGGTTGATAATACTTCAAAATTGGTGGGTAAATCCTTCAGACAATTAGATGCTGAAACACCCGATTTTCTCATCAGAACTATTTGTATTCTTAGAAATGGAGAGACCGTTATCCCAAACAAAGACAATCGCATTAGGAGAAGTGATCATGTATATTTGATAACGGATTCGCAGGATTTTGATAAATTGAATAACTACATTGGTAAAAATCTTCAGGAAGTTAAAAATGTAATGATAATTGGTGATACGCCTATGGCCCTGAATACTGCTATTGCCCTTGAAGGTAAATACTCCGTTTCACTTATAGCCGAAAATGAAGACAACTGCAAGCAATTTTTAGAGATACTTCATAAAGCCCTGGTCATTAATGGTGATGTGAGTAACATAGACCTTCTAAAAGAAGAAGGCTTGGAGCGCATGGATGCATTTTTGGCATTAACAGGCAACTCCGAAACCAATATTATTACCAGCTTAACCGCCGAACAACTTGGAGTATTCAAAACCATAGCTCATGTAGAAAACTCGGCCTATACCGATATTTCACAGCGTATAGGTGTTGATACACTCATTAATAAAAAGCTTATTGCGGCTAACAATATTTTCCGCTACGTTAGAAAAGGCAGGGTGGAAGCAATAGCTTCATTCCACGGAGTTAATGCCGAGATCATTGAGTTTGAGATACACAAGAACAGTAAAGTGGTGAACAAATCAATCTCAAAACTAAGGTTGCCGCCAAAGTCATCTATAGTGGCAGGTATAATCCGTGATGGAAAAGGAATAATACCCCAGAATGGGTTCATCTTAAATGAAGAGGATAAAATAGTTGTACTCGCTCTGCCTAAGGCCATAAAGAAGGTGGAGAATGTATTTGCCTGATTCATGTTCCAGCTAATCAATTTTAAAATAGTGTTACGTATTATTGGTTTTTTGCTAATGATATTAGCTGGTTTTATGCTCATTCCACTCGCCTGGACATTATTCAATGATCAGGGAGATCCTTTGCACTTTGCCTATCCGATAATTACTTGTATTGTAATTGGTTTATTATTAGTACTTAACCGGCCAAAATCTTTTCATATTGGAAAGAGAGAAGGGTATCTTATTGTAACTTTTGGTTGGATTTCATTGTGTTTTGCGGGGGCGCTTCCCTATCTGTTTACAGGCTCAATCAACAGCATAAGCAGTGCTCTGTTTGAAAGTACATCAGGTTTAACCACAACGGGTGCTACTACATTTACCGATATTGAATCTTTATCGGAAGGTATTTTGCTATGGAGAAGCCTTACCCAGTGGATTGGCGGAATGGGAATTATTGTGCTGACAATTGCATTATTCCCGCTGCTTGGGGTGAGTGGGGTGGAGTTGTTTGTAGCCGAGGCACCCGGGCCAACTTCTGAAAAAATTCATCCTAGAATTAGGGAAACAGCGAAAAGGTTGTGGTTTATTTATGTGGGATTGACCATTTTACTGTGCATACTGCTGTTAACCGTTGGGGAACTGTCGTTTTTCGATTCCTTGAATCATGCCTTAACCACCATGTCCACAGGGGGCTTTTCTACCAAAAATGCCAGTGTGGCCCATTTTGCGCCTGTTGTACATTACATTATTATCTTTTTCATGTTTCTGGCCGGTATGAACTACGCGGTTATCTATTTTGGCCTTAAAGGTCAGTTAAGGCGGGTTTGGTCAAGCGATGAGTTCAAGGCCTACCTTATTGGAATGTTTGTATTGGTTACCGTTGTAGGCTATTTCGTTTATCGGTCAGGTGGTGAAACAGTGGAAACCTCTTTTAGGGATGCGGCTTTTCAGGTAATTTCAGTGGTTACTACTACCGGATATATTACAGCCGACTATACATCGTGGCATTCGGGTTTAACCATTCTTTTCTTTTTTCTGTTGTTTACAGGAGCTTGTGCCGGTTCAACCAGTGGTGGAATTAAGGTAGTTCGGCACCTGGTGTTCGTAAAAAATACTTTCCTCGAATTTAAACGGCTGCTTCACCCACGAGCCGTCATTCGGGTTAAGCAGGATAAAAATGTGGTGGCACACAGAATTATAACGCATATCCTGGTCTTTCTTTTGGCTTATCTCGGGTTGTTTGTGGGTGGAAGCCTTATTATGAGCATCATTCTAACCAACGACGAACGCCCGTTGCTTACGGCATTTGGTTCGGTGGCTACATGTTTGGGAAATGTGGGGCCGGCATTTGGTTCGGTAGGACCTGTGGATAATTTTGCAGAAATACCTAAACTCGGTAAGAATTTTCTTTCTGTATTAATGGTCATTGGCCGGTTAGAACTATTTACGGTTCTTATTGTGTTTACCCCATTTTTCTGGAGAGCAAACTAATCGCCAACACTTTATTCTTCATTAATTAATTCACCACAATACTTACAGTATTCCGCATCATCAGCATGCCCTTCTCTCCCGCAACTCAGGCATGCCTGCGTGTTGTGATGGTCATCATCTTTATTTTTTGATACAAGCTCTGCTGTAACCAGCCCTGTTGGCACGGCTATCATTCCGTATCCTAACAACATTACAATAACGGCCAAAAACTTTCCAAGTGGGGTAACCGGACTAATATCGCCATAACCGACTGTAGTAAGTGTAACTATAGCCCAATAAATACTTTGCGGAATACTTGTAAAACCATTTGTACGACCTTCAATAAGGTACATTGCCGAACCGATAATGGACACTATGGTTAACACACTTATAAGAAATACAATTATTTTAGGCCGGCTATGTTTTAATGCCAGTGCTATGTGTTTGCCCGCTCTTGTATAACGCGCCAATTTGAATATCCTGAACACCCTTACCAGTCTTAAGGCACGTATCATCATAATTGAATGGGCACCAGGTATAAATAGGCCAATATAGGTGGGCAGGATACTTAAAAGATCAACAATTCCAAAGAAACTTAATATATAATGTCTGGGTTTCCGAACTGTAAAGATCCTGGCCAGATACTCAATAGTGAAAAGCCCTGTTATGATCCATTCTGTGGTAAAAAATGTTTTATGGTATTTAAGATCTAAGCTCTCAACCGTCTCAAGCATTACTGCCAATACGGAAAGCAGAATAAGGATCAGTAAAACAACATCAAACGCCTTGCCCGCCCGTGTATCAGCTTCGTATATCACATCGTGCAGCCAATGCCGCCAGTGAGGCCACTTTTTATGCTCAATTTCTTTTTTAGCCACCTTTTATATTGTGCGCTAATTTAAGGCAATTGACACTTACTACATATTAGCTTTTGCCCATGCAATAAGTGCATTGCGCTCAGCTTCGGTGAGTTTGGCGTTGCCATGCATCCAGGTATAGGATGGAAGGGGCATTTTTTCTTCTTTCACTTCTTCAACCATTTCGTCAAACTTATGCTTCCGTTTCTTTACAGAATAACTGGATATTTCAGAAAAATTCAAATGTTCTTTTCCTTCGTCAACATGTTTTTTTAACCAATAGTTTACCGGTGTAATATGGTTGTACCACGGATAATCGGTATGGTTTGAATGGCAGTCGTAGCAAGCCTTCTTCATAATTGAGTGAACGTCATCAGGCACATTTAAACTCGATTGAATATTGGCATGAACTTCCTCAATATCCTGCGTGTTGTCCTTTGATGGTCTGAAAAATTGAGCAATCAGAAACAACACCAGTAAACCCATTAAAATCTTCTTAATCAATTGCTAATGCGGTTTAGTTCACGTACTAAAATAACATAAACAGCAAAATGATCGCTGTATCCATTCATATAAGCACCGCCTGCATGGGTTCGCAGCGGGTAGCCTTTGTATTTTCCTGTTTTCTGAGTTAGCCAGGGCTGTCGAAATACCCCGGCACGGTAATATTTTAGTTTTCCCGGATCACCATTTATTAATGCTGATGATACAATGATCATATCAAACAAACCCCAGCTGTCTCTCCAGGCGGTAGTTCCGAGCCCCTTTTTGTAATACTTGTAAAACGGATTGAAAAGCTGGCCTTCTTTGGTCTTTTTCATTTTTTTTGACGTATTCAATACACCCTTTATGCTCTCGTTATTCGGATGGTCGTTAAAATCGCCCATTACCATAATCTTCGCATTGGGTTCATGCTGTTTTATCGAATCCATAATACGCATATTCACCCTGGCGGCTGCAATTCTTCTAGGCTGGCTACGAGCTTCTCCACCACTTCGCGAGGGCCAGTGGTTAACCAAAAAGTGTACTTTTTCACCGTTAAGTCTTCCGCTAACCAAAAGCACATCGCGGGTATAGTCAATATCACCATTTTCTTTTTCCTCTAAAACCACGTTATAAGCCTTAGAATTTGTTGGAATAAAAAAGCGTTTTTGATAGAGCAAAGCATTGTCAATTCCACGCTCATCAGGAGAATCGAAATGGATGATACTATATTCTTTAGAAGCTAACAAGGGTGTAGCTACAAGGTCTTCCAATACTTTTCTGTTCTCCACCTCGCATACGCCAATTACAGCGGGGCCTTCACTTACTACATCGGAACCAATTTGCGATATAACCTTGCTCATATTGGCCAGCTTATTTTCATATTTTTCCATATTCCAGGCATAGCTGCCCTGTGGCAGAAAGTCCTTGTCATTGGTTTCCTCACTATCGTAAATATCAAAAAGGTTTTCAAGGTTATAAAAAGCTACGGTTGTAGCCCTGTATTGCCCATTTTGAGCTGCCGCAAATAAGCAACTAAAGAGACAAATTATCCACAGAAATGGTCTAATAATCCACATTTGATGTTAATTAATGGTTAAATTTAAATTGAGCACAGTATTTGCTACCATACTAACTAACTTTATACCACAAAAGTATGCCAAACTACGTTTCTGTTTGGCATTAAATTTTCACCCAGGATTTAACATTGGAATAAAAAGCGTATGAAAAAAGTATTATTATCAGCATGCTTGCTATTTTCTCTAATTGGAGTGTTCGCCCAAAATGCGACCATAACAGGAAAAGTAGTTGACAGCAATTCCGGCGATCCCGTAGTGGGCGTTGCCGTTGAACTTAATCCGGGTAATGGCTTTGGTGTAACGGATTCTGAAGGCGTTTTTACATTAAAGAATATTGCTCCGGGAAATTATATACTGTATGTAGATCCTAATTCTGAGATCGGGCTGGTGCGGCAAGTTGTTGTGGAAGCCGGCGAAACTACCATTACACTTGAAAATTTGGCGTATGATACGGCTGCGGCATCTAACGATTATACAGTACTCACTGATATTAATCTGGATGTAGATGATGAGATAGCGAGCGGCGTTTCTGGCTTATTATCGGCTTCGAGAGATCCGTTTTTGAATAAAGCAGGTTATCAGTTCGGTTCCGATACCTTTTTCAGGGTACGTGGCATTGATTCAAGGAACAATCACTATATGATAAACGGGCTTAGGTTTCAAAATCCTGAAACCGGATGGTCGCCATACAGTTTATTCGGGGGCTTAAATGATGTGCTAAGGTACAGAGATGAGGTTACCGTGGGTTTAAATGAAAGTGAACGAACATTTGGCGGTGTAGGCGGAGTGACAAATTACGAGATAAGGCCTTCAACTTACCGGAAAGGAGCAAGGTTCACCTATTCAAATTTGAATAGGAACTACAGCCACAGAGCAATGTTAACTTATGCATCGGGCGATAAGAACGGCTTTTCTTATTTGCTTTCAGGCTCAAAACGCTGGGCACAGGAAGGTTATGTTGAAGGTACTTACTACGATGCTTACGGTGTACATGCGGGAGTAGAAGGTAAGGTTTCTGACAAGTATAGTGTGGCGGCTTCATTTACTGCTGCTCCGCGCCGAAGAGGTACACAAGGCACGCAGGTGCAAGAGGTTTATGACCTGATGAATGATAATTTCTATAACCCCGATTGGGGATGGCAAGATGGTGAAAAGAGAAATGCACGTTTACGCAAAAATTATTCACCTACAATGATGATGAATCACTATTTGAAACTTGGTGAAAGCACCGATATTCGAATTAGTGGCGCCTATCAGTTCGGGCATTATAAAAGCTCGTTTCTTGAAAGATATGAAGCCGATAATCCAACCCCCGATTACTACAGAAAACTACCGGGTTATTTTAAGGATCCGGCGCAACGGCAAATTGTAACAGAACAGTTTAAAAATGATGTGAACAAACGCCAAATTGATTGGAATACCCTTTATTATGCCAACTTGGTTTCGGGAGGAAGAGCAAGGTATATCCTGTCGGAAGATGTGCGTGATGATAACCTATGGATAGGACAGCTTGCCGGAAGTACTATTCTTAACGATAACATTACTTTGGATTATGCAGGTAATTATCAATTTGGGAAATACAATTTCTATAAAACCGTAAATGATCTGCTTGGTGCTGAATACTGGTTAGATGAAGATTCGTTTGAATCGGACGCAGCATCGAGACCTAATAATACGTTAGACCCCGATCCGAAAGCGTACGTAAATAACCGTTTTGGTTATGATTACGATTTACACAAGGAAGATTATAACGGCTTTTTACAAGGCCGGTTTTCGTATAACAAGATTGACGCGCACCTCAGTGCTAAAATTGGACAGGTGAATTATCTAAGAAATGGCTTTACGCGCAATGGAAGGTATTTAGATGCTTCTCTCGGCAAGAGTCCGAAAACGACATTTGACGTTTACGGTGCCAAAGGCGGAGTAACCTATAAGTTGGACGGAAGGAATTACATTAATGTAAATGGTGCCTACTATACAGAGGCTCCGCGCATGGATGTGGTTTATATATCGCCAACTGAAAGGCCGGATATTACCGAAAATGTTAAGGAAGAAGTGATCATGTCGGGAGAGGCCAGCTACCAGTACCGCTCTCCAGGTTTAACCCTGCGATTAACCGGATATTACACTAATCTGGAAGATCTTACCGATAAGCTCCTCGCTTTTACTGAAACAGCAACAGGCGATGCAGGTTTTACCAATTTTTTGCTAACCGGTATTGATATGAACCATTACGGGGGCGAGTTGGGTTTCAATGCTCAGGCTACGCCAACTATTAGTGTATCGGGTGCTGCGGCAGTTGGTAAATATACCTATAGCAGCAGGCCATACCTTACCATTTATCAGGATGGAGGCAATGGATTGGAGAGAGGTAACGGAGATAGTGATGTGCTGGACGAGGGAGTTTCTTATCTTAAAAATTTCTATGATGACAATACCCCGCAAACAGCATTGAATTTGGGTTTAAACTACCGTTCACCAAAGTTTTGGTATTTTAATGTTGACGGTAATTATTACGACAATGCGTACGCAAGTGCCAGCCCTTACAGAAGGACCCTGCAAATAGCCGAACAGTTTGATCCGGCAAACCCTACAGAGTTTTATACAGACCAGGAAAAGTTGCCCAATGCCATTAGGTTGAACGGAAGCATTGGAAAATCACTTCGTTTTCCTAACAGAAGTATTCTTGGCTTTAACCTTAGTGTTCAAAACATTCTCGATAAGAAGGATTACCCTAACCTTGCGTTTGAAGGTTTAAGATTGGATAAAAATGATGATAATTATATAGATCCGTCCTTATTTCCGACTAAATACAGATACTCCCGGGGAAGAACTTATTACTTAAATGCTTACTACAGATTCTAAAAATATATATTATGTTACATAAAAATTTATTCCAACTCACTTTGGCTTTGGCCTTTTTAACTTTTGGTTTAAACGGCTGTGTCAATGACGATGATTTTGATGTGCCTGATATTGATTGCGGCAACAACAAAACCGATCTGGTATCAAATACCACCATAGCCGAGTTAAAGGGCATGGAGCAATTCAAGCAAATTACCGACGATATTATTATTGAAGGTGTAGTGGTTTCCGACGATACCGAAGGAAACTTTTATAAAGAACTGGTTATTGCAGATGCCTCGGGTGGTATTTCTATTTTATTGGACCAGACCGGCTTGTCAACTATTTACCCTCCGGGCCAAACCGTAGTGGTTAAAATGCAAGGCCTTTACCTTGGTATTGATGGCTTGCAAACATACATAGGTGGTGTGCTGTCGCCAGATCAGGGCGGTGGTTACGATGTGGAAGATATTCCTTCCTTTGCCATCAAAGACCATCTGTTCCGCCGGGGATGCCCTGTCGGAGATGCACCGGTTACGGCAGATTTGAATAATTTGAACGATGGCATGGTAGGTAAACTTATTAAGTTAGATAACGTACAGTTTGCATCTGAGTCACTCGGATTAACTTATGCCGATGCTATTACCCAAAGTAATGCCAACCGTACCTTGGTGGATTGTGCTACCGGCAGGGAAATTATTGTAAGAACCAGTGGTTTTGCCGATTTTGCAGGTAAAGCAATACCATCAGGAAGCGGTAGTGTAGTAGGGGTGTTGAGTAAGTTTTTAAGTACTTATCAATTATACCTTCGCTCTGAGAGTGATGTAATGCTTAACCAGCCGAGATGCGGATTTGCCAACTCGGTTGACGGTACTAAAGTAACCATAGCAGATCTGCGTGCGCGTTATACTGCCCCGTATTCCAGTTCGACTTCGGTTAATTTGAGCGACGACGAATATATAGAAGGCGTTGTAACTATGGCATCTCCTTATACCAACTCTAACTTGGTTTTTGTACAGGATGATTCCGGAGCGGGTATTGCGGTGTATATGGCCGGTAATCCAAATCCTATGGCTATGGGCAACCAGGTAAAAATAAATTTGGAGGGCAGAAGGCTTAGTACCTTTAGGTGGTTGTTGCAATTGGGTACTATTAATCCGGCAGTTGATGTTGAGTTAGTTAATGAAAACGGAACTATGCCGGCCCCGAGATCAACCACGGTAGCTGAACTCAATACCAACGATTTTCAAGGTACTTTAATTGAATTGCAAAACGTTCAGTTTATGCAAACCGGAGTGATATATGATGCCGTTCGTAATGTAACTGACTGTACTGACCTGACCGATATTTTTATTGATAATGATGCTCCTTACAATGATGTGAATGTGCAGGCAGGTAATGGAAGTATGGTTGGAATTGCTTCTTCTTATTATGAAAATTCTCAGATAGTTCCTCGTCTTTTCAGTGAAATAAACTTAACCGGTGCGAGATGTGATATAGCTGCATCGGCTACAGCAAAAACGGTTGCAGATGTTCGGGCTATGCCGGAGGGAGATATTACAACCAACATAAAAGTTAAAGGGGTTGTAACATCAGATTATACCCAAGCCAACTTAACCGAACGTAATTTGTTTATGCAGGATGCAACAGCCGGCATTCAGTTACGATTTTTAGAAGATCATAATCTTCCGTTGGGGCAGGAGATTGAGGTAAGTCTTATCGGTGGAGATCTCGATACATTCAATGGCGTTCTACAGGTTTCAAACATTCCGCTCGGAAATATTATTACAAGCCAGGCCGGCACATTGCCTGCACCTGCTGTAATTTCTATTGCTGATCTGCAAACAGGTAATTACGAAAGCCAGCTAATTCAGATTGATAATGTACAGTTTGATGATGAGAATGATACTTATGCAGGTAATGCGTCGCTTACAGATTGCACGGATACATTTACCACATTTATTCGAGATGACGCAACCTTTAACGGCAATGCGGTACAAAACGGAAACGGTAATCTTATTGGAGTAGCCACTAAATTCGGTGCTGCCAATACTATTCATTTACGCGATGAAAGTGATGCAGCAGGATTGACGAATACACGCTGCGTTAGCATTATAATAGCTACCGACTTGTTTATATCGGAATATGCCGAAGGTAGCAGTAACAACAAGTACCTTGAACTGTATAATGGTACAGGTGCCGCAGTTGATCTCTCTAAATATGAAATATGGAGAATATCTAATGGCGGGAGTTGGCCTGAATTTACAACCTCTTTATCAGGTATGTTAGCTGATGGTGCTACTTATGTAATTTGTAACCCATCCGCAGATCCCACAATTCTTGCTGCCGCTGATCTACAATCGGGTAATTCAACATTTTTCAATGGTGATGATGCCGTAGGTTTGGCCAAAGATGATGGCACCGGAACATTTGTTCTCCTTGATGCGATAGGTACAGATGGTCCGGATCCTGGAACCGGATGGGATGTTGGCGGAACTTCCAATGCAACGGCAAACCATACACTCGTTAGAAAACCGGGAGTAGTTAGTCCGAATACGGACTGGGCAGCATCCAGTGCCAATGAGTGGAACGTATTAGCTCAAAATGACTGGAGTGATATAGGATCACATACGTTTTAGAAGTATTAGTTAACAAAAAAAACGCGCTGACATTAAAGTTGGCGCGTTTTTTTTTGTTAGATTTCCCCAGGACACTACTTCACCCCATACCAAATTTCTGTTTCCACTTCTTCGGGTTTCACTTCGGTAGGGTCGTTGGTATATACACTTACCGGCATGCCCAATTCATAACCTTTTTCCTTGGCGTAATCGGCAATGGCGTAATGGGCTTTGTCTTCCTGAGCATAATCTCCGTAAGAGACAAGTTTAATGTACTTCCCACCTTCCACAGTTTCCGATTCCATATCCCCAGGTACATCGCCATCGTAATCAACAAAGAAACCGTTGATCATTTCGGCTTTGTTGTTTTCTTCGTCCCAATTTAACCACATAGTGGCCGGTGCACTTGACGGATTGATCTTATTTTCGGTAAGGTAGGCCATACATTTTGGCAAACCATCGGCCATGGCTTTTTGCAGTTCATCGCCCTTTGTTCCGGTGCTGGCTTTATAGCCTATAAAGCGGCGGGTTGGCATATCCACTTCTTCAATTTCGCCAAGTCTGTGGTAGTTTGCAGCTTTTACACTTTCAGGAATATCAGGATTGGCTGCGGCATATTCCCCCAGCCTTTTAATACCTTTTTTGTAAGATGCCCCGATCATTTTACCGTAAAGGAAGTTCTGAAACTTAGATGTTTCATCGTTGCTTTGAAATGTCCATTTAACCTCGGTGCCACCATCAACGGGTTTAAAGTACATATCGGCTTCTCCGGTACCCTGATCTCCAAAATCCATGTGCGTTTTAACGTACTCGTTATCTTTTGCATCGGTAATGGTCATTTTACCATTACCCACACTCTTTTTCTCACTTTCCCATGAGTTCCACGCACCTTTTCCATAGGTGTTCGCAGAGTATTCTTTTTTCATATTCGGATCCATGGCCTCCCAGGGCGACCAATTAGGCCAGTTTTTCAGATCGGCCACCTGATGATATAATGCCTCCGGACTTGCTTTTACAACCATTGTTTTTTCGGCCTTCATTTGCTTTGGAGCCGTTAATGTTCCATACAGAATGTAAATTCCAATAAGTAGCAGCAATAAAAAAAGAAATTTTAAAATAGTTTTCATAGTTCTAGATTTAGGTTTTACCTGCGTAAAAATACCCAATCTTAAAAAATCAAGTACTCACGTCATCAAGAATAGCCAAAAACTCAGCGGTGATCATGGCTGTGGCACCCCAAAGCCGCTTTCCGGCAATTGGGTAGTATGGTGCTTTTCTCGTACGATCACTAGATGTGAAAAACCCCTGCTTTACGGAAGTGTTGAGTAGCTCGTCAATCGTTACTTCATAAATCTCCTGAACTTCGGAAGTATCTAACATAAATTGCGGCCTGCCTGATGTGTAGGCCACATAGGGAAAGATCTGGTAGCTGCTTACCGGAATTTTTAAAGAGGAAAGAGCACCAATTTTATGAATGCTTGTTGTTTTTACACCTATTTCTTCTTCGGTTTCTCTTACTGCCGTATGCCACAATGTTTTGTCGCCGGCTTCCTTAGCTCCACCCGGAAATCCGATTTGTCCGCTATGTACACCGTCATATACGTTTCTCAAAATATAAACCAGTCGGGCGTTGGCATTTGTATCGGGATAGAGTAGCAGGAGTACGGCACTTTGCCGGTATTCTTTATCAAATGTCAATACTTCATTTCTTCGTTTTGACGGAGCCAGGCGGAACTGAGCATTTTCGCCGGGGAGCCGGCCGTTCTTAAAGAAATTTTGTAATTGAGGAATTAGTTCGTTTAAGCGCACTGCACTAAAATACATCTTGTATGAACAGCTCCAATGTGATTATTTCATCATTGCGCTTAACAGTGAGTCTTTTATTGGGATCTTTTTCATCGTTCAACAGGCCGTATATTCTGTCAAAACGCAAATTTCTCACCCTTTTATTATCTACTGAAATTAGGTAATCATTTTCTAAAAGCCCTGCTTTTGATGCAGGTGATTCAGGACGAACGTTCTCCACAAGTACTGCCTTTTCCTTATCGGTTGCCTTTATTCTCAAACCGGCAATGTTATAGTTAAAGGGGTTGCCAAATTGCCTGTTTTTTTTCAGGTAAACTTTTTTATTCTCATAGTCGAAAATCACCCTGTATCGTTTTAATATTTCACTGCCAACTCCACCATCGGCCACGTTTTGCGGGTTAAAGTTTTTCATTGATGCCGAATCAAGGAAGTTTACGGTAACATTTTTAAAGGGTTTGCCGGCAAACTGTAGCTTGTCAAATAATTTCAATGTGCTTGTAATAGCCCCGTTGATTCCGTTACCGCGGTAATTGTCAATGCTGGGTTCGGTTTTAAACGGGTTGTTAATATCCTTTGGGTACAAACTAAGCGCTCCGCTAAAACCTGTATCTAACAAAACCTGTAATATCTCTTTTCTTCCGTCATGTTCAATGGTTATATCTGTATAGGGTTTGCCATTTACTATAGAAATATCCTTTCTTAAATACCGTTTGCTTTTAATGGGTTTTCGGTGTTTGCTTAGTTTCAAATACTCGTTGTTGTAATCTATTTCCACCCTGTATTCTTTTAAAATATCTCCGCCAATCAAACCAAAAATAGATTCACCCATATAATCGGACATGTTCAAGGCTTCCTTAAGGACTACCACAGGTTTTTGAGAAAAAACGAAGTCGTCATTGAGCCGGTAATTTAAGTTGTCGGCTATAAATGCGGGAAGCGGCTCTTCCCGTCCGTATCCGCGTACCTTAATATCGCGCACAACATTTAACTCCAACAGATCAACAATAAAGGGATCTGTAATAATAGTATTGTTTACTCCGCTGTCAAAAATGAAATTGAGCTTTAGGCCGTATTTGAACTCTAAGGGTACAATTATTTGATTGCCGAGCACGCGAATGGGAATGCGGTTTTGTTTGGCTGGAAGAGGTCCTTTTTGGTCAATTACTTTTATTTGAGCATTACCGATAATGCCCCAAAACAGAAGCAGAATTATGGCCGTATATCTGATGCAGCCTTGCATTAACCTAAATATGTGTTGAAGTACTTTCAAGTTACACTTTTTTTCTCATTTTTGATAGCACTTTACATACAACCAATGATAGAACTAATTTCAACGGTATTACTAAAAATTGACTGGAATCTTGCTTCTGAAATAAAAATCGGGCCGGTAACACTTCGTTTCTACTCACTGATGTGGTTACTATCCTTTGTAATTGGCTTATTGTTAGCCTTAAGGGTTTGGCGGCGCGAAGACCAGGATATGAAGAAATTCGACTGGCTGTTCCTCGCAGTTATCCTGGGTATATTTCTTGGCGCAAGGCTTGGCCACGTATTCTTTTATGACTGGCCCTATTACAAAGATCACTTAGCTGAAATTTTACTTCCATTTGAGTTTGGTGAAGATGGTACCAGATTTACGGGATTTAGCGGCTTGGCAAGTCATGGAGCACTTGTAGGAGCACTCATATCGCTGGCGGTTTTTTCTAAAAAAATGAAGGAGCCATATATGTGGGTACTTGACCGTATAGCCCTGGTTAGCACTATAGGAGCCGGTCTTATAAGGTTAGGAAATTTTTTCAACCACGAAATTGTTGGAAAGGTCATCAATAATCCGGACAACTTGCCTTGGGCTACAAAATTCAAATTCAATGGAAATGATGATGCTCTGGGTATTTACAGACACCCGGCGCAATTGTATGAAGCACTGTGGTATTTCTTTACTTTTGTTGTACTCTGGAGTATTTACCGTAAAAAGGGAAAAAATACACCACATGGACTTCTTGCCGGGTTGTTTATTATAATGGTATTTGGATTTCGTTTTGTGGTTGAGTTTTGGAAAGAAACTCAAAACACCAATGATGATGGTGTGCTGGCCAGTTGGGGGCTTAATATCGGTCAGTTGTTGAGTATATTGCCTGTAATATTAGGCTTGTATTTCCTTTTTGGATTTGCGCGCAAACAGGGTATCATATCTATGAACAGGAAGAATGAACGGGATGCAAAGGAATTAAATGTATCGGTTAATAGAGGACAAAAAGTGAAATAATAGAAAGTTTTCGCGACAAGTCGATTGTATCTTTACCAACTAATATTCAGATGTGAAATACTTACGTTCGGCTAATGTTATAGCTATGGTCATCTCCCTGTTAAGTATGGCCTTTGGAATTTATTTGTTGATAAAAGGGAGTCCTGTAAGGAACGGTATATTTTGTATAGCCGTTGGACTGGCAATTTTCGGAACGGCCTATATCAATTACAAGAACGAGATAAGGATTGATGAGGGTGCAGAGTAAAATAAACTTTTCCCATGTTCTACTTACGGATTAAAAATCAGCTAGATACTTACCGCCAACTACAAACCCGAACCAGACCCTTATTCATTCAACTTCAATACAGCTAAAAATGCCTTTTGCGGTACTTCTACCTTACCTATTTGTCGCATTTTCTTTTTTCCCTTTTTCTGCTTTTCAAGCAGTTTTCGTTTTCGGGTAATGTCGCCGCCATAACATTTGGCTGTTACATCTTTACGGAGTGCGCTTATGGTTTCCCGGGCAACTATTTTAGCTCCAATGGCTGCCTGAATGGCAATTACAAACTGCTGGCGCGGTACTAACTCCTTTAGTTTGGAACACATGCGCCTGCCAAAATCATAGGCTTTATCTCTATGAATTAATGAAGATAAGGCATCAACCTTTTCACCGTTTAACAGTATATCTAATTTAACAAGCTCTCCCTGCCTGAAACCTATTACATGGTAATCAAAAGAGGCATATCCTTTAGAAATTGATTTCAGTTTATCGTAGAAATCAAAAACAATCTCCGCCAAGGGCATATCAAAATTTAACTCAACCCTCGTGGTGGTAAGATAATGTTGATTTTTTAGCACACCGCGTTTATCCAGGCAAAGTTTCATCATAGGGCCTATGTATTCGGGTTTGCTTATTATTTGTGCATGGATGTACGGTTCTTCCACAAAATCCAGTAAAGCCGGCTCGGGCAGTTCGGAGGGGTTGTTTACCTGAATTTTTTCACCTTTTGATGTATGCGCAAAATAGGTTACGTTGGGTACGGTGGTAATCACCGACATGTCAAACTCACGCTCCAACCGTTCCTGAATGATTTCAAGATGAAGCAGACCCAAAAAACCGCATCTGAAACCAAAACCCAGTGCCAGTGATGTTTCCGGTTCGTAAACGAGAGAAGCATCATTCAGTTGTAATTTCTCCAACGAGTCGCGCAAGTTCTCATAATCTTCGGTATCAATTGGGTACAGGCCGGCAAATATCATAGGTTTTACATCCTCAAAACCCTGAATGGCCTCCGGCGTAGGGTTTTTTACTTGTGTAAGGGTATCGCCTACTTTAATATCCTTTGATTCCTTTATACCCGTTATTATATATCCTACATCACCCGCTAAGAGCACGTCCTTAGGCACAAGGTCGAGCTGTAGTACGCCAATTTCATCAGCTATATACTCTGTATTGGCATTTACAAACTTTACCTGGTCGCCTTTTTTAAGTGTGCCATTAATAATTCTAAAGTAGGCAATTACTCCACGGTACTGGTTAAATACCGAATCAAATATCAGGGCCTGTAGCGGAGCTTGGGGATCTCCGGTAGGAGAGGGAACTCGCTCAATGATTCCCTTAAAAACATCTTTTACTCCTTCGCCAGTCTTTCCACTGGCGTGAATTATTTCATGTTTTTCACAGCCTATCAGATCAAGTATCTGCTCTTCAACTTCCTCTATCATGGCACCATCCATATCAATTTTATTGATAACCGGTATGATTTCAAGATCATGTTCAAGGGCAAGATATAAGTTGGATATGGTTTGCGCCTGAATTCCCTGAGTGGCATCAACAAGCAACAAGGCACCTTCACATGCTGCTATGGAACGGGAAACTTCGTACGAGAAATCAACGTGGCCGGGAGTGTCTATTAAGTTTAGGATATAATCTTTTCCTTCAAAGCCGTAACGCATTTGAATAGCATGACTTTTTATGGTAATGCCACGTTCACGCTCAAGGTCCATATCATCCAACGTTTGATTGGTCATATCGCGGTTACTAACCGCACCACTGGTTTCCAGCAGACGATCTGCCAGGGTACTTTTACCATGATCGATATGGGCAATTATGCAAAAATTACGGATGAACTCCATGGCCGGCAAAAGTAGTGATTTTGATGTCGATTGAAAAGGCCTGCAAGGTAGAGTGCGTGTAAAAGATAAATTTTAATAATGTGCAGGTAAACTTTATCTTTAGGGCTTATTTTCAGAATAAAAAAATAATCATCCACTATGTCAGTTAATTTAATGGACCTGGCGAAAGGTTACCTTACTAACGAAATTATGGGTAAGGCTTCATCTTTCCTGGGCGAAAGCCAAGAGGCTACAGCAAAGGGAGTTGATCACATTCTCCCGGCTCTACTAACCGGATTGGTTGGTAAAGCATCACACAGATCAAGTGCCATGGATATGTTTGAGAGGTTTCAAAAACCAGAGAACTCAGGCGGTCTCTTAGACAACATTGGCGATTTATTCGGAGGCGGAGAAGCTACCAACAATGCCATGGATCGCGGATCTTCTATCCTTAACATGTTGATGGGAGACAGAACAGGAGGAATCATTGATATGGTCTCATCTGCTGCAGGTTTAAAATCAGGTTCTACTTCATCTTTATTGAAGTTGTTAGCACCAATTTTAATCAATGTAATCGGAAAAAGAATAATGAGCAAAGGCTTGGATTTTGGCGGCTTTATGGATCTTATGGGAGGCCAAAAAAGTCATTTAGAATCTAGAGGCGATAGCTTTATTGAAAAAATACTTGGTGCCTTAGGGCTTGGTAGCTTAGCTTCTTTGTTTGGAGGTATTGGTGATGTGGCTTCTAACTTTGCCAAAGGTGTTGGTGATGCTGCAGAAAGTGCCGCTGATATGGCATCCGATGCCGGTAAAAAAGTGGTTGATACGGCAGGAGATGCCGCTCGTGCAACCGGAAGAGCAGCCGAAGATACAGCAAGAGCCGGCGGTAACATGCTTGGAAGACTTCTTCCTCTGTTACTTATTCTGCTTGCCTTATTAGCACTTTGGTACCTTTGGAAGAACTGTAAAGGCGATGCTAAACATGCCGTTGAAAAAACCGGCGAAGTTGTGAAAGATGGTGCAAAAGCCGTTGGTGATGGCGTAGTTTCTTTAGCAGATGCAACGGCCGATGGTTTTGACTATATGGGCAACTTAGCCAAACGAGGTGTTGAAGTGGTAGGTGAAGGCGTTGGTAATGTATATGATGCTGGTGCAGATCTTCTTGGTAAAGCTGTGAAAGGATTTGAACATTTAGGGGCCTTTGTTTCCAAAAAAATTGGAGATGGCGTTGAGTTGATAATTCCTGAGTGGGGTGTTGAAAGCCGGTTGATAGATTACATTGATTCAAATAAGAAAGTATCTGATGACAAAACCAAAGACTGGTTTGATTTTGATAGAATTCTTTTTGAGCAAGGTTCTGCTACATTGAAGCCGGAGTCTATGAATCAGGTAAGAAATATTGCAGAGATCATGAAGGCTTATCCTAATGTTAACATTAAGATCGGTGGCTACACGAGTAGCGAGGGTCCTGATGATGTGAACCTAAAACTTTCTCAGGAGCGTGCAGATGCTGTGATGAATGCGGTTGTTGCTGAAGGCGTTGATGCCGGCAGAATGGAGGCAGAAGGTTACGGTGAAGCACATCCTGTTGCATCTAACGATACCGAAGAGGGTAGAGAGAAGAACAGAAGAATTGCTGTTAGAGTTACTAAGAAGTAATTCTTAAAGCATATAGAATATGAACGCCCCGACGGTAAGGTCGGGGCGTTTTATATTGGAAAACTTCGAGTTGATTTTTATTACCTAATTGCTTAAAGATGAATCGCCCTTACAGGGCTTTTTTATCCTTAAAAGATAGTCGAGGCGTTTTTTACATCGGTTGTCGTGATCTTTTGCAAGGGCATACAGCTGCAGGCATTGCCGCTATAGATTAACCCGATAAGGGCAGTTAAACCCAAATTATGCAATAGAAAATCTATTCCGTGCTGAAATTGCTTCAAAATCAGCGTTTCACTGCATTTTTCAGCTTCACCATAGCGGTGCTATGCTAAATCTTCCAAAATGTCTGATTTTATTGCACTTTCAGCACTCATTACAAAGTTCTACTGCATAGTTTGGGTTAAAGTAAGAAGTAGCTTTTTCATCATACTATTTAGTATTCAAGTTCATATTTTATTCCAACAACTTTTCAACTAAAATTTGAACACGATCTGGGCTTTTAAATCGGTTCTCTTATTACCTTCAATTTCATTGAGCCCGGAGCTAACGGTTTCCCGGTTACGAAAAATCCATTGGCTGGAATAAAGCCATAAGTGAATATTTTTCATTTTATAATTGGCCATGGCGTACCATCGACTCCCCTCATCAAAATAAGCCGGCACATTGAAATTATAGAGCAGATCATTCTCATAGGCATACACGCGAGAGTTAAAGCTTGGTGTATTGAAAACAGCCAACCTTCCGTATAGACGTAAGGGTATTTTATTAAATTGATAGGTTATATCCTGGAATATAAGTACGCCGTTTTCGTTTTTAACCTCAGTGTTAAACCAGGTGTGGCCCAACCTTGTTTTTAAGTAAATATTGTTGGTCGGTCTGTATCTAAGCTCCAAGCGTGTACTGGCACGTTTTTGATCGGTTAAATTCTTTATTGGATTGACGCTACCACTCAGGTTTATCTCTCGTATTTCATACTTTGTTCTAAGCTCTGCCTGCAATGATCTTCTCGGTGAGTATATCGCTTTTACAAAATATTCGCTACCGTTTGAAGGTCTGTCAACCCTAAAGCGTAGCCAGGGAAACCTAAAAAAATCGGCGTATGACTCTACCGACCATGATTTAGCCGGAGTGTATTTAAAGCCTGCATATAGGCCTTTCTCATTTTTCACCGAAGTGCCTTCAGATAAAGCATCGGCATACGGACTATAGTATGCTCTATCGTAGTCGCGATAAGTAAGGGATGTAGTTATGTTATGAGCCAATAAGGATTGAAATCCAACAAGGGATGCAGTATTGAAATGATCGTCAGTCGCTATTTCGCCAAAACCATAAAAGTTTTTATGAACCATGCTAAAATAGGCTGTTCCATTGATGGCATAATCGCCATTAAAATCATACTTTTTGTAGGGCCGCGTGGTTGGCTCTATGCTGTTTCCAAACCTGGTGTATTGTCCGGCCACGCCAACTTTGAAAGTGCTTTTCTCCAACTCCAGGGCCATACCGCCGTTCAACTGCTTCATTACTTTTTCGTCTTCAATTTCACCGGGTGTTCGGTGTAAACCATCTTCCTTTATTGACGAAGCCACGGATTTGTTATTAATGGTATCCAATTGAAAATTAGCATCTAACTTTTTGTAAGATATCCAGGGAGTTATCTCAATATCGTTTAGTTGAAACTGCGCTGATGCGCCTCGCAAAAAGTTAAACTCATTTGAAGAGGTAAAGCCACGGATCTTAGGTGCTGTCTTGTAAACCTGCGTGGCATTCGATCCTTTTCCGAGGGAAAAACCGTTCCAGGTCATAAGTCCTTGTCCAATTCTCAATTCATAGTCACCAACAGCTATGGTTTTCAAAGCTTGATTTTTGAATTTTTTAACAAGATGAAAAGAATAAGAATCGAAACCGGCCTTATTGCTTCCTTGAAAGAATTGTTCACCTGCATCTTTTTCGGCTTGAAAGCCAATTCGTAGCTGATCTCTGTATTTCTGATTGTATTTGATGTACCATTTATACTTGTTTCCAAGGTAACGGCTTTTGGATGTATCTGTTATGCTGTATCCTTTCTGTTTTTCCAAAACCGATATTTGCCTTATTAACAATTGATTTCGTCCATTTTTTAACTGCTCCACAAAGCCGATTTTTCTTTCCGCTTCCCGCTCAGTAGATATATAGGGTAACAGCCTGTTTAATACAATAGGGTTAAAACCGGGTACGGCAATCAATTCTTTGGTTGTTAAAAGCGTGCCAAAGGACTTTATATAGTTCTTTAGCTGATTTAATTGCAGATCATTTATTAGACCATATTGTTTTAACAAGGTAAAATCCCCTAGGGTATCATTGATGTTAATTGGTTGAATGGTAAGGTATTCAAGATCTTCTATTACATTTTCAGAATCAAAATCTTCATCGGTATTGCTTACTGTATTTTCCACAATATCATCTGCCACTTTTTCTTCTTGCGAAAAATTGGTGAAATACAGATTCAACAAGGAGAATACAAGTATGGCACACTTAAAATGCATACTCGAAATTCGCATTGGGAGAGTATCCTAAATCTGGGTTGTAAGACCCACCTAAGGTTGCATCAAAGCCTTGTAAATTCAATCCGAAACCTGCGGATATCAAAGTGGGGTCCGTTCTAAATCCGGCCAAAACATTAAATCTGCTTATTAAATTGTATTGAATGCCACTACCTGCCGAAAAGCCTGCGGCCGAATCATTATCAATCTGTAAATTTAGTTCAATACGTTTATTGGGGTTATAATGTAAGCCGGCTGTAATAAGTGAACTCAAATTTTCTTCATGAGGTGCATCCAACTTTTGGCCAAAAGGATTTCGAACTTGTGCTGCTGCATATAAGTAAGGGCTTAATCTGTAGAATAATCCAATTTCAGGATAAAGGGTTGAAACAGTTTCGGTAAACTCTGCTTGTAATGATACATAAGTGCCTTTCACTCCTACACTAAAATTTTCTGTGATAAGCTTGCCAACTGCTAAACCGCCAGAAGATTCGCTGTATGCGGCATCACCATATCTTAAAATACTGCCACCTATGGTTGCAAAATCGGTTTTAAAGTGCCCGGTTCCGGTAAAGGAGTTCAACCCTTCAATAAGGTAATAGTTTTTCGCGCTTATTGCCACACCGTTTTTCTCTGTAAAATCAAGTGCTCCAATAGCGTTGAATGCAGAAAAACTGTTTGGATTGGCTACGGAGCTTTCGCCCATAATTGTTCCATGTCCTGTTGACGGCAAAGTAATCTGTCCCCGGATATTGCAGATGGCAAATGCGCCCCAAAAAAAGAATAGCAATGTATAACAAGCCCCTTTCATTAAATAATCCTATTTAAGAATTATTTAAATTAGTACATTATTTGAATATTTAAAAGAAATATCGGATTAAAACAAACCGAACAACTCGGCCTGCACTTTATTGACAATCTCACCCAACTGCTCAGGTTTTTCTTCAAAGTCCACATCATCAATATCTATAATAAGCAGTTTGCCGTCCTTATAGTTGCCAATCCAGCGTTCGTAGTTTTCGTTAAGCCTTTTAATGTAATCCAGGCGTAAATTCTCCTCATACTCGCGACCACGTTTTTGAATCTGTTGCACAAGTTTCGGCAAAGAAGCTTTCAAATAGATTAAGAGATCTGGTGGTTTGATAAGAGAATTTATATTTTTAAAAAGGCTGAAGTAGTTTTCAAAATCACGTGCACTCATCAGGCCCATTTCGTGCAGGTTAGGGGCAAAAATGTAGGAATCTTCATAAATGGTACGGTCTTGAATTACCACTTTTTCGCCTTGTTGTATTTCCACAATTTGTTTAAAACGGCTGTTTAAAAAATAAACCTGCAGGTTAAACGACCACCGCTTCATATCCTGATAGAAATCAAAAAGATACGGATTGTTCTCTACATCTTCGTATTGCGGTTCCCATCCGAAATGTTTAGCCAAAAGGCCCGTTAAAGTGGTTTTTCCGGCTCCAATATTGCCTGCAATAGCTATATGTCTTACTTCTTCTTTTTTTGCCATTTTAAAATGATCTCATTCCAATTATCTGTTTCACTTCCTTCACAGTGTTCCGGGCACTTTCACGTGCTTTTGCCGCACCTTCGCGTGTTACGCGTTTAATCAGATCGTCATTTTGATAAATCGATTCGATGCGCTCTTTGTGTGGGCTGGTGAAGTTAATAATATCTTCAGCAAGTTGCTTCTTAAAATCGCCATATCTTATTGAACAGTTGTTATACTGTTGTTCATAAAAATCTAAAGTTTCATCAGAAGATACGGCCTGCATAATATTAAACAAGTTCTGAATGGCCTGCGGTTTTTCCTGATTTTCTCTGGTGGGTCCTGAATCTGTAACGGCGCGCATTACCTTTTTTCTTATGGTGTCGGCATCCTCGTATAAACTAATGGTATTATGCTCTCCTGCCGATTTGCTCATTTTTGTTGAGCCGTCCAGTCCCGGTATCTTCACCAGTTCATTGCCAAAGTTGTAGGCCACAGGCTCGGGAAAATAATCCACACCAAATGTGTGATTAAATCTGTTAGCAAAGGTGCGTGTCATTTCTAAATGCTGCTCCTGGTCTTTGCCAACCGGAACCTTTGTGGCCTTATGAATTATAATGTCTGTGGCCATTAACACCGGATAGGTGAGTAATCCAGCATTAATATTATGTTGCTGTTTAGCCACTTTGTCTTTATAGGTTGTGGCACGTTCCAATTCGCCAACATGGGCAAACATGCTCATAATAAGATTAAGTTCGGTAATTTCGGGCACATCGCTTTGTACGTATATAGTGCATTTTTCCGGATCCAGGCCACATGCCATGTACTCTGAAAGAATGATCCTTACATTATCATGAAGATCCTCCGGATTTGGGTGCGTTGTGAGCGAATGATAGTCGGCAATAAAAAAATAGGATTTTCCTTCTTCTTCCTGCAAGGCCACATAGTTTTTTACAGCTCCAAAGTAATTTCCAAGGTGAATTCTTCCGGTTGGTCGTGTTCCACTTACTATAATATCCATAGTTTTTTCTAAAAGTTTGCAAGATATGCGATACCGGTTCAACCTGAAAGATTCTGTTTAAAAAATGCTCATTGTTCAACCTATATTTGTAGCAGGTTGACCTATGCATATTGATAAAGAGCTTGTAGAACGTATTGCTGATCTCGCTAAACTGGAATTTAATGAAGCAGAATTGCAAGAAATTTCAACAGATCTGCAACAAATTCTGGATTTAATAGACAAATTAAACGAATTGGATACAGATGGTATAGAGCCGTTGATCCATTTAAATGAAAATGTAGCCATGCGGGAGGACAAGGTGAAACAGATTATTGAAAGAGCAGAGATACTGGCACAGGCCCCGCACAGCAATGGTGAGTTTTATAAAGTTCCGAAGGTTATAAAAAAGTAACATGAGTGCATTAATACGGTTAGAGGATATTAAAAAAACATACATTACAGGAAAAGTGGCCGTACATGCCTTACGAACCATTACCCTAAATATTGGTACCAACGAGTACGTGGCTTTAATGGGGCCTTCGGGTTCGGGCAAATCAACCCTAATGAATGTTCTCGGCTGTTTGGATACCCCTACCAGCGGCCTGTATATGTTAAACGGCCAGGATGTAGGTTCACTTACCGAAAGAGAAATGGCTGAGATACGTAACAAAGAGATCGGTTTTGTTTTCCAGTCTTTTAACCTTATGCCCCGACTTACCGCTTTAGAAAATGTGGCTTTACCATTAATTTATGCCGGACAACCCAAAAGACAACGTAATGACCGCGCAAAGGAATTGCTTAAGGCTGTGGGATTGGGTGATAGAATGCATCATAAACCAAATGAAATGAGTGGTGGACAGATTCAACGAGTAGCCATTGCAAGGTCCATGGCTAACAATCCGTCTATTATATTGGCCGATGAACCTACGGGAAATTTGGATACCAAAACATCAGAAGAGATCATGGCCTTGTTTAAACAGATACAGGAAGATGGCAACACAGTTATTATTGTAACGCATGAAGATGAGATAGCGGAGCACACCAAACGCATTATTCGTTTACGCGATGGTGAGGTAGAATCTGATGTAACTAAGGAAGCCCCTGTTACGGTATGAAAATCTATACCAAAACCGGCGATAATGGATCTACCATGTTATTTGGCGGAACGCGCGTAAGTAAAGATCATATAAGGGTGGAGTGCTACGGTTGTATTGATGAACTTAATTCGCACGTTGGCCTTGTGGGTGTCAAATGCAAGGATGATTCCAACAAAGCCCTTTTAGAGAAAGTACAGAATTTTCTGTTTAATATAGGTTCACATTTGGCAACCGATCCATCAAAAGAAAAAGCCAAAGGTCAATTGCCGGAACTGGAATCTGCTGAAATAAGGTTGGTTGAGAAGGAAATAGACCGACTTACTAAACAACTACCTGAGTTAAAAAACTTTATTTTACCCGGCGGCCACGAAAGTGTTGCACAATGCCACATTACCCGCACGGTGTGCCGAAGATGTGAACGGGTAGTAACCGCACTTTCAAATCATGAGCACGTTCATCCGGTAATTCTTCCTTATTTAAACCGTCTTTCCGATTATCTGTTCACTTTAGCACGATTTTTGGCTAAAGAAAATGGGGTAGATGAAATTAAATGGCGATCAAAAGCCTAAGTTCTCGTTTTACTTTGTACTTAATTTTCAATGATAACAAGGTCTATAGCCTTTGTTCGAAATAATTTTGCACGGTGGGAACTTTAATTTCAATACCTGTTGTTAAATTGCTTGATAATTTTATTTTTGCGCAAAATTTGAAGGAAAGAAATGTTTTGGACACTTGAATTAATATCTTACCTGGAGGAAGCTCCATTCCCGTCTGAAAAGGATGATCTTATCGACTATGCCATAAGATCGGGAGCACCAACCGAGGTGGTGGAAAATCTTCAGGAATTAGAAGAAGAAGAGATCTACGAGTCGGTAGATGATGTTTGGCCCGACTATCCGCGAAAGGAGGATTTTTTCTTTCAGGAAGACGAGCACTGATAGGCTAAGTATCAAATAATGCCGCAGCTACTTTTACATCTGTGGCTGTGGTAAGTTTAATATTTTCCCTGTTCCCCTTTGTTAAGGTAATACTATATCCGGCCTGTTCTACTACGGATGCATCATCGGTAAACACTTTAATGTACTCCTGCTCATAAGCTGTTCTCAGTATTTCAGCCTGAAAGCATTGCGGCGTTTGAACGGCTACAAATTTATTCCTGTCAACAGCCCGGTTTTCTTCATTAACTACCGTTCTCAAAGAATCTTGAACTGCTATACACGGCACGCCTGAACCTGATTTTTCGGCTGAGTTGAAAGCGGCAAGTATAGTTTCTAAACTAACGAGCGGCCTTACGGCATCGTGTACGGCAATGAGTCCGTTACCTTTAACAACCCTAAGTCCTGCTTTTACAGAATGAAACCTTGTGTTTCCGCCCTGTACGGTGGTAATATTGTGGAAACCATTATGTGTAAAAAGATTTTGTCCTTCGATTAGATGATCAGCAGGCAGTACAACTACGGTTTCAATTCCCGGAAACACCTCCTGAAACTTAGATATGGCGTGAATAATAACCGGCTTGCCACCGACAATCATAAATTGTTTTGGGATATCGGCCTGCATTCGCTTGCCAAGCCCGCCAGCAACAATAATAACAGACTTGTCCAAAACTTAATTAGATTATGAGCATAGAATCGCCATAACTGTAAAAGCGATATTTCTTTTTAATGGCCAACTCATAGATCTCCATGGTTCGCTCATACCCGAGAAATGCTGATACCATAATAACCAAACTGGATTTAGGAATGTGAAAATTAGTGATCAATGAATCGGCAATCTGAAATTCAAATGGCGGATGAATAAAAAGGTTAGTCCAACCCTCGGTGGGTTTCACCATGCTATGTGCAGAAACGGCCGTTTCAAGAGCTCTTAAAGAGGTAGTTCCCACGGAGCAAATACGCTTTTTAGCTTTCATGGCATTATTAATTACAGCTGTTGTTTCGGGGGTAACTTTAATATATTCTGCATCCATTTTATGCTTGGAGAGGTCTTCAACTTCAATTTTATCAAAGGTTCCAATCCCAACATGCAGTGTTAGTTCAGCACGTTCAATACCCTTCAATTCCATGCTTTTAAGTACGTGCCGGCTAAAGTGTAATCCGGCTGTAGGAGCCGCAACCGCACCTTCTTCCTTGGCATACAATGTTTGGTATCGCTCCTTATCTGTTTCATCGGCTTCGCGATGAATATATTTTGGAAGGGGAGTGGTGCCTAATGACTTTAGCAAGTCCATGAACTCGTCATCATCACCATCAAATAAAAATCTGATTGTTCTGCCACGGCTTGTTGTATTATCAACAACCTCAACAACTAAGTATCCGTCTTCTCCAAAATATAACTTGTTACCCACTCTGATTTTTCGAGCCGGATCAACCAAAACATCCCAAAGCCGCATACGTCTATTTAGTTCACGTAGTAAAAACACTTCAATTTTAGCTCCGGTTTTTTCCTTGTAGCCATATAAACGGGCCGGAAATACCTTAGTGTTATTCATTACAAGAACATCGCCTTCGTCAAAGTAATCCACTACATCCCTAAATTTTTTGTGTTCAACCTTTCCGGAGTCTTTATGTACAACCATAAGCTTGGAATCATCGCGTTCCTTTAACGGATACTGGGCTATTAATTTTTCGGGAAGTTCAAAATCGAATTGGCTTAACTTCATTTACAGGTTTGATTTTTTGCGGCTGCAAAGATAACTATTTAGTAAGGAAGAATATGATATTGTATGCAGATATTACCAGTAACTTTTAACTTGCACTAACGTCTTATTGTTTGTGCACACCTTTCTGAAGATATTTACGGAAAGTTTTAAACTGGCTTTTGACGAGTTGAGGAATAATACATTACGCAGTATTCTTTCTTTGCTGGGTATTACCATTGGTATTTTTTGCATCATTGCCATTTTCACCGGAGTTGACTTCTTAAATTCATCGGTAGAAGACAGTTTCAAGGAAATTGGAACCGACGTGCTGTATGTAGAACGCGATCCCTGGCAGTTTACGGCAGATGTTCCGTGGTGGGAATACCAAAAACGGAGGTATATAACCTACGAAAACTTCAAAAAGCTGGAAGAAAAAATGACGACTCCTGATGTGATCAGTTACCTCTCTTATCATCCGGGACTTACTGTGAGGCACCGGGGAACTTCGGTTAAAAATGTGAATATGTTGGGTATTACCGGTGGCTCTCAGGTTATACTTAATATCCACATGAAATATGGCAGGTTCTTTTCGCAGGCTGAGTTGGAAGGGATTCCGGTAGCTATTGTAGGCAAAGATTTAAGTAAAGAAATTTTTGGAGAGGAGGTGGACCCTACCGGAGCTATAGTGAAAGTGAATGGTAAGCGCGTTAAGATATTGGGTCTAATGGCTGATAAGGATAACCTGCTTGGAGTATATGATCTGCGCGAGTTTTTAATCGTTCCGCATGAAGTAGCACGAAGAATGTTTAAGATAACACCTTACAACACCTTTCAAAGAGTCGGAGTTAAAGCAAAGGAGGGCCGTTCAGTTGATGAGTTAAAAGATGAAATTATTGGTGTGATGCGTGGTGCCAGGAAACTCAAACCGATTAAAGAAAATGATTTTGCCGTTAACCGTGTAACCATGTTGCTCGAGTTTATAAAATCGGCCCAAAATATGCTCAAACTCGTAGGAGGAATATTGGGACTTTTCAGCTTACTAATAGGTGGTTTTGGCATAGCTAATATTATGTTTGTTTCGGTACGTGAACGTACAAAATATATTGGTATAAAAAAGGCCATTGGTGCTAAAAGGGGGGTTATATTGCTTGAATTTTTGATAGAAGCTATTGTGCTTTGTTTGTTGGGTAGTATTATTGGATTGCTGTTGGTTTATGTATTGGCACTAATAGCTAATTCTGTGGCTAACCTGGAATTTGTGCTGTCAGCCAAAAACATTTTAATAGGTATAGGTATTTCCGTACTTATTGGTGTGGTGGCCGGTATTATTCCTGCCTTTATTGCGGCAAAAATGGACCCGGTTAAGGCTATTAGAAGTTGATGTTGCCAGACTCAAATTGATTATTTTCCAAAGTCTTGCTTCCGAAATCTTACACATCAAACATTGCAAGTGCTTCTTTCATTCTGCGCATACCTTCAACAATCTGCTCTTTAGAATTCGCATAAGAAATTCTAACGCACCCGGGCACACCAAACGGTTCACCCTGAACCATAGCTATATGCGCATTTTCCAACAGGTAATTCACTAAATCTTCTGATGAATTGATCGTCTGTTCGTTATGTGACTTTCCAAAGTATTTCGATACATTGGGCAAAACATAAAATGCCCCCGGCGGAATATTGGTTTTTACTCCCGGAATTCCGGTCAACAGATCTAAAATCAAATCTCTTCTTTCTCTAAAGGCATCCACCATGTATTTAATATCTGCCTTGCTTGCTTTTACTGCTCTTAGTGCTGCACGCTGGGTAATGGCGCATGCTCCGGATGTAACCTGCCCCTGAATTTTAGAACAAGCTCCTGCCAGCCATTCGGGAGCAAGCATATAGCCCAAACGCCACCCCGTCATGGCAAAAGCTTTGGATAAACCATTTACTATTACTACGCGGTCATGAATTTCATCGAACTGTGCCAGGCTGTGATGCTCTCCTTCAAAAATGATGTACTCGTATATCTCATCACTTACGATCATTAAATTCGGATACTTCGCAAATACTTCGGCAAAAGATGCTAATTCATCTTTTGTATATGCCGTTCCGCTAGGATTGCAAGGAGAAGAGAAAATAAAGAGTTTGGTATGTTCATCTAACACTTCATCTAACTGTTCCGCGGTAAATTTGAAATCATTCTCCACGGTAGTTTCTATGGTTACAACATCGCCGCCGGCAAGCTCAATCTGTTCGGGATAGGTAACCCAATAAGGTGCCGGTATTACGGCTTTGTCTCCTTTGCCTATTAGGGCCAGAACAATATTAGCCAGTGATTGCTTGGCTCCGGTGGAAACCACAACCTGTTGCGGACTATACGAGATGCCTAAATCGCGTTTTAACTTTTCGCAAATAGCTTCTCGAAGGTCTAAGTACCCGTTAACGGGCGGATAGTAGGTGTAGCCGTCATTAATGGCTTTTATGGCCACATCTTTTATAAAATCAGGTGTGTCAAAGTCAGGTTCGCCCAGGCTAAAACTTATAATATCATGACCCTGAGCGCGCATCTGACGGCTGCGCTTGGCCATTTTAAGGGTGGCAGATTCATCAAGTCGGTTTAATCGTTCGGCTAATTGCATCGTGTAAATTAGGGTTGTACAAAGTTAAGTCATGGCCTTCGAGTGCCTGATAAAGATTTAAAAAGTTTTTACGCGAATATATTAGCTTAATCCGTTTTGGATTTTTAATAGTTAATACCAAGTAGATTTATAAAGCAGCCCCAAAAATTTTAACGTAATTGTTTCTTTTATCAAGGCAAAAAATGCAGACATCCCGAAACTTCAGATCGGTGAGGCTCTTTAATGATGTTAGAAGGAAAAGAAACGAAATATTATTTTGCCTGTCCTTTTGGTATAAGCCGACATTATTTTACGAAAGGCGCATCGAGTACAACGCTTTGATTCGGGGAGTGCCCATACAAAAAAAGCACAACTTCGGTTGTGCTTTTTATGCTCATTGTAAGTAGCAATTATTCTCCCCAAACCATATCGGCTTTTTCAGGTTCTTCGTCGGCAATTATCACTTTTTCCTGCTCATTGGCAGGTAGTGTTTTCACACTGTTGCTGAACATACCGCCTGTCGTGATAAGGGGTGCAATTACAAGAGCTACAACACTCATCAGCTTTAATAATATGTTAAGCGATGGTCCGGAGGTATCCTTGAACGGGTCACCTACCGTATCGCCTACAACGGCAGCGGCATGCGCTTCGGAACCTTTTACCAATTTCTCTCCTTTTACTTCAACACCTTCTTCAATCATTTTTTTGGCGTTATCCCACGCACCACCTGCATTACTTTGAAAGATGGCCATAAGTACGCCACAAACGGTTACTCCGGCCAACAGGCCACCAAGCATTTCGGCACCCCCAATAAAACCTACCAACACCGGACTTAGAATTGCGATCAGTCCCGGCAACATCATTTCACGAATAGATGCTTTGGTTGAAATTTCAACGCATTTACTGTACTCGGCCTTTCCATCGGCAGCATTAAAGGTTTTTTGATCTTCCTTACTCCAGTCGTCAAAATCAACATTATCGTTCTTACGCATAACGGCAAGCGCATTGGTCAATTCAGGAATGTTCTTAAACTGGCGGCGTACTTCGTTTATCATATCCATTGCAGCACGTCCTACGGCGTTCATAGCGAGTGAAGAGAACAAGAACGGAAGCATACCACCAAGCAATAGGCCGGCCATTACCTTAGGATCGGCAATGTTAATGGCATTAATACCGGTAATGGTCATAAAGGCGGCGAATAAAGCAAGTGCCGTAAGTGCCGCAGAACCTATGGCAAATCCTTTTCCAATGGCCGCGGTTGTATTTCCAACAGCATCCAGTTTATCAGTTCTTTGTCTAACTTCTTTAGGAAGATCGGCCATTTCAGCAATACCACCGGCGTTATCCGAAACCGGACCGTAGGCATCAACAGCTAACTGAATTCCGGTGTTAGAAAGCATACCTACAGCAGCAATTGCAATTCCGTATAAGCCGGCAAAATGGTGCGCCAAAATAATGGCAGCGGCTAAAATTATAATTGGAATAGCCGTTGATTGCATACCAACCCCCAGGCCTGAAATAATATTTGTGGCAGCACCTGTACGCGATTGCCTAACAATACTTTTTACGGGTCCTGTTCCGGTACCTGTGTAAAATTCTGTGATTTTTCCAATTAAAATTCCGGCAACTAATCCACAGATGATAGCAGCGAAAACACCCCAACTCTTAAATTCTTTACCTGCGAAAGTCCAGCTTTTCGGAAGCATTTCCTGTACTATGAACCAAGTGGCGATTAACATTAAAACGGCCGCAATGATCTCGCCCATATTAAGTGCTTTGTGCGGGCTTCCGCCATCTTTCACCTTCACAAAAAAGGTTCCTATGATAGAAGTGATAATACCTACTCCGGCCAAAACCAACGGAAGTAATACTGCAGACAGATTGTTGAATTCATCCGTCCATTCCCCTCCGTTTACCAATGCTCCTCCAATAAAGGCAGCTCCCAACACCATTGTTCCAATAATGGATCCTACATAACTTTCAAAAAGATCGGCACCCATACCGGCAACATCACCTACGTTATCCCCTACGTTATCAGCAATGGTAGCAGGATTTAAGGGATGGTCCTCAGGTATCCCTGCTTCAACCTTTCCAACAAGGTCGGCACCAACATCGGCTGCTTTGGTATAAATACCACCTCCAACACGGGCAAAAAGTGCAATAGACGATGCACCAAAAGAAAAACCGGTTATAACGGCTATAATTTTATTAATATTCCAGTCGGGAAACAGGCTGGAAAAAGCCAGCAATAGGCCACCAAGGCCTAAAACACCCAAACCAACAACTCCAAGTCCCATAACCGAACCACCGGCAAATGCCACCTCCAATGCTTTACCCAAACTGGTTCGTGCAGCATTAGTTGTTCGAACATTAGCTTTAGTTGCCACACGCATGCCAATGAAGCCGGCTAAACCCGAACATAAAGCTCCGAGCAAAAAGGAAAGCGCAATGAGTGGCGATGATTCGGGGGTTCTATTCCCAAAAGCTAATAGAATGGCGGCAAGGCCAACGAAAATGGCCAGCACCTTGTATTCGGCGTTTAAAAATGCCATAGCACCTTCAGCAATGCTCTTGGCAATGGAACCCATTCTTTCCGTACCCACTTCCTGCCTACTTACCCACGACGACTTCCAAAATGTAAACAGCAATCCGAGAACACCGAAAACCGGTATGATGTATATCAATTTATCTTCCATAACAATGCTTAAAATTTCGAGCGGCAAAAGTAGGGTTTATGCCGTGAATAACAAAGCTTTGGTAAGGTATGAAGTGTTGATAAACGGAATGAGCAGGATTAATAATAATCTGCTTTGCAGTAATCTTCGCTATAATTACCCGAAATACCTATTTTTGACAAAATATGTTGCGTAGAGCTCTTACATTAATCATTGGTGCGGTAGTACTTTTTACGCCGGGATGTAAGCATGAAAATACCAATACCGAAGATGGTAATGATTCGGAATTGATGCAAGATATAGAGCAGATTACAATAAGTCGGGAAGCGGGTGACTGTATTGAGCGATTTAAATGTATGAGTGTAAGGATAAACTACCCTAAGTTAAATACTGGAAATGATGGGTTTAAAGAAACTGTAAACACAATCATTTTCGGTCTTATTGACGATCATTTGGTAACAGAAACAGATGTGGCAGACGATAACATAGAAAACTACATTGAAAAAAAGCTGGATCAACTGGCTCCACGCTTTGAAAGTGCTGAGGAAGATAATATACGCGACAACCTTATACTTGAAATAGATATAGAACCAGTATTCGTCAACAACCAATTGTTCTGTTTAAGATCTTCTTATATCTCTGATACAGGCGGTGCACATGGAAACCAGGCCATATCGTATTTTATTATTGAACATGAAAGCGGAAAATTACTTGAGTTGGAAGATGTAGTTGACAAAACATCGGTGTTGAGAGAAATGGCCTTGGGTCAAATAAAGGCAAAAAACAAAGTTTCGGCTGACAAGGACATCTCTGAAATTGGATATTTCGATTCGGATAATGAGTTTCAATTAAATAACAACATCGGTATAAGTTCAGATTCTATAAGTATTACCTACGTACCTTACGAAATAAGTCCGTATAGCATGGGCTATACAAAATTAGCCTTCAGCAGAGAAGAATTAGCCGACATTTTGCAACCCGACTTTGTGGAAAAATGGCAAGCCGAATGAACAGATGATACACAGTAATTACTTTATTTTGCGTTCAATTATCAAATGAAAGAAATCAAGTCAGCACTTAGCTATATAACTATTTGTATAGCACTTTTTTGTTGCACATCTTTTACTTCAGATTATAACAACAAGTCAAGTGATGATTACTTGAACTATGGTGTGCCAATCTCACAATTAATTCCCGGAACAATAAATAAAAGTGGTTTTTCGGTATTGGTGCAAAAAAGTTCCTACACGCTTTTTTTGAAATACCATGGAAGGCTTATAAAATCTTATCCTTGTGTATTTGGGCCTGATCCGATTGAAGACAAGCGCATGCAGGGCGACAACCGTACCCCTGAAGGCCACTTCTACATCAATGAAATTGTGCAGCACGATCTTTGGGGTTACTTTATCGGCATTGATTATCCGAATGAATCATCCTGGAATAAGCATAATACAGCCAAGGCTTATGCAGTTATTCCTTCTGAGGCTTCAATTGGGGGAGATATTGGGATTCATGGGGTGGTTGACGGACTTGAAAGTTTCATAGACAGAAAGAACAATTGGACGGAAGGTTGTGTGTCTGTCAAAAACCAGGATATCTACGAGCTGGCCCGTTATCTTGTAACAGGTAGCCCTGTTCGTATTGTCTATTAATGACAATGTATTGTTAATTTTATTCCACTTATTAAAAAATTAGTTACCATGAAAAAATACCTCCCACTTCTAAGCTTCCTGTTCTTTATTGCCTGTACTAAAAAAGATATGCATAAAACCTCGGATGAAGCATTGAAATATCCGGTTACTTACAAAGATGAAAATGTTGCAGATAATTACCACGGAACTAAAGTACCGGACCCTTATCGTTGGTTAGAAGACGACCATGCCGATAATACCAAGGCCTGGGTGAAAGCACAAAATGAAGTAACCTTTTCTTATCTGGATAAAATACCATACCGCCAGAAACTAAGGGACAGATTAGAAAGAATATATAATTACGAGAAATACTCCGCTCCGTTTAGAGAAGGAGATAACTACTTCTATTATAAAAATGATGGCTTGCAGGATCAGGCGGTGCTTTACAAAACCTCCGGTTTGGATGAAGAAGGAGAGGTGTTTATGGACCCGAATAAAATGTCAGAAGAAGGTATTGTTTCCCTTGGAGCAGCCAGTGTTAATAAAGACGGCACCTTATTCGGCTATACCTTAAGCGAAGCCGGAAGCGACTGGCGAACTATTTATGTACGTCGTATTAAAGATGGTGTGGACCTGGAAGATAAAATTGAATGGGCCAAGTTTACCGGAATTGCCTGGCATGGTGATGGATTTTACTATGGTGCGTACAAGGCACCTGATGATGAAGGAGAACTCTCCGACGCTAATAAAGGAATGAAATTGTATTATCATAAATTAGGTACTCCGCAGAGTTCAGATAAGGTGATCTTTGAAGATACCGATAATCCTAACCGGTATTTTGGAGCAGGAACAACTGATGATGAGCGATTTTTACAAGTTACCAGCGGACAAGGCACTAGCGGTAATGATCTTAGAATAAAAGATCTTACCAAGCCGGGGAGTGATTACGTAGTGGTAAAAAGCAACATGGACACAGATGCGTACATGATTGGTAATGATGAAGAGAAGATATACATAATGACCAACGATGGTGCCCCAAACCAGCGTTTAGTTAAGGTTACTTTGGAAGATCCTGAAAATTGGCAAGAGGTAATTCCCGAAGATAAAAACCATGTGCTGGAATCTGTTACAATGGCAGGCGGAAAGCTTTTTGCCCGTTACATGAAAGATGTGAAAAACCTGGTATATCAGTATGATCTGAACGGCAATTTAGAGCGTGAGATAGAACTCCCCGGTTTAGGCACAATAAATGGATTTGGAGGGAAAAAAGAAGATACAGACCTGTTTTATACTTTTACTTCGTTTACTGCCCCCGCAACCATTTATCGATACAATATTGCCAGCGGTAAGTCAGAGATTTTCAGGAAATCGAAACTCGACTTTAATGAAGACGATTATGTAACTAAACAAGTATTCTATCCATCAAAAGACGGTACAAAGATCCCTATGTACATCGTACATAAAAAAGGTATTAAGTTAGATGGTACCAACCCAACTTATCTCTACGGCTATGGAGGTTTTAATATAAGTATAAAGCCGGGGTTTAGCATTACTCGGCAGGTATGGCTGGAAAATGGCGGTATCTACGCCCAGGCTAATTTGCGTGGAGGAGGTGAATATGGTAAAAAGTGGCATGATGCCGGCCGTTTGTTAAACAAGCAAAATGTATTTGATGACTTTATAGCTGCAGGCGAATACCTGATTGATGAAGGTTACACCTCGAAGGAAAAATTGGCTATAAGTGGCCGGTCTAACGGGGGGTTATTGGTAGGTGCAGTAATGACTCAACGCCCCGATTTGTTTAAAGTGGCTTTGCCGGGGGTCGGCGTTATGGACATGCTCAGATACGAACAATTTACCATTGGATATGCATGGGCAACTGATTTTGGCAGCGTGAAAGATGAAAAGCACTTTAAGAACCTGCTAAGCTATTCTCCGCTCCATAACTTAAAAGATGGGGTAGAGTATCCTGCCACAATGGTAACCACGGCTGATCATGACGACAGAGTAGTACCGGCACATAGTTTTAAATTCGCGGCAACGTTACAGGAAAAACATAAAGGTAAAAATCCTGTACTCATCAGGGTAGATGTAGATGCCGGACATGGGTCGGGTAAGCCTACAAGCAAGATATTGGATGAGTGGGCCGATATCTATTCGTTTACCATGTTTAATGTAGGCATGCAACCAAAGTATTTGATTAGTAATTAGGAACAAGCCTAATTTAAGTTCTGAGCTGCAAAGACAACTTTGCAGCTTTTTTTTGCCTTTGGCCCGGCTAACTCCCGTTATAACTACTAAAGTAGTTCAGCATAACATTGGGTATCTCTACTTTGTCGCCATTGCTGAATTTAACGCGCATGTTAAACAGGTGCCTGGAAGATCTATCGGCATAAACATGAACTATAAAACGGTCAATGTCGTTAGGAACAACCCTGTGGGCAATTGACTTTCGTTTTACATAGCTACTGTCACTACCTTTCAGTTCAATTGGAATAGAAGCACTCGGCATTATCTGCCCACTGGGTGCTGTTACAAGGCTTAGTGTAGTAGTGAGGAATTCTGCATGCGTATAACGACCGGTAAAAGTCAGATTTTCAGTGTATTTATTCCCATCAGGTAACTCACCTTTGTAACTCACCTTTAATTCAGCATCGAGAAAGATACCGCTGCTGTCAACTTTATAGGGTGCCAGGCTATTGCGGAAAGAGCGGTTCCTTAAAATGTTAAACCGGCTGTCGTGTATTTTACGCTTGATGGTATCCAGCGGCGGGATACGATATTGTGCCAGCAGATTCTCGGGTTTTAACTCCTTATAATGCGCCGCCATTTGATTAAACTCGTATTCCTGCTCTAACTGTTTTCCTTTGTGGCCTGTTAACCTTAGTTTTAGTTTAAGATCTTTAGGTTTGCCATAGCCGGAGTTTCCCAGTTTAATAACTCGCGGCTCATCGAAACTAGTGGCCAGCAACACATCGTTGTTTGGTTTGCTTTCAAGAACTTCCAACTCTACCTCGTTGATATTTAAGGTTTGCAGGGTGTTATTGGTTATGGAAACATCAAAGGATACAGGCTTGCTGTAATAGAGCAGGCATCCGTTGTTAATGCTTGATCTTGCCGAGTTTATAATATTTTTACCGAGTGGCATTACGCTAATGATCTTATCTTTTTCCTGCAAAGAGTGATTGCTGTTAATGTCAATCGTGCAAGGAAATTTTGAATAGGGCAACCGGGTTTTGTAAAGATTTTCAAAACCCAGTTCGTTCGTATAACTAAATGAACTGTCAGAAATTGAAAGGGACAAAAGGATGTCCTTACCATCATTTGTAAAAGAAAGTGCACGGCTGTCTTCGAGTTCAAAGGCGCGTTTTTTCTTCAAAAAAGTTTCGAAAGCCTGTTGAACTACTTGTGGGTCAGCACTTTCCGGTATTGGTGAACTTTCACCTCCGCCCTCTTTGCTTTTCGATAAAACACCACTCCTGATCAGGAAAAAACCAATAGCAGTAAGCAGCAGCAAGGGTGCAATTACGTAGAAATAGATCATCCTGTTTTTCGGTAATTTTTTCCCGTTTCCGAAATCAAATATGGTTTTCTCTTTAATTTTTTCCTTGTCAATAGCAATCAACTGGTCATTACCCGGGAAGTCGCGTTCAACTATATGAAGTAACTGGTCAATCTTATCCTGATCTAAAGCAGCATTAAAAATGGTATGCCAGGCATCTCGGGGAGCACCTTCCATATCAATTAGACTTGTGTTAAGGCCTGCAAATTCGGCTACTGTTTTTCGCGATTCTTCGGCTGGGTAGATCTGTGCCAGCAACTCTATGAAGGAGATTTGTTCGGGGTTCATGAATATCTAAGATAAGGTAAAATGAAATTTGGTATTAGCAAAGTTTCAGTTTGGGGAGTGACTTATTCGAAGAATATATTTACCCCGTTCAGCATCCGAAAATAATTCTTCACGTTGGACTACTACATAAAATTTACCGGGTTCCAATACTTCAGTAATTGTTAGGTTAACACCTTTATCCCGATAAGTACTAGTGATTAGGTTTTTATCAAAATCTTTTAAATACATGAGAAGAGATAAGGTCTCGGTAAGATTTTCAAGTTTGATCTCTGTATCACCTCTTTCAGATATTTCAAAAAGATATTTGTCACTGTCTTTAGGGCTAACTATTTCACCACTAATTGGTTTATTAAAGTGTAGCTGGTTTGGTGTCGAAAAATCATCATTGGGCTCCTGTTCTTCGCCCTTTACTTTTACTGATTTAATTGTAAAGCTATTACCCGACTTGCTCATTGTTTTAGGTATGTAGTAACCGGCTAAACCTATAACCATTGGAAGAGCAATAAGTAGAAGCCATTTTCTTATTATAGAGTTATGTCTTGTTTTACTTTGTCCAACTGTAGATGCTAATAGGAGGTTCCTTCTTTCAATAAGCCTATCAATGCTTATACCTGTAAGCTCTGAGTTTTCTGTATAATCCTTAACTGCCTGCAAGTACATTTTACCCACTTTTTCCTGGTTTATGGCTTCAGACAGAATGTTTGTCCAGGCATTTCGGGCGTTACCTTCAAAGTCTATTTTATTCTTATCAAAACCAACAAAACTTAAAAAAGTTTTTCGAGAGGAACTATCTGGATAAAGTTCACTTAAAAGTTCTATGAATTTGATCTGTTCTGGGTTCATGATTTGATTTCACGTCCGTGCATCTAATTCGGTTTCGGCCTCGCCCTTTGTCTTTGCAGTGATATCAACTCATCTTCCAGACTTTTTTTTGTGTAAAAATCGGTAAGCGATTTGTCAGACTTTCTGGCTTCAATCTCTTGGCTGGTATAGCGCTCCTCTAACTGACTTATAAATTCATCTACGTTAGTGATCTCTCCTTTAGCAGAATTGCCATTTTTGTTATAGTTGACACATTGATCTTTTGGTTCCGGCATATAAAGCAACGTGTCTCTTCCATCACTAAGGGTAAACTCATTCGACTTAAGATTTGCAGGATTGAAGTCATTTCTGAGGAATGGAAAATTACCAGCCATTTGATCAAACCCTTCACTTAATTTATTGCCATGTATGCAGCCATTTAATACTTTTAATGCTATGATCTGCACAGAACAGCTCATATCAACAGATGTAGGACTAATGCCTACAAACCGCAGGAGCATCTGCTGGCAGTCAGAATCGGGGTATAACAATGCAAGGCACTGAACGAATTTAATTTGTTTCGGGTTCATAGCCAATGAAGTTGAAGAAGTTCGCACTTCTTATACTAAATGTAAATATAACACTTTTGAAACTATTGGTCAGAAGGAAATTAATATGAACTTACTTGAACTAAATATCTTTAGTAAGCCCTTTCACCACCTTAAACTCACCTAAAAATTCTTTGGCCAAAACTCGAATTATAGTGTATGCCGGAATGGCGAAGATCATTCCAAGGATCCCGCCCAACGAACCAGCGATAAGTATAACCACAAAAATCTCTAACGGATGTGCCTTCACACTATTTGAAAAGATAATGGGTTGAAAAAGGATGTTATCGATCAATTGCACCACACCAAATACAATAGCAAGTTTAATGATGAGAGGTACAACATCAAGTTGCTGGCCCGTTGCAGCTGCTGTGCTAAGGGTTATTAAAAAGGCCATTATACCACCAATAAACGGACCGATATATGGTATAAGATTGGTAACTCCACCCAAAAAGGCAATTAGTAGGGCATTTTTTATTCCAATTATGGAAAGTCCTGCCCAGGCCAAAAGGGTAAACAGAGTAACCTGAAGTGCCAGGCCCAGGAAGTACCGTGAAAGGAGGTATTCCACCTTACGCAGGGCAGAGTCAACCTTATCTTCAATTTTGTCTGGAACGATTCCTTTTATAATGTTATAAAACAGACCTTCTTCCTTTAAAAAGAAAAAGAGAATGAAGGTGATTGCAAAAAGTGCTCCAATGGTATTTGTAAAGAAACCAACTACATTGCCGAATAAATTGGATACGGAATTCAAATCAAACACTTTTTTCAAATTTTCAGTTAATAACGATTCCAGGTCCTGACCCGTATCTTCAATAACACCTTTATCTTTTAGGTATTCAAGGCCTTCGTTTACTGGTCCTTCAATTTGCTGACCTATTTTTTCATAATCTATTTTGGATAGTACCGTAGCCTGATCGGCGATCAAGGGTGCGAATATGAGCACAAAGCCGGTTAGTAAAAGGAAAAAGACAATAATGGTAAGAAGAGCACTAAGTCCACGCCCCAGTTTCAATTTACCAAGTTTTAATTCCGTTAAAAACTTCATCAAGGGGTTTCCCATTAAGGAAAGCACGCCGGCGGCAACTACGTAACCTACAATGCCTTTAAACCGCCAAATAAAAAAGGCGAGTAGCAAAAAACCTAATGTGACAATGATCCAACGAGTCCTTGACTTTATTTCCATTGGCTTAAAGATAGGTTGTAATTGCATTTTTAACCTTTTCAAAATTTGTGTGTTGAAAAGTGGGGAAGAGCCAACACATTCAAAATTATTTTAGCAGCAATGACCCGGAGACTGTTATTACTTGGCGACAGATCATTTGAGGAACAACTAAGCGCTCAATTAAAGGAATTGAACACTAAGGTGAATTCCTTAGCTGTAACGGAGGATACAACCTTGTTGGAAACTCATTTACCCCACACCGATGTGGTGTTTATTAAAGCAAGTGACAGAGCGCAACCTGCTATTGAAGCATGCATTAAGGCAGCCAAAAATATTGTGCTTTTTGAAATAGCCCGGCTTACATCCAGTCAATTAAATGACTTACTCAATCTCGCTCTGGAGTCAAAATCGTGCATTGTGAACGGTGATGCACTATTGTTCAATCCGGTGGTATATCACAACATTAAGCAAATTGCAAAACCCAATCTTATTCACCTAAAACGAAACGACTTCAATTCTTTAATTAAAAAGCAAAACATTTTTGCTTGTGTTGAGTTAGCTCTCTGGAAAGCAAGAAATCAGGTAAAAAACCTGAAGACAAAAGGTGTTCAATTACACAATAAGTCATTTAATATTATTAACCTTAGAATTGATTTCGAGAATGATTCGGCTGCCACGGTGGAGATCAGAAATACCCAAAATGAACCGGAATTAAAGGTTGAAGCGGTAAATGGCACCAATATTTTGTTTGCTGACCTGCTAAAGCAACAAGCCCATTTTGAAGCCTTTGCTCCTAAGGGCGGTAAGGAAGAGTTCTACAAAGCGGAAGGAAAGATCCAAACCGAACGCAGTGATAAATTTACCAACTTGTTTAACTACATAGATGATGGTATCAATAGCGAGAAAAATGAGCATGCGCACTTTCAAAATGCTATTGAAGCGGTTGAACTAATCGGCCAAATGGAGGAACAACTAAACCGGAGCTTTGCCGAATTTTCTTATTTTGAGGCTTAGTGGAGAAACAGCAAAAGTATAAAAGCTGGTCAGCCGGTGAGGCCTTAATTAAAAGAGTCTTTGATATCATATTCTCCCTAATTGCCATTCTAATGCTGTTTCCGGTCGGTATAATTATAACCATTGCTGTGCTGGTTACCGGTGGTTTGCCCATAACCTATACCCAACCACGAAAAGGTAAATATGGTAGATCTTTTAATATTGTAAAGTTCCGATCTATGGTGCATGGAGCAGAGGAAGATGGCCCTCGTTTGGCCGCCGATGACGATAAAAGAATAACATGTACGGGACGTGTTATTCGCAAGTGGCGTCTTGATGAAATACCCCAGTTCATAAATGTACTGCTGGGTCAAATGTCTATCGTAGGGCCAAGACCCGAGAGGGCATATTACGCCGATAAGATAGTTAGACGATTACCTGATTACAAGGAATTGTACAGGGTAAAGCCGGGAATTACTTCAGCCGGAATGGTAGAATACGGATATGCTCAGAATGTGGATGAGATGATAGAACGTGCTGCCTTTGATTTGGAGTACCTGCGAAGTTTAAGTTTAATGGCCGATTTCAAAATTGTCCTTAAAACCGTTAAGGTGATCTTTGATGGCAAGGGTAAGTAGCTTAACTCCCACCTTTCTTTAAATAATCTATTACAGCTACACGAATATCGGATCGGATATCATGGGGGCCTACCGGTGAACTGATCTCCTTAATATCAGGATTATCCGCATTTAAAAAGTCCAGGTTCGTTTCCAACCCCAGCAGTAGGTAGTCTGTGATAGCTACACCATAGATTTTTTCTTTGTTGAGTGGTTTTCCAAGTATGTTCCAGCCGTTTTCGGTTTTTTCAACACCGGTCCATTGTAGAAAACCGCCTTTTCCCACATTACCTTCTCCTGTATCAAGTACTTTCTTTAAAAGTTCCCCGGTCATCCTGGCCTCTTTAATTCCGCCACCGAAGGGCAAAGAACGTAAAATATCAAACTGTGTCAATTGGTCTGTGAACACATCGTCAACTCTTATTGAACCGCTGTTCATTATAGCAATGTCTGAGTCCTTACTGGCGGCTAACATAGCTCTTGCGATCATTTTTGGAAAAGCAGCTGCTTTATTTCTTATGGTTACTTCCCTCGCATCATAAGTATTGGAAAGATGAGCCACAACTTCATCCGGATCAACACCAAGTTTAGCAAAACTTTTGGCGGCAATGGCGTTCCATTTATCTGCCACGGCTTTGGTTTTACCTTCTTCAGCAATGGTATCATCAACTTTTATCAATTCGCTTTCAACATAGATACTCTTATCCTTCTTATTATAAGTGAGTCTGTGAACATATACCGTTTTTGCGTTGGCATCTGCCTTTGCAACGGTTGCATTTCCTTTTTTAAAAATCATATTGTTGTGTTCATGCCCACCCATAATTAGGGATATTTGCGGATACCTTTCAGCGATTTTAAGATCGTCTTCAATATTGACATGGGTTAACCCAATAATTACATCTGCATCTTTTAATTTTCCCAAACTCTTATCAATACTTTTAAAGTACTCTTCATAATGAACATAATCCTGTTTGTTAGCCGGAATACAAACAGAAAGAATTCCTACATGTATGCCGTCGAACTCCAGTTTTATTACATCATTAAGCATGATCTGATTTTGTCTGAAAGGTGTTTTGAGGCCGCCTTTTACATTCGAAACATTGCCGCTAATCCAATCAAACTCCGATTCGTTGATACGTGCTTTTAATTCATCTTCTTTTAAGTCGAATTCATGATTTCCAAAACAAGCAAGATCCAAACCTGCGGCATTAAGCACTTCTACCATGTGCTTACCTTTAATTCGCTGACCTTCGTGTTTCATTGTTCCTAAAACAGATGGACTTAAAAAGTCACCGGCCAGCACGGTGTAAGTATTTTTATTCTCCTTTAACAACTTTTGTCTAATGGTGCCAACTCGAGCCAGGCCACCCACTTTACCGCCTTCAAGCGGACTGATCTCATACACATCATTCATCTGTAGGAAGGTGATATTAACATCATTTCCAGTTGATTGGCCCTGTCGAATACCGGAACAGCCGGTCAGAAATAACACGGAAACTACAAATGGAAGTATTTGGCGTAAAGTTTTCATGGCTCAGTCTTATTGATCAAAAATACTTAAACAGATAGAAGAAATGGGATTAGCACTATCAACAAATAGAAACAAATATTGAGAGCTTAACTTTGCCCTATGTTTACAACTATAGCCAACGATTTGTTCGATAAGTGTATTAAGGACTATCATGTGATTAACGATGTCGATCAAAAAATTAGGAACGATTATAAAGAAGGAAGCATTGAGTTTTTATTGTATGAGAAGAATTGGATAGATACCGTTCAGTGGCATTTGGAAGATATAATCCGCGACCCCTATATTGACCCGATTTCTGCCTTGGAAATTAAGAGAAGAATAGATGCCAGTAATCAGGATAGAACGGATATGGTTGAATATATTGACAGCTACTTCCTTAAAAAGTTTGAGGATGTAAAAATGACCGATAATGCCACAATCAATACCGAAAGTCCGGCATGGGCCATTGACAGGCTGAGCATTCTGGCTTTAAAAATTTACCACATGCGCGAGGAAGCTGAACGCCCGAACACCTCGGCAGATCACAAAAATGCTTGTGCGAAGAAATTGGAAGTTTTACTAGAGCAGCGGAAAGATCTATCTTCAGCTATTGACCAATTGCTGCACGATATGCAGAATGGCAAAAAGTACATGAAGGTCTATAAACAGATGAAAATGTATAACGACCCGAATCTGAATCCGGTTTTGTATAAGAAATCTTGATTGCGAGAGACTTATTGAATTTGAATACGCATAAACATATTCTTGTAGTAAGGTTGTCTGCCATGGGCGATGTGGCCATGACAGTTCCTGTTTTAAAGGAATTGCTTGAACAAAATCCTTCTCTTAAAGTAACGATGGTTTCCAGGCCATTGTTTGCACCGTTCTTTAACAATATTGAACGATTAAATTTCTTTCCTGCCGATGTAGATAAGACTTACAAGGGTTTTTTCGGACTAAGGCAATTGGTAAGAGATCTGAAAAAAACAGAAAATTTTTCGGCCATTGCCGATCTGCATAATGTGCTCAGAACAAAAGTACTACGTGTTTTTATGCGAGGTAGTGGAGCACAGGCGGCTAAAATTGGAAAGGGTAGAACTGCCAAGCGAAAACTAACCAGAAGAAGAGGCAAACGACTTAAACAACTTAAAAGAACATCGGAGCGATATGCCGATGTATTCAGAGAGTTAGGCCTGAATCTGGAATTGAGTCATCGACCTCCAAACAGCAAAGTGCCTTTAGACTCTGTGATTAGGGAAATTGTAGGAGCGAAAAAGCATAATTTTATAGGTTTTGCTCCCTTTGCAAAACACAAAGCGAAGCAACTTCCATTAGAAAAAACGGTTGAATTAATTGAGAGGCTTACAGAACTTCCGGCTTCCAAGGTTATTCTTTTTGGAGACAAAAACGTTGAACGAAAGAAGTTAGAACGAATTGAGAGTCAAAATTCAAAAGCTATTTCGATAGCTGGAAAACTACCCTTAAGTTCAGAATTAAATCTTATCAATCATCTCGATGTAATGATAAGTATGGACTCGGCAAACATGCATTTAGCCAGTATATCAGGTACACCGGTTGTATCAGTATGGGGAGGCACGCATCCTTATGCAGGTTTTTTGGGTTACGGGCAGGATATGGCTGATGTAGTGCAGGATGATATTGCATGCCGCCCTTGTTCGGTATTCGGTGATAAGCCATGTTACAGGGGCGACAATGCTTGTATGGAGCGAATAAATATTAACGATATTCTTATTAAAGTTTCTAAACATTTAACAAATAAAATTTAATGCTAGGGTTAAAACTTCCTACTGATCCAAGATGGGCCGACCTTGCCGGCAAAAGCCTTGATTTTATTCTTACTGACCATGCTTACTGCGAGCAAAAAGCTGCCAGTACTTGCATTTCCTTAATTCAGACTTATCCGGAAAAAGAAAAGCTTGTGAAGGAATTGGCTCCAATAGTAACAGAAGAGTGGGGACACTTTAGAATGGTGTTAAAAGAATTGCAAAAACGTGGCTTGAAACTTGGACGCCAGCGAAAAGATGAATATGTGAATGCACTATTTAATTTCAGTAAAAAGCGAATAGTTAACAATAGGGACGATAAGCTGTTAGACAAGTTATTGATTTCGGCACTCATTGAAGCTCGTAGTTGCGAGCGTTTTAAATTACTTTGGAAGAAGTTGGAAGACAAGGAATTAGCAGAATTCTATTATAAATTGATGGTCTCGGAAGCGGGTCACTATACGCTTTTCATTGATTTGGCAAACACATATTTTGATAAAGAAGATGTGGATAAACGCTGGGAAGAATTTCTCACCTTTGAGGCAGAATTGCTTCAAGAAATGGAACTTAGCGGACACAGAGTACACTAAGTTTGGGTTTAGCCGGGCAATGATATTATATTTACAATCTGTTTTTAAAGTGCTATCCATTTTTCAATCATCCCCCTTTTAAGGAAGATGGACAGTCGGCCTCGACGGGAGTCGAGGCTTTTCTATTTAATGCAAGTTTCATGCCATAAATTATACCATTTTAACTTCGCAATTTGAATGTTAAAATGGTATTAGCTACTCCAAAAACCCAATATTCCTTTTCAGTCCGTTAAACTTTGTTCTCTTAACGGCAGATCTTTTGAACAGGTTTTGAAATACGTCTTCGGTTAGCTCAATCCAATCACGCTTGCTCATTTCCAACATTTTTTCGTTTGGCTCAAACTCAGGTGTGGAATGTGGTTTGCTAAATCTGTTCCAGGGACAAACGTCCTGACATACATCACAGCCAAACATCCAATTATCGAATTTACCATGATAATCAGATGGAATTACCTCATCCTTTAGTTCAATAGTGAAGTAGGAAATGCATCTGCTGCCATCAACTAAATAAGGAGCAACAATGGCCTCTGTCGGACAGGCATCTATGCAAGCAGTACAAGTGCCGCAATAGTCCTTCATCGGGCTATCCGGCTCCAGGTCAAGATCCGAAATGATCTCCGCTAAAAAGAAGAATGACCCGCTTTTAGGATTTATCAGTTGAGTGTTCTTCCCAGTCCAGCCTAATCCTGCACGTTTTGCCCAGGCTCGCTCCAGCACGGGTGCGCTATCAACAAAAACTCGTCCATCCATAATCCCGATCTCTTCTTTAATAAAAGAAACCAGCTCTTTGAGTTTCCTTTTAAGTACAAAGTGGTAATCTTCGCCGTAGGCATACTTTGAAATTTTAGGAGCACTTTTTTCCTGCTCCATATCTGTGTAATAATTATACATAAGGCTTATTACACTTTTAGCTCCGGGAACCAGTTTGGAAGGATCAAGGCGTTTGTCGTAATTATTTTCCATATAGGTCATTTTTCCGTGCATACCTTTGGACAACCATTCATCTAACTTCTTTGCTTCAGCATCTAAAAATTCTGCTTTGGAAACACCTAAGTAGGTAAAGCCTAATTCATGGGCTTTGGCTTTCAGGGCTGATTTCCATTTGTTCTTTTTAACCACAGAGTTTATAAAGTAGGCACAGAGTTACACAAAGTTTTGCATAAGACATCAAGTATTTTTGGAGACTTGATACCAGTTCTACTTGAGAGGTTCCTGAATAAAAAGAACAATTTTTAAAGTGAATCTTTTAAGTAGAAATGGTATGCGTTCCTGGTTGTCCTAAAATTCCAAAAAAAACTTTAGAAGAGCTTTATAAAAATAATAGCTGCCATAATACAGCCAACGAATAGTTTGAGCATCATACCTGCCAGAAAACCAATAAAGGCACCTCCACCTGATTTAGCTGCTTCACCAAGTTCTTTACCTGAAATTAATTCACCGGCTACTGCTCCTACAAATGGTCCGACCAATATCATCCAGGGGCCCCAAACGAAGGTTAAGATAAAGCCTACTAATACACCCACCACACTTAGCCGTATGGCCAGCTTGGATGCACCGAGTTTTTTTGTTCCCCAAACCGGAATGAAATAATCAAGTATAAGAACTCCTGCGGTTATTAGTCCGAAAAGTACAAGTACCGGCCAGGCATACTGCTGCCCGTCGTTTAGGAAGTGTTGCATGAGCATGGCACCATAAACCAATGGTAAACCAGGAAGTACAGGCAAAATGCTACCTAAAATTCCGACTACCACCAACACAACTTCTATTATTATCCATATAGCCTGGTCGTCCATGTTGTAAAGGTAATTGAAACTAAACTTGTTTGAAATTGATAAAATTTAGGTAAAACAATAATCGGCATCTCCATCCTGTATTTCATAACCTGAATCCGGCAGCCTGCTATTTATAACCGAAGAAATAAGATATTCTTTTTCAAAGCTCTTTTTATATAATGCTGGCGTTCGGCTTTGCTTTAGCTCAGTAACCAGCTTTTCATGGAAAATGGTAAGTGTTTCTATTTTCCATTTTACAAGATGGAAATTGATCACTTTAACCACGGCTGACAAGGCAAGATCATTTTTAATATAAAAATAGGGGAGTTTTAAGTGATGGTTCCTTCTCGCAAAAAGTATAAATGCTATTAATTCATCATTTTTTCCACGCACCTTCACGGGTACAAATTGAAACAACCTGTCTGTAGATGAAAAGTGATACTTTCTGCTTATTTCGCTGGGTTTCGAAGAAGATAGGATCCAGGGATATTCCAGCATCCAGTTCAACTCACTAGTTCCGCGTTTAAAAAGCTGTTTTCCTTGTTGGCTTGTGATCAGTATTTCAGTTTCCCGGTCAATTTGGTCGGTGTAGTCCAGCTTTATACCTTTTAGTTCCTTTGAAATGAACAGGAATCTTAGATCGAACAGAAAGTTGAAAACAAGATCGAATACCTTGAGAAGTAGTTTAACTCGTTTGAAAAAAGATCCCTTAGGTGGCAGAAGGATATGGAGGCAGGACCGGACATAAAGGCGAATACCAACCTTCTTTTCAAGACTGTCGAATCTCTCCATTTTGTCATAGAGTTTCTTGGCTGCATGAGTAAATCCGGTAAGCAGTATTCTATCTTTCCATTCAACAAAGCTTTTTTCTACAAGTTGCTGTGCTATGCGTTTTCCTCTATGTTCAGGATCCACCCATAAACAACTTAGCCAGGCACACTTTTCCGGTTCTTTGCCTATAAATATCAGATCAGGAAGCGTTCCGAGATAGCCTACTAATTGATCTTGCTCATAAGCCAAAAAAAGTAGGGGATCATGATCACTTGCTCTCGGGTTTTTTATATGTGACAAGGCCCTGTGAGGGGAAATTGGTACAAACTTATTTGCAGCGTATTCTTTTGAATGTACGAATTCATGCAATTGGCTTCTTTTAAGTTGTGTAATTCTGATCATGTTCGTTCAATGATGTTCTTCCCAAAAGGAATCTTTAACAGATAATATAGCAATTCGGCGTTATGGATCTTTTTCCCTGACAGATCAGCCACCTCAAATGACATTCGTTGATAATGATCCGGGGCCGTGTCTTTTTTTTGGCCTGCACACCCGAAGGTATGATCGGCAATTCGGTTCAAATTTATGTACGAAAAAAACTCCCTGGTTATGCCGTGGTCTGTGAAAGGGAACGAAAAAATTTTGTAATCCAATGCAAAGGTTTGGCTAATTGAATTGATGCTTTCCGAAGTTTGCCTTATTTGTTGCTGTAATGGAATTTGCTGGTAATTGGCGTGATCAATGCTGTGTGCTCCAAAATGGAACCCCTGCTCAATAAGTGAAGATATTTGTCCGGCACTCAAATATGGTTTGCGATCATTTAGGAAATCCTTAAAGCTATAATGTATTAACCGGGCGGCTTCGTCCAGAATATCTTGATTCTTATAGGTTATTGCAAGGAGTGCTTTGGGGATATTTTTAGTTCTGAACAGGGAGGAGAGTTTGATGCCCAGGTCAGGGTACTTTTTTACCTGATCAATCAACAAACTGGCCTTATAACGGTAAAAAAGATCGTGATTTCCAATAAAAGCACTATTCAGGAAGCAAATGGTCGGAACACCTTTCCTGATTAAAATGGGAGCAACTACATTATGGAATTCTGACAGGCCGTCATCAAATGAAAGTAGAAATGATGGTTTATTTGGCTTTGCTCCGGATTGAACTAATTTCCTGAATTCAAAGTAATCTATGGGCCTGTAATACTTCAGTAAAAAATCAAGGTCTTCAATGAAAGCCTTTACTCCTTTTACCGGGTATAGATGTTCAATATGAGGCATGTTTTCATCTGAGATGATATGATAGAACGGGAGAATCAAGTTTTGACGGGTCAACCTTCGAATGAGATTGGGTGGAATTGCGCCAACACCGGCTTGTACCAGCTTAAAAAAGTTATGTTTTAATCGGCCCATGTAGGCTACAATTTAACTTTTGTTGCTCTGATCATCTCGCGTTTACGGGGAGGTCCCGGCAAACTCTCAACTATAAAACCTGCAGCTTTCATGTTTCGTTTTACCTGTCCTTTGGCACAATAGGTAACCAGGATACCACCTGTATTGAGTAGTGAAAACATCTGAGAAAATATAGATTCGGTCCAAAGTTCGGGTTGGGCATTAGGTGCAAAGGCATCGTAGTATAGCAAATCAAATCGATCTTGATTCCTTCTTCTTCCTTCCAGACAAGGGGAGGCTGAAAGGTGTAAATACTCCTCAATATCTTCCGATATTTTTTTAAAAGAAAAGTGCTCACTTAGTTTCACTTCCTGGTTCCATTTGCAAGCGTGTAATCGTTCAAACTTTTCCTGATCTAACAACTGTCCATAGTTCAGGCTTGCCCATTCCTCTCTTTGCAATGGGTAAGGTTCAACGGCATGATAGTTACATTTTAATTCAAGCTCTTCAGCTTTCATCCAGGTTAGGAGGGCATTTAACCCGGTTCCAAAGCCCATTTCAAAAACGGATATTTTCTTTTTATTTTCTGCTACTGCCAACAATCCGGCATTGATAAACACATGTTCACTTTCGGTTATGGCACCATGCCGACTGTGGTAGGGTTCACCAAATGTTGAACTAATTAACGTATAGGAGCCGTCGGAGGTTTCTAAAATGTCAAAACTTCTTGTCATGATAACTCCTTCATGGTGCGCTTGATGACCAGGAGATTTCTCTCACCCCTTGTCAAGCTCAATTAACTTCACCGCTGTACCATACGCCAAAATCTCACTCATTCCCTGCTGTATGGTAGCCGTTTCAAACCGAATATTTACCACGGCATCTGCCCCCATTCGTTTTGCATCTTCTATCATACGATGTAATGCCTGCTCACGGCTTTCGGCCAGGAGCTTGGTATATTCATCAATTTCCCCGCCAACGAGGTTCTTAAGGCCTGCAAAAAAGTCACGACCAACGTTACGGGCCCTTACCGTGCTACCCCGGCATATACCCACTATTTCGTTTATTTCTTTTCCGGGAATGGTTTGTGTTGTGCTTGCTATCATGTTTAAGGTTTGTGGTTTATTGTTTGTTGTTTATTGTTTATGGTTTGTGGTTTATTGTTTGTGGTTTATGGTTTATTTGTTGTTTGTTGTTTGTTGTTTATTGTTTGTGGTTTATGGTTTATCGTTTATGGTTTTGGTCTTTGGTTCCTGGTGGTTATTTCTTAACTCCCAATATCTCATCGATTGTATTATAGCTTACACTATGATAATTTGGCCGGGCCTTTTCATAAATCTGTATAGCCTGTACCAGGCCTGCGGGCGTTTTTGCAAACTCAGTATAAAGTGGTCTTAAAAACTTTCTTCGGCCAACATTTATAAGAAAGTTTTCTATGGCAGGGTGGGCCGCTTCATAATTATTGCTAATAGCCAGTTTATACCATGCAGCCTGAATTTCAGCATTGCCTGAGTGTGTAAAATTAAAATACCGGTCAATTTCGGTTAGAGCTTCGGTACCGACATCACGAGGGAGATTGTTAATGAAGTGTAACCACTCATGCGTTGACCAATTGGCTGATGCATCCTTTACCGCGTTCAAGTCCAAATCAACCAATAGTGCATCTATTTTCTCAAATTTATCGCTTTCAGGTTTCGGATGATCTTCAGGTAAACCTTCGCCATGTATCCAGGCATCAGCATTAATCTTCTTTTCTAATTCAACATCATCGCCAATTAAGTGTTCCTTGAGCAAGGACTTGAACACCTGTGTATTCATTATTTTAAATCCATAGGCATCAAAATACTGTCGTAAAAAGGCATCAAATTTGTCCCGGCCAACCGCTTCTTCAATATGTCTTAAAAATAAATACCCTTTATCGTAGGGTATGCCGGAAAAGGTCTCTTCCGGGTCTCTATTCTCCAACTCCACCTTTAGGCGTGTATCAGCCATGGTGTTTTTCTTATTAAAATCTTCAATCTCACCTAATAAACCCTGATAACTAAGACTGGCCAACATTTCGCTGTATTCTCTTCCGTACAGAGCTTCCATTATTCGCTGTTCAAAGTAAACCGTAAAGCCTTCATTTAGCCAAAATTCCTCCCAGTTGGCATTGGTTACCAGATTGCCACTCCAGCTATGCGCCAGCTCATGGGCAACTAATGAAGTGAGCGATTTATCACCGGCCAGTATAGTTGGAGTGGCAAATGTCAATCGGGGGTTTTCCATGCCTCCGTATGGGAAACTTGGTGGCAGAACGATTAAGTCATACTGCCCCCAGCGGTAAGGGCCGTAAAGTTTTTCTGCTTCCGTTATCATTTCCGGAAGATCTATAAATTCTTCAGCTGCCCCTTTCAAAATGCCGGGTTCGGCGTAAACACCGGCATTGTTTCCAAGTTTTTCGAATTCCAGTTCACCAACAGCCAATGCAAATAAATACGAAGGAATCGGTTGTTCCATTTTAAATGAATAGGTTCCGTTATCATTTTTCCTGGTCGGGTTTTCGGCACTCATTGCGGCTAAGAGTTCTTTAGGCACTGTTACCGTTGCATTGTAGGTAAATCGCACGCCAGGGCCGTCCTGGCACGGCAACCAGGTGCGCGCCAAAATTGCTTGTGATTGCGTAAAAAGGAATGGATGAACTTTGCCGGCGGTTTGTTGTGGACTAAGCCATTGTAAGGCAGCGGCATCAGGACTGGTTTCATATTCTATACGAAGGTTTTTTGTTTCAGGTAAAACATCAATAATCAAAGCCCGTCCGTATATCGGATGCTCCTCCAATAACTCGAAGGCAGTTTTATCACCATCTTCTAAAGTCACATTCTTAATGTTCAATCCCTTGGTGTCAAGCACCAGTTTATCACTTCCGGATTTATTTTCCAATGTCCAGGTAGCGGCAGCGTCAAGCACTTTTCTCGAAAAATCAACATTGGCTTCCCAGTTTAAATGAGTTACTTGTACGTCGGCAAAGTTGGCTTGTGAGTTAGGATCGGTTATCTCAAAGGTTTTTGGAATCATATTAAAATTATATTCAGTGATTTTATTTTCTTTCTTTTCATCCTGACATGAAATAGCAAGGCAAATGGTCAGTCCAAAAAACAGGCTTTGTCTTATATTTAGCATGCGCATATTGTTGAACGCGAAAATAATTGAAATTTACGGTTGCCTTTTGGCTATGAAAACAAAAACATACTATGAAAAACTTTATTGTATATGCCTTATGCTTTATTCTAACGCCAATTTTTAGTCAGAATGATTTAACCTATCTGCATTGCGGCCAATTGCTTAACGTAAAAAGCGGAAAAGTAGAAAAGCAGAAAACGGTCATTGTTGACGGGAATAAAATCGTGGCCATTGAAAATGGATATAGTGAAGATGCTAGATTTCCGCAAATAGATTTAAAAGATAAACTGGTTTTACCCGGCCTTATTGATATGCATGTTCATCTCGAAGGGCAGTTTGATAAAAACACCTATACTGACAGATTTAAGGACGAGCCACAAATGCTGGCCTTAAAAGCCTATAAGTATGGCAAGGTTACCTTGCTGGCTGGTTTTACAACTGTAAGAGATTTGGGCGGAACAGGTGGAAATAATGCCGTAAGAGATGCCGTGAACAAGGGCCTTTTAGAAGGCCCAAGAATTTATTCTGTAAGAAAATCGTTGGCCATAACAGGTGGACATGCTGACCCAACAAATGGCCGTAGTGTGAAATTACAAGGCAACGCCACCTATAAAGATGGTGTTTGTGACAGTCCCGAAGAATGTGCCAAAGCCGTACGATGGCAAATAAAAAATGGTGCCGACTGGATTAAAATTACAGCAACAGGTGGTGTTTTGAGTGTGGCCAAAGATGGTGACGGCCCTGCTTTTACCGAAGAGGAGTTAGATGCGATTGTGACAACTGCAAGAGACAGGGGAGTACAAGTATGTGCACATGCCCACGGTAAGGAAGGAATGCTGCGTGCAGTTAAAGCAGGTGTAAAAACTATTGAACACGGCACCTATATGGATGAGGAAGTAATGCGCGAAATGGTAAAGCGAAACGCCTATTACGTACCTACGATAACCGCAGGATGGGCTGTTGCTGAAAACGCCAAAATAGATGGGTTCTATCCTGAAGTGGTTAGACCTAAGGCCGCCCGAATTGGCCCGCAGATATTTGACACTTTTGCAAAGGCATATAAGTTTGGTGTACCTATCGCCTTCGGAACCGATGCCGGTGTGTTTGACCACGGACTAAATGCCAAGGAATTTGAGTTAATGCATGAAGGCGGAATGCCAATGATAGAAGCTATACAGAGCGCCACAATTACCAATGCCAGAGTTTTGCGAGCAGAAAATGAAATAGGCTCTATCGAAAAAGGAAAATTCGCTGACATAATTGCGGTACCTACAACCGCCTTGGATGATCCAAAACAAATGATGAATGTAAGTTTTGTGATGAAGGATGGAGTGGTTTACAGGAATGAGTAATGAAGGTGGCAAAATTGATCTACTGGAATAACTAAAGCAAAATCTATGCGGGTATGTTATGATGCTGGGTGTTTGATGTGGGGTGCTGGGTGCGGGGTGTTTGTTGTGGGGTGTTGGGTGTTTGATGTTGGGTGTTGGATGCGGGGTGCTGGGTGAAAAATTCGTGCGAAGATGTGCCGCTGCCAACCCGAAGAGAAAGAGTGAAAAGGGTGAATCCGCTAACTTAGTCGAAAATTAATACAATTATGAAGTATCTAACTATATGTCTGCTGGCAGTTCTAATGTTTTTGGGATGTAAGAAACCTGTCGAAGAAACCGGAAAAATTGATAACATCCTTTCAGGTGAAGTACAAACTTTTATTGATGAATATGTAGAAGGTATTCTCCCGCTATCTTATGAAAGTGCCCTGGCCGAATGGGATGCGAATACGAAAATTGTGGATGGCGATGACACTAACGCGAAAAGGGTAGAAGCGGCAAACAAGGCCTTGTCTGATTATTCCGGCAGTACCGAAGTAATTGAAACAACGCGTGAGTTCTTAAAGAGTAGAGATAAGCTTCCGAAAGTTCAGCTTCGACAGTTAAATGCCATACTCTATCGTGCTGCCAATAACCCGAGTACAGTTAAGGAATTGGTTGATAAGCGAATCGTAGCTGAAAATGCACAAACCGAAAAGCTTTTCGGTTTCAACTTTAAAGTTGATGAAAAGGAAGTGTCAACCGGTGATATTGATCGCACACTACGTGAATCGGATGATCTTAATGAACGATTGAAATACTGGGAAGCCAGCAAGGAAGTGGGTGTGGTGTTGAAAGATGGTTTAGAAGAACTGCGCGATCTAAGAAATTCAACAGTTCAGGCTTTAGATTATGATGATTATTTCAGTTACCAGGTGAGTGATTATGGTATGGACAGAAAAGAACTCACCGGCCTTATGGATCAGATGGTAAGGGATGTTTGGCCTTTATACCGTGAGTTGCATACCTGGGCCAGATATGAATTAGCTGAGAAATACGGTAAGGATGTGCCCGAGTATTTACCTGCACATTGGTTGCCTAACCGCTGGGGACAGGATTGGAGTGCATTGGTAGAAGTTGAAGGCCTCGATCTGGATGGTGCACTCAAAGGCAAAGATCCTGAATGGATTGTAAAACAAGGAGAAGACTTTTATGTAGGTCTTGGATTTGATCCTTTGCCGGCATCATTCTATGAAAAATCCAGTATGTACCCGTTGCCGGACGGAACTGACTATAAAAAGAATAACCACGCCAGTGCCTGGCACATGGACCTGGAAAATGATCTACGCTGCTTGATGAGCGTGGAACCTACAGCGGAATATTATGAAACCATCCACCATGAGTTAGGCCACATTTATTACTTTCAGGCATATTCAAATCCAAATGTTCCGCATTTGTTACGCAGTGGTGCCAATCGTGGATATCATGAAGCTATTGGATCTTTATTGGGTCTGGCAGCCATGCAAAAGCCGTTTTTACAGGCACGTGGATTAATACCTGCTGACGCACAAACCGACGAAACGCAAACTCTGCTTAAAGAAGCACTTAATTATGTGGTTTTCCTTCCGTTTAGCGCGGGTTTAATGAGCAATTTTGAAAATAACCTTTACGCCGAAAATCTACCCAGGGATGAGTTCAACAAGCGCTGGTGGGACTTGAAGAAGAAATATCAGGGTATTGTTCCGCCAACCAAAAGAGGGGAGGAATACTGTGATGCATCATCCAAAACACATATTAACAATGATGCAGCGCAGTACTACGACTACGCTATTTCGTATATACTGCTATTCCAGTTTCACGATCATATTGCAAAGAATATTTTGAAGCAAGATCCACGTGCGACCAACTATCTGAACAATAAAGCGGTAGGAAAGTATTTGCACAAAGTTTTAAAAGACGGAGCAAATGTTGACTGGCCTGAACATTTGAAACAACATACGGGCAGTGAGATGACGGCCAAACCTATGCTGGACTATTTTTTGCCTTTGATGGACTATTTGAAAGAACAGAATGAAGGCAGGGAGCATACTTTGCCTGAAAAATTTAGCTAAGATTAAGTGCAAAAGACTATAGGAAATCCGGACAAGCCCGGATTTCCTATTCCGCACTAAATGAGGATATGCCATGAAAACATTTTCTATAAGTAATAATAAAATTGAGGTAGCCATTTCAACGCTTGGTGCCAGAATTGTGTCAATATACCTTAAAGCACATGATCTGCATGTAGTCAATGGGTTTCAAACGGAGCAGGAATATACCAACCTGTCCAACTCATCGGGTGCTGTTTGCGGCCGCTATTCCGGAAGAATAGGTGGTGCACGATTTACCGTAGATGGAAGAACCTATAAGGTTACCGATAACAATAACGGTAATTGCTTGCACGGCGGGCCCATTGGCTTACGCGCAGTTCAATGGCAAGTAGATAAGCACAGTTCCGATATGTTAAGTCTTTTATATTTTTCGAAAGATGGAGAAGAAGGATTTCCGGGTAATGTACATTTCAAAGTTATATATCACATACATGCCGGGGCTTTGCATATTCAGCTGCTGGCCAAAACCGATAGAATAACACCTGTCAACTTAACCAGCCATCCATATTTCAACCTTAAAGGAGAAGGAAATGGATCGGTGCTGGATCATGAAGTGGTACTTAATGCAATGGAAATGTTGGAATTAGACGATAACTGTATTCCAACCGGTAAAACCTTACAGGTTGCTCAGACACCCTTTGATTTTACATCATCTAAAACCATAGGAGATGGATTAAAACAGAAGCATTCGCAACTTTTAATTACCGAGGGCTTCGATCACACCTTTGTATTGCAAGGCCGGGAAAAAGAAGTTTCACTTAATGCAATGGTTTTTGAACCAACTTCCGGTAGAACTTTAAAGGTTTATTCCGATTATCCGGGCATACAGTTTTTTGTCCCTAACAAAGCCATTGGTGACAAGTATGCTGCGCATTCTTCATTTTGTTTAGAACCTCAATATTTTCCCGATTCTCCAAATAAACCACAATTTCCCGGTACCTGGTTAAAACCGGACCAACCCTACAGACATACCATTGTGTACGACTTTGGTTAACTTTCTCTGAACGAAATAAATGCATTAAATTTTTTCTAATGAAGAAAACGATCTTTTACCTTGAAACCTGCTCAACATGCCAACGCATTATGAAAGAAATTGGCGTAGATGAAAGTTGGACAAAACATGAAATAAAATCGAAGGGGATATTATCCGAAGAAGTGGATTTGATGAAAGAAATGGCCGGAAGTTATGAAGCTCTATTCAGCCGCAGAGCCATGAAATACCGGGGCTGGAACTTGCACGAAAAACAACTGACTGAACAAGATTATCGCAACTACATTATAAAAGAGTACACCTTTTTAAAACGGCCGGTTGTAATTATCGATGATAAGATATTTGTTGGGAATGCAAAGAAGGTAGTTGAAGCAATAAAAGCCCACCAAACTTAAACTCTATTTATGGCATCAACAGGATTAAGCTTTGATGCCCGTAGTGCAGGATAAGTGCCGAACAGAATTCCAATCAAAATGGCAATTACACCAATGGTTGCCATGGTGCGCATGGTATAAACCGCTCTAAGCGGTAATTCTTCAGTAATCTCATTAGCCAATTCGTTTACAATGGGTACAGCCAGTGATGTAAATACAATTCCGAATAGTACACCCAAAATGCTGCCCAAAAGCGAAATAACAACCGACTCGGTTAGGAACTGCCATAAAATGTTCCCACGTTTAGCTCCAATAGCTTTTCTAATACCGATTTCAGGGGTGCGTTCTTTAACTGTAATGAGCATAACATTCATAATTCCCACACCTCCAACAATAACCGATATGCCCACAATCAATCCCATAATAATTCTGAATATTAAAAAGCCCTGCTCCAGTTGATCCATTCTAAATTCGTTGATCTCCACCTTAATATCTTTATGTAATTGCTTACGATTTTCTTTGAACCAGTTTTTTATCTCGTTCTGAAGATCCTTTAACTTTTCTACATCTTTCGCCATTAAAAACAGCCTTGGATTTTTGTCGGCAAGATATTTTTTGGAAAAAAGCCCGGCCGGAAGCCTGACCGATGGTGTATTTACTCCTTGCTTTTCTTCTACGCCAATAACTTTATACGTTTCTCCGTCAATGGTAATTTCCTTGCCTATTGCACTATCATTGGTTCCGGTAGAATCAATCATTAGTTTAACCAGCTTTTCATTTATAACGGCAACTTTGTTCCTGGCATAACTGTCGGCAATATCAATATTATTTCCTGAAATCATTCCGTCCTGTTTAGCTTTCTCGCTTACATCTACATTCCTGTATTCAGCCATCATGCTTATATAGGCACCATAAACCGAATCTGAGAAAGACACAGTGCTTGCCCAACTGCCGGCCATGGTATAGCCCTTCATTAGTGTTAATGATTTGGCCATTTCTGTTACATCGTCAAAGTCCATTACCGTTATACTGTCCTTTTGAATACGTACATTATTCACCTTGTTATATGTTGGTGAGCTCACTATAACCGCGTTTAAGCCGGTTGTACTTTCAATTTGTTGTTTGGCAAATACTTCAAGTCCTTCTATAAGGGACAACATGGAAACCAGTGCCCCAACTCCAATGATTATTCCCAGCACTGACAGGAATGTGTGAAAGATCCGGGAACGAATATTCTTCAGAGCCAATCTAAAGGCCTGTGAAATGTTTTTCATGCACTATTAGTAGATAATTCTAGGCTTTGTTACTTGCCTTATGGCCTTATATGGTTCAAAAAAGAAACTAAAACCACATAAGCACACATAAGGCTATTCATATAAGATCATTTAAGGTTTGCGGAATCATTCAGGAAGCACGCGATAAAATTCATTAACCTTTACCGTAAGCCCTTTTTTCGCTCTTTCACTGATATGCCCTTATGTGCCTTATATGGTTCAAAAAAGAAACTAAAACCACATAAGAACATATAAGGCTATTCATATAAGATCATTTAAGATTGTTAGGGTAGAACGGTATAGGATTTCGTTGGCCCTTGCTCTCTTCTTTCTGTCATTTCAAACGCCCTTAACTTATATGCTCTTATGTGCCTTAATGGTTCAAAAAGAACGAAAAGTCACCCGAGTTTACTCCCATTCGGAATCATTTTGGAAGGTTCTGCCAAAACCACTCCTTCATCTGTATAAAAACCACAAACCAAACATTCGCTTATAAAAGGACCAATTTGTTTAGGTGGAAAGTTTACCACACATAATACTTGCCTGCCTATCAGTTCATCAAGGGCATATTGTTCGGTTATTTGGGCACTACTTTTTCGAATCCCCAATTCATCACCAAGATCAACTTCCAGTTTATAGGCGGGTTTTCGGGCTTCGGGAAATTTAGCAGCACTTATAACGGTACCCACGCGCATATCCACTTTCTCAAAATCTATCCAGGTGATTAATTCCATGAGTTCTGTTTACATTTCAAAGATCACTTCCTCATTAGGCACCCTTATTCTAGGTCCGTATATCCCTTCCGGCTTTGCCTTTCCACAGGCGATAACCATGCTTATTTCGGCCCCACGCGGAAGATTCATCCACCGCTTAATACGTTTTGTGTCAATGCCCTCCATCGGGCATGTGTCGTAGCCTTCGGCAGTCATGCTTAGCATAAAGGTTTGTGCCGCCAGCGCAGCAGATTTATGAGCGATTATTCGTGTATCGGTATAGCCAACTTCATGAACAGTAGGACCTTTGGGAGCCAGAAAAAGACGCACGAAGATCTTTTTAATCCTCCCGAAAAATCCAAAGCGATCGCCTTTATATAACTGCGGCATTAACTTACCGTAATACTGAAGAACAGCTCGTTGCCTCGCACCTTTATCATCGGCAATTCTTGATAATACACCGCCACTATCCTTTGTAGCCCTGGCTTTCTCCATTTTAACCCCCGATTTTTCAAAACTCTTTTTTAACACATCCAGGTTAAATTTTATTCGTTTTTTCCAAAGATCGCGGCGTACAACTACAACCACTAATTCATTGGCTGTTTCGGCGGCGGGTTGCGATAAACATAGCTTGCTTAATTCTTTTTTTCTCGCTTCTGACTTTACCTGGTAAAACTCCCAAAGCTGCAGGTTGCTGCTGTTTGGTGAAAGCACGGCGCGCTCCAAACTACGCTTAACGGCTCCGGAATCAAAAGTTTCTTCCCTGTTATAAATTCTTACTGATCTTCTTGTTTCTACTATGTTATTGAATACTCTTGCGGTGCTGCTCATTGTTGAATAGAGTTATTGTATTTTTGCCAAAAATAGAAGAATACCAATGATTAAGACAGATAGAATGCCTTTTAAAGTAAAGGATATAAGTTTAGCCGAGTGGGGCAGAAAGGAAATAAAGCTGGCCGAGGCCGAAATGCCCGGTTTAATGGCATTACGCGAAAAATATGGCGAGACCAAACCCCTTAAGGGGGCCAGAATAGCAGGTTGTCTGCACATGACTATTCAAACTGCCGTGTTAATAGAAACGTTAAAAGAACTTGGAGCCGATGTAACATGGTCATCCTGCAATATATTTTCTACACAAGACCACGCTGCGGCTGCCATTGCCGCTACGGGTGTACCTGTTTATGCATGGAAAGGAATGACCGAAGAAGAATTTGACTGGTGTATTGAACAAACCTTGTTTTTTGAAGATGGTCAGCCTTTAAACATGATATTGGATGACGGCGGAGACCTTACGAATATGGTATTGGACAAATATCCTGAGTTGGTGAGTGGCATAAAAGGATTAAGCGAAGAAACCACAACCGGAGTACATCGTTTAATGGAACGGGAAAAGAACGGCACCTTGCCCATGCCTGCCATTAATGTGAATGATTCGGTTACCAAGTCAAAATTTGACAATAAATACGGCTGCCGCGAAAGCTTAGTAGATGCTATTAGGCGTGCAACCGACCTTATGATGGCCGGGAAAGTAGCTGTTGTAGCGGGTTTTGGAGATGTTGGAAAGGGTAGTGCAGGCAGTTTAGCCAGTGCAGGAGTTAGGGTAATTGTTACAGAAATTGATCCTATCTGTGCATTGCAAGCAGCCATGGAAGGTTATGAAGTGAAAACGATGGACGAAGCGGTGAAAGAAGCCGATATAGTTGTTACGGCAACAGGAAACAAAGACATTGTTACCGGAAGACATTTTGAGAGTTTGAAAGACAAAGCCATCGTTTGCAACATCGGTCATTTCGATAATGAGATTGATATGGCCTGGTTGGAAGAGAACTATGGCCATACAAAAGACACTATTAAACCCCAAGTGGATAAATACACTGTCAACGGAAGTGATATAATTATTCTTGCCGAAGGCAGACTGGTGAACCTGGGTTGTGCCACAGGTCATCCTAGTTTTGTAATGAGTAATTCGTTTACAAACCAAACCTTGGCTCAATTAGAACTTTGGAATAATACAGACAAATACGAAAACAAGGTTTATACACTACCTAAACATCTTGATGAGGAAGTTGCTAGATTACATTTGGCCAAACTGGGTGTTACATTGGAAAACTTATCTCAGGAGCAGGCTGATTATATAGGTGTACCGGTGAACGGCCCCTATAAACCTGATTATTACAGGTATTAAAAATCTCGAAATTAGCCCTGGATTCGTTCAGGGCTTTTTATTAACATCCTATGCCTATGAAATTCAGCGAATTCGGTTTACATGAACAATTGCTTGAAGGGCTCTCCTACATGGGCTTTGAAACGGCCACTCCTGTTCAGGAACAGGCTATTCCAGCCATTTTGGATAATAAGGATGTATTGGCCTGCGCACAAACCGGAACCGGTAAAACAGCTGCATTTATCCTTCCGGTTATTAACGCCATGGCGCATAATCCGTCAAAAACCACAAATACCCTGGTTATTGTGCCTACAAGGGAATTGGCCGTACAGATAGATCAGCAAATTCAGGGTTTTGCATACTTTGTACCTGCTAATTCCATCGCTGTTTACGGTGGTGGCGATGGTGGCGACTTTATCGATCAGAAAAAAGCCTTTGTAAACCACACGGAGATTATTGTGGCCACACCTGGTAAACTTATTTCACATTTGAATATGGGCTATGTGAATTTCGATGATCTTAAATATTTAATTCTGGACGAAGCCGATAGAATGTTGGATATGGGCTTTTTTGACGACATAAACAAGATCATTTCCCATACACCGGAAAGCCGGCAAACACTCATGTTCAGTGCCACTATGCCTCCAAAGATCAGACAGTTGGCTAAAAAGATATTAAAGAACCCGGTTGAAATAAACCTAGGAATTTCTAAACCTGCCGAAGGTGTTTTACAGGCATCGTATTTAGTTTACGATAAGCATAAAGCAGACCTTGTAGGACATTTGTTAAGTGAAAAACCCGATTTACACAGGGTGTTGGTATTTGCATCAACCAAAAAAGCCGTAGGACAGATTGTGCGTTCCTTAAAGAAATTACGTTTTGATGTTGCCGGAATTTCATCTGATTACGATCAAAAGCAACGCGAAGAAGTTTTAGCGAAGTTCAGAGCTAAGAAAGTACGTATCCTGGTAGCAACGGATGTGTTAAGCCGTGGAATTGATATTCAGGATATAAACCTGGTGATCAACTATGATGTACCTAATGATGCAGAAGACTATGTACACCGGGTTGGCCGTACTGCCCGGGCCGACAAAACCGGAGTGGCACTCACCTTCATCAACCCCGGTGAAATGTATAAATTCAGCCGTATTGAAAGTTTAATTGAACGAGAGATCATTAAGCTTCCAACTCCCGCGGAACTGGGTGAAAGCCCGCAGTGGAATTCAAAATCTCGCAAACCGGCCTTTAAAGGACGTTATAAGGGTAAGCGGCGTTAAACCTTGGCAATTACCTAACTTTATTCAGTATTTATCCGATTTGAAAAAGCTGCTATACTATATTTCGTTGCCGTTTATTTATGGTGTTAGCCTGTTGCCATTTCCTTTGCTTTATTTCCTTTCCGACCTATTGTACATCTTCGTCTTTTACATTTTCGGATATAGGAAAAGGGTAGTGCGCCAAAACCTGCGCAACGCCTTTCCCGATAAAACCGAAAATGAGCTGAACAAAACTTGCAAAAGGTATTACAGATATTTCTGCGACTTAATTTTGGAGTCATTGAAAATACTAACGATTGGCTCAAAATCTTTGAGTAAATCGGTCTCTTTTGGCGATACCGGAATTTGGGAAAAATATTCATCTAAGAATAAAAGCCTGATTCTCGTATTGGGTCATTACTGTAACTGGGAATTGTTTGGAGCCGCCTTTGGTTTACAGCCGTTTCATAAACTTAAAACTGTGTATCGGCCATTAAGAAACAAATACTATAATAATTTAATCAAACGCATGCGGCAGCGTACCGGAAACGGATTGTATCCCATGAAAAGCATGCTTCGTGATATGATAAGGGATAAAGATGACTTAACCGGGGTAGTATTTTTAAGCGATCAAACTCCGCGGCCCAAAACGGCTTATTGGACCACTTTTTTAAATCAGGACACGCCATTTTACACCGGTGTAGAAAAAATTGCGAGACATTTTAGCAGACCGGTTATTTATATTGCGGCCAGCAGGCCTAAGCGTGGGAAGTATCATGTGGAATTTGAATTGCTAACGGAGAGCCCTGAAGATCTAAAGCCCAATGAACTATTGGAGTTATTTGTCCGCCGGCTCGAAAAAGACATAGTAACACAACCCGAACTTTGGCTTTGGTCTCATAGGCGTTGGAAGCATAAGAGACCAACGTAAAGTAATAGCTGTTGTATCTTAGAATCAAATCACAATTATGAATTTCAGGCAATTTTTCTTCTTTTTTTACGCTATGGTTCTGCTATCCTTTCAGGCAAAAAGTCAGAACGAGTCATACGGTCAGATCTATGACATCATTGATGCTGTTTCGGCAGAAAGGTTAGAAAAAGACATTCGTATTCTGGCCAATTTCGGCACCAGAAATACTTTTTCTGATACCGTTTCCAGCACACGCGGAATTGGTGCAGCGCGAAGGTGGATAAAGAAGGAGTTTGAAAACATTTCGAAGGATTGCGGAAATTGTCTCGATGTATTTTACCAAAAAGATCTTGTGCTCGCCGAAGGCAACAGGCGAGTACCGGTTGACACCTGGGTAGTGAATGTAGCTGCGGTGCAGCGAGGTACCAAATACCCTAACCGTTACATTATAATGAGTGGCGACATAGACAGCCGTAACAGTAGCGGATCTGATGCCATCAGAGATGCTCCCGGAGCCAATGATAATGCCAGCGGAATGGCCGGAGCCATTGAAGCCGCCCGGGTGCTGTCCAAATATAAATTTGAAAGTAGTATCGTTTATCTAGGCTTATCGGGTGAAGAACAGGGACTTTTTGGCGGTCAGGGTTTTGCGAAGTGGGCTAGCGAAAAAGGCTGGGAGATTATTGGTGTGCTCAACAACGATATGATCGGGAATATTGAGGGAGTGGATGGTGTGATTGACAATCGAACATTCAGAATATTTTCAGAACCAACGCCACCAACTGAAACTGCACAGGAAAGACGTTTAAGACGTTTTTACGGAGGAGAAGTTGATGGCATTTCGCGGCAACTGGCAAGGTATGTTTATGCTACTACCAAAAAATATATGCCCGAAATGAATCCGATGATGGTGTATAGATTAGACAGATTTGGCAGGGGCGGACATCACCGTCCCTTCTGTGACCTGGGCTATGCGGGAATTAGAATAATGGAAGCGCACGAAAATTATATCAGGCAACATCAGGATATAAGAGAAGAGAACGGCATTGAATACGGCGATGTGATTGAGGGAGTGAACTTTGAATATGCTGGAAAACTAACTGCTGTAAATGCTATTAACCTGGCATCATTGGCTTCAGCACCTCCCGCGCCATCCGTGGTAAAGATCGGCGGGGTAGTGGAACCGCATACCAAATTGGAATGGACTCCCGTTGATTCAGATAACCTGCTGGGTTATAAGATCTACTGGCGCGAAACAACCAGCCCAACCTGGGATCACTCGCGGTTTGTAGGGAAAGTCAACGGGCATACTTTAATGGGAATTGTAATTGATAACTTTAATTTTGGAGTAGCTACGGTTGGAAAAAACGGATTTGAATCAATGGTGGTTTTTCCTTCGGAAGTAATGAGATAGTTATTTAATTTTTGAATTTAAAAATCCAATGAGAAGTAAAGAAGAAAAAGAAGCCTTAGTACAAAGCATGCTCCATAACAGCCAAAAGATGAACCCCATTCAATTATTCAATCATTCAACCCTTTAATCATTAATAAACACATGAAAATCTTCAGTATTATTCTAAGTGTAGTATTATTTTTCTCCTGTCAGCAACTCAATTTCGATGCACCTGAGTTCAAAACATTGAAGAATGTGAAGGTGGTTTCTGTTTCGGGAGATGAAGTAAAACTTGAAGGTATAGGCTTAATGCATAATCCAAATCCAATAGGACTGGAAATTTCCTCCGTAAAGTTTAATGTGGAGATCAATGATAAGCGGGCGGGAACAGCCGTTCAAACACTTGACACTAAAATGCCCGCCAACTCCGATTTTGAATTTCCGGTTACATATTCCTTTGATCCGGCAGAAGTACTGGGAGATGGCGGAATACTGGGTATTGGGCTGCAGATCCTAACCAATAGAAAAATTAAAGTCAAATACGATGGCACTTTTGATGTAGGAATAGGAAAAATGAAAGTAGAAGTTCCGTTTGACTATGAAGGAAACATCGATCTAAATCAGAAGGATAAAGGGTAAAACGGAAAATGCCAGACTTATGCCAGTTCTACTTGAGAAATTCCTGAATAAAAAGTCGGAGTTTTTTGGCTAGACGATGAAGAAAATTTCGGAATAGCCTTAGCTATTGCTAAATTTTATGAAGATGTATAGGCAAAAAAGAACAATTTTTAAAGTGAATCTTTTAAGTAGAAATGGTATCAATGGTATAAAGCCTAAATTTGAAATACTATGACCAGGCTAAGTGTTAATATTAATAAGGCCGCCACATTACGCAATGCCCGGGGAGGAAACTTACCCGACATTATACAGGTTGCAAAAGATTGTGAAAAGTATGGTGCGCAAGGCATTACGGTTCACCCCAGGCCGGATGAACGTCACATTACTTATCAGGATGTAAAAGAGTTGAAACAAATAGTAAAAACCGAATTCAATATTGAAGGTAATCCTGACAAGAATTGGATGGATCTTGTGTTGGAAATGAAACCTGAGCAAGCCACCCTTGTGCCGGATTTACCCAATGTACTTACATCTGATAATGGCTGGGATACGCTTGAAGAAGCTCCTTTTTTAACGGATGTAGTTCAGGAATTAAAACGGGCAGGATGTCGTACTTCGTTATTCCTTAATCCGGATATACCGATGGTAGAGGGGGCGGCAAAGGTCGGTGCTGACCGTATTGAGTTTTATACAGGTCCGTTTGCCCACCAGTTCAGGAACGGACATATAGATGCCGTACGACCCTATGCAGAAGCAGCTCAGGTAGCCCTGGAGCTTGGACTAAGCATTAATGCCGGACACGATCTGAATTTAGATAATCTAAAATTCTTTTTGGACAATGTGCCTGAAGTTAAAGAGGTATCAATAGGGCATGCCCTGATCTGCGATGCCATTTACCATGGTTTGGAAAAAACCATCAAAATGTATTTGAACCAACTAAGCTGAAATGAAATGGCTGTTTGGTAAGATATGGCTGTTTTGGAGTGCCTTCGTGTTTGCCCTTTCCTGGTTCATTGTTTTTCCTTTGTTTTTTATAGTATTCAATTTCTTTCCTGCGAAAAAATTTGTATTCGGACATAGGATTGCTCAGGACTGGAGCAGGGTAATATGTGCCATGGTAGGAGTTCGTACGGTTATTCATGGCATGAAGAACGTACCGCCGAAAGTACAGTTGATCTATGTTTTTAATCACAGATCGCAGATAGATGTTCCGGTCAGTTTTATGGTTGTTGACAGGGTTTTTAGTACCATTGCCAAACACTCAGCAGGTAAAATTCCTGTAATCGGTTATGGATTAAAGCATCTTCACATTGCCGTCAACCGTAAAGATCTGCAGAGCAGAAAACAGTCTTTGGAAAAGTTGGGTGAGCGGATAGAAATGGGACATTCTATCGTAGTTTTTCCTGAGGGCAGACGTAACCGCGATAAAGAGGCACTCGGCAAGTTCTATGATGGAGCTTTTAAATTATCTAAACGATTTGACCTACCTGTTTTGCCGGTTACCCTGGTTGGTTCAGATAAAATAAATAACCCGCTCAAACCACTGAACATGTTCCCGGGCAGGATAGACGTTTACTATGGGAAAATTATTCAACCGGAAGAAAATATCGAGATTCAAAAAGAAAATGTGCGAAGTGTGATGCTGAAACATTTGAATAAGGTATAAGTCTTCTTAGCTTAGCTGAAATTTCTTAATGAAATACGTTATCCTAATATTTTTAACCGGACTATTTATAAATGCCGGCGCCGCTGATGATTGGGGGCCGACCGGACATCGGGCAACAGGACAAATTGCAGAAGAACATCTTTCCAAAAGGGCTAAAAAGAAAATAGCGGCCATTCTTGACGGTCAAAGTTTGGCCATGGTTTCCACTTTTGCAGACGATATTAAATCTGATCCGGCTTATGACAAATACTATACCTGGCATTATGTGAACTTTGCATTGGATGGAACGTATGAAGAATCCATAAAAAATGAACGTGGAGATATAGTAACGGGCATTGAGCATTGTATAAGAATTTTAAGGGACAACCGGAGCTCAAAGGCGGATAAAGCATTCTTTTTAAAAATGCTAGTTCACTTTATTGGTGATCTGCATCAACCCTTACATATTGGCCGTGCCGAAGACAAAGGCGGTAACGACATTCAGGTTCAGTGGTTTGGCAAAGGAACGAATTTGCATAGAGTTTGGGATGAAAACATGATTGATCATTACGATATGTGTTATCATGAACTGGCGGCAAACCGCGATAAACTTTCGAAACACGAAATCAGGAGAATTCAGGAGGGTAGTGTTATCGACTGGATGTACGATAGCCGCAAGTTTACCGAAGATATATACAACTCTGTTGAAACCGGAGAGAATTTACGTTACCGTTACAACTATTTATATTTTGAGACTCTTCGCAACCAACTCCACAAAGGCGGCCTTCGGTTGGCCAAATTGTTGAATGATATTTTTGGGTAGAAATCAATCGCGGCCTTCAAGCCGCGATCTGAAAAGTACATTTAATAGATGCCGGCTCAAAGGCCGGCATTACACTTGTTATGATTCATTCCACCCGTACCTGTAATCCGTTGGTGATACAAAGGTTTCTTTTATAGTACGCGGACTAACCCAACGTAGTAAATTCAATACACTACCGGCTTTATCATTCGTTCCGCTGGCTCGGCCACCGCCAAAGGGTTGTTGATTTACAACGGCTCCCGTTGGCTTGTCGTTTATATAAAAGTTCCCGGCAGCGTGTACCAAAGCCTTCATGCCATACTCTATGGCGTATCTGTCTTGTGAAAACAGAGCACCTGTTAAAGCGTACGGCGATGTTTCATCAACCAGCTTAAGTGTTTCTTCATACTTATCCGCATTATAGACATGTATGGTAATTACCGGCCCGAATATTTCTTCGCACATTGTGCGGTACTTAGGATCTTTGGTAACAATTACCGTTGGCTCAATAAAATAGCCTTCACTCTTGTCGTAGTTTCCTCCGGCAATTATTTCTTCACCGTCTTCCTTCGCCCTGGCTATATAACCCGAAATACTGTCGAAAGCTTTTTCATCGATAACGGCATTTATAAAGTTGCCAAAGTCTTCGGTTGTACCCATTTTAAAGCTTTTGAGATCATCCAACAGTTTGCTTTTTACATCGGGCCAGATATTATCGGGTATGTATGCTCTTGATGCTGCCGAGCATTTCTGTCCCTGAAACTCAAATGCTCCACGCGAAATAGCCGTTGCTACTGCTTCAGCTCTCGCCGATTTATGGGCTATGATAAAGTCCTTACCGCCTGTTTCTCCAACTATTCGCGGGTATGTCCGGTATTTGGCTATGTTGCTTCCAATGGTTTTCCAAAGATGTTGGAAAACCCCTGTACTTCCGGTAAAGTGCAGTCCAGCAAAATCAGGATGATCGAAAATGACTTTACCCACCGTTGGTCCGTCAACATAAATAAGATTGATCACACCATCTGGTACACCGGCTTCTTTAAATATTTCCATTAACACATTGGCCGAATAGATCTGAGCATGGGCAGGCTTCCATACAACTACATTACCCATCATGGCCATGCAACTCGGTAAATTACCTGCAATGGCCGTAAAATTAAAGGGAGTAAGGGCAAAGGTAAATCCTTCAAGCGGCCTGAACTCCAGCCTGTTCCAAACACCTTCATCGCTATCGGGCTGCTCGGAGTATATCTGCTGCATATAATAGACGTTATAGCGCAGAAAATCAATGATCTCGCAAGCACTGTCAATTTCGGCCTGGTGTACATTTTTGCTCTGTCCGAGCATGGTGGCTGCGTTCAGTTTTGCTCTATAAGGCCCGCTGATAAGGTCTGCAGCTTTAAGGAATATGCTGGCCCGGTGCTCCCAGCTTAGCTCAGCCCATTTTGGCCTTGCAGCGAGTGCAGCATCAATGGCCGCCTGTACATGTGAGGCATCACCTTCGTGGTAATAACCTAAAGTATGTGCGTGTTCGTGTGGCGGGGCCATTCTTCCTTTTTGATCTGTTCGTACTTCCCTCCCACCTATATACATAGGCACATCAATTTCTTTGTTTTTAGCATCGTTCAATGCCTTAACTATCATTTCTCTTTCGGGGCTGTTGGGAGCATAGCCCAACACCGGCTCATTTAGCGGATAAGGTACCTGGTAAATTCCTTTTGGCATGTTTTAATTTTTGGAAGTGCAAAAGTAGTGTTCTTAATATTTTAAACAACATAGGCACATAGATTTTCCTCAAAGGATATATAGGATTTTACATAGAAAATTCTACATCTTCTATGTTGCCATGTGGTTCACATGCTAAAGAATCAATCAAAATTGTCAAGATAAGTTCTTCTCTTATCTAACTTAACACCGCGTAGTAATCCTGATTTAGGTTGGATGGTAAAAAGATATCGTTTAAACTGACCAACCGGCGACCAGTTAAAGCCCATTTGCCAGCAGTGCAGATCACGGTTAATACTAATATTGGTATAATTGATCTCACCGTTCCGGATGTCATAACCGCTTGATAAATTCAGCTTCCAGTTATCCGTAATGCTAAAGTTTCCGCCGCCGGTAATATTTTGTGTTGTGGTGTATCGTCTTTTGTCTCCCGGAATATGCTGCTTTCTGTAGCTGAAATTATAATTCAAATTCAAATCCCACGGAATACTGAAATCGATATAAGGTTTGTTATAATTATCGACAAAAATCTGCTCACCGGTGTAAAAAGGATTTGGTATTAATCCGGCATTCGGATCTGTATTGCTTGATGATTCCTTCGATCTGAGAGAGCCTCCCATCCTGAAGTTTATATTTTGCAGTTCAATAATTCCTTTGTTTTGCGATGCAAAGCTCTTATTTATTGTTCGTGCCGTAAGCGGATCTGTGGCATAAGGATTAAAAGAGCCACTTAAATTCATGTTTATTTTTTCGAAGAGCCGTGTATTCCCGTTAAATGTAATATTACTCCATTTAAGCGAATCGGCACCAAGATTATAGCTTGAACTAAAGTTTAGATTCTCAAATATTTTAATTTTTTGAAATCCGGTGGTATCTTTTTTTGATTTCACTTTAAGTTCCAAATTATTACCCAGGTTAAACCCCACAGAACCACCCGAAGTACGCGGCGGGCCTCCAAATAATCCGCCATCAAAAATGGAATACAGCGTTGTGTTACCGGCAGCATTGGACTGAACCTCGTAAAAATTCGGACCTTCGGAGCCTCTGTCATCCGTAAAATCGGGGGTGTAGGAAAAAGAAACCGAGGGCCTTACTACATGCCTTATAGCAGCAATTTTACCTTTTTTAAAATCTTTTTGCCCGTAAACAGTAGTGTTAAAGCCCACGCTTGGCTGATACCACCTTACAGATCTAAACCCTTTAACCGTATCGCGTATAAGTCTGTTATTGGTATTATCCCAATTTTGTCTGATAGTTTGTGATGCCCAAACTTCATTGTACGAAACACTTGGCGAGAAGTTTAAATACTTCAACAACTTAAAACTTGCGCTTACTGGCACTCTGTGGCTTGCACCGTAACGTCCGTCGGCAAGCTCTCCAAACACATCACTAAAGAAAACCGAGTCTATAGTGTTTATTTCATTTCTAAAATTGGAAGAATAGCTAAGGCTAAGGTTATCTAATAGTCCGGAACTGGAACTACCGGTTTTACTGCGGAACGGATAAATGGTAGAACTGGAAATATTAAGCGTGGGTAATGAAATGCTAACTCTGTTGGTGCTTGTGTTTTGGTTATATCTAATATTGCTTGATAAATTGAATGGAGAGTTCGGAAATGTTTTATTATAGCTAATGGATGATGAATATTGGTTGTTTAAACGTTCCCTCGGATCATACACGTTCAATGTTTTAAAATTACTTTTCCCAAACTGCACATTGGCATTAAAGTTAGCGTAGGGCCAAACCTTGGCATCCTGATTATACCGCCAGTTTATCTGAAAAGAGTTAGCTATATCCAATCCAACGGCTTCTGAAATATCAACGTTTCTGTTTTTATTAAAGGAAAGATTAAGCCCGCCGCTGTACTTATATCTTTTACGATAGTTAAGTGCAGTATTAAATCGCCAACTGCCAGATGTATATATGTCGCCTCTTATTTCGGCATCCATATTGTCGTTGATAGGCTGGTACCAGCCCAGGTTCTGAAGCTCAAAGCCTCGTAAATTTTCAAATCCCGGCGATGGCCTTAACAAACCGGCTCTTCTTCCGCGTTGCAATGGAAATATACCAAACGGGAAATATACCGGTGTCGGAATGTCCATTATGTACAGGTTCATATTAGTACCAACTGCCAGTTTTTTATTCTTAACTTTTAATTTATCAAACTTGAAATGAAAATGTGGGTTTTCCAAATTACAGGTAGTATAGAAGGCGGCTTTGCCAAAGCCGATGTCGTCACTAATTTTTTTAAATTTTTCGGCCTGAATAATTCCCTCTCCTTCCTGAGTTGCAAGTTGTTTTAGCCGGCCTTTTTTAGATTTAAAGTTGTACGCCAGTTCTTCGCTTTGAAAAGATCGTTGTCCTTCTGAAAATTCGGCCCTTGAAATATAATTATCCAGAGAATCTTTTTCACCAAAAGCCTCAGCCAGACCTGTGTCGGAGTTATATTTAATGTGATAGGCGGTAAGTGAGTAATTACAATATTTAACAATGGCATTGCCATACAAATAAACCATTTTTTCACTCGGAACCATTCTGCTCGAATCTGCCTGATAATCAACCTTACAGTCAAGTCTGTCTGCAGTAATAGTATATCTGTCCGTTCCAATGGTGTCAATAGGTGATACCTTATCGCCCGAAGGATCGTCCCGTAGCGGTCTCTCACCCCGATCTTCTCTAATAATTTGCGCATTTATATCGTTAATTACCAACATAAACGCTGTGCATATCAGCAGATTTAGTATATGTATTTTAGAGCGGAACAAGCTTATTTTTGAGTATGTTTAAAACAATAATGTGCAAATTAAACTGAAATTACATAAATCAACGACTGCCATAGGTTTACTTTTTTCTTTATTGTTCGTTTCACTATTGATTTCCGGCAATTCGAACGGGCAGAACGGTTATACTACAAGCAAAAGTTATTCCGTAAAAACCATAGTAATTGATGCGGGCCATGGCGGCCATGACCATGGTTGTTCGGGTTCAAGGTCAAAAGAAAAGGAGGTAGTTCTTGATATTGCACTTAAGCTGGGAAAGCGAATTGAGCAGCAGATCAGCGGTGTAAATGTTTTATATACAAGAAAATCTGATAGGTTTGTTTCGTTAAAGCAGCGAGCAGCTTTCGCCAACCGGAATAATGCCGATCTGTTTATAAGTATTCACTGCAATGCGGGTGGCAAACAGGCTTATGGCACTGAAACTTATGTGCTCGGCCTGCATAGAAACCACGATAACCTTAAAGTGGCTATGCGTGAAAATAATTCTATTTTGTTGGAAGATGATTATAACCAACACTACGGAAGTTTTGATCCCTCATCGCCTGAAGCGTATATTATTTTCAGTCTGCACCAAAATGCCTATCTCGATCAGAGCTTAGACCTTGCCAGTCTGATTGAAAGACAATTTACCGAGGCGGCAGGTAGAAGAAGCAGGGGAGTAAAACAAGCAGGATTTTTGGTATTACGAGAAACATCTATGCCAAGTGTACTTATTGAAACAGGCTTTTTAACCAATAGAACTGAGGAGAGCTTCCTTTCTTCAAACAGTGGAAAGGAAAGAATTGTGGGGTCAATTTTTACCGCTCTTCAATTATACAAGAAAAAGTTAGATGCCGAAGCTGCCAGAATAAGGGCCGCTAAGATTAAAAAACAAAAGGAAGATGAAGAAGCCCGCCGGCGTAAAACAGAATCTGAATGGGCCTGGCCTGTTATGCGCGATAAGCATTTACATGGCGAACATTATTTTATTCAGTTAATGGTTTCAGCTAAGTACGATAAAGGGGCATCTGCCTTTGTGGGTATAGACAATATGGCTATGGAGTATGTAGAGCGTGGTAAGGTTTGGCGATACGCCAGGGGACCTTATAAAACCTTTGAAGAAGCTAAGAAAGCTCAAAAAGACTCGCAAAACAAAGGCTTTAAAGATGCCTTTATCTTAAAGTATGTTGGTCAAAAACGAGCCAAATAGCTTTGTGCTATATCAACTAATCTTTTAAAAGAACAGAAAAACGTACAATTTTTATCTGCCCCTTTAATCTTAAAATAATATTATCTAAAGGCAGATAGTGCTTAACCGTATAATAACAATTAGCCATCATTGGCATCAACTGCGTTAACCTATTGTTTTATAAGTTTGTGCTACTTAATACAAAGTTTTGAAAAAGCCAGGTTTAGAAGTACGCATTGCTGTAATGGTAATTGCCACAGCGGTAATGGCATTTTTTTTATATAATTTTCTTAAAGGAAACGACGTATTCTCTAAGGAAAGAACTTTCTATACTATCTATGATAATGCTCAGGGATTAGGACCTACAAACAAAGTAAAACTTTTGGGTGTAACCGTAGGACAGGTAGAGGAAGTTAAACTATTGGATGATTTAAATCGGGTAAAAGTAGCCTACAGGATCGATCCCAAGATCAGAATTCCGGATGATTCTAAGGTTATAATACAGCCCGATTTATTAGGCTTTAGTTCACCATCATTGAAACTGGAATTAGGTTCTTCGGAAAACCTGTTGACCAATGGCTCTGAGGTCCCTTCGGGTGTGCCCGGCGGTATTCAGGACCAGGCCAAAGAAATTGCCGAACAGCTGCCCGAAACGTTTAAAAAATTAGATGCAGCCATCCAATCTTTAGATTCGCTGTCAACCAACGCTAACAGGTTAGTATCGGGCGACAATGCCGTAAATCTGGAGCGCAGTTTTGCTAACCTTAGCACCACATTGGCCAAATTGAACAAAACTTCCGATAAGTTAGATGGCCTTATTGAGGACCAGGCGGTTAAAATTGATAAGATAACGGATAACCTGCTGTCCATATCGCAGAACTTAATGCAGAGCAGGGCTAAGTTGGACAATGTACTTACCAGCTTTGAAGAAGTTGGAGATAACATGGCTGCACTCGACATCAAAAAAACATTAGACAATGTGGATACTGCCGTACTTCAGTTAAATGAAGTACTTACTAAGGTGAATTCAGGAAATGGTTCGTTAGCCCTATTGCTTAACGATGCTGAATTATATAACAATCTAAGTCGTACGGCACGTGATTTGGATAACCTTTTACTTGATTTTAAGTATAATCCCGACAGATACGTACCTGATGTTTCGGTTTTTGGAAAAAAGAACAAGGATAAAAAGAAGAAGAAGAACGAAGAGGAGTAAGATAGCTCCGGCATTCTTTCTATCCCTGCTTCTGTGCAGCCTGATTCCGCTTAAAACATGGTGTCAACAGAATCTGGAGATCATCAATGGCGATCTTAAGCTTTTAAATCCCAACGAGGAAGAAAAAAGTATTTATTGGCTGTATAAGAATGGTAATGGGCAGGTACAACTGAGGCAGGATGATATTACTCTGGAAAGCGACTCCACGCAGTTTTATTCGGCGCAAAACTTCGCCAAAGCCTTTGGCAATGTGTATATAAACCAGGGCGACACCCTTGATATATATGCTAATAATGGAGAGTATTTTGGTAATGAACAACAGGCTACGCTCATTGGGGAAGTATCTATGCAAAATGGCCCTTACTCGCTTAACACGGAGCGTTTAGACTACGATTTGGCTGGTGAAATAGCTACATACAGACAGGGCGGAGAGTTACAGGATACTTCATCGGTGCTTACCAGTAAAAAAGGAAAGTATTTTGCTGCCGAAGAGCGGGCTGTCTTTTGGGATAGTGTTGTTCTAGTAACAAAAGATCAGCAAATTGAAACCGACTCTCTAAACTATGATATGACAACGGGTGTGGCTGAATTTAACGGCCCTACCAAAATTATAGAAGGTGAACGTACAATTAATACAACCAAAGGTTGGTACAATACCAAAACAGGCAAGGCACAGTTTGAGTCGAAACCGGTAATTGAAGATGAAAAAATACGATTTGAATCGGAATTTCTTGATTACGGTGGGGAAGACGGTAAAACCGTGGCTAAAGGCGGTATTTATTTTCTCGACAAAGAAAAACAAGTTGAACTAAGAGCACAGGAAGCCACCCTTACTGAAGGAGACACTACGTATGCCCGTGGTAAAGTTCATGTCATTGATTTAAAAGAAGGCTATGAATTGGAAGCCGACGAAGCCGATATTTTACAAAACAGCAATGATTTCTTTGCGAGGGGTAATGCAAAAGTAGGGCATCGGGAAAAGGAAACCGAGCTACTGGCCGATGATCTTCAATACCACGAAGGAAAAGGATACATTTTGGCCAGGGACAAACCATTTCTTACTTCGGTTTATGAAGGCGACTCTGTTTTTATGATAGCTGAAACTATTGAAGGCTTTAGGCAAGAGCGAGAAAATGATACCACTTATAACTTTGTGGCCAATAAACGTTTAAAACTATATAAATCTGATATACAAGCAGTTGCAGATTCTTCTTACTTTAATGCTTTAGACTCGACTCTAACGCTTTTTAAAAACCCCGTAATATGGGCAGACAGTTCTCAAATGACTGCCGATACCATTAAATTCTTTATAGAGAACAGGACAATTGATAGAATTGAACTTCGCAACCGTGCTTATATTATTCAGGAAATTGATTCGGGTTTATACGATCAGATCAAGGGACGTAATATTGATGCCTTTTTTGTTGATAAAAAAATAGACAACATGCTGGTTGACGGCAATGCAGAAACTATTTATTACCTGAGAGATGACGATAACGCCTTTATTGGAGTTAATGAAATGAAATGCGGCCGGATACGTGTAAAGTTTAAAGAAGAAAAAATTGAAGAGATTTTTTGGCTTAATAAACCGGAGGGGACTACCCATCCTTTTCAGGATATTGATCCGACAACATTTTTATTACCCGGCTTTGTGTGGAGAGCGGGGGAGCAACCGCTGAGTAAATACGATCTTTTGCGTGCCAGCGGCAGGCTTGAGGTTAAACCGGGAGACAGAATACTGGAAGAATTTACTCCGGGAAAAGAAACTACTCCTGACAGACAGATAGAATCACAACCCGAAGAACCAGATAAAAGGCGTGAACGGCCGGGAAGAGGAAAAGGGATTGAAAAGGGCAGGAGGCCGAGGTGAATTAACTTTCGGCACGTACCATAGAATTTTCCAAAGCTTATTGCCGGAAATACACTTAGACAGAAATAAGGTGTATATTTGCAATCCGAAATCGCGGGGTGGAGCAGTTGGTAGCTCGTCGGGCTCATAACCCGAAGGTCGTAGGTTCAAGTCCTACCCCCGCTACTACAAGCCGGTAAGTCAACTGATTTATCGGCTTATTTTTTACCTATGGAACGTCATATCACCATTAAAAGTTATCATCCAAAATATTATAATGATTGCATGCGCATTTTTGATAGCAATTGTCCGGATACGTTTTTAGAGCAGGAAAGAGAAGAATTCGGCCAATGGCTTAAGCATAAAACAGACAAGCACCCGTATTGGGTTTTGATAGCTTACGAGCAAGCGGTTGGCTGCGGAGGAATATATACAAACTATCACAAAAAATCTAAATACGATAGTGAAGTGGGTTTGGCCTGGGGAATGATATTAAAAAGCGAACAACGGAAGGGATACGGCAAAAAACTTTTCATCTACCGGTTAAATTATCTTAAAAAAAAGTATCCCAATAAAACCATTGTTCTAAGAACTTCGCAGCATACAAATGCATTCTTCGAAAAATTTGGTTTTTCAACTGTAGATTTCACTAAAGATGGCTGGGATCAGGGATTGGATTTTTATGAGATGATTTATAAGCCAATATCATCCGAAAATAAATAAGCCTCCTATACAACTGGTTTCTTTTAATGATGAAGTATAAACCAATCATACCTGCAAGAACTGGCAGGAAAAAACAATTTAAACCGTGCAATTTGAATGTTAAACCCAAACTATGCAGTAGAACTTTGTGATGAGTGCTGAAAGTGCAATAAAATCAGGCATTTTGGAAGATTTAGCATAGCACCGCTATGGTGAAGCTGAAAAATGCAGTAAAACGCTGATTTTGAAGCAATTTCAGCACGGAATAGATTTTCTATTGCATAATTTGGGTTAAACTGGACTACTTTATAAATCCAGTCAGTATTATTTCCTTTTCGGGAAGATACTATCTTTATGAGCCTTAAAATTTTTGATGAAGGAAGAACCGAGCATAGGAGAAATTCAACTGGAAAATAAATACCTGAAAGTACGTGCTTCGCAGGAAGACCGGCGTGCACTGGAAGGTCCGCGTTCGCGATGGCAGGAGTTTTTATTTACCATAAGGGTTGCTATCGAATTCATTCGTGGTTTTAGGAAATTCCATTTTGCCGGCCCCTGTATTACAGTATTTGGTTCGGCGCGCTTTAAAGAAGATAACAAGTATTACAAGTTAGCCCGTGAACTGTCGGGACAAATTGCTAAAACCGGTTTTACTATAATGACCGGCGGCGGTCCCGGCATTATGGAAGCCGCAAATCGCGGGGCAAAGGATGTTGGCGGTCGTTCGGTCGGCTGTAATATTCTACTGCCTTTTGAGCAAACCAACAACGGCTACCTCGATAAGTTTGTCAACTTTAAGTATTTCTTTGTTCGCAAGGTCTTTCTCCTAAAATACTCGCATGGAATTGTAGTAATGCCCGGCGGTTTTGGCACCCTGGATGAAATGTTTGAAACGCTCACCCTTATTCAAACTTCCAAGATCAAAGATTTTCCTATTGTATTAATTGGAACCGAGTTTTTCGCCCCGCTTATGGAAGCCATTGAAAAATTAAAAAGTGTGGGAACTATTTCGCCTAATGATACGGATTTGTTCTTCCTTACCGACGATCTTGATGAAGCCCTGGCACATTTAAGCACTTATGCTATTCCGCATGCTCAAAAAAGCCGTAAATTCAAGGTAAAGTTGAAAAAGCAAACGGCGTAAGGACTAATATTTTATAATTTTACGGCAAATATTCCATCATGAGAGCATCATTTATAATCGGACTTATACTGGCCATTTTGGTAACCGTTTTCGCATTACAAAACAATGTGCCCACCGATGTTAAATTTTTAATGTTTAAATCTAAAGAATTGCCTTTAGTACTTTTATTGCTCCTTACTCTGCTTATTGGAGCACTTATCGCCTGGTTATTCTCCGTTTCGGCCTGGTATAAAAAACGTAAAGAAATAAGTGCACTAAAAAAGGAAAATGCCCGGCTTACATCCCAACTAAATGATGCCCAGGGTAAGTTGTTATCATACACTACTCAAAAAGCCGCCCCGGGTGCTCCGAAACAAGATGTGGATGACTTTACGAAAGATGTGGATGCGGAAATGTAGATTTACCGCGTTTAATCTTTTAATATATTTTGAAAAACAGAGTTCGTACAAAAAGTAAGGCAAAGCCGAAGAAACCTGCTGCACACAAAAAAAGGTCGAAGGGGAAAAGTAAACCGGTAAGGGAGCGCATTAATATTCCTAAAATACTTTCGGTTGCAGGGGTATTTCTTATTGGTCTGGCACTGCTGTTATTGATTTCATTTTTCAGCTATCTGTTTACCTGGAAAGCCGATCAGGATCTGGTTTTTCATCAGGGTTGGAATATCTGGAAACCTCTGACGGAAAATCCGGAGAACTTTGTAGGCCGGTTAGGGGCAGTACTATCCCATCAATTCTTCTATAACTTTTTCGGAGTAGCTTCCTTTATTGTGCCTGCACTGCTATTGGTAACCGGTATTAATGCCTTTGTCCGAAAACATGTTGTTAAGCTACGGCGTAGTTGGCTAATAGGGCTCTACTTTTTATTTTTTATACCCGTAGTTGCGGCCTTCTTTTTACGAAAAGCTGCATTTCCGTGGGGTGGCGGCTATGGCAGATACGTAGTGGAGTATTTTAATGATTTTGTGGGCGATATAGGTACGTTTATCATATTAGTAGCCTTGTTTTTTCTTGGAATGATAGGCCTTTTTAATGTAGATTTCAAGAAACTGTTCACTTCAACTAAAAATGTATTAGATACCGATTCATTAACTTCTGACGAAGAAAAGGAGTTTATAGACATTAAGCAGGCAAGGGATACCGATGACCTGGGACAATTAAAAAATAAAGTAATTGATGAAGAAGATGTCATTCCACAGACTGATACTGATTCTGATGAATTTGAAACGGTAACCTCGAAAGTGACAGATGAAAAAACGTCTTCAAGAGCTAAACCTAAAAATGAAGAGGCCGTAAAAGAAGATCTTGATCTGGAGTTGGCCGAAGTAAAAGAAGAAAAACAGGTAGATCATTATACCGTTGATACTCACTTTAATCCGCGTCTTGAACTTTCAAACTTCAAATTCCCTACGCTCGAACTGTTGGAAGAACATGGAGAAGGCAATGTACATATAGACAGGGAAGAGCTTGAGCAAAACAAAGAGCAGATCATTGAAACGCTTCGAAATTATAAGATTGAAATATCAAAGATCAAAGCAACCGTTGGGCCAACGGTAACACTATATGAAATTGTGCCTGCACCCGGCATTCGTATTTCTAAAATTAAAAACCTTGAAGACGATATTGCACTAAGCTTAGCCGCTCTCGGTATTAGAATTATTGCCCCAATTCCTGGTAAAGGAACCATTGGAATTGAAGTGCCGAACCAGCACAAAAATGTGGTTTCCATGAAAAGTATGCTGGCATCTGAAAAGTTTGTTAACTCCAAAGGTGATTTACCCGTAGCCGTTGGTAAAACCATTTCAAATGAAAATTATATTGCCGATCTGGCCCGCATGCCGCATCTGTTGATTGCAGGGGCAACCGGTCAGGGGAAATCGGTGGGTATAAATTCAGTGATCATTTCTCTGCTGTATAAAAAGCATCCAACAGAATTAAAATTTGTGCTTATTGATCCTAAAAAGGTCGAACTCAGCATTTATAAGAATATTGAGAAATATTATTTGGCCAAACTGCCCGGTGAAGAAGACGCCATAATTACCGACACGCGAAAGGTTATCAACACTTTAAATGCATTGTGTATAGAAATGGATAACCGTTATGAGTTGTTAAAAAATGCCCATTGCCGCAATATTAAGGAGTACAACAAAAAATTTATTGCCCGAAAACTGAACCCTGAGAACGGCCACGCTTTTCTGCCCTATATCGTATTGGTTATTGATGAATTTGCCGATTTAATTATGACTGCAGGCAAGGAAGTAGAAGGTCCAATAGCCCGGTTGGCGCAATTGGCTCGCGCTATTGGCATTCATCTCATCATTGCCACGCAACGCCCTTCGGTTAATATTATTACCGGTATTATAAAAGCCAACTTTCCGGCGCGTATTGCTTACCGTGTAATGTCAAAAGTAGATTCCCGCACCATATTGGATATGGGCGGTGCCGACCAACTCATAGGCCGGGGCGACCTGATACTCTCGGTAGGAAGTGACTCCATAAGACTACAATGTCCTTTTGTTGATACACCCGAAGTAGATGCCATTATACAATACATTCAGGATCAGCCTGATCTCGGAAGTGCTTTTTTACTTCCTGAGTATGTGGGCGAAGGCGAAGAAGGCGGCAAAGAATTTTCGGCTAACGAACGCGATCCAATGTTTGAAGAAGCCGCAAGATTGGTAGTTTCAAACCAAAGCGGATCAACCAGTATGATACAACGAAAACTGTCGCTGGGCTATAACAGAGCTGGTAGAATTATGGACCAGTTAGAAGGTGCCGGAATTGTTGGCCCTGCCCGCGGAAGCAAACCACGCGAAGTACTTATGATTGACGAAACAGAATTGGAACACTTTTTGACTTCATTACTGTAATATATTGCTATATACAGGAATGATACGTTTTGCTTTCATAGTGTTTTTATCACTTACTGCCTTTGCGGGTATGGCGCAACGTTCATCTAATGCAACCGAAATTTTGGAGAATGTCCGCGAGCATTATGATAAAAGCAAGGGCTTTTCTGCCGATTTTGTGTTTACAATTGACATTCCGGAACAGGATAATCAGGTAATGAAGGGAAAACTTTTTCTGAAAGGAGATAAGTATCGCTTGCAAATGGATGATCAGGAGATCATTTCTGACGATATAACACTTTGGCAATGGATGAAAAGTGTTAATGAAGTACAGGTTAACTATGTTGAACAGGATGAAAACATGATATCACCTTCCCGAATATTTTCATTATATCTCAAAGGACACAAATATCAACACCTGTCATCAACAAAATTTGAAGGCCGCAACATTGCCTTGATTGAAATAGTGCCTGAAGACAGATCTACCGAGTATTTTAAAATAAAGGCAACAGTTAATACCGATAAAGATCAGTTGGAAGAAATGCAGATATTTTACAAAGATGGAACTGTGTACACCTTTAGAATACGCAATGAAAAAACAACTTCACTTTTGGATAATTTCTTCAGCTTTATACATAAAGAGCATCCGGAAGTTGAGTTGATAGACCTTCGTTGACCGGCCTTACTGTATTAACCCTCCTATATTACTGCCAAACAGTTTAACCGCTATAGCGAGCAGAATTACACCAAAAGCTTTTTCAATCACACTAATAATACCCGGGCCCAGTATGTGCTCTAATTTTTTTGTGAGTTTTAGCACACCGTAAATGATGAGTAGATTTATAATAATGGCAGTTACAATATTAATAAAAGCATATTCAGCCCTTAAAGAAAGTAAGGTAGTTAAGGTTCCTGCACCGGCCAGTAGTGGAAAAGCAATAGGAACAATGGATACTGCAGCAGGATCAATTCCCTTATGAATCTTAATTCCGAGAATCATTTCCAATGCAATAAAAAAGATGATGATGGACCCTGCAATGGCAAAGGAGTATATATCAATGCCAATGAGACCGAGCATTTGTTCGCCCAAAAATAAAAATGCCACCATAATAACACCTGCCGAAATACTGGCCTTTCCGGATTGTATTTTACCGGTCTTTTTTCTAAGGTCCATGATGATGGGTAAACTACCCAAAATGTTAATTACGGCAAACAGTATCAAGGCTGCGCTAAATATCTCTCTGATGTTAAAACTCATAGCTCAAAAATTTGGCCGCAAAAGTATCAGAAGCTTTCACATTGGCAAAGATTAAACCGTTTTATTATTGTTAATTTTTACCCTTACAAAAAACTGACTTTTTGCCACACTTAGGGCCGGTGGCACGGAAATTGGCCTTTAATGTTTTCCGGAATTAAATAAAGAAACTGAAGAATAGCATAAAAGATTTGAATGAACCACTATCACTACTATACGAGCCTGTTTGATGAAGAAAGCGAAGGAATTCCTGTTATTACTGTTGATGCCGAAGATGGCGATGATGAGCACTTAGAAGATATAAGTGAACTGCCATTATTACCGCTAAGAAATACGGTGTTGTTTCCGGGTGTAGTTGTTCCAATTACTGTTGGTCGCGATCGTTCTTTAAAAGCGGTGGATCATTCCTATAAAAGTGGAAAGTATATAGCTATTGCTGCGCAAAAGGACAGTGATACTGAAAGCCCTTCAGCCGAAGATCTGCATAAAGTAGGTACCATTGCCAAAATAATAAAAAGAATAACCATGCCCGATGGGGGAGTAACGGTTATTGTGCAGGGACGAAGCAGATTTAGCTTGCGCCATGTTTTTATAGATGATGACTTTTACAAAGCGCAATATGACTTGCTCCCCAAACCCAAAACGTATTCGAATGATGAATACAAGGCCGTAGTAGATTCCGTTAGAGATACCGCTATGCGTATAGTACAACTGTCTCCGCAAATTCCTTCGGAAGCAAATTTGGCGTTGAAAAATATTGACAGAAGTGATTTTCTGTTAAATTTTGTGGCCAGCAATTTGAATGTTGATACCGAGCAAAAGCAAACGCTGTTAGAATTTGATGATACGATGGAATTAGCCTCACAGATTCAGGTTTTACTGAACGATGAACTCAACATGCTCGAGGTTAAATTTCAAATTCAGGATAAGGTTCGCTCCGATATAGATGAACAGCAACGAAACTATTTCCTAAACCAACAGCTTAAAACCATTCAGGAAGAGCTCGGACAAGGTGGTCCATCGCAGGACATTGAAGAATTGCGGGCGAAGGCTGCCAGAAAAAAGTGGAATGAAAAAGTGCAGAAAGCATTTGATAAGGAAATGCAGAAATTGGAGCGGCTCAACTCACAAATGCCTGAGTATGCAGTGCAATTAAACTACATGGAGTTGATGGTAGATCTACCATGGGAAACTTACACTAAAGACGAAATTGATATTGCCCGCAGTCAGAAAATACTGGATAAAGACCACTACGGATTAGACAAAGTAAAAGACCGGATTTTGGAATATTTAGCGGTATTGAAGTTGAAAGGCGATATGAAATCGCCTATTCTGTGTTTTGTAGGCCCTCCCGGTGTTGGGAAAACATCACTTGGAAAATCAATAGCCCGGGCTTTAAAACGGGAGTATGTGCGCATGTCACTCGGCGGCTTGCACGATGAAAGCGAGATACGTGGCCACCGCAGAACTTACATTGGTGCTATGCCGGGTAGAATTTTACAGAATATCAGAAAAGCAGGTACATCAAATCCGGTAATTGTATTGGATGAGATTGACAAGGTAGGTAAAGATTTTAGAGGTGATCCTTCATCTGCCCTTTTAGAGGTGTTGGATCCTGAACAGAATAGTGAGTTCCACGATAACTACTTAGATGTAGAGTACGACCTGTCCAAGGTATTATTTATAGCTACAGCTAATTCCTTAAGTACCATTCAGCCTGCGTTACGCGACCGGATGGAGCTCATTTATGTGAGCGGATATTCAACGGAAGAAAAAATTCAAATAGCCATTAAGCACCTTGTAAAGAAACAAAGAGATGCCCACGGCTTAAAGGCCAAGCAGATCCGTATTCAACCTAAAGCAATTGAAAAGGCTATTTCAGACTATACGCGTGAGTCGGGAGTGCGTAATTTAGATAGGGTGCTGGCATCTATGATGCGTTATGCCGCCAGGGAAATAGCGGCTGGAAATACGGAAACGGTGGTAGTAAAACCCGGAGATCTGCACAAAATATTAGGCCCTTCAAAATTTGAGAATGAAGTGTTGCAAAAAGATGTGCCGCCCGGCGTGGCTGTTGGTTTGGCCTGGACTTCGGTAGGTGGCGATATTTTGTTTATTGAATCTGCACTGAGTCCCGGAAAAGGTAATTTACAGCTTACAGGGAATTTGGGGGAGGTAATGAAGGAATCTGCCAAAACAGCACTTACATTTTTACGTGCACACAGCAAAGAACTTGGGATAAAAGTACAGGACTTTGAAAAGAATAATATACACATTCATGTGCCGGAGGGTGCCATTCGTAAAGACGGACCTTCGGCCGGAATTACCATGCTCTCGGCACTCGCATCATCGTTTACGGGCAAAAGGGTGAAACCGAAAATAGCTATGACCGGCGAAATAACCCTGCGTGGCAAGGTATTGCCGGTAGGCGGAATTAAAGAAAAGATACTGGCGGCAAAAAGAGCCGGAATACAAGAGATCATTCTTTGCAAGCAAAACCGTAAAAATGTAGAAGAGATCAAAGCCGACTACATTGGCGATCTGACATTTCATTATGTGGAAAATATGATGGAAGTACTGGAATTGGCATTGGAATAAGCATAAATCAAACAATATTGAACATTAAACCTGGAACCGGAAATATTGAACGCTAAAGCGAAGTCATTTTCGCTTCAGCGTCCAGGTAAACACAAATTTCGATACTACATCGCCACTTTCATCGGTGCCGATTGATGTAAGCGGGATAATGTAACCTTCGTCTGTGTTGAGCACTTTTTCAAAGATTTCATCTAATTCCTTTCCTGCTTTGCAGGTGAACAAGATCCTGCCTTTAGCTTTTTTAGAAAATTCGGCTTTCGATTCAAACACCAGCATACTCACTTTTTCGGGCAGTGCCTTTTGCACTCGCTCGCTGACTAATAGACCTGTACTAAGCTCTGCAGCCATTCCCTGTACTGCCCAGTACATGCTTTTAAAAGGGTTTTTGGTAAGGTACTTTAGTTTAACAGAAACAGCACACTTTTCGTCGGTCAGTTTTTTAACTCTCAGGCCTGCCAGCCAGGCCATTGGTAGTTTAGAGATAAGGAAAAGCCTGAACTTTGAATGATTAAGTACATTTTTCCGAAACCTTGACATGGCATGAAGATAAGTACTCAACCGGAATGTCGGTAAGCCCTGCAATGCCGGTCTCCGAACCGGTATCTGTTTATTGAAGTAGATTGTTTTGCAGATTGAGGGTTGTAGCCCGCGATTATTCGGGATGCCAGTCAAATTTCCCTGCCATCTCCAGCAGCATAGAAACATCAACGTTTTCACCACTGCATACAAGTGCTACATTCTTCCCTGAAATTTCATCGGCCTTTTCCAATAGAAGTGCCACAGGCGTAACTGCAGCACCCTCTAACACAAGTCGCTCTTGTTTTAAGGCATACACCATAGCTTTGGCAATGGCATTTTCACTTAGTAAATGTGTACTGTCAAGTAAACTTCTGCAAATGTCAAAAGTAAATTGATTGTCCTTAGGAAGCAGCCCGGTTATAGCATCGGCCAGGCTTGGTTTCTCAACTACATCCACAATTTCCCCGGCCTGAATGCTCTCATGCATGGCAGCACCTTGATCCATTGACACACCGATTAGAGTTATATCAGGTTTCAACGCTTTGGCCGCAATAGCTATTCCACTTAAAAGTCCACCGCCGCTTAATGGAGCTACAATGGTATCAATTTGCGATTGTTGTTCCAATATTTCAAGGGCAATAGTTCCCTGACCGGCAATCACATCTTTATCATCAAAAGCTGAAACATAATGCAAACCTTCTTCTTTTTCCAATTGCCGTGCCTTGGCAGTGGCTCCTTCCTGATCTTTACCTGCCACAACTACTTCAGCACCCAACTTCTTCATATTATCTATCTTGATTTGCGGTACCAGTTCAGACACACAGATCACCGCCCTGATACCCAGTTTTCCGGCTACATACGAAACTGCCCTGCCATGATTTCCGGTTGACATGGTAACGACACCGTGCATTGTTTTGGCATTTGACAACCCGAGCAAGGCATTGGCCGCACCTCGCAATTTGAAGGAGCCGGCCGGTTGTACGTTTTCCAGCTTCAGCCATACATTTTTGCCGGTTGCTTCATGTAAGGTTTGGGTTGGTTTTAAAGCAGTAACAATGGCAAAATCCTTTATTCTTTGCCGTGCTTCTCTAATATCTTCAAGTGTGATCATCTTCCTGAATGAAGATAGCTTTTGCATTGGCTTATTTCGTATTTTACAGCCCAATTTTAAATTGGCATACATGTCAAAATATACCAAGGTAAAACGTATAACTACCCACACACTTCAGGGTATGAAAAATGATGGTGAAAAGATCTCCATGCTCACGGCTTATGATTATTCCATGGCACGCATTATAGATGAAGCCGGAATTGATATCATTCTTGTAGGCGATTCTGCCGGAAATGTAATGCACGGTTTTGAATCAACCTTGCCTATTACCTTAGATCAAATGATAAGCCATGCTGCATCGGTACGCAAGGCGGTTGAAAGATGTTTCGTGGTGGTTGATCTTCCGTTCGGCACCTACCAGGGAAATTCACGAAAGGCATTGGAATCGGCCATTAGAATTATGAAAGAGGCCGGAGCACACGGTGTTAAACTTGAAGGCGGTGAAGAAGTAGTTGAATCTATTGAACGTATCCTCTCAGCCGGAATTCCGGTAATGGGGCATTTGGGACTTACACCGCAATCTATCTTTAAGTTCGGCACTTATACGGTAAGAGCGAAGGAAGAAGCCGAAGCAAACCAACTGCTTAAAGATGCTAAACTATTGGAAGAAGTAGGCTGCTTTGGAATTGTGTTGGAAAAGATACCGGCAGAGCTCGGGAAAAAGACGGCTGAATCTGTTTCTATTCCAGTTATTGGCATCGGGGCCGGGCCTGATGTAGATGGTCAGGTATTGGTGAGCCACGACATGTTTGGCATAACAAAAGACTTTAGTCCGCGATTTTTACGCAGGTATGCCGATATGTTCGATACTATGAAAAACGCTGTAGGCAGTTACATTAAGGATGTGAAAAGCGGTGATTTCCCGAATGATGAGGAGAGCTATTGAACTTTGTAAGGTGAGCCTGACGCTCGCCCGACATTAGGCGAGAACCATGAAACGAAAAGTTGTTTTTAAAAGTTATTAGACATCACCCTTCGTCAAGCTCAGGGTGACGAATAAGTACATATGAAATTAGCAGTAATCGGCGCAGGTACCATGGGCAATGGAATAGCCCACGTATTTGCTCAAAAGGGACACAAAGTAAGTCTGATTGATATAGACGAAGGTAGATTGGAAAAAGCACTGACAACCATTGAGAAGAACCTTGGCCGGCAATTGGCAAAGGAGAGAATTACTGAGGCGGAAATGAAGTCAACATTAGAGAACATTACTACATCAACCAAGGCGCAAGGCAGTATTGATAATTGTGATTTAATTGTAGAGGCCGCCACGGAAAACAAAGAACTGAAACTTAAAATATTTAAAGAACTTGACGAACACTCCAATGCTGAGAGCATTCTAGCAACCAATACATCTTCTATTTCCATAACTGAAATTGCAGCGGCCACCAACAGACCCGAAAAGGTTATTGGAATGCACTTCATGAATCCGGTACCCATAATGAAACTGGTTGAAGTGATTAAAGGAAAGGATACTTCAGATAAAGTGACAGCCGATATTTTGCAATTATCTAAAGATCTTGGGAAGATACCTGTAGAAGTGAACGATGCCCCCGGATTTGTTGCAAACAGAATATTAATGCCAATGATCAATGAAGCTGTTTACACTTTGTACGAAGGTGTAAGTGGTGTGGAAGAAATTGATACGGTAATGCAACTTGGCATGGCTCATCCAATGGGGCCATTGCAATTGGCCGATTTTATTGGTCTGGATGTTTGTCTTTCTATCATTGAAGTATTGGAAGATGGCTTTGGAAGTGATAAGTATGCACCTTGCCCGTTGCTTGAAGAATTGGTTGCGGTAGGTGATTTGGGTGTTAAAACCGGCAAAGGGTTTTATGAGTATGATCGGGGGAGCAAGGAAAAGAGGGTTTCTGATAGATTTCGATGACAATTTTCAGTGATTCCTCCCCCTTGATTTTACTACGATACTTCTCTAACGAGAATTATCTTGAAAACCTTCCCCCTCCAAAGGGGGACAATTACCTTTGTCGGCTAAATTGAAACATGACAATAACAAAAGATAAAGTAGTTAGCATTCACTACACGCTTACCGACGATGAAAACAATGTAATTGACAGTTCGCATGAACGTAATCAGCCTCTGAAATACCTTCACGGCCATAATAACCTCATCCCGGGCATGGAAGAAGGTTTGGATGGGCAGGAGAAGGATGACGAATTAAAACTGACCATTTTACCTGAGAAAGGCTATGGCTTTTTCGATGAAGCGTTGGTGCAGGTAGTGCCTGTATCGCAGTTTGGCGAAGGCGGTGTTAAGGTGGGTATGCGTTTTCAGGCCCAAACTGAGCAAGGTCCGGTAGTGGTAAGAGTTACTAAAGTGGATGGCAATGATGTTACCGTTGATGCCAATCATGAACTGGCGGGTAAAACCCTGTACTTCGATGTAAAGGTGCTGGAAGTACGTGATGCCGATACAACGGAGATCGCTCACGGGCATGTGCATTAGTTTATAATATAACTGTGTGGCCTAAAAAGCCTTGTTTAAACTTTCTGCCTTTTCGGAGGTCTAATGTGCGATGAGTCAGTTTCTCAAATTCATATTTATTTTAAGTATTATACTTTGGTCCGGTAATGTTTCAGGTCAGGATATCCTGGATGAAATTCAGGAAGAGATAGCACAAATTGAACGTGAACTTGAGGCACTTGAACTGAGTGAAATTGAAGTGGAGCAAAAATCGACCAGGATAAACATTGGCACTGACTTTACTTCTTTTCTTAACTACCACGGCCGCAAAACCACCGATAAAAACCTTTTAGGACTTACACCGTATGCATCTGTAAAATTTAAGCCGGGCTTGTATGCATTGGCTGCCGCAAATCTGACTCCTTCGGGCAACGAGCTTTATGATGGCACCTATGCTCAGGGTGGATACAAGCATGAATTCTCAAAAAAGATATCTGCCGGACTTTATGTAAGCAAGTATTTTTATCCTGATGCGAGCACGCAACTCAACAGCGATGTTGACTTTGGGGCAGGCGCGAATATTTGGGTTGAAATAGGAGACCTGACCATTAATCCGCATGTTGGTTATGATATTGGCGGCGAAAATGATATAAACAACTCGCTGAGCGTAGATTACTTTATAGCAAAAACAGGTTTTGGAGAGCGTGGTAATAATATACTAGTGTTGGATCCTGCTATTAAAGTTTTTGCCGGTAGTCAGCACTTTTACGAAAACTACTATGACAGGCGGGTGCTTAGATTCTTTTTTGAAAACTATCCTGTAACCAGACCCGTGATAAGAAGTTCACTTCAAAAACTAAACGAGGCGGCAAAGTATGACCTTTTAAGTGCTCAGCTCTCACTTCCTGTTACTTATTATGTTAAAAAGGTTGGTATTGAAATTGCTCCACAGCTCGTAGTTCCCTTTAATGTACTGGAATTCGAAAATTTGAATTTGTTGAGAACTGCCGCTGATAACAACATACTGGCAGATTTCTTTCTGGATATGATTGATGCATCTGAAGATGCATGCACTACTTTTCTTATTAATGGAGGGCTTAGCTTCAGGTTTTAGTCTGATACCGTTTCTACTTAAAAGATTCACTTTTTAGGAGCTAATGTTATTACATAATCACCTTCCTTTAAGGAAAATTGCCCGGTCTGCAACCCATTAATCCTATTGGACAGGTTTTGTCCGCGACCATTAATAATTGCCAACATTTGTGATTCAGCTACCGGCAACGTTACATTAGCCTTAGTACCGTCAGGAACCTTTATTTCATAGGCATAACTATCTGATGTTATCTTTTTCCAGTTAGATATAATTGCTCCATGCGGCGAATTATAGGTGCAGTTCACAAATTCAAGTCCTTTAGGGGTAGTAGGAGTTAAATAGAATTCTTTGAATCCCGGTTGATCAGGATCGGGCCGGATACCGGCTAACCAACGATAATACCACTCGGAAACCGTTCCAAACATCGGGTGGCAATTCGAGAACGTATTGTCACTCTCTTTCCATGTTTCCCATATTGAAGTAGCTCCCTGATCGATCATATAGCCCCAGCCCGGATATGTTGTACTATTTACTATATCAAAAACGGCATTTGGAGAACCATTCTCAGCAAGAGTTTCAAGTATATATTTAGTACCGAAAATGCCTGTTATGAAATGTTCTGAGGGTGCATTTTTAATAGCCGTTAGCATAGAATCTACTGCTACAGGAATCTCATCTTCAGGTATAATATCGTGATAGAGTAAAGTTGCAAATAAGGTTTGCCGATTGATCTTTCCCTTGTATGGTTTGTCCCAAAACTCTGCCCTAATCTGGTTTTTTAATTTATCTGTCAACGCTTCATACTTTTTCATATCTATTGCATTACCTACTACACCGGCAAAAGTCTTCATTATACGAGCACATTGCAAGTAATGACAAGTACCGGTAAGTTGTACCGGAACAGGTTCAAGTGATTCATGATCACTTAACCCTTCATCAACTATTCCTCCGGGATGGATCATTGCTACTTTATCCATCCATTTGTTGTTTAAATTATAAAGCTCCCTTACTATGTCAGTGTCATTATAATAGAGGTACAGGTAGTATTGCGTAATCAGGTATGCCGATTCCCAACTAATGCCACAATATTCTATACCTGCAAATGGTGCAGTATCTACAAAACTTGAATCTTTCATAGCATCTACCCAGTCATAGATGGTTTTACGATAGAAGGATTGCATGTTGAAATTATAAATGAAAGCTTCACTTGTAGCATTTAAATCACCACCGTAGCCAAATTTTTCTCTGGCGGGGCAATCTGATTGAACGCTCACTAAATTTGCCAAAAATGTCCTTTCTATTGCCTCCTGAATAGAATTCAGTAATTCTGATGAGCTTGAAAATTTGTTTTCATTGGAAACATTGGTATGCATAAAAAGCCCCCGCACATCATCTGTTTTAGGCTTTTCTTTCAACCCTTTTATCTCCATATACCGGTATGTGTGGTAAGTAAAATCAGGACTAAACCACTGACCTTTTTTACTGCCTATAATATAACTATCTGTTTGCCAGGCAATGTCAGGTGCGCCGGGGCCGCCAACTCCCTTTCCCTTAATTTGGCCTGTTACAGTAGTCATTGGGTTTACATTCCCGTCCTTATAAACGCGTTCACCAAACTTAAAGCCAATGGTATCATTTACATCTCCAACTATTTTAATTTTATATGTTCCTGTGAAATTGACACCCATATCAACCACCCAAACCCCTTTTTCAGGAGAATAAATATCGACAGGAGTTATTTTTTTGGTTATTTCAACCGGAGGAAAAAATGCCTTTTCCAGTTTTCCTCCGGGAGAAGTTCCAATTGTAGCTGCTTGCCATTGCTTGTCATCAAAGCCGGGCTTGTCCCATCCATCTAATTCATTGTTGGCATTATAGACAACCCCGATATAAACACTGTTTTTTGAAATTGGACCTAAAGCAAATTTCCAGGAGTTGTCAGATACAATTTGTTCTGTGTTGCCATTGTGATAACTAATGCTGAGTTTTGCAATAAAGACCGGTTTCCCAACTTTAAGGTCATCTCTCAGGTTTCTTTTTCCCCATTTCCTCATGGGCAAAGGGTTGTAAAAACCGTTACCAAGTGACACACCTATACAATTATCACCGTTTTTAATCAGAGAAGTGACATCATATTCACAATAATATATTCGTTTACTAAAGTCTGTCCAGGCCGGATCAAGTACATTTTCCTCAATGCCATTTCCATTTATGGATGCTTTGAAATAGCCAGCAGCGGTAATACTCAATAAAGCAGACTTTATGGCTTTATCCGTTTTGAATTCCTTTCTGAAAAGTGGTGCCGGATGTTCCAAATAGAACAACGAATCGCTTTCCGGAAGTGCTATGCCATCTTCTATCCATAATGCACCATCATCAACCCCTAAACCTGATGTAATTTGTTCTGGAAGAGTTCCGCATGAAAACTGTGTCAAAACACAAATTCCAAAAAGCAGTTCTAATATTTTCATTCCCTATTTCTCTGAACATTTTTTGTGTAAAAGACGAAGTATTATCCACGGAAGTTACTCATGGTCGGTCGTTCTGGTACACGAATGCCTGGTTGTTGTTATACAAAGTTTTATTCTTTCAATATATGTTCTTTCAACTCCTCTGATGATGGATTAATTGCAAGAATCCTGCCTTTGTTGTCAACCAAAAATTGCCCCCCACCTCCTTCTGAGATGTAGTATTTCTCCCATAAACCATTCTCATTATTAATTTCTGATAACAAAAGCCACGGATAATGATGCTTTTTTATAGCTTGTTTATATTTTTCCTCAGTATCAATTCCGCCAATAACTCCTACTACTTCAAATCCCTTATCCTTATATTCTTCATAAACAGGTAATACCTTTTTGCTTTTTCTAATGCATGGTCCGCACCAGGGAGCCCAAAGGTCTATTAAAGTGAGTTTATTCTTAACAATTATATCTGAAATAGTAAATTCATTGCCAGTTGAATCTTTTGCAGTAAAGTTTACATAGTTTCCACCAATATTTATGTTAAGTAATCCGTTCAATCGATGTTGTGAAATTTCGTTGTAAGGGTGTTTTGGAAAATGTTGTTGCAGTAAGCGGGCATAGATTTTTAATGTATCCGGTACAAAAAACTTTCTATATTTCTCTATTCTAAGTATTTCCAAAAATTTACTATATCCATAAAGATCAGGATTGTTTTTTATGTACTTCAACTCAAATTGATTCACTGCTGGCTCGAGGTTATTAATGCTATCCGAGATTTCATTTGCATAATCAGAGTCTGTTTTATTAAGATCTTTTAAAGAGTCCAGTATTTGATTCCAGGAGACATATTTGCTGTAAAACTTATCTTTAACTGCATCAATGTATTTACTCTGTTCAAGGGACAGTTTACTGCCAACTATTTTATTACTGTCCGCTTTTTCCATAGGGTAAAGGGTAAACTCAATTTTTTCATTGTCTGGGAAAAATAAAACAGGCTTCCATGCTCCTTCGTCAAGTTCATCTTTAAAGATCAGTTCGTAAGCTTCAATATATTCATAGTTTAAATCATATTTAAAGTTTCCGGTACTGTCTATTCGAATCTCAGTCCCACGAATTCTAAAATCTTCAGTTTGCTTTTTAAGAATTAATGATTTGCTTTCTCTGTCAATTACTTTACCTGTTAATTGACATTTTTTTTCTTTTTCAGAAGTACAGCCTGTGAGTATAACACAGCTTATGATTAAAGTTAAAAAAATATTCATGTTTCAGCTTTTAAACGCTTAAACCAATGGTATATGCGCAGGACGAATATTTTTCTTATGCCTGCTAATCAAAATTAAGGCATGAGATCGGAAGTTATGATGCGACTTTTCAACCACATCCCTTCTACATGATCAGTCTCAAATAGTTAGTAGTTTCAGCCGGTGCAGTCGGATAGACCTAATGCCAATGAATTTATCATTCTACATTCTTTCAGGAGCTTGAATGCCCAACAAGTGCAATGACCGGCGAATGGTATTTGCTGTTCTTTCGGCCAATAATATTCTAAAGTTTCTCTTAGTCGCATCTTCTTCTTTGGTAACTGGTGCTTTGTCGTAAAACTTGTTAAAATCCTTAGCTAGTTGATATACGTAATGTGCAATATGTGATGGATCGTATGTTTTGGCAGCTTCTAACACTGCTTGTCCATAGGCCTGCAGATTAAAGATCAACTCACGTTCTTCATTCAACAATTCGGTTGGCTGGGTTAGGGTAGTGTCGGCCCCACCTGCTTTATCAAGTAAACTCATTATACGCGCATGACTATACTGCACAAAGGTTCCGGTGAAACCTTGTAGTTCAATACTTTCATCAGGATTAAACAGTATTCGTTTTCTTGGATGAACTTTTAACAAAAAGAACTTGAGAGCCCCAAGGCCTATTTGCTCAAACAGCCGATCCCTGGCATCAGATGACATGCCGGCTATTTTTCCAAGGTTTTCGGTCTTTTCCTTAGCCACGGCATGCATTTCATCCATTATTTCATCGGCATCTACCACCGTGCCTTCCCTCGATTTCATTTTACCGCCCGGCAGATCAACCATACCATACGATAAATGGTAAATGCCATCTGCAAAGGGCCTTCCGAGTTTTTTGCATATCTCCTTTAACACTTTAAAATGATAATCTTGCTCATTGCCAACCACATAAACCGATGTGTCCATCTTATAATCATCGTAACGCATATCGGCAGTGCCAAGGTCTTGCGTAATATATACCGACGTGCCATCGCTTCGCAACAGCAATTTATGGTCAAGTCCCGTATCTTCCAGATCAACCCAAACCGAGCCATCATCCTTTTTATAGAAGATACCATCATGCAGTCCGCCTTCAACCACTTCTTTCCCGAGCAGATAGGTTTCTGACTCCATATAATCTCTTTCAAAATCCACTCCCAGTCGTTTAAAGGTTTGGTTTAAGCCATCATATACCCAGCCGTTCAGTTTTTGCCAAAGTGCCAAAACTTCTTCATCTCCCTCTTCCCACCTTCGCAAGTAATCCTGTGCCCTTTGATAGATAGGTGTTTGCTTGGCTGCTTCCCTTGGTTCCAACCCTTTCTCGCTAAATTCAGCGGCCTGTTTCTTTTCTACTTCGGCATATTTCACATAGTATTTACCGGCCAGAAAATCACCCTTTAACCCATTGGTTTCGGGTGTTTCCCCCTTACCATAGTCTTCCCAGGCTACCATAGATTTACATATAGCTATTCCACGATCGTTATAGATGTTCACTTTATGAACTTCGTGTCCTGCTTCTTTTAAAATTTCGGCCACAGACCAGCCCACAACCATATTACGCATGTGGCCTAAATGAAGCGGCTTGTTTGTGTTGGGGCCGCAGTATTCTACAACAACTTTCTTTCTATCGGTAACTTGTTCGATCCGGTCATCAGAATTTATTAGATTATCGATCCAAAAAATGTCATTCAGTTTAAGATTTAGAAAGCCTTTTACCACACCGAAAGACGCCACTTCATCTATTTCTTCAAGCAATTTTTCGCCTAAGCTTTGGCCAATGACTTCCGGACTGCCGCCGAGCCTGCCAGCTAATGCAAAGGTTATTAGAGTGTAATCGCCATCAAATTCTTTGTTGGTTGGATTAACTACCAAGTCTGCCGCATCTACCTTTTTTTGATATACCTGTTCGATGGCATTTGCACAAATATCTTTTACGAAATCCACTGCCTGCATAGGCCACAAAAATAGGGTATAAGGTGGCAAGAATAATCGATTTTTACAGGTGCTTTACTGTACACATTAAGTAGCCAACGTGTATGTGAAAATTGATCTATACGATAAACCCGCTGAAAGTATATCTCCGCAGGTTGGGAAATTCACCAAAGTATAAGGAGCCTTTGAGCAGGGATCTGGCCTTTTTAGGCTGTCATGTAAGCATAACCGCCCTCGTATAAGGTGTACCTACCGGGTAAGACAATGCCGATCCCCGAACTGGCATCTATATAATGTAATATTTCACGCAAAGAATGCTGTGCTGCAACGTGGCATAAAAATAGATCGCGGCTCAACGGCCGCGATTGTTCGTCATAAGAAATTGACCACAGACAATACAATAGCCGGCCATTCACTTTGAAGGAAGGATAGTCATAGAAATAAAAAAATCTAACAGCATTCCCTGTTAGATTAAAAAACTAATTTTATAATGACACAGATCCATCAGACAGACTTAATAAGGCACTCCCGATATAAATTCTTATATCAACGAGTGCCTTACTAATCTATTCCGGAAATTAAACCGGTGTTTATTCCAATGGATCAAAAGTACCGCCATCCCATCCCTTAGTTTGCTCTAACTTGCTGTTTCTGTCAAGGTGGGTTCTTGGTATGCCATAAAAATAGTAATTGTCAGGTATATTGATATTTTCGATATCGGTTATCACTTCTTCCACATCAAAAACCGGGTAGATGGTATTAATGTCAGAATCTCCGGCAGGTAGTGGTTCTCCTGCTTTAAGTGTTATTTTTAAACCTGTTCTTCTCGGTAAATTATTCATTACATCAAATTTTCTGGTTCGCCTCAAGTGATCCCAACGTTTTCCTTCGAAAGCAAATTCTACAAACCTTTCATTAAAATATGCTTCTCTGATTTCAGACTTTGAAGTAGCAGAAATTCCATAATTACCACCTGTACCTGCATCAATTCCTGCTCGCGCACGAATATCTTTAAGTACTTGCAGAGCTTCCCCCTGTTTGCCTGTCTCATTTGCTGCTTCACCGTAATTCATCAATACTTCAGCGAAACGAATTTCGAGCCAATCCACATCGGCCTGATAAACTTCATCTAATACAATATCCTTATCTACTCCTTTAATACGGTAAAAACTTGATGGGCTTGGAATAGGGCCATCTGCCCATCCTGTGGCATGTTTATATGTCCAAAGTTTAGTGTTTAGATCTACCATATCTTGTAAATAGGCATCTGCACCATTATACCCAATGGTGGCGTAGAATCTATCATCTCTGTTTTGCCACAATGTTTCATACCCGTTGTTTATATCGAACGCAGATCCGTCTTTCATTGGAAATGCATTAACCAATTGAAGAGACGGGCGATCTGCTCCAACGGCATCTTTAGAATAAAGGAGAGGGCGTACGGAAGTATTTGCATAAGTTGCTCCCGGATCATTAAATCTTCTGATCATTACACCTTCCTTATTCGGTTCAACATCCCAAATATCTGCGTAGGTTTCGTAAAGTCCTTTTCCTTGTGCTTTCAAATGATCTAATGCTGCTTTGTTGGCAGTATAAGCATCCTGCCATCTTCCACTATCGTTGGAAGGATTAAACAGCGGACTAGCCCAAAAAAGCAGCACCCTTCCCTTCATGGCCATGGCTGCGCCCTTATCAATTCTTCCCCAATCACTTCCAGCCCAGGCATTAGGAAGTAAGGCACTTGCATCGTCTAAATCTTTAATTATCTGTGTAATGCATTCGGATGTTTTATTTCTGGGCAAAAACAGCGCATCAACATCATCTAATGGTTGTGCCTCTAAAATAAGAGGTACGCCTCCATACCCTTTTACCATACTAAAATATGCCCATGCTCTCCAAAAAAGAGCCTGGCCTTTTAGCATATCCTTCTCCTGCTGAGAAAAAGTGGCCTCCTCAATATTTTCGAGGAAAATATTCACCTTTCGGATTCTACTGTATTGCCAATTATTCCATGAATCGATGGTTGCAATGCCCCTTAACCAAGGACTCATTGTTCCTGCTTGTCCTTCGTGGGTAACACCCTCATCAGTACCATTTCCTGTTCCCATTGGCATTCCCGGCATAAAATCGGCATACATATTATTAATATAAGCCTCTGCTAAATCAGCACTTGTCCATACGTCATCCGGGTTTATTTGCGTAAGGTTTTCTTTATCCAAAGGATCTCCGCAACTTGAGGCAAAAACCATTACCGCGAAAATCAATATATATTTTAAAATATTCTGTTTCATTTCATTTAATTTATTGGCTATTAAATGGTTGCGTTTAATCCAATTGTAAACGTTTTTGTATTCGGATAGCTCATGGCACTACCAATTTCAGGATCGTGAAACTTGTATTTTGTAAGTGTCAACAGATTTGTTCCTGAAAGTGTTAGTTGAAGGTTACTCAGACCAACCTTTCCTGAGAGATCGGTAGGTAATTTATAACCCAGGTTTAAATACTTCAACCGTGCAAAACTTGAATTTCTTAACCAGAAAGAAGATCCAACATGAGCCGGTGATCCATTCCACCTAACAATTTTCGGAAATTCGGCATTCGGATTTTCAGGAGACCAGGAATCTCGCCAAAACGCATAAGCCCTTTGTCCGTCTGTATATCTTCTTCCATATCCATCACTGTACATTTTTTTAACACCGGCAACTCCCTGAATCAAGGCATCTAAAGAGAATCCTTTCCAATCTCCACCAAAATTTAACCCGTAAGTAAATGGCGGAGAGGAGTTCCCTTTCACTACTTGCCTGTCATAGCCATCAATTTTACCATCCGGTACACCATCTACACCCGAAACATCCTCATAATTAAACATGCCTAATTGAGGTGTATAGCCGAAAATACGATAACCGGCAGGGAGTGCATCAAGATCAGCTTGTGTACGAAGTATATCTTTAACCACATAGGTTCTTAAGTAACCCAGCGGCCTGCCAATTGGATTGTCAACATCCAATGTGTTTTCTGCAACATCCCGGGTTATTACTTTATTTGTTGCATAGCCCAAATTGGCTTTTGCAAAAAGGTTAAAGTCTTCTGCCAAATATTTATCATATCCCAATTCCAGTTCAAAACCATTGGAATGTACTTCGCCGTAATTTTCGGCAGGTAAATTTGCTCCAAGTGTAGAAGGTAACGAAAGAATTCTACGTCCAAGAATATCGTATGTATTTCTAAACCAATATTCCGCAGTTACAGAAAAGTCTTTAAATAAACGTGAATCAACGCCCACATTATATGCAAGTGTTTTTTCCCATGTTAAATCTTTATTGGTTACGCCTCCATAAGAAACCCCTTTAGTATTTCCATTTCCAAAATAAAATCCGGATGCCGGGTTATACTTTTCTAACCACTGCCAGCCTCCCACTGCATCACTACCAGTTAAACCAACCGAAGCCCTCAGCTTAAGAAAATCTACCTTTGAACTATTGAAGAAACTTTCCTCTGAAATGAGCCAACCTGCTCCAGCGGCAGGAAACCAGCCCCATCTTTTTCCCGGCGCAAATAACATAGACCCGTCTCTACGAACGGAGGCCTGGAAAAGATATTTGTCATCGAGGCTGTAATTAATTCTTCCAATGTAAGAGGAACGTCCTACTTCCCCGGCATTACCGGTAACAAAAGAGTCTTTGGAATCATCACTGGTTGCAAAAAACTGGTCCTTTGTAATGATAGGAAAGTCATAACGTCTGGCATAAAACCATTCGTTCTGACCTTCACTAACTTCATATACCAGTGCCGCACTTACATCGTGTCTATCATTAAAAACTCTGTTATAATCTAACTGCACATTTCCTTGATATGAGTCAGTATTTTGAAATTGAGTTGCCAATCTTTCACGCCCGGGATCTCCGCTCATTTTCGTTCCAACTACTTCATTGGTATATATTCTGCCATTCGCTCCTGTCCTTTTAAATACGTAGAGCAGTTGTTTCTTGTCGAATATTTTCCATTTGTCATTTACAATGTTTTTACTATAAGTTCCTTTAACGGACAATCCATCCACAAATGGTATATCATATTTTGCAGTGAATAAGGCATCGATATTTTGCGCAGTACTATTCCAGTATCCGCCATTTTTCATACGTTCTACCATATTTCCCAACCACCCCGGATCGTTAGGTTTGCCATCGATGTATGGCGGCACATCCGCGAAAAAATATAGCAATTTACCCCATAGGTTGTTCAAATCAGCTGAACCCCAATCGTATGTAAAATTAAATCGCTGTCTGTCGCCATAACTATTGGATAGATTTAATTCGACTGACAGATCATCGGTGATCGCAGCATTGAGGTTACCTCTTATATTGTATTTGTCATAGTTGAGGTTTGGGAGGAAACCACGTTCATCAAAATAAGAGCCTCCAATGAAATAATTGATTTTATCACTTCCGCCGGTAATATTCAGTGCATGCCTCATCCTAACCGGATCTTGGTACGCAGCATCATACCAGGCATTGGGCTCTAATGTTTTCATATGTTCCAGTTCTTCATCACTCCAGGCGTGTCCAATACTTTTATTAAAAACAGCTGCCTCATAAGGAGATACCATTTCAGGAACTTGCACCGGTTTGTCCTGGCTGTAAGCTCCTGAGTATGAAATTTTGGCTTTTCCGCTCTTGCCCTTTTTGGTTGTTACCAAAATAACTCCGTTGGCTGAACGTGCCCCATATATGGCAGCAGAAGCTGCATCTTTTAATACAGAAATTTGGTCCACTTCATTAGGATCTAAAGCATTAAAAGCGTCCACGTCTCGTACAACTCCATCGATAACATAGAGGGGAACCGATCTGTTCCAGGATGCTGCAGACCTTACCCTGATATTTGAAGGAATTCCCGGTGTTCCGGTAGTTTGTTGAATATGAACACCGCTCAATCTTCCGGCAAGGATATTTGAAAGATTCGAAGTCGGAATTGTTTCAATTTGTTCAGCGTCAACAGTAGTAACCGCCCCTATTAAGGTTGCTTTTTTCTGTGTACCATAGCCAACCACAATCACATCATCAACCCCTACAGCCTGGGTAGCCATACTGACATTGACAACACTTCGCCCTCCAACGGCTATCTCCTGGGTTCCCATACCGACATACGAAATAACCAAAATGGCATCATCGTCGGGAACGGTGATGGAAAACTTGCCGTCTAATTCCGTGATCGTTCCTATGGAGGTACCTTTTACCTTTACGGTGGCACCCGGCACCGGATCTCCGTTTTCGTCAACAACGGTTCCGGTAACCGTGCGTTCTTGCTGATCGGCTATTGTTAAACTTGCCGTGTTCAGGGTCGAATTCACGCTTGCCAAAACCCCGAAAACGCTGATAAGCAAAAGAAGCAGCGTTAACTTCAATTTTACAAACAGCTTGTTTGTTACAATGTAATTCATTTTCATGTGTTATTATTTTGTGTAAGAAAATATGTTAATTGTTCAGTTTGATAACCCGTATAAGAGTCTGATATACCAGGATTATCTTTTGTTAATGTCAGCAAATACGAACCCTTAGTGTCCGCAATAGAACCGTTTTCTGTCCCGAACTCCACATCCCGATCCTGTATCAAGGCATCACCATTTTCATCGGTGAGGATTCCGCTTACCGTCTGCGCCATAAGACCTACAGTTTTAAAGGATGCAGGTAGGTTAGTAATAAAAATTGTTTCATAAATAGTTAGTTGTTTAGTCAAAAAATCGATTTAAGTCCAAATGTGTTAACGCACACACGTTTAATATAAAGATACCAATACTTTTATTTTTTCGTAATTTTTTTCTGAATTGTTTTTCCACTAAGCCGCTGTATGCCAATTCTATCGCCGGGTTTCTTTATAAAGCAATCGAACAATAGTTTTATGGCGAGTTAAATATTGGTAGCCTGTGGTTTATTAGCTATTATTGGTATCTTAAGTTATGAAAAAAGAAGAGATAAAATCCTATTTCAAAGGTCTTCCAGATGAAGAGCTAGAGAATCTTCTTAGAGAACTTGAACAGGTGAAAGATGAGCATTTTCTGCCCAAATGCCGACAAATGAGAATACATTTGTTAAACAACGAGCCGGGACTTTCTTTCTACATTCGGAAAAAGGCACGGTCTAAATGCTAGAAATTCCAGTAAACGTGGCGGTTCTTCCGGCAAGAAAGGGGTTAAAACGCAATCTTAAACTACAGCCAAATCAATGATCACTACACAAAACATAAGTCTTCAATACGGAAAGCGCGTTTTATTTGACGAAGTAAACCTGTCGTTTACCAAGGGAAATTGCTATGGAATTATTGGAGCCAATGGAGCCGGAAAATCCACTTTCCTGAAAATTCTGAGCAATGAAATTTCTCCGAATTCGGGTCAGGTGATTGTAGAACCCGGAAAAAGAATGGCTGTTTTAAAGCAAAGCCACTCCGAATTTAATGAAGTTGGCGTAATAGATACGGTAATAATGGGTCATAAAAAGATGTATGACTTAATGGTGGAGAAAAACGCTATTTACATGGACCCAAATGCCACAGCAGATGATGTGATAAGAGCCAGCGAAATGGAGGAAGCATTTGGTGAAATGGGTGGCTGGAATGCAGAAAGTGATGCTGCTGAATTGCTCAGTAACCTGGGCGTAGTTGAATCGGAACATAGTAAAGTTGTAAAGGATTTGAACGGAGCAGATAAGATAAAGGTTTTGCTGGCGCAGGCTCTCTTCGGTGATCCCGACATTCTGCTTTTGGATGAGCCGACGAATGAATTAGACGCCCGAAGCGTAACCTGGTTGTGTAACTTTTTGGCCGACTTTAAAAATACCGTTTTAGTGGTGTCGCACGACAGGTATTTTTTGGATATGGTTTGTACGCATATTGCCGATATTGACTTTCAGAAGATTAATGTTTATACAGGTAATTACACTTTCTGGTATGAAAGCAGTCAACTGTTATTGCGCCAGCGAGCCGATAAGAATAAAAAGACCGAGGCTAAAAGAAAAGAATTACTGGAATTTATTGCGCGCTTTAGTGCCAATGCATCTAAATCAAAACAGGCAACCAGTCGTAAAAAGGCATTGGAAAAGCTAAGGTTGGAAGAGATAAAACCTTCGAGCAGAAAATATCCCTTCATTCATTTTAAGCCCGAACGAGAAGCCGGAAACGATCTGTTAGAAGTAAAGGATGTTAAACTGAAAGGTCAGTTTGATAACGTAACATTCAATGTAGAAAAAAAGGATAAGATCGCTATCATTTCAAAAAACGACAGGCTGCTCACACTTTTTTTGCAAATACTGGCAAACGAAAGAAAGGCCGATGGTGGCTCGGTAAAATTCGGTCAAACGATCAATGCAGTCTATCTTCCTTATGAGAATGAAAAATATTTTGAGGGTGACCAAAATATCGATTTAATAGACTGGCTTAGACATTACTCCAATAACAAAGACGAGCAGTTTATTCGTGGCTTTCTCGGCAGAATGTTGTTTGGCGGCGAAGAGGTATATAAAAAATCGGGTGTGCTGAGTGGTGGAGAGAAAGTACGTTGTATGCTGGCTAAAACCATGTTGCAGCATGCTAATTTCCTTTTGATAGATCAGCCCACAAACCATCTCGATCTTGAATCTATCACCGCATTAAACGATGGTTTGGTTGAGTTTCCGGGCAATTTGATATTAGCATCTCACGACCACGCTCTTATTCAAAGTGTTTGCAATAGAATAATAGAAATAACGCCGGTAGGTATTATTGACCGGCTGACCACTTTTGAAGATTATCTGGCCTCGGATAAGATCCAGGAGATAAGAAAGGAAATGTATGGCTTAACTGCTATTTCCGTATCTAATTAGTCATAAAATGGATTTCCCTTGGATAATTTTAGCTGTTGTCATTGTCATCTTGGGTGGTGTAATGGTTTTTAGCATTTTTTTAGAACGGAAACGAACTGAAAACATTAAAGCGCTAGCCGGTTCACTCGCCATGAAATATCAGGCAGCCGACTCGGGAAACATAGTTCTAAAATCGTGTTATGCTTCCAAATTATTAAATACTGGTCGTAGGCGAAAAATCTATAATATTCTAGCCAAAAGCGAGGACGGCTTGGACATCATAATGTTTGATTACAAGTATGTAACAGGTACAGGTAAGCATCAAACAACTCATAAAAAGTTTATTACGCTTATACGTTCTAAAGACATTGAATTACCAATCTTTCATATGCGACCTGAAGGATTTGGTGACAAACTTAGTAATCTATTCGGGTATAAGGATATTGACTTTCCGAATAACGTAAGGTTTTCAGATAGTTATTTATTGCAAGGCGAGGATGAAGATTTAGTTCGAAAGTCCTTTCAGTTTGATATTCTTCAGTTTTTTGAGAACAACAAGGGATGGTCTGTTGAATCTACAATTAATGAAATGATTCTTTTCAGAAATAAACGCCCCGCATCCTTCGAATTATTAGATCATTTAAAAAGCTGCATCCGGATAACCAGGCTCTTCATCCGAACATCACATTTTGTTTGATTGATTAGCCTCTTAAATCTCAAAAATTAAACGCACCTTTGCGCGCCTTTAAAAAATCAAATGGAGAGCATTAGAAACATAGCCATTATTGCCCACGTAGATCATGGCAAAACCACATTGGTGGATAAAATAATAGACGAATGTAAGGCCATGGGCGAGCGAGCCGAAAGGCAGGAAATGCATTTAGATAGCAATGACCTGGAGCGTGAACGAGGTATAACCATACTTTCCAAAAATGTGGCTGCAGAGTACAAGGGTGTAAAGATCAACATCATTGACACACCCGGTCATGCCGATTTTGGCGGCGAAGTAGAGCGTGTGTTAAAAATGGCCGATGGTGTGCTGCTTTTGGTTGATGCGTTTGAAGGCCCCATGCCGCAAACACGCTTTGTACTGGGCAAGGCCATTGAACTTGGGCTTAAACCTATAGTGGTAGTGAATAAGGTAGATAAAGAAAACTGTACACCTGATGAAGTCCAGGATGCGGTATTTGAACTCATGTTTAACTTAGATGCTACCGAAGAACAACTCGATTTTGAAACCCTCTTTGGTTCATCAAAATTAGGTTGGATGAGTAAAGACTGGAAAGTGCCAACTACTGACATTACCGCATTGCTTGATGCCATAGTTTCTGAGATTCCTGAAGCTCCTTATCGTGAAGGCAGTCCACAAATGCAAATCACATCGTTGGACTACACCAGTTTCGTGGGCCGCATCGCTATTGGCCGGGTTTGGCGCGGCGATTTACAAGTAGGGCAGGAGTACACACTTTGCAAAACCGATGAGCATAAAAAAGTAAAAATTAAGCGTCTTGCCGTATTTGAAGGGCTTGGCCGAAAAGAAGTGCAGAAGGTAAGAAGCGGCGACTTGTGTGCAATTGTAGGTATAGAAGACTTTGAAATAGGCGATACACTGGCCGACCTTGAAAATCCTGAAGCTCTGCCGCGAATAGCGGTTGACGAACCTACTATGAGCATGTTGTTTACTATTAACAACTCGCCATTTTTTGGAAAAGAAGGGAAGTACGTTACCTCCCGTCATTTAAGAGACCGTCTTTTTGCCGAAACAGAAAAAAACCTGGCATTAAGGGTTGAACCCACCGAATCGGAAGATAAATTTATTGTTTACGGGCGTGGTATTTTACACTTGTCGGTGTTAATTGAAACTATGCGCAGAGAAGGTTATGAACTGCAGGTTGGTCGTCCGCATGTAATCCTTAAGGAAGATGAGAACGGACAGAAGTTAGAGCCATACGAAACACTGGTTATCGATCTGCCGGAAGAATATTCGGGTAAAGCTATAGAATTGGTAACTCAACGTAAGGGTGATTTACATGTAATGGAACCCAAGGGCGATCTTCAGCATTTGGAGTTTGATATTACTTCGCGTGGATTGATTGGCCTTAGAAACAACATTTTAACAGCCACGGCGGGAACGGCGGTTATGACACACAGGTTTAGAGAATTCGGGCCATATAAAGGAGATATTCCCGGAAGGATAAAAGGCTCGCTGGTATCTATGGAAGCCGGGCAGGCCCTGGCTTACTCATTGGACAGATTGCAAGATCGTGGCAGGTTCTTTATTGAACCGGGCGACAAGGTATATAAAGGCCAGGTACTTGGTGAGCATACACGCGAAAATGATCTGCCTATCAATGTGATAAAAGGCAAGAAACTAACCAACATGCGCAGTTCGGGAGCCGATGATGCCGCAAGGATCTTTGCTAAGGTTGATTTCTCCCTTGAGCAAAGTATGGAATACATAGCAGAGGACGAATATCTTGAAGTAACTCCGCAAAGTTTACGTATGCGTAAAATAGGGTAGTAATACCCGTAAACGAACCAACACCTATTCGCGCAACCCCAGGGATTGTCGTCAACGCCAATTCATTTCCTTTTCATGGCTTTGTGCCGTAATTTTAGCAGCTGATTATGACTGATATATTAACGGAACATTCAAACCTTACGCTTGAAGATTTCCAAAAGATCCGTACCCGATCGGCACTACTTAAAGCACTTGAGGAAAAAGATATTCACAATGGCCGCAGGGCTAAAAGGGAAGTTTTTTACCGGCAGGAGCTTGCCAATCTTCAGATAGAGTTTGTAAAATTACAGAAGTGGATACAGAAAAATGATAAAAGGGTAGCAGTACTGTTTGAAGGAAGAGACGCCTCCGGAAAAGGGGGAAGTATAAGAAGGTTTGCCGAGCATTTGAATCCACGTGCCATGCGCATTGTAGCTTTAAATAAACCTACTGAGGTGGAAAAAGGACAGTGGTATTTCAGGCGGTATATTAAGGAGTTGCCGAATGCCGGTGAAATTGTATTTTTTGACCGTAGTTGGTACAATCGGGCTGTAGTAGAACCTGTTATGGGTTTCTGCAATAAAGAACAGTACAACATATTTATGGTTCAGGTACCGGAATTTGAGCACATGCTCCGTGAAGATGGGGTAGATATAATTAAATTTTGGTTTTCAATAACCAAAGAAGAGCAGCAAAGGCGGTTTACCGCGCGGTTAGATAATCCGTTGAAAAGATGGAAATACAGTCCGGTTGATAAAAAAGGGCAGGAACTTTGGGATACTTACACTTATTACAAAGATCAGATGTTTAGCAGAACCCACACCGCTTACTGCCCATGGACTATTGTAAGAACCAATATAAAAAAAGAAGCCCGTTTGGAGAGCATGCGCCATGTGCTTTCTCAATTTGACTATGATGGAAAAGATGAAGCAGCAACCACGCTCTTTCCCGATCCTAATGTAATTATTCGATATCACCGCAGTGCGCAACAAATGGATATATAATGCATAACCTACAATTAACAGAAGAAGAAGTAAGTATCCTTAACCGTAAAAACGGGCTGGTTAAATTGCTCATGGAAAGAGAACGTCTTAATTACCGAAAAGCGTTAAGAGATGTTCAATTTGAAAAACGGATAGGCAGACTACAGGTGGAGCTCATAAAAATGCAGACCTGGCTTATAAATAACGATGAACGCCTAATAGTGTTATTTGAAGGTCGTGATGCAGCCGGGAAGGGTGGTGCTATACGAAGGATAACGGAGCGCATGAACCCACGGAATTTTAGGGTGGTAGCCTTGCCAAAGCCAACCGAAGATGAAGCCAGCCAGTGGTACTTTCAACGTTATGTTAACCAACTGCCTAAGGCCGGAGAAATTGTTTTCTTTGACCGTAGCTGGTATAATAGAGCTGTAGTGGAACCGGTAAATAACTTTTGCACCAAAGCACAGTACAATACCTTTATGAATCAGGTGAACGACTTTGAGCGAATGATAGTGGAGTCAGGTATTCCTTTGGTTAAAATATACATGAGTATTACTAAAGATGAGCAAGCCAAACGATTTGCCGATATTAAGAACAATCCGTTAAAGCAGTGGAAAATGACACCGGTTGACGAACGCGCTCAGGAACTGTGGGATACTTACACTCAATACAAGGAAAGAATGTTTGGACACTCTAATACATCGCACGCACCCTGGAAAATTATTAAAGCCAATAGGAAAGGGAGGGCCCGCATACAGGCTATAAAGCATATTTTGAGTAGAATGGATTATGAGTAGGTTAGATTCCAATTCTTCAACTTAACATAATATAAATTATAGGGCATGACTATCGTTCATAAACTTTTCGCGCCAATTAGGATAATTTAGCTCCGTCCATACCTTAAAACCTTTAGAATCTCTAATATCTAAACCCAACGGTGTCAACTTACACAAAGTATTTCCGACTTGCTCTATAATGCCTGTTTCAAGAAATCTTTGATAACATCTTTCATAGTCTTTTCCCTTAAAAATGCTCTGCCATCTAAAAGAATTTGTTCCTCCCACTCTCCCCTCATAAGTCTCAATAAGCAACTCAAAGGCCTTATCCATATCTTCCAAATTCTCTGGACTAGCATATGACATATTCGGTTTGTCATTTTTCATGACACTAATTTATTATTTACATCCACTTCATAAATCTACATTTATCAACAAAGCTGTTTTCTAAACAAATCCACAATTGATTTAATCGGTCTAGACCCTTAGACTCATAAAAGAAAAACGCCCGGCGTTGAAATCGCGCTTAAAATTTCCTGATTGATGTTAACTCAAGCCGCTACTTTCTTTTTTGGGCTTGGCAGTTTAGGATGTTCTCAAAAATTCATCTTCTCGAGATTTCTTAACTTAAGGCATGAAATTGTCCAACCGATCTTTTCTCCTGCTTTTGTTTTTGGGGATACTGTTGACCTCCTGCAAAAGTGACAACAAGTCTGATGCTGCCTTAATTGAAAGAGCCAAAGGCATTCATGAGCGTGTAATAACAATAGATACGCATTGCGATTTCAATGTGGCCAACTTCACAGATTCGCTAAACTATACTACGGACGTTCCCGGCACTCAGGTTGATTTGCCGAGTATGATAGAAGGCGGTTTAGATGTACCGTGGTTGGTAGTATATACAGGACAGGACACGCTAAGTACGGAAGGCTATGCCCGGGCCTATGAAAATGCTATGGCCAAGTTTGAAGCTATACACAGACTATGCGAGGAATACGCTCCGGATAAAATTGAATTAGCCTATACATCCGATGATGTTCGAAGAATTCAGGCAGCGGGCAAAAAAGCGGCAATGATAGGCATTGAAAACGGCTATCCTGTCGGGTTGGATATTTCAAACGTAGAAAAATTTTACAACCTCGGCGGACGGTACATGTCCTTATCGCACAATGGTCATAGTCAGCTTTGCGATTCCAACACCGGCGAAGAAGACGGTATTTGGTTACATAACGGAGTTTCCGATCTGGGCAGAGAAGTAATTAAGGAAATGAACAGGCTTGGTATGATGATAGACGTATCTCATCCATCTGACAAATCAGTTGAAGATATGTTGGAATTGAGCAAGGCTCCGCTAATCGCATCACACTCTTCAGCCCAGGCCTTGTGTGGCCACAGCAGAAATCTAAACGATGAATTATTAAAACGAATAGCCGAAGGAGGCGGCGTTGTACAAACGGTAGCCTTTACATCTTACCTAAACACGGAAAAAGATGAGGCAAGGTCGAAAGCCATAGAAGAGCTTTACAAAAAGAAAGCTAAAGAGATGAACGTAACCTGGCTAAGCCGGGAAGAAGCAATGGCACTGCCTAAGGATGAGCAGGACAAGTACTACATGACCTATCTTGACATTACCGGAAAAGTAAAGGAAGAAGTGAAAGATGACGACTCCCTCCCACCTCCGGTAAGTGTTGAAGACCTGGTTGACCACATTGACTATATGGTGGAACTTATTGGTATTGATCATGTAGGTATAAGCTCAGACTTTGACGGTGGTGGCGGCATTGATGGTTGGCAAGACGCTAAAGAAACATTTAATGTAACCCTTGAATTGGTACGTCGTGGCTATCTTGAAGATGAAATTGAGAAACTTTGGGGCGGTAACCTTTTACGTGTATTGGATGAATGCGAGGCTGTAGCAAAGAAAATACAGGCTGAAGGATAATACCAGTTCTACTGTATAAGTGGATATTTAGAGGTCTATGCCTTCCACCCTATCACCTCTATCATTTGTGGCGTGTAGATCATGGCGTTCGGATTTTGTTCAAGCATGTCCATGTCATGTAGTGCGTCATCACAGGTGGTCTGATCAAGCAAGCCCATTGAAACCAGCTTAGGAAAATAGATTTTGAAAAAGGTTTTTGGCCAGTACCATTCCATATCTCCGGCACGTGCCAATTTAGTCATAGGACGTGTTTTAATTCTCTTAAATCCTATGCTTTGAAACATTTCAGGAAGCTGGCTTCCCACATTGATGTTTCCCTCCATCTGCTTCCATCCATTGAGGGCTGCCTTCAACGAAAGTGCTATTGACTTACTATGCGGAACCACCTGAAAGAAAGACCAATTAAAATATTCGTGGGCAGCAAATGCAGCACCCGGTTTTAGTGCATTAAAAATATTTTCAACAATCTCTTCCGGATTTTTAACCCAGGCTAAAGCCCACCGGCAGTAAGCCCCATCCAAAATGCCCGGAGATAAGGTCATATCATCAAAAGCAACTGTTTGAAACTCGGCGTTAAGACCGTGTAAGGCCATCACTTGTCTGGCAAACCCTGTATAGTTTTCGGAGATGTCAACGCCAATTACTTTGCCGCCTTTTCCAACAATATAACCCAAATCCCGTGTTAGAAAACCCGGGCCACAACCCAGGTCAAGGATAGTATGTCCCTGACTGAAACCTGCAATTTTCCATGCTCGGAAAGCTTCTTCAGCCCAAACCATGTGTTGAAAACCCAGGCGGTGCATTTCTGCCTGTTCTGTACCTAATATGTACGCATTCGTTTCTTCAGAGCTCATGATTTGTTTTTAATCTAAAACGTTTCAAGAATAGCCGGCAGATCGGCAGCAGTGTAATTGACAGATTTCAGAACCTTATTATCTGTTTTTCTGTAAACAAGGTACTTACCGTCTTTGTTTAAAATTTCAGATTCGGTTCCATCCTTGGAAAAGTACTTTTGGGCAGTAGCCTTAGCTTCTTCCATTGAGCTGCAAGCCTTACTCATATTAGAAGCCTGCACCTCATCAAACAATGCTTTAAATTTATTTGCCAGTCCGAACTCAAGAACTGCCCCGCTTAGTACATACTGAATGTCGGCCAGGGCATCGGCAATTTCAACAATGTCTTTATCAGCAATAGCTTCTTTTAGTTCATTCAGCTCTTCCTGCAATAGACTAACCCTTAATTCACAGCGTTGATCATCCGGCACTTGAGGCGAATCAAGTATTGGCGCATTAAAAGTTTTATGGAATTCGGCTACGGAGTTTAGAGCTTGCGGTTCTTCATATTTCATGGGTTAAAATTAAAAAAGCATCCCGTACATACGGGATGCTTTTATCTACCTAAGTTAATATTGTTTATTGCGGAGTATCAAGCTTTGCTTCATACATCTTTGCATTGGCTTCATCGCCTCTTACCTTATAATATTGAAACATGGCTCTGTTAGCCTCACGATGGTCGGAATTTAAGGAGATTACCTTTTTTAAATAAGGTAGTGCTTTATTCCACCATTCATCTCTTTTTGTGGCCAAAGATGCTTCTTTTAACTCTTGTCCGGCAGGTAAAAAGTTTATTTCATCCTGAATGGGCACGCCTTTATTAAAAAATACGGTGGCCACACCAAAATTGGCATGTACATTCTCAGGGTCCAGGGCCAAAGCTTTTTCATACCATATAAGGGCTTCGTCTAAGTTTTCCTGTCTTTCATAGTAATTGCCTATTATAAGATTTAGAGCCGTATTATCGGGGTTGTTTGCGGCAGCAGCCTCAATTTCTTCAATTTTGTCATCGCCCCTGCCTGTTTGAACGTAATAATCTATCTCGGTTAAATAGAAACTCTGATCTTCAGGATACCTTTCTTTTGCCAGCGCAATGTGTTTTATAAATTCATCCTCCTTATTGTTCATTAAATAATACTGTGCAAGAAATTTATAGGCATTTTCCTCATGAAAATCATGCGCTATAAGTGCTTTATAACTTTGAGCGGCCGTATCAAAGTCCTGATTATTCTGACTGGAGTAAGCAATTACTCTGTATGCCAGCGTATCAAAGCCTTCCGGATTAGATTTTTGAGAATACACGATACGTTTCTTCATCAGATCCACGGCTTTTTCAAATTCTTTATCATCCTGAAAAGCTTTAAGTCCTTGCTGACCGTAAAGTGTAACTAAACCACTGTAGGCCTGCATTAATTCATCATTGTACTTATCTTCTGCACCCAGTTCAACGGATTTATTAAGCGACTTGAGCGGAACTTCAGGGTCCGGATCTGATACGCCCATAAGGGTAAGCATGGATTCTCCGGCGGAGTACATAGTACTGTATATAATTGAATGATACAGCCAGGCCTTGGGGTCTTCCATCGTTTTTGGATGCGCTACCGCTGCATCAATTGCTTTTTTGGCTGCATCAAGTTTACCGTTTTCAAGCGCAAGAATGGCCGCATTAATTTTTGGTTTTTGGGGATAAGCAATGGTAGAAATAAGCATGACCATTGCTGAAATAAGAATAGTTCTCATGTTATTGATTTTAGCCTTTAAATTACAAACATAAGGCCAAAATTCTATGCTCCATTATTCCTCTTCCTCGTTATCATCTTCTTTATCCACTCTGGCTACGGCTGCTATTGAATCGTTATCGTTCAGTTTAATAAGCCGAACGCCCTGTGTTGCCCGGCCGAGAGTACTTACTTTAGACACATCAAGTCTTATGGTAAGTCCGCTTTTATTTATAATAACCAAATCATTTTCATCGGTTACATCTTTAATGGCAATGAGTTTTCCGGTTTTCTCGGTAACATTTAAAGTTTTAACCCCTTTTCCGCCTCTATTCGTTATACGGTAAATCGGTTCGCCGGTTTCCGGATCATCAAGATAGGTTCGTTTTCCGTAACCCTTCTCCGATACAACGAGTACGGTTCTGCCCATTTCGGTAGGATCAACACAAACCATTCCTACAACCTTTTCTTTCGGCGACATGGTAATTCCTCTAACTCCTGCGGCACTCCGGCCCATTGATCTAACTTTCTCTTCGTTAAACCTTATGGCCTTGCCGCTACTTTGGGCGATAAGAATTTCGTTCTGTCCATTGGTGAGTTTAGCTTCCAACAGTTTATCACCTTCTCTAATACTGATAGCTATGATACCATTAGCTCTCGGACGAGAAAAACGTTCCAGCGAAGTTTTCTTAACCACACCGTTTTCGGTACAGAACATTACATAATGAGCGTTATAGAATTCTTCATCTTCAAGATTCTCTACCTTAATGTAGGCCAATATCTTATCTTCTTTCGGAAGTTGAAGTAAATTTTGGATAGGTCGGCCTTTAGATGTTCGGCTTCCTTCCGGCAGTTCATAAACTTTTAGCCAATAACATCTTCCGGCTTCGGTGAAATAAAGCATGGTATTGTGGGTGTTAGCCACAAACAAATGCTCAATAAAATCTTCATCACGTGTAGTTCCACCTTTTGAACCCTTGCCACCTCTATGTTGCACTCTAAATTCTGAAAGCGGTGTACGCTTCATATAACCCAAACGCGAAACGGTTACTACCACTTCTTCTGCATCAATAAAGTCTTCCATACGCATGCTGCCGCCGGCATAGTTGATCTCCGTCCGTCTTTCATCACCGTATTTTTCCTTTATATCGATCAGTTCTTTCTTGATAATATCCATGCGCATGGCTTCGTTAGCCAAAATTTCCTTCATTTCGGCTATAAACTGCATTACCTCATCATATTCGGCTTTAAGTTTTTCCCGCTCAAGACCTGTAAGTTTCTGTAGTCGCATATCCAGAATGGCTTTCGCCTGACCCTCGCTTAGTTCAAACCGTTTAATCAGCTTTTCGCGGGCTTCTTCGGGTGTTTTAGAACCTCTAATAAGGGCAATAACTTCGTCAATGTTGTCAACCGCTATAATGAGTCCCTCCAGAATGTGCGCTCTTTTTTCGGCCTGAGCCAGATCGTACTTAGTTCTTCTAACAATCACTTCGTGTCTGAAATCAACAAAGTGAGAGATCATATCCTTTAGGTTAAATATTCTAGGTCTGCCATTGGCCAGTGCCACATTGTTTATGCCATACGATGTTTGAAGCGGAGTGTATTTATAGAGGTGGTTTAGCACCACATTGGCATTGGCATCACGTTTAAGCTCAAATACTATGCGCATACCATTTCTATCGCTCTCATCACGTATTTCAGCAATACCATCAATTTTTTCCTCATTAACTAGTGCGGCTGCTTTTTCTATAAGGCCGGCCTTATTAACCTGATAAGGAATTTCGTTTATAATGATCTTATCCCTTGCATTTCCATCAGCGAATTCTATATCTGCTTTACCACGGACAACTACCTTGCCTCGCCCTGTTTCAAATCCTTCTTTTACGCCTTCATAACCGTATATGGTACCACCGGTTGGAAAATCGGGAGCTTTTACGTACTCCATCAATTCTTCAATGGTAATTTCCTTGTTATCGATATAGGCTGTACATCCATCAATCACTTCAGATAGATTATGCGGGAGTATATTAGTTGCCATACCTACGGCTATACCCGAAGAGCCATTTATCAGAAGGTTAGGAATACGCGTAGGCAGTACCGTTGGCTCCTGAAGTGTATCATCGAAGTTTAACTGAAAATCAACGGTGTCTTTGTCCAGATCGCGCAAGAGCTCCTCTGCTATTTTACTCATTCTGGCCTCGGTATATCTCATAGCCGCCGGCGGATCATTGTCTATTGAACCAAAGTTTCCCTGTCCGTCAACCAGGGGATACCGTAAACTCCATTCCTGCGCCATACGCACCATGGAATCATAAACAGATGAATCGCCATGCGGATGATACTTACCAAGTACCTCTCCTACTATTCTGGCCGATTTTTTATACGAACGGTTGTGATACAGGCCCAAATCCTGCATTCCGTACATAACTCTGCGATGTACCGGCTTAAGTCCGTCGCGTACATCGGGAATGGCCCTTGAAACAATTACCGACATCGAATAATCGATATAGGCACTTTTCATTTCATCCTCAATATTTACATGAATTATTCGCTCTTGTTCTGACATAAATTTCCCTTTGCAAAAAGACCTTCAAAGCTACTAAAATCAAGGCGTTCAAGATGTTAATGACCTATACTTTTTTCCACTTTAGCGGCATTATGTTAGTATTCGTTTTCAATTGATTATCAATGTTTTATGTAGTTCTCGTAATATTTCGGCCAAATTTTTCGTTTTTGTGTTAGTTTTAGCACCGCAAAATCAGAAAATGGGTAAGGTTTACGCTGCAATTTTATTTGTATTTATTTCTCTTGGGTTATCGGCTCAGGATCTGCACTTTTCACAATTTTATAATTCTCCCCTCACTATTAATCCGGCATTGACGGGAAAGGAAGATGCCCTTCTAAGAATCAATGCGAATTATAGAAGTCAGTGGTACACGTTAAAAAACTCTAATCCAATTAGAACCATTGCGGTATCGGTAGATGGTAAGCCCTTAGAAGATCTAATACCTGAGTATGATAATTTGGGAATTGGATTACAACTATTTAACGATGTAGCAGGTGATGGCCATTATTCAAATACATCGGCATTGTTAAGTGTGGCATATCATAAAGCTTTAGGGTATAATAATAAGATCGCTGTTGGCATTCAGCCGGGCTTTGGAAGAAAGAGTATTGATTTTTCTAAGTTGGTTGTGCAGAATCAATATATCGGTATCGGTTTTGATAAAAACCTACCATGGGGTGAGCCTACCAACAATAACAACTTTAACCATTTGGAATTAGGTGCCGGAGCTCTCTACAGTTATAGAAGTAACAATGATCAGTGGCATGGTTTTGTCGGAGGCTCTATGTTTCACATTAATGAACCTAATACATCGTTTTTTCAAGATGACGTAGCATTAGCGAAAAGAACCGTATTAAATGGCGGACTTACTTATTTCACAGATAACGGTTTAGTTATTTCTCCAAGTGCCTTATACATGAAGCAGGCCGGAGCTAAGGAAACCAATGTTGGCGTTTTGGTTGGAAAGGATATGACGGCTAAGTATGCCACGACCTACGGAAACAAGCAAACCGCCCTGTACGGCGGCCTTTTTTACAGAGTTGGTGATGCCATTATTGGCAAAGCGGGTGTTCAATTCAATGATATGAATATTGGCTTTAGCGGTGATTTTAACAATAGCGATATTCGTGATGCACTTGGACTTAATTCTGCTCTTGAAGTGTCTTTTACCTGGTTAGCTTTCAGAGAAAAAGATGGCAAACCTATGTTCTGTCCGGCATTTTAGGTTGTCTTTCGTAATCTGCTGTCGTATTACACTTTTTCCTTTTTCTGCAATGTTGACATCTTAATAACAGCCTTTCATTGCCCATATATTTTCCTGACTTCCGCACCTCCTTCGAGTGCTGGTTATAAATTATTGATAATCAATCATTAAAAGTTCTGCGTATTGAGAATATGGGTGACCCGCCTTATTTGGGGATGTGTTTTTTCGCAAAAAGAAGAACAAATCGGGCTCTGTAAGTGTATGGGTTTTAAAGAAAGTAGGTCGAAAAAATGTTTTGGTTAAAACCATTGGCTGTTCTTCAAATACTTTTGAGATTGAACAATTTTGTTTAGAAGCCAAAAGGTTTATTGCAGCATCAAAAAGCTCAACCTCCTTTAGCATTTTTTGACAATGAAGCTGATCAGTGGTTTTCAGAAGTTTACCCAAGCATTAAGAAGGTACATAATATAACGTGAATAATGGATAAGAGATTCCGTTTACGGAATTGTTTGTGTTATTCGTAATAAATTGTCCATAAATACTTTAATGAATGTTTTAACCACGAATTTGCTAATTATACCTGTATTTCTTAGAAAGAATTATAAGCTAATAGTACCAATTTGGTTTCGCTCCGCGAAACTAATCATCAGTTCTGGAAGAAAAATTCGCGCATTCGTGGTTATCCCGAAGCTTCGGGATTGATTGTTAGAGCTATAGCGAAATCAAATACAATTACTCAAAGTATTGAAAATATCGCTTGGGTGACCCATTTGCGGAAGTCAGGGCAAACCTATGTTCTGTCCGGCATTTTAGGTTGTCTTTCGTAATCTGCTGTCGTATTACACTTTTTCCTTTTTCTGCAATGTTGACATCTTAATAACAGCCTTTCATTGCCCATATATTTTTACGCCGTTATACCGAGAAGGGTAAATTTTCCGTTAACTGAAAAACTTTAGAATGATTTTACTACAGGCAGATACACTGCTAAATGCCGTAATTGAGGGTGGCGAAGGAGCCAGATCTACCAGTTTACTTGATGTAATAACCCGAATGGGGCCATTTGGTTGGATTGTTATGGGCTTATTGTTTATCCTACTTCTTGTGGCTGTGTACATTTTGTTTGAGCGGTATTTCCAAATAAAGAAGGCGGCTAACATAGATTCAAACTTCATGAATAAAATTCGTGATCATGTGATGAACGGGAAAATAGAAGCTGCCAAAGCGCTTTGCGAGCAAACCAACTCCCCTATTGCCCGAATGATCCACAAAGGTGTACTCCGTATCGGCCGTCCATTGAAAGACATTAACACGTCCATTGAGAACGTGGGTAATTTGGAAGTGAATAAATTGGAAAAGAATCTTTCCACTTTGGCTACCATAGCTGGTGCAGCCCCAATGCTTGGGTTTTTGGGTACGGTTACAGGAATGATCAATGCTTTTTATAAGCTCTCTACTTCGGGTAATAATATTGATCCGGGACTACTTGCCGGCGGTATTTACGAAGCCTTATTTACTACGGCGTTTGGCCTGGCAGTTGGAATTTTGGCCTACATCGGATACAATTGGCTTGTTTCGCTGTTGCAGAAAGTGATATTTAAAATGGAAGCCAACTCTGTTGATTTTATTGACTTGCTACACGAACCAAATAAGTAACATGGCACTGAAGTCAAGAAATAAGATCAATCCGTTATTTCAAATGTCATCCTTAACGGATATTATTTTCCTTTTGCTGATATTTTTTATGCTTACATCAACCTTTGTGGCTCCGCGGGCAATTAAAGTAGTACTTCCTAATGCATCGGGGCAAACACTAGCGAAACAGTCGTTGACGGTAAGTATAACTAAGGACAATCAGTACTATGTTGAAAATCGGAAGGTAAGCGAGGCGGATCTTGAGCAGGTAATTTCTGGGCAAATGAATCGTTTAGATAGGGAAAACGCCAGTATTGTACTAAGGGCGGATAAGGAAACAAAGCACGAAGCTGTGGTGAACGTTTTAAAACTTGGCCCAAAGTTGGATATAAAAGTAATATTAGCAACACAACCGGAATGAGTCCGTGGCAAGATAAAATAGAGCAGGAAGAAGCGAGGGACCGGAAACGAGCCAGAACCCTGACCATAATTTTTGGTTTAATGGTGTTGGCCGCGCTTTTCCTTATTTCCTTTACTGCACCCTATCCGCCACCTGAAGAAAAAGGTATTATAGTGGACCTTGAACTGGAAAGTGCACCGAGCGGAAGCAACTCTTCATCTGCATCGGCTGCCGCACCTGCAAAAGCCGAAACTAAGCATATTCCCAGGCCGGTTAAGACAACACCGGTAAAACAACCTCCTGCAAAACCTGTTGTTACTCAGGAAAAAGAGCGCACCATTACTGTTCCGAAAAAGACAAAAAAAGCGGAGCCTGTTAAAGAACAACCTAAAACCGAACCAAAGCCTGAAGTTGTGCAACCGGCACCGGAGCCTGCTCCTGAACCACCTAAAACCTTAGATGATGCTACCAAAAGAAGGTTAGAAAACTGGGGGAAAAACAGGGGAAGTGGCCAGGGGACCGGAAGCAGCGATAGTGGTAATGGTGACGATGGTACGGGAACCGGAGATTCGGGCACCAGTGGCAACGGAACGGAGGGGAGTGGCATTGGAACCGGTGGTGTTGGTTACAGTCTTTCGGGCAGGGGAATTGTTGACCGGCCAACTGTAAGTGATAATTCTAATATTTATGGAAGGATCACTATCAAAATTAAGGTAGATCAAAACGGACGTGTGTTAGATGCTTCGAGAGGAAAGCCCACTACCATTTCCAGTGCATCGCTCATAAACAAATGTATTGCCGCTGCTAAACGTGCAAAATTCAATGCCAGTGCCACAGCTCCAGCCGAGCAATTTGGCACCATGACTTTTACCTTTAAGGTGAAGTAATTTATTTCTTGAAACTATCTGACCAAGTTGAGTTCCTAGCCTTTTGGTCCATTGTGTAAAGCTCTCGGCCCGTCAATCGCTTTTCAACCTGTAAACAGCCAGTTAGCGTTCGTTCAAAAACAATGTACAGAAATCGTTCACATACATATTGAAGGGTTAGGAACTACCTTCCCCCGCAGGCGGGGGTTAGGGGGTGGAAAACGATGACTATTTTTATCAATGCACAATTCCAACGTTTTCCTAACTCCTTCAATATCAGTTCCACCCCCTGAATTAGCAAGCTAAGTCTTCCCTCGCCAGCGGGGGATATTGTTTACAACATGAGTCGCCCGAAAATACCATTTATTAGTCATCAACCATTATTATAAGGTGAGTTGAGAGTTACAGGTCAGAGAGTTTTGAAGAACTCATTTCAGGAAGAAATTTAATACCAAATTTTATATGCCGTATTGGTTATTAAAAATGGTATAGAAACGGAACAACCCATTGGTTTTTATTAACCAATTTTAGTTATTTCTGCCAAGTTCTCCAAGTATAAGTCCGGCCAAAGTGCCGATTACACTATATAGTATTACTAAGGTTTCAATGCCATGTATTAATACTCCCAACAGCACAGAAGTAATCCCAAAGGCCAGTGCGAGAACAATAGCCCCCGAATTCCATTTCCTGCGTAACCAAATTATCATCACTAAAAAGCCTAAAGCGATCATAAGGGCAACCAGTAAATAAGTTGCATCAACCACACTATGTATAAAAATGGCTAAGCCTACGGTAATCAAAGCGGTGAGAAACAGAAGTGACTTACTTTTCTTCACTATGGATGTGCCCTTAGATTCCTTTCGATGTATCAGATCTTGAGATAAGGAAGCATTGGCCGTAAACAAATAAGTATCGGCAGACGACATAATGGATGAGTAAAACACAACTACGGCAAGACCGGCCCAGCCTGCCGGCAATAAATTGGCAAATCCGGTTACCAGGGCTGTATCGGCATCCACGTTTGGAATTGCATTGCGAATTACCAAACCAATTAGCAGAAGAACTACTCCAAAAAGGATTAAGAAGAAAGTAAGGCCTACGATACTCTTACGTAAAACTCTAGTTGATTCAACGGCATAAACTCTTTGCCAGAGTTCAGCCGATGCCATCGGAGTTATAAGCCCGACAATGAAAAACGAAGCGATTTCAAACGCCGGAATTTTAAAAGCGTTAAGGTCGTGGGGGGTTAAATGGAATGATTGCGTGAACAGCAAATAGAGCATTAATACAAAGAGCAGACAAATTCCAATAAACTGAATGACATCGGTTTTAACAACGGCCTTAAAGCCACCAAAAAATAAATAAAGAACAATAACAGCACCTACAATAACGGTTGACGATTTGTAGGACAAACCGGTAAAAGCCTGAATGATGCTTCCTCCGCCAATGAAATTTACCACTATCCACCCCAGGGTAATTAGTACGACAAGTAAAGCGGAAAGCCGGCCCGCCAGCCCGCCAAATTTGAAATAGAAGAAATCGGGTAAAGTATAGAATCCCTGCTCGTCGGCTAGGGGCTTTAAGTACCTGGCAAAGGCGTAAAAAAGCCAAAATCCGAATATATATCCCACAAACAGCCAAATAGCTCCTGCTCCATATAATACCGCAAGTGCGGTATAAGTTAGCAACACGCCTGCTCCAACCAGGCTGGAGCCAATGGTTGCCAACGACTGGAAAGCCTTTACCGACCTGCCGCCAATAAGAAAATCTTCTTTGCTTTCATTACGGCCCGTTAACCAACCCACAAGCAGTAATACCAAAAAGTAACAGATAATGATTACGATATCGAGCGTAGAAAGCACGGTTAAATATAGTTGTAAGAATTTTTGAAATGAAGCTAAATATTCCGCTTTGGTGTAATAAATACACTTTGAATCTATCAATAATATTTGGGAATTACATTTTCAAACATTAACATTGTACTTAATTCAACCAACCCTTATGAAATTAGTATTACTGTTCATTTGTTCCATCCTTACACTTACTGCTTTTTCTCAAACCGATACCCTGCTTATCTTTCAACACGATAATGCCGACAATCAAATTAAGAGGCAATTGGTACAGGAAGAAAACGGGGTCATTACACCCTTAAGTACAACCACAGACATAAGCGATGACCTTATAACAGATAAAGCAAATGCAAGGCAAGAACAAAGCGACTTTCAAATTATGGCCTACCCTGCTCCAACTACCGGAATGGTGACGCTCAGCTGGTCGGCGGAATTGACAAAAAACATTTTACGTATTTCGCTGGCCACCGAAGGAGGAAATTTATTGGATGCAGACATTGTGTTTACCACCGGCAAGGTAAGTTATAACCTCAGGAGGTGGCCGCCCGGGGCGTATGCCTTTAATTTTTATTTAAAGGATGGCAGAATCATTTCCAAAACTGTTATTAAAATATAACCCATGGACATGCGAAAACTCTGCCTATCAACTCTTGTCTTTGTTCTATTCGGTTCTTTGATTTTCGGACAAACTCCCGACGATGATATTGCCGGTCCAAATTCCGGATTAATTGAATTTGAGCAAATTGGTTCAACGGCCAAAGTAGAACAAAGTTCTGACAGACTTGAGGTACAACTTCAAGGCAACATTGTTCCTATAGACGGGCCGCCTGATGAGCCTATTGACCCTCCGGACCTTCCGCCGGTTAATTCATCAGCACCTGTGGGCTCTACTCCCGGCCGGTTTAATGTAAGTGCTACCGGTGGTGCCACCTATACCGTGCCCATTGCCACACCGCCGGGTATTAAAAGTGTGGTACCCGAAATTTCACTTAATTATAACGGACAAGGTGGTAACGGCATAGCCGGATATGGCTGGAACATAGGTGGGCTTTCAACCATAACCCGTGTGGCTTCCACAGATTTTCATGATGGCGAAATTGATGCCATAGATTTTGACACAAAAGACCGGTATGCCCTGGACGGCCAAAGGCTTATGCTCAAATCCGGCACATACGGAAGTAACGGCTCGGAGTATGCTACAGAGCACTATTCCAACATTAAAATAAAAGCATACGGAACTTCGCCTTATGGATCAGCCTATGGTCCTTCTTATTTCATAGTATTTTATCCTGATGGTTCGCGGGCCTGGTACGGAAACGGCGGCAACTCGCGATCTCGACTTGAATGGGCCATTTTCAGATGGCAGGATGCGCAGGACAATCGTATAACTTACACCTATTCAGTGAGCAACAATTTACTACGCATTAATAACATTAAATACGGTAAACGTAACAGTGATTACGGCATAAATGAGATTAGATTCCTTTATACCAACCGTACAAGACCGGAACAAATGTATGTGGGCGGGCAGAACTTTAAGCAAACACATATTCTAAATACAATACAGGTTTACGGCTCAGGCCAGCTTTTCAGAAAGTATAGCCTAACTCACAGTGCAACTTCGTTGGGTTACCAACGGTTAGCCAAAATAACCGAGTCTAATAGTGCCGGTGAAAGCCTTAATCCGCTTGATTTCAATTATGGCGAAACAGCTGATAATGTAATTGTAAGTGATGGTGCTGAACATGAGATCTATCCGGGAATAAATTATCAAAATGATCTCATTGTTTCTGGAGAGTTTAACGGCGATGGCCGTATGGATTTCTTTACTTATAATAAGAACAATAAGACTAAAATTTATTTATACGATCGGCTTTTTGACTCCGGATGGTCCGGTAGTTTAGGTTGGGAGATCAACACAGGGAACTTTGAAACGATATTTGGAAGCAATATTCTGTCCTGGAACGGCAAACTCCTACATGAACAGGGTATTACCAAGGTAAATGAAGTAATAGCCGGCAATAATTCTACGGTCACTTTTTCCACTTTTGCCATGGCGGCATACGGCCCCGTGCATCAATATAAAAAGACCTGGACAGCTCCAACAAATTATTATGAAAATGATTGTGACAGCGGAACACACCGTAAAATACCCAAAGAATACATAAGCGGTGATTTTAATGGCGATGGATTAACCGATGTTATAGCCATACAAAAACCATATACCAACAGAGCTTGTGATCTCAACCCTTGTTCACCGGACCGTGACCCCGGTGAATACCCTGATGACGATATTATTCGCCCCATTGATGATTTTGATTGTTGTAATTGCCATACATACACCACATCTACGCCCACAGCATATTATATTGATCTTAACAGACAGAAAACAACCAATTATGTGAACTATGCCGGAGCATTAACAACAAATCTTTCAGGTTCGTACAGACTTTCAACAGCCGATTTTAACGGTGATGGAAGAACAGATATCATACTCATAAAAAACGAAAACTTATACGTATATGGTTACAACACCAATACGCAAAGGCTTGAGTTAATAGTACACCAAACCGACAGCTATATCACTTTGCAAAAGCCTTTCTTAACGGGTGATTTTAACGGAGACGGAAAAACGGATTTTATAACTCCGGTATCCCACGAAAATTGGCGCCATTTCATATCAACCGGAAATAATCTTAATGTCTTTACAAAAGACATTGATGTCTTCTATAGTCCTATTGATCCAATGCATTATCTTGCCCAGGATTTTAATGGTGATGGGAAATCTGATATTCTTGTACAACTAGTCGCAACTCCCCTAACCACTCAATTTCTTTCGGGAGCTATACGGTTATATTCCAATGTTTCCAATCTCTCTGATTCAACTCCAAAGTTCACACTAACAGCGCAGGCATTTCCTGACCGTTATGCCAGTTTCGGCATTCCCATTTTCCTCGATGCCAATAAGCAAAATGGCAACTTAGAATACGCCTATATTGATGGAAAGGACATATATACCTATGAGTTTACCAAAGACCACCGCGAAGATGTAACCCTGCAATCTATTACCAACAGTAATGGCGTAGTTACAGATATTGAATACGAAAGGTTAGGGCTTAACGATGATCCTTACGGTAATATTTACAGTTCATCTCTCAGTCAGCCCTATCCGTACATAAACGTTAATTACGCACCATCTTTTAAGTTGGTTAGCAAGGTTACCGAAAGCGGCTACGGTGTTAGCCGCAACCAGGAGTTTAAATACAAAGGAGCTAAATCCCATGCCAAAGGGCTTGGCTTCCAGGGTTTTGAAGCGGTGGCCCGTAGCAATTGGTATGGCAATGGTGTTACACCGCTGTGGAGTACCAGTATGCACAACATTCAAAAACGCGGTGCTGCAGAAAAACAATGGACAAAAGAATATTACAGCGGATTTACCGAGCCTTCCTCCGGCTTTGTAAACAAAACAACTACTACATATAACACGCAGCTTACAGGAAATAAGGTATTTGTTAATGTACCCACCTCGGTTACTGCCGAAGACGGCCTTACAGGTGTTACCAAAACGGCCTCCACTACTTATGATACGTTTTATAATCCGCTTACCGTAACCAGCAGTACCGGTGGCAACAGTAAATCGGTTACCTATACGTACAGCAATAACCCGGCTTCTACGTCAAATACCTACCATATAGGTCGTGTAACTAAAAAACAGGAAAGTGCCACTATCGACGGTAATACCTTTACCGCCGAAATACAGTTCAGCTACAACAATAATCTGCCTGCCCTTATTAAAACAAAAGGCCACAACACGCCTTTTGTGAATGAAACACTGGCTTATGATGGCAATGGCAATATAACCACGCGTACCTTAAGCGGAACCGGCGTACCCAACAGAACTGAACGCTTTACCTACAGTTCCGATGGCCGTTACCTTACCAAACACACAGATGTGGAAGGCTTGTTTACGACCTATACTCACCACCTTGCCACGGGCAACTTGCTGAGCGAAACCGGACCACTCGGCCATACAACAACCTATACCTACGATGCCTGGGGAAGATCGTTGACCGATACCGATTATCTCGGCAAACAAACCACCTATAGCTACAACCGTATAGCCAACGGCCAATACACCATACAGGCAACCATAAACGGCGGTGCAGACTTAAAAAGCACCTACGATGCTTTTGACCGGTTAATTGAAGAAAGTGCTGATGCCTCAACAAGCAGTGATTGGATAAATACACGGTACGAATATGATGCCATTGACCGCCGGGTAAGGGTTAGTGAGCCATACTTTTCCAGCTCATCACCCACACAATGGAACGAAACCATCTTTGACAGCTTTGGCCGCACTATTGAGCAACGGCTATACACCGGACAGAACATTATCATTAGTTATAACGGACTAAGTGTAACCACCGATGACGGCACTAAGGTTACCACAACCACCTCCGATGCACAGGGTAATATTAAAAGCGTAACCGATCCGGGCGGTACGGTTAACTACACCTACTTTGGCAGCGGCGATCTGAAAACAGCTAATTACGACGGCCACACCGTTACCATACAGCAAGATGGCTGGGGACGTAAAACCCAACTCAACGACCCGGCGGCTGGGCTTTATACCTACAGCTACAACTTGTACGGCGAACTATTAACACAAAACAACCCGAACGGCTCATTTACCTACACGTACGATAATTACGGCAAGCTCACACAAAAGGTTATTAGTGGTAGCAATATGAGCGATATGGCCATAACCTACAGTTACGATCCGGTGAGTAAACTACTGAAGAGCGTTGTAGGTGAAGATGATGATGAACAATACATATATAATTATACTTACGACAGTTACTACCGTCCTGTAAAAGAAACCGAAGATGCCGCCATGGCCTCTTTTGAAAAACATTACACCTACGATGCCTACTAACACCAAGGCGGCAGCAACGCCCATAGCGGTTTCTTTTATTTACTCAATATGTCGCTCGGCTTTGCCGAGTGTCAGCATATGCTATGTTAGAAAATAGTGAAGAAGTATTATATTTAAAGTATGAGCGAGCGTTTGCCACCGGTAAGAGCGTATATAAGCACTCGGCAAAGCCGAGCACCAAGATGGAAGCTCTTAAAATATTCTAATTTAATGAAATAAAAGTTGAATATCAATCTATGTTCAACGAACTTTGTACGCTTTAATAAAATTGTATTCAAATGATAAAATTGGTGCAAATAATTCTAAGTATGAGCTTTACCCTGATTATGATTTCTTGTTCTAATTCAGAAACAGCCGAGCCTGATTTCAACCTGGAGATCTCCCTTTCTAAAGAAACTGTTGAGATGCATGAAGGGGTAAGATTAGAGATCAGGGCAAATCAATACTTTAATAAAGTTGTAATCATTATTGATGGGAAAATATGGGACACCATAGAACGTCCGGATAACGGCTGGCGTTCCACTAACACAAGGTTTCTGCTCCGCAAACCCGGCCCGGCAACTCTGTCGGTTCAAATAACAAACAGCAGCACCGGAGAAGTGATAGAAAAAACTGCATCTATTCTGGCCACGGCAACCGACCCGATAAAACTCAACCAAATAAAGCTTATCTCCTTCCATAATAAAGATCAGGCTTGGGATCCTCACCTATCAGGTATAGATCAGTTAGCCGATCTGTCGTTTGGTATTGTTAGCCCGGGAAGATATTTTATGGACACACTTTGGAATCAGGGAAATCTCACCTGGGATCTGGCGGATGATGATATTTACTATAACTCAGCCAGCAGACTGGAATACGCCATAGCTGATGTGGACAGCGGTGGCTTAGTTGATGATATTATGTTAGGCCCGCCTTTTTCCCGCATTATGGACTTAAGCCCATATTTGGCCACAAAGCCCAATACCATTACCTTCTCCGAGCCTGATATTGATCTTGAGTTTGAAGTTTCGCTGGAGTGGTTTTAATACCTCTTTAATGGGATTTCGATAGTAAACATGCATAGTTAAACTACAGTTAAATCTCCCCATGTCGCTCTACTTTGCCGAGTGTTAGCATATGCTCTGTTAGAAAATAGTACAGCGTTATTATATTTAAAGTGTGAGCGAGCGTTTGCCACCGGTAAGAGCGTATATAAGCACTCGGCAAAGCCGAGTGCTAAGAGGAAACAAAAAATGCCGGAGACGACTCCGGCAATACGGTGGAGAATATCGGATTCGAACCGATGACCTCTTGGCTGCCAGCCAAGCGCTCTAGCCAACTGAGCTAATTCCCCTAAAATTGAACTGCAAATATAAAGTCATATTCCAATTATTATTTCTGCCGCTTTTCTCGAGGCTCCGCCCTCTTCTACTTTTGCTTTGAGCTCAGCATAATCAGTAAAAATGGCGGTTCGCCTGGCTTCATCTTCAAGCAGCTTTCTTAATTCAGGAACTACGTTTTCCATAGTCATGACGGGTTGTATAAACTCTTTAAGCGAACTTCTGTTCAGTATCAAATTCACTAAGCTGATATACTTTACGTTTACAAGACGTTTGCCGAGTGCATAGGACAAATAATTTCCTTTATAAATAACCACCTGCGGCACGTTGAATAAAGCCGTTTCCAGGGTAGCCGTACCGGAGGTTACAATAGCCGCCCGCGCTACGGACAAAAGATCATACGTCTTATCAAAAACGACCTTTAGCTTGTTTTGGTTTAATTGAGCTATTAGTTCCTTATGCCATGGAACCCCTGCCACCACAAATTCGTAGTTAGTGAATGTTTGTGCTATATCCTTCATAAAGGGCAGCATGTTTTTAAGTTCATTCTCACGGCTTCCCGGAAGCAAGGCTATAATAGGTTTCTCGCCCAGGCCGTTCTGTTTAATAAAATTTGAATCAGGTTTAAACGACTCAATTTCATCCATAAGCGGATTCCCAATGTAATGAGCATTCTTATAGCCATGATCTGCATAAAAATCAACTTCAAATGGCAGAATACACAATACAGCGTCAATGTATTTTTTAATCTTTTCTACCCTTTTGGAATTCCAAACCCAGAGCTTGGGAGATATGTAATAAACGATCTTACCGGTAAAACCATTCTTTCGCAGCTTTTTGGCCAAACGCAGATTAAAACCGGAAAAGTCAACCAAAATTACCGTATCACTACCCTGTTGTGCTATTTGATTTTGACATAGCTTAAAATTTCTTCGAATAGTACTTAACTTGCTTATCACTTCGGTAAAACCAATAATAGCCAAATCGTTATAGTGCTTATATACTTTAACCCCGGAAGCAGTCATTTTTTCACCGCCCCAACCTTCTATTTCCGCTGTGGGTTGGAGTTTGAATATTTCTTCGGCAAGATTAGCGGCATGCATATCACCGGAAGCTTCGCCGGTAACAATAAAATATTTGACACGGGGCGGTGTCACAAAACAAATTTTATAAATGCCATAAGCAGTAAGGCAAGAAAAACCATAGTTAACACTCCGCGCGCCCTGCGAGCCCAATTCTTCCGAATGAAATACATAAAAAACAACACATTAGGTATTGTGGCCAGTGTGAAAACCGGTAACAACAAACGCCAGGTTCTTTTATGCTCATAGAAGGAAATAATGCTCTCTTTTTCGGCCGAAATGAAATAGAAAATGGCCATAGCAGCTAAGTAAAAGAACAAGGCCAGGCCCATTCCTCTAAAGTATTCACGTTGTACCATCAAGGGTAGTTTTTAATGCCGTAAGCTTATTGTAATCAGTTAGATCGTATGTAATGGGTACAACGGAAACGTATCCGTTTTCTAATGCCCATTCATCGGTTTCCGGGTCGTTATTGGTATGCACAAACTGGCCTTCTAACCAGTAGTATTGCCTGCCACGGGGATCGGTTCGTTCATCAAAACTTTCTTCCCACTTTGCCTGTGCCTGTTTGCAAACCTTTACACCTTTTACGTCTGAAAGTGACCGTTTCGGGAAATTCACATTTAGTAAAGTGCCTTTTTCAATATTGCCCATCAGGGCTTTTTCGGTAATTTGGCGGGCATAATGCGCAGCCGCAGTAAAATCCGCAGTAAAGGAATAATCACAAAGTGAAAAACCTATGGCCGTAATGCCTTCAATTGAGGCTTCCAACGCGGCAGACATCGTGCCCGAATAAATCACATTGATGGATGAATTTGATCCGTGATTAATGCCACTAACGCACAGATCGGGCTTGCGGCGTAAGACTTTATCAACGGCCAGTTTTACACAGTCAACAGGAGTGCCGGAGCAGGTATAGGCCTCAATGCCTTCAAACACTTCAACCTTTACCATTCTTAGTGGCTCTTCAATGGTAATGGCGTGTCCCTTTCCGCTTTGCGGACTGTCGGGTGCCACTACAACTATCTTTCCCAGTGGTCGCATGGCTTCTACCAAAGCTTTAATTCCGGGAGCTACAATACTATCATCATTGGTTATTAATATGAGTTTATCGGCCATTACTGCAAATGAAAGGCAAAAATTGCATTTCTGATGAACTTTTTAATCATTTATCCACGTTAAACATGGATTAAGATCGTAAAACGGCTGTAAATTTGCATCCTGAATTAAAGTTATGCCAGAAGTAAGAACAGATTATGTAAAACCCGGAAAGGCCCGGATGTTTAAAAATCCGGTACTTGAGGCTCTTTCCAAAACAAATCCTATGCAGAATATTATTGTATATGGTTTGGTAATAGCGGCTTTTATTTATGTTTCGCTTTTTGTGAAGAATATCAGTCTTCTGTCTTTTCTCGCGCTCTTTATAGGGGCTTTCCTTTTTTGGACATTTGCTGAATATATGCTGCACCGATATTTATTTCATTGGGTAACAGACAGCGCATGGTCGCAAAGGTTCCATTTTATTATGCACGGTGCCCACCACGAATATCCAAAGGATGAAGAACGCCTGCTTATGCCACCCGCTCCTGGATTAGTGCTGGGGGCCATACTTTTCGGAATATTTTACCTGTTGTTTTTGTTAATTGGTAAAGCCGAGCTTTCATGGGCTTTCTTCCCCGGCTTCTTTTTGGGTTACTTAACCTATAGTTTTGTCCATCGTGCTACACACGTATATAAACCACCTAATTTCCTAAAACCCTTGTGGGCGCATCACAGCCTGCACCATTACAAATATCCTGATAAAGCCTTTGGTGTGAGCAATAGATTTTGGGACAGGGTTTTTGGTACCATGCCGCCGAAGAGTTAGTATTAAAATCAGAATAAGTAGATAAAGAAATAATTCTGAAAAGACTCCATTAGATTTTATTCTTTGGAGCAACTCTTACATCTTTGACCGATCAATGAAAATCCTTATTATAGACATAGATGAAGTATTGGCCGATGCCTACGGCGGACTGTTAGCCTGGTATTACCGCGATTATGGTGAAATGCTTACTCCGGATCAGATCAAAGGTAAGAAGGTACGATATGCAGTACCTGAAGATAGGTTTGAACCGGTCCGTCAATACCTCTACACCGAAGGGTTTTTCAGAACATTACCGGTTATAGAAGGTGCGGTGGAAGCCGTAAAGTTGCTTAATGATAAGTATCAACTCTACGTGGCCAGTTCAGCTTTGGAGTTTCCGCAGTCATTGCATGAAAAATATGATTGGATGAAAGAACACTTCCCTTTTATTCATTGGAAACAGATCATTCTTTGCGGAGATAAGAAAGCACTGAAAGGCGATATAATGATAGATGATCATGCGCATAATCTTGAGTCATTCGATGGTGAAATTAAGCTTCTGTTCAGTTCGCCGCATAATGTTTTTGAGGAGCGTTTTACCCGGGTAAATAATTGGAACGATGTAGCCGAAATATTGCTGTGAAAGCCTGGGTTTTGAGGTTTGTTTAGTGATTGGTTTATTAAGCTTCGAAGTATATAAAACTTATGGAGTGGTTTAGCATTTTGATTCTCATTTTTATTTTCGACTACTATTCAAACTCCCTTCTGACTGGCAGTGACAACACCGCCCGGGGCCGGGGGCTTTAACTGATTTGTGTAGTTTATAAAGTTTATGGAGTGGATCAGGCTAAAGGAGATCGAGAAAATTAAAATAGCGTCATCCTGATCACGCAAGTGCGCGAGAAGGATCTGATACTACACTATTTTTATTTTCGACTACTATTCGAACTCCCTTCTGACTGGCGGTGACAACACCGCCCGGGGCCGGGGGCTTTAACTGATTTGTATGGTTTATAAAGTTTATGGAGTGATCAGTGGTTAGGGAGATCGAGAAAATTAAAATAGCGTCATCCTGATCACGCAAGTGCGTGAGAAGGATCTGATACTACGCTATTTTTATTTTCGACTACTATTCAAACTCCATTCTGCCCGGCGGCGACAACACCGCCCGGTGCCCGGGGCTTTAATTGGTTTGTATGGTTTATAAAGTTTATGGAGTGATCGGTGGTTAGGGAGATCGAGAAAATTAAAATAGCGTCATCCTGATCACGCAAGTGCGTGAGAAGGATCTAATACTACGCTATTTTTATTTTCGACTACTATTCAAACTACTTTCTGACCGGCGGTGACAACACCGCCCGGAGCCAGGGTATAGGGCATTATCTGCCATTTTAATTTTGATTTTGATTCTCATTTTCATTTTGATTGAAATTGTACACCCTATTTTTGCAGTCCGTTAAAAACAAGAAAAATCAATGAATAAATACGATGTTATTATTATAGGAAGCGGTCCGGGTGGATACGTAGCAGCTATCAGAGCTTCACAGTTAGGTTTTAAAACTGCTGTAATAGAAAAAGCCGAGCTCGGCGGTATTTGCCTAAACTGGGGTTGTATTCCCACTAAAGCACTATTGAAAAGCGCACAGGTTTTTAACTATATAAAACATGCCGGAGATTACGGAGTAAGTGTATCAGAAGCTAAGGCAGATTTCGGCGGAATGATAAAAAGGAGTCGTGGTGTAGCCAATGGCATGAGCAAGGGTATTCAGTTCCTTTTTAAAAAGAATAAGATCGAACATATAAAAGGCACAGCCAAAGTAAAACCGGATAAAAAAGTTGATGTAACCGATACGGAAGGAAAAACAAGTGAATATGGTGCCGAGCATATTATTATTGCCACAGGAGCCAGGTCGCGTGAGCTTCCTAACCTTCCGCAGGACGGTAAAAAGATCATAGGTTATCGTGAAGCCATGAGCATGGAGAAACAGCCGAAAAGCATGGTAGTGGTTGGTGCCGGAGCTATTGGTGTAGAGTTCGCTTATTTTTATAACTCAACAGGTACAGAAGTTACCATTGTAGAATATATGCCAAGACTTGTGCCTGTAGAGGATGAAGATGTTTCAAAAGAGTTGAATAGAAACTTCAAGAAACAGGGAATGAAAATAATGGTCGATTCAGCCGTAGAAAGTGTAGATACAAGCGGTGAAGATTGCTTGGTGAAAGTGAAAAACAACAAAACCGGCAACTACACTGATATAGAATGCGATGTGGTGCTTTCAGCGGTTGGTATTACGCCAAACATAGAAAATATCGGGTTGGAAGAAACCGGCATTGTTACGGAAAAAGGTAAGATAGTAGTTGATGAATTTAGCAGAACCAACGTTCCGGGCTACTATGCCATTGGTGATGTAACCGAAGGACAGGCACTTGCCCACGTAGCCAGTGCAGAAGGTATAACCTGCCTTGAAAAGATCAAGGGCATGGACGTTGAGCCGATTGACTATAACAACATTCCCGGCTGTACATACTGTAGTCCGGAAATAGCCTCGGTTGGCTATACCGAACAGGCGGCAAAAGAGGCAGGTTATGAGGTGAAAGTTGGTAAGTTTCCGTTTACGGCAAGTGGTAAGGCCAAAGCAGCCGGAACCCCCGAAGGTTTTGTAAAAGTAATATTTGATGCCAAGTATGGCGAGTGGCTTGGAGCACACTTTATCGGAGCTAATGTTACAGAAATGATCGCTGAAGTGGTAGCTGCCAGAAAGTTAGAAACAACGGGGCATGAGATCATAAAGTCTGTGCATCCGCATCCTACAATGAGTGAAGCGGTTATGGAAGCGGCAGCGGCAGCTTACGGCGAAGTGATACACTTGTGACCTGCACCACCGTGTCACATAGATTAATCCTTCGTAGAATTGCCTATGCATGTATTAAGTACCCTGTGCAATTTAACCATCAGGCATAGAACGATTCTATAAAAAACATAGGTTAACAAAAATAACCCTATGTTCCAACGTGGTTAAAAATAATAGCCGTGCCAATTATTAAGTCCACATACAAAGCACCCTGGTACATACGCAATACGCATATTGCCACCATTTATCCATCACAATGGCGTAAGGTAGAAGGCGTGCAATACGCACGGGAAAGAATTGATACACCTGACAATGACTTTCTCGACCTTGATTGGTCAAAAAACGGAAGTGAGCATCTCGCTGTTTTGCTTCATGGCTTCGAGGGCAATGCCTCCCGCCCGTACATGCTTGGCATGGTAAAACATTTGAACCATGCAGGTTGGGATACATTGAGTATGAATTTAAGGGGGTGCAGCGGCGAGCCAAACAAGCAATTGGCCACTTACCACGCCGGAAAAACCGATGATGTTGAACTTGTTATTAGGCATGCTCAAAATCAGAATAGTTATAAAAAGACGGCTCTTGTCGGATTTAGTCTTGGGGGTAATTTAGCCGTTAAACTATTGAAAGATTATCCGTCACTGAAATTAAACGCGGTTGTAGCTATCTCTACCCCACTTGATCTTGTAGGTGGTGCCAAAAGGATGGAAGAAAAGCAAAACTGGATATACAACAACCGTTTTAAAGTACGATTGATGAAAAAAGTTGAGAGCAAACGGCACCTGCTAACAAAGGAGAAATATCAGACTTTGCAGAAGGTAAAGTCCTTAACGGAATTTGATGATGAATTTACGGCTCCTCTTTTCGGTTTTAAAAATGCTCTGGACTATCAGCAAAAGAACAGCAACGTTGACTCCCTATCTGAAATACAAACACCTACCCTGCTCTTGCAGGCCCAAAACGACACCTTTTTAACAAAAAGTTGCTTCCCTTACGATGTTGCTAAAAAAAGCGACCACCTGTACCTGGAAACGCCTGAGCTGGGAGGACACTGTGGCTTTTGGGCTAAGAAAAATCTGTACTATAGCGAAAAACGAACGGCTGAATTTATTGCTTCTTTTTAACTTTCTTACGTTGTCTTTTCATCCATCGTTCATGCTTTTCAGAATGAATATAACCTTCAAATTCTGCATTGGATCGTTCAATTCTTGAAATACGCTTTAAGGTTTTTTCAGGGGTTGGCAGATAAAAATTCTCACCCCAAAATGCATTATTAAAATTGTAAGTTAGTTGCTCATCCGGCATGCGGTTTAAATCCGGCACCTTGTCCATTGTTACCGGATCGGCCATATAATATTCCTGTTTTATAAGGCCATCAATCCATTGTCCTTTTCTTGCCACATCTATATCAATGAGCACTACAGACTTGTCAAAGAAAAACTTATTGCCAATTGGTTTTGTATATACCTTGTACTCTACATTATTTATACTGAAATTATACCCGAGTAAATTAAGTATAAACCTTACTCCAAACGGAATTAGCCGATTCAAATTTTCATCTTCATTCAGGTACGCTTCAAAAGCGAGATAGGCATAAGTTTCCGTATCGATTAAAAAACGTCCGCTAATAAGCTCCTTTTTTCCTTTAAAGCCCTGGTAAGAAATATCATAAGCTTCGCGACCAAGGTATTCCACATGGCCGTTAAACTTATTCTGCATTCGAATTTTGGAATTCCTTTTGTCATTGTTATCCGTATTGCTTGTAAAGGAAACTGCCTGGCCAATCTCAATGAAGTTTGTAACATCAAGCTGAATCGTATCTTTCTTCAGATTAAATACATCGTTGATATACTTTAGCTTGGCGGAATCTATCACGCTCCGGGCTTTAAGCGTTTTAATCTTTGTTTTCCTTGCGCTTCCCGAACCGTACATAAGCCGATCAAAAGTAGCTTCAGAAACCTTCATAGGTACGTTGTTCTCAAAAAGAAATTCGCGATAGAAGCCCGGCTGCACGGTGTTTCTTTTAAAATGATTTGTAACCGCAAGGCTATCGGCTATTCTCAAAATTTCATCGGGGTCAGGCGGAGAAACTACGACTGCTTCAATATTAAAATTTTCATTCTCCAGTATTATCACGCCATCCGGCGGAAGATCTCTTACCTTAATATTTTTTGTTTTATAGCCGATATAGGAAAAGGTAAGAGATTGTTCATCAGGTCGCCCGTCAATAGATAGTGAAAAGTTGCCTTGTTCATCACTAAACACACCAATATTACTATCATTTAATCTTATAAGCGCATAGGCAACTGGCTCTGAATTGTCTTTGTCAATTATTTTTCCTTTGATCTCGGTCTGCCCACAGAGCAAAGAAGCGCATAGAACCCAGATAAATGTTAGATATATTTTCATACTACTCTGACGAATGAATTACCGAATAGTTACTCCTCCAAATTCTAAGGCTGTCTTTCGGTTAAGTTTTGCCTTATGTATTGCAACTTGCCTGCCAAGGTTTGTTAATTCCATTTTTTTCTTTGATTCATATAGCTCTGAAAGGCCTTGTAAAGCATTGACGTACTGGCTATCTCCCCAACCCAATATGCGAAATTGTGGATTATTTAAAGCTGCCTTTATCAACTCATTATAACCTAATTTTCCTTCCTTTATGTTGTTCAATAAAAAGCGTTCTACTTCATTAAGTCCGTCATTTCCGGGATAAGCCAGTTCAAAATATCCTTGTAATGCATTTTTCAGTAACGGAAACTCCGCCGACCCGGATTTTCTTAATTCAGCATGATCCCCGGAGTTCCATGTTTTCCAAAATTTCCGTGCTGCTTGCAAATGTTTTTCAGTAATAACAACAGGCGTAGGCAGTAAAGGACTGATCTCTTCAGGTTGATGACAACCCAGTTCTTTATCTGCAGGACAAATGAGTTCAATACTACCCCACTTCAACGGAGAGATATAGCTCAGAGCCGCCATTAAATTAATCTGGCAAAAGAAATCGAATTCGAACCAAAGTATGATTACGCTGTCTTTTGATGCGTTAGATTCCAACAACTTGAGTTGAGAAACAAAAAGATCGTTGTATTCCTTTGAGTTTTCCGAATAGTTCCGGTTCAAATATGAAGAGCGGGTTCTAACAAATTCCTTACTACCTATACTAAGTACAGAGGGTCCTTCACACAACATTTCACGCCAAACAATTATTTTATCTTTTATTCCGGCTTTACGTAACAGGTAAGCAGTGGCATCTCCATTAACCAAATGCACATATTTCATGAGGAAGCCCTTAACTTTTTAAAAAGAAGACAAACTTCCTTAGCCTGTCGTACATCATGTACGCGCAGTATATCGGCTCCGTTTAACAAAGCCGCTGCATGTAGGGCTGTGGTACCGTTGAGCGCGCCTGCCGGATCGGTACTTAGTGTTCGCCATATCATGGACTTCCTGGAAATACCCACAAGAACAGGAGAGTCTAAAATTTGAAATTCTTCAAGCCTGTTAAGAAGTTCAAAGTTTTGTTCAACGGTTTTGGAGAATCCAAAACCGGGATCTAGAACAATGTCTTTTATACCCAATTCCGTGGCTTTAAAAATTCTTTCTATAAAGTAGTCCATAATTTCAGGTACCAAATCCTTATAATCTGTGACTGTGCCCATGTTTTCCGGTGTACCGCGCATGTGCATGGCTACGTAAGGTGCATTATATTCTGCCACTGTGGACAACATACGTTCATCATAATATCCGGCAGAAATATCGTTGATAATGCTACAGCCCAGGTCCAGAGCTACTCTTGCTGTGGAGGCGTAAATCGTATCAACTGATAAAATACAATCAGGAAACTGCTTTCGTACTTCTCGTAAAACAGGCAGTAATCTTGTTTGCTCCGTTTCAGTATTTATGATAGAAGCCCCCGGTCTGCTCGACATAGCACCCATATCAATGATATTGGCACCTTCTTCCAACATATCATTTACCCGATTTAATGCCCGGTCTAATGTATTGTACTTGTTACCATCATGGAACGAATCCGGCGTAAGATTTAATATCCCCATTATTTTAGGCGTGGATAAATCCAGCAGTCTGCCACGGCAATTCAGGCTTCTTTTTGGTTTTATTAAACTATTTTTAGGCACGTTTTCAGGTAATTTAGTATTCTTTAAATGAATGAATTACGGCACTAAAATACCTGTTAACCGTTTATTAAGGCTTCAAAATAAAAAAGTGACAGAGACGGAAAACGATATAAATATTACGCTGGCTCAATACGATGATCAAATTGCTCAGTGCCGCGAGATATTTTTCAAAAAAACGAAAGATTACGGCACATCGTGGCGGATTATGCGCCCGAGATCTATTACCGATCAGTTGTTTATTAAAGGTCAAAGAATAAGAACTTTGGAGGAAACAGGCATTAGTAAAGTTGATGAGGGCATTGAAGGAGAATTTAGAGCCCTTGTAAACTATGGTTTAATGGCTTTAATTCAGTTGTCGCATGATTATAATGACTGGGAAAATTTTTCAGATGAAGAAGTGCTTCAGATGTTTGAAGAGCAGGTACATGAAGTTAGGCAGGTTATGATAGCCAAAAACCACGATTACGGAGAAGCCTGGCGGGAAATGAGAACCAGCTCATTCACTGATCTGATACTCACAAAGATCCTGCGTATTAAGCAAATAGAAGACAACGAAGGACAAACACTTATTTCAGAAGGCTTGGATGGCCACTATACCGATATTGTAAACTATGCAGTTTTTGCACTAATTAGAATGAACGAAGAATGACAATCTGGACCATTATACTATACACAACTATTGCCGCCATTGTACTTACTTTTTTGACTTCTTTGATCAAAAAGCCCAAAAGTTGGCTGGTATCATTTATTCAAAACTTTGTGGGGGCTTTCTTCCTGTTTTCGGCTGCCGTTAAACTAATAGATCCTATGGGAACGGCCATTAAATTGGAAGATTACTTTAATGTCTTTAAAATGCCCTTTTTGAAGCCGTTTTCCCACCCAATTTCCTTTTTTGTGTTAGTGTTGGAGTTTTTACTTGGTGTAACACTTATACTGGGCATTTATAAAAAATGGACACTCCGCATGTTATTGGCCCTGATTCTGTTCTTTACGCTACTTACAGGCGTTTCGGCCATATTTAATGTAGTTAGAGATTGCGGGTGTTTTGGCGATTTTGTTAAACTATCACCCTGGACCTCTTTTGCCAAGGATATTGTATTAACGGCTATGGGTCTGTTTTTATGGTTTAACAGGGATAAGATTGAGCCGCTAATCGGAAAAAAAGGTGCCGTTGCTGCTGGAACGCTTGGCATTATGGCTCCATTGGCTTTTGCCCTCCACAACTATTACAATTTGCCGGTGGTTGACTTCAGACCCTACAAAATTGGAGCCAATATACCTGATGGAATGGAAATTATTGAACCGGCTCAGTACGAGAACACCTATACCTATAAAAACACAAATACCGGAGAAACCAAAGAGTTTATAAATACCACTCCTGAAGGAGATGAATGGGAATTTGTCGATAGTAAATCAAAAGTTATCGATGAAGGCATTCCGGCCCCTATTCATGACTTTATGCTATCGGACAGTGATGGAAACGATGTAACCGAACAGCTTTTGAGCTTTGACAAGCCGGTCTTGTTGTTTGTGCTGCACGACGCTACTAAGGCCAGTTCGAAAAACACTGATAAGATCAGAACACTTGTCGGCCATTCTCAATCTGATGACAGTTCTTTTAATTATGCTTTTTTATCGGCTTCCAGTGATGCCGATTTGGAAGCGTACAAGAAGAAAAATAACCTTGAGGGAAGCAACCTTTCCGGCGACGGAACAATGCTTAAAACAATGATCAGGTCAAATCCGGGAGTTGTTTTACTTAAAAAGGGGAACATATTGGGTAAGTGGCATTACAGGAATATGCCCACTGTGGATGAGATCAACTCCTTAATTCTGTAATGTGCTGCGCTATGCCTTAAATAAGTTGTTATATGGCTTTGCTGTAATGCTGGGCGTTATTGTGCTCGTTTTTGTATTATTTAATGTTATGCCGGTTGATCCGGCCAATCTCACCATTGGCCAAAGCTCTGATTTAGCCACTGAGGAAGCAGTTAGAAAAGAACTTGGCTTGGATAAACCCATGCACGTCCGCTTTGGAAAATTTTTAAATGACATTTCTCCTGTTTCGGTATATAAACATTCGGCAGAATTAAAGAGTGAGTTAGGTTATCAAAAAATTCTGTCCTTTGGAGAAAGAGTTTTAATCCTTAAATGGCCGTACTTAAATAAATCATATCAAACCAAACGGCCTGTAAATGAAATATTGGTGAAGGCCCTGCCACAAACCTTAGTGCTGGCCCTGGTCGCCATAGTACTTGCCAGTATTGTTGGAATTATTTTGGGTGTAGTAGGTGCGGTTAAATTTCAGTCGCCATTAGATAATTTGCTTACCTTTTTATCAACCATAGGTGTTTCCGTTCCATCTTTTTTCAGTGCTATGGTTATTGGTTTTATCCTCGGCAATGTCTATCACCAATTTACAGGTCTTAATCAAACCGGAAGTTTGTACTACATAAACAATCTTGGTGAGAAACAACTGGTGCTTAAGAATCTTATTTTACCGGCCCTTGCATTGGGTGTAAGGCCTATTAGTATTATTTACCAGCTTACACGAAGTGCGATGTTAGATGTGCTTTCCAAAGATTACATAAGAACAGCCAGAGCCAAAGGCCTTTCAAATAACAAGGTGATATTCAAACATGGCTTACGCAATGCGCTTAATCCTGTGGTTACTTCCATTACCGGTTGGTTTGCATCTTTACTGGCCGGAGCATTTTTCGTAGAAATAATTTTTGATATAAAAGGCATTGGTTATATAACGGTAAATGCCATGCAGAATTTTGATTTTCCGGTGGCCATTGGCGCAGTGCTGGTAATAACCTTAGTGTTTGTATTGGCCAACATTATTGCAGACATAGCGTATGGTTTGCTTGATCCAAGGATTTCGGTATGAAAGAAATTATAAGACATACGGAGAAGGAATCACACTACAGGCATTTAGAAAAGATGTCAACGCTTAAGTTGTTAGAATCCATAAATACAGAGGATAAAAAAGTAGCCAATATTGTAAATGGCTGCATTCCTATTATAGAAAAGTTAGTAGATGAAGTAGTTGATCGAATGTTGGCCGGTGGCAGATTAATATATATTGGAGCAGGTACTAGTGGTCGGTTGGGTATTGTAGATGCATCTGAATGTCCGCCTACTTTTGGAGTGGAACACGGACTTGTACATGGCATAATGGCAGGTGGTGACTCCGCTATAAGAAAGGCCGTTGAATTTGCCGAGGACGATAAAGCACAAGGCTGGAAAGATCTGCAACAGCTGAATATAAGCAGTAATGATACGGTGGTTGGTATTGCCGCATCGGGCACAACACCCTACGTTGTTGGAGCTTTGGAATACTGTCAGAAACAAAATATTCTAACAGCATGTATAACCTGCAATGAAAACACCCCATTAGCCGGGGCAGCCGTTTATCCAATTGAAGCTATTGTAGGCCCGGAGTTTGTAACAGGCAGTACGAGAATGAAATCAGGAACAGCGCAAAAACTTATTTTGAATATGATATCCACTTCGGTAATGATAAAGCTCGGCAGAGTGGTTGACAACCGAATGGTCGATATGCAGCTCAGTAACGATAAATTGGTTGACCGGGGCTGTAAAATGGTCATGAACGAGTTGGGAGTTGACTACCAAACGGCAAACAGACTTTTATTATCGGCAGGAAGCGTTAGATTAGCAATAGAAAAGCACAAAGGTTAATGCATTATTTAGAACCATTTTATAATTGGCGCGACAGGTATCAGGCGGAAGACGATCCGCAGTCTCCTTTCTTTCAGCGTCAGTATAATGAGTTCGGTTTTGATAATACGGTTTACAACTATTACATACATCCGCAGTGGGATGAATTTGGATCGGAAACACTTTATACCAAAATTCTTTTTGCTGATTATAAGGACGGATATGCGATTCTGGAATTTATTGGAGAGTGGAATGATGCCATTGGCAATGATGTTATGTTGCTACGGCGAAATGTAATTGATCCGCTAATGCTGGAAGGCATTAGCAAGTTCATCCTTATTGGAGATAACCTATTCAACTTTCATGGTGATGCAGCAGACTATTATGAAGATTGGTTTGAGCAATTGCAGGAAAACAATGGATGGGGAGTTTGTTTAAATATTAGAAAACACATTCAGGATGAAATGGTTGAGTTCAACCTCGACAGGTTTATGCTATTGCGGTCACCGTTTGACGATGTAAACTGGCGAATAGACAAGCCGGAAATTCTTTTTAGTAAAGTAGAACGCGCACTAACCCTTTGGATAGATGAAAGCCTTGTTATGCTTGATGGAGCGCAGAAACAATAAAGAACGGATTTAGCAAATTCTCTTTGTTGTATTGCATCCTTTCTCCATCTTCATAACGATATACTTTGGCACCGGCTTCTTCAGCAACTATTTGTCCGGCAGCTGTATCCCATTCCATGGTTGGTCCCAGTCGTGGATAGATATCGGCTTTACCTTCTGCTATCAGGCAGAATTTTAAGGTACTGCCGACTGCTACAAATTCAACGTCTTCATATCTATCTGAGATTTCAGCGACAAAAGCATCAACTTCAGGCGAATTGTGTGATCGGGAACCTACTACTCTTAGCTTTCCGTTCTGGTTTTGAGTAACAGACAACTTATGTTCTTGCCCATCTTCCAGAAGGCGGCACCCCTGCCCCTTTAAAGCAACATAAGTTTTATCCTGTACCGGAACATGAACGATGCCGAAAACAGGTTCACCATATTTAAGAAGGGCAATATTCACGGTAAACTCCCCATTCTTTTTCACAAATTCTTTGGTTCCGTCCAACGGATCAACACACCAGGTGTATTTCCAATTCTTACGAATATTATAGTCTTCGTTTTTATGCTCTTCAGAAATGACAGGAATATTAGGAAACAGTTTAGTTAAACCCGAAATTATTGTTTCATGTGACGCTTTGTCGGCTTGAGTAAGCGGGCTTTCATCAGCTTTGCTTTCTACTGTGAAGTCGGTTTTATATACTTTAAGAATTTCAGAACCTGCCTGTTTTGAAATTTTAACAAGGTCATTAATCTTAGATGCTATTTGTTTGATCATGCTCGTTTGTAGTAATACCAAAATTTGGAAAGAAAAAAGAGAATAAAAGTTATAATTATACCAACGCCTAAACCGACCAAACCCTTGTTCAGATAAATACCTACAGGCCTAATAAAACTTTTGTTCAACGGCGGAATAGATTGGCTTAGCAGACTGTAAGCAGGTTTTCGTAGTGAAAGGCTAGTCCTTCTTGATTCAACGTCAGTGGAATATCGGGTGTAGCTTCCTTTTGCCATCTCAATTTCCTGCTTGAGTCTTTCCGCTGTTATGTAGTCAGATGGTCTTATATTAAGACCGTCCTTATTTTGAATAGCTGCCAACTGCGTTTGAAAACTCAGCATGGCCAGTTTGGTGGAATCTCTTTTTCTAATAATGGCCGATAAAGTTTCCGACATGCTCGTAGTCGAGTTCTGATCATAGAATTCGGTGAATGCCTCATAAATATTTTGTACCAAACCCATAGACAATTCCTGATCTAATGTGGCAGATGTCAGGGTAATAATTGTTTCGGGCGACACCTTGAAAAGAGTAGAATTCGAACTTTTGATACGACTTAGAATGCTTTTATAAATAGCCAGTTGCCTTTCAGAAAACGCGTTTAACTCATTGGAGGTAAACTTGTTTGAATCAAAATCATCAGGAAAATAGACTTCAACAAATTGATTAATTAGAAAGTCCGAACTGTCAGGTTGCAACCTGAACAACGATTCCTTTAAAACAATGTCGGAGACCATTATCTCGGACATTGGATTTTTATTGGAAGACGTTCCACCGCCTCCGAAATTAGGAATGTTTATTTCCTGCCCCCCGGAACTTCCAATATCCGTATTTCTAACAAATTTAAGAACTGCGGTATAAGTTGGAGCAAATTCCTTTATCTCCTGATGTGCTAAGAAAAGTCCTACACCCAATCCTATAAGAGGGATATAAAATCGGCGTAAAAAGTATTTAACTGCCTCTTTCAAATAAGAAAGTAACACCAATATTTCCTGTTCAGCACTTGACTGGAGATTTTCTTTCTCATTCATAGAATGGGGTATTTAAAACTATTTAGTTGCCGCCCTAATGAGCAATACCGTCGATGCCAAAGAAGTGGTGAGGGCTAAAACTTCTTTGAAGGAAAGTTTTCCTAAAAATTCGTTGGACTTCTCTTCTTTCGGAGGTTTGTAATCTACACGAATCTGAGAACCTGGCACTACCATAGGATATGTGTTGAAAAAAAGAAATTTCCTGGTTCCATTTACTCTGCCATTTGGCTCAATAACATGAGTGCTTCTTTTTAATGCCATTTTATCATATCCACCCGCAAACTCATCAATATACCATTTTGCACTTTTTCTTCCTTTAAAGGCAACATTGGTTTTAGTTGCATTATCTAACACAGTTCTTATAGCCCCGTTTATGGTAACAACTTCACTAATTGTAGGAATAATTAACCGGTCGCCATTTTTAAGTACATAATTGTACTGCGAACTCTCTCTTCTTTGTATCTCGTTTAAGTCAACTAAAACCGGTCCAAGAGCATTCTCTTTTCTAAAAAGCTTTGCTCCTTCCGGGTATGCGTATGCTGTTAACCCACCGGCATTTTTAAGAACATCCGAAATACGCATATCCTTACTTAAGAGTGGATAAGCCCCAGGGTATTTTACTTCACCCTCTATTTGAATAGTTAGAGGCTGTTCGTATTCGGCAATAGTTCTTACAAATACCTGGTCGTAAGGTTGCAAAACAAAATTATTCTTATCGGAGCCCGGACTCAGGAAGTTGAAATCTGCCTCAATCTTTTCAACTGTTGACCTTATCGGAATTCTTCTGCCCTCATTCTCATCGTAAGCAACAACCCTGCGAATTTCAATTTCTTGTGTTAACGCCGAAGTCTTAAACCCTGCGGAAAGGATTAAAAGATCCTGGAGTGTAAGATCGTCTCTGAAATTAATTTTACCCGGTTTATTCACATCGCCGAAAACTTCAACTGAAAACGTTTCTCGAAAATCAGAATAGCTTAAAACCAGTAATTTATCCTTAGGGAAAATTTGTATGTCTGCATCACTTCCCGGACTATCCATTGCTTCTTTTAAATGAACCGGAATATTAATTTCCTCAAGTTTTTCATTTAACCTTGTAATATATGCTCTATCCAGAATGGCATCGAATCTTAATCCTGATGACCTTTTTACAAGGTCGGTAACTCTATATTCGTTTTTATACTCGTAGGTGCCCGGTAAGTTTAAAGCTCCTTCAGTTTCTACGAAATTTTGAGCAACCGGCGAAACCAAATCTATTTTAACCAAATCTCCATCTCTCAAAGCAATGTTATTCATTGTCAACCGGTTATTCAAATCATAGTCCAAATCTTTAATTACATAGCGATTGTTCTCATAACGGTATAACTGAAGAGAATTATTACGTGCATTTGCTTTTAAATTTCCGGCAAAATCCATCAAATCACCAAAAGATTCATCCGGTTTTAATTCAAATCTCCCGGGCTTTCGCACACCACCATCAATGGTAACAAGCGGGCCAATACCTGTAATTAAAATAACATCACGATTTTGCAGATATATCGATTCAGACGCACTTGGATCGTTAAGATATTTATAGAGGTCAAGGACTCTAAAAATCTGACCGTTTCGTTTAACGGTAATATTTCTAACTGATCCATTGGCCGTTGGACCTCCGGATAGTTTTAAAGTGTTGAAAACCGAGTTGGTAGCAGGAAGTTTATAGGTTCCCGGTTTTTCAACTTCACCAACAATATCAACATAAATATTTCTTACTCCGGAAAGAGATACGTTAAAATTATTATCGGTAAATCGGTAAATACGTTTGTACCTTGATTTTAATACTTCTCTAGCCTTAGCATACGTTAAACCCTTAAGATAAACAAGACCAATATTTTCTCCTCCGGAAGCACCACCCGTTGATTTGGCATTACCAATTGAACCACTTTCGGAAACCTTATATCTATCACTAAACAAATTATCCTGGTTCCATACCGATACGGTTAAAGAGTCACCAACTCCAATGATATAATCATCCGATACCGTTTCTACACTGCCTCGGGAAAAATATTTAAAATCATTGTTTCTTAAAAAATCATGGCCATATATTCCCACTCTTGGAAATTTAACCTGTAATCCCTGCAGTTCTTCAGCTTCTTTAATGTCTTCGGGGTCTATAATAGAATCTTCCTCTCCGACTTTTTGTTCTTCTGCCGTATTGTCATTATCTTCTTCTGTTATTGGAGGGACTTCAACTTGATCCAAAATCGTTTCAGGAATATCTATGGTTTCCTCTGTATCGGAGGGGACAGGTACTTCTTCACCTTCTTCCTGACCATTGGCATTGATCAAAAACAAAAAGAATATTGCAACTATTAAAGATAATTTTAGTTTCATTTTCACGATTTTTTAAAGAGTCCAACTTCCTATACCATTGAGCCTGCCCTTGAAAATATTCTTTAAATCAAACAAGGTTACATCATCGGTACATATTTTTTTCAGATCTTCAAGCTGTAAGTCGGTATAGTCTTTATGGGCAACGGCAAAAACTACTACATCGTACTTACCATTTGACTCATTGCTAAGCTTAATGCCATATTCATGCATTACTTCTTCCGAATCGGCCAAATAATCCTCTACATCTATTTTATCTATATAACTACTAAGAGAGAGCACTAGGTCTGCAGCCTTAGAATTACGTATATCAGAAACATTTTCTTTAAAAGTTATTCCCTTTACAAGTATTTGCGCATCTCTAAGGTTTTTTCCCTTGTCTATCAATGTCTTAACTATCTGCTTGGCAACATAGTCGGGCATTCCATCATTTATCTTTCTCCCACTTAATATTACCTCCGGGCTATAACCGAGTGAAGTTGCTTTATAGGTTAAGTAATACGGATCAACTCCAATGCAATGTCCACCAACCAAACCGGGGTAAAAGTTGAGGAAATTCCATTTAGTACCGGCTGCCTCCAGCACCTCGTAAGTAGAAATATCCATTTTATTAAAAATGATAGACAATTCATTCATTAACGCAATATTTACATCGCGCTGAGTATTTTCGATGATCTTTGCTGCTTCTGCCACTTTTATAGAGGATGCTTCGTGTATTCCGGCTTCAATAATTGAGCCATACACTTGCGAAATATGCTTTGCAGATTCATCATCGCTTCCTGATACTACCTTAACAATCTTGGTTAATGTATGGGTTTTATCACCCGGATTTATTCGTTCAGGAGAGAATCCAATTTTAAAATCCTCATTAAGTAAAAGGCCAGACTCTTCTTCGAGTATAGGCAAACAGATCTCTTCTGTACATCCGGGAAAGACGGTAGATTCGAAAACAACAATGTCATCTTTTTTTAATATCTGCCCTACTGTTTTAGTGGCTGCCTTTAGTGCGGTAAGATCTGGTGTATTAAATTTATCAATGGGTGTTGGAACCGCAACAACATGAAAGGATGCATTTCTTAAATCCTCTCCTTTATGGGTGAATTCAATGCTCTTATTCCTAAAAGCTTTGGCAGAAAGTTCCTTCGAAGGATCTATTCCGCTTTTCATCAAATCCACGCGATTTTCATTAATATCAAATCCAATTACGTCCATTTTGGATGCGAACTCCAGCGCGATCGGAAGTCCTACATAGCCTAAACCAATGACAGACAGCTTTTTATTTCTCTTTAATAGATCTTCAAGCATGCTTAGGGACATTTACAAATTTCCTGCCAATACTGATATAAGTTATACCTTTTTCCTTCATTTGCTCGAGGTCGTAAATATTACGCCCGTCAAATATTACAGGTTCTTTCATTGTTGATTTCATTTTGGTGAAGTCAGGAGAGCGGAATTGCTGCCACTCTGTAAAAATACAGAGACAATCCACGTTTTCTAAGACTTCATAGGCATCACATCCATAATTAATGTTTAAGCGCGTTCTACTCTTTACATTTTCCATTGCCTCAGGATCATAAGCAACTACCGTTGCACCTTTTTCTGTCAGTTCTTTAATTATGTGAAGAGATGGAGCTTCACGTATATCATCGGTATTGGGCTTAAATGCCAGACCCCATACCGCTATTCGTTTGTTAACTATATTACCATCGAAGAACTCAACTATCTTTTTTACAAATCTGTCTCGCTGGTAGATATTCCTTTCAATTACGGCCTCTAGTATTTTAAAGTCGTAATTATTAGTTTGCGCAGTTTTAACCAGGGCTAATACGTCTTTAGGAAAGCAACTTCCACCATAGCCGATTCCGGGATAAAGAAAACGGTGACCAATCCTGGTATCACTTCCAAGTCCTTTTCTTACCATATTAACATCGGCTCCAAGTTCTTCGCACAAAGTAGCTACTTCATTCATAAAAGTTATACGTGTTGCCAAATACGAATTAGCCGCATACTTTGTCATTTCAGCCGATCGTTCGTCCATGAAAAGCACCGGACGACCTTCTGGTAAAAAAGGTTTATAGAGATTTTCCAGTACTTTTTTGGCTCGTTCAGATGAAGTTCCAACAACTACCCTATCCGGTTTTAAAAAGTCCTGAACCGCGTAACCCTCTCTAAGGAATTCCGGATTGGAAACAACATCAAACGCGCAAGTAGCGTTTTCAGCAATTTTTGCTCGAACTAATTCTGCTGTACCCACCGGAACGGTACTCTTATCAACGATTATCTTATAGTCGTCTATAATTTTCCCAAGGTCTTCAGCTACACCAAGTACGTGCTTTAAGTCAGCAGAACCATCTTCATCAGATGGTGTTGGCAGACAAAGACAAATAATAAGGGCATCTTTAACCGCCTCAGCCAGGCTGGTGGTGAATTTTAACCGACCGGCTTTTCTGTTTTCTTCATATAAAAAGTCTAAACCGGGTTCATATATGGTTAACTCTCCTTTAGAAAGCCTGTCAACAATACTTTCATTAATATCAACGCAGATAACAGAATTACCTGCCCGGGCAAAGCAGGTGCCGCTTACCAAACCCACATATCCGGTGCCTACTACAGCAATTTTCATTTAGAAAAATTAAGCCGCAAATATAAGTGAATAAAGCACGGCTTAGTTTATGTTTACCGTTGAAATCGTTGATAATTATATGTTTCGATTCCTGTATTCCTTAATCATTTCAACCGTCATCTTTTTTATAAGGATCTGGCCCTTCAAATCATTGAAATTGAAACAAGGACTACAAGGAAGAAAAACCACTTACAAAAGTTTGAAACAAGCAGATCTAAAGGGTTGTATTTGGTTTCATGTGGCGTCTTTAGGTGAGTTTGAGCAGGCGCAGCCATTAATAACTTTAATAAGAAAGCATCATCCTTCAGAAAAGATATTGCTTACCTTTTTTTCTCCATCGGGTTACGAAATTGAAAAGGACAACCCACTTGTCGATCATGTTGACTATCTGCCCTTTGATACTTCCTGGCAAGTATCACGCTTTATAGAATCAGTTGAACCTAAGGTTTTTTTACTGGCTAAATATGAATTATGGTACAATCTTTTGGCAGTATTAGTTAAAAAACAGATACCATCTTTTCTTTTTTCAATGGTTTTTTATAAGAATCATTTTATTGCTAAATGGTATGGCAAACCCTATAGAAAACTGCTTCGGCAATTCACAAGAATTTTTGTTCAGGACATGAAAAGCTTTGAACGATTAAAAGAACTCCATTTCTTAAACGTTGATATTGCCGGTGATAGCCGTATTGACCGAGTTATTCAAGAAAGGCACAACATTTCATCACTACCGCTGATTGAGCGCTTTAAAGAAGACCAAAAGGTTTTTATTGGTGGAAGCACATGGCCACCAGACCTTGAACTACTGCAAGAGCTACACACATCTGTACTAAAGCCTAACAGAATTAAATTGATAATAGCACCGCATGATGTTTCTAAATATAGTATAGATATTGTAAAAAGTAAATTCCCGGGTTCGTTGCTTTACTCTACTGTTGTAGAAGATATAGAGGATAGTGCTGATGTTTTAATAATTGACAGAATTGGTATTCTGAAGTCTCTCTATCGCTATTCCAATTACGCATATATAGGCGGAGGTTTTGGAAAGGGAATACATAACATACTTGAACCGGCTGCCTTTGGTCTGCCCGTTTTCTTTGGCCCCAACTATAGAAAATTCAATGAAGCCGTGGACCTTGCCGAATCAGGTGGGGCTTATTGTGTAAATAATATTAATGAGTTGAAAGTCCGTATGACGGAACTTCTAAGCCCTGGTGTTTATGCTGAAGTTTCGAAAAAAGTGACAAATTATATTCAAGCACAAAGAGGTGCAACAGAAATCATTTACAGGCAATTGAAGCCATTTATTTAAAGATCCTGTCAATAAGAAGTTTAAGTTCTTCCACGATTTCTTTATCCTTGCCTTCCTTTTCTAACTCCGGTTCAACAACGGTATTAAAATAGTGTAAGGCCTGTTCTTTTGATGCCAAACTTCTAAGATTACCCAGGCAGGAATCAAAAGCTAATTCATCACCATTAAACAATTTGTCAATGAACATTACGCGTTCATTAACATTAAGTGATATTGGTTTTTCACTTCCGGTTAATTCATATTTAATATCATTTTCTTGAGGGGTTGTTGTTTCAATTACCTCTGAAAGGCTAATTTCTGCCTGTGGTTCCGGAATTTGCGGGGGCCGGTAATTTTCCTCAGCGTTTGGGTATCCGTTAGTTGTTTTGAGTAGAATGTTGAGATCGGTGATCAGCTTAAGGATAGAGTCCTTATCCAGTTCTGTAATTTGATAATTACTGCGTTGCAGATTTTGGTGCAACCTGCTTAACTTGTCCATTATTGACCGGATTCTTTCCGAATTCATAAATTTTTACTTTTGCCACCGAAAATTACAAAAAACAACCTTAGAGTATGTTTATAGAGCCAAGATTACATAATGAACGCAGGGGATGGATTGAAGTGATCTGCGGTTCTATGTTTTCAGGTAAAACCGAGGAACTCATTCGAAGGTTGAAAAGAGCCAAGTATGCCGATTTAAAGGTAGAGATATTTAAGCCTGAAGTAGATAACAGGTATGATGTTGAAAAAATAGTTTCACACGATGAGAACGCCATACAATCTACACCTATTTCAAGCTCTCAAAACATGTTCATGCTGGCCGAAGGCATTGATGTTGTTGGTGTGGATGAAGCCCAGTTTTTTGATGATGGCCTGGCTGAAGTATGTGAGAGTATGGCCCTAAAAGGAATTAGAGTAATTGTTGCCGGGCTTGATAAAGACTACCTTGCTAATCCCTTTGGACCCATGCCCAAAATTTTGGCCGTGGCCGACTATGTTACAAAACTGCATGCCATTTGTGTGCAATGCGGCACCCTGGCCACCCACTCCTATCGTATTTCCGAGGAGGAGAAACAGTTTCATTTGGGTAGTAAGGCCAGTTACAAACCGCTGTGTCGGGTTTGCTATCATAAGTTCATGTTAAATCGTAGTTCTACAGATTAAATCTGCTGATACTCACTTCGTCGGGAAGCTCATTTTCCGCAAGTATGGATTCAGCAAATTTTCGGCTCCAGTAAGGAATAAGACTGCATCCTTTTGTACCAAAGCCATTAAATATGCCAATACGCTGGTTTTCCTTTAACCAACCTATAAACGGTCTTCTGTCTTTAGTAGATGGCCTTATTGCAGCTTTGTGGTCAGTGGTTATTGGCTTCTCTCCTGTGAGAATATGCGCTTTTTTCAGGAAATACTTTTCGGCTTCCCTGGTGCACTCAGAGTTTAATTCGTTCCAATTATACGTAGAACCAATGATTACACTTTCATTTCCGCTGGGAAGTAAGAAGATATTATGTTTAAGAATTTGTGCAAATTTAAAATGTTGAAATTTGGCAGTAATGATTTCACCCTTGTTAAGGTTAAAGGGAAGTTTACCGAAGAACGGATTGCGGATACCATCTGCTCCTTCGCAAAAAATGATTCTGGAACAACCTGTTTTATTACCGTAGGTTAGCCCATCCGTTCTGATTTTTAAACGGCTATGGTCAAAAATTTCATGGAATATCCTCCCCTTTCGTGCTATATTTTCTTTAAGAGTTGTTAAAACCCCGGAAACATTAACAGCCAAAACTCTTTTGATTACCAGAAACTTTTTTAGCTCCCCGCCCATCTCAAGTTGAGCTATTTTCTGTTCTATGTAACCCTCACGTTGCGCTATTTTAAGATTTTCAGACCATTGCCTGAAAATATCTTCGTTGGGGATGAGCCGGAACATTTTTCTTTTAGAACACAACTGCGTGTCTGCTATTTTCTCTAACTGTGCATAAAAGGCCGATGCACTCTTCAAAAGATCATCAATTAGCCAGCTTTTAACCAGGCGTTTACCGGTTATTGGATTTATAAGTCCGGCCGAAACTCGTGATGCCGTTGCAGTTTTATTATTATCAATTACGGCAACCGTGTAATTATAATTGAGTAATCTATAAGCCAAAGTAAGGCCTGCCAAACCACCACCTACAATAAGGATGTCAGTCTTTTGCATTACATGAAGGTGACGTCGGACGGAAAATTATACTTCATCAAAAGTGTAACGGCTTCCAGAGCATCGTAATCTTCATAAAGCACTTTATGTAATACATCGGTAATTGGTGCATTTATCTCTCTTGATTTACATAAAAGATGGAATATTTTAATAGAGCGTACACCTTCGGCTACTTCTTCAATGTTTTGTAAAATATCATCGAGTTTCTCGCCTTGCGCCAAACGCTTCCCCACGCTATAATTACGACTTAGGTCACTGGAGCAGGTTGCAATTAGGTCACCAATTCCGGCAATACCCAAAAACGCCGTTGTATCACTACCCAACTGACTGCCTATATAAAGCATTTCGTGCAAACCCTTTGTGATCAACAAGGCACGGGCATTATTTCCAAAACCCAAACCACCCAAAATACCGGAGGCTATGGCAAATACATTTTTAAGAACACCGGCCAATTCAGCTCCTAAAAGATCATTGGACTCAAATATTTTAAATCGTTCACTCTTGAGCGCATTGCTTCCAAGTCTTATAACTTCTTCAAATGGACTGGCAATAACCGCTCCGGCTGGTTGTTTTTGCTTGAGTTCGCCAACCAGGTTTGGGCCTGCCAAACAACCAATACGTGCCACACTGGTCTCCTGGGTAATTACTTCACTCATAGTATTAATCTGGTTCGGTCTTATAGTTTTTAAGGAGTTAATATCCTCTCCCGGTAGCAAAACAACATCAACTCCTTTAGTTCCGTGAATGAGAATATGATGCGGTCGAAGATGATCGGCTAATCCCCTTATCATAGGTCTAAAGCTTGTTGAAGGAACCATAGGAAAAATTAGAGTGCAGTTTTTACAAAAGCTTTGAATATCCTGTGTAGCCTTAATATTATCAAGAACCGGTTGGTTGGCATTGAATTTTTTCTCATTTATATTGGTTATTCTGCTTTCAGAGCGAACCAATAGCTGAACCCGGTTATGCTTGGCAAGCAAGTTAGCTATAGCAGTACCGAAGCTCCCACCTCCAATAACACCGATATGTTTAGATGAGTTTTCCAAGTCCGTAACCCGTTAAACGATTGTGATAATAATACAGTAGATCAAGATCTTCACTTATGATTTTGTTTTCTTTACTTATAGCAACTGCTTTGCTATTATGAAATATGCCAACATTTTTAACGCCATCCTTAATAATTTCTTCTATACTGCCTTCTCTTATCAGGGTTGATAACATAAGCACTTCCTGTTGCTCCATATGTTTTAATTTCTGAACGAGCTTTTCAGCCTTTTCGGCAAATTCGGACCATTGAAGATCCGGCTTATCATCCGAAGCATCTGTCAATTCGTACACATCGCTGGCATGGTATTTATTAAGCAGCATTCTATAAGTCACAAAGGCTACAAAATGACTACTTAAAACAATATTGTACTTTCGGTAAGATTGTAGAATCCTTGCACCTAACTGCTGTGTATATATGTTATCACGCTGAGGGTCTTTCTTTATTTTACCATCCGAAATAAAATAATTGGCAATATCTACCTTTCTGCCACTTGTACTTATACTGTCACCATTTTCATCTACATCGTTGCCAAATATATCCATTGGCCTTCCATAAGAGAGAAAGATATCAGACTTATTGGATGCCATGTTAAGGATAAATTTGGACACCTTAACCTTACTCCTAAACTCATCATCTTTAAACATAAAGTACTTTTCAGTTTGCGTTTGTTTCAGGTAATTTTTTACTAAACTTTTAGCCTCAAGTACAAAATGATAACTCATTATAAGGGGTACCACAAATAGTTTTTTTGCTTTTTCTCCGTGCTTTTCAATGTTAATTCGCTGTGCTTCAAAGGTCGTTCCCAAAAGCCCCAATTTTAAATGATCTTCCAGGGCTCCCGACCTCGACCTTGTACCACCAGGAAAGAATAGAGAATGTGCTCCCTTATTTAGAGCAACAGTTGAGTATGCCTTAAGGGTTTGCAAATAGAACATATTCTTTTTGCGTCGGTCCAGTTTGTAAGCACCAAGCCTATTCATGAAGTAACCCAAAAACCGCACATTAAACAGGTTAAGCCCGGCACCGTAAATAAACGCTGGCAATCCCAGTGCATGCAGGCTCCAGCCAACTATAATGGAATCTAGATTGCTGAAATGGGTAGGAACAAGTATTACGGTTCCCTTTTGAGCCAATTTTCTAAGATGTTCTGTATGGCCAATGATCTTTATTCTGTCCTGAATAAATATCTTATGGTCAAAAATTGCTTTGATATTACGCGTTTGAAATGCATTTAAAAGTGATGCAAACCCAAAGCTCAAAAACCGCTTGGCAAAGTGGTATGAACGGGGCGAAAAAGTGCCTGCAATTTCATTAGAATATCTCTCCAAAATATGCCTGCTAACATCGTGGTACTGTTCTAACGAGTCTGCCTCGTTAGCTGCATTTTTAATGCCGTCCCAAAACTCGGGTTCATCTTTTTTATCAACCTTCCAGGGAAATTTTCTAATACGCTGTGACTCTAAGTAATAAGCCCTGGCTATCTCCTTTTTAAAGTCTTCAGAATTCTGGAGGGTGTTTGCTACCTGTTCCTGGGCAAAATCGGTTACTTCTTCAGTTAATTGCCTTCTGTTGGCATATAACTTTGCTATTGGCCACTCTCTAATGCGCGGAATTATGGGCTCATATTTTGTGCCTTTAGCTTTTTCTACAATTGGATCATACTCAGCCATATATTGTCGGAAATGCCTAAGGTAATATTAATTCAGGGAACCGGAATTTTCTTTACTTTTTGCTTTTCGTTTACCTATTTGTTTAACGAATGTTATAAAAGAAGAAAGCAGCTTTGAAGATTGGTCCGTATTGGCAATATGTGTCAAATATAGAGCAAACGGAAAAAGGATTAAGGTTGAAAACCATATACCCATCATTGGTGATAGAACAAAACTCTCTGCCAGGTTTCTTCCTATCAGATTTATCATGTGATATATAAAATACATACCTACAGAAAGGACTATTGGTAATCCCAGTCCACCCTTTTTAACCAATGCACCTAGAGGTGCTCCAATAAAAAACAGCACAACGCACGAAAAGGCCAGTGCAAATTTCTCGTACCAGGCAATTTTATGATCAACGAGCTTTTTAAACTGCAGTTCATTGTCGCTCTTTACTAATTGTAGGTTTTGTTGAATTGTACGAATTCGATTCCCGGCATTGGCCATTGCTGATTTTTGGTCATACAATTCCTTATCGGCAAACCTTGTGACCTTAACTGGTTTAGAACCCACTGGCTCCAGTTTAGCTGAGTCTATATATTTAAGTTGAAGCAACATGTCATCGGAGATATCCTTTCTTACTCCTCGAGTATTTGCCTCCAGTCGACGCTCCAGAGAATCTATTGAGTAGTCAAGTTCTTTAATGTTCTTAAGTTTTGGGCTTCCCTTAAATAAATCTTCATTGGTATCGGGCATTTTAAAACTGGTCATGTCAATTACAACATCCATTTCGTCAAAACCGAAACGGGTCATTTGATTTCTTAAATCCTTTTCTTCATATAATTTACCATTCATAAGGTGCATTAACATGTAGGAGGTTGTATCGCTATTAACTAATTTGGCTGAATCTGATCTTATTATTCTTGACTGTCCTACCTTTCTATGGTCATATATCAATACATCGTACAATCTGTTATCTTTGGTTTTCCTGCCTACTTTCATAACCAAATCATCAAAATCACGCAGAAATATACCTTCTTTTAACAATAGAGCAGGTTTCTTTAGCGATATATTATAAAACTGAGAACTCAGTTTTAAACGTGAATAAGGCATTACGGTATTTGCAAAGAAAAAAGCTATGCCGGCAATAATAAAAGATGCAACTATCAGTGGCCGCAGAATTCTTAAAAGAGATACACCGCTCGATTTAGCAGCAACTAATTCATATCTCTCCGACAGATTTCCCATGGCCATAATACTTGAAATAAGCACGGCCAAAGGCAGTGTAAGTGGCACTAAAGTTGATGATGCATGCATTAGCAATTCCAGTATGGTGTACCATTCCAGGCCTTTACCTACAAGATCGTCAAGTTTTCTGTACAAAAACTGCATTAGCAAAACAAAGTTGCCAATTAAGAGCGTTGCCAAAAAGGGTCCAAGGATCGACTTTAGTACAAGAAGATCGAGTTTTTTCACAATTAAACCGTTATTACAAATTTAGGCTTACCTATTTTAATACTGCGGGGTATTTATACAGTTTCCAGTTCATCAATTTTACAGTACTCTTCTACCATAACTACCATTTTTTTAGAACCGATTACAAGCGGACTACGTTCGTGTAATTCTTTAGGTTGAATATCTAAAACAGATGAATTTCCTGTTGAAGCTTTTCCGCCTGCCTGTTCTACTATAAAGGCGAGGGGATTGCATTCGTACATAAGTCGCAGTTTTCCTTCTGGATTTAATTCTGTGGAAGGGTAAATAAATATTCCGCCTTTTATCAGGTTTCGATGGAAATCGGCCACAAAAGAACCAATGTAACGAAGGGAAAACGGCTTTTTACCCTTTTCTTTATCTTCTCCCATACAGTACCTGATGTAGTTTTTAATGTATTCGGGGAAATTGCTGAAGTTACCTACGTTGGTAGAAAAGAGAGATCCTGCTTCAGGCGTTTTAATATCGGGATGAGAAAGACAGAACTCTCCAATAGAAGGATCGAGCGTGAAACCGTTTACACCGTTACCTGTGCTGTACACTAACATGGTTGACGACCCGTATATCACATAACCCCCCGCTACAAGGTCGCGCCCGGGCTGTAAAAAATCATGAATATCACAATCAACATCGGCACTGGTTTTACGCCGGTAAATGGCAAAAATGGTTCCTATGGAAACATTCACATCAATATTTGATGAACCATCCAACGGGTCGAAAAGCACTACATATTTGGCATTGGCATGGGCAGGTGTTTCAATCACCTTAAAACTGTCTTGCTCTTCACTTGCATAGCCACACGCTTCCCCTGAATTTTTTAACGAATGGATTAACGTAGAATCTGCAAATTCATCAAGTTTCTTGACTTCTTCACCCTGTATGTTCGTTTCGCCTGTAGTTCCTATAATGTCAACTAATCCGGCCTTGTTTACTTCCCGATTTATCAATTTGGCGGCTAGGCCTATATCGCGCAACAAACCCGATAATTCACCTGTTGAAAAAGGAAAATCCTTTTGTCTGTCAATTATAAACTCATCTAACGTTACAATCTTACTCATATAGCGTATTTTCGGCGGCTATTTGGCAACAATAATAAGGCCTAAAAACAGTAAAGTAATTGTAAAAATAACACCAAGCACTATGGCCGTTCAGGTTTATAAATTTGGAGGTGCATCAATTAAAGATGCGGAATCGATTAAAAATGTGGGAAATATTATTCTGCAACAGGAATACGATAAACTCGTGATTGTGGTTTCTGCCCTGGGAAAAACCACTAATGCATTGGAAAAGGTGGTTGATTCCTACTTTAAACAAGATGGAAAAACGTCTGATATTGCAGAGTCAATAAAAGAAGATCATTACCAAATCATTGAAGATCTATTCTCTAATGACGAGAATAAAAACAGCATAAAGGAAAAAATTCATAATCTGTTTGTTGAGCTGCAATGGGTAATTGAAGATGAACCGAAAGACAGCTATGAGTATATCTATGACCAGATAGTAAGTGTTGGCGAACTGGCTTCTTCCAACCTGGTTGCCAATTACCTTAATAGCAAAGATCTTGCCTTAGAATGGTTAGATGCCCGCGACTTTATTAAAACCGACAACACTTTTAAAGAAGCCTATATAAACTGGGACACCACCAAGACAAAAATCAACGATGTAGTTCTTCCTGCCCTACAGAACGGACCCATACTTACGCAGGGCTTTATCGGCAGTACATCAGATAATGATTCTACTACTCTCGGCCGCGAGGGTTCAGACTACACAGCGGCAATACTCTCCTATTGCCTCGATGCGGAACAACAGGTAATTTGGAAGGACGTGGACGGTGTACTCAATGCCGATCCGAATGCCTTTGAAGATACCAGGTTGATCGATGATCTATCCTACGGTGAAGCAGTGGAAATGACCTATTACGGAGCCAAAGTCATTCACCCAAAAACCATTAAACCATTGCAAAACAAGCGTATTCCGCTGGTTGTAAGATCTTTTAAAAACACAGAAAAAACAGGCACAAAAATTCATGCCGATGGTTTGAACAAAGTTGAACTGCCCGTTATTATAAAAAAGACGAATCAGGTGTTGCTGTCGTTTATAACAAAGGACTTTTCGTTTACCGACGAAAACCAAATTGGCGAAATAATGTCGGTTTTTGGCAAGCATAACATTAAAATTAATCTGATACAAACCGGTGCCATTCGTTTTTCTGCTTTGGTTGATGAAAAAACAGCCCATATCGTACAAATTGAAAAGGAACTCTCAGATAAATTCGACATAAAGATCAGACGAAATATATCTTTACTTACCATCAGGCACTATGATGATGCCACTATTGAAAAATATACAAGCAGAGAAGAAGTATTACTGGAGCAAAAAACAGCTATTAACTACCAGGCTGTACTGGCTTAGTGTTTTTTGCTCAGCCCTTGTCTGCTTTTCTAATTGCAAATCGGCTACGGGTAAAGAAGTCCAGTATAAGTTGCTTGAGCAGGTGACACCGGCAGCTATAGACACAGTTACTATACCCAAATACACTTCCTTTGAAAAACGCCTTATGGAAAAAGGCATGGTAGATGTGCAGACTGTTGATTCCGCAATAATTATTAAATTGGCCTATGCCACGGAGAATAATTTTACCGGAGTTAAAGTATATGATAGCATTAATCATGCATTTCTAAGACCAAAGGCAATTGCGAAACTCAAAAAAGCAAATGAATATCTTCAGGAGGAAAAACCCAATCACCATTTCGTAATATTTGATGCATTACGCCCCCAAAGTGTACAGTACAAATTTTGGGATATTGTAAAAGGCACCGACCAGCAAAAGTATGTGGCATCTCCGGGAGCGGGATCCGTGCATAACTTCGGCTTTGCAGTGGATCTTACTATTGCCGACAGTTTGGGTAATATGCTGGATATGGGAACCGAATTTGATCATTTTGGCCCTAAGGCGGAGTACAGGTATAACTGGTCCCTCTTGAAAGAAGGAAAGTTGACGCGGGAACAGGTTAACAACCGGATATTGCTTAGAAAGATTATGCGGAAAGCAGGCTTTATTTCCATTGATTCGGAATGGTGGCATTTCAATGCTTTGCCGAAAGATATTACAAGAAGTGAGTACGATATCGTGAAATAATACTCAACGGATCTACTCAGAATTTGGCACTGAGCTTCAGATTAAGTCTGCGGCTGGTCAACCCGTTAGGGATGGTATAAACCACATCATTTGGCGTAAATATATAGTTGTACGAATAGGTATTTATCGTATTAAACATATTATATAATTCGGCCGTAAGCCAAAAAGACTTAAATTTTTCAAAAGGGCCGTAAGGTAATCTGGCTTCTTTCTTTCTCTTTAAATTAGCTGCAAATCCAACATCCACTCTTCGGTAAGCCGGTAGTTCGTATGTGTCATCAGCTCTTACGCCGTTGGCAATACCGGTTGGCAAACGCGAACCATACTGGCCGGCCAGTTTTACCCTGAAGTTTTTATTGCCGGGCATATAATCCTGAAACAGCAACGATAGTTTAAAACGTTGATCTGTAGGTCTGCGCACAGTTCCTTCACCGTCAACATCTTCTTCAGCTTTTAAAAAGGACAAACTGATCCACGACTGTGCATCTTCAACAAACTCACCATTTATTCTAAAATCAAGGCCCGACACATTTGCATCGGCATTGTTTTCGCCTAAATACCTAATTCGTATATTATCGTATTCGTATGGTATTACATCCCAAAGATTTTTATAATAGGCCTCGGCGGTAAGTTTCATGGGGTAGCTGCGCCAGGTAAAATTCAAATCGCTTCCCAAAATGGCATGTAATGATTTTTGCGCTTTAATATCAGAGTTTAGCGATCCGTCACGTTTTCTTATTTCCCGGTAAAAAGGCGGTTGATGATACAACCCCACCGCTCCCCTGAAGACAATATCGCTTTTCCAGTCGGGCCGGTGAGAGAGCTGCAGGCGTGGATTAAATAATAGCTCTTTGGTATAGTCGGAATAGTGAAGGCGTAACCCGCCCGTGGCTACTGTTTTTCCGGCTTCATCCAGTAAATAAGTGTCCTGAACAAATGCCGAATAATTATTTATGGTAATTCGATTTCCGGTTTTTAGCAGCCTGAAAAAAACATTGGTGATCTGCTGTGTGTCGTAATCAATATTGTCCAGGGCTTCAAACTCAAAAACAGAATCATCCATATTATTGCGTTTGAAATTGGCTCCCCAACCGATAAAGTGTCTGCCATTATTGGTTTCCAAAGCACCGGTATGACCCAACTGCACAATCGTTCCTTTTAGTTTGGTTAAAACGGAATCATACTGTATGCCCGCTGAAAGCGTATCGATCTGAGTGCCGGTATTCGGATCAAAATTGCCCAGCAAGTACACCGAAGTTATTCCGATGTCTTCTTTCTCATTTGTTCCGGAAAGAGATGAAGTAAAACTTAATGCCGTCCGTTCATTCGGACTAATAGAATACTTTAAACCGCCCATGTAACTTTTAAATTCATCGCGCTCCTCCCCATCCATGTCCGCATTAAAAGTGATCACGTTTTGAAACGTTCCCAGGTTTACGTTCTGGACATCCGGTTCAAAATCATATACCGTTTTTCGGCCATAGCCCAAAACCTCCAAGTTGCTTTTATTGCTTAATTCGATATCGAATTTGCCCTGCAGATCATAGCTATACGGATTATACTCCCCTTTTTCATCCAATGTGTTCAATAAATATTTCGATGTGCTGTATCTGCCGCCTAAGGCATAACCCACCTTTTCGTTTGCCACCAGGTCTTCTAAGTGTACACCGGCTCCGAGAAAGCCTAATTCGGCCGATCCTTTAAATTCTTTAGGATCTTTATAATCAACGGATAATACCGAGGACAGTTTATCTCCAAACTGCGGTTCGAATCCTCCGGAAGAGAAATGTATTTTTCTTGTAAGGCTTGGATTTAAAACACTCAGGCCTTCCTGCTGACCGGATCGGACTAACTGGGATCGGTACACTTCCCAATCATCAATAAAAACTAAATTTTCATCGTAGTTACCCCCGCGAACAGAGTATTGGGCACTTAATTCGGAAGATGTATTCACCCCGGGAAGCGTTTTAATAAGACTTTCAACCCCTCCGGTAATGGCCGGAATACCTTCCAGTTCATCTTCTCCTATTTCTATAGTGCTTACTTTCTCACGATTTATCTCTTCGCTTGTAACCGTAATGCTTTCAAGTTGTGTTCCGTCGGGAACCAGGTTTACATTTAGTCTTCGTGAAGTACCAGAGTCCAGTTGCAATCTATATATCTGGTTTTGATATCCGATATGTGTAATCTCTATAAGTACTTCGCCGGGTTGGCCTATATCTAATCTAAAGCTTCCGTTAGCATCAGCGTAAGTCAACTTATCGGTATTTACTACCGCAACCTTGGCTTCTATCCCATTATTGTTCTCGTCCTTTACCTTGCCGAAAATGGACGTTTGTGCATTGGAGAAGGAAAAAGCAAACAGGAGTGCAACGGTCAGAAGTGATTTCAAGGCCTTCAATTTTTTGATCAAGTTAATGATTTTAAATCTGCGATGGTCTGTTCAGGATCGTTTGCTTTATATACCGTACTACCTGCTACTAATACATCGCAGCCAGCGTGTACTATTTCACGCGCATTTTCCTTGGTTACTCCCCCGTCTATTTCAATAAGTGTGGATACTCCGGCTTCGTCTATGATCTTTCGCAGTTCCTTAACCTTATCCATTACGTGGGTTATAAAACTCTGTCCGCCAAAACCCGGATTAACCGACATCATACATACAATATCTATTTGACTGATCACATCTTTTAAGACGCTGACAGGTGTTTTCGGATTTATGGCTACGCCGGCCTTCGCCCCGAGCGCTTTAATATTGGAAAGCGTTTGACCTAAATCAGGACAAACTTCGTAGTGCACGGTTATGTGATCTGCTCCCGCATTTCTGTAATCGGCAATATACTTTTCTGGATTAGTGATCATTAGATGAACATCTAACGGTTTTTCGGCTATACGTTTAACGGCTTTTATTACCGGAATACCAAAGGATAGATTAGGTACGAAATGGCCGTCCATTACATCTACATGGATCCAGTCGGCCTTAGAATTATTACAGAGTATAATACCCTCATTCAGATTTAAAAAATCAGCGGCAAGAATAGAAGGTGCAACTAAATGTGGCATGGATGGATTTGAGCGTGAAAATAACTGAAAAGGAACTTCAAAAGCAAGAGAGAAATAAGAAGAAAGTACCCGGGGCGGGACTTGAACCCGCACGGCCGCGAGGCCACGGGATTTTAAGTCCCGCGTGTCTACCAATTCCACCACCCGGGCAGGATAGTGTATAATTTAAAAAAGGCCGCCCTTCCTACATGCCTCCTGAAATCAGGCAGGCTCAGGGTGACGACCTCCCAAAATACTGAGCGAAAGACGAGATTCGAACTCGCGACCCCGACCTTGGCAAGGTCGTGCTCTACCAGCTGAGCTACTTTCGCTAATCAAAGAACTTTCCAAAATTTCGGACGGCAAAGATAAAAAAGCTTTGATCAATTAACCAATAAATTATCATCTCGCGCTTTTAACCTGAGTTCGATTAATGATTATAGGTTCAGATATTTTCGTTTTTTAAATAAGCAAAAGCTATTTTAATTATTCGTTTATTGCTAACAACTTCATTTCGCTTTAAAACAGCGATCTTCTTCCTTCGTAATACCTGCAGTAGCGGTGCTATGTGTTCGGTATTCTTAGTCGAATCTCACTATTTTAAACCCAAACTATGCAGTAGAACTTTGTAATGAGTGCTGAAAGTGCAATAAAATCAGGCATTTTGGAAGATTTAGCATAGCACCGCTATGGTGAAGCTGAAAGATGCAGTGAAACGCTGATTTTGAAGCAATTTCAGTACGGAATAGATTTTCTATTGCATAATTTGGGTTAAAGCGTTCTGAATCCTGAAGATTAACCTAACTCAGGTTTTTAGAAGATCTCTTCCTTTTCAACTCATTTAGCTTCATCATGGCTTCAATGGGTGTCATGGCGTTCAAGTCCATGTTTTCCAATTCATCCAATATTTCTTTTGCAGCCGGATCAGCAGCATCAAAAATGCTTAACTGATATTGCGCTGCCCCCGATCTTAGTTTTTCTTTAATACCATCGCGTTCGCCCACATGCTTTTGCTCCAAATCGCTTAAAATTTCCTGTGCGCGATGTACTATCCAGTTAGGCATACCAGCCATTTTAGCCACATGGATTCCGAAGCTGTGATGAGAGCCTCCGGGTTTTAACTGTCGGAGAAAGATGACTGAGTTATTCACTTCTTTTGTAGCCACATGGAAATTCTTAACGCGGTGAAATTGTTCTGCGAGCTCGTTCAACTCATGATAATGCGTAGCAAACAACGTTTTTGGTCGGGCCATTTTATTTTCGTGTAAATACTCCGCAATAGACCATGCAATAGAAATACCGTCATAAGTACTGGTGCCGCGCCCAATTTCATCCAATAATATCAGGCTTCTATCGCTGATGTTGTTCATAATGCTGGCCGTTTCCAGCATTTCGACCATAAAGGTTGATTCACCCAACGACAGATTATCAGATGCTCCTACCCTCGTAAATAATTTGTCAACTATACCCAACTCGGCTGATTCAGCCGGTACATAACAACCCATCTGCGCCATAAGCACAATAAGGGCTGCCTGGCGTAAAATTGCCGATTTACCGCTCATGTTTGGGCCGGTTATAACAATAATCTGCTGGCTGTCATCATTCAAATACAGATCGTTGGGAACGTAGGCTTCACCCAACGGCAGTTGTTTTTCTATAACGGCATGCCGGCCTTGCCTAATGTCTATTTCAAGTCCATCATTAATAACCGGTTTGCAGTAGTTATTTCTAACGCTTACGTTGGCAAAGCAAAGCAAGCAATCTATTTGTGCTAACAAATAACCATTAGTTTGGAACTGCGGAATAAAGTCTTTGAGCCAATGAACCAAGTCTGCGAAGAGTTCTGTTTCCAGAACCAGCATACGATCTTCCGCCGTAAGAATTTTTTGTTCCAGATCTTTCAGTTCCTCGGTAATGTATCTTTCACTGCCGGTTAAGGTTTGTTTTCGAATCCAGACCTCGGGAACTTGCTCTTTATATTTATTGGTTACCTCAAGGTAGTAGCCAAACACATTGTTAAAACCGATTTTTAAAGATGGTATGCCGGTAATTTCGGATTCACGCTGCTGAATTTCCAATAATTTATCCCTGGCATTCAATGACAATTCCCTAAGCTCATCTAATTCATCGGAAACGCCTTCTGCAATTACATTTCCTTTGCTTATCAATGCCGGCGCACCCTCCTTAATGGTTTTGACTATGCGTTCAGTAACTTCCGGGCAAGACAGCAATCCATCTGCCAAATGTTGAAACGGTTCTGAACTGCCTTGCAATACATCTTTGATAGTCGAAGTGTTCTCCAGCATCTGCCGAAGTGCTACAATGGCATTAGGGCCTATTTTTTCGGTGGATATTTTGGAAGCAATGCGTTCAATATCACCCAATTGCTTCAGCAATTCGCTTAGTTCATTTCGGAGGTCTTCATCCTTAACAAAACCTTCAACTACGTGTTGTCTTTCCTTTATCTTGCCCGAATCCTTTAACGGAAGCACTAACCATCTTCTGAGCAGGCGCCCGCCCATTGGCGTTAAAGTATGATCTAAAACATCAGACAAGCTGGTACCGTTGGGCTGGTGACTCTGGAGAATCTCAAGGTTCCTAATGGTAAAACGATCGAGCCACATGTATGCACCTTCGTCCATTCGCTGAATGGAGCGCACATGCAGCAAATTAGGATGTTCGGTTTCAAACATGTAGTGTAGCACGGCACCGGCAGTCGTGGCGGCTAACTTCTGTCCATCTAAACCAAAACCTTTTAGGCTTGTTACCTTAAAATGATCTAATAACTTTTCGTAGGCGAAATCATGTTGTAATATCCATTCATCAAGTGCATAGGTATAATACTGATTGCCAAATCGTTGCTCTATCAGATCTTTTTGGGGTCTGGAAAAGATGATCTCACCCGGGCTGAAGCCGCTAATAAGCTTATCGATATAATCTGAACTACCTTCAGCGGCCATAAACTCACCTGTAGAAAGGTCTAAAAAAGCAACTCCGGCCCGTATGCCCTCAAACACCACCGAAGCCAGGTAAGTGTTCTTATTCTGATCTAAAATCTGATCATTGAGTGCAACTCCCGGGGTTATCAACTCAGTTACACCACGTTTTACCAATTTCTTCGTCTTCTTCGGATCCTCTAACTGATCGCAGATTGCCACTCTATATCCGGCTTTTACCAGTTTGGGCAAATAGGTATCCAGGGCATGGTGCGGAAAACCGGCTAACTCCGTTTTACCGGCGGCACCATTGTTTCGTTTGGTGAGTACAATGCCAAGCACATTGGCTGTGGTTATGGCGTCAGAGCTAAATGTTTCGTAAAAATCACCCACGCGGAAAAGCAGCAAAGCATCGGGATATTTAGCTTTAATACGGTTGTACTGCCCCATTAGGGGCGTTTCCTTCTTTTTCTTAACCGCGCTTTTCTTTGCCATCGAGAACCAACAAAACTACCTATTCCCTTTTGGCGTTACAATTAAGACATCCAATTTTTGCCAACAAACGGCTAACAAGTTTTAGTCAGAATCAAAATCAAAATGAAAATCAACCCTTCGGCAGGCTCACAAAAATCAAAATGAGAATCAAAATCAAAATTAAAATGGCAGATAATGCCCTATACCCTGGCTCCGGGCGGTGTTGTCACCGCCGGTCAGAAGGGAGTGTTCATGGTAATCGAAAATAAAAGCAGTGTAGTATCAGATCCTTCTCACGCACCTGCGTGATCAGGATGACGCTATTTTAATTTTCTCGATCTCCCTAAGCACTGCTCACTCCATAAACTTTATAAACCATACAAATCAGTTGAAGCTCCCGGCTCCGGGCTGTGTTGTCACCGCTGGTAAGAAAGGAGTACACATGGTAATCAAAAATCAAAATGAGAATCAAAATCAACCCTTCGGCAGGCTCAGGGTGACGAGAATCAATAGGAATATTGTGAGCTGGTGGCCAATTACTCTTCACACCCTAAACTTCAACTTCTGCTTCGGGCGGTGTTGTCACCGCCGGTAAGAAGGGCGGCATGGTAATCGAAAACCAACAGTGCTTTACTAAGTAACAGATAGCTCTGTAAACCCAAAAACCAATGCCTCCGGCACTATAACCTATCTTCACACCATGCGAAAAATTCCGAACGATGAATTAGGCAGGCCTTCTGCCGAAGCATTTGAGACTATGAAAAAAAGGCCGATTGTTGTAGTGCTTGACAATGTACGGAGCATGCACAATGTAGGCTCCGCCTTTCGTACCGCCGATGCTTTTGCCATCGAAAGCCTTTGTCTCTGCGGAATTACGGCACAGCCACCGCACAGAGATATTAATAAAGCGGCTCTGGGAGCAACTGAAACGGTTCATTGGAAATACTTTGCACAAACCATCGATGCCATTGCTGCGTTAAAAGCTGAAGGATTTAAAATATATAGTGTTGAGCAGGTAGAAGGATCAACTTCACTAAATACTGTTCAGCAGAGTGATGAAAAGATCGCACTGGTTTTTGGCCACGAAATGCGTGGTGTATCTCAGCAAGTGATAGACCGCAGTGATGGCTTTCTTGAAATTCCGCAATACGGTACCAAGCACAGCTTAAATGTTAGTGTGAGCATTGGCATAGTACTTTGGGAATTAGTTCGAGACTAAAGAATGATGTGGACTTTACATACCTGCTTCTTCCCGTATCTTATTCAATGCCGAACCGGCTCTCACCCACTCTATCTGTGCTTTGTTGTACGTATGCGCCACTTCAAACGAATCTGATGTCCCATCGGCGTGCTGAAGCACAACAGTAAGGGTTTTTCCCGGTGACATTTCATCAAAATCAGGGATAGACACACTGTCATCCTGCCTTACTTTATCATAATCAGCCGGATTTATGAATGTTAATCCCAACATGCCTTGTTTCTTTAAGTTGGTTTCATGAATTCTGGCAAAAGATTTTACAACAACCGCCTTCACACCGAGAAACCGTGGCTCCATGGCGGCATGCTCACGGCTGGAGCCTTCACCGTAATTCTCTTCGCCAAAAACAATGGTTCCAATGCCGTTATCTCTGTACAGACGGGCAGATTCAGGCACTGGATGGTATTCACCGGTCAGTGCATTCCATACGTTGTTTGTATCATCATTGAAGGCATTAACTGCACCTATAAAGCAGTTCTCCGAAATGTTTTGTAAATGTCCTCTGTAACGGAGCCACGGACCTGCCATGGAGATGTGGTCGGTGGTACACTTGCCTTTGGCCTTAATAAGTACACGCATTCCGGTAACACCTGCAATATTGATAGGTACAAACGGAGTGAGTAATTGAATTCGTTTGCTCTCCGGATCAACCTCTATATCTATATTGCCTTTACTGCTGTCAGGCGCATTAAATCCGGCATCTTCCACATCAAATCCTTTTTCGGGTAACTCAACACCCTCCGGCGGATCCAGTTTTACTTCTTCTCCATTTTCATTGGTTAGCGTATCGGTTAGCGGATTAAAAGTCAGATCGCCGGCAATGGCCAATGCTGTTACCATTTCCGGTGATGCCACGAAGGCGTGGGTATTGGGATTGCCGTCATTACGTTTTGTAAAGTTCCGGTTAAACGATGTAATGATGCTGTTCTTCCTATCCGGATCATCGGTATGGCGTGCCCACTGACCAATGCATGGTCCGCAGGCATTGGCTAAAACAACACCGCCTATCTCTTCAAACTCATCTAATAAGCCATCGCGTTCTACGGTATATCTTATGGTCTCAGAGCCGGGTGTAACTGTAAATTCCGATTTTACTTTCAGATTTTTCTCGCCTGCCTGTTTTGCTACGGATGCTGCTCGTGTAAGATCTTCGTACGATGAGTTCGTACATGATCCAATCAAACCCACTTCTAATTTTTGCGGGTAATCATTTTCTTTTACCGCCTTCGCGAATTCCGATATAGGCCAGGCCAGATCAGGCGTGTATGGTCCGTTTATGTGCGGTTCTAATTCAGAAAGATTGATCTCTACCACTCTGTCAAAGTATTTTTCAGGATCGGCGTAGCATTCTGAATCACCCGTCAGGTGTTCGGCCACAGCATCTGCCAAGTCGGCAACATCTGCCCTGTTTGTGGCCCTTAGGTAACGTCCCATGCTGGCATCATAACCAAAAGTTGATGTGGTTGCTCCAATTTCCGCGCCCATATTGCATATCGTACCTTTTCCGGTACAACTAAGGGCCTCAGCTCCAGGCCCGAAATATTCGACAATAGCACCGGTTCCGCCTTTCACCGTTAAGATACCGGCAACTTTGAGTATCACATCTTTTGAAGCTGTCCAGCCGTTTAATTCTCCGGTAAGTTTCACACCAATAACTTTCGGCATTTTCAATTCCCACGGCATACCGGCCATAACATCCACCGCATCAGCACCGCCCACGCCAATGGCTACCATACCCAGGCCGCCTGCATTAGGTGTGTGGCTGTCCGTCCCTATCATCATTCCGCCCGGAAAAGCATAATTCTCCAACACAACCTGATGAATTATTCCGGCACCGGGTTTCCAAAAACCAATTCCGTACTTATCACTCACGGACTCCAGAAAATCATATACCTCAGAATTCACATCATTGGCCGTGGCCAGGTCGGCAGCCGCTCCCTTTTTCGCTTGTATAAGGTGATCGCAATGAACGGTTGATGGTACGGCTGTGGTCTTTTTGCCTGCCATCATAAACTGTAACAGGGCCATTTGGGCCGTTGCATCCTGCATGGCTACCCTGTCCGGAGCAAAAAATACATAATCCTTACCTCGGGTATAGGCCTGAAGCGGAGATTCGTCATGTAAGTGGGAATACAGTATTTTTTCGGTAAGGGTAAGTGGGCGTTGCAGTTTTTCACGCGCTGCAGCAATTTTTGAAGGTAAGCTGTCGTAATGTGCTTTTATAATATCGATGTCGAAGGCCATATAATATCCTTTCTTTGGTAATTCAATGAGGCGGCAAAGTTAAATTATTTGGAGCGCATAAATGGTACTCCAAAAATTAAAGTTCAAGAAACCCGAAAGGATTAATTATTACCCAAAATAAGCGGTAAACCCTTATCACCGCCACCTACTATAACTACCTTACTGTTAGGGCTTTCGGACAGTTTAAGTGTGGCATCTATACCTTTGTCCTGCAGTATTTTATCCGTTAAGGATGCGCTTAAAATACGGTTGGCATCGGCTTTTCCCTGTGCTTCAATACGTTGCCTTTCGGCCTCTTTTTCTGCTTTTTCTAATCTAAATTCATATTCCAACGATTCCTGCTCCTGGCCTAACTTGCGCTCTATGGCCTCCTTAATGGTGGGCGGAAGCGTTACATCCCTTACCAGCACGTCGTTAAGTTGAATATGCTGATCCTGAATGATCTTCTTGGTTTCCTCAAAAATTTCTTCCTGAATGGCATCACGCTTGCTGGAATATATCTGCTCGGGTGTATATCGTCCTACCACACTACGTGCAGCTGATCGAATAGCTGGTTTAACTACACGATCTAAATAGTTCTCTCCACGGGTTTTATGGAGTGATCCCAGTTCACTATATCTGGGCTGATACCAGGTGGAGACATCAAGAGCTATTTCAAGTCCGTTGCTGGACAATACAGCCATTTCATCGAAAGTTTCCTGTTGGCGTACATTATAAACGATAACCTTATTCCAGGGTGCAATGATGTGAAAGCCTTCATCAAGCGTTTTCTTGGTATCTACACCACCCTGAAAAGTGCGGTACATAACACCTCCCTGACCGGAACGGATTGTTACGGCAGATTTTAACAATATAACAAGTACTATAACTGCCACCGCAGCTAATAGGATGGGGAGTAATCTTCTCATTTCAAAATTTTAATTAAAGGTAATCGATTTTACGGTGAAGAAACAGACCTTTTAAGGCCGTTACTATCATATTGCAGTATAGAAGTATAATTGTATTATTTCTGGTTCAATCATCAATCCCAAAGCTACAAACCATAATTTTAGGCTACCCTAAATCTATATAGATATAGCTATTTTATTTAGTTAAGTATTTTGTTTGACTCTATAAATCAAGAGATTATACTTTTTTACTAAAGTATTAAGCATTTATAATTAGATAGAGAAATTCGCTATGCGACTTTAAAACTATAATTAATTTTTATTGTGTTTATTTTTATATATGAACGATCTGAGCATTCCATTTAAAATATTGTGTAACTACCCTACTTTTGCTTTTGCTTTGAAGTACTATCCTGATAATATCATTGAAAGCCTGGAATTCGATCAGATCCTATCTGAAATAAGTGATCTGTGCGCCGGTGATTTGGGGAGGAAGCTGATTCAGGAGCTGCACCCGTTCACCGGTATAGATATAATTCAGAAACACCTTGAGCTTACATCAAACCTACAGGAAGCACTCTCCGACGGCATTCAATTTCAACTTCAGGGATATGAAATTATCGAGGAACACCTGTTATTGTTAGAAAAGGAAGGTTCTGTGCTAATGCCCACGGCATTCAGTGAAATAAGATTTATTGCAAAAAAGGTAGCCGAATTACAGCGTTGGGCAAAGGCGCAGGACGAAAAATACCTGAAACTGGCAGCCTTGATAAAGGCCTGCCCATCTGAGAAAAGCATCGTAAAGGAGATTGATGCTGTATTTAAACCATCAGGAGAAATTAAAGACAAGGCCAGCAACGAGCTGTATGTGATTAGAACAGAAATAACAGATCTCACGCGGCAACTGACCGGGGTATTTGGAAAAGAGTTAACCAAATACAGAAAACAAGGCTATCTCGCTTCTATTGAGGAATCTATTAGTGGCGGACGTAAGGTTTTGGCAGTGCTTTCAGAGCATAAAAGAAAAGTGCCCGGAATCATACATGGTATGTCGGAAACCGGACAAACATCTTTTATCGAACCCCAGTCAACCCTTGAAATAGCTAATAATCTGCTACATCTGGAGCAGGAAGAGCATGCTGAGATCAGACGCATTCTCAGAGAATTATCTGATGTAATAAGACCATTCGTACCTGTGTTGTATCAACAGGAGCAGTTGATCGGCCGGTTGGATTTTACTAAGGCCAAAGCCTTATATGCCGCACGTAATAACTGTGTTGCCCCAAAGTTAGACAATGCAGCTGTGGTTGAATTAAAAGAAGCTTATCATCCCATTCTGAAACGGAAGAATGATACGCAAAAGAAGAAAACCATACCATTGACCATATCGCTGAACGGTGAGCAGAGAATTTTGGTAATAAGCGGCCCCAATGCCGGAGGTAAGTCCGTAGCCCTTAAAACGGTTGGTCTTTTGCAACTAATGGTCCAAAGTGGTATTCCTGTTCCGGTGTCGCCTGAATCGAGTATGGCTGTATTCGACAAAATATTTGCCGATATTGGCGATGAACAGAGCATTGAGGACGAGTTGAGCACATACAGCTCTAAACTCAGGCACATGGCGCATTTTGTGGTCAATGCCGATGATAGAACTTTGTTCCTGATAGATGAATTTGGCTCCGGTACCGATCCAAGTTTGGGTGGAAGTGTGGCACAGGCAGTTTTAGAAAATTTGAATGCAAAAGAGAGTTTTGGGGTGATCACCACGCACTACTTCAATTTAAAAACCTATGCAAATGAAGCCGGCGGAATTGTGAACGGAGCTATGTTGTTCGATGAGCAGTCATTGAAACCACTTTATCACTTAGAAACCGGCAAGCCCGGAAGCTCCTACACCTTTGCTGTGGCAAGCAACAGCGGACTAAGTTCCGAAATTATTACAAGGGCTAAGGAGCTTTCAGGTGCAGAGAAAGTGGAATTGGACGAATTGATCTCCTCGGCGCAAAAAAGTAAAACCGATTTACTTCTGAAGCAGTTAGAGCTAGAGAATAAGCTTTTGGAATACAAATCGAAAGACGAACAAATTAATCATTTAAAGAACCGGATCATTGAGCTAAAAGGCGAATTAAAGGGTTTGAAACGTGCCGGCGATTATGAAGTAAAAAAGCAGGTGAAGGAACGCTTTGACGAATATGTACGGAAACTTAAAAAGGTCCAGAATAAGGAAAAAGCCACACAGGATATCAAATCGGAGTTGAAACAGGAATTAGAAGCAGACCTGAAGAAGATAAAGAGTAAACAAAAGGCATCAATAAAGGCGCGCACATCCAATAAACCACTAACTGTTGGTGATGAAGTGGAATGGATTGTGAATGGTCAAACCGGCATTGTAGAACGATTAATGAAAAAGAAGGCGGAGATAGTAATGGGCAATGTAAGAACCCAAATAAGTGTGGATGAGTTACGTCCGGTAGGGAATTCCAATCGTAGGACAAAATCTAATTCATCAAGTAGGGGCAGAAGTCATATAAAAGAAGCGGTTGAATTTGAGAAAGACATACGTGGCATGCGGCACGATGAAGCCCGAATAGCGTTGATAACATATTTTGATAGTGCCATAGTTAATAACCTAAGCAGTGTTTCTATCCTGCATGGAAAGGGAAGCGGTGCCCTACGTCGCGTTGTGGCAGAAGTGGCAGCCATGTATGGTGTAAAAAACGTTAGCCACCCGCGACCGGAACTGGGTGGCGATGGCATTAGTATCATTACGTTTTAGTAATTTCACAAGTCATGAGCGACAGGGAGTTTAATATTTTCAAAAACTTTGAACCAATACCCAAAGTATTTTATTCTGAAGAGTCTGAAGCTCCTATTGAGCATTGTACCTTTTGCAATAAATATTTACTGGAAGACGGTGTACAATATCTCGTTGAAAAGGCCTTCAAGAATTATAAGGATAAAGATGTTCGCGATGTGATCTTTGAGTATGCCATTTGCCTTGAATGCCACGGCAAACTACGCGAAACTATGTCTAAGAAATCTCTGGGAGCAATAGAAAGATATTTTTCCGGTCGTATTGATCTTGAAGCCCGCCGTAAAAAATTTGATGAGGCCGAAGACTATGTTTTGGATAATTGGTTAAGGCAATGCATTCTTTCCGGTGAAGAAGTTAAAGGCTTAGACGAATTCCAGATCATTGGTCAGTTTGATGGCAGGGATATGGTCTATCATCATTTGCCTTATGCCATTTCCGGAAATATGATTGAAGCAATAACCGATATTCTTTCTGCGGAAACCAAGGATGAACTAGATGATTTTATGCAGGATATTATAGGTCCTTCACCAGAATTCGATGAATTGTTCTCTCCTACCCGCACGCTTATTGTTTAACACCTAATACCAGTTTATTAATACCACGTAAATAATGGATAAGAAATTCCGTTTACGGGATTGTTTGGGTTATTCGTAACAAATTGTTCATCAATGCTTTAATGAACGTTTCAACCGCGAATTTGCTAATTATACCGATATTTCTTAGAAATAATTTTAAGCAAATAGAGCCAATTTGGTTTCCGCGCCAGAATTGCTTGTCGGGCTGGCAGAGCGAAACTAATCATCAGCCACAGAAAAAAATTCGCGCATTCGCGGTTAAATATTTGATTGTAAGAACTATAGCAAATGGCCTTAACCATTATTCACGTTAATACCAGTTCTATTTGGGAGATTCCTGAATAAAAAGCCCACCCGAATGACTCGGTTGGGCGGGCCCGTCTGAACCCCGTACGTACGGGGTTCATCCAGGCGGACAGGAGTTTGTATAGTCCTGGCTAGGGATATTCAGAAGTAAGCCCGGAATTTCTGTTACAGTCTTAAAATCCTTTATCATCCCGCCATTGCATGATTTTAATCCAATGCTTACTTATAGAATTGATCTCAAAATGTTCCATTTTAATGGTTTTGGCTCAAAAACGGGATATCACTAATTTTCATTGTCATGATTTTTGGATCAAAAATCCCGCCAATGAAATTCTACGAAATACCGTGAACCGCGATCTGAAGATCGCGGCTACACATATTAAACCCCGCATGTGCGGGGTTAACTGCATTACTTCTGAAAATCCCTAGCTATTGCTAAATTTTAAGAAGATGTACAGCCAAAACCCGCCTGCGGAACGGGCAGGAAGAACAATTTTTAAAGTGAATCTTTCAAGTAGAAATGGTATAATTCCTTCTTCAACTATCATTGTGTTTTAATGGACTGGGCTTTCTCTTGCATGTCGCGCAGCTTACTCTCCATTCTTTGCACAAGTGTATTATAGCTTGATTGCGAAAAAGTTGTGCCCGCCATGTCAACTGATATCGCACGGTAAGCAGGTTGGGATATTGTAAGTTTTAATATGTCCTGTGTTTTATCATTACCTTCAAATGTTTTATCCTTGCTAAATTGACAGGTGTATTCGCTGCCTTCAATTTGTTCGGTTGAAAAATCGAATTTTGAATATTTGTAATAGTTTTCGAATGCATTTCTTATCATTCCATTAACACGCTCATCTTTATTTCTCAACTTATCGGCCTGTGCTTGCTGTCCGTATTTTTCATGTAAATCAATTTGACCGGAGTGATCCTGTAAAGGGATCATCAGAGTGTTCTCCTTTAATTCATTCACCAATTCATATTGATATATTGTATTCAGCGAAAGTCTATTGCAGCCCGAAAGCGTAAATAGTATGGAAAACAAGGCACACAGGCCATAAAAGAGCGGGGATCTAAGTTTCATGATGATGATTTATTGAACAAATCTAAACTTCCTTTCACAGAAAGTTATCCTTGAAATAACATTACAATTAAAACGGATCAGCAATAGGCTTATTCTGTAAAATATCTTCAATCTGCGCCATAACGCCATCATCTAACAGGGTTATGTCTGCAGGAACTTTTAGATTCTCTGCTAACTGACTTGTTTTTGATGCACCCAGTATCACGGTAGAAACATCCGGATTTTTAAGGCACCATGCAAGAGCCAAACGAGCCATAGATATACCAAGTTCACCGGCTACTGCAGTTAGTTTCCGGGTTTTCTCCAGGTATTCGTCTAACAGGCTTTTTTCAGCCAACCAGTCCAGGCCTTCCATGGTTAAGCGCGTATCTTCGGGCATGCCGTCATTGTACTTTCCGGTTAACACTCCGCTGCCTAACGGGCTCCAAATAGTGGTACCCAAACCGTAATTCTTATACAGCATTTTGAAATCTTCTTCCACCTTTTGGCGTACAAACATATTGTACTGTGGTTGCTCCATAGTAGGGCCAATAAGGTTGTAGCGTTCAGCGGCTGCATGCGCCAGGGCTATTTCAGATGAACTCCATTCACTAGTGCCCCAGTACAATATTTTACCCTGCTGAATTAAATTATGCATAGTCCACACCGTCTCTTCAATAGGAGTTTGTTTATCGGGTCTGTGACAGAAAAACAGGTCAAGGTAATCAACCCTTAACCTTTGAATGGCAGCTTCACAGGCTTCTACAAGGTGTTTTCTATGTAGTCCTGTTTGTGTTGGCAGCCGGCCGCCAGTACCAAAATAAGCTTTGCTTGAAACAAGAAAAGTATCACGAGGCCACTCGAATTCCTGCAACAACTTACCCATTACTCTTTCGCTGTCACCTCTGCTGTATATCTCGGCATTGTCAAAAAAGTTAATGCCGTTATCATAGGCCATTTGCATAAGGCCTTTGGCTGTAGTATCTCCTATCTGTTTACCAAACGTAAGCCACGATCCAAAGGAAAGCTCACTTACTTGTAGTCCTGATTTTCCGAGTCTTCTGTATTGCATTTGTTTTATGTTTCGGGAATGAAGTTTAATTATCTGTAGAAGAATTGCAAGTTCTTCTTTATTCTTCCTGCGGTATAACTGAATTCGTCAATTTGTCCACTTTCGCCATACTGGATATCAATTATAGCCGAATAATCTTCAATCTTGACTAGCTGATGCAATGAATTATAGGAATATTTATAGTCATGTTCAGCACCACTACCATGAACCTTCATCCTAATTACATTATCACTCTTATCGTACTCATAGCACTTTAAATTTTTTGGATACTCATTCCAATTACATTCCGTGTTCTTAATAGAGTCTTTAGACATATTGTTCGTGGGAAGATAATAGGGAATTTTAAATCTGTCTTGGACGAAGTAAACATCAACGGAGGAGCCGGACATGACCGATTTGTCAAATATTAAGGTATCTACTTTCTTTTTAAAACCGGGGGTTTGATTGTCGCTTTTTATAACTACTATTTTTTGGTACGAAAAATCAGCTTTCCGTTTGCTATTTGAACAAGTAAACAACAAACAACTAATAAATATCCAAGGGGCTTTCACTTACTATAATTACAGGTTATTTCGTCTATTTAAAAGTAAACCACATAAAGGCAATATAGCCTAAAAGCAGAATAACTCCTTCCCACCTTTTTACTCTCTTATTCCAGACAACAATTATAAAAAACAGTGTTGCCGCTGCCATTATTGGAATACTGGTTTTCCAAACATTTTCAGGGATTTTCAGATCGCCTACCAAACGCGAAACACCAATAATACCGGCGGCATTAAAGATATTGGAACCCAACACATTTCCTACTGCAATTTCGGCGTTACCTTTTCTAATAGCGGCCAGGCTCACAAAAAGCTCCGGAAGCGAAGTCCCCAGGGCAACAGCGGTGAGGGCAATTATTTCCGCTCCGATATTCAGTTTCTCTCCAATTTTAATAATGCTCTCTACATTGTACTTCGCTCCAAAATAAATTCCTACAGCACCAAATACGAGCAATAACCAAAAGACCGGTTTAAGTTTTGGTGTTTCATCATCTTTAAGATCGGAACCACTGCGCAAAGAAATAAAAACATAAGCGAGAAGCAGCACCACGGCTACAATACCCTCCCACAATTGCACGGTTCGATCAGAGATGGAGTATATTAAAAAGCCGGAGGTAAGAATAAGAAAAGGCAGGTCAATTTTTTTAAAATTGAATTTTATGGTAAAGGCTTTGGCTACCACACCTACCACACCCAGTATGAGCAGAATGTTGGTAATGTTGGAACCCACTACATTGCCAATTACAATCTCCGAGGAGCCGTTAATTATGGCAAAGATGGATGATACCATTTCGGGCAGCGAAGTACCAAGGGCAACAACGGTAACACCAATTACAAAGGAAGGAATGCCCAACGCCAGGCCAATATTTTCTGATGCCTCAATGAATTTATCGGCGGCGAAGACCAAAAGGGTTAGTGATGCCACAAAAATCAGTGCTAACAGTAGAAGGCTATCGGGCATATTATTTTTGGCTAAAGTAAAGCATATTAATGGTATGCGAAATTTGGAACGCGATTTGTTATTTTTATGCCGAAATCAATTTATTCAAATTTTAAATTTTAAGTTAAATAATGGGATTATTCACATTTATTAAAGACGTTGGAGCAAAAGTCTTCGGCGGAAAAACATCTGCGGAAAAAGAAGCAGAAAACGAAGCGGAAAAAGCACAGAAAATAGCCGAGTTAATTCATGGTCTTGACCTTGAAGTAACAGAGCTTAGTGTTTCTGTTGATGATGATAAAGCCACCTTACGTGGTTTTGCGGCTAATCAGGCCGCACGCGAAAAAGCCATATTGGCCGCAGGTAATGTAGAAGGAATTGCAAGCGTTGAAGATCATATTAATGTAGCAGCACCTGAACCGGAAAGTACATTTTATACAGTTCAGCCAGGCGATTCTTTGAGTAAAATAGCTAAAGAGGTTTACGGTGATCCAATGCGTTACCCTGAAATTTTTGAAGCCAACCGGCCTATGCTAAAAGACCCTGACCTGATTTATCCTGGTCAGTCTTTAAGGATACCCTAAATAATTGATGGCTAAGCCATTATACAAAGTAAGCCCTCTTTTAGAGGGCTTTTTTTATGTATTTTAGAGTTGCAAAGTTCTCAATTTCTCTATGGTATATCGTATGTTACCGATGGAGTTTGTACTCTAAAATCGTGTAATACGGCATTGCGTTTTCTGAGCATATTTTGCGATGAGCCTCCGCTGTTTACTGTATAATTCACCCTTAGTTCACTCATGCGCCAGCGGGCCAATTTTAAAATACCGGCACCGTGTTGGTGATATATGGTAATTGATTTAATGTCTCCTTTCTTTTTGTTCGGTATTGGTATGCTGGCAGCAATAAAAGTTTTTCTTTCCCACTGTCTGCCATCAGTGAGGTCAAACCATTGCTCACCACTGCTGTATTGTACCCGGGCTCTTAATTTATTACCTTTTACAAGCACATCATAATTGCTCTTTATTAAAATACCCATACTACTTACCAGTTGTTCGGGATTTTTAAAGGTTGAATACATTTTGTACTCATGAACATTTCCTGTAAATCGAACAATATTTCCGTCTTTACAAGTTGTTGTTTTACATGTTCTTATTATGGCGTCTTCAAGTCTGTTGTTTACGCGGTATTTAACCACTATATCGGTTACATTCCAATTGTCTCCACTTATTCCTCCCCTAAAATGAGTTAGTAAGCTAACAGATTTAATATTATGCTTGAACACGGGTCTATCCAGCTTAATATTTAAGAAGTTCAGAGAACCTCCCGGCCATCGCTCCCTAACGTTTGCATTTCGTACCAGTTGTGCAGCTCCAGCTGTAAATTCAATTTTTACATCCACGTTATCGTTGTTACCTCCGCGTAGGTCATCACCCCCTGTCCAGATTAGTAGCTGCAATTCATGCACCTTGTTGTCATTCGGATAGGTAGGCGGCTGAGGTACGTTCGGCGGAGTTTTACTGCTGTACCGCTTATCTACAATATAAGTATGCCACTTTTTCCGGGCATCATCGTTGTCTGTACTTTCATCGGTTTCCATCCAATCTTCATCTTCAAACACGTAGTAATTTCTGTCAGGCAGCGGTTTTATTACCCGTATGGCATCCGGTTTGTTCGGATCGTAAACCATTATCCTCAGGTCTTTCTTGTGCTCTTTTAAATCTCCCTTATATCTTCCCATTTTGTACCCGATAGCCAGCACGGCATGGTGGGTGCCGTCCATAAGATCAGATGATCCATACCGGTACAAACCAAGCGGAACGGGCTTTCCGGCATCTATGAATGATCGCAACTCTTCCAACCTTCCTCCGTTAAATCCTTGCAATCCCCAGTTAAAAAATTCCGAAGTTCTCCAGCCAAACGGATTGTTCAGGATCTCAAAGAATTTGTCAGCTGTTTCTGCCATACCCTGAAACTGCCTGTCATAAATATACTTTGAAAGTGAAGTGTAATCACCCGGCCGATAATCCTGCTGCGGGATTGGCTTACCCGCATTATAGTAATCAAGTGCCGTATAAACCATTCCAAAACACCTGCCACCGGTTACAATTTCGTGGGTTACCTTATTATAAAAAGTATTGGCAAACTTGAAACCATGCTCGGCAGGTTTAAAATCGGTGTGGCGCTCGTTTAAAACAACTAACTTGATATCTCTATTGGCTAATATTTCAGGTGAAACGGTTATTTGCGTAATACCTGATAAGCTGAAGACCATAAAGGTCAGGTACATAATAAGTTTCATTTTGAGATGTTTTGTTTTGTTATAAAATTGGCAAAATAACCCGATTTAGTTGGAAAGATATGTAACTAACGTGAATAATGGATAAGAAATTCCGTTTACGGAATTGTTTGTGTTATTCGTAATAAATTGTCCATCAATGTTTTAACCACGAATTTGCTAATTATACCTGTATTTCTTAGAAATAATACCAATTTGGTTTCGCTCCGCGAAACTAATCATCAGTTCTGGAAGAAAAATTCGTGCGTTCGTGGTTAAATAATTGATTGTTAGAACTATAGCGAATAGGCTTTACCATTATTCACGTTAACTATTTTCAAAACATCTGCATCAAAAATTATGTCACTGTTAACTCTGTCAAAAGGCACTCGTAACTTCAATTAGTTAAGGTATGTGTTTTAACGCCACGCGCCCCACAGTTTTTCCCTTTAATATCAGATCTATTTGATCACTTAATTCTTCAAGCGTTATAACTTTTTTTAATGATTGAAGGTTTTCTAATTTCCAATCGCCGGCCAGTTTGCTCCATACCTTTCTCTTTTCTTCAAGTGGATTTTCCGCTGTAGCTATGCCATGCAATGACACGCCATTTATAATAAACGGATATACGCTCATATTTAAATTAGGACTTTCAACCAACCCGCAGCAAGCCACATTGCCATAAGGTTTGCAGGCCTTTAATAGCGTGTGCAGCGTGTTTCCACCAACGGTATCAATAGCACCAGCCCATTTAGGTCGTAACAGAAGTTTACCGGTTTCAATGTTTATTTCTTCTCTCGTAACGATTTCATTTGCCCCCAGATCTTTAAGAAAATCGTGAGCATTAGGTTTTCCTGTGCTGGCAATGACATGGTAGCCTGCTTTGGAAAGTAAAGCAACAGCCAAACTCCCAACACCACCGCTGGCACCGGTAACCACTACAGGTCCCTGGCCCGGATGTTGTCCATTTCGTTCTAAAAGAATAATACCCAATGCCGCTGTAAAACCCGCCGTTCCATAGATCATGCTTTCTTCTAAGCTTAGTTGCTCGGGTAATGGAATAACCCATTCCGCCGGCACCTTAATGTACTGTCCAAACCCACCATCTGTGTTCATGCCAAGATCATAGCCTGTGCAAATAACCTTATCTCCTACATTAAATCTGCCAGAACTATTAGACACAATTTCACCGGCAGCGTCAACTCCCGGTTGAAACGGATAGCTCCGGGTAACGCCCTTATGCCCGGTTGCAGATAAAGCATCTTTATAGTTTAAGGAGGAATAATGTACTTTAATAAGCGTATCATTATCAGGAAGATCACCTATTTGCCGCTGCTCAATAGAGCGAATAAAACTGCCATCTGATTGCTCACGGATAAACAGGCATTGATATGCTAAATGGTCATGATCATTCATGCAAACTTTTTAGAAAATAAACCATCTTTTGAACCGCAATAACACGGTGGTTATTACTGTTTTTTTCATCCATAGTCATTTCTGCAAAGGTTTTCTCTGAACCATCGGGTAAAAAAACCGGATCGTAGCCGAAGCCGTTTCTTCCTCTTTTTTCACGGATTATCAAACCGTTTACTACGCCCTCAAACAGTTGCAGTTTGCCGGCTATGAACAAGGCTATTACAGTTTTAAATTGCGCCTTCCGATTTTCTGTATCTTCCAAGTTCCTTAGCAGAAGTTCAATGTTATCATCAGCGTTTTTTTGCCCGCCGGCATACCTTGCACTCATTACCCCGGGCTCATTGTTGAGCGATTCAACTTCTAAACCTGTATCATCGGCAAAACAGTTTTTATCAAATCTTTCATAGATGTATCTCGCCTTCTGAATGGCGTTTCCTTCAATAGTATTGCTTGTTTCGGGAATATCTTCGCTAACAGAAATATCATTCAGACTTAGGATATTAAAGCCATGTGGCATTACCGCCCTTATTTCATTGAGCTTGTTTTGGTTAGCTGTGGCGAAGATCAGATCCATAATTAATCCCTATTAAAAAGTCCTTTTAAGCAGAACCAGAGATCCTTTTTCAACTGTGCATTTTGCGATAAGGTTTCCAGGTTGTCAGAAAACAGTAATTTCAAATGCCCCATTTGTTTTACGATGTATTTCTCCTGATCAATATTCCATTCAAAATCTTTATCTGTAAATATTATTAGATGCGTTATTTCAGTGTGATTAAATATTTCAGCAAGATCAGGTACATCAGATGTTTGACAAATGAGTGTTGATTCTAAAGATTTTCCAATCGATGAAATGATCTTTTCAAGCAGGTCATTTTGGGCCGTTTCACGCTCCGGGTCATTGTTGTCGGAAATAACACAAATGCCGTTGAATGAAGCAGGAAGAATAGGAAAATCCGTACCTTTGTTATTTGATTTTGGAAGAATAAAAACTTCGGAATAAAAAGCGGGAGTATCTTTCAATTTAGGCATTTGTGCTAAAATAACTCAAATAGATGGAAACACTCACACGATTAGAAATTGACATTAGCCGGATAGAATCTTCAAAAATTGGAGAGGTAGATTTTGACAATATAAGATTTGGACATATTAAAACGGATCACATGTTTATGGCTCGGTTCGAAGATGGTCAATGGAACGATGCCAGAATAGTGCCCTATGATGGCATTACTATTAGTCCGGCCTGTATTGGTTTACATTACGGTCAGTCCATTTTTGAAGGAATGAAAGCATTTAGAACCGTTGACGACCGTGTGGCCTTGTTTAGGCCGAGGGCTAATTGGCAGAGATTTCACTGGAGTGGAAAGCGCATGGCCATGGCACCGGTTCCCGAAGAAATATTTATGGAAGGTCTGAGAACATTGGTTAAGATGGATGCTGATTGGGTTCCTGCCGGAGATGAAAAATCTTTGTATATAAGACCCCTGGAGTTTGGAGACGAACCTAATATCGGGGTGCATGCCTCAAATACTTATACCTTTTTAATTTTTGGTTGCCCGGCAGCAGCCTACTACAGTAAACCAGTTGGTGTGTGGGTGGAAGATACAGCTATTAGGGCAGCTCGCGGAGGTGTGGGCAATGTAAAGGCTGCAGGAAATTACGGACCTACCCTATACCCCGCCCTGCAAGCCAAAGAACGAGGTTATCAACAAATTCTTTGGACACAGAAAGTGGATGGCACATACTACGTTCAGGAAATTGGTACTATGAATTTCTTTATTCAGGTTGACGACAAGCTTATAACACCCAAATTAGACGGAACCATTCTGGAAGGTATTACCAGAGACAGCCTTATTCAACTTGCCCGGCATGAAGGCATCGAGGTAGAAGAAAAAATGCTTAAAGTGCGTGATATTTTTGAAGCTATTGAAAGCGGGAGGGTAAAAGATGCCTTTGGCGTTGGAACGGCAGCCGTTATATCTTTTATAGATAAGTTGGGATATCACGATGAAGAGTATGTACTGCCTCCTATGGAAGAAAGAACTACATCTGTAATGCTTAAGAAACGTTTGGAAGATATAAGAACCGGTCGGGCAGAAGACATCTTTGGTTGGATGGAGTATGTGACGTAGAAAGATCAGCAGTACATAACGTGCAATAACTTCTTCGTTTCAAAGAATTCTTCTTTAAAGTATTGGCTCAAATCGACCACCTTACATTTTTGCTTAACGGAAGAAAGCTCCTCACTTAAATCACCACCCTTTAGCGCAAGCAAACCGTTTTTTACAGGATGTTGATTGTTGTTTGCTACCAAATGCTTCGTCCACTTTATAAGTTTATCGGTTGATGCCACGGCCCGGCATACCACAAAATCAAAGCGGCCATTCATATCTTTTACCCTTGTCTTTTGGCAGGTAATATTTTGGAGCTCCAGATCTTTAGCCATAGCCCGGATCGCATCCACCTTTTTCCCTATACTATCAACCAGTGTGAAGTCAGTTTCAGGAAGGCAGATAGCGAGAGGAACACCCGGCAACCCACCGCCCGATCCGAAATCCAGCACACGAGAACCGGAGCGGAATTGAATAAACTTAGCGATGGCAAGTGAATGAAGGATATGACGTTCCATAACATTCTCTTCATCTTTTCTGGATATTAGGTTAACCTTTTGATTCCATTGAACTAACAGTTCCGCATATCTTTTTAGCAACCTTAGCCGGCTATCTGATAATTCGGGGAAATATGATGCGATCAGCTCCATTTTGTCTTTTTAATGAAAAGTGATCTCAACATAATCCAGGGCCAAATGAAGGCATAGAGTGAACCCAACTCGGTTTTATAACCTTGCGGATTAATTTTTTTGTAACATGCTCCCATAATTGTACCTACCGTTATGCCAAGTATAATTAAGATGGCTATTACAGAATAAAAGTAACCTCCGAAAAACAGAGGAATGAGCAGCCAATAGAACAGCATAAAGCTGGCACCAAACAGAAACAGCAGGAAAATATGAATGGGTTTGTACAGTATGCCTGCGGTCTGATGCCGACTTTTCTGCCTTAGCCAGCCATTGAAAGTTTCGCAGGCAGGTGAATAGGTAAAACTATCAGGATGCAGAACTACCGCTGTATCTGTGGCCGAAGCAGCATGATTGACCAGCAGATCGTCGTCGCCTGAAGCCAAATTTTTCCCTTTCATTTCGGCTGAGCCGCCAAGGAAAAAATCTTTAGTGTAGGCCATGTTACGACCAACACCCATATAAGGCATTCCGGATAATGCAAATGATATATATTGAACAGCTGTAAGATTAGTTTCATAATGAATGAGTTTATTCAGCCAGCCTTTACGTGTACTATAAGGGCTTACGCCTATGCTAAGTTTCTTGCCTTTTGAAAGCGGCTCGACCATATATGAAATCCAGCGTTTTGAGGCAGGCCGGCAATCGGCATCGGTTACAACTATCCAGTCATACATGGCTGCCTTAATTCCCGTTTGCAATGCTAGTTTTTTTCCGGGTTTGTCCTCAAACATCTCAGCCAAAATAATGGTAAGGTTATCAAATTCTTTTGTGAAACCTTCTAACACATCATTTGTTTCATCGTCAGAATGATCATCCACAACAACTACTTCCAACGGGTTATACTCCTGCACAAGAATTTTGGGGAGGTTTCTCGTGAAATTCTCCGCTTCATTTTTACCGCAAATAACCACGGAAACCCCTCTACGTTTAAAAGGTTGTAATTCAGCAACCGGCTCATGCATCAGCTTTGCAAAAAGCAACAAATTATACAGCAGTTGAATAACTGCACAAACAAGGAATATGACAAAAAGTGTTTTCAATTACTTTTACGCTGCACTAAAATACGGCCAATTATATATGCCATTTGAAATCACATCATCAGATAACTATTCTAACGCCCGGTGTGGCATGCTTTCTACCGGGCATGGTAAAATAAACACACCCATATTTATGCCTGTTGGTACGCTTGGAGCAGTAAAGGGAGTGCATTTTAATGAATTGGAATCTGAAATTCAGGCCGAAATTATTTTAGGAAATACTTACCATTTATACCTGCGGCCGGGGATTGAAGTACTTGAAGAAGCCGGTGGACTGCACCGTTTCAACAGTTGGCAAAAGCCCTTGCTAACAGATAGTGGCGGTTACCAGGTGTACTCTTTGGGCAGCCGTAGAAAGCTTACCGAAGAAGGAGCTCATTTCCGCTCACACATTGATGGTTCAAAGCACTTTTTCTCTCCTGAAAGTGTAATAGATCTGCAAAGAAGTATTGGTGCCGATATTATTATGGCTTTTGACGAGTGTACGCCCTATCCTTGCGACTATGAATATGCCGAAAGTTCCATGCATCTCACACATCGTTGGTTGGACAGATGTATAGCTCAGTTTGAAAAAACACCGGGAAAATATGGTTATGAACAGACTTTATTCCCTATTGTACAAGGCAGCACATATAAAGATCTGCGCACCATCTCTGCAGAGTACATTGCGTCAAAAGAAGCTGCCGGAAATGCTATTGGCGGACTTTCGGTTGGCGAACCCAAGGAGATCATGTACGAAATGACGGAGCATGTAACGCAGTACCTTCCGAACGATAAACCACGATACTTAATGGGTGTCGGTACACCGGCCAATCTGTTGGAGTGCATTGCCCTTGGAATAGATATGTTTGATTGTGTGCTACCTACACGTAATGCGAGGCATGGGTTGTTATACACCTCCGAAGGTATAATTAATATCAAGAACAAAAAGTGGGAAAGAGATTTTAGTTCTATTGATGTAAGCTGTCCTGCAACTGTAAGTCAAAAACACAGTAAATCATATTTACGACATTTGATACATTGTAATGAATTTTTGGGTATGCAAATTGCTTCGGTTCATAATTTAACCTTTTTTATATGGTTAATGCAACAAGCCCGGATACATATTGCCGAAGGAAGCTTTAGTAGATGGAAAAATATGATGGTGCCTAAACTGGAAATGCGGTTATGAAAAAGTTAGATACTTATATCGGGATTAGATTTTTAACTACCGTTCTTGTAACCTTCCTTTTATTGATATTGGTTTCTATTGCCGGAGATATGACCGAGAAGATGGATGATATATTGGAAAACAATGTACCCGGAAAAGAAGTGATTAAGTACATTTTCAATTTCATCCCTTACATTCTTTCCTTACTGGCATCGTTGTTTGTGCTTATCTCCACCATCTTTTTTACCAGCAGGCTGGCAAATCGTTCGGAGATTATTGCAATGATGAATGGCGGAGTTAATTTTTACCGACTGTTGGTACCCTATTTAGTGGCTTCAACATTAATTGCCGTTGTTTTCTTTTTTATAAATCACTACTCACTTCCAAACTCGGAAAAGGGCAGAGTAAAATTTGACCAGGTTTATGTTAAAAAGAAAACCGAGCAGGCCCACGCATCCAATGTGCATATTCAAACAGCACCTGATGAATTTGTTTATTTGCGCATGTATAATAACAAAACAAACAACGGACATAAGTTTGAATTGGATCGTTTCAATGGCATTGATCTTGTTTACAATCTCAAGGCACAAGCTGTTGAATATGTTGACAGCACTGCATCGTGGCTTTTGGTAAATTATGTTGAGCGATCTTTTAATGCAGAAAATGAAACCTTTGAGGAAGGTAGCAAAAAGACAATAAAGGTAGATTTGGTGCCCAACGATCTTTATTCGCAAATTGAACAGCGCACTACTATGACAACGCCTAAACTAAACAAGCAGATTACCAGGTTAAAAGCCAAAGGAAGTGATAAAGTAGCCTATTTTCAGGTTGAAAAGCACCGTCGGACCGCCCTGCCGGTTTCAATTATTATATTAACTGTAATTGGCGTATCCATTGCTTCACGAAAAGTGCGTGGTGGTATTGGACTGCATTTGGCTTTTGGCCTGGTAATAGGCTCTGTATATTGGTTGAGCACACATTTTGCCAAAACGGTGGCAGAAGGTGCCGGAGTTCCTTCAGAGTTTACTATTTGGGTGCCTAATATATTCTTTGGGATTGTGGCACTTTTATTGGTGTTAAAAGCTCAGAAATAGTAATTCGTGAAAGCTACAACCACTTTTTTCATACTCTTTTTCTGCTGTTTTATAGCCCTTGGTCAATCTGATACGGTGCGTGTAGAAAACCTTCAAAAGTATATTGGCGTTCTCTCGTCAAATAAGTATGAAGGTAGAGGACCGGGCACCAGAGGGGACTCGCTTACACAGGAATTTTTAACAAAAAGCTTTGCACTTATTGGATTAAAACACATTAAGAGCCCTGATAAGAAATATCATCAATCTTTTAAGTTAGGCCTGGGAGAGTACCAATCGGCTTATTTAAAGTTGAAAGACACCATTGTAACATCAGATGAACAGAATTTCATTTTAGACAATTTTTACCCCTTGTATGGAGATGAAGAACCATTGGTAGTTAAAAAGGCCGGGAATTCTGTCCGTGGAGATCTTACAATGGCAACACGAATTCATAGAGAACAGTTAGGAATAAATGTTAGGGATATACTAACGAATTTGAAGCGTGTTGAACTGCAGGGAAACAGGGGGTTGATAATTGACAACAATATTGTTGACACCGTAGAAAGCGGAACCGATAGTCTAAGGCGGGCGATTAATTCTTTTTTTAATCGGAACATCAGGGCGAATTTCTTTGTGCTGCAGAATAAAGGCACTATTTCACCCAATGCAGATTCTATTGTCATAATTAAGAAAACTAAAATTAACACAACGAGCAACATAATTGGGGTTATAGAAGGGGATAAAAACAAGGGACGGTATATAATAATAGGTGCGCACCACGACCATTTAGGGAAGAAAAAGAAAACAATATACAATGGTGCTGATGATAATGCTTCCGGAGTAGCCGCTCTGTTGGAAATAGCGCGAATTTATAATTTGAGAAAGCAGGACGGTGAAGGACCTGACCATACACTTATTTTCGTTGCATTTGCAGCGGAAGAAAAAGGACTTTGGGGAGCTAAAGAATTTGTAAGCCGATGGGGACGCAGAAAAAGGCGTACAACTTTAATGGTAAACATTGATATGATAGGCCGGCTAAAAAAGAAAGACTCCAAGTACAAAACGGTAGTCGTTGGCTCTGACAATGTCCTTGACAGAGTTTTCCCTTTATCTGAAAAAAACTCGATATATATTGATGATTCCAAAAGTGGAAAAGATCACAAACGTGGATATTACTTCAGGGCCGATCACTTTCCTTTTGCCGAGGTGGGAATTGAATACATTACTTTTGCAAATAAGGTACATCATGACTACCACAAACCCACCGATGATATTAATGATATTAATTTCGAAGGTATAAAGGCTTTAACCGAATTTGCGATTAAAGTTATTGATGATGTAGATAAAAACCCTTTTTAAGAATAACCAACCCTTTTTAAGAATAACCTGTAAGAAAATGAAACTAAGTGAATACGTCCTCGCATTAATATTCTTGTTTCCGGGTATGCTATTTGGTCAATCCGATACTGTAAGTGCTGAAAACCTACGCCGCCATGTAAACATTCTTGCTTCAGATGCTTTGCAGGGCAGGGGTTGGGGGCAGCCGGCCGAAAGAATGGTACACAGTTATTTGGCCACCGAGTATTATGCTAACCGTTTAGTACCGCTCTACACAGGAAATAACTACTTCCAAACATTTATATGGAATGTGGATGATAAGTCAATATTTATTGAGAAAGATGGAATGCGCTTTGACACGGATCTCGGACATTTTTTTATTGAAGTGCCTTCGGCTTTTAACCACGATAAGAAACGCTTTAAAGTGGTACGATTGACGGATAGTACAGATTATTCAAAGATAGATGCAAATACGCTTGTTGTAATTCAATTAGAAGAACCTTTTAGAGCAAAAAGTGCTAATAATTTCTTTAGACTTAGATCTAATTTAATTAAGGAAAAAGCGGCCGGATATATTTATACACACCCCAATGAGTTATCATATCATCAGGCAAAGATATTTTTTGAAAGTCCTGAAGGCATGAGCCAACTTTTAAGCCTTGGAATGAATAATCTAAGAGAACTTGGCATGCACGTGCCTGACTTTCTTTTAAACACAATGATCACCAAAACAGAAGAACAAACAGAATTTATTGCTATTCAGACCATAGTGAGTAAAAACAGCATAAAGAATGTTGTTGGTATGGTACCAACCGAAAAACCCACAGGTAAATTTATAATTGTAGGTACGCATTATGATCATATAGGAATAATTAATGATGTCATATATAATGGAGCCGATGACAATGCATCCGGCACGGCCATTCTTTTGGAGTTGGGCAGGATATTTAGTGAGCGAGCCAGGCATGGTGAAGGATTAAATCACCATATTATGTTTGTGGCATTTGGAGCAGAAGAAAAAGGATTGTTGGGTTCACGTAATTTTATGAATCTATGGAGCAACAAGGCCGACTCCACTATTGCAATGATAAACTTTGACATGGTAGGCAGACTTGGATATACAAAAGCGAATGAACTTGAGCCGTACGGAATTGCATCGGAAAATATAGCTCAAATTGCCGACACGCTCTCTAAAGAAAATAATATCTCCATTAACTATTCCAGGGGTGGGTCCTTTTTCACGGGAGGATATTTTGAAAGAACCGATCACTACCCTTTTGCACTAAAAGGCATTCCGTTTATGTCTTTTGTTAATCAAACTACAAAGGACTATCATAAACCAACAGATGATATTGAAAAAGTCAATTTCGAAGGTATGAAGACACTAACCGAATTTGTTGTTAAACTGATTGATGAAATTGATCGTAAGCCGCCAAAAAGGTAGTGTCAATAAGGGTCTTCCTATCTGGTATTAATTAGTCATCTCTCTAAAACGGCGGTTCCTCACCCCTATTATCACCTTCATAACCCGAAGGATCTTCCGGGCCGGGAATATCATCTTCTCCCCCATTCATTTTTGACTGAAGGGTAATGCTACCGTCGTCAGAATCTGTTGCCTCGGCTAATGGTACGAAACCGGCCAGGCTGTCCAGGTCGGTGAATTTTGCGTACTTGCCTATAAACTTCATTTTGGCCGTACCTACCGAGCCATTTCTGTTTTTACTAATTATTATTTCCGATATCCCCTTCGTTGAGTTGCCCTGATCATCTACATCCAGCCCGTAATACTCAGGCCTGTACAGGAATAACACCATGTCGGCATCCTGCTCAATAGCCCCCGACTCCCTGAGGTCAGAGAGCATAGGACGTTTGTCGGCCCTGCGTTCTACCTCCCTGCTAAGTTGCGATAAGGCAATAACCGGTATGTCCAATTCTTTGGCCAAAGTTTTAAGAGAACGCGAAATTTGGCTTATCTCCTGTTCTCTGTTGGACCCTCCTTTGGTATTGGTGCCGCTCATCAATTGCAGATAGTCAATGATAACACATTCAATGTCGTGCTTCCTTTTTAGTCGGCGGCATTTGGCTCGCAATTGAAAGATATTTATTGCCGGCGTATCATCTATGTAAATAGGTGCTTCACGCAACACTTCGCTTTTAGAAATAATTTGTTGTACCTGATGGCCTTTAAGTTTTCCACGTCTTATCTCTTCTGAACTAATTTCTGCCTCAGAAGAAATAAGTCGCATAGCCAGTTGGGTTGACGACATTTCTAACGAGAACACGGCCACCGGCTTGTTAAATCCAACGGCTGCATTCCTCGCCATGTTTAAGGTAAAAGCGGTTTTACCCATTGAAGGCCGACCGGCCACAATGATCAGATCAGACTTCTGCCAGCCGTTTGTCATGCGGTCTAAAGCCATAAAACCGCTGGGCACTCCCGTAAATTCATCACCACGTGCCAAAAGATCCTGAATTTCTTTAATGGCTTTAACCGTCAGATCGTCCATTTTCTCATACTCCTTGCCAATGTTATCCTTACTTATATCATAAAGCTGTTGTTCAGCCTTATCTAACAGATCGAAAACATCGGTTACATCTTCGTAGGCTTCTTTTAGCACTTCGGTGTTCTTAGTGATCAATTCGCGGGCAAGGGCCTTTTGAACCACAATATGAGCATAATGTTTAATATTTGCCGATGAAGCCACACGGTTTGTTAAATAAGACAGATAGTATGCTCCACCTATATCATTCAACATATCTTTCGATCTCAGAGCCTGCGATACCGTAACAATATCGATGGGCTCGTCAATTTCAAATAGTTCTAAAATTGTAGTGTAAATAGTACGGTGTGCATCCTTATAAAAGCTCTCTTCCTTTACCACATCAACAACTTCTATTAGAGCTTCACGGTCTATGAGTATGGCACCGAGCACGGCTTCTTCAAGATCAATGGCCTGTGGCATTTTACGCCCAAACTCCAGTTCAGATATGGTTTTTTCAGTTTCGAGAACCACTTTTTTATCGCTTGTTTTGACCTTGTCTGACATTTAAATTTATCTTAACGGGAAACAAAATTGTGGGAATGTGAAGGTAGAATTCACGCACCCAATGCAAGTCATTTCTTATCCTTTTTTTTCAATAACTTGTTCACCTATTTATACACCAATTTGTATAAGTAATTGTTCAAGTTAAAACTTACCCACAAAAGATTAACAGTCAGTTTTAAACATTAAACTTAAAATACATTTTAAAATGGGAATGATAGCGTTACAAGGCATGCACTTTTATGCAAAACACGGATACTATGCGCATGAAAAACAAATAGGTACAAGATATACCGTAGATGTGTATGTCCATTCCGACTTGCGTGCTGCCGGCAAAGGAGACAAGTTGGAAGACACCATTAACTACGAAAGTATTTACGAAATCGTTAAAAATGTAATGGCACATTCTGTTAACCTTATAGAGCATTTAGCCTATACCATTATTGAAGAGATTATCGATACACATACTGATTTAAAGAAAGTTAAAGTGAGAGTAACTAAGGACAACCCGCCCTTGAGCGGTGATGTCGATTGTACTTATGTTGAGATGGAGAGGGATTTACGAAATTGAGATGACTGAGGCTTGGAGCCTGATATCTATAGTTTGAGGAAGGATACCCGGGTTTTTATGCAACGAAGGTACGAGAGCCAGGCCGGCACATGTAAAGTCCGGAGTTGGGTTGTACGGTTAAAAGAAATTCAAATTAGGTGTGCAGGAAACTTAAAATGTGCTAACAAACGTTATTTTTGCAGCATGGTCACGTGGCCGAGTGGCTAGGCATCCCGTAGGTACGGGACAAAACCTGCTACAGCATAAGTAAATGCCCAAATCAAAAGCAAGCTTATTAAGAAACTTAAAAAATCATGCAACAAATCTTATTTTTGCAGCATGGTCACGTGGCCGAGTGGCTAGGCACGGGTCTGCAAAACCTGCTACAGCGGTTCGAATCCGCTCGTGACCTCTAAAGGGCCTCCAAAGGAGGCCCTTTTTAATATGACAGAAAATATAAACAGAGAAGAACAGGCAAATGTTATCACCCATGGTGCTGGAATACTATTATCTGTTATTGGTTTTGTTCTGTTGCTAATAACCGCACTTCAGAAAGGCGATCAAATTCTTCTTTTCGGTGGCGTACTCTATGCCCTTTGCCTTGTTATGATGTTTACGGCATCAACCTTGTATCATGCTTCAACCAACAAATCAGTAAGGAAAAAGCTTCAAAAGTGGGATCATATCAGCATCTTCTTTCTAATAGCCGGAAGTTATACGCCATTTCTGTTGTATAAGATTGATGAGAACAGATCAATAATGATTTTTACTATTGTAATATGGACCATTGCTTTGGCCGGTACTTTGTATCGCCTATTCTCCAAACATATAAGCAGTCTTATCAATGCATTGTTTTACCTGGCTATGGGTTGGATGTTCGTATTTCTTGGCAGGTCGTTTTTGGTAGGATTCCCGAAACAGGTTGTAACTTTTATAATACTCGGCGGCTTGCTTTACAGCTTGGGTGTTATATTTTACTTATGGAAAAAACTGCCCTACAGCCATGCAATATGGCATGTATTTGTATTGTCTGCTGCTGTTTGCCACTTTGTGGCAGTATATAAACTTGTTGCTTAAAACAAGGCCCCCTGTTCGCCTTTTGATGTAATCTTTACCTCATCTTTTTCAAGATCCCACTCTATTTCGGCTACTTCATCCTTTTTGTCTTTTGGCTGCTTTTCTTTTTTTTCATCAGCCTTTGATTTGCCGTTTTTGGCATCCTTTACACTGGCCATAAGTTCATCAAAATCATCTTTTTTTGATGCATTTTTTTCCTTTTTCTTTACGGGCTTTGTATCTGTTTCCCTTTCGGGTGCAGGCTCTTCCACTTCATTTTCTTCTACTTCTAAAACATTAAACCGAAATTTTTTCGGTTCCCGGAAGTTCAGCTTGTTCCCTTGTGCTTTCCATCCTTTTACATCAATAAATTCTGCAACATTGATAAGTTCATCGGTTCTTTCTTTAGCCCGGCCCCTGGCATAAGTAAAGCTCACTTCAAACGGACTGAGCGATGCAAAAAGCAATGTATTCTTTTCGGTTTCACCTATGTAGTTGAATTTCGTGTCTAAAGTATTTGTTTCTATTTGAAAGCGTTTTATGTAGTGCGCCTTTTTCTTATCATCGTAATATATTGCGCTAACAGTAGTATCAGCATTTAAAATACCGTGGTCAAACGCTTCTTTAATATCTAATTTAGAACCAACTTCTATAGATCTTATTTGATACGTTCCATCTTTATTCAATAGTATGTACTGTTCGTCGCCGAAAAACTCCCCTAAGTAAGTGCCGTACTCATCATTGTTAACACGTCCGGTTCCTTCATCAACCCAAAGGTGCATACCTCCAATAGTTGATTGACCAACTTCTTTTAATGTTACTTTTCTTACAGGATATTTGGTTAAGATATTTCCACGTGCCGACCGGCTTTTAACATCTAACTGTGCAAAATCAAAATCAAAGGTTTTTTTCTTAGCTCTGCTTTCGGGTGAAAGTTGTACGCCAACAACTTCAGCTTCTGCATTAGGATTAGCCGTTAGATATTGGATCTTGCAACGTTTGGCTTTCCCGACAATATCATATTCCCTGTCGTAGGTTACAGACGGAATGTTAAATCGTTTAACATAGGTTACGCCTTTTCCGGAGTTTGTATAAATAAAGTTGTAGGTTGTTCGGTCATCGCCGCGTTTCCACAAGCCGATGTACTCAATACTTTTACCTACAAATGTTTTCGAATCAACCCTGGTTACCAAACATTTTCCATCACGGCGAATAACAATCACATCATCAATATCAGAGCAATCGAACAAATACTCATCACGTCGCAACGAAGTTCCTATAAAGCCTTCTTTTCTGTTAACGTAAAACTTAACATTGGATGCGGCCACGGCTTTTGTGTCAATAGTTCCAAATTCAGTAAGCTCTGTTTTGCGCTCTCTACCCTTTCCGTATTTGGCTTTTAGTTCTTTAAAATAATTTATGGCAAAGTCGGTTAAATGTTTCAGATCATGCTTAACCTGCTTAATACCTTCTTCTAACTTTTTTAAATTTTCAAGGGTTTTAAAGCTGTCGTATTTCGAAATACGCTTAATTTTTATCTCCGTAAGCCGAACAATGTCTTCTTCAGTAACATCGCGCGACAGCTTAATCGCTGTTTTTTTCGTATTCTTTTTTGATGGCGTAGAAACGTATTTATGCAAGCCTTTATCAATGGTTTGCAAAACGGCTTCCCACGTTTCACATTCTTCAATATCGCGATAGATCCTGTTCTCAATAAATATTTTCTCTAAACTAACCTGATGCCACTTTAAGGCAAGGTCTTCACCTTTTATCTCTAACTCGCGTTTCAGAAGCTCAACTGTATTATCCGTAGATATCTTAAGCAATTCGTTTACATCAAGAAAATGCGGTTTTTCGTTGATGATGACGCATGTTAGCGGCGATATACTTTCTTCACATTTAGTAAAGGCATACAGGGCATCTATGGCTTTGTCGGTGGTTACCCCGCCGGGTAGTTCCACAACAATTTCAACGTGTTTGGCTGTATTATCGGTTACCTTCTTAATCTTGATCTTTCCCTTATCATTAGCCTTAATAATGGAATCTATTAGGGTTGATGTGGTAACACCATAAGGTAATTCCCTTATAATCAACGTTTTCTTATCAAGTGCTTCAATTTTTGCACGTACCTTAATCTTACCGCCGCGCATACCGCCGTTGTAATCACTAACATCGGCCATACCGCCGGTAGGAAAATCGGGCAAAAGTTTGGTCCGTTTGCCCTGCAATACTTTAATAGAACTATCAATTAATTCATTAAAGTTGTGCGGCATTATTTTGGTGCTAAGCCCAACGGCAATACCTTCCACACCCTGTGCCAAAAGCAGCGGAAATTTAACGGGAAGGTTAACGGGTTCATTTTTACGACCATCGTAGCTGGCCTGCCATTCTGTGGTTTCGGGATTAAAAGCCACATCCAGTGCAAACTTTGAGAGCCGTGTTTCAATGTAGCGAGGTGCGGCAGACGGATCTCCGGTTCTGATGTCTCCCCAGTTTCCCTGCGTATCGAGGAGAAGGTCTTTTTGTCCTATGTGTACAAGGGCATCGCCGATGGCGGCATCGCCATGCGGATGGTACTGCATGGTTTGCCCGATAACGTTAGCCACTTTATGAAAACGGCCATCGTCCATTTCACGCATGGCATGAAGAATACGGCGTTGTACAGGTTTAAGACCATCTTCTATAGTGGGAACGGCACGCTCTAATATCACATAAGATGCATAGTCCAGAAACCACTCCTGGTACATATTATCTAAGTGATCATTAAGTTCTGTGGGATCGTATATTTCTTTCGGTTTTCCGTTCTTTTTACTCATCTATCGCTTCCGTATTTATGCTTCTGCCAATTCTTCACTAACCTCATCAATTTCTACTACTACATCTTCGGCATCATTCTTTTCTACTTTCAAATTTTCAATAATGAATTTTTGTCTTTCCGGGCTGTTTTTTCCCATATAATAGTCCAATAAGTTACGCAAATTAACATCAGGGGTGAAAATTACAGGTTCCAGCCTTATGTCATCACCGATAAATTGCTCAAACTCATCGGGAGAAATTTCTCCTAAACCCTTAAACCGTGTTATCTCAGGCTTTCCGCCCAACTTATCTATGGCTGCCTGCTTTTCCTTTTCGCTATAGCAATATAACGTATCCTTTTTATTACGCACTCTGAACAAGGGCGTTTCCAACACGTAAACATGACCTTGCTTTACAAGATCGGGGAAAAACTGCAAAAAGAAGGTAAGTATAAGTAGTCGTATGTGCATACCATCCACATCGGCATCGGTGGCGATAACCACTTTGTTATACCTAAGGTCTTCTATACTTTCCTCTATGTTCAAGGCATGTTGCAACAGGTTAAACTCTTCGTTTTCGTAAACTACTTTTTTTGTTAGTCCGTAACAGTTGAGAGGTTTACCGCGCAAACTGAAAACCGCCTGAGTTTCTACATCGCGTGCTTTGGTAAGGCTTCCGCTGGCCGAATCACCCTCGGTAATAAAAATGGTGCTTTCGCGGTACCGCTCCTTCTTATCTTCATTATAGTGTGTACGGCAGTCGCGCAGTTTTTTGTTGTGTAAATTGGCCTTTTTAGCCCGTGTATTGGCCAGCTTTCTAATACCAGCCATATCCTTGCGCTCCCGTTCGCTTTGCTGAATTCTGCGTAGCAAACCATCGGCTACCTCCGGATTTTTATGCAGGAAATTATCTAGTTTTTCCTTAATAAAGTCAATTATAAAACTGCGTAAGGAGCGACCATTAGGCTCCATTTCGGTTGAACCCAGTTTGGTTTTTGTTTGCGACTCAAATACAGGCTCCTGAACCCGTATAGAGATAGCTGCCACAATGCTGGCCCTTACATCCTGTACATTAAAATCTTTATTATAGAATTCGCGGATCGTTTTTACAATAGCCTCTCTAAAAGCGTTAAGGTGAGTACCGCCTTGTGTGGTGTGCTGGCCGTTAACAAAGGAGTAGTATTCCTCTCCGTATTCGTTATTGTGCGTAAGTGTAAACTCAATATCCTCACCAATCATGTGAATTGGCGGATAGCGTAAAGCTTCAGGATTGTTGCGCCGAAGAATAAGGTCTAACAATCCGTTTTTGGAATAAAAACGCTTGCCGTTTAAATACAGGCTTAAACCCGAATTCAGGTAAGCATAATTCCAAAGTTGGTCTTCGAGATATTCAGGGAAAAACTTAAAATTCTTAAAAATAGAACCGTCGGGCTTAAAAGTAATACGTGTACCGTTTTCTTCTGTGGTTTTTGTGATGTTGTGGTTTTTTACCAATTCTCCCAAAGAAAATTCGGCCACCTTTACTTTTTTATCCCTGATGCTCTCTACCCTGAAAAAATCCGACAGTGCGTTAACAGCCTTAGTTCCTACACCATTCAGTCCTACAGACTTTTTAAATGCTTTAGAATCATACTTTCCGCCCGTATTTATCTTGGAAACGCAATCAATTACTTTACCCAACGGAATGCCTCGTCCGTAATCTCGCACTACTACATGATCTTCATTTACCTGCACTTCAATTTTTTTGCCGTTGCCCATAACAAACTCATCAATACAGTTATCGATGATCTCTTTCAGAAGCACATAAATACCATCGTCTTTTGATGAACCATCGCCAAGCTTTCCTATGTACATTCCAGGCCGCAGGCGCATGTGTTCTTTCCAGTCGAGCGACCGGATATTATCTTCAGTATAACTTACATTTTGATCAACTCCCATAATCTATAGGCACAATTTCGGACAAACGTTAAAAATATAACAAAGTACAACCTTTAAAAACCAATATGGATAAGGGTTATCCACACTTGGTTAGTACTGTGATTGAATTTAATACCAAACGGATTTATAAAGTAGTCCAAAATATTTTAGCGTAATTTTTTTTTATCAAGGCAAAAAACGCAGACATCTCGAAACTTCGGGATGGCAAGGCTCTTTAACGACTATAGAAGGAAAAAGAAATGAAATATTAGACTATTTTGTATTTCCAACTAAAAACTCACTACCTGGCTTGTTTCGTTTTTAATGAGGAAAATTTGAGAACAAAAAGGAATTCCAAAACCAATCAGTTGTTTTAGTTTTGCGCTGCTTTAATAAACTCATGACAAAGATCATTAACTTAATCTCCGGCCCGCGAAATATTTCAACTGCATTAATGTATTCCTTTGCTCAACGATCTGATACTGAAGTTGTCGATGAACCTTTTTACGCTTACTATTTAAGTCAAACGGGAAAAGAACATCCGGGCAGGGATGAAGTGTTGTCAACAATGGAATCTGATGCGCTTAAAGTCATTAATATGCTTCAAAACCATACAGAAAAACCTGTATTATTTGTAAAGAACATGGCGCACCATTTATGTATGGAGAACCTTGATTTTTTACACGGTTACACAAATGTTTTTTTAATCAGAGATCCAAAACAACTTATAGCATCCTTTGCCCAGGTTATAAAACAGCCCGATATGCAGGATATTGGAGTGGAAGCAGAATACAGAATATATGAGCAACTAATAGCAAAAGGCGAGCAAGTTGTTGTGGTTGATTCTAACGAAGTATTAAAAGATCCGGAATTTGTACTCACCCAACTTTGCGAAAAACTTGGAATTTCATTTGTTCGGGATATGTTGAGCTGGACGGCCGGGCCTATAAAAGAAGACGGTATTTGGGCTAAGTATTGGTACCGTACTTTACATAAGACAGCCGGATTTGCCAAACAAATCAGTAGTTCGCGTGTATTACCAGAACATTTATTTCCTTTGCACCGGAAAGCCAAACCCTATTACGATAAGTTATTTGAAAAAGCCATAAAAGCCCCACATGTTACAGAAATTTGACCCAAGAAATAAAGACATTAAAGTATTTATAAAGGACGAGCTATACCCTCGTGAAGATGCCAAAGTAAGTGTATTTGATAGTTCTGTGCAAGGTGGTGATGCGGTTTGGGAAGGTATTAGGTTGTACAAAGAAGGTATTTTTTGCCTGGACAGGCATTTAAAACGCCTTCGTGAAAGTGCCAAAGCAATGGCATTTACCAATATTCCGTCAGATGAGTTTATCACCAAGGCTATTTCCCAAACGTTACTGGCAAATGAAATGCAGAATAATGTTCATATTCGGCTTACTCTCACACGTGGCGAGAAAATAACTTCAGGCATGGATCCGAGGTTGAATCAAAGTGGTCCTACTTTAATTGTACTGGCCGAATGGAAGGCACCGGTTTACGACAACAATAAGGGTATAAGTATAATGACCTCTACCATTAGACGGAACGCGCCGCAAAATCTTGATTCTAAAATTCATCATAATAATTTAATTAACAACATATTGGCCAAAGTACAGGCCAATGCCTACGGAGCTGATGCCGCTCTGATGTTGGACAATAATGGCTTTGCATCTGAGCTAAATGGTACCAATATTTTTATGGTTAAGGACGGAAAAATTTTAACACCACATGCTGATTCATGTTTACCCGGTATTACCCGAGGTCTTGTTTTGGAGATATGCGATGAACATAATATACCTTGTGCAGAAAAGAATATCTCCTTAACCGAACTGTACAATGCCGATGAGGTATTTTGTTCCGGGACAATGGGAGAATTAACTCCCATACATTCGATTGATGGACGAAAAATAGAAGCAAAAAGAGAAGAGCTTTTACTCCCTCAATTGAGCATACACTTTGAGGCTCTCCGAACCGATTTTTGTGTACCTTTCAAACAACTGAATGATAAATAGTATGTTTTAAAGTTGTATTTTAGAGTAATCAGAAATTTCGTAACATGAAAAATTTAACCTTTTTAATTGTATTATTCATTTGTCTGTTCAGTGTTTCCTGCTCGGATTCCGGTAATGGAACCGCACGCCTCCAGGTAAGTTTGGTTGATGGTCCGGGTGACTATGAAAAAGTAAATATCGATATTCAGGATTTTCTGATCAACTATAGCTCAGACGATACCGGATGGCAAGCTTTGAATCTGATTAGCCCTGGTGTTTTTAACCTGTTAGAATTAACCGGAGGTGTTGATCTGTTACTTGTTGACGAGGAATTACCTGTTGGTGAATTAAATCAAATTCGACTAGTGTTGGGAGATAATAACAGTGTGGTTATTGACGGTGAAGAGATACCGTTGGATACGCCCAGTGCCCAGCAATCGGGTTTAAAACTAAATGTAAATTCTGTTTTAGAAGAGGGCATTATATATCGGATTGTACTTGATTTTGATGCGGACGAATCAATTGTAAAAGCAGGTAACTCCGGGAAATATAACCTGAAGCCTGTTGTGAGAGCCATGACTGAGGCTCAATCAGGAGCTATAACAGGAAAGGTTGTTCCTTTTGATGTACAGGTGATGGTTTATGCACATCAGGGAGTTGATAGTGATACCATCAGAACCTATGCTGACGATATAGGCAAATTCTTGATTCATGGAGTCCCTGCCGGCACTTACGAGGTAGAAGTTGAACCTGAGGAAGACAGCGGATATCAAGATGTTTCCATTGATGATGTAGAAGTTGTTACAGGAGAAATAACCGATGTTGGTGAAGTTGATATTCAGTAGCGAAAACCAATAAATGATAATTATGGACCGGCATCTTTGCCGGTCTTTTTTCTTGTTTTCATTTTTGCAGCACCCCACAATTTTTTTTGATGATTTGATATAGTTCAGCTTGTTGATCATCCATTTTTAGTGTAGTAGATTTAAAATGTTTAGATTCAGGTAATTGAAAAGTGATTTGATACATGTTGTGAGTTATTTCATGTGCTTTTTTGATGGAGATATCTGACTTTTGCTTCTTTAACAATCTATCCATTTCCATATAAATGCAGTAGGCTACAAAAGATATACATATGTGTGCCTGAATTCGATGTACCAACCTGTGATAGACGGGTCTTATTCTTAAATCTGTTTTTGAGATCCTGAATGCTTTTTCTATTTGCCAAAGTTGATGGTAATTATCTATAATTTGTTTTTTACTCAATTTGGAGTTAGTTATGTATCCTTTAAGTCCGTCCCACACTACGTCTTGATCAAACTTGTGATAGTCAATTTCAATATCCACCTTGCCTGTCATTTTTAAGTACTTGTTATATCCCTTGTTATTGATATTGGACTTGGTGAGCTTTCCTGAACGCAATCGTTTTTCTAATCTCTGCAAACCACGCTTTCGGTTATGTGCATCTTTGCTTGCTCTTTTTGATGAGTAGCAGACAATTAATCGCTGAGCATTTCGCGTAATTTGTCTCACCTGACCATCTTCCCACTGTTGGGATGTAATTTGCTTTTTGACTGCTTTCGATTCATTTTTTATTCTTGCGCCAATTATGTATTCGTACTTTTGATCTTCAAGGGCTTGAAGATTCTTGTTGGACAAAAGAGCTGAATCAGCAATTACAATGGGTTTTCCTAAATCAAATCGATTGCTCATTTTTTCAAGGAAGGGGATTAACGTATGCCCTTCATAGGTGTTGCCTTCAAAAATATCATAACCAATTGCATAACCCTGTAAGCCTACCAGCAAGCCAAGATAGATTTGAGGATGTGAGTGTTTTCCATCTTTTGAAAAGCCGGTTTTACGAAGGTCATCTTCTTCAGATGCCTCAAAGTAAAGAGTGGTCATATCATAGAATACGATCGACAACTTACCGCCAAGTAGTTTTTTAGTATGCTCAAAGGCAATTTGCTCAATCTTGTCCTTGAGTTGGCTATTTAACTTATCTAAAAAACGATATATGCTGTCTATGTTTATATGAACGCCTTGGTAACGATACAAATACTCAATGGTTTTTAACTTGCTTAGTGGAAAAGCTAATCGAGCGATTACTATATGACGAAACAACTCTTCTTTGATATTACCAAAACCGATATGATCAAACAAACTCCCATATATCAATTCAGGGCCAATGGTGCGAATGCTGGCATTACTTAACTGATCAATAGCAGATTCTATGACTGCATCTGATGGAGAAACAAACAATTGAGATTGTCCTTGCAACCGTTCTATCTCTTGCCTGCCCATAGCTACCAACCTTTCAATCTGTTGAGCACTTTTACCACAACCTATGGTCTTAACAACCTTATTAGACCTATTGATTTTTTCAATAATCTGTACCGAAATGCTTCCTGATCGATTTTTTAATTTTCGTAAAAACACACCTGAAAATAGGTCTGCAGCACCCAATTTCAAAAACTTGGTGTTGATTTTCAATCACTTATGATACTTTTTCTGGCGAGTGCGGAAAACAAGAGAAATAACCGATGTTGGTGAAGTTGATATTCAGTAGCGAAAACCAATAAATGATAATTATGGACCGGCATCTTTGCCGGTCTTTTTTTTATGCTGTCCTGGTCTTATCCCAATTCTCCAAATTCATGGCCACTTGTTTTAAAAAAGCACCTCCAAGTGCACCATCCACTACCCTGTGATCCATAGTAAGAGACAAGTACATCATATTTCTAATGGCAATTACATCACCGGCTTCTGTTTCCAACACCACCGGTTTCTTTTTAATGGCTCCGGTTGCCAGAATAGCTACCTGCGGCTGGTTAATGATTGGAGTACCCATAAGATTATCGAATGTGCCAATGTTGGTTAAGGTAAAAGTGCCTCCCACAGTTTCGTCAGGTTTTAGGTTACTGTTTCTGGCTCTTTCGGCAAGGTCATTTACTTCCTTAGCCAATCCTACCAAACTTTTTGATGCACAGTCTTTTACAACAGGTACTATTAAACTACCCGATGGTAAAGCTGTAGCCATGCCGATGTTTATAGATTTTTTGTAGATAATATTATCTCCATCCACGCTTACATTCAGTCCTGGGTATTTTTTGATAGCATCGGTAACCGCTTCAATAAATAACGGAGTGAAAGTTAATTTTTGCCTTTCCCGGCGTGCAAATTCATCCTTTATCCTGGCTCTCCAGTTTGCAAGATCTGTCACATCAGCCTCCATAAAAAGTGTGGCATGCGGTGATGTTTGTTTAGAGTACACCATGTGATCGGCAATGAGCTTACGCATACGGTCCATCTGTATTATTTCGTCGTTTCCTTTAAGCGATACTGCCTGAGCAGGAGCAGGAGTAGGAGTAGGAGTAGGAGTAGGAACCGATTGGCTTTCTTCAACTAAAGATTGCCCTGATTCAACTTCGGGTGTTTTTCCATTATGACGTTGCTCTAAATAATTAAATACATCGTGCTTGGTTACCCTTCCTTCCTTTCCTGTACCTGTAATATTGTCCAGTTCCTGCAATGAAATGCCTTCTTTTTTGGCAATGGTTTTTACCAGCGGTGAGTAGAACCTGTCTTCTCCACCAAATTGCACGGGCTCAGGTGCTGGAATAAAAGGAACTCCTGTTTTCAATTCAGCTTCTGTAACAATTGGTTCTGGTTTAGGCTCTTCGACTTGAACCGCCGGGCTATCTGCTACACCGCTATCTTCAGCATCTGTACTAATAATGGCCAAAGGTTTTCCTACATCAACGGTTTCTCCTTCCTGGTGCAATATTTTGGCGATAACACCACTTACCGGCGATGGAAGTTCAGTGTCCACTTTATCGGTAGCTACTTCAATTAAGTCTTCGTCCTCATTGACGTAATCGCCTTCATTTTTCAACCATTTGGTAATGGTTGCATCTGTCACACTCTCGCCCATTTCAGGCATCAAAAATTGAATCTCAGCCATGTAATTACTTAAAGTTAAGCGTACTTAGAATAAATCTGCGAAGCATTTCAACAGCCATCACAGATGTTACTTCAATGGTACGACTTCTATCTGCCACAAAGTTAAACTTTTTGGCAACCACTTCGGTGGTATTTCCTACTGCAATCCAAACTGTTCCAACAGGTTTTTCCTCACTTCCGCCTGTAGGACCGGCAATGCCTGTAACAGCAATAGCATAATCGCTGTTGAATTTAGATAGCGCGCCGGCTATCATTTCTCTCGCAGTTTGTTCACTCACCGCTCCGTACCATTTAATGGTCTCTTCGGCCACACCAAGTAACCCCGTTTTAGCTTCATTTGAATAGGAAACAACAGATCCTAAGTAATACTGAGAACTGCCACTATTACGCGTAATTTTCGATGCAATGGTTCCGCCTGTACAGCTTTCGGCCGTTGACACAGTTTTGCCCCTGTCTATTAATAACTGACCTAAAGCCTCCTCATGTGAAAGATCACCTTCAGCATAAATGTACTTGCCCAATCGATCTCTTATTTCATTGCCGAATTGGGTTAAAAGATCTTCCACAACATCTTTTCGCTCCCCTTTTCCCGTTAGCCTGATATTAACTTTACCAATGGATGGGAGGTAAGCCAAAGCAAGCGCATCAGGAAGTTTAAGTTCAATATCTTCAATAAGCGCGGCTAATTGGGTTTCGCCTTTTGCGGCGGTATTAAAATACCTGTGTTTAATTATGGGCAGATCAAGTGCTTTCCTTAACCTGGGAATAACCTCCAAAGTGAGTATTTCCTTCATTTCATAAGGCACTCCGGGAAGTGATACAAATATGGTGTTGTGTTCATAGAACCACATACCTGCCGCAGTTCCTATTTTATTCTCAAGTAAAGTGGCATTGCCTGGTATGTAGGCCATACGGGCTTGCTGTTCTCCAAAGGCACGATCGCGACTTAGATAATATGCCTTTAGTTTTTTATAGATGCGCGCATTCTTCTTCAAATCAACATCAAAGTACCTGGATAGAGTGTGGGTGGTGATATCGTCTTTGGTGGGTCCTAATCCGCCGGTAATTATCACTACATCCGATTTTTCAGCAATGCTTAAACCATGTAGTATTCCGGTTTCCGTGTCACTTACCGAAATAATGTTATCTATAGCCAAACCTATTTCCGACAAGTGTTGCCCGATAAATGCTGAGTTAGTATCTATAGTATCGCCGTACAATATCTCGTCGCCAATGGTTAGTATAGAAGCCTTCATAGTTTAGTTAGAGCTGAATGGTTCCAAGGCGATTTCTTTATTTACCCTGAAGCACAAGCATAGGTATTTTCAGGTTAAGCTCTGATCGCTTTATTTTGTTGTTAGCCCAGATCTTTTCAAAAAAGCCACGCCTTCTTCTGAATACGCAGAGCATATCATACTCTTCCTTTTCCAACTCCATCATAGCTGCCCGAGCATCCGTTTCGGCCTCAATTTCATTTTCTTTGCCAAATTGCTGCATATCTTCACTTAACACTTCGTCTTCATCTTCTTTATCAGCATGAATTACATGTAGTAGTTGAACATTAGACTTAAACGCACTTTTCAATTGAATAAGTGGTTTAAGTACTCCGTCGCGTTCAATTCGTCCTGATTTATAAGTAAACAGAATTTTTTGAGGCGGTTTGAAAGCAGCTCCCCTGGGAATGATCAATGCTGGCAGATCGCTATGTTTTATAATGCCTCCTGTAATGGAGCCTACAAAAATTTCATTGCTCGCTTCTTCACTTCGCGCTGACATGATCACAAGGTCAATATCTTTTTGGCGTGCAACCCGCTGAATGGAACTTAAAATTTTCCCTTTTACCGGTTTAGACTTAATTTCTACCCCTTTCGTATCTACTTTATCCAACAATACTTCCAGGTCGGATTTGCTGTCCCGTTCCAAAATCAGGTCAATATTTTTGATTGAACCCGCCTTTTTCATGGCTTTGTAAACCTGAATTACATAAATAGTGGCGTTCGTTTCTTTGGCCAAATCAATGGCGTATTGCAAGGTGCCTACCGCACTTTCAGTATTTCCCAACGGTACCAGGAATGATTTCATGGTATTGATTTTATGCAAAGGTAGGGATTTGCCTATTTCATGGAAAAGAGCGAAAATAATTCAGGAAGTAAACTATCTTTGCGCTCCCAATTTTGGGAAGATAATTAGACAGTTGATTTAATTGATTTAAATTAAGGAAAATGGCAGTAAAACTAAGATTACAAAGAGGTGGCCGAAAGAAGAAGCCCATCTATTCAATAGTAGCGGCAGATGCGAGAGCACCACGCGATGGCCGGTTTATTGAACGAATAGGACAATACAATCCTAACACCGTACCTGCAACTATCGAACTCGATAACGATCGGGCTTTAGACTGGTTGCATAAAGGTGCGCAACCAACCAATACAGTAAGAGCAATTCTTTCTTTTAAAGGTGTATTATATAAAAAACACCTGTTGAGAGGCGTGGCCAAAGGTGCTTTTACGGCAGAAGAAGCCGAAAACAAATACCAGGAATGGTTGATGAACAAAAAGTCGGAATTAGACAGCATGCGTGAAAAGCATAGCAAGTCGGTAATTGAAAAACACGAGGCCATAATTGCGGCCGGCGCAGAGCAGGCTAAGGCTAAAGCAGAAGCAGCATTGCTGAAAGCCAACGAAGGAGAAGGAGAAGCAGAAGCTACAGAGGAAGCAGGTGCCGAAGAAGTAACTGAAGCTCAGGCAGCAGCAGAAGCGGAGGAAGCTATTGAGGACAGCGGCGAGAAGGTAAAAGCTACCGAAGAGGAGTAATGCTTCTCAAAGAACTCACTAAGGTGGGAAGCATCCGAAGACCACATGGTCTTAACGGAATGCTAAAAGTCAGTATTGACCCTTTTTACCAGGATGAAGTATCCGTTCAAAAAGCACTCGTCATAAAACTGGGAGATGATTATCTCCCTTTTTTTGTTGAACAATTTGAGCCTACGCCAAAAGACTCTCACTTGTTGAAATTTGATGAACTGCACTCAAAAGAAGATGCTTCAAAATTTACAGGAAAGGATATTTTCGCTATAACGGATCGGCTTAGGCAGCTTAGATCAACCGAATCACCTTCCCTCACTGGCTTCAAGGTATTTTCTTTTGGAGTTGAGGTAGGTATTATTGAGGAAATTATTGAACTCCCGGGTCAGTTAATGTTAAAACTTGAGGATGAAAGGCTCATACCATTTGTGGAAGACTGGATCATTGAAGTAGATGAAGCCGGACAAAGCATTATCTTAGAATTACCGGAAGGATTACTTGATCTATAACTTGCTCTATGCGCGTTGATATTATAACCGTACAACCCCAATTACTTTCAAGTCCGCTCTCCCACTCTATTATGCAGCGAGCGCAGGATAAGGGTCTGCTCGAAGTTATAGTACACGATCTTAAAGAATACGGTATTGGAAAACACAGACAGGTTGACGATTATCAATATGGTGGCGGTGCCGGTATGGTATTGATGATTGAACCTATTGACAATTGTATTTCTAAATTAAAAAGTGAGCGAGCGTATGATGAAGTGATATATCTTACGCCCGATGGGGAGTTGTTAGATCAACCCATGGCCAACAGACTTTCGCTTAACAAAAAATTGATTCTTTTGTGTGGCCATTATAAAGGCATTGATGAACGTGTAAGGGAACACCTAATAACAAAGGAGATATCTATTGGAGATTATGTTCTTTCCGGAGGAGAACTTGCAGCAGCAGTTTTGGTTGATGCCATTGGCCGACTGTTGCCCGGAGTACTTAATAATGAAACATCGGCCTTGTCAGATTCATTTCAAGACAAGATGTTGGCCCCACCGGTTTACACACGGCCCGAAATATACAAAGGTCTAAAAGTACCGCCAACACTGCTTTCCGGCAATGATAAAGCAATTGAAGCATGGAGAAATGAACAGGCGATAAAGAGAACTGAAGAGAGAAGACCAAACCTCTGACAATACACCGTTCAACTCTATCTTCGCACTTTTATGCGAAATAAGTATTTCATAATAGATTTTGACTCCACCTTCTCCAAAGTGGAAGCCATGGATCTGCTTTGCGAGATCGTGCATAAAGACAATCCGCAAAAAGACGAGATAGCACGTCGGATAGCGTATTTAACTGATGCCGTTATGGATGATATGGATAATTACGGGGCCAACCTGCAAAAACGGATAGAGCTGCTTGGAGCACATAAGAATGATGTGCTTGAGCTGTCGGGAGAATTAGAAGAATATGTGTCCGAGTCATTTAAAAGAAATAAGAAGTTTTTACTCGCCAACAAGGAAAACATATTCATAGTTTCCAACGGCTTTGTCGATTTTATACGCCCGGTTATTGAAGATTTTGGACTAAAAGGCGACCAGGTGTTTGGAAATGCCTTTGTGTATGATGATAAGGATCGTGTAATAGGCTTTGACCAAAACATTCCGCTTGCAAATAAAGGTGGTAAGGCGGAAATAATAAAGCAATTGAATTTAGATGGTGATATTTACGTGATAGGTGATGGTTATAATGACTTTGAAATCCATGAGGCCGGACTGGCAAATCGTTTCTTTGCCTTTACCGAAAATGTACATCGCAATTCGGTAACCGATGTTGCTGATGATATAGCCCCTAACTTAGATGATGTTTTATATGAATTGAATATGCAAAGAGCGCACTCCTACCCTAAAAACCGAATTAAAGTAACGCTTCTTGAAGGTGTACATCCGGCAGCCAAACAGATTTTTGAAGATGAAGGCTACGATGTTACCTATTTACATGATGCCATGACGGAAGATGAATTATGCAAGGCTGTGAAGAAAGCGAACATTCTGGGCATTCGCTCTAAAACACAACTAACAAAAAAAGTTATTGAAAGCGCAACAAGGCTTATTGCCGTTGGTGCCTACTGCATCGGCACAAACCAGATAGACCTTGAAACCTGTACAGAACATGGCGTGGCTGTTTTCAATGCACCTTATAGTAATACCAGATCGGTGGTTGAGTTGGCCATTGCCAATATGATTATGCTGGTACGTAATTTACCGGATAAGATAACAGCCATGCACAATGGCAAATGGGAAAAAAGTGCGCGTAACAGCTATGAATTACGAGGTAAAAAGTTGGGAATTGTAGGATACGGAAACATAGGAGCTCAATTGAGCGTACTCGGCGAAGCTCTTGGGCTTGATGTGTATTTTTATGATATTTCCGATAAACTGGCTCTCGGTAATGCCACGCGGCTTTCATCGCTAAACCAACTTCTCAGCACATGCGATATAATTACGCTGCATGTGGATGGCAGAACGGAAAACGACAAACTATTTGGTGATAACGAGTTTGCTCAAATGAAAGATGGCGCCATTTTCCTTAACCTTGCCCGTGGAAAAGTGGTTGATGTAAAAGCTTTACACCAGGCTGTGGTTGAAGGAAAGGTAGGTGGAGTTGCCGTAGATGTATTTCCGCACGAACCAAAGAGTAACGATGAGAGTTTTGAGAGTGAGTTAAGAGGTTTGCCAAATACCATCATTACACCGCACATTGGAGGCAGCACACAGGAAGCCCAGGAAGATATAGGAAAATTTGTACCAGGTAAGATCATCGACTACATCAACAGCGGAAATACAATAGGCAGCGTAAATCTGCCCGAAGTGAAACTCCCCTCGTTTGAAGGCGCGCACAGGCTACTCCATATACACCGTAACGAGCCTAATGTACTTGCCGGCATTAACAGAATTCTCGGAGAACATAACATCAATATCCTTGGACAATATTTAAAAACCAATGAACAAGTAGGTTATGTAATAACCGATATTGACACGGAGTACAACCAGGAAGTGATCAATGAACTACGTAGCATTGAACCAACCATTTGGTTTAGGATTCTCTATTAGTGTTGAAAAATTTTCTTTAAGCAGTTTATCAACTAACTAAAATAGTTACCTTTGCACTCGCTTTTTTGCGAAGTAAATTAATAACACGATGGACCAAATTAGAGAAATAGAACAAGGTTTAATGCCCGATGTGAACATTCCTGAGTTTAAAGCAGGCGATACCTTAAATGTACACTATAAGATAGTTGAGGGTTCAAAAACCAGAATACAGCAGTTTAAAGGCGTAGTTATTCAGCGAAAAGGTAGCGGACTTACAGAAACCTTTACCGTGCGAAAAGTAAGTGGCGGTATAGGAGTAGAGCGTATTTTCCCGGTTAACTCGCCAAATATTGACAAGATTGAAGTAACTAAATACGGCAAAGTAAGAAGAGCACGAATTTTTTACCAACGCGATAGAAAAGGTAAGGCCGCCCGTATTAAAGAAAGGTTGAAAAAGACCTGATAATTGCATTTTGATATTGGAACCCCGGCACTATCGTCGGGGTTTTTTGTATCCTTTTCCTATATTCACTCTATGACTCCCGAGCGTGAAGAAAAGATAAAACAAGTGCTGGCAAAACGCCAGAATGACCTTGCGGTTGTAATGGAAAATGTTCACGACCCTCATAACATTATGGCGGTTACCAGAACCTGTGATGCTGTTGGAATTCAAAATGTATTTGTAATCGATTCGGTAAATAAATTTGAACCGGGTGTAGCCGGAGCAAAGAGTTCGGCCAGCGCAAACAAATGGGTTGATATGCATGTTTTTAAATCCGTTGAGCGTTGCTTTGTTGAATTAAGGAAACAGGATTTTAAGATCTTATGCACGCACTTACACGCTGCTTCTACTCCACTTCATCATATAGATATGACAGAAAAGTTAGCCCTTGTTTTTGGAAATGAAAAGGAAGGAACGAGTAATGAAGCACTCATGCTGGCCGATGGAAACTTTATGATACCACAAGTAGGTATGATTCAAAGTTTAAACATATCTGTTGCCTGTGCCGTTACAATTTATGAAGCATATAGACAAAGAGAAGAAGTTCTTCATTATCAACAGCGTAAACTTAGCACCGATGAATATAATGGTATCTTTGAGCGCTGGAAAAATAACCGTTAATGCAGCGTATAATCATCTTTGATTTTGGTTCCCAATACACCCAATTGATAGGCCGCCGGTTTAGAGAATTAAACGTGTATTGTGAGATATTTCCGTATCATAAAAAATTGGACATTACACCCGATATCAAGGGTATTGTGCTTTCAGGCTCACCAGCATCGGTGTTAGAAAAACAGGCCCCGCAGTTCAACTTGAATCATTTTTTGGGGAAAGTACCGGTTTTAGCTGTATGTTACGGTGCTCAATATGTAGCGCACAAGCTCGGTGGTGAGGTGGCCAGATCAAACAAAAGAGAATACGGCCGGGCGCGGCTTTCCGCTCTCGCATCTTCAAATCCTTTGTTTAAAGGTGTTGCAGAAGGCAGTGCCGTTTGGATGAGCCATGCCGATACCATATTAAAGATTCCGCCAAAGGCCAATTTGGTGGCATCTACAGCCGATATACCCATTGCTGCATTTACCATGAATGGTGAGGGCCAACCACTGCATGCCCTGCAATTCCACCCTGAGGTGTACCATACCGAATCGGGAAAAACCATATTAAAGAACTTCGCCTACGAAATTTGCGCTTGCAAAGGCGATTGGACACCGGCACAATTTGTAAAATCAACCGTTGAAGCGTTAAAAAATACTATAAAAGATGATAAGGTCATTTTGGGCTTATCGGGTGGCGTGGATTCATCTGTAGCCGCTTTATTACTGCACCATGCTATTCGTGATCGCCTGCACGGTATTTTTGTGAATAACGGTCTTCTGCGTAAAAATGAATTTGAAGAAGTGTTGGAAAGTTATAAAAGCACCGGTTTAAACGTAAAAGGTGTTGATGCTTCCACCGAATTCTTAGACGCCCTAAAGGGTATTTCCGAACCCGAAGCTAAACGTAAAGCCATAGGCCGTGTTTTTATTGAAGTATTTGAGCGCGAGTCAAAAAAGGTTGAAGGTGCCAAATGGCTGGGACAGGGCACTATTTATCCCGATGTTATCGAATCGGTATCGGTTTACGGGCCTTCGGTAACTATAAAGTCGCACCACAATGTGGGCGGACTACCGGAGAAGTTAAATTTAAAACTAATTGAACCTCTGAATAAGCTTTTTAAGGATGAAGTGAGGCGTATTGGAGGAGAACTGGAGCTGGATCCGGCAATTCTCGGACGCCACCCCTTTCCCGGGCCCGGACTGGGAATTCGTATTTTGGGAGAAGTAACCGCCGAAAGAGTAGAACTTCTTCAGCAGGCCGACGATATTTTTATTAAAGCACTGAAGGCAAACAATTTGTATAATAAAATTTGGCAGGCCGGCGTAATGCTGTTGCCTGTTAAATCGGTTGGTGTTATGGGCGATGAGCGCACCTACGAAAATGTGGTAGCTTTAAGAGCTGTAACTTCCACTGATGGAATGACGGCAGATTGGTATGAATTTGAGCCGAATGTGTTGAAAAAGATATCAAACAGCATCATTAATAATGTAAAAGGAATAAACAGGGTTGTATATGACATCAGTTCAAAACCACCGGCAACTATTGAGTGGGAGTAGTAAATGGCTTCTTCTTTTAGTATTTGCGCTGTCGCTTCAGTCATGTAGCGTATTTGAAGATATTTTCGGTAGCAAGCGTACACCTTCTCCGGCACCACCGCCACGTGAAACTAAAAAACCCGATGATACTACACCTGAAATAAACAAAAAGCCAGGTGTTACAGAAGAAGATACCATTAAAAGAAAAGATCCTCCGGTTTTACGAGATGAAGTGAATATTGCAGTTATGCTGCCCTTCGGCATAGACAAACTTGACCAGGGAAGCGATTACAGTACTGCATCTCGCAATAGTTTTGAGTTGTATAAAGGAATTCGGTTGGCATTAGAAGAGATATATATTGATGGCTTTGACCTTAATGTCCACGTGCTTGATAACGATGGAAGTGAAACAGAAACCAGAAAATTGCTGAACGATGACAGTTTTGAAGCAATGGACCTTGTATTTGGCCCGCTTTACATTAAAAACCTAAAACAGGTTGCAGACTATGCCAAGTCCAGTAAAACTCCGTTTATCTCGCCACTTTCATCTTCCGATGACATCGCATATGATAACAATTACATATTTAGTGCCGTAGCAAATAAATACACAAGATATGGAGCTTTATTAGATTGGGTTAATTCCACTTTCGATAATCCAAATATTGGTATCATATACCAACCTATACCTTCAGAAACATTGGCAAAAGATGACATTATTCGGGTAGCTCAATCGAAAAAAGTTATTATTACTGAGCAGATTAGTGATGGTAGAGATATGTTTTCGGCAGCGGTTAATTTACTGGAAAAGGACAGGAAGAATATCGTTATCATTCCTTCAAAGAATGATGCGGAAGGACAAACCTACATTAACGGCCTTATGTCCTATTTACAGTTCGAGGCTGACAAGTATGATATAGCAGTAGTTGGCCTGGAGGAGTGGAACACCATGCGAAATATATCTCCGGCGAAATATAGTAGTATAGACACTTATTATATCGACAAATACCATGTGGACCTTTCCAACGCAGATACTGCCGGCAAGATCAGCTACTTAAAAAACAGAAATGAAAATCAACCCTTGCATGCCTATGCTATTCAGGGATATGACATTATGATGTATTTGGGTGAATTGATCGCACAATACGGAACCGGCTTTAAACGCCATTTGGGCAAAAAACCTTTTTATGGTCTGCAAAGTGTTTATGATTTCGGAAAACTGAAAATAGGTAATGATTTCAGGTTTAATGATAACAAACACATTAATATAGTTGCCTATAAGGGTGGACAGTGGGTAAGGGTTAATTAGTGCCATGAACCCCAGACTGCATCACTGCCTTATTACTCGTTTCAACCTTACATTTTCGACATATTCCATTGATTTACATCAATGGACCGATAAACGCTGGTCTCTTTTTGAGCAGTTCTGTCTTCCATCCATACTTAACCAAAGCACTAAAAATTTTAAATGGCTCATTTATTTTGATGAAACTACATCTGAAAATATTCGCAGTAAAATTCGAACTATACTTGAAGAATATTCCTTTATCCATTGCATATTTTGTAATGGGCATGAGGAGTTTCTATCAAAGTTACCCACCGACATTGTAGAATTAACCGGAATTGCCCGAGGCGATTTGCTCCTTACAACCAGGATTGACAATGATGATTGTTTCAGAACGGAAACTTTCCGCGTCCTTCAGGATCATTCTTTAAAATTAAAGAACGATGCTCCCATAAACTTACTTAAAACTGGCTTTAAGAGACAAACCTGTTTTATTTGAACTTCAGCTCAAATCAAATCCATTTATTAGTTACATTGAAACCTACAAGGATGTGAATAAATTGAAAACGTGTATTATTCCGAAGCATAACACGTTTTTGGAACATCCTAACTACCAAGACATAACAGACATACCCTATTGGTTACAGCTGATACACGGAGACAACATTTTTAATTTAATTAGGGGAAGTGGCATTTACCTAAAAAAATTACAAGATTTTGGCTTAAATATCGAACTTCAAAAAGAAGGCTACTTCAAAAGAGCCCGTCGCATAAAATCACAAACTTTTTTTATTAAAGTAAAAAGAAAACTGGGTTGGCGATAATTACTGCTTACACAGCTTTAAGTTCTTATATTTGCGCGTTAAAATTTTCAAGATAAAATGCAAGGGAAAGGATTTATAAAATTTGTGGCTTTAGCCTTTCTGCTATTGAGTTTGTACAACCTGTTTTTAACATGGCAAACCAACCGGGTAGAGAAAAAGGCAAAGGCCCATAGTGAGAGATATGTTCAAGATCATTATGCTGATCTTTCTGAAACCGAATTTGAGCAAAAGGTAAAAACAGTTAATCAAAACTACCTTGATTCAATATATGAATTGCCCGCAATTAAATTAGGGCCCTATAAGCAGTCCTATAAAACGCTTAAAGCTTCTGCTTTAAAATTAGGGTTGGACCTTCAGGGCGGAATGTCGGTGGTACTTGAAGCCGATATGGAGAATTTAGTGCGTTCGCTTTCAAGAGATTCGCAAAATGGAAAATTCTTAGATGCCATTTTCGAAGCCCGTGAAAAGCTACAGAGCGAGCAAAAGCCGTTTATAGATCTCTTTGCCGAAAGTTATAAAGGAAGCGATAAAGATTTTGCTCAACTATTTACCAACATCGATACGGAAGAAGAACTCGGAAGCAACCCTAGCAAAGCAGATGTTGTCAAATTTCTAAAGGAGAGAGGCAACAAGGCTTTCCAAAGTACCTATGATATCATCCAGTCAAGAATTGATGGCCTAGGACTTTCATCGCCAAATATTCAACGGCAAGACCTTGCTAAAAGAATAATTGTGGAAATGCCAGGCGTTGATAATCCTGAGCGAGTTAGAGAAATACTTGTATCATCTGCAAATTTGGAGTTTTATGAGGCTTATAAAGGTTCAGAATTTCTGCAATACCTTATCACCGCTGACCAGTTGGTTAAACAACAACTGGACCTCAATGATCCGGTTACCGCTACCGACAAGACAAAATCAGAAACTTTGGGAGAAGAAACCGCAAGCGAACCCGCCCAAACAGTTGATGACGGAGAAACTAATGATTCTGGTGACACAACTAAAAGTTCACTGATCAAGGAATTGGAAAAAGATTCTTTAAATGTGCCAGATCCGGTTGATTTAAGCAAAACGAATCCGCTATTGGTATTACTTTCTTTGGAAACAAGATACGATGGTCCGACGATGGGGTACGCATCTGAAAAAGATCTTGAAAAGATCAACGAGTACCTTGAAATGGATGCGGTAAAAGCAGCGTTTCCTCAAAATGCCAAATTAGCCTGGTCGCATAAACCAGAGGAATTGGAAACCGCTGATGGAACAAAGATTAAAAAGTACATTCTCCACGCCTTAAAGACCGATGCAAATGGCAAAGCGGCCATAGAAGGCGATAAAATTGCCAAGGCTTACGATGATTTCCATCCACAAAAGCCGGGAGATCGTGTGGTAAATATGAATTTTACTGTTAAGGGAGCATCTGATTGGGCAAACCTTACAAAGAAAGTAAGTACACCTGAACCCGGCTACATTGCCGTAGTTTTGGATGATAAGGTGCGCTCAGCACCACGTGTTAAAGAGGAGCTGAGTGGCGGACGTTCATATATAGAAGGCAACTTTACCTTAACCGAAGCCAAAGACCTGGCTACCGTCTTGAACACAGGTAAGTTAGAGGTACCCGCAAAAATTATAGAAGAGTCGGTAGTAGGTCCCACCCTGGGTAAACGCTCTATCAACAACAGTATGAAAGCACTTATTGCCGGATTGCTTTTGGTTTTGCTGTTTATGGTATTCTATTATGGCAAAGCCGGTATAATTGCCGATATAGCCTTGCTTTTAAACATGATATTGATCTTCGGTATTTTAGCCGCCACCGGAGCAGCACTTACCCTGCCCGGTATTGCCGGTTTAGTGCTTACAGTGGGTATGGCCGTGGATGCCAATGTGATTATATTTGAAAGGGTTAGGGAAGAATTAAGAAAAGGTAGTGCCCTGCCTAAAGCCATTAGAGATGGCTACAAAGCTTCGCTTTCAGCCATTGTAGATGCAAACATCACAACCCTGATCATTGCTATTATACTTTTCTTCTTTGGTATTGGCCCTATTAAAGGTTTTGCCATTGTTCTATTCATAGGTATCATCACATCTTTCTTTACCGGTGTATTGGTTACACGGGTAATTAAGGAAGATATGCTGGCTAAAAACAAACATATAAGCTACTGGACAAATATTTCTAAAAACTGGTTGAGTAAGCTCAACTTCCATTTTATAGATAAACGAAAAATAGCTTATGTAGTTTCCGGTATTGTACTTCTTATAGCACTTGGATCCATATTCACAAGGGGTTTTGATTTGGGCGTTGATTTACGTTCCGGAAGGTCGTATGTAGTACAGTTTGACCATGAAGTACAGGCCGAAGACATTGCAGCTGATCTGTCCAATACTTTCGGTGACGGTGTTTCCAATGTAGTTAGAACTTTTGGCAGTAACGATCAGGTTAAGATCACTACTACCCTTTTGGCTGATCAATCGGGACTTGAGATTGACAAAGAAGCCGAAAATCAGTTATTCACCGCGTTAAAAAGTGAAACAGGGGCTTCTGATTTTGAGGAATTTAAAGCAAATAACTTAAGAAGCCGTTTAAAAGTTGATTCATCCATAGCCGATGATTTGAGAAAGAGTGCCCGAATACTTACTATAATTGCGCTCTTGGCCATATTCCTATACATTTTTGCCAGGTTCTTAAAGTGGCAATTTGGATTAGCGGCCGTGATAACCTTAATGCACGACTCTATTATTCTTCTCGGGGCGTTCTCATTATTTAAAGGAATCTTGCCGTTTGCTTTGGAAATAGATCAGAATTTTATTGCCGCCTTATTAATGGTAATTGGTTATTCCATTAATGATACCGTTGTCGTTTTTGACCGGATTAGGGAATACCTGAACCTGCATCCGAACAAGCCGTATAAAGAAGTGATAAATAGTGCCATTAACTCTACCCTGAGCAGGACTTTAATGACATCACTTACAACTCTTTTGGTTATATTACTGCTTTTCCTATTTGGCGGTGCAGTTATTAAAGGATTTGCCTTCGCCTTACTACTGGGGGTTTTAGTGGGTACGTATTCTTCTATATTTGTGGCTACACCTATTGTTGTTGACCTGTATAATAAAGGCAGAAAGAAACTGGAAACCTCTAAAAAATAAGACATTGGACTGTCAAAGGTGTGTTGTTGTTCTTAAGTAAAACTGAATGAGTGGCACATATTGTTGCATTAGATATAGGACTTAAAAGAACGGGCATAGCCATTACCGATGAACTGCAAATAATCGCATCGGGTTTAGAAACCATTGCTACTTCTGCCTTAATACCAAGGCTTAAAGTGCTTAAGGATGAGTTAAGTTTTACCACGTTAGTTATCGGTATGCCGGTTAACTTAAATGGCAGCGATACAGATGCGACAGCACTTGTGCATAAAATGGCCGAAGAGATCAAGGAAGCCTTAGCAAACGTGGAGATAACATTTGTTGATGAGCGATTTACATCTAAATTGGCAACACAATCGTTGGTAATGAGCGGTACTACCAAAAAGCGGCGTACAAACAAATCCCTTGTTGACGAAGTGAGTGCCACACTTATATTGCAAACCTATTTAAGTCTTAAGGCATGATTTTACCTATTGTAGCCTACGGCGATCAGGTTTTGCGCAAAAAGTGCGTGAATATTGATATTGACTACGAAGCACTTCCCGAACTTATTTCGAACATGTTCGAAGCAATGTACAATGCACGTGGTGTTGGCCTGGCTGCTCCACAGATTGGCAGATCCATTAGACTTTTTATTATGGATACCGACCAATTGAATAAGGATGAAACGGAACAACGGGTCAACGGTATTAAAGAAGTATTTATAAATGCTGAAATAATTGAACGAAGTGAAGAGACCGATCTGGCCGAAGAAGGTTGCCTGAGTATTCCTACTATCACCGGGGAAGTTGAAAGACCGGTCAGGATTCAAATCCGGTACATGAATGAGAACTTTGAAGAAAAAGTAGAGTCATTTACAGGACTTAATGCAAGGGTTATCCAACATGAATATGACCATATAGAAGGTATTTTGTTTACCGATCACATGAGTTCACTCAAAAGAAAGTTATTAAAGCGAAAACTGAATAAAGTATCAAAAGGCAAAATTGATGTTGGCTATAAAATGCGTTTTCCGGCGAAATAGTCTTATGGGCACCAGGAATCTTTTCGTTCTTTTTTTTGCATTTTTTTTACCGGTTTCAGCATTTTCTCAAAGTAAAATCCAACCACATCTTCTCAGGGAAGATTTTGAAAAATTCAGAGAGAAAACCATTAAACACAATCCGGGCTTATACAAGTTCATTAGCCAATCAGAGCTACACCGGATGTGGGATTCCATTGAGCTTACTATTACACAACCATTGAGTGACCGTGAATTCAGTCATAAGATAATTGAAGCCATTATACCCGTACAAGAACGACATTTAAGCAGTGTTTTTCACAAAAAATCAAAATACTATAAGAATTTAAAGGCCGGAGATTATCTTTTGTTTCCTTTTGCTATAAAATTTACACCCGATGACGATAAGGCGGTAATTCTCAGAAATGTGAGTAATGATTCCACTATTCAGCATAAATCAAAATTGATATCGATTAATGGACGAAAAGCGGAACAGATAAAACACCAGCTTTTGGACAAAGCCATTGCCGATAACGAAGTCGAAAACTGGAAATATTTTGAATTAAACGGACGGTTTCCTTTGTGGTATAACCAGTTTATAGATACCAGCAAACATTTTAAAATGGTTTATGAAACTAAAGACGGGCAGAGAAAAACATCAACGGTAAAAGGTCTTAAACGAGGTAAGCTATCAGACACCCTGACAAAGCTGAACAAAAAGATTTACAATATCGAAAAATCCTTCCCTGCAATATATGACAGATATTACGACACGATTGATGCCGCATATTTGCGCATTAAAACCTTTAACAGAAAGAAGATAAGAAAAGGAGACAGCCGGTATAACAGAGATGTTAGGGCATTTTTTGAGAAGGCCGGTTACGAAGATTACCGTAATGTTATTATTGACTTACGTGGCAATTCCGGAGGAAGCATAACATATCTGCTGCGCCTGCTATCTTACTTTCAAAATAACACCGATAAAATTGAAGTATTTGACAGAACATGGTATAGGACTTTTGGGTATAGAAAACCGAAATCGAAACCGGCCAAGTCTTTAAAGAGAAAGAAACCGGGCTTTAATGGAAATGTATATATTTTAATTGATGGAGGCTCTTACTCCGCATCTGTAACGCTTACTTCCCTGGCTAAAGAATATGCCAATGTTACTATTGTTGGAACAGAATCGGGCGGTAGATATGATGGAACTACGGCCGGAAGTTTTTATCGCATAAAGCTTAAAAATTCGGGCCTGGTAGTCCGATGCCCGCACGTTTTATTTGATTACTATGTAACCTTCCAGGAGACACCCGGAAGCATTGTGCCGGATCACATTGTCTATCCTGAAATAGATGATTACTTTTCAATCCAATCGGACGCCCAGCTTAATTATGTTCTCAATCTTATAAAAAGAAGGGGTAAGATCGATTGAACTGATTTATCTTTGGTCATCTATTAATACTACATGTTCTTTATATGCTAAGCCGCCGAAACACACGAATTAAAACTATGCAAATATTGTATAGCTTAGACCGTAATCCGTTTTTGGATCTGAAAATGGCGGAATCGAACTTAGTAAAGAAGCTTGATGCGTTTTTGGAAACTTACTACTACATTTTGTTTACAGCTACCGAAGTAATTGAGTTTATAAATACAGATGCATCAATAAAAGCTTCGAAATATTTACGCAAGGAAAAGGATGAACAGATAAGCCTGAAATTCTTAGATAATTACATTTATAAAGATCTTATCGGTTCAGAGAGATTTACAGAATTTGTGGATAAGCATAAGTTCAGACACACCCTAACACCGCATGTAATTAGCTCGCTGTTCAAACTAATGAACGAAGATGATAACTACAAAGCCTACATGAGCAATAAACTAACCGATGCCAAAGACGACAGGACCATATTCTCTCACTTGATCTTGAACATCATACTTAAAGCCGATGTTTATGATGCTCACCTTGAAGACATATACAGCACATGGCAGGACGATAAAGAATTCCTTTTATCCTTCCTTCACAGACAATTCTCCTTTACAAAGAAATCGAATAAAGCAGGACTGGCTTATAAAACGGATAAAAAGTATGATGAGATAAAGAATTTTGCTTTGGAGCTATTACGTAAAACTCATGAAAATGATACGGAGTTGAAAGAAAATATTAGCGGCTATTTAAAAAATTGGGATTCGAATAGATTGGCACTTGTTGACACCATTTTAATGAAAATGGCCTTAGCCGAATTGTTATACTTCCCTGAAATACCGGTTAAAGTATCGATTAATGAATACATTGATATTTCTAAAATATACAGCACACCCAAAAGCAAAGAATTTGTAAACGGTGTATTAGATAAAGTTATGCGCGATTTGACCGATAAGGGAAAGATCGTAAAAACAGGACGTGGTTTAATTCAATAAAACAATAGTATGGAAAATATATCAGCACTCTTTTTACCCTTAATGATCCTGGTTATGTACTTCTTTTTTATAAGGCCTCAAATGAAGAAGGCCAAAAAGACAAGAATATTTCAGGAACAACTGCAAAAAGGCCAGAAAGTAGTTACTACGGGAGGTTTACACGGCAAAATTTTTCAGGCCGATCCAAATTCCCCAACCGTAATTGTAGAGGTAAGTGGCAATAAGTTTAAAATAGAAAGAAGCGCCATCAATATGGAAGCATCTGCGGCTGTAGAGTCAAAATAGTTGTGTTAAAAGTTGCTCTTACCGGCGGAATAGGCTCAGGTAAAACTACCGTAGCCAGAATATTTGAATTGCTCGGGGTACCGATTTATTATTCCGATGAAAGGGCCAGGGAACTTATGCATACTGATACGGAGTTAGTGGCTCAAATAAAATCGGCATTTGGAGATGAAAGCTATTGCAAAGGTGAGTTAGACCGATCCTTTTTGGCATCTAAAGTGTTTAGCGATGAAACGGCTTTGGACCAATTGAATGCACTTGTGCATCCTGCCGTTCTTAAGGATCAATTAAAGTGGATAGCTACTTTGCATTCGCCCTATTGCATTATTGAATCAGCCTTGATCTTCGAGATTAAAAAGGAAGACTTTTTCGACAAAATAATAACTGTTTGGGCCGAAGACGAACTTCGTATAAAGCGTGTTATGGAGCGGGATAAAACTGACCGGAACCTGGTATTAAAAAGACTCAACAGTCAACTTGACCAGGAAATTAAAAAATCGAAATCGGATTTTTTGATTGATAACAACGGCCAACTATCCTTGATCAGGCAGGTAAGTGATATTCATTCAAAGATTAGTCAGCTATAGCAACATTGCCGGTTTCTGAACCGGCATCTATTATAACGTTAGGAATCAAATAGATCGAGGCTCACTGGCGGCGATTGTTATCTAATTTCCGGCGTAATCCGTTACTTCCATATACACGGCAAAGCCACGGCGGCCATCGGTTCGTTCAATTACCGGAATGGATTTATCACTGGTTGCGCTGTCTTCCACCACTATTTCCAGTTTCTTTTTTACCAGGCCAACATCACGGGCGTAGTAAGACTCTGCCACGTAATGCTGAATGGCATTTTTCTCATTAGATTCATTCACATGAATAACATCCGAGAAATTTAAACCATTAATTGTTAGGGATGTTCCAACCTTATCATAGAAGTAATCCCAATTTTCATAAAATTCCGTTTCAGGAATACTTGTATCAATAAACTGATTTCCCTGCCAGGTTTTTCCTTCAGTAGGCGGAAGGCTTAAGCGAAGGAAACGAAGATTTTCCTCAATAGATTCCACAATGGTGCCATCAAGTTTGGCAAACCATACATCCTGTAAAACGTACGGATCATTACTGCCTCGTGGTTTGAAATACCTCTTTATCCTGTTCACAAAACTTCCCTCTCCATCGGGTATGCTGTCAGCCACTTCAACCCTTAAGTCCCAATGTGATTCTCTAACTGTATTGTCAAAATCGTCGTAGATAACAGAGTCCAACTTGTATTCTACCCAATGTTTTTGTGTTAAAGGAAAATAAGCCTTTCCGAAATCAACGGGAACGGCTTCGTCTGTTGAGCATGCATTGAATAACCATGCAGTCATCGCAACTAAAACAATAATTTTCAGGTATTTAACCATAAATGGTAAAGTTACATTTTACAAATGAAAACTGGAATGTATATTGCCCCCGCCAATAACATCATCCCCATCATAAAAAACAGCCGACTGCCCCGGAGCCACACCATTTACATCGGTGTTAAACTCCACTCTTATCATATTTCCTTCGTTATAAAGACGAGCTATGGCACCATTATGTTTGTATCTAACCTTTACGAGGGCTTCCATGCCATCTTCAATTTTCGGATATTTTAGCATATTCGCATTATAAACGAACATGCCTTTACGCGCTAATTCCGCTTCCCTGCCTAATACTACGGTGTTCGTTTCCGGTATAATTTCAGTAACATACATGGGTTCGCCAAAGGCCATTCCTAGTCCTTTACGCTGACCAATGGTAAAGAAAGGATATCCGCTATGCTCTCCAAGAACTTCTCCTTCACTGTTTATATATTTTCCACCGGCCACCTTGTTTTCCAGGCCGCTTACATTCCGTTTCAAAAAGCCTCTATAGTCATTGTCGGGTACAAAACAAATTTCGTAGCTCTCCCCTTTCTTAGATAACTCCTTATAACCCCAATTATAGGCCATTTGACGTATTTCTGTTTTCTTATAAGACCCAAGGGGAAATATACTGCGCGAAAGGCTTTCCTGGCTCAAACCCCACAAAACATAGGATTGGTCTTTTAACGGATCTACCGCTTCAGAAACATAGTATCTTCCGTTCAGCACATTTTTAATGGCATAATGGCCCGTTGCAATTTTTTCACAACCCAGCTCATCGGCTCGCTTAAGCAGAACATCCCATTTTATATGTGTATTACAAAGCACACAAGGATTGGGTGTTCTTCCCGACATATATTCTTCTATGAAATTATCAATTACATATCCACCAAACTCAGGTCTTATATCAATGATATAATGTGGAAAGCCCATTTCAACAGCAATCTGTCTTGCATCATTAATAGAATCCAAACTGCAGCAACCGGTTTCCTTCTTAGATCCTCCAGATGTAGCGTAATCCCACGTTTTCATGGTAACGCCTATCACTTCATAACCTTCGTTATGAAGCATTATGGCACTCACAGTACTGTCTATACCGCCGCTCATCGCTACTAATACCTTACCCCTACTCATGTTTTGCATAAAGCTACCAATAACAATCTTAAGAGCACATTATAGAAATAATTGATTGCCAAATCCATTATTTTTCCTATATTGTACTACATTTTATACCCAAATACAAATTCAGATAAAACGGGGATATATTATTTTATCAGATTATTTGTTGTTATTCGGAATTTCTGTTGAGGGACAGGAACTCAAACAATAGTACTGATAGATTAAAATAATAACCCTTAAAAAATCGCCCCGACTCTCATCCCGGGGCGATTTTGATTATTCACTTTGTGTAACCACATTCTACATCATACCTGGCATTCCGCCGCCGCCACCCATTGGAGGCATTGGAGGGGTTTCTTCCGGTTGATCAACTATCATACATTCTGTGGTCAGTACCATTCCTGAAATAGACGAGGCATTTTCCAAAGCAACCCGCGCCACTTTTGTCGGGTCAATTACTCCGGCTTTTTTCAAATCCTGGTATTCTTCCGTTCTGGCATTAAATCCAAAACTGTCTTTTCCTTCTTTCACTTTCTGCACTACTATTGAGCCTTCAATTCCTGCATTTTCAGAAATTTGGCGTAATGGTTCTTCCAATGCTCTTCTAAGTATATCTACTCCTATTTGCTCGTCGGCATTTTCAACTTTTACTTTATCCAAACCTTCAACCGCTCTTACAAAAGCAACGCCGCCACCAGCAACAATACCTTCTTCTACGGCGGCCCTGGTAGCATGCAAAGCATCATCCACTCTGTCCTTCTTTTCTTTCATTTCAACTTCTGATGCCGCACCAACGTACAATACACCCACTCCGCCACTTAGCTTTGCTAGTCTTTCCTGCAATTTCTCTCTGTCGTAGTCAGATGTAGTTGATTCTATTTGCGCTTTGATCTGGTTTTGACGTGCCAAAATATCATCTTTATTACCGGCACCGTTCACTATGGTTGTGTTATCCTTATCTAAAATGATCTTTTCAACCTTACCGAGCATACTCACGTCGGCATTTTCCAGCTTAAAGCCACGTTCTTCACTTACCACGGTACCGCCGGTTAATATGGCAATATCTTCTAACATAGCTTTTCTTCTGTCGCCAAAGCCAGGAGCTTTAACTGCAGCCACTTTTAGTGCGCCACGTATTTTATTTACAACTAATGTTGCCAGTGCTTCTCCATCAACATCTTCGGCAATTATCAATAATGGATTTCCGCTTTGAACGGCTTTTTCCAAAATCGGAAGAAGATCTTTCATGTTCGATATCTTCTTGTCGTGGATAAGTACAAAAGCATCTTCCAGCTCGGCTTCCATCTTATCGGCATTGGTAACAAAGTATGGAGAAAGGTATCCACGATCGAACTGCATACCCTCTACTACATCAACATAAGTTTCTGTTCCTTTGGCTTCTTCAACCGTAATAACACCTTCCTTGCCTACTTTCTGCATAGCTTCAGCAATAAGTTTACCAATAGTGTTGTCGTTATTAGCCGATATGGTTCCAACCTGCTCAATCTTATCCATATCATCACCGATCAACTCGCTCATACCATCAAGATCTTCAACAATGGATTTTACACCTTTATCAAGGCCTCGTTTTAAATCCATCGGATTGGCCCCCGCTGTAACGTTTTTAAGACCAGCATTAATCATTGCCTGTGCGAGTAAAGTTGCTGTAGTTGTTCCATCACCGGCAATATCGTTGGTTTTAGAAGCAACTTCTTTTACCAACTGAGCACCCATGTTTTCAAGCGGATCTTCCAATTCAATCTCTTTAGCCACGGTAACTCCATCTTTGGTAACCATTGGAGCTCCAAACTTTTTATCTATAACAACATTTCTTCCTTTTGGCCCAAGCGTAACTTTTACAGCATTTGCGAGGGCATCTACTCCGGCTTTTAGCTTTTCACGAGCTTCGGAATCGTAGGTTATAATTTTTGCCATTTTATTTTTATTTTATTTTTTAATTAAACGATTGCAAGAATGTCAGATTCACGCATAATGAGATAGTCGTCTCCTTCAATAGTAATTTCAGTTCCTGAATATTTACCATAAAGCACGTTGTCGCCAACAGCAACGGTGACGGGTTCGTCTTTTTTCCCCGGACCTGCTGCAACCACAGTTCCACGCTGCGGTTTCTCTTTTGCCGTATCTGGTATTATAATTCCTGAAGCAGTTTTTTCCTCAGCTTCGGAGGGTTTAACTACAACCCTGTCTGACAGTGGTTTGATGTTTAGTTTTGACATCTTATAATGTAATTTTTGGTTTAACTAATCTGGTTTAATTTCATTTGCACACTCAGCATATAATGTGCCACTGTTTGTAATCGGTCATTATTGCATTGAGATTATAGACAAATTTTCAAAGACTGCAAAAATGTCATTTGAAAAAAGGTTCCCGGCAATTTCTCTGATATATAATTAGTCAGGTGTTTCAGAATTATCGTCACCCGGAAGCGGCGTGGTAATTGGTAGTGTTCCTTCACCATCGGCCGGTGCGGCAGGTTGGTCGGTGGCTTCAATATCCTGTAGAATAGCCCGGTCCGATACAGTGCCCTTACTGCTTACATACAGCGAGGCTCCAAGGCTAAGCACCAATAATGCTATAGCAAGATACCAGGTGCCCTTCTCCAAAAAATCGGTGGTTTGTTTGGCGCCAAAGGTGTTGTTGGAAACGCCACCAAAAGTAGCATCAAGCCCACCGCCTTTTGGATTTTGAACCAAAACAATAAGGCTAAGCAATATGCAAATAATAACTATTAAAACGACAATAAATGTGTACATCTGTTTATGTTTCTTTCAACTCTTCGATTCGGGCCGCAAAGTAAGTGCTTTTTTCGGGATATTTCAACTGCAAATGACGGTAAACAACAATAGCCGCCTCATATTTTTTCTGAGCTGCATATACCAAAGCTAACGTTTCGGTGTAATAAGATTCGTTTTTCTTTAAACTGCGGCTTGCAATGTCCTTCACATCTTCTTCTTCTACGGCCTTAATGGGAGGTTCAACTACCGGAGAATCTTCGACTTCCATTGAATCTCGCCCGGCAGGTCCCTCTTCCAACATATCAGCACCAGCAACATCACTCAAATGATCAAACCAATCGGCAAAGGTGTGCATACCTGTCTTATTCGCTTCATTGAGCGGTGAAGTATTTTTCGGAACTTCTACATCAACAGAATGTGCTGCCCTGGTTTTTTCAATTTGCTTTTGAATGTCGAAGTCGTCCAGTTCATTTATCTCTTCTTCCAACAGACTCTGATAATCGATTTCAGCTGAATAGTTTTGTTCTAATTCGGCAATATCGGGTATAGATTCGTCTATTTGGAGCGTAGTTTTCTCAGAAGATTCAATTTCGGTTTTTATCTCCGAATCAATAAACCGCTTAAGTTCCTGACGGGAAGAAACCAAAGCTGCCGCCCTTGCCAGCAATGTTTCAAAGCGGGCATCATTACTTTGCCGTGCCTTTTTCGCTGCCAGCATACTCGGTATGGCCGAAAAAGGAAAATCATCGGAGTACTCAATGAGTTCATCCAACTCCACCTGGGCAAGCAGGCTCGGATCGTCAAATATTTGTTGTAAACCGCTTTCGGTCATTTACCAGTTAATAAAAGCTCTGTTAAAGATATTATCTACAAGTTGATCTGTTATTTTATCTAACAATTGATCTTCAATACTCAATAAGTCGGTTTCGGCATTAAACTGTTCCGATGCGGAAAACGACTGCCGGAAGTTTTTTTCTTCATCTTCACTATTTTCATAAACTATTTGAACCGTAAGAGTAAGCTGGCTTTGAGCTGTGGTTTCTGTGCCTCTTACGGCTATAGGTCTGATGTTGTATCCTGTTATTGCTCCTGAAAAAGTTATTTCCCCGCCGGTATTAACCAAACGTAATGGTGTATCACGAATTATTTTTTGTTCTAATTTAGTGGTAAATACCTGTGATAGATCGGCACTTTGAATAGGAGCCTGGTTTTGGAAATAATCAATGGTAGCTGTTTTAGCTTTGATCTCATAGCCGGAAAGAGAATATTTACACGAGTGAAAGTTAAATACAACAAGAAGAAGCAGTAAATTTCTAGTTCCTAATATCATACTCTTTAATCTTTCTGTACAATGTACGCTCCGAAATGCCCAACTCCAGGGCGGCTTTCTTTCTTTTCCCTTTGTGCTTTTCCAGAGCCTTTTCTATTAAGGTTTTTTCCATGTCGGCAATGCTTAAATTCTCCTCAAAAGTCTCCGCTTCGTATGTATCGTTCGTATCAGAAATAATAACCGGCGAAGTGTCTTTATCATCTGAGGATATAACGAGCGATTCACCTGATTCGGGCGAACTATAACTTTCCATAGAACTACTGCCGATAAAATCACGCGTTTCACTATAGGCCTGCACAGCTTCTCCATGTCCTATAGTATTTAGGTAACCTTTTATATTGTTGAGATCCTGCTTCATGTCTATTAACATTTTATAAAAGATCTCACGCTCAGTAAAATCGCTTTTATATCCATTTCGAAGGGCGGGTAAAAGGCTCTTCTCTGTGTTGTCAGGCAAAAATTGTCGCAAGTCATCGGCTGTAACTTCCTGGTCAATGCTGAGCACGGAAACTTGTTCGGCCACATTTTTAAGTTCGCGCACATTACCCGGCCAGGAGTAGGATTTGAGTAATGCCTGAGCAGCTTCCGTAAGTACAGGCAAATTTGAGCGATATTTCTCAGAAAAATCCGTGGCAAACTTTCTGAACAAAAGGTAAATATCGTCTTTCCTTTCACGCAATGGCGGAACTTCAATAGGAACTGTACTTAACCTATAATACAGATCCTCTCTGAATTTGTTTTGCTGCACCCGTTTAAGGAGATTAACATTTGTGGCGGCTATTACTCTTACATCGCTTTTTTGCGTTTCGGATGCCCCTACCTTTATATATTCGCCACTTTCCAACAATCGCAACAGACGTGCCTGCGTACCCAACGGCATCTCTCCTATTTCATCGAGAAAAATGGTGCCGCCGTTAGCTGTTTCAAAGTAACCTTTTCGATTATCGGTAGCTCCTGTAAATGCCCCTTTAACATGACCAAATAATTCTGAATCTATGGTGCCTTCCGGAATGGCGCCGCAGTTTATTGCTATAAAAGTGTTGTGTTTACGCGGGCTTAGCTGATGAATGATCTTAGAAAACACTTCCTTTCCTACTCCGCTTTCTCCATTAATTAGTACTGTAAGTTCGGTTGGTGCCACCCGTTGAGCCACGCTTAAAGCATAGTCTAATTTGAGCGAGCTGCCAATAATACCGTACCGTTGTTTAATTGATTGCAAATTCATAATTCATCTTTAAGTATAACCAACCACTTGTCCTATTAAAGTGGCGGCTGTGGCTCGCTCTACTTTTACATTAACATAATCACCAATCTTATTATGCTCACGAGGAAAAACTATTATTTGATTCTGAGAGTTTCTTCCGGCAAATTCCTTATCTGATTTCTTTGACACCTTATCTATAAGCACCCGGAAGGTTTCACCCACTTTTTTCAGATTGTTCTCCAAGCTGTGTTTGCTTTGCAGAGTTATCACTTCCTGCAACCTGCGTTTCTTTATTTCCAAAGGCACATCGTCTTTATATTTTCGGGCAGCCAGCGTTCCCGGGCGCTCTGAGTAAAAAAACATATAGGCCATGTCATATCTCACTTCTTCCATTGCCGAAAGCGTGTCTTTATGTTCTTCCTCTGTTTCTGAACAAAAACCGCTTATCACATCCGTGGAAATGGCACATTCGGGAATGATCTCCCGAATTCTTTTCACTTTGTTCATGTACCATTCTCTGTCGTACGTACGATTCATCAATTTAAGAATACGAGAGTTACCGCTTTGAATAGGCAGGTGTATATATTTACAAATGTTTCTGTGCTTTTTCATGGCATACAAAACATCGTCGGTAATATCCTTTGGATGTGAAGTTGAAAACCGAACCCTGAGATTGGGAGAGACTTGTGCCACCATGTCCAACAGATTGGCGAATGTGACCGTTTTCTCACTTTCATCTTCGGTCCATTTATATGAATCGACATTCTGACCTAACAAAGTAACTTCTTTATACCCCTGCTCCACTAATTTTTCGGCTTCAGCTACTATAGAAACAGGAGAACGACTGCGCTCCCTGCCACGTGTAAAAGGTACAACACAAAAAGAGCACATATTATCGCAACCGCGCATAATAGAAATAAAAGCCGAAACTCCGTTTGAATTAAGCCTTACGGGATTAATATCGGCGTAGGTTTCTTCGCGCGACAGATATACATTTACAGCTTCCCGCCCGTCTTCAGCTTCATGAATAAGTTTAGGTAGGTCGCGGTATGCATCAGGTCCTACCACAATATCCACTACCCCTTCTTCTTCCAGTAATTTCTTTTTCAATCTTTCGGCCATGCAACCCAGCACGCCCACAAGCATACCCGGTTTTTTCTTTTTATAGGAATTAAAAAGCTGTAATCTCTTTCTTACAGTTTGTTCGGCTTTTTCTCTAATAGAACAGGTGTTTATAAGAATAAGATCGGCTTGTGTGGCTTCGGCAGTACTTGCAAATCCCTCTCCCGCTAAAATGGATGCTACAATTTCGCTGTCGGAAAAATTCATGGCACAACCATAGGATTCTATATAAAATCTTCGACCGGCAGCAACTTTGGAGCTTTCCATTTCAATAACTTCTCCCTGTCTTTCTTCGGGCAGGAGCGTCTGCTCAAACGCAGTTTTATTATTGTATAGATCCATGGCTCTTAAAGGCCTGCAAAATTAGACATTATGTGTATAAAATGTCATTATGTCAGTAAGTAATGTTTCTGTAAAATCAAAAAACATGAACAATCGCGCGGCCACCGAGCCGCGATCTAAGCGATGTTGGTCTAAAGGTGTTACAGTTTTTAAAGATGAAGGCCCTCTTTCTTAGCCAGCAGTTCCTCTTCACTTTCTACATGGTCAGGATCTGCCACACAACAATCAACCGGACAAACGGCAGCGCATTGTGGCTCTTCATGAAAGCCGGTACACTCCGTACACTTGTCTGTAACTATAAAATAAAAATCAGGAGAAATGGGTTCGTTACGGTGTTCGGCATCAACTTCGGTACCATCCATCAGTTTAAATACGCCTTTTACAGAAGTTCCATCAGCTATTGCCCACATATCACCGGCCTCATAAATGGCAGTATTGGGGCATTCAGGCTCGCAAGCTCCGCAATTTATACACTCATCTGTAATCATTATGGCCATAGGTTCCTAAAGTTTACTTTTGTGATTTTAAGAGCGGCAAAAATATATCATTTTACCCAATTTTAGGTAGGTGTATGTTAACAAGAAATGAAATAATTAATCGTCTTTCAGAATTAGGAAAGTATCTTGAAAGTGATGATCCTGCGATTCAGAAAAGCATTGAGTTGGCAGGGATACACAATTCCTGGTTTACAGCCGAAAATTGCCAAATAGCAATGCGGGCAATAGCAACTCAATATTTGAATAAAGACCTTTTGCTGGCCTGGGCGAAAAAATATGATTTTGCCAAAACACCTAAAACAATAGGTATTGTAATGGCCGGCAACATTCCATTAGTCGGCTTCCACGATTTGTTGGCTGTACTGGTTAGTGGGCACAAAGCCTTAGTAAAACTCTCTTCAAAGGATGAAATACTACCCTTGTTCATTATGAGTAAGCTAAAAGGTATTAGCCCCAGGTTGGAAAATCGAATTCAAACAACAGAAGGCAAGCTCGAAAATTTTGATGCGGTAATAGCCACAGGCAGTAATAATACGGCAAGGTATTTTAACTATTACTTTAACAAGTACCCTAACATTATAAGAAAAAATAGAAATTCGGTAGCGGTATTAAGCGGCCACGAATCTGACGATGATCTCCGCTTGCTCGGCACGGATATTTTTACCTATTTCGGTTTGGGTTGCCGCAATGTTTCAAAACTGTTTGTTCCTGCAGGGTATAATTTCAATAAGCTGTTACACATACTGGACGAGTATAATGATGTTGCCCGACATACTAAATACAAAAACAACTTCGACTACAATCTTACCTTATTTCTTTTAAATAAGGAAGAACACCTTTGCAACGATTGCTGTATTCTTACCCGAAACGAAGATCTGGCATCCCGGATAGCTGTATTGCATTATGAAGAATACAATTCTTTGAATGATGTCAGGGAATGGATAAAGGAGAATGCCGGGGACATTCAATGTGTGGTAGGTGAGGGGCACTTACCTTTTGGCTCAAGCCAAAGACCAACACTCTCTGATTACGCCGACAATATTGATACGCTGAGATTTCTAAATACATTTAACCAATAATAATATAAAATGATCACACTAAATTGTGCACAAGTGACGTATTAGTATATATTCAAAACACTATTTTCGCCGCCAACAATGACAAAATATTTTCTCACATCACTTTTTATTTGTGTTTTTACACTTTCATCATTCACTTATAATACAGAATTCAGCGCATCTGATTTCGGTACAACGAATAAAAACTTAGAAGAATGGAACTCTGTTTATCAGAGCATATACTTTGGTTCTAATGCTTTAAGTGAAAGTGCATTTAAGTATGCTTATAACGGTTACATTAAATTAAAGAATGCAGGTAAGTTGCGTAAGGATAATATTTTGTCCGTTATAGATTACTCGCTCAGTTCAAACCAAAAACGGCTTTGGGTAATTGATTTGAACACACGTTTGGTTCAGTTTAATGAATGGGTAAGTCATGGAAAATACAGCGGTAGTGAGTTTGCCACTAATTTTTCAAACAGGGTTGGCTCCAAACGAACGAGCCTTGGCTTTTTTATAACCGGAAAGACTTACAACGGTAAGCATAGGTATTCGCTTAAGTTACACGGATTAGATGCCGGTTATAACAATAATGCGTTTAAACGCGGCATAGTTATGCATGGTGCCGACTATGTAAGCGAGCGTTTCATTTATGACAACAGCATGATAGGCCGGAGTTATGGCTGCCCGGCTATCAGACAAGCGGTTAAGTACGATTTGATTAATATGATAAAAGACGGATCGTGTGTATTTGCTTACTACCCTTCTGCCGGCTATTTGAATAACTCAAGGTTTTTAAGGTAGAATAAACTCTCGGTTTTACGTATTCTTGCTGCCGAATGTTAAGAGCACTACACTTCATAATACTTCTGCTCTGCGTTGGTTGTTGTTCCTGCAATAACAAGCAAAAGCGTTTACCGCTATCTGAGAGTAAGATCACTCCCAAATTAGATGATACACAAATTGCCAATGCCGTTAATGAGTATTTAATATTTGATAACAAGGTTGACAGCCTTTTAATTGCAGCAGGAGAAAAGATAAAGGCTGAAGGAAGTTATGCACCCGTTCTTTCAAAGAAAAAGGGATTTGACGATCTGAGAATACTGCTTGATTATTTAAAGCAAGGCAGGCAGCATGGCCTTGGAAAATACTTTGAACCGGAAGTGGTGTATATGAATAGACAACTGACCCAATATGACTCCTTAAATTACAAGAACTTTAAAAAAACCATTCATTACGATTCGCTGGCCAGGTTAGATGTTTACGCTAAAAAAGCCTTTATAAAATATTGTAAGGTAATGGAGTTCGGGTTGCTTGATCCGAAACAGGTTCCATGGGCCAAGTATGAATTGCCTGTAGAATATCCTACTGAAGATTATTATCGCAGCTTATTTGAAGAAAATGATATAAAAGGCAGATTAGAAAATGCCTATCCAAAGCACAGACTGTATGCACCTTTGCAAAAAAAGTATGCCGATATGCTTGCCTCCGGGGATACTTCGGAGTGGGTATTATTGCCTGCACTTCCTAAAAACAAAATTGAGATTGGAGATAAATATGCAGCCATACCATTGCTTAAAGAACGTTTTGGTGTGGCCGGGCCAAAAAAAGTTGATTCAACCGGTAAAGAGATCAAGCCTTCTATCAGGCACGACACCATTTTGTCCAACGCCTTAAAACCTTTTCAGTTGGCAAACGGTTTAACCGATGATGGAGTTATCGGACCGGCCACGTATAAGGCACTGAACAGAAGCCGACAGGAAAACCTGGAATCTATGGCAGCATCTTTGGAACGCTTTAGGTGGCAGCATGGAGTAAAAGACTCTCCGCTGTTGCTGGTAAATATTCCCGATTACAAGCTTAAGATATTTGAGCATGGAAAACAGGTAAGAGAACACAAGATATGTGTTGGATTAAAACACCCTCGTAATTACTACAAATATACCAATGCCGACCGACCGAAAACCGTTAAAAGCTGGGAAACTCCGGAGTTTTATGATACACTTGAAATAGCAGTGCTCAATCCGCGGTGGAATGTGCCATACAGCATAAGAAGCCGTGAAATGCTACCGCATGTTCAGGCAAACCCGTATTATTTTGTGGAAGGCAATTACAATGTGTATTATAAGGGGCAGTTGGTTAACACCGACACCGTTAACTGGTATCAGTACACACAGGATAATTTCCCGTTTAAAGTAGTGCAGAATGCAGGCGATTTGAATGCCCTTGGCCGGGTAAAATTTTTGTTTCCGAATAAATACAGCATTTACCTGCACGATACGCCCAGTAAATCGTACTTTAACAGAGATGTGCGAGCCGTTAGTCATGGTTGTATGCGCGTGGAGAAACCCTTTGAACTTGGTGACTTTTTAATGCCCGACAATGCCGACTATGAAAAGTATAAGAAAACGGAAGATTACAAAGAAGTGCCTATTGACAAAAACTATCCGGTAATGATCACCTACTATACCAGTTGGGTTGAAAACGGTGTAGTACAGTTTCGTAATGACATCTACGGAAAAGATGAAATATTAATCAAGATTTTGAAAGAGCAGATTAAGTTTTAAGAACATAGGTGTGTAGGTGGTTTACTTTCTGTTGCATTTTCTCTATAAAGTTACTCATGTAACAAGGTATTCTTTCACATGTAATCATATCTGAAATTTTTCTTAAAGATGATGTATAAATAACACTTTGTAAATTTGGAATATTTGTTAGATGGGGGGGTATCTTTGTACATTATTCAAAAGTTTTATAACTAAACATTGCCTACAGCTTGTCAAAGCAACTTTGCGAACCTTAACCAAGCTTTAGCAGCAATAGAAAGATTTAGTTATTTTTTGAATAGGCGAAGTTTAATGCAATATTGCTTAACATCTCGAACACGCCTAAAATCAAAGTAGGGAATATAATATAAGAAAGTTATGAAAAAAATTGTATTATTTTTTGGCCTATTTTATCTATTCTATTCATGTGAAGATACTTTTACAGTAACCAAAGATGAGCCCGTACCGATTGACCAGGTACGAAAAAAGTGGGATGAAACTGTTGAATTAGTTGCTAAAGACATATCATCAAAAATGAACAGTTTAGCGTTTAGGAAAATGTTGAAACATGAAGTGATGCTTCAATTTGACGGTGACTACAATATTTTAATTTCAAGCATGATGCAAAGGATGCCCAAGTATTTAGAATATGAATCCGGTCAAACTTTGTTGATGAGTGGACTGAATGAGTCGTTACTATCTGACTATAACTGGGATGTTCTGGAGCATGCGGGAGAAGAATATCCGTTAATGCAGGTTGCTGTTCAAGTTGATGCCGAAAACTGGGATGCCGATAATGAGCTTCTTAGCGTAGTTTATGTTCCTTCTGATTTTGATGAGCTAACGCATGATTTCGTTGATGGTTTTGACAAAGATCAAAATCCTATTCAAGTATCTACATTAGAGGATCCACAGGAAAATTATGTGGTAATATCCCAAAATGAACGAACATACGAAAAGGATGAAACGGTATATTTCTCCAACACATTAATTAGAGTGCCTTGTTGCATTGAGTCTGCCCCTTATGATCCGTATGCCGTATCTTATCCTCCTATGGATGAACTTTGTGAGGATTGTTCGGATGAACCAGATCCTACCCCTCCGGATAACGGCGGTGATGACGATCAATTACCACCACAATACGTTGGAACCGGGCACCAGGGCGTTTTACCAAGTTTAATTGCTAAGCATAATTCGTTTGTAAGCGGTACTATAAACGATATAGCCCTTACCGGTTTAATAGACCCGGTAGGAGAAGTTAACGGCAGGCCTTTTTATAGAGGTAATTTTAAATATGAACGTGTAAGATCATATAAAGTGGGTGATTTGGGTGACATTGAAAAATGGTTAAACGGTGCTCCGGAAATTAGAGTTGTTGAATTTACCCCGGACCGTGCCGACCCTACCATAATGTTGCAGATTTTTCAGGCAGAACATAAACCGGATAAAAGAAAAGACATTAAGGATAAATGGTGGGATTGCCCATTGGATGAAATTCACCTTTGGGAATGGGAAAATACCGGTACAAGTGTATCAATAGGTATGTATGAATTTGATGCCGGTATATTTGGAAATAATAATGAAGACCGTAAAGAACTTTCTGCCTCTAATACTACCATAGTAGATCAATTAGTTTTAAACAGCGATGGAACATACACAGTTACCAGTTCTACTACTTATACAACACCCGACAGGTATTTTGCAATGCAGAATCATCATAGTGAGTATATGGGAATAGAGAGCATTTCTGTTTTCAATAATCAGGATCAGTTTCGTCATTCAAGAGGGGATACGGATTATAAATGCTGGCCGGATGTACAATAGTTTGTTTTTAAAACGGAGAGAAGTCAGCTCTTCTCTCCGTAATTTTATCCTTATGGTAAAGTACGTTTTTACCTTCACATTTATTTGTATAAGCTTTGTTTCACATACGCAAATTGAGTTAAACGCCAGCTACTCTGATGCCGGTGTGGCAAATGCGGCCGGCTTTGGTATAAATGCAGGTTATGAGATCGCCCTTAAAAACAATAGATTAGGGATAAAACCACAAATTGGGTATAAGTGTAATTGTAGTTATTACGACTTTACGGGTACAGATTTTGTCAACAAAACTGCAGAATTTCATACCACCTTTTTCTATAAATTAATTGATAATCCATCGTATAAATTAATTCCGAATGTAGGTTTAAATTTACGATATTCCTATTGGTCAGCTAAAATGAGACCGCCATTGGAAACTTTACCATCTCGGGTTTATGCCACGTATATTAGAAGGAATGCTTTTGCTGTTTCTACTTCGCCGGGAAGGGAATTCACCGAGTTGAGATTTTTTACGCCGGGTTATACCTTCCAGGTACAAAACAGATTTAAGATCAGTGACAAAATTTCGGTGAATGTAACCCCCTTTGCAGAGGTGGATTATGAAGTATTTCAGGAAGTAGGCGGTGGGTACGTAGGTATAACATATAATAAATAAGAAGGTAGTTACCTGAGTAAACATAGAAATCACCAATCAAATATAAAACTACATGCCTGCCTGCCCGACAAAAAGCGCTGTGGTCAAAAACTCACAAACTCGCCTGCTCCTTTAACTCGTCAGCCAAGTCTTTCCCCAAATATTTATCAATAATATCATGCGCCAAATATATAACAGGGGTCAATACCACGGCCATAACAAATTTATAGATGTAGTTGTTGGTACCAATGGCCATCAACTGATTAAAACTCCAGGGCTCTCCCCCGCCTTTGAATAACATTGGACCAATGTAAAATGCAATACCCAACACCACAAAACTGTCAATAAGTTGCGATATTAAAGTTGAACCGGTAGCTCTAAGCCATATCTTCTTTTCGCCGGTTACTTTTCTTATTTTATGGAAGGTAAATACATCAACCAACTGACCGATTAAGAATGCGATTAAGGAACCAACAATAATAAATAAACCCTGTCCGAAAACGGCCCTGTAAGCATTTTGCATATTGTCAACTCCCTGATTTTTGTAGTTGTCTGTCCACCATCCCGCAGGATCAAGGGCAATGGCTCCATACACTATTAGAAAGGCAAATATGATCATTCCCACAGCTAAATACGAAAGCATTTTTACTCCCTTTCGTCCAAAGTATTCGTTTATCACATCGGTCATTACAAATACCACCGGCCAAAGTAAAACACCAGCTGTGTATTGCAGGGAAACAGGGTTCCCGAAAATTTTCCAGTCAACTGGCTTAAAGCCGAAAGTAGATTCCAACTGAAATATCTTAACCCCGATAAATTCAGCTACCAAAGCATTGGTAATGAAGAATGCTCCGAGTAACAAGAATAATCTTAAGGCTTTGTTGGATAGAATATTCGACTTCATGAATTAGTTAAAGATAAGATTAACCACATAGCCACATAGGGAGTATCAAAGTATCACCATTATATCTAAGTAGTCTTTCGGGTTCTATCCAACCTTACATACATGAAGTACATAAAGATTATGCAGAGTACCCATAGATAATCCGAATCATTCTTTAAAAATCTATATGCCTATGTGTTTAAAAAATAAGAAGCAAATATCTTTAGGCGATGGCTTCAACCAAAGTAATAGAACTATACACCGATGGTGCATCGCGTGGAAACCCCGGCCCGGGCGGCTATGGTATTGTGCTAAAGTATGGAGAGCTCGAAAAGGAATTAAGCGACGGATTCAGATACACCACAAATAACCGCATGGAGTTGCTGGCCGTAATCGTTGGCTTAGAGCAACTGAAAAAAGAAGGACTGTCGGTAATGGTCTATTCCGATTCAAAATATGTGGTTGATGCTGTGAAAAAAGGCTGGTTATTCAGTTGGGAAAAGAAGCACTTTAAAAAGAAGAAAAATCCGGATCTCTGGAAAAGGTTTTTGATCGTTTACCGCAAACACAAGGTAGGTTTTACCTGGCTTAAAGGCCACAACGATCATCCGTACAACGAACGATGTGATGAACTGGCAGTAGCCGCATCGTACGATGCATTAAAAGTAGATGATGAATATGAAAAAAGTGGTAAGGAACGTGAATAATGGATAAGAAATTCCGTGTACGGAATTGTTTGTGTTATTCGTAACAAATTGTTTTCTAATGTTTTAACAGCGAATTTGCTAATTACTCTAATAACCTGAGTTCGATTTTAAAATAGCAATAATTGGTTAGAATGATTGGGTCGGTATTCATAGAATTTTATCGAAGGTTTTTTAGGCAAGAAAGAGTAAGCAATGATAGCTGCTAAGATGTTATTAATGAAGTTATGTAATGACCGATGACGAGAATGTTCTATCATACAAATGTTTTTTAGTTGGTCATTGATGGTTTCGATGATTGACCGTTTTCTGAGCATTATTTTATCATACAAACTCATCAACTGATTTTTCATATTCTTTCTAATTCCGGTGATGAAGTGAATACCGTCAGAGAATAACACCTCAGCCAATGTTTTACTCACATATCCTTTATCACCATACAGTTTTCCCCATATCTTTTTCAATAGGTTTCCTTGCTTTAACGGCTCTCGATCATCCACATTGGCTTGGGTGATTTGAAAGTCAATAATCTCACCTAATTCATTGACTATCAAATGCAACTTAAACCCATAAAACCAACCCATAGTTGATTTACCTCTAGTGGCTATTCCATCAAAGACCTTGTGGTTAAAAATGCGCTTATTATTACAAACCCTCAATGGAGTGGAATCCATAAATGAAATACCACTACAGTTTCCCAAACAACAGGTTTTAGCAAATACGGCCATGGGCAATACAACCTGCTTTTGCAATTCAACAAATCGATTATATGAAACAGTTTTGGGAAAGTCATCCTGAAGATGTTTTTGCACATACTTCAAATAAAACCATTTAAAACATCTTACACCACTCAACTGAAACAATATCATAATCGTCATCACTTCTGATGAAACCATTTTAGGTTCTATTTTAGGTTTATTGCCAATTAAGTGTGCAGATAAATGAGCTTCAAATTCTAACATAAACTCATCAACAACACAGAAAATATTTGTAATTTGGTCTTTCGTAATCATAGGGAATAGTTTGTTTAATTAATTGATTATCAACCATTAAAGTACAAATTATTCCCTTTTTAACCAAACAAATTCCTTAATATTTTATCTATAAATTACTAACATTCAATTAGTTCATAATCGAACTCAGGTTAATATCTCTTAAAAACAATTTTATGTAAATAGCACCAATTTAGTTTCGCTCTGCGAAACTAATTTTCAGACATAGAAGAAAAAATTCGTGAATTCGTGGTTATCCCGAAGCTTCGGGATTGATTGTTAGAACTATAGTGAATTGACTTAACCATTATTCATGTTAAGGAAGAATAAGTTTATCCGCCAACAATAGACCTTAGGGTTTTTATTTGACTATCCCACAACAATTCCTGGTCATCGGCTTCGTCTTCTTCAATACTATCAATAACGGTTAATATTGTGGCATTGGAAATATCAGTTTTTCCGAGTCTGAATTCAATGATCTTTTCTTCATCATCTTCCCATTGCCATTTCAAAAAGTCAGGTTCTTTGGTGTCAATTACGGTTGCCTTTTCTTCATAGCCATTCCAAAAGAAGCTGTAAACATCGCCGTTTTTATCGCAGTGGTCGGCAAACCATTGAGCCAAATGCGAAGGATTTGTTAAAAATTCATATAAAATATTAGGAGAGGCTCTAAACTCGTACTCTATTGTTAATTTAACTTTTTCTGCCATTTTATTACTTACTACTTCATTTACTAATTCTGATCACAATCTCGTAATCAGGCGCAATTAAAACAAATATTTTCAATTATTGCGCATTTCGGTCATTTTTTTGCAAACAGCAATAAACATGCCCTAATAATTCTCGTATATTTGCAGCCCTTCAAAAAGCAAGGGATTTAAAAGAAAATTGCGGATGCGACAATTAAAAATTACAAAATCAATCACTAATCGTGAGAGCCAATCGCTCGAAAAATATTTACAGGAAATAGGTAAGGTTGATCTTCTTACTCCGGAAGAAGAAGTTGACCTGGCTATTCGCATTAAACAAGGCGATCAACTGGCACTTGAAAAATTAACCAAGGCCAATCTTCGTTTTGTGGTTTCTGTAGCTAAACAGTATCAAAATCAGGGGCTTTCGCTTTCCGATTTGATAAATGAAGGAAACCTTGGGCTTATTAAGGCAGCTCAACGTTTCGATGAAACGCGTGGTTTTAAATTCATCTCTTATGCTGTGTGGTGGATACGACAAAGCATTCTGCAGGCTTTGGCCGAGCAATCGCGAATTGTACGTTTGCCGTTGAATAAGGTAGGGTCGTTGAACAAGATCAACAAGGCTTTTTCTTCTTTGGAACAAGAGTTTGAACGAGAACCAACACCAGAAGAACTTTCGAAGGTTTTGGAGATAGATCACAATGAAATTAGAACCACTATAAGCGTAGCAGCGCGTCATGTATCGGTTGATGCCCCTTTTGTTGATGGTGAGGACAACTCCCTGTTAGATGTGCTGGAGAATGGAAACATTGAAGATACCGATGTACACCTGACTTACAAGGATTCACTTCGCCGGGAAATAGAACGTTCCTTAAATACCCTTACCGAGAGGCAACGCGATGTGGTAAAACTGTATTTCGGAATTGGTGTGGAGCACAGCATGTCGTTAGAAGATATTGGAGAACAATTTGGTTTAACACGGGAGCGTGTACGCCAAATAAAAGATAAAGCAATTAACAAGCTGAAATCAACTTCACGAAGTAAATTGCTAAAGAATTATCTCGGACAATAAGTTCCGAAAATCAGGAGGTTGTCTTAAAAGCACTAAGTACCAGCGAACGTTAGAAAGAGCTTGACGAATTCGTTGAATAACCAAAATGCCGGAAACTTCGTTAAGCTCAGTTTGATGACTTTTTAATGCTTTTGAGATAGCCTCTTTATTTAAATTAATTAAGTAGTACAGAAATGTTTGAGAATCTACAGGACAGACTGGATTCGGCCTTAAAGAATTTAAAAGGTAAAGGGCAGATAACAGAGATTAACGTTGCTCAAACCGTTAAAGAGATAAGAAGGGCACTGGTAGCTGCCGATGTTAACTACAAAATAGCCAAGGAATTTACCGATAAGGTTCAGGAAGAAGCCATGGGCCAAAAGGTGCTTACCGCAGTTGAGCCAGGTCAGTTACTTACTAAAATCGTTCAAGACCAATTAACAGCCCTTATGGGTGGAGAAGCTGCCGAGTTTGATCTTTCGGGAAAGCCGGCCGTGGTGTTATTGAGTGGTTTACAAGGTTCGGGGAAAACAACTTTTGCTGCCAAGTTGGCTAAATATGCCAAAGAAAAGAAAGGTAAGAAGCCCTTACTTGTAGCTGCCGATGTTTATAGACCGGCGGCTATTGACCAATTACACGTTTTGGGCGAGCAAATTGGGGTGGAAGTTTTCTCAGAACGTGACCACCGGGATGCTGTGGGTATTGCCAAGCGCGGTTTGCAACATGGTAAGAGTAATGGATTTAATGTAGTTATAGTGGATACTGCGGGCCGACTCGCCGTTGATGAAGCTTTGATGGATGAGATTTCCAACATTAAATCTTCTATCAATCCGGATGAAACTTTGTTTGTAGTTGACTCTATGACCGGACAAGATGCCGTAAACACAGCTAAAGCATTTCACGACAGGCTTTCGTATAACGGTGTGGTACTTACCAAGTTAGATGGCGACACGCGCGGTGGTGCAGCCCTTTCCATTAAATGGACGGTTGACAAACCTATTAAGTTTGTGAGCCGTGGGGAGAAATTAGATGCTATTGATCTTTTCCACCCCGATCGAATGGCCCAGCGGATTTTGGGCATGGGTGATATTGTTTCCCTGGTTGAAAAAGCCCAGGAACAATACGATGCCAAAGAAGCCGAACGGCTCGAAAAGAAAATAAGAAAGAACAAGTTTGACTTTGATGATTTTTTGACCCAGGTTAAGCAGATTAAAAAAATGGGGAACATCAAAGACCTGCTTGGTATGATACCCGGTTTGGGCAAACAGATAAAAGATATTGATATTGACGATGATGCCTTTAAGGGTATTGAAGCTATGATACATAGCATGACCCCGCAAGAGAGAGCCAATCCCGATCTGTTAAACGGCTCGCGGAAACGACGCATTGCAGCCGGTAGCGGTACATCTATTCAGGAGTTAAACCAATTTCTGAAACAGTTTGTTCAAATGAAGAAGATGATGAAAATGATGAATAAAGGCGGTGGCCGTGGCATGAAGATGCCCATGGGGAAAATGCCTTTTGGAAGGTAGGTTAACTACACTTCTCGCACCTGCCCTGCACCATTAGATTCACGCTATCTACCTTATACCCTTTGGGTAGTTCAATTTTTGGAGGCTCCGCATCATCAATACAGATCACTTCATCACATTTTAAACATTTAAAATGTACATGATCATCGTGGTGCTCATGATCATTACAATTATGGCACAAAGCAAAACGGCTTTCGCCGCCCTCTTCGATTATTTTATGGATAATACCTCTGTCCTCAAAGGTTTTTAGCGTACGGTAAACGGTAATTCTGTCCCAACTGGCGTTGATTCCACTTAAAATTTCCGCTTTGCTTAGGGCATGTCCTGAAGCCACTAATTGCTGTAAAATGCTAACACGCATGGGTGTGTTTCGCAGTTGATGTTCCCTTAAAATAAGTGTAGCTTTTTCTGCCATAATAACTAAAGCCAAAGGTAATTCAATTTGTCGCGAATTTGTATATTTGCAACAATGTTGCATTAATTATGTGCGAAACTAAAAACACACACCGATTAAATTTGTTAAAGAAGATAGGGATATTTTCGTCCCTGCTTTGTGCGGTACATTGTGTTGTTACTCCGGTTTTTCTGGCTGCTTTACCCTTTTTAAGCTCAACAGCCTTCAATAATTCATCTTTGGAAGTTATACTTATTGTGTGTTCATTGATCATTGCCGGCGGTGTTAATTTTTATGCCTTTATTAAACATCACAGACGGTATGCTCCACTGGCAATTATGTTTCTTGGTATAAGCCTTCTTGTAAGCGGACAGTTTGTACACGGCTCCTGGGTGGAAATTCTCTTTAGTACATTAGGTGGTCTTCTACTCGCTCTTTCTCAAATCGTTAGCTTGAAGTCGGTTCGGAACAAACAATTGGCTTAACCGGAGCGTTTATCTTGTAAAAAATTGTTTTAACGAAATATTGGGCTGTTTTATATGTCCTTTTGGTATATGTGCGCTAATTGGCGTAAAGTCGTTGGTTGGTCAACTATTTCTAAATAAATTTGCCGCCCAATTTAATCTTTCATTTTATGGAAGTAACTAACGAAGTATCACAATTGCAGCGTGTTTTGGTACACAGACCGGACGAGGGCCTGGAGCGGGTAACTCCTGAGCGCGCTCTTGACTTTTTATATGATGATATTACCTATTTGCCTCGTATGCAATACGAGCACGATGTGTTTACAGATACACTGAAGGCCGTTTTGGGTGCCGAGGCTGTACACGATACACAAAAATTGCTTTTCCAGGTATTGGAATTTCAGCAGGATGTGCGAAAAAAACTGATAAAACGGATTACCACTATAGAAAGATGCGATGAAGATGATATAAAAGAACTCGAGTGGTTACCTAATGACGAATTAACCCAAACCTTGTTCACCGGTGTACTTTCTCAAACCGGCAAAGAACTTTTTCCTCCCCTGCCCAATTATGTTTTTACGCGTGATATTGGTGTGGTGATCAACGATCACCTGCTTATTTGTCAGGCTGCAAAGAAGGCGCGCACACGTGAGAATATCTTGTCGCGGGCTATTTATTACTATCATCCCTTGTTTGCATCATTCCATGAGAATGACCGAATCATTGACCTAACCGAACAAACTAAGGATATGACCTTAGAGGGCGGCGATGTGATGATGCTGAATTCAGATACTATTTTAATTGGGGAAAGCGAACGAACATCGGATGAAGCCATCGACTTTGTGCGGGAAACTCTATTTAAAAAAGGTATAGTAAATCATGTGGTTCAGATAAAAATTCCGGCCAATAGATCTTACATGCACATCGATACCGTGTTTACACAAATAAGTGGCGATGAATTTGTGTTATATGAACCGTTAATGTGCAATCCTGATCTGGTTCATTTGACACAATATAACAGAGATGGAAGTCAGGAAGAATTTCCTGAGCTGCGCTCATTCCTCGAGGATAAGATTCCGACCGTAAAGCTTATTGCCTGTGGTAATAGATTTCAGCACCACGATGAGCGTGAACAATGGACGGATGGTTGTAACCTTGTAGCCCTGCGTCCGGGCCTGGCTATTGCCTACGACCGAAATGTATATACTGCCGATGCGCTTAGAGATAGAGGCTACACTATAATGAAGGCCGAAACTTTTTTACGGCTTTACCGCCAAAAAGACCTTGATGTAGAGCATTTAGGAAAATTCATTTTCACCTTGCCTTCATCAGAACTGTCGAGAGCTCGCGGCGGACCACATTGTATGACTTTTCCCATTAAACGCGCCTTCCATGCTTAATAAGATATTATTGGTGGCCGCCGGTAGTGCTTTTGGCGGAGTAAGCCGTATGTTGTTCTATGAACTGGAGCAGTTGATTCTGGGTCAGAGGTCTCTGCTGGCAACTTTTGTAGTAAATGTATTGGGCTGCTTTTTAATCGGACTTCTGTTCGCATTTACACTTCAGAAAAAAGTAAGCTCTAACGTGGAGTTTTTATTGATTGTAGGTTTTCTTGGAAGTTTTACTACTTTTTCAACCTACATTTTAGACTTTCACAAAACAATGGGGCCGGGTTTTGATTTTAAACCTGTATTATACCTCGCCGGTAGTATAATAATTGGTTACTTAGCACTTCAACTTGGATTAGGCACTGTAAAATGAAAAGATTGACCACAGATAACAAGATCACGAATTTGATCGTCATTGGAGACAGGGTTTTGATAAAACCTAAGTCTGCTTCTCAAAAAACTAAAAGCGGCTTATACTTACCTCCCGGAGTAAAAGAAAAAGAAAAAATACAAAGCGGCTATGTGATTAAAGTCGGGCCGGGCTATCCTTTACCTAGTGAAGATGCCGATGAAGCCTGGAAAGCCAGCGAAGACCGCATTAAGTATGTTCCGCTTCAGGTTGAAGAAGGCGACCTCGCCATTTTCTTAGTGAATCGGGCTTACGAGGTAATGTACGAAGGCGAGAAATTTTTCATCGTTCCGCAACATGCTATACTAATGTTAGAGCGTGACGAGGAGATGTTTTGAACAATCGCTGCCCACGACCCTCGATCTGTTACTTTGATGAATAAATATTTGGCCAAATACCAACATTTAGGGCTCCACTAACGCCTTCTCTTTACTGGCTATATACTCGGCAATGTTGTGTACCGGTTGCTTGATGATCCTTCCCACATTTATTTGCCGGCGTTGAGCAACCTCTCTTAAAATATCTTCGAAATAATAAGCTATGGAACCGATAAAGTGTGTCTTTACATCTTTGTAATGCTCCATGCCACATACGTGTATATCCATAAACTCTAACATACCCTGATAAACCAATCGCTTCACGTAGTGATACTCTCGATGGTCGGAAAGAAATTTGGCAAATGATGCTAAGTACACATTGGCATGAGGTTTATTATACACGTTGTCAAATATTTTTTCTTTGTCAAGATCGTATCGTTCTTCTAATTTTCTATGCATAACGTCTGGCAACCTGTTATATAAATAGCTTGCCAAAATACGCTTGCCATAATACGACCCACTACCTTCATCGCCCAAAATATAGCTTAGAGCAGGTATGGTATCATGAACCTTTTCACCATCGTAGTAGGCCGAATTGGATCCTGTACCCAATATGGAAACAATACACGGAGTTCCTTCATCGAAAACGGCATATACAGCTCCATTCAAATCATGATCCACATGTACTTCCGCCCCGGCAAAGAAGGCACCGAGTCCATGGGCAATCATATCTTTTCTTTCTTCACTTGAACAACCTGCTGCAAAGAAATACAATTTTTTAACCGATTGTTTTAGCTTTTTCAGCTCTTCGCTTTTATCCAATTCCGCTTTAATAAAGTCAGCATCGTGAAAGAAAGGGTTAAATCCTTTTGTGCTAAACTTCTCTTCCCATATTTTTTCTCCGTCAAATACTTTCCAGTCTGCCTTGGTTGAACCGCTATCCGCAATTAAGATCATAATTTTAAGCTTAAATGGTAATTATTTTTGAAAGTCTCAACAAACCCTGATCTAACTCAAGGCCGTGTTTTGTGGCTTGTTCCAGGGGTGTATAAACGATTTCATTTTTAACCTGTCCGGCCATTACCCCACTTTCTCCGTTAATAAGTCCTTCTACCGCGGCCAAGCCCAAACGGCTTGCTAACACCCGGTCTAAACAAGTTGGGCTCCCGCCTCTTTGTAAGTGGCCCAAAATAGTAACCTTAGTTTCATATTGATGAAACTGCTCATTTACTTTCCGTGCAATTTCAAATGCGCCCCCCTCTTCATCTCCTTCGGCTACAATAACAATACTTGAGTTTTTACTTGGACGGGCTTTCTCAAGCACTCCAACCAACTCATCAATGTTAAATTTTTCTTCAGGTATCATTATAGCTTCGGCACCACAACTAATGCCGCTTTTTAGTGCTATAAAGCCGGCATCCCGGCCCATAACTTCAATAAAGAAAAGACGGTCGTGAGCATCGGCGGTATCTTTTATTTTATCAATGGCTTCAACAGCGGTATTTGTAGCTGTATCATAACCAATGGTAAAATCGGTACCGTATAAGTCGTTGTCAATAGTACCCGGAACGCCTACGATTTTAATACCGTGTTCTTCCATAAAAAACTGCGCTCCTTTGAAAGTTCCGTCTCCGCCTATGGCCACCAGGCCGTCAATGCCGTATCGTTTTAAATTATTGTTGGCTTTCTCCCGGCCTTCCTTTGTTCTAAATTCTTCACTTCTCGCAGATTTTAGTATGGTACCGCCACGTTGTATAATACCACTTACCGATCTCGAATTCATTTGAAATATATCTCCTTCAATCATTCCGGCATAGCCTCTTCTAATACCAAATACATCTATATTGAAATATATACTTGATCGTACAACGGCTCTTATACATGCGTTCATACCCGGAGCATCTCCTCCCGAAGTATATACGCCAATTCGTTTTACTGCATGTGATTCCTGCATAGTCTGTTAAATAAAGATAGCATCTTAGTGTATTATTTACACTTCTTTTTTTCCGTGAAAAATAACATTTCCTTCAACCTTCACCTATTTTCATATATTAGATACTGTAAAAATCACAATAATTAATGGCAAATCCTATTGATAGAAGTATAATTAACGTCTCAGTAGATTGTGTAATATTTGGTTTTAATGAAAGTGAAGCTGACTTAAAGGTTCTTTGCATAGAGCGGGGAGAAGAACCATTTTATGGCCAGTTAGCTCTGCCGGGTGACCTGGTAAAGATCGATGAGGATATCGATTCTGCCGCAAGAAGGGTATTAAAGGAGTTGACAGGGGTAAGCAATATTTTTCTGGAGCAACTCTTTACGTTTGGCAACATTACCCGTCACCCGTTGGGACGTGTGGTAACAGTAGCATATTTTGCACTTATAAAGCCTTCCGACTTTGATTTATCTCCATCAGGATTTGCCACCCGGGCGGAATGGAGGTCCATTTCTGATATCAGAGAACTGGCCTTCGATCATTTTAGAATATTATCTTCTGCATTATCCAGGCTTAAGGGAAAAATACGCTACCAGCCCATAGGTTTTAACTTGCTACCTGAAAAATTCACACTTACGCAACTCCAAAATCTGTACGAAACCATACTGGATACCGACTTTGATAAGCGTAACTTCAGAAAAAAAATACTGAGTATGGAACTATTAATTCCTTTGGAAGAAAAGCAACGCGGTGTAGCACACAGGGCGGCCCGGCTTTATAAGTTTGATATGACACGCTACGAAAAATTACAGGCCGTTGGCTTTAACTTTGTATTATAATTTTTGAATAAATGCCGTTCAATATTGTTATAGCCGATTCTCAATTTATAATAAGGCATGGCCTGTTTGATCTGCTGCGCAAGAACGGTTACGAGGTAACCGAAATGTGCGAAAACAAAAATGAAACAATAACAGCTTTAAAACAAAACAAAACAGACTGCCTAATACTTGACTACCAGAAAGTAGAAGGCTTCACTCTATCCGATGTTCGCACTATTTCCAGTGAAAACCCCGACGTAAAGATCATTGCACTTACAGACTACAATGAAAAAAAAGACGTACTAACAGCAATTGAATATGGTATTTTGAGTTTCCTTACCAAAGATTGTGATAAACGTGAAATTCTGGATGCTGTTGCCGCCACCATTAAGGGAGAAAAGTTTTTTTGCAACCGTGTTTTAGATTTTGTGCTGGAAGGACAAATAGAGCCGATGCCGGCCAATTGCAAACCATCAATACTTAGTGACAGAGAACTGGATGTAGTACAATGTATGAGCAGAGGGTTAAAAGCAAAAGATATTGCCGACGAACTTGAGCTAAGTGTGCACACAATTTATACCCACCAGAAAAACATAATGAAAAAACTGAATTTACATTCATCTACAGAAGTGATCCTATTTGCTTTGCGTGAAGGAATTGCTTCTACCTAATTTTAGGTAAACATTAGCCTTACCTGTACTTTTAAGTTAGTACGAAAGTTCGCTCCAAATTCATACTATAATTATAACGTACAATACTATTGGTCTTTACCAATTGTTTGGTAATTTTGTATCCCTTTAAAATGAGCGAAGACGAACAAATATTACAGGAGTTAACCAACAAAGAATATGAATACGGCTTTGTTACCAATATTGAAGAAGACCGTATTCCTAAGGGCTTGAGCGCGGAAACTGTCAGGCTTCTTTCGGCCAAGAAAAATGAGCCGAAATGGATGACCGACTGGCGGTTAAAAGCCTTGGATACATTCTTTAAAATGAAGGAGCCAAAATGGGCAAATGTATCTTATGAAACCGTTGATCTTCAGGATATTACGTACTATTCCGCTCCAAAACAAAAACCACAACTTGATAGTTTGGACGAAGTAGATCCGGAGTTACTAAAAACATTCGAAAAACTTGGAATTTCACTTGAGGAACAAAAGCGATTAACCGGAGTGGCTGTTGATGCCGTAATTGATAGTGTAAGTATTAAAACTACGTTTCAGGATGAGTTAATGAAACAGGGAATAATTTTCTGCCCTATTAGCGAAGCTATTCAAGACCACCCTGAATTGGTAAAAAAATATATTGGCAGCGTAGTACCGGTTGCCGATAATTACTATGCTGCTCTCAATTCAGCCGTATTTTCCGATGGTTCGTTTTGCTATATTCCCAAGGGTGTAAAATGTCCAATGGAATTAAGTACCTATTTTAGGATTAACGCTGCCGGTACCGGACAGTTTGAACGAACACTTCTCATTGCCGATAAAGACAGCTATGTGAGTTACCTTGAAGGATGCACAGCTCCAATGCGTGATGAAAACCAGCTTCATGCCGCTGTGGTAGAATTGATTGCCCTGGATGGAGCAGAGATCAAATATTCAACGGTTCAGAATTGGTATCCGGGTGATAAGTACGGCAAAGGCGGTATTTACAATTTTGTCACAAAACGTGGCATAGCCCATAAAAATGCCAAACTTAGCTGGACACAGGTAGAGACCGGATCAGCTATAACCTGGAAGTATCCGAGTTGTATATTAAAAGGCGATAACTCCATTGGTGAGTTTTATTCCGTTGCCGTAACAAACAACAGACAGCAAGCCGATACCGGAACTAAAATGATCCATATTGGAGAAAACACCAAAAGTCGCATTATCTCAAAGGGTATATCGGCCGGTGTAAGCGACAACAGTTACCGTGGATTAGTGAGTATTGGCAAAGGAGCAAAAGACGCTGCAAACTACTCGCAGTGCGATTCACTGCTGCTCGGAGATCGATGCGGAGCCCACACGTTTCCGTATATTGAAAGTAAAAACAGAACGGCCAGTGTGGAGCACGAAGCCACTACATCGAAGATTGGAGAAGATATACTTTTCTATTTCAATCAAAGAGGAATTGATACGGAAAAGGCCACGGAAATGATAGTGAACGGCTTTAGCCGTGAGGTGTTGGATAAACTACCTATGGAATTTGCCGTTGAAGCAAAAAAACTTTTAGCGGTGAGTTTGGAAGGAAGTGTAGGATAAAATGTTCATGGTTTTAAGTTTATAGTTTAAATTATGGCTACGATACAAAAATTTGAAGATATTGAAGCTTGGAAATTAAGCCGCGAGCTATGTTATTCATTGTATAACTTGTATTTAACTACAGATTTAAAAACAGATTACAAGCTATGGAATCAACTAAATGGATCCAGCGGCTCCATTATGGACAATATAGCTGAAGGCTTTGGCAGGGATGGCAACCGCGAGTTTAGCCAGTTTCTAAGTGTTTCAAAATCTTCCGCAGATGAAACTAAATCACAGTTATACAGAGCTATGGACAGGAATTATCTTTCAGAAGCTGAGTTTAACGATTTTGCCAAAAAAATTGAACTGATAAAGAATAAAATCGGTGCATTAATGTATTACTTACGCAATACCAAAATGTCTGGTATCAAGTACAAAAAACCATAAACCACAAACAAAAAACCATAAACCACAAACAAAAAACCATAAACCACAAACAAAAAACCATAAACTACAAACCATAAACATCAAACCATAAACATCAAACCACAAACCTTATGCTTAAAATAGAAAACCTTTGGGCCTGTATTCACACCGAAGGAAAGTGTATAAAGATCATAAACGGACTTGATCTTGAGTTGAAGCCCGGAGAAATACATGCTATCATGGGACCAAACGGATCGGGTAAGAGCACATTGGCGGCAGTATTAGCCGGAAAAAGTGGCTATGAGATTGAGCAAGGCGGTGTAAAGTTCCAGAACGAAGATCTTTTAGAACTTGAACCTGAAGAAAGAGCTGCAAAGGGCATTTTTCTGGCATTTCAATATCCTGTTGAAATTCCTGGGGTCAGTAATGCTAATTTTCTTAAGGAGTCATTAAACGAGAAAAGAAAAGCACTTGGTTTACCTCCGTTAAAAGCGAAAGAGTTTTTAAAAACTGTGCGTAAACTTGCCGCAGATCTTGAATTCACAGATCGTTTCTTAACCCGATCGGTAAACGAAGGTTTCTCAGGAGGAGAGAAAAAGCGGAACGAAATACTTCAAATGGCCCTACTTGAACCCAAGTTGGCCATTATGGATGAAACCGATTCGGGTCTTGATATTGATGCTCTGAAAATTGTAGCGCAAGGGATAAATAAACTACGCAATGAAAACAACGCCTTTTTGATCATAACCCACTATCAACGGTTACTCAATTATATTGTACCCGATTTTGTTCATGTGTTAATGGATGGTAAAATTGTAAAAACCGGTAGCAAAGAATTGGCCTTTGAGTTAGAAGAGAAGGGATATGATTGGATCAAAGAAGAAGTAGAATTAGCTTGATGGAAGCAAGTAACCAAATTTGGGAATCTATTAGTGCCAACTTTAAAGAGTTTGAACTTTCTTTAAATGGAACACGCCATTCAGCCATACATGTGGAAAGACAAAAGGCCTTTAAGAGCCTGAAGAAATTCGGCCTTCCGCACAAAAAACATGAAGAATACCGTTATTTGGATTTGTCCGGCGTAACAAAGTCCTTTAAGCCGGCCATAAAACCACAATTAGAAAAAGTAAAAGTGGCAGATTTTCTGGTTCCGAAACTCAAGGCAAACGTACTGGTTTTTATCGATGGCTTTTTCGATCCGTTGCGTTCATCCATTTTGGATGAAGGTGATTTTACCATAATGAGTTTAAAAGACAGCCCGGAAGATTTGGTTGAGGAATACTTCGGACATTACGAATGGACCAAGTTCAATCCCTTTGCATCGCTTAATATCTCTTTTGCTCAGCAGGGCGGATTTGTTCATATACCTAAAGGAAAACACATAGAACACCCTGTTTTGCTTTTGAATTTAAACAGCGGAACAAACCTTTGGTCACAGCCACATCATATTGTAGTAGCCGATGACCATACCGAAGTTAAGATCATAGAAGCCTACTATGGCTTAAATAATGGCGGAATTGACAATACTTTCATAAGGATATTTGCCGATGAAAACGCCATAGTTGACCACTATAAAATTCAGGCTGTTGGCCCTGATGCGTACCACTTTGGTACCACGCATATTATGCAGGAGAAAGAAGCTGTCGTTTCTACATCGGTGTATAATCTTGGAGGCGGTTTAGTGAGAAATAACATACATATTGAATTAGATGATGAGCGCACAGAATCCAATATGTATGGGCTGTATGTTGCTGCCAATTCTGATGTAATTGACAATCATACCCTGGTTGACCACAAGCACCCGAACTGTGAAAGCAATGAATTGTACAAGGGAATAATTACAGACACCGGACAAGGTGTTTTCAACGGAAAAATATTTGTACAACGCGATGCGCAACAGACCAACGCCTTTCAAAGTAATAGAAATCTATTGCTGTCAGACGATGCCACCATTTACACTAAACCCCAATTGGAGATTTGGGCCGATGATGTAAAGTGCAGTCATGGTGCAACTATTGGAAAGTTAAATGAAGATGAGCTATTCTATCTGCGGGCACGGGGTATCCACAAGCAAAAAGCCCGGCAAATGCTAACCTATGCCTTTGCTAACGAAGTGCTCAACACCATTAAAATTCCGGAGTTAAAAAGCTTTATTTCTGAAGGCGTAGCAGCTAAATTAGGCCTGGAAACAGATGAAGCTTGATCACATCATCAATATTGTACTAATTGCACTCCTCGGTTACTTTGTATATGACAATATTTTAAACCGGCCGTCAAAAGAAATACCTTTCTCCGATATAACATTTACCGGTGTTAATGGTAAATCACATAGCCTCGAAGATTTTAAAGGCCAGCCCACTCTGCTCAACTTTTGGGCATCATGGTGCGCGCCATGTGTACGCGAAATGCCAAGTATGAAAAAGGCTAAAGAAGTTTACAGCAAAAAAGGAATCCGGTTTCTATTTGTGAATACGGAAGATGTAGAGGATGTTAAAAACTTCGAAGCCAAAAATAACTTAGAACTACCCTACTACGTTTTAACCGGCGCACAGGGTTTTGACATAAAAAAAATTCCCCTTACCTACCTGATCAACGCCAACGGCAATGTGGTAAAAGTGTATAATGGCAGTAAGAATTGGGCTTCGAAGAGAAGTTTTAGGCAACTTGATAAACTTATAGTGCAATGAGCAAATTGGGTAATAGATTAGATGTAGAGTATATCCGTTCTGACTTTCCGGTTTTGAAACAAAAGGTGAATGGTTATCCTTTGGTGTATTTTGACAACGGGGCTTCCTCACAAAAGCCACAAGTAGTTATAGATACAATAACTAACTTCTATTCAACCTATTACAGCAATGTGCACCGGGCTGTGCATTCTCTTAGCCAACAAGCCACTAAGGCTTATGAGGCCTGCCGCGAAAAAGTCCAAAAACTTATAAATGCCGCCTCGAGCGATGAAATAATCTATACATCCGGTACTACGGAGGCTGTGAATATAGTGGCCAGGTCATTTGGTGATAGGTATTTAAAGGCAGGTGATGAGATCATCCTTTCAACTATGGAGCATCACGCCAATATAGTACCGTGGCAAATGCTTTGTGAAAGAACAGGTGCCAGAATAAAAGTGTTACCACTAAAGGCTTCCGGCGAATGGGATATGAAGGTGCTGAAAGATATTATTTCTGAGAGAACGAAGCTTATTGCAAGTGTACATGTTAGCAATGTGATGGGAACTATCAATCCGGTAAAAGAACTTACCCAACTGGCAAAGGCAAACGGTACAACAGTATTTATAGATGGTGCACAAGCCGTTCCGCACATGAAAGTTGATGTACAAGACCTCGATGTGGATTTTTACACTTTTAGCGCACATAAAATGTTTGGTCCTACCGGAGCCGGCGCATTGTACGGAAAGAAAAAATGGTTACAAGAGATGCCACCTTATCACGGTGGCGGTGCTATGATCGACAAGGTAACTTTCGAAAAAACCACTTACAATGATGTTCCACACAAATTTGAAGCCGGTACGCCAAACATAGCAGGATTTATAGGCTTTGCTGCGGCCATTGATTATATGAACCGTATTGGCATTGATGTAATCGAATCTTACGAAAAGGAGCTTGCGGCATACTTTCTGCCTAAATTAAACTCGGTTAAAGGATTAACACTTCTCGGAAAGTCAAATGACCGGGCCAGCGTATTTTCTTTTGTGCTGGATGGTTGCCACCCTTTAGATGTTGGCACCCTATTGAACGAATATGGTATTGCCGTGCGAACAGGCCATCATTGTTGTCAGCCGCTAATGCAGCATTATAAAGTACCTGCATCAATTAGGGCTTCGCTGAGCTTTTACAATACATTTGCCGAAATTGATTTCTTTACAGAGAAACTTTTAAAGGTGCTAAAGGTGTTAAAGTGATGATGCAGAAAAGCATGACTGAAATACAACAAGAAATTGCCGATGAATTTTCATTGTTCGAAGATCGTATGGCGAAATACGAATACATCATTGAGATCGGCAAGGAATTACCTGACCTGAAAGAAGAACTAAAAGTTGAAAATGCACTGGTAAAAGGCTGTCAATCAAGAGTTTGGCTTCATGCCCATGGTGATTCTAGTAAGATTAATTTTAAGGCTGACAGCGATGCTTTTATCGTGCGAGGATTAGTAACCATTGCCCTTAAAGTATTCAGCGGAAGATCGGCAGATGAGATACTTAACGGCGAAATCACTTTCGTGAAGGATATAGGTTTGAATGAGATATTATCGCCTACCCGTGCCAATGGTTTGGCATCCTTGCTAAAACAAATGAAACTATATGCCCTGGCTTACAAGGCTAAAGCTGAAGTATGAGCGAAAAGAGACCATCAAATATTGAATTACAGGGTAGTATCATAGAGGTGCTTAAAACCATTTATGATCCTGAAATTCCGGTGGATATTTACGAACTCGGCCTTGTATATGAGGTAGATGTAGATTTGGTCAACAATGTAAAAATTGTAATGACGCTAACCACCCCAAATTGTCCTGTAGCTGAAATATTGCCAGCCGAAGTTCAGCAAAAGGTTAAGGGAATACCGGGAATTAACGAGTTTGACTTTGAACTCACTTTTGATCCGCCCTGGAATATGGATTATATGAGCGAAGAAGCCAAACTGGAGTTAGGTATGTTATAGAAGATAGCACAATTCAAAAGTTGGAATACGAGATATGAAATATAAAACACCCACAAGGAACTAAATAAGCGAAATAACTATTAAAACATTATATCATCAAAAAAAATAAATAAATGAACTATCCGGAAGAATTAGTAAGCCCAATGCGGGCAGAGCTTGAAAATGCAGGATTTAAACAACTGTTCACCGAAGAAGATGTGGAAGCGGCTATTGAGAGTGAAGGAAGTGTTTTGGTAATGGTTAACAGCGTATGCGGATGTGCCGCAGGAAGTGCAAGACCGGGAGTGGTAATGTCACTTAGTGCACCCAAAACACCCGATAAGCTTACCACCGTTTTTGCAGGCATGGAAAAGGGTGCGGTAGATAAAGCCCGGTCTTATATGATGCCCTACCCGCCATCTTCCCCTTCTATAGCCTTGTTTAAGGATGGGGAATTGGTTCACATGATTGAGCGCCATCACATTGAAGGCCGGCCGGCGGAGATGATAGCTCAAAATCTAGCACAAGCTTATGAGCAGCACTGTTAGGGGTTTATAATCAATAATGATATAACCTGAATAACGAGGAAACCCTAATTCAAATCCTGAGTATATTTGAGCATTCATGATAGGTAACCTTTTGTCTGTTCCACTCGCTTCTTTTTCGCTCTCTGATCCGTATGTGATGATCATTGGTGCATCATTGATCATTCTACTGAGTTATACATTCGATTTCATAGCAAAGAAGTTTAATTTACCCTCTGTACTTCTTTTAATAGGCACGGGAATAGGCCTACAGTATCTTTTCAAAAATCTGGGTTTGAAATTTGATGAGCAGATCTTTTCCATTTTGGAAGTTTTGGGCATTATCGGACTTATACTCATTGTACTGGAAGCAGCGTTGGATCTTAAATTAACTAAGGATAAACGAAAACTCATTTTACGTGCTTTTTTTGTAGCACTATTTGTGCTTTTGGTAACCACATTGTTCATAGCTTTTGCCATTGCCAATATTGTAAAAACCGATCTCCTTCATGCCACAGTATATGCCGTGCCGTTGAGCATTATGAGTTCGGCCATTGTGTTGCCCTCGGTAGGAGGACTTGCAGATGAGAAAAGAGAGTTTATGATCTATGAGGCCACCTTCTCAGATATTCTCGGCATTATCCTGTTCTTTTTTCTTACAAGGCTTGATCCAAACAGTATTGATCTTGCCAATGCAGCATTTGCTGAACTGGGAAGAACAATAATCACCATTCTTATTTCGGTTGTTGCCAGTTATGGCCTGGTTTACTTTATCTCAAAGGTTACCCGAAAAGCCAACTTCTTTACCATTTTCGCCATGCTCATGATCTTTTATTCTGCCGGCAAACTCTTTGGCCTTTCCTCACTAATTATGATCATGACTTTCGGTTTAATTCTCTACAATCCAAAGTTATTTTTCAGAGGATGGCTCAAACGCCTGATTGATCATGAAAAACATGCCAGAATTGTAGAAGATTTTAAATTGCTTACACATCAAAGTGCTTTTCTGGTTAGGACATTTTTCTTTGTTGTTTTTGGCATGGTTATTACCCTTTCGGCATTAACAGAAGTGAATGTTATTCTTCTATCTGCCATCATTCTTGGTGCAATTTACCTTGTCCGGTTTGCGCATCTGTGGGCGGTCAGAACTCATAGAAAAGACACGATACTTCCTGAACTATTTATCGCTCCGCGCGGACTAATTACCGTACTTCTTTTCTTTGCTATTCCTGAACAGTATAAATTAGAAGGTTTTAATGATGGTATAATGTTCGTGGAAATAATAGCCACAGCACTTATTATGATGTTCGCACTTATGTTTGCAAAGAAGGAATATACCGTTATTGAAGATTTAACGACCTTTGATAATACAGCCATGTTGGGTTTTGGCAGAGATGCCGAAGATGTGGAAGCAGATGCGACTAAGAAAGGTTAAACTTTTCCCTTTTTTCCAAAATGACCGAAGCCCTTTCGTTTAGTTTATGAAACAACATCGTGGTTAAGTCGTTGCTATACCTTTTATCATCAAAAAGCGATATCCATCGAATTCCCTGTGTGGCATTACTAAGAAACATCTCATCGACTTGAAGCAGGTCTTCCCTGTTCACAGCTTTTTCTTCCAACTCAATGTTGTTCCATTTGGCCAATTTCTTTATTACGGTTCTGCTTACACCGTCCAGGCATCCTTCCGTTAGTGGCGGCGTTAACAGCTTTCCTTCTTTAAACAAGAATAAATTGCTCGAATGACCTTCTACTATATTGTTGCTCGAATTAACAAGCAATACATCGTCAAACTTATGTGTTTTGGCATAATTGGCTGCCAGCGCATATACCAGGGCATTATTGGTTTTTATGGATGCCAACTTATTTACAGGCTTGGGAATTTCATCATACACTCCGATGGTCAGTCCAGCCTTATTTAATGAATAGAATTTACCGCCTTCTGCTACGGTTATTAAAAAGTCAAAATCATTATCTAACGGCCCATAGTTTCCACCTTTCTTTCGCCAGGCCGCGAGCCTTAAACTTCCGTTGAGACAATTGTTGCCACGGGCTGTTTTAAGTAATTCACCTAAAAAATAGTGCGGCGAAAGATGATTGGGAATGTTGTACTTCAAAATATCCAACCCACGGAGAAATCTGGCGTAATGGATTTTATAAAATATCGGATAACCGTCTATCAGCTTTATACTTTCAAACAAACCATCGCCATACTTGAAAGAACGATTCTCGTGCGAAAGCCTTAACTCACCTTCTTTTATCAGTTGGCCGTTGTAGTTTACTTGGTTCATCTTTTAATTCGAAAAGTTCAATATTCTGCAGTTTTCGCTCCAAAGCTTCCAGGCTGTCCAATACTTTTTGGTACATCTCACCCAGCTCTGCGGGCTTTGTCTGGTAATATTGGAAGCTCTGTTTAAAATGCTCTTCTGTTATATTATGTTCCCTAAAAATATTATCGTATTCAGCTTGCAGGTCCACTGTAATTGAGTCATCGTAAAACACCTTATTATCTACCCCGCCCTCGGCTAAGTGCAAGTCAACCAATATCGGTATGAGCTTACTCTCCGGTAAAAGATCTTTAGGCTTTGACGCTTTATTTTTGCACGCGGTAAAAGCAAAGAACATTAATAATGCATAGAAGAGATTTCGCATAAACCAAAGTTAAGTGAATATAGAAGCATACAAAGCATTAAGTGAGAAGTTAAATGCCGCCGATGTAGAACTAATTGCGGTAAGTAAAACCAAAAGTGTGGCTGATATACAGAAGATGTATGACATGGGGCAACGCGACTTTGGCGAAAACCGGATACAGGAACTATTGGAAAAAAAGCCCGCACTTCCCAATGATATTCATTGGCACGCTATTGGTCATTTACAGCGCAACAAGGTTAAGCACATAGTTTCTTTTATTCATCTAATTCATAGCGTTGATTCCTTACGCCTTCTTCGGGAGATCAATAAACAAGGAGAGAAGATAGAGCGAGTGATTGATTGCTTATTACAAATTCATATAGCAAAGGAAGAAGGCAAATTTGGTTTTGGGCCTGACATTGTAACTGATAAGGAGTTGTTCGCCCAAATTGGCGAAATGAACTTTGTAAGGATTAGAGGGCTCATGGGTATGGCCACATTCACATCGGATGATGAAGTAATTCGTAAAGAATTCCAAAATCTAAAAAGACTCTTCAACTCCATTAAGCGACAACATTATGGCAATGAAGAAGCTTTCTCAACGCTATCCATGGGAATGAGCGGAGATTATCAAATAGCCATTGAAGAAGGCACCAATATGGTTAGGATAGGCAGCTTGATATTTGGTGCGAGAAATTAATACCCTATTTGATATCTTTTCTTAAAGAAAAGTAAAATTAGAATGAGTGTTGTAACTCTGAAAGGGGTAAACATTTGTAATTTATTTAATGCAAATTATTCGACTCCCTCGAAGTCGAATACTGAATGTTTCCGCCTGTAAAAATTCAACCAGGACGTCCGGGGTTAGTTTTTCTATTTAACAGGCTAAAGCCTCTTATTAGGTTTTTCACTTTATAGAAAATGACATCTTGTGCCGGGCCGACTGACCGAGTCATTCAACCCAAATTATGCAATAGAAAATCTATTCCGTGCTGAAATTGCTTCAAAATCAGCGTTTCACTGCATTTTTCAGCTTCACCATAGCGGTGCTATGCTAAATCTTCCAAAATGCCTGATTTTATTGCACTTTCAGCACTCATTACAAAGTTCTACTGCATAGTTTGGCTTCAAATCTGATTAGGTTTGGGCACAAAAGGAAATAAAAAAATGAATATTTTTAGTCATGCGCAACCTGGTTTTTCTCGTATTCCTATTCTCTGCCTGCACCTCAACTAAAACAGTTGTTACAGGTGTGGTTGAACAACATGCTATGGTTGTTACCGCTCATCCTGAAGCCACAAAGGCAGGTCTAAAAGTATTAAAACGTGGCGGCAACGCTTTTGATGCAGCCGTGGCCGTAAAGTTTGCCCTATCGGTTGTTTATCCCAGAGCTGGCAATATAGGAGGTGGTGGGTTTGCGGTGTACAGAATGAACGATGGAACTTCCGGCACATTAGATTTTCGGGAAAAAGCCCCTCTGGCTGCCCACAAGGATATGTACTTAGATGAAAGCGGCGATGTAATAAAACACCTCAGTGTACATGGTCATCTTTCGGTAGGAGTGCCGGGTACGGTTGATGGCATGGTCCGGCTGCATAATAGATTCGGAAAGTTGCCCTGGAAGGACTTACTGCAACCCGCCATTGAACTTGCCGCTGAGGGCTATTTGTTGACAGAACAGGAAGCAGCCAAACTAAACGACTATCAAGAGCGGTTTTACAAATACAATACCCACCCTATTCTATTTTTAAGCGATGCTGGTTGGAAAAAAGGTGATACCATCATTAATTCAGATTTGGCTGCCACGCTAAGGCGTATTGCCGGTGAAGGCAGGAATGGTTTCTATGGAGGAAAAACGGCAGAGTTGATCCTTCGAGAAATGAAAAAAGGACAAGGCATTATTACTCAGGCAGACCTGGATATGTATGAAGCTAAATGGCGAGATCCTATTTCCATAAACTACAAGGGGCATAGACTGATAACCATGCCGCCGCCTTCAAGCGGTGGAATCGCGCTTGCTCAATTACTGGAAGGCTTTGAGCAGTTTTCCGGAAAAATAAAAAAGCATAACTCGGCCCGTAATATTCATATTATGGCCGAATTGGAACGACGGGTTTATGCCGACCGTGCCACTTACTTAGCCGACACGGATTTCTTTAAAGTGCCTGAAGAAATGCTCACATCAGAGGAATATTTGAGAAAACGCAATGCATCCATTTCTTTGAAACACGCCACGCCTTCAGAAGAGATTAAACAGGGCAAAGTAGATTTTATAGAAAGTGTGGAAACCACGCATTTTTCTATCGTAGATGAAGATGGAAACGCCGTAGCTATTACAACTACTTTAAACGACAACTTCGGGAGTAAGGTGATGGTAGAAGGCGGCGGCTTTTTCCTAAATGATGAAATGGACGATTTCTCTGCCAAGCCCGGCGTTCCCAACATATACGGCCTTGTAGGTAACGAAGCTAATAGCATTCAACCGGGAAAACGTATGCTTAGTTCTATGACGCCGACCATCGCAGAAAAGAACGGAAAACTGTACATGGTTGTCGGAACGCCCGGTGGTTCAACCATTATCACTTCGGTATTTCAGGCTATTGTTAATGTAATTGACTTTGACATGACCATGCAGGAAGCCATCAACCATAAACGTGTGCACCACCAATGGCTTCCCGATCGGATTTTACACGAACCGGGTGCATTTAATGAGAAAACAGCCGCCCGCCTTAAAAAGTACGGTCACAAGTTAGAGATACGCTCTGAAATAGGCCGTTTAAACTGTATTAAAGTGCTTGAAAACGGAAGTTTGGAAGGAGCTGCCGATATACGTGGCGAAAACGTAGCTTCAGGTTACTAACGTGAATTCGACTTAAGAAACTTTTACAGTGATTTGATTATCAATTTTTTAACCACGAATGCACGAATTTTTTCGTTGTCAACAACCTCTGTTTCGCTTCAGCGAAACACATTAGTGCTCTTCGTTCCAAATTAATCACCAAGATTTTCGCGCTAATTCGCAAATTCGTAGTTAATCTAATTATCTAATCCGTTGATAAACAGCACATTGTTATTTCACAAATAATCCCGCCTGCGGGATTCCTTATCCCGAACTCACGTTACTAGTTCAGAGACTCCCGCAGGGAACTCTGAACATCATTTCTCGCAGCGGACTCTGAACGCACTCTCCCCCAGGGAACTCTGAACACTCACAAGAAATACCGCTTGAACCTTGGCACCTCACATTCAATCTTATGCTTAAGATCGTATAATCCTTTACGTATCATTTCATTTCTTGAAGGAAAGCGATCTGCCTTACGTATGGTAAAGTCTTTTGGTAAAGCCCGCCTGTCACCCGTATAGGATGTGTAACATTTATCAGAAAAAGATTTTATACTTCTAACACATTCGGTATTTACACGTCTTCCGGTATCCATCTCATAGAGTATAAGATCAACTTCAAATTCGACTCTCTTCACCCTTTCGGTTTCCCAAACAGTAGCATAAACATTTTTGTATTTATAAGTCACATTGCCGGCCGTATCTACCACTTTCTTCTTAACTGATTTGGTGAATTTCCGGCTTCTTTCCTCACTGCTCGTTCTCGTAATACGAGCTTCTCTAATATTGGCTAAAAGTTCATAGTTGAAATCTATACTCCTGTCATCATAGGTATAGTGGCACACCCAGTTTTGATTGTCTATTCCGTCAATTACGGCATCCAGTACATCATCTTCAATATTAAGGATGTAGTTGTAGGAATCGTTGCCAACCGAAATAAGCACATTTACCGTACCCAACTTCTCACTTTCTCTTTTCAGTTCATACAAATCTTCATAATTGCGCTTATATCTTTCCGCTTTCTGAAATAAATTGTACGCTTTTCGGGCCTGCTCTTTGTTTCCGTGTCGGCCATCTTCCAATAACGGTAGTGCTTCATTGTAATAATATTTGGCCGATTCTGTCGCTGCCTGGTTCTTAAGTTCATAAATTGATTCAAGCCAAATATTTTCATTTTTAAGATCGATGGATTCGTGTAAATATTTCGCCATTACCTTTTTCTGTCTGCGTTCCAAATCACATAACAGGTTATAGGCATTCACCCAGGACTTCGGATCGTTGGCCTTTATTGTCTTTTGCAATAACAGAATATCACGCTTATTGGCCTTTTCAAATGCCTCAATGGCCATTGCTCTGTATTTACCACCTTTATTTTTCTTGTGAATCTTTCGTACTGCTTTATTAAAGGCCGCATCGTAATTTCCTTTGTCCATCAATTTATCACTGCCTGCACAACCAGCCAGTAATATGGACACTAAAATTGCCAAAAGTGTATAAGTCCTTTTCATAACTCAAGTTTTTATATATAATTCATAGAACGTGCCAAATCCGTATTTTACTTAGTGTTCGTTAGACATAATTGTTTTTTTGTGACAAGGCACCACAAACCATTAACTATAAACCGCAAACCATTATTTTCGCCTAACAACTTTCCACCTTGGACCGAATAAAATCTAACATCGACATTACTTCTGAATCTTTTAAGCAGAATAAACAAGTATATGTTAAACTAGTCAACGAGTTTCATTCTAAATTACAGGCAGCCACTAAAGGTGGGTCTGACAGGGCGATGGCAAGACATAAAGAGCGCGGAAAGCTCTTGGCCCGTGAGCGAATTCACCTGCTATTAGATAAGAATACGGCTTTTCTTGAGCTATCGCCGATGGCAGCATACGATCTCAAGAAAAATGCTTTCCCGGGCGCGGGCATTGTTGCGGGAATTGGAGTTGTGCATGGTAAGGAGGTTATGATAATAGCCAACGATGCTACCGTTAAAGGCGGCACCTATATGGAGCAAACCATTCGTAAGCATGTACGTGCACAGGAAATAGCTGAACAAAATCACCTGCCGTGTGTGTATATGGTGGACAGCGGTGGGGCATTTTTACCCGATCAGGCTAAGGTTTTTCCCGATCGTTTTCACTTTGGCAGATTCTTTTACAATCAGGCGCGAATGAGTGCCAAAGGAATACCTCAAATTGCCATTGTAATGGGCAGTTGTACGGCAGGCGGTGCCTACGTACCGGCAATGAGCGATGAAACTATAATTGTAAAAAATCAGGGTACTATTTTTATAGGCGGACCGCCGCTGGTAAAAGCCGCTACTGGTGAGGAAGTGAGTGCCGAAGAATTGGGAGGTGCCGAAATGCATACTTCAGTTTCAGGAACGGCAGATCATTTGGCCGAAAACGACAGACATGCCCTTCAGCTATGCAGAAATCTGCTGGAATCGGTGCAACAAGAAAAACAGCATCTTGAAATACAGGAAGCTGAAGAACCCTTTTACCATATTGATGAACTGTACGGAATAGCTCCGGTTGATCTCAAAAAACCCGTTGACATAAAAGAGATCATAGCCCGATTTGCAGATGGCAGCCGTTTTCAAGAGTTTAAAGCAAGGTACGCGCCTACCCTGGTTACGGGCTTTGCCCACATTATGGGCTATCCGGTAGGTATTGTTGGTAATAACGGAATTTTGTTTGGTGAAAGTGCCTTAAAAGGAGCACATTTTATAGAGCTCTGTGCATCTCGCAAAATACCTATTGTCTATCTCCACAATATAGTCGGCTTTATGGTGGGCAAAGAATACGAACACAAAGGTATCGCTCGTGATGGCGCCAAAATGGTACACGCAACCGCTAATGCAAATGTGCCTAAGATATCATTGATCGTAGGTGGTTCCTTTGGAGCTGGAAATTACGCCATGTGCGGTCGTGGTTACGATCCCAATTTCCTTTTTATGTGGCCAAACGCCAAAATAAGTGTGATGGGCGGCGAACAGGCTGCCGCTGTACTTACTACGGTAAAAAAGGAACAGTTGGAAAGACGCGGCGAAAAGTTTACCAAAGAAAATGAGAAAGCCATGCGGGATGAAATACTGGAAAAGTACGAGACAGAAGGATCTGCCTACTACTCTACTGCCCGGTTGTGGGATGATGGTATCATAGATCCCAAGGATACACGCAAAGTGCTGGCCCTGGCTATCGCTTCCACGCTAAATAAAAAATGGGATGATACGAAATATGGTGTTTTTAGAATGTAAAAAATGTGGTCTGAAAGCTACTGAATAGAACTAAGAGGTTAATCTATGTGAGATAGCTGGCGGGTGTGTTTTAAATTGATGTTGGATGCCGGATGAGGGGCATTGGATGCTGGATGTTGGGTATTGGGTGAAAAAATGAAAAGTGAAAAATGAAAAATTTGATCGTACTTATCGTAATTATGTTTTTATGTTCTAACTGTGCTCAGGAAAAGAAGGAGAGTACAGGGGAAACAGGGACAATAGAGCAATCGAATTCGGATATAAAGGACAGTTTAAAGGAACCGGAAGTTGATACGTTCGATCAATTGGAGGAAGAGGCCGTGACTTTAACCGCCAAAGGCGAACAATTGTTTAACAAGCACTGTGTTGAATGTCATTCCAAGTCGGGTGATGGCCCCTGGCCCGATTTAAGAAACGTAACCGAACGAAGAAGGCCAGAGTGGATCATTGAAATGATTTTGGATCCGCAAGGCATGACTGAAAAAGACCCGGCCGCGCGTCAACTACTAATAGAACATGAGGAATATCAAATGTTTACAAAAGACCTGAAAAAAGAAGATGCCGAAGCCATTTTGGAATATTTGAAAACGCTGAAATAAAGATGGTGTTGCCATACCTCATTTCCATTGTACTGACTTTTTGCTCTTGTGGTTCACATATTCGCACTTTAGCGGTTAAGAATAAATGATTCATCACTTACTCATAGCAAACCGAGGCGAGATTGCCATTCGCATAATAAAAAGTGCAAAGAAAATGGGCATTGCCACTACGGCAATATACGCCGACCAGGATCGTGATGCCTATTTCGTTAAATGTGCCGATGATGCTGTGGCACTAAATGGACATACCCTGACTGAAACCTATTTAGATATTGAAAAGATCACCTCCATAGCCAAAGGAATTGGGGCAGAAGCCATTCATCCCGGCTATGGTTTTTTGAGTGAGAATGCTGATTTTGCCAATGCCTGTGGTAAAAAAGGACTCATATTTGTTGGGCCACCGGTGTCGGCTATTGAATTGATGGGTAATAAAATAGCCAGCCGCGATTTTGCTGAAAAAGCCGGAGTTCCATTATTAAAAGGTATTTCAGGAAACACGGAAGATTTATTATCACAACTTGATGAACTCACCTTTCCGGTGATTATTAAAGCAGCTGCCGGCGGTGGCGGTAAAGGAATGCGCGTAGTGCGGTCGCAAGATGATGTGGCAGAAGCATTGAAGGCTACATCGCGCGAAGCTCTCTCCTACTTTGGTGACGGCTCGGTATTTATTGAGCGGTTTATTGAACAGCCTCGCCACATAGAAGTGCAGGTTTTGGGTGATAAACATGGCAACATTGTTCATCTTTTTGAACGGGAGTGTACCATTCAGCGCCGGCATCAAAAGATCATTGAGGAAGCTCCATCAATAACATTGAATGAGCAAACCCGGCACGAAATAACCGCCAGCGCAGTAGCCCTGGCCAAAGCAGCCGGATATTACTCGGCCGGTACGGTAGAATACATCATGGACGAAGCGGGTAAGTTCTATTTCATGGAAATGAATACGCGCGTTCAGGTTGAACATCCGGTTACGGAAATGATAACCGGAGTTGACATTATTGAACAACAGATGCGTATTGCATCGGGTGAAATCCTGCCATTCGCACAAAAGGATATTTCGCGGAAAGGTCATGCCATTGAATGTCGTATTTATGCCGAAGATCCCACAAATGATTTTAGACCTTCACCGGGTAAGTTGCTTTTTTTTAAGGAACCTGAAATGGAAAACGTTCGTACAGACTCGTCGTTCCCGTCTTCTGCAAATGTTCCCAAACTAGCCTTTCAAATACTGCCCGACTATGACCCGATGATAGCAAAGATGATCGGTTATGGAAATAGCCGGGAAGAAGCTTTAAAAAATACGGCACAAGCCCTGGATGCCTTCCACTTTTATGGTACACAGACAAATAGAGATTATCTCAGGGCCATTTTGGTTGAAGAAAATTTCAAGTCCAACAACATCTCGACCAACTATTGCAAACTGCATCATACCGACTTGTTAGCATTGATCGACAAGCTAAACGCTTCAGAAGGAAAAGAACTACACATTATAGGTAGCTATGTCTCAAAGGAATTTACACCGAAAGGCACTTCCATTTGGACGCAATCAGCCATACAACAGGGACGAGTGGTTTTGGATTCAGACTTAAATGAAGAATACGTAATCAGGAAAATTTCAAATCTCGAATTTCAGATCTCGAATGCCAAGGATCATAAAACCTTAAGCCTTGAACCCGAAACTTTGAACGCGAAACCCGAAGGCGTTTACGCCATTGCCAACAACCGCTCCGTTGTATTTATTGACGGCTCGCCGTATGTTGTTGAGCGCCTCGATGCCCTTGACTATGATATTGATTATTTGACTTCCGCAACATCCGAAAGCAGCAACCTGATCACTGCCCCAATTCCGGGCACAGTAATCAAGATCTTATTACAAGAAGGAGATGTTGTAGATGCAGGACAGAATGCCCTTATTCTGGAAGCAATGAAAATGGAAAACACGCTTAAAACGGCGGTGAACGGAACGGTCAAAAGTATTAATATCCGGGAAGGCGACAAAGTAGAATCCGGAAAGGTGTTGGTTGAGGTGGATGAGATTGAGAATGAAGAATGATAAATGAAAAAAACTGTGGGTAGTTGCCAGCCCGAATAAATGAATTCTTTCATTCTGTCGGGCGTCATTGGGAAAAAATAAACAGGCGAGAATGAAAAATTAAAATTTGGAATATTTCCCGATTCCCCTGCCACCACCCGAAAAGACAAAATGCAATTCACTTTCCTGCCAATAAAAAATATCTTTGCACCAATGAACGACATTTACTGTAATGAAAAACACGATCTGATCAGAAGAAGTATCCGTGATTTTTCCGAAAAAGAAATAAAACCGGTTGCGAAAGATTACGATGAGCGCGAGCATTTCTCCATTGAAATGTGCAGAAAAATGGGGAAAATCGGACTGTTTGGAATGGTTGTACCGACTGAGTTAGGCGGCTCCGGATTGGACACCCTTTCCTATATCATCGCTGTTGAAGAAGTAGCCAGAATTGACGGCTCTCATGCAGCTACGGTGGCCGCACACAACTCGCTCGGTATTAGTCCGCTTATGATTGCCGGAACGGAAGAGCAAAAGAAAAAATACATTCCGCAACTATGCACCGGCGAAGCACTATGGGCATTCGGATTAACAGAACCCGGTGCAGGATCCGACTCAAGAAACTCTAAAACCACAGCAGAACTGGACGGGGATGATTGGGTAATTAATGGTTCCAAAATATTTATCACTAATGGTGCTTCTGAAATAACGGCTGGCACTACGGTTCAATGCATTACAGGAACTCGCGATGATGGTCGTAAAGAGTTTTCTACCATTATTGTAGAAAAAGATACACCCGGTTTTTCTGCCAATGTTATGCATGGTAAACTTATGTGGAGAGCAAGCAATACTGCCGACATGGCCTTTGATAATTGCCGGGTACCTAAGGAAAATATTTTGGGGGAACGCGGCTATGGCTCAAAGCTTATGCTCAAAACCTTAGACGGTGGAAGACTGTCTATTGCGGCCATGGGACTGGGTTGTGCCCAGGGAGCTTATGAACTGGCCCTGCAATATTCCAAGGAGCGTGAGCAATTTGGTAAAAAGATCTCTGAGTTTCAGACTATTGCCTTTAAGTTGGCCGATATGGCCTTGAAAATAGAATTGGCCCGCAATCTGTTATACAAGGCTTGCTGGATGAAAGACTCAGGCAAAGATTACCGGAAACTTGCAGCTATGGCTAAGCTATATTGCTCTGAAATTGCCAAAGAAGTAGCCGATGATGCTGTGCAAATTCACGGAGGCTATGGCCTTATGAAAGAATACGATGTTGAGCGCTTTTACCGCGATCAGCGCTTACTGCAAATCGGTGAAGGCACAAGTGAAATACAGCGGTTGGTGATAAGTAGAAGAATATTGAGGGATTAACCTGAAACCATTAACACACTAAGAACTCAAAGTCCTGGCGCGCTCTGTGCCATTGCGGTTAATTGCCTTAATTTCACATAAAAATAACTCTCTCAAATGCGTAAATGGGTCATCACAATATTATCGTTGCTTATCGTACTGTTTGTTTTGTTTTCCGATGAGTTTGGTAATCCGCTGAAAAGCGTTTTTTCCTCCGAACCGGAGCATCTTAATGCTGCTCTTACCTTCGCTGCCCTGGGCCTAATCATTAGTCTTGTAATTCAGGCTATACTTATGGTTCACCGAAATCGGAGGAAATTAATCCGCGGCCGAACAGATAACTTTACCATAGGCATGAACAATCTGCAGGCACTGATTGTTTTTTCACTGCTTCTGTTTTCCATACTCAGCCTTTTCGGTATCAATCTCGTTAAGTTGTTCACTTCATTAAGTATTGTGGCTGCCGCCTTGGCTATTATTTCAAAAGACTACATTTCGAATCTGATCAGCGGGTTTATTATCACTTTCTCCAATGAAGTTGATATAGAAGATGACGTGAAGATCGGAACGCATAAGGGCCGCGTTATGGATATTGGACTTACTACCCTGCTGTTGTTGAATGATGACGATGATATCATTTCCATTCCAAACAATACTGTGTTTAATGAAGAAGTAATTAATTATACCAGGCGCGAAGTAAAAAAATCGAGTATTGATTTTGACCTGCCTATTGGTGCCATTGATACGGTGGAAGATTACGAAAATGTGCTCACCAGCTTGCTGGAACCGTTTAAAGATAAGATACGACCCGGCAGTATAGATCTACGTGTTAAAGAAATTAAACATGATTATTTAAGCCTGAAACTACAATATATTGTGGAACCTCCTGATCGGGAAGTGAGCAGGAGTATAAAAAAAGTTGTGGTAAGGAAAGTAGTTGAGCTTTCGGGGAAATCGAACGAACGAGCGCAAACGTCTCATGGTTCGTCAGGCCTGCTCGACTAAGTCAATCAGGCGGGCTCACCATGACGAAGAGATCAATCCAAGTATCATGGTTCGGCAAGCTCATCATGACGAAGATTCCGATGCGATTAGCAATGTTGACACGATGTCACCCTGAGCGAGCCTGCACTGAGCGAAGCCGAAGTGAAGGGTGAGCCTTGGATTGTATTGTTCGGTCTCATGGTTTGTCAAGCTCACCATGACGAAGAGATCAATACGGTTAACAGGACTCATGGTTCCCGACTAAGTCAATCAGGCGGGCTCACCATGAAGAAGAGATCAATTCAGGTATCATGGTTCGGCAAGCTCATCATGACGAAGATTCCGATGCGATTAGCAATGTTGACACGACGTCACCCTGAGCCAGCCTGCACTGAGCGAAGCCGAAGTGAAGGGTGATACTTGTGTTGTATAGTTCTATAATGTAGGTCTCATGGTTCGTCAGGCTCACCATGACGAAGAGATCAACGATTAGTAATGTTGACACGACGTCACCCTGAGCCAGCCTGCACTGAGCGAAGCCGAAGTGAAGGGTAAGACCTAAAACTCATTGACATTTACAGGCCAACCAATAGCCTGACAACGATAAACAGCGCATATCTCTAAGAATATCTCCCAAACAACCGACCGGCTGCTTTAAGTGCATCTGAGAAAGCACTCTCATCCAGATCTAAGTTTACTCCAGGTGTCCGTTCAAAGAAGGTTTTTATCGTTTCCGTAGCCAGGTTACCTACCAAATCGTCATCAGCCATTGGGCAACCGCCTATTCCATTAATGGCACCATCAAAACGCAGGCATCCGGCATTAAAAGCCGCATCTAATTTCTCAAAGGCCGTTTCCGGAGTTGAATGGAAATGTGCTCCAAATTCAATTTTCGGGAATTCCGGTATAAGATTTGAAAAAATATAGGTTATCGATTCAGGTTCAGCCACTCCGATAGTATCCGCCAGGGCGAGAATGCTAATATCCATAGCCACAAATTTTTCAACCCATTGTGATGTCATATCGGCATTCCAGTCTTCACCGTACGGATTTCCGAAACCCATGGAGAGATAAACGATCAGATGTTTACCATGCTTCAAACACAAATTCTGAATGCCTGCAATGCGATCGAGAGCTTCTTCCCTGCTGGCATTGGTATTTCTTTGTTGGAAAGTTTCAGATAGTGAAAAAGGAAAACCTAAATAGTTGATCTTGTCAAACTGTACAGCATCTTTAGCACCACGCTCATTGGCTATAATAGCCAATAACTTACTCGAAGTATTATCCAATTCAAGACCCTTCAAAACCTGGGCCGTATCTTTTAACTGGGGTATAGCTTTCGGACTTACAAAACTTCCAAAGTCAATGGTGTCAAATCCAACTTTTAGTAACTGATTTATATAGGCTGTTTTTTCTTCCGTTGGAATAAAATCATGCAGACCTTGCATGGCATCTCTCGGACATTCAATCAGTTTGGTGATTGGTGATGAGTTATTAGTTATTGGTGGCTGATCCTTCATGATTTTGGTTGATTATTTCACCGTGGAAATACTCATCATCGCTCCAATTCCTTGGATTTGATTTTATATAGTTCGTGATCTTATAGTAAGAAACCTTATCCCTAATTATCGAATCGTGAAAAGATCTTTGCCAGAGAAAATCTTCACATCCTGCCAAATGAATTAATTTGGAAGATGTTGTTTTATAAGCTCCAATTAACTCGGATAGTGGCTTGATTTTGATTTCATCTTGTAGGGTCAGGTCGCGACCTGACCCTACAAGATTTCGATTAATTTCCAATATACCGTGGACATGGTTAGGCATAACAACAAAAGAATGCAATTGTACATATAAGTACTGTTTTGCAAGCCATAGCCATTGACTTTGAGCAATTTTTCCAAAGGTATTCAGTACCATTTGGCCAAATTTTATATCACCAAAATGTGGAATTCTATTCTTTGTAATAGATGTCACGAAATACATTCCGCTTGAACTATAGTCAAAGTTTTGAAGTCTATTTCTTTTACGTTCATGCATATTAATTATACCACCACATTAATGATCCTGCCCTTCACGAAAATAAATTTGCGCATTTCTTTTCCGTCTAACCATTTTTGTATTTTCTCATCGGCAAGGACGGCTTGCTTTGCGTCATCTTCCGATGCATCAACGGGCAATGAGATCTTTGTTCGCATCTTTCCATTTACCGATACGGGATATTCAAAATTGTCTTCCGCCAGATGTTGCTCATCAAACTCCGGGAATGTAGCGTTGACAATACTATCAGACTGTCCCATCTCTTGCCAGATGTATTCTGATGTATGCGGAGCAAATGAGGAAAGCACAATGGCCAAAGGTTTTAAAACGGCCTTTTTATGGCATTTCAGTTGAGTTAGTTCGTTGGCCGCTATCATAAAAGCACTCACCGAAGTATTAAACGACAACCGCTCAATATCCTCAGCTACCTTTTTTATGGTTTTATGCAAAATCTTTAGTTCTTCGGAAGTAGGTTCTTCATCCGTTAGGATCAGTTCGTTATTTTCATTAAAATACAACGACCAAAACCGGCGCATAAATTTGGCTACGCCTTCAATGCCTTTGGTATCCCAGGGTTTGTGCTGTTCAATAGGTCCAAGAAACATCTCAAACATGCGAAATACATCGGCACCATACTGACCGATAATATCATCAGGATTGATAACATTGTATTTTGACTTGGACATTTTTTCGACTTCGGGTCTTAGCTGAATGCCGTCATTATCCCAATCAATGGAATTAAGATCAATACCTTCAAACCGATTATCGGCGGTAATCAGTTTTTCGAAAGCACCTTTGCTGATTATCCCATGTTCATCAGCGTATTCAATAGGTACATGAATACTTCGTTCCCCGGAATCAAAAAACAACGAAACACCCTGAATCATCCCTTGATTCACCAATCTTTTAAATGGTTCCTGTGTTGGCACCAAATTCATATCAAACAAAAACTTATGCCAAAAACGGGCATACATTAAGTGTGCAACGGCATGTTCTGTTCCGCCGATATATAAATCGACATCCTGCCAGTAATCTATGGCTTCTTTACCGGCAAAGGCTTCGGAATTTGCAGGATCCATATACCGTAAATAATACCAGCTTGAACCTGCTACAGCAGGCATTACATCTGTTTCGCGTCTATTGCCATCAGGCATGGTGGCCCAATCCAACTGACTTAACGGGGACTTACCATCTTCACCGGGTAGAAAATCCTCCGTTTCAGGCAGCTCAAGCGGAAGTTCTTCCTCACTTAGTGCATAAGCCACACCATCTTTATAGCTAATTGGGAAAGGCTCTCCCCAATAGCGCTGACGGCCAAAGTTGGCATCGCGGAGTTTATAGTTGATACGCGTTTTTCCGATTTGCAATTCTTCGGCTTTGGCGCAGGCCGCCTTGATGGCCTCGGGCACTTCCATGCCGTTCATAAAGCCCGAATTGATCACCACACCAACCTTGTCGCTCAAAGTAGCTCCTGGATACTTGCTCTTATCAATTACATCAATAATGAGCAAATTAAATTTTTCGGCAAAGGCCTTGTCGCGGTCATCATCGCTCGGCACGGACATAATAGCTCCTGTTCCGTAATCCTTCAATACATACTCGCTGATCCAAATGGGAATTTTCTCATCGTTGAAAGGATTGATGGCATAAGCTCCGGTAAAGGCTCCGGTAACCTTTTTTTCAGCCATGCGCTCTACTTCCGACTTAGCCGAAACGTAGGCTACATATTTTTCTATTTCAGCCCTTTGCTCCGGTGTTGTGAGCTGCTCTACAAGTTCGTGTTTAGGAGCCAGTACCATAAAGGTGGCTCCGAAAATAGTATCAGGTCGTGTAGTAAACACTTCAATAGTATGATCTGAGCCTGCCACCGGAAAGAAAATACTCGCTCCTTCAGACCGGCCAATCCAGTTAGACTGCATGGCCTTTAACGCATCGGACCAATCTATAGAGTCCAAATCCTTTAACAACCTTTCGGCATAAGCGGTAATGCGTAAATACCATTGGGTCATAGCTCTTTGCACAACCGGGTAACCGCCGCGCTCCGACAAGCCGTCTTTCACCTGGTCATTAGCCAATACGGTTCCGAGTTCTTCGCACCAATTCACATAACCGACTTTTCGATAGGCCAGTCTGTAGTTCATTAAAATTTCTGACTTCTCTTCCTCATTACTATTCTTCCATTCTTCAGAAGAAAAATACATTTCATCAGCACAAGCTGCATTCAATCCTTTTGAGCCATTCTTCTCAAAATGATCAACAAGCGTATCAATAGATTCAGCCTTATCAATATCATTATTATACCAGGAATTGAATAACTGAATGAATATCCATTGTGTCCATTTGTAATAGTTAGGATCGCAGGTGCGCACTTCCCTGCTCCAATCGTATGAAAAGCCAATCTTAGCCATTTGCTCTTTGTACCGTGCAATATTCTCTTTGGTTGTATCTGCCGGATGACGGCCTGTCTGAATGGCGTACTGCTCCGCAGGCAGGCCAAAGGCATCAAAACCCATAGGATGCAGCACATTAAACCCCTTTAACCGCTTGTAACGCGAGTAAATATCGCTAGCAATGTAACCCAATGGATGGCCTACATGAAGTCCGGCACCGCTTGGGTACGGGAACATATCCAGCACATAAAATTTAGGTTTGTTTTGATCTTCAATAACCCTATAGACATCTTTCTCCGTCCAAACTCGTTGAGCTTCCGCTTCTACTTTTTTAAAGGGGTATGCCATGAATTGCTTTAAAATTTTTAGCCAGCAAAGTTATTAACTAACCATCTAACACTTGTTGCATTTTTTTTCAGAGTTGGAATACTAAACCCAACCCATCACATCGTTATCTATAAAATCTATGAGAATTATACTTTGTCTGCTGTCCACCCTCTTTCTTTTGTCAGGAAAAGAAGTAAATACCGGTAGCTTACATGTTGAATGGGAACATTATGAAGGCATTGAAAAAGAGATTTCCCTTAGCGATATTATGGAAATTCACGGCATAAGTTCAGGATATGTGCATTTATACATTTCTAAAAGCAGAAACAAAATGGCTGTCCTGGCCGAGCATAAAGTATTGAAGATCTTTCCGGTGGTGTTCGGTCATAACCCGGTGGATGATAAACTAATGCAGGGCGACCGGTGCACACCGGAAGGAATATTTAAAGTTCGTGCCAAATACCCGCACCGTAAGTGGAACAAATTCGTTTGGATCGATTATCCAAACGCGGGTAGTTGGGAAAAACACCGGCGAGCAAAGTACGAAGGCCGCATCCCCTATACAGCCAGTATAGGAGGCGAGATAGGTTTACACGGCTCGGAATCCGGGAAAGACTGGGCTATAGATATTAAACAAAACTGGACTTACGGCTGCATTGCCATGAAAAATTATCACATGAATGAGTTATATCCGTATATTTCAGATCAAACCTTGTTTAAAATTGTTAAATAACTCTAAGTATCTTTTTCTATTGCTGCTTGCCATTTTTGTTTCATGTGAAAAAAAGGAACGGGGCAGCCAGCCCGTTAAAACTTTTACCATGAAGCGAAGTGCGGCACCCAATGTGCCATTAGGCAACATTATTGGGGATTTGACAGATGTCGAAAAACAAGATCTGCATATATTGATCGATAAAAGAAAGATGCGCTTAGATGTGATGTATGCCGACTCAACCTTAAAATCTTACCCCGTGGTTTTTGGACGTAATCCGGTTGATGATAAACGCATGGAAGGCGATAAATGTACGCCTGAAGGAAGATTTAACATGCGAGATAAATATGACCACAAGAAGTGGCACAAGTTTATTTGGTTAAATTATCCAACAGATGATAGTTGGAAAAAGCATAAGGCTGCTAAGGCCAATGGCAGCATTCCTGAAGATGCAAAGATCGGTGGGGAGATAGGCATTCATGGCGTGCCGGGAAATCGTAACGTGTTGATAGACACTAAAACCAACTGGACTTTAGGCTGCATTGCTCTAAAGAATAACCACTTAGATGAAGTTTATGAGATCATTAATCCGGAAACTCCCATTGAAATTCGATAATGAAGTATCCTGATTTTCATTATGATATTCACGTTCGGCATACAAATGACAAGTGGAGAATATTTGATATCATAAGAAAGAAGTACATTGTTTTAACGCCTGAGGAATGGGTAAGACAGCATGTAGTTCATTTCCTAATTAATGAAAAAAACTATCCCAAATCGCTCATCTCCATTGAAAAACAGGTTAAAGTCGGGAAGCTGAATAAACGCTTCGATGTAGTAATTTACAATAATGTGGATGCCAGACCATTAATGATCATAGAATGTAAATCCTACTCCATAAAACTTCTGCAAAAGAGCATTGATCAAGTGGCTCAATATAATATGGAATTGAAAGCTCCCTGGTTAATCGTTACCAATTGGAACGAATGGCTGGTTTCCAAATTGGACATAAGAAAAGGCACTTTTGAATTTCTTCAGGAAGTGCCTTTCTATAAAGATTTATAATTCTAATTGAAAATGGTAAAAATCATGGGAAAACGCCCATTGAAAGGTATGCGTCAGCTACTTTTTTAATACTTACTATAAAGGCTGCTGTGCGCAGCTCTTCTACCCTTCTATAACGTCTTTTTGCCTCTCTTATCTGCCGGTATCCGTCAATCATGGTTTCTTCCAAGCCGGAATTTACAATATCAATCTCGTCTCCACCATGTGTTACGGCATTTAATTCTTTCTCTGTCAATGTCCTTCCTGTGAAATCTTGCACAACACCGAGAATATTCTCGAATGAACTTTGATTAAAGCGTTTATTCATTCTGCCAAAACGTACGTGTGAAAGATTCTTTAACCATTCAAAATACGAAACCGTAACACCGCCAGCATTCAAATACATATCAGGCACAACCATTATTCCATTCTTCTTGAATATGTCAGCTGCTCCGGGAGTAACAGGTCCGTTAGCCGCTTCACCAATAATTTTGGCCTTTACTTTTGGTGCATTTTCTTTGGTTAGTACACCTTCCAAAGCCGCAGGTATAAGAATATCACATTCCAGTTCCAGGGCCTCCATACTGTTTTTAATATACTTAGTGTCTTTAAATCCTTTTACCGAACCCGTTGATTCTCTGTATTTACGTAATTCTTTTGGTACAATGCCTTTAGGATTATACACAGCCCCTTCGTACTCGGCAATAGCAGTAATAATAGCACCATTATTATGCATAATATCGGCTGCGTGGTATCCTACGTTGCCAAAACCCTGTATAACTACTTTTTTTCCTTCCAGTCCCTTGGCAAGGCCTAACTTTTTCATATCCTTCTCATAGGAACATATCTCCTTTAAACCATAGAATACGCCACGACCAGTAGCTTCAGTTCTACCGCGCACACCGCCTTGCGTAATTGGCTTACCGGTAACGCATCCAATTGCATTTTCACCCGGATTAAAGGAAATATACGTATCCATTATCCAACTCATTTCCCTGGCACCGGTACCCATATCAGGCGCAGGAACATCAATGCCGGGCCCTATAAAATTCTTTTTAGCTAATTCAAAGGCATATCTACGGGTAATTCTTTGCAACTGGCTGGCAGAATATTTTTTCGGATTTATTTTAATTCCGCCCTTAGCACCTCCGAATGGTACATCAACCAAGGCACATTTATAGGTCATTAAGGAAGCAAGTGCCATTACCTCATCCTGATCAACATGCTCGCTAAACCTTATACCACCTTTTGTGGGCATGCGATGGTGACTGTGCTGTGCTCTGTATGCCTCAATTACCTCGTAGTCATTTCCGATCTTTACCGGAAAACGCAAGGCATAAACACTGTTACAAGCTTTTATTTGGTCAAGAATGCCCTTATTAATTTTTAAATGACTGGCGGCTTCGTCAAAATAGGTATTAACGGCACCAATAAAATCAAACTGTTCAACGCTCATTTTATATTATTACTTTTCTAATTTAGAAATCTTGTTATCTAATCTGATGAGATAGATCAAAACGCCAAGTAAGATGATGAGCAAAACCAAAACAACAACGTAAATTTTCCCGTTATCTCGGAGTTTGTCGGCCATCTCTACAATGGGACCATTTTGCCAGGCGAAATCCAATATTTGCATCAAGGCCGTAAAAGTAAAATATAACATATCGTGAAGTCTGTCTTTATCCGTTTTTTAATAGTGTGTACCTTACACGAAGCTGTGCTATCCAAACACCAATAAGGATCCAGCCGAGTACCGAAAGATAAAATATAGGGCGCATATCGTCATTTAAGTCGTACATATCAAAGCCCGGATTACCGGCATTTCCCGGATGCAGAGAACTTTCCTTTAGGCGTGGCAGCACCATAGTAAAATACATTAATAATACAAAGGCAATAATGTTATACACGGCGGCAAACCGGCCGCGTTTATCACTATCGGCAATGCTTTTACGCAATATCCAATACACGAGATATATAAGCACTCCAAGAGCCGCTCCGTTTAACTTAATATCCTCTTTTACCCAAAGCACCAATTTGTCAGGGTCGCCGTTCCAGGTATAATTTACCCAAACCGCTCCGGTTATAAGGCCCAAAAAACCAAACATAAGTGCCACATGCGCGAATGAAGATGCTACGGTATCGAGCCGTATTGTACCTTTGGTAAGGTACATTATGCTGGCAACCAGCGATACCGTGGCCATTGCAAACATGGCAAACCACATGGCCACATGGTAGTATAAATTTCTTATAGTTTCGTTAAGAATGGGTTGTGCCGGAACATTACCCAAAATGCCGGCAATAACGGAGTAGATTAACAAGGCTGCACCGAGCCATTTCCACCAACTTTTTCTGATATCTGTCATTCAGATCTTAATCGCGCCAAAGGTAAGGAAACAACACAATGCAAAGAATGATAATCGATAAAATTAGAATCAAAGTTGCGCCAAATAATTGCAGATTTTGTTGAAACGAATAAGCACCGAATGATCTGGCGGTTAGATTTATTAAAAGCAATATTAAAGGTAAGATCAACGGTAAGCTGAGCAAGGCCATTAAAACCAGATTGCCATCCGACCTGGCCGTAATGGCAGCAGTTAATGAATAGATAGATCCCAGGCCAATAGCACCCAAACAAAGCGTTAACAAAAAGGTGGGTTGATCGGCAATTTCATTACCGAGAAATAAAGTAAAGGCCGCATAACCTACAAGGGCCATAAGTAATGCCAGTATAATATTATACAACAGTTTTGAGATGATAAGATTAACAGGTTTCGTTAGGTGAAAATGCGACAGAAAGGCATTTCGTTGTTCCTGGTCAAAACTCCGTGCCGATGCCATCATAATAGCAAAACTGAGTACGATCCAGAACAGGGCATTCCAAACATCGGCTTCAAAAGATTCAAATGCATGCAGGCAAATGAACACTACAGTGATCAGGTAAACAGCAGCTCCACCAATAACAGACTTATGCCGCCATTCCAAATTAAGGTCGCGTTTAACGTAAGCCGTTATTTCTCTGAAATTCAGCACTTAGCCCAAAAATACAATGTAGGCATTTATATCTACGGCCATTATCTTTAAGTCTTGACTTTAGAAGATAAAATATTCGATACCAGCATTCCATTTTTGGACAGAGCTACTGAAGTTTTCAAATTTCAGTATAAACATGTCGATGTTTATAGAGAGTACTGCGATGCTATTGGATATAGTGGTTCGAAGATCACCGGTGTAAACCAGTTCCCTTTCTTACCTGTTTCCTTTTTTAAAAGCCATAAGGTATTGGCCGGTGGAAAGCCTGTAGAAAAAATCTTTGAGAGCAGTACAACATCCGGCGATGAACCGAGCCGGCACTTTGTACATAGTTTGAAACTATATAACAGATCTATTTTAACCGGATTCAATAAGGTTTTCGGGCAGCCGAAAGACTATGTTATTTTAGGTCTGCTACCATCCTACCTCGAAAGGAATAATGCATCCCTGGTGTATATGGCTGATCATTTAATGAAGGAAAGCGGACATGAGTTAAATGGATTTTTTCTTGATGAACTAGATCAGTTACGATCAACTTTAACCATGGCCGAAAAACGTGGCCAAAAAACCATACTATTTGGGGTAACCTTCGCCCTGCTTGATTTTGCGGAAAAGTTTTACGGCAAATTAAAGCACACAATTATTATTGAAACCGGTGGAATGAAGGGCAGAAGGGATGAGCTAATCCGCTCCGAAGTACATGACAGGTTAAAGCGTGCCTTCGGTTGTGATCATATTCTGTCGGAATATGGCATGACGGAAATGCTGAGCCAGGCTTATTTGGGAACAGACGGTTTATTTGAGCCTACTTCAACGCTCAAAATTCTTTCCCGAGATGTCTATGATCCGCTTGATGTAAAAGAAGCCGGAAAAGGAGCCTTAAATGTTATTGATCTGTCCAATTTGTACAGTTGTTCCTTTATGGCTACGGATGATATCGGAAGCGTAAAAAAGGAAGGTAATTTTACGGTTGACGGCAGATTGGATGCCGCGCAGATAAGAGGTTGTAATTTAATGACAATCTGATTGGAATTTCGGGCATAATAATTGAAATGTATCTTACAAGAAAACTAAAAAGAATGAAATACTTAATAATTGCATTGTGTACCATAACATTGAGTTTAACCTCATGCGATGCACTCAACGATATTTACGGTGGTACAGGCGGTATGGGTCGTCCAACCGATCAGGAAACCAACTTTGCACTGAAAGATGCCCTGGTACAGGGAATTACAAATGGTTCGCTACGGGCAGGTAAGCAAGATGGATACCTAGGCAACTCCCTGATTCGTATTCCATGGCCTGAAGATGCCCAAAAGATCAAAAATGTACTGCTTACACTGGGCCTGGATAATGAGGTACAGAAAGTAGAAACCAGTATTAACCGGGCTGCCGAAAAAGCTGCCCTTGAATCGGTTGATATTTTTAAGGATGCCATTCGCCAGCTAACATTTCAGGATGTAGTGGCCATAGTTACCGGCGAGAAGGATGCGGCCACTAACTTTTTAAAACGCGCTACATATAATGCTTTGGTAAGTCGTTTTAGTCCGGTTATTGAAGATGCCCTCGGCGATGTGAATGCCACTAAATACTGGGCTGATGCTATTGGGGTATATAATGATCTGCCCACTACTTTTAAAAAGGTAAATCCCGATTTGACCGGATTTGTTACCGAAAAAGCTATTGACGGTTTGTTTACTTTGGTAGCGGAAGAAGAAGCAAAAATCAGAAAAGATCCAATAGCACGAGGTACTGAAGTGATGCGGAAGGTGTTTGGTTATTACGCAAACAACAGATATTAAATTTTCTAGCTGCGGCGTAAGATAGCTTACTTTGCGCAAAATAAAGTTTACAATTCTGCGCGTACCATACGCCATAAGCCATTCAAATCTTTACGGGCCCGAATATTTTTCCTGACTTCCGCACCTTCTTCGAGTGCTGGTTATAAATTATTGATAATCAATCATTAAAAGTACTCCGTATTGAGAATATGGGTGACCCGCCTTATTTTGGGATGTGTTTTTTCGCAAAAAGAAGAGCAAATCGGGCTCTGTAAGTGTACAGGTACTAAAGTAAAAATGTTTTGGTTAAGACCATTGGCTGTTCTTCAAATACTTTTGAGATTGAACAATTTTGTTTAGAAGCCAAAAGGTTTATTGCAGCATCAAAAGCTCAACCTCCTTTAGCATTTTTTGACAATGAAGCTGATCAGTGGTTTTCAGAAGTTTACACAAGCATTAAGAAGGTACATAATATAACGTGAATAATAGATAAGAGATTCCGTTTACGGAATTGTTTGTGTTATTCGTAATAAATTGTCCATCAATGCTTTAATGAATGTTTTAACCACGAATTTGCTAATTATACCCGTATTTCTTAGAAACAATTATAAGCTAATAGTACCAATTTGGTTTCGCTCCGCGAAACTAATCATCAGTTCTGGAAGAAAAATTCGCGCATTCGTGGTTATCCCGAAGCTTCGGGATTGATTGTTAGAGCTATAGCGAAATACTACAATCACTCAAAGTATTGAAAATATCGCTTGGGTGACCCATTTGCGGAAGTCAGGATAACTTACTTTGCGCAAAATAAAGTTTACAATTCGGCGCGTACCATACGCCATAAGCCATTCAAATCTTTACGGGCCTGAATATTTTTCAGGCCTTTTTCTTTAAGTATGGCGCAAGTTTCATCTTTAAGAAATTCGTTGATCTCAAAATAGATTTTACCTTCCGGTTTTAAGCATTTTAAGGCGGTTTCCGCAATAGTATCATAGAAGATCAGTGCATCTTCATCGGGTACCAAAAGTGCAAGTTCAGGCTCAAAGTCTATTACATTTTTACTCAGTCTGCCGGCATCACTTTGTTTAACGTAGGGCGGATTGCTGACGATAATGTCAAACCTGTCAGCTTCCGGATTAAAGCTGAAGATATCGCTCAACTTAAAGTTAACATTATGCACTTCGTTTAGTGAAGCATTGATCTCCGCCAGTTTGAGTGCCTCTGCACTCACATCGGTTGCCAACACTTCCGGAGCGCGCATATAGGAAGCCAGGGCCAGGGCAATGCATCCGCTGCCGGTTCCAATATCCCAAACCGCACGCTTAGTTTTAAACGCATGGTCGCTCATAATCCAGTGAACCAGTTCTTCCGTTTCCTGGCGCGGTATTAAAACACTTTGATCAACCCGTAGCTTAAGATTATAGAACCAGGTATAACCTAAAATGTACTGTATGGGTTCCTCCTGTGCCAGCCGGTCAATAACAGATTCAACCCATAAAACATCGTCCGACCGGTCATCCTCCATTAACCATTTATAAAAGGAGTCTAACTCTCTCTCATCATAAAGATAAGAAAGTGTGTTTTTAAAATAAGTACGCTGATCTACTTTGCTCACGGTAAAAGTTATCTTCGGCAATCGAATGCATCAAAAATACATACACCGTTGTTTTGAATTGGCAAAAACCGGACTTGGTTCGGTTTCACCCAATCCAATGGTAGGATGCGTAATTGTTCACCAGGACAGGATAATTGGCGAAGGTTATCATAAAAAGTTCGGCGGGCCTCATGCGGAGATCAATGCATTAAGCTCGGTGAGTGGAGGTGACAGGCATTTGATCCCTGCATCCACCTTGTATGTTAATCTTGAACCTTGTAATCATAAAGGCAAAACCCCTCCCTGTTCCCGGGCCATTGTTGCGTCGGGGATAAAGTATGTGGTGATAGTGAATACAGATCCAAATACGCAAGTTGCCGGAAGCGGTATGGCCCATTTGCGTAATGCCGGTATTACAGTTGAAGCCGATATTTTACGCGAGGAAGGAGAATGGCTCAACCGAAGATTCTTTAAAGCCATGCAAGAGCAAAAACCGTACGTTATTCTCAAATGGGCGGAAAGTAGCGATGGATTTATGGCTTCCCTTGACAAACAACAAGTTTGGTTCACCTCCGAGGAGAGCAGACGATTAGTGCACAAATGGCGAAGTGAAGAAGATGCTGTTTTAATCGGGAGCAACACGGTAGAAATTGATGATCCGCTATTGACAAACAGATATTTTGGCTCAAAACAGCCAGTAAGAGTTGTTATTGATAGAAGGATGCGTTTGCCAAAGAAATACAAGGTATTTAACCGGGATGCCTCTACCCTTTCAATTACGCAAAAGGCTGAAGAAGAAGGTGATATTGAAGTGATTTTTGACAATGATTTTGAGTGCCATCTTTTAACCGCACTATTTGAGCAAGATATTCAATCGGTGATCATTGAAGGCGGGAAGAAAACACTCACACCCTTTATTGAGAAAGGATTATGGGATGAAGCACGCATTCTCACAGGAAAAACCGCTCTGAACCGGGGAATACTATCGCCTGCCATTCATGGAAAGGAAATTAAACGCTTCAACCTGGGCGGTGATGACGTTAAAATACTGGTGCGGCAATGATCTATATTCTGCTTACCATAGTTTTTTCGGGGGTGCTCTACCTGTTTTTCAAGGCGTTTGACAAATACGGCATCAATAATCTTCAGGCAATTACGGCCAATTATTTTTCATGCTCCGTGTTGGGTCTGCTTTTGGCCGGTACCGAATCTGCAGACTTGTTTTCTTCCTTTAACCAACCCTGGATGAAATTTGCATTGACCCTCGGCAGTATGTTTATTCTTCTCTTTAATTTAATCGCGCTTACCTCACAGCGTTTTGGCGTGTCAACCGCTTCCATAGCCGACAAACTTTCTTTTATTATTGTGGCCATAGCGGCTTTCTTACTGTATCAGGATAAGGTAACCGCCCTTAAAATTGCAGGAATACTCATGGCCATGGTTGCCGTATGGTTAAGTATTGACAAGACAAATAAGGGTGAACATCATCACGGACCATTGTGGATTCCTTTTGCGGTTTTTGTAGGTGGCGGAGTTCTGGGAGCACTCATCAATTATGTTCAGGTAAATTTTGAATCGTTGAACTTTAATGTTTTTCTCATCTTTTTATTCGGTACGGCCTTTATCGTTGGTTTAATCATTACGGTAATTCGGATTTTGGCGGGTAAAAAGATCTTCTCTCCAAAAAGCTGGCTGGCCGGATTTGCTTTTGGTATTCCGAATTATTTTTCAATCTTTTATTTGTTTCAGGCCCTTGAAAAAAGCAGTCTTGAAAGTTCGGTGATATTTCCGGTTATTAATATCGGTATTGTACTTTTTACCGTTGTTTCCGGAATTATCATTTTCAAAGAACATCTCAACAAGAAAAATGTGCTGGGTTTATTTCTGGCCATTGCCGCTATACTTTTGTTAATGGTTGATCAGTTACATGGAACTTAAAACAGTTAAGGGAGTCGCTTACTCAAAATACACGGTCAAAGGTAGTAAGTTTTTGGGTTATGTATTCCCTATTTCCAATTTAGATGATTTTTCCGTTCGCTTACCGGAAGTTAAAAAAGAACATCCCAAAGCCACACACCATTGTTTCGCATACAGGCTCGGAATTGATTCCATAAGCGCACGAAGCAATGATGATGGCGAACCCAGGGGCAGTGCGGGAAAACCTATTTTAAACCAGCTTTTAAGCTATAGTGTAAGCAACGTACTGGCAGTAGTTGTACGATACTATGGCGGCACCAATCTTGGAATTCCCGGGTTGATCGATGCATATAAAACCACTACGCAACTGGCCTTAGATAATGCCGAACTTATTCCATTGGTAGAAATGGAAATACTTTCATTTACGGTTGAACACAGTAAAGTGAATAAGGTGTTGGACTTTCTCAGTTCCGGATACATAGCTATCATTGAAAAAACCTTTTCGGAGCGGGCTGAATTCAAGATCAGATATCCGAAACAGGAAAGCGGGAAAATATTAGACGCGCTAAAAAAGTACGCATCTAATTTGGGTTGATGTGGGTTAGGAATTGAACATTATACCGGACACACCTATAGTTGCGATTATCGGATAGCATCGTTTACCCACGGATATAAAAATTATTAAAACATTGAATTTGTTGGGTTTGGCCTTATATTTGAGATAATGGAAATACTCGTATTACGGGTGTGCGATTGTTGGGCTTCATGCGGTACAGTCAACGCACAAATAGCACCTTTGGTTTTTGCCGACACTCAAGGCTAAAGCTGGAAAACCAAAAGAGCTGTTTTGAGCCAATACTCCGATAGGAAAAACGAAATTTGCCTGTCTGCGTGCGTCGCACAGACATGAAAACGGACAAAAAGAATTTAAAATAAATAACAAATAAACTCTCAAACGCTACTTTCTACCACAACATAACCGAGCTACTCCGTTCAGCAAGGCAACAAGTAGTCCGTACTGTAAACCAAACAATGGTGCTCACCTACTTTGAAATTGGCAGACGAATCGTGGAAGAAGAACAGCAGGGTAAAGAACGAGCCGAATACGGCAAGCGACTACTCAAAGGCCTTTCGGAAGTTTTGACTAAGGAATTTGGAAAAGGCTTTTCTGAACGAAACTTAGAGCAAATGCGTAAGTTTTATTTGACGTACTCAATTTCGCAGACACTGTCTGCGGAATTCAAAAAATCCGCAATACTGTCGCGGAAATCGTCAACGGGGTTGTCGAAAAATGAAAAAGGTCAAAAAGTGTCTGACCAATTAGTTTTCGACACAATTTCTTTTAGCGATTCATTTTGAAGTATTTGAGAAACTGAAGGCGGAAAAATAGGAAAGTCAGAGGATAATTACAGCGTTAGAAAGATATAAGATCAGTTAAAACGAGCCATAATCAGCCCACGCCTCAAGTTCTTTAAGCTCTTTTGCAATTCTTCTATTCCACTGTCGTTGCTTTGTTCCATTGGTGCTATGGTCAGTTTCATCATCGTAGAGATCCTGATAGTTGTCCAATTCTTCTTGCAGTTTCTTATAAAGGGCCTTAATGGATTTTTCATTGAGTTTTTTCTTCTTCTTAAGCTGCTCAATGCCTTTGTAAAACTTCCGGCCATATATCTCTGAAATATCAAAGTGCTTTTGTTCGTGAGCTAATACCTGTTGCATAATACGTTTTGATCTTTCGCTTGTACTTTCCGCAAAACGCGGATGTTTCCATGATTCTTCGCAGTAAAAACGCACATAAACTTTTCCTTTAACTCTCCTGCTATCGGTGAGCTCATATCCAAAATTACTGCTGGCCGTAGCTACTGCAAACCCGGGACTTCCTTTTTCACCGGCTGAAAAGTTATCCCAGGTTAAAGGATAGTTTTTATGCCAGTTTACCGCACTCCCCTTTTGGGTATGCACACAATCACCGCTTGCAACAGTAGCCGAATTGGGGTTATTTCTAGCCAACAAATTGCCGGAGTATGGCCATTTTGCCGTATGCTGAAACGTAAAATACAGCATAACTGAAGCAGCAACAAGGAGACCTAATATGTACAGGAAGTTTTTCTTCATAACCCTTGGGAGAAATCTTGTGTTAAATTACTCTTTTCTGAACGCTTTTGTTACGCAACCCTTTCAGAAAATGCATTTCCGGCACTAAAACCTAAACATTAAGTGGGCATCACCTGTAACTTTTTCAGTCGCTGAGAGTCTATTATGCTGAGTTTCAGCCTCACTAACCTTATTGATATACTTAGAAAAACACACATGAAACACGCTACGCTCTTATTATTTTTTGTGCTTCTTTTTTCGGCAGTATTTGCCCAGCAAGGAGCTGTTCCGGAAATTGGAGTTTTAAGTGGGAAAGTTATAGACAATGCCACTCAGGAACCCGTTCCTTATGCCACTATAACAATAAAATCGGTTGCCGATTCTTCGGTTATTACAGGCGGTATTACAGACGACAAGGGAAACTTTGTTATTGATAAAATAAAATTGGGAGAACATTATGCCGAGGTAAGTATGATAGGTTATGGCAACACAGTTATAGGCCCATATAATTTCAGCCGGCAAGCTAAGGTAATGTACACTATTGGTAACGTGGTGGTTTCGGCCAATGCCACCGACCTTAAAGAAGTTGTAGTAGAAGGAATTGGAGCAGCAGTACGTTATGAAGTGGATAGAAAAGTATATGATGCATCCAAGATAAAAACAGCCGAAGGCGGTAATGCCAAGGATGTTTTGGAACAAATTCCATCAGTAACAGTTGACGATCAGGGCAATATTCAGCTAAGAGGCAGCCAGAATGTTCGGGTCTTGGTCAATGGCCGTCCGAGTAGCTTTAGTCTGCAAACCCTTTTAGAGCAAACACCGCAAAAAAGTATTCAGGATGTAGAGATCATTACCAATCCATCGGCCAAATATGATGCAGAAGGAGAAGCAGGCATCATTAACATTGTGATGAAAACAAATTCCATTGAAGGTTTTACCGGCGGATTTAATGGTAATTATGGTACGGAGAATAAATTCAACCTTGGCGCAAGTGGCGGGTTAAAAACCAAAAAGTGGAATCTTACGGCCAACTACAATATCAACCGGTTTGAAGACGATTTCTTTAGAGATAATTTAAAAATCGCTAACGGCTCCGTCTTAGAACAGATAACGGACGAAGACCGTGAATTTGTGCGTAACAGCCATGCAGCCAAAATAGGCGTTGATCATTATTTTGATGATAAAAATACCTTGTTTCTAAGCGGAAGCCTGACTCCGGGTAGCGGATCAAATTCTTCTAACAATGTAAATGACAACGTATTTACACGTGTAATAAACCCTGTTTCCGGTGCCACACTGCTGGCTCCGGCCAACTATGATTATACAAGAAAGGCCACAGGAAATAATGACCGAACCGGTTATGAAGTGACGGCAGGTTTTCAGCATGATTTTAAAGGAAACCCTCGCCATAATCTGTTACTGGATCTCTCACACAACGTTGGCAACGTGAAACAATTTAACGGATATAACAGCATTTTTGATGCACTATCCTATACCGATAGCGACTTGAATGATGATGAAAGCACCACAACAGTACTATCGACTGACTACACTAATCCTTTTGACGGTAAGCAAAAACTGGAACTGGGCTATAAATCAACACTGGAAGACAAAGACCAGATTTTTGATGTGCGCTTTAACGACATGGTCAATTCTAAGGCCGGTGGGGTTTTAGATTTTGATCAGAATGTTCATGCAGGTTATTTCACTTATGAAAAAACTGTTGGCAAATGGGCATTAAAGGGTGGGTTACGTGGAGAATATACCGATGTAAAAAGTATAGCTACCGGAGGCAGCATCGCAAAGTATGAAGATGATTATTTTAAATTGTTTCCCAGTGCCAGTGCCCGATTTAACTTTAGTGAAACATCCAGCTTTGGCGGGAACTACAGTCGCAGGATTACCCGGCCAAGAAGCAGACAGCTTACACCATTTGCTGACAGAACGGACCCTAACAACTCCTTTGTGGGCAACAACACGCTACGGCCTGAAACAACTGATAGCTATGAAGTGAATTATAATAAGAACTGGAATGCCGTTTCATGGGAAGCGGCCATATTCCGAAGAAATACGAATGATCACATCCGCTTTTCGCGCGAAGCCGGTAATGACGGTAGATCGACCATTACTTTTAAAAACATTGCTACCATGAAGGCCACCGGAGCAGAAACATCTTTTAATATTAGACCGGCTAACTGGGTAAGCTTTAACATTAGCGGAAACTACAACTATATGGCTATCGAAAATGATAACCAGGACAGCGACATTCGTACCTTAAGCACAAGTATTTTCAGCAGTAAATTCATGGGTAACTTCCGTTTCGGTAAGGGTTGGGGAAGCCAGTTATCAGCTGATTACCAGGCACCCTTCCGGTATTATATAGGACATTTAGCCGGTAAAGGCGGTATTAACATAAATGTGAACAAAGGGGGCTTGTTTAAGGGCAAAGGAAGCATGTATTTAAGTGCCCGCGACATTTTTAACACCAACGGCTTAAGAGTGGATTTTGAAGATGATTACCAGGTGCAGGAAATGAAGTTAGACTGGCCCAGTCAGATGGCTTTTATAGGCTTTAACTACAACTTCGGTAATTTAAAAAAGCCGGGCAAGCGCAAAATGAAACGGAGAGATGAAAATGACAATGACCAACCCAGCATTGGCCTGGGAAGTTGATTATCTATTTCTTTTCATCTTCAGGCAATAACGATGTGCTAATAATAAGAACGCGCAGGTCGCTGCCCTTACGTCTAAGCTTTACTCTATTGTTCATCTTATTGACTACAATTTCTGTAAGATCTGCTCTGTTCAGCCTTAGTACATCAGCTTCGGTCTTTAACTTTTTATCATAAATTAGGTACTGCTTGTCATTTTCCGTGAATTTCCAGCGAAACCGCTTGTTGACTTTAATTTTACCGGTTTTGGTAGTGAAGAACTTTTTCAGGAATGGGTCTATTCTCTGACGACCGCTATGAATTTTGATTACAATAGGTAATGTGTACCAAACTCTTATTGGTTCACCATCCTGAAGTCCCGGAGAAAACTTATGTTCCACACCGGCTATGGCATCAATGGCTGCCTGTGAACATTCAGGGCAGTCATCAATACCTTTTAATACCTTTATTTCTCCAATTGAACCATCCGTTTCAATAACAAACCTATTTGTAAGTGTGCCGCCATAACCACCCTTATTCAGATAGGATCTGGGAATACGGTATTTCATCTGAACTTCCTTTCTTAAGGCGTTTATCCCTCCGGGATATTGAGGCATAACTTCGGCAAAATCGTGCACTTTTTCTTCTTCAACTATATCCTGCGCCTGAGTGGTTATTCCGAAACCAATTAGCAAAATTATTGTTAGTAAATATTTCATTATTGTTTTTCAATTATAATTCGGCCTGTGCAAGAATTGAGCCAGCCTATTAAATACTCTTCTCATTTTTTCCTTTCATAAACATCAGGCACAACGCGATAACTCCGTAGTCCACTTCTTTATTTAATGCTTCAAAAATCGGCTTTCTGCGTACCTCGCCATCTTCGGTAAATAAGCCTTCTGCATTTTCATTTTTTAATTTGATAAAAGCCTTCTCTACCCTTTCCTGTATGCCTGCAGGCGGAGCGAAAGCACTAATGTCCGTATCAGGGAACCGGTCGTTAATTTTAACCAAATGACCCATAATTGTACTTTCAGCTAAGCCCCGTTCAGATGCGATTTCCGATAGGCTTTTGCCTGATTCAATTAATCGTTTGGTTTTTTCGAAAGTTGATATTTTAGGACCTTTTTTCTCTTTTACTTTTTTAATGTGTTTTTCAATTTCCTTTTTGTCTGTAATACCGCCACTTGCCCTAATAAAAACATTATGCAGTGGTGTTAGATCTTTAATAGTATGCGCACCTTCCAGATCTTCGGATAGCTCAATAAACCGTTTATCGGCTTTGGCGGCTAACCCATCTACCTGCAGAGCGGTTTCGTTAAACCCTGTTAGCATTAGATTTTCAATAGATCGCAACCTTGAAAGGGCAACGTAGCCTTGTCCGCGTTCAAAGGTTAAACCCAGGTTGAGTTCTGCTTCATCCAGGGTCATACCCTGACTTTTATGCACGGTTATAGCCCAGGCCAGGCGTAATGGAACCTGGGTATAAGATGCCAACACCTTGCCTGTTTCATCGTCAATGCTCCATTTTTCGGGTTCGGCAGTGATAAACTCATTTTCCAGTGTTTTAACTACCGGATAACCTTCATCATTATATTTTATCACTTTGCCCATAGTGCCGTTCACAAAGCCTTTTTCATAGTTGTTTTTAACGAACATAACCTTGGCATCTATCTTCAAATGGATCTCATCGGGTGCCAGTATCGCTTTTTTTAAGGTTTCCTGTAATTTTTTATTTCCTTTCATTTTAGCCTTAAACACCCTAACATTACCGGGTAGTGCGCGTAATTGCAGCGCGTTCATACTATCCACATCGCGGTTATGTGTAAAGAGTTTAGTAGGTTCTTCCTGGGAGCGCAGTTCATTATGTCGCGCTTCTTCCAACAGTTGCAAAGATTGCTCTGTTAACTTACAGCTTCTTATTTCATTTAAAATGTTATTTAGTTTATTATCAGACTGACGAAACTGCTCGGTTAAGTAGCAAATGTTAAGTTTGGCATCTAACCAGGCAGGCGACATAAACACAAATTTGTCGCGGCTGGTTTCATCCATTATGCCAATGGGAGGCAGTTGAAAAAAATCGCCCGAAAGTACAAGCTGTATGCCACCGAATGGCAGAATATTCTCTTTAAAAGATTGCAATATTCGATTAACCAACTCAAATTGCCTCTGATGGAGCATGGATATTTCATCAATGATGAGCACCTTAACCCTATCCATGTTCTTTAGGAGGTATTTCTTACTCTTTAAACTGTCTATGTCGCCATCGCTCATAAAATCTTTAATGCCCATACCACACCAGGAGTGTATGGTTTGCCCGTTAAGGTGTGTGGCAGCTATACCTGTTGATGCGGTAACAGCTACGGCTACATTTCTATCGCGCAGGTACTGTATGTACTGATTGAGCACATAAGTTTTTCCTGCACCGGCCGATCCGGTGAGAAATACGTTTTTACCTGCTTTTAAAACGGCCAAGGCAAATTCCTGAGTCATAAAGGTTAAAGATAGGAAGGCATTGCAAAATTCACGGAGATGTCAAATGAAGAAATTCAAGCGCAATGAAGTTATTAATAAATTTTAGTCGGGTCTGCAAAGTGCTCTTTATATGTCTAAAACACCCCTATAAATGCCTTGTTGACTTAGATTGATCGTAAATCCGAATCCTTCAAGCATATGCTTCAGATTATGATTTGACTCCAGGAAATATATGCTTACATAGGGCATTTCTTTCGATCTGGCAAAATCCAGTATATGGTTCATCAGGGCACTTGCAATACCCATTCTATGCCAGGGATCAGCAACGATGATGGCCAGTTCTCCGTGATTGTCAACTTCGTCATATACCACGCGTACAACGCCCAGTAAACGCTTATGATTCAATTCATCGGTATGTTCAGCCACAAATGCCATTTCTCTGTCGTAATCAATATTGGTAAACCGGCTAATGAAATCATGTGTGATTTCGGGCCGATAACCAAAAAACCTGTAATACAACGATGTCCTGGATATATGACGTATCATTTTATATTCTTTGGCTTCATCTTCAGCAATAATGGCTCTTATTAAGATGCTTAAACCGGATTTTAATTCAACTTCTTTGTTCCATGACCTTGGAGCCGGAGCAATAGCGAAATGCGTAACCGTTTCATTGGCATTTTGCAAGTTAGGTTCCAGCAAAACCTTGGCATCTAATACGGCCATACCGTTGGCATCTGCCTGTAAAGGGTTAATGTCAAACTCCAAAATAGAAGGGTGATCTTCCAATAGGCGCGAAAACTGAGTTAACAAACCGTAAACATGTTCCAGATCAACCGGAGGGTTACCTCTGAATCCCTTTAAAACATTATATACCCTGGTTGATTGTACCATGCGTTTTGCTATTCCCATGTCAACGGGCGGAATAGCCATATCGTAATCTTTGTAAACTTCTACTTCTGTTCCGCCTCGACCGAAAATCATAACCGGTCCGAATACCGGATCCTTTTTTGAACCAATGATCAGTTCATACTTGTGATTTGACATGGATTCAACAAGTATGCCCTGAATATTTGCAGAAGGAACCTGAGCTGCTCCGAACATGATCTCATCATACATCTCTTCGGCTTCAGCCAATGATCGTATGTTAACACGAACACCGCCTACCTCCGTTTTATGCATGATCTCCGGCGAAACGATTTTCATAACTATAGGAAATGATATTGATTTGCAGACTTCACGTAATTCATCCTTAGAACTGACCAGCTCAAATGGCAAAACCGGAAACCCATAGCAGGAAAGTAAGCGTTTAGTCTCTACTTCGGATAGTTGCCTTCTTCCCGAATTATATGCCTGCTCAATGATATCGGAAGCTTCCTGTCTGCGATTTTCAGTAGTAATTGAAGAATGTCCGGGTGCTTTATAAATGGCAGCTATGTGCGTTGCGTACTGTCTTATTTTCAGAAAAGTCTGGATTGCACTTTCCGGAAAGCGGTAAACCGGTACTTTCAGTTTTTCTAACAGATCGCGCGCTGCTAAAACCTCTTTTTCACCCATCCAAACAGCCATTACGGTTTTATCTGTTCGTTCGTTGATCTTACCGACTTCGTTGGCTATTTCACTGGCATCAGCTGTGGCTGTAGGGACATATACAACGATCAGTGCATCTACGTTATCGTCGTTAATACATGCCTGCATTGCCTGTTTATACGATTGGACCGTAAAGTTTCCGGTAATGTCAACCGGATTTGATCTGCTCCAAATTGCAGGAAGATGCGCGTCCAGTTCTTTAATGGTTTCACCGGATAAATGTGCCAATACACCGTTATTCATCACAAGATGGTCGGTAGCTAAAATTCCCGGGCCACCGGCATTGGTAACAATAGCCACCCTGTCTCCCGGGGGCATACCTTGCATGGAAAGGGCCTGCGCACAATCAAAAAGCTCCTGAATGGTGTGTACCCTTATTATACCTACACGTCTGAAAGCTGCATCATACACCTCATCATTTCCGGCCAACATTCCGGTGTGCGACATGGTCGCCATTGCTCCTTCCCGGCTCTTTCCGGTTTTAAGCACGATTATGGGCTTGTTACGGGCAAAAGCCCTGGCGGCACTCAGAAACTTACGGGCATCCGTTAAACTTTCCATATATACCAAAATGGACTCGGTATTTTCATCCTTGCCTAGAAAATCGATGAGATGCTCGTAGGAAATATCGGCTGTTGATCCTATGGAAATAAAGTGGCTGAAACCCACATTCTGCTCCAGTGCCCAGTCCAGTATGGCCACACAGATAGCCCCGCTTTGAGATATTACAGCTATTTTACCCGGGAAAATGGTTTGAGCAGAAAAGCTGATATTTAGTCTATTGACCGGAGAAATCACTCCGAAACAATTTGGCCCGAGGATCCGAATGTTATATTTTTTACTTACTGCAAGGAGCTCGTTATAAAGTGCCTGTCCTTTTTCACCGACTTCTTTAAAGCCACCTGAAAAAACGATGGCTGATCTGATTCCCTTCTCTCCTGATTGTTTTAAGATTGCAGGCACAGTGCGAGCCGGTGTAGAAATCACCACAAGATCTACATCCTCCTTAATATCCAAAACCGAGGTATAACAATCTTTGTTAAGCAGTTGTTTATACTTCGGGTTTACAGGATAGATCTTCCCGTTAAATCCTGAGTCAATAATATTTTGGAAGATAGCCCTGCCTATACTTTTTTCCTTTTCTGATGCACCAACAAGGGCTATGGATCGCGGCGTAAAATAGTGGTCTAACATGTGCTTATGAGTAATCGAATGCAAGTTATTGCTCAAACATAAGTAAGACTACCATAAGCCAAAAAAAGGACAAAAAACAGCCCAAAATGATTCAGAAAATGGCTTCCTTCCGTAACAAACAGGTGCATGAAAAAACCCTGCGAATTACTTCAACAGGGCTTTGTTGTATGATTTGCGCATGAAAAAATCAATACCTACTTAGTGTAAACTCTTACTACATCTCCTGAGTCTGTTTTACTTACCTCTACCTTTTCAATAGCATTTTCATCGAGTTTTAAAACGGCTTCCCGTAAAACCTTTTTATCATTTAAGTAATAGGTAGCGTTTACAATCCATTTATCACCCTGCTTTTCAGGTGTAATTTGCTCCCCTCTAAAAGATTTGGTGTAAACCCTAATTTCTTTTCTTCCATCTTCTTTAATCACATTAATATTGCTTATAGAATTAACATCAATACTTTTTAGTATATCGCAATCTGTGCGTTTATTATCAATATAAACATCTACTCCACCCTGGCAAGGGTCCGGATCACTGGCTAGTATCACCATTGCCGGTTCAACATTAGATTTTTGTCGCGAAAACTTTACAACAATAGGCAATGTGTACCACACTTTCACTTTTTTACCGCCTTGTATGCCCGGTTTAAACTTATGTTTTAAAGATTTGATGGCCCTAACCGCTGCATTATTGGCTTCATCAGTTAATCCTTTCAAAACCTTAACCGTTTTTACGCTTCCATCAGGTTCTACAATAAATCTGCAGGTTATAGTTCCTCCCTGTGGAAGAGATTTTGGTATCTGATAATTTCTCTGAACTTCTTTGCGCAGTGCATTAATCCCACCCGGGTATTCTGGGTTTACTTCAACGAAATCGTACGCACCATTTCTTATTCTGCCGGAATTTGAAGGAGATTTGACAATTCCGCCATTATCCGGAATGGTTTTATAATGTGCTACCTTTTCTCCACTTGATGTAGTTTCAAAGTGCGTAAGTTCCTGGCGAGTATATCCGCCCATTATTTTAATAACAATGGGCAGCGTGTACCAAACATTTACTTTTTTACCACCTTGTACGCCTGGTTTGAACTTATGTTGCAGCGATTTGAGAACTCTCACGGCTTCCCTATTTGCATCATCATTTAATCCTCGCAAAATTTTTACGGTTTTTACACTTCCATCTGTTGCTACAATAAATCGGCAGGTTATAGTTCCTCCTTGTGGAAGAGATTTTGGTATCTGATAATTACTCTGAACTTCTTTGCGCAGTGCATTAATCCCTCCCGGGTATTCAGGCAATACTTCGGCGAAATCCAGAACGTTCTTTGTACCTCTGTGTGGCGGAGGTGGTGGAGGTGGGGGAGGAGGTGCACCCACATGTTCCGGAGCAGCCGGGACTCTGTGATTTCCTGGAGCGGGAGGCGGAGGCGGAGGAGGCGGAGGTACATCAAAAAATCCGTGTTCGATACTATAAGCATGTACCTCGGTATAATATTCGCGAGAACCCTGGCCGCCCTTTCTTTTAATAATTTTTGTTAACGAATGTAATTCTGAAGGCTTAAGTGCCTTAAATTCTTGCTTAGATATTGGTTCATTATCCAAAAAGAATGAATTGTTCCCGGCAGCCAGTTTATTGATCAGGTCAACTGAAGATGCCATCAATGCTGATTTTTTCCCGGCTGCTGGCGGAGGGGGTGGCGGTGGTGGCGGTGGCGGCGCACCCGGTTCCTTAGGAGCCGACGGTGGAGGCGGTGGTGGAGGAGGAATTGTATCAATAGCCCTGCCCTCCTTATCGAAGCGTATAAGTTGGCCTTCATTAAAAACAGCTATCGGCTTAAGTGAACCTTGAGTCGGTAAAGGTGTTTCTGATCTACTATAGACCAATGCTTCATAATCTATAAAAATCCTTTCATTTACCTGATCAAACTCTCTAATCACCTCACCGTCCATCTTGATTACAGCCTTGGGTATGTTCTTGTAAAAAATCAACCTTGGAGTTGACTTAAGATTTAATTCTGTACAATCCGTTGAACTATCCTTTAATAAGAAGGTGTGGTTCTTTGTTGTAACTATATGATCTCCCAGAAAGGAGATGGTATAGCCGGAATGCGTAAGATCTTCACTATCTCCAATTGTCTCAAATGTTTCAGTGATCATAAAGGAAATCGGACCTTCATCGGACAGAGCAGATGTTGTTTCATCTTTTGCCGTGCCTTCAACCACCTTCCCAAAAGCCAATAAAAATACAGCTAACACGGGCAGCACTAAGGCTGCTTTGAGCATGTTTTTCGGATTACTTAATTGTTTGTTCATCATTTCAATACGTTTTTTAATGATCAATTTGTTAAAATGGTTAGCGAATACCATGGATCGATCATAGAGACTGGTATTGAGTAAACTCAATTGATATTTTTTTCGGTTTGCGCCGGTTTTCAATACTTCTGAATCGGCGATAAACTCCAGGTTTTCCATAATTAAATGGCGGTAAAACCAGGCCAGCGGGTTAAACCAATGCAGCATACAAAGCACTTGTCCGAGAAAGACATCTGCACTGTGTGCATCCCGTATGTGCACCTGTTCGTGCCGAATGATCTGCCCCGTTTCTTCGGCACTGTGTTTAGCCGGGTTTAACACTATGTAATTGATAAAACTAAACGGACTCACCTGTTTAACAGTTTTAACCAGCGTGCCAATATTTAAAGGTTGTTTGTCGCCCTGTTGCACAATAAGGGCCAATTGCCCAAGCCCTAATATTATGCGCATTAATAGAACACCAGCGACAAACAGAATAACAGCAAAAATGATTTGCGACCATTCCGGCCCGCTCTTTTGCACTGCTTCTACTGTGGCAGCTTCCGGAAGAATATTAAAACTTTCATAAAACTGCTGTATCGGTTGGGGTCTGCTAAAGTGAATTTTTATTAGCGGAATGAGTAAGGCCGCTAAACCACCTGTAATAAGGAATAGTCGTTTTATGTGATGAAAGGTTTCCTTCCTTAATAGAAGAATATACAGGAGTGTAAAAACCGACAGCACCATGGTGCTTTTTACAAGGTACGTGAGTATGGCTTCCATTACGTATCACCTTTTTCAATGAGTTTTAAAATTTCTTCCAGATCCTTTTTGCTCAAATTTTCCTCTTTGGCAAAAAACGTTACCATTTCTTTATAGGAGTTAGAAAAGTACTTCCCGATAAAGCCTTTCATAAAATGTGCCTTATAGGCTTTTTCACTTATTAACGGATAGTATTCGTGGCTCTTTCCGTAAGCTTTATGTCCAATGTAGTTTTTGTCTTCGAGTATTCTTACAATGGTTGACACGGTATTATAGTGCGGTTTTGGGTCTTTTAGTTTTCCGATAATATCTTTTACAAAGCCCTCCCCTATTGACCAAAGGGCTTGCATTATCTCCTCTTCCTTGTTGGTTAATCGTTCCATAGTTTTCGCTAACTGAAAGCGAATATAACTAAATTTTTAGTTTATCAACTATAAACTTAGGTAAGAAACGAAAAAATAGTCGTTAATAATAGTACAATGATGCAGACAATTAACCTTTTTAAGTGAAGGAACCGGGATGCTTCGCTGCGCTCAGCATGACCGTGATGTGCATAGGACTTTGCCATAATCAATCGGGATGATTCGCAGCGCACACCATCACAAGTAACATTAATCGACTACCTTTGGCCGTTTTTATGGGCAGAAAAATTGAATCTTCAGAACTTATCCTTAATAAAGACGGCAGTGTTTATCATCTGAATTTATTGCCTGAAGATGTGGCTCCTATTATTATAACTGTCGGCGACCAGAACCGTGTGGCTAAAGTGAGCAAGTATTTCGATCGTGTGGAGCTAAGGAAAGAAAAAAGGGAATTTACAACGCACACGGGTTATATAGGCGATAAACGGGTAACTGTTATCTCAACGGGGATAGGTACTGATAATATAGACATTGTGATCAATGAGCTGGATGCCTTGTTCAATATTGATCTGCAATCCCGCAAACCAAAGGATGATATAACCAGACTTAATTTTATACGTATAGGAACATCGGGCTGTTTGCAAGCCGATATTCCATCAGATTCCATATTGCTTTCCGAGCATGCCTTTGGGATTGACGGCATGCTCAATTTCTACGATGTGCCCCAAAATGAATTGGAGAGCGCATTACTAACCGAATTTGATAAACAACTTAATTTGGTCGGAAGAATTGGAATCCAACCCACATCAACGGCTTGTTCCAGAGCACTTTATGATCATTTTATGGAAAAAGGTATTTACCATGGAATAACAGCAAGCAGCACGGGTTTTTATGGTCCGCAGGGGCGGTTTTTAAGACTGAAACCGCGAATTGACCTGCCCGAAGAACTGGCTAAATTCAGGTGGAAAGACTACCGCATTACCAACTTTGAGATGGAAACTTCTGCTATTTACGGTATGGCAAATATGTTGGGACATAGAGCACTATCGGTTAACGCCTTAATTGCGAACAGACCGGCCGGTACATTTAGTGCAGATCCTGGCGAAGTTGTAGAGAAAACAATCAAGTGGGCGCTTGGGAAGTTGCGTTCGTTTTAATCTGATTCGCCCGAAAGAGAGTAATACCAGTTCTACTTGAGAGATTCCTGAATAAAAAGCACGAGTTTTTTGGCTAGACGATGAAGAAAATTTCGGAATAGCCGTAGCTATTGTTAGATTTTATGAAGATGTATAGTCAAAAAAGAAGAATTTTTAAAGTGAATCTTTTAAGTAGAAATGGTATAATACTCTACAACACATCCTGAATATCAAGCATGCCCAGTGCTTTGCCGTTTTCTTCTATTACAAGTGTATCTACTTTCTTGTCTCTAAAAATGGCTGCAGCTTCATCCAGGAGTGCATCGGGAGATAAGCTCAACGGTTTCTTCAAACCAAGATCAGATAAATTTTTCTGAAGAATACCCTCTCCTTCTTTTTCAATACCTCGTCGAAGGTCGCCATCTGTAAAAATGCCCAGCACATTGTTATCATTATCAACTACAGTTACCGCTCCAAATTTATAAGTACTCATTTTCACCACGGCATCTACAACCTTATTATCCTGGGTAATGATTGGGTTAGCTCCGTGCATAGCATCACGAACCTTATTAATGATGAGCCTTGTATGCTCAACAAATTCGTTGGTTCCTATAGTGGTAAAATGGTTGTCTGTCAAATTTTTCATCACTTTCCAGGGAACGGTAATAGTGTGCACACCCAGGTTAATGGCGTTACGTACATGCTCAGCATGCCGCACTGATGAGAACATGATCTTAGTATCGTAGTCGTAATATTCAACGGCTTCAACGCATTGAGCAATCAAGCCCAGAGCATCCTGCCCCTGATCTTGCAAGCGTCCAACTAACGGACAAACGTAAGTGGCTCCGGCACTCATGCCCATATAAGCCTGTTGTAGCGTATAAACAAGGTGCAGGTTCACCATAATGCTTTCCTTACGTAGTCTGTAGCAGGCTCGTGTGCCGTGAAGCGACATAGGTATTTTAAAAACTGTTTTATCAGCATCAAGGCCCATTTCCAACTGACGGTGAGCTTCAGCAACTATTTCATCATCGGTATCGCCCAGGGCTTCAACCTGAAGCACAGGAACCATTTTGGCCAATTTCAAGATAGTCGCATCTATATCGGTGTGGCCATCGCGGTACATAAAGGTTGGCGTAGTGGTGAGGCCGGCTAAATAACCTAATTGAAATGCCTCTTCAATTTCGTGTAGATTGGCTGAGTCAAGATATAGTTCCATGAATAGACTTTCGGTGTTTTACTTCAATATTGTGAATATCAATAAGCGGTTTTATAAATTCTTCAAAATCATCTACACAAAGCTGACTGGCCGCATCGCACATAGCGTTTTCGGGGTTAGGATGGGTTTCAACAAACACACCGTCAACGCCCGCCGCCACACCTGCGCGCGATAACACCGGTAGAAACTGACGTGCCCCTCCGGCAGGATCTGCGCTCGGTATGCCGTATTTTCTTATGCTGTGCGTGATATCGAATACCACAGGATATCCCATCTCCTGAAAATGATAAAAGCTTCTCGGATCAACCACTAAATCGTTATATCCGAAAGTATAGCCCCGTTCCGTTAATATAATCTTTTCATTTCCGGTTGATTCAATCTTTTTTACAGGTTTGATCATATTTTCGGGAGCTAAAAACTGACCGTGCTTGAGGTTCACTATCTTACCTGTTTTCCCTGCCGCAACTGTAAGCGTAGTTTGCATACATAAATAAGCCGGTATTTGAATAATATCCAACACATCTGCCACCGCTTTTACCTGTTCCGGGAAATGCACATCACTAACAACGGCAAAACCAAAGTCTTCTTTAATTCTTTGCAAAATTTTCAGTCCTTCATCAAGCCCCGGACCCACATAATAATCTACTGAACTACGGTTATCCTTCATAAAGGACGACTTATAAATAATGGGCAGTTTCAACCGCTCAGAAACCATCTTCAATTTCTCTGCAGTTCTAAGCATAGTATGTTCATCTTCAATCACACAAGGGCCTGATATAACAAAGAGTTCATCTGCTCCGCACAGCACATTGCCAGCCTTAAATTGTCTTTTACTCATTAAAAGTTTAAAGTCAGTAAAGGTAGGCTTTTACTATGTAAGCCATAAACGGTTTTCTACAATTTATGTAACTTACAGGTATAATCTATACCACAATGAATAAACTATTCTTTTTATTTCTAATTCCGTTTGCACTATTTGCTTGTGATAACAAAAATGACTCCGGCGACAAGGTTGAAGGCAATACCCAAACATCTGCCGCTGTCGATTTACCCGTTTTTACCTCTGACCTCGCGGCTAATATGGATCAAACGGTTGATAAGATAGTTCAATTAGCAAAAGCTATTCCTGCCGATAAATATGATTGGAGGCCTGCCGAAGGTGTAAGATCTGTGAGTGAATCAATTATGCACATAGCAGGAGCTAACTACTTCTTTTCCAGTTTCTTTGGCGCAAAAATGCCCAATGGTTTAAACCCTAGAAATCTGGAAAAGGATGTTACATCTAAAGACGATGTAATAGCCACTTTTAAGGGAAGCTACGATAACATTAAAGATGTTTTACAGAATTTTCCGGCAGAAAAATTAGTAGAAGAAATAGACTTTCCTGATGGAAATACGTACAATAAACAGCAAGCCCTGTTAATAGCCCTGGGGCATACAAGCGAACATTTAGGACAGCTAATTGCCTACGCCAGAAGTATGGGTGTAACACCGCCCTGGAGCCAGCCGCTGCCCGAATCTTAAACCGTGAACTTATTTTAAAAACAAAAAGCCTTGTTCGATCGAACAAGGCTTTTTGATATATTCTGGTTAAAGGGCTATTCACTTGGTGCTCCTTCCCTCGGGGCACGTTCTTCCCTTGGCGGACGATCGTACAAAACCTTCCTTGAAAGTTTGAATTTACCGGAGCGTTTGTCAATGTCTAACAACTTCACCTTTATCATTTCGCCTTCTTCAAACACGCCATCCATAGATGCCAATCTGGTCCAGCTTATTTCCGAAATGTGCAATAATCCCTGCTTACCCGGCATAAATTCAACAAAGGCTCCATAAGGCATAATGCTGACCACTTTGGCATCGTAAACCTCACCAACTTCAGGTGTGGCAGTAATACCTTTTATTTGCGCAATGGCCGCATCAATTCCCTCCTGATCGGTTGAACTTACCGTTACAATACCCATTTTATCTTCTTCCTCAATAATTATGGTAGTATTTGTAGCTGCCTGCATTTCCTGAATAACCTTTCCACCGGGGCCAATAATTGCTCCAATGAAGTCGCCCGGAATGGTAATGGTAACCATTTTAGGCACATTGTCTTTGTAATTGCCCCGTGGCTCACTAATGGTTTTGTTCATTTCATTTAAAATATACTCACGGCCTTCCTTGGCTTGCATTAACGCTTCTTCAAGAATTTCATCTTTCAGTCCGTCAATTTTAATATCCATTTGGCAAGCGCAAATTCCTTTTAGGGTTCCGGTTACTTTAAAATCCATATCACCCAGATGATCTTCGTCACCAAGAATATCACTCAATATGGCATACTTGCCATCTTCTCTCGTAACCAATCCCATTGCAATACCCGATACGCCGCTGGTTACAGGAACTCCTGCATCCATCAAAGCCATTGAACCGGCACAAACCGTTGCCATGGAAGATGAACCGTTTGATTCTAAAATATCGGAAACAATTCTAATAGTATATGGACAGTCTTCTTTTGACGGCAGAATTTGTTTTATGGAGCGTTGTGCCAACATTCCGTGTCCGATCTCTCTCCTACCCGGACCTCTATTTGGCCTTGCTTCACCTACTGAAAAAGCAGGAAAATTATAATGTAGGAAGAAATCGTCAAAACCCTTATCGGTGGCATTGTCATGCATCAACTCATCCATTTTGTTACCCAAAGTAACCGTAGCTAATGCCTGTGTTTCACCTCGGGTGAATACTGATGAGCCATGCGCCATTGGCACATAGTCAGGGTCGAATGTTAAAGGTCGAATTTCAGTAAAGCTACGACCGTCCAATCTCTGCTTATCATCAATCATCATGTTTCGGATGATCTCTTTTTCAATTTTACCGAAATATTCTTTGGCTTCAGCTACCTGGTCTTCATCAGGTTCTTCACCCAGGGTTTCAACATAAGTGTCCCAGGCTTCTTTAAATCCGGCCTTTCTATCTTCTTTAGTAAGCCCGCCCTTTGCCACTTCTGTAATTTTTCCGGCTACCGCACTTTTTACGGCATTGTATAATTCCTCGTTGACTTCCGCTTCCGTGAACTCACGTACTTTATCGTACATTCCAATTTTCTTAGCCAATTCAATTTGGGCCTGGCATTGCACCTTAATGGCATCATGACCAACTTTAATTGCTGCAATCATATCGGCTTCACTAATCTCTTTCATCTCTCCTTCAACCATCATCACATTGTCCATAGTGGCACCGATGATCATGTCAATATCGCTTTCCTCCAACTGACTCTTCGTGGGATTGATCACAAACTGTCCATCAACTCTCCCCACTCTTACTTCAGAAATAGGTCCCCGGAAAGGAATGTCTGAAACCGTTAAGGCAGCTGAGGCTGCCAAACCTGCCAATGCATCGGGTAAGGTTTCCTCTTCACAACTGTGCAGTGTGATCATTACCTGCGTTTCGTGCCTGTAGCCTTTAGGGAATAAGGGTCTTAAGGTGCGGTCAATTAGACGCGAGCACAAAATTTCATAATCGTTCAGGCGAGCTTCACGTTTTTTAAATCCGCCGGGTATTTTTCCGGTTGAAGCAAATTTCTCCTGATAGTCAACAGAAAGCGGGAAAAAATCAATTCCCGGTCGTAGATCCTTACTGGAAACAACAGTTGCCAGCAAAAGTGTTTTACCGTAACGAACCACAACAGAGCCATCGGCTTGTCGGGCGAGTTTTCCGGTTTCAATAGTTAGTTCTTTACCATCCGGCATGTGGATGGATTGTATGGTATGTGCCATAATAATGTTATTTGTAGTTCAGTTGATGAGAAATAAAAAACGTTTCGCCTAAATGCGAAACGTATGAAAACTTACTTACGTAGGTTCAATTTCTCTATCAGTGATCTGTAGTTATTAATATCTTTCTTGGCAAGGTAGCGCAAGAATTTTCGTCGCTTTCCAACCATTTTAAGCAAAGAAAGGCGTGCAGAATGGTCTTTTCTGTTTCCTTGAAGATGTTCAGAAATATGACCAATTCTTTCAGTTAGAATAGCCACTTGTGCTTCGATAGAGCCCGTATTGGCTTCAGTACCACCGAAGTCTTTGTAAATCGTCTTTTTTTCGTCCGTTGTTAAATGCATTTAATCGTCTTTTCGTCTTTGTTGTTTTTATATACCTGTATAATTTCAGGCCGCAAATGTACAATTTTTAACTTATAGTTTATGGAAAAAATTACATTTTAACAAGCTCCCCGGGCTACCGAAACAGTTGTCTCTTTGATATATTTTTGCTCCATCTAATAAATTCTTTGTGCGTCGATTTCTAACATTTTTGTTGGGTGCATTAGTATTGCTACTATTTGCATGTGTATTGATCTTTAAAATTAAATCCAGTTTAAAAGAACCTGAAGTGGTTAACATTAAGGTTCCAACACCTATTTCCCTGAACGACTCGACTTTTATAATTGGCAATAATTGGCTGCGAAAAAACGAATTTGGTATATGGGAAATGTACCTTGAAGGGAAACCATATCAACGGGGATTAATATATGGAGCCCTTGCAAAAGAATTAATTCAACTGCAGGAAGATTACTTTGTTGAGCAATTGAACGTGCTGTTACCTTCCAAAAACCGAACACGGCTTTTAAAGCTATTTACGCAGTGGTTTAACAGAGATATTGAAAATTATATTCCTGAGGAATATCAGAAGGAAATTTTCGGGATATCAAAATTCTTTAGTGATGAGTACGACTACATTGGTCCTAAATACCATCGAATACTGAATTATCATGCAGCCCACGATATTGGTCACGCCTTGCAGGATTTAAACATGGTTGGCTGTACATCTTTTGCGGTACGAAATGAAAAGAGTACCGATTCTTCCCTGCTTGCTGCCAGAAATTTTGACTTTTACATGGGTGATAAATTTGCCGAAAACAAGCTGATTGTATTTATAAAACCCAGTGATGGACATGCCTTCACATCCTATTCATGGGCCGGATTTACCGGTGTTGTTTCCGGAATGAATGAGCAGGGCCTGGCCGTTACCATTAATGCGTCAAAATCTGACATTCCTTTTAAGGCAAAAACACCTATTTCTATTCTAACCCGAAAAATTCTGCAGTATGCCGGTAACATTTCTGAAGCCTTAGACATTGCCGAAAACCATGAAACCTTTGTGTCTGAGTCCCTCATGATAAGTTCGGCAAGTGACAACAAAACGGTTATAATTGAGAAAACACCAAAGAAAACAACATGGTATGCAGAAGATGGAAATTCAATTATTTGCACCAACCACTACCAAAGCAAAGAGTTTTTGATTGAAGAAGTCAACCAAAAAAATATTGAGAATAGCGACTCAGAGTATAGGTTTAGGCGTGTTAAACAGCTGCTGGACAGTTCGGCCACCATAGATGAACATAAAGCCACTCAAATTTTGCGAAACAGGTATGGCATTGATGATGTTGAGCTGGGTATGGGAAATCCGAAAGCCATTAACCAGCTCATTGCACACCATGCGGTGGTTTTTAAACCGCAGAAAAAACTGGTGTGGTACTCAGCAGAACCCTGGCAAATTGGTAAAATGGTGGCTTACGACCTGGACAGTATCTTCAATAATCCACCGCCTGCCACAACTCCATTGCATGTTTCAGAACTTAACATTCCGGCAGACAGTTTTCTGCATTCTGCCGAGATAGAAAACTACTATAACTATCTGGACACGAAGCAAAAGCTGCATCTTTATCTTATTGCCAATAAAAGTTTGCACTTACAAGAAACTGAAATTGAAGATTTTGTAAACAGCAATCGGGAAAGTTATGTTACCTATATGTTGTTGGGAGATTATTTTAAAAAGAAAAAGGACTGCACCAGAGCGGCTATCTACTACAACAAAGCCTTAACAAAGGAAGTGGCTTCGTTAAATGAAATCAACACTATTAAATTGAAATTAAAGAAGTGTTTAAAAAAAGAGTAAATGACCTTTTTTACAGAAGAACAAAACAAACAGTTTAGGGATTTAATCGCCTACTTAAACTCAAGTTCTGCATATTATAACAAGGTGTTTAAGGAATTACCTTTAGATGTTTCAAACGTACAGACAGTTAAGGATATTGAACAGTTTCCCTTCACTACCAAAGATGATCTTTCTAAACACAACGACGACTTTTTATGCGTTCCGCGATCTAAGATCAGCGATTATGTAACAACTTCGGGAACATTAGGCGATCCTGTAACATTTTACTTAACCGCGAAAGACTTGAAACGGCTGGCCCGTAACGAAATGCTCTCCCTCTCCTGTGCAGGCGGAAGTTCGGATGACGTGTATCAGATAATGACTACTCTTGACAAAAGATTTATGGCCGGTTTGGCCTATTTCTATGGGGTTTTGGAATTAGGTGCAGGCGTTGTACGAACCGGGCCGGGTAGTCTGTATTTGCAATGGGATTCAATAATGAGATTTTCCCCAACCGTACTCATTGCCATACCTTCCTTTATTCCTAAATTGCTGGAATACGCACTTCAGAATAATATTGATTATAAAAACTCCGGTGTTAAATCAATTGTTTGCATAGGTGAGCCTTTAAGGAACAATGATCTTACCCTAAACGACCTTGGAAACCGCATTAAGTCACAGTGGGATGTACAACTCTACTCTACCTACGCATCAACTGAAATGAGCACGGCATTTACAGAGTGTGAACACGGAATGGGTGGTCATCAAATTCCTGAATTAATTATTCTTGAAGTGTTAGATGAAAGTGACAAGCCGGTTAACAGCGGGGAGATGGGTGAAGTAGTAATTACAACACTCGGCGTAGAGGGCATGCCTTTGCTCAGATACAGAACCGGTGATTTATGCACCGTATATTACGAACCCTGCAAATGCGGCAGAACAACACCAAGGTTAGGTCCGATTGTTGGCCGAAAACAGCAAATGTTGAAATTTAAAGGAACTACTGTTTTCCCACCCGCCATTCATAACATAATGGCTTCACTTGAAGAAATTGACGATTATATTATAGAAGTTTCGCCTGATGCTTTTGGGAATGATCTGATAACAATTTTTCTTCCGGAAGAACTTAATGGCAAGGGTGTTTTATCTGCACTAAAAGAAAAGTTTAAAGCGGGCATTAGAGTGATACCGCATATTAAGTTTTTAGAGAACAGGATATTGAAAAACCTTATTTTTGATGATAAAACCAGAAAGCCCGTAAAATTTATAGATAATAGGAATAAACCTCAATTATGAAATATATAACGCTACTACTAACATTTCTAATACCTGTTTTATGTGGAGCACAGTCTCTAACCGTTGACGAGTTAAAGAATGCCTCCGTAACCTGGTATGGTTTGGATTTTACCCATGCCAAATTTGTTGGGGAAAGCCTTGATTACAACTCAGTGTCGGCTCAGGAAATAAAGGACAAGTACTTTAGGGCGTGGAACAAGCTGCTGATAGACGAAGCCGATAAGTTTGATATTCATCAATATATTGGCAATAAGGGTAACCGCAAGAACATTAAGAAAACCATGGATTTCAATAAAGCTGTTGATGCCAGCCTGCTCTTTACAAACAATGCTAATTACAGCATCGATAAAGAAACATTAACCCAAATTGCCGCCAAATATGCCAATCCTTCAAAAAAGGGGCTTGGGGCACTATTTGTAGTTGAAAAATTTAACAAAAGTGAAAAGAGCGGAACTTTTGCCGTTTTGTTTTTTGATGTGGCAACAGGTAAAATAAGAGCCGGGCACAGGCTATCGGGCGATGCGGCAGGGTTTAGTTTCAGAAACTATTGGGCAGGCAGTGTTTACAGTGTACTAAAAGAATTAAAAAAGAAGAAGAAAAAACTATTTGGGAAATGAGAAAGTTACTAATAGCGGCAATTGTGATAAGTTTTGGCCTTCCAGCCATGGGTCAAAAAATTAAACATGAAGGCGACTTTGATGTTCTAAAAAACAAATCTGTTTTTGTAGAGTTTGACTACTCTGACATGAGCGTCGGAAAGTTTGAAAAAGAAGAAGACTATGTGGTTGAAAGGATAGCCAAGCTTAATGAAAAAGAACCCGGTACCGGTGATAAATGGCATAAAAGCTGGATAGCCGACCGGAAGAAAAGATTTGAACCTAAGTTTTTAGAACTGCTGGGAAGCCGGGTTGGGGATGTAAGCTTTCAGACCGATCCTGAGGGTGCAGACTTTGTTGCCATAGTACATACAACCTTTACCGAACCGGGTTTTAATGTAGGTGTAGCCCGAAAAAACTCTCGTATTAATTTGGAAATAACCTTTGTTGATGCCGCCGATCGCGAAAACGAAATAGGCAAGATTTTTATGGAAAAAGTACCCGGAAAATCTCCCGGAAGTTTTTGGACCGGTGGATTTGATTTTGATACAGGGTATCGAATTCAGGAAGCGTATGCCAAAGCTGGAAAGGAGCTGGAAAAATATCTTCGAAAAAAAATCTTCTAACAGATCCAACTATTGTTTTTCAAAAGGCAACCTAAACTCCATGAGGAGTTCACTTCTTTTATCCTGAATAATTTACTTTCTTTACACTCGATTAATCCTTGCCGTTAGATGCCGTTGATTACCCGTGAACCGATTGATTTTTATACTTTTTATCGTATCGTTTTTCTTGAAGAGTCAGTTCAGATAGATGATGCCGTTATAAAGGAAATTGATGGAAATTTTCAATTTTTAAATAAATTCTCAAAAGATAAGATCCTTTATGGAATCACTACGGGTTTTGGGCCAATGGCTCAGTATAGAGTAAACGAAAGTGAAGCAGAGCAACTGCAGTATAACCTTATTCGTAGCCATTCAGCAGGTAGCGGAAAGCATTTAAAACCCTTACTGGTAAGAGCTGTTTTACTTGCCAGACTGTCGTCTCTTTCCAAAGGACATTCAGGTATTCATCCTGAGGTAATAAAACTGTTGGCCGGATTTATAAATAAAAAAATAACGCCAGTGCTAATGGAGCATGGAGGTGTTGGCGCAAGCGGAGATCTGGTACAACTTGCCCACTTAGCCCTTAACCTTATAGGAGAAGGTGAAGTTTATTATCAGGGGCAATTACAACCTACTAATAATGTTCTGGAAAAATTAGGTCTGTCGCCGCTTAAAATACATTGCCGCGAAGGTTTGGCTATGTTAAACGGAACTTCGGCCATGACCGGTATCGGATTGGTTAATCTAACCTATGCAAAGAATTTACTCTACTGGTCGGTACTGATTTCGTCCATTATTAATGAGGTAGTGCGGTCGTTCGACGATCATTACTCCGAAGCACTCAACAGTGTTAAACCGCACAAAGGCCAACAAAAAATTGCATCCTTAATGAGGGAATACCTGAAGGATAGCAAGTTGATAGATAAAAGACATCGGCACCTGTTTAAAAAATCGGAGCAGGAAGTATTTGATAAAAAAGTGCAGGAATACTACTCACTCAGGTGCGTGCCGCAAATATTGGGTCCAATATCTGACACGCTGGAGTACGCCCAGCAGATTCTAATCGATGAGCTGAATTCTGTTAATGATAATCCAATTGTGCACGAAGGGGATGAATATGTGTATCATGGAGGTAATTTCCATGGAGATTATGTGTCTATGGAAATGGATAAGATGAAAATTGCCATTACCAAACTTTGCATTTTGGCCGAACGTCAGATCAATTTTCTGGTGAACCAACGGTTGAATAAAATATTGCCAAACTTTATCAACCACGGTAAGCTGGGGTTGAATTTGGGTATTCAAGGCCTGGTTTTCACAGCCACATCTACCACCGCCGAAAACCAAACACTGGCCTACCCCATGTATCTGCACTCCATTCCAAATAATAACGACAATCAGGATGTAGTAAGCATGGGTGCAAATGCTGCCCAAATAACAAGCAAGGTGATCGAAAATGCACATACGGTTCTCGCTATTGAAATGATAGCTGTTTTACAAGCTATTGACTATCTCAAAGTCCAAAACAAGCTTTCTTCCGTTGCCTATAAACATTATAATGCTTTGCGTGAGCTTGTCCCCTGCATTGTGGAAGATGTACCCATGTATGAACACATAGCCAAGGTGCGCAACTATATACGAAATACTTATATTAACGGTTTATGAAAACGGCACTAATTACCGGAGGTTCAAGAGGTATAGGAAAAGCTGTTTGTCTTCAGCTTGCCCGAGCCGGATATCATGTGCTTATCAATTATAGGTCAAATCATTCCGAAGCCAACAAAGTATTAGATGAAATAGTTGATGCAAAAGGAAGCGGCGAATTGCTACCATTTAATGTAGCCGATGGTACGGAAGTTTCCGGGGTACTGGAAAAGTGGCAAAATGAACATCCGGAAAAATACATTGATGTACTGGTTAATAACGCCGGCATTAGAAAGGACAATGTGCTTATTTGGATGGATAATGAAGACTGGCAGTCTGTGCTGGATGTTAGCCTCGGTGGTTTTTACAATGTTACAAAAGCCCTTTTGAAAAACATGATAGTGAACAAGCATGGCAGTATCATTAACATGGTTTCCCTGTCAGGGATTAAAGGAATGGCAGGTCAAACTAACTATTCTGCGGCCAAAGCCGCCATAATTGGAGCAACCAAGGCACTTGCCCAGGAGGTGGGAAGAAAAAATATTAGGGTAAACGCTGTTGCACCCGGCTTTATTAAAACCGATATGATAGAAGGAATTGAAGAAAAGGATTATAAAAGACTTATTCCTCTCGGCAAGTTCGGTACGGCAGAAAATGTTGCGGATCTTGTCACATTCCTTGCATCGGATAAAAGTGCCTATATAACGGGTGAAGTAATTTCAATAAACGGAGGCCTTTATACCTGATATGAAAAGAGTAGTAATAACCGGAATGGGACTGTATTCATGTTTGGGTAAAAACCTTGGTGAAGTAACAGAGTCCTTACGTCAGGGGCGTTCCGGGATAATATTTGATGAAGAAAGAAAACAACTCGGTTTTAGAAGCTCACTCACCGGCTTTGTTGAAACACCCAACCTGAAGGGAAAGCTCTCACGCCGAGAACGTATTGGGCTGGGACAACAAGGAAAATTTGCCTACCTCGCTACCTGCGAAGCTTTAGCCAATGCCCAAATTGATTCAGATTTCTTTATTCATAATGATGTTGGAATTATATACGGCAATGATAGCACGGCCGATGACACCGTGCGGGCCATAGATATTTTAAGAGAAAAGAAAGAAACCAAATTAATAGGTTCAGGTGCTATTTTTCAATCAATGAATTCGACCGTTACCATGAACCTGGCCACTATTTTTAAAATACGCGGCATCAATTTTACGCTTAGCGCAGCATGTGCCAGTGGTTCTCATGCTGTTGGGTTAGCGCACTTGCTTATTCGAAATGGTTACCAAAAGCAGATCATTTGCGGTGGAGCTCAGGAGATAAATCCCTTTTCAATGGCTGCCTTTGATGCCATAAACGCTTTTTCAATTCGCGAAGACGCTCCTCAGGAAGCATCCCGCCCTTTTGATAAAGATCGTGACGGGCTTGTTCCCGGAGGTGGTGCAGCTACATTAATTGTAGAAGAGTATGAAACTGCAGTTAAGCGGGGTGCGCCAATACTTGGTGAAATACTCGGTTATGGGTTTTCTTCCAACGGCGAAGGACATATTACCGCGCCTAACGTAGAAGGTCCGGTAAAGGCATTGCAAATGGCATTGAATGAAGCTAAAATTGATCCTAAAGAAGTAGATTACATTAATGCCCACGCCACATCCACTCCACTGGGTGATATGAACGAAGCCAAAGCCATCTACCAGGTGTTTGGAGGAGAGACGATGGTCAGCTCTACCAAATCAATGACTGGACATGAATGCTGGATGGCCGGAGCAAGCGAAATTGCATACTCGGTGCTCATGTTAAACAACGGATTTATTGCACCTAATATTAATTTGAATGAGCCTGATGAAGATTCGGCTAAACTCAACATAATAAGTGAACCTTTAGATGCTGAATTTGACGTATTTTTGTCCAATTCATTCGGATTTGGTGGCACAAATGCCGCCATTGTTGTTAGAAAAGTAAAATGATATGAATGACAGACAACTACTTGTTGAACGTATTAATGATTTTTTAATTGAAGAGTTTGAAGTTAAAGGAACTATTGAGCCTCAGGATAATGTAAAAGAAAAACTGGAATTAGACAGTCTGGACCTTGTAGATTTAGTGGTTGTTTTAGAAAACGAATTCGGTGTAAAAGTGGAAAGTGAAGATTTTCTGGAGCTGAATACATTTGAAAAACTACACAACTACCTTATAACCAGAATGCCTGAAAAGGTATAGTTCCATGTCCTGGAGTGGAAAATCCAAAGGGACCCTACTCGGTTACAAAATATTTATTGGCGTATTAAGGATCTTTGGCCTTAAAGGAAGCTACCTTCTCCTGCATATAGTTATTTTTTATTATTGGATTTTCAGTCGGAAATCATACAACATACTGTACGATTTCTACACCGGGAAATTCAATTATTCGCCAAAAAAAACACGCCGTGCAATTTATCGTAACTTTTATCTAATGGGCCAAACCATAATAGATAAAATAGCCTTTGCATCAGGTATTTATACCGATTTCTCCTATAATAATGTCGGCGAATACAATATCCACAATTGGATTTCTGAAGGTCGCGGAGCGGTACTAATTGGTTCTCATGTGGGTGCCTGGGATATGGCCGCTCAGTTGTTGAAAGATGTTAAAACCACAATTAATGTGGTTGTATTTGATGATGAGCACCAGGAACTAAGAAATTACTTTAATGAATTGAGACAAGCCGACAACGTTAAGTTTATAACCCTTAGTGATGATTTTTCGCATATTCTGGCCATAAAAAATGCGCTAAGCAATAATGAAGTAGTATGCTTCAATGGCGACAGATACACGAATAAAAACAGTATCATTCCATCATCGTTTTTGGGTGAAACGGCATGGTTTCCGAAAGGCGTTTTTCTGCTTGCCGCAAAATTTCAAACGCCTATAGCCTACACTGCCGGACTGAAAACAGGATTTAACACCTACCAATTCTATTGCATTCCGCTTAAACAACTAACTTTATCGCGAAACCGAAAAGAACGCGATACACAACTGCAACTTCTTGTAAAAGAATATGTAGAACAACTGGAAAAAACCGTTCGTAAATACCCCACTCATTGGTTTAATCATTACGACTTTTGGGAGGAAATAAATCAAATAAATGGCAAGAAACTACGGAAATGATTCAAAATCTGCCTTAGCAGCTAAAACCGATGCTCAAAAAATTGCCTTTGCCCCCATTATGTTTCAGGCCGCAAGGTGCCTGCGCGAGCTGGGGATTCTTGAGTATTTACAAAGCAAGAATAAAGAAGGGGCCACCATAAAGGAAATTGCCCAACAACTTAATTTAAGTAATTACGGTGTAACTGTATTGCTTGAGGCCGGCTTGGGTATGGAAATGGTATATGTAAAAGATGATGTATTCCATTTAACAAAAACCGGATTTTTCATTCTAAAAGATGAATTAACCATTGCCAATCTCAACTTCACCCAAGATGTGAATTATTTGGGCATGAATGATTTAAAAGAATCCATAGTGAATGGCTCACCCGAAGGTTTAAAGGTGTTTGGCAACTGGAACACCATTTACGAAGGGCTTTCTGAATTACCGAAAGATGTGCAAAAGAGCTGGTTCGCTTTTGATCATTTTTACTCCGACTATGCCTTTCCTGAAGTACTACCCATTGTGTTTGGATATAAACCGCAAAAAATATTAGACGTAGGTGGCAATACCGGGAAATGGGCCCTGCAATGTGTTTCGTACAATAGTGATGTGGAAGTTACTATTCTTGATCATCCGGGGCAGTGGGAAATGGCGGTGGAGAATATTAAAGCCAAAGAAGTTGGAGACAGGGTTCATGGCATCCCTATGGATCTGTTAGATCACGGAAATCCTTTTCCGCAAGGTTTTGATATAGTTTGGATGAGCCAGTTTTTAGATTGTTTCGGAAATGAAGATATTGTTCAACTTATTAAGCGCGGCTCAAAAGCACTAAGACCGGGCGGCCGATTGTTCATTCTGGAAACTTACTGGGATAAGCAACGTTTTGATGCATCGGCATACAGTCTGATGGCCACATCGTTGTATTTTACCTGTATGGCCAATGGTAACAGCCGCATGTATTTTTCTGAAGAAATGGAGGGGTTGGTAAGCGAAGCCCGTATGAGTATAGACAAAGAGCATAATAACATTGGATTAGGTCACACCTTATATGAGTGCGTGTTATGAAAAGAGTAGCTGCCGCCGGTTTTATCCCTCAGGCCCCACCCTTTACAATGATAGATACATTAATGTATGTTGATGAAACAACAGCCAGAGCAGAGTTATTCATTTCAGAAAACAACATTTTTTGTAGTAATGGTATTTTCCTTGAAGCCGGACTTATTGAATTTATGGCCCAAACAGCAGCGGCGAAAACAGGCTATTTAAGTCATGTTAGTCAAAGGCAGGCACCAATCGGTTATATTGGAATGCTAAAAAACCTGCACATTTACAGCCTTCCACGGCAGGAAACAACAATTACAGCGGAAATCAAAGAAACGCATAAAATAGCCAATGCTGTATTAATTGAAGGATCTGTCCGTAGTTCAGGAAAAACCATAGCAGAAGGCCATATTAGAATTTACCTTGGAGCATGAAAAAGGTTTTAGTCATATACTACTCTCAGAGCGGTCAACTACGTCAGATACTTGACCGGGTAACACAACCCTTAAAGGAAGACGGAGTGCAGGTCGATTTCAAAACCATAGAACCCGATCCTCCCTTCCCTTTTCCCTGGAACGCCGATAATTTTTTTGATGCTTTTCCTGAAACCGTACTTCAAGAACCTTGTACGGTTAAATCTGTTGGGATTGATGTACGTGAAAATTACGATCTGATTATACTCGGTTATCAAACCTGGTTCTTGTCGCCCTCTCTGCCTGTTAGCAGTTTTCTGAAATCAGATCAGGCCAAAACTCTGTTCAACAATAAAAAGGTGGTAACGGTATTGGGCGTGCGCAATATGTGGGTAATGGGCCAGGAGAAAATGAAAGTGTTGCTCAAATCCCTTAATGCAGAATTAGTTGGAAATGTAGTGCTTGAGGATAAACATCCAAACCTAATTAGTGTTAAAACTATTATGAAATGGATGTTTACCGGCCACAAAGGTCCTTACGAAAAACTTCCTGCCGCCGGAGTTTCCGATAGCGATATAGAACACTCCAAACATTTTGGTAAAATTATTTTAAAGGCTTTATCCAAAGGCACTTATGACAAACTACAGACCGGATTATTACAGGCCGGTGCGGTAAACATTAAGTTTCACTTGCTAAGAACAGAGATCATTGGCTCTAAGATGTTTAAACTGTGGGCAAATTTCGTTCGAAAAAAAGGTGAAAGAGGTGATGCGAAGCGTATGGGCCGGGTACGTATGTTTAGGAGATATCTGTTGTTTATGATTTTTGTTATTTCGCCGGTAACCGCCGTATTATTTAAAGGAATAAGGGCTGTTTTTAAATCAGCTACCGATAAGATCATGAGATATTATTCCGGCATTGACTTAAAGCCCTAATTACTTACTTTTGCCCATTCCAATATGAGTAGCGTTTATATTAATAAAGTATCCAAATATCTGCCTAACGATCCTGTTACAAACGATGAAATGGAAGAATACCTCGGTTTTATACATGATCGATCTTCCAAATCAAAAGGTATTGTGCTAAGGAGTAATGGAATAAAAACCCGATACTATGCCCTTGAGAAAGGTGGTAAGAGCACACATTCAAATGCCAAATTAACTTCTTTGGCGATTAAAGCCTTACTTGACGATAATATAAAACTGGCAGATATTGATATTCTTTCTGCCGGCACAACTTCGCCCGACAACCTGCTACCCTCTCACGCTTCTATGGTACAGGGTATTCTGGGCGGTGATCATAGTTATGAGGTTATGTCACCCGGTGGTTCATGCAACAGTGGCATGTTAGCTATGAAGTATGGAATATCTGCGATCAAAGCCGGCATGGCAAAAAATGTAATTTGTACCGGATCAGAGAAATTTTCCAGTTGGTTGCTGTCTAAAAATTACGACGACGAAGCCAAGAAGCTTGTGGAGTTGAACCAGGATCCGATTGTAGCTTTTGAAAAAGATTTTCTTAGGTGGATGCTTTCAGATGGTGCCGGAGCCGCGTTGTTGCAAGATCATCCAAACCAAACAGGCACATCGCTCAAAGTGGAATGGATAGATAACATTTCCTACGCAAACAAATTGGAAGCCTGTATGTATGCAGGCGGCGATAAGGAAAATGGTCAACTAAAGCCGTGGCGCGATTACGATGTTATTGAGCGGGGTGATAATTCAGTTTTTAGCATTAAACAAGATGTGAAGTTACTAAGGCCTAACATTGTTAAATGGGGTATAGATTTTCTTGAAGAATTGGTGGTAAAACATAGCATAGATTTCAGTAAAATAACCTATTTCCTTCCACATATTTCATCTGAATATTTCAGATTAAAAGTCTATGATGGTATTACTGAGCGAGGTATTGATATCCCTTTGGAAAAATGGTTCATCAATTTACCTGAAGTAGGTAATGTTGGAGCCGCTTCTATATTCTTAATGCTGGAAGAGTTGGTAAACTCCGATAAGCTAAAACCGGGAAATCAACTGTTACTGATGGTTCCTGAGAGTGCACGGTTTTCCTATACGTATGCATTGCTTACCGTTCAATAAAGTTCTCCTATGAAAAAGGATAACGTACCTCAAGACGATGCCAACATGTTTGAAGGTAAAACCCGGGAGTTGCAGTATGCTTTAGATGAAAATGGTAACTATGTTGCCGTAAAAAGTGTGGGTTGGGATGCCAAAAATACGGTAATGCAACAGGCCTGGGACGATGTAAATGAAAAGATTAATGAGGCCCGCCAGGCGGTTGTAAATGGTGAGAAGAGTCCCCTGTATTATCACATGGTAAGGAATATGATGGATGTAAGTCTGCTGGCACAGTATAGCGGAATTTGGAGTTTTAAAGTGAGGCAACATTTAAAGCCAAAGACATTTAATAAACTGAAAGAAAAAACACTGAATAAGTATTTAAGTGTCTTTAATTTTTCATCAAAAGAAGAACTACTAAACATCAATGAACGAGGTAAAGATTGATTTCGAGCACGGAATGGCTGCTCATTGCGAAAATGGTGTAGTTCATAACTTATTAAATCATCACAATATTGAACTGAGCGAGGCCATGATCTTTGGCATTGGCTCGGGTTTGTTTTTTATTCACATCCCATTCCTTAAAATGCACGGCATTCCGGTAACTGCCTTCAGGCCAATGCCCGGAGTTATCTTCAACAGAATAACCAAAACCTTCGGTGTAAAAGTTAAAACCATGCGTTTTAAAGGCAAACAGGAGAAATCAATGCAGGCTTTAGATAATATTCTGCAAAGTGGTAAACCCGTAGGCATGGTAGTGGGCGTTTATCATCTAACCTATTTCCCTGCGCCCTATCGCTTTCATTTTAACGGTCACAACATAGTTGCATTTGCCAAAAAAGATAACCGGTATTTAGTGAGTGACCCAATTATGGAAACTCCGGAATGGATAACATACAACGACCTAAAACGGGTGAGATATGCTAAAGGCACCTATAAGCCCAATGGTAAATTATATTATATAGAAGATGTGCCCGAGTCAATAGAAATTGAACCGACCATTTACAAAGGTTTAAAGCGTACTTGCCGTGATATGCTCAATACCCCGGGGCCATTGGTAGGAGTAAGCGGTATTAAGTACTTAGCCAATAAAATTAGAAAATGGCCTCAAAAACTGGGAGGTAAAAAGGCCGCCCTTTACTTGGGACAGGTTGTGAGAATGCAGGAAGAAATTGGTACCGGAGGTGCAGGATTCCGGTTTTTATTCTCTGCCTTTCTTCAGGAAGCCGCCGAAGTTACCGGGAAAAAGAATTTACGGAGCTTATCATACGAAATGACCGAAATTGGCGACTCGTGGAGAACCTTTGCCGTGGAAGCAGCCCGTGTGTGCAAAGGACGCGGTAGAAATAATGAAAGCTTTGACAGCGCAGCCAAACTCCTGTACCAAATTGCTGATAAGGAAAAGGCAATCTTCAAAAAAATCAGGCAGGAGGTATCCGGTTGAGTAAATCTACCGCCATAAAAACCGATAAACTTTGTAAAACCTATCAGGAAACGAACGCCTTAAATAATTTAGACCTGGAGATTCCGCAGGGATCTATATTCGGATTACTGGGTCCAAACGGGGCTGGAAAAACCACACTGATCTCCATTTTGGCCGGTCTTATAAAACCAACCAGTGGTAGTGCATACGTGAAAGGCCGTGATGTTTTAACAGAAAGCAGTGCTATTAAACAAATAATAGGCGTTATTCCCCAGGATATAGCCCTTTATCCTAAATTAACATCAAAGGAAAACCTGCAGTTTTTTGGTTCTTTGTATAATATTGAAACCAAACAATTAGGGCAACTAATTGATAATTACATGGATATTATGGGCCTGGCGGACAAAACCGATGTTTTGGTGCACAAACTCTCCGGAGGCATGAAACGCAGGTTGAATATAATTGCCGGTATTCTTCACCAACCGCAAATAGTTTTTCTCGATGAGCCCACCGTTGGCGTGGATGTACAATCCAAAAAGCTGATCATAGATTATCTGAAAGAGTTAAATGCTTCAGGAACTACCATGCTATATACTTCACACTATTTAGAAGAAGCACAAAACTTTTGCACCGATGTTGGTATTATTGATGAAGGCAAGCTCATAACCAGCGGAGCGGTAAATGATCTAATAAACGGAAACAAGTCTTTGGAAGATTTATATATTCAACTCACAGGACGCCATATTCGTGACTAATGAATAAATTATGGGGAACCATACGCAAGGAATTTCTCCTTTTAAAGCGGGATTATGAAGGCTTGCTTTTGCTTTTTGCCATGCCCCTTTTCCTGGTTGTCGTAATGACTTTGTTGCAGGATTCAACCTTCAGATCGATCAATGAAAAGCGGATTAAAGTTGCCTTCTTAAGTGCCGATAATGGGTTGGTGGGCGAAGCTTTCGAAAACGGACTAAGCAATTCCGATTTTTTCACACTTGTAAAACATGATACGGCCACAACTACACCCGAACAACTAAAACAAGCTGTGGCAAACGGTAAATACACACTTGGAGTAATTGTACCCGAAAACACCACTAAAAGTGTTAAAAACAGTGTAATGCAAATGGTGAAGGAACAATTGCCCGATTTTATCACTACGAACAGTGACTTAATCCTTGAGCGTACCATTGATATTGTTTACGATCCTACTACCAAGCCTTCCATGAAACAGGCTATTTCATCATCTTTGGAAAGTTTTATTGCAAAGGTTGAAAACCGCATTATCATAAAAGCCTATTCAAACGTACTGTCTGCCATAACCAACTTGCACGTCGATGAAAAAGATGATGTGCCCGATGTGATCCAAATTAAAGAGAGTTTTGCGTCTTCATCAGGCAGCTCAATTCTCCCTAACTCGGTTCAGCATAATATTCCTGCCTGGACACTCTTTGCCATGTTTTTCATTTGTATTCCACTTGCAGGAAACATCATAAGAGAAAAACAGGCCGGAAGCATGGTTCGTCTGTCAACCCTGCCCGTTTCACCCGTCATTCTGCTTCTTGGCAAGGTGCTTATATACGTAATGGTGTGCTTGTTACAGGCCTTGTTCATTTTTTTAGTAGGAAAATTTTTAATGCCCTATTTAGGGTTACCTGCCCTGCAATTTGGCCACGACCTATTTGCATTGTTTCTTTTAACCCTTTCATGTGGTTTGGCTGCCACCGGGCTGGGAGTTGCTATCGGAAATCTTTCAAAAACCATGGTGCAGGCTGGCTCCTTCGGTTCAATATTGGTCATGATTTTGGCTGCTATCGGTGGTATTTGGGTACCCATTTATTTAATGCCCCAGGCCATGCGACTACTAAGCCATGTTTCGCCGCTTAACTGGGGAATAACCGCCTATTACGATCTGTTTATACGTAATGCAGGTTTAATTGACATTCTACCTGAAATACTTAAACTCCTTGCCTTTTTCGTAGTAATGCTTTTTATTGCAGCCTATTTTCGCAAAACAACAACATGAAGGCGAACGCAGATCTAACAAACAGACACGAAATAAGGGTAAGGTTCAGTGAAGTTGACTCCATGGCGGTGGTATGGCACGGGCACTACATTAAGTACTTTGAAGATGGCCGGGAAGCTTTTGGACGGCAGTATGGCATTAATTATATGCTCGTTCGCAAACATGGCTATACCATTCCATTAGTTGAGATAAATTGTAAGTTCAAGAAGATTGTCTCCCACGATGAGATTATAACTGTGGAAAGTCGCTACATACCATCGCAGGCCACAAAGATCAGATTTGAATACACCATATTTAACCAACAACAAGAAATAGCTGCAACCGGGCATTCCGTTCAGGTTTTCTTAGATGAAGAGCTCAACTTGCGTTTAACGGATCCTGAATTTTTTACAGACTGGAAAAAGAAATGGAATGTCTGATGTTTATGTAACAGGCCTGGGTTGTGTTAGTGCTGTGGGCTTCTCTGCTCCTACTGCTTTTAAAAACATGTTAGATGGAAAGTGCGGAATAACAACGGTAGAAGATCCGTCACTTTCAGATCACCCCGTTCCTTTAGCATTAATCGACAATACTGAGCTCAATAGTCAGTTAAGTCAGGTCTTTTCGGATGGAAGCCGCTTTACCCGATTTGAAAAAATAGCTCTTCTATCTACAAACCAGGCCATTAAAGATGCCGATATAAAAAGTAACAAGCAAACAGGCTTTGTACTGGCCAGTACGAAGGGGAATATTCATTTACTAAATGTTGCGCACAAATTTGAGCAGGAACGAATTCATCTTTGGCGGAGTGCAGAGATCATATCGGAATATTTTGGGTTTGCAAACCGGCCTGTAGTTATATCCAATGCCTGTATTTCGGGTATAGCTGCTCTTATATTTGCTCAAAGGCTTATTGAACAAGGTAAGTATAAACAAATGGTGGTTACCGGTGCCGATATCCTTTCCAAATTTATTATTTCCGGATTTCAGTCTTTTATGGCTCTAAGTTCATCGGCTTGTAAACCCTTTGATAAAAACAGAAATGGCCTGAATTTGGGAGAAGGAGCCGGAAGTATTGTACTTTCTTCAGAACCCGGAAAGTATTCCATAAAAATTGCAGGCGGCGCAATGGCCAATGATGCCAATCATATCTCGGGTCCTTCAAGAACCGGGGAAGGTCTGTTTAGGGCAATTTCCAAAACCGTTAATGGAGCTGTTCCTGATTTTATATCAGCCCACGGAACGGCAACTCCGTACAACGACAATATGGAATCTATAGCCATTGACCGGGCAGGATTAAGCATGGTTTATTTAAATAGTTTTAAGAGTTACATAGGACATACACTGGGGGCCTCGGGAATTATTGAAACCATTTTCACCATAGAATCTATGCTGAACAACACAATCGTTAAGAGTAAGGGCTTTGAGAAGTTAGGAGTTGACCGCAACGTTAACGTGGCGAGAGAAAACAGAAAAATGAAGTTAAACACCACACTTAAAACCGGATCAGGTTTTGGAGGATGTAATGCGGCAATACTCATAAAAAAAACAAATTGATTTGAGCTTGTCCATAAAACATTACCTTCGTCTTAACTCGTCAAAAGTTATACTTGACGATAATGTAATTGCCGAAAATTCTCATGCTTTAGATAATGATTTTTTAAAGGCTATTTACCGCAAGTATAAATTGGACTATCCCAAATTTTACAAAATGGACACGCTGTGTAAGGCTGGTTTTTTAACCGCTGAAATACTACTCAAAAAATGCGGCATAAGTCCTTCTGAAAAAGAGAATATGGCCATGTTGTTATTCAACGCGTCATCAACCATTGATATAGATACAAAATATCTCGCATCCGTGGTTGAAAAAGCCAGTCCTGCACTGTTTGTTTACACCTTACCGAATATTTTGTTAGGTGAAATAAGTATTCGACATAAGATCTACGGTGAAAGTCTTTTCTTTATTGATAAGCATATACCGACAAATGTCTTGCTTTCTGCGGTTGACGATCTCTTTAAAAATCGTGGTGTAAATCATTGCTTAGCCGGATACACCGAGGTTGATGATAAGGGCATATACGAATCTTGTCTCCTTATGATATCAAACGAAAACAGTCAATCTGCATTTTGTACATTTGCCGGTGAAAATTTGAATAAAATATTAAATCGAACATATACCTAAAAACATGAGTGATCTTATAAATACATTAAAAGTTCAGATCATTGAACAATTAAACCTTGAAGATCTAACTCCCGAGGATATTGAAGAAAACACACCACTCTTTGGCGATGGTGTTGGCCTGGACTCCATAGATGCCCTTGAACTTATAGTACTGCTTGAAAAGGATTACAATATCAAAATAGAAGATCCTAAAAAAGGCAAGGAGGCACTATACTCTGTAAAAACTATGGCAGATTTCATAGAAAAACATCAAAACTGATTTATTGTCGGATAGGGTTTATATAACCGGTTTGGGCGTGATCAGCGCCATAGGTAAAAACGTTGATGAGAATTGGAAATCCCTGAAGGCTTGTGCTTCAGGAATTAGCAAAATTGAACTACTCAAAACAGTACATACCGACAAATTCCCGTCGGGTGAAATAAAGCTGTCGCACGATGAATTAAAGGCTCTGTTGAATATATCTGATCCGTACATTACCCGAACGGCCATGCTGGGAATGATAGCTGTGCAGGAAGCTTTGGCCAATAGTTCGATAGAGGATATTAATGCATGGCGAACCGGACTGGTTTCATCAACAACGGTGGCCGGAATGGACCGGTCGGAGTTGTATTACGAAGATTTCTTTAAGGGAAAAAACACCGGTTATATTTCTACCCATTACTGTGGCTACACCACCGATGTAATTGCTGATTTTAACGGTATAAGTAAGCACATTACCACCATGAGTACGGCCTGTTCTTCTTCGGCCAATGCCATAATGTATGGCGCGCGCTTAATAAAAAACGGAGTGCTTGACAGGGTTGTTGTAGGCGGAACGGATGCCTTATCAGTTTTTACCTTAAATGGTTTTAACTCATTGCTTATTCTTGATGGAAAACCCTGTACGCCTTTCGACCAAAACAGGCAAGGCTTAAACCTTGGGGAAGGAGCCGGATATTTAGTGCTGGAATCAGAAGAATGTATGCAAAAAAGCGGCAAACCGGCTTGGGGCTTAGTTCAGGGCTATGCCAATGCCAACGATGCCTACCATCAAACAGCATCGTCTCCCGAAGGAAACGGTGCCACCCTGGCTATGGAGCAGGCTATTAAGATGAGCGGACTTAAATTGGAAGATATAGACTACATTAATGTTCACGGCACCGGAACAAGTAATAACGATGCCTCGGAGAGTATGGCGTTACAAAACATTTTTGGTGATAATCCGCCACCATTCAGCACTACTAAAGCCTATACCGGACATACCCTTGCAGCAGCAGGAGCCATAGAAAGTATTTACTGTCTCTTAGCCATGAAATATGGGGTAATTTACCCTACACTACGGCACAAAGAACCAATAGAAGAATTTAGTTTTTCTCCTGAAACGACCTTGACCGAAGATGTTGAGATCAACAATACATTAACAAATTCTTTCGGTTTCGGAGGTAATAACACCACATTAATCTTTTCAAAACAAGGGGTTTGAAACTATATATAAAGGGCATTTCTTCTATTTCTCCGCAGGACACCTTTGAAAATGATGGTCTTCCGGAAGATGCCATTTACTATTCTGATAAATACCTTACCTCTGTAATACCCGATTATAAACTTTACATTAACCCCAGAAAGCTGCGGCGCATGGGGCATTTAATTCGCATGGGAGTTACTACCGCCAAAAGAGCTCTGGAAAATGCAGATGTAGAAATACCTGATGCCATTTGTGTAGGAACCGGTTTAGGAATGGCTGTGGATACGGAAAGTTTCCTTACGCAAGTGGTTAAGCAAAAAGAAACACTTGTAAACCCTACCCATTTTATCCAGTCAACGCATAACACGGTAGGTGCACAAATAGCCGTAATGCTGGGTTGTAAGGAGTATAATCTTACCTATATTCACGATAATCTTTCTTTTGAAATGGCCCTGCAAGATGCAGCAATGCTCATACAGGAGAATGCGGCAAACACAGTGCTTTGTGGTGGTCTCGATGAAATAACCGATACCACTTATTTTCTAAAAGATAAGATTGACTATTGGCGAGAGGTTAAGGTTTCAACAATGAAACTATTAGAAGAAGCCAGGGAAGGCACCATAGCAGGTGAGAGTGCAACCTTTACAGTTCTAAGCAGTACGCCGGGCAAAAATGATTACGCCTGTATTTCGGCTTTACAGATCGTTCATCGCGGGGGCGCTAAAGAAGTTCAGTCAGAAATTAAAACCATGCTCAAAAGGGCCGGACTGACAGTTAACGATATAAGTTTGGTACTTATGGGAAACAATGGTGATGCGCAATATGATGGGCTTTATGATGCGTTAGCTGATTCTGTTTTCTCCAATAATATCCTTGGTCATTACAAACATCTTTGCGGCGAACACGGCACATCTTCAGCCTTTGCCGTATGGCTGGCAGCAAATATGCTGAAGGCGAACAGAGTACCTGAGTATGTTAGTCAAAGTAATAATCCCGGTAAGCTCAACCATATTCTGCTCTATCAGCAACAACGCAAACAAAACCACGCGTTAATTTTGCTCTCAGCGGTTTAAAACCTTATTACCCTTCTTAGTGGTTTACATTTTCTCCATAGCGTTCATTGGCCTGTTGCTTTTCACGGTTTATGCATCCATGAGCATCAGAAGCAATGTGTTTTTAAACGCAATTAGCAGAGGTCCAACAAATACCAAAAGAGTGGTGCTCACTTTTGATGACGGCCCGGCACAATCCACCAATAGAATATTGGACGTATTGAAACAATATAAGGTTAAAGCCACCTTCTTCGTAATTGGAGAACGGGCAAAAAAACAACCGGAAACGATTCATCGTATTCATGCAGAAAAACATACATTAGGCAATCACTCCTATGATCACTCAAATTTTTTTCCCCTACAAAGCGTAAAAAACATACGGCAGGAAATAGAACGAACTGAAGCGGAAATAAAGCATATTACAGGTAAAGAACCCAAATTGTTCAGACCGCCGTTTGGGGTAACTAACCCAAACATTGCCCGTGCCTTAAACTCCAAAAATTATTATGTAATAGGTTGGAGCATCCGCTCATTTGATACAAAAATGAAAAGCGTAGATCGTACATTTCAACGTATTATTAATAGATTGAAGGGCGATGACATTATTCTTCTTCACGATACTGTTGAGAACGCTGATGTGCTGTTAAAAAAACTTCTTGATTATTTCCATAAAAACGGCATAAAGGTTGTAGAGTTAGAATCGTTACTTAATATTGCGCCTTATGAAGTTTAAAACTCTTATAACTGTTTGTTTTTTGTTGGCTGGTTTTAGCGTATTTGCGCAAAACCAGTACAGCCCGGTGAGCAACACCCAGCAACTGCATAGCCGCATCAATGAAAGTGCTAAGAGCATTAATACCATAAAAAGCCACTTTACTCAAAAGAAGCACATGGATTTTATGGAAGCCGACATTACAACCAAAGGTCGGTTTTACTTCAAAGCATCTGATAAACTTCGGTGGGAATATACCCACCCATTTAATTACCTGGTAGTGCTGAACAATGGAAAAATCACTATTGAAGACAACGGTAAAAAGAATGTATTTGACGCTTCGGCCAGCCAGAGCTTTGAAAATTTGAACGACCTGTTGCTTGGAGCTATCCGGGGAACGCTACTGAGCAACAGTTCATACAGTAACAAATCTTTTGAGAGTAAAAACCATTACCTCATTAAACTTTATCCCAAGGACAAAGAGTTGGCGAAAACAGTGAAAGAGTTACAGCTTTATCTGAACAAAAAATCTTTGGAAGTGGAACGCGTTAAAATGATGGAATCTTCTAACGATTATACTTTAATTACTTTTACCGAGAAGATTCTTAATGCACCGATTTCCAACAATTTATTTACTGTTAATTAGTGTACTCGGCCTTTCATCCTGTAGTGTTCACTCCGTTCCTGTAACAGATGTAACGGTTCCTCAAGAAATTCGATCCTTACTTCCTGTAGTCTCTGAAAGAGCTGTGTACAAAGCTCAATTCGATGTTTTCGGACGCCATTTTTCCGGTTTATTGGCTATTAAACCTGATACCAATAATCCAGCCGATTATAGAGTTGCTTTTCTGTCAGAAATGGGTATTACTTTACTTGATATGACTTACCGGGAGGGTGAATTTGAAGTAATCAAAGTAATTGATGAAATGGATAGAAAACAGGTAATAAATAATATTCAATCAGATGTTGCCCTGCTTATCTCCCGCCCCTTAACCGGGAATTACAGAACGGCCACATATAAAACAGAGAACACCGGTAGCCACTTGCTAAAAGTTAAATATAAAGGGAAGCACAGAAAGTATTACGTAAATACTGGTTATCAAATCGAAAGCATCCGTGAAGTCTATTCTCCCTTGAAAAAGACCCTTATACAATGTCTGAATTATCAAAATGATTTGCCAGAAACTATTCTAATAAAGCATAAGCCGGTAAATCTTAAACTGGAACTAAACCTAATTCAAAAATGAAAGTACTTGAAGGCACCTTTTACACCTATTCAATACTGGAAAAACGTGGAGCTGACATAAAGGTCAGGGTCGTGCTCAACAAGGACCATGATATTTTTAAAGGTCATTTTCCTGGAAATCCGGTTACTCCGGGTGTTTGTCAACTCCAGATCATCAAAGAAATACTCGAAGATGTTTTTGATACTGATCTACGGCTGACCCAACTAAAGGAACTCAAGTTCTTAGCCATGATTATTCCCGACCAATATCCACAAGTTGATCTTCAAATAGAGGTAGCATCAAACGAAACGGAAGTGAGCGCTATTAGTAAAATATTTTCCGGGGATGTCATATTTACTAAATTTAAAGGCATCTTCCTGTTTGCATAACACTACAACTCATAGCAGTCTTTTCAAGCACCTAAAGGTATGCGTGCTCATACCTACTTATAATAATGAAGCCACCATTGGAAAGGTCATTAACGATGTAAAGGATTACACCAATAATATCATTGTGGTAAACGATGGTTCTACCGACGGTACTTTGGAAATTTTAAACAGGTACCTAAGTATATCGCTCATATCCTACGAGAAAAACAGAGGTAAGGGTTATGCCATAAAAAAAGGGTTTAAGCTGGCTTTGGAAAAAGGTTATAATTATGCTATTACCATAGATTCCGACGGACAGCACTATGCACACAATTTGCCGGCATTTGTTGAAACTGTAATAAAATTCCCGAATAGTCTGATAATTGGTGCCCGGAATTTAGACGAGGAAGAAAATATATCGGAAGGCAGCTCCTTCGCGAACAAATTTTCCAATTTTTGGTTTAGGGTTGAAACGGGAATAAAATTACCGGATACGCAGTCTGGTTTTAGGCTGTATCCCATTCAGGAATTGAAAGGCATGCACTTTTTCACCAATCGGTATGAATTTGAGATCGAGTCAATAGTCCGTGCCGCATGGAAGGGAATTAAAGTTCATTCCATTCCAATTGATGTTTTTTACCCTGAAAAAAGTGAGCGTGTTTCACACTTTCGGCCGGGAAGGGATTTTATAAGAATCTCTCTGCTAAATACCGTGTTGGTTTTGCTGGCCTTTCTAATCTTCCTGCCCATAAAGTTTTTTAAAAGTTTAACACTTAAAAACGTTAAGGCCTTTTTTGACAAGTACTTTTTAAAAACTAAAGAACCTTCGGGGAAACTGGCGGCAGCCGTGGCCCTGGGTGTTTTCTTCGGTATTGTTCCTATTTGGGGATTTCAATTGGCATCAGCACTTTTCATAGCGCACCTTTTAAAGCTCAATAAGCTTATTGTGGGCGTAGCCGCCAATATAAGCATACCGCCGTTGCTGCCTGTAGTACTTTTTCTTAGTTATCTGTCAGGGGCATTTATTTTGAATAAAAACCCTGAAATCCACTTTTCAAAAAAGTTGACGGTTGAAGCCGTTATGACTGACGTGGCCACCTATATTACAGGAGCTATTTCTTTGGCTATTGTAGCGGCAATTCTTTTTGGCTTATTAACTTACCTCCTTCTTTTTTTATTTAGGAAAAAGACGGATTAAACCATGGCCACATTCTTTGTATTCCTTTATAATCTTTTGGTAAAGCACAAAACTTTGTTATGGCTTGTGCTTGCTGCTCTTATGGTTACCGCAGGAATACTGATATCAAAGATCAAATTTGAAGAAGATATTGGCAAAGTGCTTCCCCTTGGAGAGGCAGGAACGGATTATAACCAAGCCTTAAACGCTTCAGGGCTAACCGACCGAATGGTGCTTTATCTATCGGTGCAAGAAGCTGCTCAGAAACCTGAATTAATAGAAGCTGCCGACTCCCTGTATGCCCAAATACAAACACACCTAATACCCAGGTATCTCACTTCGGTAGTCGGTAAAACATCGGAGCAGGATTTCGGGTCGGCCTATGATTTCATATATGATCATCTCCCCTTTTTTCTTACCGATGCTGATTACAAAGTCATTGAGCAAAGATTGCAGCCCGATGCTATAAACTCGGCCGTTGAGAGTGGTTTCAAAACGCTTATGACTCCCTCAGGTTCTTTGGCCAAAGACTATGTGCTGAAAGATCCGCTCGGCTTTGTTCCGGTAGTTCTTGAAAGATTGAAAAGTGGCCAGCTTGATGATAATCTTCAGATCAAAGACGGATACTTCTTTAGCAGTAATGGCAGTAGTATTCTAATGTTCCTGTTATCGGGGCACGGCCAGAACGAATCTGCTTACAACAATAGATTAGTCACCAACCTGGACAAAATAATCGAAGGCGTTGAGAACAAACACGGTAAAGTTAAAATCGGCTACTACGGAAGCATTCCAGTAGCTGTAGGTAATTCCAAAGTCATTAAACAGGATATTATCCTAACCGTTTCACTTGCCTTGCTGCTGCTTCTAATATTGCTCACCCTGTATTATGGTCAGGTAAGTATTATTCTAAAAATATTTGCGCCTGCCGCATTGGGAGCCGCGCTTGCACTGAGTGTGCTCTACCTTATCTATGGGAGTTTTTCAATCATCATTCTTGGCATTGGGGCTCTGCTGTTGGGTATTGCCGTTGATTATGCCCTGCATGTGATAACGCATTTTAAACACTCAGGTAATGTGCAAAGACTGCTTAAGGAAACATCTACTCCAATTATCATTAGCGCAATTACTACCGCATCGGCCTTTTTATGTTTAAGATATATGCGCTCCGAAGCATTGAAAGAACTGGGTGTATTGGCAGCACTATGCATTGTTTTTTCCGCAATTATCACGCTTGTAGTTTTGCCTCAGCTTCTTAATAAAAAGCAAAAGATAGAAAAGGGAAATCCTTTGTTTGTGGAGTATTTAGCTGCGCTCCCTTTTGAGAAAAATAAGTGGCTCGGTGTTTTAATACCCCTACTTAGTGTTTTATTTCTGTTTACGGCAAATAGGGTGAAATTCAGCACGGACTTAACAAATATGAGTTACGAAAGCAGCCGCTTGCAGCGTATGAAAGCTCAGGTTGATGAAATTAGTTCTGTGACCCAAAAATCGGCATACATAAATATTACTGATACTTCCTTTGAAAATTTGATGTTAAAGGCGGAAAGGTTGAACACACGATTGGACAGTATGAAAAATATGGGTCTGATAACCGGACATACCTCATTAAACACCTTTATCCGGTCAAAGTCTGCTCAAATTGATCAGCTGGATACCTGGAATCGATTTTGGGGAAGTGGAAAAAGCAAAAGGGTTGCTTCTTCGGTAACTAAGGCTTCTCAAAAACTGGGATTTAAAGAAACGGCCTTTAGCCGCTTCGACAGCCTGATACATAAAACTTCTTTCCAACTAATGGATAACCAGACATTAGAAACACTACCCTTTCCCGGTTTCGAAAATCTGATAACTAAAAACCAGCAGGGTTATTCCACTATGATCCCTGTGAAATTAAAGCAAGAGAACAAACCCCGGTTTTTCAGTGCCCTTGAGTCGGATAAGGATTTTACCATACTTGACAAATCTCTCATCACTACCAGACTATTAGAATTTTTAAAGCGTGATTTTAACCGTTTAGTGTGGATTTCGCTGGCCGTTGTTTTCGGTATTCTTTTATTAGCCTTCGGAAGAATTGAACTTGCACTTATTGCCTTTGCACCTATGGTATTGAGTTGGCTATGGACAGTGGGTATTATGGGCCTGTTTGGTATTCCATTCAACATGTTTAACATCATTATCTCCACATTTGTGTTCGGTTTGGGCATAGACTACGCCATAATGCTGCTCAAAGGCTTACAAAACGAACATAAATACGGCATACGCAATACACCAACCTTTAAAGCATCTATAATCCTTTCCATGCTTACCACTCTGCTGGGTATTGGCGTTTTAATATTTGCCAGGCATCCGGCATTGAAATCAATAGCTTTAATGGCTATAATAGCTATTTGTACTGTTGTTTTTATCACATTTACCATTCTTCCGCGGTTGTTCAGGTGGTTAACCCACACATCCGATGGTCAGCGGGAATACCCCATGACATTAAGTAACCTGGCTTTCTCTCTATTCGCATTTCTCTTCTTTCTCACGGCTTGTATTTTACTAAGTATTTTAATTCCTGTACTCGCAATCGTTCCGGCTAAGCTTTCAACCAAAAAGCTGTTTTTTCATAAATGCCTGATGTATTTGATGCGAGGAGTTAAAAACAGCGTTTTTACCATCAAAAAGAAAGTACACAATCCTTACAACGAAACGTTTGAAAAACCAGCGGTTATCATAGCCAACCATCAGTCACACCTCGATTTGATAATGCTGCTTAGCCTGCACCCGAAGCTAATTGTACTAACAAACAATTGGGTTTGGAACAACATTTTTTATGGCTTTGTAGTACGTTACGCCGATTTTTATACCGTAACCGACGGCTTTGACAAAATTCTACCGGATCTTCAAAAAAGAGTTGATGAAGGTTACTCCATTGTTGTTTTTCCGGAAGGTACTCGTAGCCCTAACCGGGAAATAAAGCGTTTTAAAAAAGGAGCCTTTGAGTTAGCCGAACAACTTAATATTGACATTTTGCCCATCGTTATTCAGGGAGCAGGAGATTGCCTTCCGAAACATGAATTTCTACTGAAATCAGGAAGTATTGGCGTGCATATTCTAAAACGAATTCCCATTATGGATCCACAATTTGGAACCGATAGAAGAGCCCGCGCAAAAGCCTTTGCCGGTTTTATGCGAAAGAAATACGTAGAAATTAAACGGCGGGAAGAAAACCCGGCCTACTTTGCGCCTATTGTAGCCAAAAACTATTTGTATAAAGGGCCTGTTCTTGAATGGTACATAAAGTCCAAACTCAGGCTGGCTCAAAACTTCAAGTACTTGAACAGTATTATCCCCCGCAATGCCATTGTCACTGATATTGGATGCGGTTATGGCTATATGGATTTTATGCTTTATTTACTTTCGCCGAAGCGACAAATTAGGGGTTTGGATTTTGACAAAGAGAAAATAGCGATTGCAAAGCGATGCTTTCTGGCTAAGGATATAACATTTCAGCAAGCTGAAGCCACTCACTATAAATATGAAAATGCAGATGTCTTTATCCTTAATGATTCGTTGCATTACTTGCCCTATCAAGATCAGGAAAAATTGATCTCTACCCTGGTGCAAAATCTAAATCCGGATGGTCAAATCATTATTCACGATGCCAATGCCAGCGACGAGTTTCACAATAACACAAAGTTCACCGAATTCCTTTCCACCAAATTCGGCTTCAACCAAACCGCTGGGGATACTAAGCAACTCTACTTTTTTTCAGACAGTGATGTTGCGCGCATGGCAGCGGGTCATAACCTGAAATTCAGCGGTTATAAATCATCGAAGCGGACATCTAACCAGTATTATATACTTTCGAAAAGATCATGACCTACGACTTTGTAATTATAGGAAGTGGAATTAGCGGTTTAGTAAGTGCAGTTCTTCTCGGTAAAGCCGGATACAAAGTAGTTGTGGTAGAACAACACAATGTTTTAGGCGGATGCATGCAGGTTTTCGTTCGCGATAAAACCGTGTTTGATACAGGAATACATTATGTAGGCAGCCTTGGAAAAGATGAATTACTGAACAAATTATTCAGCTACCTGGGTATAATGAACGAACTAACCGTTGAGCGAATGGCAGAGAACGGATTTGACACTGTACTCCTTGAAGGCGACAACCGGGAATATAAATATCCAATGGGTTTTGAGCGGTTTATGAAACAAATACAAAGCTATTTTCCGGATGAAAGCAAGACTGTTGAAATTTTTGTGAACAAAATGAAGGAGATCAACGAGAATTTTCCTCTGCACAACCTTAGCAACTTCAGCACAACAGACATTAAACCTGAGCACATTTCAATGAGTGTGGGAGCCTACCTCGATAGCCTGACCGAGAATGAAAAACTGAAGAACGTATTAACCGGAACCAACTATTTGTATGGCGGAAAAAAATACAAAACCCCGTTGTACGTACACGCTCTTTGTGTAGGTTCTTACATACAAAGTAGCTGGCGCTTTGTAGGAGGAAGCAGTCAGGTAACAGCTGCTTTGCGTAAGAAATTACATGACTATGGCGGCACTTTCGTGAAAAAATTCAAAGTTGTAAGGCTTGGATCTAACGATGGAAAACAAATCCATTTTGCAGAAAACCAAAACGGCGAACGTATTAAAGGCCACCACTTTATCTCAACACTTCACCCTGCCATTACTTCCAAATTAACGGATAAAGGTTTATTAAGAGATGCTTACAAAAAAAGACTGAACAACATTGAAAATACCATGTCCACTTTTTGTCTGTACATTAAGTTTAAACCTAAGACCTTTGCCTACCGAAACAGCAATTATTATTATCTGAAAAACGGCTACGAATGGGCTAACGAGAACTATAAGGAGAGCGACTGGCCTATGAATTTTTACTTTCTAACACCACCGGAAACCACAAACTCTGCATACGCTAAAACTGCGCACTTAATGTGTTATATGCGTTACCACGATGTAGAACAGTGGGCTGGAAGCCTTACCGGAGAAAGGCCTGCTGAATACTATGAGCTTATGAAACATAAAGCGAAAAGACTGCTTTATCTGGCAGACGAACGTTTTCCCGGACTCATTGATTCAATCGAAAAATATTATATAAGCAGTCCGCTCACCTATCACGATTATCTCGGCACACCCAAAGGGTCTATCTATGGTTTAATGAAGGACAGTAATAACGTCCTTCGTACCTTTGTTTCTCACAAAACCAAAGTGCCTAATTTATGGTTAGCCGGGCAAAGTATTCTGCTCAACGGAATGATAGGATCAGCCATGAGTGCTGTGATCACCTGTGGGGAAATATTGGGCCTGGAAGAACTCATTAATAATATAAAACAAGCTTGAGCGAGTTACAATTTGAAAATATAAGGCCATACACAAACCAGGAAGTAGTAGAGGCCCTGAAGAGAGTGGTTAAAGTGGGTGAGTTTTACAACGTAGTTAAGTATTTCTATCCCGAATACTCAAATGACCGGATAAGAGAATTGGCTCTTTCCTGCACATCTTCATACGATTTTCAGATAAAATTTTTCCACCAGGCTATACGCCGTATAATAAGCAATACATCTAAAGGACTTACATATACCGGATTTAATACCTTAAATCCTGATGAAAATTATCTCTTTATCTCTAATCACCGCGATATTTTTCTCGATGCCGGTATTCTGCAAATCATCCATGTTGAAGAGGGTTACGATACATCGGAGATTACCTTGGGCAGTAACTTAATGGTTAATGATTTTGTTACAGATATCGCAAAGATATGTAAGATGTACACGGTATATAGAGGCGGGTCGAAAAGCGAGTTGATGAAAAACTCAATACGCCTGTCTGAGTATATCAGATACTCAATCATCGACAAGAAAGTATCCTCGTGGATTGCGCAACGCAATGGCAGAACGAAAGATGGAAACGACTTTGCACAATCTTCCTTAATAAAAATGCTGAATTTAAGCGGTAAGGGAAGTGTGGTTAACAATTTTAAGGAGCTTAATATAGTGGCTATGTCGGTTTCGTACGAATATGAGCCCTGCGATATTATGAAAGTCCATGAACTGTACGTTTCGCGTAGTCAGGACTATGTAAAGCAGCCCAACGAAGATATGCACAGCATAATTACAGGAGTTAAACAGGAAAAGGGCGGAATACATTTTCATTTTGAACGCCTGCAGTTGGATGGTATTGGCACTTCTTTGAGTCGTAAAGAACAATTAGATGCGATAACAAAATTCCTTACCGATGTGATTAATAAAAATTATAAGCTCTTTCCTACCAACTATATAGCCTATGATCTGTTAACATCAGGCAATCGTTTCGAAAAAAAATATGCTAAAGATGACAAGGAGTATTTTATCAACAGACAAAAGGAACTGATAAGTAAATTGCCGGGAGACGAATCAATTTTAAACCAACTGTTTTATGAGATGTATGCCAATCCGGTCATCAATAAATTAAATATAAATAGATAGCCATGACTGATTTATCTACTAACGTTGCCATAATTGGAGCCGGCCCTGCAGGCTTAATTTCTGCGGCATATCTCCTTGACAAAGGAGTTGATGTAATGCTTATTGAAAAAGCGGTATTCCCAAGATTTATTATTGGAGAAAGCTTGTTGCCCAGTAGTATGGAACACTTTGAAAAAGTGGGTTTGCTCAATGTTTTGGATGATCAAAACTATCTTGTAAAAAACGGGGCTCGCTTTTACAAAGATGGGAAAATGTTCAACCTTGATTTTTCTGAACAATTTACCAAAGGAAAAACATGGACATGGCAAGTACCGCGGGCACATTTCGACCATGTAATGGCAAAAGAAGTTGAAAGCCGTGGAGCCGTAATTCATTATGGAGCTAAGGTTGATGATGTAGATTTTTCTTCCGATGATCCTATCCTAAAATTCTCGAAGGAAGGAACATCGCATCAACTCAAATGTCACTTCATTATTGACTCAAGCGGATTTGGAAGTGTTATACCGCGTTTGCTTAACGAAAAAGTGGAAAAGAGAGCCGATGGCAACTCTGCTTTCTATACTCATTGCAATGATTATAATAAAGCTGTAAGCGACAAACCCAACCAAATATCATTTGAAGTAATGGAACAAGATCTTTGGTTTTGGGTAATTCCTATAACGGAACAAGTAACCTCAATAGGCTTTGTAGGAGATCAGTCTTACTTTAAGGGCAACGATAGCGGTGCGTTCAAAGAAATGTTAGGCCAGCTAGCCTTTTTTGAGGAACGTTACCAAAATCCCGACCTGTTATTCGATCCAATTTATACGAAAACATTCACGCAAAAAACCGGAAAATTGTTCAGTGACAAGTATGTCTTAACCGGTAACTGCATAGAGTTTCTAGACCCTATTTTTTCATCAGGGGTAGCCTTTGCCACAGAATCGGGCTTTAAGGCTGCCGAGCTGGTTCATAGATGGTTGAAAGGTGAAAAGGTTGACTGGCAGAAAGAATATGTAACACATATCAATGCCGGTGTTGATGTTTTTCGCAGTTACGTTAATGCCTGGTACGACGGGGATTTACAAAAACTGTTTTTCAGTGACAATATAGTGGATGACTACAAAAGAAAAATATGCTCGGTGCTGGCCGGATATGTTTGGGATACAACTAACCCCATGGTTAAGAAGCACAAAACAATAGTTAAAACTTTAGCTCACTTCGTTTAAACCAACTTTTAATTCATATTGAAGTAAGCCTCAATGGTTACTTTGGCCTTTTTACCCACTTTTAAGGTGCCTACCTTGCTGCCAACGTTATAGGTCTTTCTCTCTACGGTTATATTGCCCGTAAACAACACCTGGCCATCTTCCTTCGGCTCCAATGTAAAAGGTATTTCCACCTCTTTGGTTACATCTTTTATAGTAAGGTTTCCAATAGCCGTATAATTGCCATTCTTAACATCAATTTCGGTTGACTCAAATCGAATAGTGGGATATGTTTCTACTTCGAAAAAATCTGCCGTACGCAAGTGATCATCACGTTTACGCGTACCTGTATCAATACTGGCAACATCAACCCTAACATCAAATGATGCATCGGCTATGTTTTCCATATCCAGGCTCACATCTCCTTCCATGCCCGTAATAGTTCCGGGCACCGTAAATGCCCCGCCACCTTTGATCTTAAAGGTTACCTTTGATTTATCGGTATCAATTTCAACATCCTGTGCCTGAGTTGAAACAGCAAGCAATCCAAGTAATAAGGTTAATAGTAAATTCTTCATACAGTTTATTTAGTCCGTAGTTATTCTAAAGCCTTTCAACCACAGTAAAGACAACAATCATGCCTTGTTAACGAAAATTGAAGTTCTTTAGTTCAAAGTCCAAATAATACGCACTCCCGCTTCTACGCCTGAGCTGTTCAAATTTCTAAACTCATCAGATAAGTCTTCAAGAGGCACATCTTTAGCCGAGTCTGCGTCAAACTTTAAATTCCTGTATCTTAAGGTTGGATTCAGGTAAAACCCATCGGATAAGTGAAGAACCAACTCCGCGTCAGCATGAAATCCCACAGATGGTTTGTAAGAAACCTCTCCTTGCTTAACCTTGTTTTCAGTAAGTTTTACTTTTCCGGAATATTATAACTTGCCCCACCACCAATGTTTATTCCTTCAACTATGCCATCGGATAAGCTAATAAGTTGATGAATATTTCCGGTAAAGTATTTCCTGTCGAATGAAAATGAAGATTTATTGGATCCACCTGTGCCAGTAGTTAAGTAGAAAGTCCACATACCCTGATATCCTATGGTTGCCGAGGCTGCAAAACCCATATCCAATTTATACTCCAGGCCTGTTTCTAAGCCAAATCCACCACCGGGTGAATACTCTAACGGAACACCACCGTAATCTACATCGCCTTTTTCAAAGCCAATACTGCCATAGGGTCTAACAATTAATCCAATTTCCTGCGCAATAATTAGCTGTGCAATTATACTTAACAAAAAAATTAGGATATACTTTTTCATATTTGCGAAAGTAATAGCCATTAGCTAATTAAATTAACATTTTGAAATACCACACCGGGCAACTGTTTCTCCTTGTTCTGTTCAATACTATCTTCTTCATAGGTAATACTCAAACCCTTGTTGACGAAAATACTAAAGAGCCGGTTCCATTTGCCGTTGTAATACCGCAGGATACATTGCAATCGCCTGTTATTGCAGATGTTTATGGAAAGTTTAAACTGGAAAAGGATAGTATCACATTTGTTGTAAGTGCCATTGGATATAAAACCGAACAGTTTATTTATACACCAGACAAAACCTATAACCTTACACCTGAAGATTATGCAATTGAAAGTGTGGTGGTAACGGCACGCGGTAAAGATCCGGCAATAGAATTGATGCGTAAGGTTATTAAAAATAAACCGCTAAACAGTATTGACCACCTGGATTACTATACCTGTGAAGTATATAACAAATGGAAGATCATTCCAATACTTCCCGACTCAATTGTAGAAGAAAAAAACTTTCGGGATTTGGAGTTTATTTCTGAGTCAATTACCGAGCGAAACTACCGTAAACCTGGAAAAACACAACGTACCGTACTCGGAACAAAGGTTGCCGGCACCAAATCGAGTGAAGTAGCCATCATTGCCGATCAGGCCCAACCTTTCGATATTTATAAAACCAACCTGTTATTCTTTAATAAACAATACACTAATCCGGTATCATCACTCAGTTGGACTCGTTATAAATTCAACATTGTTGATACCATAGCCGATGGCAGTGATGATATTTATGTAGTTGATTTTGTACCGCGGCAAAAAAAGGGATCGGGTTTACTTTCCGGCACCCTGCACATTAGCACAAACCAGTATGCCATTAAAAATTTCAGGGCGAGAAATAATGACGGACTGTGGCAATTTGAAATTGAGCAAACTTTCGACTTTATCAATGGCCATTGGTTTCCTGCCGTGTTGCGCTCAAAAATGTTGTCGAGCGTAATAAATAAAGCCAAAATTAAATACATTCAGGAGTCAATAATTGATAAGAGCACTGTTCGTTATAATGACACAGACGATTTCAAAACCAACATACTCACTTTCGATAAGGAAGCTACTAAACGCGACAGTACCTATTGGATAGAAAGCAGGCCAATTCAACTGACTGAAAAAGAGGAGCGGGCTTATGAATATGTAGATAGCCTAAGCACGGAATTAAAGGTTGAAACCAAGCTTACAAAATATAGTGCACTAATCGCAAAAGGTAAATATTCTATAGGTCCTGTAGATGCTGATATTGTGCAACTGTTAAAACGAAACGATTACGAGAACTTTAGAACGGGCATTGATTTAGAAACGAATAAAAGAGTATCGAAAAAGGTGGCTTTAGGAGCTTATGCGGCCTATGGTTTTAAAGATAAAGCTATTAAATATGGAGGCCGGGCCACTTTATATTTCGATAGCCTTCAACTTAACACCTTAACAGTTCAATACAAAAATGACATTTTTGAGCCCGGCACAGGTTTCAATGCCTATAACACCCAAAGCTTTTTATATCGAATCCGCCGGTCGTATGGTTTAAGCGAACGTTTCGATGATGTGAAGTTGGTTAATATTGGAAGTAGGCACAGACTTGGTCATTGGACATTGGGAATTGAAGGGAACCACCGGCAATTACAGCCTTTGTATGAGTATCAGTACAATGGCCTCGATCAGTTTACTGATGCCAGTATTAAGCTCAGTGCAAAATGGCAGAAACAACGAACCATTCAATTCCTCGATTACTATATCAACTTTGCCGACTCGGAATCCCCGATTTTGCAATTGGATTATGAAAAGGGAATTAAAGATGTTTTTAATAGTGAGTTTGATTACGGCCGGCTTTCCTTACTTGGCAAAAAAGATCTAAGCCATAATCTATTCGGAAACTTTGAGATCATTCTAAAAGCCGGATTGGTGTCTGAAGATGTTCCTTTATCCCTGCTTTTCGATTCAAACGGGAACAACAAGGATAATCAATGGTGGTTTACCCGCGGTACTTTCCAAACAATGGATGTTTACCGCTTTTACAGCAATAAGTATTTGAATTTGTTTGTTCGCGATAATCTTGGTCGGCTGTACAAATCAAAATACTCGGCACCTGAAATTATACTCCATCAGGCTTATGGTTTGGGTGAGTTAAAGGATACATCATCGCATTCTTTACCTGTTTCAGACTACCAAAAAGGCTATTTTGAAAGTGGAATTCACCTTGAAAACCTGGCGCGGTTCAGTATATATAAAATTGCCTATTTCGGAGTAGGGGCCGGAGCTTATACTACATACGGTCCTTATTCATCAGACCGATTTATGGATAACACTACTTTTAAAATAAGTACAGAATTTACCTTTTAAGCTTTAGGCGCGAGCTGCATCGCCCGAAAGTATTTCCATCAGATCACTAAGTTGTGCTTTAAGCTCTTTTCGGCTTACAATAAAGTCTAAAAATCCCTTCTCTTTAAGAAACTCCGAAGTCTGAAAACCTTCCGGCAGGTCTCTTCCAATAGTTTCTTTAATAACACGTGGACCGGCAAATCCGATGAGTGCACCCGGCTCAGCCATATTTATATCTCCCAACATGGCGTAAGAAGCAGTAACCCCGCCTGTTGTAGGATCTGTTATAAGTGAAAAATATGGTAGCCTGGCTTTGGCTAACTGCGTAAGTTTAGCAGATGTTTTAGCCATTTGCATTAATGAGAAGGCACTTTCCATCATACGTGCACCACCCGATTGACTGATTATAAGCAATGGGATTTTATTTTGCAGTGCATGATCAATGGACCGCGCAATTTTCTCTCCAACTACAGAGCCCATAGAACCCCCAATGTATTTGAAATTCATGGCCGCCACAACCAGGTCTTTACCATTCACCTTACCCACAGCCGCTGAGAGAGCATCTTCTTTTCCGGCTTTTTTATCTGCCGCTTTTAACCGGCTGTTATAAGTTTTTAAATCCTTGAATTTCAGGAAGTCGGTAGATTTTAAATTGGTGAATAATGGTGTGAATTCGCCTTCATCAAAAAGAATGGAGAAATATTCTGCCGGCCCCACCCGAAAATGATGAGAGCAGTTGGAGCATGTCCAGCAGTTCTCTGTAAGCTCTTTAGATGTGGTGGCCTGTTTACATTTAGGGCATTGCGACCATAAACCATCAGGAGCCTCCTTCTTGTCAGATGTTTTTGTGCGTATTCCGTCTTTAATTCTTTTAAACCAACTCATACATCGAAGTTAGTTTATTGTTTGCATATACTCGCTATTCTTAATCGAGCTTTGACAGCATAAGAACTTTGCAGAACGCTTCTCTCAAAAAAATTAGATGTTTGCAAAAATTTTAAAAATGCAACAACCTCGTGTGTTGAGATAATTTATCAGCGAAAATCTGCGTGATCTGCGGGCTTTAACTTCCCGCTGATTTCGCCCGCTAGAATGACTAGTCGGGCTGGCAGATAACCGCAGATGGCCTTTGACAGCTAAGCGTTCTGCAGAACTCACTATTTTCAAGCGTTCTGAACCCGAGAGGCTAACCGAACTCAGGTTATTAAAACCCTGCTGGGCTAACATTGGAGCATTTTATTGTAGAATGCTTTTCAATTTGTAAACGAAAACTCTTTCACATACATGATGCTATATTTATGTTATGAAATATTTCGTTTTTCTATGTACGGTTCCTTTTGTTTTAATTTCCTGCTTTAGCAAACAATTTGATGAATCACCACCGCCCGGAAAACAAGACTGGGCCATAATTATTCATGGCGGAGCCGGTGGCTTTTGGAGTGGAAATATCGATCCGGATATAAAGGAAAAGTACTTTAATAGTTTAGAACAAGCCTTGAGTATTGGATCTGAAATATTAGAAAATGGCGGAAGTAGCTTAGATGCTGTTGAAAAAACGATCAGGTTTTTAGAAAACGACACCATGTTCAACGCCGGAAAAGGAGCTGTGTTAACAAGCATTGGAACGGTAGAGTTAGATGCCAGCATTATGAACGGCGATGACCTTAATTCAGGCGCGGTAGCCGGAGTTCGAAACGTTAAAAATCCTATTAGTGCAGCTATTGCGGTAATGAATAAATCGCCCCACGTAATGTTGGCAGGCGTTGGTGCAGAAAAGTTTGCCGAGCAAAATAATCTGGAGCTGGTGGAGAATGATTATTTCATTACGCACCGAAGAAAAAAGGCTTATGAATTAGAAAAACTGAAGAACCTAAGGGCAGATAATAATAAGATGGGAACAGTAGGATGCGTTGCACTTGACAAAAATGGCAATATTGTTGCAGGTACATCAACAGGAGGCACTTCTAATAAGCGTTGGGGCCGGGTTGGCGACTCGCCTATTATTGGTGCGGGAACTTATGCAAATAGTAGTAGTTGCGGTGTTTCGGCAACAGGTGCGGGTGAGTTCTTTATAAGAGGAACAGTGGCAAGAGATATTGCAGCTTTAATGGAATATAAAAATATGGAAGTACAGGACGCAGCAGAATTTATAATACAAAAAAAGTTATTAACTATTGATAAAGATAAGGCGGTTGGAGGGGTTGTATGCCTTGACAGGTATGGAAATCCGGGCATTAGCTTTAATACTTATGGCATGTTGAGAGCCTATAATAACGCAGACGGAATGAAACAAATTGCCCTTTACTAAGGTATTTTATGTAACTTTATGAGTTAATGAAGAGAACTATACTCTATACACTTCTTACGGCCTTTTTATTCGGCTTTGGATTTGAATCCAACGCCGGTGTATTTGGGCAATCGAATGATTTTGCCGATGATGTGAAGAGTAGATTCTTTTCAGCCGAATTCAAAGGCTCTCAAGTTCAACTTAGATGGGTTTCTGAAAAATTGGGCGATGCCTCTCAAATTATCATTGAGCGCTCGTTTGATAATGTTTTCTTTGATCAGATTGATGTGATTGAAGGCATTGCTTACGGCCCTTACACCGACCGACTTGTGAGCAAAGACCTGAATAATAAGTTTGCTTATTACCGTATCACTATTGAGAGAAAAAATGGCAAATCGTTGAGCAGCGAAGTGTTGAAAGTAAGATTGGTTCAGGAATTAAAGCCCACGATCGCGGTTATGGGCAAGAGGGCTAACCTTAATTTCTATTCTTCTTCAGGAGGAGCTTTAGCGGTTAAAGTGTTTGATAATTCAGGTAGAATCGTTCAATCAAAAAATATCTACATTTCTTCTGGTGATAATTCAGAACTACTGCACCTTCAGGACCTTAACAAGGGTATGTATTTCATTCGATTAGAATTAGATCGCCGGGTGGCTACTTCTAAGTTCTTCATCAGGTAAGAACAGATCCCCTAATCAATGACATCCTAAGCGCAGCGAAGGATCCCGTTATTACTCTTTCAACTATTGTAATAACATCGGTTTATTCCATACTTGTTACTGAGATGAGATCCTTCGCTACGCTCAGGATGTCAAACCAACGATTTTCCTATTTTCGCAGCCCTTTTTCACCGTGAACGATACCAAAGTCAACATATTAAAACAAAGCTGGCAAACCCTTGTAGATGCCGTACTTGGAAAGCAGGAAGACTACACTACGGGGAGTATAAGGCGTGCCATTATTATGTTATCCATTCCCATGATCCTGGAAATGATAATGGAATCCTTATTTGCTTTAGTAGATATTTTTTACGTTTCCAAAGTAAGTACGGAGGCCGTAAGCACCGTTGGTTTTACTGAAAGCGTTATTACGTTGCTGTACGCTATTGCCATCGGTTTAAGTATGGCAGTTACGGCACTCGTAGCCCGAAGAATTGGCGAAAAGAAGCCGAAAGAAGCATCGCTGGTGGCCTTTCAATCGATTATACTTGGCACCGGCCTGGCTATAATTATTGCAGTCATTGGCATTCTGTACCCTAAGCAGATATTGGGTTTAATGGGGGCCGAACAAGCCGTTATTGATGAAGGATACAGATACACTCAGATCATGCTCGGTGGAAACATTACCATAATGCTATTGTTTATCATCAACGCAGTTTTTCGAGGTGCAGGTGATGCCAATCTGGCTATGGGTGTACTCTGGTTCGCAAATGGCCTGAATTTACTTCTGGATCCACTTTTCATCTTCGGATTTAAAATGGGCGTTACCGGAGCAGCTATTGCAACTACCATTGGTCGTGGACTGGCTGTGCTTGTTCAATTATACCTTCTTCAATCAAAATATGGTAGAGTTAAGATCACCAAAAAGCAGATCAAACTGCGGTGGGATATGATGAAAGATCTAATCAATATTTCACTAGGTGGAATAGGACAGTTTCTTATCGGTACCATGAGTTGGGTGTTTCTTATGCGAATTATGGCTGAATTCGGCAGCAAGGTAGTTGCCGGTTATACCATAGCCATTAGAGTAATAATGTTTACAATTTATCCGGCTTGGGGAATGAGTAATGCAGCTGCCACGTTAGTAGGTCAGAATTTAGGTGCCGGCAAGCCTGACAGAGCGGAAAAAAGTACGTGGATCACAGCCAAATATGTGACCATATTTATGGTTTTGGTGTCAATCTTGTATTTGGTTTTTGCCAAAAATATCGCCTCGGTTTTTGATAAAGATCTCGAAGTGCAGAAATGGGCAACCACATCTATGATCATCTTTGCCATAGGTTATGTGACATTTTCCTTTGGTATGGTTCTATCGCAGGCCTTCAACGGTGCCGGTGATACCAAAACTCCAACCTTGATTAATTTTATTTCCTTTTGGCTAATCCAGATTCCATTGGCTTATTTACTCGCCATTCACTTAGGAATAGGGCCCAAAGGCGTTTTATGGGCGGTGATCATTTCCGAAACCGTTTTAGCTCTTATTGCCATTTATCTTTTTAGAAAAGGCAAGTGGAAGTTGAAGATGGTATAATTCGCAATCTTACTCAACACTCGGGCACTATTACTGAAATATTAGTAGCCAAGCCGCCCTTCGATGTTTCTTTGTATTTGCTGTTCATATCCTTAGCTGTTTCCCACATGGTTTTTATCACATCATCCAACGATACTTTGGCGTGTTCAGGATCGCCGGCATGGGCCAGCTGAGTGGCCGTTATGGCCTTTATGGCTCCCATGGTGTTGCGCTCTATACATGGTACCTGAACCAAGCCGTTAACAGGGTCGCAGGTAAGACCAAGATGATGCTCCATAGCAATTTCCGCAGCCATTAACGATTCGGCAACGGTGCCGCCCATACATTCGGTGAGTGCAGCCGCAGCCATAGCACTGGAAACACCAATTTCTGCCTGGCAACCACCCATAGCAGCCGATATTGTCGCTTTCTTCTTAAACAAGGCACCAATTACACCACACACCAGCAAAAAGTCATGTATTTCCTTTTCTCCTACATCTTCACCCGAAAGTGCCACATAGTAACCCAATACCGCAGGAATTACTCCGGCAGCACCATTAGTGGGGGCAGTAACAACTCTCGAAAAATTGGCATTTTCCTCGTTAACAGCCAAAGCAAGCGTGCTAACCCATTTCACAATCTCTTTGAAATTTTTTTCTTCATGGCGCAACTCATTGACCCACTCCCGGGCATTTGTATAACCCGGTCCTTCGTCCTTTAATTTTTCATGTAATTCCTTAGCCCTCCTGCGCACGGATAATCCGCCCGGAAGCTCACCACTGGTGTGACAGCCCCTATACATACACTCCAGCATTTCATTCCAAATAGCATTGAGCTCATTATCAATATGATCTGAATCAAATACATGAAGTTCATTCTCCCGTGCCATTTGCGCAATAGATTTACCGCTCAGCGCATGGCCTTTTTTTATATCGGCGGCACTTTCAAAAGGAAAGGGTTCGTCTGCAATTTCCGTTTCATAGGCATTATGAGCCTTGAATTCGCTTTCATCTTGAACAAAGCCGCCCCCAACCGAAAAGTAAACTCTTTTCAATATCTCTACCCTGCTTCTATCATACGCAATCAGTTTCATCCCGTTAGGATGGTACTTTAACTGCTCGTTCATCATATAATCGAAATCTACCTCAGGATCGAAAGGAATCTCCTTATACTGTCCGATGTTAAGTTTTTTTCTCTCTGTAATGTCTTTTGGTATGCGCTGGACTTCGTTAATGGGAATATATCTTGGCTCATAATCATTTAATCCGATCATAATGGCTATATCCGTGCCGTGGCCCTTTCCGGTGAGTGCCAATGAGCCGTACAAAGTCACTTTAATCCCTTCGGTTTTATCAAGCAGTTCAGCTTTTCTAAGGGCTGCCACAAATCTTTGCGCGGCCTTCCACGGACCCATTGTGTGAGAACTTGACGGCCCTACACCAATTTTTAGTATATCGAATACAGAGATAAAAGCCAAAACTCAGTTACTGTTTACAGGTTAATTATTAAACCTCAACCATAAACTTAAGAAACTTTGTGAACTGTGTTACTTATAATACTCAACTACAACCCTAAACTTTGCATCGTTATTTTGAAGTACACTTCTCGCTGCAGGAGTAAGTTTAATCAGAACGCCTGCATTTTCAGCATTTTCAGGAAGGCTGCCAATGACTTTTGCATACACCACTTTGCCATTACTTTCATTTTTAACTTTAACGATAGAACCGGATGGCGCATCATTAAACAAGGCATAAAAGGTAGTATTCATCATCTTGTTCTCCGTGTCGAACCAGTTGGCAGCACCTTTGGTATTAACAGCCGATTTGCCAGATATATCAGCATCATATCTTTCCTGCAAAGCCTTTTGCTTGTTGATAGGTCTTCCGGGGTTTAACACGGTAGAAGGATTATGCTTTATTACTTGCGGGGAACTTTCGTGTGTTGCTTTAAGTTCTACCCTTTCCTGCACATCGGCTTGAATGGCCTGCCATACCGGTACTTTTTCTTTTGCCTGTTGTGAATTGGTATAAACATAGCCTGTAATTAACTCTGTACCAGCCCCAATATCACTATTATCAAGTTGGTTCCATTTCATCAAATTTGCAGTAGAAAGACCCGGATATAACTTAGTTAGCCGGTAAGCCGTTTGCTTAGGTTTTACAGTATGTTTTAATGGCAGCTTAGTAAGTGTACTTAGCTGTTCGGTATATGCTTCATCGCCCTGGTCATTGAACGGAATGAGTACCATATGGCCAATTCCGATTTTAAAGTCTTCACCTATCCCGGAATTATACAGCCTGAGTTTCTGCACGCTGCTTCCATACAATTTGGCAAGGGAATACAAAGTTTCACCCTGCGCCACTTCATGAGCTACAATTTGTCTGTTCTTTGCCAATAACTCTCCTACGCCGTTTTGAGCGTAAAGGCCTGAACCAAATGCGAGCGAGAAGATCAAACCAAATACATACTTAAAAAGTACCTTGCGTTTCATAACTTTAAATTTACGAACAAAAGTAGATTCCATGCTTTACTTTTATTCTTAGTTAATGATGAATCAATTTCCGTACCATTTAAACTTAATTACTGATTATCAGTATATTATCGTTGTTAAACGATATTAAAACTATACAAATATTGAAAATTCTTGGCATTATACCTGCACGCTACAATTCTGAACGATTTCCGGGCAAGCCTTTGGCCGATATTTTGGGCAAAACAATGATAGAAAGGGTTTATGAACAGGCCACAAAAGCGCAAACCCTCAATGATGTGGTTGTTGCCACAGACGATGAGCGAATAGCAGAAAATGTTCGAAGTTTTGGCGGTGACTGCATACTTACCGACAAGAATCATAAAAATGGCACCGAACGATGTGCTGAAGTTATGAGAGAAAAAGGTAGTGACTATAGTCATGCTATTAACATCCAGGGAGATGAACCTTTAATTCATCCCGAACAAATTGATGAACTCGGGCGATTACTGGTAGAAAAACAACCAGAACTGGCCACATTGGTGAGAGAATCATCTGATATGTCTGAGATTGAGAGCATGGATACGGTTAAGGTTGTTCCGAGTGCTACCTGGAGAGCCTTATATTTCAGCCGTTCGCCTGTTCCGGCCATTAGGGATAGTTATGGCAAGAGCCCTACATTTTTACTGCACGTCGGAATTTACGGTTATAGTAAGGATGCTTTACAGAAAATAGTCAGCTTTACCGAGAGTCCACTGGAAAAAATGGAAAAATTGGAGCAACTACGCTGGTTAGAGAACGATATGGATATTTATCTTGCCCCAACAAAACATCAGTCGATAGGCGTGGACTCAAAAGAAGATCTGCAACGAGTTATACAAATAATCAAATCGGGTGAAAAATATTAAATTAGGTAATCGTGGCGAAGAGTTGGCTAGTGAAGTTCTTCAGAATCAAGGGCTTAAGATATTAGAGCGGAATTGGCGTTTTGGGCACAGTGAAGTTGATATCATTGCCGAGGATGACGGAATCTTGACTTTTATTGAGGTGAAAACCCGAACATCAGAAGCCTTTGGCCTTCCGGAACAATCTGTTACGGCGGCAAAACAACAAAAGTTGAAACAGGCAGCCGATGAATATATCTATCAAACAAATTATGAGGGTGAGATCCGCTTTGATGTTGTGGCTATATTAATTGAAGGTAATAAAACCGATTTCAGGCACTTTAAGGATGCCTTTTTCCCGAATGATGCGCCGCTTGGGTCATCTTACTAGAAGTTAACGTTACACACCCCGATTTTGCTCCACTTCGGCAAGCTCAGTGCAGGCTTCTCATTCTTCGCCTTGAAAATCTGCCCCTCTCAAGAGGGAACTTCTTACATCTGTCAACAGTCTATCTGCATAACAGTCTAAATTCTCGGTCTTATCATCTATTTTCGCGCAAAATTGAAAAAATGGCAGGTAATACTACGTTCACCATGATAAAACCAAAGGCATTTGCAAAAGGATATGCCGGTAAAATTTTAGATCAGATCATTCAGGCTGACTTTGAGATTAAGGCTATGAAGGTCGTTCACTTGAGTCCGGAAACAGCGGGTGTTTTTTATGAAGTACACAAGGAAAGGCCTTTCTACAATGACCTTGTAAGCTTTATGTCATCCGGACCAATTATAGCGGCGATTTTGCAAAAAGATAATGCGGTGCAGGATTTTAGAACGCTAATTGGAGCTACAAATCCGGCCGAGGCCGCAGAGGGTACAATCCGTAAGCAATTTGCAGAATCTATTGAAGCAAATGGTGTGCACGGCTCCGACTCCGACGAAAATGCCGAAATTGAAGCCGCTTTCTTCTTTAACAAGTTCGAGAGAGTTTAAGGCCCCGCTTATCCCCCCGATCGTATTTCATTTATACCTCCAATCCTGAAAGGGTTGCATGTTTATTGGCTTTGAAGATTCTTTATTCGACCCCTACGGGGTCGTACAATTCTGTTTATGGCCGATTTACAAACATATAATCCCTTCGGGATTGATAATAATGTTAATCCCTGATCTTGGTGTTCAATAACGGGTAAACCAGGATTCGGAAATTTGCTTACCGGCAATACTTATCTATGTCGATTTTGGCATTTAATACACCTAAGGAAAGTGCTCGTCTTAGGTCGAAGCAGCCCTGCATATTGCCCGATTTAATCTTACTCAACCCACGATAGTAATTAGCCGAACCATTACGGCCATTTTTTTGAAGCACAGTATCGTAGTCAGTTATAGCCTCAGGATATTGACCTGTATGGTAGTAGGCCAAAGCACGTCCTTCAAAGGCTATCATCAGGCGCGGGTTTAACGAAATGGCCTCTGAATAATCATCTATGGCTCCGAAATAATCCTGAAGCATTGATTTTGAAGTTGCCCTGGCTTCCCACGGAAAGGAATATTTAGGTGATATTTCTATTGCCTGAGTGTATTCTACAATAGCTGCCAAATGGTCTTTCTGACCGTCTAATACCAAGCCCCGGTAATAAAATGCTTCCGGATTGTTCTTGTTTACAAGCAAAACTTTGTCAAAGTTTTCCATGGCCTGCTTGTACTTTTTCTCATCTAATAATATCTCACCCTCCAGCAATAATAATCTCTCATCATTTGGGTATTTTCTATACAGCTTTTTTATCTCGGCAAGTGCGGCTCTTAGTTCACGCTGGTCATATAGTCTTTCGGCTGCAGAAAGTTCAGCATCACTAATACCGGAATTCTCATTAAGCAGATCTATAGCATATTCCACTTCATTTTTTGCCGGGGTCTCAGTCTGCGCCATAATAACAGTTGAAGAAAATAATATACAAAGGAATAAAAACACTGTACGCATAGCGGCCAAAATTACGATTATTGATTAATTGATTGCTAAACGTATAAATTTAACCCAAACTATGCAATAGAAAATCTATTCCGTGCTGAAATTGCTTCAAAATCAGCGTTTCACTGCATTTTTCAGCTTCACCATAGCGGTGCTATGCTAAATCTTCCAAAATGCCTGATTTTATTGCACTTTCAGCAGTCATTACAAAGTTCTACTGCATAGTTTGGGTTTAAATTAGAATGGCTTGATTCTTCGTCACTCTGCATTTAGCTCCTGCCCGACTTTCCGGGGAAGGGTGAGGCTTCTTTCAGTATAAAAAAAGAGATGAGTTCCATGGTTCGACAAGCTCACCACGGCGAAGGGATTAATGCTTATTCACGTTATTAAGGCATATCACCGAATAATCACATCCCTGATCACTTCCTTGCCGAAAAGTTCGTTTAATCTCTCAACAACAGAATGGCGCATAATAAACAGGTCGTTCTTTAAAGGTGCCGATGAAACAAAGATGAATAAGGTGGACTCTTTCAAAAAAATGTTTTTAGTACGGTTAGCGATCATTTTGCCCATTAGTTTTTCCCAGTTCTTCTCAATCTGATAAGCCATTTGTTCATCATTCAGTTCCAGCGAACTGATCAGATCATCAATGGCTTCACCCAATGTTGCTGCGTTCTTCTTCATTTTTATCAACTTCGGCAAATATGCCGGTATCAATTATTTCAAAATCGTTCGTGAATTTACTCAAATTATGCTTCACGCGTTCCGTATTGGTGTCAGATATAAATACCTGACCGGCCTTTGCTATTATTTCAAAGAGTTTTTCGGCCCTTGCCTCATCCAACTTATCAAAAGCATCATCAATCAGCAGTATAACATCTTTCTGTAAAATCTTTTTTAACAAGGCACTTTGTGCCAATTTCAAGGATAATAAATAGGACTTTTGCTGACCTTGAGAACCAAACCTTTTAAGTTCTTTACCATCAATTGTGAACTGCAGATCATCGCGGTGTATGCCGCCGGTAGTTCGTTTTAGCATTAAATCTCTGTCTCGGTTTTTGGCCAATAGGTCTGCCATGGATAGTTCATTTAGATTGGAAGCATACAAACAATTTACGGTTTCACTACCAGCAGACAGTATCCGGTAATAAGATTTTATTTGGGGGCTAAGTACTTCTACAAAATGCTTGCGTTCAGTATAAATATTTTGGGCCAGTGGGATCAGCTGTTCATCATACGTATCCAGTAATTTTTCATCTAAGTTGTCAGCTTTTAACAAAGTGTTTCTCTGTGTAAGTATCTTTCTGTACTGTAAAACATCCTTCAGATACTTTACATTTAACTGACTGATGGATGAGTTAACAAAGCGGCGGCGTTGGTCTGATGCGCTTAGAACAATCTGGTTGTCATCGGGCGCAATAAAGGTTACAGGCAACTGGCCAATGTGCTCAAATAGTTTATCGTAAACCACTCCGTTCTTAGAAATTTTCTTTTTGCCGTTGCGTTCATAAGTAGCTTCGATAAATGCCTCTGCCTCATTGCCTATAAATTTTCCCTCAAGCCTTAAAAAGGAAGCGTTGTGATGTACATTATTCGCTTCTACAGAGTTAAAATAGCTTTTGCCAATGCAGAGATAGTATATGGCATCTAACAAGTTTGTTTTGCCTGTGCCGTTTTTTCCGGTAAAGGCCACCGTTTTAGCTTTAAAATTTAAGCTGTGTGAAATATAGTTCTTAAAGTTAAAAAGCCTGAGATCGCTAAGTCGCACCCGATTTAGTTTATTTGGAATAATGGATTAATTTCGCGGAACATTTTTTGAAAGCGGTAATGTCAAAAATAACAAAAGAAACCTATGTAAAGTGGTATGAGATGATGCAGCTTATCCGCAAGTTTGAGGAAAAGTCGGGTCAGTTATATCAACAACAAAAAATTAGGGGTTTCCTGCATTTATACATTGGCCAGGAAGCTATTGCTGCCGGAACGGTTACTGCACTCAATGATAATGATCCAATAATTACAGCCTATCGCGATCATGGTTTCGCTCTTGCACGTGGTATGACTGCCAACGAGTGCATGGCTGAGTTATATGGTAAAGCCACAGGCTGCAGCAAAGGAAAAGGCGGTAGTATGCATTTCTTTTCGAAAGAAAAACATTTTTACGGAGGCCATGGTATCGTTGGAGGTCAAATTCCGCTTGGTGCAGGTTTGGCTATGGCCGATAAGTACAAGAAAAACGGAAGGGTAACCATTTGCTTTTTTGGGGATGGAGCGGCTCGCCAGGGATCATTGCATGAGACCTTTAACATGGCCATGACGTGGAAACTACCCATAATTTTTGCTTGCGAAAATAATTTGTATGCTATGGGAACATCGGTAGAGCGCACCTCAAATATTAAGGATATTTACCGATTAGGTGATGCTTACGATATGCCAAGTATGCCCGTTGATGGTATGGAACCCGAACCTATACACAAAGCTGTTGCAGATGCCGCTGAACGTGCGCGGAAAGGCGAAGGCCCCACTTTTTTAGAAATGAAAACGTACCGATACAAAGGGCACTCCATGAGCGATCCGCAGAAATACAGAACAAAAGACGAATTACATGAGTATAAAGATGACGACTGCATTACCCATGTTTTGGACAAAATAATTGAGAACAAGTATTTAACCGATGATGAAATAAAGAACATCAACGAAAAGGTAAAAAAGATTGTGGCAGCGAGCGTGGAATTTGCAGAAAACTCTCCACTACCCGATGTTTCAGAAATGTATAACGATGTTTACCAACAAGTTGACTATCCTTTCATAAAAGATTGATCGATAATGGCAGCGAAAAAAAAGCAAGAAGAACACGAAGAAATTGTTGACCTGCGTGGTCTGGAGGGTTTCTTTCAAAGGAATTTTAAATATATTTTAGGCTTGGCCGGCTTAATCATATTATGTGCCATTGGCTATTTGTTAATGAAGAATATGGGAGCTAAAAAGCAGGAGAAAGCCGAAATTGCCATGTACAAAGCACAAAAGGCATTTTCAGAGCAAAACTGGAAAGTGACTCTTGAAGGAGATGGCAGTTTTGAAGGAGCGGTTGATGTGGCCGAAACCTACAAAAACACAAAAGCAGGTAATTTGGCCCGTTTCTATGCAGGGGTAAGTCATTTAAAACTGGGAGAGTTTGAAGAAGCTATAACCTATCTGTCTAAATTTAAGGCTACGGAAGATCCGAATGTAAACGCGCTTGCATTTTCTAATTTGGGAGATGCTTACGTTGAATTAGATGACATTAATGAAGCCATGAAAACCTACAAAAAGGCCGCTGAAGAAAAGAGTGAAGCCTATCAAAGTGAAATGTTGCTTCGTTACGGTAAGGCGCAGGTTGAGTTAGCCGATAACCTGGATGGCGCCTTGGCTACTTTTAAAAAAGTGGTTGATGAGTTTCCTAAGTCAACCCAGGCAAGAGAAGCCGAGAACTACATTGCTGCTTTGCAGTAAATTTGTTTTATGGCCAGCTCAAAACAAACGCTTGGCGAGCACGATCCTTCCCAAATTCCAGGCGGTAAAGGAAAACGCTTTGGTATTGTAGTTTCGGAATACCATGCCGATATAGTTAATGCATTACTGAAAGGCGCAAAGGATACTTTGTTGTCACATGATGTTGCTGAAAAGGACATCATTATCGATCATGCTCCGGGAGCCTTTGAACTTCCTTTTGTAGCCAAACGACTTTACGAGAACAATAAGGTAGATGGTATAATATGTTTGGGTTGTGTGATCAAAGGAGAAACCGATCACGATGTATATATTAATAAAACCGTTGCCAGTGCCATAATGGGAATGGGTTTAAGAACTAACAAACCCTTTATATATGGCGTGCTTACACCTAATAACGAAGAACAGGCCCGGGAGCGGGCAGGTGGCAAGTACGGCAATAAAGGTGTTGAGTGTGCCATAGCATTATTGAAGTTGGCCCACGAAGGAAGCACTACTAAAAAGAAAATCGGCTTTTAGAGCTATGAATTTGTATTCTATACCCACAGGACTATTTAAACTCGATGGCGGAGCTATGTTCGGTGTTATTCCGAAGTCGATGTGGCAAAAAATGAATCCGGCCGATGAGAATAACCTTTGCACCTGGACCATGCGCTGCTTGTTGGTGGAACACGACGACCGATTGATACTGATTGATACAGGTTTAGGCGATAAGCAAAGTGAAAAGTTTTTCAGCTACGTGCAGCCACATGGTGATGATTCCCTCAAAGGATCCATAGAGGGCCATGGTTTTTCAATGGATGATGTTACCGATGTCATTCTCACGCACTTTCATTTCGATCATGTGGGCGGTGCTGTCAGTAAGTCCAAAGATGGCAACCTATACCCTACTTTTAAAAATGCAGTGTATTGGTCGCACAGTGCTCATTGGAAATGGGCAATGGAGCCCAACATGCGTGAAAAAGCATCTTTCCTAAAAGAAAATTTCGTGCCGTTAAAGGAGAACGACCAGGTGCAATTCATTGATAAGTCCAACTTTGGGATGGATGAAATTGACTTTTTCGTCTCCAACGGCCATACCGAAGCACAGATCATACCTATCATTCAGCATAAAGATAGTGCCGTGGTATATTGCGCCGATCTGATTCCTTCGAGTTGGCATGTGCCACCACATTATATTATGGCTTATGATATTCATCCTTTAGATAAGATAAGTGAGAAAGCCACTATGCTGGAGCAAGCCTATAAAAACAACTGGACACTCTTTTTTGAACACGATCCGTTAACAGAGTGTTGCAATTTGGTAAAAACCGAGAAAGGAATACGTGTAGGTGAAGGCTTCCCTTTAACGAATTTGATTTGAAACACTTTTGCCAATTTGCCGGTATCTTCGTAAAAAATTTCCTATGCTTTCAGAAACTATGAGTGCTGCTTTAAATGAGCAGGTAAAAATTGAAGCGCAGTCATCGCAGGTTTATCTCGCAATGGCCAGTTGGGCTGAAATTCAGCCCGGCATTGATAATATAACGGCTTTTTTTTACAGACACAGCGATGAAGAACGCCAACACATGCTTAAACTCATTCATTACATTAATGAGCGAGGTGGTTTTGCGGTGGTGCCCCAATTAGAGCAGCCCCAAAGCACCTATCCCTCTATTGTGCATGCCTTTAAAGCACTTTTAAAACACGAAGTAAGTGTTTCGGAAAGTATTAATAAGCTGGTTGATCAGGCATTAGATGAGAAAGACTATACAACACACAATTTTCTACAGTGGTATGTTACCGAGCAGCTTGAAGAAGAAGCCCTGGCCAGAACGTTATTGGATAAACTGGAGTTGATAGGCGATGAAAAATCAGGCCTTTATCTCTTCGATAAAGATATATTAACGGTGACGGTGGGAGAAGGTTAATTCAATCCTTGAGATATAATCTCAACATTTTATCTGTAAATCTATATTCTGCTTTATTTTTGCACACCAATTTGGATGAATACAATTCATCCTTGGGTTGGCGGAGCAGGAGTTATAGTTCTTATAAAATGGTATTAGATATGGCGAGGTAGCTCAGCAGGTTAGAGCGCAGGATTCATAATCCTGAGGTCGAGAGTTCAAGTCTCTCTCTCGCTACAAAGATTGTAAAATACTGATATTGGCTGCTTTCCTTTTGTTATCACCCCTTAAAAGTGATTAATCCGAACTAAATCCTTTACCATTCTTCACAGGTATGTATTCCTTTTCTTTTTCAGTTTCGAGAGTGATCATTTTTCCACCATATTCCAGACTACATTTGCCCCCTTTTCTGGAAAAAACTTAAACATGAGTTAACTCTCCAAACTCCCATTTCCCTGCTATCGCATGTCTTTGCGGCGTTGGTTAGTAGTATAGCAGACTTGTGCTATTAACACCTATACTGATTTTACACTTTTATGATCGTTGTTTCTCCCTTTTTATTTCCAAAAAATGTTATTTTCAACAATAAATGGAAACAAATGTTCTTAGCGTTTAAAGAAAAACTGTCGGCCTACCCTGTTTTCAATATAAACGATATAACGGTCTATTACCCAAAGTTTGATAGGCGCCGTTTGGTTGAATGGCAACATAAAAACCGTATTAAAAAGTTGCGGAACAGCTTTTATTGTTTTAGCGATATTAAATTAACCGGCCCACTTAATTATTTTATTGCTAATACGATATACAACCCTTCCTATATTTCGTTGCAAACGGCCTTAAGTTATTACGCATTAATACCTGAGCACGCTTTTGCCTATACAAGTATTAGCACCAATAAAACGGCCAAATTTTATAATGATGCAGGTCGTTTCATATATAAAAACGTTAAACCCGCATCGTTTTACGGTTATCAACTGGTTACAAAGGCTAACCTAACTTATAAAATAGCCGAACCTGAAAAAGCCATTATAGATCTTATTTACATTGATAAATCACTCCGCTACCCGGGAGCCATTAAAGCACTAAGACTTAACCCTACCATGCTAGTAGAAAAGGTTAAGCCTGAAAAGCTGAAGGATTATGCAGAACACATGGGATCGAAAGTTGTACTTAAGCACATTAATTGGTTAATTGAACACTATTATGCTTAATCTTTCTCAAATTCTGCCATATTATCCTGAGCACCTGCACACCTTCAAAGAATTTATTCTTCGTGAGTACCTGCAATACAAAATATTGGATATTATTTATGCCAGCAAATGGGCACAACAACTGGTTTTTCTGGGAGGCACATGTTTACGCATTGTGCACGATAACCGGCGGTTTTCAGAAGATATTGATTTTGATAATTTGGGTTTAACCGACAGGGAATTTAAACAGGTTGGCGACCATATATGTAAGCAACTTTCTAAAGAAGGCTATAATGTGGAAGTAACTACTATTATTGCCGGAGCCTTTCATTGCCATATTAAGTTTCCGGCCCTGCAATTTGAAGAAGGCCTGAGCGGACATAAAGAACAAAAAATACAGATCCGGTTAGATACGGAACCGCAAAACTTCGCTTATGAAGCCAATATACATGTTTTAAACAAATTTGATGTGTTTGCCACGGTTAAAAGCACACCACTTAACCTGCTGTTAAGCCAAAAGTTATATGCAATCTTAAATAGAGAACGAAATAAAGGCAGAGATTTTTTTGATGTAGTTTTTTTACTTGGCTTGAACGCTAAGGTCAATTATGCTTATTTAAAGAAAAACAAAGCAATTGCTAATGCTAAAGAATTAAAAAAAAGCCTTTTGGACCACTGCGCCACCTTAGATATGAATAGAATGGCATTTGATGTTGAACCTTTTCTATTTGCACCCAAAGATATGGTCGGCGTGCTTGAATTTACCAAACTAATTGAGCAAACTGAATTTTGAGTATGCTCCACTGGCGCAAGTCTTTAGCGTTGGCTTTGCAGTTAAGCAGACTTGTGCCGTTAAAGTTAAAGCCAATATTGTTTACCTGAAAAGCTAGTGAGCAGGAAAAACCATCGTGCGCACTTGAGCGCAGCGGAAGTGCGTGAGAAAGTTTATATGTTCGAACGATATAAGGTAAGTTTGTGAAAATAGCATTAACTCAAACTAAATCCTTTACCATTCTTTACAGGTATGTATTCCTTTTCTTTTTCAGTTTCAAGAGTGATCATTTTTCCACCATATTCCAAACTACATTTGCCCCCTTTTTTGGAAAAAACTTTAACATGAGTTAACTCTCCAAACTCCCATTTCATATCTATTACAAATCCACCTCTTGCACACAAGCCCATTACTTCTCCGTTTTTCCAGTCCGCAGGTAAGGCCGGAAGCAGGCGAATTGTTCCGGATTGACTTTGCAGCAACATTTCAGCAATACCTGCTGTTGTACCAAAATTCGCATCTATCTGAAAAGGCGGGTGCTGACCGAACAAGTTGGGGCTAATGCTGTTTTTCAATACCGTCTGCAAGCTTTTTTTTGCATTTTCGGCATCTCCCAACCGGGCATATTGATTGATGAGCCACGCTGCACTCCAACCCGTATGCCCGCCACCATGCTCAATTCGATAGTCCAAGGATTTTTTTGCGGCTTGCGCCAGATCGGGCGTATTTTTTACATCTATTTGATAGCCGGGGTGTAATCCGTACAAATGAGAGATATGCCTGTGCCCCGGTTCAACTTCTTCAAATTCATAACGCCACTCCATCAAACGCCCGTCTGAACCTATTTTTGGTTTGGCCAGTTTCTGCTGCGCATTAATTACCTTTTGTAAAAAGTCATCATCAATTTTCAGCACTTCAGATGCCTCAATAAAGTTTTTAAAAAGATGCCATATTACCTGCTGGTCGTGTGATGCACCCATACATATTTGACTCTTACTCCCATCGGGTGCAAAAAAAGTATTTTCAGGTGAAACCGAAGGACCCGATAACAATTCGCCTGTTTGGGGGTCTGCTGTTAGCCAGTCCATATAAAACTGTGTTGATGCTTTCAGAACAGGGTACTTTTCTTTTAAAAAGGCTTTATCCAGGGTATAATAATAATGCTCCATAATGTGTGTTGACAACCAGCCGCTGCCTCCCGGATGCATGCCCCAGCTATGGTTCTCTCCCGGTGCGGTAAAGCCCCAAATATTGGTTACCGGATGTACCACCCAGCCACGGGCATTATAATGTATTTTGGCGGTCCTGGCCCCCGGTTTCTGTAAAGAACGCATCAGATCAAACAAAGGCAGATGCATTTCACTCAGATTTGTGCTTTCTGCCGGCCAATAATTCATTTGCACATTAACGTTTGTGTGGTAATCGCCATTCCAGGGAGTTTCGATTTTATTAGTCCATAAGCCCTGTAAGTTTGCAGGCAAAGTACCCGGCCTGGAAGATGAAATAAGTAAATAGCGGCCGAACTGAAAAACCAATTCTGCAAGATGCAGATCAGATTCATAGTCCTTAAACTGTTGAAGTCTTACATCGGTAGGAATAGTATCCTTAAATTCGGAAGAAAGGTTAAGTGCTACCCGCTTATAATAAGGCTGATACTCATCTACATGCCGTTTTAAAAGTTTTTTAAAAGTGGTTTGCTTTCCGTTTTGCAAATGCGTTTCGGTAATTTTTTCAAAGGCTTTTCCCTTGTAGTCAGGGTATTCTAAAATATGATCGGTGGATGCCGAGAGTAACAGCACTACTTCATCGGCCTTTTCAACGAAGATATTATCATTAACATATTTTACAGACCCGTTTTTATTTACAGCCGTCAATCTAGTCATATACCTTAAACCTTCGCCACCTTTCCCATCGGAAAGAACTCCCTGCATGATCAATTGGTCATCTCCGGCAGCTGTTTGAAATTTCTCAGGCCGGTTCATAGTTGTTGTAAAAGATATTTGCCCGGGTTTATTTGCCGTTAAGTGTATAACCAGTAATTGGTCCGGCTGACTAACAAAGATCTCTCTCTTAAACCGCACGCCATCTTGTGTATAGCTTACTCTTGCTACGGCATCATTCAAATCTAACTCACGATAGTAGTTTTCATACACGCTTTGTTTTCCAAAATCAATCCACAGGTCGCCCAAAGTTTGGAAGCAGCCAAAAGGTGCTTTTGACCCACCGCCACTACCGGTACCTTTACCTCTACAAACCTGTGTTTTTTGCGTAAGCTCGGTAGCTTCTTTATACTTCCCTTCAAAGATCATATTACGAATTGTTGCCTGTGCAGGGTAAGCATCAGGGTTATCATTATCGGCCGGACTGCCAGACCACATACTGGCTTCATTCAATTGAATACGTTCCTTGTTCACATCGCCAAATACCATTGCTCCCAGGCTACCGTTTCCTAAGGGTAATGCTTTTAACCATTCGGGGTTATCCTTCCAACCGTGGCTATTAACAATAACCGATGATTTTGCAGGTTGTTTATACCATAGTTTAACTGATGTGTAGGTGTCGGATGCCGTTTTAGTATCACAGGACCATGTAATAATCATAAAACCAAGAACCAGATACAGGGTGAATTTGAAAGTTCTTTCTGACCTATTCATAAAATGTATATTTAGTCTGTTGATGGGTTTAGATGGGGTGTTAAATTGAAGCCTCACTTATTTAGGATCACCTTTTGCTCTTTACCGGGTATCCTTATCTCCAATTTCAGGTTAGATTCTTTCTCTGTCCGATCAAAATTACAATCAAGGGCCAGCGTATTTTCACTTCCGGTAATCTTAAAATCGGCAGAACTGATATCAAAAGATTTGAGGACTGTCCAGTTAGAATTGTATAAATAAGCTTTATCACCGCCGGAGTACTTAAGTATCTGACCTGCTTTTATAGCAACAGGAAGTTGTATTTTCTTATAATTGTTTAGTTCCAGAGTAATTTGGCTTACATCGCATTTATCGGGTGTTAGCACAAAATGTAAGGTTGATTGGTTTTCGTGGGTATTAAATTTAAAGGTAGAAAATAATGGTTCACCGGGTTGCCTTACTTTTTTCTCATGGGTAAATCTCTCTGTATATACTTCACGCCAATTCCACTGACCATCTTTAATTCTTTCAAGCGTAAATTCTTTTGTATTATCACGCATCACTTCTTTCTGTGCTTCGGTAAATGCGTTTGATATCCTTAGTTTTTCCCAATCTCCAATAAGATCCATTATTTTGTCTGCGTTTCCGTTTTTTTCCACAGATTCCATTCCTGCCACCAGGGCATATCCGGCATCATACCCTGCCGATCTTGCCAGTAGCCACTCCAGATCCTCAATGCTGGTTTCCGGTGTCAACTTAAACCACCCTAACATACCCGGCATAAAATTTCTTTTAAAATAGGCCTGATTGTTAAAGCGATATTCCGTTTGGCTTTCACGAAACCCGGCATACCAGGGCTCTCCCCAGTTCATCCTTGTGTAAATATGCCAGAAAAAGTGTGTGGTGCGGCTGGCGTCTATAATCAAGTGGTTTTTTAGATCATCGGATAGGGCATTATACCAGGTATAAGGCATCAACGACTCCCCGTAAGTTCCTAGTCCGGTTGAGCGGTTACCCTCAAGTCCGTCAAATGAAATTTGGCGCAAACCGGTTTTATTATACAACTCAGCCAGTGTTTCTGACATTTCTACGGTGAGATCGGCATTGGTGAGGAAAACGTTATACGAATGATCTAACAGCTTGGAAATTACCTCTCCGGATCTATGTGCTGATGCTCTTGTATTAAAGGCACCTCTTTGACAATCCTGCAATATCCATGGTGCCTGCTCCGATACCTTGTTATACCTTATGAGTTCATCTCCAATCATCACTGTTTTTAAACTGTTGTTCTTCATCTGGTTGAAGAAATCGGGTGATTGGATTTTAATTTCCGTATCAGTAATGTTTATATCATCCGTAATTAAAGAGCTTCCAACCAGGGCCAGCCTTTTGTCCGGTACCGGGGTAACATAAGGATCGTTTGTAGTAATAAAATTTGACAAACAGTGGGTGCCTATCTTTATCCCTTGTGCCTCGGCTTTTTCAACACATTTCTTTAATCCTTCAATACCGGTCGGGAATTCACCTTTGTAAAGATCAAAATGCCCCCAACTCTCAAATGTTTTTCCGTAATGATACAAATATTTCAATCCGGCTTTTTTTGTTAATGCAATGGCCTGATCCACGTTATCTTCGGTGAAAGATGTTATGAGATATGCCGAAGATGCAAGTGGAGACGTCTTACTCCATTCTCCATCAATAACCGGATGTGGTAAGCCTTCGGCAATTTCAATTTCTCCGATATTTTGAAGTGTTTGTTCAACCGCACATCCAAATAAGGCAATTTTCGAACCTACAACACCACCATCGTTGTAAGGCGGTACTTCAATTTTCTCATGGTTGAAATCGCTAATAATCCGTTCTTTAGTTCTGTTTCGACAATATGCCTGGAGGCTGCTGCCGTTTTTTGTTGGTTTCGCCGCTTCTACACGATACAAAACACTACCATCCGTATCGGGGTGCATATCGTTTGTGAACTCCTGCCTGAACATATCAAAGGCGGGCATGCGGTCGCTTTCATTCCACGGATAGCCGCCCAGGGTTTTAATATTTAACGATTGAATACCAATAGCATATTCTTCGCCCCGAACAACACCTACAGTTTCACTAATGGTTTTATTAATTGTAGTATTATACGGACCCCAGAATATTACATCAACAGAATCATTATTTTTAATTGAAACCACTTCAAAGGTGAGGTGCGTTGGTTTTTGCCTGACTTTGATGTTGGCCTCAATATTGTTTTCAAACTGTAATAATATTTCATCATCTTTTATCTGGGCTGTCTGCGGATTTTTAATATCGTTGTTTACCCTTATGGACATTAAGTATGAACTTGTGTCCTTAGCCAAATAATCTTTACCTGTACCTGGGTTTACAAGGGCTTTGATTGCTCCATTATGGCCAATACTTATCTTAAAATTCTCAGTGCTCCACTCGGCTATGACCGCACCTTTTTTATCTGCACATGAACTTAAGCATAATGCCAAAATGGTTGTAAATAGCATGATTTTACGGCATGTGTTGTATGTATTAAGTATGTTATATTTTGGATAACTGTAAGTTCTAATGTTATAATTCACAATTAATCTTTTTTATATGGTTAGATTTTGCTTTTAATTTCCCGTCAATAAAGATCATCAAGCCTTTGCCTTTTTTATATTTTTCACCCGTTCTGTCCCAAATTACGGTTATTTCTTTATCCTGGTACAAAACCCTGTCAAGGCAAAACCAATCCCAACTATCGGGGATAAGAGGATTAATTTCTATTGCGTTATTTATTTTAGGTTTAAATCCCAGCAGATCAGAAATAACAAGATCACAAAACCCCGAGTGATTGTAATCCTTACCTCTCTCCACCCCTCCTTTTTCCCTGGACCATGTTCCATTCTTCCAGGTTTTAAGCCGGGTTCTTGAAATCCAATCGCCCGTAAACGGATTCAGATTTTCGTCAATCCACTTTTGCTTTTCACCTTGTTCGTTGATAATAGAATGGCTTTGGGCGTATTGAAGAAGGAGATCAAAATAGTCCGCTTTTGTAATGTCTCCGGTGTTAGAATAATTATTTAACAAATTGGATAAGGCCTTAAGTGTTTGCGTGGTTGCAAAAGGCCATGAAGGCCCATTCCACTGACACTCATGACCCGTATAATCTACCGCAAAATAAGGATGAGCTCTTTCACAAACGGTTAACCCGTACGGTGCACTAAAACCTGTTGTATCTGTTACTTTATTCCAGGCATTGGAGAAAGCGGCCTTGTCATCCGGAAGGTTAAAGTACCACGGTATGTATCCAACAGCTTCCCTTACATTAAGAGGTTTTCTGGTATCAGTGTAGTTTTTGGGCAGTACCGTGAAAAAGCCAAGGCCTTTATACCATAAGCGGTTCTGCACTTCTTGTTTTAGTAACCGGGCTTTTTGTTCATACTCTTCAGCTACCAAAGGTTGATCGATTATTTCTGCCATAGTCGTAATTGCTCTTGCATCGCCATACATATAACTGTTTATACTGGGTCTTACGGCCGGCATTGAAAATATAGAAACGCCTTTATTTAAAATACGTCCGCTGGCAGTCAGTTCCATGCCATCGTTATTATCATATTGCCAAAACAATATATTTGATGAATCTCTTCTGGTTTGTTCCCAGATTTTATAATTGTTCATCAAGGAAGGAAGTTGTGCGGATAAGGCAGAATCATTCCTATGTATATTTTGAAATGCGAGTACCGCATCAGCTATCCAAAAGCTATATTGGCGGATGCCATCTCCGGATTTGTGCAGCCAAAAATTGATATACTCTGCTACATATTCAGGATTTCTGAGCCATCTTCCTTCATAAATATGATGCCCTGCCGGGCAATTTATGGTATTGTGCTTACCGGACCATTGCACTTTTGGCAAAAATTCTGTGATCACAAAGCCATCATCGGTCTGCTTTATATGTTTTCTATAAGTCCACCAGCGGAAATAGTAGGTTTCTTCAATATCCTTATCCGGAACTTCTATGAGAGGAATGTTATTAGACAGAAATTCAAAAGCTGATTCATTGGGAACATGTTGTATATACAACTCGTTGTCATTTTGATTAAAGTGCTCAATATATTTACGGAAATGGATATCTCCCAGCACTTGAAAATTATAACTATCTCTGCAGCCTAACACCGTCAGCAACAAGGTAAAGGTGATTGCGATTCGATTCCTGCCCATGTGTTTTAGCTTCGCTTTGAAATTCAAAAAGTATTTTGTTCTTGCTATCTGACATAAATTTAATCAAATGGATTGGCCGGAATGCAAAAACGAGGACTACATTGAATTTATGTGCACATTAATGCCTGTGCATTATTTACATTTTCGATTGTATATGGCTACATCACCATTAGCCATATTGTTTGACAGGCAGGTCGTTTAATTCACCTGACTTCATCAAATTTTATATTTGGACACTTCTGTTTTTCATAATCAATTGATTTACATTTAATTGTATTTTTTTAATTTCTTAAATTGGGTGTTAATTGATGTTTTGTAGCTTCATATAGTGTTTGTTAGAAAGCTGAAACATCCAAACGGCAGGACCTATATTCAGGTCATTGAAAAGAAAGCGGGTAAATTTCTTGTCAAAAAGAGTTTTGGTTCAGCCATATCGGCTACTGATATGGAAAAATTAGTCAAAAAAGCCGAAGGTTGGATTGAAAACACCACAGGTTCACTTGAGTTTGATTTTGACAATGAGTCTGCTATTTATCAAAACCTGCTCAATAATATTACCTCTCACAAGCTTGTGGGTATTGATCTTGTTTTGGGCAAAATATTTGACCAAATAGGGTTTAATAAGATTGAAGACAATCTTTTTCGCCATCTTGTATTGTACAGATTGGTTTATCCAAAAAGTAAATTAAAAACCACAGAATATCTGTACCGTTATGAACAAAAGCAATATAGCGAAAACGATATTTATCGCTACATGGATAAGTTGTATGCTACACAGAAAGAGTTGGCTCAAGATATCAGCTACCGGCACACACTAAAAGTATTGAATGGTAAAATTAGTGTGGTGTTTTATGATGTAACTACTATATACTTTGAGATAGACAAAGATGATGAATTGCGAAAAACCGGTTTTTCCAAAGATGGCAAGCATCAAAACCCCCAAATTGTATTGGGTTTGTTGGTTAGCCGGGATGGATACCCGTTGGCTTATGAAATATTTGAAGGTAATAAGTTTGAAGGACATACCATGCTACCTGTCATTGAATCTTTTAGAAAAAAATACAAGCTTGCTAAACTCATTATAGTGGCAGACTCCGGCTTGCTGTCAAAACAAAACATGGAAGATCTTCAATCAAATGGCTATGAGTTTATACTTGGCGCAAGAATAAAAAATGAAAGCAAGCCAATAAAAGAACAGATAGAAAAACTAAAACTTAAAAATGGAGAAAGTGCTGTTATAGACAAAGATGGCTTACGGCTTATTATTACCTATTCCAACAAAAGAGCCATTAAAGATGAGTACAATCGAAAAAAGGGGATTAAAAGACTTGAAAAACAGCTTAAAACCGGTCGACTTACTAAAGCCCATATCAACAAAAGAGGCTACAATAAATTTTTAAAAATGCAAGGAGGTATTTCTATATCCATAGACCGACAAAAGGTGAAGCAAGATATAAGATGGGATGGTTTGAAAGGCTACATCACTAATGCTCAATTAAACACCGATGAGTTAATGGATAATTACCAGCAACTATGGCAAATAGAAAAAGCCTTTAGGATAGCAAAAACGGAGTTAAAAATACGCCCTGTATTCCATTACAAGCAACGTAGAGTAGAAGCACATATATGCCTAAATTTTGTGGCCTACAAGGTCTATAAAGAATTAGAACGTCAACTGAAAGAAAAACAAACTAATATGAGTGCTTCAAAAGCCATTGAAATTGCGCAAAACATATATCAAATTGAAGTAACCACGCCTAAAACAAAAAAGAAACTTAAAAAAATACTACTATTTACAAGTGAGCAAAGGCAATTAGCCCAATTGTTTGATTTTGGGTGTTAATTTGCGGAAGTCAGGAAAAAGTATTTTGTTCTTGCTATCTGACATAAATTTAATCAAATGGATTGGCCGGAATGCAAAAACGAGGACTACATTGAATTTATGTGCACATTAATGCCTGTGCATTATTTACATTTTCGATTGTATATGGCTACATCACCATTAGCCATATTGTTTGACAGGCAGGTCGTTTAATTCAAATAATTCTGATCAGGCATTTGAGATATAACTGAATAATTATCGCCTTTATGCTGTAGAACTTGTTGCCAAAGGTCAACTTTGGAATTGTTGTAAAACACGTAATTAGGATCGCCATCTGCAATTATCCAGCTATTGTATTCCTTCATTTCTTCTTCTAACTGACCTTCTCCCCAACCGCTATAACCGACATAAAATCTAATATCGTGCGGAGATACATATTCCTGCTGAATGAGAATACGAAGCTTTTCAAAGTCACCACCCCAATATATCCCATCTGCTATCTTTTGGCTATCGTCCAGTACATCGCCTACGGTGTGTAAATAATGTATGGTATCCTGTTGTACCGGTCCGCCGGCAAAAACCGGTGCCGGAAATTCGGGAAAATCTTCTATCAACGAATTTATATTAACCCGTAACGGCTTGTTTAATATAAAACCAACAGTTCCTACTTCATGGTGGTCGGTAATGAACACTACAGACCGCTTGAAGTTGGGGTCTTGCATAAAAGGTTCTGCTATAAGCAACTTACCTGTGGCTATTTTTTGAGCTACTTGCATTAAATATATAGACGTTTGAAAGTAGTAAAACGTTAAGTATTTTTTTAGGTTGTGGAAAAAAATCGTTTAGATTAACTTGCATGAGATGTTGTCGCAAGAAAATATAACATTACGCCCACTTACCATATCTGATAAAGCTGGCTTGGTTACCCTCGCTAATAATAAAAACATTTCCGATAATCTAAGAGATCAATTTCCCCATCCTTATACGAACAAAGATGCTGAACAATTGCTTGCAGATCCGGATATTAATGGCAAGGCCCTTCGGTTTGCTGTTGAATATGAAGGAGAATTCTGTGGTATGATCGGCTTACACTTTCAGGATGATGTTTACAGCAATACAGCGGAAATAGGCTATTGGATAGGTGAGCCTTTCTGGAACAAAGGAATAGGAACTGCGGCAGTTAAGCTGGCTACCGATTATGGATTAAACGAATTAGGCCTTAGAAGGATTTATGCAGGGATCTATGCGTATAACGTGCGCTCCGGACGTATCCTTGAAAAGTGTGGTTACCAAAAAGAAGGTATTTTGGTAAAAGCAGTACTAAAGAATGGCAAGGTTTGGGATGAAGTAAGGTACGGTATCACTAAGTAGTTGAATGAATATCTATTTCTAACGGGCGGTGTACGCTCTCTTTAAGAGAAATAAGGGTTTCCGTTCTTTGTATCCCTTCTATAGGCTGAATTTTATCGTGAAGCATTTCCATTAAGTGCTGACTATCGCGCAGCACCATTTTTAAAAACAGGCTGTATGTTCCTGTGGTATAGTGTATTTCCACAATCTCGTTCAATTTCTCTAATTCGGCATTTACGGCATCATACTGACTGCTCTCTTTCAAGAATAAGCCAACAAAACATACCAACCTGTAACCCAACTGTAAATAGTTAACCTTTAGCTGTGTGGAGTCAATTACTTTTGCTTGCTCCATTTTCTTTACCCTAACATGTACAGTTCCGGGTGAAACATATAGTTTTTTGCCTATTTCGGCATAGGAGACCTTGCCATCTTTCATTAAAATGTTTAAAATCTGTTGATCGAGATTATCGATCGTATAATTTAAGCTCATTTTATCTTACCTTTTTTAAATATAATTCAATAATACTTAATTATTTTTGATATTCTCAATATTTATCTGTTTTTTCTTAAATTTTATACAACTATAGTGATGTATTACTTAGTTTTACATCAGTTCTTTGAATAAAAACATTGTCAGGTGATGGAATAGGCAAACATACCCTCCTGTCTCGAGGGCGAAGACCACGGAATAAAATCATACTCACTCTTTACTATAAAAATATTGGTTATGATCTAACCGCTTCTTGCAGGTTCGAATCCTGCCCTGACAGCACTAACCACAAGTAGATTTAAAAGCGACATCAGATATACGGGTGTCGCTTTTTTATTTTTGTGGCTCTTATGTTTTATGCTTATTTAATCAGAAGCCTATCAACTGGTGCCCTGTATAAGGGGCATACACATAATCTCGAAGAAAGATTGAAAACCCATAATGTGGGGAAAGTTAAACCCAAATTATGCAATAGAAAATCTATTCCGTGCTGAAATTGCTTCAAAATCAGCGTTTCACTGCATTTTTCAGCTTCACCATAGCGGTGCTATGCTAAATCTTCCAAAATGCCTGATTTTATTGCACTTTCAGCACTCATTACAAAGTTCTACTGCATAATTTGGGTTAAATCTACCAAAGCAGGAGTACCATGGAAAATAATTTATACCGAGGCTTTTGAAACAAGAGAAGAGACGAAGTAAGGGAAAGAGAAAAGTACATGTTTTGTTATCTCAGCAATACCACTTTTCCACTCTCTTTTTTTGGCAACAAGCTACCGTCTTCCATAATAATCGCATAGTCCAAATAGTATAGGTATATACCTGAATTACCCGGTGCACCACCTTCACCACCATTCCATTTTTCCAATACATTGGTTGATTCAAAGACTTTCCCTCCCCAGCGATTAAATATTTTCAATGAGTAACTGTCATAAGGGCATATTAAGGGTACCAAAGGTCCAAACTCATCATTTTTGTTGTTGCCGTTAGGCGTAAAAGCTTGAGGTAATCGAATGGTACAAATTTCTTCCCTGCTGCAACTATCTAAACTCATATCAACCGTATAGACCACAGTAGAGTCACAGTTAGCCGCAGATTTATAATACTCAAAATAGGTTCCGCTTTGCGTAACTACTTCACCTTTTGGCAAAGTAACCGGCATCACCGGACATTCTTTAATAGCAACTGAAGTATTGTACACGGGATCAACGCTTAGATCCAGCACAACTACCGAGTCGCAATGATGACCTGTCGCCGGCAAGTTGTATGTAATAAATTGGGGAACGAACACTTCTGTTTTATTCCCATCAGGGAATGAATAACGATCTCCTAAACAAATTCTGTCGTTGATAAATGTGGTATCAGGTACTATGTAATTTCGGGTAACTATACTGTCGCATAGCTTGTTGGTTTTATAAAAATAATCCAGGCTCATATCATCCTGAATATTAGTAAAACTTCCATTAGGTAATGTTATTTGGGAACCACGGCAAATAACAACATCTTCATCATAATCATAAACAGGATTTGCCGTGATGTTAGAGATGACAGTAGAATCACAGTTATTAACTTTCTTCAGGAAATGCGTAAAAGTTTCATCCTGTGTAATGGCGGTAGTACTGCCGTCGGGCAGCGGATACATATCACCCACACAAACATCGGCATATATGTTCACCACGCTGGTATCCTGTACATTTACTTGAAACGGTAAGCTGTTCATACAACCGTTTGTGTCTTCAACAATAACACTATAGCTCCCACTATTTGCGATGTCAATTGGCGTAAAGCTCAAAGAATTATTAATTACAGTGCTTCCATCCGGTAAGGTCCATGTGGTATTGCCTATGGTTTTATTACTTGTTGCTGTCAGATTTACATCGCTTCCTTCACAGAGCGGGTCAGGAATATCAACCATAATTGAGGGTAAGTCGTGTATAATCACTTCAAAATCTTCACTTATAACGCTACAGTTTGAAGAAGTTAGGTTGGTGGGGGTTTCAGCCACTTTATATCGGTATCGCATACCATTTATCAAAGGGTCAATTAACAAGGTATTATTGGTTTGTCCTGCAATATCTGACCAGTTCGTGCCAGAATTTGTACTTATCTGCCACTGAAAAACGGGCGAAGCATAAACACTTCCATCTAATTGCACATCAATGGTGGCCGAGCTTGCACCTCCACTGCAGATGCCTGCATCCGGAATGGACGGCACTACCGTGGCAAGATCTCCGCAGGCCTTAAATTCAATATCGTCAATAGCTAAATCGTTGCCGCATCCACCAGGTCCATTGTTTAACATTATTACATCTACCTCGTTCATGCCCGGACCTGTAGTTATAGAAACTCCATATTTATTCCATTGAGGTGAGGTACTTTCTGTAATAGGACCTGTATTGGTGGTGCCTAATAAATTTCCGGCAGTATCTCTGATCTCAAAACGCACGTTGGGGTCAAGAGCGTTTCCACTGCAAATGGGGGGTGGCACTACGTTCATTACCCATGCGGAAAATTCAAAGAGAGTACTTTCACAAAGGCCTGTAACTCGCGCCCTGTAAAACTCTCCCGGCGTAACATCAGCATTTACCAGTAACATATAGCCCTCGTTATCATTGGGTGTATGATCTGAAGTAGTGTGCCACTCGGGCCTGCCTATATTGGCGTTTTTGGTTATAGTATATTGACCATCCACAATGGCCGAACTACCATTATAAGCATAGGTTGTTTGTCCGGAAGGTAATGCCGGACCATAGTCAGGTCCGCCAATTCCGGCTTGACCAAAGTCTATTTGAATTATTGGCTCGCTTAAATTACCCTGGCAAAGCTGCGCATGTACAATTAAGGGATAAAAATTCAGAATAATTATGAATACAAGAAACTTGTAAAAGTTCACGCATCTAAGTTACGGCATGCTTAGTAGTTATTGTAGTGCCAACACCAGGCAACCTTGTGCCTGTACCTTATAAAGTCTGTTCATTTTATGCAACTTTATACTACTAAAATCTAAACTATGAGATTAATTATTTGTTTCGCACTCTTATCGGTACTCGGTTGTTCAACATCAACACAAAATGGTGTTGAAGATATTGCAGAATACAAAACAGAATTTACCGAAGCGCTTCAAAAACACTTAACAGCAGTTGAAAACAAAGATCTTGCAGCACTAAAAAGCACCTTGCTTGAAGGAAGCAATTTATATCTTATCCTACCTGATGGTTCTATCACAAAGACTGCAGAGGAGTTTTATGCTGGCTAGAAATCATGGTTTGAAAGTGTAAACGACTGGGCTATTAAGTTCGACATAAAACATGTTGACGCAACGAAAGATATGGGCGTTGCCCTTACTGAGGCGGTGTACAGCGAGCCTGACAGGGAAGGAAAGCCTTATTGACGCAAAATGGCCATAACATATACGCAAAAGAAAGTTGATGGTAGTTGGTATGTGATTATGGATCATGCCAGCACCGTTGAAAAATCAAAGTAAACATGAGTCCCAAAACGAGTTACTAAATAATTCCTACTTTAATGCTGTAATTTAAACTACATGCACAAAAAAGCCCTACTGCTCACTTCCCTGTCCATTTTCCTGTCGTTTAACCTGTTTTCCGCCGATTTGAACTATACTGTTACCAAACAAGGTGATGGAGAAGATGCACAACTTATCATCAGTCCAACCGGCGGCAGTGACAATGTTGAAGTTTCTGTGAATGGAAATGTGGTTGAAAGCGTTATTTCCGGAGATGATATAATTATTGGTTTCGATGATAAAAAATTTGCCTACTTAAGGCTTGAAAAAGGTAAGGCAAGTAAAGGGAAATTACTTCATTTCCGAAAAGGGAATAGCAAGCCTAAGCACTTACCGTTGTGGTTATCTATATTACCGCCTCTAATTGCCATACTCATAGCTTTACTTACGAAAGAAGTTGTAACTGCCTTATTTTCAGGCGTATGGGTTGGAGCCTGGGTGATAAACGGCTTAAGTTTAAAAGGGTTGTTCGTAGCCTTTTTAGACGCGATAGGAAAATTTGTTGTAGATGCCTTATCGGACAAAAGTCATATAGCGGTTATAGTATTTTCATTGATTATTGGGGGAATGGTTTCCCTAATATCCCGAAATGGCGGAATGGCAGGAATTGTCAATCGGCTTTCCAGATTTGCCGTATCGGCAAAAAAGTCTCAGCTGATCACGTGGGTGCTTGGTTTGGCTATCTTTTTTGATGATTACGCTAATACCCTTATTGTGGGCAATACCATGCGTTCTTTGACCGATCGCTTTCGGGTATCTCGTGAAAAGTTAGCCTATATTGTTGACAGTACAGCAGCTCCTATTTCAGCCATTGCTCTGGTTACAACCTGGATAGGTGCAGAGCTCGGTTATATCCAAAGTGCCCTGCCCAGTATGCCCGGATTGGAGGATGCAAGTACTTATGGCTTATTTATCAATAGTTTAAAGTATAGTTTTTACCCTGTTTTAGCCATAGTGTTTATGTTGATATTGATAACTAACAGGCTTGATTTTGGCCCTATGCTTAAAATTGAACGCTATGCAAGAAAGACCGGTGATGTAACCGGTGTTGACCTGACCGAGAAAGAAGCAACGGCCAATGACGAAACAGAAGAATTAACACCCGTTGAAGGAAAGCCACACAGGGCCCTTAATGCTATTTTACCTATTATAACTGTCATATTGGGTACCCTAATCGGACTGTTTTATACCGGTGGCTACACCATGAGCATGGGAATACCAAATGGCGAACAGCTTAGAACGGTTATAGGCGATGCAGATTCATATAGTGCTCTTATATGGGGTTCCAGTGCCGGTTTATTAATGGCAGTATTGCTTACCTTGGGTGGAAGAATAATGAATCTAAAAGATTCAGTATCCGCCATTGTGAAAGGTTTTAAAACAATGTTGGCGGCTGTTGTTATTCTGGTTTTAGCCTGGGCTTTGGCTAAAACCACACAAGAGCTTTTCACGGCAGATTTCATTACCGGAATATTGGGAGATAACTTTTCACCTTTCCTATTTCCCGCCATCACCTTTATTATGTCGGCTCTAATTGCTTTTTCTACGGGCAGCAGTTGGAGCACCATGGCCATTTTATATCCTTTGGTATTACCGGCTGTTTGGAAAATTAGTCAGGCTTCCGGAATAGACCCCGACATGCAAATGGAGATATTATATAACACCATTTCTGTTGTACTGGCCGGATCGGTGTTTGGTGATCATTGCTCTCCTATTTCTGACACAACCATTTTGAGTTCATTGGCATCGAAATGTAATCACTTATCGCACGTTAAAACACAACTGCCTTATGCAGTAGTTGTTGGTGTAATAAGTATTTTAATAGGCGGGCTTTTTGTATTCCTACGGCTTCCGGCATTGGTCAACTTTGCAGTAGCTATATTTATAGCCTACGTGGCTGCCAGGTTACTCGGTAAAAACGTTGACGACTATGTAGTGGAATAACCCCGGTTATCTGTCTAATGGACCAAATGGCATACCTACGCCGAAATTAAATTGGCCATTCCTCAGCTGAAAGGGTGAATGAATAGCCCTATCACCTTCTGCACGTGCAGGATCACGAAGTTTAAAGGCATAATCAGTTCTAATAAGGAAACGGTTAAAGTCAAAGCGAAACCCGAATCCGGTACCTATACCCAGTTCTTTCATCCAGTTAGAGCTAAAAGCAGCGTTTAGCCGTTCATCTTCGGTACTTCCCCAAATATTACCAACATCGATAAACATAGCTCCATTCAACGGGTATCCGAACATTTGAAACATGGGGAAACGGTATTCTGCATTGGCTTCTAATTTTATCTCTCCGCGCTGATCGAGTATAGATATCTTGTCGAGGTCAACGTTTGGGTCTGACGCCAGGTCATATCCACCGGGGCCAAGGGTACGTGGCGACCACGCCCGCATACTGTTACTGCCACCTGCAAAAAACTGTCTTATTACCGGAACCTCTCCCGGATTACCATATTGCCAGGCTCCTCCGGCTACAAGCCGAGTTACAAATTTTGAGTTCAAACCTGTTTTCAAATGGGTCACCAATTCAAGCTGTGTTCTTGCAAACTGAGCCACCGGCCTGCCAAATATGGCGGCTGTATCCGAACGGTTAAGTAAATTAAATATGTTACCACTATAATCGATTCCGGCTTCCACCGAATAATACGTTTTCTGATCGGAATTTTTATAACTACTCCTTTGATAGGTATAACCTCCGCCAAGTATCATTCTGGGTTGGAAACTATTGTTAAGTGCAGGATATACATCCAGAATTTCAGATCTGAAACCTCCGGCTATACTAATAGTATCAAAAACAGAAATATCCGCGATCTTGAACAAATGCCTGTTCTGTAGTGATGTACTCCACTCCCACTCATAGTCTAAGTTGAATTCAGAAATGGTATAAAGCTGTGCCCTGTTCTGAAATCCATAACCCGATTTCAGTCTGGTTCGGGGGTTCAACACCGATGTATCAATCCTGGGGTTGATCAAATCTAGTCCCATCATTCTGGGGAATGTAAGGCTTGCTTCGGCATGAACAAATGATGTTCCGAATAGTCGGCTCTCAAAAGACTCAAAACCTCCTTTTAAGCCAAGTTTTAATAATTCACCACCGCGAAACAAACTCTTATTATTGTAAGAAAGATCTCCGGTAAATGCCAGGCCTTCAAAGTCGCTCACCTCCGGTGCAAAGCTTATTTCGCGCAGCTTCCCTCCTCTTACGGTAATATCAAGATCAACCAGATACTTTCCATCTACCTCCTTTTCATCCACCACTTCTACATTGGCATATTGTACAAAGGGCAATGAAGCCAAACGTTCACTGGTTGCCAGCCTGTCTGAACGTGAATAAGTCTTGCCCCTCTCTAAATAAATATACTGGTCAAGCAACTCGTTTCTTAATCGAATAACATCCGGCTGATAAAAGTACTTCTCATTCAATTCCGTTTCAATTAAATCGCTGAAAGGTTTAACCGCCGTTCTTACTCTTATTCTGTCAACTGCATATTGCTGGTTGTATAAAGAGTCAAACGGATTGCCAATTATTCCATAAATGTCAACCATTGATGAGTTCGCAGTTGTATCTTTTTCAAAGGCCACCGACTGAAGGGTAAATCGGTAATAACCATCATTCTGCATAGAAGTAACAATGGCTTCACGCAGATCTACAAGATCGTCAATGTCATAAGCTTTCCCGGGGGTAATAAATTTTTCCTCATCAACGTACCGCAAAATTTTGGCTAACAAGACCGAGTCTTCCGCTTCAAACTCCAGCTTTCCTATCTTGTATTGACTTTCAAGGCTGACATCGTAAGTAATGGCAGCCTTTTTATTTTTTACTGCATGTCTATTAGAAACATCTGCATCAAAATAGCCGCTATTTTGCAAAAAGGTTTGCATTTTTTTATTGGAATCGTTCATTAGTGCCGTATCCAGCAGCTCAGGTTTTTTACCAATTTTTTGTAGAAATTTCTCTCCTGCACTTAATGAATCTCCCTTAGAGCCTGCATTATACACCGACTGCCAAAACCGAGTGCCCAAAAACTTTTTATTAACCCGTGGCCTGGCAATAGTTATAAGTTCACGTTCCAGCCGGGCGTGTTTAGCTTCCTTTGGAGAATCCTTAATTTCCACCTTATTTTTAACAACAAGGGCATTGCTATCGGTTAAACGCTTAGTATTGCTACACGAAAAAGTAAGTGCAGCTATTGTAACTATAAATACTATTAAATGCTTTCCAGGCAACAGATCAAATTTATTAACAGTCTTAAAACGAAGAAGTTTCGATCTCAGCACAATATGTTTCTTGCTGAAGGTACAAAACTTGTACTCGAACTTATTAACTCCAAATTACATACCGAAATTATAATTTGTACCTCCGCATGGTTGCAAGGTAACCAACATTTAATTCCCAACGATAAAAAACCACAAGTTGTTAATGATAAACAATTTAAAAAAATTACTACCCTTGTACAGCCCGAAGGAATTATGGCCGGGTTTAGAATTCCGGTAACCAAAGTTAGTATGCCCGACTTAGAAAAGTGGACCATAATGCTTGATGGTATTAAAGACCCGGGAAACTTAGGAACGATTATTCGTACAGCCGATTGGTTTGGTATTAAACAAATTTATTGTTCGGAAAACTGTGTGGATGCCTATAATGAAAAAGTAGTGCGCTCAACTATGGGCTCAATAGCAAGGGTGAGCATCTTAAAGTGCGATATTTCTGAAATCTTAAAAGACTTTAACGGGAGGAAGTATGGAGCTGTTTTAGATGGAAAGCACCTGGCACATTTTACTGATATAACTCCCGGAATTATTGTTATAGGCAGCGAATCACATGGTATATCCGTTGCCATTCAAAAGCTTTTAACCGATAAGATATCAATTAAAGGAAGGGGTAAGGCAGAGTCACTTAATGCCGCCATTGCCACCGGAATTTTTCTTTATGGATTAATAAACCGTTAGAATTGTAATTTTGATTAAAATTGAAATATGAAATACCTGGTATTACTTTGCGTGGCTATTGGACTGGCGGCGTGCACAAAAAAAGCAAGCCCCGATGCTGTTCAAACCCAAGAAATAAATGAAAATATAAACAAGGAATATACAAACCAAAACGGTGAAAAACGTTTACTCGGCGTAGTGAATAAACAGGGATTGGAAAAAGATCCCTACGCATCCTGGTTCAACAAGGGATTAAATTACAGAGTGGATGATAGCATTGCCGAACAGCTTAAAAAAAGCTTGAAAAACTATAATGTGGAAGTGTTCTTTGGAACGTGGTGTGGCGACAGTAAACGCGAAGTACCCCATTTGTATAATGTTTTGGATGCGGCAGAAGTTGACTGGGAAAATGTAAAAGTTATAGGTGTTGACAGTGATCAATCGTTGTATAAAAAAAGTCCGAATGGAGAAGAGAAGGGAAAGAACATTCACAGAGTACCAACCATAATCTTCTATAAAAATGGAGAAGAAAAAGGGCGTATTGTGGAATCTCCCGTAGAAAGCTTAGAAAAGGATATGCTGGCCATTACCACCGGAAAGGATTATGTGGAACACTACCATGTTGTAAGCGACATACACCGGCTTATAAAAACCAAAGGTTTTAATACGGTATCGTCGCGTCTTCCGGCACTTGCCGATCTTTATAGAGATATGGTTAAAAACCAATACGAACTTAACACCTATGCCCGTACTTTTTTATACGATAATGACGAAAAAGGCTTGGTTATCCTAAAACTCAACCACCTTATTTCTCCTAATAATATCTACACTTTGGAACAATTGGTTAACGGTTATAACAAGTTTAAAAAGTACAATAAGGCCAAGTTGGAGATTGAAGGTTTCTTGAAGAAGAATGCCGGCAATAAGGATGCCGAGTCAATGCTGAAACGTGTGAACTATTTTCTGGAAAAACAAATGTAGTCTAATCTACAAAGTCTTCCGGTTCGCTTTCAATAGATTCGTCCTGTTCAATTAGTCTTATTATCTCCCTCTTCAACCGAAGGTTTTCATCGTATTGTATTTTTTCCATGGTACGGAGGAATAAGGTTGTAGCTACACCACCAAGTATGGCCACACCAAATTCAAACAAGGTATCCTTTAATACCTCATTACCTAACTCTGAAAGCAAGTTTTGTGTAAAATGACCAATAATTTTCGAGCCGATTATAAAACCAAGAGCAGCTAAAAACCCTATAATATAAAATTTTCTTTTAAGCTTAATTCTGGATGTTATATCCTCCAGCAATTGAGGGTTTTCCTTGTAAAAGTCAACCATAGCCTTACTAACCTTAGGCCTTCTTATCAATGGGTTGTCAAGAAATGTTAAGCCTTCATAAATTAAATTTTTCTTTTTCATACACGTCCTTATAAATTAAACTACTCAACTTAAACTTGCACTACAAGTCGCCTAATTGCGGGCGTAAAATAATATCTTCCACCACGGTTCGGCGCGACAGGCTTGTTGCCGAAAAAACAGCATCGGCAATATCTTCTGCTCCCATAAGCCGGTTTTCATTGCCGGTATAACCTGCCCACGAATCGGTTAGTACGGCACCGGGAAGTACAGAAATAACACGTATTCCATGATTTTTCATCTCTTCGCGCAAGTTTTGTGAAAAGCCATGCAGAGCAAATTTCGACACTGAATAAGCACCGCCATTCGGATAGGCATTAATACTGGCTACAGAACAGATATTAACAATATCACCACTGCCCTGCTCCATCATAGCAGGCACCAGAGCCCGGGTAAGGTGGTAGGCCGAATACAAATTTGTGTTTATCATATTTTCCAGCGTTCCTTCGGCTTCGTTATACAAATTGCCAGGCAGGTAGTAACCTGCATTATTTACCAAAATGTTCACTTGACCTAACTCCTTTAAACAAAATTCTGCGAAGGCCAGTACCTCTTCTTTCTTTGAAACATCGGTACGTAAAATATAAACATCGCCACCTTTAAGCGATTTAATTTCCGCCTTTGCCGATTGTAATTTTTCCATACTTCTGGAGCATATAGCCACGTTATGGCCTGCACCTGCATATTTTTTGGCTATGGCCAGCCCAATCCCCTTAGATGCGCCCGATATAACTACATTCATTTTGTAATTGTTTCATTAAATAAAAACCTGTTTTTTATTTCACTTAATCTCTACGGAAAGATAATTGTAAAATCATCTATTTTTGGCACCGTGAGATTTCTCTTTCATCTCGGACGATATTTTCTTCTCATTAAAGGCATTTTCACCAAACCGGAGAAATGGCGAATGTATTGGAAAGAAACACTTCGCCAAATAGACCAAATAGGTGTAGGTTCCTTAATAATTATAGCTGTAGTATCTATTTTCATTGGGGCTGTAAGTGCCGTTCAGTTTGCTTACCAAATAAGTGGAGCCGCCCTGCCTATTCCTATGTCGTTTACGGGCTATGTAGTTAGAGAGAGTATGATACTTGAACTGGCACCCACTATATCCTGTTTACTGCTTGCCGGAAAAGTAGGTTCAAACATTGCATCTGAACTGGGCACCATGCGTATTTCTGAACAAATTGATGCATTGGAGATCATGGGGGTAAATACTTCGTCTTATCTCATTGGACCAAAAATTTCAGCCGCTTTCTTTATTATTCCTTTTTTGGTAATTATTGCTGCAGCATTAGGCATTGGCGGAGGTTTAATGGCAGGAGTGGCTTCGGGTATTCTCTCTCCGGGCGAATACTACGAGGGGTTAACCAGGGGTTTTGATTCGTACACCGTAGTTATTATGCTTGTTAAAGCCGTAATTTTTGCATTTATTTTAACATCTATTGCCTGCTACCAGGGATATTATGTAAAGGGCGGAGCACTGGAAATTGGTGCAGCCAGCACAAGAGCTGTGGTTTTGGCCGACATAGTAATTCTTCTTGCCGACTACTTAATTGCCGCTATTTTGTTATGATCACTTTAAAAGATGTACATAAGTCTTTCGGCGAAAACCATGTTCTAAAGGGTATTTCAGGACAGTTTGAAGCGGGAAAAACCAGTCTTATTATTGGAAAAAGTGGTGCAGGAAAATCAGTATTGCTCAAATGTATGGTTGGCTTGTTTGAACCCGACCAGGGAGAAATTTTGTACGATGGAAGAAACTTTCATCACCTTGATGAAGATCAAAAACGGGAAATAAGAACGGAACTTGGAATGCTTTTTCAGGGTACTGCTCTGTTTGATTCTATGACAGTTGAGCAAAACGTCAAGTTTCCGTTAGATATGTTTTCCAATAAAAACGAAGCAGAAAAAGTTGACCGGGTGAATGAAGTACTAAACCGGGTTAACCTTGTAAATACCAACCACAAGTATCCGAGTGAAATAAGCGGAGGAATGCAAAAGCGTGTGGGTATTGCACGCTCCATTGTGTTAAACCCCAAATACCTTTTTTGCGATGAACCGAACTCAGGCTTAGACCCGCAAACATCTATGGTAATTGACGATTTAATAAAGGAAATTACTATTGAATTTAATATGGTAACCGTTATAAATACGCATGATATGAACTCGGTAACATCTATAGGAGACTATGTGATATTTCTGCATGACGGATACAAAAACTGGGAAGGAGACAGACATGAGATATTTACAACCAACAATGAAGATGTTACCGATTTTATATTCGCTTCGGAGTTTTTAAAGCATGTAAGACACATGAACCGGGGGCAGGAATAAGTAATACCATTTTAACCTTCAAAACTTGCCTGGCATGCCTATCTTCGCAAAACAAATTTCAATCTCAAATGAGTGTATTGGTCGATAAGAATTCAAGAGTAATTGTACAAGGTTTTACCGGTAATGAAGGTACTTTTCATGCCGGCCAAATGATTGAATACGGCACCAATATAGTTGGAGGTGTAACTCCCGGCAAAGGAGGAATGAAACACCTTGACCGTCCCGTATTCAATACAGTTAAAGATGCAGTTGATAAGGAAGGAGCCGATGTGTCTATATTATTTGTTCCGCCACGATTTGCGGCTGATGCCATAATGGAGGCAGCTGATAGCGGTATTAAGGTTATTATAGCCGTTACCGAAGGAATTCCGGTTCAGGATATGGTAAAGACCAAAGCTTATATAGAAGATATTGATTGCAGATTGGTAGGACCCAACTGTCCGGGTGTAATAACTCCGGATGAAGCAAAGGTGGGTATAATGCCCGGTTTTGTTTTTAAGAAGGGAAATATTGGAATCATCTCAAAATCGGGAACGTTAACTTACGAAGCCAGCGACCAAATAGTAAGAGCTGGGTTAGGAATAACTACAGCCATTGGCATTGGCGGTGACCCTATTATTGGAACCACTACCAAAGATGCCGTTAAACTGTTTATGGACGATAAGGAAACCGAAGGTATTGTTATGATAGGTGAAATTGGCGGAAACTTAGAAGCTGAAGCCGCTCGTTGGATAAAAGAGAACGGTACTAAACCCGTAGTAGGTTTTATTGCCGGACAAACCGCACCAAAAGGCAAACGCATGGGGCATGCCGGAGCTATCATTGGCGGAAAGGATGATACGGCGGCGGCAAAAATGAAGATTATGGATGAATGCGGCATTCATGTGGTTAAATCTCCGGCCGATATTGGTAAGACTATGGCCGCTGTGTTGAATTGATTTTTAACCACATAGTTGCATAGCTGAAAAATCTATGTGTCTATGTGTTTCAAAAAAAAAGCTCATAATGAAACTACTCGAAAATAAAACAGCCTTAATTACCGGAGCAAGCAGGGGAATAGGCAGTGCCATTGCTAAAAAATTTGCCCAACAAGGTGCCAGTATTGCCTTTACCTATCGTTCATCTGCTGAAAAAGCCAAAGCTTTGGAAGAAGAATTGTCTGCCTTAGGCGTTAAAGCTATGGGCTTTCAAAGTGACGCAGGCTCTTTCCACGATACCGAGAAAATGGTACAAGCCGTACTTGAAGAGTTTGGAGTAATAGACATATTAGTGAACAACGCCGGAATAACCCGTGATATGCTCATACTGCGAATGAACGAAGAACAATGGGATGAAGTAATTCAAACAAACTTGAAATCGGTTTTTAACCTTACCAAGCAAATAGCCCGCCCAATGATGAAGCAAAAAGGTGGCTCCATTATTAACCTTACTTCAATTGTAGGTGTAAAGGGCCAGGCCGGACAAGCGAACTATGCTGCCAGTAAGGCAGGTATTATTGGTTTTACTAAATCCATTGCCGATGAGCTAGGAAGCCGAAATATACGCTGCAATGCTATTGCCCCCGGTTTTATAGAAACGGAGATGACCGATGAGTTGCCCGACTCTACCAAAGAACTATACCTTAGTCAAATTCCCATGCGCCGTTTTGGCTCTGCCCAGGATGTGGCAAATGCCGCTCTGTTTCTGGCCAGTGATATGGGTAGCTATGTAAGCGGCCAGGTGCTGAGTGTTTGCGGGGCGTTGAACAGGTAGTTATAAGTTTTCAAACGGGCTAACTACATCTTCTAACAATGTTTTGCTAACATGGGTGTAGATCATAGTTGTTTTGATGCTGTTATGACCTAATAGTTTTTGAATTACTCTAACATCGGTTCCCCTTTCCAAAAGGTGGGTTGCGTAACTGTGCCGTAGCGTATGTAGCGTAACCGCCCTTTTAACGCCCGCTTTAATTACGGCTTGTTTAAAAATTTGCCTTGCACTTGCTGCACTGTACCTACCCCCTTTTTGGCCTTCAATTAAGTATTGTTTCGGTTTATATTGCTTGTAATATTGGTTCAGCAAAACTTTGAGTTTAGGAGGATAATTAACAATTCTATCTTTATTGCCTTTGGCGTTTTTAATGTGAACAACATTTCTATTTTTATTAAAGTCTTGAACCCTAAGGTTATATAATTCCCCCTGAAATTAGGACAGTAAATTAAATTATACTTTAGAATTAAATTTATTGTCAAATGAAGAGAAGAAAATTCACATCAGATTTCAAATTTAAGGTTGTATTGGAAGCCTTAAGTGAACGCTACAGTATTCAGGAGTTAGCACGTAAATATGAGATACATGCTACCCAGATCAGTAATTGGAAGACCCAGTTCATCATGAACGGGCAACATGTTTTTGATCGTCCGGCAAAGGATAAAAAGACCGAGGAACAAGAAAGGGAGGAAGCCTTGTTAAAAACCATTGGCCAACAGAAGGTTGAGATTGATTTTTTAAAAAAAGCCTTATCATGAAAGAGGATGTGCAACAGAGAAGAGCACATGTTGATAAGGCACACGAGCTTAGTGTTGTTAAGCAATCGGAGTTGTTAAGTATCCATCGTAGCGGGCTTTATTACAAACCTGTGGGAGAAACAGTTTTAAATTTGGAGTTGATGCGTCTGATTGACCAACAGTATATGAAATATCCTTTTTTGGGTGTACCGCGAATGACAGCTTGGCTAAGAAAAGACAAGGGTTATAAGATCAACAAAAAGCGTGTTGAGCGACTTTACCGGTTGATGGGTATAAGTGCCATAGGGCCAAAGCCAAATACATCTAAAAGGGGCAAAGGCTCAGGACACCGGGTTTACCCATATCTATTAAGATCCTTAGATATTACTCACGCCAATCAGGTATGGGCAACAGACATCACATACATTCCTATACAGGGTGGTTATTTATATTTATGTGCCATTATAGATGTGTATAGCCGTTATGTGGTAGGTTGGTCTTTATCTAATACCATGACTTCGGCATGGTGCAAAGATGTGTTGCAAGAAGCTGTAAGCCAGCATGGTAAACCCCAAATACTCAATACCGACCAGGGCAGCCAGTTTACAGCCATTGAATTTAGTAGCTGGGTTAGCGAACAGGATATACGTTTAAGTATGGATGGGAAAGGACGAGCCATTGATAACATATTTATTGAACGTTTATGGCGAAGTGTAAAATATGAGCAAATTTATCTTTACCCGGCAGACGATGGTTTGGAGTGTTACAACGGATTAGTTAAATATTTTACTTACTACAATTGTGAAAGGCGGCATCAAAGTTTACAAGATGAATGTCCGGTATATTTATACAAACAACGAAAGAAGCAAGTGGCATGAAAACGGCTTTACCACATTTCAACACTATGGGTGGAAAAAAAGAATGGTTTTTCCATGTATTGAAATGTGGAAAAGCCTTCATGTCTCACTTAACTTTACATTTTTACTGTCCTAACGATGGGGGGAATTATAATGTTCATTCCTTACCTGAGCTGAATATCTTTATTGATGGGGAAAATTTTAAGTATACTATTAAGTTTTTGGAAATCTTTAACGAACTTTATTGGACTCAACAAATTCTTCCTGAAAGTCTTAAAAATATTGAGCAAGAAGCAAATAAAAGTACTGTAAACTACCGCCAACAAAAAATATAGTGCATTTGGCAGTTAGTGCTAATTTTGAGGATGGTAACATTTAATAAACATAATAGCTGTTTGATAGGTTGGTGTTTCAAAATGCCAAACGCACCATATTATTAACGTTAGCTACAATGCAAAAGCACACTATTTGAAAGATGCAAAAAATAGAATTTGATTTAATTGATTTCCCATTTGAAGATGACGAAAACCTTACAGCGTTTTATAATGGGAAAGAGTTTACTGGAATCATCTTCGAAAGACACCGTGGAAATTATTTTGAATATGAATATAAGGATGGATTAGAAAACGGAAGAACTTATGGAATTAACGAATCAACTCAAAAAATTATTGAAGACGGAAATTTTGTAAATGGACGTAAAGAAGGAAAGTATTATAGGTTTTTAAATGATCAACAAATAGATATTGAAGAACATTTCGTCGATGATTTATTACTAGAACAAAAACTATTTGACTCTCAAAAAAGATTAATTAAATATTATTCACGCAAGGAAAATTTGGATAGAGAGTTTTATAATGATGGAACATTATTTTTTGAAAGAATCTCACCTACTGAAGATAATACAGAAAATGGAAATCTTTTTTACTTTTTAGAAAACGAATTACTTTGCAAAAGATTTGAGTATATCGACAAAAAAGGTAAATATCGGTTTGAATTTAATAAATCAAACTTTCTTAGTCACACAAATAAACTAAAAGCCGTTTTTCATTGGTATCCTGTAAGATGGTTTATTGACGATTTGTTAGAAAATAATAAACCACTAGCGTTTGAATTTTTAATAAAACTATTAAATCAAAAAGACCATTATTTTGTAGGTGAATCAGCGTTTTATTTAGGGGAACTTGGGAATAAGGATGCCATTCCTTATTTGAAAAGAATAACTTCAAATCAAAATGTAGGGTATGTAAACCCAAGGTTTTCTGATGTTAAATTTGGTGCTTTATCAATTTCTTGTTCACATGCTAATACAAACGGACAAAGAGCAAAAGATGCAATTAATAAGATTAAGAAAAAGAATTCGCTTTTAAACAAAATATTTAAATAGCACAGTAGCTAACAACTAAGCGTTCGTGTGGTCGGAACGACCAAACATGAACGCAGTGTTGCTCCTATCTCGCTGTAAGGCAGGAGTTTTCTATGGGGTTTTTTCTATGGGGTTTTCGTGATTTTTAATGAGCTCTTAGTGTTGACTGCTACACTATTTTTTTTTGAGCTTGAGCCTTTTTTCACTGCATTTTGTACTAACAGTAACTGTAAAAATAATCCGGTGGCTGCTTTTTCGGTTGGATGACTCTCCTGTTTAATCCTTTTTAGTTTGTTGGGCACATAGCTTCGCCTACCCGCCTTATGCAGTCGTTTCATTTTGTTAGGGTTTTTGCATTGCATGTGTTTAATTGTTCTAACCAGTATTTCGGCGGACCACGAGCATCAAACTCAAACACAGTTACCAAAGTTGGCTTTTTGCAACACGGGCAGGTGTGCAACTTGCTTTTCACATCTTGTTGCTGTGGGGTGTAACCAAGCTTGTGCTGTAAGTCTTTGAGTTTGCCTCGTTTCCAGGTGCTGCTTAATATTCCGTAATGGCGTATGCGAACAAAGTGTTTGGGCAGTATGTGTTGTGCAAAACGGCGTATAAACTCGGTTTGCTCCAGAGTGCATCTCTTTTTCTTAGCTCCATGACGGTAATCTTTATAGCTAAAACTCACTGTAGTTTCGCTTATATCTGTCAGACGGTGATTGCTAATGGCTACTTTATGGGTGTAACGGCCCAAATACTCAATTACTTGTTTGGGGCCTCCAAAAGGCTGCTTGGCATATACCACCCATGGCTTTTGCCACAGCTTTTGGCGGATTTGATTGTATTCCCCGGGTAGTTGCTTTGCCAGCATGCTACAGTACTTGCCTCTAAACACCTTACTAAGTGCTTTTACCGGAAACAGAAAAGAGGCTCTACGACCAGACCTTGCTTTGGCTGTTTTCCATTTACCACTTTTACTCACGCCACCGCCGGGAACTATGCAGTGTAAATGTGGGTGGAGATTGAGTTGCTGCCCCCAGGTGTGGAGTATGGCTATCATTCCCATTTTGCCGCCAACCCATTTACCGTCTTCACTAAAGGCTTGTATGGTTTGCCAGGCTGCCTGAAACAAGATGTTGTAAACTCCCTTTGGTTGATGCATAGCCAGTTGATTGATACCGCCCGGAAGGGTAAACACCACATGGTAATATGCAACAGGAAGCAACTCTTCACTGCGTTTGACTATCCACTCCTCACGCTTATGCCCCTGACACTTGGGACAGTGGCGATTACGACAGCTATTATAGCTCAGTTGCATATGACCACAACTTAAGCAACTATCTATATGCCCACCGAGAACTGATGTTCTACAGTTTTTTATGGCTGAGAGTGTGCGCAACTGCCAGGTGTTTACATTGAGTTGCCCGGATTCAATGGCTTGCCAGTTATTACACACTACATCAGCCACTTCTAAGCGTGGCTGCATAAGCTCTAAGTTTTAGAGTATAATTTTTCCAACGGACTAAAAGCCCGGGTTCTGCCTACACGTGCTACATGTAAATAAACCAGGGTGGTTTCTATAAAAGAATGACCCAAACAGTCTTTAAGTGTGATAATATCCATGCCTTGTTCCAGTAAATGAGTAGCGTAACTGTGCCGGAAACTGTGAGCTGTTATTTGTTTTTCAATGCCGGTTTTCCTGCGTGATGCTCGTATTATCCATTGTATGCCTCTTGAAGAATATGGTGTGGGTTTACCATCCACATCAGGCTGACCGTTAAACAGATAGTTTATAGGTTGTTCGGCCATTATGTACTTGTTTAACCCGCGAACAAGCATCGCTGACAGCACTACATAGCGGTCTTTTCTGCCCTTGCCTTGACGTATGTGCAACATCTTTCGCTCCAGGTCAACATCGCTCAGTTTTATATTACACAACTCAAAACTGCGTAAACCGCAACCATAGAGCATGCCTAATATTAACCGGTGCTTGAGCAAAGCAGGTGCCTTAAGCATCTGTTTTACCTCACGCGCATTCATTACTACAGGCAACTTCTTAGGTCGCTCAATACGCGGCAAGGACACGTGTTTGTCTTTTATACCAAGCAGTTTATATACATAGCGTAAACCGTAAACGGTGTGTTTGAAAAAACTCTCCGAAGGGCTGTTGTGTTGTTTCTTACACCGGTACAGGTATTCTTCTACTTGCCCGGTATCTAAGTGTTGAGGGCAACAGCCAAAGTGCAGGGCCATGTGAGCCAAACAGCGAGTGTAATTAGTTGTGGTACTTTGACTTCTACCCAGCACAGCCTGGTTTTGGCAGATTCTGTGATATAACTCTGTAAAGCCTTCTACTTTTTTACAGGCTTTTGCAATAATTGTGTTAGACTTTTTTTATATTCGTCATGATTAAAGGTTTAATGAACCACAAAGTTGCTACCAATCTCGCTCTTTTGCTTCTCGCCAAAGGCGAGATTAGTGCAACAATGTATATGCGATAATGCTCCCTAAACGGTCGCACTACGCATATACTCACCATTGCTATGCAATACTCCGCTATCGCTGCGCATTGCATAGCAACGAGCCGCCCAGCTACGCTGGCAGTTGCATGCATGCACTACGCTATCGCTCCGTACAGCACACAACTGCCCGCTAAACGCAATGCCTTCCTTCAGATACTACGTATCTTTGAAAGCCACAGCGTTTAGCTGGGCGGCTCGTTAGCTGTAATAGCCTTATACAACAAAATATTTCGTTAATTGATAAATAATCTTTACATTAGTGGATCAAGCTGTTCTGTTAAATGAAGTCAAAATGCACCTTCATCAAGGACAAAATTAAAAGGGGGCTATCTACTTACGGGCAGCGGGCGACTATCCTGAAAACGCCTGAAATCAAAGTAAGGATTGTTTTAAAAATTTAAAAAATGAAAAAGTTGGTTAACTTATGCTTAATTATGTTGTTGTCTTCAATATTCCTGAATTCTTGTCAAATTGATTCGATGGACGATAACCCTCAGCAATTGCAGGAATCACTCTTTCTTAATGGGACAGATGTACAAAACTTCTTAAATGCATCTAACTCAAATCTTGGAGAGAAACACTTCATTAATTCAAATGACGGGATCGCTATAAAAGCTATTGCAATCCTCGATAGTAACTCAACCAAGAAAGAATCATTCCTGATATACAGTAAAGATGGAATAGTTGTTGAAAATCCCTTTGTAATTGAGCAAATTAAAACTGAAAACTCTATAACTTTTTCTGTATTTTCTTTCCCAGAAGTTCAGTTAATAAACAGAAGAACTTTTAAGACTATTGACAGAAATGATTCTCAACAGTCAGGCTTATATTACCAATCATCAAGTGCAACATGTGCCGATTCCACGGATGGGTTTACTGATTGTGTAAATTGCGCAATGGAAGAGTTATCAGATGAATTCTGGGAAATAATAGGCTGCGGACTTAATCCCTGGTCTTGTCTGGCGGCTGCGATAATTCACTGTATATAATTGTTGATTATGAATAAGAAAATAATTTTTTTACTTGTTTTGGGAGCCATTCTGGTATTCATTGGCGCCTTGCTAAGATTGAATCATTGGGAAGGGCCTCGAATTATTTTGCCTTTAGGATATTGTTCATCACTACTAGGTCTTTTTCTTTTACTTGGTAACCTTGTAAAAAGAAAAAGGGATAACTACAGCTAACAAAAAATAAACCCAATGGCCGCTCTGGTACTCGTTATCATGGCGGCCACAGTGTTTATTCAAACCGTTGGCAACAAGCTGAAAACAAAACGAAATGGAATTTAAAGGTGGAGCAATAATCATTGGTTCTTTATTTTGGGAGAAAACACCAAAACGAGAAAAATGGCGGAAAGTCTATCTCGAAACAAATGACAATAAAGTTCCAGTAAGAATTAGAATACGCTATGGAAGAAAGTCAAGCACCCGACAGGATACTTACACAATGATTGTTTCTAACCATTCAATGACTGAATTTGGAACTGCATACATCCTACCGTTTAAAGAAACTATTAAAAATGCACGAAATTTAGAAAGTCAGGCCTTTGCTATGGCTGGAGCTGAAGGACTTTGGAAAAAGTCTGGACCTTCCTTAAACAAAACTTGGGGAACATTAGGACTTTTAATAAATCCGAAATTGGAAAATGATAAAAGTCTTGAAATCATAAAAGAAAGGTGGGCTAAAATATACCAAGACTACGATTGGAATAAATCAGATTATCAAATAGACAACGAACCTGAGATAATTGATGAAAATGGATTTCTAAATATCGAATGGACAGAAGAAATGAATGACTTCGATTTTCTGATTGCGACATTGACCGTTCCGAACCCGAAGAAATTTTTGGACGAACAGATTATCGCTAATAAAATAAACGAAACTGGATATGACGAATATTTCAGAACGAATTATGAAAATGGAATAAGAACATTTCAAGAAGAAAAGATAATTGAGAAACTAAGAAAATAAAGCCAGTTGCCAACAACTAAGCGTTCGTGTGGTCGGAACGACCAAACATGAACGCAGTGTTGCTCCTATTGAAGCCTTCCCCAAAAGTAGTACCACTAGAAAGTAGGCAGTTTATTTAATTTTAAACTGTTAAAACATGAGAAAGAGTAAATTTTCAGAAAGCCAGATCATTAAGATTTTAAAAGAGTATGATGCTGGCAAAAAAGCCGAAGACATAAGCCGTGAGTACGGCATTAGCAAGGCAGCTTTTTACAAATGGCGTCAGCGATACGCCGGTATGGATGTAAAGCAACTCAAGGAATTAAAAGCCCTGCAAGAAGAAAACCGCCGATTAAAACACATGTATGCCGAGTTGAGCATAGACCATAAGATCTTAAAGGAGATAGTAGAAAAAAAGCTGTAAAGCCTGCAGTACGTAAACGATTAGCTGCTGAGTTAACCGATGAGCAGGTAAGCCATAGGCGTGCCTGCAGGCTATTGAATTTAAGCCGTAGTGTTCTTGGTTATACACCTACAAAAGATGACGGTGCTGTAGAACAAAAGCTGCGTTCTTTGGCAGAACAGTATCCTACACGTGGTTTTGAGAGTTACTATGGTCGTATACGTAACCAAGGCTTAAAGTGGAATAGAAAGCGTGTACTGCGTATCTATCGTAAACTTGGCTTACAGATAAGACGTAAGAAAAAGCAGCGATTACCTAAGCGTAGCTTTAAGAGCATAGCCCAACCCATTACAGCAAACTACCAATGGAGTATGGATTTTATGGAAGATAGCCTGGATGGCGGTCGTAGGTTTAGAACCTTGAACATTATGGATGATTACAACCGTCAGGCACTTTGCGTGTATGTAAACCCCAGTATCACCGGAAAACGTGTTGTAGAAGTATTAAAACAGCTGGTAGCTATACATGGCTATCCCAAACGTATAAGGGTAGATAATGGCCCGGAGTTTATCTCTCATGTCTTTACCGACTGGTGTAAAGAAAAAGTAGAGATTGATTACATCCAGCCAGGTAAGCCGGTTCAAAATGCTTTTATTGAACGGCTAAACCGCCTTTACAGAGAAGATGTCTTAGATGCATATTTATTTGAGAATATAAACGATGTAAGAATAAAAACAGATCAGTGGGTAGCAGATTATAATAGCAAGCACCCCCATAGTTCGCTCCTGTTTTGTGCGCGAGGTATTCGCTTAAATTAACAGATGTTGATTATCAATGAGTTAAGGTGTAAAGTTTGTGCAATTTGGGTGTCCCGTGGTATTTTTAGGCTGTGTTTGTTCGCAAAAAGAAGAATAAAAGTGGAAGCGTAAGCATCCAAATTATCTCGAAAGCGAGGGGAAAATATGAATTGATTAAAACTGTAGGTTGTGCCCAAACAATGCGTGAGGAGGAACTTCTTGCTCAACTGGCAAACATAGAGTTACAAAGGCTTAAGGGCTTACAATCACTTTTTGTGGAGCCGGAAGACCTGGTTATAGAAAACTTTGTAAACGGTATTGTCAACAATGATTTACGAGTGATTGGCCCCGAGATCATTTTTGGAAACATTTATGAAAAAATGGGTTTTCCTTTAGATGGGTGTCCCAATTATTTTAAATCCTTGGTATTAAGTCGATTAGTCTATCCAGGCAGTAAATTAAAAACAGTAGATTACTTCCGCAGGCACATGCATATAGATGTAAGTGTTTATTCGATTTATCGCTATTTAGATGAGTTGAGCAATTCCATTCAACCTCAAGTAGAACAAATTTGCTTTGGGCATACCAAGAAAGTTCTTCGAGGAAAAATAGGTGTTGTTTTCTACGATATATCCTCTTTGTATTTTGAAGCTTCCACCGAGGATGACTTTAGGATCATAGGTTATAACAAAGATGGCAAGCACCAACACCCACAGCTACTAATTGGTTTGCTTGTAAGCAGTCATGGCTATCCGATAGGTTATCAACTATTTGAAGGCAATACCTCTGAGACCAAAACACTTATCCCTGTTTTAAAGGCCTTTCAAAAGAGATTTTCGATCGACAAACCAATCATTGTAGCCGATTCAGCGATGTTATCTCAATCAAACATAGATGCCTTAGATCAACAGGGTTACAAATATATTTTAGGTGGCAGGCTAAAGAATGAAAGCCAAGAGAGCCAAAAAAAGATACTATCATTTAATGTACAACAAGATAAGCCCAGAGAACTCAAGACAAAAAACGGAAGGCTTATTGTCAGCTATTCGAAAAAGCGAGCCAACAAAGACCGGTTAAACCGTGAAAAAGGATTGAAACGGTTAGAAAAACGTGTACAGTCCGGTAGGTTAACCAAAAGTCATATCAATAATAGAGGATACAACAAGTATTTGAAATTATCCGGCACTATGAATGTGCGCATTGATTACAACAAGTTTAACGATGATGCAAAATGGGATGGTTTAAAAGGCTACATCACCAATACAAGGTTGTCTAAACATAAAGTAATAAGTAATTACAGCCACTTGTGGCAAATTGAGAAGGCCTTTCGCATCTCAAAGACCGATTTACGAATACGTCCTATTTATCATCGTTTAAAGAATAGAATTGAAGCTCACATCTGTATTTGTTTTGTTGCCTATGCTATTTATAAAGAATTAGAGAGATTATTGGTCAACAACAAGATAGAAGTAAGTGCATCAAAGGTTATAGAAAGCATTAAAGAAATAAGGCAGTTGCAATACACACTACCCAAATCAAGGAAAGTGAAAACCAAAATATTGCAACCTGACCAACTCCAAATACAATTACTTAACCTAAAAATTTAGGAGTGGGTGTCCCATTGCACAAAACAGGAAAACAGCTGGTAGCTATACATGGCTATCCCAAACGTATAAGGGTAGATAATGGCCCGGAGTTTATCTCTCATGTCTTTACCGACTGGTGTAAAGAAAAAGTAGAGATTGATTACATCCAGCCAGGTAAGCCGGTTCAAAATGCTTTTATTGAACGGCTAAACCGCCTTTACAGAGAAGATGTCTTAGATGCATATTTATTTGAGAATATAAACGATGTAAGAATAAAAACAGATCAGTGGGTAGCAGATTATAATAGCAAGCACCCCCATAGTTCGCTGATGGGCAAAAGCCCACAAGATTTTAAAATGTTTCATAGTGGCCAATTGGCCACTATGAAACAAATCAATAACTTTGAATTGTCTACTTTAACATGGTCCTAAAAAGGGGAAGGCTTCATTAGAACAAATGGTTAGTCAAAACTCATATGCCAGACTGGTTGACGCTTTTGTAGATAGCCTGCCTTTGGAACAATTAGATTTTGAACATGTTGAACACGAACAAACAGGAAGGCCGCCGTATCATCCATCAGTTCTGCTTAAACTATACATGTACGGCTACAGGCATGGCATTAGATCTTCTGAGAAATTACATAATGCGTGTCTGGTAAACATAGAGCTATGGTGGCTGCTTAAAGGACTTAAGCCTTCACCACGCACCATCCTGTACTTTAGAGCCAACAACAGCAAGTCTTTTAAAAAAGCATTTCAGCATTTTGTATTGTTGCTTAAAGACTGGAAACTCATTGAAGGAGAAACCATTGCCATAGATTCGTTTAAAATACGTGCACAAAACAGCTTAAAAAACAATTTTAATCAAGCTAAAATTGACAGGCACATCAACTATATTGATAACAAAATAGCTGAATATGAAGATGAGCTTAACCAGGCCGACAACATAGATGATATTGCGGAACTGAAAAACAAGATCAAGCAGAGAAAAGAGCATAAGAAAAAATACCAAAACATTGAAAAACAACTCAAAGACAGTGGAGAAAAACAGATAAGCACCGTTGATAAAGATGCCCGGTCGGTTGTCTTACACCGTAACATTGTTAATGTAGGGTACAACGTACAAGCCGGATGCGACAGCAAACACAAACTCTTTGTAAACGCCCAAACCGGAAGTGTCAACGATACCCACGCATTGGCAGATATGGCCATTGAAGCCAAAGAGTTACTCGGGGTAGAACAAATGGATGTTCTGGCAGATAAAGGCTACACCACGGGGAAAGAAATAGCCAAATGTGAAGAAGAAAATATCACTACTTACTGTGCACCCAAACAACACTCCAGTCAACACAACGGGCTATACCCTATGAAAGATTTTATATATGATGAAAAACAAGATAACTACACTTGTCCGGCAGGGAAGGTTTTAACTACAAACGGCACGGTTTACAACAAAGGCAACCACAAAGTAAAGCATTACAAAAACAGACAAGCATGCAAACAATGTTTGTTAACAGACCAATGCACAAAAAACAAAAACGGAAGGTTTATAGAACGTAGTATTTATCAAAAACATTTGGAAGAAAATGAAACCAGGGTGAATAACAACAAAGATTATTACAGACAAAGGCAACAGATAACCGAACACCAGTTTGGAACACTTAAAAGGCAATGGGGCTTTACTCATACACTTATGAAAGGAAAGGAAGGTGTGCTAAGTGAAGTCTATATCAACTTTTCGGCATATAACCTTATAAGAACAGCCAATATTTTGGGTATAAAAGATGTGATCAAGAGGCTGAAAAGTCTTTTTTCACTGTTTTGTTCTTTGAACAAGACATTTCTAACCGATTTAAGCCGTTTTTTTCATCCACTTATGCCAAACCAGAAAAGTAAAACTTCGCTTCCCATGGCCTTAAACCGGCTTTAATTAACTTAGACAAATAAAAAATTAACCAAAAGAGGGCTTTTTGCGAGGACTCCCGTTAGCATTCATAAAAACAAACTTAAATGAGTGAAGAAAATATAGTAAGGATCTGGAAACACATTGAATTGAGTGAAAATTGGCTTCTAAGTGATACATCTACTCTTGACGATATATCACCTTCCTGGTATGAAAGACGAGAAGTTCTACAAAACAATTCGGAAGAGTATAGGGAATTTATGACTGAACTGAAAAGGGAACACGCAATTGAAACGGGTATAGTGGAACGAATGTATGATTTGGAGAAAGGAATAACAGAAACTTTCATTAAGAAGGGGTTTGTTGAATCCTATATAAGTCATAAGGACACAAATGTCCCGCTTCCAAAACTTTTTGCACACCTTACTGACCATTTAGAAGCCGTTGATTTTGTATTTGACGTTGTAAAAGAAAACCGAAGCCTCACCATAGGATTCATAAAAGAATTACACGCATTAGTTACACGTAATCAGGAATATGCCGAAGGCAGAGATCAGTTTGGTCACAAAACAGAAATACCGTTGCTAAAAGGCGAGTTTAAGGAGCGTGAAAATAACCCAACCCGACCAGATGGAACTCTAATAACGTATTGTCCACCTGATCACGTGGCTTCAGAAATGGACAATCTTGTTTCTATTTTCAATGAGTCCGAAGAAAAAGAAGTCCATCCTTTGATAAACGCCACTTGGTTTCATCACGCTTTCACAACAATTCATCCTTTCCAGGACGGAAATGGTCGCGTAGCAAGGCTACTTTCAAGCTTGATACTTATAAAGCATGGATTATTCCCATTTACAGTACTTCGAGAAGAAGCAAAAGAAAAGTACATTGATGCTCTCGAATCTGCAGATCAAGGAGAATCTCAGCCCCTTGTGGACTATTTTGCCGAAGTCCAAAAGAGAAACATAGAAAAAGCACTTAATATCAAGGAAGTTGCCAGTACTTCTTTTGAAGAAGTAGCTGATATTTTCAGTGATAAAATTGAAAACTGGCAAAAATCCCAACGAGAAGAAAGGGCAAAACTGCTAAATGAATCACGAACTAAGGTATTCGAGTTTTGCCTTGATTCATTAAATGAAATTAAAAATAAGCTACAAGATAAAATAAATGGTAATACTCAGATCACCATTGAATCATGTTCTCCGGAAGATGAGAACAGGCAACATTATTATTATGGTCAAATAATTAAGTATGCAAAGAAACACGACTATTATTTCAATAGGACTCTGCCCAAAGGCTGGTTGACTTTCCGTATAGAGTTATCTGAATCTAAAAGGTATCAATTGGGTGTAACAGTACATCACTATGGTTACGATGATCGAACTTTGGCGATAGGAGCATTCCTTGAATATTTAAGGGAAGATGAAGAAGAACGAGTAGATTCAACTTTACCTCTGGAAATTAAACCACACGTAATTTCTATTACGAGCGATATATCCTCCAAAGAAAAAAACATTAGAGCATTTCTTGAAAATGCAGTGACACTAACCTTGGCTCAAATAGCAAGTGAACTATAACGAATGCTAATCGAGTAGCCCGCCCTGCCAGTGCTAACTGACAGGGGGAAGCTCTCACACCACCGTACGTTCGGGTCTTCCTTCGGCTACGCTCAGGACAGGCTACTACGGTGGTTTGCTAACTTGACCGCTGTTGGTGATAGTAGTCTAACATTGCTATATACCCACGTTGTTTTAACGTTGCTACTGTAATGGTAGTACCCAATATCGGACTTTGGGCTACTGCCCATCCACCCATTCGGGTTCTACTCCAGGCATAAGATTGCCATTGACTTACACCCAGGCGAATAAGGCTGCGCCTTTTCTTCGCAGGTTTCTTCCAATGATGCCATATACAGTATCGCAGTCTGTTCCTCAGCCATTCATCCAAGGCTTTTAGCTTGCTGTGAATGGATGCCAGTTTGAAGTAATTTACCCATCCTCGTATCAACCAATTAAGCCGTTGAATACGTTCAGCGAATGACATTGGCCTAGTCTTACGGGATAGCTCTTTGAGTTTGCTCTTGAGCTTTAACCATTTCGACTTGCCTACTACCAGTTGGTATGTGCCTCTCGCTCCTTTCTTGTAACTGGATACAAAGCCATAGCCCAGTATCTCAAAATGTAAAGGACGGCGTATGCCACTTTTCTCTCGATTGATTGGTAGGGCTAACTTATCTCTAAGATATTTATAGATACCGTTGCCTACCCGTTGGGCGGCTTTCTTACTTCTCACATAGATACTGAAATCATCGGCATAGCGCACATAGCGGTGTCCGCGCTTTTCCAATTCTTTATCCAACTCATTGAGTAGTATATTGGATAGTAAGGGATTAAGGGTGAGCCTTGTGGTACACCTTTTCTCCGCTTGTACAGCTTCCGGATTTTTGTATCGGTGCTCTGAGAAATTTTCGCAATAGCTTCAGTGTCAGATTACATTTCACTTTTCGATATATCAAGCCCAATAACAACTCGTGATTCACTTCATCGAAGAAACTCTTCAAATCTATATCTATCACATATTGATATCCTTCATTGATATACTCTTGCGATTGTAGTACCGCCTGATGTGCATTGCGTTGAGGACCGAATCCGTAGCTGTTCTCATGAAAGCCCGGTTCAAATAAAGGCTCAAACACTTGATGTAGTGCCTGTTGAAATACCCGATCTGTTGCCGTTGGAACGCCCAGTAATCTGGTCGTGCCATTTGGCTTGGGTATCTCTACGCCTTTGATTGCGCTGGGTTGATAACTCCCGGCGAGTATCTTGTTTACAAGTTCGTTGCCGTTTTGTTGAAGGTGGTGATGTAGCTCTGTCACAGACATCCCGTCAGCTCCACCTGCTCCTTCGTTGGCATACACCCGCTTGTAAGCAAGATTCAAATTCCTTTTGTCTAACAATTTTCCTATCATTGTTTTCAAACTTTTGGCGACCTCGCCTAAGGTTGGGCTATCTATCTATACGGAATACTATCCTTAACATACATAGACTCCCAAATTCATTTGAGGTCTGTTAACATTCAGTCCTTCGTTCTATCAACCCGTAGAACTACTATGACTTCGGCTGACTTCTTGGTTTATTGGAATACCGAACCTAATCCAAGACCTCCCACGGTAAGGCAATTAGCTTTCTGAGAATATCTGCCGGATCTACTGCTTCGGTTTTTTTTCTTTGGACGTTGCAGTGATGTGCCTGCTTATCCAATCTAACAGCCTCTTATCCGATTCCTGTTCAGCCTGTCCTGAGCTTTATCGAAGGATCAGAACCCTCATTTGTAGTCTCGCTTACTTCACTAAATACCTCACGGTAAACCAGCTTGCGACTTACTAATACTTCCCGGCTTTAATCCGGGCGCATAGGAGGCTTTCACTCCGCTAACTAATCCAATATCCTTATCGGGTATTGGCTACTTCCTTCCAATCAGCTATATTTGAAAGGAGTTTGCCATTCGTGGCACACACAATGGCTATAAGTAATTGCTACTACTCGCCTACTTTGGAAATTCCTGCGGAATTTCCAACTTGGTGTGTACTTGCTAAGTTTAACGCTAAACCACGCAACTACTCATAGCCGAGCCGTTGTGTAGCATAAAAGGAAATCAAAAAAAGTAGAAAAGATGAAATTTATTGTATTCACCATTGGTTCACTCTTATTCTTTCAATTCGCTTCTTCTCAAAATGTTGATGAATATTGCAAAGTAATAAAAGAAGAAGGAAATGAACCTATTTCTTTTGTTAGAGAGAAGATTAAAAATTATGATTTATTAATTTTTGATGATGCATTACATGCCGCAGTTGAACCATTTGAATTTTATTGTGAATACCTTGTAAATAATCCGTATTCCGTAGACTATATTTTCTTGGAGACCACTTCTGTCTTATCTCAGATTTACATTGATTCCTTTTTGAACAATCATGAGAAGGATACATCTTTATTAATTCCAGTTTTTCAACAGGATTTTAATTATGGATGGCGATATGAAACGTACCTGATGCTCTTTTCTAAAATTTGGGATATTAACCAAAAACTACCCGTGCAAGATAGAATTAAAATCATTGGAGTTGACCAGCCAATATACTGGGAAGGCATACATACCCGAAAGGATTATGACTTATTTCAAGAGACTTTGATTTCACGGGACTACTTTATGTATAGAACAATCTTAAATCATATGAATGATTTTAATTTGGGAAGAAAAGGATTGTTTTTAACCAATACTCGACATGCTTATAAGGGCATTAAGAATAAGGATGGTAGCTTTTATTGGAACAGTGGTACATTTTTTCACCAATGGCATCCTCAAAAGACATACGCTATAAGATTCCATAATATGAATCTATTAATTGAATCAGTTAAAGATGTAAAGCAATCTTCTACTGAAGGTCTTGACAGGTTGGAATATAAGTGGGTTAAGATGGATAAAGGATTATGGGATAGAGCATTTGCTAAGAATGGAAACAAACCTGTAGCTATTCCTTTTAAAGGAAATATATTTGGAAATCATCCGTATATAGGCAATCATATGGTAAATGCTCTCGAAGGTCAAACAATGTATGATGCCTACGACGCATTAATTTTTTTAAAGCCGCTTGAAAGGACAATGTTTAGTGCCCAAACTAATTTTTTCTATACACAAGATTTTAGAAAGGAACTGGAAAGGCGAATTAAAATAATACACGGAGAAGGACTGGAAGATTTTTTAATTAAGAATAACTATAAAACCGTTGAAAGATATATCAAAGATCTTTGTAAGTACACACCTGAAAAACCAAACCCTTTAGTAGATTAATACGCTACACAATCGAGTAGCCCGCCCTGCCAGTGCTAACTGACAGGGCGGGCTACTCGATTGTTATTTTTAATGAGTTCTTATTGTTGACAGCTCAGCCATTATCTGGTATTTTAATATTCTTTTCATACTTCACTCCCCTTTCCTCAAGGTATGCCATGATGTAGTCAAAACAGCCCTTATGCTTGCCAATAAGTTCCGGGGGAAAAATGCCCGTTTCGTTAAACAACCTATCAAGCAACATGTTAGCAGCCGCAGTAGCTGTATAGCCTGTAGTCCGAGCCATCGACGATGTTTGGCTTACCCGGTCAAATTCATCATACAGATTAAAAATAATTTGCTGTTTTTTTCCCGTTTCATCCTCGCCTTTTAATGTTACGCGCATAACCGTAAACTCTTCCTCATTTTGGCCCAGTTTCCATTCTTTAAACAACACCTTACTGGTAAAATGGAATGGGCTTACTTTGCTTCCGCCTATTTCTATTTCTTCCTTGTTAAAAAAGCCACTTTCCTTTAAAACCCGCACGTATTCAACATGGCCGGGATAACGCAAGGTTTTTTCTTTCATATTGGGAATGTGCGGCATGGTATGAATAATAGAACGTAGCCCATCTGAGTTGAAGGACTCAAGTGTTCCCACCTGGTCAAAGTGGACATATTCACAGTCTGTTAAAGGCTCTCTCACCACAAGCTTACCATTTTCAACATATCTGGCTGGCCTGGTGTATTCTTCAATTACATCTATTGGAGAAAATGGAGCTTTGTAATTAAATGGCCATTTTTTCTCCCTGGGTAAGCCACCGACCAAACACTCAAAATCAGTAAGTCTTAGTTCCTGGTTATAACGTCCGAGAATTAGATTATCCATACCCGGTGCCACACCGCAGTCCACAATGGCTGTTACTTCTTTTGCTTTGGCTAAATGATCCAGCTCCAGTGCGTTCTCAGGAAAAAAAGAAATATCAACTACATTTTTTCCGGCTTCAATAATGGATTTGAGTGTGCCAAATCCTAAAAGACCGGGAACGGCACTAACGACCAGATCTTTTCCTTCTACAGCACTTTTAAGTGTATTTTTATCTGTCACATCCAACACCCGGCAATTTATTCGGGCTTGTTTTCTCCTGGCAGTTTCCAAAGATCTCCGGTCAATATCGCAAAGGGTTACGTTATGCCTTTCAGCAAGATCCCTGGCCATAGCACCGCCAACCATGCCGGCGCCTAATACAATTACATTATTCATAAAAATTTAAAACATTCGCGAACCAAAATAACGTATTGCTTAGTCTAATACCAATCTTATTATAGAATTTAACATGAATCAATCCGGACGCTTAAACATTCTAAACAAAAGGAGTAATACCAAAAGAATGTATTTTCATAATCATTATTGCGTCTAATGCTTTCTATACTCCAAAAGAGCATGTTGTTCCTCCGTAGGAACTCTTTTGTGAACTATTATTCGAACCAACGCAACAATTATCAAAAAACCCAGTAACAGACCGCCTAAGCCAAACCATTTCTTATCGACTATTTCATTCCAGGCAAAATACGAGGGTTTAATGTATGGAAACCAGGTTGCCAACAGTCCGAAGGTTAAGAGCATTGTGATAAGCTGTAGTAACCTGTCGTTACGACCTAACGCATTAATCCAAAAAAGAACCAGCAACGGTTCAATTCTAAAGGGTTCGGGAGCAAAAAGGCATACCGTTGTATAAGTAATTGCCAAGGACTGAACAATAGTGAGTTTATTAAATATAAATAGTAATACAGCCAGCCCCAAACCCGATAAGCTGGCTATTAACCAAAGACTGCTTTTAAGGTATAAGTCACCAAATTTTGGGAAAAAGTAATCAACCACATGAAACATGTGAAACGGATCTATACTTGAGCTGTGACCTCCTATATTACCTGCTTTGTTAAGCATTCGTAAAAACAAAGTGCTGTCTTCGAGAAAGAAAATTGCATTCGGCAACAATGCTATTAATAGTCCAATTATTACTTTCAGAAACAACTCTCTTTTCTTAAACATTACCAAAACCAACATGCTGTGGCCATTTTAGCTTTAAATATCAAAAAGATAATTCCCGCGTAAATAGCCCCACTAATAAGAATAATAAGTAGCTTATTCATAGGAATAAAAATAGAATACTTCGCCTAAAAAACAGTTGTGAATTGATGGTAATAATAATTAGCGTATAAACAAATACTTTTGCTCTATAAGAAATGATTGAACCACATTTGGTAGTTGTGCTTCCTGTGTTTAATGAAGCAGCCTGCATATCAGAAGTTATATACTCATGGCAAAAAGAACTAATTGAAGTTCAGGATTTACACTCACATCGGTTTGTTATAGTTGATGATGGCTCAACCGACAATACCTCGGAAATTTTATACCGGGTTCAGAAAGAAATTGGAGAAAATACTGTTTTGATGTACAGACAAGTAAATGCAGGACACGGAAATGCCGTTCTCAACGGATACAGATATGCCCAAAAACTTAATCCAGGTTTTGTTTTTCAAACAGATACTGATAATCAATTTATTCCACAAGATTTTAGAAGGCTTTGGATACATAAAGAAACCTCAGATGTAATATTGGGTTATAGAAAGAAACGAAATGACCCTGCCGGCAGGCTGATCATTACCAGAATCCTTAGATTTTTAATTCGGTTGAGGTTTGGAGTAAATATTCCTGATGCCAATATACCCTATCGTTTAATGCGAAGTAGCTGGCTAACCAAAAATTTAGATAAGGTACCTGAGAACAGCATAGCACCTAACATTTTCTTAAGTATTTTGGCCGCAAAGCAGAACATCTTACTTTGTAACGTACCGGTTGAGCACAGAGAAAGGGAAAGTGGTAACACAGTTCTGGTTAACACAAGATTATTGAGCTTTTGTATAAAGTGTTTTACCCAACTTTATAAATTTAAACCACACCTGAGAAATGACTCCAATAAAGGTTAAATATTTAATTATCGGGGCGGGCCCTACTGGCCTGGGGGCAGCATGGAAACTAAAAGAGTTGCACATTAAAAACTTTGCCCTTCTTGAGCGAAATGTCCAGGTCGGTGGTCTTGCCCGAACTTTGATTGATTATAAAGGTTTTCTTTGGGATATTGGAGGTCATGTACAATTTTCACATTATAAATATTTTGACGATGTAATGAATGAAGCCATTCCGCCGCATAATTGGTTAAACCACAAACGAGCTGCATTCATTAGAATGAATAAACAATACATACCATATCCTTTTCAAAGGAATTTAAAATACCTTTCGCCAGGAATTCAAAATGAATGTTTGTCGGGCTTAAAAAATGTTTCTAACGCCACACAACCAACTAATTTTGCGGAATGGATCGATGATTCATTTGGGAGTGGCATTGCCAGGTATTTTATGCTGCCTTACAATTTTAAGGTTTGGGCATTTCCGGCAAAAAAGTTATCTCACAAATGGATAAGTGAACGAGTAGCTCCGGTAAGCTATAATGACGTTGTAAAAAAACTGCACAAGAAGAAAGAAGATACGTGGGGGCCCAACGCAACATTTCGTTTTCCGCTTAATGGCGGTACGGGCGAAATTTGGAAAAGGGTTGGTAATTTAATAGATGAAGCTAACATGTTTACTAACCAAAATGTTGAAAGCATTAACCGGGATCAAAAACTTGTCCATTGTGCTAATAACATTACGTTTAAATATGAGTATATACTGAACACGATCCCTTTAAAGGAACTTTGCCGTATTATTTCGCCCGAACTCGACCCCAAAACAAGAAAGATGAGTAATGATTTGTTACATTCTTCCACTCATGTAGTTGGCGTAGGCTTAAAGGGCAGGCCACCGGAATCTCTTGCCAAAAAATCCTGGATATATTTCCCCGAATCTAACAGCCCGTACTATAGAACTACTGTATTTTCTAATTATAGTCCGAACAATGTACCTGCCGGAGAGTATTGGTCGGTTATGACAGAAACAAGTGAAAGTAAGTACAAGCCAGTTAATAGGGACATGCTGGTTGATGATACCATAAGGGCTTTAACAGAAGATGGGCTGATAGATGAGAAAAGTACTATTGTTTCTCGTTTTCATCACTTTGAACCATACGGATATCCAACTCCTTCTTTAAACAGGGATAGTATTTTAAAAGCAGTTTTGCCGAAGTTGGAAAATTACGGCATATACTCCAGAGGCCGCTTTGGAGGCTGGAAGTATGAAGTAAGTAACCAGGACCATAGCTTTATGCAAGGAGTGGAATGGGTTGATAAAATGGAATTAGGCGCAAAAGAAACTACATACTTCAAACCTAATATGATTAATAATCCAAACCGGTAAGCTATGAAAAACCGGTTGATAAAACATTGGTTTTCTTTATGCATACTCACTATAATAATTAAACTGCTTCTGGCAACACTGGGTTCTAACTACGATATAGAATCTTATAGAATTGTGGGCGATCTAATTAAAGATGGAAAGAATTTTTACGTACACACTCACCGCTATAATTACGGACCTGTTTGGGCCAATTTTCTCGGACTGTTAAGGTGGATACAAGTAAACGTTTTAAGTGATCAATCGCTCATCGTATTACATATTTTGGTCACCCTGTTGCTTTCTATTATTGATGTATGTATAGCCAACATTTTAAAAAGTAGTTATTCTATAGTATCTGGCCTTGTATTCCTGTTAAATCCGGTTTCATTTTTAATTACCGGATTTCATGGACAATTTGATAACATCGCCATTTATCTCGGGCTGCTGAGTATTATATATTTTTTAGCCAACAAACAAAGGAAGAGCTTAGCCTTCTTATCGGCTTCTTTAATTGTAAAACATGTGGTAATTCTTTTCTTACCATGGATATCTTTTAATAGATCTGTTAAATCACATAAAATAAAGTTGCTGTATTTATTGTTGCCTTCTATACTATTTGCGGCCTCGTTCGTGCCGTACTTAGTTAACAGTAAAGCATTTACCGCCATTAAAAACCAGGTGGTATTTTACGAGTTTGGGGCTGATGCTGCCTTAATTTCAAAAGGAATTAAGGCCTTGCTGAAATTTCTGGATGTCCATTTACCGGATCTCTTTGTAACTCCTGAAAAACTGATTTTTCTTAGTCTGATCATCGTATTTGGTTTCGTATTCAGAAAAGTTAAACTAAAACTTCTTCTTCCTCTTTACCTGATTACCCTGGTGGGTTTCAGCAGTCAAATGAGCGATCAATACCTGGCTATTCCTATGCTTGGAGTAGCAATTTTTTGGAAATATTGGGTTTTGAGAATATACATGCTGTATGCCACTGCCTATTTGCTTTTCGATTCAGTTAATAACATAGGAGGTATGATAAAAGGTATAATACCCGAACTACAGAACAATTCATGGTTAGCAACAGGTTTGAACCTGGCAGCAGCTCAATTACTATTAGTAGTTTTCGTTGTTATTTTTTCTTTAATTGAATTAAGAAACAACAAAGAACTGTGTAGAACATAATTCTAATGGAATTCATTTAATTTTGCTTTTTTGATGGTTAGTATTATTGCCGGACTGGAGAATAATTGGAACGTTTTTGAGTATCTCCTTAAAAATAAAACCAAGCTGGAATACCTGTGGAAACCCAACTCCGAAAAATGGTGTTTGCTGGAAATTGTCTGCCATTTATATGATGAAGAACGTGAAGATTTTCGGGCAAGAATTAAGAGTGTATTGGAAGACCCGGAAAAAGAGCTAACGCCTATCAATCCCGTTGGTTGGGTAAGTAAACGAAAATATATTGAGCAAAATTATGAAGAGATGGTTACTTCATTTCTTTCTGAAAGGTTGAAATCTGTTGAATGGCTTAAGTCGCTTAGTAACCCAAAATGGAATAATGCTTATGAGCATCCTAAATTAGGCCCCATGTCAGCAAGGTTATTTATAACTAATTGGCTGGCTCACGATTATTTACATATTCGGCAAATAGTTCGGTTGCAATATGAAAGGCTGATAAATTCTACCGGCTTTGATGTTCAGTATGCCGGAAGATGGTGATTGTCTCCGTTTAATATTTTGAGTGTAGCACTTTTAAAAATTGGACGGGCATTGTTTTCCCTAGGCCTTACACTATGTACAATCGCGGCTCTTGAGCCGCGATCCGTTGACTTTATTAGACTTTAAAACCCCGAACATTTAGGTTCGGGGCTAAAGTTATAATGTCGCCTATCTACTTAATTACTCACAGCCTTTGCATTCCCATCTGCATCTAATTCAACAATAGGATAGCCCAGTTCTTTCAAACCCGGTAATATAGTTTTCTTATCACCCACCGTTACGATTAGCATCTTTTCCGGATCCAGCTTTTCTCTGGCCAGTTTATCAACTTCCTCTTTAGTAATACTTTGCAAAATTTTCTCCTGCTTTTCGGCGAAATCTTCAGGTAGATCATATTCAAGTACATTGCCTAGAAGTGACAGTTTTTGATAGGGCGTTTCATACTTACGTGCCTTGCTTTGGCCAATGGAGTTCTTCATAAAATCCAGTTCATCATAAGTGATCCCCTTGGTATGGTAACCTTTTACTTCGTTCATAAACTCAATAATGGAACTATCGGTTGCATTACGCTTAACCCCTGCTGATGCGGTAAATTTACCCGGTATTTTAGATGCAGAAAAACCCGATCTTGCACCGTAAGTCCAGCCTTTGTCCTCGCGTAAGTTTAAATTAATACGACTGTTAAACGCACCGCCTAAAGGATAGTTCATCAAAGTAGATTTGTAATATTCACCCAGGGCATCATAGGTCATATCATGGGTATATCCGATCCTTATCTGCGATTGGGCAGCGTCGGGTATATCTACAAGGTATAAAACCGTCCTCATTATATCATCAGGGGTACTTAGTTTCGGAATGTTTACCGATTTACCCTTCCATTTTTTAAGAAATTTCAAATCCTTTTTAAGGAGTTTTTTATCTATATCACCCACAATTACCAAACTGGCAACAGAGGGTGAGATATTAGATTTATAATAGTTTTCGATATCCTTAAGCGTAATGGAATTTACCGTTTCTTCTGTTCCTGAAAACGGTACTGCTCTGATATCATCTTTACCGTATAAAACTTTATTATATACATTGCTGGCTACACTACCCGGATTCTTTTTACTATTGATAATTCCTTGTATTTGCGACTTTTTATGTCTCTCAAGGTCTTCTTGTTTAAATGCCGGGCGCATTAGTTTTTCTTCAAGCAGAGCCAGGGTTGGCCTAAGTTTATGCTTAAGTGCTTCTACAACAAAAACAACACTTTCATTACCGGCCTGCACATAAATAGAACTTCCGAGCTTATCCAGTTCTCCGGAAAATTCTTCAGCTGAATAGTTCTGTGTTCCTTCATTCATCATTGATGAGAACAGACCGGTAATGCCGGCTTTGTCCATAGCATTGGCTGAAAGATAGTGTCCGCCGTCAAAAGACAGGGCAAGTATGACTTCCGGAGTTTCATTGTAATTAGTCCGTAATATATCAATCCCGTTCTTAAAGGACTTTTTTGCAAATTCAGGCACTTTAACCGCTGGGTTTGGCCCCGGTGCAGGACGCTTACTACGATCAAAGTTATCCTTGGCTTTTGCATATTTCAAGCCTTTATAACCATAATCCGGTGCGTTGTATTTGGTAGTATCAATTTCGTAATTATCGTCGGCTGCGGCAGCCTCTTGCCCTTTTTTGGTAAGAACACTAAGAATAACCGAAGACTTATTTTTTATATACTTATTGTAAACCCGCATAACATCATCAGCCGTTACATTGCGATATCTGGCCATGTCTTTTGCCAGGTAATTGGCATCACCGGCAAACGTTTCGTATGTTGCCAAAACGGATGCTTTGCCTCCAAAACTTCCAACGCTTCGAAGACCTCTGATAAAACTGGATTCATAGCTGGCTTTAAACCGCTCAAGAGCTTCCGGATCAACGCCTTTTTCTTCAAATTCTTTAAAGCTCGCTCTAAGTTCTTCTTCAATATCAGATAATTCGTTTCCAGGAAAAACCCTGGCTACGAGCGTAAATTCACCTGCCAGCTCCGAACAACTGTTCCATGCCGATGCAAACATGGCTTTCCTTGTTTTCACCAAACTCTTATATAAAATTGAATTTTTACCCTGTCCTATGATCTCCGCAAGGGCATCAAGCGGAGCTTCATCAGGATGATAACGGGGTATGGACGGCCAAACGATATTAATCTGAGGCACCTGTGCATAGTTATCGGTATAGGAAACATATCTGTCAGATTTTAGTTCAGGCAGAGGTAATTTCATGTCTTTCACTTCAGGGCCACGCGGTATAGAACCGAAATACTTAGCCACCTTTCTCATTGTGTCCTCAACATCTACATCTCCGGCAATAGTAAGTACCGCATTATTAGGACCATACCAGCGCAAAAAGAAGTCTTTAAGATCATCCAGCGTGCCACGGTCGAGATCTTTAAGATACCCTATGGTTAACCAGGAATAAGGATGGCCATACGGAAATAAGTTTTTAGCTACGTATTCCCGAACCAGGCCATAAGGTCGGTTATCATAATTCTGACCGCGTTCATTTTTAACCGTAGCTCGCTGAATTTCAAATTTCTTTTGGGTAACGGCATCCAACAAAAAGCCCATTCTGTCGGCTTCTAACCAAAGGGCCGTTTCCAATTGATTGCTCGGTACGGTTTCAAAATAGTTAGTACGGTCACGATTGGTGGTTCCATTTAGGGTTCCTCCTGCATCCGATACGATCTTAAAATGTTCCTCATCGGCTACATTATCCGATCCTTGAAACATCATGTGTTCAAAAAAGTGTGCAAAACCCGATTTACCGATCTCTTCGCGGGCAGAGCCTACATGGTAGGTAACATCAACATGTACTATGGGGTCAGAATTGTCTTCATGCACAATAACGGTTAGGCCGTTGTTCAGTTCGTATTTAGCGTAAGGAATAACAAGCTCATCACCTACTCTATCAACCTTCTCAACAAGTTCGTATTGTGAGAAAACCGATACAGAGATGAAAGCCAAACAAATAGTGATTAAAAGCTTTTTCATTTGGTATTTTGTTTAGATGCTTTAAGATACGCACAGGACGTCGGTGCGTTACAGTTATTCGCAATAAAAAAAGGCACCGAAAAGGTGCCTTTATACTTTCTTTATTGAGTGTTCTAGTCCGAAACATCCTCAACCAACACGTTTACATTGTTATTGAGCACTTCAACAAATCCCGATTTTATCATATAGTTTACCTTCTTCCCGCCCGATTCTGTTACTTTCAGCTCTCCTTCCTTTAAAGTAGAAATAAGCGGTGCATGACCTTTCAACACTTCAAACTGTCCGCCTGTTCCGGGAAGAATGACCGCTTCGGCACCACCTTTAAAAACCGTTTTTTCGGGTGTATATATTTCCAAATTCATCATGCTTCGGCTTCTTTAAGCAGTTTTTCTCCTTTCTCAACAGCATCTTCAATAGATCCAACCAGGTTAAAGGCTGCTTCAGGGTATTGATCTACTTCCCCGTCCATAATCATGTTAAATCCTTTAATGGTGTCTTCAATAGGAACTAATACACCTTCCAATCCGGTAAACGCCTCAGCTACATGGAATGGTTGCGATAAAAATCGCTGAACCCTTCTTGCCCGGTGCACAATCAGTTTATCTTCTTCGCTCAATTCGTCCATTCCCAAAATGGCAATAATATCCTGAAGTTCTTTATAACGCTGTAAAATTTGAATTACTCTTTGCGCTGTATCGTAGTGAAGATCGCCAACAATCTCTCTTGTAAGAATTCTTGAAGAAGAATCCAATGGATCAACCGCCGGATAAATACCCAATGATGCCAGTTTACGACTTAAAACCGTTGTGGCATCTAAGTGGGCAAATGTGGTTGCCGGGGCCGGGTCAGTTAAGTCGTCGGCAGGAACATAAACTGCCTGAACAGATGTAATTGAACCCCGTTTTGTAGATGTAATGCGCTCCTGCATTATACCCATTTCCGTAGCCAGTGTAGGTTGGTAACCTACCGCCGAAGGCATACGGCCAAGCAGGGCCGAAACCTCTGCACCGGCTTGTGTAAACCGGAAAATATTATCAACAAAGAAAAGAATATCCTTTCCCTTGGCTTCGTTTTCATCGCCATCGCGGAAATATTCTGCAATGGTCAGTCCTGAAAGTGCCACACGTGCACGGGCTCCGGGAGGTTCGTTCATTTGTCCGAAAACGAAGGTAGCTTGTGAGTCTTTTAACTTATCATGATCTACTTTGCTCAAATCCCATCCGCCTTCTTCCATACTATGCATAAAATCATCGCCGTACTTAACAATACCGGCTTCAAGCATTTCCCGCATAAGGTCATTTCCTTCACGGGTACGCTCTCCTACTCCGGCAAAAACCGAAAGGCCGGAATATCCTTTAGCTATGTTGTTGATCAATTCCTGAATAAGAACCGTTTTGCCCACGCCTGCACCACCAAATAATCCAATTTTACCACCTTTTGAGTATGGCTCAATCAGGTCAATTACTTTAATACCGGTATAAAGCACTTCCGTTTCCGTTGATAGATCTTCAAATTTTGGCGGGTGGCTATGAATAGACCGGCCATCGGTTTTGTCAACGTTTCCTATTCCGTCAATGGCATCTCCAACTACATTAAAGAGCCGCCCTTTAATATCATCGCCAACAGGCATGGCAATAGGTGCACCCGTATCGGTAACACTGGTACCCCGGGTTAGGCCTTCGGTACCGTCCATAGCCACAGTTCGTACGCTATCTTCTCCAAGATGTTGCTGAACCTCAAGTACCAATTTATCACCACCTTCGTTATCAATTACTAATGCATTAAAAATTTCGGGTAATATTACATCTTCTCCTTCAAAACTTACATCTACCACCGGACCTATTACCTGCTTTACTTTACCAACGTTTGCCATTGTACTATTTAAATTAACAGAGATTTATAAGAGGGCGCAAAGATAAGTTTCGCCGGGCGTATAAACTATAGTCCGTTTTAGTTTTTTTCTAGCTGCTGATAATCGAAATTCATCGTATCTTTTCCCTACTATTATATGGCCACGAATTCACTAATAAGTTTATAATGTCTCTCATCTATAAAGAGGAAAGCTTTGCTATTATAGGGGCTTGCTTCGATGTTTACAATTTTTTAGGATATGGATTTCTTGAAATCGTTTACAAAGATGCCTTGGAAATAGAGTTTGCTGAACGGGAGATCGGATATAAACGGGAGGTTAAGTATAATGTGAATTACAAAGGCACGAATCTTCCGCATAATTTTTATGCGGATTTCGTGATATTCAATTCAATAATTCTTGAAGTAAAAGCATTAAAAGAAATTAGCGATGTACATATTGCTCAATGTCTCAATTATTTAAAAGTATCTGGACTAAGATTGGCATTACTTGTGAATTTCGGGCGTGAAGGTGTAGATTACAAGAGGTTGGTACTATAATTAGTGAATTAGTGGCTTAAAGCAATTTTAGGAATGAAAAAAGTATTGTTCGTTTGTATTGAAAATTCAAACCGAAGTCAAATGGCCGAAGCTTTTGCAAGAATACACGGTAGCGGCCTTGTTGAGCCTTACAGTGCCGGTTCCAATCCTTCGGGCAGGGTAAATCCTAAAGCCATCCATGCCATGTCCTTGTTAAATTATGACATATCGCAGCACCGATCAAAGTCAGTAGATGAGTTGCCCCAACAGCCCTACGATTATGTGGTTGGAATGGGTTGTGGTGATGCTTGTCCGGTGGTCCCGTCTAAAGAACATTTGGAGTGGGATATTCCGGATCCGCGAAATTTTGAAGGAGATGATTTTCTAAAGATTCGCGATGCGGTTGAGGAAAGAGTGATTGATTTGGTAAATAAGCTGGATAATACCCATGGCTTGTGTAAACTAATGTTGCGCGATCTGGATCGTTTGTACAAAGATGTTGAGAGTTATTCTAATGAAGGTGATCTTTGGAGAGTCAGTGGAGATATAAAAAATTCGGCAGGAAATTTAGCCCTTCATATTTGCGGTAATCTACAGCATTTCATCGGCGCGGTATTAGGAAACTCGGGGTACACTCGCCAGCGAGATGCTGAATTCAGTGACAAGCATATTCCTATAAAAGAAATCCTTGAAAATATTGAACAGACAAAGTCCGTGGTTGAAAAAACGCTGTATGGTCTGGATCAAGAGACATTGGACTCAAAATACCCAATTGATCTTTGGATTAAAGGAATGACCACCAGAGCTTTTCTCTCTCACTTATACGGTCACTTAAATTATCATTTGGGGCAGGTGAATTATCATCAAAGGCTTTTGGATTGACATCGATGGCACCCAGCGCATGACGAAGATGTCTATATGATTAGTAACGTTGGTACTCTGTCACCCTGAGCTTGACGAAGGGTGAGACTTGTATTGTCCTATTCTGTAGAACTCATAGTTCGTCAAGCCTGCCCGACTAAGTCATTCAGGCGGGCTCACCATGACGAAGATTTTGATGCGATTAGTAATGTTGACACAACGTCACCCTGAGCCAGCCTGCACTGAGCGAAGCCGAAGTGAAGGGTGATACTTGTATTCCCTTCTTCAGAGTCTTCGACTCGTAACACAGTTTTACTAAAATTTGGAGTTTTAGAGAGACTCTGAAGAAGGGTTGTGCAAAAGTTAAATTGGTATCAAATAGGGTTTCATGGTTCGTCAGGCCTGCCCGACTAAGTCATTCAGGCGGGCTCACCATGACGAAGATTTTGATGCGATTAGTAATGTTGACACAACGTCACCCTGAGCTTGACTAAGGGTAGAACTCATAGTTCGTCAAGCTCACCATGACGAAGATTCCGATGCGATTAGTAATGTTGACACAACGTTACCCTGAGCTTGACGAAGGGTGCTCTAGATGTATCATGTTTCGTCAGGCGCACCATGATGAAGACGTCTAACTTTCAGCAAGTCTAAAAATTTGAACCTGAAACACAGAACTTGGAACACAGAACTTGGAACATGAAACTGTCAGACCTATTTTAGCCGGTCAATGGCCAAACGCAAATTCATAAACAGGTTCAATCATCTTACATCGAAGGAGTGGCTTCCTTTTCAGAAATCGTGGTTTCACTATGAAGATGATGCCGCTTTATATCACTCTAACATTCGTTTTTTTACCAAAGTCGGTGAGATTTCGGGCGGTGTTTATTACCAGGGCATTGGCGAGCAATTATTTCATAACCTACTGGCTAAAGAGAAATTAAAACCGGGCAGAGGAACCGATGAACTTCAGTTCGCACTGTTAGATTTAAGAAATACTGAAATTGAGATAAGGACAGTACTTAAAACATGCTACAAGCTGTTTCAACGGCTTCAAAACCGTAGGTTTCTCACTGTGTTTCTGGATAACACAACATGGATAGATGGGCTGCCGATTGCCTGGAAAGTTGCCAAAGAATTAGATAAAACCTATTCGTTAAAAGATGAAAAAATGGCTTGCCTGGATGGCGACAGTGGCCGAACAATCTTTTACTGTCTCTATTTTAGAAAGGATGAAAATTCGGCCGGGCTTAAACCAAAATTTGAATATAACTTCAGGAAAACTAAGCCCAAAGTGCACAAAATTCCGGCATGGTATATTCTGAAACCACCGCCAAGAAGTAAAGATGAAATTTTACATCCGGCCAAGTATCCTGAGGAATTGGTAGAGATGTGTTTGCAAGAATTCACCAAGGAGCGTGACAATATTTTTGATCCTATGAGCGGAACCGGAAGTACACAGTTGGCTGCCATGCAAATGAACAGAAACGGCTATGGAACGGAGTTGAGTCCGTTTTTTGCCCGTATCGCAAACAGACGATGTGCTGCCTTAAAAGATCAACCCGAATTGTTTAATGCACAAAAAAATCTTGGTAAATATTCCATTTTGAACAAAGATGCCCGCAAAGTCTCAAAAAAAGATTTTCCACCGTTAGACTACATTATCACATCGCCGCCTTACTGGGATATGCTGAATATGAAAGGAGCCGAAAACCAGGCTAAACGCATAAAAAAAGGGCTTCAGACCAATTACTCGGACGATCAAAATGACCTGGGTAACATTGAAAACTATTATGATTTTTTGGATGATCTTGTGGGCATTTATCAAAATAATATTAAACTGTTGAAGCCCGGCGGACACCTGACCGTTGTGGTAAAAAATATAAAAAAGAAAGGTCGTAACTACCCTTTCGCCTGGGACCTGACTGAAAGGTTAAGCGAGTATCTCGAAGTTTTACCGGAAACCTTTTGGTGCCAGGATGATATTCGTATTGCACCGTACGGATATGGCAACACATGGGTGAGTAATACATTTCACCATTACTGTCTGCATTTTAGGAAATCAGGCATCTAAAATATGTGTTGTGTTGGGTGTTTCGAACCTTTACCCCGGGCCTGTAGGCGGAGTTGTCTCCGCCGTCTATAACACCACAGCCCAAAAGCAATATTTTTTACCACGAATTTTATCTGCAACAGACTGTGTAGCATAAGTATGCTTTGGCAATAAAGTTTCACACATCTAACAATCTACCCTCTGCACAAACGAATTTTACGAATTACACGAATGTTTTTCGCTTTGCGAAAACAGTTGAATTAACGTGAATAATGGATAACCTAAATTTGGACGGAAAAAGCTCCGTAGGAGCTTAATATTTGTAGCCTGGGGTGAAAACCCCAGGATACAAAGCGAAAAACATAAGAATTTGGCGGCGTTTTTGACCAAAAATGATGACAAATTCTGCAATTAATCTTATCCATTATTCACGTTGACTTAAGTTTAAACCACGATAGTGTGAAATTCAATGTCCCGCAGGGACAAAATACGGGTTGAACATATCCATTACAAAGGAGGCTGTGCCGTAGGTACTTAAGGTGAATAAACAAATAACAAAAGGAAAAGATCAAATAAATTCCAAATGCCAGGTACCAAACGACTGTTCTAAGGCGGAGTTGTCTCCATTGTTTCTAATTTTCCCATAACTATAAAAGACACAAAAGATCATCTAAGCTGTGGCGATAAAAGATGCTGGACTTCAAATCTCAAACTTTGAATTTTATATAATATTTTATCAACAATTTAGCAAAAATTAAAACCTGTTTTGTAAGTTTGTTTGCAGAGGGGTGAATACTTAATTTTTGGAATAATAGAAATATGAGTATTCAAATACATATACAGCGTTTTAAGCGCATGGATTATCTTATACGGCGCAGGGCTGCAGGCTCTACCGATGCATTTGCAAATCGTTTAGGTATTTGCAGACGATCACTGTTTAACTATTTAAAGCATTTACGCGCACTTGGAGCCGATATTGAATTTAGCAAAGAAAGTAATAGTTATATATACACTAAGCCCGGAAAGCTTTGGTTAGAGTACCGATTAGATGCTCCGGAAAAGGTAAAAGGAGGAATAAATTTGCAGAGTGCAAATCTATTGCACTCCCAACGTATATATTTGAACCGTCAAGTAACGTTTTGGCCAAAAACTATTAATAGTGCGTTACCTGATGGCGGTATTCCTGAAAAGCCTTATGAGTAGGGATTAAAATTTAAATTTTATATAATGGAAAAACTAGATCTAGAAAAATTTGAAGATTTCAAGCTGAATGACCTTGAACAAGTTGTCGGAGGAGATTGGGCAACAGAGGTTTTTCGACAGAGTCGTCACTATCGCGACTATATTTGTGACAACGATAATGACGGAACACTAAGTGATGGTGATGTCCCAGCCCCCAAAATAATCAGACGAAGTTATAGTTTAAAAACTGTAACATTATGTCAATGAAAACAAAGAAAACACAATTCAGTAAGGAAGAAAAGCTTCAGATATTGAAAGAAGCCGGTAAAAATGGCGTGCGTCACACTCTGGAGAAATACGGTGTATATCCTGCGACCTATTACTATTGGAAAAAGAAGACCGAAGAAATGGGCGAAGAGGGCCTTACACACAGCATGACCAAAAAACGCTTGCAAAAGATCAAGGAATTAGAACAGGAAAACGACCTGTTAAAACGCTTACTGGCCGAGAAAGAATTAGAAAGCAAGCTAAAAGACGAGTTGCTAAAAAAGAAGTATCCCAAGGTGAAAAGAAAGTACTCGTGATGGAGTATATCGCCTTGGGAATGAAACGAGATACGGCCTTATCTGTTAGTGGATTAACACGCCACCAGTATTACTATAAGCCCAACAAGGGTAAACGTGGCATAGCTCCATCACAGGTGGTAATCCAACACAATAAGGGAAAAACCAAAGAAGTAAAAAATTCTGTAGTAATAAATTATATGAAAGGCATACAGGGTAATATAGACCTGCGTTGTGGACATCGTCGTATGAGTTCACAACTACAGTTGCAGGGTTATCAAATCAATCACAAAAAGGTATATCGGCTAATGAAAGCGCATGATCTGTTGCTTGCAAAGCATGATAAACCTACTAAAAATTACGTCAAATACCGGGTTATAGCTCCTGAGTGCCCGTTGAGCCATTTAGAAATGGATATCAAATTTGTATGGATACAGCAGCATCGCCGCCATGCATTGATACTGAGTATTATGGACATTTTTACACGAAGAATATTAGATTGGCATGTGGGCATGAGCATCACCCAACACACAGTCAAAGAAGTATTTACAAGAGTAGTAATCGATCATTTGCAGAAAAATGATATGCTTAGCAAAGCTATCCATATTGAGATCAGAAACGATAACGACAAAAGATTCTCTGCTAAAATAGTACAGCAGTTTTTTAAGCAAAATTATCTTAACCAGGTATTTACACATCCCTACACTCCGGAAGAAAACGGACATATAGAATCCTTTCACAAAACCCTTACCGGAGCTTTGAAAAATCAATATTTTGACTCTTTGGAGCAGTTAGAAACTCGATTGACCGGTTTTTATGATAATTACAACAATCATCGATGTCACTCTGCTTTATGTGGATTGACACCTTATCTTTTTAATCAACAATGGATACGGGGAAATATTCAACGCCTGGAAATGGAAAACAGAAAAGTGAAGTTTAAACTTCTGGCACCCAAATATCAGCTATCGGGTAACGAGAGCCTGAGGGAAGCATCTTGCATGAATGCGCAGCATTCAAACCATAATAAAGAAGTGAGTAGCACTACAACACTTCAGCAACCATCGGTACAAAGGTCACCATCGGTCGCATCTTGCAAAAGCAAATCTATAATAAAAAATGCCTATTATTGATTAACAATATAATTTTGTCCGATTTATTGGGGGCTAGACCAGTGATGAAATTGATATTTGGTATATTGGTATATTTACTTAAAACCTTTTGGGCAGTATAAATTTTATACTGCCCCTATACCATTCTTATGAATAGATTAGTCTTAATTTGCGGTTTTCTGGTTTCCCTTGGGCAGTTTTGTAACATAAATGCCCAGAATTGCAAGAATAATACAAATGATGAATTGCTTTTAACCATGCTCAACTCCATGTTCGAAATGGATCAAAGGTATAGACAGAGCCCCAAAATGTATTTGGAGCACGCTGAAGAGCAGGGAAGGATTGATTCAATAAATACAGTAAAAGCGATTTATTTTCTTGAAGAATACGGTTACCCATCTACCGAATTGATGAAAAAGTCTTCATCGTTATTACCAATTTTAGGCCATTCACCCGTGTATTTCCATGATCGGTTAAAACTAATTATAAGAAGGGAATTTTTAAAAGGACGACTCTCAGAGAATGACTACGAATACCTGAAGTGGCATTTTGATGGTAGAGTAGGACTTCCTAATCTTAAAGGAGTTAAAATCAATATCCATTAGCCATAAAAAGTGGGCAGTATAATCGACTGTTAAGTGAAGTTTAATTCTATTATCGAAGTAATCTAATAACTTTCAGCGAGTGCTTATTATTTCTTCATCAAAAGATGTTTCAACCAATAAAGTAATTGAAAGGTTCCTTGCTCAAAAAGCGAGTGCAATTCGGATCAATAGTGAAGACAAAATAAGCGAAGAAGCAATTCTTCAATTGCTTGGCAATGTTTTTTGGCTCAGGCGCGGAAATTTTCCTAGGTCACTTAACAGATTAAGTCAAGATACTCTTGTGCCTGAATACCAAAGGCTTAGTCGGTTCTTCCATCACTTGGCAGAAGAAAACAAAAATAGCTTAGGCTCTTTAGTAAAAGGATATGATCACAATAAGCTTATAGATTTAGAAAAAGCCAAGCAAGCAGGACTCCCTGTTCCGGAAACTCATATAGTTAACAGGAAACAGTCTTTGGTACAATTTATTACAAAAGGTAAGGCCTGGATAACTAAATCAATTAAGGATCCTAATGAATTTATAGTTAATGGGAAAAATTTCAGCGGAGGCTTCACCTCATTACTTACTGGTGACATTCTCAACCAGTTACCTGAGACATTTTTCCCATCCCTGATACAAGAAAAAATTGAAAAGTCCCTCGAAGTGCGCATATTCTACCTCAAAGGTCTGTTCTACCCTATGGCCATTTTTTCCCAAGCAGATGAGCAAACGAAAATCGATTTTCGACATTACAACTATAAAAAACCAAACCGATATGTGCCTTTCAAACTCCCGGATGAAATTAAAGGTAAGATCAACCTGCTCATGAAAAAGTTAGAACTAAACACCGGGTCGCTGGACTTTATTATGGATAAGAAGGGGGAGTTTGTTTTCCTTGAGTGCAACCCGGTTGGTCAGTTTGATTGGGTGTCGGAAAATTGTAATTACCAAATTGAGAGAAAAATTGCAAAAGTGCTAATGAATGAAGTTGCTTAAAGAAAACGAGCCGCTATACTTTCTATACTTAAAGGAAAATCAGCCGAAAGATAATGGTATAGATAGGTTTTTCTACGTAAAGAAGATCAATGGAAGTCAAAGATGCACCGTTATTAGGAAACCTATTTCGAAAATAGTAATTTCAAAAAAATGATCATCTTACCCTTCGCCAACTGTATTCCCGTCCAAGGTCAATCACGTAGCACTATCTGTGATCTGCAATGCCAGCAAGTTAAACTTATACCTAAGACCCGCCCAAACGGCTGAAGCCATTCTGTCGGACGGGGTAACACAAAGTTAATAGTCCCGTAGGGACAAAATACGGGTTGAACATATCCATTACAAAGGAACCTGTACCGTAGGTACTTAAGGTGAATACACAAATAACAAAAGGCAAAGATCAAACAAATTCCAAATGCCAGGTTTCAAACAACCGCTCTAAGGTGGAGTTGTCTCGGCTGTTTCTAATTTTCTGAGAACTACAAAAGACACAAAAGATCATCTAAGCTGTGGCGATAAAAGATGTTGAATTTCAACTCTTAAACATTGTATTTTATATAATATTTTATCAACAATTTAGCAAAAATTAAAACCTGTTTTGTAAGTTTGTTTGCAAAGGGGTGAATACTTAGTTTTTTGAATTAGAGAAGCATGAGTATTCAAAAACATATACAGTGCTTTAAGCGCATGGATTATCTTATACGGCGCAGGGCTACAGGCTCTACCGATGCATTTGCAAATCGTTTAGGTATTTGCAGACGATCACTGTTTAACTATTTAAAGCATTTACGCGCACTTGGAGCCGAAATTGAATTTAGCAAAGAAAGTAATAGTTATATATACACTAAGCCCGGAAAGCTTTGGTTAGAGTGCCGATTCGATGCTCCGGAAAAGGTAAAAGGAGGAATAAATTTGCAGAGTGCAAATCTATTGCACTCCCAACGTATATATTTGAACCGTCAAGTAACGTTTTGGCCAAAAACTATTAATAGTACGTTACCTGATGGCGGTATTCCTGAAAAGCCTTATGAGTAGGGGTAAACATTAAAAACAAATAAAATGGAAAAATCAAGTTTTCAAATTTTAACCAAATTTCAGGCAAGGCACATAGTAGGAGGATCAATGGCTGAACTTACTGAAGATGGTGGAACATGTGGGTTTCGAGTACCTGCACAAAATGGCTATTCCGGCTATATTGATTGCAATGTATCCAAGGAGGAAGCATTAGCCTGGGTTAACGAATACGGAGGAAATTGGTGTTGCGACTCTTGTGGTTCTTCTTCCTATTGTGGTTAATTATATTAGGATGATTGGATCATCTTCAAGACTTAGATTTAAGATAACTACGGTAATTTAATGTTGAGGGTGATCCAAATTATAGCTAAGCCTGCCCTAATATGTTTGCTTTTATTAGGGTGTAACAAGCCTAATAGTGCTAAATCTTCTGAAAATAATACGATAAATATTATCTATACTTCCAATGCTATACAAAAAGAATGGTATTATTACGACACAGGAAACAAAATTGAAAAATTCCTAGAGCTAAAGACACAACATAAAAGTGATACCATTACTTTACGCCAGAATTACCTTGAGTTCTATACCAAATCACTTGAAGATCCAAAACACCCCAAACAACCATTTAATTTTGTAGCTTTCGGTGGTGATTCTATTACGGTAAGTGATTACAATATATTAATTAAAACGAAAGGGAATAAGAAAGGGAATTCAATCAGACCACTTAAACAATACGTTAACGAAAAAATCTATGATAATAGCATATCGGCTGAATCAAAATTGCGATTTCAGTTTCCCTTTGTTCGAGCATTTATCACTGAACCCAACTTTTCAGATTTAATTAAAAAGTTTATCGAAACTCAATCTGAGAAAGCTTTCAATGACTTGCAGCTTGAAAAAAGACTATTAGATTCTTTACATTTAAAAAATCTAATAGATGAGAACAGATATGTATATTACATAGATGAAATTGACATAAGAGAAGCATTGTTAAATAGTATTGATTTCACACCAAGGAACAGAAGGCAAAAAGCAGGCAAACCATTGATAAAAGATACAGCTATATACAAATATATGTTATCAAGAGACTCGTTAATTAGAACTAGAGAATTTAGAAACTACCTGCTTACCACCTTACATGGAGATTATACTGATTCGTATATTCAATTATATAATAAAGTTGCGAAAAATAGTATTTTGAAATCAAAAAGTAAAGACTTTCTTTATACTAATATTCTGCATAGCATAGTTAAGGAAGAATCCATTAATATTAGAGACTCCATGCTCAATGTACTTAGAAATGATTTAGTGGATACCACATATTTTGTTCAATTTAAACGCTACTTGAACCCGTCAAATATTAATCAAAATTTGGCTTTAATAAGAAGTAAAGATAACATGGAAACGACTTTGAAAGACGAAGTTGCAAAATATAAGAACAGGGTTATATTGGTTGATTTTTGGGCGAGTTGGTGTAGTCCCTGCCTGTATCAGATGCCATATTCCAAAAAACTGGAAAAAAAGTTTGGAAATGAAAACCTGATCTTTATGTTTATTTCAAAAGATAAAGATGATATTGCATGGAGAAAAGCGGCCAGCAGATTGAATCTTCCAAAAGAGACGAGCTATTTAATTGATGACACAAAAATTTCAAGTTTCATTGCAGAATATGAAATCCAAGAAATTCCAAGGTACATCCTTATAAATAAAAGTTCTCAAATTGTTCATCCACGCGCACCAAGGCCTTCTGAAAAAGCTATGTCCGATTTAATTGATAAGTTATTGGACGAAAACTAGCTAAAAATTTTGCCATTATTTATCTCCCTCACCGCAAACTGTCTTTTGAATGAGAAAGTTAATTAAGAACAATGCAGCTACCACAGTACGAATAATTTTAGAATTTGCGCAAATAAAATATTCAAATAAAAGCATGATACAGCTAAAGGAGCATCCTGAATACCCAAATTTGTTTGCAGTAAAACATACTTTAAAGAGATTTCGAATTCAAAGTTCTATTGGAAAAACTGATTATAGCGGACTTCTAAATGTGCCTACTCCTTTCATTCTACATACAAAAATAAATGATGGAATGTTACTTCCCATTGTCAACGTTACCGAAACCGATGTACACATTTTAAATGAAAAAAAATCATTTGATGTCGATTCCGCTGAACATGTCAAGAACTATATGTCTGGCCTTATCATGTCTATGGATTTCAGTCAATCTATTAATGAAAAGAATTATGTTATAAATAGTATTAAACAGCCATTTAACAAATTCAGAAAAGAAATTCTTATTCTTTCCCTCATAGCAATTTTTCTTATTATCGGAATTAGTTATTGGTCTTTAAATACTTGGATGTTATTCGGAGCCAGCCTTTTGGGATTTGCAGCAGCGATCATAATCCAAGAAGTTACCTTACAGCGAAAATCTCAATTAGGAAATTTAATTTGTGGGAAATCGACTAAGTTTGATTGTAAATCAATTTTGTTTTCTTCGCAAAGCAGTATATTAGGAATTGCTTGGGCAGATATTGGTTTAGTATTCTTTTTTGTTCAAGCATTATACTTACTGCTTTTCCCTCAAAACTCAGTTATAGTTAAAATTTCATACTTAAGCGGTGTCCTATTTGTCCCGTACTCCATATTTATTCAAACGGTTAAGTTTAAAAAATGGTGTAAGTTATGCATATTGGTAATAGCCATAATATTAATCGGAGCAATGATCTCCTATCTTTCGATGAATGATAGCAGGCTACATCCAAGTGATTTCTTTTCGTACTTCATAGTTTTAATATTCTCAATATTGTTGTGGTCTTCATTAAAAACCATGTTCATCAATAATATTAAAATAGAAAATTATAGATATACTTTAAATCAATTTAAATTCAATCCAAATATCATAAGTGCCGTTTTTTCGGAAAGACCGTCACTAAAGGATGTACTAACAACAAATATTAATCCTTATATTGGTTCGCCTGTGGCAGAAACAACTATTACATTAATAATTTCTCCCACCTGCTTTCCTTGCATTCAGCATATGAAGACTATATTGGAAAACCCGATTGAAGGTGGAAAAAAAATTGAGTTCGTCTTCTTAGTTGACTACAAGAATGATTTAGATGTAAAAATTGCAACAGTTTTAATGGCAATCTTCACATATTTCGAGGAATTGTGGATGCGAAGTTTGAAAGACTATTTTTTGAACAATGGTAATAATCCGGACAAGTGGTTGTCTCAATATGAATCCAAGATTTCATATGCTAATTATATAAAGACTGAATCAATATTATCAAAAAATCAAGAGACTCTTAAATCGTTGGGCATTACCAGTACTCCAAAAGCACTACTTAATTATAAACTGGTTCCTAAAAAATATTATACAGTTGACGATATGATGTTCATTTAAACTAAGAGCACTTTTTTTACCGCGAATTTTCTGTGGGCAATACCTTGTGATTTAACCACAGAGCTCACAAAGTTAGACACAGACCCACCCGAACGGCTGAAGCCATTCTGTCGGGCGGGATACACACAGTTAGAGAAAATTATATAAGACTTTCAAACTTCTTTAGCTTGCCAATGGCGCATGTTGCGTTCCGGATTCTGGTTTTTAACGTGCCTTTTAAAAAGGTACGGGCTTCTGTATCGTGGAAACTCTTATAACAACTTTCATTGGCATAAGCCGCAATAATCAATGCGGGCCGGGCAGTTAATCCAATATTCCTAAGCGGACCGAGATAGTCCCATTCTTTCCAAAACCATTCCGGCGTATAGGGTGGTTCATTTTGCGTTTTACCCTGGTATTGTGTAACTAATTTCTTTAAAAATAAAATTTGTTCATTGCTGACATCCAAGTGCAGAAAAGCCTGTCTCTTTTGTCCGGCAGGCCTGTCGGCCAGTTTCATAAAAGTGAACAAAAAGTTCTTTTCATTCCGTTTTGACCATTGATCCTTAGAGTGTCTATTAGGTACGAGTGCAGGTAATCTCAAATAATCATCTTCCTGCAAAAGTTCAGCTTTGTGAAAAAGAAAATTATTCTTCAAGTCCCAGTTTTTGCCTTTGAATGCAAAGTCAAACTTATCAACTTGATAGAATGGCGTGCTACCTGACGAAAAATCTATGGGCAACTTCTCTTGTAAAGCCCACCATCGGAACAAACCTTCCGCCAATTTACCTTTGGTAATGTTCGTAATGCGCTTTTCCAGGCTACCGATACCCATTCTATTGATGGTGAATGGTGTAGAAATAATAGCGTAATGGACAGCTTTTAAGGCAATTCGCTTATAATCAATTACGGGTATTTGATTAACGATGATCATTTCACGTAACTAAAAATAAGCAATTGAAAAGAGAGATAACTGGCAAATGCTCTAACTTCACACTGTGCAAATCTCAAAAGTCAATACGGCATCGGATAAGAAGGAATTTCTACTTTTTCCGGTTTCATTGTATAAGAATGACCCCAATTACATAAGACCCTGGGATCATGATGTGGAGGATGTTTTTGATCCTGCCAGGAATAAATACTTTAAGGATGGTGAAGTTTGCCGGTGGTTATTAAGAGATGATGGTGGTAAAATTATCGGTCGTATTGCCGCTATGGTACACCCCAAGTTTGAGCGAAATGCCGAGGAACCTACGGGAGCTTGCGGTTTTTTTGAATGCATAAATGATCAGAATGCAGCCAACCTGCTTTTTGATACAGCCAAAGCCTGGAATGAAAAACGTGGCAAAGAAGCCATGGACGGGCCTGTAAACTTCGGAGAAAACGATAAATGGTGGGGCTGCCTGGTAAAAGGATTTGAGCCTCCTGCCTATGGAATGAATTACAATCCGCCTTATTACAATGATCTTTTTGAAGGTTATGGCTTTAAGGATTATTTCCGGCAAATGGTTTACCGGTATGATCTAAGCACCCAGCCACCACGTAAATTCTATGTGGCAACTAAGCGACTCCAGCATAAACTCCCTAATGTTCATCTTAGGCACGCAACGAGAAAGGACTCTGACAAATTTGCCCTCGATTTTATGCAGGTTTACAATGAAACATGGGCTAAAACGCACAAGGGTTTTAAGGAAATGAGCGAATCGCAGGTAAAAGGAGTTATGAAACAGATAAAACCCATTATGGACCCCGCGGGAATGATCTATTGTTATGATGGCGACCGGCCTATTGGTATATTCCTGAATATTCCGAACCTGAATGAAGTGTTAAAGCACCTGAATGGAAAGTTTAACCTATGGGCTAAGCTGAAGTTGATGTATCATCTTAAGATCAAAAGAACGCCAAAAACCATGGCTGCTTTTCTATTTGGTGTTGTGCCCGATTATCAGGGAAAAGGTGTAGATGCTGCAATGGCAGTTAAAGGCTATGAGCTACTCCCTCCAAAAGGTTATAAATGGGTTGAGTTGATGTGGATAGGTGATTTTAATCCTAAAATGATGAGTGTGGCCGAACAGCTGGGCTCTTCACAAAGCAAGCAACTTATCACATATAAATATTTGTTTGACCGAAACAGAGAATTTAAACGACACAAGTTGATTAATGTGTGATTGTGAAGGCCGGAGACCGGAGACCGGAGACCGAGGACTGAAGACCAGGGACCAATGACCGAGGCCTTCAATCATCAATTTTGTAAGGTGCTAACTCATTAAAGAAGAAGTCATCATTAGGCACATCGAAACTTAAGCCGGTTACCTTCATATTGTTATCGCTTTTAAACTTTAGCGTTCCGAATGAAAACCAGGCGTGTGGGTGATGCCATTCGATCTTGTATGTATCGTAATGCCAGTGTTTTAATGTGGCCGATAAATAGGGTGTATGCTCGAAGTGCATTTCCAAATTCCCGTTCTTGTCCTTTATATAAACAGCACCGTACAAGTCACTTTTATAAGTACCGGTTATGGCATCTCTCGAAAGAATGGGTTTCGTACCCATAAGTCTGGCCGATTTTATATCAGCGATTCTGGTATCATTCGCTTTTCTCCGATCTAATCTTTCCAATCCTTCGGCTGAGTAGTCTTTTGGCTTTTCAATTCCGGCTAACAGGTCCAAAATATAGTAGGTAACTGCCATCATAGGTGTTTCATGGCCGTTGGTAAATACAATTACACCCGATTTCTTGTCTGGCAACATATTGAAAGCTGTTAAGAAACCATCATAACCACCGGTGTGGCCAACTCGTAATGTGCCCTGATAATCACTCAAACCCCAGCCTAGGCCATAAGCAGAGAAATTCCGGTTAAAATCATTATCGCGCGTGTGATTTACCACAAAATTGTTGTGCGGTGTCCACATCAGGTTTCGGCTATGTGCAGTTAGCAAGGTGTCGGTACCAATGATGCCATGATTCATATTAAATATCATCCATTTGGCCATATCGGTTACCGATGAAAAGAGCCCGCCTGTTGATGCGATCTCTTCCCAGTTCGCCCATGGCATGGGTACATTTTTGTCATCAACCATTCTATGGGGTGTGGCATAGTTGCCCACTTTATCCAGGTCGGCAATTTTATAAATGGTCCGGTCCATTCCAAGTGGTTCCAAAAAACGCTCTTTTACATTCTGACCGTAGGATTTCCCCGTTAGGGTTTTAATAATTTCTCCAGCCGTGATATACATTAAATTGGAGTATCCGTAACCCGCCCTAAAATCAAAAGCCTTATCTACATACTTGATTCGTTTAATGATCTCTTCGCTTGTCAGATTAACATTATACCACATAATGTCTCCGCTAAATGTACCGAGGCCTACCCTATGGCTCAACAAATCGCGTATGGTTACCTGAGTACTCACATACGGATCATACACTTCGAAATACGGTATTACATCCTTGACCTTTGTTTCCCAGGTCAGTTTTCCTTCCTGCACCAATTGTGCAAGGGTTGCGCTGGTAAAAGCCTTGGAGTTAGATGCAATGGCATACAATGTGTTGCCGTCTGGCTTTGCCTTTTTACCCACTTCTTTAACTCCATAGCCCTTACTGTAAATCACCGCTCCATCCTGCACAATGCCTACGGTCATTGAAGGGATGTTCCAATCATTGTGTACCTGACTAAGGTACTTATCCAAAGCTTTAAGATCGAGATCCTGAGCTTGAATAAGGCCGGAAATAAAGAATGTTAGCAAGAAAATGATTGATCGAACCATAGTTTTTGTATTAAGTTCTAAAGATAGTTTATTGCGTGTTTGGTTCACAGAGTTCATAAAATGACCTGTTTATTAGATTTTAGGATTGAACCTTAGGAAGGTTTTTCATTTTCATTTTGATTGAAGTTGAAAAAGTGATTGGTTTGCTGAGTTCAAGTCCGCGAACTTACCTAGGTTGCAATACAAAAATTGTTTCCTACAGATTCCTCACCTATCTTCGCACTTCGTTTATTGAAATAACTTATCAAGAAAGGTGGAGGGATATGGCCCTGAGAAACCTTAGCAACCAGTCGCTAACCAACCAGCGGTTAGAGAAAAAGGTGCTAATTCCTATCCCGGCGATTACTGTCGGGAAAAGATGAGCAATCGATTCGCACAATGCCCGGATCAAAGGGCAACTCCCGATTCCATTCTTGATAATTAACAGAAATAAAAAGAATGGAAAAATTTGAAACATTAGCCGTACGAACACAAGTTGCACAAAGCGTACAAAAAGAACATGCCGTTCCTTTATACCTTACCAGCAGCTTCACCTTTGACAGTGCCGAAGAAGGTGCACAGTTATTTAGTGGTGAATTAGACGGAAATCTATATTCCCGCTTCTCCAATCCCAATGTAGATGAATTTGCAAAAAAACTTCAACTTATGGAGGACTGCGAAAGCGGTATAGCAACGGCCACCGGAATGGCAGCTGTTTATCTTTCTCTGGTGGCGCATCTTCAGGTCGGAGATCATGTGCTGGCATCCAAGGCCATTTTCGGTAATACCAAGTACATCATTTCACAACTGCTGCCCAAAATGGGAGTGGAATTCACCTTTGTTGACGTAGATGATAACAATGCCTGGGAGGAAGCCGTACAACCAAATACCAAACTGCTTTTTGTGGAAACCCCTTCCAATCCGACCTTAAAAACAGCCGATCTTACGTTTCTCAGAAAGCTCAGCAAGGTCAACAATATTTTGTTTTTGGTAGATAATTGCTTTGCCACACCCTATCTGCAAAAACCTAAAAATTTCGGTGCAGATCTTGTGATCCATTCTGCCACAAAATTTATTGACGGACAGGGACGGGTATTGGGTGGTGCCATTTTGGGAACGGAAGATAGCGTACTACCCTGTTATGAAATGCTAAGGCGAACCGGAGCCAGCCTGTCGCCTTTTAACGCATGGGTGTTATCAAAAAGCCTTGAAACGTTAACTATTCGCATGGACAGACATTGCAGCAATGCGCTTGCGTTGGCTCATTACCTTGAGCAACATGCCGATGTAGAAGAAGTTATCTATCCCGGACTGGAAAGTTATAAGCAGTTCGATCTGTCCCAAAAACAGATGTCGCAAGGCGGCGGCCTGGTTGGTTGCAAAGTAAAAGGTGGGCTTGAACGAGGCCGAAAGTTTTTGAACGGCCTTAACCTGTTTTCATTAACTGCCAACCTGGGTGACTCACGGAGCATTGCCACACATCCGGCTTCAACAACACATTCCAAGCTTACGGCAGAAGAAAAACAGGAAGTAGATATAACAGATAATTTCCTTCGCTTTTCTGTTGGACTGGAACATATTGATGACATTATCAATGATGTAGAACAAGCCTTACATCAATCGCGCTCATGAACGGATTAAAACTTTTTAAAAGCAAAGTGCCATTCGATCTCGAATCGGGTGAAAAAATAGATAAGTTTGAAATTGCCTATCACACCTATGGAAAGCCCAACGAAGACGGCAGCAATGTAGTTTGGGTGTTTCATGCCCTTTCGGCTAACTCCGATGTATTTGAATGGTGGCCCGGCCTGTTTGGAGAGGGCTGCCTGTTCAATCCTGATGATTATTTTATAATATGCGCCAACACCATAGGTTCACCTTATGGCAGTTCCTGCCCTGAAAATCTGCAATTTCCCCAATTTACCGTTCGTGATGTGGTACGAGCTCATGTGTTACTGGCTAATAAGTTGGGAATTAATAAGATCCATACCATTATCGGTGGTTCATTTGGCGGAAACCAGGCCCTTGAATTCACCTATCTGTTCAATGGTAAAATAGATAATATGGTATTAGTGGCTTCCTGTGCTAAGGAATCGGCGTGGGGAATTGCCGTGCATGAATCACAACGGCTGGCCTTACAAAGCGATCCCACATTCGGGACCAAAGGCGGCGGGGAATCGGGTATGAAAGCAGCCCGATCTATGGCAATGCTCACTTACAGAACATCAGATACTTTTATCAAAGAACAAAGTGATCACGATGAAAAGACCGATGACTTTAGGGCATCGTCTTACCTGCAGTACCAGGGCGATAAATTTGTAAAACGATTTAACGCACTTTGTTATTACTATCTCTCCAAATGTCTTGACAGCCATAATATTGGCAGAGACCGGGATGGGGAGGTTAATGCCTTACAGAATATAGTTGTACCCACGCTTATTATCGGAATAAAAAGTGATACATTGATTCCAACGAGACTTCAAAAATTTATGGCGGAGCATATACCGCATGCCATATATGAAGAAATAGATTCAACTTACGGCCATGATGGTTTTTTGAAGGAAACCGAAAAGATCAGCGAAAAAATCAGAGCTTTTTACGCAGGAAGACAAAAAGCCCTCAAAAGATCATTGCGAAAGGTATTAAAATTTGGAGGTTCATCCCTTGCCGATAGTCACAGCCTTGCCAATGTTGTAGAGATCATTAAAGCTGAAAAAGCCAGGGCACCCTTAGCCATAGTTGTTTCAGCCCGGGGGAAAAGTACCGACAAACTTATTGAGATTTATGATCTGGCTAAAAAAGGAGAAGTCTATAAGACAGAACTTCAGGAGTTCATACAGTATCAAACCGATCTGCCGGTTAAAGTTGACCTTTCTCAGGAGTTTGATGAATTGAAAAAAGTGTTAGCCGCACTTGCATTATTAAAAACCGATGAGGAATTCGTATATGATAAGGTGATCTCTTTTGGGGAACTCATTAGTGCCAAAATTCTAACTGCACTTTTAAAAGAAAACGGCTTAGAAGGCGTATTTATAGATGCCCGTGAAATTATTTTCACGAAGGCACTTTTGGACGAGTTTGAAGTAGATCTGATCAAAAGCAAGAAGGCTACCCTGACTCGTTTTGAAAAATTAGCGGAAGAGCAGATCCCTGTTATAATGGGTTATATAGCTTGTAGTGAAAAAGGCAGGACGGTTACACTCGGTCGAAACGGAAGTAATTATTCGGCCACACTTATTGCCAGCTTTATAGGTGCTGCCGAGGTGCAAAACTGGACCGATGTTGATGGCATTTACAGCGCAAATCCCAGACTTGTGCCAAATGCCATAAGAATTAACAAACTGAGCTATCGAGAAGCGAACGAGCTGGCCAATTTCGGCACCAATGTATTACACCCGAAAACCATATTACCCCTTATGCAAAGCGTGGTGCCCCTGGTTATTAAAAATACAAAAGCTCCCTATGCATCGGGAACAATTATAGATAAGGAAGGAGCCGAAAAAGGCGTAAAAGCCGTAAGCGTAATTGAAGATGTAGCCCTGGTTAGCATTGAAGGCCAGGGCCTTTCGGGCAGTATTGGCATTGACGGACGCATATTTAGTGCGCTCGGAGGCGAAAATATTAGCGTACGGCTTATTGCGCAGGCATCATCGGAACGAGGCATTGGCTTTGTAATTAACAAGGAAGATGCTTCGCGGACTGAAATGTTGCTTAACAAGGTTTTTGAAGAAGAGCTTCGGTTGCAGGATATTTCCAGCATTCGTATAAACACCAATATAGCAGTTATTGCTATTGTGGGCCGTCATAATTATTCGTTGGAGAAAGCCATTAAGGGTTTGCGAAAAAATAAGATATGGATGCACTTGATCAGCAACAGTATAAGCGGAGAGCATATATCGCTTGTTATAGACAACAAACATCTGAAAAAGGCCGTACGAGTAGTGCACAATGAGGTTTTTGGTGTGATAAAAACACTACACGTTTTTGCTTTTGGTAAAGGAAACGTTGGCGGCGAACTTATCGATCAAATAATACAAACTCCGAATAAATTAATAGAAGAAAGAGGCCTTCAAATAAAAGTTATAGGAGTGGCCGACACCGAAAAATATCTGATAACTACGGATGGATTAACAAAAGATTGGCGCAAGCAATTAGCAGCAAGTGAACAGGAAAGTAATACGGAGCGGATATTGCAGCTTTTAAGAAATTCAGGCATTGAGAATATCGTTATTGCGGATAACACCAGTTCAGAGGATGTGAGTGCACAATACCTAAAAATGATGCGTTACGGCTTTGATGTAGTGGCTTCCAACAAGAAAGCTAACTCAGGTAGCTATGACTTTTATACCAGGCTGCGGAAAGAGATGAAGGATCGTAGTCGCAAATTCTATTATGAAACCAATGTAGGTGCTGGTTTGCCTATCATAGACACGTTAAAGCATCTGTATCAGTCATCTGATCAGATCACGAAAATTCGCGGCGTATTCAGTGGCTCGCTCAGCTATTTGTTTAACACCTTTTCGGAGGAAGAATTAAGCTTTTCAAAGGTACTGGAACAGGCTAAAGAGAAAGGATTTACCGAACCCGACCCACGTGAGGACCTTAGCGGAATAGATGTTGCCCGTAAGCTGATCATTCTGGCACGTGAAGTAGGTATGGCAGCCGGTTTGGAAGATGTACAGATAGAAAATCTTGTTCCTGAAAGCCTCCAGGAGCTCTCAGATTACCGGGCTTTTATCCATAGAAAAGATGAATTAGATCTTCATTTTGAAAACATCAAGTCCGAACTAAACACCCATGAAGTGCTGAGATATGTAGGCGAGTTGAATACGATAGCAGGCACTTTACGTGTATCATTGGAAACTGTTGACGGATCCACTGCTCTTGGCCGTATTCGTAACGCCGATTCTCTGTTCGAGATTTATACTGTAGGATATGCTAACCAGCCTATTGTTGTGCAAGGGGCAGGTGCCGGAGCAACAGTAACAGCTCGAGGCGTTTACTCCGATTTACTGCGGATAGGAAGGGAGGTTTGATGCAATTGTTTATTTTAATGCTAATGCAAAAGCCGTACTCATACCATTTTAATAATCGAAACATGCGTTAAACCCAAATTATGCAGTAGAACTTTGTAATGAGTGCTGAAAGTGCAATAAAATCAGGTATTTTGGAAGATTTAGCATAGCACCGCTATGGTGAAGCTGAAAAAAGCAGTGAAACGCTGATTTTGAAGCAATTTTAGCACGGAATAGATTTTCTATTGCATAATTTGGGTTAAACTAGTGTCAGTTAAGTAAAGTTCAAACTATGAAAAAGACCGCCCTTTTATTTTTAACTGTACTCACTATATGCAACGGTTGTAAAAAACCACTAAACAGTACAAGAATACAAACTTTAGCACCGCCTATAACTGCACCCTTTAAAGGAATTGATACCATAACCACAAACGACTGGTGGAACAGAAAAGCCAATGATATAATAGATATAAATGTAAAAAGAGATGATGTTGTTGCTTTTGGAATATATACGGTTCATAATAATATTCTGAAACTAACCGCACAATTGTTTCCGCTCTATCCGAATGAGACCAGACAAGTTCGTTTAGAAATTTACAGGAACCGAAAGTGGAAAGAAGTACAAAGAAAAAACGTAAATGACATTGGATGGTCGGTTACTTTTAGTATAGATGATTGGAATTCAAGCAAAGATATCAGGTATAAAATTCGGCACGGGAAAAAAGCTTCTTTTGAAGGGATTATTAGAAAAGACCCTATACACAAAGATGAAATTGTTATGGCTGCACTATCCTGCAACAGTAATAAAGACAGAGGAAGTCGAAATAGCTACGTAAAAAATATTAATCATCAGGATCCGGATCTTTTATTTTTTGCAGGAGATCAGTCTTACGATCATAATGAACATACCGCAGCATGGTTAAAATTTGGGGTGCAATTCAGAGAGGTTTTCCGAAACCGGCCATGCATTACAATTCCTGATGACCATGACGTAGGCCAGGCCAATCTTTGGGGAGAAAACGGAAAGCAGGCAAAAACAAGTGCCGGTGATGATGGAGGGTACTTTAATCATCCTGAATATGTGAAAATGGTAGAAAGGTGTCAGACCGGACATTTACCTGATCCTTATGATCCTAATCCGATAGAACAAGGGATCGGAGTCTATTATACCAACCTTGTTTTGGGTGGAATCGATTTCGCCATTATAGAAGACCGAAAATTCAAATCGGGCCCGAAGGGAAAGATTCCTCAATTGGGCCCCAGGCCTGACCATATTCGTGACGGTAATTATGATCCCGAAAGTATTGATCTAAAAGGGCTTAAATTACTTGGATACAGGCAGTTAGAGTTTTTAGATCGTTGGGGGAAACAGAATGATGATAAAATTAAAGTGGTATTGTCGCAAACCGGTTTTTGCGGTGGTGCTCATGTACACGGTAACATAAATAACCGAATTAATGCCGACTTGGATTCTAACGGATGGCCGCAAACTGGAAGGAACAAGGCGTTGAGATTATTAAAACAAGCTAAAGCCGTTCATATAGCCGGAGACCAACACCTGGCAACAGTAATCCAACACGGTATCGATGAGTTTGATGACGGTCCGTGGGCCTTTGTAGTTCCGGCAATAGTTAATAATTATTACAGCAGGTGGTGGTGGCCTGAAGATGAAAAAGCAGGGGCCAATTCCAATGGCCGATTGCCGTGGAATGGCCAATTTTTGGATGGATTTAATAACAGAATTACGATGCATGCCTATGTAAATCCTGATAGCCCATCAAACGGTTCGGGTTATGGCCTCATAAAATTCAATAAAGTCGAAAAGGAAGTTATATTCGAGTGTTGGCCAAGAGATGTAGATGTTTCTCTTAAAGATGCTAAGCAGTTTAATGGATTTCCTATTATCGTAAAGCTTGATTGATAATGAAGTTGTCTATAGTTTCTGCTTTGAGCGGCAAATTTGCTCTCGTACCCACTTTAGTCCTTTCTGCCAAAGCACTCATTCTATGTATATTCACTTTAAATTACTATGGCCATAAATGAAGATTATCTCAGCTACATCTCCGATCAGCTTTCCGCTTTCGGAGATGTGGAAATCAAAAAAATGTTTGGTGGAATTGGCCTTTTCAAAGATGGGTTGATGTTCGGCATGATCAGTGCCGACAATACTTTCCGGCTAAAAGTAGATGAAGTGAACAAACCGGACTACGAAGCCAAAGGGATGAAACAACACTATATGCCGAAAAAGAAAAAAGGTATGCCCTATTGGGAAGCTCCGGCTGAAGTAATTGAAGATAAAGAAGATTTAGCCCTTTGGGCGAAAAAAGCTTTTGAAGCTGCGGAACGGGGGAAGAAATAGGTGTTTAGTAGCTCGGTCGGCCTGCCTGCCAACACTTCTGACATTGAACCAAACTGATACTGCCGCTGTTATTATGTTATATGAAATCAGTAAAAAACCAGCCTATTAAAGATGCCATGGACACTATGAATGAAGCCGAAGGTGCCTTCTTCTTCAGTGAGTGGACAGGGGCTATTTTCTTTTACATTTTGGCTCTGGGCAAAAAGAAATTTGCACAGATTGAATCCCGGAAAAACCGAACGAGAAATGTTATTGTAGGATACTTTCTTCAGATCTTCATTGTTGCCTTATTGATATACTTAACCTATCGATTTTGGAGTTAGACGAATTGCAGCGGAAACGCCATGATCGTATCAAGTGGCTCGAAACCGCAAAATGCTTAATGTGGCGGTGGTGGAGGCGGTATAGCACCCGAACTGCTCACCCTGCTTAAGTTATAGGAAAACGACAACATGCCGTGCGAACCCAATGTATTACTAATTTCCTGCTGTGTGTAATTTACATCACTGCTTCGGGATATTCCGGTATTCTCTCCCAGTATATCAAACATTTCCAATGTTATTCTTCCTCTGCCATTTTCTAAAATATTTTTGGACAACGAAGCATTCCACAGAGCAAAAGTATTCTCATCGCCGTAGGTCTCTTGAGAGTATATGTTGTAGCGCATATCACTGCCGAGCCTCCAGCCTTTACCGAACCGGTAACTTCCTTCAAAGGAATAACGTTGGGTTAAATAATTTTGATCGGAGCGATCATTTTCACTGTATTTAGTATTATTAAATCGCCACCTGCCTCCAAGGTTCAAATCAACTTTTTCATTTTTGGTATTGCTTAAATTTAATCTTAATGTAGGATTAAAGCGTGTAACATCATTTTCAACACCGTTTAGAAAAAGTGTACCCTTGTTGTAGAAAAAGTTGGTGCCCAGTCTTACCCTAGTTTTTAAACTGCGTATAGGCCGCGAAACGCTCAAATTGGCATTTGCTGTAAAATCATTATCAACATTTACCGGACGCGTGGTTTGTTCAAATTTTTCATCTACCGTACGGGAATTGGTGATCTTATTTTTGCTGAACGTTGTGCTTAACATTCCGAATATGTTGGTAAATGTAAACCGATCAAAATTAAAATAATTAAGCCGTGCCGAATGTGATGTTTGTGCCTCAAGATTAGGATTACCAATGTATATATTCGTTAGGTTACTACTATCGGGCACCGGCTGTAACTGGGTAATGGAAGGCAATCGTAAATTAGAATTATAATTAAGACGAATATTTTGATTGTCCGTTATATTGTACTGCCACGATAACGATGGAAGAAAACGGTTATACTGTTTATTAATGTCATCAAAAGGTGCTTTTGTTTTACCTTTCAGGTTTTGAAAATTCATTCCCCCACCCAGGGACAGATTATGTTTTTCGCCAACAATTCTATAGAACAAACCTGCATTCTGTTGCTTTAAGTTTTTGTCGTACTGATTGCTTAACGTGGTATTTGGCTCATAAGTACCACCGCCGTTCAAAATATCAAAATAGTCTTTGTCAGAATCATCATCACTGCTGCTGTAATCATATCTAACTTCTATATACTGCCTTTCGGCCAAAGGCTCAGTAAAAGAAATTTCACCACCAAAGCCGGTTTCCCTTTCCATGCTGCTTAGCAGTTGGTTAATGGTCTCAAAGGAGTCAGGAGTATAGAACTCTCTGTCATTATTATATACACTTTCATACTCACTGTTATTATAATCATACGCTACTTCGGCAAAAAGTGACCGGCCTTTTTTATCAAACAGTTGTTTGTAAAAAATTTGATTTGAAAATCCGGCATTGTCTCCACCGGAGTTGGTAGTATTATCAATAGTGCTTTTCAAAGACTCATCAAAACCAAAGGTTTTACTATTGCTGTTACTGCCCTTTTTCGAATCGGCAAAATTCAAATTATTTCTGAACTCTAACTCCGTCTTTTTTGACAGCTTCCATTCAAGGTTCAGATTGGCCCTGTGATTACTATCATCGTTATTACCGTTTGCCATTTCTGAAAAATCATAAGATCCGGTTTCCAAAAAGTTTTGGCGCTCTAAAGTGGAAGTGTATTTATTATCGTTTGCATTGTAGAAATAATCAGCATGAAGATCAATTTTTTTGCCCGGAAAGAAATTCAAATTAGCTCCGGCTGTACCGGTTTTATTAATTCCGTTATTCGTTCCTCCAAAAGCACCCATAGCATCTTCACTAATAGTAATGTTTCCTCCGCCTCCTGCCAGTGCTCCAAACCCACCTTTCATTCTTACATAATCTATATATGAAAATGTTCTTTCATTTACATTATTCAGCGAAACAATTGCCGAAACCTGGCTATCCTTGGTAAAGCGGTTAACATTGGCTTTACCTTTATAGGTTTGTTCCGTTCCACCACCTGCCGATACCTTACCAAAATAGCCGCTTTTTTTACCCTCTTTTAGTTTTAGGTTTATGGTTGTACTTCGGTCACCATCATCAATGCCTGTAAATTCGGCCCGTTCACTCATTTTATCAAAAACCTGCACCTTGTCAACCGCATCGGCGGGTAAATTTCGTGTGGCAATGGTCGGATCGTTACCAAAAAATTCCTTGCCATCTACCTCTACTTTTTCCACATCTTTTCCCATCACCTTTACCGAGCCGTCGGTTTCCACTTCCACTCCGGGTAATTTTTTAAGCAGTTGCTCCACATTGTCGTTCCGGTCAACATTAAAGGCATCAGCTGCATAATTAATGGTATCGCCTTCCATTCTTATAGGTATTACCTCCTCAACCACTACGGCATCAAGGTTTGTACGGTTATCCTGACTCAGTGAAATAGTACCAAGATCTATATCGGTATTAGTATCCGTTATTTCAATATCTTTTTGATAAGTGGTATATCCGATAGAGCTAATCTGTACATAATAGGCTCCTTTTGGAATTTTTCGTACTTCAAAACTGCCGTCTGTTTTGGTAATGTCGTAGCTAACAAGAACAGAATCCTTTTTGGCATTCAACAGAATTGTTGAACCGGCCAGGGCGGTTTTGGTACTATCGGTGACCAACCCTTTTATATTGCCCTTTTGCCCAAAAGCTGTGCCGGTAAAAAATGCAAGAATAGTAGCGACCAGTAATAGTTGTTTCATGCTTTGGTTTTAGTTTACTGTTGTTTGTTGTTAATGGTCAATGATCATACGTCCGCGACCTTCTCCATATATTTCGCGCAGCTCCTCCATTTTTTTCTTTCGTATTTCTTCAAATTCGGCTTGCGTTACCTTTTTACCCTTTGCTGGTTGTTCAAAAGACTCAAATTCAGCATCAAGCTCGACAGATTTAGCCAAAAAGACCTGTTTGCCGTCATTTATATCTACTTTAAGTATTAAACCGGGCAATTGTCCGTAAGCAGCCGGGCCATTGCTAACCGGAATTTGGGGAGTAAACCACGCTTTAATTACTCTTTCTCCATCAACCGCCGAAGCCTCCATACATTGGTAATCAAGTATTTTCAAAGAGTTTCCGGTTACCTTCCATTTATAGGCATCCAAATCATCTTCAATTAGAAACGTTTTTCCCATTAGATCTTGTTTTTGCACCTTTTTGCCTGTTTCCAGGTTTTTGTAAAACAGATTATCTGCTCCCCAACGCATCCCTCTAAACCTAAAGCCACCGCGTCTGCGGTTTTTAAATTCCACTGCTCTTTCTTCAACATCATCCTTTTCAGGAAGCTTCATTTTAAAGTTTGATTGTGTGTTGTTAATAGTTAAAATATGATTGACCGAACGAGATTCAGGTATTTTAAACTGAATGCCCTGGTCGGCCATTCGTTGTTTAACCTTATCCGGTATTTCTATTTTAATGGTTTGTTCATATTCAACGACTGCTCTCACTTGAGCAAAAAAACTAAGTGGTAAAGCAACGAGCAGCGGTAGCAACAATTTTTTCATGGTATGCCTTTTGGTACAGTCTAATACAAGTTAGATGCCATAGATAGTACTTTCTTGCACCGTTATTGTTACCAGGTTAGTCAAATCAATTTTCGATGGTAATTACCTGTACACCGCCATCACCATAAAGCTCCTTATGCTCGGCTAATTTTTTCTTTTGTATCTCTTCAAACTGTGCCTGGCTTACTTTCTTCCCTTTTTCCGGGATCTTTAATGCCTCAATTTCAGCATCTTTAATAACTGAGGTTGCCATAAACACCCTTTTACCATCATCAACATCTACTTTAAGAATTAAACCGGGTAATCCGCCATACTTTGCCGGTCCGTTTGATAAGGGTATTTGCGGAGTAAAGTACGCCTTTAGTTTCTGGTCGCCCACTGTTGCCGTGGCTTCCATGCATACATAATCCAAAATTTTCACCTGGGCAGGTTTTACTTTCCATTTAATATTGTCAAGCTTATCTTGTATTAAAAAGGTTTTTCCCATCAAATCGTGCTTGTGCACCTTTTTTCCTGTTTTCAGATTCTTATACAACACATCATTATTGCCTTCTCGCATCATTTTAAAACTAAACGTAGTATTTCCGTGTACTCCTTCGCCGGTAACGTTATGACCTTCTTCCTTTTCCGGTTTGGCAATATATATCGATTCATCATCAACTATTTTAAGTAACATGGATGCCGAATGAGAATCAGGAATTTGCATAGCTATTCCCATGGCTTCCAATTTCTTTTTTGCTTCTTCAGGCATTTCAAAATGCTCCGTTTCATTGTATTCAACCACAACTCTGTTTTGAGCCATGAATGAAACAGGTATCATTAATAAAAATAATCCGAGTAAATGTTTCATATTGTTTAATTTGCATCAAAATTACTGCAAGTAATACCTAAGGAAAGTTAATGCAATATGGAATATTGTTAAATAAAGTTAATTAGTGCCAAATCCCTTACAATGTTTCTATTTTTGTTAAGTGTTTGAAAATAAAGGTGTTAATAATTCACTATTGGCCGGGGCCAGTTTGTTGGTGCTAGCGCTATTCCTTTTTATATTTCTAAAACAGTCTTATTCATCGGAAAAAAAGGAGCTTTTAAAAGCAGGGTCTCTTACCTTAAAAAAGGCCATTAATACAGCAGAACAGGAAAGCTGGCAAATGGCATTTATGACTTTAATTGAGGAAGGTGTGGATACACTTGAAGTTGACGAAGTGGGGTCAGATGTTAGTATAAGAGTACTTACATTGGACCATACGCCTTTTACCAATAGTTATACGGAACTAATACACGACCCCAATGATAGTCTTATGGTTAAGGCTGATTTACATAGTTGGACAGATAGCTATGAATCTCACCACTTTGAAGGAGTATTCCAATCTCTTGTCAAAAATAAAATAGATCAGAAACAATTTTGGAACTCAATTGACAGCGTATTGATCTCAAATTGTTCCTCTCAGGAAGATAATTTATGGTTGACTACCAGATATTCTAACCAACCGCAGGATTTGGACAGCTCGGCTATGTCAACACCTCTCCAGTTATTGAGTGATGATTCTTATGTTCGCGCAGAGATCAGCAGTGGCAGAAAAATACTTCTGAGCAGAATGATCCCTTTATTTGCAGGCTCACTTTTTCTTTTTGCTCTTTCGGTTTTCGCTTTTTACTCAGTTTTAAATACGATTAAAAAACAAAAGAAATTAAGTGCAAAACAACGCGACTTTGTCCACAACATGACCCATGAGTTGAACACACCTGCCACAACAATAGGACTGGCTCTGGAGGCTATTAAAAACCGTAAAGAGATAACATCTGAAAAGCGTGACGATTACCTTGCCATAGCATCTAATGCCGTTAAAAAATTACATGAAATGACCGACAGAGTTTTGGAATCAGTCAAAATAGAAGAAGGTGGTGAATTACTAAATAACTCTGAAATTGAAATAAACCACTTTACGTTAGATTTAGTTTCTGCTTTTGAAATTAAGACCGGCTCTGCAATTCTAGTTGGATCTAAGCCCAATCCTTTAACCATTACAGTCGATAAGCATCACCTTAGAAACGTACTTAACAACATTTTGGATAATGCTATAAAATATGGTGGCGAAAATGTCGATGTTCAAATAGATATAGCAGCTAATAAAAGTATGGTGAGCTGGGAAATATCGGATAATGGCCCTGGTATCCCCAAAAAAGATGAACCCTTTATTTTTGATAAATTTTACCGGGTAAATACAGGTAATATGCATAATACAAAAGGTTATGGCCTCGGGCTTCATTACGCCAAATCCATAATTGAAAAAATGGGAGGTAGTCTTACTTTTCAAAACAACATGCCAAAGGGAAGCGTTTTTAAAGTAAAAATTCCGAGAAAGAACAATGATTAAAGCCACTACCAATGTATTGTATGTTGAGGATGAAATTTCACTCGGACAGATAGTTAAAGAAGGGCTTGAAGCTGAAGGCAAAAATGTTACATGGATCACTGATGGCGAAGATGTGATGCAGTCGATAGCCAGTAGCAGTTATGATATTTGTCTTCTGGATGTTATGCTTCCGAATGTTGACGGTTTTTCACTCGGTAAAGAAATTTCCGATAAGTATCCGAGGCTGCCTATCATTTTCCTCACGGCAAGAAATGATGCCGATGACGTGGTAGAAGGATTTAAGAGCGGTGGCATTGATTACATTCGTAAGCCTTTTAGCATGAAAGAGTTGTTGGTTAGAATGGATAGTGTTTTGGGAAGAAACAAGCCTACTCAAAACGACCAGGAGACTTTAAATATTGGCCAGTTTTCTTTTAACTCTTTGACTTATGAATTATTACATGAAAAAGGGAAGGTAATACTAACACATAAAGAAGCTCAATTGCTCTCCTTGTTAGCGTCAACTCAGAACCAAATTATCAGGCGTGATCATATTCTCAATACAATATGGGAAGATGATTCTTTTTTTCACTCTCGCCGATTAGACGTTTACATAAAGAAATTGCGCAATTATTTGGCTCTTGACAAGCAAATTAGCATTGTAACGCTTCGAGGTTTAGGATACAGGTTTGTGGTGGATGAAAATTAAATTGATTTTCACATTACTATTAATTCTGTTAACTTGTGCCTATGAAAAAATTCGTTTTACTATTTGTTATAGCCCTTATCCCTTTCTACTCCTGTAATACGGCCAAATTACTGTTTGGCGAGCCTTCGGAAGAAGAAGTGGTAATGGCATTGAAAGAGATGCTCAACAGCGGCGCACTCAAAGCGGTTTTGAACCTTCAGCAATTAACCAGTGGAGGAGGAATTTTGCCCGATGAGGTGCAGTCTATTCTAGGTTTATTAAACACTGTTGGATTTGGTGATGACGTTGATAAGGTAACGGCTAAGATAAGTCAGATAAGTGCAGATGTAGCCTCTGAGAGCGGTCAGATATTGAAAGACTCTATAAAAGAACTCAACTTCGGTGATGCGGTTTCAATTGTTTTGGGTGGAAAAGGAGCTGCAACCCGCGTTTTAAAAGAAGCTATGTACACAACGGTAAAAAAGCGTTACAGTGACAAATTAGCCGTTGAGTTAGATAAAGTTGATGCACTGCAATATTGGCCATTGGCGGCGGGAGCCTATAATCTCTTTGCCAAAGAAAAAATGGAATCTTCTCTGCCCGATTTTCTGGCTGAAAGAGCGGTTGACGCACTCTTTTTGGGAATAGGTGCCGAGGAAAACAAAACCCGCGACGATCCGGGACGTTTGGGCAAACAAGTAGTAAAAAAAGTGTTTGATTTTTATCAGAACAGACAAAGAAGGTAGATTTTTTTGTGATCACATTCTTTGTGCGAGAAATTAATTAGATATGCCGGTTCTCCGAACCGGCATATTTTATTTAAGGTGAATTCGACGTAAGAAACTTTTACAGTGATTTGATTATCAATTTTTTAACCACGAATGCACGAATTTTTTCGTTGTCAACAACCTCTGTTTCGCTTCAGCGAAACACATTAGTGCTCTTCGTTCAAAATTAATCACCAAGATTTTCGCGCTAATTCGCAAATTCGTAGTTAATCTAATTATCTAATCCGTTCTTAAACAGCACATTGTTATTTCACAAATAATCCCGCCTGCGGGATTCCTTATCCCGAACTCACGTTATTTATCCAAAAGCTGCACAAACCATAATGCCCGCAGTTTCGGTTCGCAATCGGTAATTACCGAGTGTTACCGGTGCTATTCCCTGCTTCGACAACCGATCGATTTCAGCCTGTTTCCAACCACCTTCAGGGCCAATGAGTACAAGGTGACTACCGCTTGAACTGCCTGATATTCCGGGCAGTGCTTCATCCTTACCGATATAGGCAACCTGCATACTATTATATTTGCTTAGATGACTCGAAATAAAATCCCCCAAAGATGTAGGCCCATTGATCTTTGGTAAGTAATATCGTCCGCTTTGTTTCATAGCACTAAGCACTACCCTTTCGCATCTTTCAAGATTAAGTTTTTTCCGCTCCGAGTTAGAAGTAAAGATGGGGCTTATTTCATCAATACCCAATTCGGTGGCCTTTTCCAAAAACATAGCAAACCGATCGTTGCTCTTAGTAGGAGCTATAGCTATGTGCAGATAATAAGGATGCTTCTCTTTCTTCTTTCTATCTAGAATTCTTACCCACGCCTTTTTGTTGGATGAAGAAAGGAGTTCTCCCATTGCCAAACTGCCTTTTCCATCGCATAAAGCAATCTCATCGCCCGGTCTTTTTCTTAAGGCTCGCACATGTTTACTCTCTTCTACCGAAAGTTCAACCTGTTGCTCCTGAAGGTTTGAAGCGTAAAATAAATTCACATCATAAATATAATGTGTGCTTACTTTTGAAAAAAGCCGGCAAAGTTTCTATACCATTTCACTGATCTGCGGTGCGGACGTAAGTACTTCTGCACTGGCTCTGTCCTCAAAATGCCTAAAGTTATTCATAAACTCCTCGGCTAAGTCATTAAGTTTGTCATCATAAGCTTCCTTATCACTCCAGGTTGAGCGAGGGTTTAATATTTCTGAAGGCACGCCGGGGCACGATGTTGGAATGTTAAAGCCAAAGACCGGCATTTCTACCGTTTCTACATCCTGCAATTTACCCTCCAAAGCAGCCTTTATCATGGCTCTGGTGTATTTCAGCTTTATACGTTTGCCAACTCCATAAGGCCCGCCGTTAAGCCCGGTATTTATAAGCCAAACATCGGTTTTATGATACCTCAGTTTGTTGCCCAACATACGGGCATAGTCCATCGGATGCAGGGGCATAAATGGTGCACCATAGCACGCAGAGAACGTCACTTGAGGCTCATCAACGCCTTCCTCCGTTCCGGCAACCTTTGATGTAAATCCGGAGATGAATTGGTACATTGCCTGGCCCGGAGTAAGCTTGCTTATTGGAGGTAGTACACCGAAAGCATCAAAGGTTAAAAAGAAAATATTTTTTGGAATTCCGGCCCTCGAGGGGAACATGGCATTGCTAATATGATCTAAAGGATATGAAACCCTTGTGTTAGGTGTTACGCTCACATTGGAATAGTCCACTTCGTTAGTTCCGTCAAAGCATCTAACATTTTCCAGTAGAGCACCATCTCTAATAGCGGCGTAGATCTCAGGTTCTCCCTCCGGGCTTAGATCAATGGTTTTAGCATAGCAACCGCCTTCAAAATTGAAAATACCATCATTGCTCCAGCCATGTTCATCATCACCTATCAAATGCCTTGTAGTATCAGCTGAAAGAGTGGTTTTCCCTGTTCCACTTAACCCAAAGAAGATGGCCACATCAGCATTCTCACCCTGATTTGCCGAACAATGCATAGGGAGTACGGCTTCATGTTTGGGTAGAATAAAGTTCAACGCCGAAAAAACTCCCTTTTTTATTTCTCCGGTATAGGCTGTACCTCCAATAATTATAGTGCGTTTAGCGAAATTGATAATAGCAAAATTTTCCTGTCTGGTTCCATCCGTCTCAGGATCGGCTTTGAAGCCCGGGGCTGCCAATACATGCCAGTTGGGTTTGAATCTTTTTAAGCTATCGGCACCAGGCTCAATAAACATGTTGTGTACAAAAATGCTTTGCCACGGCAACTCGTTTACAACACGAACATTAAGTTTAAAGTCGTGGTGTGCACATGCCTGTACATCCCGAACATAGAGATCTTTACCTTTAAGGTATTGGATAACTTTATTATATAACAGATCAAATTTATCCGCATCAAAAGGAATATTTATCTTTCCCCAATCAACACTTCGCTCGGTTAAACTGTCTCTAACAATAAATCTATCGTCGGGCGATCGTCCTGTAAATGTGCCGGTATCAACCATTAAGGCCCCGGTACTTGACAATTTGCCCATGCCCTTTTCAATGCAAAGTTTTACAAGATTTTCTACAGGAAGATTATAATTTACAGTAGCATTTGCAATTCCCAAATAGCTTAGATCAGGTTCCTTATGTTCCATAATTAAACTTAAACAGTACAGCAAAGCTATGCCTTAAGCCCTTCTAAAAGAAGAAGTGTTATAGTAGTATATACACTAAGCTCCGTTTAAAATTTCATAAACCGAGAGCCTGCTTCATTTTATAATATATGGCAGTGTTTTCGTACATGCCCGTAAATAATTCGGCACCGGGGCCGTAAGCAAAAACCGGCACCATAGTAGCTGTATGTCCTCCTGTAGAAAACGAGCCAGTCATTTTTTTATAGTCTCCTTCAACATCACGTAAGGCATACCCTCCGGTTTCATGGTCAGCCGTTATTATAACCAAAGTTTCTCCATTCTTTTCTGCAAAATCCAAAACCTGGCCTACGGCTTTGTCAAAGTCGATCATTTCAGCAATGATCATTTCCGAGTTATTAGCATGGCCGCCCCAATCGATCTGTGAGCCTTCAACTACAAGAAAAAAACCTTTATCACTCAATTGTTCAAGCTTTTCAACTACCGGATGAACGGATCGGGGTAATATATCATCTCTTCCGTCTAAAACAGATGGCGGATGATCGTATGAGTAAAAATAACCCGCTCTACCCTCGGAGTTTTGCAATTCAGCTAGGTTATGCACAAATGAAAACCCTTTTTGTTTCATTTCAGTCACAAGATTCCGGTCGTCGAAAAATTCTTCAATAGGTTCTGTTCTGTCTTCCAGATGCACTAAACCACTCCCCACAATCACATCTATTTCCGAATTTGCTAAATCTTCCGCTATTTGATAGTACATGCTTCTTTTGGGTTGATGTGCATAAAAACTGGCCGGAGTGGCATGGGTAATATTACATGTTGCAATTAAACCTGATGCATACCCTTTCTTTTCCAGTTCTTCCAATATGTTTTCTTTTGCCACACCCAGCGAATCGACACCAATAGCTCCATTGTAAGTTTTTTCTCCAATAGAAAAAGCGGTGGCTCCTGCAGCAGAATCTGTAATCACTTCTCTCGAAGATGATGTTTTGCTTAATCCAATATGCTTAATTCGTTCAAGGTTAAGCCGATTTTCATTAGCCAGCATACCACCGGTAATTTGGGTAAGGCCCATACCATCGCCGATCATTAGTACAATATTTCTGGGCTTTGCAGGTTGCTCAAACTTTTTGCTTTGAGAGTTGACTTTATTGTCCTCAGCAATTTTATGCTTGCTGCAGCTAAAGGTTACAAGTAAAAGTATTACCGTTAAAACAATCGATAAATCGTGCTTCATTAATTCAATTTAAGGTAAAGTAGTTACCGGGCATTGTTCTTACAATTCCCTTTAGCTCCAAATTTAGCAAATGCATATTCACTTCGCTCAAGGGTAGTGAAGATTTAACACTGAGTAATTCTGCAGTTTGCTTTTCCTGCTGTAGCTGGCCGACTATAATTCTTTCAACATCTGTTAGTTCCTTGAATAAACTTGCCTGTCTGCCCTCAGCGTTTTTCTCCTGTCTTTCCCAGCCTAATTCATTAAATACATCATCGATCTTTTCTATAAGGAATGCCTTTTTTTCCCGAATGAGTTTATTGCAGCCTTCAGAGTGTATATCACCTACTTTCCCCGGTACGGCAAACACATCGCGCGAATAGGAGTGAGCTATATCGGCAGTAATGAGCGAACCACCCTTTTTACCACTTTCAATAACTATAGTAGCATCGGCTAAACCTGCCACCACCCTGTTTCTTTTGGGGAAGTTTTCCCGGTCGGGTTTTGTTTCACTCGGAAATTCGGAAAGCAATCCCCCATTTTTTCGCATTTTTTGGGCAAGCCCTTTGTTTGTAGCAGGGTATATAACATCTAAGCCATGCCCCAAAACGCCAATGGTTGAAACATTGTGCTTTACACAAGCCTTATGCACAGCAGTGTCAACACCATAAGCCAGTCCGCTTACAATGGTTATGTTATCATAAACCGACATTGATTTAATTAAGTCATTAACCATTCTGTGGCCATATTCAGTGATCTTTCTGGTTCCAACCATGCTTAATATCTTCCTATCATTAAGCACATCGGTGCCAGTATAATAAATAACCAGCGGACAATCAGCACAAAATTTCAGGCGCGATGGAAAATCCTTATCGGCATAAAACAGTACTTCAATGTCGTTTCTGGTTTGGAGGAAAGTCATCTCTTGTTCGGCTCTTTGCAGGGCAGTGGTTCTAGATCCAATTAGCCTGTTGGCCATTATAGCACCTATATTAGGAATTAGCTCCAGCTTACGCTTTTCTTCCTTAAAAACAGCTTCCGCACTACCGCAATGACTTACAAGGTTTTGCCCGTTTATGGGGCCAACACCTTCCAGAAAAGTGAGTGCTATTTGATATAATTCCGGATAGGACATGAGGTATAAATATCAAAATTCGATCATCAAATTTCAAATTATTAACCCGAACTCAGGTTATTAACTGTGTCTTTTTTAATGTGAAAATGGCATCAAACATTATTTTGCAAATTTGGACTTTTACAAAATGAAGCGAATTGGACTAATATCGGATACACATGGCTACATGGATGATCGAATTCTTGAGCACTTTAAAGATTGCGATGAAATATGGCATGCAGGCGACTTTGGCAGCATGGAAGTTATATCTGCATTAGAAGCTATAAAACCAATGCGTGGCGTTTGGGGTAATATTGATGGAAAAGAAATTAGGGCACGCCTTTCTGAAGAATTGGTTTTTGAAATAGAAGGGGTTAAAGTTTTTATGATACATATAGGTGGATATCCCGGCCGCTACCCTGCCATTTTAAAGGAAAAACTGAAAAAACACGCTCCACACCTTTTTATTTGCGGGCACAGTCACATTTTAAAAGTTATGCCTGACAAGGAAAACCATCTGCTACATATAAACCCGGGAGCAGCCGGACAAATAGGTCTGCATAAAATACGCACCATTATAAGATTTACTGTATTAAAAGGTAAACTGGCCGATTTGGAAGTAATTGAGTTGGGTAAACGCGGTGAAATAATAAAGAAAGAGAAAAAGTAAGCGTCATTTAAACCTTTCTTTCTCATGAAAGTCTGAATAGCTGTAAATAATTAATTAATCAAATTTTAAGCTATGAAGACGATTAAAAAATTTTTTCTTTTCAGTTTGACCATTGCAGCCTTCGCATCATGTAGTGATAAAAATGATGTGATAGATCAGGTTGAAGCCATTACAACAGATGAAGCACTGGATATAGTGGCTGAATCTGTAGCCATTGACGAAGGCGGTATTTCTTTAGAATTTCTGGCCTTTACTGATGAATCTGCAACAGTAAGTACCGATGTCACTTCAGACCTGAATGGTTCAGTAACGAGTGACATGAACCCCAATTGCGGACAAACTAAAACCCGTACGTTTTCCAAAAGTTACAGTGGCCCCAATGTAAGTTGGAGCGTAGCCTACGAGTGGATGCGAACGCTACAGTGTAATGAAGAAGGCAAACCAACGCATTTCGATGTGAAATGGAGTGCGGACAAATCTTTTGAAAACCAACGATATGAAGCGGTATCAGTTGCCAATGGAGAATGGACCGTCACCTTCGATAACGATGGAAATTTCAGACTAAAGGTCTTTAATGGAGACTATATGAAGCATGTAAGTCGGCAAAGTAAGATAAGTGATAGAGGACACATTGCCGACCTGGACATTAACATAGTGGATGTAGTAGTTAGAAGGGTTGACAAATTTATTTTAAGCGGTACTTTATACTTCACATTGACAGGTGAAAACAACACAGGCAACACTTTTGCCAAAAGCGGACAAGTTGTGTTTAATGGAGATTGTACGGCAACTATAACAATAGATGGTGGTGGTTCAAGAACGGTGAGTATTTGTGATTAAACATTTTGCCGACCGAAAGAAATACTACAATCCGATGTTCTCTACCGAACATCGGATTTTTTATGTAATTAAAGTGAATAATGGATAAGACTAATTGCCGAATTTGTCATCATTTTTGGTCAAAAATGCCGCCAAATTCTCACGTTTTTCACTTTGTAGCCTGGGGTTTTCGCCCCAGGCCACAAATATTAAGTTCCTACGGAGCTTTTTCCGTCCAAATTTAGGTTATACCATTTCTACTTAAAAGATTCGCGTTAATTAAAGGCTGTAGTTTAATTTAGCTATTATTATCTTAGGAGTATGAAAAAAGAAGAGATAAGAACCTATTTCATGGGTCTTTCAACTGAAGATCAAGAGAATCTTCTAAGAGAACTTGAACAGGTGAAAGATGAGCATTTTCTGCCCAAATGCCAGCAAATGAGAAGACATTTGTTAAACAACAAGCAAGGCTGTTGTGCTCATTGCGGTCACTCAAAATATGTCAAGTTTGGTATAGACAAAGGTGCACAACGCTATAAATGTAAGTCTTGCAATCGCAGTTTTACGGAATATACCGGCACTTGGATGGCAGGTATTCATAAAAAGGATAAGATAGATGATTATTTGCAGTTGATGGCAAAGGAACAGAGTTTGGACAAGATAAAGGAGAAGCTTCACATCAATAAGAAGACGGCTTTTGATTGGAGACATAAGGTGTTGTCATCTTTTGATGATAATGATACAGATAGCTTTACCGGTATTACTGAAAGCGATGAGACTTTCTTTCTACATTCAGAAAAAGGCATGGATGTAAATGATAGAAAGCCGCGTAAACGAGGCGGTTCTTCCAGCAAGAAAGGGGTTAATAATGATCATATAGCCGTCATTGTTACCCAGGATAGAAAACGACATATGGAATTAACAGTAGCCACCACCGGCAGGATAAAGAAAAAAGATATCGCAAACTCTATTGGACATAGAGTTACAGCACAAACTATTTTGTGTACAGACTCTCATGTAAGTTATAAAGGTTTTGCCATAGACAATAATCTGGAACATCATCCTTTAAGGGCAGATATGAAACAGAGGGTTAAGCAGGGTCTCTACCATATTCAGCATGTTAACTCAACCCATAACAGAGTGAAAAAATGGTTGGATAATAAGTTTTGGGGAGTATCCACCAAATACTTACAGCAATACCTCAATTGGTTTAAGCTAAAACAAACGCTAAAAACCAGTAGAAACTTCCTAAATGAGTTTGCTCAAAGGTCGGTAGAAGACATTCAGGCCTATGCTAAGTACAAGGCCATACCCGACAGGTATGAACTATTAATATCAACGCAATGTTAAACTACAGCCTAATTAAATTGCAAACATCTTGTCAACTTGTCATTACATATTACACATTAATTGACTTTTTGACATAATCAAACTCAAAATCTGACATATTTTCGGTAAAAAATGCAATGGTATGGCAATTGAATAAGAGTAAGCGAACCAAAAATTAAAGTTATGAATCTTATTAAGTATCGAAACAGAACAGTTCCTTCCATTGAAAACTGGTTGGACGAAATTTTCAAAGATGATTTGTTTTCTTTAAAGCCAATGACTGAAAATTTTTCTTTTCCCAGGACCAATGTTTGGGAAAATGACAATGATTACTCCATTGAATTGGTTGTTCCCGGCTTTAGTAAAGAGCAGTTTAAAACCGAGGTGGATAAAAACTTGATGAAGATCTCGGCTGTGGTTGAAGAAAAACATGAAGAGGAAGAAAAAAACACCGTTAAAAGAATAGAATACACCACAAAAGCCTTTAGCAAAACATTTAATCTGCCACATAATGTGAATACCGCTGAAATTTCGGCCGAATACGTTAACGGAATTTTAAGGCTTACACTACCTAAGCTGGCCAGTGAAAAATCAAAGACCAAACGACTGATAGATATTGGCTAAGTGCCAGGAAACATCAATTAAAGAACATTTCCCCGGTCTGTTTCAGATCGGGGATTTTTATTTTTTGGCTCTTCCGCTAACAGTCTTAGGTCATTTTTTGATAAGTTTATATAATAGAAGCAGCAGTGCTTCGGAATGTTCAGTGCAGATATTTGCCTGATTAACTCTAAATGCTTGTTCAAATGAATAAAGCCGAAATATTAGCATCGTTTAAAGCTCTCATTGATACCAATGAGCATTATGCCTCCATAAAAGGAGAAGTTGAATCCCTTAAAACAGAGTTCTCTGCGCTAAAGGACGAAGATAGAGTACACCAACTGAAGGCGTTTATAGATGCCGGTGGCGAAGAAATAGCATTCAAATATGCCGAAGACGAAGTTGATACAGCATTCCACGATGTGCTTACAACCTATGAACAACGCTTAAACAAACAACAGGAAGAAAAAGCCCGGCAACTTACCGAAAACCTTGAAACCAAAAAAAAGGTAATTTCAGATTTAAAGCAAATCGTTGAAACCGACAAGCGCAGCTTACGGTCGGCGTATGACAAGGCTAAAAATCTGCAAAAAACCTGGGATGAGAGTGGACGAGCCATAACCGAAGAAGAACATCAATTAGAATCGGAGTACAAATACCTCCTTGATCTGTTTTACCATAATGCCAACATTACGCGGCAGTTCATTGTGCTGGATTTTAAGAAAAATTACGATGCCAAAAAAGTGGTGGTGGCCAAAATTGCCGACCTGGTTAATGACGAAGACGGACAACATGCCGAACAAAAACTTAATCAATACCGCAAAGAGTGGTATCGTATAGGGCCCGTTTTAAGAGAATTGAGAGATGAGTCAAAGGCGGCTTTAGATGAAGCCATTGAAGCGGCACAAGCCCATATCAAAAAGTATTACGAAGGTCAGGAAGGATTGATGAATGATAACCTTCGGAAAAAGATTGCACTCTGTGAACAGGTAAACGCTATTAGAGCGCAGGAGGTTAAATCACCTAAAGCATACCAGAAGCTGGCCGATGAAGTCATAGCCATTCAAAATGAATGGAAGACTATCGGATATTCAAACGAGAACGATAAAGTGTGGGCAGTTTTCAGGCATGCCTGTGATGATTTCTTTAATACCAAACGTAAATTTTTCGCAGAGATATCTCAAAGGCGCAAACAAAATAAAATCGCCAAGCAAAAAATTATTGAACGTGCTGAGGCACTTAAAGATAGTGAAGACTGGAAGGGAACAACCAGAGAACTGGTTAATCTGCAAAAAGACTGGAAAGAAATTGGCCCCGCCCAACCCTCCGATGACCAACGGTTGTGGAAGAAATTCAGATCTGCCTGTGATCATTTTTTCAGTAAGAAAAGTGCGCGCTTTGGCGAATTAAAAGGGAGTTATGAAGAAAACCTTAAAGCCAAAAAGGCCTTGATCAAAGAACTACGCGCTTTTACTGTTGAAGATCATCCTGAAGAAGCCCTATCCGCTATAAAAGAATACCAAAAACAATGGAGGTCGATGGGCCATGTTCCGTTTAAACAAAAGGATGCCGTTTATGGCGAATGGTTTGCCGTGCTGAATGAAAAATATGACAAAATGAAACTGGGAAAAGAAGCGCGAGAAGAATTGAGATTCCATAACAAATTTTCAGCAAAAGGCGGAGGTGGAAGAAAAAGTGAAGCCATAAGGAATGAGCGATATAAACTGCTACAGCAGTTAGAGCGTGCCGAGCAGCGATTGGCTCAATACCAAAACAATGTAAAATTTATTACAGGGGATGCCAATAACCCACTTTTAAACAACATCAACAAAGAAATTTCCAAGGCAGAGAAACATATTGAAGATGTAAAAAAGAAGCTGAACTGGTTAAAGGAAATGCAACATAAGCCCATAGAACTTGTTGAAGCCTCCACTTCGGCAGAGCAGTCTTCCGGTGAGGAAGAATAAAACATTTTATAGTTTACGGTTAAGTCACTTCCTGTCATTTAATGTTCTGGGAATAGTAAGTTTCAGGTTAAGTTTTGCATTTAGTTTTTTAATAAAATAAGCTGATAATAGGGGCGATTCTAATTCTAAATTTTGATGAACAAAAAAGTACAGTGCCTGCAAACCTTGCTTTTTCCACTGTGCAATTCGCTCCACCCAGTCATCTAATCTTGAATAATCACTTCGGCGATTAGCTCCTGTATATCTCACAAAGGCTTTTGATGTGGTCAATCGCATGTGCATGAGGTCGCGCCTCCCGGCTGTGTCTGTTATGTTATTGGTAATGCCATGCTGCTCAAATAACTCATAGAGTTCGTCAGCTATTACATTATCATTGTACCAATCGGTATGTCTTAACTCAAAGGCCAATGGCAGGTGCTTAGGCCAATCTTTCAAAAAGTCCTTTACTCTTTCAAAATCTTTGGGAGCAAAGTTGCCCGGCATTTGTAAAAAGCACATACCGAGTTTGGGGCCTAAACCGGTAACGGCATATTCATATTCATCGACCAGTCTTTGTGCATCTTTTAAACGTTTATGATGGCTTATACCCTGATATATCTTGGGGAAGAATTTGAAATCATCGGGTGTTTTATCCCGCCATTTTTCAAATTGCTCGCGCGGAAAAATGCGATAAAACGTTGCATTTAATTCAATGGCGTTAAACTGTGTGGAATAATAGGCTAATTCATCTTTCGTGCCACGGGGATAAAAGTTTTTGAGATCGGTCCTGTTCCACTTGGCACAACCAATATGCCCTTCAAAGGCCTTGCCTTCAACTTTACTCTGCAATATTCCTTTGGTAGCCGGATGATCAGCGGGCAGTTGAAAGTTTACCATGGACGGATCATCAACCTTTCCAAACTTCATGGAACATCTTTTTCAGGGCTTCAGAATCTTCTGCCTTCATTTTTTTTGCCAGGATCAGTCGTACTTCGCGTCTGCGCAGAGCTCCTTCATATAACTCTTTTTCTTCGTCCGTTTCAGGTACCAACTTTGGTACCCTATGAGGTTGACCATTAAGGCCATCCAATGCAACGAAGGTGTAAAAGGCCTCATTAGTTTTTTTTCGTCCTACCCTGTTTCTGTCTTCGGTATATACGTTCATGTGTATTTCCATAGATGTATTAAAAGCTCTGGATACCTTAGCTTCGATGGTAACCACCTCGCCTAATTTGATAGAGTCTGTAAAAGAAACGTTATCCACCGAAACGGTAACACAAATAGCATTGGAGTGCCTGCCGGCAGCTATTCCGGATGCAATGTCCATCCATTTAAGCAACACCCCACCCATTAAATTACCCAGCGGATTCGTATCATTGGGCAATACGATCTGCGACATAACAGCCAGGCTGTCCTTTGGCGTTTTTTTATTCATACCGCGAAGGTAGGTATGCTTTCATATATTTTTCGGGTAAATACACAACGTAGCAACCCTGTCTTAGTTAGTACATTTGTATCTGTGGCGAGTAAAGAAAATCATAAGTCCGGTTTTGTAAACATCATCGGTAAACCCAATGTGGGTAAATCAACTTTAATGAATGCGCTCATTGGTGAGAAGTTGTCCATTATCACATCAAAAGCGCAGACAACCAGGCATAGAATATTCGGCATTGTGAATGGAGAGAATTTTCAATTAATCATCGGCGACAGTCCGGGCATAATTGAACCAGCCTATAAACTCCAGCGCAGCATGATGAAATTTGTTAATGCTTCTTTTGAGGATGCCGACATTATCCTTTTTATGACAGAAGTTAAGCTTGGAATGAAGATAGATAAGCATATCGAAAAAAAACTGCGAGCCATTGACGTGCCTGTCTATATTGCTGTTAATAAGATCGATCAGGTTGAAGACTCGGTTACAGCAGAAGTGGTTAACGGTTGGAAAGAAAAAGAGTATGCCGTTGATGTTTTTCCTGTTTCCGCTAAAGGTGGCCATGGCATTGAGAAGTTGCTGAAGGTTTTAATAGGAAGATTGCCCGAGCATCCTGCTTATTTTCCAAAGGATCAGATTACCGATAAAAGCGAGCGTTTTTTTGTGGAAGAAATAGTGCGTGAAAAAATACTTACGAACTATAAACAGGAAATACCTTACAGTGTAGAGCTTGTGGTTGATTCCTTTAAGGAAGAAGAGAACATCATACGGATCAGCGTTATCATTTATACATCCCGTAAGTCACAGAAACCCATACTAATAGGCAAAAACGGTTCCATGTTAAAAAAGGTAGGTACCGAGGCACGTAAAGATTTGGAAATATTCTTCGGAAAGAAAGTTTTCTTAGAAACCTTTGTAAAGATCAAGGAAAACTGGCGTGATGACGAACGCTCTTTAAGACATTTCGGGTATGAGTGAAGTGCTAACTTAGTAGATAGGCTACATATATGTTCTTATGTGGTTCTAAAAATCAGGATCACGCCAAGACATTGAATTATAAACCATATAAGGTCATTTAAGGTTATTCATATAAGGGCATATAAGCAATAACTTCAACCGATGAACTCTCAATCTTTATTACCGGTCTCCCTCTTATATGCTCTTATGTGCCTTATGTGGTTCAAAAAAAATCAGGAACGCTCCGGAAATTAAACTCTTAAACCATATAAGGGCATTTAAGGCTATTCATATAAGGGCATATAAGCAATAACTTCAACCGATGAACTCTCAATCTTTATTACCGGTCTCCCTCTTATATGTTCTTATGTGCCTTATGTGGTTCAAAAAGCGTCAGGAAGTGCTACCTATAAGGCTTTGACCTTGTCGGAGAACAACCGGTAAAATTCCATGCTTTCAGGATTACGCATTGCCCCTAAGTTTGGCTCTTTTAGTCCGAGAATAAGATTTTTAACAGGTGCTTCCATCTTTTTTCCGCTAATGGTATAAGGTACATCCGGTGCCATTATAATTTCATCGGGAACATGGCGCGGGCTGCACTGTCTCTTCAATTCCGCAGTGATCTCATTTTTGAGCGCACTATCTAACTCAAACCCATCCTGCAACACCACAAATAAAGGCATAAAGTGCTTTCCGCCCTTGAGTTCAAAGTTCATTATAAGGCTGTCTTTTAGTCCGTCAATCCCGTTGAGTACCTGATATATTTCAGCAGTACCTATACGTACCCCCTGTCGGTTTAACGTGGCATCAGAGCGGCCATAAATGATCAGTGAACCGCGGTCGGTCACCTCTACCCAATCACCGTGCCGCCAAATACCATCGAACATGTTGAAGTAACTATCTTTGTAACGTTCCATTCCTTCATCATTCCAGAAGTAAATGGGCATAGATGGCATAGGCTGCTTTATAACCATCTCTCCTACCTGGTTAAGCACCGGCCCTCCTTCTTCATTATAGGCATGCAGGTCGCAACCCAGAGTTCGGCACTGAATTTCGCCTTCATATACCGGTTCAAAAGGATTGCCTCCCACAAAGGCTGTACATACATCCGTGCCGCCGCTCATGGAACAAAGCCAAAGGTCTCTCTTCACTTCATTATACACATAGTCGAAGCCCTCAGGCGGCAACGGCGCACCTGTTGAGCCAATAGACCGGAGAGCTGACAAGTCGAAATTTTGCGCAGGTTTTACACCACGTTTCATACAAGCCACGATAAAAGGAGCACTGGTGCCAAAATGATTTATGCCCACGTCTGATGCAAACTGCCACATAGCCGTCATATTCGGATAAGCCGCTCCGCCCTCATATAAAACAATAGTGGCTCCCACAAGCATACTGGCATGTACAAAATTCCACATCATCCAACCGGTAGTTGAATACCAAAAAAAGCGTTCGCCGGGTTTTACATCATTATGCAACGACAAATATTTTAAATGCTCCAAAAGCACTCCGCCATGCGAATGTGTAATAGCTTTAGGCTTGCCGGTAGTTCCGCTGGAGTAGAGTACCCATATCGGGTGATCAAAGGGCAGAGCGATGAATGTGAGCTCGGCCTCATGATCTGTTACACCATTCCATAAGTAACCTTCAACTTTTTCCAGCTGGTGGTTCAGGTAAGGAACGATTATCACCTGCTCAATACTCGGTATTTGATCCATTATAGAATCAACAATATCAAGTTTATTATATGGCTTACCATTGTAAGTATAACCATCGCAGGCTATAAGTACTTTCGGCTCAATCAGTTGAAATCGGTCAACTACACTTTCCAAACCAAAATCAGGTGAGCAACTACTCCATGTAAGTCCGTTAGCGCAAGCCGCCAAAAAGCTAATACTGGCTTCAGGAATATTGGGCAAAAACGCTGCTACCCTGTCGCCTGCCGTTAATCCCCATTCATTAAATTGATGACTAAGCGAAGCCACTCTTTGCTCAAGTTCTGCCCAGGAGATCTCGGAGATAGCATCACGTTCATTTTTGCAAATAATGGCCGGGTAGGCCTCACTTTTATTTCTAAAAATATGTTCGGCGTAATTGAGCTTAGCACCTGAAAACCATTTGGTTCCGGGCATACTTCTGTTCTCCAGTACATTTTTATACGGAAAGTGGCTTATCACATCGAAGTAATCCCAAATACTTTCCCAAAAAGTGTCAATATTATCCACGCTCCATTGCCACAGCTCATTGTAATCTGCAAAGGATAAACCACGCTCATGCCTGAGCCAATTAACATACTTCTTAAGATTGGAGTTGTTGATGAATTCATTTGAAGGCTTCCAAAGTAATCGCGGAGTTGAAGGCATGCCTAAAGGTAGGGAGAACCAATCACTATATAAACTTCATAAACCAATCACTTTGTAAACTTCAATAGCAATATCAATCAAAATATAAATCAAAAATTAAGCCCTTATAAACTAATCACTCCATAAACTTCATAAACTAATCTCTCCAGGCATATTACTCTGCAGTATTATAGATTGAAAATAAAAACGACGTAGTATGAGATTGCCACATCTCGCATGCGCGGTATTCGCAATGACGTCTTTTTATTTTCTCGATCCACTCTGTAAACTAATCACTCCATAAACTTTATAAACCAATTACTGCTTGCTATCTGAAATCGAATATCTTTGCGCGCACGTATAAAAGATGGGATTTACAGTAGCTATAGTAGGCAGACCGAATGTGGGCAAATCAACATTCTTTAACCGTTTGATTGGTGAACGTAAAGCCATAGTGGATAACCAAAGCGGCGTTACACGAGACCGGCATTACGGTGTGAGCGATTGGAATGGACGACAATTTAATGTGATAGATACCGGCGGATTTGTGCCTAACTCTGATGCGCTTTTCGAAAAGGCCATTCGCTCACAGGTGAACATTGCTATTGAAGAAGCCGATGCCATTGTATTTATGTGCGATGTAACCACCGGAATTACCGATTTAGACGATGAAGTTGCGGCTAAACTACGAAGAACGGACAAGCCCGTTTTTTTGGCAGTAAACAAGGTGGATAACCACAAACGAAGTTTGGATGCTACCGAGTTCTACTCTATGGGCTTTGAAAAAACATATTTCATTTCTTCTGCTACAGGGAGCGGAAACGGTGAACTATTGGACGCTCTTGCGGCCATTATCCCAAAAGATGAATCTATTGAAGAGTCCACTGTACCGAAATTGGCTATTGTAGGCCAGCCGAATGTGGGAAAATCATCATTGCTTAACGCACTATTGGGCGAAGAAAGAAACGTAGTAACCGAAATAGCAGGTACCACACGCGATACCATTCATACACCTTACAACAAGTTCGGAAGAGAACTTTTGCTCATTGATACCGCAGGTATTCGCCGAAAGAACAAGGTACATAAAGACCTGGAGTTCTACTCGGTAATAAGAGCCATTAATGCCATTGACGAAGCCGATGTTTGTCTGCTTATGATAGATGCATCCAGGGGCGTTGAAATGCAGGACTTGAAGATCTATCAAACGGCTTATGCCCGGCGTAAGGCTATTGTAGTTGTTATAAATAAATGGGATTTGGTTGAAAAAGAAACCAACACAGCACGTGATTACGAGAAAGAAGTACGCGAACGGTTACGACCTTTTAACGATGTGCCCATCGTATTTGTATCGGTACATGACAAACAGCGCGTATTAAAAGCTTTAGATGCAGCCATTCTGGCCTATGACAACAGAAAACGGCGTGTACCTACAGCTAAGCTTAATGAAGTAATGCAAAAGGCCATTGAACGGCAGAGTCCACCCGCTCACCGTGGTGCTTTCATTAAAATAAAATATATTACCCAGCTACCTACCCAAACACCGCAATTTGCTTTTTTCTGTAATTATCCGCAACATATAAAACAACCGTACAGAAATTACTTGGAAAATCAAATTCGGGCCAACTTTGACTTTACAGGTTCGCCTATTGATGTGTATATGCGGAAGAAATGATTCTTTTATGGTTTACGTTAAGATGCCTTTGCTTCAATGAAACATTTATAAAATTATATGCCTTTAAAGCATTGAATACCAGGAAAAAGAAAGTCAAATCTCTGTCTTACTTTTCAAATTCTCATCTAAAAACTCCAGCACCTGGCCATACCCTTTCATCTGATTTTCCTTTTTTCTAAATCCGTGGCCTTCGTCAGGGAATAAAATGTATTCCACCTTTACCCCATTTTTCTTCATATTTTCCACCATTTCATCCGACTCCACCTGAAGAACCCGAGGATCGTTAGCACCTTGAAGCACTAAGACAGGATTTTTAATTTTATTAGCATGGAAGAGAGGTGAAATATTGTATAAACGTGTGCTGTCGGCCGTATTCGGATCGCCCATTTCATCATATAATGCCTCCTTGAAAGATTCCCACCAAGGCGGAATTGATTTTAAGGTACGCAGCCAGTTGGTTACACCAAAAATGTTTACACCTACATCGAATTCATCTGGTGCAAATGCCATGGCCGCCATGGTCAAATAACCGCCGTAGGACCCGCCGATAATACCTATTTTATCGCCATCTATATAATCCAGGGATTGTAGGAAATTCTTGCCTTCTATACAGTCTTTCAAGTCAACATCCCCATGTTTTTGGTTGTCCATCATGTTGAACTCTTTACCATATCCTGAGCTTCCACGGTTGTTAACCGCCAGCACGGCATAACCATGATTCACTAAATACTGAATGGTGGAAGAATAATTTAAACGTGATTGACCGCCCGGGCCGCCATGTATCCAAACCAGGGCCGGAACTTTGTTGTTCTTATCCGCTTGATGCGGTTTATAAAATACCGATGGTATTTCAAGACCATCGAAAGATTTATATCGTACAATCTTTCCTTGCACCAGATCATCTTCGCTAATTTCGGGATTCAAAGTATTTGTAAGCCTTGTCGGTTCTTCATCATCAAACCTGTACACATATAAATTCGATGGAGACTGAGAGCTTGCCACGGTAAGGCGCATTTGCTTTTCATCTCTTGAGATCGACACACTACTGATGCTCTTATTACCAAAGTCCGGAAAGGCTATCTCTTTGCCTCCGTTTTCCATATCCTGAATGATGACCTTGGTTTGGGCATCTTCGTTAACACCAATAACCCTGTACTTTCCGTTCCAAGATTCATAAGCATACCAAACATCCCAATCGGTTTCATATACTTTTGAGTGTTCTCCGGTTTCAATATTATACTTGGCTAAGTATGCGAAGTCGGCATCTTTATCTGATGTGTAGAAAAGGAATTTATCATCTAAACTGAAGAACTGTGGGCTAAAAGAAGCATCACCTTCGTGTTCCGATATATGTTTTTGCTCTTTTGTTTCCCTGTCGAAGAGATACATTTCGTTGTTGTTTGTTGTTATGGCTTTGGTGAGGGCCAGGTAGCGCTCGTTATTAGATATGGCATTCATATCAAGCCCTTCGTTGTTTTGGTACAACATTTTGGTATCGAAAGTATCAATATTCATTTCGAGGACATCCATGAAATTAGCATCTCTTTTATTCGTACCAATGTAGAATCTATTCAAATCCCTTGCCCATCCATTAAAGTTAGATCGGGCTTCGCCCCAGGGCGTTAGGTCGGTTATCGTACCATCTATATCTCTCAAATAAATATGGTTGATCTCGTCCCCACCCTTGTCAGCACTATATAAGAAGCGTTCTTCTTCAGGAAAATAACTTATGGCGAAAACAGACTCCTTTTCCGAATCTGTAAGTGGTTTTTTACCCGAACCATTCAGGGCCAATTCATAGGCATTAATAATGCCGGAAATGTTACTTGAAATAAGTATCTTTTTTCCGTCGGGCGAGAAACTCCCGCCCCATATACTCTCATTCTTGAACAGTTGCTCAATGGTGTACTGTTTAACTTCCCTGGCTTGTTCTTCTCTTTCTGATTTACACGAAAACAGCAGAATTGGCACTATAAATAGTAACAGATTTTTCATAATGTGTTTTGGTTGGTCCTTGTCCTAAATTAGTAAAAATGCATGTAAACAACGTAGCTAAACCATAAACTAAGTAAAACAAACACCCTAGCCAGCCGGCAATAACAATTGCGCGTAACGCTTCTCTTCAAAGCTCTCAATGGCTTTACGAATAAGGCGGTCATCATCATTAAGGATACCGTAAAGTCCCTCGGAACCAAATTTTTGCTCGGCAAGGAGAGCCTTAATATTACGGCTTATATCCTTTCGGGAAGTGGCAATTTCCGACTCACTAAAGTCCTGTTCTTTTACTTTTTCTTTGGCGAAATCAATAAAACTATTGTAAATACCATTGTGAATGAAGAATTCATTTTCAAAAGCATCTACATTTTCATAAGAATCGAAAGTGCTTACATGGTTAGCGTAATAATCATACGTGAATTGTGGAATAAGGCTGTTGAGATATACCGCACGCATAAATTGGTTGTTGTTGGCAGTATCAATAGGCACAAACACATCCGGAATAATACCGCCACCGCCATAAACGGGTCGTTCATTTGCCAGGGTATATTTGATCAATGTTGTATCAACAACAATACTATCCTTGTGTTGCAACTCTCCATGTGAAAACCGTCCATTCCACTCGTTGAAGTATGCTTTGTTGCCATTTTCGTAAGAGCGCTGAATTGATCTTCCGCTCGGTGTGTAGTAACGTGCAATAGTTAAGCGTAAACTTGAGCCGTCCTTTAAATCGAAAGGTTCCTGAACAAGACCTTTTCCGAAAGATCTCCGGCCAATAATGATACCGCGATCCCAATCCTGAACAGCTCCGGCGACAATTTCGCTGGCTGAAGCCGTACCTTCGTCAATAAGTACGGCTACCTTACCTTGTTCAAAGGCACCGGTACGAAGTGCGTGATAGTCCCTGCGACGGTACTTGTTTCCCTCAATACTGAGTAGTTTCTTGTCTCCATCTATTAACTCATCACAAATTTCAAGGCAGTCTTTTAAAACCCCTCCGCCGTTACCCCGAAGATCAAGAATCAGGTTTTTCATACCGCTTTTCACAAGTTTGTTTAGCTCAACCCTGAATTCATCATGTGTTTTAGAACTGAAGCTGTTGATCTTTATAAAGCCGGTTTCTTCATCTATCATATAAGCTACATCCAAACTGTTGATTGGAATCTCACCCCTGGTTATAGTAAAATCAACCAAATCGTCAATGCCCTTCCGGGCTACACCAACCCTAACTTTGGTATTCTTCCTTCCTTTGAGCAGCTTTACTACTTTGGCATCGGCAATACCCACTCCGGCTACAAGAGAATCATTTACAGTCACAATTTTGTCACCTGCTCTTATTCCAACACTTTCAGCCGGCCCGCCACTTACAGCAGACACAACTGAAATGGTGTCATTCAGCATAAAGAACTCAATGCCAATGCCCTCGTACTCACCTTCAACCATTTCGTATTCGCGAGCCATATTTTCTACCGGAACATATACAGAATGCGGATCGAGACCGGCAAGTGTATTTGCTATGGCGGAATTTTCTAATTCATTGATATCAACGCTATCCACATAACGTTCTTTAACAAAACGAAGGATCTGCTCAACCTCGCCTACCTGCTGTTGGGCACGTGGCACAAAAGTGGGTTTATTTTGGGTATAATTCCGTATAAAGAAACCACCTATAATACCCACAGCCGCTGCCGTAAATATCCAAAGTGGAATTAAAGATCCCTTTCCATCGCGATTAGAATTCATTCTATCAATTGGTTAAAGCCCTGCAAAAGTACAATTATTGTCTGCCTATTTGTCTATGGTTGTTCAGAATTGTTAATTGATATGTAACAACCAAATTCGAAAGTTTCCCTTACCACGAACGTAACGCTGCATGAAAACTAATTATAGGTGCTCGCTTACTACAAATCCAACTTTCTGCAAATCCTTCCAATAATTAGGATATGATTTGGAAACCACTTCTGCATCGTTGATGTGTATATTGGAAAAGCGACTGGCGAAGATGCTTAAAGCCATAGCAATACGATGATCGGCATGGGTATCAAACACAACTGAATTGAAGTCTGATTGATTAAGTTTTTCCGAGCGTTTATCCATTTGCCAAACTTGTGGTGACTTCTCGTACAACTCACAACCAATCTTTTGCAACTCTGTTTGCATGGCCAGTAATCTATTAGATTCTTTTATAGCCAAATTTTCAATATTGGAGAATGTGGCCTTTCTGTTTAGCAAAGCACAAGCAGCAGCTAAAGCCGGAAAAGTATCAGGTATATCTAAGAGATCGAAACGCAGATCATTTTCAATCGTTTCACTTTTTTTAAGACAAATAGATGTCGATTCGTATTCTGTTTTCACACCAAGCGACTGAAAGGCTTGCGAGATCATGGCATCGCCCTGTGTTGATGTTTTCGGATGAAATAAATTACTCAGTTCAAGTTCCGCATGTTCACTTCCGGTCACCATACCATAATAAAAGGCAGCCGCCGACCAATCACTTTCAACAATTGAGGATTCACCCACATAGTCTCCCGGTTTAATACTAAATATGGACTTATCTGCATCAAACCTAATATCAGCTCCATGCTCTGCCATCAGTCTCTGTGTCATAGTAATATAAGGCCGACTTGTAACTAAGCCCGGAAGGTATATACTTAAACCCTTTTCTAACATGGGTGCAATTAGCATTAAAGCCGTTACGTATTGACTGCTTTTACTCGCATCCAGGCTTACTTCACCGCCATTAAGTTTTCTTCCATTAATCTTAATGGGAAGGAAACCGTCATTCTCCAGATAGGTGATGTCACCGCCCAGCGACCTTAATGTATCAACCAAAGGACCAGTTGGTCTTCGCTTCATTTCATCAGCACAATGCAGTTGCCATTCGCCGGGTTTAATGCTTAAATAGGCTGTTAAAAATCGAGCTACAGTTCCGGCATTGTGTACATTGAATTCTGCAGAATGCTCTTTTAGAAATGTCTGAAGTAACCGGGTATCGTCCGAAGTAGATAGGTTTTCAATTTGCAGGCCGGATTTGCTTAATGCATGAATTATAAGCAATCTGTTGCTAATACTCTTAGAGCCATCAAGCCGGATGAAACCATTTAACTGACCATTAGAAGGCGGCTGGAGTGTACAGATCATACTTCGTTATAAAAATTCAGAGAATCTATAATTAACCTTTCATCAACTTCAATATTGTGCCGGCAGGAACCAATCTTTGGGATGAGGCTAAACAATACATCCCCAAACTCATTTTTCTTGTCATTTTGTGTAATCTCCAAAATACGATAGAATGCACTCTCCGGAATTTTAATTTTTGCAAATAGCTTGTCTAAGGTTTGATATATCTCGTGAGTACTTTCATCCGACAGACCAAGTCTGTTCTTTGATAAATAGGTTTCACAATACATACCTGCGGCAATGGCTTCGCCGTGCAGTACGTCCATATTTTTTTCAAGGGCCCAGCTTTCTATGGCATGACCAATGGTATGCCCGAAGTTCAGGTTCTTTCTTAGTCCATTCTCCTTTGGGTCTTTGTTCACTATATCTTCCTTAATTCTAACGCTGCTTTTTATCCAGTCTGTCCATAGTGGCTCCTCGTTCAACTCAAAGTGCACAAATTCCTTCCAGTGATCGGCATCAGCAATAAGTCCGTGCTTAAGCATTTCTGCCAAGCCGTTTTTTACGTGTCTTTGGGGTAGGGTTTTTAAAAATACAGGATCTATTAGTGTGGCTTCGGCATCGTTGAACAGGCCGATCGAATTCTTAACTCCTTCATAATTTATGCCTGTTTTACCGCCAACAGAAGCATCAACCATTCCTAACAGACTAGTTGGAATATTTATGTAGCGAATGCCTCGTTTATAGGTACCTGCTACAAAACCACCAATATCGGTGATCATTCCGCCGCCGAGATTAATAATAAGTGCATTTCTGTCGGCCTGTACATTGAGCAACTGCGCCCATAAGTACCTGCACCAGTCAATGGTTTTATGCTGTTCGCCTGAGTTTACAATTAGTATGGCGCTTCTATCGGGCATGGACGTTACCACAGGATAACAAAGCGCGCCTGTATTTTCATCGGCAATAACTACTATTTGAGAGTAGTGAAGACTGTCCAATACCTCCGGGAGGTTTTTATTGATGTCGTTAACAACCTGAACCATTAGTTCAAAACTAAGTCGGCTTTGGCAACCTTTCCCCCTCCGGTCAAATAAATAGTTTTACCGTCCGTTGAAAAATCAAAAGTATAGAATCCGGCTTCTCCAAAAGAAGTCCATGTTTTCCCCTGATCCAGCGAGTAATCCATACCCTCGCTGCCCACGGCAATTAACACCTGGCCATTGCCTTTAGGGTGAAATTTAACACATGAACGGTAGCCGGGGCCTTCACCATCCGACAGTAACTCCCAGGTCTTCCCACCATCTTTTGTAATGGCCTTATTAGCTGCGTTAATACCTTTATCATTCCAATCGCCCCCGAAGATCACACCCAAATTTTCATCCCAAAAATCAACGCTGTAAATGCCCGTCATTTGGTTTCCCTGCGTAATCGGTGTATCAAACACTTCCCAGGTTTCACCATAGTCAGGCGTATGAAATACACGAGCTTTTGTGCCACCTGTAACTATCCAGGCATGTGAACCTACTACGTCAATACAGGTGTTACTGGCTGCGAAATTGGCTTCGCCCTCAACGGTGGATGGCAGTTTAGCACATGGAACGGTTGTCCACGAATCGCCGCCGTTATGGGTTAACAAAATTGACAGACAACTATTTTGCGGATCACCTGTTACTATTCCATGCTTGTCATCTTCAAAGAATTTAATAGTGTTGTAAAAGGCTTTATCTGAAATATCTGAAAAAACGGTATCGTGTAAAATAGCACCATTATCATACCTTATAATGTGCGCAGGCGAGCCTGCATTCAGTAAAAAAGATGTATTTTCTATACTGCCAATAGCTCGATATTGCTCACCTCCATTTCCTATTTTTTTTAAAGCAGGCGCATCAGATATAAAGCCGAAACTACCAGAATATCCATGGCTGCCACCTATCCAGGCCCCTCCATCAGGCAAAGATTCTATTGCTCGTGAGCTTAGCGTATCAAGCCCCTGAATCAGGTCAGCAGATTGAAAATTAGAAAGTTCAAGTGAGACAAAAAGCTTAGAAACACGACCTTCCTTAGAAATAGAACCCTTGCAACCAAAGAGAAGCAAGGGTAATAAAATGAAGAATCTATACATTAGTTCTAACGCCGTTTTATGAGCTTATGCCATGCAAATAAAACGAGAAGTGAGCCACCCAGAGCGATAAGAATACTTACAGGATTAAATCCGGTTATTCCAACGCCTAAGATTGCCGTAGCAATAAATCCACCGACAAGTGCGCCCGCCAGTCCGATAAGTATTGATGAGAGCAACCCACCTTTTTCTTTTTGCGGGGTGATCCGTTTTGCCAACCAGCCCGCTACGAGACCTAACAACACCCAAATTAAAATAGACATAGTTATGCTTTTAGTGAGTGTAAAAATAAAAATAACTTCCGTCAAAATCTTAACCACTTAACGATTGACGATTAAACAATCACCCTTCCTCAATATTTTTATTGGAAAACACCTGCTCCACCATTTCTACACTCCAGGCCTGGGCAGGTTCTTTAAACATTGTTTTGCATGTAGCCCAAAACCGTTTGAATTTATCTGAATTTCGATAGGTATTTAGGTGATCTTCACTTTGCCACAGGGAATAACTTATTATCACATCGTTATCGTGAATATCTCGCCACAATTCAAGGTGCCCGCATCCTTCAAAATCGCGTGTATATTGCTTTTGGAGTGGCAATATCTCGCTTAGAAATTCATCGGCCCTACCTTCCTGAAAAGCCATTTTTACAATGCGTTGTATCATTGAAATTCTATTTGAACTACATCATTTATAGAAACACCCAATAGCCGTTCTGCACTCCCTTCATTAATGGCTATTTCCAGTAAATCCTGATTGTTAAAGAAACAGACTTTCTCCCCGGGAACAACATCGTTATACTTCTGACCTATAGCCGTAAACCTGTCGCCGCGGCATAGCACTTCATAATTGCTGCCGTTTACCTGCTCCTGAAAAACACCTTTATGTATATTGGTTATTAAGTTACCGTAATCATCAACATAAATAACGGTTCCACGCACCAATCCTTCTTTAATAACCGGCTGCAGGTACATTTTTTCCTGTATTTGGTTTGCTTTGCTTCCCAGATCTTCAAAATTTCCGGTGTTAATAATATGGGCTGCGGCTTTGGTTAAGCGGTCGTTCAAACTCACATTATCATCCGCAATATCCATAACAACGATATTATTATTAACATTTGGCAGAATAAGACTTATAATTCCGTTATCGGGCAAAAGAAAATAATGTGACTCAAACGATGTGGCCAAATAACGTAAACCCCTGCGCGTAAACTCACCTACCCTCACTATATGCAAAGTATTAGCAGGAAAATTCTTGAAAGCATTCCGTACAACAAAAGCCGCATCGTTTACATTAAAATGTGCAATTTCGTTTGAAATATCAACAATAGTCAGCTCCGTTATATGGTTATATAAATTACCTTTGAAAGCACCGACGTAGTAGTCAGAATTGCCAAAGTCGGTTGTAAGTGTGATAAAGCGCATTCAACGATACAGATCAATATTGAAAACAAAATTAACCAGCATTGTCAGAAAGTAAAATAAGCCTTGAACAATACAACCCCGTAGAGTTTATGGGGAGTAACAACAAGCGATACAATCTTTTAAAGGACAGCTTTCCAAGATTGCGAATAACTGCCCGCGGAAACAACATTCTCGTAAACGGAAATGAAGTAGATATTGCCTTGTTTGAAAATAAGATTAACGATATAAAGAAATACCTTGATAAACACGGTAAGATATCCTATTCCACCATGGAAGAATTGCTTGGCGAAGACAGTATGCTTATGGAACATATTAATCCGAAAAGCGATGATGTTTTGGTTTTTGGCCGTAATGGAAAAGTAGTTAAGGCCCGAACCACCAACCAGCGTAAAATGGTTACGCTCTCTGAAGAAAATGACATTCTATTTGCTATTGGTCCGGCAGGAACCGGTAAAACCTACACAGCAGTAGCTATGGCCGTTAGATCGCTGAAGAATAAAGCGGTTCAAAAGATCATACTTACCCGGCCCGCCGTGGAAGCCGGCGAGAGTTTAGGTTACCTTCCGGGCGATCTGAAAGAGAAGATAGATCCATATCTACGGCCTTTATATGACGCGTTGGATGATATGATGCCCTACGAGAAGTTAGCCAATCACATGGCTACCCGAACCATTGAAATAGCACCATTGGCCTTTATGCGCGGTCGTACACTGGACAATGCCTTTATTATACTTGACGAAGCACAGAATTGCACTCAGGCACAGCTCAAAATGTTTTTAACGAGGTTGGGGCCATCGGCCAAATGTATAATTACCGGTGATCTTACACAGATTGATCTGCCGCCTAATCAAAAAACAGGTTTAAAACAGGCTGTTAATCTGCTAAAGGATATTAAGGGTATCGGTTATATTAAACTCACACAGGCGGATGTGATACGACATAAGTTGGTAAAGAAGATCCTTACTGCATACGATAATGCCGGAAAGAAGTTATCGGGCAAGCTAAAAAATCTTTGATCCTGATTTTTTTGAACCACATAAGGCACATAAGAGCATATAAGAATTGAATGTTCAATAGAAGGAATTACTTATATGCCCTTATATGAATAACCTTAAATGACCTTATATGGTTTAAGATGTCAATGTCCGGGCAAAATCCTGTTTTTTTTGAACCACATAAGGCATATAAGAACATATAAGAGAAAGGCCGCTAATAAAGATTGAATGTTTAACCGTTTTTAGGAACTACTTATTTGACCTTATATGAATAACCTTAAATGACCTTATATGGTTTAAGAGTAGAATGTCCGGGCAAAATCATGATTTTTTAGAACCACATAAGGCTACAAAACAGAAATACGTTAGTTTCGGGCCTTGGAAATTGGAACGATAATTGATTTTAAAAAGCAAATTCATTCCATGAAGTGTTTAGGAGTTTTGGCTGTGGCCTTTTTAACTATGTTTTCCTTCGCATCTTATGCGCAAGATGTTACAGATTGTTCTTTGATGAAGGATGGAAGATTTATTGTAGAAGGAGATGAAGATGAAACTGCCTACATGGTTATTGAAGATGGCTACATGACAGAGTTTATGCAGAGCAGTGCGTTATATATAAAATCAAAAATTACCTGGACAGATGACTGTTCTTACTCTCTTGAACTTACGGAAACCAATATTCCAAATTTCTCACAACCTCTCGGCACTAAGTTATTCGTTAAAATCCTGGCCGTTGAAGGCAATCGTATTAAATATGAATATCAGCCATCGGGAATAATTGAGCCGGGCACCATAATTAAAGTGTCCACATCCGGTCCGGGATCGGCAGACCTGGCCATTTCCCAGGTATTATTCTTTTAAAAGAGCTGCACCTTTCGGACCCAGGTTGAATAACAAGTCAATCGCACTCAAGTTAGGTAAGAATTCCAATTTCCCTTCATACACCTGCATATATTTTGGTGCATATACAGCAACCTTGTTTTTTGCGGAATTAGAATGAATAGCTGATCTTAGGTCTATTACATCAGATGGATCGGCAACATATTCCGAGCTGAGTTCAGTTTTAATGTCCAACTGAAATTGATTGGCCACCCATCGAAATATATCCAAATTAAGATCCAATAGAAAATTGTACTTCTTTTCATAAAACCTTATAAAGTCATCTTCAAAAAACTCAAAGTAAGGCGACCGTCTGTAACCCGATGTAAAGCTTTGCCAATGTATTTTCTGCCAGTCATGGTCATAAGATATGCGCACATCTTTCATGGCCGTTCTTTGGTTCTTTCCACGTTTTAAGGGTACGCTCAACCTTAATAACCCGTTAGCATTACAAATATGGCACCGGTTTCGGTAGGTGCCTTTCTGGTAATGTTCATATTGATCAATGGTTACCAAATTACTGGTTAAAAGCTGTCGGAAGTAAGTTATATTAGGTAAATATTGACTCTCTATTAAAACCTTTCTACTCATTTTGGTGTTGTGTGTAAAATAAAACTAAATGGTATTATTTCCACTTAATTTGGTGCTGCAAAGACTTTGGCGGATGAAGCAGATCATTGGACGTAAAGATGTAGTTGATTTTCCTTCCTTAGGCTTGTTCGGCATACATGTAAAAATAGATACCGGAGCCTATACATCAAGCATTCACTGCCATAATATTAAGGTGTATAAACGGTGGGGAAGGTGGTTTTTAAGGTTCAATTTATTAGATCCTGATCATCCGCGATATGATGAGAAGGAGATTGTTGTAACCGAATTCGATAAAAAGATCGTAAAAAATTCTTTTGGAGAAAGCGAGGAACGCTTCATAATAGAGAGCGATATTCTACTTTTTCAGGAGCTGTACAGTATAGAATTAACTTTAACGGATAGAGGAAATATGAAATATCCGGTACTTTTGGGAAGGAAGTTATTGGGAGAAAACTTTTTGGTAGATGTGAACCAAATTAATCTCTCTCGCAATTTTGTCTTAGCTACCGTTAAATGAAAATTGCTGTTTTATCCAGAAATAGAACGCTCTACTCCACACGTCGCATAGTTCAATCGGCTATAAAACGTGGCCATAATGTAGTAGTTATAGATCCGTTACGTTGTAACCTGGTACTGGAAAAGAACGAACCTCAGGTCTATTACGGCGGAAGAAGGTTAGATAACATAGATGCCATTATTCCACGCATTGGTACTTCTATTACCTTTTACGGTTCGGCTGTTGTGCGGCAGTTTGAAATGATGAATGTATTTAGCACGCTGGACTCCAACGCTCTTTTACGTTCGCGCGACAAACTGCGCAGCATACAATTATTGAGTCGGGAAGGTGTAGGCATACCCAAAACTGTTTTTACCAACTATTCAAATAAAACCGAAGAGTTGATCGATGCCGTTGGCGGAACACCCGTTATTATAAAATCCCTGGAAGGTACACAAGGCCTTGGAGTTATGTTATTGGAATCACGCAAAGCAGCTATTTCCGTAATACAGGCATTTCATTCCATTAATGCCCGCACCATGATTCAGGAATTTATAAAAGAAGCGCGCGGGTCGGATATTCGTGCCTTTATTGTAGAAGGCAAAATAGTTGGAGCCATGAAGAGAACCGGAGTGCCCGGTGACTTCAGGTCGAACCTGCACAGGGGGGGCAGGGCCGAATTAATTAAATTAAAAAGAACTGAAAGAAGTGCCGCACTAAAAGCAGCAAAATCGCTCGGATTAGATGTGTGCGGTGTAGATATGCTCCAATCTAAACGCGGAGCTTTAATTTTGGAGGTAAATTCATCTCCCGGACTGGAGGGTATAGAAGCTGCCACCAAAGTTGACATTGCCGGAGCTATTATAGAGTTTGTAGAACGCCATGCCAAAGTGAAAACACGAAGAAAAAAACGCTCGCAAGGTTAGTCGTGTATTAGCATGCCCAAAAAGAATTGTTTTTTCATACGCCAGGTGAATTGATGCTTACCCCTGGAGAAACTTCCGTATCCAGTCATTTAAGGTTACTTATATTTGAGCCCACGTGAAATTAGCCGGTGTTACCATAAAAGCAGGCGAAGAGCATCATATCAATTTGGAAGTTGCTATGCTACCCTCCCGTACGCCCATCACCATTCCGGTTGTTATTGTCCGTGCAAAGAAAGCCGGTCCGGCATTGCTATTACAAGGCGGACTCCACGGCGATGAAATAAACGGAATTGAAATAGTGCGCAGAATAGTTGACAACGACTTGCATCATCCGCAAAAAGGGACAGTAATATGCATTCCGTTGCTCAACGTTTTTGGTTTCCTTCATTTCTCGCGCGATGTACCCGATGGTAAAGATGTTAACCGCTCTTTTCCCGGTAATAAAAACGGATCACTTGCCAGCAAGGTAGCCTACACCTTAATGAAGGAAATAATGCCTTTGATAGATTACGGAATTGATTTTCATACAGGCGGGGCGAGCAGAACCAACTATCCGCAAATAAGATGTGCCCTACCGGATGAGCGAAATGAAATGCTGGCTGCCGCATTCAATGCACCCTATACCATTAGTGCCAAATTAATACCGAAATCATTGCGGGCGGCTGCGCATAAACGCCAAAAACACATCATTGTATTTGAAGGCGGTGAGAGCATGCGCTTTGATGAGTTTGCCATACAACATGGAATTGACGGAACTTTAAGGGTTATGCAACAATTAGGTATGCGGAAAACTGCTCCCGGTGCATTTAAACCATCAACCCGTATTAACAATACAAAATGGGTCAGGGCCGAAGCTTCTGGTTTGTGGGTATCAAAAGTAGATGCGGGTGAAACAGTTGAAAAAGGTAGAAGATTAGGCTATGTTACCAGTCCGTATGGAGATTGGCGAAAAGAAATAATTAGTCCGCTCGGTGGATACGTTATTGGATTGAACAACCTGCCCGTAGTTAATAAAGGCGATGCCCTTGTACATATAGGCAGTGAAAAGCACAACCATGTCAGCAAAAAGTGATGTAGCCGTTGTGCTTTTAAATTATAATGGTAAAAACGAGTTGGAGCAGTTTTTACCTTCTGTTGTTGCAAATTCAACTGATGCATCTGTTTACATAATCGACAATGCTTCAACCGATGATTCCAAAACTTTCGTTTCGGATAAATATCCTAAGATCAGATGGATTCAGCTAAACGAAAATTACGGTTATGCAGGCGGATACAATAAGGGATTGGCCGAACTCACAAACAAATATTTTGTGCTGTTAAATACCGATGTGGAAGTAACGGAAAACTGGCTGGGGCCTGTACTGCAAGTTTTTGAAAATGATGTGCAATGTGCGGTGGCCATGCCAAAAGTTTTGTCTTACCACAACCGGAATATCTTTGAACATGCCGGAGCTGCGGGAGGCTTTCTTGATGGTTTGGGTTATCCTTATTGCCGGGGAAGAATTTTCTACACATTGGAAGAAGACAAAGGGCAGTACAATGGCATTACAGACTGCGATTGGGCGAGCGGAGCAGCTTTGTTCATTAAGTCTGAACAGTTTAGGGGAATTGGTGGTTTTGATGAAGCTTACTTCATGCATCAGGAAGAAATTGACCTCTGCTGGCGTTTACGGAGGCAGGGCTTTACCGTAAAGTATGTTTCTGACAGTACGGTTTATCATGTGGGTGGAGCCGGACTTAGCTATAATAGTCCGAAAAAGGTTTTCCTGAATTTTAGGAATAACTACATGGCATGCTATAAAAACTGGAGTATTGTTGAGTCACTTTGGAAATGGCCTGTAAGATTAATAATGGACGGTGTGGCCTTTTGGCGCTTTGTGTTCACCGGTAACATGAAAAATGCAGCTGCTATGGTAAAAGCCATGTTTCACTTTATTATGTTAAAACCGGCTACATTCCGTAAAAGAACAAGGAGTAAAGTAAAGTTGAAGTATAAACCACTTAGCGTGGCCTGGAAATATTTTATACAGAGTAAAAGTACTTTTGAGCAGGTAAGATGAAAAGAGTTGTTGTAATAGGAGCATCGGGATTGGTGGGCAATAATGTTCTAAAGTATTTAAAAGCTCGCGGAATAGAGACCATAGGTACCTATTTTTCCTATCAGGCAGAGGATACTGTCTTTTTCAATACGCTTGATCCTGCATCTGAAAACAATTTTTCCATTACCGGTTTTAGCCCTGATGTGATTGTGCATTGTGGTGCGCTAACTCATGTGGACTATTGCGAAACACATGAAAAAGAGAGCTATGAGAAAACGGTTATTTCCACTCAAAATGTTCGGACAATATGTGAGGAAATAGGGGCCAAAATGGTTTACATTTCTACAGACTATGTGTTCAACGGCCAAGATGGTCCGTACTCCGAAGATGCCGAAGTTGATCCGTTAAGTGTTTACGGACGACATAAACTGCAGGCAGAAACAGAAGTAAAGCAAGTAGATGATTGGCTTATTCTTCGCTGTGCAAAAATATTTGGAGACGAAGAGCGCGGAAAAAATTTTGTGGCACGTATGGTTGAATCCTTAATAGGTGGAGAACTTAAATGGAATGCCTTTACCGATCAATATACTACAGCCATTAATGCGCATGATATTGCCCGGGCAATGTATCACTTATTGAAAGATGAGAAAACCGGCATTTACCACATGAGTTATGGCGAATACTTCAACGCTTTCGAAATGGTCAATAAGATCGCTTCCCACTTCCCCAAGGCCAAAGCCGATATCAAACCTATAACCAAAGATGATTTCAGGCAAGATGCAATGCGTCCTGTTTATGGCGGACTTAAGAACGATAAATTCTTGTCGGAGTATCCGGAATTTAAATTTACAACGTTAGATGATTATCTAATTAAAATTTCAGCACCGTAACCCACATAAGTGAGCTTCGAAAGCTTAACCTCTATCCATCAGCCATTGTACTGCCAGTGCATAACCCTGCAAACCCAGGCCGGTGATCACACCCACTGCATTTTTTCCGGTTAAAGAAATATGCCGTACTTCTTCCCTTGCATAAATATTACTGATGTGTACTTCTAATGTTGGAATTTCAACCGAAGCAATAGCATCAGCCACTCCCAACGATGTATGAGAATAAGCCGCCGGGTTTATAATTATGGCATCATATTCATGATCGGCCTGTTGAATAGCATCTATAATTTCACCTTCAATATTACTTTGAAAGTAACCGAGTTCCACATCCGGGAAAGCCTCAGAAAGCTGCGGTAAATAATCATCGAAGCTTACATTGCCGTAAATTTCGGGCTCTCTGTGGCCTACAAGATTTAAATTTGGTCCGTTAATGATGATTATCTTCATGCGAAGCGAATATAGGGCTTGAGTTGGAAATCATATACCGCCGGATTTAAACAATACCTGCAATTAGAAAAAGGGCTGTCGGCCAATACCATTAAGGCCTACTTGCGGGATGTGACCTTACTTGAACATTTTGCGCAGGAAAATAGTATTGGTATAACATCGGTTGACCTACAGCACATACAATCTTTGCTGGCCGAATTAAACGACGTTGGATTGGAGCCATCAACACAAGCCAGGCTGATATCAGGTATTAAAGCTTTCTTCGCCTATTTGGTGTTGGAAAAAGTAGTTACCGTTAATCCAACAGATTTACTGGAAATGCCCAAATTAAAACGCAAGTTACCCGATACTCTGAGCCATGAAGAAATTCAAAATCTCATTGAAGGTATTGATCTGAGCAAACAAGAAGGCCATAGAAATAAGGCCATCATTGCCACGCTGTACGCTTGCGGGCTTCGTGTTTCAGAGCTTGTTGAACTAAAACGCAGCAACCTGTTTTTCGATGAAGATTTTATTAAAGTTTCCGGAAAGGGAGATAAAGAACGGTTAGTTCCCATCAGTCAACAAGCACAAAATGAGATAAACATTTACTTAGAGAACTTCCGTAGTAAACAAAAGGCACATCCTGCACACGATGATTTTGTTTTTCTGAATCGTTACGGGAAACGGCTGTCGAGAATATCGGTGTACAATATTGTTAAGAAGTCAGCAGAATTAGCCGGAATTCGCAAGTCTATAAGTCCGCATACCTTGCGCCACTCTTTCGCTACCGAAATGATAAAACGTGGTGCCGATCTGCGATCTGTGCAGGAAATGCTGGGCCATGCATCCATAACTACCACAGAGATCTATACGCATTTGGATAGGGAGCATTTAAGAGAAACCTTATTGAAATACCACCCTTTTTATAACTGAGAATGTCAAATTTTCTACAGGAGTTTTTACTTATTGCCGTTGCTCATGCGGTTGCAGTTGCCAGCCCCGGCCCTGATTTTGCTATAGTAACCAAACAAGCACTCAAATACGGGCTGAGAACAGGAATTGTTACCGCCTTTGGTGTTGGTACGGCTATAATGTTGCATGTGACCTATGCGGTACTGGGTTTTTCCCTTTTGGTTAGCCAAAATAAAGTGGCCTTTACCGTCGTAAAATATTTGGGAGCGGCGTTTTTATTGTATCTGGGGGTCACAAGTTTGCTCTCAAAACAAAAGCAGACCGATGCCCACCTTAATCCTTCCGGTAGGAGCCTTTCAGATGCTAAGGCATTTTCCATCGGATTTTTCACCAACGCACTAAACATTAAGGCCATGCTCTTCTTTTTGATGTTATTTACAGCTGTAGTGAGTACTTCAACCCCGGTTAAATTTCAAATAGCCTACGGTATTTGGATGGCGGTGGCCACATTCGCCTGGTTCAGTTTTATTGCCGTGGTCTTTGGTAAGGGGCCGGTCAATCGGTTTTTTACAAGGTGGGGCGTTTGGTTAGACCGGGTTATGGGCGTGATATTAATTGCGCTGGCCGTGTTATTAGTTACTTAACCTGTCAGGTTTAAGACCTGACAGGTTAAGGTTAAAGTTTAATTAGAAATTCTGCTTCTCAGTTTGTATTTGCTTTTTTTAGCAGCTAAAACCATTGCTTCATAAGCGTTAACAATTCCATCTGTTTTAGAAAGGTCGGCAAATTCAACAACCTCCGGTTTTAATTCATTTCCTTCGTCATCGTAACCTCCGCTGCCCGGCTTATGCACCTTTTTACCATCAAACTCAACTACCGTTTTTTCTAAGATCTTTTTCACTTTTTTAGCTGAAAGATCGGGATAATAGGACATGATCAGCGCAGCCACACCTGACACTATTGGTGCTGCAAAGCTGGTTCCATTGCTCGTTCCGTAATGATTGTCAGGCTCGGAGGAATATACATTCACACCGGGTGCAAACAGATCTACTTTTTTATCACCATAGTTAGAGAAACCGGCGGGAAGTTTTTCATCATTATTGATAGAGCTTGCTCCTATCGTTAAATACGTTTTAACCTTCCCTCTAATAAAATCGGAATAATTAGTGGGGTAGTTATCTCCTGTATCAAGATTCTTACCATCATTCCCTGCTGCATGTACAAGTAATACGTCATTGTTTTCGGCATATTGTATAGCCTGAGCAACAACGGCTTCATGCGGAGAAAAAGACTTTCCAAAGCTCATATTAATCACTCGGGCTCCGTTATCTACTGCATATCTTATGGCATTTGCTACATCTTTATCATGTTCGTCACCGCCCGGCACCGTTCTCACGGGCATAATAATAACATTATCGGCCACGCCATCTATACCAATTCCATTATTTCTTTTGGCCGCAATTATTCCGGCTACAAATGTTCCGTGGAAATTATCTACACCTTCCACCTTGTTGTTCCCATATCCCTTCTCATACAGGTTATTAGGATCGTCCTTAATAATATCGCGGCGTACATCAATATCAGGATTATAATACCAGTTGGCCTGTTTTTTAACGTGGTTTCCCCATTGATCCAAGTCCTTCTCTCTAAAACCCTGGGCAAACATTCCACCAAGAAATTCCTTAGCTGCAATTACCTTTTGGTCTTCCGTTTCAATGCCCTCCAAATCTTTCTGATCCAGCTCATCTTTGTCCAAGTGTTTCAAAAGTATTTCTTTCGACTGGTTGTACATGTTCAGTACGTTTTCGTACTGCTCCTTGCCTTTAAGCGCATTTGTTCGCTTTTCTTCAAACTCATTCTTCACCTTTTGATACATCTTCCACTCGTTAAGCATATCGCCTTTAAGTTCCGATGCTTTAACATCTTTAAACTTAGTGTGGTATTTTTTATATAAACGTGCTACCTCCAAATTATCATTCCCTACCATGCTGCCATCTCTACCGCCAATAAAGTTCCAGCCATGTACATCATCTACATAGCCGTTGTTATCGTCATCAATACCGTTGCCGGGTATTTCATCGGCATTTGTCCAAATAACATCTTTAAGGTCTTCGTGGGCTATATCTATGCCCGAATCAATTACGGCCACCACTACCGTTGCATTAGATTGTTTACCGGCCAACAACTGGCTATAAGTCTTTTCCACACTAACACCCGGAATTCCGTCGGCTTTTAAATCTTTCAAATGCCAATCTTTGTAATCTTCAGCACTTTTTTGCCCTTGCACGCTACCGGCAAGGAATAACATTAGGAGTAATCCTACTACTTTATTCATAATAATACTATATTTTTCAATTGATATATACATACAAGATTAATGCTTGTTTCACTATATTCCTACCAAATCATGTTCCAATTCTCTTTGTGTAACAAAACAGCCCCATTTCAGGTAATAAAATGTGGAACACTGACGTTCCAGTTTTCGAGAGTATTATTAATTTTAAGTACCAAAACCCCCACATTATGAATTCAAAAGGAACAAAGATCCTCTTAGGATTGCTTGCTTTGGCCTTTGGCCTTCTTGCATTATTCTTCGGAGTTAAATACAAACAAGCGTTAAGCGAAAATGTAGTGCACATTGAAGAAAAACAAGAAATCAGTACAGAGTATGACGAGTTGAATGCCGAATTTGATGAGTTGAATATCGAATTTGAAGCTTTAAAAGCCAAAAATGAAGAATTGGATGGCGCACTGAGTGCAAAAATTCAGGAAGCCCAGGACGTAAGAGATGAAGTTAGCCGACTTCTGAAAGATAAAAATGCTACTCAAGCTGAGCTTAATCGTGCCCGGAAATTAATAGCCAGCCTAAGGCAAGAAAATAGCAATTTAATGGCTTCGGTAAAATCTCTAACCGAGGAGAACACCGGACTGAAAACCGAAAATCGGAGCCTTACAACTACAATTAATGTGGTAAGCAGGGAAAAAACGGAATTGGAAGAAGAAAAAACGCAGCTTGTTGAGCAAACCGAAACCCTTACCCAGGAGAAGGAAGAATTGCAGGCAGCTAATGAAGAACTAACGCCAAAAGCCGAATATGGTAGCGTTATAAATATCGGGAATCTGTTTGCCGAAGGTGTAAAGTATAAAAACAGTGGTAAAGAACGAACTACAAGAAGCTCCAAGCGAGTGGAAAAGATAAAGGTATGCTTCAACGTAAATAAAAATCCGGTAGTAAAGCCAGGACAGCAAGAATATCTTGTTAGAATAATTTCTCCCGAAGGTGTAGCCCTGCACGAAGAAGACAGAGGATCGGGTATATTCACCAATGCCGAGGGTGGTGAGCAAATGAAATATACTACCCGTACCTATGTGAACTACGAAAATGAGCCTAAAAATGTGTGTTTATACTGGACACAAAATCTTCCTTTCGAGGAAGGTATCTATACTGCAGAAATTTACCACCACGGCTTTAACGTGGGAACGCAACAGTTTGAGTTAAGATAAGAGAGCTTTTGCAGCACTCATTTTGCGAAGAAATTTAACCAGGTAGCAGAAAAAAGGCTCCACTTATCGGGGCCTTTTTTATTAAAATACTGCACTTATTCTGGCTTTTCCGGTATGTACCGGGTTATTGTCGCCTAGTTTACGGCCATCATAAGCCAAATTAATTTTTACCGATTTTAGCACCTCCCTTTCCATGTTTATACGCCAAACAAGATTATTACCCGCCTGCAGGCCATTAAGCATACTATAAGTTACCGCACTATTGGTATCGCCATTATAATCCACTTTATCAAAACTTAAAGAACCCAGCAAAGCAATGTTATTGATTTTATTATAGTTGAAGTCGAATTTGAGCGCATTGGTAGTAGCCTTTTCACCACCAAAAACAATATCGTTTTCGCTGTTTGTTAAATCATAGGTAAGTGCCAGACGCAGGCTGTTGGATAATACCCAGCTAAGCCGCGGACTAAAGCTAAACGAGCCGAAATCAAAGTTCTTTTGCGTGTAATTCTCAGCTCCAAAGGACTGAGTTAAGTAACCCAAAGTATTTTGTAATGTTAGTTTGTTCTTTAAGTAAATATCAGTGGTTAGGCCATGTTCCAGTCTTTCGCGCTTTTCAAAGCCTGCCAGTAATTGATTTTTATTCTCGTTGACCTTATAACTATACCCCATTCTAAACTTGTTGCTCAGTTTATTGAATGTAAGCATGTTTGTTAATCTGATGTTGGACGACACCAGACTGGAATTATCCACGTTAAAAACAAAAGGGTTGAATATAGACACATCGGCATCTTCAAATATTTTTCTACTAATGCTAAGATTGGAGTTCAACGAAAACTTAGACAAAAACCGGGTAATACCCTGCGAATTTCTCCATGCAGTTGCAGGTTGTAAATGAACAAATTGGTTCAATCTGGTAACATCGGCATTTATATACTCATTGGTTGTAGTAAAAATTCTGATATAATTAGCTTCATCCTGGAAAATGGCGGTTTCAAATTCGTTTATTTCCTGTAAACCGTTATCGTTATAATCATTCCAAATAAAATTCCCTTCACCTTTATTGACTTCGATGTATGAAAACTCTCTTCTCGGCTCTCTCCCACTTCCAATCTCATAGCTCATACCCGTTCGTATAAGCCCTTTCCAAATATTGGTGGCATAGTCCAGTCTTCCCAACAACGAATTCTTCGCTTTTTCAGTTGTGAGCTTGTTATTGTCAATGTTCAGTTTTCGCCAGGTTACATTCCAACTCAGCTGTTGGTCCTTTATATTTTTCAATTCTCCCTGAGCCTCAATAAAATTAGATGTTTGAGCAAGGCCAAGTGCATTCCCCAAAAGATTTTTGAAATGATCTTGTCTCTGGCCTGCACTTACTTTTAACCTAAGTTTAGATGTGTCTGAAGTTTCAAAATAAAGCGCGTAGGTATCATCCTTAAAACTGTTTAGAATAAGTTGGTCAGTCAACTCCGATTGAAACTCCCTGTGATTTCTCTGCCCCCTTGCCCCTATTCGAATACCATTTAGGATGCCGAAACGATTAGAAATATCAAAATCCGGCCTTATAAAAAAGCTCTTAAGCGTATCCTGCTTTGTATTTAGCGCATTGAAGTTAATGCGCACATCCAAGCCATTTTTGCGTAATTTATAGCCTACATTATTGTTGAAGCCGGTATATCCATTTTCTCTGAAAAAAGACGACAGTCTGTAGTTGACAGAGCTGTAAGGGTTAAAATTATAGTCAAGGCGAAGAACACCTATGTTTTCATTTAAGGTGTCCAAAATATTTTGATCTAAGTTCCAATCTCTGCTAAATTCAACATTTCTATACCGTTCTATGGGATTAAATTTCTTTTGTTTAAACTCATAATTAAAGTTGGAACTAAGCACTCCATGTAACGAGTCTCTTCCCAGGTAATGCTTTCCGTTCCACTTTAATCTTATGGCCTGTCCAACATTATCATCATTTCCTATACTTGAAAGTGTATTCAGATCATTGTTAGAAACAGCTGCTTCAAGGCTAACTACATTTTCATCATTTAATGCATAAGATGATGCCAGGGTTAGCATTTGTTTTTTCTGCGGTGGCACCAGGCGAATAGCAGCAACATAACTACCTTGCCTTTGATCACCAATAGGTGGCTGCCATTTAAATACCCTACCGTTTAGTACCTGTGATTCAACATCATAATCACCATTGCCTTCACCAACAAAAGTGAAAATTACGCGGTAAAGTTGCAGGGCGGGGTTATTCGAAAAAACAAATATCGAGTCATAAGTAATCCCATTTACAACACTATCTCTTACCAATTCATATTGGATTCGTTCTTCGGTATATGGTTCGGGTCGGAATGATGGTATAAAAAAATCATTGATGTTGTCGCCAATATCCTTAAAGGCAGACCTTGTGTTTATAGTTGTATCACCTACGTTTGCGTTGCGCTTGCTATCCTGTTCGGTGTACACATTCACTCTAAAATTCAGTTTCTCGTTTCCATAATTTGCTTCACTGTGTAAAAATGTGCGACTGTATGTTCTATCGGTATATTCAAACTCAATAACAATTCTACTTTGATTGTTGATCAGTCTTCTACTTGTAAAAATGAGTTCTCCAATGTTATAATCGATAATATAATCTCTATCCTGTCCGCGTTCCATTAGTGCACCATCAATAAAAACACGTTCTGTTCCGGCCAGTATTATAATATAGGATTCCCTGTTACTTCCAAACAGCTTGTAAGGACCCTGATTTCCTTCTATTCCTTTTATTTCGTTCCGTGAAAACTTTCCCCTGCTTGCGGCTCCGCTTATAAACGCATCGGTTTGCCAGTCATTTTTATGCTCAAAAATTCCGGTATAGCTGATTCCCTGTAAACGCTTATTGTACTTCAAAAAATAAGAGTTTGGACTTCTCTGTTCGTAATCGCCCAGTTGAAGGCGGTGATTGTCTTTGGAAAATTGCAGAAATACTTTGTCTAATTCACGAATTTGACGTGAATTGCCTTCAGGTTGAAACGGAACATTGTCATCGGTTAATGCTCCTGCAATTTCAACACCGTTATCGAGTGTTCCGGATATACGCAAATTTAAATTTGAATTAAGTACAAGGTCCTGACTGTTACCGAAGCTAAAGGAGCGTCCCACGCCCCCGTCAACCTTCAATTTGTCAAATTCAAATACTTTACGTTCCACTTCTGTATCAGGAAAATAAATAAGTTTTATGCTGTCAATTTTTTCCTCTTGAACTTTAACTGAGCTTTGTTTTTTAGAAAAATTAAATGGAAACACACGATATAGCAGGTCTAGCTCAGCACCCAGCATGTTTTCTGTTAGCAATAATGAACGTGCGTAATCCACATTGTATTTGGCATCTTCGGGGAGTTCATCTTCATTGCGTATTTCAAATGAATCCGGCACAATGCTCATTTCATCAATCTTAATGGAATCGGCATCAACAATTAAAAGCTTAGTTCTAAGATTATTTAGACTATCTATATCTCCGGTCTGTCCCCAATTAAGAAGTGGAGTACATAGAAACATAAGTGCCAGTACATGTGCTCTAATTACCATAATGGTCAAACGTGTTCAAAAGTAGGTAAACAAACCTTCGATACACATATCTAATTAACGTACTTTTACGCAACTACCATGTGGCAAATACTGCTAACACTTCTATATACTGCACTACTGGCGTTTTTTATCTATAGGTCAAAATGGTTTAAGGCTCCCGCCTTAAGTAAGAAAACGCTGGCCGTATTGTTTTTGATTAAAGTATTAGCAGCAATTACCTACGGCTTAATTCAGAAGTACTATTACGGATATGGCGATACCTTTCGTTTTTTCGATGAGTCGGGCAAATTGTTTAGCCTGCTACCTCAACATCCCATCGAATATCTTAAAGCATTGGTAGGACCTACGAACCACGATGCCGGCCAGGCCCTTTTTAAGCTAATTGGAACAGAAGTTAAACATTATGGCCTGCCCAGGAGTTACTTTATGGTGCAGTTTCATGCTTTTTTAAGACTCTTTTCATTTGGTCACTACTATGTACACGCTGTGTTTTTTGCCTTTATTTCGTTTGTGGGCACTTTGAACATCTATCGCTTTTTTGCCAAAAATTTTAACGATCGGTCATTGCTATTTGCCATATTTCTATTTATAACCCCTTCCGTGTTGTATTGGGGTTCGGGGGCTCATAAAGGCAGTTTGGTAATTCTATCACTCGGAATCATATTTTACGCGTTATGGAAACTAAAGTTTGAAAAAAAATATCTCCATGTCTTTTTGCTGCTGTTGGGCTGTTGGCTGATGTACCAGGCTCGTGATTATGCCTTTTTGTTATTTGTTCCAGCCTTGTTAGGCCTTTTAGTTGTTCTTACCTGGCCTAAGCATGCCTTCTTAAAGTTTGTTTTACTTTATACTTTAAGCGGTGTTTTATTTTTTAACGCAAAGCACATCCATCCTACATTGAATATACCTGAAAAGTTTACAAATGTTCAGGACATATTTCTACGTTCGAAAGGTAAAACAACATTTACCATGGAAAAGCTGGAGCCCACTTTTGAGAGTTTTATTAAGCTGGTGCCTGTCGCATTGATTAATGCAACGCTAAGGCCGTTTCCAACAAATATAAAAACCTGGTTTCACCTGGCATCGTTTATCAACTTGCTCTTTGTAATTTCCATTATTCTACGCAGTATTGTTTTTCATCGATATGCAGGGCTTAGCCAAAAACAACGCGGTATTTTTTGGTTCTGTATCTTCTATTCTTTGAGCTACCTGATTATGATAGGACTAATGGTAACCAATACGGGTGCACTTGCCCGATACAGAAGTGTTGCCTTTATTTTTCTTCTTTTATCAATGATTATTCTTGGAAAATGGGACAATTGGATAAAAAAATTAAAAAATATTCTTACGATATCCTGAATTAAAAGTTTTTCTACTTATTTTTGTTATATAATTATATTTATAACATGTCAATCAATAGTAGAAAATCCGCACTTGAGCTGTTTCTAAGCAGACCGAAAAATAATCCTAATCATAATGGAGAGAAGATATCTTCTTTTTATGGCGAAAATGTACTCACTCATAAGAAACTACAATCCTATCTCTCCAAGGACGCATCAAAAAAATTGACAGATGCCATTGAAGAACATAGTAAGATCGATGCCGGTTTAGCCGATCAAATAGCGAGTGCCATTAAATCGTGGGCACTGGAAAATGGAGCAACGCATTATACACATTGGTTTCAGCCTTTGACCGGTTCTACAGCAGAAAAGCACGACTCTTTCTTTATTCCCGATACCGAAGGTTCAGGCATTGAAGCCTTTACAAGCTCCGAATTAACCCAGCAAGAACCCGATGCATCAAGTTTGCCAAGCGGTGGTTTGCGTACAACGTTCGAAGCAAGAGGTTATACGGCCTGGGATCCTACATCTCCGTGCTTTATTATGGATATAGGTGGAGGCAAAACACTTTGTATTCCTACCGTATTCATAAGCTACACCGGTGAAGCGCTAGACTACAAGGCACCACTCCTTAAATCTATTGAAGCGTTAGATAAAGCAGCTACTTCGGTAGCGCGCTACTTCGACAGATTTGTAACAAAAGTTTGGCCTACATTGGGTTGGGAACAGGAATATTTTGTGATTGATAAGGCCATGTATTACGCCAGACCGGATCTGGTAGCAAACGGACGTACTGTTTTCGGACGTGGCCCGGCAAAAGGCCAACAATTGGATGATCACTACTTTGGATCAATTCCTGAGCGTGTTTATGCCTTTATGCGCGACTTTGAAACCGAATCACACCGGCTGGGAATTCCGGTCCGGACAAGGCATAACGAAGTGGCACCAAGCCAGTTTGAGTGCGCTCCTATGTTTGAAGAAGCAAATATTGCTGTTGACCATAATCAATTGCTTATGGATTTGCTTGACCGCGTAGCACGCAGACACAACCTTATTGTACTCACACATGAAAAGCCGTTTGCAGGCATTAATGGTTCGGGAAAACACTGTAACTTTTCTATGGCTACCGATACAGGAAAAAATCTTCTTTCTCCCGGTTCCACCCCGAGAACCAACCTGCTTTTCCTTACATTTTTCATAAATACCATTAAGGCAGTAAAAGATCACGATGATCTGCTTAGAGCGTGTATAGGATCGGAAAGTAATGAGTACAGGTTAGGAGCCAACGAAGCTCCACCGGCCATAATTTCTGTATTTATAGGTAAATATCTGACCAAGGTTATGAACGAAATTGAGAAACGTGTTACCCATAAATTAGACGAAGATGATGAGCAGGAATTAAAAATAGACATTCACAAAATGATACCTGACGTAATGGTTGATAATACCGACAGAAACCGTACATCACCATTTGCATTTACAGGTAACAAATTCGAGTTTAGGGCAGTTGGCTCATCGGCTAACTGTAGCGATCCGATGACTATTTTGAATACGATTGTCGCTAACCAGTTAAATGTATTCAAAGAAAATGTTGATAAACATATAGCCAAAGGCGAAAAGAAGGATAGTGCCATTTTAAAAGAGCTAAGGGCCTGTATAAAAGCATCAAAAAATATTTTATTTGAAGGCGATAACTATAGTGCCGATTGGGAAAAAGAAGCTGCAAAACGTGGTTTAAGTAATGTTAAGTCAACTCCGGTAGCTCTTGATGCCTATATATCTGATTCTTCGAAAAAGCTGTTTTCAGACAACAACATATTTACAGCACGCGAAATTGAGGCACGCCACGATATAAGATTGGAGAATTACACCATGAAAGTTCAGATAGAATCCAGAATGATTGAAGAGCTGGCGTTGAATCAGATCATTCCTGCGGCCATACGGTATCAAACCGAAGTGCTTACCAATATGAGAGAAGCAAAGGGTGCTGGCCTACCGGCTCGCGCTATAAAAACGCAAAAGGAGATTGCCGTGGCTATTTCAGAACATATTGAAGCCGCAAGAAATGGTGTAATAAAAATGCGAAGTGAACGCGATAAAGCGGAAAAGGGCAAAACATCAAGAGGGGTGGCAGTAGCTTTTAACAAAAATGTAAAGCCCTTATTTGAGGAAATTAGAGGTCATATTGATGAACTGGAGCTGCTGGTAATGGACGATTTTTGGCCATTGCCAAAGTATCGGGAGATATTATTTACGCGGTAGCAGTTTGTTGATTAAGATTCTAAACCTCATCCAAAGTTTTAAAACTTTGGATGAGGTTAGTTTAAAACTTTGGATGAGGTTTGAAATATTAATTAAGGTTAAATGAGACTCCTGCATTCACCAAAAACCTTCCAACACCGGCTTCGCCGTAAACGCCAATTTTTTCATTGAAAAAGTATTTGGCTCCGGCGTTCACTTCGTAGGTTATTCTCGGATAATCAAGGTTTCGAACTATTTCAGCCGCAACTAAATCACCTATTAAAGAGCCTGTTTCAAATCTTACATCATCTTTAATAAAATTATACCCCACATAAGTGCTGGCATAGGTATCCAGGTTTTTGATTAAGGGATAATGGGCCCCAATTTTTCCACCAAACGAGTAAACCTTATATTCTGCTGTTCCTATTTTGGAGTTGGTAATGAGGTTAGCTATTCTTAGAATTTCGTTTTCTGATTTAAAGTAGCCGGCATAAGCTCCCAAACTTATGTTCTCCGAAATCCCATATTCGTACATTCCCATAAAAAAAGGAGTCGATTTTCCTCCCTTGTCATTTACGGCAGCATTACCACTTAAAAGGCCACCCAAAATTGTGGTGCCAATATCAAGGGCTTCGTGCGTTTTGTTTGGAAATCCAAGCCCAATAGACAACTTGCTACTACCCTGGTCATAATCACTATTGTAACCTTGTGCCATTAAATTAACGGAGAAAAACAAAATAAAACATATCGACAAAAACAATCTACACTTCATTTGGTATCATTTTTTTCATTACTTATCAAAAACCGTACTAAACTATTAACTAACGTGAATAATGGTTAAGCCTATTTGCTAAAGTTCTAACAATCAATCCCAAAGCTTCGGGATAACCACGAATGCACGAATTTTTTTCCAGGACTGATGATTAGTTTCGCTCTGCGAAACCAAATTTTATTATTTCTAAGAAATACAGGTATCATTAGCAAATTCGTGGTTAAAACAATCATTAAAGCATTGATGTACAACTTATTACGAATAACACAAACAATTCCGTAAACGGAATTACTTATCCATTATTCACGTTAACTAAGTAAAGTTAGGAAAGAATAAAGGCCTTGGCATTGAGCAGATAAAAGAACTTAAAAAAGAAAGAACCATCACCTAACACTACTTGCACTCACGCTATCGCCAAAAAATAGCGCATTAAAAAACAGCTTATTGGTACCGTACCAAAAGGCTCTAAAGTTGGGATTGTCCACCATAGAGATAATCCGTCCTCGTCCTAAGGTATGAACGGCTACGGCAGCTGAGTTTTGGAGCAGCTCTTCGTTTTCATCCGAAATATATCCGGCGAGCAATGGTTTGTCGGTGTACACTACCGGATTCATAGCCCTACCCTTTTTCCTCTTCATAAACATGGTGTGATTCCTAAAAACCGGAAGCATTTCATGCTCAAACCCAAAAGCCAATGGATGTGTGAGATCTAACTTTGTTTCAAAAATGGCACCGCCAATTACCTGTGCTCCTGAGGCATTGCTCTTGTTTTCCGCACTCGCCAGAAAAAGTATCATAAGTGATTGAAAATCAACACCAAGTTTTTGAAATTGGGTGCTGCAGACCTATTTTCAGGTGTGTTTTTACGAAAATTAAAAAATCGATCAGGAAGCATTTCGGTACAGATTATTGAAAAAATCAATAGGTCTAATAAGGTTGTTAAGACCATAGGTTGTGGTAAAAGTGCTCAACAGATTGAAAGGTTGGTAGCTATGGGCAGGCAAGAGATAGAACGGTTGCAAGGACAATCTCAATTGTTTGTTTCTCCATCAGATGCAGTCATAGAATCTGCTATTGATCAGTTAAGTAATGCCAGCATTCGCACCATTGGCCCTGAATTGATATATGGGAGTTTGTTTGATCATATCGGTTTTGGTAATATCAAAGAAGAGTTGTTTCGTCATATAGTAATCGCTCGATTAGCTTTTCCACTAAGCAAGTTAAAAACCATTGAGTATTTGTATCGTTACCAAGGCGTTCATATAAACATAGACAGCATATATCGTTTTTTAGATAAGTTAAATAGCCAACTCAAGGACAAGATTGAGCAAATTGCCTTTGAGCATACTAAAAAACTACTTGGCGGTAAGTTGTCGATCGTATTCTATGATATGACCACTCTTTACTTTGAGGCATCTGAAGAAGATGACCTTCGTAAAACCGGCTTTTCAAAAGATGGAAAACACTCACATCCTCAAATCTATCTTGGCTTGCTGGTAGGCTTACAGGGTTATGCAATTGGTTATGATATTTTTGAAGGCAACACCTATGAAGGGCATACGTTAATCCCCTTCCTTGAAAAAATGAGCAATCGATTTGATTTAGGAAAACCCATTGTAATTGCTGATTCAGCTCTTTTGTCCAACAAGAATCTTCAAGCCCTTGAAGATCAACAGTACGAATACATAATTGGCGCAAGAATAAAAAATGAATCGAAAGCAGTCAAAAAGCAAATTACATCCCAACAGTGGGAAGATGGTCAGGTGAGACAAATTACGCGAAATGCTCAGCGATTAATTGTCTGCTACTCATCAAAAAGAGCAAGCAAAGATGCACATAACCGAAAGCGTGGTTTGCAGAGATTAGAAAAACGATTGCGTTCAGGAAAGCTCACCAAGTCCAATATCAATAACAAGGGATATAATAAGTACTTAAAAATGACAGGCAAGGTGGATATTGAAATTGACTATCACAAGTTTGATCAAGACGTAGTGTGGGACGGACTTAAAGGATACATAACTAACTCCAAATTGAGTAAAAAACAAATTATAGATAATTACCATCAACTTTGGCAAATAGAAAAAGCATTCAGGATCTCAAAAACAGATTTAAGAATAAGACCCGTCTATCACAGGTTGGTACATCGAATTCAGGCACACATATGTATATCTTTTGTAGCCTACTGCATTTATATGGAAATGGATAGATTGTTAAAGAAGCAAAAGTCAGATATCTCCATCAAAAAAGCACATGAAATAACTCACAACATGTATCAAATCACTTTTCAATTACCTGAATCTAAACATTTTAAATCTACTACACTAAAAATGGATGATCAACAAGCTGAACTATATCAAATCATCCAAAAAAATTGTTGGGTGCTGCAAAAATGAAAACAAGAATAAAGGCCTTGGCATTGAGCAGATAAAAGAACTTAAAAAAGAAAGAACCATCACCTAACACTACTTGCACTCACGCTATCGCCAAAAAATAGCGCATTAAAAAACAGCTTATTGGTACCGTACCAAAAGGCTCTAAAGTTGGGATTGTCCACCATAGAGATAATCCGTCCTCGTCCTAAGGTATGAACGGCTACGGCAGCTGAGTTTTGGAGCAGCTCTTCGTTTTCATCCGAAATATATCCGGCGAGCAATGGTTTGTCGGTGTACACTACCGGATTCATAGCCCTACCCTTTTTCCTCTTCATAAACATGGTGTGATTCCTAAAAACCGGAAGCATTTCATGCTCAAACCCAAAAGCCAATGGATGTGTGAGATCTAACTTTGTTTCAAAAATGGCACCGCCAATTACCTGTGCTCCTGAGGCATTGCTCAATGCATCATAAGCCAGTTGTTTGGTGCTGTCGGGTTTACGCGATTTGAAAGTAGTGTTGGTAAATTCATTATTAGCCAGCCATCGTACAGCACTCTTAGTAGCCACAATGTTGCCGCCGTTTTGCACAAATTCTTTCAGGTTTTCTTTACCTCTGTCACTAATACCTGTATAATTCCCATTCACCATTACAATGGTATTGTACCGGCTGAGGTTCGCATTATTGAACCGGTGCAGTTCAATTCGGCTAACCGGCATATCCAATCGTGTATCCAACAAATGCCAGGCTTCACCGCTTTCATACGCCGAAGTACCTCTCCCAACCAGTATGAGTACCTCGGGTTTTTGCAACGGGCTAAAGCTGGCACTTCCCAAATCGGGGCCTTCCCTTGTACTTCCCGATTGCAATGCATGAACGGTTATACCATCCTTTGAAGCGATCGTATTTAAAATGCTCTCTATAGACTGTTTTTTTGCTTTTTGATTGCCCAGGGGAATTATGATGGTGCCTCTCTCAAACTGCCTTCCGGCACTCGAAACAAATGGTTTTGTTGCCAGTTTTGTTCTAATACCTTTCTTCTGCAAACGATATAGAGCTCGTGGAGCATAATACTCATGCCATCCAAAGGCATAGGCGTAGTTCGTACTTCCCAGTTTTTGTCCGCTTAGTGCCGGTGCTTTTTTCAGTTCATTACCCAGGCCGGCTCTACCGGAAACATGAGTAAAGGGAATGTTGAAGGCCAAAGGCATGGTCCAGGCCGAAACATCATAAAAAAGACTATCCTGAAAGCTTGTACGTTGTTCAAATAATGATTTGATCAATCGGTATTGCGGCTGATCAAAAGGAACGACATAATCTTGGCCGCTTTTAAAGAAATGTCCTTTCTCACGCACATCAGAATTAAGCTCAAATACCTTAATACGGTGACCTAACAACAGATCGATAAAGTGATGTAGCCGGCCCTGATCCTTTGTTGCGCCAAAGACTACAGCTTTTTCAGAATCGCGACCTGCTTCTTTTAGTGCACTTTGATAGAAGTTTCTCTGGTGATCTAAAAGCTGTTCACGTAAATGAATGCCTGCCTTTAAAGTTGACATAGATGTTTCCAACTGATTTTTAATGGTAAACGGAAAACTGACATCACCGTTTATACTCTCCTGCAAATGTCCACGGGAGCTGCCCTGCTCAAACAAAATGCCTACTGCACCATTTACATCAGGATAAGTGGAGCCTTTGCCATAATAAAAATCATCGAAGCTTTCCTTTGAGTAATACAGCGAACCTATTTCGTCTAATCCGGCAATGTGAAATTTCGCAATCTCATTGGTTAGCTCAAAGGTTCGTTCGGGTGTAAGTGGATTATTACGCGATGGGATGCCCGGCTGAAAAAAGAAAGTTGCATTTGTTCCCATTTCATGATGGTCTGTTAAGATGTTTGGCTTCCACTCATGATACTTTACCAACCGGCCTCGGCTTTCAGGGTGTTGTAATAACAGCCAGTCGCGGTTAAGGTCAAACCAATAGTGGTTAGTTCTACCGCCGGGCCATACTTCGTTCTGCTCTCTGTTGCTGCTGTCGCCCGTTAACGTTTTATTCTTATTACCGTTAACCCATGTAGTGAATCGCACATTACCATCAGGGTTGAGCATCATATCCATGAGTATGATGGCGTTGTTCAAATAGTTGTTTATCTCTGGTCCTTGCGCAGCAGCAAGAAAATAGGCCATGAGTAAAGCGGCATTGCTCCCGCTGGCTTCATTACCATGTACGCTATAACCCATCCAGATAACAACTGGCATACCGGATGTATTTGTATTCTCCGAGACTGATGGGTCCGTTAAAGCAACATGGTCACGCTTTAATTGCTCAATATTTGCTTGATTATCCTGCGATGTGATGGTAAGCAACGGCAATGCACGGTCTTCGTGGGACTTACCGTAGTAATCCAAAGTAACTCTTGGCGATGCCACAGCCAACGCTTCTACATACCGTATCATCTGATCGTGGCTAACATGCCATTCTCCTATTTGCCAACCTAAGACAGATTCGGGAGTAGGTATGGCAGGATCGAGTTTGGTTCCGGCATCGAAATAGTAATTGAGGTCAATTTGGCCTTTAAGACCAAATGAAATCATAAGAAGTAAAATAGTATGAGTTAGTTTGTTTAGATGCATATCTCAAGTATAATTATCGAGTGTGAATTTCACTACAATGTTCACATAATTTGCGTCATTGTCTATCCATTGCGTGCTTTGTGGTTATTTCTGTGGTTAGTGACCGTCAGCAACATCCACTCTTAAATTTCTTTCACCAATTAATTTCTTAGCCAACCCGCCAACTGTAAGGCCTTGCACTACAATTGAAAATACGACAATAACGTAGGTAATGGTTAAAAAGAGTTCCCGGTTAGCACTCTCCGGAAGGCTTAATGCCAAGGCAATGGAAATGCCGCCACGCAAACCACCCCAAGTCATTATAGCATTGGTATGTGGTACAAACTCTAATCTCTTTTTGAAAACAGAGATTGGGATGAGTAGGGCCAGATATCTGGCCAGCAGTACCAGCGGGATCAGCAATAATCCGGCTAAAACATACTTGCCGTTGTAGGTGAGTGCCACTAATTCTAATCCTATAAGTACAAACAGTACTGCATTCAGCAACACGTCCAGCAATTCCCAAAATTTATCTACGTAGGTTTCGGTTATCTCACTCATGGCCGAACCCCTTATGGTGTCATTTCCAACAATAAGGCCAGCCACAACCATGGCCAGTGGTGCTGAAAGATGCAGCTTACTGGCCAACACATAACCGCCCATTACCGTGGCCAGAGTTATCAATACTTCTATATCGTAATCATCAATGCTTTTCATGAGTTTGTAGGCAATGTAGCCCAGGGCTGCTCCCAGGGCCAGGCCACCCAAAACTTCCTGACCAAATAATTTGGCAATACCCGGAGCATCAACATCACCGTGGCCGCCAGCTCCCGCAATTGACAATAAGGTTAAGAACACTACAACACCTACGCCGTCATTAAAAAGAGATTCCCCGACAATTTTGGCTTCTAATTTTTTAGGCACACCCGCTTTCTTCAATATGCCCAAAACAGCAATAGGATCTGTTGGAGAAATAAGCGCGCCAAAAAGTAAGCAATGAATGAATTTTGTTTCTACACCCAAGGTCTTTAAAAGAAAAGATGTAATTATAGCTACAAGAAAGGTACTCACAAGCACGCCAAATGTGGCAAAGAGTAAGATGGGCCAGCGCTGTACTTTCAACTGCTCAAAGTTGGTGTGCATGGCCCCGGCAAAGAGTAAGAAACCCAGCATACCATCTAACAAAACTTTTTTGAAATCTATGGAGCCAATAAATCCGCGTTCGGCATCTAATATTTCCTGATTAAACTGACCGGCCACAATTATTCCCAGGGTGAACAATATGGAAATGATCATAATGCCGATGGTATCAGGCAGTTTAAGGAGCCTGATGTTCAAGTACCCGAATAAGGCCGCCAGAACAATTAATATGGTGGCTATGGTAAATAGATCCATCCAGGCATAAATGTAAAAAAAGTTTATGGAGCGATAGAATTAATCCATACCGCACCGCTGCACTTAGTGACAAGGGCTGAAAGCTGAATAAAACCGATGTTCAGTAAGGTTTATAAGAGTGCCCCAACTCCGGTGGGCTAAGTGTTTTAGTGAAATACTGATTTTTAGGCAATTTTATCACGGAAAAGATTTTATACCAAAAGGGTTTATATCGAGTAAACCTGATATAAAAAGTGTAAACAGTTCCGCATATTTATACACTCAAGGCATAAATCAACTTATGAAGAAGAAAGTTACATTATTTTGGTTCAGACGTGATTTGCGACTTACAGATAATCGTGGTTTACATGAAGCCTTGAAAAGTCCTTTTCCGGTTTTACCCCTCTTCATCTTCGATACGGAAATTACAGATGAACTGCCTTCAGATGACGCCAGAATATCTTTTATTTACGATTCCATTAACGCGCTCTATAGTTCTTTAAACGCTCATGGAATTAATATCTGCTGTAAACAAGGCAACCCAATTTCAGTATGGAAAAAACTACTACACACATTTGATATAAAGGCGGTGTACGCCAATGAAGATTATGAGCCTTATGCCATACAAAGAGATGATAGAGTGAAGAGTGTTTTAGCCGAACAAGGAGTTCCATTTCATCTTTATAAGGATCAGGTGATATTTGCCAAAAATGAAGTTTTAAAAAAGGATAATACCCCATACACTATATTCACTCCTTATAAAAACAAATGGTTGGAAAGACTAGCTAACCACTCTGTTCCAACTTATCCTATAAGCAATTGGAGCAATTTCGTTAAGCTACGGTTTGATCTTCCGGCTTTATCGGAATTGGGCTTTAAAAGGTCTTCAATAAAGATAAGGCCCTACAAATTAGAGCGGTTAGATAATTACGGCGAAGTAAGAAACTTTCCGGCATTAAGCGGAACCAGCCATTTAGGACCACATTTAAGATTTGGCACTGTAAGCCTGCGTGACATTCTATTACAATTAAAATCAAACGAAACATTTGTCAATGAATTGATATGGCGCGAATTTTTTATGCAAATACTCTATCATTTTCCAAATGTAGTTGAGCATAATTTTAAGCGTAAATATGATTGCATAAACTGGAGAAATAACCTAGAAGAGTTTGACAAATGGAAGCATGGCCTTACCGGTTATCCTATGGTTGATGCAGGAATGAGAGAGCTAAAAAATACCGGTTATATGCACAACAGAGTGCGTATGGTGGTTGCAAGTTTTTTGTGCAAGCATTTGTTAATTGATTGGAGATGGGGAGAAACATACTTTGCTAAAAAACTACTTGATTATGAGCTTTCATCGAACAATGGAAACTGGCAATGGGCTTCTGGAACCGGATGTGATGCTGCACCATACTTTAGAGTGTTTAACCCCACAACCCAAATAAAAAAATTTGATCCCGAACTAAAATATATTAAAAAATGGGTTCCCGAGTTGGACACTTTTGATTACCCCCCTCCAATTGTAGAACACAATTTTGCAAGAAAGCGGGCTATAAAGGCGTATAAAGAAGCTTTAAGGTGACCTATGATTTCACTCGAATAACCTTTACGTCCATTACGCCTATTTTCAGGACTATACAATCCCATAGATCCTGAAATACTGAAACGGCTACAAGCTAAATATAAGGACATAGAAATAATTGTTAAAGGACAGGAGGGAATGGACAGTGATTTTATCCTCAACGCGCTCTCTTTTAACCTGAGTTCGCTTTTTAGAATATCTGAACCTATAATTATTAATCGAACTCAGGTCATTAATTACTTTCACCTATCATCACCCTCCTCAAATCCAAAATATTCATCGGATGGCTGAAAAGGCCGGTTATGTTTTTTTGCGTAAAACTGAGTACTTCATCATAATATAAAGGCATAATGGGTGCTTCATTTACAATGATCTGGTCCATTTGCTCATAGTAGCGGGCTCTTTGTTCAGGGTTGTTCTCTGCGGCGGCCAAATTATACAACCTGTCAAATTCAGCATTTTTAAATCGGGTATAATTAGGCGGAGCACCATTTTCACCGTAAAAAAGGCTCAAATAGTTTTCCGGATCGGTGTAATCTGCTATCCACGAAGCCCTGAAAAGTTCCAGTCCTTCACTTTTACGCATCATTTCCCGTAAAAAAGATGATTGTACTGTTTCAACCCGGACTTTAACACCAATTGCCTCCAATTGTTTTTGAATACTTAATGCCCAATCGGAATAGTTAGCAATGGTAGTAAGTTTTAACGGACTAAGGCCTTCACCTTCTGGAAAACCAGCCTTGGCCAGGTATTCCTTGGCTAGATCAATATCATAGCTATATCCTTTAACATTTTCATGATCGAAACCCGGCATACCTACGGGTACCATGCCGTGTGAAGCTGCTGTACCGCTGTTGTTTCGTATGTAGGCGATCATCCTGTCTCTGTCTATAGCATAGTTCAATGCCCTGCGGAAGTCGGCATCTAACAGTTCGGGGCGTTCTGTTATCAGAAAACCGATATACTCTGTATTCAAATAGGGTGCTTTGCGTAAATTGTATATAGCCACTTTATCCGGTTGCAAATCACCTTCCTTGGTAAGTAAGTCATTTCTAAATGCAGGATCCACATCACTTATATAGTGCAGTTCGCCCTGTTTGAACTTTAAATACTCCAAAGCCTTGTCGGCAATAAATTGTATGCGTACACCATCTACAAAAGGCAATTGTGCGTTTCCTTCTTTTTCAAAATACTTTTCATTCCTTTTTAACAATAGCACTTCGCCTTCTTCCCATAGTTGCAAGGCAAAAGGTCCGGTTCCAACCGGATTGCAACGAAAAGTATCACCAAAACGCTCCAGAGCTTCCTTCGGAACAATAGAGCAGTACTGCATAGTAAGGATACCAAGTATAGGATTAAATGGTTTTTTGAGTTTTAGTTGAAATGTGGTGTCATTCACAGCCTTAAAGGGTTCTTTTTCATCCACTTTACCCGAAAATATCCAGGCTCCCGGTGATGCCACTTCCGGATCAATTATTCTACTCAAACTATAAACCACATCTTCGGCATTTATTCTTCTGGTTTTTTTCGGTCCGAAAACCCTTTCGTTTTCATGAAAGAACACATCATTGCGAATCGTGAAAGAATATGTCAATCCATCTCCGCTAATATTCCATTTTTTCGCTATAGATGGTTTGATCTCCAGGTCATCATCTAATTGAAGTAAACTGTTAAAAAGATGATGTGCCGTCCAGGTACTTCCCTGGTTTTTTGCAAAGGCCGGATCGAGGTTATTGATACCATCGAAGCGGTTGTACGTGAAGTAAACGGCGTTATTTTTACTATTTATATTTTTACTTGAATTATTGCAACTTAATAAGCTGATTGCCAATATATTAAATACTATCAATTGCCATATTGGCACATTGTATTTCATGAATTTTCTGTACATTTTCAACTTAAAACTAAGACTTTTTTAATGACTGAATTTGTCATAGAATACTACCCTACTCATGTTAGTTTCTGCTTTTTTTCATAACAGGTAAGCTAACTGTGAACTGCCAACTGCTGACTTACAATTAGAAATTTGGCAGTAGGCAGTTTTGTTTGTTTCGCAAATTAAGGTCGAACCCAACAACCACTTTTCAACATGGTTTAAAAGACCGCATTTACCAGTTGTGATAACGGTAATTTAGCAGAAATTTTTAGGGTGAAGATCATTTACTACGGACATAGTTGTATTGGTATAGAAACAAGCAAAGCAAACTTGTTGATAGATCCTTTCGTTTCTGGCAATCCGCTTGCTAACAATATTGAATTAGATAAAATTCCGGCCGATTATGTTTTACTCACGCACGGACATGGCGATCATGTTGCTGACGTGGAATCAGTAGTTAGCCGTACAGATGCATTTCTTATTGCAAATTTTGAGATCATTAACTATTACGGTGCTAAAGGGCTGGAAGGTCACCCCATTAATCATGGCGGGACGTATAGTTGTACGGCATTTTCTGCTAAAATGGTGAATGCCATACATACCAGCACTATGCCGGATGGCAGTGCCGGTGGAGCACCCGGCGGTTTTGTAATTAATGCCGATGGCAAATGCCTTTACGTTGCAGGCGATACGGCACTCACCTACGATATGAAGTTAATAGCCGAAGAATTTGATGTTGATCTGGCTGTACTGCCCATTGGCGATAACTTTACAATGGGCTATGCCGATGCCGTAAAAGCAGCGGATTTTGCGGGTTGCAATAAAGTTTTAGGATGCCACTACGATAGTTTCCCGCCTATAAAAATTGACAGAAACGCTGCAATAGATGCCTTTACGGCCAAAGGAAAAGAACTTATTTTATTAGATATTGGAGAAGCACTTGAAATATAAACATGGGTAAAATTATTGCCATTGCGAATCAGAAAGGCGGTGTGGGTAAAACAACCACAGCCATTAATCTTGCGGCCAGTCTGGCCATTCTGGAAAAGAAAACACTTATTATCGATGCCGATCCACAGGCCAATTCGACATCAGGCGTAGGCCTTGACCCTAAAAATATTACCAGCGGTATTTACGACTGCATGATCAATGATATAAGTACCAGGAAAAATATTATGACAACGGAAACACCCAACCTGTCCATCATTCCATCGCATTTGGATCTGGTTGGGGCCGAAATTGAGTTGATAAACCACCCCAATCGTGAGCGCATTATGCTTAAGGTTCTGGAAGATGTGCGCAAGGACTTTGATTTTATATTAATTGACTGCTCCCCTTCTTTGGGCTTAATTACTGTTAATGCCCTAACCGCGGCAGATTCGGTACTTATACCTGTGCAGTGCGAGTATTTTGCCCTGGAAGGCCTTGGAAAACTGCTCAACACAATTAACATAGTTCAAGGCAGATTGAATGAAAGTCTTATAATTGAAGGAATACTCCTTACCATGTATGATACCAGACTACGCTTATCAAACCAGGTAGTGGCCGAGGTTCAGCGCCATTTCGGTGAGTTGGTTTTTGAAACCATTATTCACCGCAATACCAAACTCGGAGAAGCACCCGGCTTTGGAGTACCCATTGTTATGTACGATGCAGACGCTACCGGCGCTATTAACTACATGAATCTGGGACGTGAGCTTTTACAAAAGAATCATTTAACTAAATTGAAGGATGAAGAGCGCATATTGAACTGATTCTCGCCTTTGTCCCCCTTTGTTTGGAGCAGATTTTCTTCCCGAAGTATGAGGGAATAGAAAATCAAGGTGGAGGAAACCGATAAATAGAATTAAAATGCCAGAAAGAAAAAAAGAAGAGCTTGGACGCGGCATTAGAGCCCTGTTGGAACGTATAGATACAGATGCAGAGAGAAAGAAAACGGTTAAAAAGATGGAAAAGATCAATGTGATCAATCATATATCACTTAATCAAATTGAGGTTAATCCGTTTCAGCCCAGAGCCGATTTTGATGAAGATGCCCTTAACGAACTGGCTGATTCTATTAAGGTTCATGGTGTAATTCAACCGATAACCGTACGTAAGTTGGGTAATGGTAATTTTCAGTTAATAGCCGGCGAACGCCGTACCAGAGCTGCCCGTTTAGCCGGACTAAACGAAATACCCGCCTACATTCGGGAAGCCAAAGACCAGGAAATGCTGGAAATTGGGCTTATTGAAAACATTCAGCGTGAAGATCTCAATCCGCTTGAAATTGCCCGTACTTACGAACGATTGATAGAAGAATGTAAACTAACACAGGAAGCATTAGGCAATCGGTTGGGTAAAAGCCGCTCATCAATAACCAACTATTTACGCTTGCTTCGTCTGCCTCCTGAAGTTCAGAAGGGTTTGCGTGAAAAGAAAATCACTATGGGCCATGCCAGAGCATTAATTTCCGTTGAAAATGTTGAAGATCAGCTAAAGATCTATGGAAACATGGTAAAAAAAGATATCTCCGTACGCCGTGTAGAAGAGCTAGTACAACAATTAAAATCCGGTAGCAATAAAAAATCAACGGTTAGAAATGAGATGAGTGCAGAGTGGATCAATTACAGAAATATGCTCAGCTCAAAATACGGGGCTAAGGTGAATATCCGTAAGAAGGGAAAGGATAAGGGCGAGATTGTGTTGTCGTTTACCTCGGAGAAGGAGCTTGATGAATTGATCAATAAGTTGGAAGGAAACTGATTAATTAAAATTTGTGTTAACTTAACTAATGAAAGTCCATATCATGGAGTCCATGCGAATAGAAATATTAAACCCTAAAGCTTTAGAATTGCTAAAGAATATGGCCGATGAGGATTTGATAAGGTTTAATTCTGAAAAGAAAATAGAGCTTTTTGCACTTATTGAAGAAATACGATCTAAGTCTAAGGCAGAAATGGACATTGATGATATTTCAGCCCTAGTAGATAGCGTGAGAAAATCGCGTTATGTCAGCTAAAAGGGTTGTTCTTGACACCAACCTTTGGATAGCATATTTAATTTCTCATCGATATCGGGATCTTGATGATCTAATTGAAAGTAAAGATGTTGTGTTGCTATTTTCAGAAGAATTGTTGAGGGAGTTTATTGATGTTGCGTCACGACCCAAGTTTAGCAACTATTTTTCCGTTTCTGAAATAGAGGCATTATTAAGTCTTTTCTTTGATTTTGCAGAGTTCGTAGATGTACAAACCTCGGTTGATGTTTGTCGGGATAAAAAGGATAATTTCTTACTTAACCTGTGTATTGATGGAAATGCTGATTTTCTTGTATCAGGCGATAAGGATTTATTGATATTAGACAGTATTGAGCGAACGAAAATTGTAACTTTCGCCGAATTTGTTGATACCTTTTAATTCCAGTTTAGAATCAATGTTAAAGCTTTTTATACAAGCAGTTTTCGCTATTATTTTGGTTACTTGCTCGTCAAGATTGTCTGCACAACGTGTACAACCAACCACAGCCCCGTTAACAGATTCTATTCCTGCAGGCGAAACGGTGGCTAAGAAAAAAGGGCCTACAGCTGAAAAACGGGCATTGCAATCGGCGGCATTACCAGGTTGGGGGCAATTCAATAACAATCAACTTCCAAAGGCTGCTATTTTTTTAGCTGGTGTGGGCGGGGGCCTATATACTTCAATTCAAACAGGTAAAGAGTTTAAAAAAGCTGATAGAGCCTACAGTGCCGGAATACAAACCGATGGCACCACCCAATTACAACTTGAAACACTTTTAAATGCCAGGAAAGATGCCCGCGTAAAAAGAGATTTGGCGGTTAGCACCACCGTATATGTATATGCAATAAATGTAATTGATGCAGCCGCCCAGTACACCATTTTAAAAGAAGATGTAAAACACTCTCCTACCAAAGCTGCCTATTACTCGGCTCTGCTACCGGGCCTTGGCCAGATTTACAATAAGAAATGGTGGAAAGTACCCATCGTTTACGGAGCCCTGGGAACTGCCGTTTACTTCTCGTTTAACAATAGAGATATCCACCGAAAATACCGTGAGGAACTGGAATTCCGCTCGGCAGAAACCGGTGGATTAACCACGGGTTTTCGATCATCGTTGAGCGACGAAAACCTGGAACAAAATCTTGATTTTTGGCGGCAGTGGCGCGATTTTGCTTACATAGCCACAGTTGTTGTATATGGTTTGAATATTGTTGATGCCACGGTTGATGCACATCTTTATGATTTTGATGTGGATGACGACCTGGCATTTAAACCATCGCCTGCCATTGGAGCCACAGCACAGGGCGATCTCTTTTATGGAATTAAACTTACTTTTGACATCCCTTAGAATCAATGCATGAAAATTGCCCTTTTAGGTTACGGAAAAATGGGGAAAGCCATAGAACAAGTTGCTGAAAACGATACTGAAACGCACGAAATAGTGCTTCGGCTGAACTCGGAAAACAGATCAGATTTTTTGGCAGAAGATATCGCCGAAGCTGATGTGGCTATTGAATTTAGCGTGCCTGAAACAGCCGTTTCAAACATTAAACTGGCCTTAAACGCCAACATTCCCGTGGTTTGTGGCACAACCGGCTGGCTACATGAATGGAAAGAAATTGAACATATAGTGCAGCAAAAAAAAGGTGCTTTCTTCTACGCCAGTAACTTCAGCATTGGCGTGAATTTGTATCTTTCAATCTGTGAAAAATTGGCAAAAATGATGAATGAACAGGACGATTTTATTCCGCATATTTCCGAAACACATCATACGCAAAAGTTAGATAAACCAAGCGGTACAGCCATAACCATTGCAGAAGTTTTATCCGAAAATTTGGATGGGTATAACAACTGGAAATTGAACGGCCCAATCGATAGCCAGACCATTGGCATTGAAAGCATTAGAAAAGGGAAAGTTTTTGGCGATCATTCTGTAACATTTGAAAGTAAAACCGATATTATTACCCTTGAACACTCAGCGAAATCAAGAGAAGGTTTTGCCAACGGCGCACTTGCGGCGGCAAAATTTATTATAGGCAGGCAAGGTGTCTTCGGAATGAAAGATCTTTTAGGTATTTAAACTTATTTATGACCGGTATATTAATCTTAATAGCATTTCTAATTCTCTTCGGAGCATGTTTTTTAGGTATTTTTAAGAAGGCAGGCAAAGAAACCTGGAAAGCCTTTATACCCTTTTACAGGGAATACACCATACTTGAGATCATTAAAAAACCAAAGTGGTGGATGATCATGCTCTTTATTCCTATTGTCGGGTTGTTTTATTGGGTCAGCCTGATGATAGATTTGGCAAAATGCTTTAGAAAGTACAGGTTTTGGCAAGCAGCGGCATCGGTGGTAACTCCGTTTATTTATATGCCGTATCTCGGTCACAGTGATGAAAGATTTATTGGCCCCGATCTTTTGGAAGACGAAAAACCATATAAAAAATCTGTTGGTCGCGAATGGGCCGATGCACTCATATTTGCTATAGTAGCTGCACATCTAATAAGGGTATTTTTAATCGAAGCATATAAAATTCCCACATCTTCAATGGAGGGCACCCTGCAAATAGGTGACTATATGTTTGTAAGCAAATTGCACTATGGTTCACGCGTGCCTAACACACCGCTGGCTTTACCATTTATGCACCACACTATTCCGTTCACCAAATCACGAGCTTATAGCGAAGCTATTAAGCTGTCATACAAGCGCTTACCGGGCTTTCAAAAAATTAAACGCAACGATATTGTCGTTTTCAATATTCCGTTTGAACACGACATGCAGAGTCCGATGTCAAAAGCGTATAATCGTGGAATTAAGTATGCTTCCCGGCCCGTTGACAAACGTGAGCATTATATAAAACGAGCCGTAGGAGTTCCGGGTGATAAAATTGAAGTAAAAGACAAACAACTCTATGTAAATGGAGAGGCCGCTCTAAACCCGGAAAAGATGCAACATGCCTATCAGGTTTCTTCGGGGAATACGCAGATCAGTGATAAAACCTTGCGGAAGCACGGTGTAAGGGTGTTTGCACACACCAAGTTTAGCTCTATTAACCCCAACCGTGGAGGGGCAGGTCTAATGGGCGTAAGAATGACCGATAAGACCGCTGAGAAATTAAATGATCTCTCGTTTGTTCAGCAAGTACAACCTTTGGAAAAACCAGTGGCCAGTTTCCCTGAAAATGCCGGCGATCTAGGCTGGACAGGTGATAATTACGGCCCGGTTCAAATTCCCGCAAAAGGCGAAACCATTCAATTGAATTCTGACAACATAAATATTTATAAAACGGCCATTGAAGTGTATGAAGGCAATGATCTGGAGATTAACGAAAACGAAATAAAAATAAATGGTGCCGTGGTTGACGGCTACACCTTCAAAATGGATTACTTCTGGTTGATGGGAGATAACAGAGATAACTCCCTTGATAGCAGGGAATGGGGATTTGTTCCTGAAGATCATGTGGTGGGCAAACCTTTATTCGTTTTCTTTTCTTCTGAAGGCGGTAAAACAGTACAACTGGCAAATGGCTGGAAAGTAAAAAACGAAGGCATAAAGTGGAACAGGCTGTTTAAGAAGGCACAGGATATGAATTAGTTACCACCGGCTCTTTCTTTGGTTAACGTGAAATGGTTAAGCCTATTCGCTATAGTTCTAACAATCAATCCCAAAGCTTCGGGATAACCACGAATGCACGAATTTTTCTTCCAGGCCTGATGATTAGTTTCGCTCCACGAAACCAACTTGGTACTTGTTTCTAAGAAATACAAGTCTAATTAACGTAAATAATTAGTCGAACTCAGGTTATTACGAATAACCCAAACAATTCCGTAAACGGAATTTCTTATCCATTATTCAAGTTTGGTTAAGTAATTTCTGCGGACTGCCTGCTGCCTACTTTAGTGAACACTTGGCAGACATTCAAATTGACCAGCGCAGGCACTACAGCGCAAATATCTTCAACGATACATCTAAGGGATTAAAATTGCTCAATAGGGCATCAAAAAGCGTATCGCCAAAACGCACATAAAATGGCGTAAAGTTTACGTAACGTTCCTGAAATTTTCCATGGGGAAATACACTACCATAAAGTCGTTCTACCTGGCCAACCATACAGCATTGCTTTCTTTTTTCAGCCCGAATGAATTTTTTCTCTAATCGCTTAAAACTCTTTTCTAATCGGGCTTTCTCTGCTTCCAAACTCCTTATCAAGGAGGAATCAATTCTTTCAGCCTTTTCATGTAACCCATCCAAACTCTCCTTTAGTGTAGTTAGTTGTGTTGTTAGCGACAGGTCTTCATCAGCAAGCTTAAACACAAGGCTCCTTATCAGTTCTTCCTGTGGTTGAAAAACATCTCCTACATCAAGATTTAACTTTTTCAGTTTAATCCGATCGGCTTCTTCTAACAATAATGCAGAATCTCTTAAAACCTGCACAGGGAAAGGCGTAGCTGCTTCTGTAAAAGTATTTTTCAGTTGCAGCCAATAACTCAATTCGCCACCACCACCAACATAAGCTATATTTGGTAAAATCCTTTCCTGCATCAACGGACGCACGAGTACATTAGGAGAGTAACGCTCAGGAAATTGATTCAGATCGGCAATTATTTCATCTTTTGAAAAGCTGATCTCCGTATTGTTAACTGTGTATTGATCACCCTCCTTAACAATTCGTTCACGAAAATCATTGGTCAAATAGAACAGATTAATATCCCTTGGCCGGGCCTGTATTTTTCCAAATTCCCTGGAAATGTATGAAAGACTGTCCGACATGGATCCTTTCACAAAGCCGTCTTCCAGTTCTCTTGCAAATAAGGGTATCATAGCTCTTTTCAAGTCAGCATCATCACCATCAATGACCACCATGCCATACTTGCCAAAAAGCTCATTGATCAACGTATGTGTAGCTTTAGCAATGGTTGGCTGTTTCCGGTAGGCAGTATTTAGTTTTTTACGTAATTCGTTCGAGTTTGCCGTGCTTCCCAGTAGCGGAAATAAGACATCAAGCTGTGGAAGCATTTCCTTTGTATCTGCCCTGCCAAAGGCTCCTGTTTTTCCTGTGGGGTCCAACTGGAAACTCCTTCCATAGGCATAAAAATGGTTCAGCTCATCTACATCATGATCTTCGGAACCTAACCAAAAAACCGGCACAAAATGATACTGCGGGAACTCAGACTTGCAGATAGAAACCAATTTAATTGTAGATAAAGCTTTATAAACAAAGTACATTGGCCCGCCGAGCAAATTTGGTTGATGTGCTGTGGTAATACAAAAAGTCTCTTTCCTGCCCAGGGCAATGATATTCTCCTTAACAGCATCTACATGTTTTATATTCTCGTACTGCTTATACAGCGCATTTACCAGAAGTGTTCTGTCAATTTCATCTTTTTCTTTAAGCTCTATTTGCTCAGTTATTGTCCGCAGGTTTGGCGAACCGTTAACCAAAGGTTTTGTTCGGTCATCGCTTTGGATATAAGCTCGCACCAGCGAATTGATCAATGTAGTGTCGGCCAAATTAACCTTGGTTTGTAGCGTAATACTTTGCGATTGTGTGGCTTCCATGCGCTGTTTGCAAAAATGCTATTTTTTAAGCGGAACTTGTTTCAGCACTAAAATAAACAACTATGGCTACCGATCAATTACGTCCTAAATATTTGAATCTAGAGTATTAAGTCTAAATTATCGGGGGTTTACCGTCTCAGAAAAGCACCTTTTCAATTTGAACCCCCTAATCGGCTACTTACTGTCTTAATCCCCCAGAACAGTCCTATATTCGATATTATGGGCTATATAATTGATAATCTACCCTAATTATTCCCGAAAAAATGCCGTAGTGCTGTCCTAAACAATCGTAAAAACAATATTTAGGACACTATTGGCTACCGATATTGAAATTGCAAATAAGTTACTATAAAATTTGCTTTTTAAAAAAGTATATCTTATCTTGCAAGGGACGAAGGATGTAAAATTCCAAGATCAATATGGATGGAAAAGGAATGGTTTTCCATGTATTGAAGTGCGGAAAAGCCTGCAGGTCGTACTTAGCTTTACATTTTTGCTGTCCTAAAAGGGGAGATTATGTCCTGTAATTATTCATCAATCAAAATTCATAATCATGAAAAAATGTTTATTATTATTAATAATGGTAACACCATTGTTAATTTTTAGTCAACAAAAAGTTGCCGATGAGATCAGTGCATTGCATCAAAGTGGCAACGAATTTGAAATCGCATCGCTTTTCGATTTAGAAACCAACGATTCAAATGAAAAATTAAAAGAAACCTTGCCTGTTAGGAAAGGAAGTATTCTGAACATTAATCAGAAATCGTTGAAATCATTTAACCAAAAGCAGTTACCCACAATGTCCTTGCTAATACCCGATCCAGGTTCAAGCGAAGAACTTGTTTTAGAACTTGTTGAACATCAGCCGCTTGCAAATGATTTTAAAGTATTTGACAGTGCCGATCCATTAAATCCGGTGCCATACTCAAAAGGAGTACATTATAAAGGTATTATTCAGGGAGACCCCAATTCTTTGGTTACTATTAGTGTTTTTGAAAATGAAATAATGGGTGTGGTTACTGATGATAAGGGAACAAGAGTAATTGGAAGATTAGAGAATGCCAAAGAGAATGAACATATAATCTATTATGATTCTGATTTACCGGGAAATCCATTTCAGTGTTTAGTAGAAGATCCTGAGTCAGGTGAATTTCAAGATCCGGCAATATTGACACACAATTCTCAAGCGACACAGAATGCTGAAGCTACTACACAAAAATGTGTAAAAGTTTATATAGAAGTTGGGAATGATATTCACAACAATAAAGGAGGTGTTTCCGGCGCAACTAATTATATTAACGGTGTTATGTCTCAGGTTATTACTCTATATAGCAACCAGGGAATTACAATGAAGGTTAGTGAAATAAAAGTATGGTCCTCACCTCAGCCTTTTGCAAAGGATCTTGACAGTTTTACAAGTTATTTGAACAACTTAGGTAATTATAATGGAGATTTAGCTCACTTTATACATTATTCAAATGGTGGCAGAGCATGGGTTCCGGGAAATGGATTCTGTGTTAATAAAAGTTATAGATCATGCATAAGTGGAATTAGCTCGTCTTATAATAATGTACCCACTTATTCCTGGACAGTAAGTGTTGTTACCCATGAAATGGGTCATGTATTAGGTTCACGTCATACCCACGCATGTGTTTGGAATGGAAACAACACGCAAATAGATGATTGTGGTAATGTTTGGGCTGCAAACAATAATCGTACACCAGAAGGAAATGCATGCTTTAATCGTTCAAATCCAAAAATTCCAAGTAATGGAGGTACGATTATGAGTTATTGTCATCTAGGCCAAGGTGGGATAAATTTTAATAAAGGGTTTCATTCTCAGGTATTAGACAGAATTAAGGGTTTCATAAACAATGCATCTTGTTTAGAGGACTGCGGTGGAACTCCACCCCCACCCGGAGGAGGTGGATATTGTGAATCCAAGGGAAATTCAAGATATGAATGGATACAATCTGTTGCTACTGATGGTTTTTCTAATGTAAGTGGAAACAACGGTGGATATGGAGATTTTACAAGTAAAACCATAACTCTTGTTAAGGGAAAATATATTCAATTTACACTTACACCTGGATTTTCTGGTAGTACTAGTTATAACGAACATTGGAAAATGTGGATTGATTACAATCGCGATGGAGATTTTGACGATGGAAACGAGCAAGTAGGTTCCACTTCCGGTACCGGCACTGTTTCCTCTACAATGGCAGTTCCGAATATCGTTAGTGCTGGCACAACAAGGATGCGAATTTCAATGAAATATAATAGTACTCCTCCGTCATCTTGCGGAGACATAGGCGATGGTGAGGTTGAGGACTATACCGTGCTAATACAAGAAGCGGCACCACCACCGGTAACCTACTGTGATTCAAAGGGATTAAACACAAACTATGAATGGATTAATCGAGTTTTCTTGCGGGAAATTAACAATACCAGTGGAAATAACCAGGGATACGCTGACTTTACCAGTATGGTTGCTAATTTAGTTAAAGGCACACAATATAAGATAGAAACGTATCCGGGAACTGCTAATGGTTCTGTAATAAATGAATATTGGCAACTTTGGATCGATTATAATAGAGATGGAGTGTTTAGTAGTAGTGAATCCATTGGCCGTGCCAATAGCACGGGTGGAATAGGATTTTATTTTACCCCACCTACTAGTGCCGTTTCGGGCAATACAAGAATGCGCATTTCTATGAGTTATGATGGAACTCCCAATCCATGCGGTGATATTCGATATGGTGAAGTGGAGGACTATACGGTTAACTTGACTTCACCTGGGCCGGCATTAGTGAAGAATATGGACAACAATGTTAAAGTATATCCTAATCCTGCAAATGAATTACTTAACATTGATTATTCGGGAGGAATTAATTCTGTAGAAATAGTATCTACGAATGGCAGGATAGTTCGGGTTATTCGTAACAAATCTGATATTCGTCAAATTAATACCACAGGCTTAGCACCTGGTATTTATCTCTTGAAGATAAATACGGAGAATGGCATTGTGCGTAAGAAATTTGTAGTTGCAAGATAGATTATTTTAAATTGAGTAACTAAACCTTATGAGGCTGTTCCGGTATATACCGGGGCAGCTTTTTTTTTATAGCCCATTAGAGCAGTTGATTGATTTTTAAAAGTTGGTTTAGTCCGGTTGAGGGTGTGCGCTAAACTCTGTCTGGTAAATTAAATAACAGGTCAAATTTACCAGAAAATGACGGGTCAATACTCTTCACGCAGCTTCAGACACAACATCTAAAATTGATAATGAATGTATGCAACCCTTATTTCTTTTGTATTGTCTTTAAAAGAAAATATACTGAATTGGAAGAATTAGGGTCGTGTGGTGTTGATACGAAGTAAAAACCGTAGAAATTAAAATAGAGACATATACATTGAGCAAAGTAAATCTCTACATGCACAATACCTTAATTGAGGGTTGTAAAGAGGGTGATAAGGTTGCACAAAAAAAACTGTACGACCTGTACATACATGCAATGTATAATACTTGTTGGAGAATGGTACGGAATAAAGAAGATACGGAAGAAATTGTTCAAGATGCTTTTGTTAAAGCGTTTAGAAATATCGATTCCTTTAAATATAAAAGCACCTTTGGGGCATGGCTCAAAAGAATTGTGATCAATCAGTCAATTAACTTTTTAAACAAACAAAAAATTGAGTTTTGTCCTTTGCAACCGAAAGAATACAGGCTTAGTGAATCGCCGGATATTATGAAATCCCCTCCAAATGTTGAACACATTTTGCAGGGAATTAATCGCTTACCGGATGGCTATGCAAGAATACTAAGCCTCTATTTAATAGAGGGTTACGACCATGTGGAAATAAGCGAGATCACCGGCATTTCGGTAGCTACTTCTAAATCGCAGTTTCACAGGGCTAAAAAAAGATTAAGAGAAATATTAGTACAACTATGAGTGACCTCGAGAAATACGTAAAAGAACATAGGCAAAAGTTTGATGTTGCTACTCCCGATGCCGACAAAATCTGGAAAGCCATTAGTAAAGAGCTGGAGGTACCCGCTAAGCCAAGGCGGGTAAATCCCTGGCGTCGGACTGCAGTGGCCGCCAGTTTATTAGTGCTAATTACCCTGGGTAGTCTTGGGTATTATAGCAGTTCCATAGGTCATGTCAATCCTTCAACAGCTCATCAATTAGTAGATATAAACAAACATTATGGCGAGTTGATCGCATTAAAGATTGAACTAATTAATAAGAATGAAAACATTTCAGAAGTTGAAAAAAGAGCATTCGTAGAGGAGCTTAAGGAACTGGACAATGACTACCTGAAACTAAAAAAAGAATTAAACCTAAATATAGATAATGTTAAAGTGCTGGAAGCGATTATTGAAAATTACACTACACGTCTTCGGCTAATAGAGAATTTTTTAGCCAGACTCAATGGGTCACAAAGCGAAATTGATGACAACAGTATTGAAGTATAGAATTTTGTTCCTTGTACTGTGGGCCGGAATTTCAACCGGTATAACAGCACAAAATGAAGCAGGGAAAATGCTGGTAAAAGAATATGACTTTAAGCGTGTTGATGAAGTTGTTATTCAAAATAAATACGGCAACATTTCTGTAGAAAGTTGGACCAATAACTCAATTAAAATTATTACCACAGTAAAACTGAAGCGTGGGAATTCCAAAAAAATCCTGGACAAGGTGAAATTTGATTTTATAGAAAGCACAAACTACTTGTCTGTAACTACGCACATTAACACACAGAAAAAACGTGGTTTAGGTAATTTGTTGGATAAAATAAATCCGGCAAATTTCAAAGAATCAGACTTAGATATTTCCTATAGAGTATTTGTACCGGAAGATACTGAACTCAGCCTCACAAACAGCTTTGGAGATATTATAATAGAGGATTGTACCGGGCGACTGCAAACCAAGACCGAACATGGAGATGTCAGAATTTCCGGTACGCCGGAATATGTTGACCTTAGTCTTACTTACGGTAAGTTGCGGGTCTTTGAGTTGTCAAAGGGCCATATTGATCTTAAAAATGGCGGGTGCAGTATCCATCAGTCCGATAACCTGCGGATAACCGCCTCCGGATCTCAGATAGATCTTGGCACTGTAAACACCCTGTATCTGAAATCAAGTAAAGATCAGGCAATCATTAAGGTGATAAAATCGATCTCAGGAGAGATTGAGTATTCCAAAGTGATATTGGAGAATTTGGAACATACGGGTAATCTGCTCTTAAACCAGGCCGAGTTACACATAAACAAAATGCTAAATAACCGGCCTTCGCTTGAATTGGACCAAACATCTTCTGATGTATTAATAAATATTGGTGGTACATCTTTTGAGCTACATGCTTTTCTAACTGGCGGTACCCTCCGAATACCTAAAACTATACAGGGTTTAAATGCAAACACCCTTAGTTCAAGAAACAAAAAAAGGAGGGTTAATGGCTTTTATGGTAAAGCACCGTACGGTCGATTAGATATTACGGGAAAGAAAGGATTTATTTTATTACAGACAAATTAAACAAATTATATGAAACAATTATGCATCCTAATTATTCTACTTTTTGTTGCAAACCTTTCATCAGCGCAAGAAGATGAAAAGAACAAAAAAGACGATGACTACGTGGACATTGGTACCAAGCCCCGTAGAGATATGGAAACATTTTCCAAAGACTCCTATAAAAATGGCATCTTTCTGGCCGCTACGGCAGACTACGGACGAATAGAAAAAGCCAACACCTATTACCCTGGCGGCAAGCTCGCCTATATCATAAACGGCATAGTGGAACTTGGTGTTAAAGTCAATGGGCTACATTCACAAGTAGAGAACGATATTTTCAAGTACGACTCTGCCGATTTAAATGGTGGCTATGGAGGCCTTCATATTGGATTAGTCTTAAAACCCTACAAAAAAGTTCATGTAACTTTCCCGGTAATGATAGGTTGGGGAGACGTGGCATATTCGAGCGAAGAATTGAAAACTCAACAACCCGGTCAATTCCCCTTTGTATATAGTTCAGATAATTTTATTGCCGGTCAATTGGGTTCCAACGCAGTTTTTAATATTTCCAAGAATTTTCAGATCGAAGGAGGCCTGAAATACACTCTTTCTGAGAAAATAGAATTGGAAAGGGTTGAGAGCTTTACTCTCAACGGTTTGTCTGGCGGTATTGGTTTACGATTTGGGATTTTTTAAGGAACAAGAATGTCCGACAATACGTATGTATGTCCTGATTTACACTTTGGAAGTAACAAAGTAAAGCAGTGATACGATATAAAGTAAGAGTAAAAAAAGTCAAAATGATAAAATCAACGATAGTAAAAACGCTACTGCTTGTTTTCTCTTTGGGTTTATTCATTGCATGTAGTGATGATGATGGTGAAAGTTTGGCTTACAATGAACTCAAATTTTTAGATCAAACTAAAATAGTGTTTACCACAAAGGAAAATGCAAAAATATTAATGGGAACCTCAGATGAGTTTACGCAATTGCTAAGCAAATTTGATGTACAAGCCAGAACACAGGACGTAAATAAAATCAAAGAAGCAGATTATTTGAATTTCGCGGCATCTAACGTAAAAGAGTGGACTACTGCTGAAATAGCCACAATGAAAGCTTCGATCACCGATGCGGAATCAAAAATAAAAGCTCTCAATCTAAAGCTAAATTTACCGCAGGTTGTAAACATCATTAAATCAACCACAGAAGAAGAAGGAGTGGCTGATTATACCAGATTACAGTTTATTGTACTGAAAGAAGCAGCGGATCTCGGAACTTTCTTGCACGAGTTATTTCATGTCTATACCAGAATTAATCCTGCAAAAAGAGATGAAATATATGAAACAATCAACTTCAAACCGTGCAATCGCATTTCGTTTCCGGCATTTGCCCAGGATTATAAAATGACCAATCCTGATGCTCCATTCCTGGACCATTACATCAATGTTACAATTGATGGAAACAAGGAAGATGTAATCTTTGCCCTCTATTCGAAATCGGATTATTCTACCGGTAGTTTTTTTGATTATCTAACTCAATCATTAATGGTTCTTGAAGGTAATGACACAAGTAAAGCACCCGCCTTGGATAACGGCGATTTGGTTTTGAAGGATTACAGCGATGCTACGGATCTTCGTAACCTTATTGGCATAAACACCGATTATGATATTCACCCGGAGGAGATATGCGCAGAACATTTCCGGTTATTGATTATGGGAAAAACTGTTCCGGAACCTGAATATTTGACAAAATTGAAAACGCTTTTACAATAAAAAAACATCTTAATAATGAAATTACATTTAGTTACCCGGTTATGCACATTCATTCAGATAGGGCTATTATTTATTGCCTGCTCAAATGATGGCGGAACCTCAGAATTATCCCTGGCCAAACAACTGGATGCAGTATTAAAAAAACACCAGGGAACTATAGCGGTGCCAGGTACAACAGCAGCAGTTTACAACCCGAATGGAGAAGACTGGACCGGAGTTAGCGGCAATTCGTATGGCACAGTGCCTCTCACACCAGAAATGCGTATGGGTATTGGCAGTAATACAAAAACCATGACATCGGCTATTGTACTCAAATTAGAAGAGCAGAATAAGTTAAAACTTAGTGATGCAATAAGCAAATATTTGCCAAATATGACAAATGTAAACGGTGCTATAACCATTGAACAATTATTGCAACACAGTAGTGGTTTGGATGAATATTTTGAAGATACCCTGGTTCCTCAACTAAAAAACAACCCCAACAAAGCGTGGACACCACAGGAAATTATAGCCACAATCGGGCCTCCTGACTTCTCTCCCGGCCAAAAAATAGAATATTCAAATACAAATTATGTGTTATTGGGAATGATCATTGAAAAAATTACGGGAAAACCTTATTCTAACGCGTTGAAGGATCTGTTTAAACAATTGGGATTAAACAACACGTATGTGGAGGGTTTTGAGACCGTTAAAGGTACAATGGCTCACCCCTGGGCACTTGGAGAAGATTGGAGTACCATACCGCGTACAGCTATTGGTACCATATCTTACGCTGCCGGTTGTGTGGTTTCCACCCCTAAAGACATAGTGAAGTGGTACAAAGAGCTTTTCGGTGGTTATTTGACCCAGCAATCTATTGACAAAATGAGTAATTTCAAGACTTCGCCTAAGCTTGAACTCGGCTTGGGTTTAATAGAATTCAATGGAAAATACTGGGGGCACGGCGGTGGCACCATCGGTTATTCTTCTGTTTTTCTTTATAATCCATCGAAAAAATTTGCTGTGGCAGTAATAGTGAATGATGCGCTTGAAGGTAGTATAAACTTTCCACAACCTATTACCATTGCTGTTGATTTGGCCAAGGTAATGGAAAAGTAATAACAACGCCAAATAATATTTCTGGAAGTGGAAAGGATTTAAGGTAATATATTCGCATCCCAATTAAAAAATCTATACATACTTGAACTATGAGGAATTTGATTACTATTTTTTTGGTATTTGCCGGCATAAACTTTTATGCCCAAAGCTGGCCCGGGTTTAGCAACCCTCAGGAGTATGATTACACGTTACATACCTTTGATGGGAATACCGTGCCTCCGTCAACCGTGTTCTTTGCAGATTTCAACAATGATGGGCATATAGATTTTTTACTTGACGGCAATGTACTGGGGCAATCACGTTCCGGTGATTATTTGCCAAATGCTTACTTTTTTATCAATAAAGGTGATGGCACTTTTAAGAACGAAAATCTATTTAACAAGGGAAACAGACATAGAATTATTACAGATGTCGCCGATTTCAACAAAGATGGTAATCAGGACTTGCTCGTTGCCGATTTTTGGGGAAATGGCTTCAGACTTTACACCGGCGATGGGAACCTGAAGTTTAATCAAAGTATATACAAACGTACCAACACACATGGGGGAACAACCAAGTTTGCCGATTTGGATAACGATGGCGACCTGGATATTGTTTCAGTATCGGCCGGATCAGGTGTGCCGGTGAACATAAGGCTATACGAAAACAAAAATGGAACATTGGCGGCACCAAGGGTATTTAGATACTCCTACCAAGATGCCGTTTTCTATAATAACCTGCAAATTGAAGACATTGATGGTGATAATCGTTTGGATATCTTTTTGTCGATATGGGAAGGTGATGCAGATCACATCATACTATATCAAACCGGTAATTGGCAATTTATGAATCTTGTGGAAAATTATTACCGTACTCAAATAACAGGAAGATCATCAATGTGCCAACTCGTTGATTATAATGAGGATGGCTACATGGATTACTTGTTTAACCAGCCGGGAATGCAGACTGCGGATCCAAGATGGTTTACAGAATTTAAAGTATGGATAGGCAAAAAAGAAGGCTTTTCTTTATTTCCTTTTCACAAAGATGCAGATCACAGGGTAATTCATCCCGAATTTCGATCTGCCCGCTTGTGGTTTCCGGATTTAAATGCCGACGGAAAAAATGATTTGGTAACCTATGAACATCTTTATGAACTTGGCGACACACCTAAACCTATAATGGCTTACATTAAAAAGGATACGCACGATTATATGTTAAGTCAAACACTGGAAAACAAGGTTAGTCAAATAAAAAATTACAATTTTAACGGCGGGCTCGGCTTTCACGATTTGAACAAAGACGGCTCACCGGATATGGTTGCCATAAGAGAGAAAAATGTATATGTTTATCTTAACAAGCACCAAATGGTAGCTCCTCCGGAACCGGAAAAAAATGAAGCCTTTGTTATTTATCCTACACCCACAACAGGGCAGATTACGGTAAAATCGGGTAACAACGATGGTAACATAAAGAAAATTAAGATTTACAACGTAAAGGGCCAATTAGTGCGCAGGATAGAAGGCGTTGACAGCAATACTAAACGTATCTCAGTAGCTGCGCTCTCAGCCGGAACTTATTTTTTGATCGCTGAGCTGGATTCAGGAAAGGAGGAACACGCTAAGTTTGTGAAATTCTAAATAATTCCCCTTCCAGATCATACTCCCTGGCATCTGTAATTCGTACGTTGGCAAAATCACCGATACGGGCATAATTATCAGTAGCCGAAATAAGTACTTCATTATCTACTTCCGGTGAATCAGCTTCTGTACGTCCAATAAAGTGGTTGCCCTCTTTTTTATCAATAAGCGTTTTAAATGTCTTCCCTATTTTTTCTTCATTCAGCTGAAAAGAAATACCCTGTTGTACTTCCATTAGTCTGTTGGCTCGTTCTGCTTTTACTTCAGGTGGCACATCATCTTTCAATGCAAATCCACTGGTGCCTTCTTCATGAGAGTAAGTAAAAACACCTAATCTGTTGAATCGTTGTTCTTTTACAAATTCTACCAACTCATTAAAGTCTTCTTCGGTCTCCCCCGGAAAGCCAACCAACATAGTTGTACGTAAAGTGATTTCAGGATTTCGCTCTCGAATTTCATGGAGCAGAAAGGTTTGCTCTTTTCGCGTGATCTGACGGCGCATGGCCTGCAGCACCTTATCGCTGGCATGTTGCAATGGGATGTCGAGGTAATTGCATACGTTTTCACATTCAACCATGGCATCAATCATTTCCAGGGGGAATTTTGACGGATAGGCATAATGCAATCTTATCCATTCAATGCCTTCCACTTTGTCGAGGGTCCTTAACAACTCAGGCAATGCACGTCTTTTGTACAAATCCAGACCGTAGTAAGTCAATTCCTGAGCAATGAGTATCAACTCTTTTGCACCAAGGGCTGCCAGCTTTTCAGCCTCTTCCACTAAATCTTCAATGCTTTTGGAAACATGCTTGCCACGCATAAGGGGTATTGCACAAAAACTGCAGGTTCTGTTGCATCCTTCCGAAATTTTTAAATAGGCATAATGCGATGGAGTGGTAAGCAAACGTTCCCCAATAAGTTCATGCTTATAATCGACTCCCAAAGTTTTAAGTAATCGCGGTAATTCCAGCGTTCCGAAGTAGGCGTCAACCTGCGGAATTTCTTCTTCCAAGTCATCTTTATATCTATGCGACAAGCAGCCTGTAACATAGAGTTTTTCTATAAGCCCTTCTTCCTTAGCATTGGCAAACTGCAGAATTGTATTGATGCTCTCTTCCTTTGCATTTTCTATAAAGCCACAGGTATTTACCACAACAATGTTGGCATTTGAATCATATTCTTCATGCACTACATCAACTTGTCCGGCCCTTAGCTGCCCCATTAGGTTTTCGCTATCAACCAGGTTTTTAGAACAACCGAGCGTTACAACATTGACTTTATTTTTTTTGAGGGTCTTTGTTTTCACTCTATCGACTTAGTTGCCGTTTATGAATAACCGTAAGTATCCTCCTATGGTAACCCAAATTATATTTTGAATCCTGCAAGGCATAAGCTAACCTTAGGTGAACAACGTTTCAACAAAAGTCTTAGGGTTAAAAACTTGCAGGTCATCTATACCTTCTCCCACCCCAATAAATCTGACAGGAATCTTAAACTGATCTACGATGCCCAGAATAACACCGCCCTTTGCCGTGCCATCCAACTTAGTGAGAATTAAACCTGTAACATCCGTAGCCTGTGTAAACTGCCTGGCCTGTTCAATAGCGTTTTGACCCGTTGATGCGTCCAAAACGAGCCACACCTCGTGAGGAGCTTTATCAACCACTTTTTGCATTACCCGCTTTACCTTACTTAACTCATCCATTAAGCCCACTTTATTGTGCAGCCGGCCTGCAGTATCAATGATAACTACATCTGCATCCTGAGCTGCCGTTGAGTTGAGCGTGTCAAAGGCCACACTGGCAGGATCACTACCCATTTCTTTGGCAATTACAGGAACATCAACTCGTTGTCCCCAAATCTTTAACTGGTCAATGGCCGCTGCTCTAAATGTATCGGCAGCACCAAGTACAACATTCATTCCCGCATGCTTAAATCTGTTGGCCACTTTGCCTATACTGGTTGTTTTACCCACGCCGTTAACTCCCACAACCATTATTACATGTGGTTTATGGTCTGTTTCCGATGTATTAAGGTTTTCACCGTCACTAAACATTTTTTGCACTTCGTCTTTGAGTAATACCCGAAGCTCTTTTTCATTTACATATTTATCTTTTTTAGCCCGTGCTTCCAAAGAATCTATAATCTTCACAGTAGTTTCTAAACCTACATCAGATGACATTAGCGCATCTTCCAGTGCATCAAGAAAAACCACATCGATTTCACTTTTTCCTGCTACAGCCTTGCTAAGTTTTGAGAAAAAGCTACTCTTGGTCTTCTCCAGCCCTTGCTCAAGTTTTTGTTGTTGGTGGCTTTCAGCTTCCGGTTTGGATTCTTTCTTCTTTAAAAAATCAAATAAGCCCATTATTAAATCAGGAAATTAAACTAAAAAGCATCCCGTAAAACGGGATGCTCCAATTATTTCATTTTATATCGTCACGCTGAGCTTGACGAAGTGTTAACTATCTTCCTTAATAAAATCGTTCACTTTATCCTTGTGTACGATCTTTTCAACAAAGGTATAGCCTTCTGTTTTTTGGCTCTTAAACATTTTAATAACCTTTACATGGTCTTTGCCGGAGCCTGCATTGGCTGCACGTTGCGCTACCCTGGCGTTTTTTGATACCTTACCCATAACTTATTTAATTTCTTTGTGAATAGTATATTTCTTTAAGATAGGATTATACTTTTTCATTTCAATTCTTTCCGGTGTGTTTTTCTTATTCTTTTGAGTAATGTACCTTGAAGTACCGGGCATTCCGCTATCCTTATGCTCGGTGCACTCTAAAATAACCTGTACTCTGCTTCCTTTTTTAGCCATCTTTTACGCTTTAGTTTTTGGAAAAGTAAATTCACCCTTTCTCTCCAATTCTTTTAAATAAGGATAAAGTCCTTTCTTATCTATGGTTCTCATGGCCTTTGCCGATACCTTTAAAGTGATCCATTCGCCCGTTTCAGGCATAAAAAACTTTTTGGTATGAAGATTAGGCAAGAACCTGCGTTTCGTTTTCGCATTTGAGTGAGAAACATGATTGCCTGAAATTGGCCGCTTTCCCGTTAGTTCACATACTCTTGACATCGCTTAATTTTTTCGAGCCGCAAATATCGTATTTTTTGTTGAAATTCAATAGAATACACCTACACTAATTATTTCTTTGATATTATGATTGTTATTTGAAATTTTGTAGCTTTTGCAAGTAACTAATTCATCGCTTGATGAACTTTTAAACAAGCAGTAAATCCAAAACAAAATGAGTACTCTTTCTTTTTATGCTTCCGGTTTTATAAGTCCTTATCGCAATGATGAAGAAGAAATTCAAGCTGCTGAGAGCAGAGGCCCAGGAGATCCTGAAAATGTCTATGAAACCTAGAGGCCTCACACGCCTGACTTTAGGGTAGCAGCCGAACGCTTCAGGCAGGGCGGAAGGGTTAGTGGTGTAGGTAGGATGCGGGAAATGATCCGTACTATTCAGCTCAGGCACTCAAGTTACACAAGAGTTCATTGGTATGGCCATGGGCTTCGCAATCAATTGCAATTTGGGAGTAGCAACTTTGATCAAACACAAATCTCATCACTACCCGATCTCTCAAGTCATTTTGCAGATGATGGAAGAATCATTTTTTATGCCTGCAATGCAGGACAAAATGAAGCCTTTTTTCAGGAAATGGCTAATGCAACCAGAGTAATAGTTTGTGGTTTTAGAACTCCGGTGCGCTGGAATATTTCGTGGAATGACCGGCGAGAAATTACTTCTCGTGGACTGCATAGCCACAGGCTACCCATCCCACAAATTTGTGTTAGGCCAGTTTAGCTTGTAAAAACGGATGTTCATCCAGGCTGCAGGAGTTCTATGCCTAATCGAAGAAGAAAAATTAAGCATTCCGGAACTATGCACTTTTTTTTCGTCAAATAAATGTTAAACCCAAATTATGCAGTAGAACTTTGTAATGAGTGCTGAAAGTGCAATAAAATCAGGCATTTTGGAAGATTTAGCATAGCACCGCTATGGTGAAGCAGAAAAATGCAGTGAAACGCTGATTTTGAAGCAATTTCAGCACGGAATAGATTTTCTATTGCATAATTTGGGTTAAAATGCTATCACACCGGGGAGTGGCTCCTACGGAGCCAAGGCCTTACTGTTTGACTTGGTTACCACCTATTGGCCCCTACGGGGCCGATATTGCTCAAAGCAGGTTTCCATCAGCACCATCACTACAACTATCCTAAATCAATTACACCAGCTCCGTAGGAGCGAATTATTGGAAAAAGAGTGCTGCTCAGAAATGTATTTAAGTCCTGTAAGGGCGATTCATATTTGATACCTGTAACTTGTAAAAACGGATGTTCATCTAGGCTGCAGGAGTTTTTGGATAAAACAAAGAGCAATTTTTAACCGCATAATTTGAAAGTTAATATGGCACTAACCCTCTCTAAAAATCTGAGTTCCATTAAAACAAATTTAACTGCCCAGGTTTATGAGCATTATGCAAATTCAGATTGAGAGCCGGCATTTGCCTGTTTCTTAAATGAATGGCTTTAGCCAACTTAAACTGGCGAGATATCATCTCAGCTATCTTTCCGTCTCCGCGCATTCTAAATCGCCAGCGACTGTCGTTTAACTTTCCCTTATGGCATTGTTTTATAAGGTTAAGTACATGCTCTGCCTTAAGCGGAAAAGCCTTTTCTATCCAATCGGTAAACAATTTACCCAACTGCCCGTTTAATCTGATTAATGTGTAAACGGCATCGAGAGCACCATGCTCAGAAGCAGCTTTCACCACATCAAACATTTCGTAGCTGTTAAGACCGGGAACTATAGGACCCATCATTAATTGTACAGGAACTCCGGCTGACGAAAGCTTATCCATTACCATAAGCTTCTTTTTTGCCGAAGCCGTCCGAGGTTCAAGTTTCCTTCTAATTGCTTCATTTAATGAGGTAACCGTTATAGTTACATGCACCAGATTATTTTTTGCCAGATCCTGCAAAATGTCAATATCGCGCAGTATCAATGCATTTTTAGTGATAATACCTACCGGATGCCGGTACTTCAAAAACACTTCCAATAATTGCCGGGTAATCCTGAATTCTCTTTCAGCAGGCTGATAACAATCGGTATTTCCGCTTAAAACAATGGGGGCGGCCTCCCAATTCGGTTTGGTTATAAAATCTTCCAACAAACGCGGAGCAGTACGTTTATACAATACTCTTTGCTCAAAATCCAAGCCGATACCATAGCCCCAGTATTCGTGTGTATTCCTTGCATAGCAATAAATGCAACCATGCTCGCATCCCTGGTACGGGTTCAAACTATACATCATGCCCACATCCGGACTATCAACTTTATTGACAATGGTTTTAGGAAAAACCTCCTGGTAAGATGTTTTACTCTTTTGTCCCATTCCAGGTTCTACCACATCTAACACTACCCTGTGCTTATTAAACCTGTTGGCCACCCTTAGTTGAGCCCCTCTTCCTTTCTTTATTGCATTCACCTTTGACTATTTTATTTAGTAAATATAACTAAATTAATTAGTTTTTACGTTTGTTTGTCAGATTTTTATCAGCAGGGCGAAAAATGGTGAAGAAAAGGAGTACGGAGATTATTCGCGTTTAAGCCCTCAAAATCAGAGATATGTTTGATGAAACTTAGCGTCTTAAAGGCAATTTCAAGGCCGTGAAATGATTTTGTTTAATACCTTAACAAAAAGGCTGCCGAACAATATCTTTTTAGTAATATCTTTAGACAACCTCAAACATTAAAACATATAATTGTATTACCTGGGATTTGATTTAGGCAGTTCGTCGATAAAGGCAGCGATAGTAAATGCAACTACAGGCAAAGAAATTGCCATTGTAAAGGAGCCTGAAAACGAGATGTCCATAATATCGCCGAAACCGGATTGGGCAGAACAAAACCCTGACCAATGGTGGGAATACGTTTGCAAAGCATCAAAAAGGGTAATTGAAAAATCGAAAATTGATGCTTCCAAAATTGCAGGTATTGGAATATCTTATCAAATGCACGGATTGGTAGTTGTTGACAAAGAAGGTAAATGTTTACGCAACGCCATAATATGGTGCGATAGCCGGGCCGTAGAAACAGGAAATAAAGCCTTTCAGGAAATAGGAGAAGAGAAATGCATGCGGCATTTATTAAACACTCCCGGAAACTTTACCGCATCAAAGCTAAAATGGGTTAGGGATAACGAGCCTGGATTGTTTCAGAAAATAGACAAGTACATGCTACCCGGCGACTACATGGCATATAAACTAACCGGAGATATATGTACCACCAAAAACGGACTTTCAGAAGGTATTTTATGGGATTACAAAGATGATAAAATAGCGGATTGGTTATTGGAATATTATGGCATAGACCCATGCTTAACACCGGCCATAGTTGAAAATTTTACCCGTCAGGGGCAAGTAACAAAACAAGCATCCAAAGAAACAGGTATTCCGGCTGGTGCTCCTTTGCTGTATAGGGCTGGAGATCAGCCAAACAATGCCTTGTCATTAAACGTATTTAATCATGGTGAAGTAGCGGCAACAGCAGGAACATCAGGCGTTGTTTATGCTGTAACGAATCATTTAAAGTCCGAAGAACCTTCGCGAATCAACAATTTTGCCCATGTAAACTTTTCAAAACAACAAAAAACCGTAGGCAAATTGTTATGCATTAACGGCTGTGGCATAATGTACAAGTGGTTGCGCGAAAACCTTGGCATAGCAGATTATACGGAAATGAATGCGAAGGCAGAAGGAATTCCTGTGGGTGCTGACGGCGTAGTGGTTTTACCTTTTGGAAATGGGGCCGAACGCATGCTTAACAGCAAAAACCCGGGTGCACATTTCTTAAACCTGAACCTGAACCGTCATAACAATAGTCATTTGTGCCGAGCTGCATTGGAAGGTATTGCCTTTTCCTTTGTTTACGGAATGGAAATATCAACCAATGACAATACCGATATACAGGTAATACGTGCCGGCAACGATAATCTTTTCCGTTCAGATGTTTTTGCCCAAACTATTACCACCTTAACAGGTTTCGAAATTGAAATTTATAACACCACCGGTGCCGTGGGTGCTGCCCGAGCTTGTAGTTTAATCAATGGTGATTTTGACAAATTCGGAGAAATTATTATAAAAAATGATTATATAATGACTTATAAACCCTTAACCAATAAAGAACCATATATTAAAGCATACAATAACTGGAAGAACGAACTGGAATCAATTCTACATAAAAAATATAATTTAACATAAACAAAAACAAAATGGCCATAATAGGAAACAAGGAATATTATAAAGGAATTGGGGAGATTAAATTCGAAGGAAAAGGATCTGATAATCCGTTGGCATTCAAATATTACAATCCCGATCAGGTAGTAGCCGGTAAAACCATGAGAGAGCATTTTAAATTTGCCATAGCCTATTGGCACACGTTCTGTGGTAATGGAAGCGACCCATTTGGGGCTGCAACGCAGCAATTTGCCTGGGATCAATCACCCGATCCTGTTCAGGGAGCCAAAGACAAAGCCGATGCGGCTTTTGAGCTTATTAGTAAGCTGGGCTTTGGTTATTTCTGTTTTCACGATTTCGATTTAATACAGGAGGGTGCAACTCTTAATGAATCGGAAAAAAGATTAGAGATAATTACCGATTACATTAAGCAAAAACAGTCGGAATCCGGTATAAAACTATTATGGGGAACAGCCAATTGTTTTTCACACCCGCGTTACATGAATGGTGCTTCTACAAACCCTGAATTTAAGGTTTTAGCAAGGGCTGCCGCACAAATTAAAATGGCTTTGGACGCAACCATAAAACTTGGCGGTGAAAATTATGTTTTTTGGGGCGGACGTGAGGGCTACATGTCCTTATTGAATACGGACATGTCGCGCGAACTGGATCATATGGGACAGTTTTTAAGAACCGCGTGTGATTATGCCCGTGCTCAGGGTTTTAAGGGCACCTTTTTTATTGAGCCCAAACCCATGGAACCAATGAAACATCAGTATGATTTTGATGCGGCAACAGCCATTGGATTTATAAGAGAACAAGGTTTGAGTAGCGATTTCAAACTAAACATTGAAGTAAACCATGCTACTTTGGCACAACACACTTTTCAGCATGAAATGGAAGTAGCAGCAAAAGCAGGTATGCTGGGCAGTTTGGATGCTAACAGGGGTGATTACCAAAACGGTTGGGATACCGACCAGTTCCCAATCAATGTTCCGGAAATTACCGAAGCTATGCTGATATTTCTTAAAGCAGGCGGACTACAAGGCGGTGGAATCAATTTTGATGCTAAGATCAGAAGGAATTCCACGGATACGGAGGATGTTTTCTATGCCCACATCGGCGGTGCCGATACCTTTGCCAGAGCTTTGTTGGTGGCAGACAAGGTCATATCAGCATCGCCTTATGAAAAATTAAGGAAACAACGTTACGCTTCATTCGATAGCGGAAAAGGTAAAGAATTTGAAGAAGGAAAATTAAATATGGAAGATTTATATCAAATAGCAACGGAAAACGGGGAACCTCCGCTAATTAGCGGAAAACAAGAACTGTTTGAGAATATTGTTAACCAATACATATAATCGCAATGCAAAAAAAAGTATTTGTTTACACGGTAACCCTTGTTGCTACCCTTGGCGGATTGTTGTTTGGCTATGATACAGCTGTTATTTCCGGAGCGGAAAAATCCATTCAGGAATATTTGATCAACAGCCAAGGCCTAAGTACATTTTTACATGGTATTACAGTTTCTTCAGCATTGATCGGCTGTATTATCGGTGGCGCATTATCAGGATTAATATCTTCAAAGTTCGGACGTAAAAAAGCACTGATCATTGCCGGCCTGTTATTTCTTTTATCTGCTTTGGGCTCCGCAAATCCCGAGTTTCTGTTTTTTGAAAAGGGTAATCCTTCCATGGGTTTGCTTTGGATGTTTAATTTTTACCGAATTATTGGCGGAGTGGGTGTTGGCTTAGCATCGGCTGTTTGCCCTATGTATATTGGAGAGATGGCACCTGCCAAAATTAGGGGCAGGCTCGTGTCCTGGAATCAATTTGCCATAATTTTTGGCATGTTGGTGGTTTACTTTGTAAACTGGGGAATAGCCGATGGACAAACAATTGAGTGGATAAACGAGATCGGTTGGCGAAGGATGTTCTTATCAGAAGCGATTCCTGCCTCAATCTTTGCCATTTTAATGTTCTTTATGCCTGAAACTCCCAGGTTTTTGGCCCTCCAACATAAAGATGAAAAGGCTCTATCTATTCTTACCAAAATAAATGGTTTAGACAAAGCCAAACAAATACTTAAAGACATTAAAAGTACGGTTGAAACTTCAAAAGCCAGGTTGTTTTCTTACGGAAAAATTGTAATTATTATAGGTATTTTACTATCTGTATTTCAACAATTTGTAGGCATTAATGTGGCCCTGTATTATGCTCCTCGAATTTTTGAAAGTATGGGAGCCGCAAAAGACGCATCTATGTTACAAACAATTATTATGGGACTTGTAAATGTTATATTTACCATAATTGCCATAATGACGGTTGATAAATGGGGAAGGAAACCGTTGTTGATCACAGGTTCTATTGGCATGGCCATTGGGATGATAGCCATTTCAACCTTAGCTTTTTTGGATATTATAGGAATTGCCACGCTGGTTTTCATTATAATATATACCGCTTCCTTTATGATGAGTTGGGGACCAATTTGCTGGGTTCTCATAGCTGAGATCTATCCTAATAAAATCAGAAGTCAGGCTATTGCGATAGCCGTAGCAGCCCAATGGGCAGCCAACTTCTTTATTTCATCAACTTATCCGCCAATGATGGAGTTTAGTGGCGGAGGAACGTATTTGTTCTATGGTATAATGAGCATATTATCGGCTCTGTTCGTTTGGAAAATGGTACCTGAAACAAAAGGTAAAACCCTGGAGGAAATGGAAAAACTTTGGAAGAAAGAATAATTGGCCTCCCCGGGAAGCTTGTTTTCAAAATTAAGTACGGACGGTGAAACAAGGCATACACCTGTTGATAAAAGAAAATGACGGGTTTTAAACCAACCGTTAGTTTTACACACCAGCTATGGGCAAACGCCAACAACCTTCAAAAGAATTAAAAAAACTCGGTAAACGACTAACTAAATTCTTCAGGGCTTATCCCTCAAAATCTTTCACAAGAAAACAGGTAACTAAACGCTTTATTCATATTTACAATAAGGATGCGATCAACGAAGCCATTGATTTTCTAATCAGCGATAACCGTATTCGTCTTATGCAGGACAGAAAACTCCGTTACGTTCAACCATCAAAGAACAAACCTGTTATTAAAAAGGTAACCGGTACGGTTGATCTTGCACCTAGTGGTGTAGCCTATGTTATTGTGGATGAGCTACATGATGACGTTCGGGTTGAGCGTGGAAAAGTGAATAAAGCCTTAGATGGCGACAAGGTTTTGGTGGGGTTGTATGCCGGTAAGCGCGGCGGAAGACCGAGAGGAGAGATAATGGAAGTGATTGAGCGAAATCAGGAGTATTTTCTCGGCACCGTTGAATTGAGTAAAGAATTTGCCTTTGTAGTTCCTGATAAAAGAAATATGCCAGCCGATTTCTTTATTAATAAAAAGGATATAAACGGTGCTCAAAATGGTGATAAGGTGATGGTAAAGTTCAAGGGTTGGCCTAAGGACAATAAAAACCCTGATGGAGAGATAGTTGAAATAGTAGGAAAATCAGGTGACCATAGCGTTGAAATGAAGTCCATTCTACTGGATAGCGGTTTTAATCTGAAATTTTCCGATTCAACTTTGAAAGAATTGGATGCGATTCCAATGGACATTCAAAGCTCTGATCTTAATGGAAGAAAGGACATTCGAGATATTTTAACTTTTACTATTGACCCTGAAGATGCGAAGGATTTTGATGATGCCATTAGTTATAGAAAATTAGAAAACGGCTTGTTTGAAATAGGTGTACACATTGCCGATGTAAGCCATTTTGTTAAGCCCGGAACAGCCCTTGATAAAGATGCCTTTAAAAAGGCTACATCGGTGTATTTGGTTGATCAGGTACTGCCAATGCTGCCTGAGAAGTTGAGTAACGCACTCTGCTCCTTACGACCAAATGAAGAAAGCCTGTGTTTTTCCGTGATCTTTCAAATGAATGCCAACGCAAAGATCAAGCACTTTGATATAACTAAAAGCATCATTTACAGCGACAGGCGATTCACCTACGATGAAGCACTTGCAGATATAAAAAGCGGTAGTGGAAAGTTTGGCACGCCGTTAAAGCAAATAAACGAAATAGCCAAGGTGCTAAGAAAGAACAGATATGCCGAAGGTTCTATAGATTTTGATTCGCGTGAGATTCAATTTGCTCTTAATGAACAAGGCCATATAGAGGGTGTAAAGGCCAAAGAAAGGCACGATGCCCACTATTTGATTGAAGAATTGATGCTTCTTGCTAACAAGACCGTTGCTAAATTTATGGCCAACAAAAAATGGAAGCAGCAAAAATTTCCTTTTGTCTATCGTGTGCATGATGAACCCGATCCCGAAAAACTGGCGCACTTTGCCGTGTATGCTGCTGACTTTGGCCACAAAGTACATACTGACAATATGGACCAGCTGCCTTTCCAGCTAAACAAATTTTTTACCGAAATAAAAGGCCTGCCTGAACAAGACACCCTTGAAGGACTGGCCATCAGATCTATGGCTAAGGCAGTTTATACAACAGAAAATATAGGTCATTACGGACTTGGTTTTGAGCATTATACGCACTTTACCTCACCTATACGCCGCTACCCCGATCTTATAATTCATCGTCAATTGCATGATTATTTAACCTCAAAATCGAGCAAAGAAAATGCTATGGTTTTAGAGGAAAAATGCCTGCACTGTAATGGTATGGAGCGCAAAGCCATTGAAGCTGAGCGTGAATCGGTAAAATACTACCAGACCGTTTTTATGGAAGATAAGGTCGGGCAGGAGTTTAAAGGATTTATTTCAGGGGTAACCTCCTGGGGTTTTTATGTAGAGTTGTTTGATATTCATTGCGAAGGCCTGGTTCGTATTGGAGAATTAGACGATGACTTTTATGTTTTTGACGAACGTAAAAAAGAAATTGTAGGCTATGAAACGGGCCAGATATTTAAAATGGGCGACAAGGTGAATGTAAAATTAACCGGAGTGAGTGTTGAAAAGCGACAGATTGATTTTGTTTGGATAGGTGATGTAAATGGTGAATGAGAAGCTAAGGTCATTTCTTCTCAAGTTTAGCCAACTTCTTCAAAACCATTCTTCCCCTACTTAAAAAAGCAGGTTCGTTAAATTGCATTTGCGCCTCAATGCTTTCCTTCAGTTCGTGCATAAGCTCTGGAAATACCTCACATATACTGGCCAGTACCGTCATAGCAAAAACACGTATAGCCACAGGTTCTTTTCTGTCATTCAACGCTTGAAAACAGTTATTAACGGCTGAACCATGATATTCCTCCGGTATTTCAACAAATTGCAGCACTCTTAAGCTGTTTCTGCGTACCGCGTCATGTTTCGTTTTATCAATGGCCAACTCCAATAGTTGTTGCACGTATGGCAACACTATTTCGGGTTTTGTATCACCCAACATGCCCATAGGCCAGGCTGCGCGCTGAGCCAACCTGTTGTCATCATCGGTAAAGCACGCAAACAGCTCACCTATGGCCAAAGGATTCTCGGAAATGTATTTGGCAATTTTATTTGCATTTGTTTTGGTATGCTCTCTTAATATCTCTTGCCGAATATTCACAGTATAAATTTACCTTAGCGGGAGCACAAAAATTTGTCTTTGTCTCATAAGGAAAATTCAACGCATAAAACACAGCGAAGTATTCGTTGGAATTTGCTGGCCGAAAGTTTAACGTTGGTTATACATGTTCTGGCCAGTTATGTGCTGCACAAACTAATTCCACCCGAACAATTTGGCATAGTAATACTGGCCTTGAGTGTTACTATATTAGGTACATTGATTTGGAGTTTGGAGTTAGGTCAGTTGATTGTTCGTGAAGACGATATGAATCATCAAAATCTTTCATCCATCTTTTGGGCTGGAATGGCAATGGGTGTATTAATCTTTGTCATCTTTTTTGTTTTTGCCGGTCATTTATCTAATCTGTTTAAAACACCTGAATTAAAACTACCCATTCAGATACTAAGTCTGGCTTTTCTAATTCAACCTCTGGGGTTGGTATCGGGTTCTCTTTTACGAAAGCACCTGAAATATGGGACGATTTCGTTAATAAGCCTTTCGGTTAAAACAGTTTGCGTGCTTACAGCCATTTATCTGGCTACAAAAGGCAACTATATTGTTTCTCTTATAGTACTTTGGGGGGTGCCTGCACCACTAACATCTATACTTCATCTTATAGCTAATCCCTGGTTTCCCAAGGCTGCTTTTAGTTTTAATTATTTGAAAAAAAATCTGCCACTGAGCGGAAGTCTGTTATTCAATAGTTTTACTACATATCTTGTAACCAATTTGGATATACAGTTACTTTCAGCAACGTGGGGAAACCATTTGCAAAGCCATTATTCAAAATCGGCCGCGGTAGCCAAAATGCCTCAGGGGTATTTGGCCGGGGCTATTGCAAACGTTGTATTTCCATCGCTCTCCATAAGCAGAGATGATCAACATCAATCGCAATTAAATTTTACCGAAACCATACGATTAATGGGTTTTATTCTTTTCCCAATTTTTCTTGTAATAATTGCCCTGGCCAGGCCATTTGTTGCTATATATTTTTCTGATGACTGGGATCTTGTCCAACTGGAGTGGTTGATGCGTGTGTTTTGTCTGGCCGGAATGTTTGCAGTTTTTAATCCTATGTACCTGTCATTGATGAAATCCAAGTCAACTCCTAAGTATATTTTTAAAATGATAACCTGGAAGCGTTCTATAATGCTGGTGGCCATACTGGTTACCTTTAAAATTGGTATAATGGCCGTGGCCGTTGGGCGTTTAGTCAGTGAGTTGATTTCGTTTATAATTAACATGATAATAGGGAAGACCGAACTGCATCTTTCTATAAGAAAAACAATAAGAAAGCTGTTGCCGAGCCTGTTAAACGCGGCTATTTCGGCCAGTATTTCCTATCTATTGTTCCGTTTGATTGATCCTTTATTCGCAAAACCCTTACTACCGTTTTTAATTACCGGCATAATCACAATTGCCCTATACTTCCTTTTAGCTCTCGGGCTGGATAAAGAGGGACTTAAAACGTTTCGACTCTACTTTTTGAGCAAGCACTCAGATTTGGGCTAAATCCTTCGGCACAACACCTTCAACCCTTGTATCAGCCTTTGCAAGCCATTTAAAATTCTCTGTTCTGGGGGCAATGTTCTTAAAAGTTTCAACCAACTCTGCAGGTGGCGGCCTTAACGATCTTGTGGTACGATCTATCCAACCGCCCAGGGCATTGCATGTAGCAATATTCTTTCCTTTGGCATTATAAAAGTTGTGCTTAAACAGAAAAAACATGCCATCTTCCGACATTCCGCCTAAAGCCAGCGATACCTGAAGTTTTTCATTGGGTCTAGCTTCCTTAAAGTAATAGATATGTTCGTAGAAAATAACAGGACCCATATTGTGTTTTCCGAAGGCTTCAGTGCCAATTTTATATTGCTCCAGAAAAGCCATGCGCGTATGCACCATATAGGCCATGAAGGATGTGTTAGCCAAATGCATATTCGCATCCAGGTCGTTCCAGCGTATTTCAAACTCTTTGATGAAAGGTTGATCCAAGAACTACTTCTTTAATATATGGTCTAAAGAGTACTTTCCGCTTCCAAGAAAAAACAAGGCTAAACAAGGCAACAGATACAACAGGGCAAATTCCTTTGAAGCCCCGCCCTGTGAAAATAACGGATCTGCCTTGTGGATAACGAAGGCTGCTACAGCCATAGTAATTAGTAAAGGCCATACAACCCATTTTGTTTTCAAGCCCAAAATAATTAGAGCTGCGCATAAGAACTCGGCCACTACGGCCAAAATAAGGCTAATTTGCGGCGATAACCCCAGCACGCCGGGAAATTGAATATCCCCTCCCGCCATTAACATTTTTAATTTACCCCGTCCATGGCCAAATAACATGAGGCCGCCAAAGCCCACTCTTAAAATCAGGGCTGCAATGTCTTTTCCGTTAGTCATAAGTTCGTTTATTTAAGTTGATCAAAGGTATCAATTCCTATATATCGTTCGGCTGTAAAACCTTCTGCGTAATCCACACCTATAGGTCGCCCGAATTGGCGTGCCCTGGCTTCCAAAAATGCCCAAAAGTTCTTTGATGAAATGGGGGTTTCAGGTTCTATGGAATCAGGATCAAAAAATTGGGATGAGTAGGCCTCTAACACTTCGATTTTACGTTTAAAATAGCCTGTAATATCAACCACTACATCCGGTCTGTGGAGATAATCCTGTATATAATGATACACAGCCTTAGGACGCCATGCATCTTGGGTTTGGCCTTCATATTTTGTTTCAATTTTCGGTAGGCCGCTGTAAAAACAGGCATCGCTTTCAAGTTTTGAAGATCTGCCGTGGTCGGGGTGACGATCACTCACCGCATTGCACAGAACTATATCAGGCTTAAACCTTCTTATTTGCTGAATGAGCCTATTTCTGTTTTCAATCGTATTCTGAAAAGTGCCATCTCCAAGGTCCAGATTTTCACGCTCATGTATTCCCATTAGTTTACTGGCTTTGGCGGCTTCCTGCGCTCTTAACTCAGCAGATCCCCGCGTGCCTAATTCTCCCCGTGTAAGATCAACAATACCAACCTTTTTGCCTGCCTCAATGTGTTTAAGAATTGTACCGGCACATGAAATTTCGGCATCATCGGGGTGCGCGGCAAAAACAAGAATGTCTAATTTCATTTGACTGTTAAATTAGTTGTTTAAGAGTTAACAGGAGAATTGGTCAAACCTAAAAGACAGTAGGCACACGATGCATCGCGTGCCTACTGTTCCATCACGGTTGAAAATCGCGATAAGTAGGTTTTTTCACCTTTACTTCGTTCAAATACCTTCTTTTATATACCTTTTCTATTCCTTCAACTATGTATTCAATATCAAAATCTTCGCTTTCTACGTTGTCGGGGTCGTATTCGGCCTTCAGATCGGCATCATATCTTTTAGCCATTATTTGCCAAAAGCGGGCCGATATACCACTTTGGTAATGCTTAATGTATTCATACACCGTACCATCGGTTTCGCGGTTAATCAGGCGTATCATAATTCTACCCTGCCGTTTCGTGAGTTTTCTTAATTTATCTTCAAATTCTTCACGCAGTTGTTTTCTCCGCTTTTTTAAAAACCTTTTCCGATGCCGTTTCTTTTTAATGTCCTTTTCATATCCTTCAATTTGTTCCAGAATACTTGCCGCCCGCAAAGCATAAGGATAAGCCCTGTAAACATCACGACGAAGCTTTACATAATAGCCATCGGGTTTGGCATATACTACAATAGCGGGTATATCCACATCAGGCAGGGTATCACCCCTATAGACATCATGGGGAAGCGAAACCATTGTGGTGTCCTGTGCCCGAATGACCACGCTAAAGAATAATATGAATGTTACAAATAAATATTTCACAGTTTTCCTGATTCAAGTTTAATACCAAAAGTAATTCGGGAATGGTGTAAAATGTCAAACAATGGCTCAATCTCTATCCGAATAGGAATTCAATAAATTGTTGTTGAACACAATTCGTTCGCCACCTCTCCACTTTGCAATTACCTCACCATCCTTTGTTTTAAGTACAGCCTTGAATTCAGAATACTTAACCAAATCCACCTCCAGTAAATTCTCCTGTCCATTGAAAATCTCTTTGCCGCCATAGTTAGAGAAAATATAAGTGAGCCGACCAAAGTCCAGTATTACATCATCTTTAATGGCGAGAGCATCCACATCCGGTTGCTGCGGAATGTGTACATTAAGGATAACCCAATCTACCTGTGTTTTACGTTTCATGCTGTTAATCATTGTCGTTCAAGTCTCATACTTCGTCAGGCTGCATACTTCGTCAGGCTGCATACTTCGTCAGGCTGCATACTTCGTCAGGCTCAGTATGACGTCCCAGGCTCAGTATGGCAACCCAGGCTACTTCACTTCTTCATAGTGATCGTCCCAATCTTCAACATGCGGTTCACCGAGTTTACCTACAGATTTGGCCACTACCATAGAGACTGTTGCATCACCGGTAACGTTTACTACGGTACGGCACATATCTAATGGTCGGTCCACAGCAAAAATCAAAGCCAGACCAATAGGTAATAACTCAGCAGGGAAGCCGATAGCCTCCAGTACAATTACTAACATTACCATACCGGCACCCGGCACGGCGGCAGAACCTATGGATGCTAGCAGTGCAGTGAGTACTATTGTAAGTTGAGCACCCAATGTAAGGTCAAAACCCAAAGCCTGAGAAATAAATACCGCCGCCACTCCCTGGTACAAACTGGTGCCGTCCATATTAATGGTGGCTCCTACCGGAAGTACAAAGCTCGAAACTTCCTTATCTACTCCAATGTGCTCTTCTACCCTTTCCATGGTAACAGGTAAGGTTGCGGCACTTGAGCTGGTACTAAGGGCCAGTAATTGCGCCGGACTAATTTTATTCAAAAACCAGAAAGGATTCTTACGTACAATAAAGGCTACTACAAGCATATAAAAAACGATCATAAGAGCCAGTCCTAAGAGCACAACTCCCGAATAATTCAACAATTTCACCAAAATCTCTTTATCGCCAGCAGTAACAATTACATTAGCCAAAAGAGCAAATACCGCATAAGGTGCAATGAGCATAATAAGATCGACCATTTTCAGGACAACATAATTCAAACTATCAAAGAAATTCTTCAGCGGTGCCGCTCTTTCTTCTCCGATAAGCAACATGGAAATGCCCAGCAATATGGTAAAAAATATAACCTGAAGCATGAGTTTATTATCGCTCATGGCACTTATGGCATTATCGGGTACCATATCTACAATAAACTGAAGCGGACCGGCATCTTTCTGTTTGCTGGCTTCCACCAGTTTTCCGGTTACCCCGGTATCATTTTGAAGGTCTTCGGTTAACCTGGCAACGGTTTCTTCATTCATGCCGGCACCGGGTTTGATTAGGTTGACCAAACCCAGACCAATGGTAATGGCAATAATGGTTGTTACTACATAAATTCCTATGGTTCTTAACCCAATACTGGCAAATTTTGAAATATCTTTTAGATCGGAGATACCCTTGATCAATGATGCCAAAATGAGCGGAATGGCTATAAGCTTGAGCAACTTTACGAAAATGGTACCGAATGGTGAAATCCAGTCACCCACAAATTTTGTATTAATGAAACCAGCTTTACCTGATGCTGCAATTAACCCGAAGATGACTCCGAGTACCATTCCGATTAAAATTTTCCAGTGAAGTGCAAGTTTTCTCATATTGTAGTCCTGAGCCTTTAAGTTATTGTTTTATTTCTAAGCCAGTGGTCGGCGAGTACGAGAGCTGCCATGGCCTCTACAATGGGAACGGCCCGCGGCACAACGCATGGATCGTGCCGGCCCTTGCCTTTTACAATAATTTCATTCCCTTCAGAATCAATCGAATGCTGATCGCGCATTATGGTTGAAACCGGTTTAAAGGCTACTTTAAAGTAAATGTGCTGCCCGTTGCTTATGCCACCTTGTACGCCACCGGAATAGTTTGTTTTTGTAATTATTTTATCGCCATCCCTGGTAAAAACATCGTTGTGCTTACTACCCTTCATGCTTGCTCCGGAAAAGCCCGAGCCATACTCAAATCCTTTAACCGCGTTAATGCTAAGCATGGCTTTGCCCAAATCGGCATGTAATTTATCGAAGACCGGCTCACCCAAACCAACCGGGCAATTTTTAATTACACAGGTTACTGTTCCTCCCAGTGTATCACCAGCTTTCTTTACCTGTTTAATAGCCTCAATCATTCGTTCTGCCAATTCTTCATCGGGACAGCGCACCATATTTTCAGATTTTTTCAAATCCAATTCCGTATAAGGTTTTGTCACTTTTAAATCTCCAACCTGAGACACATAAGCTTGAATAGAAACTCCTTCTCTCTCCAGTAATTGCTTTGCAATACTTCCGGCAATTACACGTGCTACCGTTTCCCTTGCCGATGACCGGCCGCCACCACGGGCATCACGCGTGCCGTACTTTTTGTCATAAGTAAAATCGGCATGGCTCGGTCTGTAGCTTGTGGTAATATGATCGTAATCCTTTGATCTCTGATCCTTATTGTAAACCAATACGGCTATTGGAGAACCAAGCGTTTTGCCATCAACTATACCAGACAGCACTTCAATTTCTTCGGGCTCTTTGCGCTGGGTTGTAATTTCGGATTGGCCCGGCATGCGCCGTTCAAGATCTTTTTTAATCTTGTCTAAATCTATATCCAATTTGGGCGGACAACATCGATAATAACACCAATGGCCCTTCCATGTGATTCACCAAAAGTTGTAATTTTAAAGGTCTCGCCAAATGAGTTTCCAGCCATGGGGCTAAAATATGGAATTTATTGTGGTGATATGTGCTATCTCGCCTTGGATATGTCTTCATACTTCGTCAGGCTCAGTGCGACGAAATAAACAAGCCTCACAACTACGGATTCCTTAGATTTAATTAGAACATTATTTTTAGGGTAAGATGTTTATCGTAAAAAGCAGAAGATTTTTTAAATACCTAACCCCAAAGTGGGTGAACGGAATAACGCTCTTCCCTTTTGTGCTCATAAAACACCATAAACTTCGGCAAAACAAAACGCTGATAAATCATGAATTCATTCACATAAGACAACAGTTAGAATTGCTGGTTGTTGTATTTTTCCTATGGTACGGCATTGAATATGTAATCAGGCTTATTCAATATAGAAATGCCAACAAGGCATACAGAAACATAAGTTTTGAGCGGGAGGCTTATACTAATGAAAAAGATTACAGCTACTTGGAAAAACGACATCTGTGGGCTTTTTTGAAATATTTGTGAAAAGGGATTTAACTCACATCCAATTTTGTGCTGCAAAGCGCAATTTCATGTGCAAGGTTGGATGCGATAATGATTGTTCTACCCCTGCGCTCAGTGGTTATTAGATTTTCAAACCATTGAATTCTTTCTTCATCAAGATTAGCCGTGGGTTCATCCAACAAGATCATTTTAGAACTGAAAAGAAAGGCGAGAGCCAACTTAAAACGTTGCAACATACCCGAAGATAATTCACCTATTAGTTTATCCTTATGTTCAACCAAATCACATTTCTCGTAAAATGAATCAAAGTCTTCTCCTTCATTCAGGGTCCTGAAATTGGAATAAAACGCTACATATTCTTCCACCGACATCTGATTGACCAATTGTGCATAAGGTGCGGCAAAATTCACTAATGTGGCCACATCTTCAATAGCTACTTCCTCACCATTACTGGCATAAGTTACAGACCCTTCCGAAGGTATTAAGGATGATCCGATAATTCTAAGCACGGTCGATTTCCCGGAGCCGTTCTGACCTATAAGAGCATGTATATTTCCTTCTGAAAAAGTATGGTAAAGGTCTTTTATGACCCACTGGCTATGGTAACGCTTGCCAATGCCCTGCAATTCAACTTGCATTAATAACCCTTAATAATTCCACGGGTTGAACGAGCAATAAAAGACAGGATCTCCGTTCTCTCTTCAGAATCGGGGATCTCATTATTGATCCAATCTAAGGCTTGTGAAATGTTGTAGTCTTCCACAAATATCTTACGGTAAATATCCTGAATGTTATGTACCTGATCGTTGGTAAATCCACGGCGTCGTAATCCAACCGAGTTAACACCTACATAAGAAACCGGCACTCTGGCACCTTTAACATAAGGCGGTACATCTTTATTTAAACCAGAACCACCAGAAAGGAATGCGTGTGCCCCAATTTTGCAGAATTGATGAATAGCACTCATTCCACCTATAATAACATGGTCATCAATTTCAACATGTCCGCCAATATTAACGGCATTAGCTAATACTACATTGTTACCTATTATACAATCGTGTGCAACATGTACATAAGCCATTATTAACACGTTATTGCCAATTTTTGTTGTACCGCTGTATTCCGTGCCCCTATTTATGGTTGCACATTCACGTATTATCACATTATCACCGATTTCTACTGTTGAGTATTCGCCGGCATATTTTAAGTCCTGTGGAATAGCTGCTATAACAGCACCGGGAAAGATTTTGCAGTTTTTTCCAATTCTGGCTCCGGCCATTATGGTCGCATTCGGACCAATCCAGGTTCCTTCTCCAATTTCTACATCTCCGGCAATGGTTGTAAACGGTTCAACTGTAACATTATCAGCAAGTTTAGCATCACTGCTAACTACTGATAGTTCTGATATTTGATCGGTAATCATGTTTCTTTATGTTGAATTTTGGCAACTAAGTCGGCCTCTGTTACTAGTTTATCCCCAACAAATGTTTCGCCATGCATAACGCAAATTCCCCTTCTAATTGGTTGTGTCATTTGTAATCTAAAAATAAGGGTATCTCCCGGTTTTACAATTCGCTTGAATTTACAGTTATCAATTTTTAGGAAATAAGTGTCGTAATTATGTGGATCTTCAAAACCTGACAATGCCAAAATACCTCCTGTTTGCGCCATAGCTTCTATTTGCAGAACGCCTGGAAATACAGGATTTCCTGGAAAGTGCCCTTGAAAGAAACTTTCATTTCCGGTAACGTTTTTAATGGCAGTTACACTTTTTTCCTGCATGTCAATAACCTTATCTACAAATAAAAACGGGTAACGATGGGGAAGTAGTTTTTTAATCTCTTCAAATCCCATAATAGCCTCTTTGGCCGGATCATATTTAGGCACTTTGTCTTCACGTGCTTTTTTTAACAAATGTCGTTTTATCATTTTCGCTAATTCTGTGTTAGCCAGGTGGCCTGGTTTTTTGGCAATAATTCTGGTTTTTACCGGGCAACCGATCAGTGCCAGATCACCCACAATATCCAATAGTTTATGCTTAGCAGGTTCATTGGGTGAAGTGGGTTCGGCGTTGCTCAAATATCCCTGATGAACGGCAATTTTTGGTTTGTTTAAAACCGAACTTAGATGATCGAGCATTTCATCTGCTACAGGCTCATCAACTACCACAAGGGCATTATCCAAGTTACCGCCCTTTATAAGATCATTTGCAGCAAGGTGCTCCAATTCATCAAAAAAGCAAAAGGTTTTTGAAGATGCAATTTCTTTTTCAAAGTCTTCAATTTGACTTAACTCGGCGTACTGCTTTCCCAAAACTTTAGACTCGTAATCTATCATACAGACCACGCTAAATTCTTCAGCCGGCGTGGCTATTACATGTATCCCCTGTTCTTCATCGTGGTATTCCAACGTGGTATCTAAGGTGTGATAAAGCTTTTCGCCCTCCAGTTCTTTTATGCCCACTTCCCTAATATAATTGATGTACGCCTGTGAACTGCCATCGAGTATAGGCACTTCGGGGCCATCGATTTCAATGGTGGCGTTATTTATTCCCAGGCCAAAAAAGGCAGCCATCAAATGCTCCACGGTTTGCACCTTAGCATCACCATCTGCAATTGTGGTGCTACGTGATGATTCCGCCACGTTAAACGGATCGGCCTTTACAGAGGGATTGCTTTCCAGATCTACTCTTCTAAATACAATTCCACTTCCCGGTTGAGCAGGCAAAATGCTCATGGTAACCAAAAGTCCGGTATGAAGGCCCGTACCCTCAATCACAACAGGACCTTTAACAGTTGCATTATTACGAAACATGGTGCTAAGTTCGGGTTAATTGTTCAATTTGACGCTCAAGTGCTGCAATTCTTTGCTCAAGTTCCGGCAGGTTTCTAAATATTGCCTGCGATCGAAGCTCTTTTCTCCAGTCAAATGCCGGGCCACCACTAATGGCCTGCCCTTCTTCCGTTATACTTTTGGTAACACCACTTTGCGCATTTACTTTAGTGCCATCGGCAATACTTATGTGCCCTACAAAACCGGCCTGTCCGCCCACAATCATGTGTTTTCCCAACTTGGTAGAACCGGAAACTCCAACCTGAGCAGCAATGGCGGTGTGTTCTCCAACTTCAGCGTTATGTGCAATTTGTACCAAATTATCAATTTTAGCACCTTGTTTAATGATGGTTGAGCCCATGGTTGCCCGGTCAATAACTACGTTACCACCAATCTCCACATTATCTTCTATAATCACATTACCTATCTGAGGAATTTTATCATAACTGCCATCAGGTTTTGGAGCAAAGCCAAATCCATCGCTTCCAATTGTGGCACCCGAATGGATAATTACACGATTACCCAACATTGAGTAATGGTAAATATTTACGCCTGAAAATATGGTGCAATCATTGCCCACTCTTGAGTTATCACCCACAAAGCAATTTGGAAAAACTTTACTGCCTTTACCAATTGAGACATTCTTTGCTATATATGCAAAAGCTCCAACATATACATCATCGCCAAGTGTTGCAGTCGGATCAACATAAGCCAGTTCACTCACCCCTTTGTAATCCAACATTACATCTGCAAATTTTTTAAGAAGGAAGGTGAATGTCGCGTAAGGATCATCTACCTTAATGAGGGTTGAAGCTGTTTCCTGCCTAAGTTCCTGATCGCGCTTTATCAAAACCACAGTTGTCTTCCCTTCGTATAAGTGATCTTCATATTTGGGATTGGCGAGAAAGCTGAGTGTTTCCGGGCCACCTTCTTCAATTTTAGCGGGCTGGCTCACCATCACATCCTCATTACCCACAACATCTCCGCCTACCAGTTGGGCAAGGTCTTTTGCGCTAATTTGCATCTAACGAATTTCGGTAAAATCTTTCGGATAACATAGGTAGTATTTCTCAATTATAGAGCCAATGTCGTTGCTGTTATATACATCGGAAAGATCAATAAAGTCAATAACTTGTTCTTTTTTGGTGAGAATCTTTATTCCGCCATCATCTTCATCGTAGGCCAGGTGTTTAACCTTTCCTGTTCGCACAAAATATTTTAGCTCGTCTGTTGGAACATCCAAAGCACTTGCCACTTTATCTTGTTTTACATTAACATAGGATTCTGCAAACGGTTCATTCTGTAATTCAATTCTGTATAGTTTTCTGCTAAGAAATGACCTGGACAACATGGCCAATGTTCGGTCAGAGTGACCTGTCCACATTTTAATGGCAGCCATAATATCTATATCGTCGAGGCTGCAATATTTTTCAAGTAAGCTGTGGTCTCCGCGCAGATCTTCTTCCGTGATCTTGTGTTGTAAAAAATAGAGCAAGGCATCAGAAGCTGGAAGATCATCTCCTTTTGTAACCAGTTCCTTAGCCCTTTGCACAATTGATATTAAAAGTTCTTCTGCTGCCACAGCGGTCTTATGCAAATAAACCTGCCAGTACATCAATCTTCTCGAAATCAAATATTTCTCAATGCTGTACAATCCTTTCTGCTCAACCACCAATTGATTATCAGCCACACTTAACATGCTTATTATTCGTTCCGTGCTAATTCTTCCCTCATACACTCCGGTAAAAAAACTATCCCGGGCCAGGTAGTCCAGCCTGTCGGTATCCAACTGACTGGAAATAAGCTGATGAAGGAAGATTTTAGGATAGTTACCGTTGAAGATGTCAAGGGCAAGTGAAAGTTTACCGTCTAATTCGGTATTGAGCTTATGCATTAAAAGTTCAGAAAAAACTTCATGATCTACATCAGAAATCAATACGTGTTCCAAAGCATGAGAAAAAGGGCCGTGGCCAATATCATGTAAAAGAATTCCAATAATGACGGCATCTTCTTCCTCCTGAGTAATGTCGTTTCCCTTCTTGCGGAGTACTTCAATGGCTTTCTGCATCAGGTGCATTGCTCCCAGGGCATGATGAAAACGACTGTGCAACGCTCCCGGATAAACGTAATGCGCCATACCCATTTGTGTAATGCGGCGAAGCCGCTGAAAGTATGGATGTTCTATAAGATCCTGAATTATATTGGCTGGAATTGTAATGAAACCATGAACAGGATCGTTTAGTATTTTATATTTAACCAATTATTCTTTTCCCCAAAAATAACGATGAATGACTAAGACTAATATTCTTTGGGCAGATGACGAGATAGATCTGCTAAAAGCACAAATACTTTTTTTAAACGAACGAGGCTATGAAGTAAAGGCTGTAACCAATGGACAAGACGCCATTGACGAGTTCAAAGAGAACTTCTACGATGTTATATTTCTGGATGAAAGCATGCCCGGAATTTCGGGTCTGGAAACCTTAAGCCGTATAAAAGCAATAAATCCATCCATTCCGGTGGTAATGATCACTAAAAATGAAGAAGAGAATATTATGGACGAAGCCATAGGCTCGCAAATTCAAGACTATTTGATTAAACCCGTTAAGCCGCAGCAGATAATTCTGACCTTAAAACGACTAACAGATACTAAACGATTGGTGAGCGAAAAAACTACATCGGACTATCAGCGGGCGTTTCAGGAGTTGTTTATGGAACTGGGAAATAATAACAGTCCGCGCGACTGGATCGAAACCTATAAAAAGCTGATCTTTTGGGAGTTGCAATTGCAAAGCTCAGGTGATACTGGAATGGACGAAGTGTTTTCCATGCAAAAGCAAGAGGCTAATACAGAATTCACCAAGTATGTTACGGCCAACTATCTTAAATGGTTAAATGCTGAAAAAGATAGCCCAATAATGTCGCATACGCTTTTTAAGGAAAAGGTGTTGCCCGAGTTAAAAGCAGATATACCTACCTTTTTTATTGTGATCGATAACTTACGTTATGATCAATGGCGAACCATAGAACCGCTGATAAGTGAGCACTTTAGAATGAAAAATGAAGATGCCTTTTTTAGCATTTTGCCTACTTCTACACAGTATAGCAGAAATGCGATCTTCTCGGGTTTACTTCCTTCGGAAATTGAACACAGGCACAAAGAATATTGGGTAAATGATGAAGATGCCGAGGGAAAAAACAAATACGAAAAACAGCTTTTCGAAGAACAATTAAAACGACTTAGATACGATATCAAGTTCTCTTACAATAAGATCACAACGGTACAGAAAGGAAAGGAGTTGGAAGATAACGTGCTGAACTTAGTTCACAATGAACTCAACATCATCGTTTACAATTTCGTTGATATGCTTTCACATGCACGAACGGAAATGGAAGTATTGAAAGAGCTGGCTAATGATGAGAGTGCTTACCGCTCCCTCACAAGATCGTGGTTTGAACATTCACCTTTGTTTAGTGCCATTAAAAAACTGAAGGACAAAAACGTTCAACTCATTTTCACTACCGACCATGGCACAGTGCGTGTTAAAAAACCGGTTAAAGTGATTGGCGATAGAAATACTACTACCAACCTGCGTTATAAAACCGGAAAAAACCTTAACTATAACGCAAAGGAAGTATTTGAGATAAAAAATCCGGCAGATGCCTTTTTGCCACGCCAGCATATTAGCTCCACCTTTATTTTTGCTCAGAGCGATGATTTTTTGGCTTACCCCAACAATTACAATCACTACGTTAATTACTACAGAGATACTTTTCAGCACGGCGGTATTTCGTTAGAAGAAGTGATTGTGCCGGTGGCCGTGTTTGGTTGATATATTATTTGGCAAAGCAAATACCAATTGCTGAAGGTAAGCGTTTGTGACCTTGACAGGATTCGAACCTGTAACCGCCTGATTCGTAGTCAGGTACTCTATCCAGTTGAGCTACAAGGCCATTTTCTATTACAAAGTTAATATAAAAGCCCCGACATGTTTATCGGGGCTTTCAAATTATAGTTCTAACGGAGTTACTTTTTCTTCTCTTCTTTTTGCATTTTTTGCTTTAACTCGTTCAACACATCCAAATCACCCAAAGTGGCAGGGTCAACACTCTCGTTAAGAGATTTCATTTTTCTGCGCGTATTTCTGCGCTGTGTTTTCCTTTCTTCATCTGCTCCATCTTTCCAAACACTGGTGTGTGAAACGATTATTCGTTTATCCTTCCGTTCAAATTCAAGTATTTTAACCGGCATGGTTTCTTCCACACCAACCATTGATCCGTCTTCTTTTTTCAGGTATTTAGTAGGTATAAACGCTTCCAGTCCGTAAGGCAACTGAACAATTCCGCCTTTATCTTCCTTGCTTAGAAGCGTAGCTTCATGTACCGAACCAACCGGGAATGCTTCTTCAAAGCTGTCCCATGGATCTTCCTCAATTTGCTTGTGCCCCAATGTAAGCTTTCTGTTTTCCTTATCAATTTCCATGGAAACCACCTCAATCGCATCGCCTACTTTTACATATTCAGCCGGGTGATTGTAACGCTTGGTCCATGAAAGGTCAGAGATATGGATCATACCGCCAATACCTTCATCTAATTCAACAAACACACCATAAGGCGTTAAATTTTTGACAATACCCTTGTGTTTAGAATCAATAGGGAATTTGCTTTCGATGCTGCTCCAGGGGTCTTCGGTAAGTTGTTTAAGGCTTAAGGACATCTTGCGCTCTTCCTTATCAAGTGTAACTATAACAGCCTCATGTTCATCTCCAATATTAAAGAACTCACGTGAGTTGATCGGTTGATTACTCCATGAAACTTCAGAAACGTGAATCAACCCTTCAATACCAGGTGTAATTTCAAGGAAGGCACCATAATCTTCAATATTCACGATCTTACCTTTCACTTTTTCACCTTCCTTATATTTCTCATCTAAGTTATCCCACGGATGTGGTTGAAGCTGTTTAAGACCGAGTGAGATACGTTTTTTGTAATCATCAAAATCGAGTACCACTACTTTTATGGTATCATTCACTTCCAACACTTCGCTTGGGTGGTTGATCCTTCCCCAGGAAATATCGGTGATATATAACAAGCCATCTACGCCTCCAAGATCGATAAATGCACCAAAATCTGTAATATTTTTAATCACACCTTCAAGTACCTGGCCTTTTTCCAATTTAGACATAATCTCATCGCGCTGCGATTCAAGATCACTCTCAATTAAGGCTTTATGCGAAACAACGGCATTTTTTATAATCGGATTAACCTTCACCACTTTAAATTCCATCAATTTACCGACATAACTATCGTAATCGGTTACCGGCTTCACATCTATTTGCGAGCCGGGAAGGAACGTTTCCATGCCAAATACATCAACAATGAGTCCGCCCTTGGTTTTGGAGATGATCTTACCCTCAACAACCTTATCTTCTTCGTTGGCTGCAACTATATCGTCCCAGGCACGCATCAACTTGGCATTCTTTCTGGAAAGGATGAGTTGGCCTTTTCTATTCTCTTTTGCCACCACATACACTTCAACGGTATCACCCACTTTTAAGTCGGGTAAATCCCTAAACTCAGAGCGAGATACAAGGCCGTCTGATTTAAAATCGATGTTAAGAACTACATCAGATTCTGTGATAGCTACGACTTGTCCGTTAATTAAGGTATCATTTTCAATATCGTGAAATGACCCTTCGTAAAACTTCTCCAGTTGTGCCGTGGCTGTTTCGTCGTATTGTTTAACGTGCTTTTTATCAATATCCCAGTCAAAGTCATCGTGTGCTCCTTGTGGTTCTTCTACCACTTTGTCTGTTACTTCTGTGGTAGTTTCTTCTGTTATCAATTCCTCAGCCTCCGCACTAAGTGTTTCTACCGCTTCGTCTGCCGGAGTTTCGGTTACTTCCGAAGCTTCCTCTAAGGTGGTTTCTGCTCCTTCTTCGACATCTTCTACTACCTCTGTAGCAGATTCTATTTCTGTTGGGCTTTCTTCTATTTCCGTTTTGATTTCTTCAGCAGATTCAAGGACTTGATCTGTAGTATTTTCTGCCTGTTCAACGGTTTCTTCCACTTTGGCGGCAGTTTCTTCAATTTTTGGTTCGTCAGCCATAAGGCTTTCTTAAATTTTGTCCGAAATAAATTCGGTGGTTAAATAAATAGTTCTTTCCGTTCCTGCCCGAACTAAGACGGGCATAAAAAATGGGGTGCAAAGCTACGGTTTTATTGTTATTTGGGTGTAATATTTTTATAGGGAGTTTGTTTGCGATCAGGAGTGCAGTTGTCCACCCCCTTTGACTTAGCAAGCTAAGTCTTTCCCCCGCCCCGCCTGTAGTCTTTGGTGGGCAGGCGGCGGTGGACATTGTTTCCGACATCAATCGCCCTGTTGTGCCATTTATCTGTAATCAACTATTAGAAAGCACAAAGTATTGGATACCTGCCCGTCGCACTTCGACCGGTACAAGGACGGAAAATAGTTCTTGTAAAAAACGATGTTCAGGCTTCATTCACAGACAAGATGAAGGGTTAGGAGCTACCTTTTCCCCGCTGGCGGGGGTTAGGGGGTGGAAAACGATGAGTATTTTTTTCAATCCACAACTCCAACTCTTTTTTCAACTTCTTCAATATCAGTTCTACCCCCTTTAACTTAGCAAGCTAAGTCTTCCCCCGCCGGCGGGAGATACTGTTTCCGACATCAATCGCCGGCAATGCCATTTATCTGTAATCAACTATTAGAAAGCACAAAGTATTGGATACCTGCCCGTCGCACTTCGACCGGTACAAGGACGGAAAATAGTTCTTGTAAAAAACGACGTTCAGGCTTCATTCACAGACAAGATGAAGGGTTAGAAGCTAACTTTCCCAGCTGGCGGGGGTTAGGGGGTGGAAAACGATGACTATTTTTTTCAATCCACAACTCCAACTCATTTTTTTTCTTCAATATCAGTTCCACCCCCTTTACTTAGCAAGCTAAGTCTTTTCACCCGCCCGGCCTGTAGTCTTTGGCGGGCAGGCGGCGGTGGACATTGTTTCCAAAAACTCTTCTAACTCCTTAACAAACTCCCAGGGTTGATCGGCATGAACCCAGTGACCCGCATCTTCGATGGTTTTGAACTGAACATTTGTGAAATACGAAGAAATATCTGTTTTATCGGCAGGACTTATATAATCAGACAAAGCCCCCGTTATAAAAAGTGTTGGAATATCAACAGGTTCAAAGAAATCTATGCCGGAAATCAAATCAGAATAGACGTTATATAATACATCTAAATTGAATTTCCACTTGAAACCGGAATCAGTCCGCTGCAGGTTTTTTAATAAAAACTGACGAACACCAAAAGCAGGCACATGAACCTGAAGTGCTTTATCGGCGTCTCTTCTGGAGTTTAATGCAGAAACACCAAGTTCCTTCATGGCTTTGAAATAAGTATTGTGGTGTCCTTTGTATGCCTTTGGAGCAATATCCACAACCGTTAAACTGCAAAGTTTTTTAGGTTGAATTTTTGCTAATTGCATGGCCACTTTTCCACCCAAAGAATGGCCTACCAAATGAACTGTGTTAAGGGTATTATTTTCCATTAACTCAAGCACATCCTTCGCCATCAGTTCAAAATTCATATCCGGATGATGATCTGACCTACCGTGATTCCGCAGATCTGCAATAATAACCTGATAGCCCGTGTGTGCCAGCTTTTTGGCAATGCTTTGCCAGTTATCCAAAGAACCAAAGAGGCCGTGAAGAATGATAACGACCTGACCTTCACCGAAAACTTTATGGTTTAGTTTCATAGCACTATTGTCTTATAGAATTGGAAGCCATTTTCATCACAAAAAGATTTCAATTCAGTTTCTTTAGAATCATTTTTAGAGATACCATATACGCACGATCCACTTCCCGTAAGACTTGCATAAAAACAATTCGCAGCATATAACCGCTCTTTTATCTTTTCAATTTCGGGATGCTCTTTATTGATCACCTCTTCAAACTGGTTATGAATGCATTCCTTCCACTCTGAAGTTGACCGAAGAAATAGTTCAGCTAAACTATCATGCATCGGCCGTGGTTTGATCCGTGAATAGAGTTCAGCAGTGCTCGCATGAATATTCGGATGAATTATATAAACAATGCTGTCTTCCTGCAATGGATTGTCAATTGATTGAATATACTCTCCCCTTCCCGAAACGAAGGCAGGCTTGTTTTCTATAAAGAAGCCACAATCCGAGCCAAGTTGTAAGGAAAAGTCCATCAAGTCAGATTTGCTAAGATCAAGTTCAAAGCGTTCGTTGAGCATTTTAAGGGTAAAGGCTCCATCGGCAGATCCGCCGCCGAGTCCGGCACCCATGGGGATGTTTTTAAAAAGATGAAAATGTACCGGAGGTAGATCAAATTTGTCTTTCAAAAGCCCGTAAGCCTTAAAGCAAAGGTTGCTCTCCTTCTCTCCGGTAATTGGCAAGCCATACATGAAAAGTTCAGTTTTTTCACTTTTAACTATTTCCAATGCATCATTCAACTTTACGGGGATAAATATGCTTTCAATGTTGTGATAACCATCTTCACGTTTGCCGGTAACGTAAAGTCCAACATTTATTTTGGCATTGGGGAAGGTTATCATGGTACTAAAATATATGCTACAGCTTAAATGATCTATCCCACACGTCATAGTTTATTTCCACCCCCTTTACTTAGCGAGCTAAGTCTTTCCCCCGCCGGCGGGGGACATTGTTTCCGACATCAAGCGCCAGGTAATGCCATTTGCAGGTAATCAACTATTAAAACGTAGCAAAATGGTAGGCCTGCCTGTTGCTCTACAACCGATACAGTTAGAAGCTACCTTTCCCCCGCTGGCGGGGGTTAGGGGGTGGAAATCGATAAATATTTTTTTCAATCCACAACTCCAACATTTTTCTAACTCCTTCAATATCAGTCAACACCTGACTATTGGAAATCCTTATTACTTCAAACCCTTCTTCCCTAAGACTGGTATCTCTCTGTTTATCCTTTTCCTGAATTTCTTCCCAACTATGGCCAAATCCATCCACTTCTATTACCAGCATCAAATCTTTGCTCATAAAATCTGCAATGTAGTTAAGAATAGGTCTTTGCCTTCTAAAGGTATACCCCCTTAATTGTCCGGCTTTCAACACATACTTCCACAAGCAAGCTTCAGCCTTGGTCATGTGAAACCTTTGATTTCGTGCCAAATCCTTCAGTTTTTTATTGTAGTGCCAGTTGTTGGAGGGTGCCGCTTTTTCCATGAAGTTGAATTTAAAGATAATTGCGTTTTATTTCCACCCCCTTGACTTAGCAAGCTAAGTCTTTCCCCCTCCGGCGGTGGACATTGTTTCCAACATCAAGCGCCAGGGAACGCCATTTGTAGGTAATCAACTATTAAAACGCAGCAAAGTATGGGAGGCCTGCCTGTTGCTCTACAACCGGTACCGTTTAGGAGTAATCTTTCCACCCCCTTGACTTAGCAAGCTAAGTCTTTCCCCCGCCAGCGGTGGACATTGTTTCCGACATCAATCGCCTGAAATGCCATTTGCAGGTAATCAACTATTAAAACGTAGCAAAGTATGGGAGGCCTGCCTGTTGCTCTACAACCGGTACCGTTTAGGAGTAATCTTTCCACCCCCTTGACTTAGCAAGCTAAGTCTTCCCCCGCCAGCGGTGGATATTGTTTCCGACATCAATCGCCGGAAATGCCATTTGTCTGTAATCAACTATTAAAACGTAGCAAAGAATTAGGAGCATGCCAGTAGCTATTCAACCGGTACCGTTTAGGAGTAATCTTTCCACCCCCTTGACTTAGCAAGCTAAGTCTTTCCCCCGCCGGCGGTGGATACTGTTTCCGACATCAATCGCCGGAAATGCCATTTGTCTGTAATCAACTATTAAAACGCAGCAAAGAATTAGGAGCATGCCAGTAGCTATTCAACCGGTACACTGTTAGGAGCTACCTTTCCCCCGCTGGCGGGGGTTAGGGGGTGGAAAACGATGACTATTTTTTTCAATCCACAACTCCAACTCATTTTTTTCCTCAATATCAGTTCCATCCCCTTGACTTAGCAAGCTAAGTCTTCCCCCGCCGGCGGTGGACATTGTTTCCGACATCAAGCGCCAGGGAATGCCATTTGTAGGTAATCAACTATTAAAACGCAGCAAAGTATGGGAGGCCTGCCTGTTGCTCTACAACCGATACAGTTAGAAGCTAACTTTCCCCCACTGGCGGCCTTTGTGGTGCTAGAATAAGAATAGAAAAGCCCTCCACCGGTTGGCGGAAGGCCTTAATTTTCTAATTTGCTTTTAAATTAAGCGATCAACGCGTCTAATTTTTGCTGTAACGCAGCCTTAGGAGCTACGCCAATTTGCTTGTCAACTACTTCTCCGTTTTTAATAAACAACAAAGTCGGGATGCTGCGTACACCATACTTCATAGCCACACCGGGATTTTCATCAACATTCAATTTGCCAATGTTTGCTTTACCTTCATACTCCGTAGCTAATTCTTCAACTACGGGTCCAATCATTCTACAAGGTCCGCACCATTCAGCCCAAAAATCTACTAACGAGACTTTATCTGAATCTAACACATCGGTTTGAAAATTTGCATCAGTGAATTCTACTGCCATTTTATTTATTTTTTGTTTTTAATATTTTTTTCGCTTCTTATAACAGTCTGCAAGGTAAAAAGTTCCTTTCAGCACAACTATATCAATTTCCATTATTCTTCAGCAATTCAATGCCTATATTTTCTACCTCCTGAAGTTTGGTAAGCACAACCTTGTTCAAGTCAATCCGCCTATTCATTGAATGAAATTTTATACCCTTATTCGACTCACCGTTGCCAACATAAAAATGAATGGGTATCTCACCTTTATGCTCGGTGGCGATCTTCTCTAATTCATCAATAATATCTTCCGAAAGATCTTTATAACTGATATTGAGCTGTAACGCATTAGTGTATTGCTTCATAATACCATCCAGTCGGTGTATCTCTTCCAACCGAATACCATAGTCTTCACTATCGCGCCATTTTTTACCGTATTTACCAACTACATATAGCAGTTCCCCTTCATGCAGCATAAATCTATATTGATGATATTTTTCAGAGAAAACCGGAATTTCCAAACTGCCTGAAAAGTCTTCAATAGTAAAAATGGCAAAGCGATCGCCTTTTTTGGTAAAACGCTCATTCACTTTTGTCACCACTCCGCCTATTCTAACTTTTTTGTCCTTCATTTTATCAATTGCAGCAATGGTTGTATTAGTAAACTGTTCAAATTCTAATTGGTATTTATCTAACGGATGACCCGAAATAAATACACCAACCATTTCCCGTTCCTGGCTAAGCTTTTCTATTTTAGACCATGGTTCACAAATCGGAAGTTGGGGCTCAGGGACCGCTTGAACTTGACCTCCACCACCGCCAAACAAACTTTGCTGTGCCGAGTTTTTCTCAGCTTGTAACTTTTGACCATATTTTAATGCTTTGGAGATAATGTTTTCGTCTGAACCTGCATCTTTGTGGAAATATTGCGCCCTATGTCCTTCAAACTCATCGAAAGCTCCGGCCAATACCATACTTTCCAGCGTTCGTTTATTTAATGATTGAAGATCGACGCGTTTTGTAAGGTCAAAAATGCTTGAATATTTTCCATTTTCGTTCCGTTCTACTATCAAACTCTCAACTGCATTCTGGCCAACGCCTTTTATGGCTCCCAAACCAAACCGAATAGCACCATCACTATTCACATTAAACTTATACTTACTTTCGTTCACACTTGGGCCGAGTACTTCTACCCCAACCTTTCGGGAAGCATTCATAAAGAAAGTCACCTTCTTAATATCACCCATGTTGTGGGTGAGTACAGCCGCCATAAATTCAGCCGGATAGTTAGCCTTTAAATAAGCTGTTTGATACCCCAGCAGGGCATAACATGTAGAGTGCGATTTATTAAAAGCGTAACTGGCAAAAGCTTCCCAGTCTTTCCAAATTTTTTCTACAATAGGTTTTGGATGTCCATTTGCTTCACAGCCTTCTAAGAATTTAGGCAGCAATTCATCAATAATTGCCTTCTTTTTCTTCCCCATTCCTTTACGAAGCATATCTGCCTGACCTTTGCTGAAGCCTGCCAGTTTTTGAGAAAGCAACATTACCTGCTCCTGATAGACCGTAATACCGTAAGTTTCGGCCAAAAACTCCTCCATTTCGGGCAAATCATAAGTAATAGGTTTTCGACCATGTTTTCGATCAATAAACTCCGGAATGTACTGCATAGGGCCCGGACGATAGAGAGCATTCATAGCTATGAGATCGTCGAAATGGTTAGGTTTTAACTGTTTTAAGTAACGGCGCATACCGGCACTCTCATACTGGAAAATTGCCGCCGTAGCACCTTTTTGGAAAATTTCGTTGTACGTTTTTTCATCATCTAACGGAATAGTATCAAGATCAATTTCTTTACCGTGCCGTTCTTTAACTATCTCTACCGTGTCCTTTAAAATGGACAATGTTTTCAAACCCAGAAAGTCCATTTTAAGCAAGCCCGCACTTTCTACCACACTATTATCGTATTGCGTAATGTACAGCTCGGAATCTTTAGCTCGTGCCAACGGCACATAGTTACTCATATCATCGGGTGTAATGATAATGCCACAGGCATGCACACCGGTATTTCTAATAGAGCCTTCCAATTCTTTGGCCAGTCTAATTGTACGCCCCTGCTGGTCATCACTTTCGGCCATTTTCCTGAAGTTCACTGCCCTTTGCAGGTCATCGTTGTTCAATCTTTCCTTTAAGCCCGGAGCAATGTCTGCATCTGCCAAAACATCGGTCAGCTTGGCTCCCAGGGTCTCAGGAAATGACTTGGCAATTTTATCTACTTCGCCCAGTGGTACATCAAGCACACGGCCAACATCTCTAATAGCAGACTTTGCCGCCATTGAACCATAAGTGATGATCTGGGCTACCTGGTTCTTACCATATTTGTCAACCACGTAATCGATTACCTTCTGCCTGCCTTCATCATCAAAATCGATATCAATATCGGGTAGTGAAATACGTTCAGGGTTCAAAAATCGCTCAAAAAGCAGATCGTACTCAATTGGATCAACATTGGTAATTCCCAGGCAATAAGCCACCAGTGAACCCGCCGCAGAACCCCTGCCCGGACCTACCCAAACATCCATATCTCGGGCCGCAGAGGTAAAGTCCTGCACTATTAAAAAGTATCCCGGATAGCCAGAATTATTGATTACATCAAGTTCAAAGTTCAAACGCTCTTCTACCTCGGCCGGAATTTGCCCATAGCGTTTTTTGGCACCTTCAAAGGTTATATGCTTTAAATATGTGGCCTGATCATCAAAACCAGCCGGCAAAGTATAATTCGGCAATAGCACATCGCGCTGAAGGTTTGGGGTTTCTACCCTATCGATTATTAGATTGGTGTTATCGATAGCTTCGGGTACATCAGCAAAGAGGGCATTCATTTCAGCCTGGTTCTTAAAATAAAACTGGCTGTTCTCAAACCCGAACCGCTGTCCCTTACCATAACCTTTTGGTGTACTCAGCAACTCACCCGTATTTACACAAAGCAATATGTCGTGCGGAAGGTTATCTTCTTCCTCTATATAGTGAGAATCGTTAGTGGCGACAACCGGAACATTGTATTTCTTAGACCACTTTAGCAACACCTGATTTACATCTTCCTGCGAAATAGAACCACCGTCAACGCTTTTAATACCGTGGCGTTGCAATTCAATGAAATAATCTTCGCCGAAAATCTCTAACCACTCTTTGAAAACCGCTTCGGCTGCTTCTTCGCCCTGTTGCACAATGGCTCTGGGTACTTCGGCAGCGAGACAGCAGGTAGTGGCCATTAATCCTTCACAATACAGTTTGATCAATTCCTTATCAATACGCGGATACTTACTGTACATACCCTCAATGTAACCGAGCGAACAGAGCTTTGATATGTTCTCATAACCCTTTTGGTTTTTTGCCCAAATAAGTTGGTGGTAACGCTTATCACCCGCTCCTCGGGTAAACTGCTTTTTGTGCCTGTCTTCTACCACGTAAAACTCACAACCAATAACAGGTTTTATATTGGCTTTACGCGCTTCGTTCACAAACTGAAACACCCCAAACATATTGCCGTGATCGGTTAACGCAACAGCCGGCATACCGTCTGCTTTTGCCTTATTTATCATGCCTTTGAGCGATGATGCTCCATCGAGGAGAGAGTATTGTGAATGGCAGTGCAGATGGGAGAATGTTGGCATTTCTTACGACAATTTTTTAATTATTGAGTGACTGAATTACGGAATGTTGTTCTTGCATTTCAAAGTTATGGAATAGCCATGTTCGAAAATGGGAATTATTGGTGGTGTGGAAAAGTTAGGTGAGAGGACTGGAGACCGAGGACTGGAGACCGAGGACGTTGCTCGGTTCTCTGTGGTGCTGTGTAATGCTAAAAACGCAACACCAATTCACAAATTTCAGCATAGTTTTGCTTTATGGGTAACAGCCAAAAATATCATCATCCTGCTGCCTCAACCAAAAACATCAAAACTGCCTTTTTTCTAAATCTCTTTTTCACAATTGTTGAAATAGTCGGCGGCCTGCTCACCAATAGTCTGGCCATTATCTCAGATGCCGTGCACGATTTGGGCGATAGTGTATCACTGGGGCTCGCCTGGTATTTGCAGAATTATTCTAAAAAACGCCGTGATTCAAAATACACTTACGGTTACAAGCGGTTTTCGGTATTAGGGGCCTTTATAACCGCCCTTGTTTTGTTGGTTGGCTCCATATTCATTATTCGCGAAGCCATTCCACGCCTGCTTAACCCGGAAGCTGTGGAACCCAAAGGTATGATAGCCATTGCCATACTTGGCGTAGTAGTGAACGGAGCAGCCATGCTCAACTTAAAGAAAGGCCAATCATTAAATGAACGTGTACTCTCACTCCACTTTTTGGAGGATGTTTTAGGTTGGGTTGCCGTTTTAATCGTGAGCATTATTCTGTTGTTTAAGGACTGGCCAGTGCTGGACCCTATTCTCTCTTTGGCTATTAGTGCTTACATTTTATACAACGTGATTAAAAGTTTGATCAAAGTCTTCAGGGTATTGTTGCAACGGGTACCTGATTCGGTTAAACTGGACGAGTTGGAGAAAGCTATCCTTGAAATTGACGGTGTTTCCGGTTTGCACGACCTTCATGTTTGGACAATAGACAGTGAGTACAACATCCTAACCTTGCACGTAGTAACCGATCATGCGTCGAATGAAGAAACATCCGTTCACCTAAAAGAAAATATCCGCCAAAAACTAAAACAACGCGGCATTCACCATGCCACTATTGAAGTAGAAGACAAGGACCATGTTTGTGAGATGAGTTTGGAGCATGAGTGAATTGAATGCAGCCTCAGGAATATCCGGACAGTTGCATAATTATTTACTCTGCCTGTATGTAACAGTGAATGATATATGACCGTACCGACTTTAGAATGAACAATCGCTCAGACGATCTTCTAATTCTGTACATTGATAGATTAAATAGGTATGAAAACCCACAAAACATTCATTAATAGCGAAAGGAATTAGTGCACAAGGCAGCAGAGTTAAAGCATTTGGACAAAACACCAAAAAACCAAATGTGCATAATCTAATAACTGCTGTTAATCACTATGCTAATTTCGCGTAAAATAGTAAAAATGAGATCGATCATCAATATCTGCCTTGGCATTGTAGCTATAGCCTCGGCCGCATCGTGCGTGAGTAAAAAAGAATATCTTAACCTGCAATCGCAATACGATTTAGCCCGAAAGGCAATGGAAGAACGCGGAGCTACTATCCACACACTTACCAACCAGCTGAATTCGTGTGAAAGGCAACTTGCCCTATTGGAACAAGACCTAGAAAACAAAGAAGAAACTACTGCAAGCACCGATGAATTAAAGCAGCAACAGATAAGCGAATTAAGAGAACAAATTGCCGATCTGCGAAAACAACGCGATCAACAGATTGAACAAGTGGAAAACCTTACCGTACTCACAAAAGAAGCGAGTAACAATGTTGAGCGCACGTTGCAACAATTGGAAGGAAAAGACAAGTACATAGAATTTTTACATAAGGCCAGAACCAGAACCGACTCTATCAATTTGGCTTTGTCGGCAAATTTAAAGCAGGTATTGGCCGAAGGTATTGCCGACCGTGATGTTAACGTAGAAATTGATAAAACGGTGGTGTACATTAATTTAAGTGATAAAATGCTTTTCCAGAGTGGAAAAACGGCTATCACATCACGTGCCCATGAAGTACTTGGTAAAATTGCACGTATTATTGAAAGCCGGCCCAACTTTGATGTTATGGTTGAAGGCTATACCGATAATGTGCCTATCAACACTACGTGTTTAAAAGATAACTGGGATTTAAGCGTTATTCGGGCTACAACCGTTGTGCGTGTTTTACAGAACAATTATAATATTGACCCTAACAGGCTGGTTGCCGCCGGTCGCGGCGAGTACAACAGGCTGGCAAGCAATGATACAGCAGCCGGAAAAGCCATGAATAGAAGAACAAGGATCATTATTTTGCCTAAACTTGACCAATTCTACGATCTTTTAAATCCTGATTTGGCTGTGCAGTAATTCCGGGCCTAAAAATTTCCTTAGAACGGAACAAGTTCTTTACAGGAAACAGGCAATTTTTCAGTGCAAAGAAGTGGTTTTTTACTAATTTGCAGTTATGCCAATTAAGCACGCTGAAACATTGCCCGCTTCGTTTTATTCCAATCCTGTTTTTTGGGAAAAAACGCTTGAGCATGGCTTTTTCAACAACTGGCAGTTTATAGGCCGGGCCCGCGATCTTTTACAAGAAAACAACCTCTACCCTTTTTATATCGTTCAGGAACCGATTCTCCTTACCCGAACAGATGACGGAGCCATTCACTGTGTGAGCAATGTTTGTACACACAGGGGTTTTGTTATGATCAATGAGCCGGTTAGTTTGCCTAAAATAACCTGCGCCTATCATGGCCGCAGGTTTGGATTAGACGGGCAATTTGAATACATGCCTGAGTTTGAACAAGCTGCCGATTTTCCACGTCAATGTGATAACCTTACGCAACTGCCGCTAAAAGAATGGCATGGTTTCTTATTTACTTCGGTGCTGAACCAGCCCGACCTTGACAGGGCCCTGGCATTTATGGATGAACGTATTGGATTTCTTCCCGTTTCGGATTACAAATTCAGTAAAAAATATTCTAAAACCCATACCGTAAATGCACATTGGGCACTTTATTGTGATAATTATCTTGAGGGTTTTCACATTCCATTTGTGCACGAAGATTTGAATGCTGTTTTAGATTATGGTAACTACGAAACGCTTTGCGATGGAAATGTGGTGTTGCAAACAGGCTACGGAAAAGAGGGTGAACCATGTTTTGATTTGCCTGATGGCCATATTGACTTCGGGAAAACAGTATCTGCATACTATTTTTGGTTATATCCTAATATGATGTTCAACTTTTATCCCTGGGGAGTATCGGTTAATGTGGTTCGTCCCGTAACTAAGGACCTCACCAAGGTAGATTTTATAACCTATATAGGTGATATGGAATCATATATAACCAATAATGCTTTTGAAGCTACCGATAAAGTAGAGGATGAAGACGAGATTGTTGTTGAACAGGTAAACATAGGCGTAAAAAGCAAGTTGTATAAAACCGGTCGGTTTTCACCGCGACGAGAAAAAGGAGTCTATCATTTTCATAGTATTTTAAAAAATATTATTACCGGATAATTCTATGAAGCATCCTTTATTCAGATACTTTATACTTCTCATATTTCCGGCTTTGTTCTATTCATGCGGTCACAAGCCAATGAATAAAGCCATAAAGCTTGAGACAAAGCTTGAAGTTATTGCTTATCATCCGCATAGTGTTAAAAACACAAACAAGTATAATCTTAATGGTTTAACGCAGATCATTTTTAGTTTTTTTCACCTTAGAGAAAACAAACTAACCGTTGATAATGAAACCGACAGCCTGACACTGACGTATCTAACGGATTTAAAAAAAGACCATCCGAAGCTAAAAATTTTAATTGCACTTGGCGGTTGGGGAGGTTGTAAGCCTTGTTCCGAAGCATTCTCAACGAGCGAAGGAAGAAGTGAGTTTGCAAGATCTACCCTTGATGTATTAAAACAGTATAATGCCGATGGTATTGACCTGGACTGGGAATACCCTGCAATTCCCGGATATCCGGGCCATATGTATAAAGTCGAGGATAAAACTAACTTTACCGCCCTGGTAAAGACATTAAGAGAAACGTTGGGACCGGACTATGAGATAAGCTTTGCCGCCGGGGGTTTTCCTGCTTATTTAGAAAAATCTATTGAGTGGGATAAAGTAATGCCCTTGGTAAACAGGGTTAATATAATGAGTTACGACCTGGTACACGGTTATAGCACGGTTACCGGAAATCACACGCCACTTTACTCCACACCACAACAACTCGCCTCGGCCGACTACGCCGTCAGATTTCTTGATTCGCTGGGTGTACCAAAGGAAAAACTGATCATCGGTGCCGCCTTTTATGCCAGAGTTTGGGAAAATGTCGATAGTATAAATAACGGAATGTATCGGCAAGGAAAATTTAAACAGTCCTTTAACTATAACCGTTCCGGTGAAAAGCTAAAAGACTATACGCTGTATTGGGATGATGTGGCCAAAGCACGGTATGGCTATAATAAAGAAAAGCGCCAATTTGTAACCTTTGATGATTCTTTATCGGTGGCCCTCAAAACCCAGTATGCAAAAAAGCACGGTTTGGGCGGTATAATGTTTTGGCAGTTAGGGTGCGACAAATATGAAAACGGGCTTCTACAAGCCATATATAACGAAATTAACTAATGGCCAAACCCGCCTATCTTAATAACATCATTCTTGAATCGTGCGAGGAAGATATATCGGGTTGTTTGGCAGCTCAACAGTATGGTGCTGACCAGATAGAGCTATGCGCCCAGCTTTCAACAGGTGGTTTAACTCCTGATATTCAAATGGTTGAATGCGTTTTAGCTCGTATAAACATACCCGTAAAAGCAATGGTAAGGAACCGGTCCGGGAATTTTAACTATACGCAAGAAGACCTATTAGTGATGGTGGAACAGGCACAGCAATTAAAAGACATTGGAATCAAGCATTTCGTATTTGGAGCCTGTAACCATAAGGGAGAACTTGATCTAAATGCCATTGAAAAAATTGCAGACGTTGTATTCCCCAATCCTTTAACTATTCACAAAGCAATTGATGTATGTAAACATCCATTGAAAGAACTTGCCAGGTTAAAGCACCTTAACCAGATAAAGGCCGTTCTAACTTCAGGCGGTAAGGAAACAGCCGTGCAGGGAGCCGACATGTTACGAAAGATGATAGTTGAAGCAGGAAATGACATTCAAATAATAGCAGCCGGTAAAGTAAGGCTTAGTAATTTAAAACTACTGCACTCAGAGATCAATGCGAAAGGATATCATGGCAGGGGAATTATGTTAGGCTAATTTTAATTTATGAAATTATATGGTTTGGGTGGTTTAGGAACAGATGAACGTGTATTCTCCACCATTGACCTTCCCGTAGAATACATTCCCTGGACGATACCCGACCGCTTGGATGACATATCATCGTATGCTAAAAAAATGGCAACCGTCATTGACCAATCTGAGCCTTATACTCTCATTGGCATTTCATTCGGTGGTTTTATTGCTTCTGAGATGAATAATTTCCTTTCTCCGGAAAAAACTATACTGATCTCTTCTGCAGGACGCAAATCGGAACTTCCTTTTACCTTAAGAAACAAACTAACCGGATTGCTTCCATTTGTTTTTCCGCCGGATTTTTTTCTAAAAGGCATTACGCTTTTTCCTTCTATTATTGGTGTTGATCGTAATCATCTCCAATTACTTAAGCAGATGAACAATGACATTGACCGTAAGGTTCTCACTTGGTGTATGAAACAAATTGGCATGTGGAAAAATGAAGTACTGCCATCGAACCTTATTAGAATCCATGCAGAACAAGATCATATAATCCCTATGAAAAAAGGAATTGACTACCACATTATCAAAGGAGCAGGGCATTTTATGCCGGTAACGCATGGCCCTGAGATCAAAGCCATCATTCAGAAATCGCAGGGATTATAGCTACTTTCTTATCTTCAGGTCATGAAAAAAATAATTCTCGGAATAACTGTTTTATTGGTCATCTGCGCATGCAAGAAAGAAGCCACCATTAAGGATAGTACCTCAGAAAATCCCCTGGAGAATACTAAACTAACCGTGAAGCCAATGGTTGATGCCTTATTAACCAACTGGCACCTTGCTGCATCCAATGCAGATTTTGATGCCTACTTTGGAGCTCTATCTGATGAAAGCATATTTATAGGTACGCAAGCCGATGAAGTTTGGGATAAGCAAGCTTTCCAGGATTTTTCCCAACCTTATTTCGATAAAGGAGAAGCCTGGGATTTCAGGACAAAGTACAGGAATATTTACTTCGATGAAGAAAATAAAAATTTTGTGTGGTTTGATGAATTATTAGATACCTGGATGGGTGAATGCCGCGGCTCAGGTATCATTAAATTCAACCCTGAAAAGGATAAGTATGAAATAAAACACTACACCCTTTCATTAACGGTTCCTAACGACAAAATGAATGATGTAATAAGGGCCATTGGAATGGTTGAGCCAAGGGAATAGAACTGAATAATTTACTCTGCAAAATATTTAGACTATTGATTTAACCTGGTTCATAATTACTTAGGGAGTTTCGCAAGGAAGTCCTGTATCATCAATTCGTCCGTTGAATCCTTTCTCATTCTAATAATATATGATTTTCAATCCATTCTTACTTCTAAAATTGATCTCAAAAAATACTTGGTTTGTAATGGTTTTGGCTCAGAAATGGGTTAGCACTATTTTTCATTGTCATGATTTTTGGATCAAAAATCCCGCCAATGAAATTCTACGTACTACCGTTAACCGCGATCTAAAGATCGCGGCTACAGATATTCAACCCCGCCGGGGTTGTTAGTATAAATTCTGAAAAATGCTGATCTAATTTCATGCATTATAACCATGTTCGCTGTGTATATAAATATGCGGCTCAATGTGAACCGGAGTGAGTCGGGTAAAACATGGCAGTGATGCTTAGTTGCTGAACTGTAGCATATTGCCTTTGTCTAGCTTGTTTCCCTTTTAATGAGGGAAATTTTCCTGCCAAGGATGAGCTGAATAACAATCGGGGTACGTTATTCCTTTCTTTGCAACCTATGCTAAGCTTGCCGAAGTATCAAGACAAAAGGAAAAAAAGAAGAAATAGAACTGAATAATTTACCCTGCAAAAATATTTAGACTATTGATTTAACCTGGTTCATAATTACTTAAACCTAATAGCTTTAATAGGATTTACCCGCCTGATCATAAAACTGGGCAAGAGAAGAGATAGTAATATAATTAGCATGGTTCCGATGTTCAGCAGCAATATCATCGGCCAGTTGATCTCAACGGGCACAACCGACAAATAATAACTTTTAGGATCAAGTTTGATAAATTCAAATTTTATCTGCAGCCAGGCTAAACCAATTCCTGCTAAATTGCCAAAAATCAAACCCCAAAGAATAATGTATGCCGCCTTATTTAAGAATATGTTACGAATAAGGCTAAACCTGGCACCCAACGCTTTCAATATACCTATCATATTGGTGCGTTCCAGAATGATCACAAGCAACATGGACATCATATTTATAATAGCAACCAAGGACATGAGTGTAAGTACAATTTTCTGATTAATCTTTATTACATTCAGCCAGTCGAATATCTGCGGATGGGCACTATCCATACTTTGTACCCACCTGTTAAAGTCGGCATACTCGGTTCTAATAATTTCAGCATACTCACCGGCCTTATCCGCATCATCCACAAATATCTCTACCCCACTCACCATGTTTTCATCCCATCCGTTGAGTTTTTGTATATGTGAGATATCAACAAAAGCTATTTGCTCATCAAATTCAATAAGGTTGGTATTGTAGATACCTACAATAGTTAGAGCTCTTGAACGTATGGGTTCCTGTATGAAGTAAACCTTAAGCTTATCTCCCACTTTCAGTTTCATTTTATTGGCAACTGTTTGAGATATTACCGTGTGATTTTTATCCTTCAGCCAACTTCCTTCTATTAAATAATTCTTAAAATGATCGGTATTTGCATCCAGCGAAATTCCCTTTAACACCGTTCCGTTAATAGCACTGTCTGTTTTTATTATGCCGGGTTTTAGAGCATAGGTATTATAGCTTTCAAGCCAGGGTTCTAACGTAATATCGGCCGTAAAAAGGCTGTCTTTATGCAACGGTACTTCATCCACACCTTGTTTTGAAGTAATATTGGTCATTTGTATATGTCCCCAAAAACCATATACTTTTTCCTGAATGGATTTTTCAAAGGCATCGCTGATGGATACAGCCAATATCATTACCGCCAGACTGATTGCAACAGCAATGGCAGCCATTTTTGTAACAAAGGACGAAAAAGACTGCTGCCCCTTAAATGACAACTGCTTTGATATATACCTTGACAGATTCAATTGTGTATTACTTGCGGCTAAAGTTAGGGGATAGCATGATATTTGTTAAGCTAAATGAAGAGAGGTTATAACATGAATTTTACATTACTTATTATATGGGCGCAAATGTTATTCGGGACTTTGGCTTGCAGCAAAGATCAGAGTAATAAAGAGATGCACAAAAGCCAAACGGTAGTCAATGAAAAGCCTATAACGGTAGGCGCAGAACAACTTGACGTTTACGCTCCCTTGCTGGTCAACAAAAAGGTTGGTTTGGTGGTTAACCAAACTTCCATGGTCGCTGATGTACATTTGGTTGATCTCCTTTTGAGAAAAGGCATACAGGTTACTACGGTATTTGCGCCTGAACATGGTTTTAGAGGAGGTGCCGATGCAGGCGAACACGTCGAAAACTTAACGGATAAGTCAACAGGCCTACCCATTATTTCTCTTTATGGAAGTAATAAAAAGCCAAACGCAGCACAACTGGCAAACTTAGATGTGGTTGTTTTTGATATTCAGGACGTAGGGGCTCGGTTTTATACCTATATATCTACTATGCACTATGTTATGGAAGCCTGTGCAGAAAACAACATTCCTGTTATCATTCTTGACAGGCCAAACCCAAATGGAAATTATGTGGATGGCCCCGTACTAGATCTGAAATATAAAAGCTTTGTAGGCATGCATCCGGTGCCTATAGTACACGGCATGACGGTTGGTGAATATGCTCAAATGATAAACGGCCAAGGTTGGCTGAAAGCAGGAATTAAGGCCGATTTAACCGTTATTCCGTGTAAGAATTATGATCATAACCGGTCCTATACACTTCCGGTTAAGCCATCGCCAAACCTTCCGAACCAGCGTAGTATAATGCTCTACCCCAGTCTTTGTTTGTTTGAAGGAACAACGGTAAGTGTAGGACGCGGTACAAATATGCAGTTCCAGATATACGGACATCCCAGCCTGCCCAATAGTGCTTTCCATTTTATTCCTAAACCGGGGCCCGGATCTAAACACCCTAAACACAACGGTAAAATTTGCTTTGGAAAATCATTTGAGAGTTTAAATCCTGATGACCTTTTTCTACAAAGAAAACTTGATCTGTCGCATTTGATCACAACATACAATGCCTTTAAAATTCTTGAAGAAGTTACGGGAAATGAAGAGATCTTTTTTCTTGAAAATAACTTTTTTGATAAGTTGGCAGGCAGCGATCAATTAAGAAAAATGATCATTGCAGGTAATAGTGAAGAGGAAATTAAGGCAAGCTGGCAAAATGAACTTGAAAAATTCAAATCAGTAAGAGAAAAATATCTTATATACTGATTTTCAGTAGGATAATATATTTTATATCAAAAGTATTTATTTGTAGGTTCAGAAAATGATAAAAGGAAATAAAAGGAAAACCAGAATAGTATTTATGGGCACGCCTGAGTTTGCGGTGGCAAGCTTAGATGCACTTGTAAAAAAGGACTACAATGTTGTCGGAGTAATAACCGCGGTTGATAAGCCTGCCGGGCGTGGCCGCAAGTTGCAGCAAAGCCCTGTAAAGAAGTACGCCTTAAAACATGATATTAAAGTACTTCAGCCGAGGAACCTTAAGGGTCCGATATTTCAAAGGAAACTCAAAAAACTGAAGGCTGACATCCAGGTGGTCGTGGCTTTTCGTATGTTGCCAGAATCTGTTTTCGACCCCGGACAGGCTGGAGCCAGGATGGCTACATTCAATCTGCATGCATCACTATTGCCCCAGTACCGAGGGGCAGCACCCATTAACTGGGCAATAATCAATGGGGAAAAAGTAACCGGACTGACAACTTTTTTAATTCAAAAGAAAATAGATACCGGCAATATTCTCCTTCAGGAACAGGTATCTTTTGGTAAAGATGAAACAGCCGGAGAACTGCATGACAGGTTAATGGCAAAAGGAGCTGAGCTTGTCGTAAAAACCGTAGAAGGGTTAATAAAAGGATCCTTGGAACCTAAAGAGCAGGAAATTGATGGTTTGAATTTGAAAGCAGCTCCCAAGATATATAGAGAAGACTGTGAGATCAATTGGAATCAGGATGCGGTTAAAGTCTATAATTTTATACGGGGTTTGTCGCCTTATCCGGCAGCGTGGACAAAGCTGAACGGAAAAACGCTAAAGATCTACCGTGCATCCATTGAAGATCTAATCCATGAACTGGAAGTTGGCGACTACTGTTCAGACGGCAAGAAAATACTTGGTTTTGCCGCTCGGGGCGGATTGATAAAATGCGAAGAAGTACAATTAGATGGTAAAAAAAGGATGGCAACAGAAGAATTTTTGAGAGGTTATAAAGTGAATCAGTAAGAGATCAAATTTTTAACAGCAAGTTTTGACTGTTAAACATTATAATTCCAGTATTCTGGTAATAAATCCTCAGAAATTACATCTTTGGATAAAAATTCACCTCCATGAAACGAATCCACTATGTCATTATTTTACTACTGACGCTCACAATGAGTTGCAAACAATCTTCTGAAACAGCAACAGCTTCAGCAGAAGAAGAAAATATAGAAACTGAAGATGTTTACGATGCCGAACTGGCGGAAAAATACGGAGCAGATGAATACGGCATGAAAATGTATGTAATGGCTTTTCTTAAACGTGGTCCAAATCGCGACCGTTCCGAAGAAGAAGCCGCAGAACTTCAGCGCGCCCATTTAGATAACATAAACCGGTTGGCTGATGAAGGTAAACTGGTTCTAGCAGGTCCGTTTGGTGGTGATGGCGACCTGCGTGGCATTTACGTTTTTGATGTGCGAACCGTTGCAGAAGCCGAGGAGCTTACTAAGTCAGACCCTGCAATACAGGCCGGAAGTTTGGAAATGGAGTTGATTGAATGGTATGGTAGTGCTGCTCTTATGGGTTTAACCGAACTGCATTATAAAGTAGCTAAGAAAATTATTTGATACTTTTCTATGAGCGGTTTAAACTTTACAGGATAATCCATATTCCCCATTTTTACCCTTATTTTTGTTTAGTCTAATATGATTCAGAAACCTTCCTGTTCCGGTCTATCAGAGGTGAGAATGATTTTTATTCCTGCTCTTCTGATATTGTTCGGTGTATCCAACTCTTTTGCACAGAAGAATAGTATTAACCTTCCAAAGGAAAAAATATATATTTCTACCGATCGGGATGTATATATAGTGGGTGACACGGTAAGGTTTATGGTGTTTTTAAGAAATGCTGAAAACCATAAACCAGCTTCAATCAGCCATGTAGCTTATGTTGATTTGATCAATTGGCAAACGGAAGAAATTGTGGCAAGCCGTAACATTGAAATTATCAATGGAATAGGTTGCGGCGATCTGCAAATACCTGTTAAGGATGAAAGTAGTATCGGTATAAGAGGTTATACGCGTTATATGCAAAATTTTGATGATGGCTACTTATTCAGGAAAGAACTCAGAGTACTTCTTTCTGAAAAGATGATGGAAGAACTCAGTTCAAGAAAAGTGAAGAAAGTCGATAGGAAGAAAGTTAATAGACGCAGAAAACGAAATGATATTGAACCCAAACCATCCCTGCGGTTTTTCCCCGAAGGTGGGCACTTAGTGAAAGGGCTGGAATCTATAGTAGGCGTTGAAGCAAAAGACCATCTTGGAAACCCTATTCAAATTGAAGGTACTGTTAAAGACCAAAAAGGAAAGCCGGTGGTGAAATTCAAAACCAATGAGGTTGGATTAGGAAAATTTATTTATATCGCACAGAACGCGAGTACCTTAACCGGCGAAATCACCTGGAACGATATACCTTATAGTTATGATATACCGGAGCCATTAGAAACAGGATATGTACTGTCTGTTAATGGTCGGGGAAAAGACATCTATATAAAAATTAATGGAATAGATGATATTAGAGGAGCAACAATAGTTGGAATGCACAAAGGAATGCAGTTTTTCCAACATCAGATAGAAGAAAACGTTACAGAACAACTTATAAAAATTAAATCAGAAGAACTTCCAACAGGCTTATCATTAATTACTCTGTTTGATGCTTCCCACAGACCACAGGCTGAAAGGCTGCTATTCTGTAATTTGGAAAAAACCATTCATTCCACACAAATTGAGCAAGCGTCATCAGGGGTTGATAGCCTGGCCATCGGTATTAAGTTTGAGTCCGATATTTCAGATAGTGTTGACTTTGCACTTAGTATTACAGACAAAAGGTTTTCATCTGAAATAAGCAGCAATATTATAAGTTATTTCAATCTCGAATCAGAGATTAAAGGAAGAATACATAACGCCTACGGTTATTTCGATGGCAACATCAGTCCGGCCATCAGAAACTACAATTTAGATCTACTGTTATTAACGCAGGGTTGGCGTAAATTTCTTTGGAGAGACTCGGTTAAGAGTTCTGTATATGGCCTTCCTTATTTGCCCGAAACCAATGGATTTAATATAAAGGTAGAGACATCTGATTTCTATAAAAGTGAAGAAGCCATTCCCGCCAACGTGGATATATTTTCTTTTTTACCTCTTATTATGGAAACGGTAAAAACCGATGCACATGCCACAGCTTATTTTACCGGACTTGCGCTTTACGATACCACCCGGTTATTTCTCTCAGCAAACAAAAGCAAGCAGCACAAACTAAAAAAAAGTGGAAAAGTCAAATTTAAAGGTGAACGAGCAAGGGTTGCTTATGACACACAATCCGCCAAAGTAAATAAAAATTATTTTTTAACCACCGATAAGGGAGATTCTACGCAAGCTCAACCTATATGGAATGATATGGCACTTAGATTTCATTATAACGATATTTACCTTGAAGAGATAGTAGTTGAAGGCCGTGCTACTGATGAGACTATAGAATACTTTAAGGACAGGACTCGCATGTACAGTAGTCCAAGCCATAGAATTGTACTGCGGGAAGATAACAGATATATCTATAATAACCCATTTGATGTGCTTAGAGGTATTCCCGGAGTACAAGTGGTAGGTGATAGGGTGAGTATCAGACAAAGTGAAGCGGCCCCCTTATTTTTATTGGACGGGATGCCGATTGACCACGAATTTATCTCAACATTTAGTGTACAAGACATTGAATTTGTAGATGTACTCAAAGGTCCGATGGCGGCAATTTATGGATCGAGAGGCGGCGGAGGTGTAATAGCATTTTATACCATAAGAGGAAATAGTCCTTTAAACCCTGGAGTTGAAGGAGTGGATGCCGGTATTGTACACCTTACCCATCCCGGATTTTACAAGTCGAAAAAAAGATATCAACCCATTTTAAACACATCAAATGAATTTACGGCCGCACCGGTGCTGCATTGGCAGGTGGCCACCTCCGGATCACCGGAACCATTTAAGGTAAACATTCCACGCGTGAATGGAAAATTTAAGGTTAAGGTAGAAGGGATCAGTAAATCGGGAAAGATCTATTCCGGAATTTACGATATGGAATAGAGGTTAGAGTTTGGTCATTCCCTACTTCCCACTATCACCATTCCCTTTCAATCTGCTCAAGGGTTTTCTCCTTGGTTTCAGGAACTTTGAAATACACAAAAACTAAGGCCAGCAGGGCTGAAAACGCGAACATCCAGAAAGTATAAGCAGGCCCTATTGCCTCCAACAAAATGGGGAAGAATTGTGTAACCAAATACACCGATACCCACAGGGCAAAAGTGGCCACCGACATGGCAACACCACGCATTTTGGTGGGAAATATCTCGGCAATAACAACCCATGCCACTGGACCGTAAGAAAACGCAAAGCAAGCTATGTAACATAAAATGAAAAACAGGAGCCCCATGCCTTTCCACTGAAAGTGGAAGGCAAGACCTACGGCTACCAGGCTAATGAACATTCCCAGTCCGCCTAATAACAGCAAGGTTTTCCTTCCCCATTTGTCTATCATTCCAATGGCGAGAAAGGTGAACAGCGTATTGATAATACCAATAATTACGGTTTGGAAAAATGCCGACCCGGAAGTTTCACCTATTTCTTTAAAAATTTCGGGAGCATAGTACATAATGGCATTAATACCCTGAATCTGTGAAAAAATGGCCAACGCTACACCCACTATTACGGCCGGTTTAAACCGTCCGACAAGCAACTCTTTAAGCGTGCCTTTTTCCTCTTTAATACTCTCCTTTATTTCATTGAAAATTTTCTTTGCTCTTTCCGCTATATTTATTTTGTTTAGAATGTCTATGGCTTCTTTATCCCGACCTTCTTTTACAAGCCAACGCGGACTTTCAGGTACCGCAAGCAGTGCTAATAAAAAACCCACGGCCGGTACCAGCTCCGATCCGAACATCCAGCGCCAGCCAAATTCCGTATTCCAGGTTTCACCACCGCTTTGCTGAATTAACATGTTCACAAAAAATATAACTAAAATGCCTAAAACAATGGCCAGTTGATATATGGAAACCAATTTTCCTCTGATCTTTGACGGAGCCAGTTCTGTGATATACAACGGAGATAAAATAGAAGCGGCTCCCACACCAATTCCGCCCAAAATACGGGCAGGCACAAACAGGTTTAATGAGTTAGGAACTGCCGATGCAATGGCCGAAATGCCAAACAGCAAAGCCGTTACGATGAGCATTTTCTTACGGCCGAATTTATCACTTAGATAACCGGCCACCATAGCACCTATAATACAACCTACTATGGCACTGGAGGCGGCCCAACCCTTCATTGCCGGACTTAAACCGAACTTATTTTCTAAAAAGCCTATCGCCCCTGATATTACCGCTGTGTCGTACCCGAAGAGCAATCCGCCCAAAGCTGCAATGATGGTTAATTTATAGACTACCCACTTGTTATATGTCTTTGCCATTTTACCTGATTATTATCTTACAAAAGCCTTAATAGTACCGTGTTCTTTTTCTGTATTCCTTGCAACTGGCCGTATCGTGTATTCGTTAACCGAGGCCGGCACAATAAAGGTTTCGGCATAGTGTACATGAAACGGCTCAAATGCACCCTCCGGACTCTCCACCACAACTTCTTCGCCTTCCACTAAATTTAAAACGTTCAAATTTGCCTGCGTTTGGTGGTGGGTTTTCGCAGTAAACCAGTGCCTTATGGTTTCAATAAATTCACTGCTGTGGAGTCCGGTTTTCTCTGCTCTCCAACCTTTTCCGCTTTCAAGCTGTTCCACCTGATTGATAAGGTTATCAGCAGTCCATTTTTCCCTGCGGTTCCATTGTATAGAGTGCTCACCCCGTTCAATGTTTATCGGGCGGGGAAGTCCATCCAGGCCCAAACGACCCCAATCCCACAGTTTAAAAGTAAATATGTAAGGTGTTGCGCTTATTTCCAGCACCATACTATCTGCTCCGGAACAATGCACAGTACCTGCAGGAATAAGAAAATGATCGTGCTTTTTTGCCGGCCATTTTTTCACATGCTTATCGGCATTAAAATGTATTTCACCATTTTGTGCAGCACGAAGTTCCGCCATCATTCGCTCCGGTTCTACATCTTCGCGCAAACCAAGATAAACATACGCTCCCTCTTTGGCATCTAACAGGTAGTAACTCTCATCCTGGGTATAAGCCATGCCAAACTCTTTCTTTATGTATTCGGTTAAGGGGTGAACCTGGAGGCTTAGATTGCCACCGTCCATGGTATCCAAAAAATCAAACCGGATAGGAAATTCGGCTCCAAATAGGTTTACAATTTTTTTACCCAGCAGTTTTTCCGGTCTGAAAAACACGAGATCTATTGACGGAAACTCCAGAGTAACATCATTAAAACGAAGATGGAGGCTGTTCTCTTCCGGAACACAGTCAAAACACCAGGCATAGTTGATTGCGCTACGATCCAGATCGCATACTTCTTTCATCCATTGTCCGCCCCATGGCCCCGGATCAAATAGCGGAGTTAACCGAAACGGCCTGGAAACCACCTGATCTAATCCAGATCGATAGGCGTTGCTATCGATCATTTTGGGATCGTTCTTTTCATTTGCATCAATCACATAGTGCCAGTGATCAAATGTTTCCCTTTTTATCAGGTCGCAAATACGCCAGTCAACAAAGTATGCCCGTTTGTACTTTCGGGCTATTTCCAGGTCTGTATTGTCAGCACCAACATTGCCCAGTTCATTTCTCCGCATACGTTGCTGTATTTCCCATCTGGCCATATTTACATAGAGAAAAAGGTCGGGGCGAGTTACTATGTGGCTGGCTCCAATGCCATAAATAATAACCCTTTTCCCGGAACTAATTATTTGATCTCGTAACTCCCTTAATTTAGTTTCATTAAAAAACCGGTCAATGCGCAATGAAGTCATCACCCCAAAAATTCTATCTTCCGTTACATCAGGAAAGGTGAGTTTATCTATTTCACTTGTGCTTTTAAAGGCACTTTCTGATTTAATGATCAAGGCATCATGAAATACCGATAGAAGTACCTTTTCCATCGTTTGTCGTGCAACACCATGGTAGCATTCAATCACCAAAGTACCTTTTTCGGGTAGTTGCCTGGCTGCATGGCGAAAAATATTATCCCAACCACATATAACATCAAAGTTTCCTTTAACACTAACGAAAGGGCTCTTATCGTAATTAGATTTGCGCAATTAACTTGTTTTCATGGTTTGCAAGGTATGATGGAGGCCGAACAATGCGGCATAATCTATCTGTTGAGCAGGTATAAGATCAACATAGCTTTCATCGATCCAGCCATGTTGGTTCATTCTGCGCTTTATTTCGGGAATGATGGTGTCGTAGTGATTCATAATTCCGCCGCCGCAAATAATACATTCAGGATTATAGGCCAGCACAATATTGACAATGGCTGCAGCCCAGGCATCATAGCAATGGCTTAGTACCTTTTGATAAGGGCTTTTTCCTTTGGCAGACTCCCGGAATATCAGTTCAAAGCTTATGAGTTGGGAGAGATTCATCAATTCTTCCGCACTAAAATACTTCTTTACAATCTGTTCCAAATTCCAGGTTGATGCCATAGCTTCCAAACATCCAGTATTACCACAGTTACATGTGTTTCCATGTAGGCTCACGGTAGAATGTCCCCACAGATTACCGGATATAAAGTCTTTGCCATGCAGCAGTTTTCCGTTGATCATAACGGCAGACCCAATACCCGTGCCGAATGTGAGCATAGTTAGATCGTTATAGGCAATCCCTGCTCCATAGAAAGCCTCACCGAGCAAGGCGGCTTTTGCATCGTTATGTACGGTGAGTGGTAAGGACCAGTTTTCACTTGCCCATTTTTCAATATCTATTTCCTGCGCATCTTTGTATTTGGTATATTTCGAGAGAACTGCATTGGTTTTAGTATCGATAATGCAGGGAAGGGCCAATCCAATTCCCAGGCATTCCTTACTATTGTTTTGTGTGAAAATATGATCAATCTCTCGTCTTAGGGATTCCAATACAGGCAGTAGTCTATTGTTATCCTCTACGGTAATAACCTTGGATTGCTGCAGTTGTCCTTTACTAATTAAACCGGATTTTATTCTGCTACCTCCTATGTCAAAGCAAATGGAGAACGACACTCAGGCGTATTTCGATGTTTTAACGGGCATGTCCGCTAAGTTAGGATTTCCAATGAAAAAAGGCGAGCATAAGAGATAATTGTGCTATATTGTTGAAAAACAGAATTGTGCAAAGAAGAAAATTTCTATCCTCGTCTGCCGGTCTGATCGCAGGGTCGATCTTAATTCCACAATTAATTACCGGCTGCAGGAAAAAAGGAACCGGTACCACCGAAAAGCTTACCAGCGAAGCAATTGAATATCCGGGTATTTCAGTTGGTACGGGAGAGGTGACATCGCTACGCGGAAACGTAAGCTACTTTAACAATGCCGGTGGAACTGTGGGTATAGTTGAAACAAAAGATGGATTTACTATAATAGATACGCAAAGTGTGAAAGGTATTCGGCCACTACTTAATGGCATAAGCAAAGTAGAAGGTAAAGAAGTTCAATATGTCTGTAATACGCATCACCATGGCGATCATACGGGTGGAAATGCTTCGTGGGATGAAAACCAATGCATTATTGCGCAGCGAAAATGCCCGGAATATCAAAAACTTCGTGCGCAGGAGCAGGGAAATGAAAGCGAACAACGGTATGCCAACACCCTGTTTGATACAGAATTTACTGTTGATGCGGGCGAAGAGACCATTAAGTGTTATCACTTCGGAAACGGCCATACATCAAACGATGTAATGTATCACGTAGAAAATGCCAATGTGGTACACATGGGCGATCTTATGTTCAACGACATTGTGCCTGTTTTCCGGGTGAAAGACGGAGCAGATGCACATGGTTGGATTGCCCGGTTAGACAAGGCTATAGAAATGTTTGATGATGATACGCAATTCATATTCGGACATGGCGTAGATGCCGCGGCAAGTTCGGGAAACAAAGAAAATCTAAAACGTATGCGAGGCTTTTTGGCCGATACAACGGCCTGGATGGAACAGCAGATCAAAGATGGAAACAAGCTCGATGATCTCAAAAAAGCACATAAAGCCTTCCCCGGACATGAAGACAGGATTACATTTTGGGATGCGCATTTTAATGAGTGTCTTACAGGTTTTTATGAAAATTTGAGCACATCTTAAAGGCTTTCAGACATTCGACTTTATACCTAAGGCTTTGGAGAGCCACTCCCACGCATACTCCAAAACTTCTTCTTTGTTCAGTTCGTTATGAATTTCGTGGTATGCATCAGGCCAGGCCTTAAATGCTACGGGGCCTTTGGTAGTTTCTGCAAATATTTTACTTGCTGAAAAACTGGTCAACTCATCAGCACTTCCATGCATTACTAATAGCGGAATTTTTGTTTCATGTGTATTATCCCGAAGCCAGGCAGCGGCATCTAAAGCTTCGGCCCCTGCTCTTACTGTAATTTTTCCATGCACCAGCGGGTCGGTGTAATAGGCATTGTTTACCACCATGTCTCTACTCAATTTATTCTTTGGCAATCCATTGCTTAGGGCAAAACCGGGTAAAATATTATTCATAAACCGGCCCATAGTTATCTTGATCTTTGGCGTAGGCATGGCTTCTTCAATAAAAGGGCCGGTCGCCACGCAGGCATTTGGTAAATTCTCTCGTTTAAGAATATAATTCAGTGTATTGTTTCCGCCCAAACTATGGCCGTAAATCACCTTAGGCACACCGGGCGACTCCCCTTTCATCCAATTAAGCATCATGTCTATTTCATCGAGCCATTGGTCATAACTTAGGATGTGACCCCGTTTACCTTCGGATTTTCCATGGCCGAAAGAATCATAGCCATAGACTGACGCTCCCTTATTATTAAAAAATTTAAACACATGTTTATACCGTCCAATATGCTCACCAAGTCCGTGTACAATTCCAATAGAAACCTTCGGATTCTTTACCGGGGAAGCAGTTCGAAAGATCTTATTACCGAGATCATCTGTCCAATACGATTCATTCGTCATCAGTATAAATGTACAGAATCTCATTCAGCATAGCGTAAGGAAACTGTTTAATGCACTACTAACCTGAGTAATGATCTAAGTTTGCACCATGAAGGTCCTGTTACCATTTTTATTTGTCGGTTCAATTCTTATTCACTCATCTAGTGGTTTCACCCAAACCTGTTGCAGCGGCGGTGTTCCGGTTTCAAACAACGTTGGAATGCCGGAAAGTGGAAAGAACCAATTTAATTTGGCTATCAGTTATGACTATAACAAACTTGGTATCTTAAAACAAGGTTCAGAGCGGTTAGGAGATGACATTCGAAGAAGACTCACACATTCTGTTTTGCTACAGGGTTCATACGGCATCACCGACAGATTAGCAGTTGAAGCTCTTATTAGCTACGTAAACCAACAACGCAAGATCCTAACCAACGATAATATCACCGAAACATCAGGATTGGGAGATGTGACCTTACTGGCACGGTATCTTCTGATAAATGACACGATAAATCACCAGGGTTTAAGCCTTGGTGCCGGCACTAAACTACCCACAGGAAGCTCAGACAAGACTACCGACCAGGGCATTGGTATTACTGCCGATCTTCAGCCAGGTAGTGGTGCTGCTGACGGTATATTTTGGCTGCGATACTTTGAACAACTTGCAAAAAGACCTTCGGCCTCACTAAGTGCGCAAACCATTTATAGTTTGAAAGGCAGAAACAAAGACTATCTCAATACATTTGAATACAAGTTCGGTGACGAACTACAACTTCGGGCAACTTATACCGATCAGTTTGCCCTGGGTAGTAATTTGATTGATCCTGCCCTGTCGTTGCGGTATAGAAACGCCCAAAAAGATGTACAGGAAGACTTTGACCTGCCTAACACAGGCGGCAACTGGATTTACTTAGAACCGGCTTTTACGTTTTGGATCGCGCCTAAAATAGGCTTAACGGCAAACTCTAACATTCCTGTTTATGCAAATGTTACCGGAACACAGCTTAGTACATCTTTCAGGCTTAATACCGGTATATTTCTTAAACCGGGTAGAACTACAGGAGGATTAAAAAGGTAGGTTTTCAAATTACGATTACCTGCTAAACAGCAGTCTAAAAATTTTGGAATAGCCATAGCTATTGTTAGATTTTATGAAGATGTATAGGCTAAACCCGCCTGCGGAACGGGCAGGAAGAACAATTGTTAAAGTGAATCTTTAATTAGTATTAATCTTACTTTCGCATTACCAAAAATATCATGCGAAAACATACTGTAAAAGTCCACCCGTCTAAAGCCAACTTACCCAAAGAAGATCAGCTTGCCTGGAAACTGGCCAAAGTGACCACCGATTTTGTGGAGCCGAGTTCCGAAGTGGTTGATATGGTCATTAACCGAATAATTGATAACGCTTCGGTAGCCGTAGCCTCTGTTAACCGAACTCCGGTAGCCAATGCCCGAACGCAGGCTTTGGCCCACCCACGAAGAAGAAGTGGAGCCAATGTATTCGGTATGCCCAACAACACCAAAGTAGCAGCCGAGTGGGCAGCCTGGGCAAACTGCACGGCTGTTAGAGAACTTGACTACCATGATACTTTTTTGGCAGCCGATTACTCACATCCTGCCGATAGTATTCCAGCAGTAATTGCCGTGGCCCAGCAAATGGGAAAGAACGGAGCTGATGTATTAAGAGGTATCATTGCATCTTACGAAGTTCATGTGAATCTGGTAAAGGCCATCTGTTTACATGAACATAAAATAGACCATGTGGCCCACCTTTGTCCGGCACAGGCAGCCGGTGTTTCAGCTTTGCTGGGTTTAGATACCGAAACCACTTATCAGGCTATTCAGCAGGCACTTCATTTATCGGTTAGTACGCGGCAAAGCCGCAAAGGAGAAATAAGCAGTTGGAAGGCTTATGTGCCCGGACATGGAGCTAAATTGGCCATTGAAGCGGTTGACCGGGCTATGCGCGGTGAAAAAAGTCCAAGTCCTATTTATGAAGGAGAAGATTCAGTAATAGCCTGGGTGCTGGACGGCCCGGATGCACATTACGAAATTCCCTTACCGGAAGAAGGCGAAGAAAAACGTGCCATACTCGAAACCTATACCAAGGAGCATAGTGCGGAGTATCAAAGTCAGGCGTTGATAGATCTTGCCTTTAAAATGCGAGAAAAAATAGATGACTTTGATAATATTGAAAATATACTGATAGAAACATCTCATCACACCCATTACGTGATCGGAACAGGCAGCAATGATCCTCAAAAATTTGACCCGTATGCAACCCGCGAAACACTGGATCACAGCATTATGTATATTTTCACTGTGGCCTTACAGGATGGTTTTTGGCACCATGTGAAAAGTTATGAACCTTCGAGAGCGCAAAGGCCTGATACCATTGAACTTTGGAAGAAGGTTGAAACCGTTGAAAAGATTAGATGGACTGAAATGTACCACGATAAAAACCCCGATAAAAAGGCCTTTGGAGGCAAGGTGATCATTACTATGAAAGACGGAACAGTGATAGAAGATGAGTTGGACAGAGCAAACGCCCACCCGGCCGGAGCAAGACCCTTTGTAAGAGAGAATTACGTGGGTAAATTCGATATGCTCACTGAAAACATCATTGAAAAAGGTGAGCGAGATAGATTCATAAATTTGGCCGGGCGATTACCCGAGCTCACAGTCGATGATGTTATCGGTTTAAATGTTCAGATTCTGGCGGAGAAAATGATAATGCGCGAGAGAGATACACGGGGAATTTTTTAGCCGGTAAGGACTGTTATCTTTGTATTGTGAGACTTTCAGATGAACATATCAACTATTTACAGGAATACTTTTCCGATAAACCGGTGAAAAAAGCTTACTTATACGGTTCATACGCCCGTGGTGAAGCGACTGATGAGAGTGATATTGATATCCTGTTGGAACTCGACTTTAGTCAACCTATTGGAATGAAATTTTTTGGATGGATCGTTGAACTTAATGACAAATTCGAGAGAAAGGTAGATTTAGTTTCAGAAGACGGCCTTTCCAAATATGTTAAACCTTATGTATTGAATGATCGTATCCTAATTTATGAGCGGGCAAGCTAAAGATCTATCAAGGTTAGAACACATTCTTGAAGCTATAAACTACCTGGAGAGCTATGTGAATGATCATGGTAGAACTGACTTTGAAGAATACCATATGGTTCTATTTGCATCAGTCAAACAGCTAGAAATTATTGGTGAAGCAATAAACCAATTGAGCGATGACTGTAAGGCCCATATAAGTGTTGTTGATATAAGGCAAATCATTTCAATGCGAAATTTTCTGGTGCATGAATATTTCGGAATTAGCCCGGGAATTGTATGGGATACAGTTGATAAAGATGTACCACAATTAAAAGAAATTGTTGAAGAATTAATAAAGTCAGTTGAAGAAGAATGACCGTCAATCCAACAGATCCAAAAGACAAACGATCAGCCCTAAGGGCGGCATTAGCCACTGGTAGTTTACTACAATTTCCCGGTGCTTACAATCCGCTCGTAGCCTTACTTGTAGAAGAATTAGGCTTTGACGGTGTGTATGTCTCCGGCGGTGTAATGGCCAACACCCTCGGCTTACCCGATATTGGCATGACTACACTTTCCGAAGTTAATCAAATGGCTTCAAGGATAGCACAAGTAACAGCCCTACCCACCATAATGGATATTGATGTTGGTTTTGGCGAAGTGATGAACGTGGTTAGAACCATTAACGAAATTGAATATGCAGGACTATGTGGCTGCCATATTGAAGATCAGGTAAATCCAAAGCGCTGCGGGCATTTGGATAATAAAACATTAGTAAGCCGGGATGCCTTTGTGCAGAAAATAAAGGCTGCATCAAGTGCCAAAAATGATGACAACTTTTTGCTCATTGCCCGTACCGATGCCCGTGGAGTGGAAGGATTGGATGCTGCCATAGACCGGGCCAAAGCGTATGTAGATGCCGGTGCTGATATGATATTCCCCGAGGCATTGCAAAACGAAAGCGAGTTTGAAACATTTAGAAAAGCATTGGAGGTACCCTTGCTGGCCAATATGACGGAGTTTGGCAAAAGCCGTTTACTCTCCAAAACCGAATTAGAAAACCTGGGTTACAACCTGGTGATCTACCCGGTAACCACACAAAGGCTTGCTATGGGAGCCGTAGAAAAAGGCCTGAATGTGATAAGGGAAAAAGGTAGCCAGGAAAGTATAGTTAACGAAATGCAAACGAGAAAAAGGTTGTACGAAATAGTTAAGTACGAAAAGTACAATGAGTTGGATAAAGACATTTTTAATTTTGAAGTATAAACAGACCAAGGACAGGAGACCGATGACCAAAACCCGAAACCTGGAACTTGAAATTTTGAACACCTAACATGAGTGAAACGAGTATAAGAGCCCCAAAAGGATTAGCCGGTGTAGTAACCGATGATACAGCTGTGAGCAAGGTAATGCCGGAAACTAATTCACTTACCTACCGCGGCTACGCCGTACAAGACCTGGCAGAGCATTGCGCTTTTGAAGAAGTGGCCTATTTGATGATGAAAGGCGAGTTGCCTAATCGATCTGAGTTGGATGAATTTACCAATCAGGAAAGGCAGTACCGCGCCATCAATGATAATTTGAAAAAAGTGATTAGGCTTTATCGTAAAGATGCCCACCCGATGGACTTTTTAAGAACAGGCGTAAGTTTTCTAGGCATGTTGGATGACCGCACCTGGGACAACAGCGAAGAAACCAACTTCGATAAGTTTTTAAGACTTTATGCCAAGTTGCCCACTATTGCAGCCTACAGCTACCGGCATAGCATAGGTGAAGAGTTTATTGATCCTGTGGCTTCCCTAAGTTTCAGCGAAAATTTCTTCAATATGTGTTTTGGTGAAATTCCGGCAGCCGATGTGGTAAAAGCATTTGATGTGTCGCTCATTTTATATGCTGAGCACAGCTTTAATGCATCAACATTTGCTGCACGGGTCATCACTTCCACTTCATCTGATATGTATAGTGCCGTAACCGGAGCCATCGGTGCCCTAAAAGGTCCTTTACATGGCGGAGCCAACGAAATGGTAATGCACATGATGAAGGAAATAGACGATCCCGCCAAGGCCCAAGCCTGGATGTTAGATGCCCTTGCCAATAAGAAAAAAATAATGGGCTTTGGACACAGGGTGTATAGAAAAGGCGACAGCCGCGTACCAACCATGCATAAGTATGCCCAAAAAATGGCCGATTATACCGGTGAACAAAAATGGATGCAGATATATGATGCACTTCGTGATACCATGCTTGAGGCCAAAGGTATTTATCCGAACCTCGATTTTCCCGCCGGTCCGGCTTATTACATGATGGGCTTTCCAATTGATTTTTTCACGCCCATTTTCGTGTTGGCGCGCATTACCGGCTGGTGTGCACACATCATGGAGCAAACAGCTGACAATCGCATCATCCGACCGTTAAGCGAGTATGTTGGTGTTGCGCAGAGGGAGGTAATCCGTATAAAAGACAGATAATACCGGGCCCGTATTAAATTTTACACATGCTCGCTCAAATGATGATGCTCGTCAATAAGCGGACCGCCTTCAATAATCTCTTCAGATGCCTCGCTGGCAAATTTTTCAAAATTAAGATGGAATGAGTGGGCTAACTGAATAGACTTGCTGATGTAAGCACCTTTTTGCAACCACGTATTCATAGGGTCTAATATTTCTGTAGGAACTTGCGGACAGTATTTTGGCATAAACAAACCAAAAATGGGGTGTTGTTCATAGTCCACTCCTTCCAATTCGCCCTTTAAAATAGCTGTGATCATTGCACGTGTATATTTTAACTTAATTCGCGACCCCACACCGTAAGGACCTCCGCTCCATCCTGTGTTTATTAGCCAAACATTTACCCCCGCATCCTGCATTTTTTTGCTTAACATTTCGGCGTAAACCGTGGGGTGCAAGGGCATAAATGGTTCTCCAAAACATGCTGAAAATGATGGAACCGGCTCGGTAATACCGGCTTCGGTACCGGCCACTTTAGCCGTATAACCGGAAATGAAATGATAAGCCGCCTGTCCGGGAGTAAGTTTGGAAACCGGCGGAAGCACCCCAAAGGCATCACAGGTCAAAAAGAAAATGTTTTTTGGATCATCTCCGTAAGATGGATCCTGAACGTTATCTATGTGATAGATAGGATAGCTTACCCTGGTGTTTTGTGTAATGCTGCTATCGGCATAATCAACTTCTCCGTTCTCCTTAAATACCACATTTTCTAAAATAGCTCCCGGTTTAATGGCTCTATAAATATCGGGTTCTTTTTCTTCGGTAAGGTCAATGGCTTTAGCGTAGCAGCCTCCTTCAAAATTGAATACACGGTCTTCCGCTGTCCAGCCATGTTCGTCATCACCGATAAGCTTTCGGTCCGGGTCAGCCGACAGGGTTGTTTTGCCCGTGCCGGATAAGCCAAAAAAGATAGCAGTATCACCATCTTCTCCCACATTGGCCGAACAGTGCATGGGTAGTACATTTTTATCTGTGGGCAGAATCATGTTCAGCGCAGAAAAAATACCTTTTTTCATTTCGCCGGTATAGGCCGAACCGCCAACAAGAGCTATTTTTTTTGTAAAATTCAGAATCGAAAAATTGCCCTGGCGCAGACCGTGTTCCCGGGGATTGGGGCATTGATAACCCGGTGCACAAAGCACCAACCAGTCTTCTTCAAAGTTATTCAACTCCGAATCATTAGGGCGCAGAAACATATTATAAATGAACATATTAGACCAGGGATATTCCGTAATAGTTCGAACGTTCAATCTATACTTAGGATCAGCGCAAACATAGCCGTCTCTTGCGTAAATCTCTTTGCCACTTAGGTATTTCACTACCTCGGTTTGCAGAAAATCAAAATTTTCCGGCGAAATAGGTTTGTTGGTTTTACCCCACCAAACTTTATCAGCTGTGTAATCATCCTTTACCAAAAAACGATCCTGGGGTGATCTGCCCGTAAATTTGCCGGTGTTAATGGCCAGTGTTCCATTGCTGGTTTCTTTGCCCATATCCCTGGCAACCGTTATTCTCTGTAATTCTTCGGGCGGTAAATTCCAATGCGCACTGGCATCCTTTATACCGTATTTGGTTAGATCTTTTTGATTCATATTTTATTGTAGTTACTTTTCATAATTGAAGCCATAAAGGTATTTGGTAAGGCGTTAATATGCGACAAAAGGCTGTTAAGATTTTGAAATAATACCAACGAGTTACAGAATCAGCAATGCATTGGAGTTTTTTTTGACTAACTTTTAACAGAGCCTAATGGAAGCAAAGTTTTATTATATACTTCGTTTATTACCTGAGCAACCGCCGTATATATAGCCGATAAGCCACATATAATTCCTTCAAAACCGGCTATTTTTTTAATAACATCACTATCCAGATAATTTCCTAAAGCTAAAAGAAAGAAAAGTATTGTTAGCGATGCGAATACAAATTGAAGTGCCCGGTTTAATTTAAGTGTTCCAATAAATAGCAAGGCGGTGAAAATTCCCCACATGGCTAAGTAGGCGGTCATGGCTAAATTGCCCGGAGGTTGGGCTAACCCTAACTTGGGCAATAGGATCAATCCCACCAATGTAAGCCAAAAAAGCCCGTAAGAAGTAAATGCCGTGGTGCCGAACGTATTGTTTTTTTTCCATTCCATAATACCGGCAATAACCTGGGCTATTCCTCCATAAAAAATGCCCATTGCCAATATCATTGAACCTATTTCAAAGAAACCGGCATTGTGAATGTTAAGTAGTACGGTTGTCATTCCAAAGCCCATTAAACCCAATGGTGCCGGATTAGATGTTGTGTCTTCCTGTCGGATTACCTGAAACTGATTTTCCATGTTTCGCACTTGATTTCAATAAAAAATTAACCAACAAAGCTATATCTGAATTACTTAAAGTAGTGCTTTGCAGAATTAATTTTTCGAACGGTTTTAAAATCAAATAACTGCAGTATTCATGGCTCTTATTTGGTTTAACGCTGTTGGCATGATGCCCTTAAAAAAAGGCAAAAAGATGACCTGATACCTTTTAACATTCATATAGTGCATTTAAAAAATTGTTGTACCTGCTGCCGTGGAGAGTGATTACTCTACTCTCATCCCAAAAACTACCCAAAAACCGACCTTACTTTTTCCTTATATTTCTTACCAATGGGTATTCGATGTTCATCTATACAAAGGATGTTGCCTTCCAACCTTTCTATTCGGTCTAAATTCACAATGTATGATCTGTGTACACGAATAAAGGGAAGGATTTTTAGTTTTTCTTCCCAGTTGCGCAAGCTGTCTAAAAAAAGTATGTTTCTATCATCTGTAACTACCTGCACATAATCTACTTCAGCTTTGAAAAACAGAATATCGCTTGCCTTTATTTTATAAGTGGTTTTATCGGCATAAATGAAAAAATGATCTTGCCGGGCAGCCGCTGTACCCTTCGTAACTTCATGAATTCTGTTCACGGCTTTAAGAAAACGCTCATACGAAAAGGGTTTCACCAGATAATCGACTACCGCATGCTCAAAAGCCTCCAACGCATGATTGGGGTAAGCCGTAGTAATAATTACCTTGGGCGGCATAGTTAGGGTTTTCAAAAAAGAAAGGCCCGTGATCTCGGGAAGCTGAATATCCAGAAAGAGCAGATCTGTTTTCTGCAAGAGCGTTTGCGGAATATCTATCCCCGATTCAAAAACGCCCACCACATTGATAAATGGAGTTTTTTCGATGTAGGAGAGAATGATCTCCTGCGCAGATTTTTCATCTTCTAATACAATACAATTGATCACAGTTCCATAGTTAAATCGGCTAAAAATTCTCCTGCATCTTTTTTAGTAATCAGGTTGTGTTTATCGGGGTACAGTATCTCTAAGCGTTGTTTTACATTTTTAAGCCCGATGCCGCTTTTTTGCCATTCATCTTTTTCAACCACCTGCTCACGATATGGATTTTTAGCGGTAAACCGAAAGTGTCCGTTATTCAATGAAACAGCAAATTGCACAGGATGATTGGTACCTTTTAACAAACTGGAATATTTAAAGGCATTCTCCACAAAACTGATTAGTAAAAGTGGAGGAATAAGTTGTTCCTCATTATCTATGTCCTGGCTCCACTTCACCTGTACTTTATCAGTCAGTCTCATTTGCTGCAATTCAATGTAATCTTTCAGGTGTTCCATTTCTTCTTTTACCGTAACCTTTGTTTTATCACCGGTATGGAGCATATACCTGAAGTTGTCAGACAGCTTAAGGATTAAATCGGGGGTACCTTCATCTTTCTTTAAGGCATGACCGTAGATCATATTGAGCGTATTGAACAAAAAATGTGGTTGCACCTGTGCTTTAAGTCCTTTTATTTCGGCATTACGTTGCTCTGCCTGCAGTTTTTCCACCTGTTGCTGCTTTTGGTAGAGTTTTTTGAAGGTATAGAACATAAAGAAAACCAGCGATGCAGTGAGATAATCCAGCACCCTGCCAACTATATACATCCATTCGTTTGGCGTGCAACACGTACATTGTTGCAGCGTGAGTGAAACCCTGTAATTTAAGTAAGCAATAAGCACCAGAGCCGGGAGCAACAACGCATATCTATACTTCTTTGCAGAAGGAAACACATATAAATAGGCCAGGTAAGTAGCCGCCATAACAAAGGCCATGTTTACAACTCTGTGAGAGAAGTGGAATATCTTATCCTCAAGCCCTATCTGGCTGATAAAAGGAAAGAAAAAATAGATGAGCCAAAAAGTAACGTGGAAAAACGTCTCAAGCCATTTTATACTTGCTGCGGACTGTTCTTTTTTCATTTACACTACAATATTAAAGCTACCAATTCTTTGAGCAAAACAGTTGGAATTAACGCCTGTTTAATTACGTTTATTTTTTGTGCAACAGCCACTATTGTTGTTGCCAGGTTATTCAACAGTAAACTGCCCCATCATTCCCCGATCTTCGTGCTCCAAAATATGACAATGATACATATACGGAAATTTTTTGGTCGCTTCAAAGTTAAATTTCATAATTACTTCTGTCCAGTCTCTATATACAGTAACAACATCTTTCCAGCCTCTGTCTTCCGGTTTTGGTGGCCTCCCGTCTTGAGATAATATTAAAAATGATGTACCGTGCATGTGAAATGGGTGCTGAACCATTTCTCCCCCTCGAATGCGCCAAACTTCAATATCTCCTTTCCTAACTTCCTCATTTATAACTGCCATATCCATTGGTTTTCCATTTATAGCGAGAGAGTCCCGGAAGGTACCGAGCACAAAAGTTCTGGTTATGCTCGCGTTTTCTTTTTTCCATCGATGGATCGTATTTAATCTGCTGGGCAGTTTCCCATTAGAAACTTTTGTAGAGTCAACGCGTATTTCAAGCACTCTCTTATTTGTTAATTCAGGTGAATCTCTCTGCAACCCCTGAAATATAGTGGTTGCCAATAGCTCCCTGCTCTGCCCGTCAGACATATCTATCATTATCTCATTACGCTCACCGGGAGCCATTGTTAAATCAGTAATAGCAATGGGTTTTTCTAAGAACCCTCCTTCTGTTGCAATTTTGTAAAAGGACTGTTTATCCTTCAGATAAAAATTATAAATTCGGGCGTTAGAACCATTAAGCAGTCGTAGTCGCACCCAACCTTTGGGTACTATTATATAAGGGTCTATGGTGCCATTAACTACCAAAGTTTTTCCTCTTTTCCCATATATACTTTCTATAATAGTTGGGTTGTAATCTGTCATTTTACCATCCGTAAAGTCACGGTCTTGAATTATTAAAGGAATATCATCAACGCCATAGGTTTTAGGCAGTGGCAATGCTAACGAATTCTCATCTTCTACAAGATATAAGCCTGCTAAACCTGCATGTACATGTTCGGCTGTTTTTCCCATTAAATGCGGATGATACCAATTGGTAGATGCTTCCTGTTTGATAGGCAGAGTAATATCCCAGGTTTGGTCGGGTAAAATTTTACTATGCGGACCACCATCCACTTTTCCTTCAACATGTAATCCGTGTCCGTGAACAGTGGTTGCCTCACCTATTTTATTCGTAAAACGGATGCGTGTGCTGTCGTTTTTATATAACCGAATTGTTGGACCTAAGTAGCTACCGTTAAAGCCTTTTGTATGGCTTTTTACATTTGGATAAAACTCGTGCTGTCCGTTTTGAATGGTTATTTGAATATCTCTGTTGGATTCTCTGCTGTCAATAAGTTGTGGAATTAACAACTTATTAGTCGCTTGCTGATTATTTGTTGCTTGTTGCGTTTCAGTTTTACAATTGACAGAGCTTAAAAGAATTAGTATAAAAAATTGTATGGACATTATAATTTTTCGGTACTTCATAATATGTCGTAGCATCCTTTTCATCATAACAGATTAAATGGGCCTTAGTACAAGAATGTATGGCACTTGTGTTTTATTTTTTTTGGCCACAATACTTATTTAAATGCTTAAGCCGGGGAATTCCCCGGCTCTGCATTCCATAAATCAACTTTTCAATCCCCCACCAAAATATTATTTATCCGGACGATCATAAAGACAGCAACCGGGCAGATTGCTATACACATCGTCTGGTGCGGTAATATTGTCTGTGTCGTGGCCAACAGCTGCAATGCTCTTTTCAATGTCTTTTCTGGATACTTTGTTTTCATCAAAAGCAACCGTGAATAATTTCGTTCCTGAATCCCAGTCGGCCTTTACCACACCTTTATTTGCAAATGCGGCTTTTACTATACGGCTTTTGCACATGCCGCAGTTTCCATATACGGTAAAGTTTGCAGTAGTTTCATTGCCGGTTGCTTTTGGCCTGGCAGCCATTTCAGCAGCACGGTCGTATAGACAGCAACCCGGAAGCGAAGAATAGACATCGTCAGGCGCAGAAAAAGCATCGGTATCATGGCCAACAGCGGCAATGTTTTTCTCAATATCATGTTGTTTTACATCGGCTTCAAGAAAACTAACTTTTACCAATTTGGTCTCCTGATCCCACCTGGCTTCATATACGCCGTTTGTAAGAATAGCGGCTTTTTCAATTCGGCGGCCACACATTCCGCAATTACCATACACCTTAAACGAGGTGTTAATCAATGGCAGCTTGTCTTTTTTGCTTCTCTTTTCTTTATAAGTCATAAGAAAACTATGTTCCTCGTCATAGTTCTCTTCATAGTAGCCAAGTTGATTTTCGATTCGTGCTCTTTGTTCAGTTATAAACTCTTCATCCAATCCTTTAGCTGCAAGCAGTTTATCGTACTCCTTTCTCACCGTGGATATCCTTTCTTCGAATTCATCATTACTCAAAACAAAAAGATGATCGGGAGAAGGCAGCATTTGTTCCTGAAATAAGAATGCCTTCGCTATGTAGTTGCTTTCTTCAGAACCTTTGCCTTGAAATGACATGGTTTCATCAAATTCTTTAGCATTAAAGGTAATGTTAATGTTATTTCCGTTCTCCAGATGTATTTGGCCATACTCTGCACCGTCAAAAAGATCATAAATTCCTTTTTCTGCTTCAAATTGGCTACGAAAGGTTCCGTCTTCTTTAAGCGAAATTTCTTTTTTGAATCCGCTCATGTTGGATATTTCTATTTTATCACTGTTGGGATTAGTGATCTTACCTGACAGAGTAACCATATTTTTGTTTCCGGTACACCCCCAAAGAAGCCCTGCTGCGAAAGCAAATAGTAACACGTTTTTCATTTTATTTTGATATTAATTTGGGTACAAAAGTGCGGCAGCAGTAATAAAAAGAAATATTTACTCTGTGAAGGGCTTTGGTTTTTCTGCGAAAGGAAAAAACCTGAACATATTTTGGAAAATGTGTCACTCCTCCGGAGCTTTTTTTTTGATATGATGTGTTGTTGTTACATAGGCTTCGCCCCTCAGGCTGGGGCATATTGCATAGGGTGATTGGTTTATGGAGTTTACTTGGTTTAGGTTTTAGCTTTTGGTTTTTGGTTTTTCTCGCCCGTTAGAATGACATGTCGGGCTGGCAACGGAGCAAAGTCTTAAATCTAAAAGTCTTGACTCATGGCTCTTGATTCTGAAAGTCTATGTATTCTGAGCTAAGTCTTGACTCTTGATTCTTGGTTCTTGGCTCTTGACTCTTGGTTCTTAGCTCTACTTTTCTATCCCCAACACCTTCAAGCCGTTGGTAGTAGCGATCTTGACAAGATTATCTACATCATAAAAGTGGCAGCTTTCAAGCATTACACGTAGCTCGGTCCAAAGGTCACCATCGCTGAACGGTTTATAAATGTCATTTATATTATCTGTGCCAAATGCTACGCAAAGTCCTGCCGGCACCATCTCATCTACCGGAGTCATGGAGTTGTGGCTTACAGCCAAACGCTCGGTACGGTTATGGTCTATCCAGGCTGTTGGGCAGGAGATAACGTGCAAATCGGCTTCTTTCATGAGTTTATACAAGGCTTCGCGATAGAGCTTTTTATGTGCAGCCACGGAGATGGAGTGTACGGCAGTCACCTTGCCCTGCATGCCATGTTCAATGGTTTTACGGGCGAGTAGTTCCGTTTCAGTTTCGTCTTCATTGTTGAACTGATCTACATGCACGTGGACCAATTTATTATTCTCTTTGGCCGTAGAGAGTAATATATCCAGATGCTCTGCCTCTTTGCCAAAATCCTTGGCTGGCAGGCCGCCAATAATATCTACAAACTCTACACTCATATCGAACCACTTACGGGCTTTGGGGTCAATCACACCTTTTAACACCTGATTGGCATACCTGATCTTGATGTCCTTTCCGTAATCCTCCCGGATTTTCATGGCTGCTTTAAGCGATCTGTCTTCGATCACTTCATCTACATCGAGGAAAGTACCCACTGCTTGCGCGCCTTGCTCCAGAAAATGCTCAATAGCTCGCGCCATGCGACCATAGATGTCATCTACCGTTGAGTTACGTTTCATGTCATCAACGAGATGCCACTTTTCCTTCAAAAAGGAATTGGTGTAGCTAAAGGTATCTTCGGTTAGTGTATAAGCCCTGTCCAGGTGGGCATGGGTGTTTACCCAGCCGCCGGCGGCCTTTATTTTTTCGACAATTAACTCCTTGGGGTTCATGTTTTTAGACATAGTAGTATTATTTAATCAAAATATGAATCAAAATGAAAATCAAAATTTGGTCAGTCTTTGTTTAATATCATCTTAGAAATAATGGCAATTAGTTGTTGTACTTCGTTTATTAACCAACTCAAGTCTTCATTCTCTTTAGTAGCAATGTATTTAAATACTTTTAGACAATTGCGAGATTCTTTTAATTCCTTCAAAGAAATACTCGCTTTATTTTTGAAGTCTTTTGTTGTTATAGTGCCTTGTGCTTCGCCGTAGTTCAATGCCGCACTGCCAGAGGAGCGAAGCAGTTGTCTCCTGTAATATTCGGTTTCATAATCTTTAGGCAATCTGCGGATAAAGAAAATACACTCACCCGCGAATCTCACAAGTCTCTCATCGAAGGCATAGATATCTTCATCTCTACTCATCAAATATTTTGATTTTGATTGTCATTTTGATTTTGATTATTTAAGAGAGTAACTCCCTAATCGCCCTTTCCACCTTCTCGAATCCAAATCCACCGACAACATCATCCATCATTTTACCGATCTCTGCTGTACACAAATTCCCAATACTTCCTTCGTGTGTATGATTCACTGTTTTAGGCGGATCGTAATTTCCGGCTTCAATATCCAAACCTACTTTTTTATAAGCATCGCGGAAACTCACTCCATCTAAAACCAATTGATTTACTACCTCCACACTGAACATGTATTTATATTTCTCATCGTTCACCGCATCTGTATTCACAATGGCGTTTTCCAACATATATGTAGCAAGGGCGAGAATGTCTTTCATCTCTTCAAAAACCGGTAATAAACCTTCTTTAATCTCCTGCAGATCACGGTGATAGCCGCTGGCCAGATTGGTGGTGATCATGGCAATGGTATTAGGCAAGGCCTGTATCTTATTGCTTTTTGCACGTATCAATTCCCAAACATCGGGGTTCTTTTTATGGGGCATAATGGAGCTGCCTGTGGTAAGTTCCGGCGGAAAGGTGAGAAAATTAAAATTCTGTGAATTGTATAAACAAACATCTTGTGCCATCTTGCTCATGGTAGATGCAAGGGCAGCTAAAGCATCTGCCACTACCCTTTCGGTTTTTCCGCGCCCCATTTGCGCATAAACTACATTGTAGTTCAGATCTTCAAAACCCAGTAACGCCGTTGTCATGGTCCGGTCCAATGGAAAAGAAGAGCCGTAACCGGCGGCACTTCCCAACGGATTTTTATTCGTGATCTTATATACTGCCCGAAACATGTGCATATCATCTACAAGTGCCTCAGCATAGGCACCAAACCACAGCCCGAAGCTACTGGGCATGGCTACCTGGTAATGCGTGTAGCCGGGAATAATAACATCTTTGTACTGCTCGCTGGACTGCTGTAATTGCTGAAACAGGGGCTGCACGGCATCAACAATTTCTTTTATTGCCTGCCGAAGAAATAATTTCAGATCAACTAATACCTGGTCATTTCTGCTACGCCCGCTGTGGATCTTCTTTCCAAGGTCGCCGAGCTTTCTGGTTAGCATAAGTTCCACCTGGGAGTGCACATCTTCCACACCATCTTCTATAACAAAATCGCCATTTACGGCTTGGTTGTAAATGGCAAGTAATTCTTTTTTAAGGATGGGTAATTCATCTTTTTCAATTAGCCCAATGCTTTCCAGCATAGTGGTGTGGGCTATACTTCCCAGCACATCATGGGGAGCAAGATAGAGATCCATGTCGCGGTCGCGTCCCACGGTAAAGTGCTCAATTTCCTGGTTTACGTTGGTGTCTTTTTGCCAGAGCTTCATAAGGAACTAAAGGTAAGCAGCCGAAAAGTGTATGACCTAAAATACCCCTTAGGAATTACTAACCCCCGTTAACATCTTAACGTCTTAATTAACAGATTAAGGAATTCAATCATTCCTTTCCAAAGTTTATGAAAAAGTATTCCATACCGCAACCCTGTCGGGAAGAATGGTCAAGAATGACGGAACGGGAAAAAGGTCGTTACTGTGAAGTATGCGAAAAGTGTGTGGTCGATTTTACTAAAATGCCGTTAGTTGATATATCAACTTATCTTGACAAGAAAAAGGATGAAAATACTTGCGGACGTCTAACTGCCAATCAATTAGAACTGCTCAATCAAAAGCCCGGGTATGGCAGTTGGTTCAAGCGTTATGTTGCGCTAGCCGCCGGCATAACTTTATTTAACCTTCCTAAAACATTTTCGCAAGAAATCAACCAAAGCAGAGACAGTATTGAATATGTTAAAGAAAAAGGCAGTAATAAGGTTTGTGAGTCAACTAATAAAAGTGGTGAGGTTGCTATCTCTCCATTGGCTGAAATTAAGATTAAAGGAAGTATTATAGATGAAAACGGAGATCCGATAATTGGTGCTACCGTACGCATTGCAGGTACAAACTTGGGGGCATTATCAGACATTGAAGGTTTCTTCTCGCTGGAATTGCCTGAAAAAGAAGACATGAGCCAAGATTCTCTTGTCGTATCTTATGTAGGCTCTGAACCACTTACGGTGGCCCTCGCAGATATTAAGGAAGACCAAGTACTGGAACTAAAGGCATCTTCCGTGTTACTTGGAGATGTTGTAATAGTGGGCGGTGTAAGAAGGGCCAGCCTTCCAAGAAGAATATGGTGGGGAATTAAAAACATATTCAGGAAAAAGAAATAAAATACTAACAGGTTGGAGGTAAGGTTCTTTCCTCTCTTATATTTGCAGCATGCCAGTCATCGTTGAAATAACTAAAACCAAGAAACAATTCATTCTTCTCGGAACCGGTTTTGGCATGTACCATTTATCCAAACCGGATATGTTTTGGGGCAATTGGAGGAGGGAGGAAAGGTCGGGGAAACGACGGCTCCTATGTGTTTGCAATGAACAAGGAAAAGTAGAGTGGCTCCTTTCTGATAAAGTAACGGTTGTATCCATAGATGGCAAACCGCCCCATCATTATTTGTGAGGTTGAATAGGAATGATATCGCGACTTCCACGCATAAGTCTAATACCATAACTTTTAAAAGTGCAGAATAAAAAACCAGTCCAAACCCCGTACGTATTGGGTTCATCCGGGCAGGAAGAACAATTTTTAACTGCGTAATTTGAATGTTATAATGGTATGATTAGCAATTCCAGGATTGTATTTAATTGTGCAATCTAAATGACGGTTTTTGTTTTCTCAATTATGAAATAAACTCCGTTTAACTCTGTGTTGGCCTTTGTGTACTCTGTGGTTAATAATTGATAACGAATTTGTGCCATATCCGTATTACTTGCATCTTAGCAATAATGAAATCACTTTTCCTGCTTACGGGTTTATTCTTCTTTTCCTGTGTAGGACGGAGCCAAACCGTCATTCAGTTTTTCCGGCAATTGCCGGATGACAAAGTGTTGGGTCTAACTCTCGAACAGCGAGATGAGTTGTTAGTAAAAGGCAAGTTATATGATCCTGATAATACATCTGAAGAAGTGTCATACTATGAATACCGCTATTCAATTTGTCCGGAAAAGAATGAACACCTTCTTTTCGAAATGGAATTTGAGAAAGGACCTTCGGGATTCGTTCTTTTTGAATTCACAAGGTTTGAAGATGCAAGCGGAAATACGCTATTCGGTTTTTCCCGAAATGGAGGCACTCCAAAGGCTCCCCACCATCACGAACATGCATTTTACCTGTTTCGTAATGGGAAATATGAATTAAGTCAACTTCAATTTCCAGAACCAAACTATAAGCTATTTGTAAGCCCAAACCAAAAGGAAAAAATTAAGATGCCACCATACCAAAAGCCATTTCCAATTTTGAAGATGAAAAATGACAATTCCATTAGCTGGAAAGTAACAAACAGCTTCTTTATGAGGGATGATCCAATTTATATAGGTGACCTTGCCATTACCACCTTTCAAAATGGCAGTTTCAGTAAATATAAAATTCTGTGGTATGATGATATTCCCGAATCGTCTGACGATGATTGCCTGGTTATCGAATCAGATTTCTTCAATAAATACAATGAATACTTAATTAACCGAAATCAATTACCAGAGTAGGAGACATCTCTTAGAAGCCTGAAAACTCAACACCTTAATATGAGATCCTCTCCTGTACCTGCGGTATCAGGATGACGGTCTTCGTTTTCTCAATTACAAAATAAACTCCGTGTAACTCTGTGTTGGCCTTTGTGTACTCTGTGGTAAAATTCCAACAGGTAGTAGATGCCGGATCGAAGTCCGGCATTGTAGTATTACACAATCCCCTCCTCTGCCAAATACCGTTCAGCATCTAAGGCAGCCATACAGCCGGTGCCTGCAGCAGTAACGGCTTGCCTATATACTTTATCGCGGATGTCACCGGCTGCGAAAACGCCTTTAACATTGGTTTTGGCCGTATCGGGTTTACAGATGATGTAGCCCGTTTCATCCATGTCTATTATCCCTTTGAAGAGATCTGAGTTTGGTTTGTGGCCAATAGCTACAAAGAAACCCTGAATAGGAATGGTGCTTTCTTCTCCTGAAATATTGTTTTTCACTTTAACGCCATCTACCACCTGATCACCCAGCACTTCCACCGTAGAGGTATTCCAATGGACTTCAATGTTCTCTGCTTTCATTACACGTTCAGCCATGATTTTGGAAGCGCGCAGCTCATCACGCCGAACCAACATGTGCACCTTAGGACATAGTTTGGCAAGATATAGTGCTTCTTCAGCAGCGGTATCACCGCCACCAACCACGGCTACTTCCTGGCCTTTGTAAAAAAAGCCGTCACACACCGCACAGGCACTCACACCTGAGCCATTCAAACGCTGCTCGCTTTCTAAGTTCAGCCATTTCGCCGATGCTCCGGTAGAAATAATAACGGCACGGGCTTTTATCTCGTCTTTATCATCAACGGTTAGCGTATGTACATCTCCACTAAAATCAACTTTTGAAACTGTTCCGTATTTCACAACAGTGCCAACTTTCTCGGCTTGTTTTTGAAAATCTTCCATCATCTTCGGCCCCATTACACCTTCCGGGTAACCGGGATAGTTTTCTACATCGGTGGTTATCATTAACTGGCCGCCAGGTTGAGCACCTGTTATTACTAACGGATCCAGGCCGGCACGTGCTGCGTATATTGCAGCTGTCCAACCGGCTGGACCAGAGCCTATTATCACTACGTTTTCAATTTCTTTTCTTTCGTTGGTATCGTTCATTGTTCTGTTTTACTTTTTTTCCTCCCCCTGAATTAGTTGCCTTGTTTTCGTTCCTCAAACTTCGGACTAATTCTTCCCCCTCCAAAGGGGGAGACAAGTTGCACTTTTACCTTTCGTTTAGTCAGGTAACAACTTTGTTTTTGTTTTAGTTCTAACACACCCCGATTTGTCTTCTGTTCGTTCCTCACAGGACAAATCTCCCCTCTCAAGAGGGGATTCCCCCAGCATCATGAAAGCACCAAGCATCCAACACCCGGTATCCCGCATCACACATTAAACCTAAAATGCATAACATCTCCATCTTTCACCACATATTCCTTTCCTTCAACCCGCATCTTTCCCGCTTCTTTTACCGCATGCTCCGATCCGTACTCCACATAGTCATCATAGCTAATTACTTCCGCCCTTATAAATCCTTTTTCAAAATCTGTATGGATCACGCCCGCTGCCTGCGGTGCTTTCCAGCCTTTCCGAATAGTCCAGGCACGTACTTCCTTTTCTCCGGCAGTAAAGTATGTGATTAAGTTCAGCAGCTTATAAGTAGCACTGATCAAATTTACAGAGCCGGGTTCCTTCAATTCCATCTCATCCAAAAACATTTGCACTTCATCAGGATCTTCTAAGGTAGCTATTTCACTTTCTATCGATGCTGATATCAATATCACTTCGGCTTCTTCGTTTTTTACCGCATCAATCAGTGCGGCTGTTTGAACATTCCCGCTTACCACATCATTCTCATCTACATTGCAGGCATAAAGCACGGGTTTTGTGGTCAACAGGTTTAAAGACTTAATGAAGTCTGCATCCTCTTTGGCGTACTCAAACTCTCGTGCCGACCGGCCTTCGCTCAATACCTCACTTAATCCTTTTAACAAATTAAACTGCCTGATAATTTCTTTATCGCCCGATTTGGCCGCTCGCTGCAACTTGTCCAACTGCTTTTCAACCATTTCCAGATCTTTAAGTTGCAGCTCCACATCAATCACCTCCTTGTCGCGCACAGCATCAATGTTACCATCTACGTGCACAATCTTATCGTTTCTAAAGCAGCGCACCACATGAATTATCGCATCAACCTCACGAATATTCGCTAAAAACTGGTTGCCCAAACCTTCACCCTGACTGGCTCCTTTAATAAGGCCGGCGATATCGACGATCTCAACCGTGGTAGGCAAAGTCTTTTTTGGTTGCACAAGTTCGGTCAGTTTGTCTAAGCGCACATCCGGTACGGTAATCACACCAATGTTAGGATCTTTAGTGGCAAAAGGATAATTAGCTGCAAGGGCACCGGCCTTTGTCAGTGCGTTAAAAAGCGTTGATTTACCAACGTTTGGGAGTCCTACAATACCTGCCTTTAGTGCCAATTCTTAAATTTTTCGAAGCGCGAAGGTAACGCGTTTCAGCACCAAATATCAAATCGCAAAAAGCAAATAATAAACAAAGCTCAAATCTCAAATACTTTTGAATTTAAGTGCATCTCTCAAATACGGAACTTAATTCTTCACGAGCTATGTAATAAGGCTCTGTGTCGTCGGGTGTCCACTCTACCAATCTTATTTTTTCATTGGAGATCTCCATGCCGCTAATATTTCCATTGCCATAGCTGCAACATCCGGTATTAAAGTAACATGGCTTGCCGGGTTCGTTGGGTAATTTATTCGATCCGAAAATGTACTGATGTGTATGTCCGCAGACGATAAGCTGTTTATCACGCTCCTTGGCCCATTGGTGCATAGCTCTGTTTACATCGCCCCGCAGACCTTTATCCCTGGCCGGTGTACTTAACGGAATTTTAAAAATGCGCTGTATTGGTCGCCATCCGAAGCGGACAAAAAATTTGGAAAGTCCGGCAAGTTTGGAACTCATAAGTGTGCCCTGATGACCGTGAACAAAAAGAATTTTGCCTTCGGGTTGACCTTCCTTCAATACATTTAATTCAACAGCTTCATAAACTTTTAAGGGATTAAATCTGTTTCCAAGCAATCTGTTTACCACATCCACAAAGCGCCAGTTATCATCGTGGTTTCCCCAAATCCGAATGAACTTATTCCTGTCGTAAAAGACTTTTTCGGCATCTAACACATTATTGTAAGTTCGCATTACACGATCCAACGGATTTTCCCAAAATTCTTCCACATCGCCCAGCAGCATCAATGTATAATCGCGCTTTAGGTAGTAATCCAATGCCTTCAAATAGTTTTCTTCGCATGGAGCAAAATCATCAGCACCATCGCGGCTGCCACGGTGATGATCGGAAAAAACAATCCACTTCAGATCATCAACTTCTGCAGTTATTTTAAAGGCTTTTTTATGTGCCTGAGTTATCCCCTTCTTGATTTTGTCTATACCCATTGAATGGTTTAAGGTTTGCGGTTCATTTAGTATTATTCGTTCATAGCTTTTTAGTTTAGTAACCGAACCGCCATTTCTTTTAAGAGTTCATCATCCGGAACATGAGTGCTTCCGACCCCTTTGCTTTTCAGGTCATATTCGGCCAATATGCCAATATTACGAGTAACAATATGTTGCGGATAATTTCTAAATGCCTTTTTGTAATCCTTGATAAAGTATGGATTCACACCAATGCCCGAGGCCAAAGTTCTATCGTCATAACTTTGGAGTTGTGCCATCATTAAAAGCCTTGAGAACATACGGTAAAGCGTACCTATAATAAAAGTTATATGGCCGCCTTTCGGATTTTGTTTAAAATAATTAAGTATGCCAAACACGCGCAATTTTTCTTTTTCAAGAAATGCATTCTGCAATTCAAATACATTATAATCTTTGCTGATGCCGATATGCTCTTCAACAATTTCCGGTGTAATGGTTTTCTCCGTAATGACCGTATATAATTTTTGCAGTTCATTATGCACCCTTGAAAGATCATTTCCAATATACTCTACCAACATTTCTGTTGCTTTGGGGTGAAGTTTATAGCCTTTGGCTGCAACGCTATCATTTATCCAACCTGGAATAGCACTATCATACAACGGTTTGGCATGAAATACCACAGCCTTCTTTTTCAGTGCACGGGCAAATGAACTTCGTCCGTCAATCTTCTTATTCATATGGGCAAACACCAAAATAGTTTGCGGATTAGGCCTGTCAAGGTAATTTAGAAATGGATCCCATGTTTTAATGTGTTGCGCTTCCTTAACAATAATCACCTGTCTTTCAGCCATCATGGGCAGGCGCATGGCTGCATCCAAAATAACTCCAACATTGTTATAAACATCGCGGCCGTAAAGTATGGTTTGGTTGAATGCCTTCTGCTCTTCAGGCAAGGCATTCAATTCAATTTCCTTCACCAATTCATCGATAAAAAAAGACTCCTCTCCATGAAAAAAGTAAAGCGGTTTGTAGTCTCCGGTTTTAAACTGAGATAGTAGATCGTTGAATTTGAATTCAGGCACGGTGCTAAAATAGTTAATTGCCGGTTTTAAGGTTCATGGTTAACCGATTTGATATTGTTTTCAACATTCTCCCAAAGATTACTACCTTTGTGTCCCGTAACAAAGTCATCAAATTAAGCAGATTTCCAATGGCCAAACACATCTTCGTTACGGGCGGTGTAACTTCTTCTCTCGGTAAGGGAATTCTCTCAGCATCTCTATCCAAATTATTGCAGGAACGTGGTTTTAAGGTCACTATCCAAAAATTTGATCCTTATATTAACGTCGATCCCGGCACCATGAACCCTTATGAACATGGCGAGTGTTATGTAACAGATGATGGTGCGGAAACAGATCTTGACCTTGGACACTACGAGCGGTTTTTGAACATTCGTATGTCGCAGGCAAACAATGTAACCACAGGTAGAATTTATCAGACTGTAATTGACAAGGAAAGGCGGGGAGATTACCTCGGCAAAACCGTTCAGATCATTCCGCATATAACCGATGAGATAAAACGCCGTATGCTCCTGCTTGATGACTCTGGAGAGTACGATATTGTTGTAACTGAAGTAGGCGGAACGGTAGGTGATATTGAAAGTCTGCCATACATTGAAGCCATACGGCAACTAAAGCAACAACTACCTAAAAACGAAACCTGCGTTATTCACTTAACTCTGGTGCCATATCTTACCAAAGCCGGTGAGCTCAAAACAAAACCAACACAGCACTCAGTAAAGGAATTGAGTACACACGGAGTATTTCCCGATATTGTGGCTTGCAGAACCGAGCATAGTTTAAGTGAAGAGGTACGGGCCAAAATAGCCCTTTTCTGTAATGTAGAACAGCATGCCGTTATTGAATCGGCCGATGCTGACAGTATATATCAGGTACCGATCATGCTGCAAAATGAAGATCTGGATGATATTGTTTTAGAGAAGTTGGGCCTGGAAGCTCCGGAAGCCGATATGCATGAATGGGAAGAGTTTCTGGACAGGCTTAGTAATCCGAAATACCAAGTGCGTATTGGGCTTATTGGCAAGTATGTTGAATTGAAAGATGCCTATAAGTCCATCCATGAAGCTTTTAACCATGCCGGAGCCAGCAATGAGTGTTCAATTAAGGTAGATACTATTCACTCCGAAGAAATAAATACTCTGAATATAGAGGAAAAGTTGGGGCATTTAGACGGCATTTTAGTTGCTCCGGGCTTTGGTGATCGTGGTATTGACGGTAAATTGTTGGCCATAAAGTATGCCCGCAAGAACAATGTGCCATTTTTGGGAATATGCCTTGGCATGCAAATGGCCGTAGTAGAATTTGCCCGTAATGTGTTGGATTTGGACGCCCATTCCAGCGAAATGATAGAAGATACCGGTGAACCTATCATAGACCTTATGGAAGATCAGAAAAAGGTGATAAATAAAGGTGGAACCATGCGTCTCGGATCCTTTAAATGCCGAATTGAACCTATGAGCAGAGCAGCTCAAGCCTATGAGAATGAGCTAGTTGAAGAACGACATAGGCACAGATATGAATTTAACAATGCCTATTTGGAGCGTTTAGAAAATCATGGTATGCGAGCAACAGGAATCAATCCTGAATCAGGTTTGGTAGAGATTGTTGAGTTGGAAGATCACCGGTGGTTTGTTGGTGTACAATTTCACCCCGAATTGAAATCAACCGTGGCAAAACCCCATCCGCTTTTTGTAAGTTTTGTAAAAGCGGCACTTGCCAAGGAAAGTGTTGCTGCCATTTAATGCCGGCAACATGCTTTTAAATAACTGTAACTTTCTAAGTTTGCAGCCACTAATTTTCTGATGGAAAGAAATAACACGATCGGTCTTTTGCTTATGGCGGCCTTGTTAATGGGTTATATGTACTTTGCCAATAAAGACAGAGCAAAGAGAATGGCCGAAATGGAGAAGAAGGAAGAGGCCGCGAGAATAAAGGATTCCATTGCCAGGGCAAATGACCCTAAAACTGAAGTGCTTAACGATATATCTGAGCCAACAAGCCCTGACACGCAGTCTGCACAGACTACTCAAACAGCAGAGCCAGATACTACAAAAACAGAAGAAGTACCTCAAATTGAAGAGCAACTATACACGCTGGAAAACGATAAATTGAAACTAACTTTCTCTAACAAAGGCGGCAGAATTATAAGTGCCGTTTTAAAAGAATTTACCGGTTTTGATGATTACAATGAAGGAAAGGATGAGCAGGTTGAGTTTATCAGCGAATATAGAAGTGATTTCAACTATAACATTCCGGTTGGCAACACCAACATCAACACCGATGTGTCATTTTTTGATGTAAACCAGTCTGACAAAGGTCTGAAATTCACATATACTGCAGCCGATGGATCTGAATTCAAACAGTCTTATGCGCTTACAAGTAACCCTTACCTTATAGATTACAAAGTAGATTACAATGGTAATGCAAATGAATTAGGTCTTACCTGGATGAACAAATTCAAGCGTTGGGAGAAATTTCTCAGATCGGAGCGGGAATTTTCATATCAGGCTTATAAGACAGGTGGTAAAGATGGTAAGATTCACAAATTCAAAAAGTTTAAAGCTGATGTTTCAAAAAGTGAAGAAGGAAAAATAGGCTGGATATTACAACGCCAACGTTTTTTCAGTCAGATTTTATTTACAGAAGACATTTTGGAAGATGTAAATATGAAGCAGAGCTATGATAAGAAAAATGATGATTATGTAAAGGAACATGTTACCGAAGCTACCATCAGGCCTAACGGTAAGCAGTTGAGAATGAAAATGTTCATAGGCCCGAACGAACGTGCTTTATTAAAGGACTTGGACCCACAGCTTGACAAAACACTGCCTAACGGCTTTTTTGGCTTTTTAACCAAATGGCTGGCCGGTTTATTCGGACTGCTAACACCGCTTAGTAAAAACCTTGGGCTGCTCATAGTATTAATGACCATTATTGTAAAGTTGGCCCTTTCGCCGCTTACCTATAAGTCGTATTTATCTCAGGCTAAAATGGCTGTACTTAAGCCGGAGTTAGAGGAGATAAAAGAAAAGTTTCCGAAAGATCAGGCGCGTCAACAACAAGAGCAAATGAAGTTATACGGTAAAGCCGGGGTTAGCCCGCTTGGTGGTTGTTTGCCGAGTTTACTTCAGATACCTATTTTCTTCTCGTTGTATTATTTCTTTAGAACATCGATGTTGTTCAGGCAAGAAAAATTCCTGTGGGCCAACGATATGTCAACTTTCGATGACTTAATAAAACTGCCCGGGAACTTACCCATTGGCCACATAAGCATTTTTGCAGTATTGTACGGTATTGCCCTTTTCATAAGTATGCGTGCTAATAAAAACATGACGGGTATGGGTGGTGCACCAGCCGGTGGTAATGAAATGATGCAAACGCAAATGAAGATTATGCAATACGGTATGCCCATATTCCTGCCGTTGATCTTTAATAGTTTTCCGGTTGCCCTTACATTCTACTATTTCTGCTATAACATTATCAATGCCATTCAGTCGGTTGTGATCAAGAAATTCTTTATCGATGAAGATAAAATTCACAGACAGGTACAAGCCAATAAGAAGAAGGTGAAAAAGAAAAGCGGTTTCCAAAAACGTTTGGAAGAAGCTATGAAACAACAGCAGGCCCAAAGGGCTAAGCGGAAGAAGTAATAGCCAGCGGTGACAATACCGCCTAGGGTTATTCTGCACATTTAAAAGTTAGGGTATTTCCGAATAGGGTTCAGTCTTGAATGTTAGAATGTTTTTAAGTGCAAGACCTCCTATTTGAGCCTTTTGGACACTTTTTGTGGCAGTGCAGCTAAGAAAAATCAGACCAATTAATTGATAATCAGGATAGTAGCTTTCTCGTGAATATCCCAAAGTTAAACTGATATCAATTACCTCGACAACACTGCCAAAACTGCCTTGTTACCTTGCTTTTTGGCCACATCGTAAGCCGTATCGCCCATGTTAGCTCTAAAGTTTCTGTCGGCACCGGCAGCAATTAACATTCTGGCAATTTGCGCACGGTCGTAATAAGCTGCTTCAATGAGTGGTGTGGAATCATACTTGTTTCTGCAATTTACATCCGCTCCTTTGTTAAGCAGCATTCTAACAATGTTAGGTCTGTTATGCGCTACGGCGTATCCTAACGGGCAGTTACGTAAAAATTTAGTGTTGCCTACACCGGCTCCACGGTTTAGTAACTCCTGAGCCAGTTGCACATTCCCTTTCTCAATAGCTAGAATAAGTGCGGTTTTGCCATAAAAACTCTCTTTGTTAATGGTAGCACCATCTATCATAGCGTAAATAAGCTCATGTTTATCATATTCAATGGCATACATAAGCGGTGTAATATTATTTCGTTCCTGCGCCGGACCAAACTTTGCCCCTTTCGCCATCAATGATTTAATAAAGGTTGAACTCGCCGTCTTAAAAGCATTGTCCAGCAGAGTAAATCCATATTTATTCGCCTTATTTATATTGATGCCCGGCTGACCCAACAAAAAATCAAAATCACTCATTCTGCCCATCTTTAACGCGTACATCAGCGGAGTATCCCCGTTCTGTCCATCGGCATTCACATCAGCACCGAGCGAAACCAATTTTTTTAACAATCCGGAATTATTTTGTGACAAGGCAAACAAAACAGGCGTTAGTCCGTTACGTGTTGTGCCTGAATTTGCCCCCTTTTTTATAAGGCCTTCAACCAATCCAATATTGTTGGCTTCCAGTGCAAACCAAAGAGGGGTTAAGCCGTTTCTATCTGCCACATTAATATCGGCTCCGGCAGAGATCAACCGCTGCATTAAACTTTCATTTTTATTGGTCAGAGCCAGGGTTAGCGGGGTTTCACCAAGTGAATTAGCCCGGTTAAAGTCAGGCTTTGCTGTTACAAGCGGGTTCACATATTTATCTGCGAGATTATTCTTAATGGCCAAAAGCAAAGGTGAATTTCCATTAACATCGGTAATATTCAGGTCAGCACCATTAAGTAACAGCAATGAAAAAAGATCAAAATTATCTGTTTTCAAAGCATGAATAATTGGGGTATCGCCTGAGTCGTTTTTTGCATTAACATTAAAACCTTTGTTGGTAATAAGTTTAAATATCTTTTTATTCCCCGATTGGGCATTTGCGATGATGGCAGAAGCATCAACAACGGCATTTGCCCTTAACAACCGCTTAACAAGTGAAATATTATTGTTTATTATGGCGTAGGCCAGTGCAGATGTTCCGGTAGTATCCACGGCATTCACATCGCCCCCCTTTTTAATAAGGGACTTGACCATTTTACTGTTGTTTGATCTCGCCGCACCAGCTATTCCCTGCCCAAAAGTCAAACAACACATTAGTATAGCAATACCAATTAAAAGAATGCGCTTCATCATAACGTAAAACTAATTAGAATTACAAAGTATATGGTTCAATTTTCCACAGTTCTAAGCTGCCTGTTTAACCACCTTATAAAGAACACAGAGAAAATAATGCCAAGAAATATCCAATAGACCCATTCTGCCATCCAGGCAACCGTTAAACTGGTTTTTAATACCTTGAGTACATATAAGGCATAAATTAGATAGATTACTGCGCTAAGGCCATCGGCAATAAGTGAAAAAACAGTTTTGCCAATGCCAAACACCGCCCTTATAAATACAATGGCAATAGATGCAATAAATAATGCTCCTGCAACAACCCAAATAAGTTCGTCAGCCAGGGCAAGGATTTTTTCTGAGTCGGTAAATAATCCTATTATAGGTTTTCGGAGCACCAATGCCACTATGGCGACTAACATAGACCAGACCCAGGAAATAACAATAGATCGTTTAACAGCTGTCCAAAGTAATTTCATTTCACGCTGACCATAAATGTTGCTAACAACAGTATTTACCGCAGATCCCACACCCCATAGCGGCATAGCAAATAAGCCGTATAAAGTTTTACCTATGTTGGAAGCAGCCAATTCGGCCTTGCCCATTTGCTCTACAAACACAAAAAAGATGAACCAACTACCCAGGCCAATGATGTATTGCAATACAATAGGTGAAGAAATATTAAAAATAGACTTGCTGAGTGCTTTGTCAAATCTCAGGGTTGTAAAAAGCCCGAAATTATAGTGCAGGTTTTTGCTGTACAAATAGAATACCAAAGGCAGCATGCTTAACAGTTGCGATACCATTGAAGCCAGGGCCGCACCCTCAATACCCATTTCCGGGAAACCGAACTTACCAAAAATCAGCACATAGTCTAGCAAAACATTTAAAGCCGCCTGCAGAAAAGCGGCGAACATTAATATTCTGGTATCGGCCGTACCGGAATAGAGTGCGAAAAAGGTTAATCCGATAAAAGAAATGGGGAGCTCGAATGCTCTTATATTCAAATAGTCGGTAATAGCCCTATGCACCTCAGGGTTCTGCAAAAATGTCCCGAATAATTGGGGTGTTGCGTACAACATCCAACCAATACCTACAATTCCTGCCAGGTAAGCAGCTCCCAACAAATGATCGAACAGCGGGCCTACGCTTTTTGGTTTGCCTTCACCAAGCCTTCGTGCAATGAGCGTTTGCACACCTGTGGCCAAACCAAAAAAGGCCATGTGAAAAACCAAAAAATAAACTGCTGCCAACCCAACTGCGCCAAGAGCTGTTTCTCCATCGCCTACCCTGCCCATAAATGCTGTATCGGTTATCACCACAATATTCTGGGCTATACTGCCCATTATTAGTGGGGCTGCAATTCCGGTTATGGTTTTATATGTCGGGCTTAGCTTCAATTCTATAAAATTCTGAAATAGCGGTGCGAAAATATGGAAATGCCCCGAGCCGCGCATCTTAGCCCTATAGAACAATTAAAGCCGTATTTTTTTGATGTTTGAGATTGAATACGTTAATATTGTAACAATCAAAAATTTTTATTCGATATGCTGCGCATCCTGAATATCATTCTCACTCTTGTAATTCTTTTTTTACTTTATATGCTATGGCAAAGTCTTCGGGCCCCTGTTCGTTTTCAAAAGCAGGTAGAGGAAAGACACGAAGCCGTGCATAATAAAATGTATCTGATCAGAGATGCTCAGGAAGCCTTTAAAGGCGTTACACTGGCTTATGCTCCTGATTTTGACACTTTGGCCAAAGTATTAAAAACCGGTAACTATGAATTTAAGAACAGAGTTACGGGCGAAGTAACTAAAAAATCCATTTTAGATTCCTTGTTTAAAGGTGATGCAAGTGCCGTTAACAGTTTATCTGAAGTACCCTATAGCAAGAAGCAGTTTGAGATGGGTTCGGGCGTGTTGCCAAGTCCGAGTGACAGCACGGTATATATACCCGTATTTGAAGTTTCTACCATGACAGATACTTATCTTGGAGGAGAAAACGGAGTAAACGATAAATACTGGTATAAAGGTAAAAAGGTAAAACTTGGCTCACTCACAGCTCCAAAACTTACCGGTAACTGGGAGTAATATTTAATGACAACAATACTTGATTACGAAAGTGATCTTTTTCGGTCGGTTCCGGATGCAAGCGGCAAATTAGCCCTTTGTTTTTCAAAGGATTCCTTTACTATAGGTGTGCTTTCTGCAGCAAATATTACCATGCTGCTGAAAGAAATATCTAATGAACATCAAAAGCCATTTGAAACATTTGTAAAGGGAGTCCTATCTCAGCATCAAGCCTTATTCGCACGAAATTTTAACTCCGTTCATATCGGTGTTCACGTGAAGGATTTTACCTTACTGCCAATTAGTTTAAACGAAAGATTAAATAAAAAGACAGATCCTAACCGGCAACTTGACGAACTTCCGGAACACCATTCAAAACTTCTGTACCAGGTGGACTACGACCTGGTTCAAACCTTTGATAATACATTTGAAAATTACAGCCTGTACCATGCACACACGCCCGTACTGAAACATATATCCACCCTACCATTTAACAGCAACTTGCTCCTTCACTTGCAGGATTATAGCGTTGATGTGTATGGCAGGAAAGATGGTAAGCTGGTTTTTTGCAACAGCTTCAATATTTCATCAGAAAAGGATGTAACCTACTACGCACTATTAGTGGCTAAAAACCATTTAGACATGGTGCCTGAAAGCAGCGAAATTGCTGTTACCGGTAAAATCTTAGCAAAAGATGATAACCACCAGTCCCTGTTGCGGTTTTTTAAGGAAGTGCACATAACCGATTTGGATAACAAAACAGTTTTCAGGCCCGATCTGGATGTGAAGAAGCACTATTATTTTCATTTATTAATGTTGTTGCATGAGAATAATAAGCGGCATACACAGAGGAAGGAAATTCACTCCGCCTAACAACATACCTACCCGGCCAACCACCGACATTGCCAAAGAAGGTCTGTTCAATATTCTTAACAATAACATCGATTATTCCCAGGTAAGTTTTTTAGACTTGTTTGCCGGCACGGGCAACATCAGCTATGAAATGGCTTCGCGCGGATGTACTGACATAACAAGTATTGACCGCTTCCCCACTTGTATTAAGTTTATTGAGCGTATGATCGAGAAGCTGAATATTGAGGGAATGCGTGTAGTACAGGCCGATGTTTTTGAATTCCTAAAAAACAATAAGAATAAATATAATTTGATATTTGCCGGGCCACCTTATGGTATGGATAATCTCGACGATCTGCCCGATATCATTTTCGATACAGATACATTGGCCGAAGATGGTATATTTGTGTTGGAGCACAATCCAAACCACAACTTCGAAGCCGACAAACGTATGCGACACATGCGAAACTACGGGCAGACTATTTTCAGCTTTTTTCTGAAAAGTGCGGAATGAAGAAGGTGATCGGTTGGCTTATCGAGAGCAATATTTTTATTGGATTGTGTGCAGTGGCGCTGGCATTGCAGGTTTTTATCCCAGGTGTTGGGTCTTATATTAAAAACAGTCCCCAGCTACCGGTTCTTTTCATTCCATTTCTTTTCTTCTCAACTATTTCAGTATATCTCATCAACAGGCACGGTAAAATTTGGAAAAATAAAGGTTACCCAACTTTCTTTAATTTACTTTTTATTATTTCTATTGCATTCACGGCATACTTCTTTTATCAATTAAATTTTAACTCCGTGACCTCTCTCAATTATAAGATCTGGTTTGTCCCTGTTATTCTTACTTTACTTTATTCTCTCCATATTTTTTTCGGTAGAAATAATAGGTTGAATATCAGGTCTGTAGGAATATTAAAGTTGTTTTTGATAGCCGCCGTCTGGACCTGGATGACCAATTATATCCCACAGATTTTATACCACTCCAAAATGAATTGGCTAATGGTCGCCAACCAATTCATTTTTATTCTTGCCATTACCATTCCGTTTGACATAAGAGACAGTGTACAGGAAACGGCCTTAGGGTTTAAGACCATTCCGGCTCTTATTGGCAAAGATGCGGCAGTTAAGGTGAGTAAGGCTTTGGTTATTATCTATTGGATCCTGGGTGGCTTTCTTGGTGCTTCCTACCTGGTGGCTTGTTCTGTTTGTGCAGTGCTGCTGGTATATTGGCTGAACCGCTTAGACCGGTTGAAAGACTGGAAGGATTGGGTTGTCCGCTTTGATGGTATAATGATCATACAAGCCGCCTTAGTGATAGGCACAACCTATCTGATCTCCGGGTCTTAAAATAAAGGCACCATCCTTCCGCACAAAGTGCCAATGCTTTAATGTATCGTTTTTGTAAAGAAAGCGATTAGTGATGATCTGCTGTTCCGCATCAGACCATCTGCTACCCTTTTCCGTGATTAAAATATCTGCCGGAACGGAGTCATCAAAACTTATCGTCTCATCTTCAAATTGAAAAACAGCTGTTGTTTCAATTGGTACTACCTCGGTATTCTTCAGAAAATGTGCGCGCTGATGCGGTTTTACTGAATAGTCAAATGACGATATGTTTAGAGTGTCAGTTAGAAACAAGGTACTTTTTCTACCTTGTATAACTTCTACGGCAGTATTATTTGACAAGCTATAAACTGTTAACTCCGATACCTTTAAGGCTTTGAGCTTCTTTAGAGAAATACTTGAAACCAATAGCAGCAAGGAAATAAGAGAAAGGAAAAAAGCCGGTTTTCGCTTATTAATAATCCATAGTAAAAAGAAGGCAAGTACTGCATACACCAATATAACACCGACTACATCCAGGCGCACATTGGGCACCACAGCGTATTCAAGATCAGAGATAAAACCATTTAAAAAGCGAAGAGTAGTCAGCAACATATCCAACATCCAACCCACAGTTGAATCGAGGTAAGGTATGCCGTGAACCAATATTCCAATGAAGCCAATACTAACGATGAACAGTGCAAACGGAATGGCATATAAATTGGCTAACAGGCCCAAAGTGGGTACCTGGTTGAAGTAAAAAATACTAATGGGCAATGTGGCCAATTGTGCAGCAACTGACATAAAAATGATGCCTTTGAAGTATCTCCATATCCTGGGGCCTCCCGGCCATTTTCGCTGAAGCGGTGGCAATATGATAAGTATGCCGGCTACAGCTGCGAACGATAGTTGAAATCCGACTTCAAACAGATACTTAGGATTGACCAATAGCATAGCAAAGGCTACGGCAGCCAAAACATTCATACTATTAACAAACGGAAAATAATGCCAGCCGATGGTAAACAAGCTAAACATAAAGGCTGCTCTAACCGTCGAAGGGCTGCCACCGGTAAGTAAAGTATATAACCATACAATAACTATTAATAAGAAGGGAATTAGCCTTTTCAGCAATTTAAACGGCTTAGTCAACAAGTACAAAATGGTGCTGAACAGCAGGTAAATAATACCCACATGCAAACCCGAAACTGCTAAAATATGCATGGTTCCTGAGCGGGAGAAGGCACTTTTGGTTTCTTTGTCTAAATCCTCTTTTTCTCCAAGGAGCAAAGCTTTTCCTATTTCTACATTTTCTGCATGTAAATGAGTTTTCAGAAAACTTCGGGCTCTCATTCTAAACCGGTCAAGTATGTCCGGTCTTGCACTACTCTTTTCAATTACTTTGAAACTAGATGCCGGAAGATATGCCTGATGGTAAACATTTTTTCGGGCCATGAATTTGGCATAGTCAAACTCAAAAGGATTCAATGGGCCGGTTATGGTGTTAACATAACCGCGAGTACTTATTATATCTCCTTTAAGCGGATAAACTTCATCTCTTATTTTCTCAAAGTATAATAATATATTTTTATTGTTTAATACCGTTACCGGATGTTTTATGATCTTACCCTCATATCGTATCGACTTGCTTCGTTCCGAACCATCATCTAAAAGTTTTACCACGTAATCTTCCCTGCCGATATCCAAAGTATGACCGGACTTGTCCTTATGAATCTCAGCCAATAGATAACCTGCAATTACCAGGGGAATTATCACAAAAACCGATGTGATATGTCGGCGGACGTAAGGCCATTTCTTCATTCCAATTAGCAAGATCAGAAAAAAGGAAAGGATCGTTATCAAAAGGATTTTTGACAGCTCAACAGGAACATAGTAAAACAGCAGAATACCGGCTATAAAAGGAATGAGCATTCTCAGAAAAACAATATTTCTCCAAAAATCAGGCACTTGGGTGTTTAGGCCGACTAATATAATAAAATATAATACTGAGAGCTTTGCAGAACTCATTTCGCATAGAAATTAGATGTTTGAAAAAAACAATTAAAATGCAACAACCTCTTGATGTTGAATTAATTTATCTGCGAAAATCTGCGTGATCTGCGGGCTTTAACCTCCCGCTGATTTCGCAGATAACCGCAGATGGCCTTTGACAGCATAGGAGCTTTGCAGAATGCTTTTCTCAGAGAAGTTAGATGTTTGCAAAAATTTTAAAAATGCAACAACCTCTTGATGCTGAATTAATTTATCTGCGAAAATCTGCGTGATCTGCGGGCTTTAACCTCCCGCTGATTTCGCAGATAACTGCAGATGGCCTTCGACAGCATAAAAGCTTTGCAAAACTCATTTCTCCAAGAAATCATCTCACTCTTTCAAGCGTTCTGAACCTGTAACATTAACCGAACTCAGGTTATTAGGAAAAGTTATTTACTCAACCCTTCGAACAACCAATTGGCTAAAGCCTGTCTGTTAGATGACTGAAGAATTCGTTTTTGATCACTGGGATTTTGCAGATTGGCCAGTTCTACATAAACTGCAGGCGGATTGGTTTTGCGCAGAACATATAGTCCGCGCGGTGTTACGGCACCTCGGTACGGGCGGCCAGGCCTGTGCTTTTGGTATTTTTTACGGAATACACTTTGCAGTTGATTAGCAATCTTTTTCCCGCTTCTCGATCCCGGACTATGGTAAAAAAACACATCTTCGCGGCGGTGCGCGTGTCTTGAATCAATATGAATAGCAACTACAATATGTTTCTTCTTTCCTTCCGCCTTTTCCTTTTTGTATAATTTGTTGACCGAGCTTGCACGCTGATTTAATCGTTGCTTTTGGTTTAGTGGCAATTTAGCATTGTAGTACGATCGTTCGTCTTTATCGCAAATCAGGTATTGCTCGTCGCGGATACCATCATTTTTATCCTGAATGATCATGTGCACCGTAGCTCCATGTTGCATTAAATTTCGAGCGAGCCGCAGGGTAACATCGTAGGCATATTCATCTTCACACAGGCTGCGGCCGTTTTGCCGTTTCATTGCACCCGGATCAGGACCACCATGCCCACTCATTAAATAATAAACCCGGCCTTTAAGCTTATCGTCAATTTTTTCAACCTTGTTATTTCCCGCCGGGCCAAATAAGGGATGATAAACGTATAGTTTTTCGGCAACGGCCGGTTTAATTATGGCTTTATCCGAATTGCAGTTATAAATATGATGGGGAACATAGAGCCTCTTATCAGAAGTATAATAGGTTGATTTTACTTTGTTCGATTGCAACCATTTGTTATAATCCTGCACTTCAACCGCCTTGTTCCAGTCATTATTTCCAACGGTTGATCTTATGCTTTGTCCGTTATAGGTAAATACCTTAATAGGTAATTTGTAACTTATTTCAGGTCGTAAAATCGCGTTTTTGCTTAATCCATTTATCTCAAAAAATTCGGTGAGGTTGCAATTGTGGCTCATCAGATTATAACGACTGAGTAATGCTATGGCACCTTCACCCTTTTTGAGTTTACCCTCAACATAACCTATTAAATTATCCTTGGCAAAAAGGCCAATATTCAGGCAGACTAATAATAAAAGTGCTACCCATTTTCCGGATTGCCTTGATATGCAGATAGACTTTTCCCTCACTTCATTCAAAAATAGGTGCTTCAAATGCAGCATTTACAGCGTTTTCCACAGCTTGAACGTCAGTAAAGGGTATATTATTCTGAACAAGCCATACCTCCGCGGTATAATTGTGTGTTGAGGTTGCCTCTTACCAGTTCTACTTTAGAGATTCGAGAGCTTTGCAGAATTGACTAAAAGTTGGTTATTAACTCATTTCGCTTTGAACTTCTTCCTTTTTGAAATATTCAAAATACTCAAAACCAATAGGTTGTTCCGTTTTTAATATTTCTGTCCCGAAATTTCGGGATTGAATTTCTTTGCGAAATGAGTTATGCAAAGCTCTCGATTCCTGAATAAAAAAACCCTCCACAACTAACAGAGAGTTTATATAAAGTTGGTGACCCAACCAAGTCATTCGGAAGGGGAAACAGATTTAGCCCGCATTCCGCCATAGCTGAAAAGGCCACAAAATCAAAAAAAGGTGGCTCGCTCCATGTCAGAAAGCCTTTGAAACGTAAACCGGGCATTCATGGCGAATCTACAAACCATATAGTCCCAAATGGATTACATTTTTACAACTAGGTTGTTGCGAGAACCTCAACAACAATCTGCAGACGTGTCCCCCTTTGGAGGGGGACAGATTTTGTCCGCATTCCGCGATAGCGGAAAAGGCTACAAAATCAAGGGGGAGGAAACGATTCCATAGTATTTAATTCCACTACAGCAAAGGCTTATGCAGATATTGTACCAGTTTAACTTTTAACTTTGTAGAATAAGAAAGCCGTCCGAACCCCTTACGTACGAGGTTCATCCGGACAGAAAGTACAATTTTTAATCCTATGTTTTGAAGGTTAAAATGGTATCAGGTCCAAACGCCGTAAATAATTATTTTTGTATAAAGTCGAATTATTCATGGCAGGACATAATAAATGGTCAAAGATCAAAAGGAAGAAGGGTGCTGAAGATGCCAAACGCTCTAAAATATTCTCTAAGCTGGTAAAGGAGATCATGGTGGCGGTTAAAGAAGGAGATTCGGATGATATTGAGTTTAATCCGCGCCTGCGTACGGCGGTTATGAACGCCAAAGGCGTAAACATGCCTAAAGACAATATTGAGCGTGCCATTAAAAAGGCCGGTGAGAGTGGCGGGGTCAACTTTCAACGTCCGACTTTTGAGGGTTATGCACCGGGAGGCGTTGCCTTGTTTATAGAAACTACTACCGATAACCACAAACGTACTGTAGCCAATGTTCGAGCCATTTTAACCAAATATGAAGGTTCTCTCGGAACGTCAGGTTCTGTGGAGTTTTTATTTGACCGAAAAGGCATTTTTGTGATCAATGAAGGTGAATTTGATGAAGATGAACTCACTTTGGAGTTAATAGATGCTGGTGCTGAAGAAGTCGATTTGGAGGATGGTGAATTTGAAATAACCACATCTATGGAAGATTTCGGGAACTTGCAAAAAGCCCTGGACCGGTTAAATGCTGAAGTGGTTAACGCTACCCTCCAATACATTCCGAAAATGCCAAAGGAAGTAGATGCCGATGCAGCCAAAAGTGCTTTGCGATTAATTGAAGCCCTGGAAGATGACGATGATGTACAGGCCGTTTACCACGATATGGAGTTAAGCGATGAGTTGGTGGCGGAAATGGAATCAGTGTAGTTGGTCGTAAGGTTCTCGCTATGGACACAGCGAGACACCAATTCGCAATATGCACCAAAAAATCATTGCCACATCCACCCCAATCCCCAAGGGATTACATGTTTATAAAACAGCACAGGAAATATTGTGAGACCCCGAAGGGGTCGAATGCTGCCTTACGCTTAGTTCAATAAGCATTGAACCCTTTCAGGGTTCTCTCCGATAAATCTTGTAAAGTTCACTACGTTGCTGTTGAAACCAAAAAAAAGCATTGCCAAATCCACCTCAATCCCGAAGGGATTACATGTTTATAAAACAGCACAGGAAATATTGTGAGACCCCGAAGGGGTCGAATACCATCCTCTGCCGGGTTCCATAAACATTGAACCTTTCAGGGTTCTCTCCAATAAATCTTGTAAAGTTCACTACGTTGCTGGTGAAACCAAAAATCATTGCCACATCCACCTCAATCCCGAAGGGATTACATGTTTATAAAACAGCACTTGAATTATTGTGCGACCCCGAAGGGGTCGAATGCTGCCTTACGCTTAGTTCAATAAGCATTGAACCCTTTCAGGGTTCTCTCCGATAAATCTTGTAAAGTTCACTACGTTGCTGTTGAAACCAAAAAATCATTGCCAAATCCACCCCAATCCCGAAGGGATTACATATTTATAAAACAGCACAGGAAATATTGTGCGACAACGAAGGGGTCGAATACCATCCTCTGCCAGGTTCCATAAACATTGAACCCTTTCAGGGTTCTCTCCAATAAATCTTGTAAAGTTCACTACGTTGCTGTTGAAACCAAAAAAAAGCATTGCCACATCCACCCCAATCCCGAAGGGATTACATGTTTATAAAACAGCACAAGAAATATTGTGCGACAACGAAGGGGTCGAATACCATCCTCTGCCAGGTTCCATAAACATTGAACCCTTTCAGGGTTCTCTCCAATAAATCTTGTAAAGTTCACTACGTTGCTGTTGAAACCAAAAAAAAGCATTGCCACATCCACCCCAATCCCGAAGGGATTACATGTTTATAAAACAGCACAAGAAATATTGTGCGACAACGAAGGGGTCGAATACCATCCTCTGCCAGGTTCCATAAACATTGAACCCTTTCAGGGTTCTCTCCAATAAATATTGTAAAGTTCACTACGTTGCTGGTGAAACCAAAAAAAAGCATTGCCACATCCACCCCAATCCCGAAGGGATTACATATTTATAAAACAGCACTTGAAATATTGTACGACCCCGAAGGGGTCAAATACCATCCTCTGCCAGGTTCCATAAACATTGAACCTTTCAGGGTTCTCTCCAATAAATCTTGTAAAGTTCACTACGTTGCTGGTGAAACCAAAAATCATTGCCACATCCACCTCAATCCCGAAGGGATTACATGTTTATAAAACAGCACTTGAATTATTGTGCGACCCCGAAGGGGTCGAATGCTGCCTTACGCTTAGTTCAATAAGCATTGAACCCTTTCAGGGTTCTCTCCGATTCGCAAGTATCCACTCAATTAGCGTCATCCGTATTATATCTACAAAACAAAGAGTTCATGAAACATTTCATTCTTATTTGCTACTAATAAGAAAACCACTATCATGAACAAAACAGGAAAAATTATATTAGGCTTATTAACTATCTCTCCATTTTTACTGATTATTCCCATGTTTTCATCCATGTTCAGGTTCATTATAAAGGCCGAACAACTTGAAAACAGTGGTGTAGAACCCGGATTCTATGAAGTGTGGAATATGATGGGGCCCTTTATGACCTGGATCATTATTCTTTCAGTATTAAGCCTGGGCATTTTTGTCTATTACTTAGTGCATGCATTAAAAAACGACAAACTCGACTCAACTTTCAAGCTAATATGGATCTTACTGTTTCTCTTTGTTTCGTCCTTATCACAAGTTGTTTACTTTTTTATGGAGATTTGGCCGGAGGATAAAAAAGCCGAGATAAGTTCTTGATATTATTTCCTCGAAATGGCCATTATTGAATTCAAAAGCCATTATTTTCGGATTCAATTTTATTCATAAATAATTTCCATGGCCAAAAAGAAGATCATCAATAAGAAAGCAGAAAACTTTTTATATAAATACCTTAACAATGCCGCACCAACCGGCTACGAAGCCGAAGGGCAGAAGATTTGGTTAGATTACCTAAAGCCATACACCGATGACCACATGGTTGACAACTATGGTTCGGTGGCGGCGATAGTTAATCCCAGTAAAAGGTTTAAGGTTGTAATTGAGGCACATGCCGATGAAATTGGCTGGTATGTGAATTACATTAAATCGGACGGACTGATAAACGTGATAAGGCTTGGAGGGTCCGATCATTTAATAGCACCTGCCAAACGTGTTAATATTCATACTAAAAGTGGTGTAGTAAAGGCTGTTTTCGGTTGGCCGGCTATACACACCAGACCAAGAGGAACCAAGGAAGAAACCCCAAAAGTAGAAAACATTTATCTCGATTGCGGGGCTACAAGTGCCAAGGAAGTGGAAGAAATGGGTATATATGTAGGTTGTCCGGTTACGTTTGAAGATGAATTTATAAAGCTTAACAATAAGTTCTATGTCGGGCGTGCTCTCGACAACAGAATGGGCGGATTTATGATTGCCCAGGTTGCCAGACTGGTAAAGGAAAATAAAAAGAATTTGCCCTTTGCCCTATATGTGGTAAATAGCGTACAAGAAGAAATTGGATTGCGCGGTGCGGAAATGATGGCCGCCAACATTAAACCAGATGCAGCCATTATAACAGATGTTACCCACGATACAACTACACCTATGATTAAAAAAGCCATTCAGGGTGAAGTAAAATTGGGTGGCGGACCTACCGTAACTCACGCTCCGGCAGTACATAATCTATTGCTCGACCATATTGAAAGCGTTGCCGAAAAGAAGAAGATCCCGTTCCAAAGGCAGGTAAGCAGCCGGTCAACCGGTACCGACACGGACAGCTTTGCTTACAGTAATGGTGGTGTGCCTTCGGTGCTTATTTCTTTGCCCCTGCGCTATATGCACACTACGGTGGAAATGGCCAGTATGGAAGATATTGAAAATACTATTCAGCTTATGTATGAGAGTCTGCTTGCACTAAAAACAAACTTTAACTTCAAGTACCTTTGATTTGTAATTACGTCGTCATGATGAGCCATACGAACCATGGTTGGGATAGTCAAGTTAAACAGTTGTCTCATCTTTCGTTGAGTTCAGGGTGACGTTTAATTTGAATAAAAATGAAAAAAGCAGTATTTCCGGGTTCATTTGATCCATTAACGGTAGGACACGAAGACATTGTTAAGCGGGCACTGCCTTTATTTGACGAAATTGTTATCGCCATTGGTGTGAACACGCAAAAGAAGTATCTTTTTCCGTTGGAGAAAAGAACACAATGGCTGAAAGAAACATTTGCAGAGTATGATAATGTAAGCGTGGAAACGTACGAAGGATTAACGGTGAAATACTGCCTAAGCATAGGAGCTACTTACATACTTCGTGGCATTAGATCGGCAGCTGACTTTGAATATGAAAAGACTATAGCTCACTTAAACGAAAGTATGGCCCCCGGGCTGGAGACCGTGTTAATACTGGCCAAACCGGAATTTTCATCCATAAGTTCAACCATTGTAAGAGAAATTGTGATCGGCAATGGCGATGTAAGCAAGTTTGTACCTGCTGCCGTTCTTAGAGGTATTAAGCTGAAAAATTCCAAATAAAAAAAAATGTCACTTTATCCACCCCCTAACCCCCGCCGGCGGGGGAACTAAAGTCATGGCAAGCATAATAGTGCTTTATCAATATATAGGGATTTTCAGAAGTAACGCAGTTAACCCTGCAGAGGTGTAATGTGTGTTGCCTCAATCTTCGGATCGTGGCTACATGGTAGTGCGCAGAATTTCATTGGCGGGATTTTTGATCCAAAAATCATGACAATGAAAATTAGTGATACCCCATTTTTAAGCCAAAACCATTAAAAACGACGTGTTATTGTGATCGATTTGAGAAGTGAGCATGGACTAAAATCAGGCAATCACCGGATGAAAAAGGATTTTAAGACTGTAACATAAATACCAGGCTTACTTCTGAAAATTCCTATATAGATGAAATCGGAATGTATATTCTTTTGAAGAAGTAAGTCGGAAACAATTCTCCCCCGCTGGCGGGGGATGTCCCGATTTATAGGGACAGGGGGTGGAAAAATAAAATTTGTATAGTCCTGAAATAGGTTGACAGAATAATTGTGGATAAGTCAACTTAAATCAGGACGATGCAATATCACTTCAACACCGGCATTACCGCCTTACCGTTAATTCGTTTATATTTTATCTTCTTTCCACCACAAACGGCATCCAATACATCAATAATATTGGAAAACATATTCTTTTTGTACTTACCAAGGTGTTTCTGCTTTACCCACTTTGCTTCTTTAATGCCCTCCTTGGTTTGCGGTATTAATTTCTGACTCTTCGCCTTCATTACATACCAATAACTCGGCTTAATTGCCATGCCTCGCCTGTAAGGATAAGTGTGATAGGTGCAATGTGCATCACTATCCTTTAAAGCCACTTTACCCAATACTTTCAGCTTTTTAATGCCCGTTTCTTCAATCACCTCTCTTAAAGCTGTCTGTTTCTTGGTTTCGCCTTTCTCAAATTTTCCTTTCGGTAAGTCCCACGATCCTCTTCTAAAGATCAGTAACACTTCGTCCTTTTCGTTGAAAACCACACCGCCTGCAGCCGGAACCATGGTATATGCACTAAAGTAGGCTTCTTTAAGGGCCTTTAGATCTGTAGAACGCAAAATAAGTTTGTGTTCTAACATCTTGTTGGCTTTAACACCCATAGCCAGTTTTTTAACCTGTTTCAGATCAAATCCATTGGCCTTGGGGTCTTCCTTAAGAATAACCACCCCGGTAGGATTATGTATTTTAATTGTAGGCAGCATAATAGCTTAATATACATGCACCAAGCAAATTTGGTGCCCCACAAAACTAAGGGATTTATTTGCCGTAAATGACCAGGTTATTAACCATACCTCTTAATTGTGCTTTGTATGGAACTTAAATAACTACTGCCAAATAGGTTCAAATGGATGAACAGCGGATACAGATTTAGGATGTCCAATCGCTCCGAATATCCCGGCTCCATGGGAAAAGCACTTTGATAACTATCGTAAAATTCAGGGGCAAAGCCACCAAACAGTTTCGTCATGGCTATATCTACTTCCCGATAACCGTTATATACCGCTGGATCAACCAAATATGGACTTCCAGCCACGTCAAACAGCATATTCCCCGACCAAAGATCCCCGTGCAGTAATGATGGTTTTTCTTTGGGAAATTGTTCTACACGCTTATAAATGTTTTCAATACCTGAAAATAATGATGTGTGTAAATGGTGATTTCCTGATGCCAGCTTCAACTGTGGTTCAATTCTCTGCTCCCTGAAAAAAGTGGGCCAGTCATTGGCAAAGTGGTTAGACTGCGTTAAAGACCCGATATAATTATCTTCATCCAGTCCGAATTGGTCATTTGTTTTTCTGTGGAGCTCTGCCAGGCCTTCACCCAAAAGTTTCCAGCTATTTTTTCCGGGTCTGCCCTTTTCTATGAATTCCAACATTAAATAACTCTCCTCTCCTACCTCAAACTGATCTATAACCTTTGGAATACCCACACCTTGCGCCGATTTTAGAAGTTCTAACCCTTCAGCTTCCAGACGAAACATGTTGGGGTAAGTATGGGTTGAATTATGTTTGATGAAGAAATTTCCTTTATCGGTGCTTATTTTATAACAGGTGTTGATGCAACCGCCTGAAACAGGTTGTGCGGATTTTATGTGAATTCCCAAGTGGTCTGACAATACTTTAACCATGTTCATTGAAGCTCAAAGTAAAGACCCTTGAACTTTTAGAGTCCAAGGGTCAGTATTATAGTTCTAACTATTCACACATTAATTTATCTCCAACTCAAAAGGCAATCTGGCCTGCGGCTCCTCAAAACTCTTGAATTCTTCCAGTGCTTTTAATGCCAGGTAAGCTTCTCCTAATTCCTCTTTCAGCAGGTTTTCTGCCTTCGAATTCATATCAAACATTTCCATTATTTCTTCAAACGGAGATTTGTAAGAGGGATAAGCTTTCAACTTATAAGCATCAACACCGGCTTGCTCCACGGCATAGGCAACGGCATCTTCCAGGGTTCCCATTTCATCAACCAAACCTATATCCAAGGCATCTTTACCGCTCCAAACCCGACCTTGTGCCAGTTCATTTACCTGCTCAACGTTCATTTGCCGGCCATCGGCTACGCGTTGAAGAAAAGTGCCGTAAATATCATCAACCCAGGTTTGAAGCATGGCTTCTTCTTCTGCAGTCCACTTCCGGGTTGGATTGGGGAAATCGGAATATTTACCCGTCTTTACCTGATCAGTGGTAATTCCCAATTTATTTTTTAAAAACTTTTCGGTATTGAGAAGTGTTGCAAACACACCAATGCTGCCCGTAATGGTGTTGGGTTCGGCATAAATTTTATCGGCATTGCAGGCAATATAATACCCTCCTGAAGCTGCTACATTACCCATGGACACCACAATCGGCTTCTTGCCGTCATAAAGCTCAACTTCACGCCAGATCTTTTCAGATGCAAAGGCACTTCCCCCCGGAGAATTAACCCTAAGCACAACCGCCTTAACCTTATCGTCATTGCGCAAATCGTTCAATAGTTTGGCGTATTTATCTCCGTATATGCCTTCATTCTTGCCTTTTCCGTCACCACCCATAATACTTCCTTCGGCATACAGTACGGCAATGGTGTTTTTACCTGATTTATTTTCATTGTTATGACTAATACCTTTGGCATCAATATATTTTTTCAAAGAAATAAGATCAAGGTCTTCATCTTCTTCATAGCCCACCTTGTCTTTTAGTGTCGCAATCATTTCATCATCGTACTTAAGGCCGTCCAACAGCTTCAGGTCAACCGCATCCTGCGGTATTCTTATTTTATAGTTATCTGCTACATCGCGCAAATACGCCACTTTCATATTCCGGTTATCCGCTATCATGGTTAAATAATCATCGTACAGATCGCTTATATATTCGGTTACCTGCTTGCGATTTTCTTCACTCATATTAGTTCTGCGGAAGGGTTCGGTAGCACTTTTAAATTTTCCGGCATAGTAAATTTTAGGCTCCAGATCAAGCTTGTCTAACATGCCTTTGAAATACATCACATTAGCACTCAAACCTTTAAAATCTAACACTCCCTGGGGGTGCATATACATTTCATCGGCAACAGATGCCAGTCCGTAAGCTTTTTGGTTATAGTAATCGGCATAGGAAACGATAAACTTCCCTGATGCTTTAAACTCATCCAAAGCCCTGTCCAATGCCGACATATTGGCAAAACCGGTTGGAACTACGCTCATATCGAGGTACATACCTTTTATATTATCATCTTCCGCAGCTCTCTGTATGGCGTTGGTGATCACTTTTAAACCATCGTTGGCTTTTACATCCACATTGAAAATACGGGCAAAAGTTATATCATCATCGCTTGGTCTGTCTTGTACCGGTGTGTTAAATTTTACGTGTAAAATGGAATTAGCCGCTATGGTTTTTTCCTTTTTGTCGTTCTTAATAGCCTTTTTTATAGGCGAAACCAACAAAGCTGTAAAGATCAAAGTGCCGAGAAAGCCTGCTAGGAGCAGTCCTACAAGGGTTGCCAACACATATTTTAAAAATTGTCTCATATTCTACATGCTATATTTATGTTTGTACGAATTTACTTATTCCTTTGAGTTCGCTAAAACAGGCATATCTTTTACTTGGCTCCAATTTGGGGAACAGGGAGAAGTACCTGTTGAAAGCACTCTCTCAATTAGTGCAAAAATACGGCCAGGTGTTACACAAAAGCCAGGTATATGAAAGTGAAGCCTGGGGCAAAACCGATCAGAACAATTTTTTGAACATGGCGGTGGAATTTGAAACTGAGTTAGCTCCGCAAGAACTGTTAAGAGCATGTAAAGAGGTTGAGCAAGTGGTAGGTCGGCACGACAGGGTTAAATGGCATGAGCGGGAAATAGATATTGACATCCTATTGTATGAAAATGAGATGTTGACCACTAACGAGTTAACCATACCGCACAAACAACTTCTTCTAAGAAAATTTGCCCTGATGCCCCTGGCTGAAATTGCCGGTGAGATCAAACATCCCAAACTTGATTTAACTATTAGCGATTTGCTGGTACTTTGTACCGATGAGTTAAAAGTTGAAAAATATAAGACCCTTGTTTTTTAAGGCAAAATATTTCTGAATGTGTCGTCCGCTGCCGATCCTCCAATTAGCTGCAGACAGCGCAGGAGTGAAAAAGGTTTTGCATAACATTAATCACTAACATGTTGGGTTTGAATAATTCTTGTTGCAAGAAAAAAAGCGTTTCGAAGGTCTCCCCCACCGGCGGGGGTGGTCCTGAACTTGTTTCAGGATCGGGGGTGGAGAACCTATTATTTTAAGGTGAATAATGGATAACCTAAATTTGGACGGAAAAAGCTCCATAGAGCTTATTATTCGTAGCCTGGGGTGAGAACCCCAGGCTATAAAGTGAAAGCGTGAGAATTTGGCGGCATTTTTGACCAAAAATGATGACAAATTCGGCAATTAATCTTATCCATTATTCACGTTATTTTAGCATCTGAATATATGGAACAGGGAATGCTAAAGTCGGTTGAATTTGCAATAATACGCTATGATGTTAAGGAAGTTTTGAATGATATAGAGAGTGTTCATGATATATTGATCTGCCGGGTTGAAGAGAATTCGCATAGATTTCCACCCCCTAACCCCCGCCAGCGGGGGACAAAATCGTCCAATGATCATTTTTCCGCCATTAATTAGAACACTTGAGCCAGTTAATTCCACATCGTTATATCACAGTTGAAGGCAATATCGGGGCCGGGAAAACTACCCTTTCAACCAAATTATCGAAGGATCTGAACGGCCATTTGGTATTAGAACAGTTTGCCGATAATCCCTTTCTGCCACTGTTTTATAAAGAACCTGAGCGCTACGCTTTCCCGCTGGAGATGTTTTTTATGGCCGAGCGGTATCAGCAGTTGCAGGATACCTTACAGGGAAATTTGTTCAGCGACACCATTATCAGCGATTACCTGTTTGCCAAGAGCATCATTTTTGCCCAAACTACTCTCAATCATGATGAAATTGAACTATACCTGCGCATCTTCCGACTGATCTATGCCCAACTACCCCAGCCTGACATTATTCTTTACTTACACTGCTCAGTACCCAAACTGTTGGATAACATTAAGAAGCGCGGCCGGCCTTATGAGCAGGATATCAAGGCCGATTATCTTGAAAAGATCGAAAAGGCCTATTTCGGCTATTTTAAGCAAGTACGGAAAGAACAAAAAATTTTGATAGTACCCTGTGACGGGCTTGATTTTGTAAATAAGGATATAGATTACCTGCAAATACAAAAACACCTTTCGAAAGAGTATGAAGTTGGGATTTATTATTTATAAATTCCAATTAACTATTCCTACCGTCGTATTTTAGCAGTCTGAATTAAATTAATCTCAATTTCCATGAAAACGCTTAAAATATTTCTAACCTTTTTCTTCTTAACCGGTTTTACATCTTTCGCACAGGAAGGTATGTGGATGCCCAATAATCTTGCCCAAAATGAAACAGACATGAAAGAGATGGGCTTGCAACTGAGTATAGAAGACCTTTATAGTATTGAACAATCCAGTATAAAAGATGCCATAGCTATATTCGGACGTGGTTGTACCTCGGAAATCGTATCACCAAAAGGTTTGCTTTTTACGAATCACCACTGCGGGTTCAGTGCCATTCAATCACTATCATCTATGGAACACAATTATCTGATGGATGGTTTTTGGGCCAAATCGCACGAGGAAGAACTGCCGGCAACCGGGCTGACGGCAACTTTTATAAACAGCATAACTGATGTTACCAACAGCGTTCTCCAGGGAGTTAGCGAATCCATGACGGTCAAAGAACGTCAATCAGCTATTGATAAAAACATTGCCAAACTCCAAAAGGAAATTAAAACAGAATCATATCAAAGTGCTGAAATAAAGCCTTTTTATAAGGAGAATCAATTCTTCGTAGTTATAAAAACGGTTTATCCCGATGTACGACTCGTTGGAACTCCACCACAAAGTATAGGTAAATTTGGTTCAGATACAGATAACTGGGAGTGGCCACGCCACACAGGCGATTTTGCCATTTTCAGGGTCTATGCAGGCGAAGACAATCTTCCTACCGATTATTCAGCTTCAAACAGACCGTACGAGCCAAAACACTATCTCCCAATCTCAATAGATGGAGTGGAAGATGGTGATCTGTCTATGGTATATGGGTTTCCGTATAACACCGACCAATACCTTACTTCCTTTGCCGTTAAAACTAAAATGGATGTAACCAACCCTGCCAGGGTGAAAGTCCGCGAAGCAGCGCTGGCTGTTCTGGACAAGGAAATGCGCAAAGACGAAGCTACCAGGTTGAAATACGCATCTAAATTCGCCGGCATAGCCAATTACTGGAAATTCGCTATTGGCGAAAGCAAGGGCTTACGGCAATTTAATGCCGTACAAGAAAAGGAGAAAATTGAAGCCGAATTCACTAAAAAGATTATAAAAGATCCTGCATTGTTCAATAAATACGGCCATGTTCTTCCGGAATTAAAGAAGCTGTACGGTGAAATAGAAAGCATGCAGTTAGCGCAAATGTATTATTCTGAAGCATTTGGACGTAATGCCGAAATGCCCGTTATTGCTTCATTGCTTTCCAGGCTGGCAGACATGTACAAAAACAATGGTGAGGCCGGTTTTAATTCAGGAAAAGAACGTTATGCCAACTATATAACGGGTTTATATAAAAATTTTGATGCTTCCATTGACCAGGATGTTTTTGCTGCATTGCTGGATGTTTATGCCGACAACCTAGGCGATAAATATTTGAGCTCCGGTTTAGCTAAGGCACTTACCAAACAGTCTTCAAAAAGTTTGGCTGAATCCGTTTACGGTAATACCATGTTAACAGACGGAAATAAGGTGTTAGCACTCTTAAACGGCGATGCCAGAACTTTTGTAAAAACACTGAAAAAAGATCCTGCCTATAAGACCATGCAAGCTCAAAAAGAACATATGGATGCAACGGTAAACAAAGGTCTTAGCGCGAAAAATGCAGAGATAAAGGAACTGATGCGCCTGTACATGCAAGGGCAAATGGATGTGTTCACCGATAAAAAATTCTACCCTGATGCAAATGCCACATTACGACTTTCATACGGTAAGGTTACAGGTTACGAACCGAGAGACGGTATATATTATAAACCGTTGACATACTTGAGTGGTGTAATGGAAAAATACAAACCCGGTGATTATGAATTTGATGTTCCGAAAAAATTAATTGATCTCTACGAAGCCAAAGACTATGGAGAGTACGGAGAAAACGGAAAGATGCCCGTAAATTTTCTGGCAACCAATCATATTACAGGAGGAAATTCGGGCAGTCCTGCGTTAGATGGCCACGGAAATTTAATAGGATTGGCATTTGACGGTGTGTGGGAAGGAACTATGGGAGATTTGTTCTACAAACCCGAGGTATGTATGAGTATTATGGTTGATGCACGCTACGTATTGTTTATCATTGATAAATATGGTGAAGCTAAAAACATCATAGACGAACTTACTATAGTGCGACCAAAGAAGAAGTAGTTTCTTGTTGCTTTTATGAGTTTTGAGGGCACTAGTCTCAATGCCGGAATTCATTCATTACAACCTGTACACTACATATATATTAAAAAGTCTTGTAGATGGTTCGTTTTACTACGGCCACACTAAATCTATGGAAATGCGGTTACAGCAGCATAACGCCGGCAGGGTAAGATCTACTAAAAGTAAACGGCCTTGGATCGTTCATTACTGCGAAACTTTTGGTACAAAATCCGATGCATATTGCAGAGAAATGTTTTTCAACCCAAACTATGCAGTAGAACTTTGTAATGAGTGCTGAAAGTGCAATAAAATCAGGCATTTTGGAAGATTTAGCATAGCACCGCTATGGTGAAGCTGAAAAATGCAGTGAAACGCTGATTTTGAAGCAATTTCAGCACGGAATAGATTTTCTATTGCATAATTTGGGTTCAAATCCATCGATGGTTACAACTGGCTCAAACAACAAGGAATAACATAATAGGATAATTCTTTTTGCTTAAGGCAGTGGAGAGAGATTTCTTTTTTATTTTCGCGGCGGAGAGTTGGCAGAGTGGTCTCCCATAGGGATTCCTTCGGAAGAATGCGGCGGTCTTGCCCCAAAGGGATGCCCATGGCAAAAACCGTTGTGCCTTAATTCATTACAACCTGTACACTACATATATATTAAAAAGTCTTGTAGATGGTTCGTTTTACTACGGCCACACCAAATCTATGGAAACGCGGTTACAGCAGCATAACTCCGGAAGGGTAAGATCGACTAAAAGTAAGCGGCCTTGGGTCGTTCATTACTGCGAAACTTTTGCTACAAAATCCGATGCATATTGCAGAGAAATGTTTTTCAACCCAAACTATGCAGTAGAACTTTGTAATGAGTGCTGAAAGTGCAATAAAATCAGGCATTTTGGAAGATTTAGCATAGCACCGCTATGGTGAAGCTGAAAAATGCAGTGAAACGCTGATTTTGAAGCAATTTCAGCACGGAATAGATTTTCTATTGCATAATTTGGGTTCAAATCCATCGATGGTTACAACTGGCTCAAACAACAAGGAATAACATAATAGGATAATTCTTTTTGCTTAAGGTAGTTGAGAGAGATTTCTTTTTTATTTTCGCGGCGGAGAGTTGGCAGAGTGGTCGAATGCGGCGGTCTTGAAAACCGTTGTACCGCGAGGTACCGGGGGTTCGAATCCCTCACTCTCCGCACTCAAGAGTATAAGCACCTGAAAAGGTGCTTTTTTAATAATATTATAGCTCTATGATTATGGGAAATGAATGATACCATTTCTACTTAAAAGATTCACTTTAAAAATTGTTCTTTTTTGTCTTTACATCTTCATAAAATCTAACAATAGCTAAGGCTATTCCGAAATTTTCTTCATCGTCTAGCCAAAAAACTCCGGCTTTTTATTCAGGAATTTCTCAAGTAGAACTGGTATGAGTGTTTACCTTGTTGATCGTATTTATTTTAGAGTGACAAATAATGTTGTTGAAATTATGGCAATAATAGGCTGCCAAGACCTTTTGAGAAAACTAGATAAAATCTTAAGTGGATAGTAATACCAAAGTTACTTTTAAAACTGTAGGATAAAAAGCCTTAATTTTAATGTGTAGTTTTTCCTTCCTCCTTTATTTTCTGCCTTCGGTACTTACTCAACAGAATACTGTTATTAAGCTCAAAACCGAAGATGAGTACCAGGGAGTTGATGTAGATCCACACCATAATTACGATCATAGTGCCAATAGAACCATAGAATTTATTATACTGCCCGAAATTGTTAACATAGTACGAAAAACCCAACGAAGCCAAAACGGAAAGGATGGTTGCCACCGTAGCTCCGAGCGAAATAAACCGCCATTTCTTCTTTAATGCAGGTCCGAAGTAATAAATAATGGATAGGGTAAAAAAGTAAATGATAACTATTACAAACCACCGTAACATGGAAAATAACATACCCAGAATACTGCCCTCTAAGTTTAAAGCTGTTTTTAATTCGCGCATGAGTATTTCTCCACCAATGATCAACACTATGGAGGCTATTAGCAGCACCGTTAACAAAGCCGTAAGTTGAATGGCCACACCATATTGTTGGAAAAAGTTTCTTTGCCGGAATACCGGATTGAATTTTGCAAAGGCCTTCATTAGGGCATTTAATCCGTTAGATGCAAAAAAGAGCATGAGTAAAAAACCCAGCGATAGTAAGTCAACCCGCTTTTTACCAATGGTATCTTCAATGGTATTTCGGGCCAGCTCAAAAGCTTGTTCGGGTAAAATACTTTCCATTAGGGCGTATAAGTTTTCCTGTAATCCGTTAATTGGAATTACCGGAATTAGTGAGAATAAAAAGATAATACCCGGAAAAAGTGCCATCAGAAAATTAAAAGCTATGGCAGAAGCACGCGGGCCGATACGGTCTTGCTTTATCTCGGAGGCAAACTCCTTCATAACCTCGTAAACCGGAACTTTTTCAAAACCGGGAAGTGTAAAATTCCTCAGCCAAACTAACCAACGTTTAACTTTCGGATATTTTTTAATGATCCTCTGGATTCTTGTCAACCGACTTTTACTCAAAATATGGACTTAGCTTATCAATTAGAACATCAGGTGGAGCACACTTTTTACGATAAGTTTTGTCAACAAACACCAATCGAACATCACCGGCATTCACCAACTCACCATCCTGGTTCGTTATTTCCGAGTGAAAAGTTATAAAAGAATTTTGTGGCAAACGGGGTATAGTTGTTCTAACTGTCAACAAATCATCATACCTGGCAGGGCGTAAATAACGGGCGCGCATAGAAACAACCGGTAATAAAACTCCATCCTCCTCCATGCTTTTATAGGTAAGACCAAGCTGCCGCAGAGCTTCCACCCTGCCGACTTCATAATACCAGGCATAAAAGCCGTAATAAACGTAACCCATTTGGTCGGTTTCGCCATAGCGTACACGTATTTCCGTTGTTGACTCGTACATGAACTTTGCAAGATAGGGAATAATGACGGATGACGGATGACGGATGACGGAGGACGGATGACGGAGGACGGATGACCAATTACCAATTACTAATGACCTATGACTAATGACCAATGACTAATGACCGATGACTAATGACCGATGACTAATGACCGATGACTAATGACCGATGACTAATGACCGATGACTAATGACCGATGACTAATGACCGATGACGGATGACCGATGACGGATGACCGAGGACCAATGACCAATGACTAATGACTAATGACTGCTGACCGATGACCGATGACCGATTCTCCATCCCTGCTATAGGTTGGCCACTTAAATATTCTAACTGACCTCCATGACATAAAAAATACCGAGAAAAAGAAAAAAGGCAAGTTACTTATATCGCGGCGCTACAACCATCTACCCTTGCTGCCTTCCGACCCTGGGGGATTCAATAGGAGCTGCCCGTATAAGACTTGCCCGTGTAAAGATATACAGTAAATGATGATTTGGGGGTTTTTACATGACTTTGTGAGAAGATTATTCCTGCCACCGATAGGTACTTTGGTCCAAACCTATTAGATCAACTACTCTATCGGTAACCGTGGCGGCCAACTGCTCAAAATTGGCCGGCTTGCTGTAAAAAGAAGGACTGGCCGGGCAGATAATGGCTCCTGCCTCGGTGGCAGCTTTCATATTGTTGATATGAGTCAGGCTGTATGGCGTATCACGAACAACCATTATAAGCCTGCGCCTTTCCTTAAGCATAACATCTGCAGCGCGAGTTATTAAATTGTTGGAAACACCATTGGCCACTCTGCCTAAAGTGCCCATAGAGCAAGGAATAATAACCATGGCCGAATACTTAGTCGAGCCCGATGCGAATGGTGCAAAAAAATCCTGATTACCATATTCTTTAAAACCAAAATTTTCATACGTACTATCTCCCAATTCATGCAGCCAAACATCTTTGGCATTTTTAGTAAATACCAATGAGATATCCGCTACTTGCTCTTTTAGCTGGCTTAACTTATGCAGAAAAACTTTAGCATAAATAGAGCCACTTGCTCCCGTAACCGCCACCACGATTTTATGATCTGCCATTGAAGTAAAGGTAGTAAGGAAAGTACGGAATTGACGACCTTATAGGAGATTTAAGAATTGGCAGTAAATTTGCAACATCGGTAGTAATAAGCTAAATATGAAGTGGCTAAAAAATAAAAAGTATCTAAGTCTGCTGGTTGTCACCATCCTGGCTACGGCCGCAATCTCGCTGTCATTTACCAATAAAAAAGATAACGATATAAGCAAGGTAAAATGGTACTCGTTTGAAGATGCAGTTGCCCTGAACCAGGTTGAACCGAAAAAGATGATCATTGATGTATATACCGACTGGTGCGGGCCATGCAAAATAATGGACCGGCAGGTTTTCGGCGATGCAAAAGTGGCAGCCTATATCAATGAGCATTACTATCCGGTTAAATTAAATGCTGAGTACAAAGAGCCCATTCAATTTGACGGACAAGAGTTCAAATTTGTAGATGCCGGAAGACGCGGATATCATGAGTTGGCCTACTCTATTTTACAAGGTAGAATGAGCTATCCAAGTGTGGTTTTCATGGATGAAGAAATGAATGTGATTAATCGTGTAAGCGGTGTACAGCCCAAGGACTTGTTTAAAAAGTACATTAAGTACGTTAATGAAAACAAGTATAAAAATGTAGATTGGTTTGAGTACAGCAAGCAGAAAGTTAGGTAACAATGGCACATAAATATTTTGAAGCCCCTACGGTATGGTTGGGTCTTTTTAATTCTTCCTATAACATTCAACATAACTTCCATCAACGTGGAAGGTGCTAACGGGCTGAGCCTGCATTAATACCCTAAAGGGACTTGGGAAGAAATTTCCAATATCACGGCTTACACTTTCGACCCTCGACTCTAATACATTCCACGGACGATGTCGAATCACATAGGTACGGCTTCCACCCTTCCGGTTACGCACAAATGCGATGTAACGGTCAACAAGAAACGACTCAAAATCGGTTTTTACGCTAACCTTTGGATCCAGGCACGCCACTACCTTTGCAGTACTTTCATTTCTTTCAATGGAATAAATAAGGTTATTATCATTTCTGATTTTTTTAACCTTTCCGAAAAAGAAGGGTTCTTTGTAAAATCTATTTGCGACAAAGGCTATAAGATGTTTTGGAGCCAGTTCTGAAATAAAGAGCACTCCACGGGTTCTTGTGTTTTTGTCTTTAACATAACAGCGCAGGTTCATTTCACCAAAAAACTGGTGGAAGGGAATTCTAACTCCGAAAAATCGCACATTGGAGAAAGTAAATGAAACGAGGCTAAACACAGCCAGGCCTTGCCACAGGTCAAACTCCAAGTTGTTAGGTAATACTCCTTTTAGTACATTGGGATCGCAGGTATAGTTTGTCAGAATAAGATCAGTCCATTTACCGGTCATAAAAGTTTTTTGTTTCATTATTTTCAATTTATATTGAAACTTTAGATCAAAAAAATATTATTTCAAAAATTTCATAAGCTTTCCGGTAAACCAGTTCTCATCAGCCTTCCCTATTACTTCAGCCAGCTTATCAGCCCGCTTCACAAATCGCAACAGATCTCCCGTCGATTTCTTAAATAATCGCCCTTCTTCACTATCCTTAATATTAGTTTTTTGAAGATCTTCTAACACTTCTATCACAGGTTCAATTTCTCTTCTTCTGCGCTCTTTGGTTATTTGCCGGGCTATCCTATAAACATCCTTCTCAGCGTAATAATAATCCTTCCTCTCCCCCCTTCTATACTCTTTGAAAACTATACCCCAATCCATTAAAGCGCGCAAGTTCATATTGGCATTTCCCCGAGATATTGACAGTCGTTCCATTATATCATCGGTTGTCAGACTTTCGGTTGAAACCATAAGGGTTGCATGAATTTGCGCCATAGTGCGGTTAATGCCCCATTGCGAGCCGAGTGTACCCCATGCATTAATGAACTTATTCTGTGCTTCTTTGATAGTCATGATGCAAATGTAATTAAAATTATTGTATTTTCAGAAATATTTGAAAATATGTGTGCGTTCAAAAAGACGTCACTTATTTTTTAGCTTGTTTCTCAGAGTGAAATCACAAATTTCCCCGTCTTGCCTGCTCTCTTTCTATCGACTCGAAAAGTGCTTTAAAATTACCCTTGCCAAAAGATTTGGCCCCTACACGCTGAATGATCTCATAAAAAAGGGTTGGCCTGTCTTCTACAGGTTTGGTGAATAGCTGCAGCAAATAGCCTTCATCGTCTCTGTCAATAAGGATATTAAGTTTTTTCAATTCTTCCAGATCTTCGTTGATATCACCTACCCTGTCAAGTACATCATCGTAATAAGTATCGGGTACATATAGAAATTCAACTCCCCGCCTGCGCAACTCGCCAACAGTTGAAATAATATCGTCGGTAGCTAAGGCAATGTGCTGCACACCGGCACCTTTGTAATACTCAAGGTATTCATCAATTTGCGATTTGCGTTTACCTTCAGCCGGCTCGTTAATCGGGAATTTAATGTAGCCGTTGCCGTTGCTTACCACCTTGCTCATTAGGGCTGAATATTCGGTAGAAATATCTTTGTCATCGAAGGTCAGCAACAGGTTAAAGCCCATCACATCTTCGTAGAATTTAACCCATTCATTCATTTTACCCAGTTCTACATTACCCACACAATGATCGACATACTTAAACCCTACAGGTTCAGATATTACAGTTCCTTCTGAAGCTTCAAAGCCGGGTAAAAAAACACCGCTATAATCCTTACGTTCAATAAATTTATGAATGGTGTCACCATAAGTATGAATAGCACTTACTACCACTTGTCCGTTTTCATCAGATAAAACCTGCGGTTCCATAGCCGGTTTAGCACCCCGTTTAACCGTTTCTTCAAAAGATTTTTTGGCATCATTCACCCAGAGCGATAAAAACTTCACTCCATCTCCATGCTTTTTAACGTGTTCCGCTATTTCAGAATGTTCATCTAAAGCCGTAGTAAGCACCAGGCGTACCTTGCCTTGTTGCAGTACATAACTTGCCCTGTCGCGCACTCCGGTTTCCTGTCCGGCATACGCAATTTGCTTAAAACCAAAGGCTGTTTGATAATAGTAAGCACTTTGCTTAGCATTACCACAGTAAAATTCAATGTGGTCGGTGCCGTTAAGTGGCAAAAAGTCTGCTATTGGCTGTACTTCTGTTTCAGGTGATATAATTGACTTTTCCATAATACTTATAAAGGTTAAAACCTAACTTAAAGTTAACCTCGAAAACCTGAAATTAGAGTGCTTAGTGTATTCTGTACTATTGCATGCCGCCAATTCCGATGGCAGCCATAATGGCTCCAAAATATACAATATAGAATATGATTCCAATTGCACTCAATACGATACCAATAATGGAAATGATCTTGGTAATATTCATATTGTTGTATGAAGATTGATCAAACTTTCCGGGGTTTTGGTCGAAAAGATTCATCCCTTTTTTAGCCATATTGAGTGTAATTATGTTCATTACTAAGCCAATTGGGCCACAGCAAAGCACAATAGCCACTATGCTTAAAATAAGTGCCAAGGGGTCATTTGGTAGCTTTTCAATTACCGGCCCGCCGTAAGAATCCTGTACCGGAGGGGCTTGTTGTTCATTTGAAAAATCCTGGTTTAAGTTGTCTCCTGTCGAAAATTCTTCTTCAGTAGGCGTAAAATCTTGATCGTCCATAGTTTTGTTTTGTTTTGTTTATCTGGCGTTTTCTAATAACTCTCTCATTTGTTCCTGGTATGCGGCCATTCCTCCAGTAGCAATCATAACAATGATATATACTAAGTAAAGCGCGCCTAAAATCATACCTACAATGGCCAGTATTTTGGCCGTATTCATATTCTTTTGACTTGATGCATCGTACAAATGACTATTAGTGCTATATTCAGTTAAACCCTTCCGGGCCATAACAAAGGCAATAATACCGGGGACTATTCCAATACCCCAACAACAACACATGGGTATTGACAGAATTGCCAATATCATTGCCAAAGGATCATTAGGAAGTTTTTGACGAACTCCCAGTTGCGATGATGTGGATTCCGAAGAAAATTCTTCTTCTATTGGGGTAAAGTCCTGATCGTCCATAGTTCTGTTTTGATGCGTTTATTAGAAAAATTTTAAAATATAATTGGTTAAAATCGCAAGAGCTGATGCAAAATAGCCAATTTTTAAAGCCATTCTGCTCCAATTCTTATTTAATAGTAAATGTATAGTTAAAAACAGGAACGTCAAAATAATAGGAAAAATGGGGGCATACATTTTAAAAGCAAGTGTAAATTCTCCTTGAATTAAATGAATAACGGAACGTTGCAAGCCACATCCAAGGCAATCTATGCCGGTTATTTGTTTGGTTGGACATGATAGCAAATTCCCTTCTAACCAGTTCGTTAACGGGTCAATTGACCAATTTAGCAAAAGGCTCACCATAAATAGTAAGAGCATTGTTACCGATATTGTTATTGCCGCTATTTTCATTCAAATATGCACTTACAAATTAAGTAATTAACCCAAGCTATTCCTCCAGCCAAGACTTGTAATAATCCGGATCTTCAATACCTACAGCTTCCTTAGTTAATTGTAAGGGAGCAAATGTATCTATCATAACGGCCAGTTCTTCGGTTCCCTTCTTACCAATGCTTCCTTCATAGGTTCCGGGATGCGGTCCGTGCGGAATACCACCCGGGTGCAGGGTTATCAAACCGGGTTCAACATGTTTACGGCTCATAAATTCGCCTGCTACGTAATAAAGCACTTCGTCACTATCGATATTACTGTGGTTGTAAGGTGCGGGTATGGCCAATGGGTGGTAGTCGTAAAGCCGTGGACAGAAAGAGCAAATAACAAATCCACGAGCTGCAAATTGTTGATGAATTGGCGGCGGTTGGTGTACCCTTCCGGTCAGTGGTTCAAAATCATGGATTGAGATTGCATGCGGATAGTTATAACCATCCCATCCTACCACATCAAAAGGATGAAACTTATAATGATACGGATAGATCATACCTTCCTTTTTGATCATGAACAGGTAATCACCTTTTTCATCATGTGTTTGCAAATTGCGCGGCTTTTTAATATCGCGTTCGCAATAGGGCGAATGTTCCATAAACTGGCCGTAGTTACTTAAGTAACGCTTAGGAGGAACTACCGGACTAAATGATTCGGTGATCAACAAACGATTATCACTGCCTTCAAACTCCAGTTTATATAGTGTGCCACGCGGAATAACCACATAATCGCCATATTCAAAGGGCACGTTGCCATACATGGTGAGTAGCTTGCCCTTGCCTTTATGAATAAATATCACTTCATCGGCATCGCTGTTTTTGAAAAAATACTCATCGGTTGACTTAGTTGGTGCTGCCAGACTTATATGCACATCCTTGTTTACCAATACGGCCTTACGGCTTTTTACATAGTCGGCCTTAGGCTCCACCTGAAAACCGTTAAAACTGCGGTGTTTTAGTTGTTTGGATTCTACAACTTCCGGCTCAACCGAAAACGGATCTTCAACCTGCACAATTTTTGTGGGAGGATGTACATGATAGAGCAAAGAATAATTATCATCAAACCCAATGGTTGAAAACAACTCTTCATGATAAAGTTTACCATTAGCTTGCCTAAACTGGGTATGTCTTTTATGCGGTATCTTTCCAAGTGTATAGTAATGGGGCATGAGATTTCTTTGCTTCGAAATTACTCATAATACCATTTGGAAATAAATAATCCCGGGCAGAAACCCGGGATTATTTTACTCGGTGACCGGGAGAGGATTCGAACCCCCAACCCTCAGAGCCGAAATCTGATATTCTATCCAGTTGAACTACCCGGCCATTTAAGGTGCAAAAATAATGAAAAGAAAGTCTGCAAATCAACCCAACATATATTCGCTCTTATCCTCCCAAAGAGCGTTGTCCGCAATCAATTTCTATGGGCAGAAAAAATAGGCGATAAATGGGTGTATCCACCTGCGCAAAGGGCAGGAAAGGCAATGTTGCTGCCCAAAGTAAAAACTTTGGACAACTTCATTGATTAAGTTTCTTCTTTGTTCAACCCTGAAGGGGTTGCATCTTTATTGACTTTGAAAGTTCATTATTCGACCCCGATGGGGTCGTACCGATACGTATTTATGTTATAAACATTCAATCCCTTCGGGATTGTGTTAACAATACCAATAGGAATCTACAAGTAGCTATAGGCGTTCTGAACCCAAGAGATTAACCGAACTCAGGTTATCACAAGGATGCCAACAACAGCCCGGATTGTCTCCCTTTGGAGGCCCGCCCGACCGAGTCATTCGGGCAGGGGTACGGTTTTGTCGCATCCTGCATTAGCGGGAAAGGTTACAAAATAAGGACTATGCATAGGAAATAATACCAAATGACTCAAAATTGCCAATTCAATAATCTGATTTACAGATATTTATGTGGCCAAGTGTTTTTTGTGTTGAAGTCAGGGAAACGATACAAGTCTCACCCTTCGTCAAGCTCAGGGTGACGTCTTCGTCAAGCTCAGGGTGACGTCCTGATGAAATTACTAGCGCTGTTCGAAGGCCAGGATTGTCCTTCCAATACCGGATTCTAAGCCGGCATCTATGGATAGAGTTCTTGGCAAGGATGCTAACAACCTGGACGTTCTGACAACCGCTATGGGCACATAATAGTAACCCTGAAAGGGTTAAATGTTTATAAAAGCTTGCTCCGTTGAAATTCGACCCCGATGGGGTCGTATAGTTTCATCTGGGTCCGGGTTCTAAACATTTAATCCCTTAGGGATTAGGGATGACACTTACACTTAATGTTTAATGATGGCCGATATCTGATATTCCCCGTACGTACGGGGTTCGGACTGGCTTTTTATTCTGCACTTTTAAAAGTTAAACTGTTATAATCTTTTATGAACCGATATAAATAACTGTGTGATAACACTTCTGCCTTAATCAAGCAGATCTATAAGCTTTTGCAATTCTGCGGCCTTTCCTTTATCGTTATTAGATACATAGCATTGTTTCAATTGCAGAAACAGCAGTTTTACCACACGCCGGTTACCCACAGCATTAAAATACCGGGCTTCTTCTTCCAGTTTCATGCGTTTCAGATAATCTTTTATCTCCGAACGGGAAAATATTAGGCCATTGTTAATGGGGTTTATATAAAAAATCACCTCTTCGCGATTAGGCACGGCATTTAATTCTTCATCAAAAGTGTATTTGCAATAAGCGAGTACAAAATGATACGGAAGATCTACTCCAAATACCGGTAGATCCAACTGTTGCGCAATGGCCAGGTATATAAGTCCGAGCATAATGGGACTACCCTTTTTCCGTTCCAAAACAATTTGAATGAAGTTGTTTTGCGGATTATACACGTTTTTTAAGTTGCCCCCAAAACCGGTTTCCCTGTAAAAAACCTGGTTCATTACGTTGATATTTTCCAGCGGCGTAAGATTCTCGTTCAACTCAAGCCAAATAGCTTGTTTTATTTTTTCTATCTCTTCTCTAATTTCTGCAGCATTAATATCAGGATATTGAAATTTTGCCATTAAAATGGCTCCCTGAATTAAATCAACGTTTTCCTTTTTTAACCAAAGGCTAATTTTTTCTTCAAGATTGCTTTTCTGGATTAAGCTTATAATATCTTCTACCCTTTCGTGAAAGTAAGGATCGAGTGAATTTTCCCATGCCGATTCCAGATCATCAATAACCGAAGGGCCAATTTCCATTATTTTGCGGCGTACTTCGTCAAATATGCGATCGTCAGGGTCTTCCAACAAACTAATGAGGGCTTTCAGTTCTTCAGACTTCATCAGCTCTTCTTTCTTCCACGCCTTCTTTTCGGCGGGGCCTTTTCAATAATTTCCAAACAAGCTTCCAGGGTAAGATCAGCAGGTTCGGTACCCTTCGGAATTTTATAATTGTTTCTACCCTGCTTAATATACGGGCCATAGCGGCCATTTAATACCTGAAGGTCACCATCATTAAACGATTTGATTATTCGTTTGCTGTCGGCTTCCATTTTTTCTTTGAGAAGTACGAGTGCTTCTTCCAGAGTAATTGTATAAGGACTTTTTTCCTTTGGAATAGATACAAATGTTTTACCGAGTTGAACATAAGGGCCATAACGACCAATAGCCGCTTTAATATCTTCACCGCTTTCACTTTTACCCAAAACCCGGGGCAGTTTAAACAGGTCAAGTGCTTCATTAAGCGTTATGGTTTCAATACTTTGGTTGGGTAACAGACTTGCAAAGCGCGGTTTCTCTTCATCATCAACTGTTCCAATTTGCACCATAGGGCCAAACCGTCCAATTCTTGCTGCAATGGGCTTTCCGGTTGCAGGATCTTCACCCAGTACACGTTCACCCTTAGCTCTTTCGGCGGTTTCATCGGTACGTACTACAGTTTCATGAAAAGGTTTGTAAAACCGGTCAACCGTGCTTACCCATTCCTTTTTACCCAAAGCAATTTCGTCAAATTCCTTTTCGATACCGGCGGTGAAACCATAGTCCAGAATTTTAGGGAAATTCTCAACCAAAAAGTCGGTAACTACCATGCCCAAATCTGTTGGAAACAGCTTATTTCTTTCGGCCCCAAAGCCTTCTTTAATGGTCTTTTGTTCAACCGAGCCGTTTGAAAGTTCAAGCGTTTCAATGTTTCTTTCCTTGCCTTCCCTGCTTTCTTTTACCACATAACCACGCTTTTGAATGGTGTTAATGGTTGGCGCATAAGTCGATGGCCGACCTATACCCAGTTCTTCCAACTGCTTAACCAGGCTGGCTTCTGTAAATCTGAAAGGTGGCTTTGAAAAATGTTGCCTTGCAGAGATCAACTCTCGGTTTAGCTTTTGGTTAACAGAAACCTGTGGCAGCAGACCTTGCAGATCTTCATCAGCTGCATCATCGTCATCCTTTGACACGATATATAGTTTCAGGTATCCATCAAATTTTATCACTTCACCTTTGGCCTGAAATTTTTCATCACGACCCGTAACCGAAATTGAAATAGTGGTTCTCTCCAATTCCGCCGGTGCCATTTGCGATGCCATAGTCCTTTTCCATATCAGTTCATATAACCGTTGCTGATCATCGGGTGCATCCACTTTGTCTTCATTTATATAGGAAGGTCTTATGGCTTCGTGGGCATCTTGTGTGTTTGATTTTTTATTCTTGAAGTTTTTAGGGTTAGAATATTTTTCACCGAATCTTGCATTGATCTCCGCCTTAGCCGTGTTAATTGCGAGAGAGGACAAATTAACCGAATCGGTACGCATGTAGGTGATCTTTCCCGACTCATATAATCGCTGCGCCACGCTCATAGTTCGTGCAACGGAGTAACCTAACTTTCTACTTGCCTCTTGCTGAAGAGTTGATGTTGTAAAAGGTGCAGGTGGATTTCTCTTAGTTGGTTTTACCTGAATGTCATCCACAGTAAATTCTGCATCCTTGCAACTATCCAAAAATTTTTTTGCATCTTCAAGTGTGCCAAACTTTTTGTTTAATTCGGCCTTGCATTTTCCATTGCCTGTTTGAAAAAGGGCACTAACTCTAAATGAAGAAGTTGGCTCAAAGCTAATGATATCACGTTCACGCTCAACCAATAATCTAACGGCAACACTTTGCACCCTTCCGGCCGAAAGTGAATTTCGCATACTCACCTTTTTCCACAACAGCGGCGACAATTCAAAACCAACCAGGCGGTCGAGAATGCGGCGAGCCTGTTGGGCATTTACCAGGTTCATATCCACCGTTCTCGGATTTGCCACAGCCTTTTTAATGGCTGATGAAGTGATTTCATGAAACACAATTCTTTTTGTCTTTTGGGGGTTGAGTTTCAATACTTCGGCTAAATGCCATGATATGGCCTCCCCTTCTCTATCCTCATCCGTGGCCAACCAAACTTCTTTTTTCCTGGCCAGTTTTTTAAGTTCTGATATAACCTTTTTCTTATCAGATGAAACAACGTAGTTGGGTGTATAACCCTCGTCAATTGCAATGCCCATATCAGCTTTAGCCAAATCGCGCACATGACCGAAACTCGATTTCACCATAAAATCCTTGCCTAAAATTTTCTCTATCGTCTTCGCCTTTGCAGGTGACTCTACTATCAATAAGTTGTTCGCCATTAATTCTAAATTCGGACACAAAGTAAATGAACTTGATTTAATTTCTCATTTGGACTGAAAATTGTAATATCGTACTCAATATGCAAATTCGGCATCTTACACTATTTCTTTTATGCTGTTGCTTTGGCCTGAACGCTAATGCACAGGAGCTTGGTATTAAGTCAGTTCAGCTATATCCCAAGGGTAATATTTTGGCTGAACCCATAGTTAATATCAATGGCGGCTCGCCGCTTGTAATGAAATTTGATGTGTTGGGAGAAGAAGCTCCTTCCCTTTCTTATAAGATCATTCACTGTGATTACGACTGGCAGCCATCCAGATTAAGTCCGTTAGAATATTTAGATGGTTTTGCCACCGGAATTTTAAACGACTACGAGTTTTCATTTGATACCGAACAACTTTACACACACTACAGCTTCGAAATTCCGAACAGAGATATAAAGCCTAAAATTTCAGGTAATTATAAATTGGTCGTTTATGAATCATCGGTTTCAGAACCTTTAATAGCACAAAGGTTTATGGTTACGGAACAGAGTGTTACAGTAACCGGTTCGGTAGATAATACGGTTAACGCACGAAACCGAAAAACTGCACATCAGCTTGACTTTACGGTGGACTACAAAGGCCTTTCTGCCAGTTTTCCAAGAGAAGAATTTAAAGTGGTAGTTTACCAAAACGGCAGTTTGGAAAATGTTTTAGCAGATATTAAACCGGCGCGTTACGCCGATGAGAAACTGTATTATAACAATCCGTTTAAACAGATTTTTCCGGCCGGAAACGAATTCAGATGGTTCAATACGAGAAGTATAAGGCACCTTGGTGAAACCATAGCCGAAGTAATTGAAAAAGATGATGGAATACATGTATATCTGATTCCGGGCCGTGCCCGAAAATCGTATAAATACAGAAATTACAACGACTTAAACGGCCGGTTTATCATCAAACATCAGGAAGGAAGGAATGATGATTTAGATGCCGAATATGTTACAGTGCATTTTTATTTATTGGAGGATGAAGCTTTAAAGAATAAAGATATTTATGTGTATGGCGGACTTACCGATTGGAAAATTAAGGAAGAAGCCAAACTATCGTACAATGCGCGGCATAAAATGTTAGAAGCCGTACTCTATCTAAAGCAGGGAAATTACGATTACCAGTTTGTTACCCTGGACAATGGCAAGATAGACCCTTCACCTATTGAAGGAAATTTCTACCGCACCGAAAACGAATATAACGTATTGGTCTATTACACTCCTTTCAATGCACGTTATACAAGGTTAGTAGGCTATGCCCGGTTTGATTCCAGATTTGATTGATTTTAAATATGAAGCAATGCCGGCCTTTGTACAACATTTCGCAGGGCAAAGCAGGCTACTATATTTAGCGTGAATAATGGATAACCTGAATTTGGACAGAAAAAGCTCCGTAGGAGCTTATATAAAGTCTAATAGCAAAATACACAAATTAAGGCTGTAGTTTAACATTGCGTTGATATTAATAGTTCATACCTGTCGGGTATGGCCTTGTACTTAGCATAGGCCTGAATGTCTTCTACCGACCTTTGAGCAAACTCATTTAGGAAGTTTCTACTGGTTTTTAGCGTTTGTTTTAGCTTAAACCAATTGAGGTATTGCTGTAAGTATTTGGTGGATACTCCCCAAAACTTATTATCCAACCATTTTTTCACTCTGTTATGGGTTGAGTTAACATGCTGAATATGGTAGAGACCCTGCTTAACCCTCTGTTTCATATCTGCCCTTAAAGGATGATGTTCCAGATTATTGTCTATGGCAAAACCTTTATAACTTACATGAGAGTCTGTACACAAAATAGTTTGTGCTGTAACTCTATGTCCAATAGAGTTTGCGATATCTTTTTTCTTTATCCTGCCGGTGGTGGCTACTGTTAATTCCATATGTCGTTTTCTATCCTGGGTAACAATGACGGCTATATGATCATTATTAACCCCTTTCTTGCTGGAAGAACCGCCTCGTTTACGCGGCTTTCTATCATTTACATCCATGCCTTTTTCTGAATGTAGAAAGAAAGTCTCATCGCTTTCAGTAATACCGGTAAAGCTATCTGTATCATTATCATCAAAAGATGACAACACCTTATGTCTCCAATCAAAAGCCGTCTTCTTATTGATGTGAAGCTTCTCCTTTATCTTGTCCAAACTCTGTTCCTTTGCCATCAACTGCAAATAATCATCTATCTTATCCTTTTTATGAATACCTGCCATCCAAGTGCCGGTATATTCCGTAAAACTGCGATTGCAAGACTTACATTTATAGCGTTGTGCACCTTTGTCTATACCAAACTTGACATATTTTGAGTGACCGCAATGAGCACAACAGCCTTGCTTGTTGTTTAACAAATGTCTTCTCATTTGCTGGCATTTGGGCAGAAAATGCTCATCTTTCACCTGTTCAAGTTCTCTTAGAAGATTCTCTTGATCTTCAGTTGAAAGACCCATGAAATAGGTTCTTATCTCTTCTTTTTTCATACTCCTAAGATAATAATAGCTAAATTAAACTACAGCCCAAATTAATTGTAAACCTTTGATTTTGAGATATTTGAGTCTTGTATCTTGGTTCTTGGTTCTATTCGTCTTTCTTCAACTTCTCCTTAAATATCTTTCTAAACTTCTCCATTTTAGGAGCAATAACAAAGCGGCAATAGGCCTGTTCGGGGTTATTTTCAAAGTAATCCTGATGATAGTTTTCCGCTTCGTAAAAAGCATCAAACTTTGTTATTTCGGTTACAACGTTTCCGTTAAAAACATTTTCATCATTGAGTTGTTTTTTTATTTTTTCCGCCGATTCCTTTTGCATTTCATTCAAATAAAATATGGCAGAACGGTACTGCGTACCCACATCATTGCCTTGCCGGTTTAAAGTGGTGGGATCGTGCGTAGTCCAGAAAACCTCTAACAATTCTTCAAATGAGATTACATCAGAATCATAGACAATTCGGGCTACTTCGGCATGGCCTGTTCGGCCGGTGATCACCTCTTTGTAGCTTGGATTTTTAACTGTACCACCTGAAAATCCGCTCTGCACATCTTTTACACCTTCCAATTCTTTAAATACGGCTTCAACACACCAAAAGCAGCCTGCACCAAACACAGCTGTATCACGGATTTTATCGTTTAAATTAGCCAGCTCAAATTGTACTTTTTCCATTTTGATTTGATTTACATTTTTCGACGAACATGTGGCGGCAACGGATGTAATTCCTGCAGCAGCCCAAAAAATTACCCAGCACTTCATTTGTTAAAATTAAGTGAATTCATTTTGTGATGCGTTAGTTGTAAAAGTGATGCCGTTCTTACAATTACAGCCTGATCGTTTATCCTTCTAAAGCCGGGTCTTACAGGCACGGCACGAGCATTAAAAGTCAGACAGCATCTTATAAAGCAAATTCATTGGAAGCCCCACCACATTCCAATAATCGCCCTCTATCTTTTCAATGCAGGTTTTGCCTATCCAATCCTGAATACCGTAGGCTCCGGCTTTGTCAAGGACTCTATAATTTTTCACATAGTAGTTGATCTCGTCATCGCTCAATTCCTTAAAACAGACCCTGGTAACAGATCCGGCAGACACCAACCTCTCTGCAGATTTTAGGCATATACCGGTGATAACTTCGTGCGATATACCCGAGAGCAGTCTTAACATACGCTCAGCATCTTCTTCGTCAACTGGCTTTCCAAGGATTTCATCTTTAACAATAACTACAGTATCAGCTGCCAAAATAACTTCATCTGTATCAGCAATACGCTCCACTCCATTCGCCTTTTTAACTGCCAAAAATTCCGCAACATTCCCGGGGGCCACGTTCTCATTCACCGTTTCGTCAGCATTGGAGTTTACAATTTCAAATTTGTATCCCGCACTTTCTAATAACTCCCGGCGCCTGGGTGATTTGGAGGCCAATAGTATTTGATATTTCCGTAAGCTGTTAATCATCTTTCAAATGCAGCTTTTGAATGTTTTTGGTAAGTGCTGCATAAACCTCTTTAAGTCGTGCGAACTCATCCAATTGCTCAAGGTGTTTATTAATGGTTGTTTCGTCATCTCTTATAGCAGGTCCGGTTTGAATCTTTGCCGGATCTTCAGCCATTGCTCTCTTAACTGTTGTGTTAATAATAGGTTCTAAATATTTGTAATCCAATTCATTACGATCAAGATAATCCTTAGTCAAAGCAAATAAGTGGTTCACAAAATTGTTGACTATTACCGCACTTAGATGGAGTTTTGCCTTTTTATTTTCATCCATTATTACGCAAACATCGCTTACTTTATCACCAAGTCTTTTTAGAGTCTCCGTATCCTTTTTCAATCGAGCATGTACAAACAAAGGCGTACTTTTCATATCCACTTCCATTTCCTTTCTAAAGGTTTGTAAAGGATAGAAATAACCAAAGCGTTTGCGGTCAAGAATACCTTCGCCAAGTCCAATGCTACCTGATGTATGGGCTACAATGCAATTCAGATGTGATAGTCTTTGGGCAACTTTGAATACTTCATAGTCAGATACCGCCACTATGCAGATGTCTGAATCCGTCAGGTCCGAAATGTCGGCAACAAATTCTGCATTCAATAGTTTAGCTAATTCTTTACCTGTACGCTTGTTTCTACTGTGCACACCCTGTATAGTGTGGCCTGCTTGTTTTATGGCTTTACCCAAATGAAATGCCACGTTACCGCTTCCGATAATGGTTATTCTAATTGCCACGGATCTGTTTCCTTCTATGAAGTAAACTTAGGATAAAACCCAAAAACATAAGAATAGACCCGAGCCATACCATATTAATTAATGGAAATTCCATGGCTTTAAACAGTATGTACTTTTTAAAAGGTTTTGAGCTTTTTACACCAAGTATAATTTTGTTTTCGGCGGGAAGTATCTCATTCACTCTAATAGAAAGACCCTCCGCCTCAATATCATGATCATACTGTACTATACGATTATTTCTAATAACGTACATAGGTTCAGCCTTATAAACACTGTCTTTGGTTAGCACTTCTACGTCTGCACCAACAATAATGTCATTTTTCTGAAAATCGTCTATATCCTTCGGGCTACCTTCCTTCATTGATTTAAGAATGAAGACCATTCTGTCAAAGGCCACGGTATCTCCTATTTGGAAGTTGAGCGGAACATATTCGGTGGAGTCGATGTCCGTTCCCAAATTGATCAATGATATATGTGTGAACAGGTCTTTGTGTGGCAAACGACGAATGGCAGGGTCGGCAACCAAACTGGCATCCTTCATAGCCTTGAACCTGGGTTTTAGATCAAAGTCGGATTTCAAGGCCCCATTTCTGTCAAGATTTTTAAAGTTAACTCTAACCGCATCACGTAAATTCCCTTTTGAATCCTCTTCAAATGTGACCAAAAATTCGCCCATTTGCACAGGTTCATTCTCATAAAGCAGTATGTTGTTTGCATTGAAATCGTCATCACTTTCTGCATCATATACAAAGCCACTGGTGTTTTTAGATATGATCTCTTTTTTTGATTGGGAGATAACCACACCTGCCAATAAGAGTGCAAAGCCCAAATGGGCCAGGGCTGCTCCGCCCAACTTCAACTTGCCCCGTAAAACCGAAAAAATGTAAAACAAACTGGCAATAACTGTAAACAATGCGGCAAGCAATAACAGGGTGTATTTAAAATCATATAGATCATAAATAAGGCTAAGTGCCACTGTCAACAAAGATGCCAGGGCCAGCGGGAGAAATAAGGATTTAGTTGAGGCTTTAAGATCATTGCCACCATATTTAAAGAATAACATTGAGCCGCTTAGCAAAGCCAACAAAATAGCCGGAAATACCTGAATAGAATTGTAACTTTCCTGCTCTATGGATGTCCAGTTGGTGCCGAACAATTTATTAACCACAGGAAATGATGTGGCCCCCGAAATATGAAGGCCAGATAATAACAAAATTAACGCCCCGATAAACATCCAAAACTCACGGCTCCATAGTCTTTCTTCCTTTTCTTTTCTCGGAAAATCTGATACGAAGAAGGACGAAAAAGCAGAAAGTAAGAGTATAGCTATTATGGTGATGGAAAATTTCCCGATAAGCAGAAATGGAATAAAGGTCAATATAAAAATACCGGTGTAGATCAGTCTTTTACGCCTGCCGTTTAGCAGCATTACAAAGCCAAGATAAATAAATGCCAAAATGAATATCAAAAGTTGGCCGCTCATTCCCAGGTCGGTAAAGGAATGCACCGAGGAGTCGCCCAGAATACCGCTTTTAGTTAGAAATGTACTGTAAATAAGAAATAAAAAGGATAGTATAAGTAGCACAAATGCCGATATTCCACTAAAGCCTGTTGATCTGAATACCAACATCATGTGCAGGGCTGCAACCAACAACAACCACGGTACAAGTGAAGCATTCTCTACAGGATCCCAGGTCCAGAAGCCACCAAAACTCAGCGATTCATAAGCCCAGGCACCTCCCATTAGCAAGCCCATCCCTAGTAATCCGGCTGCCAATAATGTCCACGGTAAAGCTGGCTGTATCCAGCTTTTTAAAGCACCTTTACGCCAAAGCAAAGCACCTAAGGCATAACCAAAAGGAATGGTAAGCGTAGCAAATCCGAGAAAAACAATCGGCGGGTGAATAACCATCCAATAGTTTCGCAAAAGTTCGTTAAGGCCCCGACCATCTTCTGGTACAAAATCGGGGTTAAGTTCAAAAATTGGTGCATTGCTACTTGCAGATTTGAGCAATGCAAACGGACTAACGCCTATTCGCTGACCTAACACATAAATACCGAGTAGCATGCTAACCAAAAACACCTGTACCAGCGATATGGTGCCTATTACCGGTGCCTCCCACTTTTTTGCTTTAATACGTAGTATGGCCCCTAATATGATATGCCAAAATGCCCAAAGCATGGTACTACCCTCCTGTCCTTCCCAAAAAGCAGCAAATAAATATTGGAATGGCAAATCGTTAGATGCATGTTGGTAAGCATAGCTATACACATACTTTTTAGCTGCCAGTATAAAGAAAACCAACAGTATTACACCCAGTATGGAAACAGCATGAATAACAAATGCCCTGCGGCCATTCTTTCGCCATAATGCCGCATTCTCCAAATTACTTTGCTTGGCAGATCTCCAATAAAATAAAGTGGAAATGATGGCTGAAACAAAAGCCAGTATTACCAATAAATGCCCCAACTTTCCGATCCACATATCGGGACCGGTGGCGTGAATATCCATTAATTAATCAGTGGTTTTTGCCGTCTGCAAATTCTCATCTATATATTTAGATGGACATTTCATCAATAACTTGTTGGCATAAAATACATCATCTTTAATCTTACCCTTCACCGTTATTTTATCCGACTTTTCAAAATCCTGGGGTTTGGCTCCCTTGTAAACTACCTTCATAACCTTTCCATCTTCATCAGACATATAAAACGAAAAACTATTAGCATCAACCATCGGATCAAATTTCATGGGTTTATCCAAATCAACCTCTCCCACAACCGTAAAAGCCTTTCCGGCAGGCAGTTCTGCTCCTTTATCAAATGTAGCGTATGTTTCACTATCGTTCACCAACGTCATGGCTGCAGCAATTCCCAGTGCTACAAATAAAATGGCTATGATGTGCATTTTCTTCATGCGGCAAAGGTACAATGTGCCAATAAAATAATGCACTACAATAAAATTGGTTGCGCGGGTAACTTTTTACATAATGTGTGAACATGTATGTACTTAACCCAAAACAAAACAAAATGAAAAACTTAATTCTAACAATTGTTCTTAGCCTCTTTGCCGTTAGTTTGGTAAATGCCACAAACGGAAAAGATGTAAACAAAGAAGATGTTGTAATTTCTAATGCCAAATCGGAGGTGAAGGCCAAACTCGGTGAGCAAGTATATTTTTCGGCACGTCCGGGAAGTACGCTTAGTGCTGTAGTTACTTTTACTACCGGCAATCATGGGCAAATGAGCATAGTTAACATTTCTTCTAAATCGTCTTCAGTGAAAAGGATGATCAAGAAGAGATTTGATTATAATCCTCAGGCATATTTAAAAGACCCAAGCAAGAAGGTATATGCATTAAAGATTATAATTCTAATACAGTAAACCCAAGTATTCTTCAATCCAATGGCGATTAACAGTAGTTAATCGCCATTTCGTATTTAAGGCATGCTTTTTGTACATTTGGAACTGAAATTCTAATCATTAAAATACTAAATTAATTTAACATGTTTGAACTGTTTCAAAGCGACAAAAACGAAAAATATTACTGGAATTTGAAAGCCGGTAACGGTGAAATTATTCTCAGCAGCCAGGGCTATGCCGATAAAGGGGGTGCCATGAATGGAATTGAGAGTGTAAAGAAGAATTGCTTAGATTCAAATTGTTTTGAGCAAAAAACTGCTGCTGATGGTCGTCTTCATTTCACTTTGAAATCTCCTAACGGCCAGGTTATTGGTACCAGCCAAATGTATAAGAGTGAGAGTGGCTGTGCAAACGGCATGGAGAGTGTTACCAAAAATGCGCCAGGAGCAGAAGTAAAGGATAAAACAGCCTGATACAGTACTCTAATTAAAAGATGAACCCTGACCTCGGTCGGGGTTTTTTATTGGCATAGATTTTTAACTTTAACGTGAATTCGACGTAAGAAACTTTTACAGTGATTTGATTATCAATTTTTTAACCACGAATGCACGAATTTTTTCGTTGTCAACAACCTCTGTTTCGCTTCAGTGAAACACATTAGTGCTCTTCGTTCAAAATTAATCACCAAGATTTTCGCGCTAATTCGCAAATTCGTAGTTAATCTAATTATCTAATCCGTTGATAAACAGCACATTGTTATTTCACAAATAATCCCGCCTGCGGGATTCCTTATCCCGAACTCACGTTAACTTTAAGGTGAATAATGGTTAAACCTATTCGCAATAGTTCTAACAATCAATCCAGAAGCATCGGGATAACCGCGAATGCACGAATTTTTCTTCCAGGACCGATGATTAGTTTCGCGGAGCGAAACCAAATTGGTACTATTAGCTTATAATTGTTTCTAAGAAATACAGGTATAATTAGCAAATTCATGGTTAAAACATTCCTTAAAGCATTGATAGACAATTTATTACGAATAACACAAACAATTCCGTTTACGGAATTTCTTATCCAATATTCACGTAACTTTATGGTCAAGGGATAAACACTATGAATTTAACAGGAACCTGGAAAGGATATTACGAATATGGCGTAGGATATGACCTTCCTGCTTTTGGAAAACGTGTAAGAATAACTGCCGACATAAAGGACGAAGAAGAAGCTGTGACAGGTACAATTCAGGAAGAAAGCAGTGAGTTTTCAGTGGCTGACCAGGCGGTTATGGATGGATTTAAGCAGGAAACGCTTATATCCTTTGTAAAGCGGTATAGTAAAAAACCGGTACTTAACGCCTTGGGAGAATTAATAGTTGATGAGACAGAAGCTCTCGAAATTGAACACAGCGGTTATATAGATCAACAGAACAATGCCCTCTACGGTAAATGGATGATGGTAGAGCGCGGCACAGATGCCGAAGGAAACTCTTATGAATACCTACTTGAAGGTATTTGGTTTTTGCAGAAAGTTGACTGATCATTTTAAACTAAGACCGCACACATCGGCCCGCATCAAACACCCCGCACCCCGCACCCAACATCAAACACCCAACACCCCGCACCAAACACCCAGCACCCAGCACCCAGCACCCAACATCCAGCACCCCGCACCAAACACCCAACACCCAGCACCCAACACCCCGCACCAAGCATCAAACACCCAGCACCACACACCCAACACCCTAAAAGCCTTGGGTCTTTGACCAATCTATAGTAGTTTCGCACTTTATATGGCATACACACCACCCGACTACTACCAAATAGACGAACTTTTAACCGAGGAACATAAGATCATCAGGCAAAGCGTACGCGACTGGGTTGACCAGGCCGTAATACCTGTAATTGATGATTACGCCCAGAAACACAAGCCCTTTGAGGTAATGAGCCAACTGGGTGAGATTGGAGCACTTGGACCTTACATTCCGGAAGAATATGGCGGTGCGGGGTTAGACCAGATCTCCTACGGATTGATTATGCAGGAATTAGAACGAGGTGATAGTGCTGTAAGATCATCGGCATCGGTACAATCATCTTTGGTTATGTACCCTATTAACTCCTTTGGTACGGAAGAACAAAAGCAAAAGTTTCTTCCAAAATTAGCCAGTGGAGAGTTAACGGGCTGTTTTGGTCTTACCGAACCCAATCATGGTTCTAATCCATCAGGAATGGAAACAAATTTTAAAGATGCCGGAAACCATATTATTTTGAACGGTGCCAAAATGTGGATCACTAATTCGCCCCTGGCCGATATAGCGGTAGTGTGGGCTAAAGATGAAGGAGGAGAGATAAGGGGTATGATCGTTGAGCGCGGCATGGAAGGGTTTTCAACACCTGAAACACATAATAAATGGTCGTTACGGGCAAGTTCCACCGGTGAGTTGGTGTTTGAAGATGTGCAAGTGCCCAAAGAGAATCTCTTTCCGGAAGTTCGGGGATTAAAGGGTCCGCTTTCCTGCCTCAACTCTGCACGTTATGGCATTAGCTGGGGAGCTATTGGCGCAGCAATGGATTGCTACGATACAGCTTTGCGGTATTCCAAAGAACGCAGCCAGTTTGGGAAACCCATTGCATCCTTTCAATTACAACAGAAGAAACTGGCCGAAATGGTAACTGAAATTACCAAAGCCCAACTCTTAGCCTGGCGAGTTGGAATACTGAAAAATGAAGATCGGGCTACTCCTGCTCAGATATCTATGGCCAAACGAAACAACGTGAACATGGCCTTACAAATAGCCCGTGAAGCCCGGCAAATGCTGGGTGGCATGGGTATTATGGGCGAGTTTCCAATTATGCGACACATGGCCAATTTAGAGTCGGTGATCACTTACGAGGGTACGCATGATATTCACTTGCTTATTACAGGCTATGATGTGACGGGGATCAATGCGTTTGAGTGACCGGTCATCGCTATTGACCAGATGCTTTTCATTGCAATGGGAACCAACTTTTAGTCCCGTCTTCAAATCTTTCAGTCCTTAAGTTACCAACTCTATGGCTCCTTCCTCACCCCGTTAAAAACATTTACGCCTTTCGGGAAAGGGTTGCCCGATGATCTCCGGAATGAGACAACTTGGCCTGTATGCCAAATGGCATCAGCAATGGGTCCGTTGATGTTGTTCCAAAATGGAAATTCATTGCTCCCAAACTTTATGGTAAACTGACTTATATCATCGCTCTGCCTTAATATCTCACTCGCGGTTTCAAGGTTTCGTAATATTTTCTCCCGTTTTTCATCAAAAGTCATTTCAGGTTGCTTTCCACCGTTTGGAACCTTTAATGTCGCATTAACAATTACTTGCGATAAGCCTAAAATATGATCAATAGTTTCTCCCGAAGTTCTTGCTTCTTCACTCGGTTTAAAGGAAAGGTCTTTGTCTCTTAGTCCTTCAGTTGCCCAATAAAACCTAAAGCCAAGCCCATCAATCATTCTGCTTGCAACGGTACCAGCCGTATATTCTTCAGCGGCATCCGGTATTTTGGCATAAGGAAGATCTGCGGTTTGTGCGTTTATTTGTCCGTATATAAGTACACTTAACACTATAAACATTAAAACTTTCATAATTCTAATTGAGTTATAAAGCTATAAAATCTAAGCGCGAGTATCGGTTCATCCCTTTCCTTCCCGGGGATTCCTTATGGCCATTGTGGTGTTTTTTCTCTTCTCATAATCCGCCATTAACAACAAAACCACCTGTGAATAGCTTTCGGTACCCTTTTGGCCATTTAGTTTTAAAAAGATATCGTTGGAGAAATTTGAAATGCTATTTAAAAATGTTTTGTGGGCTTCGTTGTAGGCCTTTATATCTTCCAGATCAGCTCTGACTTCAGGAAAGATATTTAGTTCCAGTTTATTGAACAAAAGGCTATCCTGCTCATGTAATGCAGCCATACCATATCTCATAGCCATCAACCTTCCGGAATATTGTGTTAATGAATCGGCATTGTTTTCCGTGCAAGCCAAGTAACCTAAATAGCTGGCATCATGCTCACTGGCATAGCCCAGTTGGTGCGCTATTTCGTGTTTAGCCGTAAAAGGTATTGTTATTAAAGGCCGGTCGGTATTCACAAAAGCTTCGCCGGTGAACGGTGAGAATATCCCTGAAATGCCAATGTAAGCCATCAGCTTGGGACATACTGGAGCTTTGGCCACATCTTGATGCCCGTATTCCGGCAAGTTAAAGCCATCATCATCATTGATTAACACTTCCGTAACCGTATTTTCTTCCGGATTCAGATACTGTCGCACGTCATTAGCCCTTTCAATTGCCCATTTGCAATATTCTTCCAGCTCCGGTAGGGTATATTCTTCCTTTAACTCTAAATTAAATTTTTCTTCAACCGGAATTCTATAATTATTCAGCCCCCAAATCCACATAAAAAAGAAATAAATAACCGAGAGCATGGCAATTCCATAAAGCATAACCAATTTCAACCATTTCCACCCTGATCGTTTCAACCGTTTTTTTCTTTGAAATGCCCTGGCCAACAGGATTGCTAACACTACTACAAGGATAAGCAAGAAGATCTGCGCATACGGAATGGAGACGTTGCCGAACAAATTGTTCAAAACCTTGGCGATAAAAGGATATATCCCCTGGGAATAATACCGCTCAACGACTTCGGGAAAACGACCGATTGACCAGTAAAACACCCATTGAACCGGTAGTAAGATTGCTAAAACCTGTGCCAGCTTTTTATGGTTAACCCACATAGGTCAAAAGTAAAACGGTAATCTGAATCTAAGTCAACAGCACCCTACACTTTCAGCTGTATATAAGAAAAGTTTATACAGTTTATGGCCCGTACTTCCTACCTTTATCCTTCTGAAAACATTTCACATAAATACTTTTCAAGAACTGGCCTTAGCGGCCGGAGTTATCTATAATATGTTCAGCAAGCCGGCTCTTTTCTTTCTATACGGCGATCTGGGCAGTGGAAAAACTACTTTTGTTAAGCAACTTGTGGCATTGGTTAATGAGAATGAGCAGGTTACAAGCCCAACCTATTCTTTAATAAACGATTACAGTACAGGCAACCTGATTGTCCATCATATTGATCTGTATAGATTAAATACAACCGAAGAAGCATTAGAGATAGGAATTGAAGATGCGGTTGGGGAAAGTGACTATTGTTTTATTGAGTGGCCGCAATTAGTTGAAAAGGTTTTTTCGGAGTCGGTAATAAAGTTATATTTTAGTCATATTGAAGGAGAGCGTACATTACGAGTAGAAGCACCATGACCAAACCTGAAAACATTATAAGATCACTTGCCGAACACGCTATGCAGGTACAGGAAAAACCGGCTAAGCTAAAAGAAAAACAGAGCAACCTTTTTATAGGTATTCCCAAAGCCCGCTCTTACGGTGAAAAACGCGTACCACTTACGCCAAAATCTGTGGCTACACTTATAGCCCGGGGCCATAAAGTTCTAATTGAGTCTGACGCAGGAAAAAATGCCAATTACAGTGATAATGATTACTCTGAAGCCGGAGCACAAATAGCCTATGGTAAAAAAGATATTTTCGGGGCCGATCTGGTGTTAAAAATGTCACCCATCAGCGAAGATGAATTAGAGTTTTTAGACAAGGGCCAAATTGTGATGTCGCCCATTCATTTACCGAAACTGCAGCCCAAACTGGTGCAACGGTTATTGGAATCGGGTGTTATTGCCATGGCCTATGAATACATTAAAGACGAGGTAAAAAACTTTCCGATAGTACATGCACTTAGCGAAATAGCCGGTCGAGCAGCTGTATTAATTGCAGGAGATATTCTTAACAATTATAGCGGTGGAAAAGGACAGATAATAGGTGGAATTACCGGTGTGCCACCTACCAAAGTAATTGTGCTTGGTGCTGGTACCGTGGGCGAATCTGCCGCCCGTGCCGCCATGGGATTTGGGGCCATTGTAAAAGTATTTGACGACAATGTGTATAAGCTAAGAAGACTCCAGAATAACCTCGGAACCAGACTATTTACATCGGTACTAAATCCGCAGGTTTTAGAGCGCGAGATGATGAGTGCCGATATAGTTATTGGAGCCATACACTCTAAAACCGGCAGAACACCGGTTGTAGTTACCGAAGCAATGGTACAGAAAATGCCAAAAGATTCAGTGGTTATTGATGTAAGCATAGATCAGGGCGGTGTGTTTGAAACATCGGAGGTTACCACTTTGGAGAAGCCTACTTTTAAGGTGCACGATGTTATACACTACTGTGTGCCCAACATAGCATCCATTTATGCGCAAACCGCATCAAACGCCATTTCAAATATTCTAACCCCTATATTAATTGAGGCCAGTGAGGAGGGCGGATTCGACAATTACATACACCTGAAAAAGGGCATTAGAAAAGGAGTTTATGTATATCGAAGCAAGCTCACTAACGAGTATATAAGCGATAAATTTCACATGAAGTACACCGATCTGGAATTGCTTATGGCTACCGGCTTTGGGGGGTGATATCAGCTAACACTATTCTCCGGCCAGCCTCTTTAACAACCGCAATGAAAGACCCATAAAGTCGTGTTCGGTTACCACACCCACCAACTTCCCCTTTTTTACAACCGGCAAACAACCTACCTTATTTTCACCCATAAGATCCATGGCGTCCATAATGGAGTGATAAGGCGATACTGTAATAGGATTTGGGTGCATTAAAGCTTTTGCAGGAACAGGTTTTTTATCTCGTAACTGACTTTCCTTTTTAAAATATCGTAGTAACATACGGCTTGACAGCAGACCTACCAACTTACCCTTTTTATCCTCCACTAATACATAGCGTATCTTTTTCCAATCCATCATATCGGCTACTAATTCAAGCACATCATTTTCTCTAACCGTAAAAAGATCGGTTGTCATAAATTCCTCTATTAATAGTTTTTGGGGTTCCCACACACTTACATCTTTAAATGTTGCTTCTTTCCATTGTGCCACGGGCAAATTCTTTTCCTGGTTGTTAATTATAGCCGCAGTTACCGAGGTTATAGCTTCTTCCTTAGGGCCGTCCTTTGCCAGTTTGCTGTAGGAGTTAATAATCCACATTGCTCCGGTTACTCCGGTTGCAACCCGGTCTTCTATCACTCCTATATACCGGTCAATGTCCGATTGGTCAATATTGGCATCTTTCAACCCTTCTTTAGCTAACGGAATAAGTTCCTTTTTAAGCAACTCAGGTGTTGAAATTCTGCGGCCGCCAAACCAGTTCATATAACTGTCCAATCCCATGCGGCAGGCCACAAAAAAGTTATTGCGTGCATCATCGAAGTCCATGCTTTTAGTCACGTCCTTTTCCACTTTATCAAAACTGTTCATCAATCCAATCCACAAAGCCGCATTGGCCATTTCGTCTAATATTGAAGGCCCGGCCGGTAGTATCCTGTTTTCTATTCGTAAGTGGGGTTTACCGTTACCACTAATACCGTAACATGGCCTGTTCCACCTGTAAACCGTGCCATTATGAATGTTCAGAGCCCTTAATTTAGGTGTTATTCCTTTTTCAATTTGTTCATGCACATCTTCCTCAATTTTAGTATTGAGCAGTACCCTAAAGCGCGTAATATCCTCTTTATAAAGTTCCAATATTGACTTTCGCAACCAATCGTTTCCAAAGGTTACTCTGGGGCTCACTTCCCTCAAATGCTCCACTTTTTGTCGGGTATCTAACGACTGCTGAAAAAGGGCTATTCGTGTTTCATGCCATAACCGCTTACCAAATAACATAGGTGAATTAACCGCTAAGGCCATTGTAGGTGCAGCAATAGCCTGAGCAATATTATACTTTTGCACAAATTCATCGGGCCTAATCTGAAGGTGAACCTGAAAACTGGTATTGCAAGCCTCTAAAAGGGCACTCTCATGCTCCACTATCAACTCATCAATTCCATTAAGTTTTAGCTCAACCATACCTCCCAGGGCCTCTTTTAAAATGGCCATAAGGTATCTGTACCGCTCTAACGGGGTTACATTTTCATCACTAACATCCGATTTTCTAATGGTAGGCAAAATTCCGGTGAGTATAGGTTTCATATCCAACCGTTCAGCATGATCACTCACCAGTTTCATCTTTTCCAGAATTTCCTTTTCAACCAGGCTAAAACAATTCTTCTCAAAAACCTGCGGTGCCAAATTCAATTCAATGTTAAATTTGGCGAGCTCGGTAACTACATCTTCATCGTTTATACTTTCTAACAATTCCATGTTTCTATGTGCCGGCTTATAGTTGGTGTCTATAAGGCACATTTCCTGTTCGGCTCCAATTCGAATTATATCATCTTCAAACCAATTGTTCTCCAACATATATTCCAATGCATCAACATCTTCTAACAAATGCCGTACAAAACGTTGGTTCTCGTCAGTAGTTCCTGCTTTCTTTACATTGAAATCGCCCATACTTGTTAAGAGAGGTTAAAACTAAAAGTAAGGAATAAGATGCAAAACGAAAAGCAGAATCTGTATTTACTAAAAACCTACTTAGTTCGGTTAATTATTGAATTGGCAAGTTTGGTAAGGATGTTCTTTCTCTCAATGTTAATTCCAAGTCGCTCAACCGCTCCCAAAGCTTTTTCGTAATACTGCTGTGCTAAAGATGCCGTTCGTTCCTGCACATTCACGTTGTCGTAAATGGTTTTTACGGCAGCCACTTTATCATCTACATTTTCGGTATCCTCAGTCATCCAAAACCGCAGTTTCTCTTTATCCTTGTGCTCTGCAAGTTCCAGGGCCTGAATGAGTAAATAAGTTTTTTTATTCTGAATAATATCCCCGCCTATCTTTTTCCCGAAACCATCATCGGAATAGGTATCTAACAGATCATCTTTAAGCTGAAACGAGATCCCCAGATTTTTCCCGAAGTCATACAAAGCATTGCACGATTTTTCATCTGCACCACCAATAATAGCCCCTACTTTCATGGCACAACCTAATAAAACGGCTGTTTTGAGTTCTATCATTTTCAAGTATTCCGCAACACTAACATTTTCCCTGTTCTCAAACAACATGTCCATTTGCTGTCCTTCACAAACCCGGGCGGCCGTTTCATTAAACACGTGAAATATCTCTATGAAGTTCGCACTCATGGCAAGTTGTTTGTAGGCCAAAACCATCATAATATCGCCGGCAAGTATGGCTGTATTAACTCCGTACTTTTCATGCAAAGTGGTTTTTCCACGCCGAACCACGGCATCATCCATTATATCGTCGTGTACGAGCGTAAAGTTGTGGAAGAGTTCAATGGCATTTGCAGCCGGCAGAGCTTGTTCAATATTTTCATCAAACATAGAACAGGACAACAGAAGCATGGCCGGCCTTAGCCTTTTACCACCCAATGAAAGTATGTATTCCACCGGTTCATATAATTCCTGAGGTTGCCCGTTCAGGTTGTAATTTGAACTGTACTTTTTAAATAGTTCTACGCAATAGGTAATATCCTTCACGACTGCAAAACTAAGCTTAGCTATCTGTCTAACACAATTTATGTTTACAATAAGGTTTTAACTTCGTGCCATGCTCTTAAGAGAATCCATTTATCTTTTTTTGTCATTCATTATTATGCTGTCTTTCTCAGGTTGTAGTAATGATAGTGGAAATGGAGGTGGAAATAGCAATTTAGGCCAGCCTACCGCGAGAGATGATTCGGCTCAAACGGATTTTGAAACTTCCGTTGAAGTTAAAGTACTTGCCAATGATACATTCGGGCCCGACGGGGCATCGTCTGCTCCGTTGCAAACAACTTCAAATCCGGGTAACGGAACAGCTACAGTAAACGGGCATAGCATTACCTATACACCGAGTACCGGTTTTTCAGGCCAGGACTCCTTTATGTACAAAATCTGTGATGCGGATGGCGACTGTGACAATGCAACTGTAACAATAACCGTAAATCCGGCTCCCGAACCAACACCTGTGCTTAGCAATGATACGGCATCGTCCACAAAAAGTGGTGCCGTTAAAATAAACGTGTTGAGTAACGATGACTTCAGCGGCACGAGTAATTTACAACCGGTTTCCATTAAAACTCAGCCGGCAAACGGAAAAGCCGCTGTGGATAATAACGGAACAAGCAGCCCGGAAGATGATTCTATTCTTTACAGACCCAATCACGATTATACAGGAAATGATTCATTCGTTTATGAAATATGCAACAGCAGCGGTAATTGTGTTCAAGCTACAGTTAATCTAACGGTAAATGATGCCGGTGCTTCCATATTTCCTTCACTAACAGCCAACGATCTGTTAAATGCTATAAGGAAACTTTACACGCCGGAAACTGTTTTGTCTTATCGGGATGCGCGAATAGAAATGTTCACCAATATTGATAAAAACGCTTCCGATGAAATTGAGGGAATATACACCGGTTTTAAAGCCACGCTTACAAATCCTAATGATGCCATACAGGATATGCTGGCTAAGGGTATTAACACGGAACATACCTACCCTCAAAGCAAAGGAGCAAGCCAGGAACCTGCCCGGGCAGATATTTTTCACTTGCGTCCGTCAAAAGATAACGTAAATTCTGACCGGGGAAGTTTGGAGTTTGCCGAGATAGATGATAACACTACGGACAGATGGTACTATTTAAGCACGTCACAATCAGGAATACCGGGCAGCGATATAGACAATTGGAGTGAAGCTGACCTTGGTGTGGCCTTTGAACCCCGTGAAGGGGTAAAAGGTGATGTAGCCCGCGGTATTTTTTACTTTTTTACTATTTACAACAGTGTAGCCGATCAATCTTTTTTTAATGGAATGTTAACCGACTTGCTTAGTTGGCACACTGCCGATGTAACAGATACAGAGGAGTTAGCCCGAAATGATAAAATTAGGGCTATACAAGGCAACAATAATCCATTTATTTTGGATGCTTCGTTGGCCAATCGTGCCTACAATTAAAGGTCTTTTTTTATAGTAACAGCCTTAGTTTGTTCAACATATCTTTGCCATTTAAAATTTTAGCCACACCTAATGATCGATATTACATTTCCGGATGGATCTGCAAGGCAGTATGAAAAAGGAGTTACTCCGTTACAAATTGCCCAAAGCATTAGCCATGGCTTAGCCAAAAAAGTTTTGGTTGGCCGGGTTAATGATGAAATTTATGATGCCAACAGGCCTATTAACACTAATGCCAGCATAAACCTTCTCACATGGGACGATAAGGAAGGGAAATCGGCTTTCTGGCATTCTTCAGCACACCTTATGGCCGAAGCATTGGAAGCCCTATATCCGGGCATTAAGTTTGGTATTGGCCCGCCAATTGAAAACGGCTTTTATTATGATGTTGATCTTGGAGACACTACGCTAACACCCGATGATCTTCCCCGAATAGAAAAGAAAATGAAGGAGCTTGCCGCCCAAAAGAGCAAGTATGAAAGAAAAGAAGTAAGTAAAGCCGAGGCAATTGAATACTTTACTGCAAAGGGTGATAAGTATAAACTGGAACTCATTAATGAACTTCAGGATGGCGATATCACCTTTTACGAACAGGGCAACTTTACCGATTTATGTAAAGGGCCGCACATTGGCGATACATCTGCTATAAAAGCCATTAAACTTTTAAGTTTGGCCGGAGCATATTGGCGGGGAGATGAAAAACGCCAAATGATGACTCGTATATATGGGGTTTCCTTCCCTAAACAGAATATGCTTCAGGAGCATTTGGTTTTATTGGAAGAAGCCAAAAAAAGAGATCACAGGAAGTTAGGAGCCCAGCTCCGCCTCTTTATGTTCTCTGAAAAAGTTGGTGCGGGATTGCCTATTTGGCTTCCTAAGGGTACGGCTTTAAGAACAGAGCTTGAAGATTTTCTTAAGAATGAACAACTCAAGCGTGGGTATACCCCGGTAATCACACCACACATAGGAAAAAAAGAACTGTATATCACCTCCGGACACTATGAAAAATATGGTGAGGACAGTTTTCAACCCATTCAAACACCTAGGGAGAATGAAGAGTTTTTCTTAAAACCAATGAACTGCCCGCATCATTGCGAAGTATATGCCAATAACCCACGCTCCTACCGCGATCTGCCATTACGAATAGCCGAATTTGGCACAGTTTACCGCTATGAGCAGAGCGGAGAGTTGCATGGCCTTACCCGGGTACGAAGTTTTACGGTTGATGATGCCCACATTTTCTGTACCCCTGAACAGGTAAAGAATGAATTTTTAGAGGTATTGGATTTGATAAAACTCGTATTACGAAAACTCAGTTTTGAAGATTTTACCGCACAGATATCCCTTCGTGATCCTGATAACAGGGAGAAATATATAGGAAGTGATGAGAATTGGGATATGGCCGAAAAAATGATTGTTGAAGCCGCAGAAGGAGCCGGCCTGGAGACTATAACCGAATTGGGTGAGGCGGCCTTTTATGGTCCAAAACTCGATTTTATGATAAAAGATGCTTTGGGCCGAAGCTGGCAATTGGGTACTGTGCAGGTTGATTACAACTTACCTGAACGTTTCGGGTTGGAATATACCGGAACAGACGGGGAAAAACACCGCCCGGTAATGATACACCGTGCACCTTTTGGATCTATGGAAAGATTTATAGGCGTACTAACCGAGCATTGCGCCGGCAACTTTCCATTGTGGCTGGCTCCTGAGCAAGTGCGTGTGCTTCCTATATCGGAAAAATTTGACGACTATGGCCGGGAAGTTAGTGAATACCTTAAAAATCACGATATTCGTGCTACTGTAGATGTTCAGTATGAGCGTATCGGTAAAAAGATCAGAGATGCAGAACTTGAAAAAATTCCGTATATGATAGTTATTGGTGAGAAAGAAATGGAAACCGGCAGTTTACAAGTACGGGAGCACGGAAAAGGCGACATTGGAACTTTTGAAAGGGAGAAATTTGTTGATCTTTTGAAGAAACAAATTGACAATTAAATAAATTATTAACTAAAAAGAACTATTTGAGAAGAGGAAGACGTAGAAGACCGGTGCAAAGACCAAAAGCACCCAGCTTCAGAACTAACAAAGAAATTACAGTTGCTGAAGTAAGAGTAACAGGGGATAACGTTGAAAACGGCATTTATCCTATTTCCAGGGCCCTGGAAATGGCCGATGAATTAGCACTTGACCTTATTGAAATAGCCCCTAAAGCCAAACCGCCGGTTTGTAAAATCGGTGATTATAAAAAATTCCTGTACGAAAAAAAGAAAAAGGAAAAAGAGCTGAAGGCCAAGCAGCAAAAAATTGTGATTAAGGAAATACGGTTCACGCCTAACACTGATGATCACGATTTCGATTTTAAAGCAAAACATGCGGAAAGCTTTTTGGAAAAAGGCGAAAAAGTAAAAGCCTACGTACATTTTAGAGGCAGATCTATCGTGTTTAAAGACCGGGGAGAACTGTTACTGCTTAAGTTAGCCGAAAGACTTAAAGACTTTGGAGATCTTGAAGCCCTGCCAAAACTGGAAGGCAAACGTATGACCGTCTTTTTCAATCCTAAGAAAAAGGGGAAATAGCCGGCATTTAGTCTGTCTGTTTTGTTCTAATCCCACATGCCTCTTTACAGGCAGTCGTTGGCTGCTTAGCCCAATTAGAACCAAGCACTGCTAAAAACCACACAAACTTTATAATCTAAAAACCAAAAACCTTACCTTTGCAGGCTAAATTTTTTCTGAAAAGAATTTAACAAGTGCGTTATGCCAAAAATGAAGACAAGATCCAGTGCCAAAAAACGGTTTAAGTTAACCGGCAGTGGAAAAATAAAAAGACGTAAAGCATACAAACGCCACGAACTGGGTCACAAAAGCAAAAGCCAGAAACGAAGACTTTCAGGTTATGCCGTTGTAAAAAAATCAGAAGAAGGGCGAATTAAGCAAATGCTTTGCATAGGAAAATAGATTAATTAAACTGACCGTGGTTTTAAAGTTCGCCAGCCGACACCTAGGTCATAAAACTAAATAACATGCCTAGATCAGTAAATAATGTCGCATCACGTAAGCGACGAAAAAAAATCTTAAAAGAAGCTAAAGGATATTTCGGTGCCCGTAAAAACGTTTATACGGTGGCCAAAAATGCGGTTGAAAAGGCCATGCAGCATGCCTACACCGGTCGTAAACTAAAAAAACGCCAATATCGAAGTCTTTGGATTTCAAGAATTAACGCCGCAACCCGTGCCGAGGGCATGAGTTATTCACGCTTTATGGCCGCGCTTAAAGAAAACAACATTGAATTGAACAGAAAGGCCCTGGCCGATTTAGCTCTTAATCACCCTGAAGCCTTCAAGGCAATTGTTGATAAGGTTAAGTAACAACATAGCTATAACCAACTTAATCCGTTCTCATGAAAATTTTACAAGCTCTTATTCTTGTTCTAACAACAAGTCTTTGCGGTAAGGCGCAATTCATAAAAAATAGTGCTTTAAGCTTCGATGCGCTGGGTCCGGGTGTTTTCAATTCCATTAATTACGAACAACAATTAACCGGTGCAAGCTACGCAGGCTTAAGATTACAAGCCGGAGCTGGTTTCGGTGCTGTCCGCAACCAGGAAACAGGAGATAAAGAGTCAATTTTATCTATTCCATTGGAATTAAGTTATTTAATTCAGTTGGGAGAAATTGACTATTTAGAAGTTGGAGGGGGATACACCATTATGCGTGGTATGGATGAACAAACCATCGTAAAGACTATTGAATTAACCGATGAGCGTTTTCCTTTTGCGGAGTTGGGTTACAGAATGGTTTCAAGAGATGATCATGGGTTGTTTGGAGTGGTTTCCTTTACTCCGCTTTTGGCCAATAAGTTTATTCCATACGGTTCGCTGGGCTTTGGTTATCAGTTTAGATAAGCTGTAACGTATTACTTAATTTCCTGTATTTTCAGGCAAATCTTTCTAATGAAATATTTACTTTTATGCGTCATGTTTTGCCTGGCTTCTACCATACAGGCTCAAAACAATAATTACAACTCTGATACTAAAACCCCTCAAACATTGCTCAAGGCCACACTAGATGTAATATCCGGGCCCAAAAACGAAGCACGGGATTTTGACCGGCTACGTAACCTTTTTACCGAAAACGGGACCTTCACCTTTGCCGGACCAAATAAAGAAGGTGTTTATGGCAGTAGAACATTCAGCTTAGAAGAATTTATAGAAAAGGTGGGGCCGAATTACGCCAAAACAGGTTTTTACGAAAAAGAAATTTACAGTCAGATAGATCAGTTTAACGGTGTTGCCCAGGCTATTCAAACTTATGCCTGGGAAATTCCCGATTCGGAACAAAAGGCGAGAGGCATCAACCATTACCAGATGTTAAAAAAAGGTGAACGCTGGTATATTTCGTCCCTTTCATGGAGCAGCGAAAGTGAAGACCACCCTATTCCCGCTAAATACCTAAATTCAAACCCAAAATCAAACGAAATGAAAAGAGTAACAGGTTTGGGAGGTGTTTTCTTTAAAGTAAAGGACCCGAAGAAAATTGGTGAATGGTATGAAAAACACCTCGGAATTAAAAGCGAAGAATGGGGCGGCAGTATTTTCAAATGGCACGAACTGAACAATACCGATAAGGTAGCCACAACCACCTGGGGACCGTTTAAAGATGATACAAAATATTTCAAGCCCGGTAAAAAGGACTATATGTTCAACTATCGGGTACACGACCTTGATGCTCTGCTTAAAGCTTTAGAAGAAGAAGGTGTGGAAATAGTAGGCGAAGTTCAAGAATACGAATACGGCAAATTCGGATGGATAATGGACCCGGAAGGCAATAAAATTGAGCTTTGGGAGCCTGTTGATGGCGTATTCGAATAAAGGTGTTGTTTATAGACTTACCCGTTACCATTTCGATTGGAGAAGGTGAATTTAATGTGCATATTCTCTTTGAGATAGCCGCCTTTTATATCGGTTATCGCTATTACATGTTTCTTAGGAAAGGAAGTGCTGATGCTATAAGTTCCAAGAACAGAGTGCTTATTGTAATTGGTGCAGCCATAGGTGCGCTTATATTCTCCAGACTTATTGGAAACTTAGAAGACCTGGCCGGATTAGCTCAACGCAACATCGCACACATCTATAACAGTAAAACTATTGTGGGAGGTCTATTAGGCGGCCTGCTGGGTGTTGAGATCACCAAAAAGATCATTGGTGAAAAAAAATCATCCGGCGACATGTTTACTTATCCTTTAATACTGGCTATGATCATTGGCCGAATAGGTTGTTTTCTGTCCGGGATATCGGAACCAACGTTTGGATTGGAAACCAACCTACCTTGGGGAATGGACCTCGGAGATGGATTAAGCAGGCATCCGACTTCGTTGTACGAAATATTTTTTCTTGGTGCACTTTGGTTCTTTCTGAAAAAGATATCGGGTCTATTGAAAAGGCCCGGCGATCTGTTTAAGCTGTTTTTGGCTCCTTACCTGCTTTTCCGGTTCTGTATTGAATTTATTAAACCACATAACGATTTCCTTTGGGGTCTGTCGGCAATACATGTTGCTTGTATTATTGGCCTGATTTATTACACTCCTGATCTTTTTAGAATTATTTTTAATCGATCTTCAGCGAAATAAGGTGGGATACATTTACTACGACTATACTAAAAGCTTATGCACCGAATGCCTAAAAACCATTGATGCAAAAATTGTATTTGAAGATGGCAAGGTGTATATGCACAAAAATTGTCTCGAGCATGGTTTTCAAAAGGTTTTGATAGCCACAGATATAGCGTATTACAAAAACATTCGCAACTATAATAAGGAGTCGGAATACCCAAAAGCACCTCAAACAAAAACACTCAACGGCTGCCCTTATGATTGCGGCCTTTGCCCCGACCACGAGCAACATTCCTGTCTTTCTTTGATTGAGATTACCGACAGATGCAATCTTACCTGCCCTACATGCTATGCCAACTCTGCTCCCGGCTATGGCCGACACAGAACCATAGCTGAAGTGGAGAAAATGTTCGATATAATTGTTGAGAGTGAAGGAGAGCCCGATGTAGTGCAAATAAGCGGTGGTGAGCCAACCATTCACCCCGATTTGTTTGAGATTTTGGATATGGCCAAAACCAAGCCTGTTAAACACTTAATGCTCAATACCAACGGTGTTCGTATTGCCAACGATTTCGACTTCGCCGGGAGATTAGCCTCATACATGCCCGATTTTGAAATTTACCTGCAGTGGGATTCATTTACCAAAGAAGCTCTGGAGAAATTGCGGGGCCAGGACTTGAGAGATATTCGCCGGAAGACTATTGATAATCTCAACAAACTTAATCTTTCCACTACCCTTGTAGTCACTTTAGAAAAAGGCTTAAATGATAATGAAATTGGTAGTATTTTGGATTTCGCACTGGCTCAAAAATGTGTTAGGGGAGTTACATTTCAACCCACACAGGTGGCTGGCAGATTGGACAACTTTAATCCTTCTACCGACAGACTTACTTTAACAGAAGTTCGACAAAAAATTCTGGATCAAAGCGACATTTTTAAAGCAGATGATCTTATTCCTGTTCCATGTAATCCGGATGCACTGGCCATGGCATACGCCCTTAAAATTGACGGAAAGGTATTTCCGCTCACCCACTTGATCAATCCGGCAGATTTACTGGATCACTCCAAGAATACCATTATTTACGAACAGGATGAAGTACTTAAAAACCGTATGTTTGAGATATTCAGCACGGGAAATTCGGTTGAAAAAGCGCAGGAAGAATTAACCCAACTACTCTGTTGTTTGCCTAACATTAAGGCACCGGAATTAACGTACGATAATCTATTCAGAATAATTATCATCAATTTTATGGATGCTTATGATTTTGATGTGCGAGCTATTAAGAAATCGTGCGTACATATTGTTAATAAAGATGGAAGGGTTATACCTTTTGAAACGATGAATCTGTTATATAGAGATGAGTTGGAAGTAAACACAGAGAAAATAGTAAAAGAGTTAAGCCATGCATAAGAGTAAAACCTCAATTCCCGCTATCATTGCAGCCAATGCTTTTTTTCTTATTGCTATTCTTTACTTTTCGGCAAAAATGGATAAAAGTCGTGATGCACAGGGGCTATGGATTCTTATCCCTGCTTTTTTTATTGCTGTTCTCACTTTTATAAACTTTGCCATTGGAAGTGGAACTGCCATTTCAAAAGGTGATAAGAAGCTGGCTCTTACCTTTTTAATATCAGGCTTGGGCGTTCTGCTAATTGGCTTTGGCGGATGTGCGGCACTTTCAGGATAAGCAAATCATGATTCTATGAAAAATAAACCGATACTAATTTCCATTTTGATCAACGCTGCCATATTGATTGGTATATTGGCCTGGTCGGCGAGCATGAAGGACAAAGACCCGCAAGGTTATTACGTGATAAGCGTTGCTTTCTTTATAGCACTTCTCGCAGTTTTAAACTTTATTGCAGGTATAGTGATTGCCGTGGTTAAAAATGGAAATCAAAAACTGGGTATTGCCATGATCCTTTCGGCATTTGCCATTGCCATCATTGGTTTTGGGGCTTGTTTTGGAATGGCACAATGAAGGTGAGAAAGAAACATATCACATTACCCATAATGGTAAATGTAATTCTCCTCATAGTCGGTTTGGTTATTGCGACTTACGCTGATAGTAAAGATCACTACCCAATTAGGACTGCCGGGATTGCTACATTTTCGATATGGTGCGCCGTGCAGATTGCACTTAATTGGTTGGCGGCTTTAGTATTTCTTTTTATTCAGAAAAAACTTGCGCTAACAATTTTTCTTATCGGCTTAATCATGTTGTTGATTGGCGGTGGTTTATGCCTTGGTGTCATTCCGGTTAGCTCTTAATTCAACAGGTATCTTTACCCAATGTCATCCAAAGACAAGAAAGTTAAATTTAAACGCTCCGACCTAAAGAAGCTCTTTCGCATCTTCAGATATGTACTGCCGTATAAAACGCAGTTTTTCATAAGTTTTTTGCTGGTTGCACTGGGCAGTTTAACGGCTATTTCCTTTCCGTACTTGCTAAAAGGCGTGTTTGAAGTGGTTAAAGGCGATCCGCTGGGTATTGGATTTTTTAAGGTTACCAACCTAAATCAGTTACTTTTGGTATTAGCCGGGGTAATGCTGTTGCAGGTGATTTTTTCTTATTTCAGAGCCGTGCTTACGGCTTATGTTACTGAAAATTCCATCGGAGATATTAGAAAAGAACTTTATCATAAACTCATAACATCACCGGTTACCTTGTTTGATAAAAACCGGGTTGGAGAACTAAGTTCAAGAATAACAGCAGATACCACTACCCTGCACGGAGCTGTGGCATTCACATTACCGCAGTTTTTACGTCAGTTGTTAACCATTGTGGGTTCAATAGCCATATTGGCTGTGGCCAGCACCAAACTTACGTTGGCTATGCTGGCTACTGTTCCCATAGTCGTTCTGCTCGGCTATGTTTTCGGGACGTTTATACGCCGGTTATCAAAGAAAAGACAGGAAAAGTTGGCAGAGAGCAATGTAGTGGTTGATGAAACCTTTCAGGCATTCCGCTTTGTAAAGGCTTGTGCCAATGAGCAATATGAATCAAAACGATACGGTAAAAGTATTGGGGAGTTGATCGCTCTGTCCATGAAGCGGGCCCGGTTTCAAGGTTTGTTTTTCGGTTTTATCACCATCTTCTTTGGAGCCGCCATCATTTTTATGGTTTGGCGTGCTGCCGTAATGTTATCCAACGGCCTTATTTCTGAAGGTGACCTGGTTATGTTTATCATGTACACCATATTTATTGCGGGTTCAATTGGCGGATTGCCAAATACCATCACTGCCCTACTTTCCACCATAGGAGCCACTGACAGAATTGAAGAATTACTGGTTGGAGAATCTGAAGCGGAGTCAGTAGAAAAAGGTGGAATACCGTTTACATTTAATCACTCCATACATTTTGAAAATGTTTCGTTTGCCTATCCTACCCGGCCTGATGAACCGGTTTTAAAAGACATCAGCTTTAACATTAAAAAAGGTGAAACCGTTGCGCTTGTAGGACCCAGCGGATCGGGAAAATCTACCATCGCTCAACTCCTGCTAAGGTTTTATAAGGCTAACGATGGCCACATTCTATTGGATGATAAAGATATTAATTCATTTGACCTACATGCCTACAGAAATAATATAGGTTTTGTACCCCAGGAAGTGCTGCTGTTTGGCGGAACCATAAAAGAGAATATTGTTTATGGAAAGTTAGGTGCCTCGGAAGCAGAAATAAAGCAGGCTGCCAAACAAGCCAATGCCTGGGACTTTATTCATTCTTTTAAAGAAGGCCTGAACACTATCGTAGGCGAACGCGGTGTACAGCTCAGCGGCGGGCAAAGACAAAGGGTAGCCATAGCCCGCGCTTTATTAAAAAATCCGCCCGTTTTAATATTAGATGAAGCCACCAGTGCTTTGGATGCCGAAAGTGAACACCTTGTACAGGAGGCTTTGGAACACCTAATGAAAAACCGAACTACACTTTTAATTGCGCACAGACTGTCAACCGTACGCAATGCCGATAAAATTTTAGTGTTGGACCGAGGAGAGATCATAGAACAGGGAAACCATAAGGAGCTTTTGGAACAGAAAGGTTTTTACGAGAATTTGATCCGGCTACAGGTTTGGTAAACTAGGGATATTCAGAAGTAAGACTGGAATTTTTGTTACAGCTTTAAAATCCTTTATCATCCTGCCATTGTCCGATTTTAATCTATTCTTGATTATGGAATTGATCTCAAAAAAATACCATTTTATGGAAACGTGGTATCGTTAATTTTCATTGTCATGATTTTTGGGTCAAAAATCCCGCCAATGAAATTCTACGAAATACCGTGAACCGCGATCTGAAGATCGCGGCTACATATATTAAACCCCGCATGTGCGAGGTTAACTGCATTACTTCTGAAAATCCCTAAACTAAGTGTGTGGATGGTCTTCCTCCTCAGGCTACTCCGCGTTAAAACACTCCACGCGCCACCCTTTTTACCGTACTGGCATGACCCATGGAATAATAGTGCAAAGAAGGCACTCCGGCGGCCTTTAACTCTCTGCTTTGCTTAATACACCACTCAATACCTATTTCACGGGCCGCTTTGTTGTCTTTACATTTTATTACTTCAATAGCAAATTCATCGGGCAAACTAATGCTGAAGCGATGTGCCAATGTATTTAACTGCTTTTTGGAAGTGAGTGGTTTTAAGCCGGGAATGATAGGCACAGTAATTCCGACATCGCGGCATTTCTTAACAAAATCAAAGTAGTATTTGTTTTCAAAGAACATTTGGGTAACAATATAGTCGGCACCTTTTTCTACCTTCTTTTTTAAATAGTGCATATCTACTTCCATACTTGGTGCTTCCATGTGTTTTTCGGGGTAACCTGCCACACCAATACAAAAATCCGTGCTGGAGCCGTCTTCCATATCATCATCTAAATAGTCACCGTTATTCATTTTAACTACCTGCTCCACCAACTCCGATGCAAAACTATGACCCTGGGCCATGGGTTTAAAATATGTTTCACTGCTAACCGCATCACCCCGAAGTGCCATTACATTATCAATTCCTAAAAAATTAAGGTCTATTAAAAAGTTTTCGGTATCCTCTTCGGTAAAGCCTCCACACAGCATGTGGGGTATAGCATCTACTTTAAATTTGTTTTGAATGGCAGCGCATATCCCAACCGTTCCGGGGCGTTTACGCACTACCCTTTTCTCCGACAATCCATTTTCCAATTCCTTGTAATAGTATTCTTCTCTATGATAAGTAACATCAATAAAAGGTGGTTTAAACTCCATCAACGGCTCAATATTCGAGAATATGGAATCTATATGCTGACCCTTTACCGGAGGTAATATCTCAAAGGAAAACATGGTTTTACCCTTGGCGTTTTCTATATGTTCTGTGACTTTCATTTAATCGTAGTTCGTAGTTCTTTATAGTTAAGGTTATGTCATTACCGGTGACAACCATTTTTCTGCTTGTTCCAATTCAACTCCCTTTCGCTTGGCATAATCTTTTACCTGTTCATTTGTGATCTTTCCCAGCCCAAAATACCTGGCCTGAGGGTGGGCAAAATACCAGCCCGAAACCGACGCTGCCGGCCACATTGCCAGGCTTTCGGTCAATTCAACACCTATGCGTTCCTTTACCTTAAGCAACTCCCAAATAGTCTCCTTTTCTGTATGATCGGGGCAGGCAGGATAACCCGGTGCCGGGCGAATACCCTTGTATTTCTCTTTTATCAGATCTTCGTTCTCTAATTGCTCATCAGCTGCATAGCCCCAGTATTCTTTCCTCACCTTTTCATGTAAAAATTCAGCACAAGCTTCGGCAAACCGGTCGGCAATGGCTTTTACCATTATCGCAGAATAGTCATCGTGTTTTTCTTCAAATTGCACAGCTAGTTCCGCTGTTCCAAAGCCCGATGAAACGCAAAAGGCACCGATATAATCTGTTGAACCCGATGTCTTGCTTGCAACAAAATCTGCCAGGGCCAGATTTGGGATGTTGCTTCCGCGCTTTAATTGTTGTCTTAAGGTGTGACTCACAACCATTGTGTAACCTTCCTCATCATATATTTCAATATCGTCCTCCATGCTATTAGCGGCAAACAGTCCGAAAACAGCTTTGGCCTGCAACTTATTCCCGTTAATAATGTCATCTATAAGTATGTTGGCATCCTCAAAAAGTTGACCGGCCTGTTCGCCTACCACTTTATCATCAAAAATTGCCGGATACTTTCCATGGAGATCCCAGCTTTTAAAAAATGGTGTCCAGTCGATATACTTTCTTAACCTTTTAAGTTCAATATTTTCCAACACGGTAATTCCCAACTTTTTGGGTTTTACCACCGGATGTTTTTCTATATCGATGAGAAACTTATTAGCCCTGGCCTCTGCCAAAGAAAGGTATTCCTTATGGCTTCTTTTGTTGTTGAAGTTTTCACGAAGTTTAGTGTATTCACTCTGAATTTCCTTTTTATAATTATCTTTTTTTGAATCGTTTAAAAGATTTTCTACAACTGTTACTGAGCGGCTGGCGTCCAATACATGAATACTGTTTTCATATTGCGGAACGATTTTTACGGCGGTGTGAATACGGGAAGTTGTAGCTCCGCCAATGAGCAAAGGAACATCAAATTTTTCCCTTTCCATCTCTTTGGCCAAATACACCATTTCATCTAAAGAAGGCGTGATCAATCCGCTTAAACCTATAACATCTACTTTTTCGTCTCTCGCTGTTTCAAGGATCTTTTCGGCGGGAACCATCACCCCAAGATCCACAATTTCATAGTTATTACAGGCAAGTACAACGCCTACAATATTCTTACCGATATCGTGTACATCACCTTTTACTGTGGCCAACAGAACTTTGCCGGCAGTTGTAGATTCTCCCTGCTTTTTATCTGCTTCAATAAAAGGATTCAAATAGGCTACGGCCTTCTTCATCACCCGCGCCGATTTCACCACTTGCGGTAAAAACATCTTTCCCGAACCAAACAGGTCACCCACTATATTCATTCCCGTCATTAAATGACCCTCAATTACATCCAAAGGCCTTTCGCTCGTCAGGCGGGCTTCTTCTACATCTTCAACAATAAATTCATCAATGCCTTTTACTAAAGCATATGTAATACGCGATTGAAGATCACCATCCCTCCACTTCAGGTCTTTTTTGGTATCTTTCTTCACATCTACATGCGATTCAGCATAATCCAAAAGCCGTTCCGTGGCATCCTCTCTCCTGTCCAACAGCACATCTTCTACAAGCTCCAGCAAGTCTTTGGGTATTTCGTCATAAACTTCTAACTGCGAAGGATTAACAATACCCATATTCATACCTGCTTTTATGGCATGAAATAAAAAGGCTGAATGCATGGCTTCACGAATTGTATCATGTCCGCGAAACGAAAATGAAACATTGCTTACTCCACCCGAAACGCTGGCGTGGGGCAGGTTTTCGCGTATCCATTTGGTGGCCCGAAAGAAATCTACTGCATTTTGTCGGTGCTCGTCAATTCCGGTTCCGACCGGAAAAATATTAGGATCAAAAATGATGTTTTCAGGGCTGAAACCTGCCTTTTCTACCAACAGATCATAGCTCCGTTTGCATATCTCAATTCGGCGTTCATAGCTATCTGCCTGACCATCTTCGTCAAAGGCCATAACAATTACGGCAGCACCGTACAGATTTACTTTTCGGGCATGTTCCAGAAAAACTTTTTCTCCTTCTTTCAGGCTTATAGAATTAACAACTGCTTTGCCCTGCACTTGCTGAAGGCCGGCTTCTATCACCTCCCACTTGGAGCTGTCAATCATAATAGGAATACGGGAAATATCCGGTTCAGCCGCGATCAGGCGTAAGAATTTCACCATGGCTTCCTTACTGTCCAGTAAGCCTTCGTCCATGTTTACATCCAATATCTGGGCACCTCCTTCCACTTGTTCACGAGCTACGGAAAGTGCCTCATCGAATTTGTTGGTTTTTATAAGTCGTAAAAACTTTCGTGAGCCGGTGACGTTGCAGCGTTCACCTACATTGATAAAATTGCTGTCGGGCCTGATAATAAGGGGCTCCAACCCGGAAAGCATCAAATATCGTTCAGTATTCAGCTCAGGCATAGATGCTTTCTGTAACTGGTCGTGGTGAATAGTCTTTAACAATGGCAGTTATGGCACCTATATGTTCAGGGGTGGTACCACAACAACCTCCCACAATATTCAGTAAGCCTTTTTCCAAATATTGTTCAAGTTGTTTGCGCATCATTTCGGGTGTTTCATCATACTCCCCAAAGGCATTGGGCAAACCCGCGTTAGGATAGGCCGAAATATAGCTTGGAGCTATACGAGCTAACCGCTCAATACTAGGCAACAGTTTATCGGCACCCAGCGCACAATTAAAGCCAATACTCAAAAGTTCAAAGTGCTGCATGGAAATGTAAAACGCCTCCGGTGTTTGACCTGAAAGCAGTCTGCCGCTGGCATCGGTTATAGTTCCGCTAAGCATTACGGGTATATCAAGTGCTTTCTCCGTTTTCAATTCGGTAATGGCAACCAGGGCTGCCTTCGCATTTAATGTATCGAAAACGGTTTCCACTAATAATATATCGGCTCCGCCTTCAACAAGGCCTTCTGCTTGCTGGCGGTAAGCGATTTTAAGTTCTTCAAAATCAATGGCTCTGAAGCCGGGTTGATTCACATCGGGTGAAATACTGGCGGTTTTATTTGTTGGCCCCAGGGCACCTGCAACAAAACGTGGTTTTTCCGGCGTTAGCTCATTGTACTTCTGCACCGCCTTTTTTGCAATTTTGGCTGATTCAATATTGATATCATCCACTAAAAACTCAGTATCATAATCGGCTTGAGCAATGGTTGTTCCGCTAAATGTATTCGTTTCAATGATATCTGCTCCTGCCTCCAAAAACGATTCATGCACTTCCTGCACAATTTCCGGGCGCGTAATAGAAAGCAAGTCGTTATTGCCTTGCAATGGTTTTACATGGTCTGCAAGGCTTTCATTCCTAAAATCATCTTCTTCCAACTTATGCCGTTGCAACATAGTACCCATGGCACCATCTAACACCAAAATGCGTTGTTCTAATAATTCTTTTATCATTTTCATATGTTCTGCAAGAAAGGCTCGGAGAAGATCCGAATGGTTTTTATCTGTTCCCGACTTTCGTCTTTGGGATAGAAATTAGCACCTTCCCGCCGGGTTGCGAGGGTTGCTAAGGTTTCACAGGGTCTATTCCCTCCACCTTTCTTGATAAATTATGTTAGTTAAGAACTGGTGTAAAACTACACTCGATTTTGGTAATATCAAATACTTCTAACTCAGGTTACCACTTTCGCGCACATTAAAGCCACTACCATCAAGCGAATAAAGGATGAGTTGATTAGAAGATACTCCTAATGCTGCTATTGTGACCTTGATTGATTCAATCCCTTCAAACGCGATTTCGTTGGGATTGATTCGTGAAGTATGCCTTACGGCTTACTCTCCTTGTAATTACGGGGTGGGCGGTAAATTCATACCGCACCACCTAAAACCCAGCCCGTCATTGGGAGGAACTGACCGTGGACAATGATCAGGTGACGAAGCAATTTCAGCCATTTATTTTTTTTCAAAAAAAACTTGCAAATAATAGAAATTAAACAGAACTATATACATGGAAAAAATCTGAGCTATGGAACAGCAGAATAAACTTCGCGTTACCCAGGAATATGAAAAGCTGAGTGAAGAAATTAAAGAGCAAATAAAGCTTGTATATCCTAATGGCTACAGTAAATTCCTTATCCATTTCACCAATAAGGAAGGTAAAATACTCCATGCCCTTCGGTTTGAAACAGAAGAAAAGATCTACCTAATTAGAATGACACCGACAGAGGCAGAAGACATCATTTCTGATGACGACGATTTTGATGATGATGGAAATTTGAAAGACAAAATTAAAGAGGAGTATGAAGACAAACATTCGGATGTAGAGTATTTGGCCGACAACGAAAATTACGAAGAGTAGTTTATCGGTAGCATCGTACATTCGTATTGTACATGCGATTTTGCCAAGTCATACTGCCATTGTCCCTGCCCAATTCCTTTACATATAGCATACCCGACAAGTGGCTAAAGCAACTACACATTGGTTGCCGGGTTGAAGTAGAGTTTGGAAAGCGTAAACGGTATTCGGCGTTGGTCATTGAGCTTCATAATATTCCACCGGAAAAATACACGGCCAAACCTGTAATCAGTTTAATTGATAAGCAGCCCATTGTAACCAAAAGACAACTTGATTTTTGGCATTGGATAGCAGATTACTACATGTGTAATATAGGAGATGTAATGGCAGCAGCCTTACCGGCTGGTTTACGACTTACTTCCGAAACCATTATACAACTCAAGGAAGGTGTGGAATTCGATCTTAAAACCTTAACCGATGATGAGTATATTATTTTCGAGGCACTCTCACATCAAAATGAATTGAAAACCGGTGATGTACAAGCCATACTGTCCAGAAGTTATGTTTATCCCATAATTAACAGTCTGCTTGCCAAAAATGTGGTTAGTGTTAAAGAGCAGCTAAAAGGCGGTTACAAAGAAAAAACCATTCCGTATATAAAACTGAAAGACAGCTATGCAGGCGATGAAGCCATGCAAAAGCTACTGGATCAATTAAACCGTGCGCCTAAACAACAGGAATTGATGCTGGCGTATATTGATCTTTCGCGCAATGGAACAATTTGGATAGAAAAGAAACAATTACTGGCGCGTGGCCGCGTAGATGTTTCAGTAGCAAAACGGCTGGTTGATAAAGGAATTTTTCTGGAAGAACATAAAAATGTAGGTCGTTTAAAAGGAGAAGACGGCGATGAACTTTTTGCAAAACTGTCGGTAGCTCAAACAAAGGCCTTAAGTGAAGTAAAAAAGTCGTTTGAGCAAACAGACGTTTGCCTGCTTCATGGTGTTACCAGCAGTGGCAAAACCCACATTTATATCAGGTTGATAGAAGAATACATTAAACAGGGTAAACAGGTGCTTTATCTGCTCCCTGAAATCGCTCTTACAGGACAGATCATCAGAAGGTTGCAAAAGCATTTCGGGAAAAAAGTGGGCATTTATCATTCAAAATTTAACAATGCTGAACGTGTTGAGATCTGGAATAAGACCTTGCAGGATGAATATAAAATTATTGTCGGTGCTCGTTCGGCTGTTTTCTTACCTTTTATTGAATTGGGGCTGGTTATAGTTGACGAGGAGCACGATCAGAGTTTTAAGCAATACGATCCGGCACCAAGGTATAACGGCCGTGATGCAGCCGTATATCTAGCTGCCAAAAGCAATGCCAAAGTACTGTTAGGTTCGGCCACGCCATCATTTGAGAGTTATTATAATGCCGAACACGGCAGATACGAACTAGTGGAATTAAATGAACGATTTGGCGGAATTAAAATGCCGGACATTGAGTTCGTGAATTTGCTTAGACAAAACATTCCCGGCAAAAAGTATATGAAGTTTTCCTTGAAGTTAGTCAATGCCATAAAAGATGCACTGAAAAACGAAAAGCAGATCATATTATTTCAAAACCGGCGAGGATACAGCAGTTTTTTACAATGTTTCACCTGCAATCATTCACCAAGATGTATTAATTGTGATGTAAGCCTGACTTATCACAAATTCAGGCATAATTTACAATGCCACTATTGCGGTTACAGTCAAAAACAACCAATAAGGTGTGAAGTATGCGGATCGGAAAAGTTAGGATACATTGGATTGGGAACACAACGAATTGAAGAAGACCTGGCCGTTTTTGTACCCGAAGCCCGTGTTGGCCGTATGGACTGGGATACCACACGTACCAAAAAAGGCCATCAAAAGATCATTGACAAATTTGAGCGACATGAATTTGACATTTTGGTTGGTACCCAAATGGTAACCAAAGGGCTTGACTTTGACAATGTTTCTCTTGTAGGAATAATGGATGCCGACAGCCTTATAAACTTTCCCGACTTCAGAAGTGTAGAACGCGCCTTTCAGTTAATGGAACAGGTTAGCGGACGAGCCGGAAGAAAAGAAAAACAGGGCAAGGTGTTGATTCAGATAAGAAATGACCAACATGAGTCATTACCCTTTGTAAAGTCGCATAATTATAAGGGCTTTTATAAAGCGGCTATCAATGAGCGAAAAAACTGGATGTACCCTCCTTTCTACAGGCAAATAAAGCTAGTGCTTAAACACAAAACGCTAAAAACCGTACAAAGTGCTGCATACAGATTAGCCAATGATTTAAAAGTTGCGCTCGGCACCAGGGTTAAAGGTCCATCCGAGCCTCTAATTGCAAGAGTGCAGACTTACTACCTGCGCGAAATACTCATTACGCTGGAACGCGATAAAGACAAAATCACCAAAGCCAAACACATTATTCGGAGAAAAATTGATGGTCTGAAAAGTTTAGACGGCCTAAAACAAATAAGAGTGAATATAGATGTGGATGCTTTGTAGCCGAGGTTAGGAAGGATTACCGGACTTAATAGCCACCGCATTGAAAATCCACTGGTAGGCGATAATCCCAATAAGAAATATTAAAAAAGGCAAGCCAGTTCTAATGTTTAAAACATCTACGGCTATCGAAATAAATATTAGGCAGGCAAGAGCTGCCGTATAGAGTATAAGCTTATTTTTTGCCGTTTTGCTAGTTGGAGTCATCATTGAACCAAGCGGAATAGCCAAGGCAATAAACATAAAGCCTAAAAGAAGTAAATCAATAAACCCGTCATTATTATCGAATATTAAATGTGCCACAACAAAAACAACTCCAATGGAAAGACTTATTGCGGTTAAAGTGGCTCCAAGTCTTTCATCCTTGGTGAGCAGGTATCTGCCATCTTTATTGAACCTCAATATAATATTAGAAATTGGGGTAATAAGCCATGTCATTAAAAAAATTCCTGCAACTAAGTAAACAATTGGCACCAAAATGGGGATATTCTTGGCTGCTCCCCTTAAAATTCTAAATCCAATATACAAGCCTATGATTACAGCCCATTGTTGACCAACCTTCATTTTACCTAACCAAAACTGAAAATTCAAAAAAGCCCTATAAAGCGGATTAGTTGCTTTAATCGCTTCTTTCATGCCTTCCTGGGCCAATCCGAAATTTGGATTTCGCTTCAGGGCCATCCTAAAATGTTCTTTCGCCTGAGTGTGATTTCCTGCTTCCAATGCTGCCCAACCTGCATTGGCATGGGTAAAATCATCCTCTGGATCGGTTTCCAAAGATTTACCTATGTTTTTAAAGGCTTCTTGTTTTCTACCTAACTTAACTAAGGCTTGTGTCCTGCTGTTCAGGGAATTGGAATCCTCAGGATCAAAAACCAGCCCTTTTTCAGCAGCCTCTAAAGCTTGATGATATTCTTTTACATTAAGTAAAATCCGAGCTTTAATTCCCCAGTAATTGGCATCAGTTGGTTGCAACCTAATGGCTTCTTCAATCCAACTAAGTGCTACATTCCAGTTGTCCTTTTCAAGCTCTATTATACTTTTCAAATGATATGACGGAGCAAAATCCGGAGCATGTCCAATGAGACTATCAGTCAGGTTCGAACAACCTTCAAGGTCATTCAAACTCAAACGGCAATGAGCAAGCATGTACATTGCATCATAATTGTCAGGATCTGTAGAAAGTATATTGGTAAATTCTTTGGAAGCCTCCTCATATCTTTTTATCTCATAAAGTTGAACTCCCCGTTGATATGCACCTGAAAACATTATTTTTTCTTAATATTTAGGTAATCCAATATATCGTTGTAAAGGCCACCTGTATTAGAATACAAGGCATAGTTTCTAGCAGAATTAAACCATTCTTGCGTAGATGATCTCGTCTTTCCGATTGCCTTCTTGATTTCCTTTGTTCTAAGGGGTTCCGGTTCTCCGTTTTCAAATGATTCACGTAGTTTTTCCTCAATAGCAACATCAATACATGATTCTATGTCGGCACCCGAAAATCCCTCGGTAGCTCTAGCCAAAACCGAAAAATCAATATTTTCAGTTGGAACATTTCTTAGTTTTAGTTCAAAAATTACAGCCCTGGCCCCCTTGTTTGGAGGGGCTACAAATATTATCCGGTCAAATCGACCCGGTCTCCTGAAGGCCGGATCAAGATACCAGGGAGTATTGGTTGCACCTAAAACAAGTACTCCCTCATTGTCGGCATCAATTCCATCTAATTCTGCCAAAAACTGATTTATAATAGCCCTGCCCGCACTCTGTCGCATATCATTGCGATTAGCTCCTAGAGCATCTATCTCATCAAAAAACAAAATACAAGGGGTATTTTTTCGTGCTATATCAAAAATTTCATGCAGATTTCTTTCACTACTACCTATCCACATGTCCAAAACCTCACTTATCCCAACACTTATAAAGTTTGCATTCACCTGTCCCGCGGTTGCTCTTGCCAAATGTGTTTTACCGCACCCAGGGGGGCCATATAGTAAAATACCTCCACCGGCCTTTTTGCCATAAGCTTTGTATAGTTCAGGATGCTGAAATGGCTTGATTATCTTCAGGGATATCTCATCCTTCTCCCGCTGCATGCCACCAACGTCATCAAAATTTACCTTTGGCTTTTGCAAAAAGCGTAGGGCATCTTCATCTACATTCTCTTCATTCACTATTCCACCAACTCGTAAATACGTATCCAGCATTGGGTTTTGATAGTTAGGCACTTTATCCAGTATTCTTTTATAATAAATTAACGCTTGCTCTATTTCACCAGACTTAACCAAGCAAGTACAGTATAATTCAAGAACCGTTAAAGATGTATTTCCTTCGTCGATCAAACCTTCCAGCACTACAGTTCCGGCACCATATTTTTGCAAAGCAATGTAGCTTTTGGCCAGGCCCATTTTACCATCTATGCTATTCGGTTCATAGTTTAAAACCACCAAATACTCCTTTTCGGATTCATCAAACCTATTGGCATCCAAATAGGTCTTCGCCAAATGCAGACGCAATGGAACATTCTCTGGAGAAACTTCCAGGGCCTTCAACAGACTCTCAATCACTTCATTATTCATAAAAACATCAAATGTATAGTTTGATTACAACAATATCAATTATTTGATACTCATAAGATTCATAAATAACGGTTATCGAACCAATGCACACAAATAACTGATAAAGTTGGCATACGCAATAACACCCAATAGCATAGTTAGAAAAGAAAGGTAGAATTTTGGATAATGGTCGAATAACGTCAACGTGGTTATTACTTTTGTGGCCTGATAACTTATGCCGCAACTAACTGAAGAAAACATACGAACTGCCCTTAGCAAAGTAATTGACCCTGATTTTAAGAAGGATTTGGTTACCCTTAACATGATAGAAGATATTAAAATTGATGGAAACAAAATACAGTTTAAGGTAGTACTAACCACTCCTGCTTGTCCGCTTAAAGATCACTTAGAAAGTGAGTGTCGAAAATATCTAACGGAAGCATTCGGTGACGACATTATTGCTGATATTGAAATGACATCGCGAACTACTACCCTTAGAACGGTGGCAGACTATATGCCTGATGTTAAGAACATTATAGCGGTAGCATCAGGTAAAGGCGGAGTAGGAAAATCAACGGTTGCGGTAAACCTTGCATTGGCTCTGGCGCGTAATGGTGCTAAAGTCGGATTAATGGATGCCGATATTTACGGCCCATCCATTCCTATTATGTTCGATCTGGAAAACAAAAGACCTAAAATTCAGACCGTAGATGGAAAGCATAAGATCATCCCGATTGAAAAATATGGTGTAAAACTGGTTTCTATCGGCTTTTTGGTTGAGCCGAGCCAGGCCGTGGTATGGCGGGGTCCTATGGTTTCATCGGCCATTAAACAGTTTGTTACCGATGTTATTTGGGGTGAATTAGATTACTTGCTTATCGATCTCCCGCCCGGAACCGGCGATATTCATTTAAGCATTGTTTCCATGGCCAAGCCTTCCGGAGCGGTTATAGTTACCACACCACAAGATGTAGCACTGGCAGATGCAAAAAAGGCCATTGATATGTTCCGGAACCCACAAATAAATGTGCCCGTACTTGGGGTGATAGAGAACATGAGTTATTTCATCCCGCCTGATATGCCGGAGAAAAAATATTACATTTTTGGAAAGGATGGCGGTAAACTAATTGCCGGGGAATTTGATACTACCCTCCTTGGACAATTACCCTTAACCGAGAAAATACGAACCGGTGGAGATGATGGAGAACCTGTAGTGTTAAAACCCAAAAGCCCGGCAGGTAAAGCATTTTTAACCACTGCAGATGAAGTTATTCGTCAGGTTGCAATAAAAAATGCCTCACACGAAATGGCATTAGCGGAATAAGGCTTTGGGCTGTAACTTTGGATCAATGACCGAGCTAAGCAAAGATCAATATTTACAAAAGATTGAAACATCACTGGATAGAATACGGCCCTATCTGCAAGCTGATGGCGGCGACATTGAAGTAGTTGAGTTAACCGATGATCTTGTAGTAAAGGTGAAACTTGTTGGGGCTTGTGAAACCTGTCCGGTAAGTTTTATGACCATGAAGGCCGGTGTGGAAGAAAGTTTGAGATCAGATATACCAAATCTGAAAAAAATTGAGGCATTGAACGTTTCTTCACCAACGGCTTAAATGCACAGGAGTTCAATTATCGTTTATTTTACTTGCTATATTTAACAAATGCGTGAAGATCTGCTTCAATTCATTTGGAAATACCAGCGGTACAACAATAAAACGCTTACCACTGTTGACAAACAGTCCTTAGCTATCATTGAACCTGGCCAGCACAATACAGATCAAGGGCCCGATTTTTTGAATGCAAAAATTAAAGTAGGTGATACTATATGGGCCGGACAGGTTGAAATACACGTAAAAGCATCGGATTGGATAAGGCACCATCACTCTAAAGATCCTAACTATAAAAATGTGATATTACATGTTGTGTTTGAGAACGACATGGAAGTAGGTAATTTCCCGGTGCTGGAATTAAAACACCGGATACCGAAAGTGATTTTAGATCGCTACGGACAATTGCAAAATGCTAAAAAAGGTATTCCGTGCAGTGCTTTTGTGCATTCTATCGATAAAATGGAATGGAACTTATGGCTTGAACGGATACTTATTGAAAGGCTGCACAATAAATATGAGAGAATAAAGCGTGACCTGGAAAGTACAAGCAATAATTGGAACGAAACCTTTCACAAGCAGCTATGTTATAGCCTCGGTTTAAGTAAAAACCACGATGCTTTTAAACTATTGGCCGAGGTATTGCCGGCGAATATTTTGGCTAAATATGGCAACTCGGCTTTTCAACTGGAAGCATTGGTGTTTGGAGCAGCAGGTTTTTTAAAAGCTCCGGTTGATGAGTACAGCAAAAAACTTTCAAAGGAATTTGATTTTTTAGCCCGGAAATATACAATCAACCCCATTCCGGTTAATTATTGGAAATTCTCTAAACTCAGGCCGTCTTCCTTGCCTCATGTTCGTTTGGCTCAGTTAGCAGCCATTTACCATAAGCGTAAATCATTATTTCAGGCTTTTCAAAAATGCTCATCGTTATCTGAAATAGATAATTTATTAACTGTATCTGCTGCCGAATACTGGAATGATCACTATCGTTTTGGAGTTGAATCGTCTCCAAAAGTTAAGTCTATAGGAAAATTGAAGAGACAAACATTGATCATAAATACCGTAATTCCTATGTTGTTCGCTTACGCCAAATGGAAGGGTAATATTGAAGCTATGCAAAAGGTTGCCGAGTTGTTAAGGCAGCTGCCTTCGGAAAAAAACGCTGTTATTAATCGTTGGAAAGATGTGGGTATAAGTGCAGGTAGCGCATTCGAAAGTCAAAGTCTTATCTATTTACATAAACAATATTGTCAATCGTATAAATGTTTATCATGTAGAATAGGTAGTTTAATTCTGCAGCCGGAAAAAAGTAACTTTACCAAATGAATGATCTGATTCAAAAGTTAAAATCCTGTTTTGAATATAGTTTTTTTGGAGTATGCACCTCTATTGGTGAAAAGTTCAATATTCCGTCAAGATATATCCGTTTTAACTTTGTTTATTTAAGTCTTCTAACGTTTGGTTCGCCAATTATTATTTATCTTACTATAGCCTTCGGCTTAAATTTAAGAAAGTATTTAAAGAAAAAGCGAAATACCGTTTGGGAGCTATAGCAACACAGGTTAATAAAAACAATCTAAAAGATTGCGTAAAAAATCAACCTTGTTATCTTTGCAGGCCCAATTTCTTGAACTTAAAAGTTTGTTCAGATTCCGTAGCTCAGCTGGTAGAGCACTTGACTTTTAATCAAGGGGTCCTGGGTTCGAACCCCAGCGGGATCACAAAGCTCCAACCATTAATTGGGGCTTTTTTATTTTTGTTTTGTGTTGCCCAGGTGCTGGAACTGGTAGACAGGCATGGTTGAGGGCCATGTGTCCGTATGGGCGTGCAGGTTCGATTCCTGTTCTGGGCACTAACCTTTCAGGTTCCCCGCCCTTACCGAAAGGTACGTTTGGGTGTGGATTCCTGTTTTGGGTATTAAAAAAGTCGTCGTGGTTAAACCATGACGACTTTTGTCATTTTTAGAAATATGATGTATCATCTTCTGTAGGCACTATACCGCTCAATCCGTTTTAGCTCCGTAAGAATGGTAAAGGTTGTTTTAAAGCCAACAATCCGTCCCATTTCCTCTCCTTTTGCATTTAAAACCATTAAAGTGGGTAAATTGTCTGCATTCATTTTATCGGCAAATTGCATGTGGCCGTTCTCTGCCCTGTCCGTATGTACTTTGTAAGAAATATAGTTCTCGTTGATATAAGAATAAAACGCCGGATCGGTAAATGTATCTTCTTCCATTATTTTACAGGGCCCACACCAGTCTGCATAAAAATCTACGAATACCAACTTACGTTCTTCCTTAGCCTTAACTAAGGCAGCATTTATGCTCCCGTTAAAAAATTGGATAAAGTTACGCTCAGAACTATCACCGGAAGTAAAGCCAAAGCTCAATAGTGCTATACAAAAAATGAAAGAAATATATTTCACTTGTTTTATCATTTGGTCGAAATTAAAAAACCTCCTTCCGTTAAGAAGGAGGTTTTCAACCTTTTTATTGTGTATAATTAAAGAAGATTATCTTTCAACACCCAAGGCACGAGTAGTTTCAACGTTAATTGAACCTACAGGTAAACCTTGATCTTCCTGGAATTTTCTTAGAGCTGCTTTAGAAGCATTGCCCCATACACCATCAGCTCCTGCAGAACCAACATTGTAACCTCTTGCTATCAAAGCTTGTTGCAATCTGGCGTAGAATGCTGGAGTAAGGTCTGGTCCGCAGATAACTTCTCTCCACTCTGTAAATCCACCTTTTCGTTCAAGTACACGCTTTGTAACGGTAGTGTACTCTGCATCAGTTGAATAACTCTGAGTAGCTGCAGGTGTTGTTAATACCGTTTTAGTGTAAGAGCTCAGTTGAGAGTCAACTTGTACGTCTCTTACAGTAGCTGGTTGAGTTACTACAGTTTTTGTATAGTTTGCATACTCAGCAGGTACATCGGTAGAAACAACAGTTTCCGGTTTGTCAACTACAGTTCTTGTATAAGTTCTGTACTCGGCAGGGCATGTATCTTCCACCACTTTGGCAGGAGTTGCTACTCTTGTTTTTGTTACTGTTTTATATACAGCAGGAATAGTTTCCTCTATCGTTTTAGCCTCTTCAACAACAACAATTTTAGTTAGGGTCTTATATTCCGCAGGAATTGTCCTTTCAACTGTTCTTTCAGGGCTTTTTACAACGGTTTTGGTAATAGTAGTATATCCTGCAGGTACTGTTTGTTCAATAACCTGAGCAGGTTTAGCTACTACACTTGATGTAATAGTTCTGTACTGAGCAGGAACCGTTACTTCTTTAACACAGCCTGAGCCATTATCGGTGTAACCGTCAGGGCATCCAACCTTAACTCTTTTCGTAATGGTTGTGTATTGTGGCGGAACTTCTTCCAAACACCATACTTTACAATCATCAGGATTAGCAGAAAGACAAGAAGGATCAACTCTTTTACGCACCCAACGGGTAGTAGAAGGTGCAGTTAATACTTGCTCTGTTTGCGTTTCAAAAATATATGGTGCCGTTTGATACTCTGTTTTAGCTGGAGCCACCATAACCTCCTGAGAGTTTGTTGTGTACTCAACCGGAGTAGTAGAAAGCGTGTTGTACGAAGCTTTATTCAAAACCTCTTCTGTTACAGTTTCAAACTCAGCAGGAACAATTTCCAATCTGGTATAAGCCGGTTTAACCAAAACTTCTTCCGTTCTGGTTTCATACTTCGCAGGTACAACTCTTAGAACAGAATAAGCCGGTTTAACTAAAATTTCTTCCGTATATGTTTCAAAGGTAGCAGGCTCAACAGATAAACATTTCGCTGCTTCCTTATACATATATTGTTCTTCAGCGGTTGAAAACTCAGCAGGAACAATGGCCAGGCGGTTATAAGCCGGTCTAGACATATACTGTACTGTTTCGGTTCCAAACTCAGCAGGAACAACAGCTTTCTCAACGCAAGCCGCTTTAGATACGTATTCTACAGACTCGGTGCCATATTGAGCACCTACTGCCTCAACATAAGAACTGGCCGGTTTCACCAATATTTGTTCTGTAGTGGTGGTATATTCATCAGGAATATAACATTTAGCATAACATTTGCCTGGTTCTGCATTTGGTGGAGTATCGTCTCCTTGAGCAGAAACAGAAAACGCCACAAATGCTCCAGCAAGCATTAGTACACTTTTTAACAAGTTGATTTTTTTCATGTGGATTGATTTAATTTTTAGTTGCAAATTATTGTGTAAAAGTAATAAAAACATGTTGAACAGAAAATGAATTTCTTTGATTTAGCTCTCATTTTGTTCTTGTTCTAAGCCGCAAAAATTAAGCCATTTGTAATAATTTTAATTTGTTTAGATATACAACGCCTTAAAAATAACCTATTCTCCACAGCTTACATTATTTTCGTCCTCATTATATGACTAACAGAGTGGTAATAGTAACCGGGGCTTCCTCAGGTATTGGAGCAGCTACGGTAAAAGCCTTTTACAATAATGGCTGGAATGTAGCTTTGGCTGCCCGAAACCAGGGCGCAATGAAGGATGTTACGGCAACATTTGATAAAAACAGATTTACTAACATTGCTACAGATGTTAAAAAAAAGGAAAGCTGCAGAAATTTAATTGAACAAACCGTATCTCGTTTTGGTAAACTCGACTGTCTTATCAATAACGCCGGAATTTCAATGAGAGCCCTTTTTAATGAAACAGATGTTGAAGTTTTGGAAGAATTGATGCAGGTGAATTTTTGGGGTATGGTGCATTGCACTAAATATGCTTTACCCTATTTATTGAAAACTAAAGGAAGTGTAGCAGGCATTAGTTCAATTGCCGGTTACAGAGGCTTACCCGGACGAACTGGTTATTCCGCTTCTAAATTTGCCATGAACGGTTTTTTGGAAGCTTTGAGGACAGAAAACCTGAAAACAGGCCTTCATGTATTGACTGTTTGCCCGGGATTTACTACATCAAATATTAGAAAAGTTGCCTTGACAGGAGATGGTAGTAGGCAAGGAGACAGCCCGCGAGACGAACAAAAAATGATGTCGGCTGAAGATGTTGCACACCATATATATAAAGCCGTAATGAACAAGAAACGAACAGCAATTTTAACCAGACAGGGAAAACTTACCGTATTACTGAATAAATTTTTTCCCGGTTGGATGGATAAAAAAGTATTTGAGCATTTTGCTAAAGAAGCGGATTCGCCAATAAACTAAAACAGTATGCTAACAAACGAACTAAATAAATTAAAAGATACGATAGAAGAAGCCTGGAGCAATCGTGAACTGCTGAACTATGAGCACGTTTTAAAATCAATTGATGAAGTCATTGATCTTTTGGATAAAGGAGAATTGCGTGTAGCAGAACCTTTGGGACATAGCTGGAAGGTTAACGATTGGGTGAAAAAAGCCGTAATCCTTTACTTTCCTACCAGAAAAATGGAAGTGTTAAAGGCGGGACCCTTGGAATTTCATGATAAAATGAATTTAAAAAACGGATACGATAAGTTGGGGGTTCGGGTGGTGCCACATGCTGTTGCTCGTTACGGAGCTTATATTGAAAAAGGTGCTATACTTATGCCAAGTTATGTAAATATTGGAGCATGGGTTGGCAGTGGTACAATGGTTGATACCTGGGCTACCGTAGGTAGCTGTGCCCAAATAGGCCGTAATGTACACCTCAGCGGAGGCGTTGGTATTGGTGGTGTTCTGGAGCCCGTGCAGGCTTCACCGGTAATTATTGAGGATGATTGTTTTGTCGGATCGCGGTGTATTGTAGTTGAAGGTGTTCGTGTGGGGAAAGAAGCGGTACTTGGAGCTAATGTGGTACTTACTGCAAGCACACATATTATAGATGTAACCGGCTCGGAACCTAAGCACAGCAAGGGACACATCCCCGAAAGGTCGGTAGTTATTCCGGGGTCATACACCAAAAAATTCAATGCCGGAGACTATCAGGTGCCCTGCGCAATGATCATTGGAAAACGAAAAGAATCAACCGATAAAAAGGTATCTCTTAACGATGCGCTTAGAACGTATGATGTAAGTGCCTAAAATAAACTGATGAAAATTATAGACGGAAAACAACTCGCAGCAGACATTCTAATAGAAATAAAGGCTGAAGTAGATCAATTACTTACCCAGGGTAAAAGACCGCCCGGTTTAGCCGTAATTATGGTTGGTAACAATGCAGCAAGTGCTTCGTATGTAGGTAACAAGATCAGATCTTGCAAAAAGGTCGGATTTAATTCCCAACACATTCATCTCGATGATGATGTAACAGAATCTAAAGTTTTAGAATTGATTGATGAACTTAATGAAGAAGAAGAAGTTGATGGCTTTATTGTTCAACTGCCACTTCCTGATCATATTAATGTAGATAAGGTTATTTCGGCTATAGATCCTGAAAAAGATGTTGATGGTTTTCATCCGGTAAACATGGGAAATATAGCCCTGGGCCGTGAAGGATTTATTTCGGCCACGCCGAACGGCATTTTGGAAATGTTAAAAAGATACCACATTGAAACCAGTGGCAAACATGTTGTTGTGGTAGGCCGAAGCAATATAGTTGGCAGACCTATGAGTATTCTTCTCAGTCGCAGGGGAGACCCGGGAAATGCCACGGTTACCCTGGCACACAGCAGAACAAAAAATCTGAAAGAACTTACCCTGCAGGCCGATATAATTATTGCCGCTATTGGATGGGCGAACATGATAACCGGAGATATGGTAAAAGATGGTGCCGTAGTGATAGATGTGGGCATTAACAGAGTGGAAGATGCCTCCAAAAAAAGAGGCTATAGATTAGTTGGAGATGTTGATTTTGACAGCGTTAGCCCAAAAGCTTCATTTATTACACCTGTACCCGGCGGTGTTGGGCCTATGACAGTTACCAGCTTGTTGCTTAATACACTCAAATCTTATAAGCTCAAGAACTAATAATGGTTAAAAAATGTCCCTGGTGCGTAGGTGATGAAAAAATGGAGCACTACCACGATACAGTTTGGGGAGTACCCGAATACGACGACAAAGCCCTGTTTGCCAAGCTAATATTAGATGGTGCACAAGCCGGTCTCAGTTGGCGTACTATACTTTATCGACAAGAAGGGTACTATGCTGTATTCGACAATTTAGACCCCGAAAAGATGGCGCACTATTCAGAAAAGCGTATTCAAAAGATCCTTCGGGACGAACGCATAATTCGAAACAAATTGAAAGTAAGATCGGCGGTTACCAATGCACAGGCTTATTTAAAACTAAAAGACAGCGGAGTAAGCTTTAGCAACTATCTATGGAAATTTGTTGATGGTAAACCTGTAGTCAATAGCTGGAGTGATCAGAGCCAATGTCCGGCCACATCGAAAGAGAGCGATGCCATGAGTAAAGCCCTTAAAAAAGACGGTTTCAAATTCGTAGGCTCCACTATTGTGTATGCCTTTATGCAGGCTGTGGGTATGGTAAATGATCATTTAACAGACTGCTTTAGGTATAGACAAGTTTAAACCCAAACTATGCAGTAGAACTTTGTAATGAGTGCTGAAAGTGCAATAAAATCAGGCATTTTGGAAGATTTAGCATAGCACCGCTATGGTGAAGCTGAAAAATGCAGTGAAACGCTGATTTTGAAGCAATTTCAGCACGGAATAGATTTTCTATTGCATAATTTGGGTTAAAGTTCGAGAGTAATAACCGAACTTTGGAACGTGCAAGCAACGACTGTCACACAAAGTAAAATTGAACAAGGCCTTGCCTTGCCTTTAATGGAAATGTTCGACACCATTCAGGGTGAAGGATTGTATTCAGGCAAGGCCGCTTTCTTCTTGTTTTCCGCACTCGCCAGAAAAAGTATCATAAGTGACTGAAAATCAACACCAGGTTTTTGAAATTGGGTGCTGCAGACCTATTTTCAGGTGTGTTTTTACGAAAATTAAAAAATCGATCAGGAAGCATTTCGGTACAGATTATTGAAAAAATCAATAGGTCTAATAAGGTTGTTAAGACCATAGGTTGTGGTAAAAGTGCTCAACAGATTGAAAGGTTGGTAGCTATGGGCAGGCAAGAGATAGAACGGTTGCAAGGACAATCTCAATTGTTTGTTTCTCCATCAGATGCAGTCATAGAATCTGCTATTGATCAGTTAAGTAATGCCAGCATTCGCACCATTGGCCCTGAATTGATATATGGGAGTTTGTTTGATCATATCGGTTTTGGTAATATCAAAGAAGAGTTGTTTCGTCATATAGTAATCGCTCGATTAGCTTTTCCACTAAGCAAGTTAAAAACCATTGAGTATTTGTATCGTTACCAAGGCGTTCATATAAACATAGACAGCATATATCGTTTTTTAGATAAGTTAAATAGCCAACTCAAGGACAAGATTGAGCAAATTGCCTTTGAGCATACTAAAAAACTACTTGGCGGTAAGTTGTCGATCGTATTCTATGATATGACCACTCTTTACTTTGAGGCATCTGAAGAAGATGACCTTCGTAAAACCGGCTTTTCAAAAGATGGAAAACACTCACATCCTCAAATCTATCTTGGCTTGCTGGTAGGCTTACAGGGTTATGCAATTGGTTATGATATTTTTGAAGGCAACACCTATGAAGGGCATACGTTAATCCCCTTCCTTGAAAAAATGAGCAATCGATTTGATTTAGGAAAACCCATTGTAATTGCTGATTCAGCTCTTTTGTCCAACAAGAATCTTCAAGCCCTTGAAGATCAAAAGTACGAATACATAATTGGCGCAAGAATAAAAAATGAATCGAAAGCAGTCAAAAAGCAAATTACATCCCAACAGTGGGAAGATGGTCAGGTGAGACAAATTACGCGAAATGCTCAGCGATTAATTGTCTGCTACTCATCAAAAAGAGCAAGCAAAGATGCACATAACCGAAAGCGTGGTTTGCAGAGATTAGAAAAACGATTGCGTTCAGGAAAGCTCACCAAGTCCAATATCAATAACAAGGGATATAACAAGTACTTAAAAATGACAGGCAAGGTGGATATTGAAATTGACTATCACAAGTTTGATCAAGACGTAGTGTGGGACGGACTTAAAGGATACATAACTAACTCCAAATTGAGTAAAAAACAAATTATAGATAATTACCATCAACTTTGGCAAATAGAAAAAGCATTCAGGATCTCAAAAACAGATTTAAGAATAAGACCCGTCTATCACAGGTTGGTACATCGAATTCAGGCACACATATGTATATCTTTTGTAGCCTACTGCATTTATATGGAAATGGATAGATTGTTAAAGAAGCAAAAGTCAGATATCTCCATCAAAAAAGCACATGAAATAACTCACAACATGTATCAAATCACTTTTCAATTACCTGAATCTAAACATTTTAAATCTACTACACTAAAAATGGATGATCAACAAGCTGAACTATATCAAATCATCAAAAAAAATTGTGGGGTGCTGCAAAAATGAAAACAAGAGCACGGAATAGATTTTCTATTGCATAATTTGGGTTAAAGTTCGAGAGTAATAACCGAACTTTGGAACGTGCAAGCAACGACTGTCACACAAAGTAAAATTGAACAAGGCCTTGCCTTGCCTTTAATGGAAATGTTCGACACCATTCAGGGTGAAGGATTGTATTCAGGCAAGGCCGCTTTCTTTATTCGTATAGCAGGTTGCGCTGTTGGCTGTGTTTGGTGCGATGTAAAAGAAAGTTGGCAGGCTGGAGATCATCCCGTAATAGGTATTGATAAAATAGTTGAAAAAGCAAGAAAAAGTAAGGCTCAATTTTGTGTGATTACTGGCGGTGAACCAGCCATGTACGATCTTTCTCATTTAACAGAAAAGCTGAAAAAATACGGTTTCGGGACTCACATTGAAACGTCCGGAGCCTATACGCTAACCGGTAATTTTGACTGGATTACCCTATCTCCAAAAAAATTCAAAGTGCCCTTAGAAAGTGAAATAATTCGAGCCGATGAACTCAAGATCATTGTTTACAATAAAAGTGATCTTAAATGGGCCGAAGAATATAAACAGAAGGTAAGGCCTGACTGCCAACTATTTTTACAACCCGAATGGAGTGTTCGTAAAAAGGTAATGCCTCTCATCGTTGATTATGTAAAGATTCATCCGCAATGGCAGATTAGTTTACAAACTCATAAATACCTGGGTGTTGAATAAATCTATAGGTGTTCCACATTTTTGTTGATCCTCACTGTTTGCATACGATCTGAACCGCAAATATTAACCGAACTCAGGTTTTTACTAAATTAGGGGAACAAGACATTTTAAATTCTATGAAAACGATCGCTACTCTAATTCTTGCATTATTCCTTTGTGTATCATGCTCATCAACCAGGAAAACTACGTCGAAGCCAACAGAAGTTGCAGATGTTAAAAGTGATGTTAATGTACCTATAGCTGATGATATAAAAACCTGGAAGGCCAAAGACCACTACACAAAACAAGAAGTATATATTCCCATGCGCGATGGCATTAAACTCTTCACCCAAATCTATACTCCAAAGGAGGCATCGCCAGGCAATACCTACCCTATTATTATGCAGCGTACCTGTTACAGCGTTCGTCCGTATGGTGCAGATACCATGAAAAACACAATTGGTCCCAACGAAACAATGATGAAGGACAAGTACATCGTTGTTTATCAGGATGTACGCGGAAGGTGGATGAGTGAGGGCACATTTGATAATATGAGACCAATCGTGCCTGTCCGGAATTCAAACAATGATATTGATGAAAGCACAGACACTTACGATACTGTGGAATGGCTGATAAATAATGTAGAAAATCATAACGGCCGAGTAGGCCAATGGGGTATCTCCTACCCCGGTTTCTACGCTACAAATGCAGTAATTCAAGCCCACCCTGCAATGAAGGCCGTAAGTCCACAAGCTCCCATTGGTGATTTTTATTTCGATGATTTTCATCATAATGGCGCATATACCCTGGCCTATTGGTCAGTTAATAATTTATTCGGTATTCAAAAAACCGAACCGGTTGATACGGCATGGTACTCCTTTCCAAAGCAACTGCCTCGGGGAGATATGTACGATTTCTATTTAAAGCATACGCCCCTTTCAAAAATTGATAAAATAACGCCTGCTGAAAATTTCTTTTGGCGGCAGATAAAGGAACATCCCAGTTACGATGATTTTTGGCAAAGGCGAGGCATCATTCAACATTTAAAAAAAGATATAAAACCGGCCGTAATGGTTGTTGGTGGTTGGTACGATGCCGAAGACCTTTACGGCCCGTTATTAACATATAAAACCATAGAAAAGTACAACCCAGACACATATAACACCATAGTTATGGGGCCCTGGAGCCACGGCGACTGGGCACGAAAGAGTGGCCGACAGGCAGTTAGTAATGTTTTCTTTGGCGAAGGAATTAATGAAGCCTATCAAAACGATGTAGAATCAAAGTTCTTTCATCATTTTCTAAAAGGTAGTGGAGATGGCAATACCGGTTTGCCCGATGCCTATATGTTTGATAGCGGTAAAAAAGTTTGGAGCGAATTTTCCAGTTGGCCGCCACAGAACAGTAAAAGAGAAGTTTGGAATTTTATGCCCGATGGTACTTTCGGTGACTGGGATGATATTGTAGAGAGCGAGTACACCGAATTTATCAGTGATCCGAAAAAACCGGTGCCTTTCCGGATGGATATTAAACCTATGTTTATTCCCCGTAAATACATGGCTGATGACCAACGACAATTTTCCCGAAGACCCGATGTACTTGTTTTTGAAAGTGTAACCTTAGAAAGGGATCTCACACTTGCCGGGCCAATTACCGCAGATCTTTTTGTAAGTACAACAGGTACAGATTGTGATTGGGTGGTAAAGGTCATTGATGTTTACCCATTGGATCATGAAAATACAGAAGAAACTCAGGATCATATAGTTATGGGCGGCTATCAGCAACTCGTTCGTGGCGAAGTTTTCCGTGGCCGGTACAGAAATAGTTTCGAACATCCTGGTCCATTTACACCCGGCGAGGTCGAAAATATAAAATGGGATTTACAGGATGTTTACCACACCTTCAAAAAAGGTCATAAGATCATGGTTCATATTCAAAGCTCGTGGTTCCCTTATGTTGATATGAATCCGCAAACCTTTGTACCGAATATATTTAAGGCCAAAGAAAGCGACTTTCAAAAGCAAAGGCATAGGTTGTATCATTCACCTCAACACAACAGTAATATTCAGGTAACTTATATTCCTTAAGAGGAATACAAACCATAGTTAGCGGAATCTTTATTTCAACTGACTTTCCGCTAACTTTATACATCTATCGACACTCCGTTAGTTTTAGAAAATATATCTACGCAACTGCGCCTTGTCTATTTCGATTTTTAAAATATCTGAACCTATATACCATTTCGACTTAAAAGATTCTCTTTAAAAATTGTTCTTCCTACCCGTTCCGCAGGCGGGTTTTGCCCACCCGAACGTACCATTCGGTACGGGCGGGCATTTTATTCGGAAATCTCTCAAGTAGAACTGGTATAATTATTAATGGAACTCAGGTTAATATGAATTGTCTGTTTAAATGATATGGGAGTTCCGCCGCTATATCCTATTTTCACAGTATGAAGCCATACTTATACTTTCTCTTTATACTGATCACTCTAACAGGTTGCGAAAAAATTGAATCTGTTGAAAAGGTTGAACCAATGTCTCTCACCTTAGATCAGGCAGAAAGACTTAGCCAATTACCTCTAAAATGCCTCGACCAGGAATACCCCAATAAGCTAAGTCAAACACTTATCAGTGATGAAGAATTAGATTCTCCTCAGGAACTTCATCCTGCCTTTTTCGGCTGCTTTGACTGGCATTCAAGCGTACATGGCCATTGGGTACTGGTAAAAATGCTGAAGACTTTTCCCGACCTGAAGAATGAAACGGAGATAAGGCAAAGGCTCAACAACCACTTTGCCGCAGATTTAATTCGCGCTGAACTGGCCTACTTTAAAAAAGAACACGAAAAGAGTTATGAAAGAACGTACGGCTGGGCATGGTACCTAAAGCTCATGGAAGAGTTGCGAACCTGGGAAGATACCGATGCCAAAAGATGGGCCGACAACCTGCAACCCTTAGCCGACCACTTTAGTGCAAAATATGTAGAGTTCCTTCCGAAATTGAACTATCCATTGCGTATGGGAACACACCGCAACACCGGCTTTGGCCTCTCATATGCCTGGGATTACGCCAACACTGTCGGCGATTCGGAATTAAAGAATTCGATTGAAGCTCATGCTAAGCGGTTGTTTATTGAAGATAGGAATTGTCCGCTTGGCTGGGAACCCAGCGGGTTTGACTTCCTTTCACCTTGTTTGGAAGAAGCTGATATCATGCGTCGTGTCCTTCCGGTAGAAGAATTTGAAACCTGGCTCAATGACTTTCTTCCAGATCTTAAAAAGAAAGATTTTACATGGGAACCTGCCAAAGTCAGTGACCGGAGTGACGGACATTTAGTACACTTAGACGGACTGAATTTTAGCCGCGCCTGGTGTTTATATGGCATAGCTCAAACCTTACCTGAATACGAGCATTTGAATAACATTGCCAATGAGCATATCAACTTTTCACTACCCAACATAGTTGACGGCGATTACGCCGGTGAGCATTGGCTGGCCAGCTTTGCTATGTATGCACTAACTATGTATGAATGAACACGTATCAACCTACAAATATTTGGCATATTGCCCCCCTTCGTACAGGGAAGATTTTGTTCCTGTTAGTTGAAAACAATCGGAATACTAAATCGGGAGAAGGATGTTAGCCAAACTAAAAAACATCGGTCCGGCTTCGCTCGTAGCCGCAGCCTTTATTGGCCCTGGAACGGTTACCCTGTGCAGTATAGCAGGTTATAGCTTTGGGTATGCCCTGCTTTGGGCACTTGGTTTTTCAATCATTGCAACTATCATTTTACAGGAAATGGCCGGTCGGCTTGGTATTGTTAGCGGTAAAGGATTGGGAGAAGCCCTTCGTTCAGAGTTAAAAAATCCGATTCTGAAACTCTTTTCCATCTTTATTGTTATAGCTGCCATTGGCATCGGTAATGCGGCCTACCAGGCAGGCAACATAGGTGGGGCCATATTGGGCATGGAAACCGTTGCAAAGCCATTAACCCTTTCACTTGGCTCCATTGAATTAAACATTTGGTCACTTTTAATAGGGTTTTTAGCATTTGCTCTCCTGTTTATAGGAAAATACAAATGGTTGGAGAAAGTATTGATCGGTTTGGTGCTTCTGATGAGTTTTTTATTTGTCATTACCGCCATACTCAGCGACATTAACTGGCCGGCTTTGTTTCGAGGACTTTTTGTTCCTTCGCAACCAGATGGAAGTTGGCTTACTATAATTGGCCTAATTGGTACAACAGTTGTGCCTTACAACTTATTTCTCCATGCTTCGGCAGCGAGTGAGCGTTGGAAAAACGGAAGTGAAAAAGAAATTAAAGCGGCCCGTTTTGATACCATTGTTTCCATTCTTTTGGGTGGTCTGGTATCTCTCGCTATTGTTATAGCCGCTGCAGCTGCCCAAAGTGCCGGATCAGGAGAAATTAGCAATGCCGCAGATCTGGCTGTTTCCTTAGAACCCTTACTTGGTTCGTGGTCGAAGTACTTTGTTTCCTTTGGATTATTTGCTGCAGGCTTAACATCCAGTATTACAGCTCCATTAGCAGCCGCCTATGCTATTGGCGGACTTTTAGGCTGGAAAAAGAACATCCGTTCATCAAAAAACAGAGCCGTATGGATTACGATTCTCTTTCTTGGGATCCTGTTTTCATCCATTGGCTTTAAACCCATAGCAGTGATCAAATTTGCGCAGTTTGCCAATGGCCTGTTGCTGCCAGTAATTGCTGCGTTTCTTCTGTATATAATGAATAAATCCGGTGTTCTCGGTAAATATAAAAACAAGCCCTGGCAAAATATACTTGGTTTGCTCATTGTTGCTCTTGCTTTTGGTTTGGGACTAAAAAGTGTGCTAAGTGTTTTGGGAGTGATATAGTCTTATATCTTGTCGTATTATCTTCGCCATTTTTAAAATAAATTCATGCCCACAGATATAGAAATTGCTCAGAAAGTCACGCTTAAACCCATTCAGGAAGTCGCAGCCAGAATCAACCTTAAAGAAGATGATCTTCAATTCTACGGCAAGTATAAAGCGAAACTACCCTTGCGTCTGATAGATGAAAAGCAACTGCAAAAATGTAAACTCATTTTAGTTACGGCTATCTCACCTACACCTGCCGGTGAAGGAAAAACCACAGTTTCAATAGGGCTTTCGGAAGCCATGAATCAAATTGGCAAACAAACTACAGTGGTTTTACGCGAACCTTCTTTAGGACCTGTTTTTGGTATAAAAGGAGGGGCGACAGGCGGTGGATACAGTCAGGTACTTCCTATGGAAGACATTAACCTCCACTTTACCGGTGATTTTGCTGCCATAGAAAAGGCGCACAACTTATTGGCCGCTCTTATCGATAATAATATCCAAAGTAAAACCGAAAGTTTGGGAATTGACCCGCGCACCATTTTATGGAAACGCGTTATGGATATGAATGACCGCGCCTTGCGAAAAACCGTTATAGGGCTTGGAGGTACAGGCATGGGAATACCGCGGGAAACAGGTTTCGACATAACCGCCGCATCTGAGATTATGGCTATCCTTTGCCTTTCTGATAGCTTCCCTGATTTGAAGGAACGGTTAGGAAACATTTTTGTAGGTTTTACACGCCAACATAAGCCCATTTATGCTCGTGATATTCATGCCCCCGGAGCTATGGCAGCACTAATGAAAGATGCTATAATGCCTAATTTGGTACAAACTATTGAAGGTAATCCGGCTATTATACACGGAGGACCCTTCGCCAATATAGCCCAGGGAACAAATACGGTTATTGCTACAAAAATGGGCATGTCCTTATCAGATTATGTGGTTACTGAAGCCGGGTTCGGGGCCGATTTAGGGGCGGAAAAATTCTTTGGTATCAAATGTCAATCAGCTGGTCTGTCACCCAATGCAGTGGTTTTGGTCGCTACCATTAAAGCATTAAAATATCATGGTGGCTTACCTCTCAAATCACTTTCCACACCAAGTCCTGAATCCGTAAAAAAAGGTATCTGCAATCTGGAAAAGCATATTGAAAATGTGCAGCATTTTAATGTTCCGGTTGTTGTGGCCATAAACAGATTTACTTCTGATACAGAGGAAGAAATACAAACCCTTAAGAATCATTTTTCGGGCAGTAATATTAAAATTATTGACGCCGATGTTTGGGGCCAGGGAGGCGCCGGCACCATAGAGTTGGCAAAAGCTGTTACACATTTGGCCGACAACCACAGTGAACCATTTACCCCGGTTTATAAGTGGAAATGGACAGTACGGAAAAAAATTGAAGCACTGGCCTTAAAAATATACGGTGCTGATAGCGTTCACTATGCAACCAAAGCCAAAAGAGATCTCACACTAATACGAAAACTAGGTTTAACAGGTCTTCCGGTGTGTGTGGCGAAAACACCTGTTTCTTTGTCTGATAATCCTCAATTATTGGGCAGACCAGGTAATTATAGATTGCATGTTAGAGAAATTGAAATTGCATCCGGTGCCGGCTTCCTTATTCCAATAACCGGCGATACGATGCGCATGCCCGGATTGCCTTCCGTTCCGGCAGCCAACAACATTGATATTGATGATGATGGAAATATAACCGGCTTGTTCTAATTTCTTTGCAGATCTAAAGATCAAGTACGAACTTAGGAGGCAAATCCAACAATGCACATTAACTGCGACATGGGCGAAGGCTACAATCTCTCTTCCTTAGACAGTGACCTCCAATTTATGCCCTATATATCTGCATGTAATGTGGCCTGTGGCGGACATGCAGGTGACAAAACCACAATGACCGGCACAGTTGAACAAGCACTAAAACATGGGGTAGAAATTGGTGCCCACCCCTCTTACCCCGACAAGGAGAATTTTGGACGTTTACCGCTCGCAATTAAACCAAAAGCTCTTAGCGAATCGATCTTTACTCAAATTTCCACACTCGAAGAAATCGCTGAAAAACAACATGGCAAATTATCGCATATCAAAGCTCATGGAGCCCTGTACCACGCTACTGCATTTGATGAAAGTGCTGCACGCAACCTCCTCTTCACCCTTACGGAGTTTCAGTTTAAACTGCCTGTATATACACTTCCTGACTCCCTTCTAGAAAAACTTGCACCTAAGTATGGCACCACAACTTTAGCAGAAGGCTTTGCCGACAGAAATTACAACAATGACGGTTCTTTGGTTAGCCGTCAACTACCTAATGCCTTAATCAATGACCCATCGCAGGCATTGGAACATGTACAACGTATTTGGGAAGATGAAGAGGTTCTGACGATTACCGGAGACACAATTCCCCTCCGGGTTCAAACTTTATGCGTTCATTCCGATACACCTAACGCACTGGAAATAATCAAAACCATTCATGCACATCTTAAACCGGCATGAGTTTTTCCAAAAATATATCCGTACGGCGTTATGCCGAAAATGCCTATCTCATTGTCTGGAACAATGAAAACACCGACAAAAATCTAAGTTATGCCCTACGTGTTCAACAAGCATTTGGAACAGCCGGTTCTGTAGAAAAAGAAAGGGCAGTGGAAGAATGCGTTATTGCCAGCTCAAGTGCTATGATCATTTTTAAAAAGGCTGTAAACGAAAAGTTGGCACCAAGGTTTATCTATGAAAAGCTCAATGAAGTGGAAGAAAAAGCCATAAAAACACATGAGCACCATATTCCCGTCTGTTATGATGCTGAATTCGGTATTGATCTTAAGGATTTAGCCGAATACAATGGGCTTGAAATCGAAGATGTAATTAAACTGCATGTAGAACAACGCTATTCGGTAATGATGACAGGCTTTCTGCCGGGCTTTGCTTACCTTGGAGATGTAAATGAGCGAATTCAATTTCCCAGAAAAGCCAACCCCCGGCCAAGAATAACCCGAGGCTCGGTAGGCATTGCAAACAACAGAACAGGTATTTATCCGGTGGCTTCGCCGGGCGGCTGGAATATCATTGGCCGTTCTCCGGTAAAATTGTTCGATTGGGAATCTGCTAAACCGAGATTTAACATCGGTGATGAAGTTACATTTTATAAGATCACCAAAGAAGTGTTTGACCAATGGCAGTAGTGGTGCTACAACCCGGCACTTATGCCAGTTTGCAGGATGCAGGCCGAAAGGGGTACAGACATCTTGCCATTCCTCAATCAGGGGCATTAGATATTGCAGCACTACATTATGGAAATTCATTGCTGAACAATGCTTTGGATCGAACCACCATTGAATGTTTGGGATCGGGCTGTCTGCTGCAAGCTTTAAAGCCATTGGAATTGTGTGTTACAGGAGCAAGCACAGAACTAATCATTAACAACGAACCAAGGGAAATAAACAGTGTCTATTATTTGGAAGCCGGAAGCATAATCGACGCCAGAAAAATTACAAACGGTTTTGCCAGTTATATCTGTGTTAAATATGGTTTTCAGGGCAAAGAAGTTATGGGGAGTGAATCAACCCTGCTCTCACTATCAAAAAGCGGCTATAATGGTCGGTTGCTTAAAAAAAGGGATGTAATCGAGATCAAAGTTCCGGGTTTGCAACCTACTTCTTACCAAAACAAACCGGTTTACAACAATGACAAAATCAGGTGCTTTAAAGGCCCGGAGTGGCATCTGTTGTCAGAAGAATCTAAAAATGGTTTTGAGTGCACAGTTTATACCATTTCATCCCAAAGTAGCCGAATGGGCTTTAGACTTGATGGTGAAACTTTGAAGTTGGAAACTACTCTTCAAATAGAATCTTCACCCATCCTTCCGGGTACTATTCAACTTCCACCAAACGGCCAGCCCATTGTGGTTATGAATGACGGACATACCACCGGCGGTTATCCAAGGATTGGACAGATATACCGGGAAGATATGGGCAATTTTGTGCAGCGTGGCACTAAAGGCAAGGTTAGTTTTGAAATGATTTCACTCTAATAACCTGAACCTATAATTATTAATCTAACTCAGGTTATTACCTTTACGGTATGTCCAGCAGTCTTACAAATGTTTCCCCAATTGATGGCCGATATACCGCTAAAACCAATGCTCTATCTCACTTTTTCAGTGAATATGCTCTGATCAAATACCGGCTACTGGCCGAAATTGAATATTTCAAAGCACTTGTACATTTTGATCTTCCGCAATTGGCCGATTTCGACAAAGTTAACTTTGACCAGTTGGACAACATTGTTTCTTCCTTTACCGAAAAAGATGCAGAAAAAGTAAAGGAGTATGAACGGCAAACCAACCATGATGTTAAAGCGGTCGAATATTACATTAAAGATAAATTTAAAGGTTTAGGGTTGGAAAAATGGGCCGAATTCGTTCACTTTGGTCTAACATCGCAAGACATTAACAACACGGCGTTTCCGTTAATGCTCAAAGATGGCTTGCAAAAGGTCCTGCTCCCTACTCTGGATAAAGTATATTCCAGGCTGAAGGAATTGGGCAAAGAATGGTCTGACATGCCCATGTTGGCCCGAACACACGGTCAGCCTGCAAGCCCTACAACGGTTGGAAAGGAATTGTTGGTTTTTGTTGAACGTTTGCACGAGCAAAAAAGCGTAATAGACCGAATACCGCACAGCGGAAAGTTTGGTGGAGCTACCGGCAACATGAATGCGCATTATGTGGCTTATCCTGATAGAGACTGGCATGCCTTTGCAAAAGATTTTCTTTACAAAAGCCTTGGACTTGTAAGGCAATATCCTACCACGCAAATTGAACATTACGATTCCATGGCTGCCCGTTTCGATGCCTTAAAAAGGGTGAATGTCATTCTAATAGATCTTTGCAGAGATATTTGGACGTACATTTCGCAAGACTACTTTAAACAAAAGATCGTTGCCGGTGAAGTAGGCTCATCAGCTATGCCGCATAAGGTTAACCCGATAGATTTTGAAAATGCCGAAGGAAACCTGGGAGTAGCAAATGCCATTCTCGTACATCTTGCACAAAAACTTCCGGTTAGCCGATTGCAACGCGACCTTACGGACTCAACGGTTTTAAGAAATGCAGGTGTTCCGGTGGCACATATAATGATCGCTTTGCAATCATTATTAAAAGGATTAAATAAACTGGAAATAAATGAGGATGCTATTAATGCCGACTTGAAAAAAAACTGGTCTGTGATTGCCGAGGCTATCCAAACCATTTTGCGAAGAGAACAAGTGCCGGGAGCCTATGAAAAGTTGAGAGACTTTAGCCGTACCAATACAAAAATGGATAAGGCGGCTTATGATAATTTTATTGAATCATTAAATGTTTCAGCAGCTTTGAAGGAAGAGTTACTGGCCATTACACCGTTCAATTATATCGGCAGAGTATAGTTGTAATCACTAAACCCTGTTTAACTTTTGTAAGTTATACTAACCTGAGTTAGAATAATAATTATTCACAATGGTACTTAGCATCAACAGGTTTGATCAACAGATTACTTATCAAACCAATAAATAGCAGGCCAGCCATTATGTACATGGTTAAACTGTAAACATCTGCTGCGGGTTTTTGTAATACTTCTAACTGGTATTCTCTCAAATAGTTTATAGTTACAGGGCCAATAATTGCAGCCAAACTCCAGGCCAGTAACAATCTTCCGTGAATAGCGCCAACCTGCTTTGTGCCAAACAGATCTCTTAAATAAGCCGGTACAGTGGCAAAGCCCCCGCCATACATGCTAATTATAACTGAGAAAGCCGCAGCAAACAGGAAAAAGCTGCCCATTTTGCCGGCAAAAGGAACAAATACATACAATAGCATACCCAGAATGAAGAAAATGGAATAAGTGTTTTTTCTGCCTATTACATCACTGAGCGACGACCAAATAAACCTGCCCAACATGTTAAACAAGCTCAATAGTCCTACAAATGCCGCTGCTGCACTTGCATCTAAAGCCGCTGCTTTACCTACGCTTTGTACGCTAAACATCTCCTGTACCATAACGCTGGCCTGTCCCAACACTCCAATACCGGCACTTACATTCAGCATTAATACAACAAACAAAAACCAAAACTGGGGAGTTTTAATGGCCGAATCAGCCAGCACGTTGGCCGAGGTGATCAGTTTGCCCTTTTTACTTTTTTGGGGATTAAATCCTTTAGGCATCCATCCTTCCGCAGGAACTCGCACGATCATTGACCCAAACATCATCATCAAAAGATAGATCAAACCCATGGTAATAAATGTTTCCATAACGCCTACAGAAGAAGCACTTGAGAACTTATTCATCAGCCAAACACTTAAAGGAGATGCGATCATAGCTCCTCCGCCAAATCCCATAATGGCCATGCCCGTCGCCATTCCAGGTCTATCGGGGAACCATTTGATAAGGGTACTTACTGGAGAAATATAACCCAAACCCAGGCCAATACCGCCTATTAAGCCTGACCCAAGATACAAAAGCCAAATCTGGTGCAGGTAAATGCCCAGGGCTGAGATTAGAAACCCACTACTAAAACAAATAGCCGCAAAAAACATAGTTTTTCTTGGGCCTACCCGTTCCACCCATTTCCCAAATACGGCAGCTGATGCTCCCAGCGAGAAAAGTGCCAGGGAGAATATCCAACCCAGCTCGGTCAACTTCCAATCCTGTGCCAATTGGGCTGTAACACCAACAACCTTTGTAAGCGGCTTATTAAACACACTGAATGCATAGATCTGACCAATACACAAGTGAATGCTTAAAGCGGCAATTGGTACAAGCCATCGGTTATAACCCGGTTTGGCCACACTTTTTTCTCTTTGCAGAAACGATAACATTTATCCTAATTAAACTCAATAATATCTCTATGCAGCACAATTTAGTACACACTTTACAATTGGCATAGTATATAAACAACTTATAAATTGGCGCATAGTATTAGACTTAAGATTAACAAAACCTTAACCCCGAAAAATGGGTTTACAACCGTTTACATGCGATATTTGTAGTACGTAATGACTACATGCATCGCTCTGTGAATTAGAGCTCTCCAAAAGCACTGCGGGCGGTCTGAAAATAGCAACGTAAGTAGTCAAAAATAATAGTATTTTATAATGGGATATATAGATTTCGACAAGGCAGATCTTATTAATCTGAATTATTCACTCAACCGTGAATTGCTTAGAACCAACCGGGGGGGCAGCTATGCATCATCCACCATTATAGGCACCAATACACGTAAATATCACGGGCTTCTGGTAGTTCCTCAACCTTTAATTGATGGCCACAAACATGTATTACTCTCCTTTATTGGCGAAACTATACGTTTTAAGGGAGAAGAATTTCACCTCGGCATGCGCTTTTATAAAGATGGCATTCAACACCCCAAAGGCCATAAATATCTCAACCAGTTTAATGCTGCTCCAACGCCGCGTCTTGAATATCTCGTGGGTGATGTCAAAGTAAGTAAATCCCATATTTTTTGCCGAAAAAAAGACCGCGTATTGCTTAAGTATGACTATGAAGAAGGAAACGTTCCGGTAACTTTCCGGTTTAAACCATTTTTGGCTTTCAGGAATTATCATGCCCTTTCCAAAGCCAACACATCTGTCAACACAAAATATAAAAGTGCTAAAAACGGAGCATCGTGGCAAATGTATAAAGGCTATTCATGGCTGTATATGCAGTTTTCCCGTAAAAACGAATACATACATGCACCGGACTGGTATTACAATGTAGAGTACGTTCGGGAGAAAGAACGCGGCTACAACTACCTCGAAGATCTGTATGCTCCTGGCTCTTTCCAGCTATCTCTAAAACCGGGCGAATCGGTAGTCATATCGGCAGGTTTGTCAGAATGTGAGCCAAAGTCTATGCGTTCAGAATTTAACCGCGAAGTGGACAATCGCATTCCGAGAAGGGCATATCGGCCCTGCCTTAAAAATGCCGCCGATGAGTTTATTGTTTATACCGGAAAGAAAACCGAAGTAATTGCCGGCTATCCCTGGTTTGGAAGGTGGGGTCGTGACACCTTTATTTCACTCCCTGGTCTCACACTCACACAGGGCGAAGAAACCACCTTTAATGCCGTGACAAAAACCATGCTCAACGAAGTGAAAGGCGGGTTATTCCCTAACATTGGTCATGGCGATCAGGCAGCTTACAACTCCGTTGATGCACCCCTGTGGTTTTTCTGGAGTTTGCAGCAATACCAAATGATGGCAGGTAATGATGCAAAGATCTGGAAAACCTACGGCAGGCATATTCAAAAAATTTTACAAGGCTTGAAAAACGGAGCAAGGCCATTGGTGGGCATGCAGGATAACGGCCTGCTATTTGCCGGTGATGTGAGTTTGGCCATGACATGGATGGATGCCATTGTAAATGGCAAACCGGTAACACCGAGAACGGGCTGCCCGGTAGAGATAAACGCACTTTGGTACAACGCCGTTATGTTCTCTTTAAATCTCGCCAAAAAAGCAAAAAACCAGGCATTTGTAAAAGAATGGCAAGATGTACCGGAACAGATCAAAAAAAGCTTCTTAACTACTTTTTGGGATGATGGATTAGGATATCTAGCCGATTACGCGTACGGTGAATACGTGAATTGGGATGTACGCCCCAATATGATCTTCGCTGCTTCCCTGCCTTACAAAATGTTGGATGAAAGTCAGCGACATGCCGTGGTTTCCAAAGTGGCAAGTGAACTGCTTACGCCTCGCGGCCTGCGAACTTTATCACCCAAAAATGAAGCTTACAAAGGCGTGTATGAAGGAGACCAGGAAAGCCGCGATAAAAGCTACCATCAGGGAACGGCCTGGCCGTGGATAATCGGGGCTTATGCCGAGGCCTATTTACTGCTGCATGGTGAGCGAGGAGTGCAAAAAATAAAGGAAATATTCAAAGGATTTGAACCGGAAATGCGAAAAGCAGGTATAGGAACTATTTCGGAAATATATGACGGCAATCCGCCGCACAGACCTAAGGGGGCCATTTCGCAGGCATGGAGCGTAGCAGAGCTTTTACGCATTAACTGGATGGTGAAACACTTGGATCAACTCATGAAATATCATAATAAATAATTATGGCTAAGGTGCTAATGTTCGGCTGGGAGTTTCCACCTCATATTACTGGAGGCCTGGGTACGGCATGCTACGGACTTACCCGCGGACTGATACACCACGGTACGGAGGTGATCTTCGTTGTACCCAAACTATATGGTGATGAAGACGCACAGGATATACGGCTGGTAAGTGCCAGCGATATAAAGCTACCGCACAGAGATGAGTCTGAAACCAACTTTTGGGAGCAGATCAAATACTTCGAAATATCTTCAAGTATTATTCCTTACGTAAGCCCGGAAGTCTATAAAACGCAAAAACTAATTAGCAAGCAGGGCAATATCTATACTTCGCGGGTGTTTGACGAAACCTACGAATTCTCCGGCAAATACACCGATAATCTGTTGGAAGAAGTGTCGCGTTATGCCTTAATGGCATCCATCATTGCAAAAAAAGAATCTTTTGATATTATCCATGCTCACGACTGGCTGGCGTATTCTGCCGGGGTAGTTGCCAAAGAAGTGTCGGGAAAACCTTTGGTAGTACACATGCACGCTACAGAATTTGACCGCTCGGGTGAAAATGTGAATCAAGCTGTTTTTGAGCTGGAAAAATACGGTATGGAAAACGCCGATAAAGTAATTGCAGTAAGCAACTTAACCCGTAACATAGTGATAGAACGATACGGCATTGACCCGGCTAAAGTGCTAACCGTACACAATGCAGCCGATTCGTTTATGTATCGCGATGCATCACAATTTGAACGGAATATTGACGACAAAGTGGTTACTTTTCTCGGCAGAGTTACTTTTCAAAAAGGCCCTGATTATTTCGTGGAAGCCGCTTATAAAATCCTGCAAAAACTGCCCAACGTACGTTTTGTTATGGCCGGTTCGGGTGATATGCTTTACCGTATGATACGAAGATGCGCTGAATTACGCATCTCAGACCGCTTCCACTTTACCGGCTTTTTACAAGGTGAAGATGTAGCGCGCATGTTCGCCTTGAGCGATGTATTCGTAATGCCATCGGTTTCAGAGCCATTTGGCATTGTACCGTTAGAAGCCATGCGTTCTAATGTGCCTGTTATCATATCCAAACAATCGGGCGTGTCAGAAATTTTAAGGCATGCCATAAAAGTAGATTTTTGGGATATTGACGAAATAGCCGATTCCATATACGGTTTAACGCAGTACCCTGCCCTTTCTAAAATGTTTATCAGATATGGAAAGCAAGAAGTAGAAGATTTGAAGTGGGAAGGTGCCGCAGTAAAAGTGAACGAGATTTATAACCAAACGATAATGAATTAGAATAATGAAGCGTATATGTTTTTACTTCCAGGTACACCAACCTTATCGTTTACGTAACTATAGATTCTTCGATATAGGTAAAGATCATTATTACTTAGATGATGTTACAAACCGTGAAATAGCTCATAAAGTAGCCAATAAAAGCTATCTGCCGATGAATCAGGTTTTGCTTGATCTTATAAAGGAACACGGTGCCGCCTTCAAGGTTACTTTTTCTATTTCAGGTGTGGCACTGGAACAATTTGAGCAATATACCCCCGATGTTATTGAAAGCTTCAAGCACCTGGCAGCCACTGGTAATGTAGAGTTTCTTTCCGAAACCTATGCACACTCTTTAGCCGCATTAAAGAGTGAAAAAGAGTTTAAGAGACAGGTAAAACTGCATGCCAAAAAGATTAAAGAGCTGTTTGGCTTAAAGCCGAAAATATTCCGAAATACGGAGCTCGTCTATTCCAATAAGATTAGCGAATTGGTAGCCGATATGGGTTATAAAGCCATGCTCACCGAGGGTGCCCGGCATGTACTTACGTGGCGTAGCCCAAACATGCTGTATGCCAGTGCCGTGCGGCCTGAATTAAAATTGCTTTTGAAAAACTATAAACTGAGTGATGATATAGCCTTTAGGTTTTCAAACCGCGGCTGGGAGGAATGGCCGCTTACTACCGATAAATTTGTGCATTGGATAACCCAATTACCCGAGCACGACGAAGTAGTAAATCTCTTTATGGACTACGAAACCTTTGGTGAACACCAATGGGAAGAAACCGGTATTTTTAAGTTTATGCACCACCTGCCTACTGAGTTATTTAAGCAGGGCGATTACCAGTTTTCCACTTGTACCGAAGTAGCTAAAACACTGCAACCTGTAGCTCAACTAAACGTGGAACATCCTATTTCATGGGCCGATGAAGAACGTGATTTGACCGCCTGGCTGGGCAACGAATTACAGGATGAAGCATTTGATAAATGTTACGATCTGGAAGAGAAAGTACTTGCCTGCAAAAACCCGGAAATTTTAGATACCTGGATGAAGCTGCAGACTTCAGATCACTTCTATTATATGTGCACCAAGTGGTTTTCAGATGGCGATGTACATAAGTACTTCAACCCTTATTCTTCGCCCTACAAAGCCTTTGTAAACTACATGAATGTGCTTTCGGATTTTATGCTTTATGTTGACCAATTTACGACTATGAAGTAATACCAATAACAATTTCGACAGCTTTGGCACTAATACCAAAAGGACATACAAAATAGTCCAATATTTCGTTTCTTTTTCCTTCTATTCATCGTTAAAAGCCTTGCTGTCCCAAAGTTTCGGGATGTCTGCGTCTTTTTATAAATCCATCTGGTTTAACACTCTATAAACTCCTTAAATTAACCTGAATAATGGATAAGATTAATTGCCGAATTTGTCATCATTTTTGGTCAAAAATGCCGCCAAATTCTTGCGTTTTTCACTTTGTAGCCTCGGGTTTTCACCCCAGGCCACAAATATTAAGCTCCTACAGAGCTTTTTCCGTCCAAATTTAGGTTATCCATTATTCACGTTAAATTAGTTTTCATTAAAAACACTTATCAGTCAATAATTCATCTAAGGCTATATCGTGTGCTTCAACGGGCAGTTGGTCAACCTCCTGAAAAGAATAGAACAGACCTATTTTTTGTGCTGCAGGATATTTGACCAAAAAGGTATCGTAGTAACCTCCGCCGTAACCAAGCCTATGCCTGTATTTATCAAATGCCAAGCCGGGAGTTATGATTAACTCATATTCACCCTTGTATTCTTCTGCATTTTTCGGATATACGGTTCCGAAAATTCCTTCTTCCATTTCATCGAGTGATCGCAAAACAAGGTTTTCCATTTTTCTGCCTGACAATGCTTTAGGTGTTACAACGGTAAGCTTATCGTCCAGCAGTTTTTCTATTACAGGATAAATATTGATCTCCGTATTTATAGGCAGATAACAATGAACCGTTCTGTAATTACGCTCTTTTATCAATTTCCACAAGCATTCACAGATCAGCTTGTCATACTTTGCTTTAGCTGACATTGTCAAATTTGCACGCTTTTCTATCATCAGCTTTCGCAAATACTCCTTACGTCCATGTATGTTCATTGGAGAACTAAATTACTGCCCCTCGTACACATCAAAGTCTTGTGGTAAAATCTTTCCAAAATCTTTAGGACTGAGCTCAACAAAGCTCGCATCATCGGGTTTTGAAGTGTGCCAGGTAGAGCTGTCATCTTTACTTATGTGCCATTCTCTGTCCGCTTCCACGTATTTTAAGCCTATATTCCTTGTCCATTTCCAGGCTGAGCCTCCGTAATGTGAAATAAGTAATTCCCCATCCTTAAATTCAATGCTTTCAAAAGGATCACCTGACTGTCCACCACACAAGTTGCAAAGAACCAGTTTGTCAGCACGTAAAGCCTGTTTTAATTGACCGTCTGCTCCCCTTTCCAGAATGATTAAAGGTCTTTCTAATTTATCATCGGGAGCAGCTAACTGCTCCTCGCCTATTTGCCTCAGTACTGCAGCCCAATCCTGGTCACCATCATTATCGAAATCACCATCGGCTGATGCAAGTAATTCAAAACCGGCCGGAATAAATTCGGTAATCTCGTCTTCGCTTCCAATTAATATCCCATCATCGGGCATTACATGATCTTCAACCTGTAAGGTTTGTATGCCAAGTTGCTTGGTCCCCACTCGTGCCATCCGCTCAATTTCAAAGTAAACACCTTCAACTTCAGATTCATTTGGGCTAACGAATATATAGTCTGTAAAGCCACGTGATTCCTGCCTGGTTGCCGCTAAGCCCAGTGCGCGTAAAAACATGTGTTTATCGGTTTCGTAGTTTATCACAAAAGCAGTTTCTTCGCTTGCGCCATTACCACTTGATCTAATGGCGGAGACAATACCATTATACTTCACATCACTTAGTTTTGCTTCTTCCGGAAGGTTCAAACTTTTATTCCACTGCTGTAGGTAATACAACAAGCGCAAATCAAAAGGATTGTCTTTAAGCATGGTTTCGGTTACATCTTTAAGCTCTAACAAATTTCGTTGATCGTACGAGCCTGCCATTAATTTCGACAACACCGGTTCCAGCGTATGCCGGTCGTAAGGTCTGTACCCTTCCTGGAATGTATAACCGTAGTACAACAGACGATACTGCTGCCTGGTCAATTCCTCGCCATCTTTAAATTTTTTTATAAGCTTCGGGTAATAGTTCTTTGAAGCTTCGTTGGAAATCTCCATTTCAATACTCTCAATATCTACAGGTTTAAACTCCTGTGCCGAAGCAGTGAATGCAAAAAGCATTAACCCGATAATTAACATTGATCTCATGTTACAAACATACGTCATACCGAAGCTATGGTTACAAAATGCGTACCATTTACGAGAAGTTTTTGTCGCGATTCAAAATATTAGAATTACTCTATTTTAGTCCTACTCAATGAGCGAACTGCAAAATAAACCACCACGAATTCACTTTAAATTGTTCTTTTTCTATTGCTATTATATATTTTGTGGTGAGAGCTAAAACAGGTTAGAACAATAAAACACAGCTCTTTCGCATTATCTTTAACAATATGAGAACTCTACTTTCCATAGTTATTCTGGGTATTCTGTTTTGTTCATGCGGAAACAGTCCGTACGCCAGCCAAAACGATCCTGGAACAGATTTACCCGGAACCAGTTGGAAACTAAAAACTAAGGACAATGCCGTGCCTACACTTACCTTTGACAAGGATCTGTCAGAAATATCGGGTTATACGGGTTGTAACAACTACAATGCAGACGTTGAGCAGATCGGTCCTACCATCAAGTTCTCGTCCTTTTTTAGAACGGAAATGGCTTGTGAGAGTTCTATGGAGCAGGAAAGAGAATTTATGATTGCCCTTTCGGAGGTGTTTAGTTTTGTGCAGGTTAATAATACCCTTTCGTTAAAGGACAGATCAGGCAGAACGGTTCTTACTTTCAAACGGGCCGATTAACTTTACTTCCATGATAATTGGTATTACCGGAGGTACCGGTTCAGGAAAAACAACGGTGGTAGAGAAGATCATTTCCTTACTGCCTGAAGGTGAAGTCTCTCTCCTTTCGCAGGATAATTACTACAAAGACAATTCCCATTTGAATATTGAAGAACGTAACCAGATCAACTACGATCATCCTGATTCAATTGATTTTGATCTGATGTTAAAACATTTGACTTCATTGAAAGATGGAAAGTCGGTTAATCAACCGGTTTATTCTTATGTTGAACATAACCGGCTAAAGGAAACCAGGCTTACGCAAGCCACCAAAGTAGTTATTGTAGAAGGTATTTTGATTTTTAACATGGCCGAGTTACGTAACTTGTGTGATGTTAAGGTATTTGTTGACACTCCCGATGATGAACGTTTGCTTAGGCGTGTGCGCCGCGATCTTTCAGAACGTGGTAGGGATATTGAAGAGATACTGAAACGCTATGAAGAAACGCTCCGGCCTATGCACCTTCAGTTCATAGAGCCTACAAAACGCTATGCTGATATTATTATCCCCGAAGGCGGACACAACGATGTGGCCATTCGGGTAATAGCAAATATGATACGGGAGAGATTGATTGCCGATGGTTGACTCCTTCGTCATGGTGAGCCCGCCTGAATGACTTAGTCGGGCAGGCCTGACGAACCATGAAACCGGCACCCCAAAACAAAACAATTCACATCTCACCCTTCGTCAAGCTCAGGGTGACGTCGTATTAAACATCATTTATCGTATTGATCTCTTCGTCATGGTGAGCTTGACGAACCATGAGAGCTACAGAATAGGACAATACAAGTCTCACCCTTCGCTTCGGCTTCGCTCAGTGCAGGCTGGCTCAAGGTGACGCAGTATTAAACATCATTCATCGTATTGATCTCTTGGTCATGGTGAGCTTGACGAACCATGAGACCTATACTATAGAACATTACAAGTATCACCCTTCACTTCGGCTGTGCTCAGTGCAGGCTGGCTCAGGGTGACGTCGTGTCAACATTGCTAATCGTATCGGAATCTTCGTCATGGAGAGCCCGCCTGAGTGACTTAGTCGGGCAGGCCTGACGAACCATGAGACCTACCCTTCGTCAAGCTCAGGGTGACGTCGTGTCAACATTACTAATCGCATCGGAATCTTCGTCATGGTGAGCCTGACGAACCATGAAACCCTATTTGATCTCTCTTTGACTTTTTATTGCATGATTTCAATCTGGGCGCAACCCTTCTTCAGAGTCTCTCTAAAACTCCAAATTTTAGTAGAATTGTGTTACGAGTCGAAGACTCTGAAGAAAATGGAACGCGGATAAGTTCACCCAAAATCAGTTTAATCCCCCCAAACCGCCTATCTATTAGCCGGTTAGTGTCCTTTTCTCGCCCAGGTATCTCGTAAAGTAACCGTTCGGTTAAAAACTAATTTATCTTCGGTAGAATCTTCATCAACACAGAAATAACCGAGCCTTTGAAATTGAACCCTGCGACCAGGTGCTAAAGTGTGCAGCGAAGGTTCTCCAAATGCCTCAATTACCTGTAACGAATCCGGGTTAACAAATTCTTTAAAGTCCTTATCCTTGTCAGTATCGGGAGAGTCAACCGTAAAGAGCCGGTCGTATAATCTCACTTCAATAGGCAGAGCATGCCCGGCACTTACCCAGTGCAATGTCCCCTTTACTTTTCTTGTGCTGGCTTCGGTTCCACTTCCGCTTTTACTATCCGGGTCGTAAGTACAATAAATAGTGGTAATGTTGCCTTCGGCATCTTTATCCACTCGCTCACCTTTAATTATGTAGGCACTTTTCAAACGAACCTCTTTGTCAAGCGTTAGCCGGAAAAATTTTCGGTTAGCTTCTTCCTTAAAATCTTCACGCTCTATATATAGCTCACGACTAAAGGGCACGTTTCTTTTTCCGGCACTTTCATCTTCCGGATTGTTTTCGGTTTCTAACCATTCTTCCTGTCCTTCGGGGTAATTTTCAATAACCAATTTAACCGCATTTAAAACGGCCATAACGCGTGGTGTGATCTTGTTTAAATGATCTCTAACACTATGCTCAAGCAGGGCCGGATCTATCAAATTATCTCTTTTTGCAACACCCACTTTATCCCAAAAAGTGCGAATACTTTCCGGGGTATAGCCTCTGCGCCTAAGGCCCGAAATAGTTGGCATGCGCGGATCGTCCCAACCGTTTACGATATCTTCTTCAACCAATTGCAGCAGCTTACGTTTACTGGTTATCATGTAACCTACGTTACCTCGGGCAAACTCCCTTTGTTTCGGGCGAATTTTAGTAGGATCCACAACCTGATCCAAATACCAGTTGTACAACGGACGGTGCGGCTTAAATTCCAGGCTGCACAATGAATGTGAAATGCCTTCTATATAATCACTTTCACCATGGGTCCAATCGTACATGGGGAAAATACACCAGTCGTAACCTGTGCGGTGGTGGTGCTTTTTGAGTATGCGATACATCACCGGATCACGAAGGTTCATGTTCGGCGAAGTCATATCGATTTTCGCACGGAGTACATGACTGCCTTCATCAAATTTTCCATCCTTCATTCCCCGGAACAAGGCCAAATTTTCTTCTACCGTTCTATTTCTAAAAGGCGATTCAATGCCCGGTTCCTGTGGTGTTTTGCGTTGTTCGGTAATAAGTTCGCTACTTTGATCATCTACATAAGCCTTTCCCTCTTTGATCAATTCCACAGCCCAATCGTACAATTGTTGAAAGTAGTCCGAGGCGTACAATTCATTATCCCATTCAAATCCCAACCATTCAATATCTTTCTTTATAGAATCGACATACTCTTGCTCTTCTTTTATCGGGTTGGTATCGTCAAACCTAAGATTGACAGGCGCATTGTACTTTTCACCCAAACCAAAATTGATGCAAATGGCCTTGGCATGGCCAATATGTAAATAGCCATTTGGTTCAGGTGGAAAGCGGAATCGAAGTTTGTCAACGGCTAAACCATTAGCCAAATCTTCTTCAACGATCTGCTCTATAAAATTCAATGATCTTGGCGTTTCACTCATAGCCTGCAAAGATAGTTTAACGGAGGAATAGACTTGAGATAATATAAGCCAGTTTAACTTTTAAAGAAGCCGGTTCCCGAACCGGCATTGTATCACTAATTTTTCCTACTCAACTAAGTAATAAACACAAGTAGTTAAGCAGTTCCTTAAATAAGGAATGGCTCCAATCAGTTTCCATTGTTTTCGCGCTTTTATATTGAATTTGTATTCATAAATTGGATTGAATAGATACTGTTGTCGTTTTATTATTTGATAGCTTTCATTTTTTAGAATTCTCTCAAAGCGTTCCATGCTTATTCCCGTTGCCTTTATCTCTAAAAGATCATCTATTACTTTATCCTTTTCACCGAATAGTCTGAGCATTCCTTTATACAGTACTTTTGGAAGCAAATGATAATAGGGCAGCTTGGAGAGAAATTTACTTCTGCATATCTGTTGGTGGCCTCCGAAAGGCATTTGCCAGGGTGGAAATCCGAAAAACACTTTCCCTCCGGGTTGTAGAAATCGTTGAAGTTCGGCCATGAATTTTTCCTGATCGTGAATGTGCTCAATGACATCTTTGAGAATTATGAGATCGAATTTTTGTCCGAGATCTCTGTTAACATCAATATCGTACACATTTTTAGCAAGGAGCTTAAGCCGGCCTTTCTCTATTTCAGCCTTCATAAACTGTCGGGCCAATTCCGTTCTTGATTCACTAAGTTCAATTCCAACGCAGTTATGCCCCAGTTCGGTAAAGGCTTTAAGTACACCGGCTTCGGCGCAGCCAATTTCCAGAACACTCATGGGCTTTGACAGATCGTAACCATCATTGATAAAGGGAATAACGTGGTCCACAGCGTTTTTGTACTGTATCTCAAAGTACCGTTCTTTATTTGTATGGAATTCGTACATATCCCGGGTCACTTATTTTCAGACCAATATTTAACAGTGTTAATCGCCCTGTACCAACCGGCAATAGCCTGTTCTATCGCAAGTCCATCTTCAGCGGGTTCGAACCTCCTGTCCACCTTCCATATTTCAAAAATATCATTCTGATCTTTCCAGTAATTAACGGCCAAACCGGCTAAAAAAGCGGCACCCAGGGCGGTAGTTTCAACAATTCCCGGACGAATTACATTAGCTTGCAATACATCGGCCTGAAATTGCATTAAAAAATCGTTTACGCTCCCTCCTCCATCTACCCTTAATTCTGTTATTGCAATACCGGTGTCTGATTCCATGGCCTTTAAAATATCCAAGGTTTGAAAAGCTATCGACTCTACAGCGGCCCTTGCTATGTGGGCATTGGTGCTGCCTCTTGTTAGTCCGAAAATAGTACCTCTCGCTTCCTGGTTCCAGTAGGGTGCGCCCAAACCTGCAAAAGAAGGCACAAAGTAAACACCATCACTACTTTCAACCGAACCGGCCAACTGCTCAATTTCATCGGAATGTTGAATGAATTTTAAGCCATCTCGCAACCATTGTACTACGGCCCCCGCAATGAAAACACTTCCTTCGAGCGCATAGGTTGTTTTACCATTAATTTGCCAGGCTACCGTGGTTAGTAGATCACTCTTGGAGATAACAGCCTCATCACCAATATTCATTAGCATGAAACAACCGGTTCCGTATGTATTTTTAACCATGCCGGGCTTAACGCACATTTGGCCGAATAGTGCAGCCTGTTGATCACCGGCAATTCCACAAATAGGAATTTGCCTGGTGAAAAGCCCATCGGCAGTATGTGCATAGATCTCGCTTGATGATTTCACCTCCGGAAGCATGCTTGCGGGTATAGTGAAAAGCTCCAGAAGTTCCTCATCCCACGACATAGTGTGAATATTGAAAAGCATGGTGCGCGAGGCGTTTGAAACATCAGTAAAATGACCCGCTCCATCGGTCAATTTCCAAATGAGCCAACTATCTATTGTTCCAAATTTCAACTGCCCGATCTCAGCTTTGTCTCTAACACCTTTAACGTTATCGAGTATCCATTTTACCTTTGAAGCCGAGAAATAAGCATCTATTACTAAGCCGGTTTTGTTCCGTATTAATTCTGTTTTTCCGGCATCTCTTAATTGCTGGCAATAGTCTGCTGTTCGTTTGTCCTGCCAAACAATGGCTGGGTAAACAGGCTTTCCGGTTGCTTTTTCCCATACAACTACTGTTTCTCGCTGATTGGCAATTCCAATACCTGCAATATCGCTTCCGTCAATATTGTTTTTATAAAGTGCCTTTTGGGCCATTGCAAATTGGCCGTCCCAAATTTCTTCGGCACTGTGCTCAACCCAGCCGGCTTTTGGAAAATGTTGAGTGAATTCTTTCTGTGCAGATGAAACTATTTCACCCTTTTTATTAAATACCACGGCTCTTGAACTGGTTGTTCCCTGGTCCAGAGCAAGAATGAACCTGTCCAAGGTTAAAGCTTTTTTAGCTCTTTTCTTTCCTTCTTAGTTGCCTTTTGAATGCTAATGGCATAACCGCCACCGGCAACACTCATTTGAGAAAGAGATGATTTTCTGTTCACAAGAACTTTTCGAATTTCATAAGCTTGCGGGTTGGTTTTGTAATGTGCATCCTTGGCATCGGAGTATATGGTTGCAACGTACCATCCCTTGTCTAAGAAATCGAAACTGATGTTTGAGTTACGTGGAGTTGTACCATTTACATTGCCCATAAACCATTCATTCTTTCCTTTGGTTTTGCGCGCTGCTGTAATATAATCTCCGGGTTCGGCTTCAAGGTATATACTCTCATCCCAGTCCAAGGCAACGTCTTTTACAAACTGAAAGGCATCGGGAAATCTCATGTAGTTTTCCGGTAAGTCTGCAGCCATTTGAAGCGGGCTGTACATGGTCACATACAAGGCCAGTTGATTGGCCAACGTACTATTGACATGAGAGCCATTGTGCACATCCATTTCAAAAATGCCTGGCGTGTAATCCATTGGGCCGCCAAGCAGCCTGGTAAAAGGCAGTACGGTAACATGATTAACTTTTGAGCCGCCAAAAGCCTGAAACTCGGTTCCACGAGCTGATTCGTTGCCAATTAGGTTCGGATATGTACGGGCAATTCCGGTAGGCCGAACTGCCTCATGCGCGTTAACCATAATTTCGTATTCCGCGGCTTTTTCAACGGCATACTGGTAGTGGTTTATAAGCCATTGGCTGTAATGATATTCACCTCGAGGCAGGATATTTCCTACATAACCACTTTTTACTGCATTATAGTTATTGTCCTTCATAAATTGATAGGCCTCGTCCATGTGCCGCTCATAATTACGTACTGAAGCAGAGGTTTCGTGATGCATAATCATTTCAACACCTTTGCTTTTCGCATAATCACGCACTTCTTCCACATCAAAATCGGGATAAGGTGTTACAAAATCAAAAACGTAATCTTTTGAGCTTCCAAACCAGTCTTCCCATCCTATGTTCCAGCCTTCAACCAACACGGCATCAAAACCATGCTCAGCGGCAAAGTCAATATGCTTTTTTACATGTGGTGTATTGGCAGCGTGCGTACCATTTGGTGTTGCCGACTCATAATCTGTTTCTCCCAGTCTTACAGCCTTAAAATCATTCGTATATGCCCATGAACTTTTACCGGTTATCAATTCCCACCAAACGCCTATATACTTTATGGGTTTGATCCATGAAGTGTCCTCAATCGCGCATGGCTCATTTAAGTTATAAGTCATTTTAGATGCCAGAATATCGCGGGCATCATCACTGACTATAATGGTACGCCAGGGGGTTTTACCACCTGTAATCATATTCACCTTGTTTCCGGCGGCATCAGGTGTGAGAAAAGATTCAAAAACCATGTTCTCATCATCTAGATTTAAGTGCATGGCCGAATAATCTATGAGAGCGGCCTCGTGCAAATTGATGTACAAACCTTTATCGGTTTTCATCATCAAGGCGGTTTGAACGCCTGTTGGTGAAAAACCCGTTTGGGAGGCATTGTCCTGTCTTGCATCAGCAGATAGATTTCTTATTTCGGACAAGCGCGATTCTGTGTAGTCATATTCCTGGGTATCGAAATCACCGGAAATCCAAAAGGCAGTATGATCGCCGGTAAGGGCAAATTGTGACCGTTCCTTCATAATCACAAAGTGCCCCATATTCTTTTGTACCGGAAACTCGTATCTAAATCCGAGCCCGTCATCAAACAAACGGAATCTAATGACCATTTCGCGTTCCGTTACTTCCTGAGTAAGACTGGCAGCTAATTCGTTGTAGTGATTTCTGATTTCTTTCTCTTCACCCCAAACCGGCTCCCATGTTTCATCAAAAGTGGAAGTTTTAGTTTCAGTAACGGTAAAACTGCTTAGCAAATGGTATTTATCATTTTTTAATTCAAAGCCCATTTTGCCGGGTTTTATCACGGGTTGATTTTTATAGCTTAACTGATACGTCGGCTCTCCCTCCGATGATAATGAAAAGGACATTTCAAACTGACCGTTAGGTGAGCGAAGGTTTTGAGCAAGGCCAACAGCACTTAGGCCGATAATAAGGCAAAGAGTAATGATGATTTTTCTTGACATAAAATGAAATTAATAAAAAAATCCGGCCAAAATAACTTGACCGGAAGCTTATAAATAATAATGCTGTAAAACCTACCTCGCCATCATACCTCCTAATATCTTAATGGCTTCGTTTATCAATTGTCCGTCGCCATCTCTATCTAACAACTTCATAAGTATGCCGTTGTCGCCGCGGAATTGTTGTTGGCCGCCCGGTCTGTAGTAGTGATCTCTCACATCGTAGGCTAACTCGCGCTGATTCATGCGCATTTTTTTCATTCGATTTGCCAAATACGCTAAGGCCAAAGGAGCAACTATTATTAATAATTGCTTTGCTTTTTGTGGAGGCAATCCTGTTGCCTTAGCAAATACCTGTACTATGGCATCTAACTTATTACCTAAAACATGACCCAGAATACCTTGTCCGGGACCATTTTGAGCACCGGGAATAAAATCTAGAATTTTTTCAAGGATTCCACTGTTTGCGTGGTCATTGTTAAGTGCGTTAAACAGATCACCGGCACCTTGCTCCGATTGCACGTTTTTGGCCATTCCGCTCATTAAAAGCTGAGTAGCCAAGCCAATAACCTGGGGAGGAATTCCATTGCTAAAACCAAGTTGTTTACCAATCATGTTCAGGGCTTGCTGAGATAAAAAGTTTTGTAAGTAATTTTCCACTGTTTGTATTTTTTAATATTTACTAATCAAATTTCAATCCAGTTTAATCCAAGATCTCAAAACTGGAGGTTATTTTAATTTCAGGGTCTAACGATTGTGCAACAGAACAGTATTTATTAACCGAAAGATCAATGGCACGTCCGGCTTTGGAAGCATTAATTTCCCCGTGTAATATAAAATGCATGTGTATTTTTTTATATGGTTTGGTATCGCCTTTTTTCTCCCTTTTACCTTCCACATCAACCTTTAAGTGCTTCAGGTTTTGACGCATTTTTGTTAGAATAGCCCGTACATCGCAGCATGCGCAGGCAGGTAAGGCCATAAGCAAGGTTTCCATTGGCCCCGGTGCCAGCTTCTTTTCTCCGGCTTCGGGCACATGAAATTTTGTTTGATTACCGCTCTCATTAGTTCCAACAAACAAATTATTTGTACCCTGTTGTTCTAAAGTAATTCTCATGTTGCCAAGGTAAAACTTATTGGTCAACTTCAATCAAAATGAAAATCAAAACTTCAATTTAATAGACTAAAAGACTTAAGGGACCTGGGCTAAGGTGTTTTCGCTTGCGAAAATAATTCGTGAAATTCGAATAATTCGTTTATGCAATATGGCTAAAGTCAATGTGCGTTCCAGTGCTGCCACCACCGAAGTAAGCAACAAAACCCGACCAGAATAAAATTCGTGGTAAAATGAAGAAAGAAATTAGTAGCAAAATGTTATAAAAGTCTTCGGGATATTCAAACGAATATGGAATTCACTTCCGGCTTTCATCTTAGATGTGTTATTTTACAATGAACAATTCTTTAACAAAGCAATAGCAATTTTTACTATGAACATTCGTAAACCATTATTCGCGCTTCTTCTCCTTGCAGGCACCATTTCCATCCTCACATCATGCAAAAAAAGCGTACCAAAAGACCAAAGTAAATATATAGAATACCACGAGTATGTTTCCGGTTTTACATCGGGTGAAATTTCCGTGAAAGACCCTGTAAAGTTCCTTTTGGCCAAAGAAATCAGTAAAATTGACAGCTTGGGCACATTGCCCGATGGCATAGCCAGGATCAGTCCGGGGGTTAAAGGCAGTTGGACCATCAACGATAACCGTACCGTGGTTTTTGAAGCGGAAGACAAGTTAAAGCCCGACACGGAATATTCGGTAAGCATAGCATTGCACAAACTCATTGATGTACCAAAAGGAAAGCAAAAGTTCAACTTTAACTTCCGCACCATTAGGCCGGACTTTACCGTGTTTGTTAAAGAACTCCAATCGCAGGCCGATGATGATTCAAGGCAGTTTTTGACCGGTACGGTCAATGCGGCTGATGTGATGGATGTAGAAACCGTTGAAGAACTCCTTACGGCCAAATACAAAGGAAAAAACTTGGATATTGAGTGGTTGGAGCCGGTTTCGGAAACCGAGTTTCCATTTCAAATTGTGGGCATTGAACGGCAGGAGGATGATGCGGAGGTTGAAATAAAATGGAACGGGAAAAAGGCCAAAATAGATAATAAGGGAGAGTCCATCTTCAGCATTCCGGGTCTGAACAATTTTAGCGTAGTACGAGCCGAGGTGGTACAGGAACCTGAGCAATACCTGGCCATAAACTTTTCAGACCGGCTGGCCAAAAATCAGAAATTAGAAGGCTTGATTGATGTTTCTGAAACAGATGATCTTCGTTTTGAGATTGATGGTAATGTGCTAAAAGTGTATCCACGCGGCCGTATTTCAGGCAGTCGTTTTGTAAGTGTGCGTGACGGAGTGAACAATTCAAGCGGCTATAAGCTAAAACATCCATTTTCAGAAGAAGTTGTGTTTGAATCGCTTAAGCCTGAAGTACGACTGGTGAGCAATGGTAATTTCCTGCCAGGTTCAAAAGGACTAAAGTTCAACTTTGAGGCTGTTAATGTAAACGCCGTTGATGTGCGGGTGATTAAAATTTATGAAAAGAACATCCTTCAGTTTTTACAAAGCAATAATATGGATGGCTCATCTCAAATCAGACGTGTAGGTAGGCCGGTAGCTTATGATAAATTAGAGTTGAAACCACCCGGAAATAACTACGGAACCTGGAGGGCATATAGTATAGACCTTGCCAATTTGATGGAAGCCGAGCCCGGAGCTATTTACAGAGTAGAGCTGGGAATTAAGAAAGCGTATTCGACCTATACCTGCGATGATGAAGACCAAAATGAAGATGAAGCTGCCCGGACTTCAGCATTTGGTGATGAAGATTTCGATCAACCGGAAGAAGATTATTGGGACAACCAATACTACTACGATGAATATTTTGACAATGCCTACTATAGCTATCGCGACAGGGATAACCCTTGTAAACAGGGTTACTACGGTGCACGTAGAATGGTGGCGGCAAATATTATAGCCAGTGACTTAGGCCTTATTGCCAAAAAAGGCGAAAACGGTAATGTAACCCTCGCCGTAACCGATTTACTCAACGCCAAACCCGTAAGCGGTGCCGATGTTACCCTGTATAATTATCAGCAAGATATTATTGCCGAGGCCGTAACGGACAGCAAAGGTTTTGTGAAGTATGATGGCGATAAAAAGGCATTCTTTGCTGTGGCTTCGCATAATGAAAGCAAAACATACCTTAAGTTATATGATGGCAACAGCTTATCATTGAGCAAATTTGACGTTTCGGGTAGTAAGCTCCAAAAGGGCCTTAAAGGTTATATATATGGCGATAGAGGTATATGGCGACCCGGCGATTCTCTTTTCTTAACCTTTATGCTCAACGATAAAAACAACCGCCTGCCGGAAAACCATCCTGTAAAATTTGAACTCCGAAATCCGCATAGTAAACTCGTTAACCAACAGGTAAAAACAACGGGTTACGATGGATTCTACCGCTTTACCGTACCTACACAAAGTGACGACCCTACTGGTAACTGGTCGGCAAAAGTTGAGGTTGGCGGAGCTAATTTCTATAAGAATATTAAGGTAGAAACCATTAAGCCAAACAGACTTAAGATCAACTTTGATTTTGATGATGAAGTGCTGAAAGCAGGAAACGATAATGATGCCGAAATGGAAGTAAAATGGCTGCATGGTGCAGCCGCGAGAGATTTGAAGGTTACGGTTGATGCCAACGTCCGTCCTAAAAGTACATCGTTCGATAAGTACAGCACTTACATTTTCGATGATCCTGTACGCTCTTTCAAAGCCGAAGAAGTACGCGTGCATGAAGGCCGCATTGATAATGATGGTAAAACAACTATAGCAAGTAAACTAAAACTGGAAGACGAAGCACCCGGAATGCTTCGTGTAACCTATCTCACCAAAGTATTTGAAAACGGCGGTAGTTTTAGCGTAGATGCATTCTCAAAAGATTACGCCCCTTATAATTATTTTATTGGAATAAAACCACCAAAAGGTGATAGTTGGAACAATCTGTTGATCACCGATGAAGATCATTCGGTTGATGTGTTAACACTTTCTCCGGAGGGTAAACCAATAGCCGGAAAGGATCTTGAAGTCGATATTTATAAAATAAGCTGGCGCTGGTGGTGGAACAGATCTTCTGAAAATCTTTCTTCCTACATCGGAAGCAAGGAGCATACACCGGTTTATTCAACAAAGATCTCAACAGGAAACAATGGTAAGACATCCTTCAAATTTCAGATCAAATATCCTGACTGGGGCCGTTACCTCATACGAGTAAAGGATCCGGAAGGCGGACATGCAACCGGCCACATAGCATATATCGACTGGCCTGAGTGGCGCGGACGTTCATCAGCCGATGACCCTGAAGCCGCAACCATGCTGGCTTTTAGTACGGACAAGAAGGATTACAATGTGGGCGAAGATGTGAAGGTTACTTTCCCAAGTGGTGACAAGGGAAGAGCACTCATTAGCATTGAAAATGGCAGCAAGGTATTGGATGCTTATTGGGTTGAATCCAAAGGCGAAAACAGCAGTTTTACCTTTAAGGCAAGGCCCGAAATGGCCCCAAATGTATTTGTAAATATTACCTATGTACAACCACACGGAAACACGGTTAACGACTTGCCCATAAGGCTTTATGGTGTGGCACCTATTTCAGTTTTAGACCCCGGCAGCAAGCTTACACCTTTTATTCGCATGGCTTCTGAACTCAAGCCCGAATCGGACTATAAGATTACCGTTAGTGAAACAAATGGCAAGCCTATGACCTATACTCTGGCCGTAGTTGATGAAGGCTTGTTAGATCTTACCAGATTTAAAACACCTAATGCCTGGGATAAATTTTTCCAGCGCGAAGCACTCGGTGTGAAAACCTGGGATATGTTCGATCAGGTAATTGGTGCTTATGGCGGCAGGATCGATCAGGTATTTAGTATTGGCGGTGGTGATGAAGGTGAAATTGCCGGAGCCCAAAAAGCCAACAGGTTTAAACCGGTAGTACGCTTCATTGGTCCTTTTACTTTGGGTAAAAATAAAAAGCAAACGCACGATATGCGAATGCCCAACTATGTAGGTTCGGTGCGTGTTATGGTGGTGGCAGGCAACAGAGGTGCAGGAGCTTATGGAAGTGCTGAAAAGGCCGTTCCGGTGAAAAAACCACTCATGATCCTGGGCACATTGCCGCGCAAACTCAGTCAAACCGAAAAAGTAAGCCTGCCGGTATCGGTTTTTGCTATGGATAAAAAGGTGAAAAATGTTAAAGTGGAAGTGAAAAGCAATAATCATTTAAAAGTGATAGGTTCTTCTTCACAGACTTTGAAATTTGACAAAACCGGCGAAAAGGAAGCCATGTTTGAACTGGATGCTTCGGGAATGACCGGCGTGGCTAAGGTGGATATTGTGGCCACCGGCGGTGGCGAAAAGGCCACTTATCAGGTGGAGTTGGATGTGATCAACCCCAACTTACCGGCCAACAAGTACGAGGATATTGAACTCAAACCAAACGAAAGTAAAACCCTGTCACTGGAAACCTTTGGTATATCCGGTACTAATGAAGGTCGGTTGGAGTTGAGTGTTATCCCACAAGTTGACTACGAGCGTCGGTTGCAATACCTTATCCGATATCCGCATGGCTGTGTGGAGCAACTTACATCCAGCGGCTTCCCCCAGTTATATCTAACCGATGTGGTAGATCTTTCAGAAAAGGATAAAAAGGAAATACAGAAGAATGTAACGGCGGCCATTTACCGTTTGGCCGGCTATCAGCACTCAAGTGGCGGTATGCACTATTGGTATGGCCATGGTGAAATAAACGATTGGGCAACAAGCTACGCCGGACACTTTATGATAGAAGCAAAGAACAAAGGTTTTAAGTTGCCGGCCGGATTCCTGAACAATTGGAAACAGTATCAAAAGCGTATGGCTAAGAAGTGGAATTCATCGTCATACAGATATAAGTCAGATCTGACACAGGCTTACAGACTATACACTTTGGCCTTACTGGGCGAAGCAGACCTGGCTTCCATGAACAGACTCAGAGAAAGCAAAGACCTTGACAATAATGCTAAATGGCGTTTGGCGGCGGCTTATGCCCTGGCAGGTCAAAAACAAATTGCAGAAAGACTAATGCGCAATATTAACATGGATTTTAATCCGCAGGACAAATGGTACTCGTACGGATCGGAAATGAGAAACAGAGCCCTTGCCCTTGAAACATTGGTGCAATTAGAAGATAGCAGAATGCGCTCTTTTGCCGAAGAGATCGCTTCCGGATTAAGCTCTAATCGTTGGTATAGTACACAAACTACGGCCTTTTCCTTGTTGGCTATTTCCAAAATGGTCGATAAGCTTGGAGGCAAAGGTTTCGATGTACAATATGATATGAATGGTGGAGCCAGACAAACGGTTAAGTCGGAAAAAGCCCTGGCACTTCGCGACCTTGAATTGAAGGACGGAAGCAACACATTGCTGATAAAGAATAATAAGAACAACACTATTTATGTGCGGGTGCATAGAAGCGGCATTCCGCCACTCGGAACGGAAGTAGCCGAGAGTCGTGGTTTATCAGTTACCACCAGGTATCTCAATTTGGAAGGTAAGCCGATGGATATAATATCGTTAGATCAGGGAACCGACTTCGCTATTGAGATAACGGTGAATAATCTTAAGAATGAGTATGTGAATGAAATTGCGCTAACGCAAATGTTGCCATCGGGTTGGGAGATCGTAAATACCCGTTACACTGAAATAGGAACATCAAATATTGGTAAAGCCGAACACATAGATATTCGGGATGACCGGATCAACTACTATTTCGATCTGAGTTCGAAGAAGAAAGCCACATTCAGAATGTTGATCAACGCAAGCTATGAGGGTAAATTCTATCTACCACCAACACTTGCAGAAGCCATGTACGACAATGATTTCTATGCCCGAACCAAAGGACAATGGGTTGACGTGGTGCGCCCTTAGGTAATGTTTAAATGATTTAATAGTTGAATGATTGAATGATATGATTTAATAAAAGGAAATCGGGAAAGCAATAAACGTCATTCTAATCGCGCAAATGCGGGAGAAGAATCTCTTACTACGTTTATTTTTTTCGGCTAAAAAGTGTGAAGAACCTTAGAAAACATAGAATTAAATGGATTGCAATTGGACTCTTACTCATTGCTTACGCTTTCTGTCTGCCTAAAAAGCTGTTCAAGTCGCCTACTTCAACGGTAATAGAAGACAGAAACGGAAGATTGCTCGGTGCCAAAATAGCCGAAGATGGTCAGTGGCGTTTTCCGCACATTACTGAAGTGCCTGAAAAATTCAGCAAGGCTATAGTAGCCTTTGAAGACCGTCATTTCAAGAAGCATCCCGGCTTTAATCCGGCTTCTATCATCAGTGCCTTAATTACGAATACTAAAGCGGGTGAAGTAAAGCGTGGAGGTAGTACCCTAACACAGCAAACCATTCGTTTGTCCAGACCGGAAAAGCGCAGAAGTTACATGGAAAAAGCCAGGGAATTGGCACAGGCCACAAGGCTTGAATTGCGACATTCTAAGAAAGAGATACTTGCGCTTTATTCTTCTAATGCTCCCTTTGGTGGAAATGTTGTTGGCCTGGACGCCGCATCATGGAGGTATTTCGGAAGGCCGGCAAATGAGTTAAGCTGGGCCGAGGCGGCTACCCTTGCTGTTTTGCCTAACGCGCCGGGACTTATTCATCCCGGAAGGAACAGAGATATGTTGGAAGAAAAAAGGAATTTTCTGCTGGCCAAAATGCTCAAAATGGGCGAAATAGATCAGGCAGACTATGATGCTGCTATCATTGAACCTTTACCTGAGAAACCACATGCTTTGCCGCAGGAAGCACCACACCTGCTTGAAAGATTGCATGCCAGCAATAAGGGTGAGCGAATTACTACGTCCATAAGTGGAGATATTCAGACAAAAAGTCGGACTATTCTGACGAAACACCACAAACGGTTGCAACGAAGCGGAGTGAACAACGGTGCCGTGATCATTATTGATGTGAATACACGACAGGTGCTGGCTTATCATGGAAATACACTTACTTCCGCAGAACATCACAAAGATGTCGATGTGATAAAAGCACCGAGAAGTACAGGGAGTATTCTAAAGCCATTTCTGTATATGGCCATGCTCGACGGAGGTGATATTTTACCACAAACGTTAGTGGCCGACGTGCCCACACAAATTGGGAATTTCACACCGAAGAACTACGATAAAGAGTATTACGGCGCCGTCCATGCCGATCTGGCCTTAAGCAGATCGTTGAACATTCCGAGTATTAGGCTGTTGCGGAAGTATGGCGTGGCCCGGTTTAAAGACAAACTCAACGATATTGGCTTAAACGAGGTGAAGTATAATGCAAACTATTACGGCTTAAGCCTTATACTCGGCGGTGCAGAAAGCTCCTTGTGGGATTTGGCTAAGGCTTATTCCATGCTTCCGGCTACGCTAAATCATTATACTGATGATTATGGCAAGTATTACGAAAATGAATTGTTTGAACCGCAACTTTTGCTCAATCGGAAATTTGAGAAAGGAAAAGGTATAAAGGAGCCGGTGCATTTTTCAGCATCGTCTGTTTGGCAGGCGGCTGAGGCCTTAAAGAATGTAAAAAGACCTAACGAAGAAGTGGCCTGGGAATACTTTCATTCAAGTAAGAGAGTAGCCTGGAAAACCGGCACGAGTTTCGGGAACAGAGATGCCTGGGCCATTGGCTTTAATGCCAATTACCTTGTAGCCGTTTGGGTTGGCAACGCCGATGGCGAGGGCAGGCCTAACATGACCGGGGTTTCAAGTGCTGCCCCCATTATGTTTGAAACCTTTGACCTGCTGCCAGGCAACGCCTGGTTTGAAAAACCGTATTCCGATCTTTTTGAAGCCGAGGTTTGTAGTCGAAGCGGCCAGCTGGCCGGACGCTATTGTGAAACAACCAATGATCAGTGGATTGGAGAAAAAGGACTTTACTCCGAGCCTTGCCGGTTTCATAAGGTGGTACATGTTACATCCGATGAGAGGTACAGGGTAAACACATCATGCGCTGATCTTTCTGCAATGAAACCAAAAACATACTTTGTACTACCTCCTGCCTGGGAGTGGTATTATAAAAGGAACAATATGGACTATGAAGTGCTTCCACCCCTCAAAGATGAATGCAATGTGCTGTCGGATGGCCACATGGCTTTTATATTTCCCGCTAACAACGCACAGGTTACTATTCCAAGCGATATGAATGGTAAGAAACAGAACTTAGTAGTGAAGGTTGCGCATAAACGTCCGGCAAACGAAGTGTTTTGGTATCTGAATGAAGAATATGTGGGCTCAACGGTTGATATTCACGAGATAGGCGTGCAGCCCCCTCCCGGCAAGCATTTCATCCACGCTACTGATGCCAGCGGAGAAAAGATCACAAGGGTTATTCATGTGGATTGACCGTGAAAGTAACCATCATCACCCTGAGCCAGGCTGCACTGAGCGAAGCCGAAGTGAAGGCTTCTTCAGAGTCTTCGACTCGAAACACAATTCTACTAAAATTTGGAGTTTTAGAGAGACTCTGAAGAAGGGTTGCGCCCAGATTGAAATCGTGCAATAAAAAGTTATACTGGTATCAAATAGGGTCTCATGGTTCGTCAAGCTCACCATGACGAAGAGATCAATACGGTTAACAGGTTTCATGGTTCGCCAGGCTCACCATGACGAAGAGATCAATACGATTAGCAATGTTGACACGACGTCACCCTGAGCCAGCCTGCACTGAGCAAAGCCGAAGTGAAGGGTGAGACTTGTATTGTCCTATTCTGTAGCTCTCATGGTTCGTCAAGCTCACCATGACCAAGAGATCAATACGGCTAACAGGTTTCATGGTTCGTCAAGCTCACCATGACGAAGATTCCGATACGATTAGCAATGTTGACACGACGTCACCCTGAGCTTGACGAAGGGTGAGACTTGTGTTGCATTGTTCTATAGTGTAGGTTTCATGGTCCGTCAAGCTCACCATGACCAAGAGATCAATACGGCTAACAGGTTTCACGGTTCGTCAGGCTCACCATGACGAAGATTCCGATGCGATTAGTAATGTTAACACGACGTCACCCTGAGCTTGACGAAGGGTGAGGTGTAAATTGTTTTGTTTTGGGATTTAGGTTTCATGGTTCCCTCCATAGGTCAGGTAGGCGTCCTGTTCACCATGATGAAGTACACAAATCTTAACTAATTTTTCTAAATTTAAAATGTGAAACAGTTCATGGTTTACATACTAAAATGCTCTGATGGAAGCTACTATACCGGCTTGACCTCTGATTTGATAAAAAGGTTAGATCAACATTACTCAGGTTACTATCCACAATGCTATACCTACAAAAGAAGACCTCTTAAATTAGTTCATGTAACATATTGTTCAAGCTTTGATGAGGCTGAAAGATTAGAGAAACAGATTAAGAAATGGTCAAGAAAGAAAAAGGAAGCACTAATAAATGACAATATCGAGTTATTAAAGAAATTCAGCAAAAACTACACTCAATATGGTAAACCTGATTCTCCCCACTTCTAATCTTAACTCTTGGACATTTCCCTTAGAGAAGTCTTAATTTGGGGGGCATACCTAAGCCGTTGGGCCTTCTCATGGTTCGTCAAGCTCACCATGACGAAGATTCCGATGCGATTAGTAATGCTGACACGACGTCACCCTGAGCCAGCCTGCACTGAGCGAAGCCGAAGTGAAGGGTGAGCCTTGTGTTGCTGCGCACCTGTGAGTATGTCCTTACACCCACAATTTTTCAGGATATACACCATCTTCAACCATGGTTGACAGTTGGCGTTCTACATGCTGTTTATCTTCGGCATAAGTAACACCAAACCAGCGATCTTCCGAAGTCATTACATGAATAGTGGCAAGGTCATCATCTAAAAAACGTTGTAAGGCAAGCGGAATATAGAATTCCGATTTTTCCTCCTGTCCACGCTCCTCTAGAAAATCCAAAAAATAGCTTTTCATTTTGTCGAATATCATGGGCGTGAAGCCGAAGAAGTTCATAGATACCACAGTATTTTCGGCAAGTGTGTCTTGCGATCCTTCACCCTCATTTACTATTACACCATCTTCCCGCCTATAGATTTTAGTGTGTTCTTCAATATTTGTGAGGTTATGCTTTTCATCTACATTGCAAACCCCACGCGCTACCGAACCGTTTTCACTCAGCGTGTTACGTAACATATAACCCACAGTGCTAAAATCGTAGCTGTTAACATCAACCCCCGTAAGGTATTTGCCCATTTGATTAAAAGCATTGGCACCGTAATAGTCATCGGCATTTATAACAGCAAACGGATTTTGAATAGCATTTTTTGTTACTAAAACGGCATGGGCAGTTCCCCAGGGTTTTTGGCGATTTTCGGGTAAGGAAAAACCATCGGGAAGATTATCCAGGCTTTGAATAACGTATTCCCGTTCAATGTGTGAAGGAAGGCGAGCTTCAAAGTAAGAACTAAAGTCATCTAATATTTCTTGCCTAAGTATAAATACTACTTTGCCAAATCCTGCCTGAATGGCATCATATACAGAGTATTCCAGCAGCCATTCTTTATTAGGGCCAAAGCCATCCATCTGTTTTACTCCGCCATATCTGCTTCCCATGCCCGCAGCAAGCACTACCAAGGTTGGTTTCATAAGTTCAAAGTTTCCCGCGAAGATAGGATTCGTCCTTTAAAATCATATTCTCCTTATTTTAGATTCTGCAAACGCAACTTTAATTCAATGATAAGATTTATTACATTTTTAATTTCGGCCACTATAATTACCTCCTGTGCATCATCAAAAAAAACCGTTTCTGATGTAGTTCGTATTGATTCCTTTCTAACCAAGTTTGAAAAAGCTGTGTTACAAAATGATACTCAAGCTTTAATGGAAATGATGGATGCTGATTACCGTAAGGAACAACACGATGAGATGCTGGGGGGACGAACAGATCTGTTTTTGGATGAACTTTTCTGTGGAAACAGGATTGATGAAAGTGAATTCAAATGTTTTAAGCTGAAAGAAATAGTAAGTATTCAGCGAAAAAAAGTGGAGGAAACGGAATTGGGCCATACAGTTAAGTACACCCTTGCCAATAGTTACATGGAAATAACCACTGAATTGCTGGTTTTAAAAAAGTTTGTTGACGGCAGGTCGGTATTTGGCATTGAGGGGGCGCGAGGGTGAGCAGCCATAAGGCCGTCTTTGCTATACGGTTTTAGTCATTCCTGAAAAAAGTTCTGTAGATGTCACTTCGGGGATCGGCATTGTTTTCCAATTGATCACCGCGGCCATACTTAACAAACAATCGCGGCTTACGAGCCGCGATCTTCTGACCTGTTTCCGATTAACCGGTTATCGTCCGAAACCTATAGATGCCGGCTCGCAGACCGACATTGTTTTCCATCACATCCTCAACCATAGATTCTCAGCCACCTTTGCCGATACCGTAACTTCATTTACTCCGGCCACGAGAATAGCCATGGAGTTATCATAATCAAATGTATCCAAAATCTCCACCAGGCTGCCAAGTCGAATTCCAATTTTGTCCAAATAACGTAAAAAATCATCGTCCGATTCTTCAACGCCTACCACTTCCCCTTTCTGGCCTATGCGCATTTCGGCCAGGCTGAGCTTTTGGCGTGGTTGTATTTTGCCTTCTTCGTCAGGTATCGGATCGCCGTGTGGGTCGTACTTAGGCCGGCCTAAGAATTTATCCAGTTCATCTACCAATTTATCTGACCTTATGTGCTCCATTTGCTCGGCTACATCATGTACTTCGTCCCATGAAAAGTTGAGTTTATCAACCAAAAATACCTCCCATAACCTGTGTTTTCTCAGTAGTTTCCGGGCAACTTCTTCACCATTAGTCGTTAAAGTAGCTCCTTTATATTTTTCGTAGTTGAGTAAGTTTTTATCGCCAAGTTTTTGCAGCATATCGGTTACCGAAGCAGCACTTATACCAAATTCTTCGGCAATGGCATTGGTGCTAATGTTGCCTTTTATTCTTTGCGAAAGTTTAAAAATACCCTTAATGTAATTCTCCTCTGAAACGGAAAGATCGGGTAATGTGCGCTGGTCAACCATACCTGGAAGTGCGCATTAAATAAGCATTCGTTGAGGATCTTCCATCAGATCGCGGAAAGTGTTAAGGAACTGAGAACCTACGGCACCGTCAACTACCCTGTGGTCGCAGCTCATGGTTACTTTCATAACACTAACTGGTTTCAGCATGCCATCAACTACTCTGCCTTCCTGCTTAATGCTTCCAATGGCCAGTATAGCCGAGTTGGGCGGATTAATAATGGCGGTAAACTCTTCTATGCCGAACATGCCCAGATTGGAAATTGAGAAGGTTGAACCCTGCATCTCATCCAATTCCAGGGCTTTATCGCGAGCTTTCCCCGCCAGTTCTTTTGACCTGGCAGCCAGCTCAGAGAGCGAAAGTCTGTCGGCGTGGAATACCACAGGCACAACCAATCCTTCAGGTACGGCCACTGCCATACCCACATGTATATCGTTGTTTACCTGAATGGTATCGCCCATCCAGAAAGAATTCACTTCCTTATGTTTTCTAAGTGCCAGTGCGGCTGCTTTTAAAACCAAATCGTTAAATGATATTTTAACCGGCGAAATTTCATTTAAGTACTTACGCACTTCAATGGTTTTATCCATGTTAATTTCCATGGTAAGATAGAAGTGCGGTGCGGTAAACTTGCTTTCGGCCAAACGTTTGGCAATGGTTTTACGCATTTGACTAACACGTACTTCTTCCACTTTACCTGCTGCCAAAGGAACAACAGGTGCAATCGGTGCAGTTGCAGGTGTTTGATCCGGTGCAGCAGCCGGCTGACCACCACTCTGTAAGGCGGCTTCAATATCGCGTTTAATCACACGGCCATCATCTCCGCTACCGTTAATAGCTGCCAGGTCTAAGTTATTATCGCTGGCCATTTTCTTAGCCAATGGCGAAGCCTTAATTCGCCCGTCTTCATTTACAGCGGGCCGGCCGGTTTCAACTGCTGTTCCGGCCGTGGGCTTAGTTTCAACCGGACTTTCCTTCTCAACTACTGCTTCACTGCCATTGCCTGATGTTGTTTCCGAAGCACCGGCTTCCTGAGCCAGGAGTGTCGTAATATCTTCACCTTCCGCGCCGGTTATGGCCATTATTCCGCCAACGGGTACGGAATCACCCTGATTCATTATATAAAGTAATGTGCCTTCGTGTTCATCGTAAGCTTCCACTTCCATGGTAGCCTTGTCGGTTTCCACTTCGGCCAGTAATGTACCTGCCTCAATTTTGTCTCCCACTTTTACAAACACTTCACCCAATACACCCTCTTCCATGGTGTCGCTTAACAGGGGCATTTGAATTACATTAGCCATAGGGCGCAAATTTAGGATTTCCTAAATTCTTCTTTATACATTTTATAAGAGATTATGAGCGGCGTATAATTAAAACTTTTCCATTGCTAAACTTCATCCAGGCAAAGTCGTAAACTATGTGGTATCGTTTGCCTTGTGCGTTTTCGTATGTGCTTGTGCAATAATTAAACCTGAATTTTTTCTTGTCCAAAACCGTTTTATTCACTGTAGTTTGCTTACTCTTGTTTTTCATAAGCTCTATAAGGACTGTACGATTACGATGAAGATATGTATCAACCACCTTGCATTCATCTTTATTGCGCCAACGCATTTGTCGGGCATAGTCATTTTTACATTTGATGGAGCAGTAAATCTTGTCTGCTCTTCCATGAACTTTCTTTTTGCATTGCCTGCATTTTCGCATATATCCGTTTGAATTTGATGCAATTTATTCGATTTTATCGGATATTTTCTGTTTTCAAACACATACAAACGTAAGTAAACGTGTAATTGGATATAATGTGTGCATCATCTTCCCATATTTGCCATTATGCAAACAATCATTGAAGCAGTTGATGCCAAACTTTTAAAACGGAATTACGCACACAACACCCGTACAACCTACCTTTCATTCATAAAAAGATATTTGACATTTTGCAATGAGCGCAGCTTAAAGCCAGAGAAAGGTTATGATGCGTTTATTATGAATATTTTACACGCCGGGCATAGCGTAAGCACGCAGAACCAGGCCATTAATGCCATTAAATTCTATCTGGAAAAGATCAAAGGGATGGACAGAATATATATATCTATAGACCGTCCTATGAAGCCGAGGCGTTTGCCGCAGGTACTTAGCCTTGAAGAAGTTGACTGCCTGCTGGCCGCACCAAAAAATTTAAAACATAAAGCCATGCTACACCTGATTTATGGTTGTGGCCTAAGATGTGGAGAGCTGCTATCACTTAAAATTTCGGCAATTGACGGCCATAGAAAAATGCTTCATATTAAACAAAGTAAGGGCAGAAAAGACAGGATGGTACCAATACCTGATGTGCTTTTAAAACTTCTCCGGGATTATTATAGGCAGTTTAAACCCTGTACTTACTTATTTGAAGGCCAATTAAAAAAGGAGGAAACCGGACACAAGCCCTATAGTGCGAGCAGTTTACAAAAAATATTTAAACGAGCCTGTAAAAAGGCCGGTATTAGAAAATATGTAACACTTCACACGCTTCGGCACAGTTATGCAACACATATGTATGAACACGGTATTGAGCTTAGAAGCATACAAGTATTACTTGGCCACAACAGCAGCCGTACAACGGAGATTTACACACATGTGGCAAATAAACACCTGGCTACTTTGCCTAGTCCGTTGGATTTTTTAGGTAAAAAGTCATAGCTTTGAGATAATGGAAATACTCGTAATACGAGTATACAATTGTTACCTGCAAGCTGAAAAATGAATACGCAAGAAATTCAAATAAAACTATACGACAAACGAGATAGGTCAACTACAACAATGTACGTAGAAAAATTGTCTGAAAATAAATATCGGATGAATGATAATGATATTTTCAATTGTCGACTGACAAAAGGAACGGAATTTACCACTCGAATTAACAGCGACGGAAATCACGAGATAATCAAAATAACAAAAGAATCTGATTTTACTACTCGACGATTTTTTCTGTCGCCGAAATATAAGGAGTATGACTATCGAATGTTAGGAGCTGAGTTGATGAAACTTGGCGGATTTTGGCAAGTAGATTTTGGTGGAATTGCAACCGTAAATATTCCGAAAGATTTTGAATATGATGTTGACCAAGTACTGAAAGAACTGGATTTGAATTTGATAGAAATAACAGATGAATAAAAGCCAGCAGGTAACAATGTATAACCGCAATTACGGCGGATTCGACTACGTCCGAATCCACTCGGAATTGCTAACGTCTGTACTTAACCGAAAATCATTAACTTTAATCCCGTAACTGACGGTTATACTAACCCGTTAGCTACAATTAAATTAGACTCTTGAAAAAAGAAAAAATCATAGAAAAACTCGACAAGCACTGCAAGGAGAAATTGTACGTTAGACTGACAAGAAAAAAAGGTGGTTACGAAGGAATTTCAACAGGATATATTGTAGATAAATCAAACGACTTCATTCTTCTGCAAGAGTCAGATGAGTTTAGGATATTAGGATATCAAATAATCCCTATTAATACCATAAAACACGTTCGATACAATAAGAATGATAAAACATATGACAACATAATCCGACAAGAAAAGCTGTTCGATAAGGTTAAATCTAAATATAAAATTGACCTGTCTGACTGGAAATCCATTCTGACTGACATAAAAAAAACCGGACTGACTGTAATTTCGGAATGCGAGCACCCCGAACTGAATTATTTTTGTATTGGAAATATCATGCGGATTAATGAAAAATCACTTTCAATAAGATATTTCAATGCCCAAGGATTTTTAGATAAAAAGAATACTAAACATAAGTTTAAAGACATTACAAAGTTGAGTTTTGACGACCACTATGCCAATGTATTCTCTAAATATGTAAAAGAAAAAACTGTAGCTAACAACTAAGCGTTCGTGTGGTCGGAACGACCAAACATGAACGCAGTGTTGCTCCTATCTCGCTGTAAGGCAGGAGTTTTCTATGGGGTTTTTTCTATGGGGTTTTCGTGATTTTTAATGAGCTCTTAGTGTTGACTGCTACACTATTTTTTTTTGAGCTTGAGCCTTTTTTCACTGCATTTTGTACTAAAAGTAACTGTAAAAATAATCCGGTGGCTGCTTTTTCGGTTGGATGACTCTCCTGTTTAATCCTTTTTAGTTTGTTGGGCACATAGCTTCGCCTACCCGCCTTATGCAGTCGTTTCATTTTGTTAGGGTTTTTGCATTGCATGTGTTTAATTGTTCTAACCAGTATTTCGGCGGACCACGAGCATCAAACTCAAACACAGTTACCAAAGTTGGCTTTTTGCAACACGGGCAGGTGTGCAACTTGCTTTTCACATCTTGTTGCTGTGGGGTGTAACCAAGCTTGTGCTGTAAGTCTTTGAGTTTGCCTCGTTTCCAGGTGCTGCTTAATATTCCGTAATGGCGTATGCGCACAAAGTGTTTGGGCAGTATGTGTTGTGCAAAACGGCGTATAAACTCGGTTTGCTCCAGAGTGCATCTCTTTTTCTTAGCTCCATGACGGTAATCTTTATAGCTAAAACTCACTGTAGTTTCGCTTATATCTGTCAGACGGTGATTGCTAATGGCTACTTTATGGGTGTAACGGCCCAAATACTCAATTACTTGTTTGGGGCCTCCAAAAGGCTGCTTGGCATATACCACCCATGGCTTTTGCCACAGCTTTTGGCGGATTTGATTGTATTCCCTGGGTAGTTGCTTTGCCAGCATGCTACAGTACTTGCCTCTAAACACCTTGCTAAGTGCTTTTACCGGAAACAGAAAAGAGGCTCTACGACCAGACCTTGCTTTGGCTGTTTTCCATTTACCACTTTTACTCACGCCACCGCCGGGAACTATGCAGTGTAAATGTGGGTGGAGATTGAGTTGCTGCCCCCAGGTGTGGAGTATGGCTATCATTCCCATTTTGCCGCCAACCCATTTACCGTCTTCACTAAAGGCTTGTATGGTTTGCCAGGCTGCCTGAAACAAGATGTTGTAAACTCCCTTTGGTTGATGCATAGCCAGTTGATTGATACCGCCCGGAAGGGTAAACACCACATGGTAATATGCAACAGGAAGCAACTCTTCACTGCGTTTGACTATCCACTCTTCTCGCTTATGCCCCTGACACTTGGGACAGTGGCGATTACGACAGCTATTATAGCTCAGTTGCATATGACCACAACTTAAGCAACTATCTATATGCCCACCGAGAACTGATGTTCTACAGTTTTTTATGGCTGAGAGTGTGCGCAACTGCCAGGTGTTTACATTGAGTTGCCCGGATTCAATGGCTTGCCAGTTATTACACACTACATCAGCCACTTCTAAGCGTGGCTGCATAAGCTCTAAGTTTTAGAGTATAATTTTTCCAACGGACTAAAAGCCCGGGTTCTGCCTACACGTGCTACATGTAAATAAACCAGGGTGGTTTCTATAAAAGAATGACCCAAACAGTCTTTAAGTGTGATAATATCCATGCCTTGTTCCAGTAAATGAGTAGCGTAACTGTGCCGGAAACTGTGAGCTGTTATTTGTTTTTCAATGCCGGTTTTCCTGCGTGATGCTCGTATTATCCATTGTATGCCTCTTGAAGAATATGGTGTGGGTTTACCATCCACATCAGGCTGACCGTTAAACAGATAGTTTATAGGTTGTTCGGCCATTATGTACTTGTTTAACCCGCGAACAAGCATCGCTGACAGCACTACATAGCGGTCTTTTCTGCCCTTGCCTTGACGTATGTGCAACATCTTTCGCTCCAGGTCAACATCGCTCAGTTTTATATTACACAACTCAAAACTGCGTAAACCGCAACCATAGAGCATGCCTAATATTAACCGGTGCTTGAGCAAAGCAGGTGCCTTAAGCATCTGTTTTACCTCACGCGCATTCATTACTACAGGCAACTTCTTAGGTCGCTCAATACGCGGCAAGGATACGTGTTTGTCTTTAATACCTAGCAGTTTATATACATAGCGTAAACCGTAAACGGTGTGTTTGAAAAAACTCTCCGAAGGGCTGTTGTGTTGTTTCTTACACAAATGCAAGTATTCTTCTACTTGCCCGGTATCTAAGTGTTGAGGACAACAGCCAAAGTGTAGGGCCATGTGAGCCAAACAGCGAGTGTAATTAGTTGTGGTACTTTGACTTCTACCCAGCACAGCCTGGTTTTGGCAGATTCTGTGATACAACTCTGTAAAGCCTTCTACTTTTTTACAGGCTTTTGCAATAATTGTGTTAGACTTTTTTTATATTCGTCATGATTAAAGGTTTAATGAACCACAAAGTTGCTACCAATCTCGCTCTTTTGCTTCTCGCCAAAGGCGAGATTAGTGCAACACGGTATAAAATCAATAGCTCTGAGTAGCTAAGTAAGAAAAAAGGCAACTATTTGTTAATTTTAAGTAGCCCCGCTAACAAAGTTCATCGGGGCTACTGTTTTTTATACAAACCGTCAGACCACGCAAAAAGTCCACAATTACATTGTTAACAATTTATTATTGTATTGTATCATGTTTATTGCTGTGTTGCCTACCTTGAAGTATGCATCATCTTGAACAAGAAATAGACCGCAACCAACTTTCTGTTTTCGCTTTAGAACAAATGGTTAGTCAAAACTCATACGCCAGGCTGGTTGATGCTTTTGTAGATAGCCTGCCTTTGGAACAATTAGATTTTGAACATGTTGAACACGAACAAACAGGAAGGCCGCCGTATCATCCATCAGTTCTGCTTAAACTATACATGTACGGCTACAGGCATGGCATTAGATCTTCTGAGAAATTACATAATGCGTGTCTGGTAAACGTAGAGCTATGGTGGCTGCTTAAAGGACTTAAGCCTTCACCACGCACCATCCTGTACTTTAGAGCCAACAACAGCAAGTCTTTTAAAAAAGCATTTCAGCATTTTGTATTGTTGCTTAAAGACTGGAAACTCATTGAAGGAGAAACCATTGCCATAGATTCGTTTAAAATACGTGCACAAAACAGCTTAAAAAACAATTTTAATCAAGCTAAAATTGACAGGCACATCAACTATATTGATAACAAAATAGCTGAATATGAAGATGAGCTTAACCAGGCCGACAACATAGATGATATTGCGGAACTGAAAAACAAGATCAAGCAGAGAAAAGAGCATAAGAAAAAATACCAAAACATTGAAAAACAACTCAAAGACAGCGGAGAAAAACAGATAAGCACCGTTGATAAAGATGCCCGGTCGGTTGTCTTACACCGTAACATTGTTAATGTAGGTTACAACGTACAAGCCGGATGCGACAGCAAACACAAACTCTTTGTAAACGCCCAAACCGGAAGTGTCAACGATACCCACGCATTGGCAGATATGGCCATTGAAGCCAAAGAGTTACTCGGGGTAGAACAAATGGATGTTCTGGCAGATAAAGGCTACACCACGGGGAAAGAAATAGCCAAATGTGAAGAAGAAAATATCACTACTTACTGTGCACCCAAACAACACTCCAGTCAACACAACGGGCTATACCCTATGAAAGATTTTATATATGATGAAAAACAAGATAACTACACTTGTCCGGCAGGGAAGGTTTTAACTACAAACGGCACGGTTTACAACAAAGGCAACCACAAAGTAAAGCATTACAAAAACAGACAAGCATGCAAACAATGTTTGTTAACAGACCAATGCACAAAAAACAAAAACGGAAGGTTTATAGAACGTAGTATTTATCAAAAACATTTGGAAGAAAATGAAACCAGGGTGAATAACAACAAAGATTATTACAGACAAAGGCAACAGATAACCGAACACCAGTTTGGAACACTTAAAAGGCAATGGGGCTTTACTCATACACTTATGAAAGGAAAGGAAGGTGTGCTAAGTGAAGTCTATATCAACTTTTCGGCATATAACCTTATAAGAACAGCCAATATTTTGGGTATAAAAGATGTGATCAAGAGGCTGAAAAGTCTTTTTTCACTGTTTTGTTCTTTGAACAAGACATTTCTAACCGATTTAAGCCTTTTTTTTCATCCACTTATTCCAACTAGAAAATGTAAAACTGCACTTTCCAGAGCCTTAAACCGGCTTTAATTAACTTAGACAAACAAAAAATTAACCAAAAGAGGGCTTTTTGCGAGGACTCCCGTTGGCTGTAATAAAATATATAGAAATGAATTGTGCACAACTAATAGCAATTATTGTAATTTTTGTTTCAACAAAATGTTATGCTCAGAGTAATATCTCCCCAATAGAACATACTAAATTTGAATTAGTGAACAAAAAGTATGTTTTTCTCAAAGCTCTAATCAACAAAAAAGACACCTTGACTTTTCTATTTGACACAGGAGCCACATTGTCTGTATTAGATAAGAATACTGCAAAGAGAATTGGTGTTAATTCAATACATGATGAAGAAATAGAAGGCCTCGGTGAGAAAAAAACCTATCAAATAGCTAAAAACCAGGAAATCTCAATTGGAAATGTGCTCCTTGATTCTATTGAATTTGTTCTGCACGATTTAGCTTTCATGAAAAAATCGGTAGGTTATTCGTTTGACGGAATAATTGGTTATCCAATTTTAGATAATTATGTTACGGCAATTAATTTTGACAAAAGAGAAATGTCTTTTTATTCAGAAATTTCTATGGTAGATGTATCATCCTATTCTGAACATTCTTTTGCAATGGATAAGGATTTTTCGGTTCCACAAATTGAAATTGAAATCCAATTTGATAACTTGGATAAGCATAATGGCATTATATTATTTGATAGTGGTGCAGCTCTTAGTCTAATAATTAACAGCCCTTTTGCCGAAAAAATTGGCTTATACACTGAGATTGATAAGAAGAACACCTCAGCAATTTTGGGATTGGGAAGTAGTGCGAGTTATCAAAAAATCAGACTGAAGAGTTTAAAGTTTTGTGGCTATGATTTTCCAAATATTCTAGCACAATTGGCTTCAACAAAATCAGGTGTTAGTTCTTATAAAGAATATTTAGGAATACTTGGAGCAGAAATAATAAACAGATTTAACATTGTGCTTGACTATAGCAGAAAAAAATTGTATTTAAGCCCAAGCAAGCTGTATTGAAAGTGATATCAAGTTGTATTATCAAATATAAGTACTACAGCCAACAACTAAGCGTTCGTGTGGTCGGAACGACCAAACATGAACGCAGTGTTGCTCCTATCTCGCTGTAAAGCAGGAGTTTTCTATGGGGTTTTCGTGATTTTTAATGAGCTCTTAGTGTTGACTGCTACACTATTTTTTTTGAGCTTGAGCCTTTTTTCACTGCATTTTGTACTAACAGTAACTGTAAAAATAATCCGGTGGCTGCTTTTTCGGTTGGATGACTCTCCTGTTTAATCCTTTTTAGTTTGTTGGGCACATAGCTTCGCCTACCCGCCTTATGCAGTCGTTTCATTTTGTTAGGGTTTTTGCATTGCATGTGTTTAATTGTTCTAACCAGTATTTCGGCGGACCACGAGCATCAAACTCAAACACAGTTACCAAAGTTGGCTTTTTGCAACACGGGCAGGTGTGCAACTTGCTTTTCACATCTTGTTGCTGTGGGGTGTAACCAAGCTTGTGCTGTAAGTCTTTGAGTTTGCCTCGTTTCCAGGTGCTGCTTAATATTCCGTAATGGCGTATGCGCACAAAGTGTTTGGGCAGTATGTGTTGTGCAAAACGGCGTATAAACTCGGTTTGCTCCAGAGTGCATCTCTTTTTCTTAGCTCCATGACGGTAATCTTTATAGCTAAAACTCACTGTAGTTTCGCTTATATCTGTCAGACGGTGATTGCTAATGGCTACCTTATGGGTGTAACGGCCCAAATATTCAATTACTTGTTTGGTACCGCCAAAAGGCTGCCTGGCATATACCACCCATGGCTTTTGCCACAGCTTTTGGCGGATTTGATTGTATTCCCCGGGTAGTTGCTTTGCCAGCATGCTACAGTACTTGCCTCTAAACACCTTACTAAGTGCTTTTACCGGAAACAGAAAAGAGGCTCTACGACCAGACCTTGCTTTGGCTGTTTTCCATTTACCACTTTTACTCACGCCACCGCCGGGAACTATGCAGTGTAAATGTGGGTGGAGATTGAGTTGCTGCCCCCAGGTGTGGAGTATGGCTATCATTCCCATTTTGCCGCCAACCCATTTACCGTCTTCACTAAAGGCTTGTATGGTTTGCCAGGCTGCCTGAAACAAGATGTTGTAAACTCCCTTTGGTTGATGCATAGCCAGTTGATTGATACCGCCCGGAAGGGTAAACACCACATGGTAATATGCAACAGGAAGCAACTCTTCACTGCGTTTGACTATCCACTCTTCTCGCTTATGCCCCTGACACTTGGGACAGTGGCGATTACGACAGCTATTATAGCTCAGTTGCATATGACCACAACTTAAGCAACTATCTATATGCCCACCGAGAACTGATGTTCTACAGTTTTTTATGGCTGAGAGTGTGCGCAACTGCCAGGTGTTTACATTGAGTTGCCCGGATTCAATGGCTTGCCAGTTATTACACACTACATCAGCCACTTCTAAGCGTGGCGGCATAAGCTCTAAGTTTTGTAGTATAGTTTATCCAGCGGACTAAAGGCTTTGGTTCTGCCTACACGTGCCACGTGTAAATAAACCAGGGTGGTTTCTATAAAGGCATGACCCAAACAGTCTTTAAGTGTGATAATATCCATGCCTTGTTCCAGTAAATGAGTAGCGTAACTGTGCCGGAAACTGTGAGCCGTTATTTGTTTGTGAATGCCGGTTTTCCTGCGTGATGCTCGTATTATCCATTGTATGCCTCTTGAAGAATATGGTGTGGGTTTACCATCCACATCAGGCTGACCGTTAAACAGATAGTTTATAGGGTGTTCGGCCATTATGTACTTGTTTAACCCGCGAACAAGCATCTCTGACAGCACTATATAGCGGTCTTTTCTGCCCTTGCCTTGACGTATGTGCAACATATTTCGCTCCAAGTCAACATCGCTCAGTTTTATATTACACAACTCAAAACTGCGTAAACCGCAACCATAGAGCATGCCTAATATTAACCGGTGCTTGAGCAAAGCAGGTGCCTTAAGCATCTGTTTTACCTCACTCGCATTCATTACTACAGGCAACTTCTTAGGTCGCTCAATACGAGGCAAGGATACGTGTTTGTCTTTAATACCAAGCAATTTATATACATAGCGTAAACCGTAAACGGTGTGTTTGAAAAAACTCTCCGAAGGGCTGTTGTGTTGTTTCTTACACAAATGCAAGTATTCTTCCACCTGCTCGGTATCTAAGTGTTGAGGACAACAGCCAAAGTGTAGGGCCATGTGAGCCAAGCAGCGAGTGTAATTAGTAGTGGTACTTTGACTCCTTCCCAGCACAGCCTGATTTTGGCAGATTCTGTGATACAACTCTGTAAAGCCTTCTACTCTTTTACAGCTTTTGAAATAATTGTGTTAGACTTTTTTTATATTCGTCATGAGTAAAGATTTAATGAACCACAAAGTTGCTACCAATCTCGATCTTTTGCTTCTCGCCATAGGCGAGATTAGTGCAACAATGGCTATAAGTAATTGCTTGTTCTCTACTACTTCTGAAAATCCTCACGGATTTTCAATTTGGTGTATACTTGCAAAGTTAAGTGCTAAACCACGCAACTACTCATAGCCGAGACCGTTCGCAAAAATGACCTTACAGGTCGTTGGCGGACTTTTTTCTAGGCGAAAAAACAAGCCACCAACTCATTTTTGCGAACCGCCAAAGCATACAAGTCTTCGGGTTTGATGAACTAGTAAGTACTACCATGCCCACATTTACACCGGCACGCACCCCAAATTTGCGAACACCGTTTAAACCCGAATACTTTAAAGGCTTTCTGTGGCTTAAATCTTATACCAATAAATTGGCATATCTTTAAACCACTCGTGTCCCAGCCCCCAAAATAATCAGACGAAGTTATAGTTTAAAAACTGTAACATTATGTCAATGAAAACAAAGAAAACACAATTCAGTAAGGAAGAAAAGCTTCAGATATTGAAAGAAGCCGGTAAAAATGGCGTGCGTCACACTCTGGAGAAATACGGTGTATATCCTGCGACCTATTACTATTGGAAAAAGAAGACCGAAGAAATGGGCGAAGAGGGCCTTACACACAGCATGACCAAAAAACGCTTGCAAAAGATCAAGGAATTAGAACAGGAAAACGACCTTGTTTTCATTTTTGCAGCACCCAACAATTTTTTTGGATGATTTGATATAGTTCAGCTTGTTGATCATCCATTTTTAGTGTAGTAGATTTAAAATGTTTAGATTCAGGTAATTGAAAAGTGATTTGATACATGTTGTGAGTTATTTCATGTGCTTTTTTGATGGAGATATCTGACTTTTGCTTCTTTAACAATCTATCCATTTCCATATAAATGCAGTAGGCTACAAAAGATATACATATGTGTGCCTGAATTCGATGTACCAACCTGTGATAGACGGGTCTTATTCTTAAATCTGTTTTTGAGATCCTGAATGCTTTTTCTATTTGCCAAAGTTGATGGTAATTATCTATAATTTGTTTTTTACTCAATTTGGAGTTAGTTATGTATCCTTTAAGTCCGTCCCACACTACGTCTTGATCAAACTTGTGATAGTCAATTTCAATATCCACCTTGCCTGTCATTTTTAAGTACTTATTATATCCCTTGTTATTGATATTGGACTTGGTGAGCTTTCCTGAACGCAATCGTTTTTCTAATCTCTGCAAACCACGCTTTCGGTTATGTGCATCTTTGCTTGCTCTTTTTGATGAGTAGCAGACAATTAATCGCTGAGCATTTCGCGTAATTTGTCTCACCTGACCATCTTCCCACTGTTGGGATGTAATTTGCTTTTTGACTGCTTTCGATTCATTTTTTATTCTTGCGCCAATTATGTATTCGTACTGTTGATCTTCAAGGGCTTGAAGATTCTTGTTGGACAAAAGAGCTGAATCAGCAATTACAATGGGTTTTCCTAAATCAAATCGATTGCTCATTTTTTCAAGGAAGGGGATTAACGTATGCCCTTCATAGGTGTTGCCTTCAAAAATATCATAACCAATTGCATAACCCTGTAAGCCTACCAGCAAGCCAAGATAGATTTGAGGATGTGAGTGTTTTCCATCTTTTGAAAAGCCGGTTTTACGAAGGTCATCTTCTTCAGATGCCTCAAAGTAAAGAGTGGTCATATCATAGAATACGATCGACAACTTACCGCCAAGTAGTTTTTTAGTATGCTCAAAGGCAATTTGCTCAATCTTGTCCTTGAGTTGGCTATTTAACTTATCTAAAAAACGATATATGCTGTCTATGTTTATATGAACGCCTTGGTAACGATACAAATACTCAATGGTTTTTAACTTGCTTAGTGGAAAAGCTAATCGAGCGATTACTATATGACGAAACAACTCTTCTTTGATATTACCAAAACCGATATGATCAAACAAACTCCCATATATCAATTCAGGGCCAATGGTGCGAATGCTGGCATTACTTAACTGATCAATAGCAGATTCTATGACTGCATCTGATGGAGAAACAAACAATTGAGATTGTCCTTGCAACCGTTCTATCTCTTGCCTGCCCATAGCTACCAACCTTTCAATCTGTTGAGCACTTTTACCACAACCTATGGTCTTAACAACCTTATTAGACCTATTGATTTTTTCAATAATCTGTACCGAAATGCTTCCTGATCGATTTTTTAATTTTCGTAAAAACACACCTGAAAATAGGTCTGCAGCACCCAATTTCAAAAACTTGGTGTTGATTTTCAATCACTTATGATACTTTTTCTGGCGAGTGCGGAAAACAAGAAAGAAGCCGGTAAAAATGGCGTGCGTCACACTCTGGAGAAATACGGTGTATATCCTGCGACCTATTACTATTGGAAAAAGAAGACCGAAGAAATGGGCGAAGAGGGCCTTACACACAGCATGACCAAAAAACGCTTGCAAAAGATCAAGGAATTAGAACAGGAAAACGACCTGTTAAAACGCTTACTGGCCGAGAAAGAATTAGAAAGCAAGCTAAAAGACGAGTTGCTAAAAAAGAAGTATCCCAAGGTGAAAAGAAAGTACTCGTGATGGAGTATATCGCCTTGGGAATGAAACGAGATACGGCCTTATCTGTTAGTGGATTAACACGCCACCAGTATTACTATAAGCCCAACAAGGGTAAACGTGGCATAGCTCCATCACAGGTGGTAATCCAACACAATAAGGGAAAAACCAAAGAAGTAAAAAATTCTGTAGTAATAAATTATATGAAAGGCATACAGGGTAATATAGACCTGCGTTGTGGACATCGTCGTATGAGTTCACAACTACAGTTGCAGGGTTATCAAATCAATCACAAAAAGGTATATCGGCTAATGAAAGCGCATGATCTGTTGCTTGCAAAGCATGATAAACCTACTAAAAATTACGTCAAATACCGGGTTATAGCTCCTGAGTGCCCGTTGAGCCATTTAGAAATGGATATCAAATTTGTATGGATACAGCAGCATCGCCGCCATGCATTGATACTGAGTATTATGGACATTTTTACACGAAGAATATTAGATTGGCATGTGGGCATGAGCATCACCCAACACACAGTCAAAGAAGTATTTACAAGAGTAGTAATCGATCATTTGCAGAAAAATGATATGCTTAGCAAAGCTATCCATATTGAGATCAGAAACGATAACGACAAAAGATTCTCTGCTAAAATAGTACAGCAGTTTTTTAAGCAAAATTATCTTAACCAGGTATTTACACATCCCTACACTCCGGAAGAAAACGGACATATAGAATCCTTTCACAAAACCCTTACCGGAGCTTTGAAAAATCAATATTTTGACTCTTTGGAGCAGTTAGAAACTCGATTGACCGGTTTTTATGATAATTACAACAATCATCGATGTCACTCTGCTTTATGTGGATTGACACCTTATCTTTTTAATCAACAATGGATACGGGGAAATATTCAACGCCTGGAAATGGAAAACAGAAAAGTGAAGTTTAAACTTCTGGCACCCAAATATCAGCTATCGGGTAACGAGAGCCTGAGGGAAGCATCTTGCATGAATGCGCAGCATTCAAACCATAATAAAGAAGTGAGTAGCACTACAACACTTCAGCAACCATCGGTACAAAGGTCACCATCGGTCGCATCTTGCAAAAGCAAATCTATAATAAAAAATGCCTATTATTGATTAACAATATAATTTTGTCCGATTTATTGGGGGCTAGACCAGACATGCTGAGGATTAGTTGTGAATTGCTTTCAATTTCTTTGAAGTACTGATATTTGTTACAGCTCAATTTATTCTTGAAAGGTGGCGTCTTCGGTTGTGAATTGCTTTACTCATTTCATGCTTATTTTCAATGGTATTCGTGAATCTCCGTTGCACTCCGATTTACTCACTGCTTGCTTATTTTCATTTGAGATCGTGATTTCGCTGCACTCAATTCAATTTCTTTGAAACCGCAGCGAAGCAAGGTTCCTTTGGACCGGCGGCAACCTTTTTTTGTCAAACTCATCTACAATAGTAGAAATTCAATATGTCCTTTGGACTTACCGATGATGTAACAGGCCTGACTTATCTACAATAGTAGAAATTCAATATGTCCTTTGGACCTGAAACGATACGATTTTTACCGTGAAATATCTACAATAGTAGAAATTCAATATGTCCTTTGGACGTCATAATATGTTCCGTGGAGGTTGGTATCTACAATAGTAGAAATTCAATATGTCCTTTGGACGTAGTTATGTTACTAAGGATATACTTATCTACAATAGTAGAAATTCAATATGTCCTTTGGACTTCCGTCTCCGACGTAATACCTATCGTATCTACAATAGTAGAAATTCAATATGTCCTTTGGACAAATTACATGATAGGGCTAAGGATGATATCTACAATAGTAGAAATTCAATATGTCCTTTGGACTCTATTTTACGAACCACATCTGAGCCGATCTACAATAGTAGAAATTCAATATGTCCTTTGGACTTACGTAACGTCTTTACACGCTTCTCATCTACAATAGTAGAAATTCAATATGTCCTTTGGACTGATATTACCAAAGTAGCTGATTATGGATCTACAATAGTAGAAATTCAATATGTCCTTTGGACTGAATGTGTTTTATGATAGACTTTCCAATCTACAATAGTAGAAATTCAATATGTCCTTTGGACAAAGTTGGTTTAATGAAAAACAGGCACTATCTACAATAGTAGAAATTCAATATGTCCTTTGGACTAGCCAGGCTGATTTACTTGCATTAATATCTACAATAGTAGAAATTCAATATGTCCTTTGGACGCATTGCAAGTCTGTGCGCACTAATAAGATCTACAATAGTAGAAATTCAATATGTCCTTTGGACCTGAAGCATTTAAACGAGCCGTTTCGAATCTACAATAGTAGAAATTCAATATGTCCTTTGGACTGTATGAATCTAATCAGCCACATTATATCTACAATAGTAGAAATTCAATATGTCCTTTGGACAGGCCAACCGGTAAGTGATGAAGTCTATCTACAATAGTAGAAATTCAATATGTCCTTTGGACCACATCAATGAGAACGGATTTAAACACTTATCTACAATAGTAGAAATTCAATATGTCCTTTGGACTAATTAGTAATTCATTAGGCATAAATATCTACAATAGTAGAAATTCAATATGTCCTTTGGACTAACCAGTTGATAAACCAACGTTTCAATCTACAATAGTAGAAATTCAATATGTCCTTTGGACAAAATTCTACATCAAAAAAGACCTTTATCTACAATAGTAGAAATTCAATATGTCCTTTGGACCTGCCAAAAAATGAAACCAAGTGATCATCTACAATAGTAGAAATTCAATATGTCCTTTGGACACCGGTACTCATGTTAAGCACGTTCTATCTACAATAGTAGAAATTCAATATGTCCTTTGGACTGTACTTATCGGTAGTATCAGATTAATATCTACAATAGTAGAAATTCAATATGTCCTTTGGACTTTTTGAGCACTTCCAACAGGAGTTCCCATCTACAATAGTAGAAATTCAATATGTCCTTTGGACGTTCAATAAAGGCTGACTTAGATATATTTTCATCTACAATAGTAGAAATTCAATATGTCCTTTGGACCTCGTATTTATAGATTAATTCACTCTATCTACAATAGTAGAAATTCAATATGTCCTTTGGACCTGGCAACACCTGTTTTTGACCTGTTCATCTACAATAGTAGAAATTCAATATGTCCTTTGGACCGGTAAGAGCCAATTCAACCATTTTGATCTACAATAGTAGAAATTCAATATGTCCTTTGGACTTTAAACAGGTTCAAAATGAATAGTTATCATCTACAATAGTAGAAATTCAATATGTCCTTTGGACTCCAAACGTGCCTAACTGTCATATTTCGTCAGTAAAAATAATAAAGACAAAGGACAACATTAATAATTTTGACATTTTGGCATTTGCTTAATCGCTAATATTGTATTCAGACCAGGGTTTACAATTTTTCACAGAACTCAATGTAAAACAATTATCCGACAATGATTAATTCGTCATCATCGTTTCTAGAATATCCGTACTTTATGGTTTTACAGGTTTTGCTCATTTGAAAAATCATAATGCTATCTGTTTGCCCAAATTGTTTTGAGAAGTGGTTCTCAATCTGGGCTTTAATATTTTCGAGGTATTTGGGACTGTTCTTGATCTCGAACAAGGAGTATTGGAGTCTGTACCCGTATTTTTTTAAAAACTTTGAAAATTGGGTTCGCAGTTTATCATCACTAATATCATAAGAGACCAGTAGCATACTCAGTTCTTTATAATTCTATAAACAGGATAGTCATCAATCGCTTTTTCATTCATAAACGCTCTATAAAATTGTTGAACAAAGACAAACAACTTTTCCTTCTCATCTAAAATGCTCTGCATCAAAAACTTGATATAAGGTTTGTTATTTTTGTAGGGCAACGCCCACTTTCCTTTGTATCGTTGAAAATCATCAATTTTAATTTGGCTTAAATTATGGGCTTTCCGTATTTGCCGGTCAATAATACAACGGAAGGGCTCAACCAGATCACAAACTAAAGATTTTCGTTGATAGTAGAACCTGTGATAAACACCGCAATAGGTGTCAAAACCGTACAAGTTAAGCATGCCGTCCATGTAGTTAAAAAGAAGTGTGTATCCCATGTCGAGTAACACATTTACATGATCGATTTTAGCCCTTGGTTTCCTTCCTTTCCAATCGAATTGGCTAAACCACTCCGCAAAAAAGACTTTAGCCGCAACACCTTCCAAACCCATTACTTTATCAAGTTCCTTCATTGGTTTCAGCTCATTATCAACCAACTTCTCTAAACTTTTGATGTTTTCCTTTAATGTCAAATTCTTGGTTCGAATAGATTTTAACAAGGCAATTTGATTGTTTATCTTGAGCTCAACAAGATACTTCCCAATCTCAATACTGTTATAGCTATACTGCCTTTTTCTGAGTAATACATTCCCCTCGGTCTTAGCACCTATGGCATTTATATGTTTAAATCCAAAGCTGTAAAAATGTATAGAAAAACCAAAACGTTTTGCTCGCTCAATTAATCCACTGGACAACATAAACGGGCCAATAATCCAAACAGTAAAAATTCGATAACAACTGGTTTGAAGTATTAGCTCTTTCGCTTTGTTTTTAACAATTAAGTTGTCATTTTTAAATGATATTCTTTCTCCATTCTTGGAGAAGATTAAAACCATGTTCTTGTATAAAAAATCGGGGCGGCTCAGCATATTTCTGATTTATCGCACAATTGAGAGTAGATACATTTTTGGCACTTTTGAGGGTTGACATCGAAGCCGGGATCATTAATCGTGTAATGATTAATTGTATATATGATCTGTTCAAACTTTCTGAACATGTGCGGATCTTGAGTTGGAAGTAGAATTGGATAGTTTTTGTTTGCGCAAAGATCATGTATTCTAACTTTTTCAACTTTAAAACCTAATTCCTGAAGTCCGAAATAGTGTGCATATACCTGAAAAACATAACCATCATAAATAGTTTTGACACTTCGTTTTCGCTCTGTAAGTACGCCCCTGTTTACATCAAATATGTCAATCTTGCCATACAACTTATAATTCTCAACATATATTTCATGATTCATAAGTACATCTGCTCTGCTTGTATAATTTCCGGTGTCAATACTTTTATGTGCAGCTTTACCAGCTAACTGTGGCTTTTGTTGAAATGTACTTTTTTTATATTGGTTATACAACTGATGATAATAGATAGACCTGGGGCAAAAGGTGAAATCGTTGAGAAATGAAATGGGAATATAATTTTCCATTATTCTTCAAATGGTCTTTTCTGCACCCAATTCAACCAGTCTTTATTTGAAATTGCAAGTTGGGGTTTATTAAGTTTTTCCATATCAGTATTATTTATTTGATCCAGCACCCACAAACCTTTTAAAGCTATGTGGTATGCTCCGTTGGCATCGGCATCCATGGGTTGCTTTTCAGTGGCAGAGGTAGAATCAAAGAAAGGCTCAACCGGAGAAAGTATTTTATCTTCTTCGGCGTTCCCTTTTTTACCATTATTATGTCGAAGGGAAACTAAGGTACTAAACAGATACAACAGCTTTTTGAAGAAATCAGCCTTATCCTGTGCTACAATGTCTTTTTTCAGATTTTCGCCAGAACCGAATGGAATGTTGTATCTACCCAAAAGTTCAGTCATTTGTTCCGCTACTTTGAGTTCTTCATGGTCACCTCTACTGTTGTTTAATTTCCTATTCCATTTATAACGGCTACAGTTATCGGCAACTACTGTCCAATCCGTTTTTGTGCCTTCAGCTTTTGTAGTAAAATCATTATAATCAAATGTAAATTCAAACCTATCTTTTGCCGTATTATAAATGATTTGTTTAAACTTTCTGAAAAATGCCTGCGATTTGGCCACACTTTCATACCTGGTAAAAAACAAATTGACAAAACCGGTTGCAGGATCTATTTTACTTGTATTCCAGGCTGGAACATAAAACACAAAACCACACTGTTTACCCATTTTCTTAAAACTTTCAAATTTATTGGTCAACTGCAAAGCATTAAGCGTACCGCCCAATTCTGCGGGTGCTTTATCTTTAAATACCAAATAATTAAGTTTGTCTATCAGCATTTTTTCAAATTTCTGATACACTTGTTTTTCTACCTTTTGCCTACCTCGTTTAAAACCAAAATTCAAATCTTCCATTACTATAATAGCATTAAATTGCACCATCAGTTTCGTTATCTTATGCACCACCTGCGACATATAACCTGATTTGAGCTCCTTTATATTTTCTATAGTCCCCCAGTTTACACGTGCTTGTTTTCGTTCTTCTTCTTTCTTATTAAGCAGATTATGATAGTTTGTTTTATATTTTTTTCCTTTGTGTTCACTAATTATTTCGTTAAAGGAAAACTGCCCCTTAATCCGGCCTTTGTTGTCAATAATTGAAACATATAATAAATGCCTTTCTCCCCTATCTATACCAATGATGTGTGTTTCGGGATTGTTTTGTAAGTATTGGTTTACTTTGGCGTTAATATTGTTTACTCCCTCTGCCTTAAAATTGAGGGTTATAGGCACATGAAACTGAAACTTATCACATGTAAAACGTCTGTTCTTGACAATATCATAATTGAAGATGCTCAATTTCTTCGTGTTCAGCTCGTTTTTATTCTCTATCGGGTTTCCCTTAATATGTATCGTAGTGTCTTTTAAGTTAAGCGATCTTTTTCGATAAAAAACCTCTGCTTGTCCATTTAGTTTATACACTACATTTTTTAAGTTTTCATTATCAAACAACATTTTCCAATACAGAGTGTGTAAGTTTGGTTTGCCCTTGCAGTATGGTGAAAAGTCCTTATTGTAGATTTGGAACAAATATATTTTTCCTTCTTGTACAAGGTGGTCAATATAGGAGTCCGGTACATTTTGATAAGTTATTTTATATCCCTGCTGTGCAACCTCTTTGTAAAAGTCACTTAAATCGTTATACGTATTTGTATCAGAAAAGCGAAATTCAAAGTTTTTCCAATCAGGGTGCTTATGTATAGATGACTTGAAAAAATTAATCAATTGGTGACAGTGGTTCAGATCAAATGTATCTCCCTTTTTATGGCTTTTGTTTTTGTAGTTGTCAATTAATTCCTGTCCGGGGTTGAACTCATCTATTCTTGCCTTAGAGAAAAACACTTTTGGCAACATCTTATTGGCACCTGGCAATAATTTATAATGTACTTTTTGATAGCTATTTTCATCACTTGCCGGAATATCCTTAAACACCTTATTGTACTTTTTATCCATTATGGCTAAATAGTAAAGTCCGTCTTTCAGCAGCAGTATGCATGTGTTATCAGATTCTTTGTTAACGTCCCAACCATCCAAGAGAGTAGAGTTCTCAAAATTAAGTTTGTATTTCCCTAATGAATAGGGTTTTCGAGTTAGATAGTTTCTTGTTTTATCATATAGTGGGGTAACTTTGTTGAGTTGGTCAAACAATTCCATGAAGTTGTTATAAAATGCTTCATCCTTTTCATCTAATTTAGCTCCTATCTGCAATGGTTTTACAAACCACAAAAGTTGTTTAATGGCATCCAGCAGGCTTTTAAGCTTTTCAATGGCCTCAGTATCCTGCATCAGGTTTTTACTTTCAGGGTAAGAGGTATTCAGCAATTTTTTGACTGCACTATATCGGTTTTTAATAGCTTTGTTAAAATCTGTTTCAATTTCGGCATCTGTTTTTGTATCTTTTGTTTTGTTACTGAATTTCCTGAAATAATCACAGATAGTATGATCAGTTATAAATTCGCTTATCTCGGAGTTGACATTTTTATAAAGCCATAAAGCATTTTCAATATCGGCAATTGAATGCTGTTTTGATTTGCTTACATATTTTTCTACTTCATCATCATACTTCTTTGTTCTTTTTTTGCCGACAAACGGTTCCTTTTCTGTTTCGTAGTAATGTCTTAAAGCATTTCCTATAATACTCCAATCACCGAAAAGGTCATTAGAAATATAAGTAAGTGATACATCATTCTTCAGATAAACTTTATCTAATCCATACTCAGGAAGTTGTAAAAGCAATGCATTAATAGCCAAAAGCAATGGAATTTCATTGAATTTCCAATTTTCTATTTCATCAACAAAAAACTTTCTGACACTTTCCAATACTTCCCGATCATTTTCAAATGAATCTGGAAGGAAAGAAGCCGTGTTTCGGTCACTTAATATCTGTTTGTACAGGGATGTTAGATTTGGGATATCCTTTTTCTTTAAGTTATTTTTTTGGCGATAGATATTTACACACTCATTCAAGCCTTGTATTTTCTTTTGTCCTTCTTCGGATTGTCCACCAAGCATTGTATTGTAGATGTCAATTCCTGTTTGAGTAAGACATTCGTTAAAATGCTCGATTTCAAAAAACTCATCCGCTTTCACCCCTTGTAATACTGACTCTAATTTATTCTCAATACCTGAATAATCCAGATCAGGATATTTTTCCTTTATTTTTCTAAACACTTTTCTATTGTCTAAAAATTTCGGAAGATTTTCATGTATCAATCTAAAGGCAATGGCCGTTGATTTGTTTTCAGATGAGTACATATTCTTACGATTTTCATGGAAACCTGTAAAGTACGTGGTGAATTTGTCAAACTCCTGTATTGATTTGATTTTATCGACATCTTTTGTCCACTCTTGTAAGTCTTGTTTAATTAATTCCTTTTTAAAAAGATTTGTATATCGCTTTTTCAGTATTTCATTGGGATGTTTAGAGAAACGGCTGGCTATTTGTTTGCGCAGTGTTGCCCGGATCTTATCCAGATGCTTTATTTCATTGTCTGTTTTGTCGGCTTTGTAATATAGGTTAGCAAATTCCTGTAAACCGTCTAATTCCAGTCCGTATAGTGCTTTATCTATAAAATCTTTGTGGTAGTCATCAATTGTTTTTTTGACTTCCTGATAATTCTTAGCTCTCTCTTGGTCGTCTTTAAGAAAACCTTTTTCTTTTATGTACATAAGTGTTTTTCCTTGCGGAATGAGCTCAAATCTTATTGTTTTGGTTAGTTGGTATTGATTAGTAAAATTTTTCATGCTCTTTTTTTAAAGGTTAAATCTGCAATTTATTATAACAAAAGTACTAATATTTTTTTATTTTGAAACAATTAATTTTGCTTCACAATTTCTACTATTGTAGATAAGGTTATAAAGCCTGCGGTATTAGCAAGTTTAGTTTTAAAAACTCTCAAAGTCGCTACCCGGAGACACTTTTCTTTTTACACTAATTTCTCCCAAACCGGCAACCGCCATCACCCGGCAACATTATTCCGAACCCGTTAGCTCTTTTATCAACAACCAACTAGCCCTCAACCATTATCTAAAAATTTTACTTAGTGTATTTTTTACAATTAGTAAAAATTGTGTAACTTCAAGAAAGCTTAACGGCATGTCGATGGCAAAACAAGGATTATATCTTCCCCGGTTTGAACACGAAAATTGTGGTGCCGGATTTATATGCAGTTTAACAGGTAAGCGGTCTAACGGCATTATTCACAAAGCACTTAAGATACTGGACAGACTGGAACATCGCGGTGCCGTTAATGCCGACGGAAAAACCGGCGATGGCGCAGGCATACTCATCGATATTCCGCATGATTTTTTCATAAAAGCCTGCAACTTTGAATTACCACCTGCGGGCAATTATGCGGTAGGAAATGTTTTTCTGCCCGGAAAGAAGAACCAAAGAGAAATATGTCGGCGCGTATTTGAGGAAAACATTACGCAACAGGGACTGCAGATCATTGGCTGGCGCAACGTTCCGGTTGACAGATCCATACCAGGAGAAATAGCCAAAGAAACCGAACCCCACATAAAACAGGTTTTTATTGGCAAGGCAGATGCCAAACAGAACTTACATGAATTTCAGGTTAGGCTGTTTGCTGCCAGAAGAATTACGGAACATGCCATTAGAAATTCAAAACTATCTGAAAGTAATTTCTTTTATGTATGCAGCCTGTCAACCAAAGTGATCATTTTTAAGGGTCTGCTCATGCCCAATGATATCAGCCTGTATTATAAAGATCTGCTTAACCCAAAAGTGGTAACCCGGCTATCGCTGGTTCATCAGCGTTTTTCTACCAATACATTTCCAACCTGGGATCTGGCGCAGCCTTTCAGATACATGTGCCACAACGGGGAAATAAACACCCTGCACGGAAATATTTCGCGCATGCGCTCGCGAGAAGAACTCCTTAAGAGCGAGCTGTTCGGCGATGACATAAAACAACTCTTCCCCATTATTCTTCCCGGTAAATCAGATTCTGCCAGCATGGATATGGTGGTCGAACTCCTGCTTATGACGGGCCGGTCACTGCCTGAAGCCATGATGATCCTTGTGCCGGAAGCCTGGGAACACAACACCAATATGTCGGAAACCAAAAGAAGTTTCTACGAGTACCACTCCTGCCTTATGGAGCCGTGGGACGGTCCGGCATCCATACCTTTTACCGATGGTAATTACATTGGAGCTATTTTAGATAGGAACGGCCTGCGACCATCCAGATATACCGTTACCAAAGACGGACATGTAATTATGGCATCGGAAACCGGCGTACTGGATATAAAACCGGAGAATGTAGCGCGACACGGCAGATTAGAGCCGGGCAAAATGTTTCTCGTAAATATGGAAGAAGGCCGCATAGTAGAAGATGAAGAAATTAAAGAATCCATTGCCCAAAAACATCCTTATAAAAAATGGTTGAACCAAAACATGGTACAATTAAAGGATATTCCTTATACCGAATGTTCTTTCTTTCACAACGAGGATACGCTGGCAAACCGCAAAATGGCCTTTGGTTATACCACCGAAGAAATAGATACGATTATTCTACCCATGGCTCTAAAAGGCAAAGAACCCATCGGATCAATGGGCTCCGATACACCTATTGCCCTTCTGTCACAACGGCCCCAGCTTATTTACAACTATTTTAAGCAACTTTTTGCCCAGGTAACTAACCCTCCGCTTGACGGAATTAGGGAGGAAATGATAACCGACATTAGCATTACCCTCGGTGGCGACAGCAACTTATTTGATGAAACCGATGCTCACTGCAGAAAGCTGAAAATTCCTAATCCCGTAATATCCAAAGAAGATCTTGACAGGATAAAGAAGTTCGATTCCAATCCGCATTTTAAGGTATTTACCATTCCTATTTTATACGAAATAGAAAAAGGCCGTAACGGCCTGGAAAATGCCTTATCATCCATCAGTAATAGCATTTCAAAAGAAATTGATAAAGGTTCCAATATCATTATCCTGTCCGACCGGGGCATTGGTAAAAACCTGGCTCCAATACCGGCCCTTATGGCCTGTTCCTTTATAAACAGTGAACTTCAACGGCTGAGAAAAAGATCGCAAATAAGCATCATTATAGAATCTGCCGAACCAAGAGAAGTCCATCATTTTTCCATGTTGTTCGGCTTTGGCGCAAGTGCGATAAATCCTTATCTCACTAACGAGATCATACTTAATGAACTAAAGAAAAACGGCATAACATCAGTTTCACCAAACGAGGCCATTGAAAACTACAATAAAGCCGTTGGAAAAGGAATTTTAAAGGTTATGAATAAGATCGGTATTTCAACCATGAATTCGTACCGCGGCTCACAATTGTTTGAGTGTGTTGGAATTAACCGGAAAAATGTGACTAAATATTTCCCCCATACCCCATCGAGAATTGAGGGTATAGGCCTTCTGGAAATTGAAAAAGAGATAGCCATGCGGCATCGAAGGGCATACCGGAACAAGCGAATACCTTCATCATTAGAACTTGAAACAGGCGGAGAATACCGATGGCGAAGAAATGGTGAAAAGCACCTGTTTAATCCGCATACCATTGCAATGCTGCAAAAAGCAGTGCGAAATAATGAGCCGGAAACTTACCGTGAGTATGCCAAAAAGGTGAATGATATGTCCAAAGAGCTGCTAACCATACGGGGCTTATTTGAATTCTCGAATTACGATCCTATACCCTTAGAATCCGTTGAGCCGTGGACCGAAATTGTAAAGCGGTTTAAAACAGGTGCCATGTCTTACGGCTCAATAAGTAAGGAGGCGCATGAAAATCTGGCTATAGCCATGAACCGAATTGGCGGCAAAAGCAACTCCGGTGAAGGGGGCGAAAACGAAGACAGATTCTATAAAAACTCTATTGGCGATTGGCGAAACAGTGCCATAAAGCAAGTTGCATCGGGCAGGTTTGGCGTTACTTCTAATTATTTAACCAATGCCGATGAAATTCAAATAAAAATTGCGCAGGGTGCCAAGCCCGGAGAAGGCGGACAGTTGCCGGGACCAAAAGTAAATGCCGAAATTGCCAAAACACGTAACTCAACGCCTTATGTGGGATTGATATCTCCTCCGCCGCATCACGACATTTATTCTATCGAAGACCTTTCACAGTTAATATATGATCTGAAATGTGCGAACAGAGATGCACGTATAAATGTAAAGCTGGTATCGGAAGTAGGAGTTGGAACGATAGCCGCCGGTGTGGTAAAAGCCAAAGCCGATGTTATTCTTATATCGGGCTTTGACGGCGGAACCGGAGCATCACCGCTTACATCCATTAAGCATGCCGGCGTACCCTGGGAACTCGGTATTGCTGAAGTGCAACAAACGTTAGTGAAAAACAATTTGCGTAACCGGGTGGTCATTGAGTGCGACGGACAGTTAAAAACCGGGCGCGATGTGGCTATTGCCTGCTTACTCGGTGCTGAAGAATTTGGTTTTGCAACCGCTCCGCTGGTAGCTTCGGGGTGTATTATGATGCGGGCTTGTCATTTAAACATCTGTCCGGTGGGCATTGCCACGCAGGATCCCGTATTGCGGAAAAAATTTAAGGGAGAACCTGAACATGTGGTCAATTATATGTATTTCGTTGCCCGGGAGCTTAGAGAGATTATGGCCCGGCTCGGTTTTAGAACCGTTGACGAAATGGTAGGCCAGGTGCATAAACTGGAGGTGAATAAGCCTGCCGATCACTTTAAAACCAATGGTATTGACCTTACGTCCGTACTATACCCGGTACAGGTTCCGGAGGGCACAAAACTGTATTGTACCGAAAGACAGGAGCATGGAGTAGAGGGATCTATTGAGTTTAAGATCATTGAAAAAGCTAAACCATCTTTGTTCCGTAAAGAAAAGCTTACTCTTGATCTGCCCATTCGCAACACCGATCGCGCTGTCGGAGCTATACTTAGCAATGAAATATCTAAATTATACGGAGCCAACGGCCTGCCCGACAATACGCTTAATTTGAATTTTACAGGCTCTGCCGGACAAAGTTTTGGTGCCTTTGCCACGCGGGGATTAACCATGAAGGTAAATGGAAACACCAATGATTATCTCGGAAAAGGACTGTCAGGTGCCAGGCTAATTGTGAAGTTACCGGAAAGCTCCACATTGGTTGCCGAAGAAAACGTTATTACCGGAAATGTTGCCTTGTACGGAGCTACAGCAGGTAGTGTTTTTATTAATGGCAAAGCAGGAGAAAGATTTTGTGTAAGAAATTCAGGAGCCAAAACCGTGGTAGAGGGCATCGGAGATCATGGTTGTGAATATATGACAGGAGGTGTAGCCGTTATTTTGGGCGCAGTAGGTCGAAATTTTGGAGCCGGCATGAGTGGTGGTATTGCCTATGTGTATGATAAAAACAAAACATTTAAAACTAATTGTAACAGACAAACGCTTAATCTTCTTTCTGTAAATGAAGAAGACGATATTCACCTACTCAAAACCCTGATCAAAGCCCATTACAAATACACCAAAAGTTCACTTGCCCGGAGAATTTTAAAAGATTGGAATAAGACCCTGCCCCGCTTTATAAAGGTATTTCCGGAAGAATACCGACAGGCATTGATCAGGTTAGAAAAAGAAAATCGCGAATCAATTACCGTTTAAGCATGGGAAAACTAACCGGATTTTTAGAGTTTAAACGGCGGGACGAAGCGTATATCCCGCCTGCCGAAAGAGTGGAAAACTTCAAGGAGTTTACCCTTTCCCCGGGTAAAAATGAACTGGAGGAACAAGGAGCGCGCTGCATGGATTGTGGTGTACCTTTTTGCCACAGCGGTTGTCCGTTGGGGAATAACATCCCCGATTTTAACGATGCCGTGTATAAAAAGCAATGGCAAAAAGCTTCGGAAATTTTACATGCTACAAACAACTTCCCCGAATTTACCGGAAGGCTTTGTCCGGCACCCTGCGAGGAATCCTGTGTGCTGGGCATCAATGAAGATGCTGTTTCCATTGAATTGATTGAAAAGAATATAGTGGAAAACGCTTTCGACAACGGATGGATAAAAGCTTGTCCGCCGAAAGAAAGATCGGGCAAAAAAATAGCCATTATTGGTTCCGGGCCAGCGGGATTAGCAGCTGCCCAGCAATTAAACAGAGCCGGACATTTTGTAACCGTGTATGAAAGAGATGAAAAACCGGGCGGGCTTTTACGCTACGGCATACCCGATTTTAAATTGGAAAAGCACATCATTGACCGAAGGCTTAATCTGTTAAAAGAAGAAGGTGTTGAGTTTAAGTGTTCCGTACATGTAGGTGTAGATGTTTCTTCGAATGAATTATATGCGCAGTATGATGCGGTGTTATTGGCCGGCGGTGCTACAGTACGAAGATCGTTACCCATAGAAGGTTTACAATTAGAAGGTGTGCATCAGGCCATGGACTATCTTTCCCAAAGTAATAAAAGAATTGATGGGGTCGAAATAGGTGCTGAACCCATTTTGGCCACAGATAAAAATGTAATAGTAATAGGTGGTGGCGATACAGGCTCCGATTGCATAGGAACGGCTTTGAGGCAAAAGGCCAGATCGGTCATTAATTTTGAAATAATGCCGAAGCCCCCGGTAGAAAGACCTGAAAATCAGCCGTGGCCGTATTGGCCTATGCGTCTGCGTACCAGTTCATCACATAAAGAAGGCGCAGAGCGGCTTTTCAGTATTTCAACCAAACGTTTTATAGGGAATGAGCAGGATAAACTCACCGCACTAATTACCACAGAAGTAGAATGGGTATTTGAAAAAAATAAAACACCGGTTTTGAAAGAGATAGAAGGCACGGAAAAGGAATGGAAATGTGAGCTTGCGTTATTGGCTCTCGGCTTTACCGGTTCGGAAAAAACGGTGGCCGGTCAGTTGGGACTGGGAATGGATGAGCGGAATAACGTGAGTGCATCTGCTAAAAATTATATGACCAATGTACCCGGTGTATTTGTGGCAGGTGATCAACGCAGGGGGCAATCACTAATTGTATGGGCAATCTCCGAAGGCCGTGAGGCTGCGCACCATATCGATGCTTTTTTAATGGGAGAATCATTCCTGCCGCTAAAAGGTGGTGAGGATTTGGAATAAATTATGTCTGCCCCATTTTTATCCGTAGTTCATTCGTTTTCTTCCTGACTTCCGCCCCTCCTTCGAGTGCTGGTTATAAATTATTGATAATCAATCATTAAAAGTACTGCGTATTGAGAATATGGGTGACCCGCCTTATTTTGGGATGGGTTTTTTCGCAAAAAGAAGAACAAATCGGGCTCTGTAAGTGTACAGGTACTAAAGAAAGTAGGTCGTAAAATTGTTTTGGTTAAAACCATTGCTGTTCTTCAAATACTTTTGAGATTGAACAATTTTGTTTAGAAGCCAAAAGGTTTATTGCAGCATCAAAAGCTCAACCTCCTTTAGCATTTTTTGACAATGAAGCTGATCAGTGGTTTTCAGAAGTTTACACAAGCATTAAGAAGGTACATAATATAACGTGAATAATGGATGAGAGATTCCGTTTACGGAATTATTTGTGTTATTCGCAATAAATTGTCCATAAATGCTTTAACCACGAATTTGCTAATTATACCCGTATTTCTTAGAAACAATTATAAGCTAATAGTACCAATTTGGTTTCGCTCCGCGAAACTAATCATCAGTTCTGGAAGAAAAATTCGTGCATTCGTGGTTATCCCGAAGCTTCGGGATTGATTGTTAGAACTATAGCGAAATCAACTACAATTACTCAAAGTATTGAAAATATCGCTTGGGTGACCCATTTGCGGAAGTCAGGAGGATTTGGAATAAATTATGTCTTCCCCATTTCTATCCGTAGTTCATTCGTTTTCTTTATTAATTATACGTTAACTACAGTCTCACTGTATTCAACAGAACATAATTGATGTAAACAGCTTGGCCATTTGTTTAATTTCATTAAACCCAAACTATGCAGTAGAACTTTGTAATGAGTGCTGAAAGTGCGATAAAATCAGGCATTTTGGAAGATTTAGCATAGCACCGCTATGGTGAAGCTGAAAAATGCAGTGAAACGCTGATTTTGAAGCAATTTCAGCACGGAATAGATTTTCTATTGCATAATTTGGGTTAAAATTAGTCATGATAAGTTATTCCTAATGAGCATTGTAAAACTTAGCCCTGATTGGCGTATTTATAATTTTGAGAAATATCCCTCGGTACAATGGAAACTACATAACCTTAAGGCGTTAAAGTCAAATAAACCGGACAAATACCAGGGCCACTGCAGTAGATTAGAAACCTTTCTAAACGAATAACTTTGCTATTATAAAATATATTCAAAAATACAACAGACTAATTTCATATATTAAGTGCCGTAGTTTATGCATCAAAACATTCTCTCCATACAAAACCTTTCCATCGCCTTTGGAGAAACACAAGCTGTGAAAGGCCTTTCATTTCACCTGCATGAAGGAGAAATACTGGGCATTGTAGGGGAATCAGGCAGCGGGAAATCGGTTACAAGTTTGTCGTTGCTCGGTTTACTGGATAAGACTGCAAATATTGCGTTAGATTCAGGTGAGTTTAAGGCAGGTGGAAAGTCATACGATCTGAAGCAAATTTCAGCCAAAGACTTTCAACAGTTGCGTGGCACTCAAATTGGTATGATATTTCAGGAACCAATGACGGCACTTAATCCGAGCTATACCTGTGGAAATCAGATCATTGAAGGGATTAAAACGCATCAAAAGAGGTCAAAGAAAGATGCAAAAAAAATGGCTCTTGACTGGCTGGAGAAAGTTGGACTAAAAGACGTTGAGAGAGTATTCAGAAGTTATCCGCATCAAATATCGGGCGGACAAAAACAACGCGTAATGATAGCTATGGTAATGGCACTCTCGCCCAAACTGCTTATTGCCGATGAACCCACTACGGCCCTCGATGCGCAAATACGACGTTCTATTTTAGATCTGATAAGTACGTTGAGCAAGGAGCAGGGCAACAGTGTACTTTTCATTTCGCACGATCTCGATGCCATTAAATATATTTCTGACCGGATTTTAGTAATGCGCAATGGTGTATTGGTGGAAACACTCAGTTCAAGCCGGTTAAATGCCAATGCGCAGTCTGATTATACCAAAGGACTTATCGCCTGTAAACCACCCATTTATAAACAGTTAAAACGGCTTCCTACACTTAACAACTTAACCCCATCTGAATCAATAGTACCTAAGAAACAAGAGAACGAAGTGATACTTGAGGTCAATGACCTAACCGTTGAATTTGCAGATAAGGGCAGTTTGTTCGGGAAAGACAGAAAGGTGAAAAGAGCGGTGGATAATGTACATTTCACGTTACAAAAAGGACAAACGCTGGGCATTATAGGCGAATCAGGAAGTGGAAAATCAACCATTGGTAATGCCATTATGCGCTTTGTAAAACCGGCAGCCGGTACCATTCATTTTAACGGAAAGGAAATATTCCGGTTAAAAGGAGATGAGCTTAAGCACTATCGGCAACAAGTACAGGTCATCTACCAGGATCCTTACTCTTCCCTAAATCCACGACAGCAGATAGGTGAAGCCATACGCGAACCCATGGTTATTCACGGCATTGGCAGTAAAACTGCTCAGAAGAAGGAAATTGAGAATTTATTAGAGATGGTTGAACTGCCGAAGGAAGTGTATCATCGCTACCCGCATGAGTTTTCAGGCGGGCAACGCCAACGTATCTGCGTGGCGCGCGCACTGGCTCTTAAGCCGCAATTGGTCATCTGCGATGAGGCCGTTTCCGCTCTTGATCTGTCTGTTCAGGCCACAACACTCAACCTTTTGAAGGACTTGCAGGAGAAATTGGGCATTTCCTACCTCTTCATAACGCACGATATAAGCGTAGCCCGTTTCATAGGCCACAATATTTTAGTACTCCGTAATGGCCAAATTCAGGAATATGGCCCGGTGGCACAGGTGATAGACACACCGGAATCAGACTACACAAAGATGTTGATCGAGGAAGTGCAGTTTTTGTAATATCAGGGAGATAGTCTGTACTCCATCTCATACTGGTCCAAAAAGTTTTCTAATCCAAAACGTTCCAGCCATTTTGTTTTTACTTCTTCCCTGGCATCTATATTAATGATTCTTACATTCTTCGTAACAGTCGCCATTCCCGTTAATAGAAGTTTCCAGTTCTCTTCACTATTCTCCAAAACATTAAACTGATGGACGGCTTTTAGAAAAGCTTCAATGATCTCCTCCCGGGCTATGTTTTCGAGTGTGCGTACCTCCACGCAATAAAGTTAACGACCTAACTCGTTGGCGAGGACACCAACGAGAAACATTAAAACAGAGATTGCTTCCGTTAGATAGAAGACATCTTTATTTCCTTCGTAAATAAAAAAGGCACCTGTTTAGCAGCACCTTTTAAATTATCCGGATCATTGACCCGTGTTATTTCTTCAAAATCTTCATTCCTATGTTCAACAGGTCGTCCATAGCACTACCATCTCCATCCATATCTAACAATTTACCGAAAATGCCGCCACCTTGTTGTCTTTGTTTCTGCTGCTGGCCGCCTAGTAAAATTTTGGCCAAACCACCCAAGTCAAGGCCATTAGATCGTTGTTTTTGGCCTACAACACCCATTACAACCGGGGCTATCAACTGCATTAATACACCCGATTTGAAAATATGCAGTCCGCTGCGCTGACTGATTATCTGAGCACCCTCTAACTGGCGTTTACCAAGTAAATGGTTTACAATACCCTCACCGTTTAAGGTTTTCGGATTGTTTACTTTTTGCCTTCCGGATAAAACGCCCATCAGATCGCCCAATATTCCTCCATCATGGTCTTTTTCTATGGCCCCGAACAGTCCGCCGCCTCGTTGCTGATTATTTGCACTTTTAGACATTGCGTTTAGTAACAATTCACAACTGTCAAAGGTTGCTTTTTTAACCTGTCTGGGGTCTTGTGCTCCAATTTGTTTCGTTAATTGAATGATTACATCATCGTTAAGATATCTGTGTAATTCGTTAGTTAAATTTGACATGAATATTTAATTGATTGTATTTAAAAAATCTCAAAATTGAGTTTGAGCGTTTCGCTAATTATAAGCAAAAATTCAGCCAAAAAAATGATTAACGTCACTAAAAAGAATATCCGTGCTTCATTTGGGATAACGGCTTTAAACCGAAGTACTAATAACTGGTAATTGGTAACTGATAACTGGTAATTGGCAACTGGTAATTGGTAACTGGTAACTGATAACTGGTAATTGGTAATTGGTAACTGGTAACTGATAACTGATAACTGATAACTGGTAACTGGTAACTGATAACTGATAACTAAATCTACACCATCTTATCCGCACAGCTACTGCTGGCAAAGGCATCGGGTTTAGCCCTAAACTGGAAGCCCATACTTAAGATATAACCCATAGCCTCTTTTAAAGCCGGATTGGATTTAAAGTTTGGATCGGTATTGATGTCGGCATGTACTTCTAATTCAACACCATGCTTATCCAATACATCACATAACTTGTAGGCAATATCAATGGATTTTGAAACTTCCATTAACATACGTTCCTTTAAACTATAACGGTTTCTTTCGCTTGAATTACTAATGAGCATAAAACCGCCCTTGCCTTCACGTAAAAAAACGATTACGGTAGCAAAATCAACGGAATTTCCTCTAACCTGCGAATCGGAACCAATGCATACCTTAAGGTTATGACCAGCATCTGTTTCACGAATAATCAGTTGTTCAACCCTTTCGTTAACAGGTATTTGAATACGTTCGCCGCTAAAAGTTCGCCAGTTCATGATGTAATAATTTGTGCATTAAGTTAAGTAGTCATTTGTTAAGACGGTGTTAATACTCGCTATTGTTTGTATTTTAACATAAAAGATGACTAATTATTTCTCAAATTATTATCTTTGCAGGCTCAATATTTTGTAAAATGAAGAAAGGAATACATCCGGAAAGCTATAGAGCAGTGGTGTTCAGGGACGTGACGAACGGTTATGAGTTTCTGGGTAAATCTACAGCTGCATCGTCCGATACTGTAAAGTGGGAAGACGGAAATGAGTATCCGCTAATTAAGTTGGAAATATCGCATAAGTCGCACCCGTTCTTTACCGGTAAAATGATGTTTGTTGACACGGCGGGTAGAATTGAGAAATTTAATAAGAAATACGGACGGAAGAACAAATAATTCTTTCATCCTTTTCATAGCTTAAGTTTCCCCGACTTTACGTCGGGGTTTTTATTTTTACAGAAATGGCATCGTACGACCAGATCATTTTTTGCGATTTGAAAGAAGATCGATTCAATCTTTTACCGTTAACTTATACCAGGCCGGCGGCAGAATTAAGAATCGGAATTGATACCATAAGGGAAAAATGGTTGCATTATTTTAACGTAAGCTACTCTTACATTACACAGCCGTACTTACAAGGTAAGTACTCTGCACCTGCAACTATTTCTATATCAACCCTGATTGTAAATGGCAGTATTATACCTAATGAAAAACTGGCAACCGCCATTGACTTGCTAAAACCCGGCATGAGCCTTTGGCAAAATGATATTTTTATTGCGCACAGAGGTGCTGAAGACGCAGGTGTTGACCAATATAACTTCCTTTCCTTTGACAAAGGATTGTATGCCGAAGCTATCACCCGGCTTTCTAAGCCCTGGCATTTATTTCAACTGAACGATCTAATTTCACGCAACGATTTTATACGAATAACAAGCGGCAGGGAATCGCAACCCATACCGGCATCTACCAGGGGCTTTGGATCAACTCATTTTTTTATTGAAGAAGGAGCTGAAGTTTCCCATTCGGTTATCAATGCCGATGAAGGTCCTGTTTATCTCGCTAAGGGAAGTCAAATATTGGAAGGTTGCACCATACGCGGACCCCTGGCTCTTTGTAATGACTCGGTACTAAAGATGGGGGCCCGGGTTTACGGAGCTACTACTATTGGTCCGGGCAGTAGGTTCGGTGGCGAAATTAAAAACATTGTTGTACAGGGTAATAGCAACAAAGCCCATGATGGCTATTTAGGTAATGCTGTTTTGGGAGAATGGTGTAATTTGGGTGCCGATTCCAACTCATCAAATCTTTCAAACAACTACGGAAAATTAAAGGTGTGGGACTATGGTACCGGTAATTATGAGCAAACCAATCTGCAATTATGTGGCCTTATTATGGGTGATCATTCCAAGTGCGGTATCAATACCATGTTCAACACAGCTACGGTAGTTGGTGTAGCTGCCAATATATTTGGGGCCGGGTTTCCGAAAAAATTTATTCCTTCATTTACCTGGGGAGGTGCAGATTTTATGCGCACCTTTATTCTAAATAAAGCTTTTGAAATGGCCGAGGCGATGATGAGCAGACGTTCTATGCCTTTTAGCCATGAAGACAAAGCCATACTAGATTATATCTTTAAACACACCGCACAATACAGAATATGGGAGAAATAAGAAAAAAAATAGTAGCAGGTAATTGGAAAATGAACATGGACCGCGATGAAGCCTTTAGTTTAATGCGTTCTATAGCCGACAAGCTAAAAAGTTATAAAGGTTCTGCCGAAGTGGTGATTTGTCCGCCTGCCATAAACTTAGAATTGGTTTATATGGCTTTAGGGAAGAAAGCAACCCTGGGTGCTCAAGATGTAAGTGCTAATGACAAGGGTGCTTTTACAGGTGAAATTTCAGCAAGTATGTTGAAGAGTTATGGTTGTGAATTTGTAATTGTAGGTCATTCAGAAAGGCGTAGTTACCATAGTGAAAAAGAACCGCTGCTCTCTAAAAAGATAGAAAAGGTGTTGGATAATGACATGTCGGTGATCTATTGTTGTGGTGAGAGTCTGGAAGAGCGTGAAAAAGGAGTACATAATACAGTGATAAAAAGACAATTGACCCGTGGTTTGAAAAACCTTAGAGCCAGAGACTTTGAAAAAGTGGTAATTGCTTATGAGCCTGTTTGGGCAATAGGTACAGGTAAAACGGCCAGTCCGAAGCAGGCACAGGATATGCACGCGTATATACGCGATGTTATTCGCTCCAGCTTTATGAAGAGTATAGCTGACGAAGTGCGCATCCTTTATGGCGGCTCTGTAAAACCGGATAATGCTGCTGAGCTATTCGCACAACCCGATATTGACGGTGGGCTGATAGGCGGTGCATCCTTAAAGGCCAATGATTTTTACAGAATAATTAAATCTACGCCGTAGTTAGCTTTCAGTAGTTAAGCTTCACCGGGGTTCGTACTACGTACCCCAGAAACCTCAGTACAAATTAAAATACGAGATTCGAGATACCAAATACCATATACGAAGTACGAGAAAAAAGATAGAATTATTAATTTATTTTTATAGCTCGCTTATTGGTAAGCTTTTTGATGTTAAACAATTAAACATAAGTTATGATAAAGAAAATCGCTCTTATATTAATGGTTGCCTTCGCCTTCCAGTCGTGCAAAAAAGCACCCGTAACAGGAAGGTCGCAACTCAAGCTAATTCCGAATAATACAATAAATGCAATGGCCGAAGGGCAATACAACCAGTTTCTTTCTCAGGCACCGGTTGTGAATGCTTCTAATAGCCAAAATGTAAAAATGGTTAAGGGTGTTGGTGAACGCATCGCCAATGCAGTAGAACGTTATGCTAAGGCCAAGGGATTTTATGATGAAGTAGCAGATTACAAATGGGAATTCAATCTTATAGAATCTAACCAGGCCAACGCCTGGGCAATGCCGGGTGGTAAAGTGGCCTTTTATACAGGAATACTTCCTTTTACTGAAACCGAGGAGGGCTTGGCCGTAGTAATGGGACATGAAGTGGCCCATGCTATTATAGGACACGGTAATGAGCGTATGAGCCAGGGTTTAATTACCCAACTTGGCGGTGTTGCCTTATCGGTTGCAATGGCCAACAAGCCTTACCAAACACAGCAGTTGTTCAACCAGGCATTCGGTATTGGCAGCCAGCTCGGTATGTTGGCATACGGGCGTAAACACGAAACCGAAGCTGATGAAGTAGGTTTAATATTTATGGCCATGGCGGGGTACGACCCACGTGAAGCAGTAGCTTTTTGGAAGCGTATGTCTAAATCAGGCGGTCAACAACCACCTGAGTTTTTAAGCACGCATCCGAGCCATGAAACAAGGATTGCTAATCTGGAAAAGTTCCTGCCTGCAGCACTTAAATATTATAAACCGAGGGATAAAAACATTTCCAACTAAATAGTCAGCGTAACTTTTGATACTTTTGCCCTGTCCTTTGACAGGGCTTTTTAATTTAACAACATGAAATTATTACTTAAAACAACTTTACCGCTATTAGTAGTGGCACTGGCTTTTGCCTGCGGTAAAAAAGCTGACAACATTACCGTTACCGGTAAAATTGGCAATGCGCCTGACAACAAGGTGAAACTAACATCTGAGGCTTCTGGCTATGATACGGAGCTTGAATTGGATGAAAATGGAACTTTCAACATAGAAGTACCCTTAACAGAACCGGATTATTTCCAGTTTCGAAATGGTCGTGAATTTGGCGTATTTTATGCCCGACCCGGCGATGAAATAAGTTTTGAATTGAATGCCGAAGATTTTGATAACACCATAACTTTTACCGGTGGCTCGGCTGCTGAAAATAGTTTCCTGGCTAAAAAAGTAATATTCGATCAGGAACAACGAAAGGCTTTTGGCTATGAAGGTTATATGGATCAGGATGAAAGCACTTTCCTAAGTAAGCTGAACGAAAAACAAGCACTTTACAATAAATTTATTGATGATAGCTCTGAAGGTTTAGATAAAAACCTGTTAGAAACAGAACGAAGCAAGGTTGTATTAAAGGGTTATTCTGATAGATTCATGTATCCGCAATACTATAAGTACATGAATAAATCGGAAATAGAACTGAGCGATGACTTTTATGCCTTTGTAGATGAAGTCGATATAAACGATGAAAATCTTATTAAAACCCAGGAAGGGAATAACGTATTGACAAGCGTGATTCAACATAAAAACGCTGACCTTAGTTACCAGGAAGATGGTCCGATAGATTATTTTTTGGGATTGTTTAGTCGGGTAAAAGAACAAATTAGTAACAAAAAAGTTAAAGCAAATTTGTTATACGGGTATTTAGATCAAAAATTGAGCTATGGTGGTGGATTAGATGGCATTACCGATGAAATTGATTACTTTAAGAGTATTGCCGATGACGAAAAGAAAGTAGCCGAAATCGATAAGATGGTAGAGGTATGGAGTGCTTTAAAACGAGGTAATGATGCTCCGCAATTTGCCGGAGTTACAGCAAAAGGTGAAAAAGTGAACCTGGCCGATCTGAAAGGTAAAAATGTGTATGTAGATGTTTGGGCAACTTGGTGTGGACCCTGCAAAGCAGAGATTCCTCACCTTAAAGAGGTAGAAAGGAAATACCACGATGGGAACATTGAGTTTGTTAGTATTTCAATTGATGAGCAAAAAGATAAAGAAAAATGGGCCAAGTTTATTGTGGATAACGAATTGGGCGGAGTACAATTGTTTGCTGATGGTGCCTGGCAATCAGATGTAGCCAATAACTACAATATCAAGGGTATTCCCCGCTTTATTCTAATTAAAGATGATGGAAAAATATATAGTGCGGATGCTCCAAGACCTTCAGATGATAACAGATTGAATAAAGCATTTGAAGAAATGGGCGTTTGCAGTAATTGCTAGTGCTATAACAGAGAAAAACAAAAGCTCCTTGGCCTGGCTAAGGGGCTTTTTTTGAGGGGAATTTCTTAAAAAGTTAGTGTAACGGAAATTTGTCCGGATCGGTTTCATGCATTAAACCATAAATAGCTTCTACCACATCCATTACCTGGGGTTTGCCAAAATAACCATGTTCACTTCCATAGCCGGTTCTGTTTTCGGTTGAGGTTATGGTAACCGGCTTGGAATCTAGGTAGGCATATCCGTTCTGTTCCTCCAGAATTTTTTGCAGCATAAAGGCCGTTCCGCCACCCGGTACATCTTCATCCAGCAACACTAATCTATTCGTTTCTTTGAGTGATTCAACAATATCATTAGAAGTATCAAATGGCAGCAGCGATCTTACATCTACCAACTCCACGCTTATACCCAGCGGCTCTAAATCCTTGCATGCCTGTTGAGCCACGCGTACACAGCTTCCATAGGTCACTAAAGTAACATCGCTACCCTTCTGCAGCACTTCTACTTTACCGAGTTGGGTACGTATATCGCCTAAATTGGCCGGCAATAATTCTTTAAACCTATAAGCATTCAGGGGTTCAATCACTAATCCCGGATCATCACCGGCTAACAAGGTATTATAAAAACCGGCGGCCTGCACCATATTTCTGGGCACACAAACATGTATGCCACGCATTGATCCTAAAATCATGGACATAGGTGAACCCGTATGCCAAATACCTTCCAGCCTGTGGCCTCGGGTACGAACGATCATTGGTGCCTTTTGCCCACCCTTTGTCCGGTAGGTTAATGTAGCCAGTTCATCTGTAAGCTGTTGCAAGCCGTAAACCAAATAATCTAAATACTGTATTTCGGCAATGGGCCTTAAACCTCGCATGGCCGTGCCAATGCCCTGCCCTATAATAGTTAACTCTCTAATACCCGTATCCCAAATCCTGTTTTCACCAAATTTATCCTGTAATCCGGCAAAGCCCTGATTAACACCGCCTATTTTCCCCAGGTCCTCTCCAAAAGCAATCAACTCATGGTACTTTTCAAAATTGTATGCAAAGCTTTTCTGCAGTACTTCGAACCCATTGACCCTTGGAGATTCATCAGAATACTCAGGTTTAACTTCTCTAATGCGCATGGCTGATGTGGGGGCGTTTAAGTAAAGGTGCGAATTAAACTCATTACCCACATCCTTCTCAAATCTTTGCATAAACGAAATCAGACCTTGCTTTTGCTCACCGGACTTTCCTGCCAATAGAAGTAAGGCCTTTCGGCCTGCTTCATCCAGCTCGCTTCTTTTTATTTTCTTTTTACTATTTAGGCCGGCCGCCAATTGTTGAACTGATGGATGAGAAATACCTGAAAGCAACGTTGTCAATTCCAGTTTAAGTCTATTAACAGGCTCATTAAAAAGCTTCCAGGCTTTGTCTTTTGACTCCTTAACTTCCTCTAAACAGTTGTGCTCAATTTGCTCAAGTTCTTCCAAAGTAGCCAGAGAATTGGATAACAACCATTCTCTCATTTTTCGCAGGCAATCAAATTCTTTTTCAAATTGAAGTCTCTCCTCCGACTTATATCTTTCATGCGATCCGGAGGTGGAATGACCCTGAGGTTGCGTAAGCTCTTCTACATGAATTAAGGCCGGAATATGTGTTTTTCTTGTATGTTCTACTGCACTTTGATAAACTTTTACCAGGTTAGGATAATCCCATCCTTTTACATTGTAAATGGTCATGCCATTGCCTTTCTCATCTACTCCAAAGCCACTGAGAGCTTCAGAAATGCTTGCCTTCGCTGTTTGAAACTCTTTGGCGACAGAAATACCGTAACCATCATCCCAAACAGAAACCACAAGTGGTATTTGCTGTACGGCTGCTGCATTAACCGCCTCCCAAAAAATACCTTCGGAGGTAGATGCATCGCCAATAGTGGCAAAGGCAACCTCATTACCATTGCGGCTAAAGTTGTTGAAATGGGACAAATGCGGTGCATTCCGGTAAACCTTTGATGCCAGAGCCAAACCAACAGCCCGGCCCATTTGAGATGCCGTGGGTGCTACATCTGCTGCGGCGTTAAACATTTTGGTCTGGTCTTTCCATTCGCCCTTGTCACCTACCCATCTGCTCGCAAAGTGAGAACTCATTTGCCGGCCCGCGCTATGGGGTTCAATTTTCACATCCGGATTAGAATACAGAAGAGAGAACATCTGCTCAATAGTTGCAATGCCCGTGGCCAATGCCCAGGTTTGATCACGATAATAACCTGCCCTGTAATCACCTTTCTTAAAAGCCTTGGCCATAGCCAACTGCGGAAGCTCTTTTCCGGCTCCGGCTATCCCAAATTTTGCCTTACCACTTAATACTTCTTTTCTTATAAGTATGCTGGCATGTCGGCTAAGCCAACCCAATCTATAATCTGCAAGTAACTCCGTTCTAAATGAATCGAAACTAATTTTATCTTTTTGAACTGTACCCTCGAGTCCTGCAGTCATTAAAAGTCTTTTGCTTAGCAAAGATAACAAATCAGACTGCCGCATGCATGTCGTAAATTGACAGAATGACCGTATATTTGTGTATGTTAAGCCACAGGTGAAAGCTTGGTACGGTTGTTGATTATTGATTAGAAAATCATTTAAAAATGAAAAAGTTATTAAGTGTAGCATTCTTTTTGACAGTTTTTGCAGGCCTGTCATTAGCCCAAAATAAGCCTGTAGAGCCTAAATCAACTTTTGTTGAGTTTGAAAAAGTAGTACATGATTTTGGTAAAGTAACCGATACGGAAGACGCTATTTATGAATTCAAATTCGTCAATACTTCGGGCAACACTTTATTACTTAATCCACCTAAAACATCTTGTGGATGTACAGCATCTTACTATCCTAAAGAACCAATTGCTGCAGGAGAAGAAGAAGCTATTAAAGTGAAGTTTAGTACAAAGAACAGAGCCGGGCAAAAGTTTAATAAAACAATAACTGTATCTGCTCAAGATCATATAAAACCTATTGTTTTAACTATTAAAGGTGAAGTGGTAAGTGAAGGAGAAATTGCGGCAATCCCATCTAAAAAGAAAAGTTCTTTGTTTAAGTAGTATTTTTCTAAAAAAAGAATATATAAAGACCCCGAAGTTGATTCGGGGTCTTTTATTTTTGCTCTATGCCAACAATCTCAAAACGAGGGCAAAATATGCCCGAATCACCCATACGAAAACTTGTTCCTTTTGCCGACCAAGCCAAATCTGCCGGCAAACACATTTACCATTTAAACATTGGGCAGCCCGATATAAAAACACCCAAAGAAATGTTGGATGCGGTTAAACACATAGATTTTGAGGTATTAGCCTATTCTCATTCGGCGGGTATTCCATCGTACAGGAATAAACTTGCCGAGTATTATAAAAGGGTTGGAATTGATATAACCGGCGACCAACTGCTGGTAACTACCGGTGGCTCCGAAGCACTTTACTTTACCCTGTTCTCTTGCCTCGACCCCGGTGACGAGGTAATCATTCCAGAGCCATTTTATGCTAATTACAATGGCTTTTCCAAGGCAGGCAACATAAATGTAATAGCAGTAAATTCCAATATTGATACTGGTTTTGCCCTGCCACCAATTGAGAGCTTTGAGAATTTAATTACAGGTAAAACAAGGGCTATAGTTATTTGCAACCCGAACAACCCAACCGGATACCTATACTCAAAAGAAGAATTACAGAAACTTAGGGAACTTGCTCTAAAACACAACCTGTTTTTAATTGCCGACGAGGTTTACAGGGAGTTTGTATATGACGGCAAACAACACTTTTCCATTTTGAATTTAGAGGGAATGGATAAACATGCCATCGTTGTTGATTCCATAAGTAAACGGTACAGTGCGTGCGGGGCCAGAATTGGAGCCATTGTAACCCGAAACAAAGAGGTGCTGGACACAGCCATGAAATTTGCACAGGCCAGATTAAGCCCGCCTACATTTGCTCAAATTGCCGCGGAAGCAGCATTAGATGTACCTGACTCATATATGTCGGCAGTTATTGACGAATATATTGAGCGCAGGAACTTTGTGGTAACCGAGTTAAACAAAATTGAAGGTGTTAAATGTCCTAAACCGGGCGGTGCGTTTTATACCATAGCGGAATTACCCATTGATAGTGCAGAAAAATTCTGTAAATGGCTGCTGACAGATTTCGAAAAAGAAGGTAAAACAGTTATGCTTGCCCCTGCAGCCGGGTTCTATAGTTCACCTGATAAGGGATTAAAAGAAGTACGCTTGGCTTATGTGTTGAATAAGAGTGATTTGGCAAAAGCTATTGACTGCCTTAAAGAAGCTATCTCGCAATACAAGGCCAAATGATTTGCAATATTCTAAAAAGTGGCATTCATATTTCAACACACCTGCCAATCTAACAAAAGTCAACTTTTTGATCTAAAACTTCCATCGAACAAAGGCCTCCATGGCCTCATAGTCGGCCAGGCCTAATTTTCGGAATGTTTCTGCAGTTTTTTTGTTTCTTTCTTCCGCTCTTTGCCAAAATTCTCGCTGATCAACACCAGGAAAAGGTGGTTGGTCTTTCTGGGTTTGGTGCATAAAAATAGCTTTGCGTTTCTTTATTAATTCATCCGGGCTTAGAGGCACAGCCATTTCAATTTCATCAATATTCCATTCCTGCCAGGCACCTCGGTATAACCACAGCCAACAGTCTTTAGACCATTTATTATGTTTTACCCGGTCAAAGGCACTCAAAATTGCATTAAGACAAACCCTGTGTGTTCCGTGAGGATCTGCCAATTCTCCGGCTGCATAGACCTGATGCGGTTTAATGGTTTCTAATAAATTTACAACTATGTCCACATCTTCATCTGATAGTGATTTCTTTTTTGCTTTTCCTGTCTCATAAAAAGGCATGTCTAAAAAATGTATGCGATCATCGGTCAATCCACAAAATCTGGCACCTGCTCTTGCCTCGCCTCTGCGGATTAAAGCGTTAACCTTTAGTATCGTTTTAGATGGTTGTTTTCTGGATCCATTTTGTTTTATTGCCCTTATTATCCGCTTTAAGCTTTCATCGGATATTACGTCATCTTGCATTATATCTCCAAACTCCTTATAAAACTCCATAAATCTCTGGGTATCATAATCATGCACGGCTATGTTGCCCGAGGTTTGGTATGCTACATGTACTTCGTGTCCCTGGTCAACTAAACGTAAAAATGTACCTCCCATAGAAATTACATCATCATCGGGGTGCGGGCTAAAGATCACTACCCTTTTCTTGGCCGGTAAGGCCCTTTCAGGTCGGTTTGTATCATCGGCATTGGGTTTACCACCCGGCCAGCCTGTTATACCATGCTGAAGTTTGTTAAATACTTTAATATTAATATTATAGGCCGAATCGTACTCAAGGATAAGATCACTAAGTTCATTATCGGAATAATCCTGAGGGGTAAGCTTTAGGATTGGTTTATTAATTTTTTGTGAAAGCCAAATCACCGCTTTTGCAATCAGATCGTCATTCCAATTGCACATACCCACCAACCAGGGAGTTTTAACTCGGGTAAATTGTTCCTCAGCCGCTTTATCAATTACGAATTTTACATTGTCGTGTAACTGAAGGAATGAAGCCGGCAGGTTGGAGGTAATTGGTTCCTCTACGGCCTTTTTAACTACCTCAGCCTTATGGTTTCCCCAGGCCATTAAAAATACGGTTTTCGCTTTCAGAATAGATCTGATACCCATAGTTATAGCACGATATGGCACTTTCTCTAACGCTCCAAATTCTTCCACGGCATCAGCACGGGTTATACCGTCAAGCCTAACCAACCGGGTAAGTGAATCTGACCTTGACCCCGGTTCATTAAATCCTATGTGGCCCGACCTTCCAATTCCAAGCAACTGAATGTCAATACCGCCGAGATCTTCTATCCGCTTTTCATAGTCGGCGCAATACGCCTCAACTTCCTCTAACGGTACAGTGCCATCAGGAATATGGACGTTATTTTTATCAATATCTATATGATCAAATAAATGATGCCACATAAAATATACATAGCCGTGCCTTGAGGTAGCACTCATTGGATAGTACTCATCTAAATTGAACGTATGAACATTGTAGAAACTAAGTCCTTCATTTTTATGTAGTCGTATCAGTTCCTCATAAACTTTTAATGGTGATGAACCTGTAGCCAGGCCAAGAACTAACCTTTCTCCTTCTTCTTGTTTTTGTCTAATAGCTAAGGCAATGGAGCGAGCCACATGTACAGCACCTTCTTCGGGATCATCCCATACCTTTAGCGGAACTTTTACCAGCGATTTTATCTGGTATTTAAAAATTGATTGATTTCTTTCAACCGTTGTTACATTATTCATCCGACCTTGATTTTATAATTTATAATTTTATTTTGGGCTTGGTGTGCAGCTCCCAATAAGGCTGCGTTGTAGTTTTTACTACCGCGTATTACTTTGGTTTTATTTTTATATGGTTCCAACAACATTTGGTTCATTGTGTTTATGGCAGGTTCAATAATTGACGTTGATGATTCCATTACACCTCCTGATAATATTACAACATCAGGAGTACAGGTATGAATTAAGTTTGCCAGTAAGATACCCAAATACTTGCCTGTTTGTTTTAGCGCATCCTTTGCCTGCTTATTATTAGAACAAGCCAGCAAATACACATCATGTGCCGAGTTATTTAAAGTATGCAAGTTGGTATGCCCGATTTTTTTTATTCCTTCGGCATAATTTTTCTGTATTGCCCTGGCCGATATGTATGCCTCAGCGCATCCTTTCTTGCCGCAGCTACATGATCTTCCATTAGGTATTAGTATAGTATGACCTATTTCACTACCCAACCCATAGCTTCCGTTATATATTTGGCCATTGATCATCAAAGCCGAACCCAATCCCGTACCTATGGATATCAATGCAACATTGGAATAACCAATGGCACTACCGTAAAAAACCTCACCGATCAGAAACGCCTGACTGTCTTTTATTAGAGAGACCGGCAGATCAAACCTTTTTTCTAAAATTTGAACTAAAGGATATGACCCATTAATTGGTAAATTGGCCGGATCAACCAGATTATTGCCAACAACCGCCGGAGCAGAAAGTCCTATACCCTTAATTTCTTTAGTTGTAGTAATATACGAGTCAATTTGAAATAAAACTGAATCAATAAAATCCACTTCGGATCTAATGTTGGTACGACAAGAATTGGAATGCCTTATAAGCCCTCCGGCTTCAACCAGGGCCATTTTGGTATTGGTACCTCCTATATCAATTGCAAGGATCATAATGTTTGCGGTGCGTCAGTGTGTGCGCGCACACTAAAATTAACTAATTTTCCGTTACCCGGAAATAAAATGCAAGAAAAAGTATGCGTACGCAAAAATTAATTTTCGAACGCCTTATTTTGGAGATCGCATTTGTAATACTCTGAGTTTGAATAAAGTTGTTACCATAAAAGATATTGCCCTGCATGCTAAGGTATCAACCGGTACTGTTGACAGAGTGCTGCATCAGAGAGGAAAGGTTTCAGACAAAGCAAAAGCTGCTGTTTTAAAAGCCATTGATGAACTGGACTACAAAAGAAATATTGCAGCCAGTGCGCTGGCCTATAATAAGTTAAGAAAAATAGCTGTGCTAATACCTGACCCAAAAAAAGACCTTTATTGGAAAGAAGTTGAAAAAGGACTTACTAAAGCTGCCAATGATGTTGCACACTATAAAATAAGTGTTAAGTTATTTCCTTTTGACCTCTTAAAGCCAACAAGCTTATTGAATCAAATTAAGCCATTGTTAGAGTATAATCCCGAAGGAATGCTGTTCGCCCCTGTCTTTCATACAGAATCGGTTATGCTTTTGGATGAGCTACAGCATAAAAATATTCCTATAGCAACTATTAATACATTGATCGAGCATAATGCCCTTACGTCTTATACCGGTCAGAATTCATATCAAAGCGGTGTGCTTGCCGCAAGATTATTAGATTTTAGTCTCAAGAAAAACCAAACCGCACTTATTCTTCAGTTGGCTAAAAGTTCCATCAAAGGCCGCCATTATGTCAACAAATCGGAAGGCTTTATTGATTACTTTGATCATAACTCTGAGAAGAAAATTAACGTTGAAATAGAAGAAAGCGTTGATTTTAACAATAAGAAAAAGTTTACAAGATTTCTTGATCGCATATTTAAACGTTATCCGGCTATAGGAGGGGTTTTTGTGCCTAATTCGAGGGCCCATTTAGTTGCTGCCGCCCTGCCCCACGATATACTTTCTAATTTAAGCTTGGTAGGATTCGACTTGATAGAGCCCAACATTCAGTGTCTGATGCACAATAAAATATCGTTCCTTATCAACCAAAACGCCGGGCAGCAAGGATATATGGGCATTATGAATCTTGTGAACAAACTCGTACTTAAAACTGAAATTGTAAAATTGCAATACCTGCCCTTAGATACGGTTGTAAAAGAAAATGTTGAGTACTACATCAACAAACCTAATCAAATACAATTCGTGGTTTAATTTTCTGCAGATAAAAAATTACCGGGTATATAAAATGAAATAACCGGCGCACATGTCCGGTTATTTCTTTGCTTAATCAATCCCCAAAAAGTTTCCCCACAAAACTATCAGGGCATGAGTAATAACATAAGGAGTTTCAAATGTACTTCCATCTTTTAATTAAAGAAATAGCGAAATCAGGTATAATTAAAATTCACCGTTTTCGGTGAAAAGAAAGTTTATCGATGCAAACGGGATCTAAGCCAGCTATCCTTAACAGCAACAAGCCAATTTTCCTTTAATTCGATACCGGACGTTATACTATTGTTATAGAACTGGCTTGTTTCATGTATTACGCCGTTTTCGATTAATCTTCCGATGTTTGCCAGATCAAAGAGCTCAATTTCGTTATCGATCCGGAAAGCAAGTTTGGTTCTTTTAAAGAAATCAATATCAAACTGCTTACCTATATGCTGTATAAAATGAGTGCAGGAATCAATAGAACATCCTCCGGCCTGTACTTCCGACTCATCGGCTTCAATAACGATAAAATAATTATAAAATATGTTGGCTTTGGCCTTCATAGGGCTTCCGTGAGCCTTCCAACTATGTAAAAATTCCTTTAACTGATCATGGATAGACTGTATTTCATCAGTGTGCAATTTTCTATCAGCCTGATAAATCCAAATGCGGCTATCAGATCGGGTATTGCCTAATACTTCTTTTGTATAACTTATGGTAGGATCCATCAGTCAGCTAAACCTTCGTTTTGAGCAATAAGTTCCGCTATATCAAGCACTTTTACATCATCTTGTTTGTTTTTGCTTTTAACACCATCGGTAAGCATGGTACTGCAGTAAGGGCATGAAACCGCAATAACATCGGGGTCGGTTTCCAGTGCCTGTTCAGTTCGTAGGGTGTTGATACGTTTTTCTCCCGGCTCATCTTCTTTCCACATCTGAGCTCCTCCTGCTCCACAGCACAATCCTTTGCTCTTAGTTTGTGCCATTTCTACGAGGTCTGCATCCAATTGCTTTAATACTTCTCTCGGGGCTTCGTAAATATTATTAGCTCTGCCCAGGTAGCACGAATCATGAAAAGTAATTTTCTTGCCCTTAAAAAGGCCGCCCTCCACTTTAAGCTCACCTTTATTTATTAATTGTTGAAGAAAGGTTGAGTGATGAATAACCTCGTAAGTGCCGCCCAAAGCAGGGTATTCATTTTTTAAGATATTGAAACAATGAGGGCATGCCGTAATAATTTTTTTTGTTTCGTAGGCATTTAGCGTTTGAATGTTTTGATAGGCTAACATTTGAAAAACAAATTCATTGCCTGCTCTCCTGGCAGGATCGCCCGTACAACTTTCTTCCGTGCCAAGTACAGCATAATTAATATCCAAATTATCCAAGATAGCAGCCAGGGCCTTAGTAACACGTTGAGCCCTCTGATCAAAACTGCCTGCGCAGCCAACCCAAAACAGAATATCAATTTCTTTTCCGGCTGCAATGGCATCTGCCATTGTTTTAAGTTTACTCATCTGCACCATTTAAACTTGTTAAGTATCTATCCTTTAAAATACGGCAGTGGTGCCGCGTATGACCGGCAATACCAAAAGCTAAAGCGAGGGGAGTAATTTCAATTTCACATGCCATACCAATCTTGTTTAATTGGTTATCTGTCATATTTTCAAACATAATATTTGTAGCTCTTTTACAATTCTTTAATTCACTTAATATTGAATTAAAAGATCGTGAATCATAGTTACTTTCCTTAATGAATGTATTCTCGTCAAAACCCCAAAGGTTCATAGTATCACCTCGCGAAATTCGTAGGGCTCTATAGCTGAATACCCGCTCAGAATCAATTAAATGGCCTGCCAGTTCTCTTATTGACCATTTATTCTCCGCATATCTGAATGTAGATTGTTGCTCCGTAATATTTGAAAGTAGATCAATGATCTCGTCTGCAGTAATATCCAATGCTTCAATATGATCCAACGAATGAACCAGTCTTACATATTCTTCATAGTATTCACTAACCGTATTTATATCAATTTTCATAGATCACTCTGCTTCAGTCCATTTTAAACGATCATCAGGTGAGAATTGCCAGGGAGCAAAATTGTTTTCCATGCTCGTAAACATGGTATTCCATTCGGCTGGTGTACCTGCTTCTTCCATAGCCACATAGCGTCGTAGCTGAAGAATGATATCCAATGGATTAATATTTACCGGACATTCTTCAACACATGCATTGCAAGTTGTACAGGCCATTAATTCTTCTTTGGAAATGTAATGGCCGTAAAGCGATTTTTCGTTCTTTTCACCACCTTTATTCACTGCCTTACCAATCTCTTCTATCCTGTCGCGTGTGTCCATCATAATTTTCCTGGGTGACAGCAGTTTGCCCGTCTGATTGGCAGGACAGGCTGCCGTACACCTGCCACACTCGGTGCAGCTGTATGCATCAAGTAAATTTTTCCAGGTAAGATCGTCTGCATCCTTCGCTCCAAAGCGAAAGTCCTCCGGTAAGGGTTCTGCATTGCCCGCAGCAGCCGGATCCATCATCATTTTTACCTCATTGGCTATTTCGGGCATGTTTTTCATCTTACCCTTTGACTCAAGATCGCCATAAAACGTATTTGGAAAAGCGAATAGAATGTGCAGGTGCTTAGAGAATGGCACATAATTCAAAAAGGCCAAAATACCCAACAGGTGTAACCACCACATACCTCGCTCCAGCCCGATCAATGGTGCCTTTCCCAACCCGGAAAACAAAGGAGCTACCAGTCCGCTAACCAAAAAATTTCCTGTTTTGTGGTAATGATCAGGGTCAAGTTTCTGTAAATTAAGGTCAGCCGCATTCATAAGTAGTAAAGCTGCCATCAATACTATTTCAACCCAAAGAATGATATTGGCATCAAGAAAAGGCCAACCTTCCATTTCCTTTTTCCAAAAACGGCTTACTTTAAAAAGGTTTCTTCTCAATAAAAATATTGTACAAGCGATGATCACACCTACACCTAATACTTCAAAAAAGCTAATGGCTAATGTATAAATACTGCCTAAGGGTTGCGATAGAATTCTGTGTTTTCCCAGCAAGCCATCAAGAAATATTTCCAGTACCTCAATATTAATGAGAATGAATCCGACATAAACCACAAAGTGTAAAATGGCCGGAATAAAATTCCGGAACATTTTCTTTTGACCAAAGGCAACCAAGATCATGTTTTTAAATCTTATACCTGTGTTGTCGTTCCTGGGTTCTGACTTGCCTAATTTAACGTTCCGTGTAATAGAACGGATCTTTAAATAAAAAAGGGAAATGGCAGTGGCCAAAACAATAACAAAAACTATCTGCTGAATGAGCATAGGGTCTAAAATAATCTTTAGCCACATATAAATTGTAATTTTAGCCCGAAACTTAAATTAAGTATGAAAATACTGGTTACACTTCTACTCGCTATTTCTACGATGGTGGGGTTTTCCCAAAGTAAAATTAGTTTGAGTGTCGCTGATCTTTTGGAAGATAAGAAAACATCTATACAATCGGCTTCGGGCGAAATGACATCTTTATTGGTTAAGGGCGATCCGACTCAGATTTCGGCAGTGGTAGAATCGCTGAATGGTAGATTAAAATGGAGTTCTGACAATATATGTGCTGTTGAAGTGCCCTTAAACTCTGTTCGTGATTTGGCCATGGCACAAACTGTAAAACGAATAGACCATTTGGACGAAGGGCGTTTACTGAATGACAGTGTTAGGTATTACAACAATGTAGAGCCCTTACACCAGGGTAATACACCCTTAGCCAGGGCTTATACCGGCAAAGGGGTTATTGTTGGTATTATGGATACCGGATTAGATTATGCGCACCCCGATTTTTACAATGACAATGGAGAGCCGAGAACATTATGGTTGTGGGATCAAAGAAGATCAGGTGGTCCGCAGCCGGCACCATATAATTATGGATGGGAGTGTGATTATCAAAGTATAGTGGATAAGACCTGTCCGTCGAGAGATTATGGTGGTGGTAGCTACTCGCATGGCACACATGTTACCGGCACGGCAGCCGCATACGATCAAAAAAACAACGGTCTTTATACGGGCATGGCACCAGGTGCCAATATAATTGCTGTGGCCCTTAATTTCAATGATTTTGGAACTGCGGTATTGGATGGGGCGCGTTACATTTTTGAAAAAGCCGAAGAATTGGGAATGCCCTGCGTAATCAATCTTTCAGCTGGCAGCTATTCGGGTTCACACGATGGCAATGACCCATACAGCGAGGTGCTGAAAAACCTTATTATGGAAAAGCCCGGAAGGGCTTTTGTAAATGCCGCGGGTAACGGAGGCGGCCATACATTACATTTGGGTTATGATGTAAAACAAGATACCAGCTTTACCTGGTTCAGGTACATTGGAGGTAATGTTCGCTCGGTAAGATTTAATTTGTATTCCGACTCTATTGATTTTACAGATGTACATTTCGCCTTTCAGGCAGACGACAAGTCTAATTTTAACAAAATAGGATCAACTCCGTTCCTTAATGTAAACACGCATTATACCTACCCGGACAGCTCTCTTTCACAAAGAAAAGATACTATACGAAATGCAGATGGTGATATAGTTGGAATAGCCGACACCGCTCTGGAGATATATAATAAACGGTATGGTTTGCGTGTGCGTATAACTAACACAAACTCCAATTACCTCTGGCGTTTGAGTACGTTTGGTGCCGGAAGAATTGATGTGTATAGTAAAAGAAATTTAACTGGTACTTCTGATATGGTTTTTGGATCGGCTTTGCCCTCAAGCACTACTTTCCCCGAAATTGAGCATTACGCTCACCCCGATAGAACGCAAAATATTGTAGGGTATTGGAATTGTTTAGATCAAGTTATTTCCGCCGGAAATTATGTGAGCAAAACCCGTTTCAAAGATGTTAGAGGGAATATAAGTGTCCTTTCCAGACCTAAGGGAGCTATTTATCATAATTCCAGCCGGGGCCCAACACGCGACGGACGGTTAAAGCCGGAAATTGTTTCACCTGGTGCTATGGTAGTTTCTGCCGGAAAAATAAGTTATTTACAAAGTGGTGTAAATAATTACCGCTATAGATTTATTGCACCCGACAGTCTTCATTTTAGACTTAACGGCACATCTATGTCCGCTCCAGGTGTTACAGGCGTAATTGCCCTGCTTTTTGAACGATATCCTGATATGACCTGGAAAGAGATTAAAGAAACCCTAACTAATGGGGCTCGCTCTGACTCATTTACCGGAACCGTACCTAACAATACGTACGGCCACGGTAAAATAGATGCTTTTGAAGCTATTAGCAATCCGATCATATATGGTTGTACCGAACAAGATGCTTTTAACTATGACGATGAAGCTACCGTAAATGACGGAAGTTGTATTCCAATAGTAGAAGGTTGCATGGATCCAGCTGCAATAAATTATAAGCCAGATGCCAATACAGATAATAATTTCTGCTTATACGCCAGAGAAGATGAAGGTTTTTATTTTGAAATATTGCCCAATGTAGTTTCGTCCTCTGCTATTCTCAATTATTATACACCTGAAAAAGGTTCTGCGCAGCTTAGTGCCATATTTTATAATTCCAATGGTCAACATGTTTTAGATCTTGATTTACCTCCATCTGAAGGCAGTTACTCCTTTGATAAAAATAAACTATCTCTTGCATCGGGTATTTATTATATAGAGTTAAGATCAAACGGCAAACGGTTAGCTGTTAGAACCATTGCTATTCAATAACAGAATTGACTCGGCGAGGGCCTGTACTTTTTTCTTTTTAAAAGAGTTGTACTCAAAAACCAAATGAGCGGTTTTATAGTATTGCATACGATTCTGCAACGTGCTTTCAACGTACGACTTAAGCTTGCTGTCAGAATTCAAAGATTTCAATAAGGGTCTTTTCTTTTTCGATTTTTTTAAACGTTTTGCCAACTCGTTTGTATCAACCGATAAAAAAATAGTAAGGCCCATTTTGTTCATCAATTTATGATTGTCATTGAAGCAAGGTGTTCCACCGCCACAGCTAATAATTATATCCTGTTCGTTTTTGAGTAATTCTATTTGTTTAGTTTCATAATTTCTAAATGCTTCTTCTCCATTTTCATTAAAAATGTTCGAAATACTTCTTCCTTCCCATTTTTCAATTTCATTGTCCAAATCTTTATAATCTAACTCCATGTATTTGGCCAGCCTGCGCCCTAATTTTGATTTACCGGCACCCATAAATCCCCACAAAAAAATCGGTTTCATGGTGTGCAAGGTAATAATTCAATACGGATTTTTGGCTGAAATGCCTGATATAACTGCATTGTAAAGCATTTTTTATCTGTTTCTTTTCCACAATATTGACGTGTATAGCTTTATCTTATACTTTATTGATTTTAAATAGTTTATAAATTGTTATTTATGCGTTATTGATTTGTTTTTGCAAGACTTATGCACAGGCTGAAATGCACGCTATTTGTGAATTTCAGGCCGAGCATTGTATTTTTGATCTGTTCTAAATTTTAAACCATAAAAAATATTTCAAATGAACAAAGGAGATTTAATTGACAGCATTGCTAAACAATCAGGATTAACAAAAGCAGATTCTGCACGGGCATTAGATGCCACATTAGATGCAGTAACAGGATCTTTAATGAAAGGAGAGAGAGTAACCCTTCCCGGATTCGGAACTTTCTCAACTTCTAAAAGAGCTGCGAGAAAGGGACGTAATCCTCAAACAGGTGCTGAAATTCAAATTAAAGCTAAAACTGTTGCAAGGTTTAAAGCAGGTAAGAAATTATCAAGTGCTGTCAACTAAGCAAATAAGCTTATTAAAGATAAAAGGTCGCTATAAGCGGCCTTTTTTTATACCATTACTCAAAGTATCGAATTGTTTGGCCGATGATACCAATACATTCATATAGTTGCTCTTCGGTCATTACCAAAGCGGGGGCAAATCTTATTTTGTTTCCATGAGTTGGTTTGGCCAACAGACCATTGTCTCTTAGCTTTAAACAAAGGTCCCACCCCAAAGGGTCATTTACATCCGTATCTAATACAATGGCGTTAAGCAGTCCCTTACCGCGTACCTGAGTTATAAGGGGCGAGTTGAGTGCTTTTAGTTCATTCATCAAAATATTTCCAAGGAGGTAGGCATTCTCGCTCAGGTTTTCCTCTTTTAATATCTTTAGTGCCTCAATAGCTACCGCACAAGCCAAAGGATTTCCACCGTACGTAGAGCCGTGTTCGCCGGGTTTAATGGAAAGCATAATATCATTGTCTGCCAGCACCGCCGAAACCGGCATCATACCACCGCTTAAGGCCTTGCCCAGTACCAGAATGTCGGGTCTGACATTTTCATGATCGCAGGCCAACATTTTTCCAGTACGTGCCAGGCCGGTTTGTACTTCGTCAGCAATGAACAGTACTCCTGCCTCTTTACACATCTTATAAGCCGAAGCCAAATATCCTTCATCCGGCACAACCACACCGGCTTCACCTTGAATGGGTTCAACCATAAATCCTGCCACATTAGGCTGGCCAATTACTTGCTGTAAGGCTTTTAGATCATTAAATGGTATCACTTCAAAACCCGGTGTAAACGGACCATACCTGCGGTTATACGAATCGGTTGAAAAAGATATTACAGTAGTAGTTCTTCCGTGAAAGTTGTTACTGCAAGTAATTATTTTAGCTTTATTTGGTTCTGATTTACCAGTTTCATACGCCCACTTTCGACAAAGTTTAATAGCTGTTTCCACTGCTTCAACACCCGTATTTATTGGAAGTAATTTGTCATAGCCGAAATAGGAAGTAACAAACTCTTCATATTGTCCGAGCATATCATTATAAAACGCCCTGGAAGTAAGGGTTAATCTGCCAGCTTGTTCGCTCATAACTTTCACAAGTCGTGGATGGCAATGGCCTTGATTTACCGCCGAATAAGCCGAAAGAAAATCGTAATACTTTTTCCCCTCCACATCCCAGACAAATACACCGTCTCCACGCGACAGAACCACCGGCAACGGATGATAATTATGGGCTCCGAACTTATCTTCTAACTCCATTAAATATTGAGAAGTCATTACTTCCATGTGCTACTTTTTAAGTTTATCAGAACTAAAGCTCAAAGGTAAAAGACTTTCAATTGAATTGACCTTAAAAATCCTTCCATCTGTTCCGGGGAAAATCACTGCAATAGCCGATCCGGTTTTGTTCTCAAATTCCTTAATGCTTTGCCGGCAAATACCGCATGGTGCGGTTAGGTCTTTGATAAACCTTCCTTTATGTTTTACGGCTACAGCAAGGGCTTTAACCGCCATATCAGGATATTTGGACACGGTTGCCGACAGCACAGTTCTTTCGGCACAAATACCGGCCGGAAAACTTGCATTTTCCTGGTTGCTTCCGGTAACAATTTCGCCATTTTCCAACAGTGCTGCTGCACCCACGTAAAAATTGGAATATGGAGCATAGGCTGTTCCGGTAGCTCCTTTGGCTCTTTCATATAGTTCTTTAAACTCAGGCTCAAGTTCATCGGCCGATTTAAAAGATTCTACATCTAACAATAATTGCAATCGCTTCATTCGCTTATTTCTTGTCCCTTCGGTACAAGGGGCGTGCAAGTTACTGTTTTTAACTATTCTGAATTATAGATGGCTTTCAATAAATTCCTGAACTCCTTTACCCGCACCTTTTTCAATAAATGTGACCTGCTGGTTTGAACCTATTTCCGGCTTGTTAGGATCTACAACAAATACAGGTACATCGGGCTCACAATAATGTATCAGACCCGCTGCCGGATAAACCACTAAGCTTGTACCTACTATCAGTAGAATATCGGCCTGGGCTACCATTGCGGCAGCATCTACAATTAACGGTACATCTTCACCAAACCAAACAATATGTGGCCGCAGTTGGTGACCGTCTTCACCTTTATCTCCAAGTACAAGATCTTCTCTCCAGTCGAGAATAAGATTGGGGTTAACCGTACTACGCACTTTAAAAAGCTCGCCATGCAGATGCAGAACCTTTGTTGAGCCGGCCCTTTCGTGAAGGTCATCGACGTTTTGTGTTACTATTTGTACATCAAATTGGTTTTCCAATTCGGCTATTAATTTATGACCTGTATTAGGTTTGGCTTCTTTTAACTGACTTCTTCTTTGGTTATAGAAGTCCAGTACCAACTCCGGGTTTGCCCTCCAACCCTGTGGAGATGCCACCTGCATTACATCATGGCCTTCCCACAGGCCGTCGGAATCTCTAAACGTTTTAAGGCCGCTTTCCGCGCTCATACCTGCTCCCGTAAGTACAACAAGTTTCTTCATATTTGCAATGAATTAAAAGCTTTACCAAAATGATCGATAATGGAGCCTGCACATAAGCTCTCGACCGATTCCCTTTCCAAAGCATGATCACCAGCCAAACCATGAATATAAACGGCCAAACGTAATGCATCAGAGGGTTCATAGCCACGAGCCAGGAGGCCGGCAATGCAACCGGTAAGTACATCGCCACTGCCGGCTGTTGCCATACCGGGATTACCGGTCGAATTGAACCAAACATCGCCCGAACTCAATCCGATGGCAGTGTGTGCACCCTTTATAAGAATATGTAACCCTTTTATTCTGCAAGTTTCAGACAAGAATTCAATTCGATCAAAATCGTTTTTGAATTTGCCGAAAAGTCGTGCAAACTCCTTCGGATGTGGCGTGAGAATACTGTCGGCTGGTAACTGATCTATTAAGGTTTTGTTTTCAGAAATAATATTGAGTGCATCGGCATCCAAAATTAACGGAAAAGTGGCTTGCTTAATAAGTTGAGTAAGCATTTTTACTACAACCGCATCTCTTCCAATACCGGGCCCAACAGCTATGGCATTGAATGGAGAAAGGTGCGGAAGGCTGTCGATCAATGCTTCACTTTGTGAAAATGACAACATGATCTCCGGTGCTTTCTTTAAAAAGTCCATTGCCGTGCTTTTAACCGAGTGGCAGGTAACCAAACCTGCTCCCGACTTGATTGCCGCTTTTGAGGTTAGTACTGCTGCTCCAGGTTTTGTATCACTTCCGGCAATGATCAAGGCATGGCCGAAGCTGCCCTTATGCTCAAATTTTCGGGCTGGTTTTCTTATTTGCTGAGCCGCCTTTCGATCTAAATAGAAAAACTTGGTTTGGCTGAATTCCGGTTTTGTCTGTAAGCCAATAGGTCCAACTTCAAAATTCTGCACATAGTCTGAATTTTGCGGCAGAACCAAAGCAAGTTTAGGCCATTGAAAGGTGAGTACATCATCTGCTTTAATTATACTGCCTGAAGATGGGCAGTCGGCAAACAAACCCGATGGAAGATCAATACTTACCACCTTTTTATCGGAATTATTGATGAGTTCAATAACACTTTTGTAAGGTTCGGAGTCGATAGGACGGTTTAAGCCATATCCAAACAAAGCATCAATGATTATAGTATCCCTCCGCAGTTCCGGCAAATCAAGATCATCAACCGACTTTATTAGTTTGTAAGTAATTCCATTGTCTTTCAATCGCTTTCGGTTGATCTCAAAGTCGGCACTACCCTTTTCAGCCTTGCCGACAAGGTAGAGTGCAATATTTATATTATTTTTTTCTTGCAGAAGTCGTGCGCTTGCCAAACCATCTCCCCCGTTGTTACCTAAGCCACAAAAGAGAGTGTAATACTTAGATGGGTGTTTGGAAATAAGCCAATTGACAAAGACTTGAGATGCTCTTTCCATCAAATCAACTGATTTAACAGGTTCAGCGGCTATCGTGTAGTCATCAGCCTTTTTTACTTGTTCGGCTTTTAGTATCATGAAAAACGCTTAATAATTCTAAGCTTATGTGTGTACTTATTCGTTTCCGTATTAAAGATGCCGTAGTGATCTATCTTATCTAACCGAACTTTACCCGAAGCGTGAATTATTTCACCTCCATCAACGATAATTCCCACATGAGTTATCTTTCCTTCTTTGTTATCAAAGAAGGCCAGATCGCCCGATTGTGATTCACTTATTAGGTTAATGGTTTTTCCATTTTGGGCTTGCAGATAGGCATCCCGTGGCAATTGAATTCCGGCCAGTTTAAAAACCATTTGCGTTAGTCCTGAACAGTCAATACCGAAGGGTGATTTACCGCCCCACAGGTAAGGAGCGTTTAAATATTTAGATGCTATCTTTTTCACCTGACCAAGGTCTCCGGCCTTTTCTCCATTTAAAACCCGGCCGTTAAACACGAATTTATTCCTGATCACTTTGAAGCTCAGACCATCGAAAAAAGGAAGGCTGCTGCCGAGTAAAACAGGTATGTGAAGTTGATCGGAAATAGCGGTTGAAACTACTTCAAAACTAAGATGGTTCAAATTTCCACTTATTTTATCAAAATCCTTATTACTTAGCTCAGTATGCTGCTTGCTTGCAATATATCCTTCGTAGGCATCATAGGCACATCGTATATGCAACCAATTCTCTTCTTCGGCCATTACATAGTACAGATCACCAAACAAAAGCTGCGATGTCATTTCCGCCTTGTCAGATGCTTCTGACCTAAGCGGTATGACCGATAATGTGCAAATACCATATTTCACGGTATAAAATTAAGCCAATTTTTATCTGCGAATTTGGTGTAACTATTTATTAAACTTCAATGGCAATAACAATGGCAATGGCAATGGCAATAACAATGGCAATGGCACTAACAATGGCAATGGCAATATCAGTGTCAATAACTTTCCACGCTATGAACTTCGTAAATTAATTAAACCATAAGCCTAAAAAACAACACCTATCAAACTGCAATATTGAACAAGAACGCCAACTAAACGCTTTGTAACTTCGTTGGTTATTTCTGTATTTTATCTTGAGTAAGTAAACCTATAGTTAATAAAACATTAAAGTCTAAGCTTATAATTTATCTAAATGAAAGTCGATTTTCTATTTGAAACAAGCTGGGAAGTGTGTAACAAAGTGGGTGGCATCAATACTGTTATTGCCACTAAAGTTCCTTCAATTATTGACCGTGTTGGTGAAAATTACCTGCTTATCGGGCCTGATATTTGGAAAGAATCCGGAACAAACGGTAGTTTCAGAGAAGACCCCGAATTATATAAGGAATGGAAGCAGGAAGCACTGGAACATGGAGTAAAAATTAGAACCGGCTATTGGAATATTGCAGGAGAACCCAAAGTAGCATTAATAGATTTTACCCCTTTTTTCGCCGATAAAGATGCCATTTTCGCCGAACTATGGGAAGAGTTCAAACTCGATTCCCTAACAGGTGAATGGGATTACATTGAGCCCACCATATTCGGCTATGCCGCGGCCAAACTTATTGAGAGCTTTCATCAGGTGTATTTGCAACAAACACCTAACATAGTGGCTCACTTTCACGAATGGATGACCGGCTCCGGCGTTTTGTACTTAAAGAAGAACTTACCCGAAGTAGCCACCGTATTTACCACACACGCTACAGCTCTTGGACGATCGCTGGCCGGAAACGGCATGGCCCTGTACTCCGATTTGGACAAATTTGACCCCGAACAATATGCCAGACGTTTAAATATTACAAGTAAGTATTCTTTGGAAAGTCTTTCGGCAAAACACGCTGATAGCTTTACCACTGTGAGCGGAATTACCGCCGAAGAGTGTAAGTATTTGTTAAAACAAGAACCCGATGTAATAACGCCAAACGGCTTTGCTGAAGAATTTGTACCCGAAGGAAAAACCTTTCAAGAGAAACGAAAAACCGCCCGACAAAGAGCACTGGAAGTGGCTGCCCAGTTAACTGGTAAAACCTATAACGATGATACCTTCCTTATCATTAATTCGGGCCGGTATGAGTTTAAGAATAAAGGAATTGATCTTCTTATAGAAGCGTTGAAAAGATTAAATGATGAAATTGACGGACGGCAAATACTGGTTTACATCACCGTTCCTGCCGGGCATTACAGCAAATCAGAAGCATTTCAATCGGGCTCTGAGTATGAAACCAGCAAATCGTTAACGCACTACCTTTCAGATCCAAACAATGATCCTATACTGCAGGCATTATATGACGCCGGATTGGACAACCTCCCCGATGATCGAATTGATGTGATCTTTTCACCGGTTTACCTCGACGGAAATGATGGAGTGATAAATCTCGATTACTATGATTTTCTCATAGGCTTTGATCTAAGTGTGTTTGCATCATACTATGAACCCTGGGGCTACACGCCTATGGAAAGTGTAGCATTTGCCATTCCTACGGTCACCACAAATTTCGCAGGATTTGGCGACTGGGTTACAGAGAACTTCAGCGTAAAACACAATGCAGTTAAAGTAGTTGAGCGAAATGAAATGAATGACGACTCTGCCGTTGAGGAAATTAGAGTACACATCAGTCAATTAACATCAACTAAAGATCTTAACAATACTAAAGAAGAAGCAGTTAGTATTTATAAGGAGTTACTTTGGCCTAAACTGGCCGATCATTACGAAGAAGCCTGGGAAATAGGCTTAAAAAAGGTGAAAGTTAGAACTCCGAAAATAAAAAAATGGTTAAAGCCTGCTACGCATAAACTGGTAGCATCTAAAAAAGAAGACCGTCCGGTTTACCGCAAAATAATAATAGACACTAAAATTCCCGAACGGCTTCAACACTTAGAAGAGCTAACCAAAAATCTGTGGTGGACATGGCAGCACGATGTTACAACATTATTTGAAAGTATTGACCCAAAACTTTGGGAACTAACCAACAACAATCCGGTAGAGCTGCTAAAAAGGCTTCCGAAAAAGAAATTAAAAAAACTAACACATAACGAAGAATTCTTAAAGAAAGTAGATGATGCCTATACCCGATTTAAGGCATATTTGGCCAGACCTATTGATCCTGATGACAAACAGGTGGTCTATTTCTCTATGGAATACGCCTTACACGTAAGCATTAGAACTTATTCCGGCGGATTGGGTGTACTGGCGGGTGACTATTTAAAACAAGCGAGCGATTCGGGGAAAAATATGATAGCCATTGGCCTGCTTTACCGTCACGGTTATTTTAACCAGCGGCTGACCTCACAGGGTGAGCAAATAGCCGATTACCCCAAGCAGGAATTTACTAAACTGCCGTACATACCTCTGCGCGATGAAAATGGCGAATGGATAACCGTGGATATAGGTTTTCCGGGCAGAAAGGTAAAAGCCAAAGCATGGCTACTGCAGGTAGGACAGGTAAAACTCTATTTGTTAGATACCGATATTCAGGAAAACAGTGAAGCGGACAGATCAATTACCTATGAACTTTACGGTGGAGATAATGAGCACCGGCTTAAGCAGGAGTTAATATTGGGTGTAGGAGGCATTAAACTGCTTAACAAACTCGGTATAAAATCGCAGGTTTACCATTGCAATGAAGGACATGCCGCTTTCAGTTGCCTGGAACGCATTAGAGAAGCAATGGAAGAATCCTATCTCCATTATCAAACGGCTAAGGAAGTAGTGCGGGCAAACAATTTATTCACAACACATACTCCGGTGGCTGCCGGCCACGATGTATTTCCGGAAGATCTTATCAGAACCTATTTGTTTAGCTTCTTTAAAACTTTTCAAATTCCCTGGGAAGATTTCATGGCCCTAGGTCGTAACAATCGCCATAGCAGTAGTGAAAAGTTCTCAATGAGTGTATTAGCTGCCAACCTTTCACAAGAAGTCAATGGCGTAAGCAAGCTGCACGGAGAGGTTTCCAGGGATATGTTTCAGGCAATGTACCCCAACTACTATGCTCCGGAAATAAATATTGGATATGTAACCAATGGTGTGCACTATTACTCATGGACAGCCGAGGAGTGGCAGCACTTGTATAAAGATGTTTTCGGTGAAGCATTTGAATCTCATCAGTATAGTGAAGAACTGTGGGAGAAAATATATCAGGTAGAAGATGCGAAAGTGTGGGAGACCAAACAAGCGGTGAAGAAACAGATGATCAAGTTTCTCAAAAAACGGTTCAAGACCGACTTGCCCAAACGGTCGGTGAACCCTGAAGCCATAATAAATACCACTAAGGCATTGAGCGAAAACACCTTGATAATTGGTTTTGCCCGGCGTTTTGCCACATATAAACGGGCGCACCTGTTATTTCAAAACCTTGACAAACTGGACGAACTGGTCAACAACGAAAACAGACCTGTTATTTTTGTTTTTGCCGGCAAGGCACATCCGCGCGATGGTGCCGGACAAGACTTTATTAAGCGTATTGTTGAAGTTTCGCAGATGTCGAAATTCATTGGAAAGATCCTTTTTGTGGAGAACTATAACACGAAAATTGGTCATTACCTGACATCAGGCGTAGATGTATGGATGAATACACCTATACGCGGCAAGGAAGCATCTGGTACCAGCGGCGAAAAAGCGGTATTAAACGGTGTGCCTAACCTTAGTGTACTAGATGGCTGGTGGGCCGAAGGTTATGATTCAAAAGCAGGCTGGACTATTAATAAAAAACGCGCCTACGATGATCAAAAAGCTCAGGACCTGTTAGATGCAGAAATGCTCTACCTTACCATACGTAATAAAATTGTTCCGGCATACTATAATCGGGATAAGCATGCCTATTCTACAAAATGGGTTAATTATGTTAAAAACACCATGGCCCTGGTTGCGCCCAACTTCACCATGCAGCGTATGGTGGATGATTACTACCGAAAGTACTACGCACCTCTGTTTGAACGTAAAAATGTGCTCTATGCAAACCAGTTTCAAAAAGCCAAAGAACTAATACAATGGAAAAACCATATTAATCATCATTGGGAGAGTATTCAAATAGATTCTGTTATTGTACCCGATTCCCGAAGAGGCCCAATTGATTCGGGTAAGCACTTCTTTGCAGAGATATTTTTAAAGATGGATGGCTTAACACACAACGATATAGGTGTTGAGTTGGTTTTTGGCCGAACAGATGAAGACGACAATTTTAACTTTTTATTCAACAAGGAAATGCAATCAGACCATAAAGGTGAAAATACCTATCACTATCAATGCAGTTTCCCGTTGAAGGAAAGAGGCGTGTTGGACTATGCTTTTAGAATATATCCCAGAAATGAGCTGTTAAAATATCGCATGGATTTCCCTTTGGCGAAATGGGTGTAGGCTTCTTAAAATTATAGGGGTAGAATGATCTAATACCATTTATACTTATAAAAGTGAAGAATAAAAAGCCCACATCGTGTTTTTTCGTGAAATGAGTTCTGTAAAGCTCTCAATTTTTGGATCTAAAATTCCGTCAAATCCACCCCCAATTCTGCTACGCAGAATCACCCCCGCCAGCGGGGGACAACTTCAACACGATTTTAGTTAAAAACTAAGACCCGCATCGTCCAAAATGGCCTTAATGCTAATGCCCATTTGCCAGGGTTTTCTATCGCCTTGCTCGTTGATCTCCTGACTTCCGCACCTCCTTCGAGTGCTGGTTATAAATTATTGATAATCAATCATTAAAAGTACTGCGTATTGAGAATATGGGTGACCCGCCTTATTTTGGGATGTGTTTTTTCGTAAAAAGAAGAACAAATCGGGCTCTGTAAGTGTACAGGTAGTAAAGAAAGCAGGTCGTAAAAATGTTTTGGTTAAAACCATTGGTTGTTCTTCAAATACTTTTGAGATTGAACAATTTTGTTTAGAAGCCAAAAGGTTTATTGCAGCATCAAAAGCTCAACCTCCTTTAGCATTTTTTGACAATGAAGCTGATCAGTGGTTTTCAGAAGCTTATACAAGCATTAAGAAGGTACATAATATAACGTGAATAATGGATAAGAGATTCCGTTTACGGAATTGTTTGTGTTATTCGTAACAAATTGTCCATCAATGCTTTAATGAATGTTTTAACCACGAATTTGCTAATTATACCTGTATTTCTTAGAAACAATTATAAGCTAATAGTACCAATTTGGTTTCGCTCCGCGAAACTTTTCATCAGTTCTGGAAGAAAAATTCGCGCATTCGTGGTTAAATAATTAATTGTTAGAGCTATAGCGAAATCAACTACAATTACTCAAAGTATTGAAAATATCGCTTGGGTGACCCATTTGCGGAAGTCAGGAAATGAGTTCTGTAAAGCTCTCAATTTTTGGATCTAAAATTCCGTCAAATCCACCCCCAATTCTACTACGCAGAATCACCCCCGCCAGCGGGGGACAACTTCAACACGATTTTAGTTAAAAACTAAGACCCGCATCGTCCAAAATGGCCTTAATGCTAATGCCCATTTGGTAGGGTTTTCTATCACCTTGCTCGTTTATTTCAATACCTCCGCTATAGCGTTCGCTCCTTTTTCCGTTGGCTACGTGCATGGCTATCACAGAAAAATTATGGATTATAGGAGCACCGGATGAACCGCCTGTCGTCTCAGTATCATAGAAAATTCTGTGATCCCACTGGTGTTTCAAAGTACCTGAAGCCATTTTCTTTGCTTTACCCAATGGGTGCGAAATGACTTCCATATTCGCCTCATGGGTGAATGTATAGTTAGTATTGACAGGTAGTGGTTCAATGGGTAAAAAGGGCTTGTTAATTTTTAAGATGGTATAAAACAACTTTTCATTTCTAAGAATAAAGTTTGGGTCAAAGGCGTATTTCTTAACCGGAACATTCTCTTTGTCATAATCGAATATGCATTCGGCACGCTTATAATTTTGCTCGTTAGCCAAAAAACTCGGCACAAGCATTAGTTTATCCGGTAGTAGAAATCCGGTTGACATGCCCTGACTGCATTTTACAAGTGCAACACCTTTTGATAACTCCATGGTTTTACCAAACCAGTCCGATTTACCGGTATTATCGTAAGGTAGCGCGGCAGGTCTGACCAAACCACCTCCGCTTGTTCCCGGATGGGATTCTACCGGACTTCTTGTGGCTGTTACCACACCGGAACCATTTTCTGCCTGTACTTTAAAAAGTGCCACTTCAGGAAAATCTTTACGGGCAATGCCTAGTATCTTTTCCATGGCCCCTTCTATGTATGCAGCCACCTGGGCAATGTTCCACCAATTATCTCTTGCTCGTCCGCTAAATTCTATCTCTATAACGGGCAATCCGGCGCTTTGAGCAATACGTTGGGCACTTTGCTTATCGGTATAGCAAGTTGCCAGTGCATCTAAAAGTTTGCCGAGGTTTCCGAAAACGTTCATAGTGAGTTATAGGGCATTAATGGTCAAAATCAATTGATCCTTTGCTGACTTTAGTTTCTTCGCTCTTTTCGAAGTTTGTTTTATGGCCACAGCCTCCTTGGCTGATACAAAATCTGCAAACTTGTTAATGAGTTCAATTTCATTCTCAACCGGCAGGTCTTCGGCATCTGTCACATCCATCAAAAAGGGTATGCTCTGAAAAGCCTGCCCTTGCTCTATCAGATCTATGCAGAACTGTTTTTGTATAGGTGTGTTTATTCCGGTTTCTGCATCCACTACGGTATTTTTGAGTTCATTAAGTACAGAATCGTTCGGATAAATACGCAGTGCCATTTCAATCATCTCATCAACCTTGCTTTGGTTTTTTGCCTCTTGGATAATATTAAACCAATAGATGAATGCCTGTCCGCTATGTTCAATGTTTTGAACTGCCAGCCCGCTTTGTGTGGCTATCATTTTTGCATTTTCCGATTCCGGGAAAAGCTCTGCGAGCCTATATTGTAGCTTTATTTGTTGTTCTGACCAGGCCATGGTGGTTTGTGGTTTATAGTTTGGGGTTTATCGTTTGTGGTTTATGGTTTGGGGTTTATGGTTTGGGTTATAAAGCAATTCCTGCTTTAGAAATGCCTTTAAGTACTTTATTAATGTGAATGCCTTCGTTGCGGAAAAATTTTTTCTTCGTTTTGGGTTCGGGGATGTGTCCGCCGGCATGATGGAGGGCGACTACATTCCATGCCATATCAAATACCGGTGAACCGGATGAACCTTCGAGCGTATCGGTGATGTATTGCAAGCGATCTTCATTTACAAACTGTACAAAATTGTTGTGCATACAAATCTGTTTAGGAGCTCCGCCCGGATGCTGAATGATAGACACTCGTTCGTTCACTTCTACTTCTCGCTCATCCAACTCCAGATTACCCCACTTCTCTCCAGCAGGTTTTTTCAATTTTACCACCGTCCAGTCGTCTTCAAACTTATCGGATGTGGCAAAAGCACCATCAGGATCCAATTCATAGGTTTCAATTTCCAATGGCCGGTAATCAATGTCTTCCTGATAATTGAATTCGGCCACAAAGGTTTTGGCCTCATCAGCAGATCCGATAACGTGGTTATTTGTGAGAAGCAGATCATCTGTTATCATAAAGCCAGTTCCATAAGTAACGGCCTTATGTAGCTTATTATACTTAACTAAACGGGCAACAGAGCGTGCTTTCTTTGTTCCCATTTCCAAAAAGCCAATTGGTAAAAAAGTATTCTCTTCATTTATCCTTTTTTCGAGGTTTTCCTCATTCAGCTCACCACCTTTCCAACTGGGGTCTTGGTCTGTTTTACCAATTTCGGGAGCATTTTTATTCTTGATTAATGTTCCTTTTTGTGCAGCCAAAAGTTCCGGATGGCCAGGATTATCTTTCAATGCAGCTTCAATGATCTCGTTAACTTTACCTTGATTGATGGCCATATTTAACTGCGAATTCCAAAAGTTTAGCGGATTTCCACTATAATCGATCATTAATACATTAACGCCGGCTGCCTGGCCTACTCGCCGTGCATCTTGGTTATTGAAGTAGAGTCCGGCCAGCAGATAGTTTAAATCGGTATGAAATTCCGTCCAGGGCATTATTTCGGTTTTACCATTTGATTAATTTTTCTATGATCGATCTTGTTCAGTTCAATTCCTTTTCTTAGAACAACCTCCTGCACTTTCCTTGCATCATCCATTCTGTTTGTTTCTTCTAACATTTTGTAGGTCACATTTAGCTCTGCAACACTTAAATCAGCCGTATCAAGGCTTTCCACTACTTTATCTAAACCCTTGTTAGCCTCATAAGTATTGCCTTTATTGAAATCTACCAAAGTTGCATTCAAAAGCAAATCAGATGTTACCTTATTGGTTAAAAGCGGATTGGCAACATTTAAATTGGAGTACAGGTTCTTATCAATTACTTTGTCATATTCAGCCGGATTCCGATTGTACTTAGGGGTTTCTTTTATCTTACCCACTTCCTTTTCCGCTTCTTCCATATTGCCAATATTCTTAAGGGCACTTGCTTTTTTTATTCTTATATCATTCTGCTGAGGCTTTTTTTCAAGTATTGCGTCCATGTGTTCCACAGATTCAATGTATTCACCTTTTTCATAGAGCAGAACACTTAAATTCTTTCGGGCCAACATGTTTCCAGGATCGGCTTCAACAGCATCCTGCAACCATTCTATTTCTTTTTCCGAATTGCCAAGCTCACGGTTCATACGTGCACCCATAGTATGCACAATGCTCAACAAGGTAGAATCCTTGCTACAATCAATTACCTTTTTAAAATAGTCTTTAGCTTGTTCAATTTCGTTACGTTCCTTATAGATAATGGCCAACTGGAAATTCAGCACACAGTCAATATTATCCATGAATTTCCCCCGGCTTAAAGCAAAAATATCGGTATGTCTTTCCTCAATTTCATCTGTATCATCAAAGCTTAATTCGTAATCGGTATATTTTTCGTTGGCTACCGCATATTCTAAGTATGATGTCATTGTATCGCCATAAGCTATATCACCGTAAATGATCATATCGGCCGGGCAATTCAGCAACTTCTCCCTGGCCTCTCTGTCATTCTCAATATGTAAAGGATGAATAACAACACCCACTTCATGTTTGCCAAGTTTTCCGGCAATTTCTTTTTCCGGTTTATTCTTTTTCAAGAATGAAAGGAGAGGAGCATTTTCCTTATCGAAATGATCAATAGCTATATTGAAATCTGATGCTCCCGGGTAGTTAGGACAAGGAGCGGGTTTCTTAAGCAGGTTAAAAGCCAGCAGTCCTATACCGGCAAGCAATGCAGCATAAGTGCCGCCATAAAGAAACCGGGTTTTGCCCAGCGTATTTTTAGTCGTTATGGAAGAGTGCACAGCCTTGTCGGTAAAAAGAGAATAACCAATTCTTAAAATATCGCCGCTCAGCCTTTTGAGTTGATCGCCCGCCTTAAACAAATTGAACTTATCCATTTTTTTGGCCCTGGAATTGCCCTTAAACAATTTAAACAATTGCTTGGATAAAGAATTACCCTGCTCACCTTCTTCCACCTCGCGGATAGCCGATTCTAATTGATTTTTGTAGAGGAATTCTTTAATGCGATGAATAGACATTGATTTAGTTGTTTTCGGGTTGCAAAATGTTTACACCCAGCTGATTCACCATATAACTTACTACTTCCGGTATTTTTTCCTTGCCGGAAAGTAAATTAATAAAGGTTGCCAAATTGCTCGCAAAACTAGTATCGGCCATCCAGTTTGCATGACCAATAATGTGGGTTGAAATTGTTCTAAGGTCTTTATTAGAATGAAGAGATTTGGCCAAAGATTGATATACTTCATCGGTAATAGCGTCACCTTTCAAAAGGTCTTCTATTCTTTCATTCATTAAATTCATAAGCGTTTGGCCCCGCTGCCTGAAATCGAGCGGAGAATTGTAATCAGCCCCAAAAATTGGTTCGTTCGGATTGGGTTCTACGAGATATTTAGCTCCGTTAAACTTGGTTAAATATTGCTCGCAAAAGCTTTTGGTTCTCTCCCTATAGTTTTTTTCCGAACACGATAAATAGAAAAAATCGAAATAGGGTAAACCGTTTTTTTCATGCTCCATAATTGTGTACGGGTGAAAAATGGGTTGCCCGTGCCTTTCCGACCCAAATTCGAGTTGTTCCTTATTCTTTATTTCGAAATAACCTCTCGGAACTTTTGAGGCATTTCTAAATCTATCGGACCAGGTGGCATCCATTCTAACCCACTTTGCCCTAAGTGTAAAGACCTTATTTTTCAAGTCTTTAATGTTACTATAGACTTCCGGGTAAACCAAAACCGGAATAGCTCCCGATATATTTCCTGAAAGACATACAGAACCAACTCGTCGTCCGAGATTGTCGGGCGGCAGCATATTTGTACCTACTCCGCCGGTTACCATCATAGATTTGCCTACGGGCCGGTAAACCGTTTTAAATCCTAATGTGCTGTCTATTTCATTGGCTGCCATACCTCGGTACCGTCCGCTGTTATCGTTCCAATACAGGCCGGGTATCCTGGCAACCCAATCAGAGTATAAACAATGGTATATCTTATACTCCCTGTTCCAGAAGCCACCGGGGTTACTCAGTATTTCCGGCCAAAAATACTCTTCGCCATACGTCTCCCAGATTGTTTCATCTTCAGTTGGTTCCTCTACAAGGTTAATATCATCTGCCAATCTGGAGTAGTTGGTAGCACATTCCAGTGCTGAATAATTGTGGTATAAAGAGGTAATAGACATTAGAAATTCGTTTTAAAAAATTCAAAGGCATTATTGTACATTATATCCCTTACGCGTGCAGTCAGGTCACCTTCATGGAAGTTTAGACCCGGTTCTTCTTTTTTGGCTTCCTTTATCATTCTTTTAAGCATTCTAACCGTGTCTTCCTCTAACTTATCATACTGTGCACAGGATGTGCAGTTGTTTATCGGATCAATCAGTCCGTCAAAGTCTGAACCCAAACACATATGTTTCCAGGCCTTTTCACCACCGTGCTTAACAATGTGCAGTATCTGGTTGCAGAAGTAGCGCAAATGACGGCGTTTGTTTAAGAAAGATTCTCTTTCAGTTAATACGGGTTCTTCTTCAACGAAGTCAAAGCTTTCATCCAGAAAATCGCCTTCTTCCATAGGGATCAGTTCTCCCATTATAGCTTTGAATTCTTTTTCATCGTAGAACTCTCCTTTAACCGGCGCAAAGCCCAGTATCCTTTGGTCCAGGCTAATGCCAATAAGGCCGTTAGACTCCAGAATGATGGGTATTTCTTCATTATATAAGTTTAAACTCCAGGGGTTAAAATGTGTTTTTGATTTTTTTGATAGTATTCCCTTTTGTCCAATGCCGCGAGGCCTTTCATACAATACCTGTACAAAACCACGATTGTTCACGGCCTTGTCTTTTATGTATTCCTTAATGGATTCGGGTTCCCATGAAATGCCTGTAAAGCCCATGTGTGTTGCTACTAAGGGAATGTTTTCGTATCCCTTTTCCTTCCGGAGATCATAGAATTGCTTACGAGTAACAAGGCTCATATGTTTAACATCAACAAAAATTCTATTACCCAGGCTGGTATCATAACAAACATCTATAAGTTCTTTTCCAAGGTCGGTAAAGCCAAAGCCCTTTGGCTTAAATTGATCGTTATGTTTAATCAGCTTCATTGCATACGCGTGTGTACAGACGGGAAATTGCGTAGCATGTGTAAGCGTTAGATAGAAAAACCTGTGCTTGTAGTTTTTAAGCTTAATGAGGTTGTCGGTTAGCTTTTCATTGCCTTTTTCCAAAGAATGGCTGCCTTCAATAGCCAAAATCACATTCATATGGTCTTCCTTCATATCGGAAGCATTGTTTACGAAATTGAACCTGCGATCAGCATCCATGTTGGCAGATTTTTCATAATGTTCAATCTGCTCCATAAACCGGTCGAAGTAGTTAGCTCCTGGAATTGATGCAAACATTTCTTCGTCAAGCATCGTTACTTTGGGGGCAATATATCTAAGCAAAAAACTTGTTGTCATTTGCTTTTCGGTAGTATAAATGCAGGTTACGGCCAGTTTCATATTTCCTGCCTGCATTTGTTCCAAACTGCTTTGAGATTTAATAATGCCTATGATGTTGTTGTAGGTGGTCCAACAGTGATCCTTTTTATCCAATTCCAAATCAGTTAAAAATGGTTTATAAGAAGGATGAAGGTGAAAATCGAAGAAGCCTGCCATGTTAAATTTTGTTTTGGAGCGATTTTAATATTTCGTTTCCACTTCCCGGCATTCGCTGTAGAAGTTGCCGTGTGGTTGTACTTAATTGTTCTTTTTGTACCGATTCAAAGTGAATACCCTTACTCATTCTGCCTTCGTTCCAAAAATGATGGATTAACTCTTTTTCTGATATTTCCGGTTGTACGGTACTCGATTCAAATGCCGTTGAAGGATTTGATGCATAAGCATACTCCAGTTGACCCGGCTTAGGCAGTGAAGCCTTGATCAAAGCCTGTGCATTTAAAATTCCTGCGCCCATTTTCCTATTCCAGCGCGCTGGTTTTCGGGCTGTTTTTTTAGCGATATAACGGAAGGCTTCTACCCTTTGCCAGGGTTCTTTGTACAGTTTTCTTATTTCTGATCTATGATGATTTAACCATAATGCTGCGGCGGCTGCAACGTGCGGTGTGGCATACGATGTACCGCTGCCATAGTTATAGCCATAGGACAGATCTTCGTACTGTACTGGCACATACACATCCTGACCGGGAGCCGCAATATCCACTTTATCTCCGCGCGATGATTTGCTCCAGGGTTTATCCTTCCAGTTGGTAGCAGCTACTGCTATAACACCTTTGTAGGCAGCCGGTCGTATCACCAATCTGAACTTCCGTACTTCATTACCTGCGGCTGCACACCAAATTACCCCATTGTCGTAAACGTATTTAGCCAATGCCTTCCACGAAGCCCGGCCGTAGCTGCCCATACACATGGTTATTACATCAAACTCTTCCTTAACCGCCGTTAGTACGGCATTGGTTACATTGCTCGCTGTTCCCAAAATAATTACCGAATTGGCCACCCGAAACGGCACATAATTCACATACGGAAAAACACCGTTTCTAAAATCTTCGTCCAACCCCGTGTCTTCACCCACTATTATACTGGCCGTTCTGGTTCCATGACCGGGTTGTTTCAAAACCCCTTCCACTTCATCATCACGTGCATCTTCATCAAGAGAAACAAAGTCATACCCTGCTTTTTTATTGATCTTGTTTACTTCAGGATGATCGGTGTAGCCCGTATCTATTTGTGCCACTTTTATAGATGTGCGGGTTTTAAGCTTGCCGGCCTTTTTAGAAAATTCAACGGCTTGCGGGAAGAAGGTTTTTTCCAAATTCCAAGTAGGATGCAAGCCTTTAAATCTTTTTTCCTTCTTTTCTTTATTTGGTCCTTTTACAACAGCCCTAGTAGATTCCTTTTCATTGAAATCATCATCGGGATCTTCCATGCCGCCTATTTCCAAAATAGGATCCACATCATCTACCCCTTCAATTTGTTTTAGTTCGCGGGCTACATCCCAGGGATTTTTATCTGATACAAGATGAATACGCTTGAATCGTTTTAGTTCACTGTTGCCCGAATCGTTGTTCAGGCCATCAAACAGGGGCTGAATATTGGCTTTGAATTTTTTGGCAATCCGTTGAACGGCCAGTTTTTGCAATTCTTTATTGTTGCTGAGCAGCACTTCAAAAGATTGACCGTTTCCATTAAAAGAATTTACCACGTTTAATCTGTTGGCCCCGGTGCCGGCATCAGGTAAAACATCGCCTGGATTATTACGTACATCAAACAACTCCTGCCTTAGATCTTTTGCACTGCCCTTAAGCTTTCGGTTTTCAAGATCAGCTATAATACTGCTTATTCTAATACCCTCATTGCCAATCCATTTTACCTTGTGCTCACCCATCCAACTTTGCCATTTTTTGCCATCAATGGTTAAAATATTGCCTGCGTCATCCCGATCGGGAACTCCGGAATGATGCAGTGCCACCACTTCCCAGGCATCGTTGAAGACAGCTGCTCCGGAGGAACCTCCCATAGTATCGGTTTTATATAAAAGCCGGTCGTCAAATTTTTTGAGTAATACATTATCTCTAATGGCTATTTGCTTGGGTTCGCCATTCGGATGCTGAATAATACTCATACTTTGTCCTATCAATATTTTACCGGTTTCTTTTAACAAAGGAATACAACCGAATTGCGATAAGGATTGGCCGTTTTCGTTCTCGGTTTCAAGGGCTACAATAGTATAATCCAATTCGTTGCTTGGGCTGGTTACAAAAAACAAATCGGGCTTGGCTTTGAAAGAAACTTTTTGGGTTGGTTGACCGAGAAGATCGGTCTCGTAGTTAAACTCAAAAGTACAGTGCTTTGCCACAGATGCACTTTCAATAACATGGTTGTTGGTCATTAACAACCGCGGTGAAACCAAAAAGCCAGTACCGTATTCCATGGCCTGGCCAAATTTGTTACGCACTATAACGCGAGCAACCGAGCGCGCTCTAATCAAGGCAATTCGCATGTAGTTTACCGGCAGAAGATCTGATTCATTAATGATACGCTCCAGTGTATCAACTCCGGAAACCGGTACTACTGCACGGTTGACGGTTTTTTCTACCTCTTCATTCGTATTTATTTCTGCCAGGGAAACTTTTTGATCAATTTTGGCTATAACAGCTTTAATAGATTTCTGTGCCTTTTTATAGCGGTTCTCGCTGTCCTCTAATCGTTGATAAAAGTACTTGTCCATGTTAGCCTGAGTGTATTTCTATTCTTCTTCTGTTTCACGACTGGTATCCCGAATGGTAATAGAAAGGCCAATTCTGGCCCATTTATTTTCAAAGGATTTTGGCGTTTTACCAAGGTTGTCGAAATCGCCATTTATATCTGTAAAACTTTGAAGCACGGAGATCAATGGTTTATCTTCAACCTTGCCAAGGAATTTGCCTACCACACTCGCTAAAGTGGTTACTGTATCAACCACCTGACCAACAGCACTGGCCTTTAGTACTACGTTAGCCACTTGATCTATCAGACTTTTGTACTCGGCATCAGATTTTACTTCGCGCATGATCTCCCCTGCATCACGCAAGCCTTTTTTACTTTTTACTATAGATGAGAAAACATGTACCTGCGAAGGCGATCGGTCATCCTCGTTTTCCTCTTTCCAGAAAAAAATGGTTTTGTCAACCGGCAGGCTTTCATGGTCATCTATTTTCGGAAAAGCCTTTAAAGAAACATCAACGGCATTATTTTCGGTATCGCTGGCAACGATAGTTAGAAAATAGACTTTTGCGTACCCGGGTATTATTTTGGTATTACCGATCTTAATACCTGGGGCCCTGTTGTTGATCACATGCACATCGTTAAGTCTTACCTCAATACCGGTAATCTCGTCTGTGGTGCTTATTCCTTCAAAAAAATCGTCATTGGCCGATTTGAACGTTGTATGATCGGCGAGTAGATGCTCTTTGCTGAACATAAATTTTCATTTTGGGTTAAGAAGTCAGATGTTAAGATAAGAAAAATACCTAAATAGTAACATTATGTGCCTGTTATTTTAGATTACATTTGCAAAATTAAATGGAGAGACAACTCGGAGAAATAAGGGAACTTATAAAGGGCTGGAAACAGGTGGTTTTAGTGCCACATGTTAGGCCCGATGCAGATGCACTTGGGGCATGTTTGGCATTAATGCACTATTTTACCAAAAGGAAAATTAAGGCCAGGGTAATTGCTCCGACTTATTATCCTTTCTTTTTGCATTGGTTTCCGGGTAATGAGCGCGTTTGGCAATTTTTTCGGTATCAACCGCAAACCACTTCACTGGTAAAAGAATCTGATGCCGTTTTCTGTTTGGATTTTAATGACCTTGATCGCATAGACCATATGGGACAGATCATAGGCAACCATGCCAAAATGATTGTGAATATTGATCATCATTTAGAGCCAAAGAAATTTGCCACCCTCCAATATGTTAATCCGAAGGCCAGTAGTACTTGCGAATTGATCTACGAATTTATTGCTATGCTTGATGGCGATGAAGCTATTAACAAGAACATAGCCACCTGTCTGTATGCCGGAATTTTTATGGATACCGGAGGATTCAGGCATAGCAATACCACTGCGCATACACATGCTGTTTCAGCTAAGTTGATGGAAAAAGGCATTGACATCGGTGGCATACACAGCCGCTTGCTTGATTCGGGAAGTGTAAACCGATTGAGATTTATAGGTCATTCGTTACTTAATCGAATGAAGGTGTATCCGATGGAGAAAACGGCTCTTATAACTATTTCCAAGGCTGATTTTGAAGAATATGCATTGGAGGCCGGAGATACTGAAGGACTGGTGAACCTGCCCCTAAGTATTAAGGAAGTGAACCTGGCCGTAATGATGAAAGAAGAAGATGACATTATTAAAATGTCCTTCCGGTCAAAAAATGGTTTTGAGGTGAATGAATTCGCCAGAGCACATTTTAATGGTGGTGGACATGCACAGGCAGCCGGAGGCCGATCTGATGAAAGCCTGAAAAAAACTATTAAGAAGTTTGAACGACTGATCAAAGATCACCGGGCCGAAATAACAGCCTAACAACCTCTTAAAATATATCATCATCTAACAAGGGCCAAACCTTGATCATTGGCACCGAATTTGCACAAACAAAAATATTTTTCAAACGAAATAGATAATGAATAACGATTTTAAACGAATTATCGATGCAGCTTTGGATTATTCCCCTAATCTGTTGCTGGCGTTAGTTGTATTAGCTGTAGGTCTATGGATTATAGGAAAGATTAAAAACAGATTAAAAAAAGCCATTGCTAAAAAGTTTGAAGAAGATTTAGTTCCCGTTTTAACCAGTCTTATTATTGTATTGCTTAAAGTTTTACTATTCTTTAGCGTTGCAGAACTGGTTGGAATAAAAACTACATCCTTTGTGGCATTACTTGCGGCGGCTGGCTTTGCAATAGGAATGGCCTTACAAGGAAGTCTGTCCAATTTTGCTTCAGGTGTTTTAGTTCTTTTATTCAAGCCGTATAAAGTTGGCGATCTAATAGAACTTGAAGACTCCAGAGGATGGGTTGAAGAAATTCAGATCTTTAATACGATTTTAAAAACTGTTACTAATCAAAAGATAATTATTCCCAACGCCAAGGCAACTGATGGAAAAATAATTAACCATTCGGCTAATGGTTACATACGTTTAGATCTTTTTAATGCCATACCCTATCAGGAAGATTTCAACAGGGCGGAAGAAGCAATTCTCAATGAAATTAAAGGTATTCCGGGCATATTAGATAAGCCGGAACCGTCGGTTGGAATTGAAGAATTTGATAGCCATAATATTAAGATAGGTACTTTTTTATTTGTAGAGCCCGAAAACTACTGGGATGTTTACTATGATGTACATAAGGCCATAAAAATCGCTTTGGGTAAAAACCACATTCAAATGGCCTATTCTGAAGGAGTTGAACTTGGCCCTATTGGTGTAAATTAATGAATTTAAAACAAGTAGTCGGCAATTGAGTTTTAGTCTGACATCAGTTTTCCTTCCAACCACGGAAGTACCTTAGCCAGCGAATCGAATTTAAACCAATGGATTTGGTTATCCTTTCGAAACCAGGTAAGTTGCCGTTTTGCATAACGGCGGCTGTTGCGTTTTATAAGTTCTACGGCTTCTTTTAAGGAGTGTTTTCCATCAAAATGATCAAATAACTCCGAATAGCCAACTGTTTGCAGGGCATTGTTATGGCGTTTATCATACAAAGCCCTTGCTTCTTCTTCCAGTCCTTCTTCCATCATTAAGTCAACGCGTTGGTTTATTCTATCATAAAGCATATCACGCGGCCATTCAATTCCCACTTTTAACGTACTGAATTGCCGCCTTGATCCCGATGCGCCTAAAAAAGACGAGAAGGGTTTTCCGGTTTGCCGAATAACTTCCAATGCGCGAATCACCCGCTGCGGATTGCTTTGGTCCACCATTTCGAAATAGGCCTGGTCTTTCTCGTATAGTTCAGAGAGAAGGGTATCGATGCCTTTCTCAGAGAGTTGCACTTTCAAATCTTCCCTAATTCCCTCAGAGATATCCGGGAATGCATCAAAGCCGTTGATCAGTGCATTTATATAAAGACCTGAACCTCCAACCAACACAACTACATTCATGTTCTCAAACAGAGCTTTGAGTAATTCCAGGCCTTGTTTTTCAAAATCGCCGGCACTAAAGCCCTCATTAATGCTGTGAGAGTTAATAAAGCGGTGCCTGACTAAGGCTAATTCCTCTTTCGATGGTTTGGCCGTTCCGATATTCATTTCCTGAAATACCTGCCTGGAATCAGCTGAGATGATCTCGGTTTTAAAGTGGCGGGCCACTTTGATGGCCAGATCGGTTTTTCCGGAGGCCGTAGGCCCAACAATGCAGATGAGATATTTAGCCTTCACTGCTATTCTTTAACAACCGTGAGCCCCAACTCTCTTCCCTTTTCTAACATATACTGATAAGCTTCGTTTTTATCATTGGCAATTTTACCATCCAAAATAGCTTCACGAATAGCTGTTTTAATATCGCCTACCATGCGGCTTGGTTTAATACCAAAGGCTGTCATAATCATTTCACCCGTTACTGGTGGTTGCCAATTCCTAACTCTGTCTTTCTCCTCAACTTCAACCAGCTTATGTCTAACAATCTCGAAATTTTGCATGTATTTACGCACCCGGGCTTCGTTTTTGGAAGTGATATCCGCTTCACATAACAGCATCAGATCATCGACATCGTCACCTGCATCGAATAACAGCCTGCGCACCGCCGAATCTGTTACGATATCCTTTGAAAGCACAATGGGTCTAAGGTGCAGTCGTACTAGTTTTTCTACATATTTCAACCGGTCATCTAACGGAAGGTGAAGCCGCTTGAATATTTTCTTCACCATTCGCTCACCCACTACCTCGTGGCCATGGAAGGTCCAACCGGCTTTTTTGTCGAAACGTTTAGTGGCTGGTTTACCAATATCGTGCAACAGAGCAGCCCAACGCAAATAAAGATCATCGCTGTTTTTACTAAGGTTATCTAAAACCTGTAAAGTATGGTAGAAATTGTCTTTATGTCCTCGTCCTTCCAGATATTCGGCTCCCTTCAGAGCGGTGATCTCCGGCAGAAAATGTTGGAGCAAACCAGTTAGGAAGAGCAGGTCAAAACCCACCGAGGGTTTGGGCGATAGCATGATCTTGTTGACCTCGCCGGTTATTCGTTCCGGGGCAACAATATTTATTCTCTCTGCATTATCCACTATTGAGTCAAAAGTTTCAACTTCTATATCAAAACCAAGTTGCGATGCAAAACGCACGGCGCGTAACATACGCAGCGGATCGTCGCTAAAGGTTTTACCCGGGTTACGGGGAGTTTTAATGATCAGTTTTTCCAGATCTGCCACACCGTTAAAAGGATCAACCAATTCCAAAAAATCATCCTTATTCAGGCTTAGTGCCATGGCGTTAATGGTAAAATCACGTCGTAGCTGATCGTCACGAAGTGTTCCGGGTTTAACTTCAGGATTTCTTGAGTCTATACTGTACGATTCCTTACGGGCTCCAACAAATTCAAGTTCCCAGTCGCCTGTATTAAAGGCAGCTGTACCAAAGTTTTTATAAATGGAAACCTTAGAAGCTCCCGGAAAAAGCCCTGCTGTTTCTTTAGCCAGTTGAATTCCATCTCCTATGCAAACTACATCAACATCCTTGCTCGGCCTACCAATAAGTTTATCACGTACAAACCCACCTACTACATAGCTTTCCAAACCAAGTTTTTGGCTGGCTCGGGCAAGTGTTTTAAAGAGTATTTCTTCTTCCGTATTTAGTTCAATGCTGTGCATGCTATAAAGCGCGCAAAATTAAGGAACAAGAGCTTTCCGAAAAGAGTTCTGCAAAGCTATCGAACCTAATCACGCACAACAATTTCCGCACCATCATCATTAAAACGAACGATTCTTGATGATCTGCGTTCGATTTTTTCTTCCAATCCCTGTACAATAAAATCAACTTTGTTCTTTATCTCATCCGGAATTTCAGCAAAAGAAGTTGGTGCAGGATGCCCGCTTAAGTTGGCCGAAGTAGAAACTATTGGTTCACCTAATTGATCTATTATAGATATCAGATAAGAATTGTGTGGAATTCTAAAGGCTAATGTTTTATCCTCCGGCATTATCTCATCGGGTAAATTTCTGCCATTATTCAAAATTACCGTAGTTGGTCTTTCAGCTGATGTCAATGCCCTTTCGGCAAGATCACAGCCGAATTCGGCATATTCCGATATCATTTCCAAAGAAGATGCCAGTAAGACGAAATATTTGTCAGACGTTCTGTTCTTTATCTCGGCAATTCGGCGGCATGCCATTACATCACTAGCCAAACAGGTAAGACCCCAAACGGTATCGGTTGGGCAAAGTATAACTTTTCCGTTGGAAAGAAGTTCAGGAAGCAATAAAAGAGCTTCGGTATCCATCACTTAGTCTATAAATTCAAACTCCTTGGTAAGTTCATGAAAACGGTCCAGTTGATCATCATCACCAATTACCAAAAGGGCTGCTCCTTCTGTAAGTTCGGTATCTTCTTTCGGATTTACCACAAAAGAGCCATCGGCACCTTTAAGAACAATTACATTAGCTCCTGATTTTTCTTTAATCTGTAAATGACCAATGTGCTTGCCTTTTAAAAAATCTGGTAGCGGGTTTAATATCACTTCGGCCATTCTGTATCTGCCGGTTTCTGAGCTTGATATTTCGGAAAACACCTCCACAATATCAGGCTTTGTAATAAGTGCCGACATATAATAACCTCCCACGTTTTCAGGAACTATTACATGATCGGCTCCGGCTCTTCTTAACTGTTTTTTAGAGTTTGCCTGGTTGGCCCGACTAATGATCTTTATATAGGGGTTCATTTGCCTTGCAACCAATGTAATATAAACGTTACCTGCATCCTTAGGCATTACTGTAATCAAGGCAGAAGCATGTTCTACTCCGGCTTCCCTTAGCAGATCTTCATCTGTAGCGTCACCACTAAGTACAACATAATCGGTTGATGCTCTCAAATTCTGTACTTTCTCCAGGTCAGATTCTATAATTACCATTGCTTTATTTTGACCAGCCAAATGTTTCACCACGCTGCTGCCGTATCTTCCATAACCGCAAATAATAATATGGTCTTTCATTTTATCAATTTTTCGACCCACCAATAAATCGGTAACCATTCTTTTAAACTTACCCTCAAAAATAAAGGTAGATAAAGTAGAAAGAGAATAAGTAACTATTCCCAAACTTACAATAATTAAGATTGTGGCAAACACCCTGCCTGCCTTAGATAACGGATGTACCTCCTCAAACCCAACTGTCGAAACTGTGATAACGGTCATATAAACTGCATCTAATAGATTATATCCTTCAATAAGCATAAAGCCACTTATTCCAAGTACAAGGGGAACCAATAGTAATCCGAATGCGAGTAATATCCGACGAAGGTATTTTCTGGCAAGGTCCAGTCTGTGCGGATGTATGTCATTATCAATCCAATATATTATTCGGGTAAGTGTATCCACTTTTCTATTTGCATTAAATTTGCGAAAAATCTTCCGTATGTTAAAGTTAATCGGGTTATTGTTTTTGGCTGCTCTTGTTTGCGCCGGATGTGTATTTGTACTCAAGAAAAAAAGTGGACAAATAGTTGATGTAGAATCACAACGCGATAAGGCTAATACTATTCATAATTTAAGTGCAAGAACGTTGTTAGACGGTAAAGAACGCCCGCTGTCGGATTATAAAAACAAAGTGCTTTTGATTGTTAACACAGCAAGTAAATGCGGGTTAACTCCGCAGTATAAAGATCTGCAGGCATTGCATGAAAGCCATTCCGACAAAGGATTGAGCATATTGGGCTTTCCGAGCAACGACTTTTTAAAACAAGAACCCGGAACTGAAGCAGAAATTGCAGCGTTTTGCCAAAAAAATTATGGGGTTGAGTTTGATATGTTTGAAAAAGTGAAGGTGAAGGGAAACAATAAGCATCCTGTTTATGAATTTTTAACCAATAAGGAGAAAAATGGTGTGATGGATTCCAAAGTACTATGGAATTTTCAAAAATACTTGTTGGATAAGGAAGGAAAGCTTGTAGCTCAAATAAACCCTAAAATGAAGGTTACAGACCCCGCCGTAATACACAAAATAGACAGTCTTTTAACCGAATGAATTAGCCTGAGATTGTGCTATTCATCAAGTGTTTCAAAGAAACCCGTATCATAGTTCTTTTTCACATTGTCAGGCCTAAAATATCTTCCGTTCATAACAATGTAAACACCCGGCGGTAACACCTGTACAAAGGCCAAAGAGTTGCCAAGATTAAAAAATCCATCAGAAGTACCGAAAGCATAAGGGATGAGCGCGCCGGTGAGAACAACAGTTTTATCCTTAACGTTTTGGTGCAATAATTGGGCGGTTTGTATCATAGTATCGGTACCATGAGTAATTATAATTTTGTCTTTAGATGAGCGCATACAACTACGAAGAATTACATCTCTGTCCATTTCGGTTATTTCCAAACTATCAATGAGCATAAGGGTTCGCACGCTGATTTTTAGCTTACTTCTACCTTTTTCAAGCATTTCGTACAGGTGTGTATCCTTAAAAAACAACTCGCCGGTTAGTTCATTATATTCTTTATCAAATGTTCCGCCGGTGGCGAAAATCCTTATTTCATTTGATTTTTTACGCTCTGCCATCCATATCAATTAAAGCATCTAAATTAATAAGCTACGTTCGATTAATCCTTATAGTTCAGAGGTGCTTCAACTATGTAGCTCTTGATTCTTGGTTCTGAATGTCTTTGTACATATATCTTACTACTCTGTACTATCCTACCATTTTGATTTTGATTGACATTCGCTGTACTATTTTTTTCACGCAAAGACGCAACGGCGCAAAGCATTTCCCCAAGATTGTGCAATTTCTGGTTTTGAGTGTTGTCACCCTGCGCTTGACGAAGGATTGATTGAAATTGAGCAGTCTTGTCTCTTGATTCTAAACATCTCACTACTCCGTGCTGGTTTTTCCCGCAGATCTCGCTGATATACGCAGATATTGCAATTTTTGATTTTGATTGACATTCTCTGTACTATTTTTTTCACGCAAAGACGCAACGGCGCAAAGCATTTCCCCAAGATTGTGCAATTTCTGGTTTTGAGTGTTGTCACCCTGCGCTTGACGAAGGATTGATTGAAATTGAGCAGTCTTGTCTCTTGATTCTAAACATCTCACTACTCCGTGCTGGTTTTTCCCGCAGATCTCGCTGATATACGCAGATATTGCAATTTTTGATTTTGATTGACATTCTCTGTACTATTTTTTTCACGCAAAGACGCAACGGCGCAAAGCATTTCCCCAAGATTGTGCAATTTCTGGTTTTGAGTGTTGTCACCCTGCGCTTGCCGAAGGGTTGATTGAAGTTGAAAAGTCTTGGCTCTTGATTCTAAACATCTCACTACTCCGTGCTGGTTTTTCCCGCAGATCTCGCTGATATACGCAGATATTGCAATTTTTGATTTTGATTGACATTCTCTGTACTATTTTTTTCACGCAAAGACGCAACGGCGCAAAGCATTTCCCCAAGATTGTGCAATTTCTGGTTTTGAGTGTTGTCACCCTGCGCTTGCCGAAGGGTTGATTGAAGTTGAAAAGTCTTGGCTCTTGATTCTAAACATCTCACTACTCCGTGCTGGTTTTTCCCGCAGATCTCGCTGATATACGCAGATATTGCAATTTTTGATTTTGATTTTCATTTTGATTGACATTCTCAGTACTATTTTTCACGCAAAGACGCAACGGCGAAAAGCATTTCCCCCAAATTTTGCAATTTCTGGTTTTGAGTATTGTCACCCTGCGCTTGCCGAAGGGCTGATTGAAATTGAGTTTGAAGTTGTAATTGTAGTTGAAAAGTCTTGATTCTTAAGTCCTAAAGTCTCACAACTATGTACTATCCTACCATTTTGATTTTGATTTTCATTTTGATTGACATTGAAATTGATATTGATATTGAAAAGTCGTGGCTCTCGGCACTTGATTCTACATGTCTTGCTACTCAAGTTTTACTCTCTAACCGGCGGTGACAACACCGCCCGGGGCAGAGGTTTGTAGTGTGCAGAGCGATTGACCTACCGGTTTTCAATTTTGATTGACATTGAAATTGATATTGATATTGAAAAGTCGTGGCTCTCGGCACTTAATTCTACATGTCTTGCTACTCAAGTTTTACTCTCTAACCGGCGGTGACAACACCGCCCGGGGCAGAGGTTTGTGGTGTGCAGAGCGATTGGCCTACGGGTTTTCAATTTTGATTTTGATTTTCATTTTGATTTTGATTTTGATTGACATTGAAATTGATATTGATATTGAAAAGTCCTGGCCCTTATAAAATCTGTAAATAAGAAGGCCTACACCAAACATTTTTTAAGGTTCCGGAACTTTTTCAGACCTTTGCGGTTTATATAGTTGCTGTTCTTTAACGTAATGGGGCTGACCGGAATAGACAGTAAGTTGTATTGGTTTACCGGCGTGTCGAGTGTTGTGAGTTCACTCGTAAATCTCAATTCATAACTTTTATGTTAAATGGCGAGTCTAACTACGCCTTGGCTGCCTAATTCAAGGAATTAGAAGCCTTTGCTCCCTTTAATTGACATCCGATATATTATTAAAGCTGAGCATCAACAGTTTCGGGTCGTGTGGTAAGGAGTTGCTTTTGCCAAACCATACGTAACTATTAAAGCTTAGGTTTATATACAGGCATGTTTTCGGGCCTTTTATAAACTGAAACTTAACAGAAAACTACGCACGTAGAGGGTTTATTAATAGCTTATCTGGACGGGAGTTCGATTCTCCCCAGCTCCACTACTTTTTTTTTCTTTTTCCATATTTACCTGATCAAATACTTTGTTCTAACCTTGTTTCAATTGGTTATAATTTCTTAGCTTCACAAAGTATTTATATAAATTCATCACTATGAGAAAATTTTTACTCCTTATTTCTATTACATTTTTTATTTGTGCCGCTGGACAGGCACAGGTTAAGTATAAAAAAATTGAACTGGACGGTTCACGCGATGATGTAACATCATTGTTTAAAAACGATAAAAATAAATCATCGAACGTACAACCACTATCAAGAGCGCGTCAAATACAAAACGTGCTCAATTTCACTCCTGAGGAAAAACAATGTGCGAGCCATGATCTGTTACTTGAACAAATTGCCAATGGTGAACGTGAGAGTATCGAAGATTTTGAAAACTGGATGACTGAAAAGCAAATGCAGCAAAAAGCGGCTGTTGAGAGTAAGTTGGGTACTGAGTTACCAACAGGAACAGTTATAAGTAATAACCACGACGGTACGCAGAAATATATCATTCCGTATGTAATGCATGTGATATTTGATGAATCTGACGGGGTACCGAACAGTATTGGAGATATACATGGCTTTAACCTGAGTACAGCTCAACTTAATTCTCAGATCCGGGTTCTCAATGAAGACTTCACAAAAACCAATGCCGATAGGGCCAACAGTCCGCATTGGGATGCGGTTGCAGCTGACCTGGAAATAGAATTTGTTCCAATAACATACAATGTAAAAACCGGTGAACCTTTGGCAGAACCAGGAATAAACCGACTTCAAATCGAAGCTGAAGGACTTCCTGCTTTTACCCCTGCCGGCATCTTTAACCAATTTGACTATTATTCCACTGGCCAATTAGAAAACGAAGTTAAACCTGCCACCATTTGGGATCATACCAAAGTACTTAACTTTTGGGTAGTACCCCTGCAATCGGGATTCTTCGGTACTTTATTTGGTTATGCACAATTTCCGGCATCAGGCCTGATAGGAATACCCGGTAGTGCTAACCCTATGACTGACGGATTGGTAATTACATCTCCAACATGGGGATCAGATGATTATAACGATGGTTCGTTTCTTATGTTTGGCGGTGGTACCTGGAAAGGCCGTACTGCCACTCATGAGATAGGACACGGCTTGGGATTAAGACATAACTGGGGTGACGGTAATTGCATGGTTGATGACTTTGTCACAGACACCCCTGTTCAAAATGGCCCCACCCCGTTTATTTGTGAGGTGTATCCCAATAGAAATACTTGTTCTAATGATGTTGACTTTGGATCACCGGCAGATCTTCCTGACATGGTAGAGAATTTTATGGATTATACACAAGATCCTTGTATGAACCTATTTACCATAGGGCAAAAAGAAAGAGTAGATATTGTAATGGGTGAGTCTCCGGGCAGAAAAGAACTGGTTAATGATCCACATGTAATTGCGGGTTCAACGGCTACTATTAACGAAGGAGATACCACTTTTGAAGATGGCTGCGATTCTTATACAGATACATATGTAGCGTTTAGGATGTGGGGGAACTCTGATGGGAAAAATCCTACCGCCGATGTAGTTGTTAGTGGCACGTCAACAGCCACGGTTGGTTCCGACTTTGACTTTATTGATGATTCCGGTAATGTTTTGAATCCCACAACTATAAGTCTGAGTTTCCAAAGTGATCTAAACATATCGGATCAAATAATACATCTTAGAATCTATAATGATCTGGAAATAGAAGGTACAGAAACTATTATCCTGGACCTTGTTAATTATGATGATGACGGTTCCGTAGTTAAATTGGATCCTGATGGTAGCTCTGCTCAGATATCCATAGATGATAATGACTTTAATGTAGATGGTTCGACTATAGCTGCATTACTCCTAAAGGAAGATTGGGAAAGTGGTTCGCTTGGATCCTGGGGTTCTGGCCTGATATTTGGCGAAGTGGCCAACAATTGGACAGTAGGGGAGAATGCCGCTAAATCCGGTGCCTTCTCTGCCTATATTTCCAATGATGCTAATGGTACTAAACCTTATGCCTATAGCAGCAATCCGTTTGGTAGAGACTATTCTTTACTCTGGTATTCAACACCATTTGACATGGATGCCATGGAATCTCCTGTGCTTGAATTTGATTGGTCTGGATTTGCTGAGCAGAATTATGATTTAGGAACAATATTATTCATTAATGAAGGCTTTACATCTTTTTTTATTAGTGAGGAGACTTACTGGGATAGTGATGATATAAATCACGTTAGTTATGAGATACCAAGTCCATATAATACAGGTAAATGGTATGTTGGCTTCTTATTCTCTTTTGACACATCTGTCTCTTCTGATGACGATGGGCGTACTTCGTTTTCTGTAGATGAAATTAAGTTCTTTGACAAACGAAAATTTACTTTTGAAACGAGTGTTACGGGCGAGTACTCCGGAGAGTTTTACCTGGGACCTAACACTACTGTAAACTTTTTAAGTAAAAAAGGAGAAGGAGAAGAACTGATTGCAACTATAACCAATAGCAGCGATCATGACTATGGCTGTACAAAAGTTGAAATTGACCGGGCAGGCATGGCCAGTACGCCTTTCTTTGAAATCTCCTGTGGTGCAGATGAAATGATGGATAAAACCATTTTGATCACTCCCGAAAATGCCAATCCGGATGGAGCATTCGATGTAGCACTATATTATACTGAAGATGAAATAGCCGGCTGGGAGGCTGCCACCGGAAGTTCCAGAACTGAACTTATAATGATACATACATCTTCAGCTATCAGTACAGCATCCAGTGATCTACCGCTTCCGAACTCATCTGTCGTAATGACGGAGTATAATAATTATGGTTCAGGCTTTAAAGGATCATTTTCCGGAGAGTCGCTAAGTGGCGGGTACGGCTTGGTTCCGGCTCCATCGTATGGTGTATATGGATTAAAGGCGGAAGTGGAAGACGAACAAGTTAATGTTACCTGGAATAGTGCATTTAACGATTTAAACAATGTCGATTATTATATAGTAGAAGAAAGTGCAGATGGTGTTAATTGGAAGGAGTTAGCTATTATTCCGGCAACAGGAGCTGACTCATATAAGGTGATCGATTATTTCCCCGAAGACGGAGGAAACTTCTATAGGCTAACAGCAATTACAAAGAAATGTGATAACCTGGTTTCTGACAACGCCTATGTAAACTTTGAAACTACTGATGTAATTAAATTGTACCCTAATCCGGCTTCTGATGAAATTACTGTGTTAGTATCGGATGCAGAGATTAAGGATTTCGTTCAAATTCAGATTTATGATGAAGTGGGTAAAATGGTGTTAAGTCAGGATGTAATTTCACGTACCGGTGTTATGCGGTATAAATTTGATATAGATGGACTTGCCGCAGGCCAGTACTTTGTTAGAGTTGAAGGTGGCTCTAAAGAATTTAAGGCTGCACCTTTTGTAAAAGTTGATTAGCTATTGTTTAAAGTATAAAAAAACCCCGGCTCATTGGAGCCGGGGTTTTTTGTTGTTGGATAAAGAAACGTAAAAGAATTTTACATAAATGGTGGGCGATGAAGGATTCGAACCTCCGACCCCTTGGGTGTAAACCAAGTGCTCTGAACCAACTGAGCTAATCGCCCGTTTTTAGGGAATGCAAATGTAAGCCCCTTTTCTGTTTCGTACAACATGTACATTTATATTTTCTATCTTGCCAAATGGTTGAACCATGAACATTTACCAGCGAAGAAATACCTGGAGACTAATTTTAGTGCTTACAGCCATAATGGTTGTATTGCTTTCACTGCTATATACAAACTATCTATCCAGTAAACTGGCAGAACAAGAAAAAAAGGAAGTAGAACTATTCGCCAAAACCTGGCAAAAGATAAATGAAGAAGAGGAAGACGAAGAACTCACCTTCCTTACAGATATACTTATTTCAAATAAAACCATACCTATTATTACCGTTGATGACCAGGGGTCGGTTATAAACTCTAACAACCTTACAGGGTACAATACGGTCGTAGATTCGGTATATGTGGCCAAACGATTGGCCAAAATGCAAAAAGGCTATGCGCCTATAGAAATTCCTTTTCCCGATGGCACAAAGCAATTCATTTATTATCAGGATTCCAGACTGCTGAACCAACTTAAATTCTTCCCTTATGTACAACTTGGTATTATCGCACTATTTCTGGCCGTAGCATACTATTTATTCAACAGGGCGAGGCAGAGCGAGCAAAATCAGGTTTGGATTGGCATGTCTAAGGAAACGGCCCATCAACTCGGCACTCCCATATCATCCCTTATGGCCTGGGTTGAGCATTTAAAAACGGTGGATGATGAAAAGGTACGGCAATACCTGCCGGAAATTGAAAAGGATGTGAGTAGGCTGGAATTAATTACCGACCGGTTTTCCAAAATTGGTGCTAAGCCGAAATTAGATGCCCATAATATTTCTGATGTGGTAAAACAGACCGTTGATTATATCAGGCATAGAGCCGCACGTAATGTAGATTTCCAAATAGAAACTGACAATGAACAACTCATGGTACCCATGTATCCGCAACTTTTTAACTGGGTTTTGGAAAACTTGCTTAAAAACAGTTTGGATGCCATGGATGGTTCCGGATCTGTTAATCTTCACATAATGGATGAGAACAAGAGAGTTATCATAGACGTTAGAGATACGGGAAAGGGTATTTCCGGCTCCAATAAAAACGTGGTGTTCAGACCGGGTTACAGCACAAAAAAACGAGGCTGGGGCCTCGGTTTATCCCTGTCTAAAAGAATAATTGAAGCATATCATAAGGGAAAGATCTTTGTTAAGGAATCGTATATAGGTAAAGGAACAACATTTAGAATTATACTGCCAAAAATGTAAGGAAGGCCCCGGTTTCATACACCAACATAAGCCAAAAGCAAATGAGCAAGTTTCATGCTTTTTATGGAATTATAATCCGTTCACTAACGTTGTTCTCCATTAATAAGTTAATGAATTTATTTAAAAAGTATCTCCGCTCTTTTCCCATGCTGTTAATAGTGGTTTTATGGCTAATTAAACTTACTGAACAGTTATTCAGCTTAAAGTTAGGCTGGTTAGGGACTCATCCGCGACATATTGATGAATGGTACACCGCTTTTACAGGTGCATTAAAGCATAGTGATTTTGAACATTTAATACACAATACATATCCATTAGTGATTTTGGGCTTTTTAATTATGCTGGTCATTCCCAAAACGGCACGTTGGATATACTGGCTTAGCTATTTGCTAACCGGCATAAGTATTTGGCTTTTTGCCCGTGGTAATGTATATCATGTTGGAGCCAGCGGTTTAGTATATGCCTGGGCATTTTTTCTGTTCTTTTCCGGAATTTTCCGAAATGATAGATTAGCCTTAGGGATAGGTTTGGCTGTAGTTTTTCTTTATGGTGGCCTGGTTTGGGGTGTTTTACCCTTAAAAGAAGGAGTTTCGTGGGATGGTCATTTGGTAGGTGGTATATCGGGCTTGGTTTTAGCTATACTTTTTAAAAATATAGAAGTTAAGAAACCAATACCGGAATTGGAAGACGAAGAAGACGATTACAAATTTGAGCAATACGATTACGGTGATTACAAATATCTCGAGAAGAAAAAAGATGCTACATAGGCTTAGTTACACTTCTTCCATATACGCCTCAATGGGTGGGCAAGTACATACCAAATTCCTGTCACCAAAGCTGTTATTAACCCTGGCTACCGATGGCCAAAACTTACCAGTCCTACTCCACTCTGCCGGATAAACGGCTTCTTCTCTGCTATATTTTCTGTTCCACTTACTAACTATTGAATTAAGCGTATGTGGCGCATTTTGCAACGGGCTATCTTCTGCGCTTACCTTACCTTCTTCCACAAGGGCTATTTCCTGCCTTATTCCTTTCATAGCATCCACAAAACGGTCAAGCTCACCTTTATCTTCGCTTTCGGTTGGCTCTATCATAATGGTGCCGGGTATTGGCCAACTCATGGTTGGTGCATGAAAGCCATAGTCCATAAGCCTCTTGGCTACATCTTCCGCATCAATATCAAAATTCCTTTTAAAATCTCTCAGATCAATAATAAACTCATGAGCTACCCTATTATTAGCCCCACGGTATAAAATCGTGTAATCATTCTTCAAACTATCGGCAAGGTAATTGGCATTCAGAATGGCATACTCGCTGGCCTTTCTCAATCCTTCATCTCCCAGGAGTTTTATATAGGCATAAGAGATCAACAGAATACTGGCACTGCCATACGGTGCAGATGCTACAGCTGAAATACCATCTGTTCCGCCAGTAGCCACTAGTGAATGACCTGGCAAGTATGGTTTTAGTTTATCGTTAACGCAAATAGGACCCATACCGGGTCCGCCACCACCATGCGGTATTGCAAAGGTTTTATGCAAGTTAAGGTGGCATACATCAGCACCAATTTTACCCGGACTTGTTAGGCCCACCTGTGCATTCATATTGGCTCCATCCATATACACAAGGCCTCCGTAATCATGAATTACATCACATACCTCAACAATTGACTCTTCATATATCCCTGTTGTAGCCGGATAGGTTACCATAATACCTGCCAGAGTTTCAGCATATTGCGTACACTTAGCCCTAAGGTCGATCAAATCAATTCTGCCATCATCTTCAATCTTAACCACAACTACTTTCATACCTGCCATTACCGCACTTGCAGGATTGGTTCCGTGCGCCGAAGAGGGTATGAGCATTACGTTTCTATTAGAGTTGTTTGCCTCATGATAGGCCCTTATTACCATTAAGCCGGTGTACTCACCCTGAGCTCCCGAATTAGGTTGTAATGAAGTAGACGAGAAGCCTGTTATTTTAGCAAGATAAGATTCAAGCTCCTTAATTATTTCAAGGTAGCCCTCTGCCTGATCTTTGGGTACGAAGGGATGAATTTGGGAAAATTCGGGCCAGGAAACAGGCATAAGCTGGGTGGCCGCGTTCAGTTTCATGGTACAACTGCCAAGTGGAATCATGGAGTGCATTAACGACAGGTCCTTATTCTCTAAACGCTTGATATAGCGCATTAATACGGTTTCAGAGTGCCTTGAGTTAAACACAGGATGTGTTAAAATCTTATCAGTACGCTCTTCCAAAGCTGAATTTCCTTCGGATATATTCACTTTCTTTCCAATAATAAGATTGACCAATTCGCTGCCGTCTTCCCAGCTTTTCGTTTCATCCATAGAAAAACCGGCTACTCCCCTATTATGATCGTAGAAAAGGTTTATTTCCTTTGCCAAACAACGTTGTTCAAGTTCTTGAGTGTTTGCTTTAAAACGAATGGTGTCAAAATAGGTTTTCGTTAGTACTTCAACGCCATTTGCGCTTAGAGTTTGAGCAATTGCAGTTGTTTTTGTGTGAATGCTGCGGGCAATGTCCTTTAAACCCTCTGGGCCGTGCCATACGGCGTACATTCCGGCCATAATGGCTAATAACGCCTGGGCGGTACAAATGTTTGATGTGGCCCGTTCGCGCTTAATATGCTGTTCCCGGGTTTGCAGTGCCATTCTAAATGCCCGGCTGTTTTCAGCATCAACCGAAACACCAATAATTCTTCCGGGGGCAAAACGTTTAAACTCCTCAGTACATGAGAAATAGGCTGCATGCGGGCCTCCATAGCCCATTGGAACTCCCAGGCGTTGCGTATTTCCCACGGCACAATCAGCTCCCTTTGAAGCCGGTGAATCTAATAATACAAGCGACAATATATCCGCAGCTACAACTAAACGTGCATCCACCGTGTGGATCTTTTCAGCGAAATCTGAAAAATCCTTTATCTCACCATTTGAATCGGGATATTGCACCAGAGCACCAAAAAAGGAATTATCTATGTCTGCGTCTTCAAACCGACCGTAAACCAGCTCCACACCAAGGGGTATCGACCTGCTTTCAAGTACATCCTTCGTTTGCTTAAAAACATGTTCGTCAACAAAAAATTTGTGAGCGTCTTTTTTGTTCTTATTCCTCCCTACTACCTGATAAAACATAGCCATTGCTTCAGCTGCCGCGGTACCTTCATCCAATAACGAGGCATTAGCTATTGGCAAACCGGTAAGATCACTTATCACAGTTTGAAAGTTCAATAAAGCCTCTAATCTGCCTTGCGAAATCTCGGCCTGGTAAGGTGTGTATTGCGTGTACCATCCCGGATTCTCCAAAATATTTCGCTGTATAACCGATGGAGTGATTGTTCCATAATAACCGCAACCTATGTACGTTTTATATACCTTATTCTTTTCAGCCTTTGCCTTTACAAAATTCAAATACTCAAATTCCGTCAGAGCCTCCCCAATTTCCAGAGCTTTGCCATCGTAAATATTTTCCGGTACGGTTTGCTCAATGAGCTCTCCCATACTGCTACAACCAATTTTGCTGAGCATTTCGTCCAAATCGCTTTTATGGACACCGATATGCCTTCTTATAAATCCACTATTATTGGACATTTTACACCTGTTTTATTAGCCGGCTAAGTTATGGACGAGTACCTGTTTTTAATAACCTGAGTTCGATTAAAAGTAAATGGGTAGCACGAAATTCACCTTTTCGAATAACGTGTGGAAAGCCTTGAAGTAGTAACTTCATAGTATGACTTCTGAAACAACTTACACAGGAGAATTAAGAACCTACTCCAGACACGTAAGGTCTGGCGTGGAAATTATTACCGATGCCCCGGTTGACAATCATGGAAAGGGCCAGGCCTTTTCACCAACTGATCTTACGGCAACCTCTTTGGCCAACTGTATGCTAACAGTTATGGCCATACGGGCCAAAAAAATGGAACTTCAATTAGACGGAACAAAAGCTGTGGTTACAAAATTTATGGCATCTAATCCGCGCAGAATAAAAGCCTTAGATATAGAAATTACCTTTCCCTCTATTGAATTGGACTCCGTTCAGAAAAATATTTTGGAAAAGGTTGCTCTCAACTGTCCGGTGGCTTTAAGCCTTCATCCGGAAATAGAACAACGAGTGAAATTTATATACCTCTGATCATTGATCAACTGAAAGCTCCGGTTGCTCTACTTCAGTGATCTTATTCGGACAACCATTTTTATTACACGAAGCAAGTGCAAACATTGCAACAAGGGCAAATACTGCTAAAATTCGTGGAAGTGAACTGGACTTATTCATTAAACTGTTATTATTGGTTTGCAAAACTAAGACTTTATACGTAAAGTGTAATTGATTTATTGTGCAATACCAATATCTAATACCAAAAGGACATGCAAAATAGCCCAATATTTCGTTTCTTTTTCCCTCTATCGTCGTTAAAAAGCCTCGCCGTCCCGAGGCTTCGGAATGTCCGCGTTTTTTGCCTTGATAAAAAAAATACTCCTAAATATTTAGGATTACCTTAGAAATCCATTTGATATAATTCGCCGCAAAACTATTATCGATTGCTTAAAAATGAAACCCGAAAATAGAATTAGCATACAGCGTTTTGTGTAAAAGCGATTCAGAAAAAAAATTTGAAATAATAAAAGTATTGTTATATTTATAGCGTGTGCGCGTTCACACTTGAGTCTTAAATCCATTTTAAACAAAACAACTAACTATTCATGAAACAAGTTTTATTACTAATTTACCTGGTGTCATGTACAACTATAGGTCTTATGGCACAGACGGTAAGCGGAACCATCACCGATGAAAATGGTGATGCTTTGATAGGGGCTTCTGTCGTGGAGATCGGGACAGAAAATGCTACGATTACGGACACTAACGGTTCATATGTGCTGACATTAACAACAGATAATCCTAGCATATCGTACTCATATACAGGTTATCAGACTGAAAAAGTCGCTGTTGATGGTCTATCTACAATAAACGTTGTTCTCAGCGCGGGAGCCATGCTGGATGAAATTGTTGTAACAGGACTGGGGATTGAGCGGGAAAAATCATCTTTAGGCTATACAACAACACAGATTAAGGGAGAGGATTTTGCAGTTTCTATGGCTCCGAATCTTGCCAACGCATTGTCGGGAAAGGCTCCGGGTGTATTTATCACCAACCCAAATTCCGTGGAGGGCGGATCTACAAGGATCACGATTCGTGGAAATACCAGCTTATCAGGCGGAAACAGTCCCTTGATCGTAGTTGATGGCATACCTTTCGATAATTCCTCGGAGGCGGTTCAAACTACCGCAAATAGGGACTTTGGCTCAGCTCTCAACCAGATAGAAGCACTGGATATAGAGCAAATGGATATATTAAAAGGAACTGCGGCTACAGCCCTTTACGGTTCGCGCGGAGCCAATGGCGTAATACTCATAACCACCAAGAAGGGAGAAGGGGTGCCTGGTATGAAAGTGGCATATACTTTCAATACTAAGATCAGTGATCCGCACCGGTTTCAGGAATTTCAAAATGAATACGGTTTCGGAGGCCCGGCATGGGCACTATGGCAGAAACCCGTACTAGGGGATAAGCACCCCGATATTTGGGGGCAAAACCACACAGCTGTACCCGTTGTTAATTCTCAAGGCAACAATTTGATGACTTGGGATTATAGCCTCTTTTCCTGGTTTGGCACCAATTCATCATGGGGTCCTCGGTTTAATAACAAAATGATAACCTGGTGGGATGGCGAGCAGCGACCCTGGTCAGCGCAACCTGATAATATGGAGTTGTTTTACAAAACAGGACAAACAACAACTCATAATTTATCTCTATCTAATAGTGGTAGTTTTGGTAATTACCGGGCTTCAATTACCCGAAAAAATAACGATGGAATCATCGATATTGATAAAAATGGGTTCAAGACTACAAATATCCTTGTCGGCGGCAACTTAAAGTTTGCCGAAAAACTACGCGCTGATATTTTCGCCAACTTCAATCGCAAGGAATATGAGAACCCCCCTCTTTTAGGTCAGAGCAACGATGCTTTTACAAATATATTCTACAATCTTCCCAGGAGTTATAAAGCTTTGGAATGGAAAGATTATAAAAATCCGGACGGATCACGTAAGAACTTCAACGGTTGGGGATATTGGATTAACAAGAATATTGGTTGGGATTTTCATGAGAACAATTACCAACAGCTTCGCAATCAAATGAGATCATCCATAAAATTAAACTATGATCCACTTGACTGGTTTTCCATTTCCGGGTCTGCAGGAATTGATTTTGCCAATGACGAACGTGAGACCAAAAATGGGTTTACAGATGGAGTAGGTCTTGTGGGAGGAAGGTATGAACACGGCCTTGAACGCCATTACGCGCCCAATTTAGACTTTTTAGCCAGGGTATTTAAAGATAATTTAATAGAAAAAGTTAACGGTAGCTTTTCTTTTGGTGGACAATCATGGCAGTCGAGCAGCTATTCAATTAGAGGTAATAACAGCCGCACAGCCAAGAGCCCTTACATTTACGCGTTTAATAATTACGATGATGCGCCAAGTGTATCTGATGCTTTGCCAAAAGAAGAGAAGTTTGAGAAAAAAATAAATTCATTGTTCGGTATTTTAGACCTATCGTATAGCGATTATTTATTTTTACAAGTTACCGGACGAAACGATTGGTCATCAACACTTCCTTCGTCCAACAACGATTATTTTTATCCCGGAGCATCACTTAGCTTTATCCCATCGCGGGTATTCGACCTGGGAAATGCCATTTCATATGCCAAGTTGAGGCTGGCTTATGCCGAAACCGGATCTGATACGGATCCCTACGAGGTGAATCCCACTTTTCAGCCAGGGAGTTTTGGTGGCAGACCAACTGTTTCCATAAAAGATGATCTTCCTAACCTGGATCTCCGATCTCAACGTTCAAGGGAAGTTGAAATTGGCACGCAACTATCTTTTTTCAATAATAAACTCAACCTTGATTTTACAGGTTATAACAAGCGTTCATTCAATCAGATCTTGTCGGCTCCATTGCCTTGGTCATCGGGAGCCAAAAGTATTAAGTTTAATACAGGTGAACTTGAACTCAAAGGTTTCGAATTCGATGTGAACATGCAAGTCCTTGAAAGCTCAGATCTCGACTGGCGGGTCGGAGTTGTCGGTTCCAAGTTTTCCAACAAACTCCTGGCTCTCACCGAAGGTGTAAACCAATACCATATAGGCGATCTGTGGGGTTCATTTGGTACTGCAATGCGGGCAACAGTAGGTCAGAATTTCGGTGCTATTTACGGCTGGGGAATTAAAAAAGCCCCCAACGGCCGTCCCATTCTCAATGTGTTTAAAGACAAAGATGGTAACGTTACCGGTACCCTGTATGCCAAGTCCGACGAATTGGAAATTGTGGGTAATGCCACACCTGACCTCATGGGTGGTTTGAATTCTTTGCTGTCATGGAAAAATTTCAGTTTATTTACCTTGGTTGATTTCAAGATTGGCGGAGATGTGTACAGCCCGCAGTATGGCTCTGCGCTCATCGGTGGATTGAGCCCTGCTACTTTAAAGGAGCGTAATGGTGGCGGACTACCTTATACTTATCCGAACGGAGATACTGAGAATATCGGGGTGATTATGGATGGCGTGGTTCTGGTTGACGGTACCACAGATCAGTACGTGGAAAATACCCATGTAGTACATGCTTACTACAAGTATGCGGGTAATGGCTGGAATCCCAATCCTCAACCGGATGCTGTTTTTGAGAACAGTTGGGGTAAACTGCGCGAATTATCCCTTACTTACCAAGTGCCGGATAACGCTATTAAAGGACTACGATATATAAGAGGGGCAAACCTGGGTCTTACCGGCCGAGACCTGTTTTATATATTTGACACCATGCCGGATAAGATAAACCCTGAGGGATTGAACGGCGTAGGTGATGCGGCTTATGTAATAGCAGGTGCATTGCCGGGCATACGCTCTGTAGCCTTTAATTTGAATGTGACTTTTTAGCAGGCTGTTTAATTGTATAATTTGTTAAAATATGAATATGAAAATTCAAAAATATATATTAGTCGTAGGAATGTTGATATTTCTTCTTCCAAGTTGCGATGATGGGTTTGAAGAACTCAACAAACATCCTTTTGAACCCACAACGGCCAGTATGCCACCTGTTTTCAATAACATGGTGTCCACTATGATGAAGGGCTGGCAGGAGCAAACAGGATTGGAATACGAATTAATGGGATTGGCCAGCCAGGTAACCAACATATATGGAATATCAGGGTATTTACCGGCAAATAGTTCTAGTGAGATCTGGGTAAACTACTATCGGTACTTGTCAAACTCCAGATTGTATGATCGAATGGTAGCCGAATATAGCGGTACGTTGGATTTAGTCAACCTCATTCATCAAAAGAATATAGTGCATGCATATAAGACCTTCAAGATGGTAGATTACTTCGGTGATATTCCTTATTATAATGCCGGTAGAACGAGTGAAGGTTCCGAGTATTTTTATCCGGAGTATGACGACCAAAAAAAGATATATCTTGAAATGATGCAAATGCTAAAGGATGCGGACGCAGCCCTGGTGGAATCTCCGGGAGAGCAGTATGCAAAATTCGGTAATTACGATGTACTGTTGGGAGATAATATATTACACTGGAGAAAGTTGGCCAATTCAATACGGCTTAGACAGGCACTTCGGGCTTATGATGCAGATAATTCCTTAGCATCTCACGTCTCAGATATTATTGACGGCAATTTGCCCCTTTTAGAAGAAGGTGAGGATGTTGAGTTTGATCCCAAAGATCTCCCCGGACTGGATTTAAGAGGACGAATTTGGGCCTATAGCGGCGGAAAGGTTCGCTTTGGCACATCCCTGTTTGAATCTATGTCGGATGGTTTGGACGATACCGATATTTTCGATCCTCGCCTACGACTGTTTGCTGAAACGAACTCAAGCGGAAAATGGGCACCAATGCCTTATGTAGGCACCATTACCCCGGAAACTGGCGACCCGAATAGTGAGGGACGTTGGAATAATCCATCCGGTATTGGGGATTACCATTATTCACCTATTAACTATTGGTTACTCACCGGGCGTTACTCCGTTGCAGAACTGGTATTTACTGCGGCAGAAGTTCATTTCCTAAAAGCAGAGGCTTACGCAAAAGGAGTGGGAGTTGCAGCCAATATGGCCAAGGCCAAAAAGGAGTATGAAGCCGGCATACGATCATCAATTGCTTACTGGTTTAAAGTAGCCAATGATTCAAAGAATGTTGGTGATAACTACAGTTGGCAAAATGTACCAGCTACTCCACAAGAATCCGATATTGTGGCTATGCTTGCCAATCCAAAAGTGGCATGGGATGATTCGCGGGCACTGGATCTGATCTATACCCAGCGATGGATCTCGCACTTCAGGCAAGTTCCGCAAAGCTGGCATTTGTGGAGACAAACTAAAAAAACGCCACATCAAGGACCGGAGTTTGTTTTCAATCGGGTTATTTATCCGCAATCGGAACAAGACAACAATACTGCCAATTATAATGCACAAGTAAGTAAGATGGGAGCTGACGATAACAACGTTAAAGTATGGTGGATGAAATAGAAAAAAGTAGTAGTTTTAGGCTAACAAAAAAGCGACTTGCAGGATAGCTTGCAAGTCGCTTTTCTTCATTTAAAAAGACTTGAAGGATTAGGGTATTCTGCACTTTTGAAAGTTAAACCCAAATTATGCAATAGAAAATCTATTCCGTGCTGAAATTGCTTCAAAATCAGCGTTTCACTGCATTTTTCAGCTTCACCATAGCGGTGCTATGCTAAATCTTCCAAAATGCCTGATTTTATTGCACTTTCAGCACTCATTACAAAGTTCTACTGCATAATTTGGGTTAAACCGGTATCCATAATTTAAAGAGGCTTTTAAAACGTTATTTTCATGCCTGTAAATAAATTATACAATACAGCATTGACCTTTCATATTTATGAAGTACCATTTTATAGCCATTGGCGGTGCCATTATGCATCAACTGGCCATTTGTTTAAAGCAAAAAGGACACAGCATTACCGGCAGCGATGATGTAATATACGATCCCTCGAAAAAGGTTCTTGATGATGCAGGCTTGTTACCTGAACGTTTTGGCTGGTTTCCTGAAAACATCACGGAAAATTTAGATGGTGTTATCCTCGGAATGCACGCCAGGCAAGGCAATGCAGAACTTGAGAGAGCACAGGAGTTGGGTATTCCGGTTTATTCATTTCCCGAGTTTTTCTACAATGCAGTAAAAGGTCAGAAGCGAATTGTAATAACCGGAAGCCATGGAAAAACTACCATTACTTCAATGATCATGCATGTGCTAAATAAGATGGACATACCTTTTAACCGGCTTGTGGGAGCACAACTGAAAGGTTTTGTGCAAATGGTTACATTAAACGACGATGCCGAAATTGTGATAATTGAAGGAGATGAGTACCTGAGTTCTGCTGTTGATAGAAGACCGAAATTCGTTCATTATAAAGCTGATGTTGGCGTAATGAACGGCATTGCCTGGGACCATATTAATGTATTTACAACTTATCAGGATTACAAAAAGCAGTTTTCTCTTTTTATTGATAGCATGAACACGGATTCGACCTTATTTTTTAATGCAACAGACGAAGAAGTGGTTGATGTTGTGCACAATCATAAGAGAAAGGATGTTGCCAGAGATGGATATACGGTTGCCAATTACAGAGTAAAGGGAAATGGCGTGGTTGTGGAGTTTGAGAAGGAGCATTTTGAGCTTAAGATTTTTGGAAAGCACAACATGAACAATTTGGAAGCTGCACGCAAGGTATGTGAGCATGTTGGTATTAGCGGACAAGATTTTTTTAAAGCTCTTTCAGATTATACAGGTGCTTCACTTCGGCTTGAAAAGTTATATGAAGATGAACGGTCGGTCGTAATCAAAGACTTTGCCCACGCTCCTTCGAAAGTGAAAGCAAGCGTTGCTGCGACCAGGGAATTATATCCACACAAAGATTTCTACGCCTTTGTTGAATTACATACGTACAGCAGTTTAAATCCGGCCTTTATAGGTGGTTATGAAAATTCGCTGGCTCTGGCACTGCAGGCTTTCGTTTATTATGACGATCATGCGCTTACAATAAAAAAGATGAAGCCGATTGACCCTGCATTTGTAAAACAAAGCTTTAAAACCGAAAACGTACGGGTAATTATCGATAGCGAGGTATTGGAAACGGAAATGCTGAAACTATTGGATAAAGGCGGGGTATTTTTATTTATGAGTTCGGGTAGCTGGGGTAAGAAAAATTTACCCGATAAACTTTCCGAGCGATTTAAAAACAAGCGTTAAGTCTTTAGTTTACCTTTAGCACTTTTTACTCAACTACATGTCAAAACACGATCTACTTGTAATAATACCCACCTATAATGAAGCCGAAAACATTATTCGGCTTTTGAACGAGGTTATGGCATTTAAGGAAGGATTTGATGTGCTGGTTGTTGATGATAATTCACCCGATGGCACGGGAGAACTGGTTAAAGACCACATGGATGCTTTTAATGGAAGAATTTTTATTGTGGAACGTGAAGGTAAGCTCGGACTTGGAACTGCCTACATAACAGGTTTTAGATGGGCGTTGGAAAAAGGGTATGATTACATATTCGAAATGGATGCCGACTTCTCGCATCATCCAGATGATCTTTCGAAACTTTTAACTAAGGCAAGACAAGGAAATGATCTTGTCATAGGTTCCAGGTACATAAAAAATGGACAAATAGAGAACTGGCCCTGGGGACGACGACTTATTTCTTTTGGAGGTGCCCTGTACGCCAGATTTTGGACAGGCATGCATATAAAAGACCCTACAGCTGGTTTCGTATGTTATAGAAAAGAAGTGTTAAACAGAATAGACCTGGACAAGATCACTTCCATTGGATACGGTTTTCAGATAGAAATGAAGTTTGCCGCCCATACACTTGGGTTTAGGTTAGCCGAGGTGCCTATTGTATTTACAGACAGAAAACTGGGTACATCCAAAATGGATAGCAGCATTATTAAAGAAGCCGCCTTAGGTACTATTAAAATGCGCTGGGCTAAATGGCGCGGATTTTCCTATTCCGATTCGGGCTGAAGATCACTTAACCTTAATACGGATAAGGCCTGATTTACCATCTTCGTACCATTTAAGCAAATCACCAATAGAATACTCAATTGTTATGCTCCGTTTCTCACGAGTTATGGGCAGGTCGGTATCTACATCCTTTATTTTACGCTTGAATCTATAGGTGTTCTTAACACGCATGGATTCGCTCATCATGCCCATCATCATTCCGCCCATTTCGGCCATGCCCCCTTCTTCTCCCTTTTTGCCTTCTTCTTCACCCTCCGATCCATGTGACATTTTACCTGCCATATCCATCATCCTGCCTAATTCTTCAAGGTTCAAATTAAACGAAAACCATTTACCATCGTGCTTATATTCCACTTTACCCCCGCCCAATTCGCCCAGGTTAAAGTTGCCCATACTTTTACCTTCATCCTTGCCCATCATTCCGGTTAATTCACTATGATCAAAAGCGTTTAGGGCATCTAAAGATTTAAAATTAAAAGACGTACGCATTACACCTTTTTCCTCCATGTTTATGTCAAAGTTGCTGATACCTTTAGAACCCAATTTCCGGTTTATCTTTTGTATCATCTGATTAATGGTGTCTTTAGAATTGTGTGAATTCCAGGATCCAAAAATGTCGGCTTCTTTACCTTTTCCTCCAAAGGCGGACATCATTCTAATGGCCTCTTCCATGTCAATAACGGTTTCCGCTTTGCCCGAGTAATCCTTATTGAACGACATGGTGCTGTCAACCGTACAACTTGAAAAATAAAACCCGCACAGCACAACAGGAATAAGTAGTTTAAATAAACGCATATTTCAATTTTTATCAAAAGTACAAAACCATAACAGGAAAACGCTGATCTTTCTATATTTGCACTCCGCATTTGCCCAGATGGCGGAATTGGTAGACGCGCTGGTCTCAAACACCAGTTCCTTCGGGAGTGCCGGTTCGACCCCGGCTCTGGGTACCGGAAAGCCCTGATATCATTAACATTAGGGCTTTTTTGGTAGTAATGGACTAAGTTTTACCCCCTAATAGCATCCAGGCCATTGGCATAAAGTATAAGTGCCATAAGTAAAACAAAGCCGATTATCTGTATTACCTCTAAAAACTTATCATTAGGCTTTTTACCTGTAACCATCTCTATTAAGCATATAAGGGCATGCCCGCCATCAAGTGCAGGTATTGGAAGCAAATTCATAAAGGCAAGTATAAGAGAAATAAAGGCAGTTATCCGCCAAAAGCCATACCAGTCAACTCCACTAAACTGCTTGGCAAAAGTGCCTAAACCACCGAGTTGCTTAATACCCGATTTAGTAAATATGAGTTTGAACTGACGTACATAGGAAGAAAGTTCACTCCATGTTTCATTCCAGCCTGCCGGAATGGCTTCAAAAAATCCGTATTTTTTCGTTTCATATTCGAAAAAGTCCGCTTCTTTAGAAACAAAACCCAGCGTAGTAGCTATGTGCCGGGGCTCTTTGCCTAAAAGCCTGCGCACAAAGTTATTGCGCGTTTGAATTTCAGGTGTTGCCGTAAAATTCAATGTCTCTCCATTTCTATTAACGCTAATTTCAATCTCTTTTGGTGTTTGAACCTTGTCCAATTGCTCGCTTACCCCGGTCATAGAATTTACAGCAACGCCATTTATATGGGTGATCAGGTCGCCAACCGCTGCTCCCGTTTTAGACAAGGGACTTCCTTCATCAATTTTTCCGATTACAGCAAGTGTTGCCGGGGCAAAAGGTGCCTGTCCGGCTTCCAAAAAGTCTTCTCTAAAGTCCTTATCAAAGGTAATGGTCTTTATTTCTCCATCTCTGCTAACAGTAATCTCAGAAGTTTTATTAGTTACTACATCCAAAATGATGGATGTGGTATAGTACTTAACCGGCTTATCATTTATGGCAATCAGTTTGTCCCCATCCAGTAATCCATGTCTTTCTCCCAACTCAGTTGCCTCAATACCATACTTAAAACTGTCTGTTTTTAACCTTTTTTTCCCATAAACTCCCAGCAAGGTTGAATATATGAGCCATGCGAGAAGTACATTTACTATAATTCCTCCCAACATTATAATAAGTCGTTGCCAGGCCGGTTTACTCCTGAATTCATAAGATTTGGGCTCGCTTTTCAGGAAATCCTTATCCATGCTTTCATCGATCATGCCCGCGAGCTTTACATATCCCCCAAGCGGGAGCCAGCCCAGCCCATAAACCGTATCTCCAATTTTTTTCTTTGCTATGGAAAACCAGGGGTTAAAGAACAGATAAAAGCGTTCCACACGCACATTAAACCATTTGGCCGTAATAAAGTGTCCGAACTCGTGAAGTATAATAAGCAAGCTTAAACTTGCGAGAAGTAGTATCCAATTCATATTCTTATGCTATCATTTCACCTGCTATGTGGCGGGTTTCTTTATCTGTGGTTACATAATCATCCATGTTCGGTTTCTCTACAAAAAAAACCTTCTCCATGGAATGTTCAATTATTTCCGGAATGTCTAAAAACTTAATTCTTTCCCTTAAAAACGCATCTACAGCAATTTCATTGGCTGCGTTTAAAATGCAAGGCATATTACCACCCTTATCCATTGCCTCGTATGCCAAACCTAAATTCCTAAATGTTTTTGAGTCTGCACGCTCAAATGTCAGCTTAGGATAGTCGGTAAAGTTAAACCGTTTAAAGTCAGAACGAAGTCTTTGCGGAAAGGCGAGTGCGTATTGTATAGGCAACTTCATGTCGGGTAAACCCATTTGCGCTTTCATTGAGCCATCGTTGAACTGGACCATCGAATGTAAAATACTTTGCGGATGTACCACTACTTCAATTTGTTCAGGTTTTAATCCGAACAGCCATTTGGCTTCAATAACCTCCAAACCCTTGTTCATGAGTGTGGCACTGTCAATAGTGATTTTTGAACCCATAGTCCAATTAGGATGATTTAACGCCTGTTCCTTAGATACAAACCTTAGGTCATGCTCCTTCTTACCCCTAAACGGGCCACCGGAACAAGTAAGAATCAACTTTTCTATGGTATCCAGATCTTCTCCTACCAAACATTGGAAAATGGCCGAATGTTCAGAATCTACCGGAAGAAGGCTAACTCTGTTTTCAACTGCTAAAGTCGTTACTAGTTGGCCTGCTACCACTAAGGTTTCCTTATTTGCCAGGGCAATATGTTTGCCAGCCCTTATGGCCTGTACCGTTGGAGAGAGCCCCGCAAATCCTACCATAGCTGCCAAAACCATATCAACATCTTCCAGTTCTACTATCTGGTCTAAAGCCTTTGTGCCGGCATAGGTTTTAATACCAAGGGGCCACAAATGCTCTTTTACAGATTCATATTTATCTTCATTTACAATGCAAACGGCGTTAGGTTGAAATTTTTTGGCCTGCGCTATAAGTAACTCAGCATTATTGTTTGCAGAAAGGAATTCAACCTGAAAGAAATTAGGGTTAGCCTCAATGACTTGAAGAGCCTGCTTTCCTATTGAACCGGTTGAACCGAGAATTCCAATATGTCGTTTGCTGTTTTCCGACATGGAGCGCAAATATATGTTCTGGATTCTATTAACTCGAGTTTGGAATGAGTAGATCGCGGTTTGGAGACCAAAATTGTAGGAGTTATGTGAAAAGATTGAACTTATTAAACCCAAACTATGCAGTAGAACTTTGTAATGAATGCTGAAAGTGCAATAAAATCAGGCATTTTGGAAGATTTAGCATAGCACCGCTATGGTGAAGCTGAAAAATGCAGTGAAACGCTGATTTTGAAGCAATTTCAGCACGGAATAGATTTTCTATTGCATAATTTGGGTTAAAAACCGCGAAATGCACTTAGTTGGCCTTACACCGTTGAGTGAAATACAAAAACCGGTTCGAGAGCATTGCCTGAGGTTATTAAAACAACGTATTTTAATACGGCTTAAAACTTCCTGTTTCTTGCATAGCTTTGCTGCGGATTTTAGTATGAGCCAAATTTATGCCCCAATTGAAAGAAAAAGACACGGCAAGCCAAAATGGCTTAAAGTGAAACTTCCTATTGGCGAAAACTATAAAAAGGTTCGCCAAATTGTGTCTGAAAACAAATTGCACACAATATGCCAGAGCGGTAATTGCCCTAACATGGGTGAATGTTGGGGTGCCGGTACGGCCACCTTTATGATCCTTGGTAACGTATGTACAAGATCATGCTCTTTCTGTGCAGTAGCCACCGGCAGGCCCCCGGAATATGACGAAACAGAGCCGGATCGTGTAGCAAAGGCAGTGAAACTCATGGGCGTAAAGCACTGCGTTATCACCTCGGTAAATCGCGATGAGCTGAAGGATAAAGGCGCAGAAATTTGGCATCAAACCGTCGTTAGAGTTAAGGAAGAAAGCCCTCGAACAACTATAGAAACACTTATTCCGGATACCAGATCTGATTGGGATGCATTGGAAAGAATGATCTCTGCAGGGCAGGAAGTTGTAAGCCACAATATGGAAACCGTAGAACGTTTATACAGGTTGGTAAGACCGCAGGCTAAATATGAACGCAGTTTGGAACAAACCAGACGAACCAAAGAATTTGGTAAAAGAACTAAATCGGGTATTATGCTTGGACTGGGTGAAACCAAAGATGAAGTGCTAAAAGCAATGGATGATCTGGTAGAGCATGGTTGTGATGTACTTACACTGGGTCAATATTTGCAGCCAACCAAACTGCATCTCGAAGTAGCTGAATTCATTCATCCGGACCAATTTGCCGAATACAAAGAAATTGGACTCGAAAAAGGTTTCGATTTTGTTGAAAGCGGACCTTTGGTTAGATCGTCTTACCATGCCGAAAGGCATGTTTATCCTTCCCGCTCATAGGATCAACAAAAAGGGCATACAAGCAAAGTATAAGGTTAACATCTTAATAAAAATACGGGCTTTGAGTCGTACCTTGTATTAGGTTTCCAAAACTACATTAACATGAAACACATTATAGTATTAATTCTGCTAACCTCATTGGTTATTGCATGTAATAAAAAAGAAAAAGCAGATGTTGAAGCATCAGATACCGAAATGGTGAAAAATGAACCTAATAAAGGTATCGGACCCATTACTGATATAGAGCTAAGCGATGAAATTGACCAGGCTATGGTAGAAAAAGGTGAAGAGATATATAAATCGTTTTGTATTGCCTGCCATGCTACCGACAAAAAGGAAATCGGACCGGCCCTGACAGGAGTAACCGAGAGACGTACTCCGGAGTGGATCATGAATATGTTATTGAACACTCATGAAATGTTGTACAAAGATTCTGATGCCAAAAAGCTGCTTGAAGAACACGACAATATTGCTATGGCTCCTAGTGATATGACGGAAGCAGATGCACGTAATGTTCTGGAATGGTTGCGAACAATTAAGTAGAGTTTAGTCAACTTCCCATTCTTCAAAGTGGTTCCAAATTTCATTATTTGGGAATGGAGCACTTATAACCAACTTTTCCTTCTTTACAGGATGTAGAAAAGTAAGATTGCCTGCATGAAGGCCAATGCTTTTACCATCTGTTTTAATGTTGGAACCGTATTTCAAATCACCCAATAACGGGCAACCGGCCTTGGCCATCTGCGCACGAATTTGGTGCGATCGTCCTGTTTTTGGTTGAATTTTATATAAATACTGGTCTTCAAAATCAGCCAAAATTTCGTACCTGAGTACGGCCTTTTTCCCCCTGTTTACTGCATGATTGTATGCCGTGGAAATATTGCGCTTTTCATCTTTTATAAGATAATGAACCAGTTCACCGCTCACAAAATCACTAACACTATCGGATATTCCGTAATAGACCTTTGTAACCTCCCGCCTGGCAAACTGCCTGGTTAATCGCTCCAAAGCCTTACTCGTTCTGGCAAACAGCAACACTCCGGACACAGGTCGGTCTAAGCGATGCACGGGGGTGGCAAAAACATTTCCCGGCTTGTTATACTTTTCTTTTAAATAGTTTTTTACCAACTCAACACAGCTGGCATCACCACTTTTGTCGCCATGGCTCAAAAGTCCTGCTCCTTTGTTAATGGCAAGGAGGTGATTGTCTTCAAAGAGAATTTGGTTGTTAATTGTCCACATTGTTATAATTATTCCACAAAAAAATGGAATGATAACGCTAACTTAAAGCTGAATTAATTAACGCTTGCAAGGTAAACATTTACCTTTGCCCCGAAAATCTAATCTACTATGAAACAACTTTACTTAATTGGTCTATTATTACTCGGTACACTTGTTGGTTATAGCCAGCAAACCATTACCGGAAAGGTCGTTGAAAATGAATCTAACGAACCCGTAGTTGGTGCTATTGTTAGAGTTCTGGGAACATCTGATGCAGCTGTAACCAATCTTGATGGTTCCTTTGCTGTTAATACTTCTGCCTCGGGCAGTCAAACATTAAGGGTAAGCTCGGTAGGGTTCCAGGATTTCAACTATCCGCTTAATATGGAAGGTGATTTGAATCTTGGAACTATAACTGTTGAATCATCATCAGTAGGTATTGAAAGTGTGGAAGTAGTTGCTGACGTTGCTATAACGCGAAAAACACCCGTTGCTGTATCAAATATAAGTGGTGATTTCATCGAAGAAAGAACAGGAAACCAAGAGCTGACAGAGGTTCTGGCGGTAGCTCCATCGGTATTTGCATCACAAGAAACAGGTGGTTATGGTGATTCCAGATTAACTGTTAGAGGTTTTAATGACGAAAATGTTGTTGTAATGGTAAATGGCGTACCCGTTAACGACATGGAAAATAGTGCATTGTATTGGAGTAATTGGACCGGGCTACAAGATGTAGCCGGAAAAGTTCAAATACAACGAGGGCTTGGAGCGACATTACTTGCTGTACCATCGATCGGTGGTACCGTTAACATCATATCTAAAGCAACAGATGCCCAAAAAGGTGGCTGGGCCTCTGCTAAAATTGGAAATGACCACTTCGCCAAATATGGAGTTTCATTGTCAACGGGCAATATGAATGGCTGGGCATTTACCGTAGCCGGTTCGCGTACCGTTGGAGATGGATATGTTGATGGTAACTTTATAGATGCATACTCCTATTTCGGATCAATTACTAAAGATTGGAATAATCATTCATTGGTGCTAACTGGTTTTGGAGCTCCTCAGCGTCATGGCCAGGGTTTTTACAGACCTTTGAATACGTTTGTAACAGCTCCCTCAGGAACAGATTATGAGCAGTATATTAAAGACCAAAAAGCCGGAGATTTTAATAGGAGGGCTACCTTTATTGATCTCAATGCAGGTGCTGGTGCACCTGATAACGGGGGATCAGCGAACAGCATCAGATATAATAGTGGCTGGGGATATTATAGTGGTGAAGTAAATAATGGATTTACTCAAAGCGGTCTATTTAATCAATATTCAAATTTCTATCATAAACCTCAAGTTTCCCTTTCACACCTTTGGGATGTTAGCGATAATTTCTCTCTTACAACCGCACTGTACGGTTCCTGGGGCCGAGGTGGAGGGGCCAGTTCCTGGGGTAACTTAAGACCAACTGCAAGAGTACGAAATGGTCAAATAACAACCTATGGTTTTCAAGATTCAAGAGGCTCTTCAATTTACGGAGGTCCTATTAACTGGGATGAATTGCTTGAAACCAATATTAGCAATAATCCAGATGGTATAGCTGGTGAATCAGGTGGAAATCCCTATTACTTCTTTAGAGCATCTATGAATCATCATAATTATTATGGTGTAATATCCAAAGCACTGGTGGATCTCAATGATGAATTGGTACTTACTGCCGGCATTGATGGTAGAACATATTCATCTGACCATGTGCGAAAAGCGATAGATATGTTTGGTTTGGAAATTTATCAGCATAATAATTTCGCTTATAACCAACCGAATGGTGGAGCTACGGCCGACCAAAATGTATTTGGATACGATCAGGAGTCATTGTTTAACAGAGATAATACAGGTAAGGTTAATTGGATTGGCCTTTTCTCTGAGTTGGAATATTCTAATGACAAAATTACAGCTGTTCTTGGAGCTTCAGGATCTAATAAAAGTTACAAGAAAATACAACGTTTGGCGGGTAGAGATGGAGAAACTGATTGGAATGGATTTCTTGGAGGGGCAGTAAAAGGTGGACTTAATTACAACCTTAATAGTTGGTTAAATTTATACGGTAATGCTGGCTATCTTTCCATTCAACCAATTTTTGACAACGTTTTCCCTGGAGGTAATAATGGTTCGGTTGAAGAAGATGATATATTTACTGATGCAGCTAATGAAAAAGTCATTGCATTTGAAGCCGGTGCGGGCCTGAGCTTCGCAAAGTTTGCTGCTAACTTGAATCTCTATAGAACAAACTGGCAGGATAAAGCAGTTACAGTTCGGGGACAGGATGCGGCCACCATGGAAAACATATACGGTAATGCCTTAGGTATTGATGCGCTCCATCAGGGTATTGAGTTAGATCTTCTTGCTACACCGGCTAATGGTTTAAGGCTTACCGGGGCAGTATCTATTGGAGACTGGAAATGGAAAAACAATAGCACTTACGAATTATTTGACACTCAGGGTAATTTGGCTAATGAAGGTGCTTTATACTTAGAAAATGTTAAGGTGGGTTATAGTCCGCAGAGTCAATTTAATATAGGTGCAGACTATAGAGCACCGTTTGGTTTAGGCCTTAATGCCTTATATGCATACAATGCAAGATATTATGCAGGCTTTGATGCTGAAGACCGTGATAATGAAGACTTTATTGGCGTTAATCCTAATCAATTACCTAACTATGGCTTAACTAACGCAGGTATAAATTGGATGTTCCCCTTCGAGAATGGAACAAAATTGAGATTGGATTTCAATATAAATAACCTATTTGATGAATTATATGTTAACGGTGCAAGCGAAGGATTTGTTCGTGGAACGACAGATTATTCTCCTCTATCAGAATTAAGAGGAAACTTTGGATTCGGAAGAACATGGAACGGAGGTGCCAAACTATATTTTAAAGATGGTAAAGGTAAAGAAGTTGTTACCGCCCCTGAACCCGTAGCTCCAACCGTTGACTTAGACCGCGACAACGATGGCGTAATTGACGCAGCCGATGACTGCCCGGATACTCCTGGTACAGTTAACGGTTGCCCTGATGCCGATGGCGATGGTGTTATTGATGCCAAAGATGACTGTGTAAATGAACCAGGTCTGGCTTCAAATAATGGATGCCCTGATGAAACTGAGAAAGAAATCGTTGAAAAAGAGGTTATTAAAGAAGTACCGGTAGGTGATAAAGATGGCGATGGCGTGGTTGATGGTTCAGATAAATGTCCTGATACTGCAGGCCCTGTGGCTAATGAAGGTTGCCCATACCCTGCTGCTCCGGTTGCTCCAAGTACGGAAACGGTTAAACGAATGAATTTCCTTGCAAGAGAAGTTTATTTCGATACCGATAGCGACAGACTAAAAACAGAATCACAAGTTAAGCTTAATGAGATTGCCGCTTTAATGCGCCAGTTCCCTAGTACAGCTTTTGTTATTGAAGGACATACCGATAGCGTGGGAGATGCTGCGTATAATAAAGACTTATCGAGAAGAAGAGCAGCTTCAGTTGTTCGCTACCTAGTAGGCAAAGGAATTAGCAATAGCCTGCTAAGCTCAATTGGTTATGGTGAAGAACAACCCGTAGCCTCTAATGCTACTGCCGAAGGAAGAGCTAAGAACCGTAGAGTGGTAATTAAACTCGGTAGATAAAAGTTGTTTAACCTTTATATGGAACGTCTCCCGGAATTTGGGAGGCGTTTTTTTCTTGTTTTCATTTTTGCAGCACCCCACAATTTTTTTTGATGATTTGATATAGTTCAGCTTGTTGATCATCCATTTTTAGTGTAGTAGATTTAAAATGTTTAGATTCAGGTAATTGAAAAGTGATTTGATACATGTTGTGAGTTATTTCATGTGCTTTTTTGATGGAGATATCTGACTTTTGCTTCTTTAACAATCTATCCATTTCCATATAAATGCAGTAGGCTACAAAAGATATACATATGTGTGCCTGAATTCGATGTACCAACCTGTGATAGACGGGTCTTATTCTTAAATCTGTTTTTGAGATCCTGAATGCTTTTTCTATTTGCCAAAGTTGATGGTAATTATCTATAATTTGTTTTTTACTCAATTTGGAGTTAGTTATGTATCCTTTAAGTCCGTCCCACACTACGTCTTGATCAAACTTGTGATAGTCAATTTCAATATCCACCTTGCCTGTCATTTTTAAGTACTTATTATATCCCTTGTTATTGATATTGGACTTGGTGAGCTTTCCTGAACGCAATCGTTTTTCTAATCTCTGCAAACCACGCTTTCGGTTATGTGCATCTTTGCTTGCTCTTTTTGATGAGTAGCAGACAATTAATCGCTGAGCATTTCGCGTAATTTGTCTCACCTGACCATCTTCCCACTGTTGGGATGTAATTTGCTTTTTGACTGCTTTCGATTCATTTTTTATTCTTGCGCCAATTATGTATTCGTACTTTTGATCTTCAAGGGCTTGAAGATTCTTGTTGGACAAAAGAGCTGAATCAGCAATTACAATGGGTTTTCCTAAATCAAATCGATTGCTCATTTTTTCAAGGAAGGGGATTAACGTATGCCCTTCATAGGTGTTGCCTTCAAAAATATCATAACCAATTGCATAACCCTGTAAGCCTACCAGCAAGCCAAGATAGATTTGAGGATGTGAGTGTTTTCCATCTTTTGAAAAGCCGGTTTTACGAAGGTCATCTTCTTCAGATGCCTCAAAGTAAAGAGTGGTCATATCATAGAATACGATCGACAACTTACCGCCAAGTAGTTTTTTAGTATGCTCAAAGGCAATTTGCTCAATCTTGTCCTTGAGTTGGCTATTTAACTTATCTAAAAAACGATATATGCTGTCTATGTTTATATGAACGCCTTGGTAACGATACAAATACTCAATGGTTTTTAACTTGCTTAGTGGAAAAGCTAATCGAGCGATTACTATATGACGAAACAACTCTTCTTTGATATTACCAAAACCGATATGATCAAACAAACTCCCATATATCAATTCAGGGCCAATGGTGCGAATGCTGGCATTACTTAACTGATCAATAGCAGATTCTATGACTGCATCTGATGGAGAAACAAACAATTGAGATTGTCCTTGCAACCGTTCTATCTCTTGCCTGCCCATAGCTACCAACCTTTCAATCTGTTGAGCACTTTTACCACAACCTATGGTCTTAACAACCTTATTAGACCTATTGATTTTTTCAATAATCTGTACCGAAATGCTTCCTGATCGATTTTTTAATTTTCGTAAAAACACACCTGAAAATAGGTCTGCAGCACCCAATTTCAAAAACTTGGTGTTGATTTTCAATCACTTATGATACTTTTTCTGGCGAGTGCGGAAAACAAGAGTTGTTTAACCTTTATATGGAACGTCTCCCGGAATTTGGGAGGCGTTTTTTTTTGTAGCCATAGATTGCGACCTGTCGCTATAAAAATGATGGATAAAAATATAGTAGCCGCGCGATGCATCGCGCGGCTACTATATTAACGTGAATTCGACGTAAGAAACTTTTACAGTGATTTGATTATCAATTTTTTAACCACGAATGCACGAATTTTTTCGTTGTCAACAACCTCTGTTTCGCTTCAGCGAAACACATTAGTGCTCTTCGTTCAAAATTAATCACCAAGATTTTCGCGCTAATTCGCAAATTCGTAGTTAATCTAATTGGCTGTAGTTTAATTTAGCTATTATTATCTTAGGAGTATGAAAAAAGAAGAGATAAGAACCTATTTCATGGGTCTTTCAACTGAAGATCAAGAGAATCTTCTAAGAGAACTTGAACAGGTGAAAGATGAGCATTTTCTGCCCAAATGCCAGCAAATGAGAAGACATTTGTTAAACAACAAGCAAGGCTGTTGTGCTCATTGCGGTCACTCAAAATATGTCAAGTTTGGTATAGACAAAGGTGCACAACGCTATAAATGTAAGTCTTGCAATCGCAGTTTTACGGAATATACCGGCACTTGGATGGCAGGTATTCATAAAAAGGATAAGATAGATGATTATTTGCAGTTGATGGCAAAGGAACAGAGTTTGGACAAGATAAAGGAGAAGCTTCACATCAATAAGAAGACGGCTTTTGATTGGAGACATAAGGTGTTGTCATCTTTTGATGATAATGATACAGATAGCTTTACCGGTATTACTGAAAGCGATGAGACTTTCTTTCTACATTCAGAAAAAGGCATGGATGTAAATGATAGAAAGCCGCGTAAACGAGGCGGTTCTTCCAGCAAGAAAGGGGTTAATAATGATCATATAGCCGTCATTGTTACCCAGGATAGAAAACGACATATGGAATTAACAGTAGCCACCACCGGCAGGATAAAGAAAAAAGATATCGCAAACTCTATTGGACATAGAGTTACAGCACAAACTATTTTGTGTACAGACTCTCATGTAAGTTATAAAGGTTTTGCCATAGACAATAATCTGGAACATCATCCTTTAAGGGCAGATATGAAACAGAGGGTTAAGCAGGGTCTCTACCATATTCAGCATGTTAACTCAACCCATAACAGAGTGAAAAAATGGTTGGATAATAAGTTTTGGGGAGTATCCACCAAATACTTACAGCAATACCTCAATTGGTTTAAGCTAAAACAAACGCTAAAAACCAGTAGAAACTTCCTAAATGAGTTTGCTCAAAGGTCGGTAGAAGACATTCAGGCCTATGCTAAGTACAAGGCCATACCCGACAGGTATGAACTATTAATATCAACGCAATGTTAAACTACAGCCATCTAATTATCTAATCCGTTGATAAACAGCACATTGTTATTTCACAAATAATCCCGCCAGCGGGATTCCTTATCCCGAACTCACGTTATATTAAGTTAATGGATTAGTGATACATCCTGTTTTATACAGGATATTCCAAATCCATCGCACTCAAAGTTTCATACAAGCTTTTGGCCACTAAATACCTTTTATACCAGCCTTTGTCTGCCGGTATAATTTGCCAGGGAAATTTCGGGCTGCAATGCTCAAAAACATCCTCATAAGCTTTCATGTAATCCGGCCAATGTTCCCTTTCCTTGTAATCATCCGGGTTAAATTTCCAGCGCTTTGTAGGGTCGGTTTCCCGTTCTTTTAAATCGACCAGCTGATTCTCATAAGAAATATGCAGGTAAAATTTAAGAATAGTTGTATTGTTTTCCGTAGCTATTAAATCTTCAAAATTATTGATGTGTCGCATGCGCTGTTTCACATGATCTTCATCGATCCATTTATGCACTCTTTGAATTAAAATATCCTCATAATGAGAACGATCGAAGATACTTATCATGCCTTTACCCGGCACATGCGGGTGAACCCTCCACAAAAAGTCGTGTGCAAATTCATCATCAGTAGGCTTTTTGTAAGACTTAATATGCAAGCCCATAGGATTTACATATTTAAATACATCTCTTATCGTACTGCTCTTGCCCGATGTATCCATGCCCTGCAATACAATAAGAATGCTGTACTTTCCCTGGGCGTATAGTATTTCCTGTAAACGAGCTATTTCTTTTTGGTAATGTACAGTTTCTGCCTTAACATCGCTCTTTGAAAAGCCATGAGGCGGAAGCGTTGAAATGTCGGATAAATTTATCATAAATGCTAAGATAGTTTATGAATCTCGGAGCTATTGATATAGGTTCTAATGCTGCTCGTGTTCTGATTACCCGGGTTGAGCAGGAAAACAACCACCTTGAATATACCAAACTAAAACTAATTAGGTACCCTATACGACTGGGTTTTGACAGTTTTCTGAAAGGAGAAATAAGTGAGTTAAAAAAGGACAAACTCATAAAAATGCTCAAAGCATATAAAATATTTCTCGATCTGTACGATGTGGAAGATTATTTAGCTTTTGGCACATCTGCACTGAGAAACGCGGCCAACGGTAAGGAAATTGTTGAATTTATTAAGAATGAAATTGGTATAGATATAAAAATAATAGATGGAAATACAGAAGCTACCATTGTATATCAAACGCATTTTGAAGAACATCTTGTACCCGGAAAAAACTATATGTATGTTGATGTAGGTGGCGGAAGCACCGAAATTGCCATGTTCTCTAAGGGCAATTTCATGGAAAGTAAATCCTTTAAATTGGGAACTGTACGTTTGCTGCATGGTCTTGTAGGTGATGCAGAACTAAAAGATATGGCTGATTGGATCGCTTCCAAAAACCAGGAATACGGGCAATTTTCCGGAATTGGTTCAGGCGGAAATATAAATACAGTTTTTCAGCTATCAGGGAAACGATTGGGTAAAGCCCTGAGTATAGAATATCTTTTCGAGGTAAAAAGAAAAATGGAAAAACGAACACTCAAACAGAGAATGAAAGATTTCGCTTTTAAAGAAGACCGAGCCGATGTTATTATACCTGCCTTACGCATATATACCACAGCCTTTGCCGCCGCTGATGCCGATGAAGTATTTGTACCCAAAATCGGGTTAGCCGATGGAATGATACGAGTTTTGGCACAGCAGTATGATTAAACTGACGGTGTCCTCATTGAAAAACCATTCAAAGTCTTATACAAGAGAGAAAAACCTTTCAAAGTTCTCTGTGAGAGAAAAACCCTTCGGAGTCCAAAAAACCCCTCAGAGTCCTCTGCGAGAGACTCTGAAGGGGAAGTGAGTGCCGTCTAAAACGAAGGAACATATGGTTCAGAGTCTCCTGAAAGGGACACACGGTTCAGAGTCTCCTGAAAGGGACTCTGAACAAGCCTCTCCCGATCTCCTCCTTTCCAGACAGGGAGAACAGCAATATCGGGTCATCATTGATATAATAGACTGAATTCAATAACTATCTTTAATATATGACTACTCATCGGACTCAACCTATGAAGGATTGTATATATTTTATAACCTTCACATGTCATAATTGGATTCCATTAATTGAACTAAGCGGCTCGTATAATAACTTCTACAAATGGTTTAACTATTTAATTCAAAACTATTGCCGGGTGAATGGTTATGTGATTATGCCTAATCATTTCCACGGACTGATATACGTTGACCGCGAATCACCAAAAACAATAAACCAAATAATGGCTAATGGCAAACGATTTCTGGCTTATGGAATTGTAGATAACCTTAAAAAACTGGGGAAAGACGATCTTTTGTTGAAACTACAAAAAGCAGTATCAGAAAAAGAGAAAGAAAAGCAGAAAAAACATCACGTTTTCATTCCTTCCTTTGATGCTAAAAAATGCTTTTCGAAAAAAATGATAGAAACCAAACTTAATTACATACATCGTAACCCTATTCAACAGCAATGGAAGTTAGTCAAGGAGTACACCGACTACGAACATTCATCTGCTGCTTTTTATGAACTGGATTCTGAAAACCAATATGTTACACATTATTTGGAAACAATTTACGGCTAACATAACTAAAACCACAGAGTCTTCCGTAAGAGAGAGTGACCCTTCAAAGTCCTATTCGAGAGAAAAAAACCTTCAGAGTCCAAAAAAAACCTTCAGAGCCCTCTGCGAGAGAGAATACCCTTTAGTCCAAAAAAACCTTCAGAGCCCTCTGCGAGATAGAATACCCTTCAGAGTCCAAAAAAACCTTCAGAGTCCTCTGCGAGAGAGAATACCCTTCAGAGTCCAAAAAACCTTCAGAGTCCTCTGCGAGAGAGAATACCCTTCGGAGTCCAAAAAAAAAACCTTCAGAGTCCTCTGCGAGAGAGAATACCCTTCGGAGTCCAAAAAAACCTTCAGAGTCCTCTGCGAGATAGAATACCCTTCAGAGTCCAAAAAAACCTTCAGAGTCCTCTGCGAGATAGAATACCCTTCAGAGTCCAAAAAAACCTTCAGAGTCCTCTGCGAGAGACTCTGAAGGGGAAGTGAGTGCCGTCTAAAACGAAGGGAAACATGGTTCAGAGTCTCCTGAAAGGGACACATGGTTCAGCACCTCCTGAAAGGGACTCTGAACCATGTCTTACTCATCACTCACTAACCAACTCTTTTACATCTCTATCGCTTGGTAAAGCCTGGCTTTTCATAAAAACATTGCCTTCTACCACATCAACAACTACAGCTTCGTCTTTCTTCAGTTCTCCGGCCAGCATTTTCTTACTCAACTCATTCACAACACGTTTTTGTATAAGGCGCTTTAACGGTCTGGCGCCATATTGGGGGTCAAAGCCGATATCAGCCAGCCAATCAACCAAATGGTCGGTAAATTCTATAGCAACGTCCTGCTCGGCAACTTTTTCGCGCAATTGATTTAACTGAAGGCCAACGATCTGTGTGATCTCTTTTCTGCTCAACGGCGTGAACATGATCACTTCATCAATTCGGTTGTAGAACTCAGGTCGTAACGTTTTCTTTAAAAGGGCTAGCACTTCCGTCTTTGCCTTCTGCGAAGCTTCCAGCATATCCTCTTCGCTTTCAACATTTTCAAAGCTTGTCTGAATGAGCAGCGATCCGATATTGGAAGTCATGATCACAATGGTATTCTTAAAGTCCACTACCCTTCCTTTGCTGTCTGTGAGTCTCCCGTCATCCAATACCTGGAGCAATATGTTGAATACATCAGGATGCGCCTTTTCTATTTCATCCAATAAAATGATAGAATAAGGTCGGTTTCTTACAGCTTCAGTAAGTTGTCCGCCTTCATCATAGCCCACGTATCCCGGAGGTGCACCAACTAACCTTGCAACGGAGTGTCGCTCCTGATATTCGCTCATATCAATGCGGGTGAGCGCATGTTCGTCATTGAACAAATACTCCGCCAGCGTTTTTGCCAACTCCGTTTTTCCCACTCCCGTAGAACCTATAAACAAGAACGATCCGATGGGTCGGTTCTCATCCTGAATTCCAGCCCTACTTCTTCTTATAGCATCGGAAACGGCAACAATAGCTTCATCCTGACCAATAACACGTTTATGTAACTCATCCTCCATTTTGAGCAGCTTTTCACGCTCACTCTCCAACATTTTGCTTACCGGTATTCCCGTCCATTTTGCTACCGACTCGGCAATGTCCTCTGCGTCCACTTCTTCTTTCATTATCCGACTACCGGTTTCGGTTTTGAGTTGCTCTTCGAGTTCCGTTACCTTTTTCCTGGCATCTTCAATAACACCATAGCGTAATTCTGCCACCCTTCCGTAGTCTCCTGCCCGTTCGGCTTTTTCAGCTTCTAACTTGCTTTCTTCAATGGTTAGTTTATGCTGTTGTATTTGATCAACAACCTCCTTTTCTCCTTTCCAGCGAGCGGCAAGGTCATCACGTTTACTACTAAGTTCAGCTATTTGCCCGCTTAGCAGGGCAAGTTTTTCTTCATCATCTTCCCTTTTAATAGCCTCACGTTCAATTTCTAACTGGCGAATTTTACGGTCAAGGTCATCGATTTCCTCCGGAACCGAATCCATCTCCAATCGCAATTTAGCAGCCGCTTCATCAATAAGATCAATAGCTTTATCGGGTAAAAACCGATCGCTTATATAGCGTGTACTTAGTTCAACGGCAGCCAAAATGGCTTCATCTTTTATGCGCACCTTATGGTGGTTCTCATATCGCTCTTTTAGCCCACGAAGTATAGAAACTGCATCTTCCATATTCGGTTCATCAATGTTCACCTTCATAAAGCGGCGCTCCAGCGCCTTGTCCTTTTCAAAATATTTTTGGTATTCGTTAAGAGTGGTTGCACCAATAGCCCGCAACTCTCCACGGGCTAAAGCCGGTTTCAATATATTGGCAGCATCCATTGAGCCTTCGGTAGCTCCCGCCCCAACCAGTGTATGTATCTCATCAATAAACATAATTATCTGTCCATCGGCGTTTTGCACTTCTTTTACAACTGCTTTAAGCCGCTCTTCAAAATCACCACGATACTTGGTACCTGCCATTAAAGACCCCATATCCAGGGAATAAATAGTTTTCGATTTTAGATTTTCAGGAACATCACCACGAATAATACGATGTGCAATTCCTTCGGCAATAGCTGTTTTACCCACACCGGGCGATCCAACCAAAATGGGGTTGTTCTTTGATCTTCGGGATAGAATATGCAGCACACGCCGTATCTCATCTTCCCTGCCAATTACAGGGTCCAGCTTGCCCGATTCAGCCATTTCGTTCAGGTTATTAGCGTATTTATCCAGTGCCTGGTATTGCCCTTCTGCATTTTTGCTGCTTACCTTGTTGCCGCCTCTTAATTCCTCAATGGCTTTTAACAGATCTTTTCTGTTTACACCGGCATCTTTCAACAGGGCCGCTGTTTTATCTTTTCCATCTAACAAAGCGATAAGCAAATGTTCCAACGATACAAATTCATCTTTCAGTTCTTTCATCACCTTTTGGGCACGCATAGCAGCCTTATTTGCATCCTGCGATAAATATTGCCCTCCTTCAACATTAACCTTAGGTAATTTGCTTAATTGTTCCTCTACTTTCTGCTTCACATAGCTTTCATTGACGTCCAACTTATTAAGAAGGAATTTAACGGTGTTTCCCTCACTGCCTAATAATGACTTCAGTAAATGTTCGGTTTGAATATATTGATGATTGCGGTCAAAAGCCTCTTGCTGCGCTGCTTGTACAACGCCTTGTGCTTTGATTGTATAATTGTTTAAGTTCATTGTATATTTTCTTATAAAAGCATCAAAATCAATTCCAGTTGCTTCGGAAGCTACTTTAAACGACAAAATGACTGAGTCTTACTTTTTCAACTATCTTTTTGGCAGAAAGTTGCCGTAAAATGGTAACTTAGAAGTATTGAAGTGAACTCATCAGCGAAATGTTTAACCCAAAAATATCTTCCAATGAAAAAGATCTCATTGCTTTTGGCAGGAATGTTCCTGTTCAACTTATCTGTTGAAGCTCAACTCTTAAAGAAAATAGGAGAAAAGGTAAAACGAAAAGTAGAAGACCGTACTTCGGATGAGGCTGCCGAAGAAACCGATGAAGCCCTCGATGAAATTTTTGAACGAAAAAAGAAGAAGAAAAGAAAAGAAAAGAGAGGCCAACAGGATAATTCGGGTCAAAATGGCAACCAGAATGATACGTACGCTAATGATGGGGTAGCTGTTAGTAGTGCAAAGGACTTTGTTCCCGGGAGTGGATTAATTGCCATGGATAATTTTGCCGGTGATGCAATAGGTGATTTCCCGGTTAATTGGAACACCAATTCCGGTGGCGAGATAGTAACCGTCAACGGTAGGCCAGGCAAATGGCTCTACCTTAACCCTAAGGGAAGCTACACACCAGATAAATTTACACGCCTACCCGAAAATTTCACATTTGAATTTGATTTGGTTTATTCTAATGATTTTAGTTTCTACAGTGATTGGCTCAATGTAAATTTTGTTGAAATGCCTAACCGTTCAACCGACTTTACAAAATGGACACGTTTTAAGTATGGTAAAAATGGTGTTCGTTTGTGGCTACACCCTCAGGCCGCCGGTATGGGAAATCAGGGGCGTACTAAAATTGAAACGTTCGTGAACGGTAGTAAAATGGTTGACAACAAAAAGGAGACCAATGCTATTACCAATGCCCTGACGGTGGTTCATGTTGCTATTTGGAGGCAAAAAACCCGGCTCAGGGTTTATTTAAACGATGTTAAAGTTTGGGATATTCCGAGAGCTTTTGATACGGCCAATTATAACGGTATTGTTTTTTCTCGCGATAATCCCAGAAACGACTCTGACCAATATTACATTTCCAACCTACGCTTAGCAGAAGCCGGAGCAGATACCAGACACAAACTTTTGGAAACAGGCCGTTTTGCAACGAACGAAATTTTATTTGATGTCAACCAAGCCACAATCAAATCTGTCAGTTATAGTGTATTGAATGAGTTAGGAAAGGTTTTACAAGATAACCCTAATACCAAGGTTAAGATCATAGGCCATACCGATAGTGACGGTGATGATAATGCAAACATGCAATTATCTCTTGACCGTGCCAGGAGTGTAAAGGCGTATCTTAGCAATCATTTTCCAATAGCCGGTATGCGTATGCAAACCGAAGGAAAAGGTGAAAGTCAGCCAATTGCCGATAATGACAGTGAAGCAGGTAAAGCCCAAAACCGCAGGGTGGAGTTTGTTATAATAAATTAAACTCCTATCTTAATAGGGTTATTCAAAACAAAACTTATGAGAAAAGTACTGTTGCTCACTGCAGTTGGCCTGCTTGCATTTACCACTACATCGTGCTTTAAAAAAGTAAAAGAAGCCAGGCAGGAACTTAAAGAAGCTAAAGATGGATTTGGCAACTTAAAGAAAATGGCCAAAGAGGCACAAAACATGCAACAAGACATGGAAAAGCTGGCCGAACTGGAACCATTGACCAGCGAAGACTTTAAAAACTGGATGCCTGATGAAGTGGCCGGCATGAAACGAACCGGTTATAAAAACAATGTGGCCGGCTATGCCAATATTGCCAGCAGCGAAGCTACCTACAAAAGTGAAGATGGTGAAAAGCAATTAAACGTGCAGGTGATAGATGGTGCAGGCTCATTAGCCGGATTTGCCATTGCAGGTTACCGCATGGTTACCAAAATGGACATGGAAGAACAAAACGAGTACGGCCACACCAAAACTCTTGAAAAGAAAGGGATAAAAGCACAGGAAAAATATAGGAAGTACGATGAAGGAACCGAGCATTTTAGGGAAAACACCGAACTCATGTTCTTGCATGATGATAGATTTGGCATTGAGGTTAAAGGCAAAAATATGAGCCCTGATGAAGTTTGGAATGCGCTGGATGATCTGAAACTTAACAGGCTTTCAAAAGCCGCCAAATAGATATCAACATTGCGGTTTAAATAGTCTTGACAAATAACTATCTTAGTTTAAATTATCAACAATGGAAGAACAACAAAACACTCAACAATCATCCGGTGGAGGAATGGATGGAAAAACCATAGGAATTATTTCCTACTTAACCTGGATTGGCCTGCTCATTGCCTTTATAATGAACAATGATAAAAAAGACAGTTTGGCCGCCTTTCATATAAGACAAAGCCTGGGAATAACCTTACTTGGAATTGCAACTTGGATCATCGGATTTATACTGGCCATGATTCATCCAATACTAGGTGCACTTGTATGGATATTGTACATTGGTTTGCTAATTCTGTGGATTTTAGGGCTTATAGGTGCCATTAACGGTGAGAAAAAACTTGTGCCTGTTTTCGGAGAAATGTTCCAAAACTGGTTTAAAGGAATACAGAGTAGCTAATACTTATTGAAATGTATTTTAAACCCGTTCCGGCAATGCCGGAACGGGTTTTTTATTCTCCCCATCAATAAGTATATCTTTATTCTATGCTGGAAAGGCTGAGAGCCTATATCGAAGAAAAAAAGTTGATCCCCGCTGTAAAAAGCCACCTTTTGCTTGCAGTTAGCGGTGGCATTGACTCCATGGCAATGCTGCACCTTTTTCAACAACTACCACATCCTTTGGCGGTTGCACATTTCAATTTTAAATTGAGGGGCAACGCATCCGATAATGATGAAGTATTTGTTGCTGATTATTGTAAGAAAAATAATATTCCCTTTCATTCTGACTTTAGATATACAAAGGACTATGCTAATGAGACAGGCATATCTGTTCAAATGGCAGCCCGAGATCTCAGGTATCGTTTTTTTCAGGAAACACTGGAAAAGGAAAATTATCAATTGGTAGCCACGGCGCACCACCTCAACGATTCCATTGAAACCGCTTTGCTCAATATCGTAAAGGGTACAGGAATATCAGGGATAACAGGGGTTCCGGCAAAAAGAGGAAATATCATTCGGCCCTTACTTTTTGCCACTAAGGAAGAAATCCGGGAATATGCCGGCAAATACGATGTTCCCTATCGTACAGATGCCTCAAACCTGAATATTTTGTATGAGCGCAATTTTATCCGGCATGAGGTCCTTCCAAAACTGAAAGAACTCAATCCAAACCTGGAAGAAACACTAAGGCAAAATCTCGAGAATTGGCAGTTTGCCCAAACGTTGTACCGGCGTGGTGTACAGCGATTGAGATATAAGTTGGTGCACAATGTTGATGGCATTAGTGAAATAAGAATAAAGCAGTTGCTCGGCCAATCTCACCCGCTCAACGTTCTGTACGAGCTACTTAAAGCGTATGGCTTTAACAGAACACAGTGCGAAATCATTTTAAAGGGCATCTCAAAACAATCCGGCCGAACTTATTTATCATCGAGTCACCGGCTTATAAGGGATCGGAATAAATTGTTCATTCTTAGCCAGGCGGGGAGTAAAGATGAATTCGTTTTTATAGAAGAAAACACTAACGATATAAAGACCAATTATTTCAGTATTAAAATTGATAAAGAAGTAATTGAAAGTAATGAAGCTATCTCAAAGTCTCCCAACAGAGTTGCATTAGATAAATCGAAACTTGAATTTCCTTTGTTACTTCGTAAATGGCAACAGGGAGATTACTTCTATCCTTTCGGTTTGAGGAAAAAGAAGAAAGTATCGCGTTTTCTTATAGACCAAAAAGTGCCTATACATGAAAAAGAGCATATATATGTGCTTTGCTCCGGTCAAAAAATTGTTTGGGTTGTAGGCTACAGAATCGACGACCGTTTTAAAATCATCAGGTTTCCGGAAGACGCATACATATTGTCCGTATTATAAATATCTCCCCATAAATAAAGAGCATTCGCAATCCATATTTCAAGGATTGATCCGTATCAGCTCATCAGTCATCTCTATAATAACCTAAGAGCTTTGCAGAATGGAGTAGAAATTGGCTGGATGCAGATAATGTAACATTTAATAAAATTGAGGAACTATCTTTAGAATACTTAAATCAAAATAGTATGGAAAAGTATCTGAAAATTGGCAAAAATTCTTTCAAAAAATTAAAGGTCAGGTCAATAAAGAAATTACCCGCAAAAGGAAAGGGGGAGAGGTTACTTGTTGAGTTTGACACACTTAACCTTGTAGATAAGTCCAAAATTCAAGGTTTGGCCAGATCTAAAAAAGCTATTGATCAAATTTCATTTAATATAAAAGGCAGAGTGCAAACGTTCAATGATATTGTGCTTAAAAAAGGCTCTACCGGGAATAATGATTTATGGATATTGGAGCTTGACGGCGATCATTGGGACTGGAATAAAACGGTTTACTTCTGATCTGAGTTGCTACATTAATATTTGAATAAAGAATTGATCTTCTATACCTTTGCCTACCCATAATTTTTCAATTATATGAGAATAACTATAGTAGGTGCAGGAGCCGTTGGTGCCAGTTGTGCAGAGTATATTGCCATAAAAAATTTCGCATCAGAAGTTGTACTGTTAGACATTAAAGAAGGTGTTGCCGAAGGCAAGGCCATGGATTTGATGCAGACCGCATCATTGAATGGATTTGATACTAAGATAGTTGGCACAACCAATGATTATTCAAAAACTGCCGGAAGCGATATTTCGGTAATTACATCAGGGATCCCGCGCAAGCCTGGCATGACCCGTGAAGAGTTGATCGGTATAAATGCGGGTATTGTAAAGTCTGTATCAAGCAGCTTATTGGAGCATTCACCAAATACCATAATAATTGTGGTGAGCAACCCCATGGATGTAATGACTTACCTGGTACACAAAACAACCGACCTGCCCAAAAACAAAGTTATTGGCATGGGAGGTGTACTTGACAGCGCGAGATTCAAATACCGATTGAGCGAAGTCATTGGCTGTCCGGCATCGGATGTAAACGGAATGGTCATTGGTGCGCACAGCGATAAGGGGATGATCCCGCTTACTCGTTTGGCTGTGAGAAATGGTGTGCCTGTTTCAGAATTTGTTAGTAACGACAGACTTGAACAAGTTGCCGCTGATACTAAAGTTGGTGGAGCAACATTAACTAATTTGCTCGGAACCAGCGCATGGTACGCACCGGGTGCTGCCGTTAGTGCTTTGGTTCAGGCCATTGCCTGCGATCAGAAAAAAATGTTCCCCTGCTCTACCCTTCTTGGCGGTGAATACGGCCTAAGCGATCTATGTATTGGCGTACCCGTAATACTTGGGAGAAACGGTATTGAAAAAATAGTTGAGCTTGATCTTAATGAATCGGAAAGTGCCAGCATGAATACCTCAGCCGGACAGATAAAGGGAACGATTGATGTACTTGTGGAGATGAAACTATTTTGAACCAGGTAACATTCTTTAGGCCATTTATACTAATTGTATAGATGAGTGTACTACGAGTGATATTGGCCATAATTTTACCACCGCTTGCTGTAATTGATAAAGGATGCGGCTCCGTGCTCATTGTGTTTATTCTCACGCTTTTTGGCTGGGTTCCGGGTGTTTTGGCCGCTTTGGTAATTCTTAATAAAGGGCGATATTAAAAATGCCGGACTTTGGTCCGGCATCTACATACAATACTCAGTTTATCAACAACTTGCGATTTCCTAATTGGTATTAAAACAGTTTAAAGCCTATCAACCCTTTTATTTGCGGTGTTCGCTCATCAAACGTAAATGTTCCTGATCCATTTCCAACATCGCTAAGGTTGCCTTCATATCTAAGATCAATTAACAAACTACCAAGCTCTAAACCTGCTCCGGCCTGAAATCCATAGGTAAAGTCTTTATAATTGCGAACGGCCCCCGCTACTTTATCTCCCAAATTGTCATCTTCATTAACCAAAATACTTCCCACAGGCCCAAACTGCAAAGAGAGAATAGATATTGGTTTTATACCTATAATAACAGGAACATCAATTTTGTTAAGCTTCGATTCAACAATCTGCTCATCAACCTGTCCTTCATTAATAATAATATTTGAACTTGTTGAGGTAAAAAGCACTTCAGGTTGTAGATATAGTTTTTTACCTCCAAGGCGCACAAAGGCTCCTATATTTAGCCCAAACTCAGCATCTCCCGATTTAATATCACCGGAAGTTTCTTCAAGATCAGTCCAGTTAACTCCTAATCCGGCCCTTGGACCAATTGTAAATTGAGCGTTAGCAATAGTGAATGAGATGAGTGCTGTTAGAAGAAAGATTGTCCTTTTCATATTCCTTAAGTTATTTTAGTTTTTGTAAAACGAAAACGATGCCAAAATTGTTACATGGAAAGGCATTTGTTTTGGTTTTGGTGTTTAAGTTCTGTTTTAATTGCCGGCGAAGATAAATTAGTAAGATCAGACAGAGAAAAGATTAGTTAACATCTAATAAAATGATATTTTTGCGCAAGAATTGGTCCTATAGCTGAATTCCGTCAAGGCGGAAATCTACGATTTCTTACCTTGGCGAGAATACCCGACCGAAGGTCGGTACTGGATACCTGCCCACTTCGTTTACGGGCAGGGAGCATGCCTTACTTTTACGGGAAGGTTTGCGGGTTATAGCCATATCGCGACGTATTGGAAATTGGTCCTATAGCTCAACTGGATAGAGCAGCTGCCTTCTAAGCAGCAGGTTTCAGGTTCGAGTCCTGATGGGATCACAAAAGCTTCATCGAAAGGTGGAGCTTTTTTCTTTGTATGCAAATCCTGTAAATTTTAACTCTCTCAGGACGAGAAGCCTGTCCTGAGCGCAATGCAATGGAGCGAAGGAAGTCCTGATGGGATCACAAAAGCTTCATCCAAAGGTGGAGCTTTTTTCTTTGAATTAAAATCCTATAAATTTTAACTCACTCAGGACGAGAAGCCTGTCCTGAGCGCAATGCAATGGAGCGAAGGAAGTCCTGATGGGATCGCAAAAGCTTCATCCAAAGGTGGAGCTTTTTCATTTCCTATCTTTAAGGTGTGAGCAGCATATCCCCTAAACTCCACACATCCTATCTTCAGGCACTTCAAAAAGAATTTGAAGCACCTTACTTTTCGGCTATTAAACAATATCTACTCAAGGAGAAAGCTGATGGCAAACGCATTTATCCGCCCGGCTCGCTCATCTTTAACGCACTTAATACTACTCCGCTTGATAAGGTTAAAGCCGTTATCCTTGGACAGGATCCATATCATGGACCTGGGCAGGCACACGGTTTGTGTTTTTCTGTGCCAAAAGGAATAAAGCCTCCGCCATCGTTGGTAAACATTTATAAGGAATTGAAAGATGATATGGGCATGGAGATTCCCGGACATGGCGAGCTTACAGCCTGGGCCGAGCGAGGTGTGCTCTTGCTCAATGCCTTTCTTACAGTACGCGCCGGAGAGCCGGCATCGCACAGCAAAATTGGCTGGGAACAATTTACAAATGCCATTATAAAAACGGTATCGGACAACCAACAAGGAGTAGTATTTATACTCTGGGGACGGTTTGCACAGGAAAAAGCAGCTCTGATAGACGAATCAAAACACCCGGTTTTAATGGCGGCGCATCCATCGCCGTTTAGCGCGAATAATGGATTTTTCGGCTGCAAGCATTTTTCCAAAACCAATATGCTTTTGAAGCAGATGGGGAAGGATGAGATAGATTGGAGAATAGATTAAAGATGGTATTAACCTGAGTTCGATAATCTCTCGGGTTCAGAACGATTAAAAATATTTGAGTTCTGCAAAGCTCTTAGGCTGTCATAGGCCATCTACGGTTATCTGTGAATTCAGCGGGAAGTTAAAGCCCGCAGATCACGCAGATTTTCGCTGATAAATTAACTCAATACTGCGTTGCAATTGCTTGATATATACGCATATATCTGCGCAACTGCGCCTTCGGTTGGGCACACCTCTGCCGATGACATTTCTTAAACCCAAATTATGCAATAGAAAATCTATTCCGTGCTGAAATTGCTTCAAAATCAGCGTTTCACTGCATTTTTCAGTTTCACCATAGCGGTGCTATGCTAAATCTTCCAAAATGCCTGATTTTATTGCACTTTCAGCACTCATTACAAAGTTCTACTGCATAATTTGGGTTAAACAAAGACAAAATTAAAAAGGTTGTTATAACCCTGAAAGGGTTAAATATTTATAATTCGTCCAGCAAAAGGGATTCGACCCCAACGGGGTCATACGTTACAGGCTTCCCACTATAAATAACCAATCCCTTCGGGATTGGCTTTTTTGTACAAAAAGCTTAATTTATTTGAGATGTTGCTGCTTTCTGGAAAATGATATTGAAAAGGGAAAGAGGCGACATACGACTTGTATTACTGGCTTGAAGAATTTTTCTTTGGATAACCCTTCACATCTCTGCCTAATATATCAATGCAGTATGTGGTTGCCACCGTGCTGAATAAAGCCTGGTACTTCCCGTTTTTATAAGTATCTACTTGCTTTGCTTTGCCAATAACTTCGCCGTCCAACGTTTTTGACCATAACAGCTTGCCGTCTTTACTGAACATTTTTGCCACCTTTCCCTCAGGCCGGAAGAAAATGTCTTCCTTAGTCCGGTGGTTGAACATTTTGACTTCAACATTGGTTTTAACAACGGGCTCAATTTTGGCTTCGGCCGGCTTTAATTCTTCTTCGGGCTGTTTTTCTTCTCTCGCTTTTTCAACCGGTGTTTCTAACTGACCAGCACTTTCATCCGGATCAGTGGTTGCCAATAAGTTTTCTTCAACGACATTTTCATTAAGATTCATCTTATTTATTGCAAAAATTCCTGCTATCGAAAATGCAATGGTTAATATGGCAGCCAATAGTACTTTTGACATCTTTAAGATTTATTTTTAACGAAATTATATCCTCATAACGTCAAGGAAATCAACATATGTACAAGACCTTACTTATTTTTTCGGCAGTATGCGGACTTTTATCCGTGCTTCTCGGTGCATTTGCAGCCCACGGATTGGAGGCAAAACTGGGTGCAGAACAGTTAACAAGCTTTAAAACAGGTACGCAATATCAGATGTATCATGCTTTGGCTGCATTGCTGGCACTTCTATTTTATGCGAACGGAAACAACAAACTCTTTCTTTATTCCGCGCTGTTATTTCTTCTCGGAATATTATTTTTCAGCGGTTCAATCTACTTGCTTTCTTCCAAAAATTTGCTCGGAATAGAAAATATTGCACGCGTTCTTGGACCCATAACTCCAATTGGCGGATTGTGTTTTATAGTTGGTTGGTTCTTAATGTTGTTGGGGTTTTTGAAGTAGTTTCCTCCCCCGCTTTTTGTTACGGCTCACACTTCGCCGACAAAATCTTCCTACTACCCGAAGGGCTCGGTCGGGCGAGCCTCCAAAGGGGAACAAGTGATGACTCATTTCATCAATCTCAAACCCTCCCTTATAGTAAGTTTTGATAATTCGTTTGAGTTAATAAATTCCTTTACGGCATCAGGATCGGTTTTACTATATTGCCTTAATGCCCAGCCCGCTGCCTTTTGTAAAAAGAATTCTCTCGAGTTGGCCACTTTTAGAATGTAACTGAATAGCTGATCGGAATTGGTTTTCTCTTTGTAAAAGAGTTGAAAGATAATAGCTGTGCGCTGGTGCCAAAAGTTATCCGATTGAATCCATTTGTCCGGAAGGCGCGGATTGTACTCCGGAAATTTCTGAAACTGGATGCCCCATAACTTCGCCAGCCAGTCTATAGTATCCCACCATTGGTTATTTCGCATGGCAAAGTCAAGTACCTCGCAAATATCTTCCTTAAATTTCTTCTGACTTTTCTCTATCATTTGCACAGCAGCATAGTGCATTTCACGGTGGTCATCATCAAAGCACAATTCTACAAATTGCAGTAAGTCCTTGCCTTTTAATAATCCTTGTTCTTTGAAAATTGCTTTAGTAATAGGTACCCAAACATTGGCTTTAAGACCGAAAAATTCAAATTGATCTTTAAAGTAGGCGGTTTTCTGCAGGGCGTCTTCAGGGTTGGCAGCATCGGCGAATTCTTGCTTTATAAGATTTACAAGGCTTTTGATATTCATTAGTTCCAAATTTTACTCCCCCTGGATTTTCTAATCCCTATTGCTTCGGGAAGAAAATCCGTCCTCTCGCCCGAGTGATTTGGTCGGGCGGATCTATAAAGAGGGAGACATGCTCCGTAAGGTAGATAAATTTCTAAAAGAATCAGTTTGTCTGCTGCGCAGCGATTGAGGGCTTTTCGCATCCACTCAAACCATTTCTACTTAAAAGATTAACTTCTCTACTTCAGAGTCTCTCTAAACTCCAAATTGTATAAAAACTGTGTCACGAGTTAAAGACTCTGAAGGAGGGAACTCCAAATTGTATGAAAAACCGGAACAAGAATCGATGCCTTTAAGACGCAATCTACAGATGCCGGTTCGGAGACCGGCATTGTTCAGACAAGACTTCCCTTCCCTACTTCAGAGTCTCTCTAAACTCCAAATTGTATAAAAACTGTGTCACGAGTCGAAGACTCTGAAGGAGGGAATATTAGCCACAAATTCACGAATGTTTTCCTCCCCCTGGATTTTCTAATCCCTCATGCTTCGGGAAGAAAATCCGTCCCCCTCCAAAGGGGGACAGCCGCCGAAAAGGGGGACAAACTCCCAAAGGGGAACAGTCTTGTCCGCTACTCAGAGGTTCGCGTGGTTGTCGTTGGTGTGTCCCCGCCAACGATTAGGTGACCGCACCATTACAGGTTGTTTCCAGCACCTGGCCTGTTAAATGAGACGAAGCCGGATGTTCGGTTAGTTCAATTTCAACTATTTGATTAGTCAAAGTTTCATCGAAGGGTAGTTCAACCCTGATGTAGTTGTCGGTAAATCCCAATATCCTTCCATCATTATTCTCTGTTTCAAAAAGCACCGGTCGGCTTGTGCCGGTAAACAAGTCATAAAACGCCTTTCTTTTCTTTTCGCTTAAAATTTGCAGCTTTTTATTTCTTTCATTTCTAAGGTGAACGGGAACAGGCTCATCCATTGTGGCTGCGAGTGTATTTTCCCGCTCTGAGTACGTAAACACGTGCAAATAACTTATATCAATATCTTTCAGAAAATGATAGGTTTCCATAAAATGTGCCTCCGTTTCACCCGGAAAACCAACAATAACATCTACGCCAATACAGCAATGCGGCATCAACTCCTTAATTTTGGAAACACGCTGCGCATACAGTTCCCGCTTATATCTCCGGCGCATTTTCCCAAGTATGTTATTGCTCCCGCTTTGCAGCGGAACATGAAAGTGGGGCACAAATCGCCGGCTACCGGCCACAAATTCAATGATATCGTCATTCAATAAGTTAGGCTCAATAGAAGATATGCGGAAACGCTCTATACCCTCTACTTTATCTAACTGCTTTATCAAATCGAGAAATGACTGTTCCGGAGTTTTACCACCATACGGACCCTTCCCAAAATCCCCAATGTTAACGCCTGTTAGTACAATTTCTTTCACATCAGTTTGTGCAATTTCCCGGGCATTTGATAGAACTTCTTCAATACTTCCACTCCTGCTCCTACCCCGCGCCAACGGAATTGTACAAAAAGTGCAGGTGTAGTCACATCCGTCCTGCACTTTTAGAAAAGTTCTGGTTCTGCTGCCATAGCTATATGATGTATTAAAGCCATTTACATCATCTATCTCGCAACTGTAAAATGTTCCCTTTTCTGTTTTTGTCAGATCACTCAAATATTCAACTAATCTAAACTTCTCAGCCGCTCCCAACACCACATCCACTCCCGGAATTTCGCTTATTTCTCTTGGTTTTAACTGAGCATAACATCCTACCACAACTACATAGGCATCTTTATTTTTTCTGAGTGCACGACGTACTACCTGCCGGCACTTTTTGTCGGCTTGTTCTGTAACACTGCATGTGTTTATTACATATACATCGGCGGCATCGTTGAAACTAACCGGACTAAATCCTGCATCGGCCACTCTTCTACTTAGTGTTGACGTTTCGGCATAGTTTAGCTTGCATCCGAGTGTGTGAAAGGCTATGGTTTTTCTGTTATGCATTAAGGTGCGCAAAGATAATTCAATTGTACACAGAGGGTTAAATTTGTCAGAATTTCAAGTATCTTTTACACATGAAACATACACTATTTACTTTATTATTTTTATTCACATCTTCTTTTGGATTTTCCCAAAGAGACACCGATCATATTGTTTTGGAAAACTTCTTTAAACAAAATTCAGCTATTGAATTCAAATCGGTTGAAGCTCAAAGAGAAAACACTTGTCAGTATGAGCTTATGATAGAGCAGCCTTTAGATCATGCCGATAAATCCAAAGGCTATTTCAAACAAAAGATAATTTTGGAACATCTGAGCTTTGACAAACCCACCATTATCCACACCAACGGATACACCCTTAGTCCGGGCCCGCGCGAGCTTCTGGAGCTTGTAGATGCCAATGTGATAAACGTTGAACACCGGTTTTTTGGCGATTCAAAGCCCGATTCACTCAACTGGAAGTATTTAGATCTAAAGCAATCTTCCGATGATCTGCACACCGTTACATCAACCTTTAAGCAACTGTATAAAGGAAAATGGATAAGCAGTGGAATTAGCAAGGGCGGCACCACTTCTATTTTTTACGAATATTTCTACCCCGAAGATGCCGACATTACCATACCCTACGTGGCTCCGGTTAATTTTTCAAACAAGGATAAACGCATTTACGATTTTTTGGCAAATGTGGGCGATGAAACCTGCAGAAAGAAACTCTACGATGCCCAGATAAATATGCTGAAAAACAGAGAGGAAATACTCGATGATCTTTACTGGTACGCCAAGGGACAAAAGTCAACATTCAATTACCTGAATAATGATTTGGAATTAGTGTTTGAATATACAGTGTTGGAATACCCTTTTTCCTTTTGGCAAATGGGATATGAATGTGATGAAATACCGGATAAGAAAGCGGATGTTGATGACTTAACAGAACATTTGTTAAAGGTGATAGACATCAATTTTTACAATGATGAGAGCATTGACTTTTTTGCCCCGCTCTACTACCAGGGAGCTACACAAATGGGTTATTACGGCTTTTTAACCGAACCTTATAAACCTCATCTGAAAAAGCTGAGCGGAGAACCCTCTGCTGCATTTGTGCCCATGGGAACAGAAGACTATACATACAGCAATGCGTTGAACGAACATGTACATAAATGGTTACAGGGCCAGGCTTCACACATTATGTTCATTTACGGAGAATACGATACCTGGAGTGCCACAGCAGCCGACATTGGCATGAATAACAAGGTAAAAAAGTTTATTGTGCCGAAAGAAGACCACCGTGATGCACGCTATGCAAACATGGACGAACAGATGAAAAAGGAGTTTAGAACGCTGCTTAATAAATGGTTAAAGGAAGATTGATGTATAAGCTATTTATAGGTTTAGTTCTAATCGTATTTAGTTGTTCGGGCAGAAATGAAAAACAAACCGAAAGTAAACCCAAGCCAGGTGCGGTGAGCGAGTTACCTTTTCTTAAACTTCCGGATGGGGCAGCTATAACCGTATATGCATCCGATGTGGAGAATGCACGTTCTTTGGCACTTTCTGATGACGGCACTTTATATGTTGGTACACGCTCAAAGGGGAACGTTTATGCGCTTAAAGACACCGATGGCGATAACAAAGCGGATGTAAAATACACCCTGGCCAGGGGTTTGAAAATGCCCAATGGAGTGGCCTTGAAAAACGGCGATCTCTACGTTGCAGAAGTAAGCAGGATTTTAAAATTTAGTGATATTGAGCGCAATTTGAAAGATGATGCGGATTACGAAGTGATCTATGACGACTATCCGACTAAAACGCACCACGGCTGGAAATATATAGCCTTTGGCCCGGATGGCAAGCTTTATGTGCCCGTAGGAGCTCCCTGTAATATCTGCGAAAGCGAAGAAATATTTACCACTATTACCCGCATGAAGGACGATGGGAGCAATATGGAAATTGTACATACAGGTATTAGAAATACGGTTGGTTTTAGCTGGCATCCGAAAACCAACGACCTTTGGTTTACCGATAATGGCGGAGACATGCTTGGCGACGATGTGCCCGGCGATGAGTTAAATCATGCTCCGCAAGATGGTTTACACTTCGGGTATCCTTACTGTCATCAGGGAAATGTACCTGATCCTAAATTTGGAGATAAGCGTGATTGCGATGAATTTACACCTCCGGCTCAAATATTGGGTCCGCATGTGGCAGCTCTTGGAATGGAGTTTTACAAGGGTGGAAACTTCCCTGCCAAATATAAGAATAGCATTTTTATAGCTGAACACGGTAGTTGGAATCGTAGTGTACCAATTGGTTATAGAATAACAAGGGTTGAACTGGATGGGAACAAAGCCGTTAATTACGAAGTTTTCATCGACGGTTTCAGAGACAACCGAAAAGATGAGCTACATGGCCGGCCGGTTGACCTGGAATGGATGCCGGACGGAAGTTTGTTGATCAGCGATGATTACGCAGATAGGATATATAGGATGAGTTTTAACTAAATGTTTACAGATCAAAGATCTGTAAATTTGGGTAGTATAATCTTGATAGTGGTTATTTAAAAAATTCTTTTAATGAAATCATTTCTCTCAATAGCCTCTATCTGTATATTTCTTCATTTTAGTTACTGCTCATTAGCTCAGTGCAATGATACCGTTCTTTTAACTCAGGGGCCTCAGGGAACAGTTGGTCCTGCCGCCAATTGTAACGGTAATACTGGAGGAGACCCGACATCGAGTACCTATAACTTTTCCGTGCCGAATACTGCTTGTTATGAAAATATCAGAGTTGAGGTGGTTGTTCAGAGATTAAGCGGAAGACTTGATGGAGGAAATCCAAATAGAAGAGATTTTTTTACAATAAATGTTAATGGAAATGTTCAAACTGTTGAGGGTACATCTTTAAATAATCCCGGGCCTTCTACTCAAACGGTTATAACCAATTTAGCTAATCCTCTTAATGTTAATATTTCGGTTACGGCAACGGTTGCTGGAAATGGAAATCCGGGAAATGGAGGCGGATGCACTGAAAGAGTTCAGGTAGCATCCGTTAACGTTTTTGGAACAGATACTAGTCCGCCTATTTTTGATTCTGCTCCTGGTGCTATAGCTGATATATTATGTAACGATCCCCTTCCAACTCAGGAAACTTTAACAGCCACTGATACAGGTTGCTCAACAGCTACAACAGTTGTACCAAGCGTTGATCCGTTTACAGTAGATAACTGTAACGGCTATGATATAACTTATAGATGGTCAACAAGCGATGCCTGTGGTAACGCTGCTGCAGATGAAACGGTAACTTTTAGGGTTTTACCGGATACTACACCACCGGTTGTACCAACGGCTCCGGCTGCTGAAAACTATCAATGCATTAGCGAAGTACCGGCTCCGGGTGACCTTTCTGCTTCTGATAACTGTTCCGATAACATTACAGCTACAGGTGTAGATTCTGATAACGGAGGTACGGGATGTACAGCAAGTCCGCTCATTATTACAAGAACATGGACTTTTACAGATGATTGTGGTAACTCTGATCAGGTTCAACAAACAATTACCGTAATTGACGATACACCACCGGTTGTACCAACGGCTCCGGCTGCTGAAAACTATCAATGCATTAGCGAAGTACCGGCTCCGGGTGACCTTTCTGCTTCTGATAACTGTTCCGGTAACATTACAGCTACAGGTGTAGATTCTGATAACGGAGGTACGGGATGTACAGCAAGTCCGCTCATTATTACAAGAACATGGACATTCACTGACGATTGTGGCAACTCTGATCAGGTTCAGCAAACAATTACCGTAATTGACGATACACCACCGGTACTGCCTACACCACCGGCTGCTGAAAACTATCAATGCATTAGCGAAGTACCGGCTCCGGGTGACCTTTCTGCTTCTGATAACTGTTCCGATAACATTACAGCTACAGGTGTAGATTCTGATAACGGAGGTACGGGATGTACAGCAAGTCCGCTCATTATTACAAGAACATGGACATTCACTGACGATTGTGGCAACTCTGATCAGGTTCAACAAACAATTACCGTAATTGACGATACACCACCGGTACTGCCTACACCACCGGCTGCTGAAAACTATCAATGCATTAGCGAAGTACCGGCTCCGGGTGACCTTTCTGCTTCTGATAACTGTTCCGGTAACATTACAGCTACAGGTGTAGATTCTGATAACGGAGGTACGGGATGTACAGCAAGTCCGCTCATTATTACAAGAACATGGACATTCGCTGACGATTGTGGCAACTCTGATCAGGTTCAGCAAACAATTACCGTAATTGACGATACACCACCGGTACTGCCTACACCACCGGCTGCTGAAAACTATCAATGCATTAGCGAAGTACCGGCTCCGGGTGACCTTTCCGCTTCTGATAACTGTTCCGGTAACATTACAGCTACAGGTGTAGATTCTGATAACGGAGGTACGGGATGTACAGCAAGTCCGCTCATTATTACAAGAACATGGACATTCACTGACGATTGTGGCAACTCTGATCAGGTTCAGCAAACAATTACCGTAATTGACGATACACCACCGGTACTGCCTACACCACCGGCTGCTGAAAACTATCAATGCATTAGCGAAGTACCGGCTCCGGGTGACCTTTCTGCTTCTGATAACTGTTCCGATAACATTACAGCTACAGGTGTAGATTCTGATAACGGAGGTACGGGATGTACAGCAAGTCCGCTCATTATTACAAGAACATGGACATTCACTGACGATTGTGGCAACTCTGATCAGGTTCAACAAACAATTACCGTAATTGACGATACACCACCGGTACTGCCTACACCACCGGCTGCTGAAAACTATCAATGCATTAGCGAAGTACCGGCTCCGGGTGACCTTTCTGCTTCTGATAACTGTTCCGGTAACATTACAGCTACAGGTGTAGATTCTGATAACGGAGGTACGGGATGTACAGCAAGTCCGCTCATTATTACAAGAACATGGACATTCACTGACGATTGTGGCAACTCTGATCAGGTTCAACAAACAATTACCGTAATTGACGATACACCACCGGTTGTACCAACGGCTCCGGCTGCTGAAAACTATCAATGCATTAGCGAAGTACCGGCTCCGGGTGACCTTTCTGCTTCTGATAACTGTTCCGGTAACATTACAGCTACAGGTGTAGATTCTGATAACGGAGGTACGGGATGTACAGCAAGTCCGCTCATTATTACAAGAACATGGACATTCACTGACGATTGTGGCAACTCTGATCAGGTTCAGCAAACAATTACCGTAATTGACGATACACCACCGGTACTGCCTACACCACCGGCTGCTGAAAACTATCAATGCATTAGCGAAGTACCGGCTCCGGGTGACCTTTCTGCTTCTGATAACTGTTCCGATAACATTACAGCTACAGGTGTAGATTCTGATAACGGAGGTACGGGATGTACAGCAAGTCCGCTCATTATTACAAGAACATGGACATTCACTGACGATTGTGGCAACTCTGATCAGGTTCAACAAACAATTACCGTAATTGACGATACACCACCGGTACTGCCTACACCACCGGCTGCTGAAAACTATCAATGCATTAGCGAAGTACCGGCTCCGGGTGACCTTTCTGCTTCTGATAACTGTTCCGGTAACATTACAGCTACAGGTGTAGATTCTGATAACGGAGGTACGGGATGTACAGCAAGTCCGCTCATTATTACAAGAACATGGACATTCACTGACGATTGTGGCAACTCTGATCAGGTTCAACAAACAATTACCGTAATTGACGATACACCACCGGTACTGCCTACACCACCGGCTGCTGAAAACTATCAATGCATTAGCGAAGTACCGGCTCCGGGTGACCTTTCTGCTTCTGATAACTGTTCCGGTAACATTACAGCTACAGGTGTAGATTCTGATAACGGAGGTACGGGATGTACAGCAAGTCCGCTCATTATTACAAGAACATGGACATTCACTGACGATTGTGGCAACTCTGATCAGGTTCAGCAAACAATTACCGTTGTAGATGATACGGTACCAACCATTGATCCTGCACCTGGAGATATATTCGTAAACTGTTTAGACAACATTCCTGTCGCCGTTGACTTAAATTATACGGATAACTGCAGTCCGGGTGGAACTGCAATTTTCACAGAAGATCAGTTCACTCAAGACAATTGTAGAGGTTACACCATTGTAAGAAGATGGAACGCCATGGATGAATGTGGCAACCCCGCCATTGAAAGAACTCAAACAATTACAGTCAATCCATGCCCTCAGCCGCAAATAGATGATGTGGTATATGATACTACATGTGCAAGCGGAGATGTTACAGTTGTTGCATCCAATGGATTTAACAACAACTACTCATATACTTTGGTAGATACAGATGCACCTGTTACTACCGGAGTTCCTCAGGCATCCCCGGTTTTTGACCTTAGCTCAGCATCTTTCGGAACTTTTACCGTAACAGATATTGATACTGGTTGTACCTCACAGGAATTCACTCAAAATTTTGGCTGTAATCTTCCTGTTGAACTGGTGAGTTTTACGGGAACAGATAGTGAAAAATGCGTGAACCTGGAATGGGTAACTGCATCGGAAGAAAACAACGATTTCTTTGCTGTAGAACGATCCCTTGACGGAAGAAACTTTGAAGTTGTAGCTACGGTTAATGGCGCAGGTACAACATCAGAAAAGTTGAACTATTCATACTGTGATGTTAATGATCTGTGCGGTAAGGTGTACTATCGTTTAAAACAGACCGATTTTGACGGACAGTTCAGTTACAGCGATATTATCATCGTTAAAAGAATTTGCTCTGAAGATGTGTTCCGGGTATTTCCTAATCCGTTTAACAAACGGCTATCCCTTGAAATATCTTCTAATAAGGTAGAATTGGTCACTATAGAATTGGTAGATGCCATAGGCAGAATTCATATTAGTAATGAAGAAAGTCTTGCAGTAGGTGTTAATAGGTTCGTCTATGACTGGGAATTATTGCCCAATGATATCTATTTTTTGTTGGTACGGTATGATTCAGGCAAAATCTGTACGCTGAAAACAATTAAGATGAAATAATATCATTTCTACTTTAAAGATTCACTTTAAAAATTGTTCTTCCTGCCCGTTTCGCAGGCGGGTTTTGCCAAAACAATTGTGCAACAGCCATAATAGCTACGGCTATTCCGACATTTTCTTCATTGTCTAGCCAAAAACTCCTGCTCGCCCGGATGAACCTCGCACGTATGGGGTTCGGACGGGCCCGCCCGCATGAACATCCGATTTTAAAAGCTAAACCGGCACCAAACATGAATCGCCCTTACAAGGCTTATATAAAGTCTAATAGCAAAATACACAAATTAATTGTAAACCTTTGATTTTGAGATATTTGAGTCTAGGCTCTTGGCTCTTGACTCTTGGTTCTTGGTTCTTGGTTCTTGATTCTTGATTCTTGATTCTTAAAGTCTATATAAATACATTTCTAATAGCACTCTTCTTCCAATAATTCGCTCCTACGGAGTTGGTGTAATTGATTTAGGATAGTTGTGGTGATGAGCTAACGGAAACCTGCTTTGAGCAACATCAGCCCCGTAGGGGCTAATAGGTGGTAGCCAGGTCAAACAGTAAGATCTTGGCTCCGTAGGAGCCAATAATTATATCGATCTGAGAAAAGGCCGTCCTTTTAGTCTTTCTTGCCAAAAAAAACGGCGCCACTGGGTGGCGCCTGGTAGTGATTCTTTTGGCTCATAGAAGCCGCAAATATATACACAGAGTGGTAATTTTAACCAAACGATCGTTTTTTTTATAAACAAATTCTTAACACCTTGATTTTCAGTGCACTAACCTAAGCCTAACACGAACTTCAAAACCAACCGCCGCGCCTTCTCGTGGTTTTAATGCCGAATTTTCCGAGAACACCCCGTACAATTTCTCTTGTAGCTTCTCTTGCCACTTGACGAAGCATGGTATTTTTTGAGGCTTTTTCCAGCACGGTTTGTTTTTTTCTCGTTCTACTTTTAGATGTTGTTTTTCTTTTGGTTGTTGCCTTTTCAATCTTCTCCATTTTCTTAGTTAAAATCTCATAGGCACTCTCCGGATCTTTATCTTTCTCGTAGTCTTTAAATATTTCAGAGGCAGCTATCAATTCCTTCATTTCTTTATCCGTTAGCACATCCATACGACTTACCGGTGCCCGCATCATACATTGCACCAGCGGCGTAGGTCGGCCTTTTTCATCCAACACACTAATAAGGGCCTCCCCAATTCCCAATTCGGTTAAAACCTGGGCAGTATCATAATATTCCGAAATAGGATAGTTCTCTGCTGCCAGCTTAATGTTTTTTCTATCCTTTGCCGTGAACGCGCGCAAGGCATGTTGAATTTTCATTCCTAACTGACCGAGAACAGATTCAGGTACATCCGCCGGATTTTGCGTGACAAAGAAAATACCCACACTTTTCGATCTGATAAGTTTTATTACACTTTCGATCTGGCTTAATAATTCATCCGATGCCTCTTTGAAGATCAGGTGGGCTTCATCTATAAACATCACCAGTTTGGGCTTATCACGATCACCGGCTTCAGGGAATGTATTATAGATCTCGGCCAGCAAGCTGAGCATAAAAGTGGAAAACAGCTTAGGCTTATCCTGAATATCGGTAACTCTTAATGTGGAAATGATGCCTCTGCCCTTTTTATCGGTTCGTAAAAGATCATCTATATCAAACGAAGGTTCACCGAAAAATTTATCTCCGCCCTGCTCTTCAAGCTCCACAACTTTACGAATAATGGCAGTTACCGATGATGGGTGCATTCGGCCGTACTCCAATTCCATATCCGCCTTGCCCTTACTCATTGAAAACTGGAGTAGCTTTTTAAAATCCTTAAGGTCTAACAATAGCAAACCATTATCATCAGCATATTTAAACAATACACTTACAATACCGGTTTGTGCCGGGCTACAGCCCAACATCTTTGCCAGTAACACAGGGCCAAATTCACTTACGGTAGCCCGCATTCTACAGCCCACATCATCAGAAATACTCATGAGTTCAACAGGCATAGCTTCGGGTTCAAAAGGCACTTGTTCGGCATCTATTAGCGTATGGCGTTCATCAATTTTCGGATGGCCGGGGCTTGGTTGCGCCAGTCCACTTAAATCGCCTTTAACATCCATCAACATAACCGGAATACCGTTTTTACTCAGGTGCTCGGCCAATACCTGAAGGGTTTTGGTTTTACCGGTTCCCGTTGCTCCGGCAATCAAACCATGCCGGTTAAAAGTTTTGAAAGGAGCTCTTACCAGGGTTCCCGTTTGGGTTTCGCCGTTGAGCATGGCACCGCCAATGATCATATTGCTGCCCTTAAAGGTGTATCCTTTTGTTATTTCAGCTATGAATTTTTCCTTCTTGTCCATTATATATTGTGTGGTGCTAAAATAGGAAATGCATAAATCAAGCCTCAGAGATTACATCAAAACCTTTAAAACTTCCTGTAACTGCAAACCCAAATGTCGCTTTGGCTACTTCTCGGTCAAGCATTTTACCTGCTGTTTCGTTAAGGGTGGCTCCTGAACCAACGGCATCATCGATCAATAAAACGTTTTTGAACCTTCGTCTTTCCGGAACAACCATGTTATGTCGGGCATTGGCTATACGATCCTCAAGTTTGGATAACGTTTTTTGCGGAACGATCACATCGGTTTTAACCTTCTCAATTAAAATGATCGGAAGGTTTATAGAGAGTATTCCTTCCAATTGTTTCATTAATTGCACCTCCCTTTGAACAGTATGCGGAATGTATCCAACAGCATCAATAGAATGAGTTTTAATGATTTTTTGGATTTTATCTTCTATTACCCGGGCAATTTCGGTTATTATCTCCCGGTTTTGTCCTTGTTTAGCATATAATACATATTGACCCAATTTGGTTTTCTCAAATCGCTCTATGGCATAGAAATCGGCGTAGTAAAGCTTTTTAAGGTTAACTTTTTCGAATCCTTTTGTAGATTTGAGTCTATCCGTGCCGTCAATCAAACCATTCCTGTTAAAATACCTGAGATATTTCTTTCTTGTTTTAATGTATTCTTTAAAAGTCTTTGCTACTGGTTGATTTCTCTTTTTGCACCAATGAATAAAGCCTTCAAGGCCATTCAATCTATTTCCGGTTTCGGTGATTTGTACAAAATGTTCCTCTATAAAGTTTATACGCGCTATCGACTCATCTATAGCATCACTAACTGGCTCATTTTTATTTGGTTGAGTAATATTTAGTCTATAGAATACTTTTGGCGGTTTCCCGATTTTAACAACTTTATTACTCGCAATAAGCTGCTTCAAAGCTCTGTGTATCATCTGCCTGGAAATAGTTAGATCATCGGTCATTTCGTGGACCGACACCTCTGTCTTCTGACGTAGAAGCTCCAAAATTTTATCTTTCGTATTCATAGTTTACAGTTTACAGTAAACTAGAAACTGTAAACTACAAAATATTACTGTACTGTCCATACAACCTGCTATCTTTATCACATCGAATTCAATCGAAAATATTGCCTGTCATTGCTCCGGTATGAACGCTTTAAAACACGGGAAGTTGGCATTGGTACTCTGCCTTTGGGTGGCGACAATCCTATTCGTATTCAAAGCATGACCACTACAGATACTATGGATACCGAGGGCACCATTGCCCAAAGTATTAGAATGATAGAGGCCGGAAGCGAATATGTCAGAATTACGGCTCCGAGTAAAAAGGAAGCACAAAACCTTGAAGAAATTAAAAAGGGTTTACGCGCTGCAGGCTTTAACACTCCATTGATAGCCGACATACACTTTACCCCAAATGCTGCAGAGTTAGCTGCCCGCATTGTTGAAAAAGTACGTGTTAATCCGGGTAACTATGCCGATAAAAAGAAATTCAACATCATTGAATACTCCGATGCCGATTATAAAGCAGAGATTGACAGAATAAGGCGAAAGTTCACACCGCTGGTTAAGATCTGCAAGGAGTACGGTACGGCTATGCGCATTGGCACCAATCATGGTTCATTAAGCGACCGCATTATGAGCCGTTATGGCGATACCCCACTCGGCATGGTGGAAAGTGCCCTGGAATTTGTGCGTATCTGCGAAAATGAAGGGTATTTCGATATAGTTCTTTCCATGAAGGCCAGTAATCCGAAGGTTATGGTGCAGGCCTATCGTTTGTTGGTTAGTAAGATGATGGAGAATGGCCAAAACTATCCCTTACATCTTGGCGTTACTGAAGCCGGTGACGGTGAGGATGGCAGAATAAAATCGGCTGTTGGGATTGGCAGCTTGTTAGAAGACGGTTTGGGCGATACCGTAAGGGTTTCTCTCACCGAAGAGCCGGAAGCGGAACTGCCTGTGGCAAGAGCACTGGTTGACCGGTTTACAAACTATAGCCATACGCCGGTAGCCACTCCAATTGAGGTAACCACGTTTAATCCGTACGAATACCATAAATACCCAACGGTTCAATTAGATAATATGGGCGGTGACAAACCGGCTGTGGTAGTTGCTGATCTTTCCGGGGCAGATGTCAATGATTACGACTCGTATGCGCAGATCGGCTATTCATACAATGCCGCTCTTGATAAGTTCAATATGGCCGATGCTGCGGCAGATTACGCTTATCTTGGAAATCATATTCCGCAAATTTCACTGCCCGGTGGCCTCATAAAGGTGGTGGATATACAAACCTGGAATGCATTAAATGACAAGGCAGGCTATATACCCTTTGCAAAAGCCGCTGACATTGAAAGCCTGCCCGAAGGCAGTATGGCTTTTTTAGAGGTTGATGTGTCTGAAATAATTGAACAACTTATCCTTACTATTCAGCAAAAGCCCAAAGCCGTAGTGGTGCTTTCGAGTTCAGAGGGTCTGGCGCCCCGACATATACGTAATGCCTTTATGCAATTCCAGAAAAAGGGCTTGAAGAACCCGGTAATTATTAAAAGAAGTTATTCGGCTAAACCAAACCAAGCCTTGCTACTTGACAGTGCCGTGGATCTCGGATCGGTTCTTGTTGATGGCTTTGGCAACGGTCTATGGCTATTGGCAGAGCGAACAAGGTTAGACACTTTAAATAACCTTAGTTTCGGCATTTTACAGTCAACCCGCGACAGGATAAGTAAAACAGAATATATCAGTTGCCCGAGTTGCGGCAGAACCCTTTTCGACCTACAGGAAACCACAGCTATGATCCGTGAAAAGACCAATCACCTAAAGGGCGTTAAAATTGGTATTATGGGTTGCATTGTCAATGGTCCCGGCGAAATGGCTGATGCCGATTACGGCTATGTTGGCAGTGGCCCCGGAAAGATCACCTTATACAAAGGCCAGGAAGTAGTTAAACGAAATATCCCAACAGCACAGGCACTTGATGAATTAATTCAACTGATAAAAGACGACGGCAGTTGGGTGGAACCGCATCAACTGCAAGTTCAATAACAACTTCAACTTAAATACTTCATTTTTGAATAGCTATCATACTCATTATCAATGTCTTACAACTTTATCCGTTTCAACGGTTAATACGATTAGAGTATGCCCAGAACAGCAAACACCTTCCTTCCACATAAAGAATATATACGCTATATTGTGGTTATACAATAGTTGTAAGCCATATATTAACCACAAGTAATAAAAATTTAATTATGAAAAAAAAGATTTTAATTTGTTTAATGATAATCTCAAGTTTGTTGTCATACTCTCAATTTTCAAAATATGCTGGATTTGAAGATGTTGCTGCTTTAAAGAAAACCAAAACCTATATAGTATTGTCAGATTCGAATGACATATTTAACGACCACATCAAAGAAGCAATTGAGAAAGAATGGACAATTACAGATTATGAGTTTATTCAATTTAATGAACTCGAAAAATACTCAAATTCTGACAAATATTCTTTCATTATTCTAAGTGGTTTCTATGCTTCCACAGGAGGCTCTTTAAAGACCCACACTCAATTCTATGACAAAAAACCTGTAACACTTTGGGTTGATATACAAAGTGGAGTATACAGCACTGATGTTGTAACTGTTCAACTTGGTGGAAAGAACTTTAATACATTTAAGAATTGGATGTTTTTTTGTTATGCAGGATATGGAAACATTGGTGTAAATTCTTCGAAAATGACAAATTACATAAAACTGATTAATAATTCAATCAAATTAGTAGAAGACAAAAAACTGAAGAAATTACTTTGGAATGAAGCTGACGAATTATATAATACTAACCAAGCATTGAAAGAAAAAACAATTGTATTTTGGGAGAACGACATTCCAGTATTGACTCATACAGGAAAAAGTGATAAAAAGTTTTTGAGTAAAACAAATATTAAAGAAAAATATTCGGGGAAATTTGAGATAGTGAATAATAATGAATTAGATGAAAGAATAAGAAGCAGTGACAATAACCTTTTATTTCTAGGGACTTTTGTAGAGGGTACATTTTCTGTAATATATTTGTATGATGTGAATGGAAAGATACATTACTTTAGTAAAATGGGACGTATGGTTGGCGAATGCACTTTTTGGTTTAACGCAATATTGAAGAAGTTAAATAAAGACTTGGATTAATACGGCTTACAACAACTAAGCGTTCGTGTGGTCGGAACGACCAAACATGAACGTACTGCTGCTCCTATCTCGCTGAAAGGCAGGAGTAATGGACTCTCTTTAATTGCCAGCCCTTTAGCCCCCAATTTTAGCTTCTACGCCATATTCTGCAAATAGTTCTATAGCCCGGTTTTGTTTTTCCGGGTCGGGTTCTTTCATTTCTCCTTCATCATAAGGCATGCCCAGTTTTTTATACTTGTTCACCGCAATATCATGATAGGGTAACAAACTCACGGGAATTTTTCCCGGCAGAGCGGCCACAAATACTGCGGTGGCTCTCAGGTTCTCTTCATCGGCATTTACATTTTCAATTAAGGGGATGCGTATGTCAACGGTGGCACCGGTTTCTGCAAGAATTCTTAAGTTTTTAAGGATCAGTTCATTGCCAACACCCGTAAACTCTTTGTGCTTTTCATTGTCCATGTGCTTTATATCATATAAAAAATGATCGGTACGTTTTGCTACATTCAACAGCACCTTTGTATCAGCAAAACCAGATGTATCAACCGTTCTGTGGATGCCCTTTTCGCCGCAGGCATCCAGCATTTCAATTAAAAACCCGGAGAACAAAAGCGGTTCTCCGCCCGAAAACGTTACACCCCCGCCGGAATGATCGTGATGAATGCGCTCGCGTTCTATTATTTCCACTATCTCCGCAGTATTGTACAGTGTCCCTGACATTTCAATGGCTTTCGTAGGACAAACTTCGGCACACTTGCCACACAGTTTGCAAGCATCAGTATCTGTTACAATGCCGTTGGGTGTTAGCGTGAGTGCTTCATTCGGACAAACTTCCACACATTCCCTGGCACCAATACACTTCGATTCGGTGTATAGCTTTTGAACGTGGTTCGATTGGCTTTCAGGGTTATGACAGCATTTGCACGACAACGGGCAACCCTTCAAAAAAATGGTGGTTCGAATGCCCGGGCCATCATTGATGGCATAGCGCTTAATATCAAAAATAAGACCTGATCTCACTAAAATTGCTCGTTCTCCGTTCGGTCTATGACTTCTTGCTGCAAATCGGCATTCATATCATTGAAGTAGTCGCTGTATCCGGCCATGCGCACTAAAAGATCCTTGTAATCTTCAGGGCATTGTTGGGCTGCACGCAGTGTGGCTGTATCCACAATGTTAAACTGAATATGGTGGCCACCGAGCGTAAAGTAGCTTCGTATCAACTGACCCAGCTTTTTAACATCTTCCTGCCGTTTTACCAAACTCGGTACAAAGCGTAAGTTCAACAATGTACCACCTGAGCGCACATGGTCCAGCTTGCCCAAAGAACGAATAACCGATGTAGGCCCGTGCGTATCGCTACCATGTGAGGGCGACGTACCGTCAGAAATGGACTTTCCGGTCAGTCGGCCGTTGGGTGTAGCTCCCATAATCTTTCCAAAATACACGTGGCAGGTTGTAGAAAGCATGTTTAAGTGATATTGACCGCCTTTGGTGTTCGGTTTGCCATCTATCTCTTCCAAAAGGTCGTTATACACTCGCAGGGCAATGTCATCGGCATAATCATCATCATTTCCGAAGAATGGCGTATGATTTAATATACGTTGCCGCATGACTTCTTCTCCTTCAAAATTATTTGAAACGGCTGTTAGCAAGGTGTCCATCGAATATCTCTCGTCTTCAAATACGTGTTTTTTGATCACCGCCAGGCTGTCGGTTACCGTACCCAGTCCTGTACATTGTATATAATTGGTATTGTATCTCGGGCCGCCGTTGTAGTAATCCTTTCCTGTGGAAATACAATCTTCAATCACTACAGAAAGGAAGGGAGCGGGTGCATATTTCGCAAACATTTGATCAATATAATTGCTCACCCGTATTTTCTGATCTATTACAAAATGCAGTTGCTTACGAAACGCTTCATATACAGCTTCATACGATGCAAATGTTCGCGGGTCACCGGTCTCAATACCAGCCACTTTTCCGGTTACCGGATCTATGCCATTGTTTAGCGTTACTTCAAAAATTTTGGGCACATTTAAGTATCCGGTTAGCAAATAAGCCTCTTTACCAAAGGCCCCAACTTCAATACAACCACTGCAACCGCCTTCCCGCGCATCCTGCAGAGTTTTCCCCTGGCGCAACATTTCCTGTATATACACATCGGGGTTAAACACCGAAGGATAACCGTGTCCCTGCCTAATTACATTACAGGCAGCTTGCAAAAAGTTATCAGGGGTTTTATGGCTTATGTGAACCGAATTCCCAGGTTGAAGCACATGCAACTCTTCAATTACATCTAACAGGATGAAGGAAACATCTGAAACGCCATCGCTTCCATCGGGTTTAATGCCGCCAATGTTGATGTTGGTAAAATCGTTATACGTACCACTTTCTCTGGCGGTAATTCCCACTTTTGGCGGTGCCGGGTGGTTATTCACTTTAATCCAGAAACAACTTACCAATTCTTTGGCTTCTTCCCTGGTCAAAGTTCCTTCGGCTATTTCTCTTTCATAAAATGGTGTTAAATGCTGATCAAAGTGCCCCGGGTTCATAGCATCCCAGCCATTCAGTTCGGTAATGGTTCCCAAATGCACAAACCAATACATTTGAATGGCTTCCCAAAAATTACGAGGTGCATTTGCCGGCACCCATCGGCACACTTCTGCAATTCTTTTCAGTTCCTTTTCACGGTTTTGGTCTGTCTCAATAGCGGCTAATTGTTCTGCTTTTTCGGCATGGCGTTCGGCAAAAACTATGGCAGCATCACAAGCAATATCCATAGCCGTAAGCTGTTCGCGTTTTTCATTGGCTTCCGGATCGTTCAAAAAATCGAGGCTCTCTAAATGCTGCTTTATTTCGTTTTTGAAATCTAACATGCCTTTTTGGTATATCTTACCATCTAACGCCGTATGACCGGGAGCCCTTTGCTCCATAAATTCGGTAAATAAACCCGCTTCATATGCTGCCTTCCACGGTTTGGGTACTTTGCTAAAAATGCGTTCCCGCATGGTTCTGCCCTTCCAGTACGGGATCACTTCTTTTTCATAGATGTCAATATCTCCCTCATCTATAAGATACCGTTGCTGATCGCGCGATTTAAGTACATGAAAATCTTCAACCGAATGGCAGGTGAGTTCCGGAAAAGTAGGAACCGATTTAGGATATGGCCCGCGTTCAGCAACAATGAGTTCATCATCACCAATGTAAATGGTTTTTTGCCGGCATATCTCCAAAAAGTTTAAGGCACGCATAACGGGCACCGAATATTTACCATCGTTTTCTTTATAAAATCTGGTAGTTATTAAGGCACGCTCAATGGAGAGCGATTCCGGTGTTTCCACGCTTTGTTTGCGAAGCCGTTGAATGCGTTCATTCATACCCGGTCCAATAACATTGTTGTTTGTTGTGTAAAAGTTACCTTCTGCAACCGCAGCACGCTGTGGTTTTTTAGCAGTGAGAGTATCAGGAAAATTCATGAAAATTGATTGTGATGATTAATGAAATAAAAGTAGCATGGGCAATGAAAAGCGGTAGCGTTTACCCAAAGGAGCACTACGAATAGAAGATCCAACATTCAAACAGGCATTTGTAGCCATGCTTTAGAAGTGGATTATGTTTCATTAAAAACATGGGTCTAAATTACAAAAGATCAGTGATCTGATAAAAGATTTTATCAGGCATTTTACGGTGCTATCACAAAAAACGCTTCTTCCGCATTAAATACACTACCAGAATGGTTAGGATAGCTGAAAGCACCATCATAATAGGAAAAGCCCATTTATGCTGAGACAAAGGCAACCTGGCCAGATTCATACCATAGATACTGGCAATAAGTGTAGGCACCATAAGAATGATGGTAATGGAAGTAAGCCTGCGCATTACATTGTTCAGGTTGTTTGAGATCATACTGGCAAATGTGTCCATAGCGGCATTAAGGATATTGGTATAAATATTACTCATTTCAAGTGCCTGACTGTTGTCTATTATCACATCTTCCAAAAGGTCTCTGTCGCGCTCATTGTCCAGTTCTAAAAAGTCAACCCGTCGTAATTTAGCCATAAGCAGATCGTTGGCGCGTATGGCAGTACTAAAAAAAACAAGACTGTTCTGAATCTCCGACATACGCATTAAGTCCTCGTTTTTCATGGAATCCTGCAGCCGGTCTTCAAACTGATTACGCTTTCTGTTGAGATCTTTCAGGTAACGTGTAAAATAGAATACGGTTTTATCGAAAATATCTATCACAAAATTCCCCTTTAACGAAGGATCAAAGTTTAATACCTTACGATTAAGAAAAGATTCCAGTACTTCATTCGGATGAGAAGATATGGTGATCAGATATTCTTTAGTAAGGATAATACCTATTGGTATGGTAACATAAATGGCATCATCCTCAATCACATTATTGTTAAGTATAGGTGAGTTTAATACGATTAGTTTAGCTTCGTCTTCCTGTTCAAAACGCGACCGCTCGTCCATATCCAACGAGTCGGTAAGGAAATCGAGGGGTACCTCTAAGTCACCACTAAGCTGACGTAGATTATCCAGATTAAAGGGCGGATAAATATTGATCCAACTACCTTTAACCGGAGTTTCTACTTCCTTAAGCTCACGACCATCACGTATGTAGCAGGAAAGCATTTCAGCAAAATTTGCCTAAAAGTAGAACATTGAAACTTCAACTACAACTTCAATGTCAAACTTCAACTTCAATATCAGCTACAATTTCAATTTCAATACTACAGCGTAGCGAGATTTGAGTAGTAAGATTTTTAGAGTCAAGAATCAAGACTGACCATTGACCAATGACTATTGACCAATGACTATTGACCAATGACCAATGACCAATGACCATTGACTATTGACCAATGACTATTGACCAATGACTATTGACCATTGACCATTGCCCCAAACATGTTTTTATTTTCTCGTTCTCCCACATAAACCAATTACAGTAAACCTTCTAAATCAATCACCTAACTGCGCAAATCTGCAGGAAAAAGGCCAATAGCTCATATATCGACTTCACCAATGAACACTTCCCGGGCAGGACCTATTAGCCAGGCCGTTTCAATTTTTCCATGTTCATTTCCGTGTAATTCAACGGCTACATTGCCGCCTTTGGTTTCAACATGCACAATTTCGTTATTTTTCTTACGCTCTTTAAAATACCAACTCACCGCAGCAGCAACCACTCCTGTTCCGCACGACAATGTTTCGTTCTCCACCCCACGTTCGTAGGTTCTTATTTGTAACCGATCAGGCATTTCTTCAACTATGTTTACATTAATACCCTCTCTTTTAAATTTAGGACTGTTACGTACATTTCTTCCTTCCTTTATCATATTCAACCGGTCAATTCCAAATCTAAAACGCACATAGTGTGGTGAGCCTGTATTGAGTATATATGCCTGGCCGTATAATTCATGGTCATTGCTCACATTCATTTGTAGTGCAATGTTGCCATCTTTCAAAATTTTTGCGGTATGTATGCCGTCAGCCGCTCTAAACAGTGTTGAATTCTCAGAAATTATGCCCATTAACCGGGCAAATTTTACCACACATCTCCCGCCATTTCCGCACATACTGCTAACATTACCATCGGAGTTGTAATAGATCATGCTAAAATCTACTTCAGGATCCGTTTCAACCAGTATTAGACCATCAGCTCCAATGCCGAAGTGCCTTTCGCACATTTTTTGTACTTGCTCCGTAGTTATGGTAATATCCCCCTTTCGGTTGTCCACAAGTACAAAATCATTTCCCGTGCCATGATATTTATAAAAGATCATCTAAGCGGTTCAAATTTAAAATCTATCATTAGGCAGATGTTGTATTTTTGCAACATAGTACGTAACAATAGCGTTATAAAAAGCATCTTATTAATTAAACGATAAAAAAATCAGATTTGAGTAAACTCAAAGAAACTTTTTTTAGCGTTAACCAGTATTAATAAGAACTTAGGGAAGTTTTGTAAAATTAAGATAATCGGATATGAAATTCAAAAATCTGTTAACACTCATTTTAGTAGGATTCATTAGCGCTGCAATGGCAGTTGGTTTGTATAAGGTGTTTAACAAGGAAAAGAGCACCACATTTGTTGTGCAGGCTGATGGTGGTTTTGAGAAGGCTAGTTATGAAAAGAATGAAAGGGAAAGTGCCGGTTTTGATTTCACAGTGGCTGCCCGCAAGGGTTTGCCTGCCGTTGTGCATATTAAATCGACCATTGAAAGCAATCAAAGTGCGGCTTCCCGGTCGCCTTTTGAAGATTTTTTCGGAGATATTTTTGGAAATCCAAGGCAAAGGGAGGAGGATGTTGACAGACGACAAATGGGCTTTGGTAGCGGCGTAATAATTAATAGAGAAGGTTATATAGTAACTAACAACCATGTAATAGAAAACGCCAGTGAAATTCAGGTTACGTTGTTTGATAGCAAAGTGTTTAAAGCAAAACTGATTGGAACAGACCCCAATACGGATATTGCATTGATTAAAATTGATGCGGAAACGCCTGATTATCTTCAGTTTGGCAATTCAGATAATGTGGCAGTAGGAGAATGGGTAGCCGCCATTGGTAACCCTAGTGTAGGACGAGGCGATCCCTTCACCCTTAAATCATCGGTTACCGCAGGTATTGTAAGTGCCGTAGGAAGAAATATTGGAATTATTGATACCGAACTGAATGTTGAATCCTTTATTCAAACCGATGCAGTTATTAACAGGGGAAACTCAGGTGGTGCGTTGGTTAATACATCGGGTGATCTTATTGGTATTAATACTGCCATTACCACCCCTACCGGATACTATGCAGGCTATGGTTTTGCCGTACCTTCTAATTTGGTACAAAAAGTAGTAACTGACCTTAAGAAATTCGGAGAGGTTCAACGCGCCCTTTTGGGTATTTCTTATGCCGATATTGAAACCGAACTTACGCAGGGTCGGGAGGTTGATACAGATGAAAAGGAAGGATTGCTTATATCTGAAGTACGTGAAGAAAGTGGTGCCGAAAAAGCAGGATTAAGAGCAGGAGACGTAATAGTTTCAATAGATGGAAAAGATGTAACGGACGGAAGAACGAGTAAACTACAGGAAATTATTGCTAGAAAGACCCCTGGTGACAAAGTAACGGTTGAGTATAAGAGAAAAGGACGAACCAGAACAGCTAACGTTACTTTATCAAGTGCCGAAAAAATGACCGATCGCTTTGTGTCTGTTAACATTGAAGAGCTCGGTATTGATGTAAAAAGATTGAGCAATGATGAATTGAGAAAAATGGGCATTCGCAACGGAGTTAAGGTTACCAACATAGATAAAAATGGCAAATTGGCCGGTTCTCCTTTTGGAGAAGACATTAGAAAGGGCTTTATTGTATATGCCGTGAATGATCAGTTGGTTGGTGATGCCACTTCCTTTAAAAGAGCCATAGCGCAAAGAGAAAATTCGGTAAAAATTGAAGGCTTTTATGAAGATGAGCCCAATAATCAGCATTCCTATAATTTTCCTTTGAATTAGGCATGTTAAGAAACAATTTTACGACCTCCGGGAATTAGACCAGGAGGTCTTTTTTATTTTAGTGTTATGAGTAAAAAGAAATGGACAGCCGTTAAATGGTCGCTTGGCTCACTTCCAAAGGAGAAAGTTGATAGCTCTGAAACAAAGACTGACAAAGAGCATAAACCTAAAGTCATTCTTCAGAGTAATCCACTAAGCGTTCTTTTAGACAAGAAAAAGCGAAGGGGTAAAATAGTAACAATTATAGAAGGTTTTGAAGGAACGCAGGACAAAAGAGAAGGTCTTGCTAAAATCCTTAAAACCAAGTGTGGCGTTGGAGGTGCGGTTAAAGACTTTCAGATCATCCTGCAAGGCAACCACAGAGATAAGGTCATGCAGCTGCTTAAAGAAATGGGATATAAGGTGAAACGGGTTGGAGGGTAGTTCGGCGGAATAATACCAAATGGATTCATAAAGTAGTGCAATATTTTGCATGTCTTTTTGGTATAAAGTAATGCCGCGCTCCCATGTATCGGAGCGCGGCATTTTATTTGGTTCCGGCTTTAAAAACTATTTAGTGAATCAATCTATACCTACTTTCTGCAGGCGAAAAGTAAGCCCATTATTAATTAGGTTTTTCCAAGTTTTCCACATTCGACCAAAGTCCTATACTACAATCATAAAAAAACCGCCAACTGCGAGAACAATTGGCGGTTTAAAGTTTTATAATCAGCTACAATTACAATCCGAACAGGACTCCCAGGGTAAGCACTAACTCGTCAATACCACTTATCACGTATTTTGTTTCAGCGTACAGCTTCGCATTACCGCCTATTTTTGTTTTTCCTCCAACGCCAAGGTTTAATCCAGCATCCGTATCATCGTATCTATCACCACGTGAGTCGTTTGCAATTTGTAGGTTAAGGCCGGTAAAAGGTGAAACTTTAAAACTGGCATTTGGATTTACAACATAATGTACGTCGCCATTCAAAGTCAATAGCGAAAAGTCTTCAATGCCTTCAAACCAATAAGTTAAGTTGGGAGATACCGACCACCTGTCGGCTACTTCAAAATCGGCATTTATTTGAATACCGGGCTCTTCTAAATCGGTACCGAAGGTTAAACCACCTCCCAATGAAGCCTGCCCGTTTACTCCAAGAGTGCAGAAAAGAAGCAGGGTAATGATTAAGCTATTTTGTCGCATTAGTACTGTTTACATATTATAACGGAAGAACTGCAATTGTATTTTATCGGTATTATTTCGGTACTTAAATGAACCACCAGGCAGATGCCTTAAGTATAGCTTACCGCTTTGTACGCATCCATTACCTTTTTAACATCAGGTAAGAAAGCTTCAACGAGGTTTGGAGCATAACTAACCGGTACATCGGCACCTGTAATCCGCTTAATGGGCGCATCCAGATAATCAAAGGCATTTCGTTGCACCACATAGGTAATTTCTGAACTCACCGATGCAAAGGGCCAACTCTCCTCCACCACTATCATCCTATTGGTCTTTTTAACCGAGTTAATAAGTGTTTCGTAGTCCAAAGGTCTAATAGTTCTAAGGTCAATTACTTCGGCTGAAACGCCCTCTTTGGCCAACTCGTCGGCTGCCCGGTTTACTACTTTTAGCATTTTGTTATAAGTTACAAGGCTTACATCATTTCCCTCTCTTACCACGTTGGCCTTGCCTATGGGTATTAAATATTCTTCATCGGGTACTTCGCCTTTATCGCCATACATTTGCTCAGACTCCATAAACAAAACCGGATCGTTATCGCGAATGGCAGATTTTAATAACCCTTTGGCATCGTAAGGGTTTGAAACCGAAACAACTTTAAGTCCGGGACAATTAGCCAGCCAACTCTCAAAAGTTTGTGAATGCGTAGCTCCAAGCTGGCCTGCCACACCGGTTCCGCCCCTAAAAACGATGGGGATGTTCCACTGCCCCCCTGTCATATTTAGCATTTTCGCCGCATTATTAATGATCTGATCCCAGGCTAGAATTGAAAAATTCCAGGTCATGAACTCTACAATGGGTCTAAGACCATTCATGGCCGCACCCACACCTATTCCTGTAAAACCCAATTCAGCAATGGGCGTATCAATGACTCGTTCCGGCCCAAATTCATCCAACATACCCTGACTCACCTTATAAGCTCCATTATACTCGGCCACTTCCTCGCCCATCAGTATAACGTTCTCGTCTCGACGCATTTCTTCGCTCATAGCCTCGCCTAATGCTTCCCTAAACTGAATAATTCTTGACATTCCTTTAAGTTAGTGTACAAATGTACGCTAAGTAAATAAAGCCATCAAATTTCTTAAATCATCTATATTTCAGATACGCACAAGGCATTGTGCGCTTGCTGTTGACCATTTGAAACCCTATAATTTGTATCTGGCCAGGGGTTCAATATCCAAAGGGGCAAATCTCTGCGCCAAAAATTTATAGTGCCCCACCTGGGCAATCATTGCAGCATTGTCGGTACAATACTCAAACTTCGGGATATAGGTTCTCCATCCTTTTTCTTCGCCAAGCTGTTCAAATCGTTTACGAAGCTCCGAGTTAGCAGCAACACCACCACTAATGCCAACTTGGTTTAGTTTAAGATCACTGGCGGCAACGCATAGCTTTTCCAACAAAATATCAACTATTGTTTTTTGCACCGATGCACAGAGGTCGGCCAGATTTTCTTCTACAAATTTTTCGTTCTCCTTCTGCTTTTTTTGAATGAAATATAGAACGGACGTTTTCAGTCCGCTAAAGCTAAATGAGTGTCTGCCAACATCGGGTTTAGCAAATTCAAAGGCATTAGCATTACCTTTTTGTGCAAATTGATCAACAGAAGGGCCGCCCGGATATGGCAGACCAAACATTTTTGCAGCTTTATCAAAGGCTTCTCCAGCGGCATCGTCAATGGTTTCTCCAATAACTTCCATTTCCAAATAATCTTTAACCAGCACCAGTTGGGTATGGCCGCCTGATACGGTCAAGCATAAAAAAGGAAAAGTTGGTTGCGGATCATCAATGAAATGTGCCGCTACATGTGCCTGCATATGATTAACTTCTATTAACGGTACTTCCAAACCAAGTGCCATTGCCTTTGCAAAATTGAGGCCTACAATAAGGCTTCCAATTAAACCCGGCCCTCTTGTTACGGCAACAGCTCCCAGGTTTTTAGGTTCTATTCCGGCGGTTTTCAAAGCATAATCAACCACAGGCTCAATTTTATTTAAGTGCTCCCTTGATGCCAGTTCGGGTACTACACCGCCAAATCTTTCATGTATAGCCTGGGCCGCCGTAACATTGGCAAGCATTTTGCCTTCCTTTATTACAGCTGCGCCAGTATCATCGCAAGATGATTCTATGGCCAGTATGTGTTTAGAAAATGAAATGTTTAATAATTTATTGGATTATCTTTAAAACCGTTACACACTTTGAGCAAAAGGCGAAAAATACTGATTTTTTTGATCTCGATTTTGGCAATTTTCGCCATAGCGATTTTTGTGCTTTCTGTTCTCATTAAAAAACCTGCTTTTCAAACTAAAATTGCCCAATACTATACTAACAAACTGAGTAATAAATTAGGTACGCAGGTAGTAGTGGATTCCGTAAATGCTTCATTATTTAAAAAATTCACTGTTTATGGGTTATATGTTGAGGATAAAAAGGGTGCCACCCTTTTATATGCCCGAAAATTAAAAACAAATGCCAGCCATTTTGCTCCCTTTAAAAAAAGCTTTAATTTAAATAACACGGTACTTGAAGGAATTACGATCAATCTTAATCGTAAAGCAGATTCCGACCAGTTTAACATAGATGAGGTGTTTCAGAAGAAAGAAACCAAAACCGGTACTTCCGATAAGAAAAAGCCGCTTAAGCTTACCATGCGCAACGCCAGGCTGGTTGATGTTAAGTTACGTTTAAAGGACGACTACAAGAATCAGGAAAACTTTATCTATCTGCCCGATGCAGAGATCGACTTCGACAAATTTGATCTGCAAAAGAAGATAATAAACGCAGGAAAATTACACTTTCACGAACCTCATATAGAATTAATTAAAACGGGTGAAAAGGGTGAAAGCGAAAGCAAACCCTTTGTGTTGCCCGCCTGGGATTTGAAAATCAAAGCTCTAACTATAGATAGCGGCCGCTTTATAAACCTTACCAGGGCCAGGGAAGTCGGAAAAGAAAAAGAACTAAGTTTTAGCGATTTAGATTTGAGCAATTTACAGGCTAATTTAAAAAGGGTGCGCACCAACGATAGCACCATAAACGCAGATATTAAAGAACTATCATTTACCGATAAAAGTGGATTTGAGCTAAGCAATTTAACTGCTGACCTTGGCCTGGGGGCAGAACTAATGACATTTGAGAAACTACAGGTAGAAACCCCAAAAAGCGAACTAATTGGGTCACTGAGTTTTGGTTATACAACATTCGATGATTTTTCCGATTTTAACGATGGTATTAAGCTCAGAGCAGCCATTGAAAAATCCAGGCTATCCCCTACTGATCTTGATCGGCTTTTTGGTAAATCGCCCGTTGATGAAGATATTGAACTCAGCGGCAACTTTAAGGGGCGGGTTTCCGACCTTCAGGCCCGGCCGTTTAACCTAAAATTTTCTCATGGCAGCTTTGCAAGAGGCTCCCTAAACGCCATTGGCCTTCCAGATCTTGCCAACACCTTTTTCGATGCCAGTATTGATGGTTTACAAACCACCCCAAATGGTTTGCGAATAATAACCGGCAAGCGAAATCTTTCTGATAAGATCACTAATCTCGGAACTGTAAATTACTCCGGAAAATTCACCGGCTTTTTATCCGATTTGGTAACGTATGGCACTTTAACTACATCGCTTGGCACATTAAACACCGATATTAATTACTCGAAAAAGCCGGGGCAATTAGCCAGGTATAGTGGAGATATTAAAACAAATAGTTTTCAACTTGGCAGATGGCTTAACAAAAATGAATTAGGCGAATTAGCATTTAACGCTCATGTAAACGGTAGTGGTTTTGATCTTAATTCTATGGTCACAAGTGTCAATGGCAATATTCAAAATATTCATTACAAAGGATACTCATACAACAATATTGAGTTAAAAGGAGAGATCAACAAAAATGTAATAACAGCAAAATTAAACGCCGGCGATACTTATCTAAATGGGTATGTTGAAGGCAGTGCTGACCTAAGAGGTGCTAAACCGGCATTTGATATAGAAACCAGTATGCAAAATGCCGACCTGTATCGTTTGGGCCTGATTAAAACTCCGTTAGCAGTGAATACCAACCTTAAAGCCCGTTTTTCAGGAAACAATCTCTACAATTTGCTAGGAAATATTGAAGCCGAACATATCATCATTAACGATGGGAAAGAAGAGTTTGAGATAGATGACTTAAAGGTTAATGCCTACGATGAAGACGGAAAACGTGTATTGGACATGCATACCGAAAATATTCACGCATCGTTTGTAGGAGAATATGACTACGTACAGTTACTTCCCACCATAAAAAAAACTATAAACAACTACTACTATATAAACGATAAGTGGGCTTCCAATAAAAATACCATTACCGGTAACCAGCAAATTGGTTTCAAATTTAGGATAGACAAAACAGGAAATTTAGTGAAATACCTCCTGCCGGATCTGGAACTCAGCAATACACTATCTGCAGTGGGTACATTAAATCCCGGCACAGACGAATTGGCCATTACGGCACAGGCCGATGAAATTAAGTTTGGCCAGTATCGCTTTGAAAACTGGGCATTCAATGCCAAAGGTGATGGAGATATCTTATTCGCTAAAAGCGAACAAATTAATATTCACAACGGGGCTTCATTATGGCTCAACAATTCAGAAATTGACTTTAAACTGGCCAATAATATCCTGGATACCCATATAAAATCTTACAATGAAAACTTTTTAGATGCCGATTTGACAACCCGCGTAAAACGCATAGGTGACAAATTTAATATTTCTATTCTTTCATCAGATCTTCTAATCAATGGTGAAAGATGGGAAGTAAGTCCCAAAAACTCCATAACCCTGGGCAAGAATTTTTGGCAGGCCGAAAACTTTAAGATCATTAATGGCGAACAAGAGATTCAGATATACAACCCTCAAAGTGACTTAAACACAAAACTAATTGCGCAATTCGCCAACCTTGAGCTTATTGATATAAATTCATTTATTAGCATTACGGGCAAACCCATTGGTGGAAAGGTTAACGGAAGTGTCAACCTGGTAGAATTGAATGGTAAACCCAATTTGGATATTGCCATAGTGGTAAATGATCTTATGTATAATAATGATCGTGCCGCCATTGTATCTATTGATGGTTTTTACAATATTGATGCTAAGGCAGGAGATTTCGATGGAATTATTCAGGATGAAGATTACCAGGTAGGTATAAACGGTGGAATTGATCTTAAAGCAGAAGGCGATATGGTCAACTTTGGTTTTGAGATTTTCAGAGGGAGTTTACACCCTTTTGAAAGTCTTTGGGCACCAGCCGTAGAAAACATTGACGGACATGCAAGCGGTTATTTGAATTTTCATGGCAGGCCCGGTAAATTTAATTTGAATGGTAATATTACTATGGAAGATGATTTGGGGTTAACTATAGGGTTTACACAAGCCAGATATACCATTCCAGCCGCGCAGTCTATTCAGGTTTTCGACAATGAATTTAAAATTAACTCTCTTGATCTGTACGATGAATTAGGGAACTACGCATCGGTTTCGGGATCGATAAATCATTTTTATTTGAATGACTTTAACGTTGATGTAATAGCGGTTACGCCAAAGTTAATGTTCCTAAACACTACTGCTGCCGACAATCCTACGCTCTATGGGTCTGCCTTTGCAAGTGGAAATGTGCACTTTTTCGGACCGGTAAAGGACGTTACTATGGCGGTTAATGCTACTTCAGAGCCCAACACACAAATCTTTATTAATACTACAAGTAATAAAAAAACGGGCAGTTACAGCTTTGTTAAATTTAGGGATAAGAAAAAAGCGGATGTAGATGAAGAAGCCGCACCAGTTAAACAGAAAGGAAAACTAACCATGCTTTTTGGCCTGGATATAAATCAAAATGCAGAAGCAAATATTCTGTTTGATGAGGCCGGAGATAACGCATTGAAAGGATTTGGTAATGGAAAATTAAATATTATCTACGACACCGAAGGTAAATTTGAAATGAATGGATTATACATAGTAAATAGTGGTTCCTACAATTTCAATTATAACAATCTGTTTACAAGAAAATTTGAGTTAGTTCCTGGTGGAACTGTGGCTTGGTCAGGAGATCCGTTTAATGCATTGATCAACGTAAACGCTAACTACATTACAGATCAACCAGATGTTAACACGCTCTTCGGGCAACCTGTAAGCGCATCTTCTAACGTAACAACAACCCTGGCTATTAACCTTGGCGGCCCACTTTCAGAGCCAAATTTGGATTTCAATATCTCTGTAGATGGTGCAGGTAGTAATGTAGATGCTCTTATGGAAGAGCAGGTAAACGGAGAACCGGGAGTTGTACAAACACAGGTTGCAAGTATTCTTCTATCTGAAAATTTCACTCCTCTCGGTGAAGGCTCAACCTCTGAGAACGGTAATGCTCTGACAAGTGTGGCTGTTAACACATTAACTGGCATAGTTACAAGGCATTTTAATGTGTTGTTGCAAGAACTTGGATTACTCAAGAATGCAGACCTAAAAATCGGATATCAGGGCGATCTGGGAACTTCAACATCCACAATTGGTCAGGGAGAAGAGATAAATATTAAGTTAAAGCAGGCTATCTTAAACGGAAGAGCTACTCTCATTGTAGGTGGAGACCTAAACCTGGACCAGCAAAGCATACAAGACCAAGGTGGTTTGGTTTTAGGGGATGTAATTTTTAGCTACTTTATTAAGAATAATGGCAACATTCAGTTTAGGGTATTTTCTAAGCGCGATTTTGATCTAATCAATCAGCAGGATAAGCGTAGAAATGGTTTTGGCTTTCTGTTTAAAAAAGAGTTTGACAGTTTCAGTGAATTATTTGCTAAGAACAAGCAGGAAAAGGAAGAGATATCTACAGATAAAGATCAGGCCGAAGCGGATGTCATAAAAGAAGACGAAGATGAAAACGGTAGTCAGTAATCTTTCAGAATTTCATGCCCCATTTTATCGCGCTTGGTAAGTAAGTATTTCTCATTGGCCGAATTAGGAGCAATTTCAATAGGTACATTCTCCAATATTTCCAAACCATAACCCGCCAAACCAATTCTTTTTTGCGGATTATTGGTGATTAAGCGTAGTTTATTAACTCCCAAGTCGCGCAATATTTGGGCTCCAACACCATAATCGCGCCCATCTTTATCAAAACCCAGTTTTAAATTGGCTTCAACGGTATCTAATCCGCCTTCCTGGAGTTTATATGTTTTAAGCTTATTTAGCAAACCAATGCCCCTGCCCTCCTGGTTCATGTACAGCACAACACCGCGACCTTCTTTTTCTACCATGGTCATGGCATTTACCAATTGCTCTCCGCAATCACAGCGTTTGGAGTGTAAAATATCGCCGGTTACGCAACTGGAGTGGACACGAACCAATACCGGTTCACCGTCATCAATATTTCCCTTGGTCATGGCAAGATGTATCTCATCAGAATCTATCTGTCTGAAAGCGATTAATTCAAAATTGCCATAACGCGTTGGCAGATTCACGTCCACTTCGCGTTTGATCAGTTTATCATGTTCTAAGCGGTAAGCTATAAGGTCTTTTATACTTACAACTTTTAGGTCAAATTGCTTTGCTTTCTCCAGTAACTGAGGCAATCTGGCCATAGTCCCGTCTTCATTCAGTATCTCCACTAAAACTGCAGCTTCGCCAAATCCGGCCAAGCGGGCAAGGTCAATGGCGGCCTCTGTATGGCCGGCTCTTCGCAGTACCCCGCCTTTCATGGCTTTAAGCGGAAATATGTGGCCTGGCCGACCCAAATCTTCTGCTTTTGTATTTGGGTTGATTAAGGCCAAAATGGTCTTTGCTCTATCTTCGGTTGAAATACCCGTAGTAACTCCGTTACCCAACAGATCAACTGATACGGTAAACGGTGTGGCATGAAGAGCGGTGTTTTTGCCTACCATTAAATCTAACTCCAACTCCTCGCACCTGGTTTCTGATAAAGGAGCACAAATGAGGCCGCGGCCATTTTTCGACATGAAATTTATTAACTCGGGAGTAACATTGGCTGCAGCTGTTATAAAATCTCCTTCGTTTTCTCTATCCTCATCATCTACAACTATTACCAGTTTCCCTTTGTTTATGTCTAAAATGGCATCCTCTATCCTTGCTAATTGCTCTTGCATGATTTTTAAATGACCGCAAATTTAAGCCTATAAATACACTTATTCGGCGGTAAATCTGTACCCTACACCCCAAACTGAGTGAAAGTGCTCCGGTTTTTTAGGATTTTTCTCAAAATACTTTCGAAAAGAAAGAATAAAGTTGTCTATAGTTCTGGTATTCGGAAGTACTTCATAGCCCCAAACCTGCTTCAGTATCTCATCACGGGAAACCACTTCCCCCTCCTTTCCTATTAATAGTTTCAATAATTCTATTTCTTTTTTTGTGAGCGAAAAGTTTCTATTCCCATTCGCAGCCTGGAAGGTTTCAAAGTTAATTGTATTGTCACCAAACTCAAATATTGCATACTCCGTAAGTCGTTCGCTACGTCTGAGTAATGCTTTAACCCTCAATCGCATTTCTTCCAGGTCAAAAGGTTTAGGCAAATAATCATCTGCTCCCAGTTGCAAACCTTTTATTCTATCGGCAGTTCTGTCCTTGGCTGACAGAATGAGTATAGGAATATTTGCATCTTTTTCTCTTACAGATTTACAAATTTCAAGTCCGCTTACATTGGGCAACATAATATCAAGCAAAATCAAATCAAACGATCCCTTGTTAAATATCGGAAGCACCTCAGCACCATCATCAATAACCTTTACTTTGTAACCATCCATTTCAAGATTTAAAGCAATTACATCACTTAGAGAGCTTTCATCTTCAATTAATAGTATGTGTGGCGTATTATTGTTCATAATGACGGGAGTGTAATTGTAAAAATATTTCCTCCGCCTTTCTTAACACTATGACCCGCTAAGCCATTGTTTAATTCGGTCATATTCTTCACCAAAAACAAGCCAAGGCCCGATCCCTTTTTACCCCTTGATAGTTCATTTCCGCTGCGGTAGAACTTTTTCCAGATATGCGCTCTCTCAGCCGGTGGTATGGAAGGGGCACTGTCCGATACGCTCAACTCTACATTTTCACCTACCTGCTCAATCTTAACCCTAACTATACTTTCCCTGCCTCCATATTTAAGGGCATTTTCAATGAGATTTTTTACAACAATTAACATGGAAGGCCTGTCAGCATTTACAAGGGCATTGTGCCCGCCATCAAACACCAGGCGTTCATTTTCAGTTCCATACTCGTTAATAAGTTGTGCAACCAATTCGGTAAGATTGAGACTTTCCTTATTAACTACCAACTGTTCGGCTTCCAGTTGTGAAGTGAGCAAAATATTTTCGATTAAAGTTTGCAATCTGTTTATCTCTTTTAGTGAATTATGCTTGAGCAATATTTCGTTTTTGCCAGCAACTCCCGGCTTAAGCAATGTTTGTAAATTCAATTTTAAAGCTGCCACAGGCGATCTAAGTTCATGACTGGTGGCAAGCACAAAGTTGTTCTTCTGCTCTATAAATCTTCTTTGGTTAACTAAAGTACGCATTATGAATAGTGCTGCAAGTAATAGAATTGCACTAAAAACCAAACCCTCCAAAATAATCATGCGTTTGTTTCGTTCATGTTCCTTTTCAGCTTGTTCAAAACGCATAGATTCACCCGGTTCGCCAGTTTCATCCACGATCTCAAGGTATTTCAATTCATTTTCAAATCGTTGATTTTCGGTTCTTAACAGCAATAGGGACCACCACAGAACAAAAGCAAAAACATAGGCAATGGCTGCATAGGCTAACCATTTTGAAGAATTCAACTTTTTCATACTACTTTTTCTTCCTCAACCACTTTTGGCAATTCAATAAAGAAGATAGTTCCCTGGTCTTTTTTCGATTCGAAGTAGATATGCCCTTTAGCCATTTCTATAATCTTTTTACTCATCATTAATCCCAGGCCCGAACCCGAGCTTTTGGTAGTGAAATTTGGCGTAAAGATCTTAGCTCTGTTTTCAAGAGGAATGCCCCGTCCGTTGTCTTTTATGGCTATAACATATTTTTCATTGGTCAATGACATTTCAACGCTTATTTTACCGGGTCTGTCTTTGACCATAGCTTGCTGAGAATTTTTAAGTACGTTATTTAAAACACTGTTTATCATAGCACTATCGGCATATACCCAGGCCTTATCGGCTGTAATTTGATCATCAAGTGTAACATCATACTCTTGATTAGAAGAGAAAAGATTAACGGCATTTTTTACCATCTTTTTCAAATCCAATTTTTGATTTACAGGTAAGGGCATTTTTGCTAATTGAGAAAAGCCTTCAGCAATTCTTGAAAGGTGATCGATCTGTTGTGTAAGTGTATTTAATGTTTTCCTTTCAAGCTCTGTTTCTCCACCGTTTTCCGTAAGTGCCCTTCCCAAATGTTGAATACTCAATTTCATAGGCGTGAGTGGATTTTTTATTTCATGCGCTACTTGTTTAGCCATATCGCGCCATGCGCTTTCCCTTTCTGTCCGAGCCAGTATAATGGCACTTTCCTCTAACTTTTTTACCATGGCATTATACTCATCTACCAGCAAACCTATTTCATCTTTATTTTTCCATTGTAAAGGCGTGTATTCTTTTCCAATCTGTACTCGTGCCAGCTGGTTTCGTAGTCCTTCAAGTATTCGGGTAACAGAAAAGGTTACAAGCAGAGAAGCCAGTGTGGCCAATAACAATACCGAAGTGAACACATTAGTAAGAGTTACATTAATAAATCTAAGCTGGTGTGTAGTTTTGTTCTTTAGTCTGAAATTAGGCAGGTAAAGTACTCCAACTAAATTCTGATCTGAATCTCGGACTGCCGAATAAAAACCAAGGTATTTATAGGATCCTATTTTTTCCTCACTGAAATAAAAATTGGCTCGTCCGCTTCTTATAAGACCAAGGGCTATGGGATCGGCACGACCGGGCCAAATGTTATCTTCAAACAACACTGGGTTTGATGAAAATTCCAACTTACCGTTTGTTCCGTAAAAATGAATATCATCAGGACTGTTGGAAAATGATGTGTTCAGGTAATTGATAAAATCGGGCTTAAAAGCTACGCTTTCTTCATGTTGATCGTGAAAGTTGTCAATTATCTGCTGAATACGTGTTTCAAATTCAGCTACTTCATTGCCTTCAATTTCTTTCTTAACAAATTGATAAGATGCAAAAGCGATGATAATAAGGGTGAAAAAAAGTAAGGCCAATACTGCAAACTGAATACGGTTCTTCAGGCTTTCGGTAAACAGTCTAATGTTTTTGGTAAACAATCGGCTAAAGAAAAGCAGGCCGGCAAACATAGCCAGCACGAGAAGCGCAAAGTTGTAGGAAAACATTGTGTAGAAGCCTCTAACCTGCTCACGGCGATTCACTCTAAGCGTGATAAAGTCATTTTCATTAGGTGCATAAAGATATACGTTATCGTTACCCGCTAAAATCCTTTTAAATGAACCAGGGCTGCCCCGTGTTTCAGTAATGGCCGTATATGGTTCAGAACCACTGGTGTACGAAAGTCTTCCGTTTTTGTAAATGGCAAACGAGAATCTTCTCGGTGTTACATGATCAACTGAGGCATTTCCGGTGTATTCTGAATAAAAGGTTTTATCGTCAGGAAGCTTAGATGTATTTAGATTCAACCGGATCAACCCAAGTAATTCGCCATGATCATAAACAGGCACATCTACCTCATAAATCAGCGTATTGAATTTTGAGTTGCTCGGGCTCACCGCCGATGTATCAATACGGTAGCCGGGTTCCAGGTCCCGATTAACCTGTACATTGTGCGTAAAGGATTTTAGGTACCCTTTGAGATAAAGAGATTTAACCCTATCGGAAATGTTATTGGGTGTTAAGAAAGGGTTTTGCAGTTGGTTTATTATGCTTCTGTCCTGCTGTATCTTATTACGTGCTTCTTCTATAAGATACTCCGCCAAAGGATCTTCCTGACTTGACAGGTTCTCTACAATTTGTCGAATACGGCCTTCGGTTTTTTGCTGGTCGTACAGGTTATAGTAATAGGCCGATAATACCGAAAAAAGGGCAACAACTCCTATTAATTCAATAAGCTGATTAATGCCCCCGGCCCGTTTCAATAAAAAATAAACAAAAGCACCATAAACCGAATACCATAATGGAAAGAACCAAAGAAAATCATACCTTAATACAACTGCAATAATTATTGCGCCTGCAACCAGGCTAAATAGGGCTATAACAAGAACGGTGAACCATCGGAGATCAAACTCGGCCACCTTTCTCAAGATTCTATATGAAATAAGCAGGTGCGTTCCAAAAATGAGTACAATACATATCAGGCCGAAAACGGAAAAGGCGTCAAATTCCTGTAATCTGCTTATATCCAGGTTTATTTGCGAGTCTAACAGTAAAGACTTGATAAGTACAACCATTAAAAAGCCGATGATGAGAAGAAATAAGAAATACAGGCCCGTCTGCAATTCTTCTATCAACTTTAACCGTTTAAACAGCTTAGGACTGATCATGGGTTTTCGATACCAGGCCAAAATTGCAAAGAAAGCGATTACCAAAGACGTAATTAGTACTCCAAGGCTCGGGGCAAAAAGTCTGTTGGCGTACCTAGTAGATTGAAAAAGCCCAAAAGGATCAAAAATATCAAGGCTATAGTTCACAAAAAAATAGCGCCAGACAAAAATTCCAACCAGCAATAACAAAAAGGGATGAATTCCAAAGATGGATAACCTATTCTGATGAAAGGAAAGAAAAAGGCCTAAAATACTAAAGCCAAAAGCAGCAACTCCGAGCCAGGTGACCGCACTTGGATGTACATAACCCGAATCGTGAATAATATACCCTAAAGTATTACCTCCTAAGTCTCGTATTGGGGTAGATGGTAGATTTGGATCAGAGTTTTCTGCGTAAGTGCCTTCCAGTGCAGGTAGTAACGGAAAGCCATTTATCAAAAACCAGTTGTTATACCTATACTCTGTATAAATAGGTATAATACCAGTAATTCGGCCAAACTCCGTTTCCCTTACCTTGACCATATAATAACCATTATTCATGGGCAAGGCAACCGTAGTATCCGTTTTCAACCTACTTAAAATAGCGGCTTCTGAAAATTTCCTATTCGACCAGGCGGTTAAAGTATCGGAGTGATAAGCCAAAATTGCAAAATGATCATTGTTATACGAGCTGAGATCTTGAATGGCTGGAATTTTTTTCTCCGCCATTAATTGCGCTATACGCCCTTCTAATTGAGACTCAATCTTTTGCAGCCTTATTTCAAAATTCTTAGTTTGATTTGCAAAGCCGGTTTCACTATCAGCTACTTTGTTCAAAAGCAAAGCCAGCCCATAGCATATTATGCCGAGAGCTATTAGGACATAACCGCTTATATATTTATTGTTTTTCAGACTTCAGTTTCTAAACGTGCAAAATATTTCCGTTCTAAAAATAAAAAAGGGAAATCACTTAACTGACTTCCCCTTAAAGTTGTGTATAAACTGTCAATTACGGTAAAGCTACTCCGGGATATTCATTGATATCAACCTTAGGAATTGATGAACCATAGTGTGCATTAATAGCATCAATGAAAAGGTTGGCCACTACAGCATAACCTTTTTGGGTTGGATGAACTCCATCCAAAGAGAAAAGCCCACCGGTAACAAAAGTTGTTGAGTAATTGGCTCCACCAAATAAAATACCTCCATCGGCTTTTATTTTAGCAAACTCGGCATTTGCATCAACCAAAGCCAGGTCATACGTTTGTGCCAGGCCTGCTATTGCTCCATTATAGGACACTGTTGCGTTGGCAATAGACTGTAACTTTTGTTTTCCGCACTCGCCAGAAAAAGTATCATAAGTGATTGAAAATCAACACCAAGTTTTTGAAATTGGGTGCTGCAGACCTATTTTCAGGTGTGTTTTTACGAAAATTAAAAAATCGATCAGGAAGCATTTCGGTACAGATTATTGAAAAAATCAATAGGTCTAATAAGGTTGTTAAGACCATAGGTTGTGGTAAAAGTGCTCAACAGATTGAAAGGTTGGTAGCTATGGGCAGGCAAGAGATAGAACGGTTGCAAGGACAATCTCAATTGTTTGTTTCTCCATCAGATGCAGTCATAGAATCTGCTATTGATCAGTTAAGTAATGCCAGCATTCGCACCATTGGCCCTGAATTGATATATGGGAGTTTGTTTGATCATATCGGTTTTGGTAATATCAAAGAAGAGTTGTTTCGTCATATAGTAATCGCTCGATTAGCTTTTCCACTAAGCAAGTTAAAAACCATTGAGTATTTGTATCGTTACCAAGGCGTTCATATAAACATAGACAGCATATATCGTTTTTTAGATAAGTTAAATAGCCAACTCAAGGACAAGATTGAGCAAATTGCCTTTGAGCATACTAAAAAACTACTTGGCGGTAAGTTGTCGATCGTATTCTATGATATGACCACTCTTTACTTTGAGGCATCTGAAGAAGATGACCTTCGTAAAACCGGCTTTTCAAAAGATGGAAAACACTCACATCCTCAAATCTATCTTGGCTTGCTGGTAGGCTTACAGGGTTATGCAATTGGTTATGATATTTTTGAAGGCAACACCTATGAAGGGCATACGTTAATCCCCTTCCTTGAAAAAATGAGCAATCGATTTGATTTAGGAAAACCCATTGTAATTGCTGATTCAGCTCTTTTGTCCAACAAGAATCTTCAAGCCCTTGAAGATCAAAAGTACGAATACATAATTGGCGCAAGAATAAAAAATGAATCGAAAGCAGTCAAAAAGCAAATTACATCCCAACAGTGGGAAGATGGTCAGGTGAGACAAATTACGCGAAATGCTCAGCGATTAATTGTCTGCTACTCATCAAAAAGAGCAAGCAAAGATGCACATAACCGAAAGCGTGGTTTGCAGAGATTAGAAAAACGATTGCGTTCAGGAAAGCTCACCAAGTCCAATATCAATAACAAGGGATATAATAAGTACTTAAAAATGACAGGCAAGGTGGATATTGAAATTGACTATCACAAGTTTGATCAAGACGTAGTGTGGGACGGACTTAAAGGATACATAACTAACTCCAAATTGAGTAAAAAACAAATTATAGATAATTACCATCAACTTTGGCAAATAGAAAAAGCATTCAGGATCTCAAAAACAGATTTAAGAATAAGACCCGTCTATCACAGGTTGGTACATCGAATTCAGGCACACATATGTATATCTTTTGTAGCCTACTGCATTTATATGGAAATGGATAGATTGTTAAAGAAGCAAAAGTCAGATATCTCCATCAAAAAAGCACATGAAATAACTCACAACATGTATCAAATCACTTTTCAATTACCTGAATCTAAACATTTTAAATCTACTACACTAAAAATGGATGATCAACAAGCTGAACTATATCAAATCATCCAAAAAAATTGTTGGGTGCTGCAAAAATGAAAACAAGAAAAAGGGAAATCACTTAACTGACTTCCCCTTAAAGTTGTGTATAAACTGTCAATTACGGTAAAGCTACTCCGGGATATTCATTGATATCAACCTTAGGAATTGATGAACCATAGTGTGCATTAATAGCATCAATGAAAAGGTTGGCCACTACAGCATAACCTTTTTGGGTTGGATGAACTCCATCCAAAGAGAAAAGCCCACCGGTAACAAAAGTTGTTGAGTAATTGGCTCCACCAAATAAAATACCTCCATCGGCTTTTATTTTAGCAAACTCGGCATTTGCATCAACCAAAGCCAGGTCATACGTTTGTGCCAGGCCTGCTATTGCTCCATTATAGGACACTGTTGCGTTGGCAATAGACTGTAACTCACTCGCTTCCAAAACATCTTTATCTTCCAAAGGATTAGGAGCTCCTAATACAAGTGCTATTTCCGCTGGTGTAGGAGTTTGCCCTCCTGCTACTTTAACAAGAACGGCCTGAACAGCAGGCGTAATTGCTGCAGTTCCATAACCCTGGCAACGAATAGCATCGGTATTGATGGTTAATGGAAGAAGTTCACCGGCTGCCATTTGTCTTAAGCCCATAGGATTACCGGTTGATGGGGCAACTTTTATTATTGGATAGTTTGGACCCTCATTGAATGTAAAAGCATATTGAGCCGCCGATGCGCCAATAGCCGGATTTTGTGCCAAAAGGCCCGCATACACTTGCCAAAATCCTGTTAAGCCAGCCGCTGAAGCTGCATCCAGCACAATTAAATTGCCCGGTACGGTTGTAAAGAAAGGTATGTCCGTTACATTTGGTATGTTAGCAAGGGCTCCTTTGGCTCCTCCTGTTGTCAGAGCCTGCAAGTATTGGTTTATAGCTCCGGCTACTACATTGGGGTCCGAAATATCATTTCCGCCATAGGTTGCAGGATTGAAATTACCTGTTTGATCCATGCCTATTCCACCTGTTGTAGCATAGCTAAGCACATCATTATTACCAATCCACATAGTGAAAAATGTAGGTAGTTGTACAGCTGCATCAGCTATTACGCTGGTAGTGGGTCCAGACTGCATCCTTCCAAAATAAGGGTTCAATGCACCATATCCGGCCAGTCCAAGGTGAAAGGACTTTGCACCGGGGACACCCATATTATTAAAAGGGCCGGTAAGGGTAGAACCATCGGGAGGTAAACCGGCGGGAACAGGTGCCAGGCCCGGTTCATTTTTACAATTAGTTAATGCACCCAGTACTAGTCTTTTTCCCAGGCCCCCCGGGCCTATAGTAGGCTGCGTAAATGTTCCGCCGCCAACTGAAGCAAAAGATTGCGCCATAATGGCCGGATAAGAATTGGCCTGGCCTTTATCATACACATCAGCATCCTGGTATCCGGCAGTTAATGAGTTACCCACGGCAACATAGTTGGAGAGGTTGAGCGTTCCGGATGAAAATTGCTCTGCCGGATCTAAATCACGTTCACAAGAGGTTAAAATAAAGCCAAGTGCCGCTATTGTTATAGTTAGTTTTAAATATTTCATGTTGAATTTCTTTTAGTTAAATGAATAATTCAAACCAATGCTCGGAGCAGTAACTGTATTCAAATAAGTCTGTCCAAAACCAAATTGATTTTCTTCGGCTTGCACAGTTCTCTGTTTCCCAAGTAGAAGCAGTACCGCGGCATCAACCGACAGCTTATCATTTGGCATAAAGCTTAATCCACCTGTTAAACCAATTCTATCAGAATCAGGAGTAATAGGAGCTAACGTTTTATCCGGTACAGGAGAAAAGTCATAATATGCTCCTGCTCTCAGGTCAAATTTTTCATTAATATCATATTCTCCGCCAATTTTCATTGTAAAGGCATCTTTCCAATCTTGTGGTGTAATGGAAGAAGTTACATTGTTTCCGCCTACATTGCCATTAAAATTTAATTCTAGCTTTTTGTACTGGCTCCAGAGGATATAATTCATATCTGCAGCAAGTAATAATCTGTCAGATGGCCTGAAACCCACACCAAAGGCTACTTCTCCTGGTAAAGGTAGTTCGGCATTCCATTTGGTTGCTGCAAACGAAGTAGCTGCAGAATTAGGCACATCTTCAAATGATACAATACCTTCTTCAGCCGAAACATCTACTTTAGAACGATAATTTAGCCCTAAGGACATTTCATTGGTAGGTTCATAAAAAATTCCTACGTTATAACCTATTCCGTTTGCAAATCCATCCGTTTCAAGCATAATATCAGCTTCATCGGAGTTAGGGTCGTTTTTATCCAGCGGAATGGCTCTTTCCAAAACCACATCTCCCAAAACATAGGTCAAGCCACCACCAATTCCCAGTTTGTCGTTGAGAGCAAAACTTAGTGTAGGTTGTAGAAATATAGCTTTTAAATTAACATTTTGGCTCACAATTCTGCCTGCCCAGTCATCCGGCCATTCAACCGTGTTTCCATAAGGGGTATATACACCTAATCCTGCCGCAAAACGCTCACCGATATTAAAACTGCCATAGGCTCCAAAAGGTGTACCTATGTTGTCTTCCAATTCCGAGGTAACCTCAGTACCCGGCATGGCGTACTTAACATCACCAAAAATGGCCGAGCCCGAAAGGGTAATACCGCCACTTTCAAGCAATGCCAAAGCTCCCGGGTTAAAAAATATATTTGAAGGCCCAACTTTTGTACCGGCCCCTACATGACCCATACCCTGTTGTTTGGTAGCCTGTAGTGCTACTCTAAATCCTGCTCCGTAAATTTCGGTAGCAAAGAGGCCAAGCACTATTAAAACCATTAATTTTCTCATTATTTTGAAGTTTTACTTTTGCGCTGTGAAGTTAATCATTAATTTATTCAAGAAATGCACAATACAACTAAGATCGCGCAGTTTTAGCCTTATTCCAAAGTGCATCCATTTCTTCTAAATTCATCTCTTTCAAATTTTTATTTTGTATAAGGCTTTCTTTTTCAATAAATTGAAATCGTTCAATAAATTTTCTATTACTTAATTCAAGTGCCTGCTCAGGATCTACGTTAGCATATCTCGCATAATTAATAAAGGAAAACAACACATCGCCAAATTCTGCAGCAAATGCATTCTCATCACCCGATCGTCTTGCACTTTCCAATTCAGCTATCTCTTCCTTTAACTTATCCAAAGCACCTTCAATGCCGGGCCACTCAAAACCAACCTGTTTTGCTTTCTCTTGTATCCTGTAGGCCTTTACCAATGCCGGCAACGACTTGGGAACACCATCCAATATTGACTTTTTACCTTCCTTCAACTTTAGCTGTTCCCAATTCCGGCTTACATCCTCTTCATTTTTTACCGATACATTCCCAAAAACATGCGGGTGCCGATTCACTAACTTAGCATACACACTATTAATGACATCTATTATGCAAAAATCGTTGGTTTCTTCAGCAATTTTTGAATAGAATATGGTGTGAAAAAGCAAGTCTCCCAGTTCTTCCTTTGTTTCTTCGGTATCTTTATTATTAATGGCATCCATTAACTCGTAGAGCTCCTCAATGGTGTATTTCTGCAAGCTTTTATGGGTTTGTTTTGCATCCCACGGGCATTCCTTCCTTAGGGTGTCCATAAGTTCAACCAGCTTCTTAAAGGCTTCAGCCGCTCTTTCTAATCGTTCACTATTCATGTGGCGAAATTACTACAAGCCGAAAGGGCTAAAAAATAAAGTCAGATCTCTTCACCGAATTGCCTGAGGTACTTCTGCCGACGTTTGTAAATGTAGTAGAACACGGCTGCGAAAATGAAGGGCATAAACAACATATAAAGCACACCGTTGTTAATACCGATTGCGGCAGAACTTCCGGCTTCCATTGAACTTTCAGCAACGGCCTTGCAAGATGCGCACTGTGCATCTGCCAATATGGGTGATAGCAACAACATTACAAAGGCCAAAAAACGGAAACAAAGTTTCATTCTGTAAAGATAAGAACAATGGCTTTTATACCAGTTCGCGAAGAAATGTGAGGCTTGCAGAAATTTATAACGGAACAAACAACACCGATCAAAGAACCAGTCTGGCTATTATTAAGCACTTATCGGAATTCATGAGGGTTGTGCCAATTACATAAATATTGCCTCCTTCCCTAAAATCTAATTTATGAGCGAGTTCATTGGCTTTTAAAGGAAAATTTCGTGTTATGAAATTAGCTTGTTTTTCAGGAATTACTTTTGCCAATTCTTTTTTATCAACCTTCATCACTTGTAGTACTTCAAAACATTTTCCCTGAAATCTCTTTGCGCTCTTATCAGATGTGAACAAATGCGAATTTGGGTGGAGCTTGCAAAGACTGAATTTATGGCAGTGATCATCTTGTAATTGAGCCTTCATAATGGCTGCATTGCACTCGTATAAGTACTGCTGGGGCATGGTGTACTCCGCTTTTGCTTTTGGGGCATCAAACAATCGCTTGTATTCATCACGGCCAGACTTAAGCAGATTTACAGCCCTGATCCCGGGTTGTTCATCCGGTCTCCTTACAGCAAGCACTTCCTTTACTTCATTTTGGACAGCTACAACATAGACAGAAGAAATTCCCGACAGGGATTTCAACACATAGGAAATATCCAAGAGCGGCGACAGTTTAGCCATTACTACCTCTGCCTTCTGGCAAAGAACATCCCAATGCTCCAACAAGTTCGGGCGGCAGTCTTCCAATCTCTTTACCCTACCCTTCACATTATGCCGCCTGTCCGGGTCTATGTAAATACAATCTACCTTCTCTTTCATATTGCTTACGTAGTCCAATCCGTTATGATTGTTGCATACTACATTCTGTCTTTCCAACCTTTTAAAATTGTGCTCAGCAATTTCCTTAAGTCCTTTATCCCTTTCGATGTAAACCACATTTTCGAATCTCTCGGTAAAAGCCCAACTGTCAACGCCCATTCCGCCTGTAACATCAACAAGAGTTTCACCACCTACAAGACCGGCCTTAAACTTTGCCACTTTTTCCGATGAGCTTTGCTCCATGGCTCTTTTGTTCGGCCAATAGATCCCTTCGGTATTAAACCAGGTTGGAAGTTTCTTTTCTGCTCTGCGTTTACTTTCGATTTGCTGAGCAAGCTCAGCAAAAGGTATCTCAGGAAAAGGCGAACCCTTTAAGGCTAAATCCGCTAAATCAGCATCAAGATTAATATTGATGAAGGTCTGGACTTCGGGATGTAAGATTCTTGAATTCATAACATTACCGCAAAGACGCAATGTACGCAAAGAATGCCTCTAATAATAGGGAGAGATCATTAGGTAAACCAACACACCGGAAATGGCCACATACAACCAAACAGGAAAGGTGAACCGGACCAGCTTTTTATGTTTGTCAATTTGGTCTGTAAAGGCACGGTGCAGTGTCATTAAAATAAACGGCAGTACAATGGCCGCTAAAATGATGTGTGTAATGAGAATGAAATAATAGATGTATTTAAGAACGCCTTCGCCTCCATAACTCGTACTTTCTGCACTGCTATGATAAGTGAGATAGGAGAGCAAAAACAGCACGGATAAAGCCGAAGCCAGCAGCATAAAAAATTTATGCCCCTTAACGTTCCTTTGCTTAACCAAATACAGGGCAATTAATAGGCACACTGCTGTTAACGAATTAATAATAGCGTGTGCTTTTGGTAAAATGTGTATATCGAAGGGCAGCTTACCCGCATCTAAAAACTGGTAACGAAACAGTGATGAGATAATGGCTACTGCCACTATTGAAAATAGTATGATAAGGATATCAACCTTTTTGTTACTACTACTACTCTTCATCCGGATTTGATTTCATGAAATACTTGCGTTTTTTCCTGTCCCGCTGCTTCTTGTAATGGTGCATTTCAAGGAGAAGGACCTGAATATCGCTCCTGAGTTTATCCTCCGTACTACCATCTTCCAATTTATATTTACCACGTACTTGATTCAAATAATCTACCAAGACCACTTCATTATAATCTGATGCTAAGTGTTCTTTCATCACGCTAACAACTTCTTCTTTCTCAAGAGAAATAATGTGATAATTGCTTGCCTTAAAATCTTCCTCCAATATTTGATCTCCTTGGTCTGCTACAAGGAAGCTTATTACATGAAACTCAGGAAACTCAACTAAAATATCTTTAACGGCCGACAACCTGCTTAATGGTTTTTGGTTAGACTTATTAAAAGAAACCAACCTTAAAGAATCCTTAAAATACTTATCGGATATGGTTATTCCATTATTTGTTTTATAGGTAAATGCAGTAGTTTCACCTAAAACGGGCAGTGGATCATCGGCTTCGGTTTTTTTTAAGCCATACACCAAACCGGCCACCACAATAACCGGAATAAGAAAAATTAAGAAAATTGAAATTAAACCACTCTTCCTGCCCTCTTTGCCCATCTGCTTTCAGAGTTAGTCGAACATGTGCCGGAGCCACTGAATGGAGTTACCTTCTATAAGGAAGGCAATGATTCCCCAAATAAATATGGCCATAGGTACCAGAATGGATAAAACAAGGGCCCTGGTTTCATATTTCAAGTGCATAAATTCCGCAACAATGAAAAACGCTTTACATAAACTGGCAAAAATTAGCAGGATGTTGAGTACCATTTTATGGCCCCATCCCAATTTAAGCCACATTAAAGCTAAACCCACCTCTAAAATGGTTATAACCGTCAACCAGGCAGTTGCTTTCCAAACGGCTTTAACCTGACTTTTATATTGTTGATCTGATAGTTCGTGCGCCATAGTATAATTTTATAGTAGGTAGAAACAAAGGAATACAAATACCCAAACAAGGTCGACAAAGTGCCAGTAAAGACCAAGCTTCTCAATCATTTCGTAGTCACCTTTACGTTGATACTTATCTTTTTTAGTGTTAATCCATCCCATGATATTCAAAATCACTCCACTTAAAACGTGCATTCCATGGAATCCCGTTATAAAAAAGAATAAGTTGGAGAAGTTAACAGGGGCCTTTAGCAGCTTTCCACTGCCAATTGCAGCATCAATGTCCACGCCTTCAAGGGCAGCGGCACTGCGTCTTAGTGTTTCGCCGGTTTCCGGATCAATTACCAGGGAATTCTTCCCTATCCAAAGCCCCTCATGAATTAAGTGTGTCCACTCCCAGGCCTGACATGCCAGGAAGGCAACACCACCTAAGATACCCAGGCTAAGCCAAAACATAACGCCTTTTTTGTTCAGTCTATGCCCTTCCTGTACAGCTCTTACCACAAAAACAGAGCTTAAGATCAAAATAAAGGTCATAATACTCACAAATCCTAACGGAATATTAGCATGCCCTGCAAACGGCATAGCGTTAAACACGGTATTCGGGTCTGGCCAAAAGTCCGAACTCATTCGAATAAGGCCATAAGAAACCAAGAATGATGTAAATGTGAATGCATCCGTTACAAGAAAGAACCACATCATCAACTTGCCGTAACGGGCTACCATTGGCCGTTTACCGCCTTCCCAGTGCTCTTTTGATGATACTGCTGCTTCTGACGCCATAGTTATTTGTTAATCAATAAAAATATTAATAAGTAGATCCAAAGTATGTCAACAAAATGCCAAAAAGTTGACAGCAGATCCATTCTAATTCCTTTTTGTGGGGCGAATTCTTTCACCGCACCGATTGCCGGATTCTTAAATACATAGGTTGAACGGATAATCGCGATAAGCATGAAGAACAAGCCCATTACCAGGTGTAGGAGGTGTAAACCGCTCAACAGATAAATAAAAGATCCAGCCGGGTTGGCATCTCTTCCACCCAGTAAAATATTATTTGCATTTAAAGCCTGCCAGCCCTTTACCTGAAACAGTGCGAATAATGCACCCAAAATGAAAGTTGATACCAAAAAGAGCCTGAAGGTATTATAATGGTCTTTTTTATAGGCATTGTTAGCCAGTATCATTGTTACGCTGCTCAAAACTATAAGTGCCGTACTTATAAAAAATGCTATGGGCAGGTTTCTTATCTCTAACCAATCGCTTTGTGCCTGACGTACTATATATGCACTGGTTATTCCGGCAAAAGTCATGAACATGGCCACCATACCCAACCATAGCGCAAAGCGCTGGGCAAAATATTTTTTTGGTTGTGGTGGATGCAAAATCACGTTCATTTTATCCGAAAACTAATAGAGTTAATACAATAGGTAAGTATAAAAACGATGCAAACATCAATTGTTTCGCGTATTTATCTTCCCTTTTCAATATCATAAGTGCAGCCGGCACGGCAAACAAAATAGCTGCCAAAGTACAGCCCAAAAAAGCCGGTAAACCAATTATTCGAAATAAGAAAGGTATGCCACATACCGGAATAAGTGTGATGATATAGAATAACGACTGAATGGGCATATTCACAGATTTTTCACCGCCCGGAAGCAACCTAAAACCGGCTTTTTTATAATCGTCAAAAGCCACCCAGGCTATAGCCCAAAAATGCGGGAATTGCCAAAGGAATTGCACGGCGAACAGTAAAGCTGCATCAAATGCCAACGCACCGGTAGCACACACCCAACCAATTACCGGCGGCAAAGCTCCCGGAATAGCCCCTACAAAAACGGCTATTTGGCTTACCCTCTTTAACGGGGTGTAAACAAAAGCATAAACAATAAGACAAACTGCACCAAGCAAGGCCGCCAATTGATTAAACTGCCACCAAAGCAACAGAATGCCTACAACACCCGTTATACCGGCAAATAAGGCGGCTTCCATTACGCTTAATCGTTTTTGAGGAAGCGGACGGTTTCGAGTACGGTTCATCAAGGCATCAACATCCTTTTCCAATATTTGATTAATGGTGTTAGATGAAGCAGTGATCAAAAAACCACCCAGGGCGAGTAATAATAATTTTGGTGCCGTAACAAATGCCGCAGGAGCAAACAAGTATCCTAACAAGGCTGAAAACACCACGGTTAAATTCAACCGAACTTTTGATAAAGCGGCATAGTCCTTTATTCTTTGTACTAAAACATGCAGTACAACGGACGATGGGTTGTTATGTGTTTTAGTTACGGACAATTCTAATGATATAGGTCTTCGGTTATTTTCTCAGTTTCAACTCTATCGTTCTCCCACCATTCGTTTTCCTGGCCTACAGGTACTGTCTGCGGCATATATTCAAACCCATCTTTACCATATTCATAAGGCCCGCGGTGTACTTCCGGAATTTCACCAACCCAGTTTCCGTGGCCCGGTTTGATAGGTGTTGTCCATTCTAACGAGTTGTACTTGTTCGGGTTTTTAGACTGGATACGTTTTCCACGGAAAATACTGTGGAAGAAGTTGTACAGAAATACCGTTTGACCGGCAACTACAAAAATGGCTGAAATGGTAATGAACTTGGCCACATCGTCAAAACCCTGAGTAAAGTCGAACCCATCGTAAGACCAGTAACGGCGTGGTACGGCTTTCATAAAGTGCATAGGGAAGAACACGCCATACGCTCCAATAAAGGTTATAAAGAAGTGGATATACCCTAACGTTCGGTTCATTTGCCGTCCGTTAAACAACTTAGGGAACCAATGATAGGTTCCGGCAAACGTTCCAAAAAATGCGGCTACACCCATTACCACATGAAAGTGAGCTACAACAAAATAGGTATCGTGTAAAGCAATATCAAGGAAGTTAGTTCCCAGGATAATTCCGGTTAAGCCGCCCGAAATAAACATGGAAATAAAGCCAAGGGCGAACATCATACCCGGAGTTAGTTTTAAGTTACCCCGCCATATAGTTGATAGCCAGTTAAACGTTTTAATAGCCGAAGGAACGGCAATGAGCAAGGTGAAAATGGTAAACACCAGACCCAGGTTCGGGTGCATACCCGTTACAAACATGTGGTGAGCCCACACCAAAAAGCCAAGCACGGTAATAGCAGAAATAGATAGTATCATGGCCTTATAGCCAAAAATCGGTTTACGGGCATTATCCGAAAGAATTTGCGAAACCATACCCATAGCAGGAAGAATGATAATATACACTTCGGGATGACCCAAAAACCAAAATAGGTGCTGGAAGAGAATTGGGTTTCCGCCTGCATTTGCCATTACATCGCCGGCATTGGAAATAATATCTGACAAGAAGAAGCTGGTTCCCAAATTTCTGTCGAAAAGCAGCAAAATACCGGCTGCAAGAAGCACAGGGAACGATAACAAGGCAATTATAGCCGTAAAGAAGAATGCCCAAATAGTTAGCGGCATACGGCCAAAGCTCATGCCTTTAGTACGCATATTGATTACGGTAGTAATATAATTTAAACCACCAAGCAAGGCCGAAACAATAAAGAGTGCTATGGAAATGATCCATAAATCGGTTCCTACACCGGTACCCTTCATAGTCCAGTTAAAAGCACTTAATGGCGGATAGGCTGTCCAGCCACCACTGGCTCCTCCGGTTTTAACAAACATGGAAAGAAGCATTACTAAGCCGGATGCTGTAAAGAACCAAAAACTAAGCATGTTCATAAATGGCGAAGCCATATCGCGAGCACCCACCTGCATAGGAATTAGCAGATTACTGAAAGTACCGCTCAAACCTGCGGTAAGTACCATAAACACAAGTATTGTACCGTGCAATGTTATTAGAGTATAGTAAAAGTCAGGTGATATTTGACCGCCCTCAGCCCACTTGCCAAAAAGCGATTCCAAAAATGGGTAGCTTGTTTCAGGATATGCCAGTTGAAGCCTGAAAAGCAGGCTCATAATTGCACCGATCACAGCCCAAATGATACCACTGATTAAAAACTGGCGGGCAATGATCTTGTGATCCTGACTAAAGATATATTTCGAAATAAAGCTCTGATGATGATCGTGATGCTCATCGTGAGCATGTTCATCAACATGGACATCTGCTACTACTTCATGGTTAGCCATACTTCCTTTTTATTAAAATTTTAATGTTCAGACTTTTTCCCGGTTTTCTTCTCTGCCGGTGCATATTTTGCGATCTCAGCCTGCCGCTCTTTCTCTGCTTTTTCTGCCTTTACCCTCGCTTCTAAAATAGAAGGTAAAAAAGCTTCTGAAGCCTTAGGTTGAGCCGCAAGCCATGAGTTATACTCACTTTCCGGAACAACCTTTAATACTAATTTCATATTCCAGTGACCAGTACCACATAATTCTGCACAAGCCGCCTCATAATCAAAATCCGGATTGCCGGTGATCTCCCGCATTTCTTTGGTTGTTTTATCGGGTACGATCCAATACTGTGTTGGAACGCCGGGCACACAGTCCATTTTCATTCTAAAGTGCGGCAGATAGAAATTATGCAGCACATCCATAGCCCCCAGTTTAAACACTACCGGTTTATTTACAGGTACTACAATTTCAGAAGGCCACATATCATCTGCGGCTGCAGGATCATCCGGATTAACCGAAATAACATTGTAAGGCGCTCCGTACTTATAGACATCGCGCTCACCAAATGTATTATCCTCGCCGGGATAATTTACCGTCCATTTAAACTGCTGACCAGTAACTCTAACCTGAATAGCATCATCCGGCGGCGGAGCCATAGTCTGGTTCCATTTGTTTAGTCCAAGTGCCACCAAAGTCAGCATGGCCAATGCAGGAATAATAGTCCAAACAAGCTCTAATTTGTTGTTTTCAGGGTAATAAAAGGCTTTCCTGTCTTTCCTGAATCTATACTTTCGAACAAATACAAAAAGGGCTATTTGTGTTAAAAAGAAAACCGGAACAATAAAAGCCCAAAATACATTAAGCAGGCTCTCAAAACTGCGTCCCATTTCCGATGCTGCCACGGGCAGATCCAATTTTCGCAACACAAAATAAAAGCCAACAAATAAAACCAGTCCAATCATTCCCATCCAAAAGAACAATTTGGCTAAACTATCTGATGTGTCCTGGTCTATGTCATCCTGATCTTTCTTAAATCGTGTGGTGAGATCACTAATCTTCGCTATTTGAGCCAGCACCATTACAATAACGACAAGTGCAAGAAGGACTAATATGAAATTGAGCAAATTCATTCTTCAGTTTTATATATGGTGTTCAACACTTTCTCTTTCAAACGGATGGTTAACAGGTACCAAATTGGCTTTCGTTAATGCTGTAAAAGTCAGGTACAGGAATATTCCGCCGAAAAACAAAAATGCGCCCAACTCCAAAGGTCCAATGGCTGTGGCCGTTTCAGATAACGGTACGTGATCGTGGTGTGCATTTAGTTTGTCAACACCCGGTCTTATCATTAAAAAGAAATCGATCCAGTGCCCGAATATTAGTACAGCAGAAACTACGGCCAAGCGGTTAAGATTTCGCTTGGCATCTCTCGACATTAACGCGATAAGCGGAATAAAGAAATTTAGTATTAGAACAAGCCAAAACGGAAAGCCGTAATTATCATAAAGGTTTTTAAAGTGAATGGTTTCCTCCGGAATATTGGCATACCAGATAAGCATGTGTTGTGAGAACCACAGGTACGTCCAAAAAATACTAAAAGCAAACAAAAACTTTCCTAAATCATGAAAGTGACTTTCATTTACCCGAGGCAGGTAACCATTTTGCTTAAGGTATATCAATACGAGTATTAATACAGCAACAAAAGCCACCAACGAACTGGCAAACAGATACCAACCGTACAAAGTGGAATACCAATGCGGTTCGGTACTCATAACCCAATGCCAGGTTGACACGGAGTTAGCCACAGCGAAAAAGAACAAGAAAATGGCCGAAATGGCAAATGATCGGTTAAAGATGTTGTAGTCTCCGGTTTGGTCTAAACGGACAGAGTTTTTTCGTAAAAAGTAAAAACCGCCGCCCAAAGTAATTAGCCACAGCAAGGTAAAGCCAATAAACATACCCTTGTTAAGCCACCAACTTTTTTTCTGTAACAAACCATCAACCGCAACAATATCTTTATCAACCCATTCATAAATATGTTTTCCGCCTAAAAGGAAGATCAACAGAATAATTATTATGCCCGGAATAATATAATGGGCCATTGCTTCGGGAATTCGCTTGATGATGGTATGCCAGCCGGAATATCCCAAACCAAATGCAGCCACAAAAAAGCAAGCGAGAAGAGCTATCCAGGTAATGTATAAGTTATTAAACAACAAGCTCGACCAAAGTCGTGATTGCTCATGGCCGTGACCTGTAAAGTAACCCAAAGCCATTAAAACCAAGCCTATTATAATTAGAGCTATTGAAACGGTTTTAGCTTTTGAATTGAATGTGAATTTTTGTTCCATTTGTTACCTAACCTTTACTATTATTCTTCAGCTGTTTCAGTTCCTTCCGTACCACTAACTTCTGTTGTTCCTTCTTCCGATCCTTCATCGGCAATAGGGTTACCTGCACCACCTTTATCCAAAGTTCTTATATAGTGTATCACCTTCCATCTGTCATCGTGGCTTACCTGCGAAGCATAGCTTCCCATCAAATTCTTACCATAAGTAATGGAATAGAACATTTTACCATCGGTAAGATCAGCCGGAAGTGCATCAAACTTGGTTGCTGGCGGCGCGTACCTGAAATCACTGCCTACCACAATACTGCCCTGTCCATCTCCCTTACTTCCATGGCACGGAGTACAATAAATAGTATATACTTCTTTGCCTCTTGCCAGCACTTCTTCATTTACTTCAATCGGGTTCACCAACGAAGCAGATTCTTCATAGCCTTCGGGTGATTCTTCAATATGAAAAACTTTACCGCCAACGGGAATTGAGCCTGTAGGTGGTTGAAGGGCTGTGATACCATCTTTAAATACTTTATTATCACCGGGTGTTTTAATGTATGTTTCGTATGCTTTGGAATGTATCATTTCCGGAGCATACTCTACACCGGGGCGTTGCTTATCTCCTGAGCATTTCCAAATAACGAAAATGGCCAAAAGTATAGGTACTAAATATTTTACGAGCTCAGTCTTTGTCATCTATATCAATTATCTGATCTCTAATAATCTTGATTTTTCACTTTCTGATTCCTTTATCTCTACGGCACCATTGGCAGTTAGCATACTTTTAATTTCGGTAACATCCTTTCCATCCAACTTATCCAAATCAAAAGTCAATGCAAACATGTGGTCGGTCAACCTTTCATCAACAATAGCCGGTTTCTTGCCTGGCCATGTTTTATTCCGAAGAATAAAGGCCAAAAACATAGCAATAGAAGAGGTTAGAACCGTAACCTCAAAAATAATAGGTACAAAAGCCAACACGCCGTTAGTGGGTTTACCTCCCCAATTGTTAGGCCAGCTAACTGTATTGGCCCAAAGAATAAATCCCAGGGCAAACAAACATCCGCACAGGCCTACCCAAAAACCACCTACGTGCAATTTTGATTCCTTCATGCCTAATGCTTCTTCAAAACCGTGTACCGGAAAAGGCATAAAGGCATCGTCAATGCGCACTCCTTCCGATCTGATGGCCTTAATGGCATCAAGGAAAACGTGATCATCGTCAAATAAACCAACAAGTATGTTTTTTGTATCCATTATGTGGCTAATTTTTCATGTTCATAATCATGGCCGTATTGCTCTTCGCCGTATTCCTTAAATCTTTTCCCAAGTTCCCCTACCTCAGCACCTGAATAAACTTCTTCCTCCTTCACTTTTTCCAATGTTTTTTCACGGTTTTTATTTCCGCTGCCACTTAATATCGATTTAACCTCTGCAATCGCAATGGTAGGCATGGTTTTGGCAAACAGGAAGAACAATGTGAAGAACAGGCCAAAGGTTCCTACATAAATTCCTACTTCTGTAAGTGTAGGATAGTATGCTGTCCATGAACTTGGAAGATTATCCTGAAATACAGATGTAACAATAATCACAAATCGCTCAAACCACATACCAATATTGATAAAAATGGACATAACAAATGTGATGAATATGTTCCGTCGTGCTTTTTTGAACCAGAATATTTGAGGTGATAATACGTTGCAGCCCATCATAATATAATAAGACCACGACATTGGGCCCCAAATACGGTTGTGTTTAAAGGCCCATATCTCATAACGTTCGCCGGAGTAGAATGCCATAAACAACTCTGTAAGGTAAGCCACTCCAACAATTGAACCGGTTAACAGAATCACTTTATTCATGGATTCAATGTGCCCAATGGTAATGTAATCCTTTAGTTTGAACACGTGCCGCGTAACCAACATTAGGGTTAACACCATAGCAAAACCGGAGAATATGGCTCCGGCTACGAAATAAGGCGGGAAAATAGTGGTATGCCATCCTTTAACAACAGATGTGGCAAAGTCGAACGATACAATGGTGTGTACCGAAAGTACCAGTGGTGTGGCCAAACCGGCTAAAACCAAAGCCAGGTACTCAAAACGTTGCCATTGTTTGGCAGAACCCGTCCAGCCAAATGAAAGGGTATTGTAAATTTTCTTTCTCCAAAGTTTTTTGGCTCTGTCGCGCACCGTGGCGAGATCAGGAATTAAGCCTGAATACCAAAACAACAGTGAAACCGTAAAGTAGGTTGAGATTGCAAATACGTCCCAAAGTAATGGTGAGTTAAAGTTTGGCCAAAGTGGTCCGCGCGTGTTAGGGTAAGGGAAAATGAAAAAGGCATTCCAAACCCTACCCATGTGAATAACCGGAAAAATACCGGCGCACATAACGGCAAAAATGGTCATGGCCTCTGCCGCACGGTTTACACCAGTTCTCCATTTTTGGCGGAATAATAATAGTATGGCAGAAATAAGCGTACCGGCATGACCGATACCAATCCACCAAACAAAGTTGGTGATGTCCCAGGCCCAACCTACGGTTTTCTCAAGGCCCCAGGTACCTATACCTTTATATATAGTCCACCAAACACTAATAACTCCAATTAATAGAAGTGTTGCAGCAATGCTAAAACCTATCCACCACAGCTTATTTCCGTTACCTTCGGTATGCCGGGCTATATCTTCGGTAACATCTTTGTAGGATTTGTTACCTGTTATTAAGGGTTCTCTTACCGGTGATTCGAATGAAGCCATATCTTAATGATCGCTTTTTTTATGATCGTCTTCTGAATTCTTTCCGTGTGCTCCTGCTGCTTCTCTACTGTAAAATCCTTCATCTAATTTATCAAATGGAGCATGTTCGGCATTTGTAATTTTGGTTAAATACTCTACCGAAGGCAAAACGTGAAACTCGTCTAACACCCGATAGCTTCTGTCGTTTTGCAATAGTTTGTGTACCTCACTTTCTGGATTATTATTATCGCCAAATACTATAGCATTGGTCGGGCATGCAGTTTGACAGGCTGTTTTTACAGCATCTGCAGCCATAGGTTCTCCGGCCATTTTAGCTTCTAATTTAGCTTCCTGAATTCGCTGCACACAGAATGAACATTTTTCAATAACACCGCGTGAACGAACCGTAACATCGGGGTTCAACACCATTCTTGTCAAATCTCCGCGCATATTACCACTAACTTCATCCTTGTTAAGGTCGTTGCCGTCAATCCAATCTGCACCCCAATAATCTAACCAGTTAAACCGGCGTACTTTATACGGACAGTTGTTAGCGCAATACCGTGTTCCAATACACCTGTTATAGGCCATTTGGTTAAGTCCTTCGCTGCTGTGGTTTGTAGCGTTAACCGGGCAAACATTTTCACAAGGTGCATTATCGCAATGCTGGCACATCATGGGCATAAATACCACTGATGGGTTTTCAAGGTCTTTAGGATCATCGCTTCTGCTGGCATAATATCTATCGATACGGATCCAATGCATATCGCGGTAATTCTGAATTTCAGTTTTTCCAACTACCGGCACATTATTCTCTACGCTGCAAGCAACCGAACAAGCTCCGCAACCTATACACGAGTTAAGATCTACACTCATTTTCCAATGGTGGCCTTGTTCACTGTAATCGGTTTGAGGGTATAAGGTTACATCTGTTGCTTTTTTATATTCAGGAAGGTCAATTTCCCAGTTACCGGCATTTTTATCTTTTGAATAATCGGCCAACGTAGCTTCCTTCACAACAGGTCTGTCATCATCAATTGTATAATGGATCTGTGTCTGCGGAATTTCTACTCTCTTGCCTGTGGTTTCAAAAGTGGCCACGCCATTCATCAACGGGCTTCCATTGCCTGCACCGGCAAGTTTATAGCCGTTAGCTCCTATATTAACTCCGGCTAAACTGCCCACTGTACGGCCATAGCCTACCGGAATAGCCAAAACGCCATAAGGTACGCCTGGCTGAGGCAATACAGGCAACTCAATACTTTGTCCGTTGGCTGTTACCGCTATAACAGGTTTAGTCTGTTTTCCGGGTTTTTTATTTCTGTCAATTTTATGCCAGCCCTGATCTTTCGCAAATTTTGGCGAAACGGCAGCATAGTTTGTCCAGCATGCTTTAGAAACCGGATCGGGTAACTCCTGCAAGTAAGGGTTGCCCGCGTGTTGGCCATCGCCCAGTTTATCGGCGTAAAGCACAAATTCCAAGCCATTGGATGAACTACTGCCCGAGTACGAAATTCCTGAAGCTGCCGAAGAAGCATCAAAGCTTACATCCTGAGCCGGAACATCTTCTTCGTGATACACACCACTTTCAACCAGCTTGTCCCAGGCTTCACGGAAATCGCCGGTTAGTTTTTCTTTCCAGGTCTCTTGCAAGGCTCTATAGCTTGATTTTGCCGGAACATCATCTTCGGCAACAAGTGCATTTAAAGTGTCTAACAGAGATCTGGTATTGTACAACGGGTTAATAGTAGGCTGCGCCATAGAGAAGCTGCCTTTTTTATACTCGTAATCACACCAATCTTCCAAATAGTGGTGTGTTGGCATTTGAATTCCTGCCAAAGTATTTGTTTCGTTTGGAGCGGTATCTAAACCAATTACGGTTGTAATGTTGCCAATGGCTTCCGCCAATTCAGCATCAGGATAGCTGTACACCGGATTTGCACCATAAGTTAAAAGTGCGCCAACGTTTCCGGCTTTAATATCGCTGACCAGCGCGGCCATTACTTCATCATCGCATTGGAAGGCATTAACCGTTCTATTCAAATCAATTGTACTGCCATAGCTGCCAAGTTTGGCATTAATTGCATTGGTTACAGACTGACAATCTTCGTCATTTATACCGCAAACTACTAAGGCTTTACCACGGGCTGCTTCTAAGTCTGCCGCCATTCGTTTAATAAAACCGTTTCCTGCATCCATTGACGGAGAACCCGTACTTCCACCAAGTTCATTGTATAAGGCGAAGAGTGCTGCCTTCATTTCAGATGGCTTGAGTGGAAGACGTTCATCGGCATTGCTACCTGTAAGGGAGAAATAACTTTCTACCTGATAGTGTTTTGACATTTTCGGATGATCAGCACTAACTTTTCTGTTGGCCATATAACCCTGCACGTACTCCATGCTGGAAAGCCAATTGCCTAAGAAATCCGCCCCGAAACTGGCAATAATATCAGCATTTTCAAACTTGTAATTCGGAATAACTTTCTTGCCAAAACTCTTTTCATTCGCTTTTAAAATAGCCGAGGCACTAATGGCATCATAGGTAACATGCCTGGCCGAATACTTCGCTTTGAAAGCTTCAATTGCTTTTTTAATACTTGGCGAGATAATGGAATTAGTTAATAAAACAACAGGTTTCGCAGAATTTGATAGTGCAAATTTTACAGAATCATCTATTTCAGCCCATGTTTTATTTTTCCCGCCGGAAGTTGGCCCTTTATACCTGTTACTGTCATATAACGAAATAACAGAAGCCTGAATAGCTGCCGTAGAGCCGGCGTTGCCTATTGGGCCGTTAGGGTTACCATCTATTTTAATAGGACGGCCTTCGCGGGTTTTTACTAAAATATTGGCAAAGTCATTACCATCGTAATAAGTTGATGCGTAGTAAAGTGCTTTACCCGGTGTAATGTTTTCCGGTTTGTTTAAATAAGGTATGGCCTTTTTTACCGGAATGGCCTCACAACTTGCAGCCAGGGCGGCAGCAGAAACGCTAAAGCCCATAGCTTTTAAGAAATCCCGTCGGCTGGCCTGAGATTTTTTCAGATTCTCATTTAAATAATCCAAAACCGGAAGGTCTTCCTGAAATTCATTCTTGTTATGCTCCTGGAGCATCTCAGGAACTTCAATTTCCTCTATACCTTTATAGTATTGCTTTTGTTTCTTCAAAGCTTTTCCTTTTAATAGTGGCATTTCTGACATTCAAGTCCGCCAATTTTATCTACAGTTACAAAGTCGGCATTGCCATTAATAACTGCTTCTTTATGAAATTTCTTAAAAGTTTCTTCGTAGTAGGCATTGTCGGTAAACTGAACCTTTGTCTTTTTATGACAATCGAGGCACCAGCCCATTGACAAGTTAGAATGTTGCTTAACCACTTCCATTTCTTCAATGGGTCCGTGGCAGGTTTGACATTCAACCTTACCGGCCGTAACGTGCTGTGCGTGGCTAAAGAAAACATGGTCGGGCAGGTTGTGGATCTTTACCCACTCAATGGCACCGGTTGATTCACGATCGTATTTTCGTGTTTCGGGGTTCCAGCCCGTGGCATCGTATATTTTCTGAATTTCATTTGTATCACCCGTAGGCCCTTCTGAAACACCGTTATGGCAGTTCATACAGATATTTGCTGAAGGAATAGAAGCTGATTTACTTACAGAAGCCGAGAAGTGACAATACTGACAATCGATCTTCAGGTCACCGGCATGCAATTTATGTGAGTATTTGATGGGTTGGGTGGGGGCATAACCCTTGCTGCGTCCTAGGTCGGCAGCTCCCTGATAGGCCTTAAATCCCAGAAAGCCAATGGAAGCCAAAGCCAAAAAGGCCAATAATCTTTTATTGAAAAACTGACTTCCGAAGGGTTTTTGTGCCGGTAAAGGCTCCCCTGCCCTTTCCGCTGCCAAACGCTCCACATTGTTAGCTATATAGGCAAGAATAAGGGAGAGAAGGAATAGCGCAAGCAGCAGCCCAACGATTAGCCAGTTAACGCCACTTTTCTTTTTGGTTGTGCTGCCGGGTGGTACAATGGCACCCTCCGGCGGATTGGCCACATACTCAAAAATATCATCTATGTCTTCGTTTGAAAGTTCGGGGAAACTGGTCATGGACGAAGGGTCGTAATCAACAACTACATCTGCCCTGTCCCACTTGCCCAATGCATCATTAAAGTTTCTAACCCAGGTGTAAATTCCTTCCATGTCACCACCCCAATTATCTATGGCGGTATCCATAGGCGGGCCAATCAACTTCTTGTCTATCTTATGACAACTGGCGCATTTCTGCTTAAACAATTTTTCTCCGGCTATACCATCAGCGGCCAATGCAGTAGCAGAGGAAAAGAGGAAAATAAATCCGCAGGTGAGAGCTCTTATCAGGTTAAGGTAAGGTCTGTGGGATGATTCCATTTAAAATTTTGAAAGCAACAAAGTTATATCACGAAGTGTTACGAAATAAAGGAAAGAACAACTTTCGATGCGCATATTTTGCACAATGTTTATAATCTGTATTTGATTGATTTAAAATACTTTGTTATAGGCGGCCTTTTACTTTGTCATAAAAGTGTTAAAATTTAGAATTGGTCTAAATAAGGTAATTGAAATCTCAATTCACAAACATTACATTGAAAACAAATCTCAAATAACAAAATATAATTATTTATATATGAGGTTGCAGGTTAGGGGTTTGCAAATTCAAATTTGATATTTATTTGAGTTTTGATATTTGCGGTTTGAAGTTTAGCCAAGTATCTTTAGCATAGTTCTTGTACAACCACAATCAAATACTAACATGAAATCATTAAGTTTTACGCTATCCGTTTTTATCTCTGTATTAGTGCTTGCTTCATGCGGCGGGCCAAAGGGAACTATAAGCGGAACAAATAGTCCAACTGCTGAAATTGATAAGCAAATTTCCAGTGCTTCTCTTAAGTTGGAGAAAAATCCGAACAACGAAAAACAAATTGCCATTTTGCGCGATGCGTACAAAAGGGCTACCGACCAGGATCTTGCTTTGGTTGAAAGTTTGAGGCAACAAGCTGCAACCGATGCATCTAAATGGGTTGATGTGTTTGATGTTTACGACAGAATGCTCATTAGAGAAATTGCGGTAAAACCCTTGTTACCGCTTTACATCGCTGGCGGGGAAGTTCCGTTTGACATACCTGATGTTGATAGAATGGCGGAAGATTCAAAGTCCAAAGCTTCAAATTATTTATATAACGAAGGCGTAAAATTGCTGGCAACCGGAAAGAAAGAAGACGCCCGAAAGGCTTACGCCCTTTTCGATCAGTTGATGGAATTTAATTACAGTTTCCAGGATGCGGAAGAGCTAAGAAGACAGGCAAAGTATAAAGGTTCAATTAATGCGGTTGTAACTGTAGAGAATAAAACCGGTCGAGCCCTGCCAGCAGGATTTGAAAATGATGTATTAAATTTCAGAACCGAAGGTTTTACGAATGAATGGGTGGCATATCATAATACACCGCCTTCGGGTATACCCGTTGACTATGACATAAAGATTACAGTTAATGAGTTGCTGGTTGGAAGAAATGATGAGCAACGACGTCAGTATCGCGAACAGAAACAGGTAGTTGTCGGATATCGACAGGGCCGGGATTCTCAGGGCAATCCGGTGCGTATTCCACAGTATGGTACGGTATATGCCGATGTGCTGGAGATCACCCAACTTAAACCTATTAGGTTAAAAGGAACCATGACATACTTGGATAAGCGAACCGGGCAGCAAGTTGCCTCTCTTCCTATTGAGCGCGAAGAAGCCTGGGGTAATGTGTATGCGCAGTTTAGAGGTGATCAAAGAGCACTTAGTCAAGAGACTATTCAGAAAATACAGAATGGCCAAAAGCAGTATCCACCCGACAGCTGGATGTTGGAGCAAGCGGGAAAGCTGCTTAATCAAAATGTGGTAAAGCTGCTTGAAGAGAATAGCGGTAATTTGAAGTGATTTGTTCATGCCGATCCCGCAGGTGCGGGAGAAGCATCCCGACTCAACCACTGCGTCATGCCGAGCGACAGCAAAGCATCCCGACTCAACCACTACGCCATGCTGAGCGCAGCGAAGCATCCCGACTCAACCACTCCGTCATGCCGAGCGACAGCGAAGCATCCCGACTCGCATTGGGGCAATCGTTACTTCCACAAGTCAAACGTGGGATCTATCTCTGGAAACAGGTCTCTCCATTCAGGATTGACCGAATTAATAAGTTCGTTCTTCCAACTTCTTGTTTTACCCTTGATGTACTTTTCTCTTTTAATGGCCTCGCCAATGTCATCGAAGTACTTGTAGTAAACAAGTTTGTTGAGATTGTATCTCTTCGAAAAGCTGTTTTTATAAAAACCGGTTCGATGCTTTAAAATTCTGGTAAACAGCTGTGACGTCACTCCAGTATATACGGTAGTATTACGTTTGTTCGTGATTATGTAAACGTAGCCTGCTTTCTTCATTATTGATAAATATACGCATGTCGTCTATCAACACGATATCCTTCTTCCTCCTCCGGCTCCATCATGATGACTCGTGGGAATTCGTTTTCCCTACTGAGCGGCAGCGAAGCATCCCGATTCGAGTACTACGTCATGCTGAGCGCAGCGAAGCATCCCGACTCGCATTGGGACAATCCTTAAACTCTGTAATGAGTAGCCTAATTAATACGGGATCCTTCTTCCGCCTCCGGCTCCATCAGGATGACTCGTGGGGATTCGTTTTCCCTGTCGAGCGACAGCGAAGCATCCCGATTCAACCACCATGTCATGCTGAGCGTTAGCGAAGCATCCCGACTCGCATTGGGACAATCCTTAAACTCTGTAACGAGCAGCCTAATTAATACGGGATCCTTCTTACGCCTGCGGCTTCATCAGGATGACTCGTGGGGATTCGTTTTCCCTGTCGAGCGACAGCGAAGCATCCCGATTCAACCACCACGTCATGCTGAGCGCAGCGAAGCATCTCGACTCGCATTGGAACAATCCTTAAACTCTGTAACGAGCAGCCTAATTAATACGGGATCCTTCTTACGCCTGCGGCTCCATCAGGATGACTCGTGGGGATTCGTTTTCCCTACTGAGCGGCAGCGAAGCATCCCGATTCAACCACCACGTCATGCTGAGCGCAGCGAAGCATCTCGACTCGCATTGGAACAATCCTTAAACTCTGTAATGAGTAGCCTAATTAATACGATATCCTTCTTCCGCCTCCGGCTCCATCAGGATGACTCGTGGGGATTCGTTTTCCCTGTCGAGCGACAGCGAAGCATCCCGATTCAACCACCATGTCATGCTGAGCGTTAGCGAAGCATCCCGACTCGCATTGGGACAATCCTTAAACTCTGTAACGAGCAGCCTAATTAATACGGGATCCTTCTTACGCCTGCGGCTTCATCAGGATGACAAGTAAGGGATGCGTTCTTCCAAGTCAAAAAGATTGTGTTTGGATGACAGGTATGAATACCAACTATTCCTCCACGATGATAAAAATATCCTCATCGGGTTTTTTCATGAGGTATTCTTCACGGGCAAATTTTTCCATTAGTTCAGGATCGTTCGTAAGTGCTGATTTTTGTTCGTGTAGGTCTTTGATCTCTTTATCATAGAATTCCGCTTGCTTATGCAGATCTCGCAGGGTGCTTGAACGACGATATAATTGAAAGATGTTGTTACTGTCAAAGAATAACATCCACACCACAAAAACAGATACAACAATAATGTACTTATTGCCCATCCAGGAAGGCAGCTTATTTAACCAACGTTTCACCACGGTAAAATTAACGTTGACCTCAGGTATTTTATTGAGGGTTATTAACAGGATAATGTGTTTTGAAACACATAGGAAAAAAGTTCTGTTAGCAATCAAGAGTGCATCAGCATTTATGTCATCTCATACAATCTAAATGTCCTTTAATTAAAGGAGTAGATAGGATTATGGAGTGAACATAGGATAGTTGACACAGGCCTATGGCCCCTATGTGCCTATATGGTTAAACCTAAAAGAACCTATAATCTTTCCCAGGAAAGTAAGCCATGTCGGCCAATTCTTCTTCAATACGGAGCAGCTGATTGTATTTTGCCATTCGGTCACTACGCGAGGCCGAGCCCGTTTTAATCTGTCCGGTATTGAGTGCCACGGCCAAATCGGCTATGGTAGCATCTTCCGTTTCTCCTGATCGGTGGCTCATTACGGCGTTATACCTGTTGTTCCTCGCCATGGTAACTGCATCAATGGTTTCGCTTAAGGTTCCTATCTGGTTCACCTTAACAAGTATGGCATTCCCTACCCCACTATCTATACCTTGTTTCAAACGTTTGGTGTTGGTTACAAACAGATCATCGCCTACCAACTGCACTTTATCTCCAATTTGTTTGGTTAAGTATCTCCAACCATCCCAATCATCTTCATCTAAGCCGTCTTCAATGGAAACTATAGGATATTTACTCACCCAATCGGCCCAATAATCTGCCATTGCTTCAGAGGAAAGTTCTCTATTGTCCGACTTATGGAAACGATAGACTTTCTTTTCCTTATCATAAAATTCCGACGACGCGGGATCAAGTGCTATACCCACTTCTTCACCAGGTTTATAGCCGGCTACTTCAATAGCTTTTAACACGGTTTCAATGGCTTCTTCATTTGATTTGATCTCAGGTGCAAAACCACCTTCATCGCCCACATTGGTTGAGTAACCTTTGTCTTTCAATACTTTTTTTAGATTATGGAATATTTCACAACCCATACGTAACGCTTCAGAAAAAGTATCGGCACCATAGGGCATGACCATGAACTCCTGAAAATCTATTTTGTTATCGGCGTGTGAACCACCGTTTACGATGTTCATCATAGGTATGGGAAGGGTATCGGCATGCACACCGCCGACGTAACGGTACAGCGACATTTCCTGTTCTTCAGCCGCTGCCTTAGATACAGCCAATGATACGGCAAGAAGTGCATTAGCTCCCAGGTTAGCTTTGTTGGGTGTCCCATCCATCTGCAGCATAATTGTATCTATCAGTTTTTGTTCTGTTACTTCCACTCCTTGCAACTCTTCGGCAATAGCTTCATTCACGTTTTCAACTGCTTTACGTACTCCTTTGCCCATAAAGGCCTTTCCACCATCGCGCAATTCTACCGCTTCGTGAACACCGGTGGAAGCTCCTGAAGGAACGGCTGCTCTTCCAAAAGCACCGACTTCGGTTAGTACATCGGCTTCTAATGTGGGATTACCTCTTGAATCTAAAATTTGACGGGCATGTATGTGTATTATTCTTGACATTGTTTATAATTTAACTTTTCTTCTGGTGGAAATTTCTTTGAAATCTCAAATATCTTCATAGCCAGGGCAAATCCTTTTTTGTAAGCTATAAGGTCTCTGAAATCCATAGGACAAAAATAGTTACTAACCTCTACACTGCCGACTGTACTGCCAACTATACAACTAAAAAAAAGAAGTTGAGTTAAGTCAACTTCTTTTTTATGTGTTCCTGAATATTAAATTGGATTATTACTCTTCTTCACCCTCTTCAGAAACTGTTTTCTCGCCTGTGTTTTCAGCAAGTTCTTCGGCTTCGGCTGATGCCTGGGCCTGTGAAATTTCATCAGCGGCTTCCTCAACGTTTTCAGTTGTTTCAGTAACTTCCTCTGCTACAATATCCGCAGCGTCAGCTACAGTTTCTTCAACTGCTTCAGCAGTTTCTGTAACTTCCTCCACCACTGTTTCGGTAGTTTCGGTCACAGTTTCCTCAACTGAATCAACTGTGTCTTCTACCACCTCATCAACTTCCTCGGTTGTTTCGGCAACTTTATCGGCTGCTACTGCTGTTGCAGCGGCTGCAGTTGCAGTACCGGCTCCACTACCACCTTTTTTGCCACGCCGACGTCGTTTCTTCTTAGTCTTTGGTTTATCAACCGTATAAACATCGTTGAAATCAACAAGTTCTATGTATGCCATTTCGGCTCCATCTCCAGCTCTAAAATCGGCTTTGATCACCCTTGTGTAGCCACCCGGTCGGTCGCCTACTTTGTCGGCAACTGTTGTAAAAAGCTCGTTCACAGCTTCCTTGCTTTGCAAGTACCTCATGGCCATTCTTCTGGAATGCGTAGTGTCGGTTTTGCTTTTTGTAATTACGGGTTCAACATAGGTGCGGAGGGCTTTTGCCTTGGCAACCGTTGTTTTTATGCGTTTATTCACTACCAGCTGACTGGCCATATTGCATAGCAATGCTCTTCTGTGGCCTGCCTTCCGGCTTAAGTGATTGAATTTCTTTCCGTGTCTCATAACTTAAACTCCTCTCGTAGTTTATTCTTCGTCTAATTTGTACTTTGCCAGGTCCATTCCAAAAGAAAGGCCCTTGTCAATTAACAAGGCTTCAATTTCCGTTAAAGACTTTTTACCGAAGTTTCTGAACTTCAATAACTGGTTTGTATCGTATCTCACTAATTCCTGTAAAGTATTGATCTTGGCTGCTTTGAGGCAGTTGTAGGCACGAACCGAAAGCTCAAGATCTTCCAATGGTGTTTTAAGCAACTTGCGCATGTGCAATATCTGTTCATCAACCATGTTGGCTTCACCACCTTCTTTTTCATCAAAACTGATGTTTTCATCGGTGATTAGCATTAGGTGTTGAATCAAAATTTTCGAAGCTTCTTTAATGGCTTCTTCCGGATGAATTGTTCCGTCTGTTAAAATATCAATAATCAGTTTTTCATAGTCAGTTTTCTGCTCAACACGCGTATTCTCTACATTGTAGCGAACATTCTTAATAGGCGTGAAAATAGCATCAGTAGCTATGGTACCCAATTCGGCTTCCGGATCTTCGTTCTCTTCTGCCGGAACATACCCTCTACCCTTATGTACCATTAATTCAAGCTCAAGCTCTACTTTCCGGTCCATTGAGCAGATTAAAAGATCGGGGTTAGTTACCTGAAACGATGTTGTGAATTTCTCAATCATTCCGGCGGTAAACTGCTCTTTATCCTTAATAACTATTGAAATTCTTTCAGAGGTTACGCTATCATCATCAATCACTTTTTTGAAGCGAACCTGCTTCAAATTCAGAATAATTTCGGTAACATCTTCCAAAACACCTTTTACCGTTGAAAACTCATGATCAACGCCATGAATGCGCACACCTGTAATCGCATAACCTTCTAAGGAAGAAAGCAAAATACGACGAAGGGCGTTGCCTATGGTCATGCCGAAACCCGGCTCAAGTGGTTTGAATTCAAAAGAGCCTTGAAAGTCATCGGCTTTTTGGAGTATAATTTTATTTGGTTGTTGGAATGCGAGGATTGCCATGTATTATTTTATTTAGAGTAAAGCTCAACTATTAATTGTTCATTGATCATTTCCGGAATTTGCGCTCTTTCAGGCACTCCGTTGAATGTTCCTTTCATATCTTTTTCGTCCCAAACCATCCACTCATAATTGGTGCGGCCTGACAGTGAATCAACCACACCAACATTCATTTTGGTTTTTTCCCGAATGCTTATTACATCGCCGGGCTTAACGTGGAACGAAGGAATAGCCGTAATTTTTCCGTTTACCGTAATGTGTTTGTGGTTTACTAACTGACGTGCACCCCTTCTGGAGTTTGCAATGCCGAGGCGGTACACCACATTATCCAATCTTGATTCAAGGAGTTGCAATAATATTTCACCGGTAATTCCTGATTTGCGCGATGCTTTTTCAAAGTAATTTCTGAACTGCCGTTCCAAAACACCGTAAGTATATTTCGCTTTTTGCTTTTCTTTTAACTGAATAGCATATTCCGATCTTTGACGACGACGTGAATTTCCGTGTTGTCCCGGGCCATACTTTCTTTTTTCAAAAGCTTTGTCAAAGCCGTATATGGGAGAGCCCAGTGCTCTTGCTTTTTTTGTTTTTGATCCTGTGTACCTTGCCATGTCTTAAACTCTTCTTCTTTTAGGTGGACGACATCCGTTATGCGGAACAGGTGTTACATCCTTGATAGATGATACTTCAATTCCGTTTTGGTAAATAGCTCTAATAGCTGATTCGCGGCCTGCTCCGGGGCCTTTCACTAAAACATCCACTCTGCGCAAACCTGCATCATAGGCCGGTTTAGCTGCATCTTCGCAGGCGATTTGCGCTGCATAAGGTGTACTCTTTTTTGAGCCTCGAAATCCGATCTTTCCGGCAGATGACCAGGAGATAACCTGACCCTGCTTATTTGTGAAAGAAATAATAATATTGTTGAAACTGGCTTTGACGTAGCAAAGACCGACCGGTTCAACTGTAACGTTACGTTTCTTCTTAGCCATATCTTATTTACCCACTTGTTTTTTACCGGCAACTGTTTTCTTCTTACCCTTACGTGTACGGGCATTGGTTTGTGTGTTCTGGCCACGAACGGGTAAACCCTTTCGGTGCCGCAAACCACGGTACGAACCAATATCCATTAATCGTTTAATGTTGGTTTGTACTTCACCGCGAAGTTGTCCTTCAACTTTGTATTCATCACCTATAACCCGACGGATGCTTGTTACATCATCATCGTCCCAGTCCTGTACCTTAATGTTGGGGTCAACTTTTGCTTTAAGCAAAATTTCTTCTGCCTTTGAATGCCCAATTCCATAAATGTAAGTAAGGCCTATTAGGCCTCGTTTACTTTTGGGTAGATCTATACCAGCTATCCTTGCCATATAATTTTATCCTTGACGTTGTTTAAACCTTGGATTCTTTTTATTTATCACATACAGCCTGCCCTTGCGCCGCACAATTTTGCAATCGCTGCTTCTTTTTTTTATCGATGCTCTAACTTTCATTTCTTACGTTTTATACCTGTATGTTATTCTTCCGCGTGTTAAATCGTAGGGTGAAAGTTCAACTGCCACCTTATCGCCGGGCAAAATTCTGATATAATGCATGCGCATTTTACCGGAAATGTGCGCAACGATCTCATGACCGTTCTCCAATTCCACTCTAAACATGGCATTTGAAAGTGCCTCTGTTATAGTGCCATCCTGCTTTATAAGCCCTTGTTTAGCCATGCGAAATTTTGGTCTGCAAATATCTAACTTTTTCGGGGAAATTTTGAACGTTGTCGTTATTTTTTATTACATCGTAAATAACTTCAAAATCGCTGAGTATTTCGGGGCCGTTTTTGGTTACGGCAACAGTATGCTCAAAGTGAGCAGATGGCTGCTTATCGGCAGTAATTACCGTCCAGTTATCTTTTAAAACTTTTATTTTTCTAGTGCCGAGGTTTATCATGGGTTCTATAGCTATCACCAATCCTTCCCGAATTCTTTTTCCCCTTCCTCGCCTTCCAAAGTTGGGCACTTCAGGATCTTCGTGTAACCGAAAGCCTACACCATGACCGACCAGTTCACGCACTACACCATACCCACGGTCCATTTCGGTATGTTTTTGAATGGCATAAGAAATATCACCTATCCTGTTTCCAATAACGGCTTGTTCAATTCCAAGATAAAGGGCATCAATAGTATCCAACATCATCTGCCAGGTATCTTCTGTCACCTCGCCAACACCGTAAGTAAAGGCCGAATCTCCCACAAAACCGTTAAAAGTTACTCCGCAGTCAACCGAAAGGATATCGCCGTCTCTTAGTTCATATTCACTCGGGAAACCATGTACAACCTTTTCATTTTCTGACATGCACAGCGCAGCCGGAAAGCCGTTATAACCTTTGAATGTGGGATAGCCGCCGTTGTCATGGATAAATTCATCAGCAACCTTATTCAGTGCTTTTGTAGTCACACCCGGAGCAATGCGTTTGGCTACTTCGGCATGTGTAGCCGCTACCATTTGGGCACTTACTCTTATGTTTTCTATGTCTTCGGGTGATTTGAGGCGGATCAATACTAATAAATTCTAAAGGAGTGCAAAGATACGTAGGCTTTCGGATGTTTTATTTGCAATTGATTGGAGGATAAACTGTAATTATTACTGGCTCCAAAATTTCCCAAATGACGCTCGGCTGTGCCGAGTGCTTAAATACGCTCAGCCCCGTCCCAAATATAACCGCTCAAAGGACTGCTCACAGTCTTGTAACGCTCGCTCACACACTAAATATAATAATACTTCACTATTGCTTACAGAGCGTATGCGACACTCGGCACAGCCGAGCGTCATTGGGGTATTCTCAAAGTTGACGGTAATGTCGCCCGTTATACTGTGGAAGTCATTTGTAAAATCACTATAATTATCTCTACCGGTAAGCTGCATAATACCACGACCTCGGTATCGCCAACCGTCTCCACTGGCCTCATTACCATTCCACATTCGGTTGCTGTATACATAATTTGCTAAACGTTCTTCATTCCAAAGGTAAGCCAAGTAGTTAGGATTGTTGCCCGGATGAATAGGGTTAGGAAATCGGCTGCTCCATGAGCTATTAAGTGCCTCATCTGTTGTATAATATAAATCCTCGGTAACATTCAGAGCTGTCATTCCAGCCGTTTCGTGACCAACTTGAGACAAAAAGTGTCTCATTTCATCCGTTGTATTGATGCTAAATTTCCTATAAGTTAAAAACAGAAAAATCGATATTATGGAATATGCTTGGTAAGGTGAATGGTTTCTCCATTCGCAATCAATTTCAAACTTAGGCGGTCTGGAGCGATATTTACTATTTCGTAATTCATACTACTGCTGGTGCCTTTAATTTGTAATTGTACCATGCTAACTGATGTTGTACCGATCTTATCAACATGTATAATTACATAATCCGAAGAAGTAAACTCCACATCTCCAATTTTTCCTTGTACTGAATTATCGCTAAAAGTTATTTGATTTTTAAAGGGTTGCGTATATAAAGCCCAATTTCCTTCAACTATTGCTTTTATAACACTAATTTCTAGATTTGCTGGTATTATAGGAAATTTTCGCTTCCAAATTCTATCTGGATTTCCTAACGCTTCTAAAGGAACAATGCCAAAGTCATTCATGTCCCCGAATACTATGTCGTAACAAATATCTTCCCCAGTTTCACTATTAAGATAAAGGTAATGTTTAGTAAGTGAATCTTGATAATTAATACATTCGATAGGGCTTTCACGTGATAACACATAAGAAAATTGTTCCTCTTTAGAATTGTAATGTTTAACTAAATCTTTATAGGTTGTAAACTCCCATACATTGTTGGAATCTACTTCATTAACCCAAAAACCAGACATAAAGAAGTCCAACTCATCATTGCACTCAACTTCTTGCTTTTTACAGGAGTTGACTGAGACAAAAAGAACATACACCAAACAAACAAGAGAAACTCGTTTCAATAAAGGTTATTTATTCTTTTACAAAATAATGTCTATCCGCACTCATTCCACCGTACCAAACATACACCATCCTATTTTCAGTTAAAGTATCTAATTCATATTCCCAAACGGTTCCAGCGAGATTTCCTTGAATTTCCGTCAGAATTAAACTATGAGCCGTTAATCCTGATGGAGTGGCTTCCTCTACTATATACCAAGTGAACTTTCGAGTAAGTTCATTATTATGGTATATCTCAGCCTCACCATTATCAAGAAATTCGAAGCGAAAAATATTCCCAGGGCTAGCTTGTACTATATCATAAGTGCTATCAAATTTTCCGGACAACCATGTACCAACAATCAAATCATTCATTGCAGGACTTGGGGGTTTGAGTTGGTTGCCTGCCACAAGTGTGCCGGCTGTTAGAGTAGTTAATATTAAATTAACAATTAATATTTTAATAAAATTTTTCATAAAATTATATTATTTATAACAATTAATGTGAGCATTTACTCTATTGTAAACGAGTTGTCTCTCAGCTGCACTATCATCACTGCCTTGAACCTCAATTGTAACTTGAGCAACTGTAGTATTTTCATCAATGTCGAGATCGCTTAACACATGATTTTCGTAGTACCATAACGCACTAATTATGGCAATACTATCAACATCGCTCAATAGATCGGGATTGTCTACTATCGAAACTTCATCATCCCATTCGTCCCTAAAGTAATCGCTAAATTCTTGATAATTATCCCTGCCAGTAAGTTGCTTGATTCCTCTTCCACGAAATCTCCAACCATCACCAGCTTGTGTGTTACCAAGTCGATATCTAGGAGGCCTGTTCGCGTCATCATAAACATAATTGGCGAATGGCTCGGGGTCAACCCAATTACTTCCTGGTTCTGACCTATAATCATTAGGGTTTGCTTTATTTGGATTTGCAGTAGGATTGGATAATGGATTAAAATATCTGTTCCAGTATATCACCCCCAATCTATTAATTCGGTACCGGAAACTTTCCTCAAAAGTCATGAATTCATCCGAAGTACCAGGAGGTCTGCTTTCATATCCTGTTTGCGCTAAAAAATGTTTCATTTCTTCCGATGTATTGACTCCAAATTTTCTTCCATAACGGTTTATAAATTTTACTAAAGAGTCCACCCTTTCTTCATCAGTATCCGGGAAAGCTAACTCAAACTCATCAGCGTCTAAATTACAATCCGGGTTATCTAAAATATCCTGGCAATCGCCGTTATTAAATACCTGGCAGCTCAAATAATCAAAAGCAGCGTCTTTCAGATCCGGATTTTCAATTGTACACAAAAATTGCGGAGAACTGCTGTTTCTTGCGAAAAAATTACCCAGCGTATCTACAACCCAATCGTTATTTCTTAAGTAATCTTTAAATAAATTATTTGAGCCAAGCCTGTTCCATAGGTTTTCCTCAACACAGGTATAATCCATTTCCTCTATGCCACAACCCTCCAAAGTGTATCTGCAGCACCCAAAGTTTTCGCCGTTAAAACAGGCCCACTCTTCATCCGTATCATCCACACATCCCGGATCATCCGGTTCTGTAGGATTCTCAAATCCTTCAGGATCTGATGATAGACACTCAGGGTTTGTTGTTTCTGGAGGAGTGTATCCACCACCACCACCAGTGGAGTCGCCACCTCCTCCATCCGATGGACCGCCATCACCCGTATCTCCACCACCCGGATCGCTTCCACTACCAGTACCACTACTACCTCCACCCGAACTACCGCCACTGCCACTATCGTTTCCATCATCGTATGATTCATTTACAGCACGCCAGCACCACCAGGTTTTTCCTTCACATTCAGTAGTATAGGGTTCATACGTTCCTGGAATGGTAAAACCGTCTGAATCATCGCAATCTCCGCAAAAATAACTACTAATTGTTGCAGTAAGATCTGAATCTGATGATGTTGTTAGGTCACTTGTTGAAGCTCCCGTAACTCCTAAAATACTCTGTTCAAAGGCATCAAATAATGAAATCACGTAACTATCTAATGGAGTATGATTATAGGTTCTCTCTGTCAGGGTCCGGTTTCTGTGAATTATTCTAAAGTCGGCTTCATCATCATCATCATAGCCTACAAGTATATGGTCCACCCTTTCATTCTCCAATATTAAGGGGATAATTACAAGATTATGACCGTCATAAACAACTTCTCCTTTATTGCCGTAGTAAGGCACGCCCCAGCGAGCGTGAAATTGTTCATCAATTACCAAATCACTTGAGTGTGACACCTCAAGGCCATTAGATTTTTGCTTTTGCCAATCAGGACTCATGTTTACGTTCAGATCGTCAACAATTTCTTTGGCTCGCTCCAAAATCTGTGAATGGTTTATCTCTATCTTCTCGGGTTGCAAATCATCCTCCTGACAACCGTTAGTAAGCAATATACAGGTAATTAATATTACCCCCCCTTATATATGTTTTTCATTAATGAAGGTGTTTTTTTACTATAGTGAAATACAATATTAGTTTACATTTATTAATTATGCAAGTTTCGGGGGAAAAAATAACTGTTTGCAGGGATGCGAGATTTTTAGATTAATGACATCCTGCAGGCTTTACACATGCTGAACGCCGGGGAAGCAAAAAGAACCTGGTTGGAAAACGATCGGAAGAATCACCCTTCCCGCCCTTATCACCCTTCGACAAGCCCCAAATGGCACTCGGCTATGCTGAGTGCTTAAATACACTCAGCCCCGTCCCAAATATAACCGCTCAAAGGGCTGCTCACAGTCTTGTAACGCTCGCTCACACACTAAATATAATAATACTTTACTATTGCTTTCAGAGCGTATGCGACACTCGGCACAGCCGAGCGTCATTGGCAGAAACCATCCGCTAAATAAGTCCATTTACTTCTACCTATTGCGTTATTATGAAGATCCATAGTAACCTCATTCCAATTGCATTCATTTGAATACTACATTGATGGAAGGAGAATGCCTGACTACCTTGCTTTATTCAAAAACTTGTATTTCTTCCTAAAATAAGTATGTATTGGAATCATTAGTAATACGAAAACAAATGTCCCGATTAAGAACAACTTGAAAGGATCATCAATCGAATCATTAGAAAAACTTAAAGAGTTCCAAAAAGTGATATCTCTTTCGGGCGTATCTCTCGTAGTGGAGCTGGTGAATGCATAAATGATTATAAAAAGCAATCCAACTACATAAGCTATTAAAAATGAAATTAGGCTTTCATATTTTTTGATTTCATTAAAGCAATAAGCAAAAACTACTACTACTACTGAAAAGAAATTATATGGGATTCCAAAAAGAAAACCCCACATGGCAAATCCGAGTGAAACTTTTAGATGTTCTAAAAAATGCATTTTTTCTGATAACATAAGAAAACATGTACCTGTAAATAAAAAAGCGTATAGGATAATAAGATAATACAAAAATCTTTTCATTACTCACATATCATCTGGCTTTCTGTAATAGTGTTAGTTTGTTTTAAAAACTCTTGTACCTTTATATTAGGCATTAAAGCTACTTTAGGGACCAAAATATTGGCCTGTCCGCCATAGTTAGGTTGTTCTACCCAATCGTTGATTTTATTTTGAAGATTTTGCCATGTATGCTTAGCAAGGCTATAATAATCGTTCATTGCACATTTATCTTTAATTAGGCTTGCAAACCTCATAGGGTTTGTTAAATGGGCAACATCTATTGCTTTTGTATAGATTTCCATATTCCCGTTTTGGTTTATCGTATATCCCCATTGTCTGTTGCCAGAAAAGGGTTGACTACCAGAAAGTGGAGTTGTTATTGTAGAACCTATATAATGAGAGTTTGAAACATATTCTGAAATAATAATTGCTCCTTTGTCAGCGATAAGGTTAGGAATATCTTCATCAGCACCTGCATCTATAAAAAAGATTGTGTTGAGAGGTGTTCCGTCAACAGATAGGTCAATCCAATTTTGTTCGTCATGGTTGATGGTTGGATGACTTGGCATTCCGTAATACTCAAAATTCCACCAAACATTTGTATTTGGCGCAAATGAACAATTTGAATCAAAATTATCTTTTTCTCCCGATGCTAAATTTCCAAATTGAAGTCTGAAAGCCTCAAATACTTCTTTTGCTGTTTCATCTTGCTGTCCATTAGCGTTAATATCCGGAAGTTGAGTTAATTCAACTCCGTAATAATCAATATTGGTAATTGCAACATTTCCGTCTTCAATAGGTTGGTGCTGAAATCCTGTACCTATATTATTTAGCTTTGTTTGAGTAGAGTTGGGCAAATCTAAGTGATATAAGTAATGGTAATCCTGAATATTTAAGGCTTCTTCCTGAGCGCAATCTTCAATTAATGCCCAGGGGTCGTCCTTAAGAATATCAATTAGTTCTTTGTAGCGAACAAATTTGTACTCCGAATCTTCGCAGGCAAGAGATGAAAATGCGTAGGCAAGCGTTTCTTCTCCTCCATTGTTTAGAAATGTTAAAACATCATGGTCATTTGATGCAAAACAGCCTATTTCTACAGCGGATAGGTTAGGCAATAATTGTTTGAGCTGCCACTGCTCATAACTCCACTCGGAACAATCCTTAGGGGGCAAGTATTTACAGTCGCAAAACTCACTGGGATACTCAAGCTTGCATTCTCCCCATGCATCCCAATCGGTATCATCATCCACACATCCCGGATCATCCGGTTCTGTAGGATCATCAAATCCTTCAGGATCTGATGATAGACACTCAGGGTTTGTTGTTTCTGGAGGAGTGTATTCACCACCACCGCCACCACCAGTGGAGTCGCCACCTCCTCCATCCGATGGACCGCCATCACCCGTATCTCCACCACCCGGATCGCTTCCACTACCAGTACCACTACTACCTCCACCCGAACTACCGCCACTGCCACTATCGTTTCCATCATCGTATGATTCATTTACAGCACGCCAGCACCACCAGGTTTTTCCTTCACATTCAGTAGTATAGGGTTCATACGTTCCTGGAATGGTAAAACCGTCTGAATCATCGCAATCTCCGCAAAAATAACTACTAATTGTTGCAGTAAGATCTGAATCTGATGATGTTGTTAGGTCACTTGTTGAAGCTCCCGTAACTCCTAAAATACTCTGTTCAAAGGCATCAAATAATGAAATCACGTAACTATCTAATGGAGTATGATTATAGGTTCTCTCTGTCAGGGTCCGGTTTCTGTGAATTATTCTAAAGTCGGCTTCCTCATCATCATCATAGCCTACAAGTATATGGTCCACCCTTTCATTCTCCAATATTAAGGGGATAATTACAAGATTATGACCGTCATAAACAACTTCTCCTTTATTGCCGTAGTAAGGCACGCCCCAGCGAGCGTGAAATTGTTCATCAATTACCAAATCACTTGAGTGTGACACCTCAAGGCCATTAGATTTTTGCTTTTGCCAATCAGGACTCATGTTTACGTTCAGATCGTCAACAATTTCTTTGGCTCGCTCCAAAATCTGTGAATGGTTTATCTCTAACTTTTCGGGCTGTAAATCATCCTCCTGGCAACTGTTGGTAAGCAATATACAGGTAATTAATATTACCCCCCCTTATATACGTTTTTCATTAATGAAAGTGTTTTTTTACTATAGTGAAATACAATATTAGTTTACATTTATTAATTATGCAAGTTTCGGGGGAAAAATACCAATTTATGCGGATGTGAGGTTTTTAGATTAATGACATCCTGCAGGCTTTACACATGCTGAACGCCGGGGAAGCAAAAAGAACCTGGTTGGAAAACGATCGGAAGAATCACCCTTCCCGCCCTTATCACCCTTCGACAGGCCCCGAATGGCACTCGGCTATGCTGAGTGCTTAAATACGCTCAGCCCCGTCCCAAATATAACCGCTCAAAGGGCTGCTCACAGTCTTGTAACGCTCGCTCACACACTAAATATAATAATACTTTACTATTGCTTTCAGAGCGTATGCGACACTCGGCACAGCCGAGCGTCATTGGGAGGTTGACCAAAAATCATGACAATGAAAATTAACAATATCCTGTTTTTAGTCTGAAGGCATTTAAAACTAATGAAAGTGAACAGTGGAAAACCTTTCGTAGAGACACACTTTTCTGGGCAGTACCTCAGGAAATTGAAGGACGGTAAAGGATCTAAGACGGAAACAAATATTCCAGGGCTTACTTGTGAATATCCCTGTAATAATCAATATTATAAATAGGGAAGGCTGCGCTGAGCTCCGGGTTGTGCCTGCTCAGCCGGGTATCATTAGACTAGAACAGAAATATGACTATTTCCTATAGTATCGTAAATCTTTTGTATCAAAATTACGAAGAATCAAACTCTCGCTGGAGATGTCTACAAGTTCCATTTCATACTCTAGGGTTTCATTTTCTGATCTTAGAAATACTATCTCTTGTTGATGACCAGAATCGGTGGTAGATAATTGTTTAATGCCATACCGTAATCTCACCGATTGCTGTTTTTCTTCATTTACCATTATCAAAATAGAATCAGTAAAGCTTAGCTTTTCATTTGGATCCTTCAATTCTTGCCAAGTCCCCTGAATTAAAGAATAAATTACATTCAAATCCAGATCACTGGGGGATATTTTGTTTTTTCGATACCAAACACCATATGTAAGTCGGCTGTCATTTACTAACCTTAGTGCCATTGTATTTATGTCATCAAAGAAAATTTCATAACAAAGGCCGTGGACTAAACTATCGGTACTACTTACAATTAAGTACTTATCGATATCATCTTTATTTTCTTGATATGAACATTTTGTTGGTTTTGTATCGGAAATTAGATATTTATAGGAGGTTTTATCTGTCAAACCAATAACCACTTCTTCCTCACTAATGAATTCCCAAACATCCGTAGAGTCACTCTCACTAACCCAGAATCCTTGGATAAAAAAATGTAATTTATTCTTTTCATTTGAAGAGTATGTGTTATGGTCACTTTTCGAACAACCCATTATCACTAGACCAAGCATAATTAAATGATGCTTAAACATAATGCTACTCTCTAAGAAAATAGTTTCTATCCAATCCTATACCATTATTATATACCAATGTCATATGCGACTGGGTTAGCGTGTCAATTTCAAACTCAGCACTCAAGTCAGGATCATTTAAGTTATGCAATATTAATGTACTGGACACTAAGCCGGAAGGAGTAGATTCTGAGATAATACTCCAATTATACTCATACTCTATATTTCCGTTTAGGATTTCGTAGGCCCTACCTGTGTCTTCAAATACAAATTGATAGTTAGTGTCCCGAACATCATCTCCATTGATGTCGATATCATTCCCGTGCCAAGAACCCACAATTAATGTTTGAAATAGATTGGTTTGAGATGTTTGGCTGAATGAATAACTAAGTAGGAAAGTGAAAGAAAGAAAGAAAAAATGTTTTAAACCATTCATGACTTATTGTTTTATTGGTAACAATTGATATGTGTTTGAGCTCTGTTGAATAATATCTGCCTTGCCGGAGCACTTTTGGTTCCACCTTGTACTAATTTAGTTATTCGCTTAACTGTTGTGGTTGAATCTATATTCTGCCTGCTCATAACATTATATTTGAAGTACCACAATGCGCTAATAACGGCAACCTTATAGCTATCCTTCAGGAGATCTGGATTTTCAATAATTAGCGTATTTGAGTCAATATTATCCTTATAATAATCACTAAACTTTTTGTAATTATATCTTCCCGTTAATTGTTTTATGCCTCTTCCTCGATATCGATATCCATCCCCCGTTTCAGTATTTCCTAATTTATGGGAAGTAGATCTGTTGGCATCATTATACACGTAGTTGGCCAGCTTTTCTTTATTAACGAGGTTGGATCCTGGACTCTTTCTGTAGTCATCTGGATCATGTTTTTTAGGATTGGGAAGTGTATCATTTAGTCGATTAAAATATCCTGTCCACTGCGTAACGCCTAGTTTGTTTATTTTATAATTCAAATTCTCCTCAAAGGTCATAAAATCTTTATTGGTGCCAACTTTTCGACTTTCATACCCAGCTTGGCTAAGGAAATGCTTCATTTCGGCGGTAGTATTGATTCCGAATCTCCTACCATATGAATTTATGTACTTCATTAGCGAATCTATTCTTTCATCTGAGGTATTTGGAAACGCTGATTTGAATTCTTCCCTATCCAAATTACAATCCGGGTTGTCCAAAATTTCCTGGCAATCGCCGTTATTAAATACCTGGCAGCTCAAATAATCAAAAGCAGCGTCTTTCATATCCGGATTTTCAATTGTACACAAAAATTGCGGAGAACTGCTGTTTCTTGCGAAAAAATTACCCAGCGTATCTACAACCCAATCGTTATTTCTTAAGTAATCTTTAAATAAATTATTTGAGCCAAGCCTGTTCCATAGGTTTTCATCAACACAGGTATAATCCATTTCTTCTATGATACAACCCTCCAAAGTATATCTGCAGCACCCAAAGTTTTCGCCGTTAAAACAGGCCCACTCTTCATCCATATCATCATCAACACATGCAGGCTCATCCGGTTCTGTAGGATCATCAAATCCTTCAGGATCTGATGATAGACACTCAGGGTTTGTTGTTTCTGGAGGAGTGTATCCACCACCACCGCCACCACCACCACCACCAGTGGAGTCGCCACCTCCTCCATCCGATGGACCGCCATCACCCGTATCTCCACCACCCGGATCGCTTCCACTACCAGTACCACTACTACCTCCACCCGAACTACCGCCACTGCCACTATCGTTTCCATCATCGTATGATTCATTTACAGCACGCCAGCACCACCAGGTTTTTCCTTCACATTCAGTAGTATAGGGTTCATACGTTCCTGGAATGGTAAAACCGTCTGAATCATCGCAATCTCCGCAAAAATAACTACTAATTGTTGCAGTAAGATCTGAATCTGATGATGTTGTTAGGTCACTTGTTGAAGCTCCCGTAACTCCTAAAATACTCTGTTCAAAGGCATCAAATAATGAAATCACGTAACTATCTAATGGAGTATGATTATAGGTTCTCTCTGTCAGGGTCCGGTTTCTGTGAATTATTCTAAAGTCGGCTTCATCATCATCATCATAGCCTACAAGTATATGGTCCACCCTTTCATTCTCCAATATTAAGGGGATAATTACAAGATTATGACCGTCATAAACAACTTCTCCTTTATTGCCGTAGTAAGGCACGCCCCAGCGAGCGTGAAATTGTTCATCAATTACCAAATCACTTGAGTGTGACACCACAAGGCCATTAGATTTTTGCTTTTGCCAATCAGGACTCATGTTTACGTTCAGATCGTCAACAATTTCTTTGGCTCGCTCCAAAATCTGTGAATGGTTTATCTCTAACTTTTCGGGCTGTAAATCATCCTCCTGGCAACTGTTGGTAAGCAATATACAGGTAATTAATATTACCCCCCCTTATATATGTTTTTCATTAATGAAAGTGTTTTTTTACTATAGTGAAATACAATATTAGTTTACATTTATTAATTATGCAAGTTTCGGGGGAAAAATACCTGTTTGCAGGGATGCGAGCTTTTTAGATTAATGACATCCTGCAGGCTTTACACATGCTGAACGCCGGGGAAGCAAAAAAACCTGGTTGGAAAACGATCGGAAGAATCACCCTTCCCGCCCTTATCACCCTTCGACAGGCCCCGAATGGCACTCGGCTATGCTGAGTGCTTAAATACGCTCAGCCCCGTCCCAAATATAACCGCTCAAAGGGCTGCTCACAGTCTTGTAACGCTCGCTCACACACTAAATATAATAATACTTTACTATTGCTTTCAGAGCGTATGCGACACTCGGCATAGCCGAGCGTTATTGGGGATTTTCTAGAATCGTCTTCTCTCTCTCCGCCCTCGAATCCCCACCATCTTCCAATGCTTTAATACTTTCATACATGTGTCAACTAATCTCTCTTTGGTTTAGGTCGTCGCGGTCTATGTTTAGCTGGCGGGCCATATTTGTCGATTAGTTTCTTATCATACAGATACTTCAAATCATATCTTGGATGATATAGATAGCTTCCCCAATTCCAAAACTGCCACCAGTGAATTTTAAAGGTTCTGTAAAGTTTTCCATTAGGATATGATCTTAATTCCTTACCGCATTTATGGCCATAGTACATTCTAAGTACATCGTTGTAATGTGTTGGTTTTAATACTCTAATCTCAGTTTTGTCAAAATCATAATCCCAGGTGCGATAATGGAATTGATTATTCCCGATAAAGAAGTTTATAGGGGGCAGGTTGGAAAGCAATACTATAATCGCCACCCATAATGCTATAGCCTTAATTCTTTTTGAACTTAACATGGGCCGTTACTTTCTGAAGATTTTCTAGAATCATCTTCTCTCTCTCCAGTCTCCGCCCTCGAATCCCCGCCATCTTCCAATGCTTTAATACTTTCATACATCTGTTTTGGTGTTTGTGCTATTACAGATGATCCCGGAAGGCTCCATGGGGAAGGAACAAATATAGCTGTATGACCTGAAGGTACATCATTAATAACGGTTGATAAACTTGATGTAACGAAATCTACACAGTTATACGCATCTACATCGTACTGCAGTTCGCTGTTTACTTTAAAAGTATTTATCAAACTTTGGAAGCTACCAGATGACAAGTCAAAAGTCATCTTTGCATTATAGAAGTTATCTCCATTATCGGCTACTTTGCTAGATACCGGAAAAGTAAAGCCAGCACTGATCATATTATTAGGGAAGAATCCAAAGGTTTGTGAAATGGAAGTACCACTTCCTTGATTTTGAGTTAATCCTACAAATACATGTCCCGGATCTAGGTCGGCTAAATGAAATTCAGATTCGGGCTTGTCCGGATTTGGCAACCGGGCATATATACTTACGCTGAAAGTATCGTTCATGGTGCCAGGAAGATTAAAACAACCAAAGTAGTCTTCCAAGTTAATAGGTGCATTTCCGCTACCGATCAAAGCATCGTTGTAAAATGAGTCACAACCATTATCATTCACTAGACAATCGCAATATACCGTGTCTTCATATGCAGCCATACAATCAACATATTCCTGGTTACTTGGCACATAATTAGGAACATGGATTGTGTACCCGCTATTATTATTCCCACCGCTTCCTGAATTAGAATTGCAAACCCATTCATACTCATAAGTTATACCTTCATAAACCCAATGGGAAAACTCACATTCTGTACCAATGTCAAAGTCCCCGCTATTATCAAAATCGGCACAATAATACCAGTCGGTAAAATGCTCTACCGGAATACGAACATACTGACAATCAGGTGGTGCAACATAGTTGTTGGAGATAGATGTACTCAAGGAAGCATTTTCAGTATCAAATAGTTTTTCGCTGATTAAGGTGCCTTTTTCGAAGGTTTGTATTTTTAATCTTTCCGATTTGAGATTAAAAAAATCGATGTTACCCGAAAAACTATTTAATTGAAAGACAGAATTACGGTTGGGTTTTTCAGATGTTCTGAATCTTGCGATTAATTGTTGAGTAAGGTCAGTTGTATTTACCAAAAGATTGAAACTCAAATGACGGGTCGTTTGGTTATTTACAAGCCGGGCATCGGTACAGGTGATTGAAAATTCGTAATATTCATAATTATTAAGGGTATTCCGGTTAAATGTATCCCAGTTTACAGAAAAATCTTCACCTAAAAACATTTTCTTGGAATTTTCAATTCCAAAGTTAGATTTGATAAAATCAATATCATCTGTGGTATTTAATATTTCTTCCTGGCAACCGCTGGTAAGCAATATACAGGTAATTAATATTACCCCCCCTTATATATGTTTTTCATTAATGAAGGTGTTTTTTTACTATAGTGAAATACAATATTAGTTTACATTTATTAATTATGCAAGTTTTGGTGAAAAATACCTGTTTATGCGGATGTGAGGTTTTAGAGCAATTATATGCTTAAGGCGTTACATTTGCATTTTGGCGGGGACTCCGACAAGAAACAGTACTCACACTTCGTCAGGTTCAGTGCAACGAAAAGAAATCTAAATAGAAGCCCCCACTCTCGATCTTCCTTTAATTCTTCCACCGCCCTTCATAAGGCCGTCGTAGTGTCGCATAAGCAGGTGACTTTCAATTTGTTGCAAGGTATCCAATACAACGGCCACCATAATTAAGAGTGAAGTTCCGCCAAAGAAAATAGCGAAGTTTTGAGAAACACCGCCTATCATGGCAAAGGCAGGAAGTATGGCTACTATTCCCAAAAAGATAGACCCCGGAAGTGTAATTCGGTCCAGGATGTTTTCAATAAAAGACTCGGTTTTCTTACCCGGACGAACGCCCGGAATAAATCCGCCGTTCCGCTTCATTTCTTCTGCCATTTGGCGAGGGTTCATAATAAGCGCGGTATAGAAATAGGTAAATATGATCACCATTAAAAAGGTGGTCAGATTATACCAAAAATTATCCAACTGTGAGAAGTTAGCTGCAAAACGGGCAAAACCACTGTTTTGATCGCTGGAAGCATAACGTGCCACCGTAGCCGGCAGGAATAACAATGCCTGTGCAAAGATGATGGGCATTACACCCGATGCATTAAGCTTAAGCGGAATAAACTGACGAACACCGCCAACCTGAGCCATTCTGCCTCCACGGCCAACCATTCGTTTGGCATATTGTACTGGTACTTTTCGCGTGGCCTGGACCAATGCCACCGTTGCCAAAATAACGGCTACAAAGAACAATAATTCAATTAAAAGAATTAAAGCACCGCCAGCACCACCTGCTGTTTTAGCCACAAACTCTGCAAACAAGGCACCGGGTAGTCCGGCAATAATACCTACGGTTATCAATAATGAAACACCATTACCTATACCGCGGTCGGTAATTTTTTCACCCAACCACATAGTAAATAAAGTACCTGCGGTTAGGATAACCATAACAGATATTGGGAACAACGGTCCGTTTGCAAATGGTTGAACCAACGCTGAGGCCACCTGACCCGATTTTAAGAAAGAGATATAGGCAAAGGCCTGAAATACCGTAATGATAACGGTTAGAAGCCGTGTGTACTGGTTGATTCGTTTACGACCGCTCTCGCCTTCTTTCTGTAGTTTTTGAAACTGAGGAACCACCAGCGTAACCAACTGCATTACAATGGATGCAGAGATGTATGGCATAATACCTAGTGCCAATATACCGGCACGATAGAAGGCACCACCGGCAAACAGGTTAAGAATATCAAGCAGATTGCCCCCTCCGTCGCTTTGCGCTCCCATAGCTGCTTTTAGAGCAACCGGATCAATGCCGGGCAAGGTAATAAACGTTCCCACTCTATAAATAAGAATAAGTCCGAGCGTGTACATTATACGCTCGCGCAGATCCTTGATCTTCCAGATATTCTTTAGTGTTTCAAAAAACTTTTTCATCTAAACTATTCTTCTTCGTTAGTCGCTTTTACTTTCTTCGGAGCCTTTTCTCTAACCGCTTTTACTTTTTCAATTACATTGACTTTACCGCCTGCTTTTTCAATAGCTTCTTTGGCAGATGCCGTAAATGCATGCGCTGTAACCTCTATCTTAGATTTCAATTCACCACCGCCCAAAATCTTTAGCATCATATTGTTAGGTAACACCTTGACTTCTCTTAAAGAGGCCACGTCAACACTCTTAAGTTTGTGTTTTGCCACAATTTCTTCAAGTCTGTCGAGATTAATGGTATGGTACTCTTTCCGGTTAATATTTTTAAAACCACGGCGTGGTATGCGGCGTTGAATAGGCATTTGACCGCCTTCAAAGCCCCACTTACGTGAGTAACCTGATCGCGACTGGGCTCCTTTATGGCCACGTGTTGAGGTTCCGCCACGTCCGGAACCTTGTCCGCGTCCTATTCTTTTGCCAGATTTAACGGCACCTTTAGCCGGTTTTAAGTTGCTAAGATCCATGATCAATTTTCTTCAATTTTTAGTAAATGCTTTACCTTATCTACCATTCCCAATATCTGGGGAGTGGCTTCCTTTTCCACCGTACGGTTAATTTTTCCAAGACCTAAAGCAATAATAGTATCCTTCTGCTTTTGCGAACGACCGATTACACTTCGTACTTGAGTTACTTTGATCTTCTTCGTCTTTGCCATTTCTTATCCGTTAAATACTTTTTGAACTGATATACCACGTTGCTTAGCTACGTCCATCGGAGAGCGCATTTTTAGCATGGCATCGAGGGTAGCTTTAATAACGTTGTGCGGATTTGATGTGCCCAAAGACTTAGCCAGTACATTGTGTACACCGGCCAGTTCCAACACAGCGCGCATAGCACCGCCGGCAATTACGCCGGTACCTTCCGACGCGGGCTTCAACAATACCCTTCCGGCTCCGTATTTACCGTATTGTTCGTGCGGTATAGTTCCTTTATGAACAGGTACGGCTACCAGATTCTTCTTGGCATCGTCAATACCTTTGGTAATTGCTTCGTTCACCTCACGTGCTTTACCTAAACCGTGGCCTACAATACCATCTTCATTACCAACCACTACAATGGCGGCAAAACCGAAGTTTCTACCACCTTTGGTAACCTTGGCTACACGGTTAATGCTTACAACCTTTTCTTTAAGGTCAAGTTCAGCAGGTTTTAATATTCTTTTCTTAGTCATAAGTTCAATCAATTATAGTTGAAGGCCTCCTTCTCTTGCACCATCGGCCAAAGCCTTTACCCGGCCGTGATAGCGGTAACCGCCCCGGTCAAATACGGCTTTATCAATTTTAGCCGCTTTGGCTTTTTTAGCCAGTTCAGCTCCTACCGATTTGGCAATTTCGCTTTTTGCTCCTTTACCATCCACACCTTTCTCTCTCGATGATGCTGAAACCAATGTATGGCCGCTCACATCGTCAATTAGCTGAGCATATATCTGCTTGTTACTCCTAAAAACAGACAAGCGCGGACGGTCGGCTGTTCCGCTGATCTTTTTACGGATCCTGCCTCTCACTTTATTTCTTTTGGCCAGTTTAGATAACATAGCTATTATTTTATTTAGCCCGCAGCTGCTGATTTACCGGCTTTCCTGCGAACATATTCTCCTTTAATTCTAATTCCTTTTCCTTTGTACGGTTCGGGTTTACGCAAAGATCTTATCTTAGATACAGCCATACCAAGTAATTGCTTATCATGACTTTCTAAAATAACCGTTGGCGGCTGACCTTTAACCGCTTCGGTTGCCACTTTAATGTCATTAGGCAAAATGACAACAATGGGATGCGAATACCCTACGGACAACTCTAATTTTTGACCTTGAGAACTGGCTCTAAATCCTACACCGTGTAGCTCAAGTTCGCGCTTATATCCTTCCTTAACGCCTTCAACCATATTATAGATGAGAGCACGTGACAGACCATGCAGAGATTTATGTCTTTTTTGCTCTGTAGGCCGCTCAATGGTTAGTACACCGTCATCTAACTTTAGTTTCAGTTCAGAATCTATTTTTTGCACTAATTCTCCTTTAGGGCCTTTTACCTGAATCATGTTGTTTTCGCCGAGCTTAAGCTCAACGCCTTCCGGAATTTCTATGGGTGAATTACCTACTCGTGACATTTCTTTAATTCTTTATGATACGTAACACAATACCTCGCCACCGACATTTTCGGCTTTGGCTTGCTTATTTGTCATAACACCTTTTGATGTTGACAGTATGGCAATGCCCAATCCGTTTAAAACCCGTGGCATACTTTCCACATTTGAATACAAACGCAAACCCGGCCTGCTGGCCCGTTTAAGCTCACGTATTGCCGGTTCCTTTGTATTAGAATCGTATTTAAGTGCGATCTTGATCACTCCCTGATTATTGGGTGTTTCAGCAAACTTATACTTTAAGATGTAACCGTTTTCATATAAAATTTCCGTTATCTTCTTTTTAAGATTAGATGCAGGAACTTCAACGATTCGATGCGCTGCTTTTTGTCCGTTTCTAATACGTGTTAAATAATCTGCTATAGGATCTGTTAACATTCTTTAAATTTTCTTTCGTTTACCAACTTGCTTTTCTTACACCGGGTATCAAGCCCTGGTTAGCCATTTCCCTGAACTTTAACCGCGATATGCCAAATACACGCATATAACCACGCGGCCTGCCGGTTAAAGCACACCGGTTGCGCAAACGAACCTTTGAAGAGTTCAACGGAAGCAGATCTAACTCTTCCAGCTTGCCTTCTTCTTTTAGTTTTTTACGCTTTTCGGCATATTTGGCCACCAAACGCTCACGTTTTCTTTGCCTTGCACTTACTGACTTTTTAGACATAATATTTTTAGTTATTCTTGTTTTTAAATGGCATTCCAAACTCCAGAAGCAATTCATAGGCTTCGGCATCGGTTCTCGCTGTTGTAACAAAAGTTATATCCAAACCGTTAATGTTTGCCACTTTATCAATATCAATTTCGGGGAATATGATTTGCTCCGTAACACCAAGCGTATAGTTTCCTCTTCCATCAAAGCTCTTATCATTAATTCCTCTAAAGTCGCGCACACGTGGTAAGGCTACGGCAATGAGTCTATCCAAAAATTCGTACATCTGGTTGCCGCGCATGGTTACCTTGGCACCAATGGGCATGCCTTCTCTTAACTTAAAGTTTGAAATGGCTTTTTTGGAGTAAGTGGGTACGGCCTTTTGACCGGCAATAAGCGTAAGCTCTTCCACAGAGCTATCTACCAATTTTTTATTTTGGGTAGCTGCTCCCACACCCTGATTAAGTACAATTTTTTGCAACTTAGGTACCTGCATAACGGTTTTGTACTCAAACTTTTCCTTTAAGGCAGGAACGATGCGTTCTTTATAATCGGTTAATAATCTTGGTTGCATTAGTTTACTTTATTACTTCGCCGGTTTTTTTCGAAAACCGAACTCTTTTATCTCCATCTTCTTTAATTCCAATTCTGGTAGCATTGCCTTTACCATCAATAACCATAAGGTTAGAGATGTGTACAGAGGCCTCCTGCTCCAAAATACCTCCCTGCGGATTGTCGGCATTGGGTTTTTGGTGTTTTTTTACCAAATTAACGCCTTCTACAATTGCCCGGTTTTTTTCGGTATAAATTTCAAGCACTTTACCCTGTTTGCCCTTATTATCGCCACTGATCACTTTAACTATGTCGTTTTTTCTGATCTTGACTTTCGGAACAAAGCGCGTTGTTGTTTTTTTCTTGTTCATTTTACAGTACTTCAGGTGCCAGTGAAATAATTTTCATGTAATCGCCTTCACGAAGTTCTCTGGCCACAGGGCCAAAGATCCTTGTACCAATCGGTTCATCAGAAGCACTGAGCAATACACATGCATTATCATCAAAGCGGATGTACGAGCCATCCTTTCTTCTAATCTCTTTTTTTGTACGCACTACAACTGCTGTGGAAACCTGTCCTTTTTTCACATTTCCGGCAGGTATGGCATCTTTTACGGTAACGATTATCTTATCGCCGATAGATGCATATCTTCTGCGTGAACCACCGAGTACTTTAATACAAAGCACTTCGCGGGCTCCGCTGTTGTCTGCTACTTTTAATCTACTTTCCTGTTGAACCATCTTTCCTTACTTAGCTCTTTCTATAATTTCAACCAATCGCCACCGCTTACGTTTTGATATGGGGCGTGTTTCCATAATTTTTACCGTATCACCCATGTTACAGTCATTACTTTCATCGTGGGCGGTATATTTTTTGGTCTTTTTTACAAACTTTCCGTACATGGCGTGTCGCATTCGCCGTTCCACGGCCACTGTAATGGTTTTATCCATCTTATCGCTTACCACCACACCCGTACGCGACTTGCGTAAATTTCTTTTTGCCTCTTCCATTAGTTATCGTTATTTGTTTCGGCTAATTGTCTTCTTTTAATTTCTGTTTTAAGTTTGGCTATTCCTCGCCTTGCAACTCTTATTTGCAAAGGGTTTTCCAATGGAGAAACCACATGAGCAAATTCCAATTGCTGAAGTCTGCTTTGTTCGGAAACCACCTGATCTTTCAATTCTTCAAGTGAAAACTCTGCCAGATCAACCTTTTTCTTTTTTGCCATGATCTATTTTTTAACCAAATCTCTTCTTACAATAAATTTTGTTCTAACGGGCAGTTTTTGCGCTGCCAATCGCAATGCTTCCTGTGCTGTTGCTTCGTCAACTCCGTCAATTTCAAACAGAATTCTGCCGGGTCTTACAACAGCCACCCAATGATCTAAGGCTCCTTTACCTTTACCCATACGTACTTCGTTTGGTTTGGCGGTAACCGGTTTATCGGGGAAAATCCGTATCCAAACCTGGCCTTCTCTTTTCATTCTACGCGTTACGGCCACACGGGCAGCTTCAATCTGTCGGCCGGTAATCCAGTGCGAATCGAGGGTTTTTAGGCCGTACTCACCGTAAGCAATACGCGTACCTTTAGTGGCATTGCCTTTCATGCGGCCTTTATGAACCTTTCTATGTTTAACTTTCTTCGGTTGTAACATAATCTTTTCTTTAGCTTTTTATCTTCTCGGGCCTCTTCCGCGGCCTCTGCCCTGTCGTGGTCTTCTCGGTCCGTCTTTTTTAGCTCCCACGTTAGGGCTAAGGTCTCTCTTGCCAAACACTTCTCCCTTGCATATCCATACTTTCACTCCAATTTTACCATATACAGTTTCTGCTTCTTTCAAGGCATAATCAATATCGGCTCTAAATGTATGAAGTGGGGTTCTTCCCTGTTTGTACTCTTCGGTACGCGCCATTTCGGCACCACCTAATCTTCCTGAAACACGCACTTTAATTCCTTCGGCACCCATTCTCATAGTTGAGGCAATGGCCATTTTCACAGCCCGGCGGAAATTAACCCTTGCTTCAAGCTGACGGGCAATGTTTTCACCTACTATGGCGGCATCTAACTCCGGGCGTCGGATTTCAATAATATTTATTTGCACGTCCTTGCCCGTTTGCTTTTTCAGCTCTTCTTTCAAGCTATCCACTTCCGAGCCTCCTTTACCGATAATAATACCAGGCCGGGATGTGTTTATGGAAATGATAATACGGTTTAACGTACGCTCAATAATAATGCGCGAAATACCACCTCTGTTAACCCGGGCATTAATGTATTTGCGAATTTTATCGTCTTCAACGATTTTTACACGGTAATCTTTACCTCCGTACCAGCTTGAATCCCAACCCCGAATTATTCCGAGTCTGTTGCCTATTGGATTTGTTTTTTGACCCATATTAAGCTTCTTGTTCTTTAGTATCTACAATTATTGTAATGTGGTTTGAACGTTTTCGAATCCGGTAAGCTCTACCGAAAGGTGCCGGTCTAAACCTTTTTAATGTACGGCCCTGGTCAACGAAGGCTTTTTTCACATAAAGCCCTTCCACATCCGCACCTTCATTTTTATTTTCCCAGTTAGAAATAGCAGACAATACCAGTTTTTCCAATTTCGGAGCTTCGGCTTTTTTGCTGAATTTTAAGATATTCAACGCTTCATCCACTCCTTTGCCGCGGATATTGTCAACCAACAACCGCATTTTTCTCGCCGGCGTTGGATTGTTTCTCAATTTGGCTACTGCTTCCATGTTATTTTATCTTTTTAGATGAATGGCTTCTGAAGTTCCTGGTTGGCGAAAACTCCCCAAGTTTATGCCCCACCATATTTTCGGTGATATAAACCGGAATGAACTTATTGCCGTTGTGAACTGCAATGGTATGCCCCACAAAATCGGGAGTAACGGTTGACCGCCTGCTCCAGGTTTTTATGGCGCTTTTTTTTCCGCTTTCGTTAAGTTTTTGGATCTTTCTTTCCAGCTTAGTGGAGATATAAGGTCCTTTTTTAATTGATCTGGCCATTTATCTTAATTATTTCCTTCGTTTTACAATTAAACTGTTGCTTTTCTTCTTCCTGCTACGTGTTTTGTACCCTTTGGCAGGCAAGCCCTTTCTTGACCTTGGATGACCACCGGATGCCTTTCCTTCGCCACCGCCCATTGGGTGATCTACGGGGTTCATGGCTACTCCACGCGTTCTGGGTCTGCGGCCCAGCCAGCGTTTTCTACCGGCTTTGCCCAACACTTGCAAGCTATGATCGGCGTTAGAAACCGAGCCGATAGTTGCCTTACAGGTAAGCAAAATTTTTCTTATCTCACCCGAAGGCATTTTAATTACCGCATACTTTCCGTCTTTTGAGGTAAGTTGTGCATACGATCCGGCACTTCGAGCCAAAACACCGCCTCTTCCGGGTTCCATTTCAATGTTATGAATAATTGCACCCAACGGTATTTCATTCAAGTACAGGGTATTACCCACTTCGGGTTCTACGCCTTTACCGCTTCGTACCTCATCGCCTACCTTAATGCCCGATGGTGCTAACATGTAGCGTTTCTCCCCATCTTTGTACTCAAGCAACGCTATAAAAGCCGTTCTGTTCGGATCATACTCAATGGTTTTAACCGATGCGGCCATATTTTCTTTTTCACGAATGAAATCGATAATTCTGTAGCGGCGTTTGTGCCCACCACCGATGTATCGCATGGTCATTTTACCTGTATTGTTACGTCCTCCCGACCGTTTCATGGGAGCAAGCAACGACTTCTCCGGTTTATTGGTAGTTATTTCTTCATAGGCATTACCTATTCTGAACCTTGTACCTGGAGTAACCGGACTGTATTTCTTTAATGACATTTTCTAATCAATTATACGTTAGCGTAAAAATCAATTTCTTCTCCTTTGGCAAGCGTTGCCACAGCTTTTTTATAACCGCTCTTTCTTCCAACCTGAATTCCGGATTTGGTAAAACGTGACCGTGTTTTACCCGGAACAATGTTGGTATTAACCGATTCTACCGAAACACCGTACATCTTTTCAATCGCATCTTTAATTTGAATTTTGTTTGCCCGTTTGTCAACTACAAAAGAAATTTTGTTCAAATTTTCCTGAATGATGTTAGACTTTTCAGTTATAATAGGTTTTATCAATATCTTATTCATGACTGTTTGTTTAAGCGGTTAATTACTTTTTCACTTATCACCAGTCTGTCAGATTTCATCACGTCAAAGATGTTCAGAATCCGGGCTTCGGTGATTTTTGCTTTAGGTACATTTCTACAGCTTAAAGCAAGGTTGTGATCGTGCTCTTCGGTAATGAAAAGCGTTTTGCCTTCAGCTGCATTCAATGCTCCCAGCACATCTACAAACTTTTTAGTGCGCGGTGCATCAAACGTAAAATCTTCCACAACTACAATAGCATCTTTCTTTGCTTTGTGTGAAAGCGCAGATGACATGGCATGTTGTTTCTCCTTCTTGTTCAGCTTAAAGCTGTAATTTCTATCCGGTCTGGGGCCAAAAACACGCCCTCCGCCTCTGAATAACGGGTTTTTGATATCACCTGCACGGGCAGTACCTGTACCTTTTTGTCTTTTTATTTTTTTGGTAGAACCTTTTACAGCGTTTCGCTCTTTGGTAGCGTGAGTTCCCTGGCGTTGGTTTGCCAGGTATTGTTTAACTGCCAGGTATATTACATGGTCGTTTGGTTCTACACCAAAATGTTTCTCAGGCAGTTCCACCGATCTGCCTGTAGCTTTTCCGTTTATATCAACTACTTTCAGCTTCATCCTTCAATAATTACGAACGAACCCTTTGATCCGGGAACGGCTCCTTTAACAAAAATCAAGTTGTTTTCCGTGTCAATTCTTTGCACGATTAAGTTTTGCATAGTAACACGTTTTCCACCGGTTCGGCCTGCCATTCGCATACCTTTAAATACACGAGACGGATCGGAACCTGCTCCAATAGATCCCGGTGCTCTTTGGCGGTTATGCTGACCGTGAGTTTGGTCGTTTACACCTTTAAAATTATGGCGTTTTACAACCCCTTGAAACCCTTTGCCTTTTGACGTTCCGGTAACAGCCACATAGTCACCTTCTTCAAACATATCAACCGATACTTCAGCTCCTGCATCTTTACCTTCCAGGGCATCTTCAATATATTTGAACTCAGCTACCTTACGCAGGTTTCCGGTACCGGCTTTGGCAAAATGCCCTTTCAATGCTGCCGATGTGCTTTTTTCTCTACGCTCGCCAAAACCAAGCTGAACGGCATTATAACCATCCGTTTCTTCGGTTTTAATTTGCGTTATATAATTTGGTCCGGCTTCAATAATAGTAACCGGCACAAGCTGGCCACCTTCGTTGAAGATGCTGGTCATTCCAATTTTCTTTCCTATCAAGCCTTTCATATAATAATCAGTTAACTTGAATTAAACTTTTATTTCTACATCTACTCCGCTCGGTAATTCCAAACGCATTAAAGCGTCAACGGTTTTTGAAGAGGAACTGTAAATGTCCAACAACCTTTTATAGGTGCATAGTTGAAACTGTTCGCGGCTCTTTTTGTTTACGTGCGGTGAACGCAATACTGTAAACTTTTTCTTTTCCGTTGGTAACGGAATAGGGCCGGAAACTACAGCACCTGTACTTCGTACCGTTTTTACTATTTTTTCAGACGACTTGTCAACCAGGTTATGGTCGAACGATCTTAGTTTTATTCTGATTCTTTGCGTCATTATTCAACATTTACTTTACCCGTAGCTTTTTCAATAATTTCTTTTTGCATACCTGACGGCACAGGCGCATAGTGCGAAAACTCCATGGCAGAACTTGCTCTACCCGATGTGAGTGTTCTTAAATCGGTTACATAACCAAACATTTCCGAAAGGGGTACATCGGCCTTAACCACCACACCTGTAGGTTTGGTATCCTGGCCTTTTGGAATTCCGCGTCTTCTGTTTATATCTCCAATTACAGCACCGGTATATTCATCAGGCGTGTTGATCTCTACCTTCATAATCGGCTCCATAATAACCGGTTTGGTTCTTACTGCAGCGGCTCTAAAACCTTCCTTGGCTGCCAATTCAAAGGCAATAGGTTTGGAGTCAACCGCGTGCATAGATCCGTCAAATACCCGAACTTTCATGCTGTCGATGTGGTAACCGGCCAAAATACCCGTGTCCATCATGGCTTTAAAACCATCTTTTATCGGTTTTTGGTAGTTTTTATCAATGGCTCCACCTACAATTCCCCATTCAAATTGTAGTTTTTCCTTACCGCTTGTGAATTCTTCAGATTCCAAAAACTCCTGATCTGCAGGGCCCATTTCAAATTCCATATCGGCAAACAATCCGGAACCACCGGTTTGTTTCTTGAGCTTCTCTCTGTGTTCAACGGTTAGCGTAAGTGCTTCTTTGTAGTTCACTTGCGGTGCTCCCTGATTAACCTCTACTTTAAATTCTCGTTTTAGTCGGTCAACAATGATCTCAAGGTGAAGCTCACCCATTCCGCTTACGATGGTTTGACCGGTGTCATCATCATATTTAACCTGGAATGTAGGGTCTTCTTCTGCCAGTTTTGCCAATGCCAAACCCAGTTTTTCCATATCGGCTGTGGTTTTCGGCTCTATAGCCAAGCCAATAACCGGATCGGGGAAGGTCATGCTTTCCAACGCAATAGGTTTGTCTTCGGCACAAAGCGTATCACCTGTTCTAATATCTTTAAATCCAACGGCTGCTCCTATGTCGCCGGCTTCCATTGCATCTATTTGGTTTTGTTTGTTAGAGTGCATTTGGAACAGGCGTGATATCCTTTCCTTTTTACCTGTACGCGGATTGTATATATAGGAGCCTGCATCCAATTTACCTGAGTAAACTCTGATAAAGCACAAACGGCCCACATAAGGATCGGTCGCAATTTTAAATGCAAGTGCCGAGAACGGTTCATCAACCGATGGTTTACGTTCCACTTCTTCATCGTTTCTGGGATTGATACCGGTAATGGCATCTACATCTAACGGCGAAGGGGCATACTTACAAATAACATCTAAAAGGGTTTGAACTCCTTTATTTTTAAATGCCGAACCACAGATCATAGGCACAATGGCCATGTCGATGGTAGCGGCTCTCAGGGCAGCATCAATTTCATCGGTGGAAATAGAATCGGGATCATCGAAGAATTTCTCCAATAAGTGATCGTCATATTCTGCCACAGCTTCAATAAGAGCTGCACGATATTCTTCCACCTGCTCCTTCATATCTTCAGGAACTTCAACTTCTTTGTACTCAGCACCCATTGTTTCATCGTCCCAAACAATGCCTTTGTTTGCTATGAGATCCACAACACCCTTAAAATCATCTTCGGCACCAATGGGCAGTTGCAGGGGAACAGGATTAGAACCCAGCATGGTTTTAACCTGACTGACCACATTAAGGAAGTCGGCTCCCTGCCGGTCCATTTTATTTACAAAGCCAATGCGCGGTACTTTGTATTTATTGGCTTGTCTCCAAACCGTTTCAGACTGTGGCTCCACACCATCTACGGCTGAAAAAAGTGCCACCACACCATCCAATACACGTAATGAACGCTCTACTTCAACGGTAAAGTCAACGTGACCGGGTGTGTCAATAATATTAATATCATAAGTATTATCATTATACTTCCACGATGTTTTGGTGGCCGCAGAAGTAATGGTAATACCTCGCTCTTGTTCCTGCTCCATCCAGTCCATTGTGGCGGCACCGTCATGTACCTCACCTATTTTATGCGATTTACCTGTATAAAACAGAATTCGCTCGGTACATGTGGTTTTGCCTGCATCAATATGAGCGGCAATTCCTATGTTTCTGGTATTTTTTAAATTCTTAGCCATTTCTACCTTGTACTCTTAAACTCTAAAGTGCGAAAACGCTTTGTTGGCTTCTGCCATTCTTAATGTATCTTCTCTTTTCTTTACGGCCGCTCCTTCACCTTTTGAAGCAGCAATAATTTCTGCCGCCAGTTTCTCTGCCATAGACCTTCCGCCGCGGGCACGGGAATATCCTATTAACCAATTACAGCCAAGTGTAATTTTTCTGCGCGGGTTAACCTGCACAGGAATTTGAAAGGTAGAACCACCTATACGTTTACTTTTTACCTCAACTACAGGTGTTACGTTTTCTAAGGCTTTTTGCCATACTTCATAACCGTTTTCACCAGTTTGTTCCGATACACGGTCAATGGCATCGTAGAACAAATTGTAGGCAATACTTTTTTTACCGCCCTTCATAAGACTATTTACAAAACGCGTTACCAATGGATCGTTAAATCTCGGATCTGGTTGATGGTCTGCTCTTTTTACTTGTCCTTTTCTCATTTATTTGGCTTTTTGCTACTGGCTTTAGAACTATTTTGGCCGTTTAGTGCCGTATTTACTTCTGCTTTGTTTTCGGTCGCTCACCCCGGCAGTATCCAAGGCACCGCGTACAATATGATAACGTACACCCGGAAGGTCTTTTACCCTGCCACCGCGAATGAGCACAATACTGTGTTCCTGCAGGTTGTGTCCTTCGCCCGGAATGTATGCGATGATCTCAATTCCGTTGGTTAACCTAACCTTAGCCACTTTACGCAGTGCCGAGTTGGGTTTTTTAGGTGTGGTGGTATATACTCTGGTACATACTCCTCTCTTTTGGGGAGATGCATCCAAAGCACGCGATTTAGAGGGGGTATTGATAACCTTCCTTCCTTTTCTTACTAGTTGTTGTATCGTTGGCATATAATGCTTTTCGTCTTTTAAATTTTGTCCATTAAAAAAGCTCAACATTTTCACCTGCTGAGCTTAGCTTTTAATTTGCTAACCATTCGCCCCAAAATGCATGGGACCAGCGGGTTTCAGTACGTTGCCCTGAATAGTATTCAGGGGTTGCTTTTCAAAACGGACTGCAAAGGTATGGTTTTTCTTAGGAATTACAAAGGGTTGGGGGTTTTTTAAGCACAAATATTCATCCCTTGAATTATCAATTATTTGTTCCGAAGAATTAATTAGAAACCATCCCGATTTATCTTCGTGCATATTTTATATGTCTCTATTCAAAAAACTCTTTAAAAAAGAAAAGCAGGAGGACAAGAACACCTTTCAACTACTCACTATAAAGGAAGTTATACGTGAAACAGAAAAGGCCGTAACACTTGTATTTCAAGTGCCGGAAGATATTCGTCCGAAATTTGACTTTATACCCGGCCAATACCTTACTTTAAAAGCCACCGTTGACGGACAAGAGCTGAGACGTGCATATTCACTGTGCTCACTACCTGAAGATGATGATCTGAGAGTAACTGTTAAAGAAATGCCCGACGGGTTTTTCAGCAAATTCGCTAATCGGCATTTAACGGCAGGTGACGTAGTAGATGTAATGCCACCTACCGGTAAGTTTATACATGAAGTACAACCCAATGCATCAAATCATTACGTGGCCTTTGCAGGTGGAAGTGGCATTACTCCAATAATGAGTGTGCTTAAGAGTGTGGTTAAGCATGAGCCCGATAGTCGGTTTACATTGTTCTACGGAAACAGAACGGTTGATGATATCATATTTAAGGATGAGTTGGAGAGGTTGGAGCGAGATTCCACATCTTCAGAATCCGCTACGCGAGATCACCCTTCAGAGTCTGCAGATCAATCTTCAGAGTCCGCTGCGCGAGATCAATCTTCAGAGTCCGCTGCGCGAGACTCTGAAGATGTGAAGTTGAAAGTAGTACATGTGCTAAGCGATGAGTTGAGCGATTTTACCAACTATTTCGGCTTTATTGATGACGAGATGGTTGCGGAGTTTTCCAAAAAATATTTCAAGAAAGAAAAGGTAACAAACTACATGTTGTGTGGACCGGGAGAAATGATCACGTCCATCATACATTCGCTTGAGAAAATTGGAGTTGATAAAAGCAAAATAAAAACCGAGGTGTTTACCGCACCACTGGAAAGTGACGGCAAGCAGAGTAATGCAGAAAATATTGTGGTTCCGGCCACCATTAAAGTTACCTACGGCGGAAAGGAAACAGAAGTGGCCTACAATAAGGCTCGTAACAGTGTGTTAGATACTGTGCTTGATGCCGGAATTAATGTTCCGTTCTCATGTATGAATGGCGTATGTTCCACGTGCAGCGCAAAACTTAAATCCGGCAAAGTAACCATGGACCAAAATTTTGCCCTTGAAACTGATGATCTTAACAACGGATATATTCTTACTTGCCAGAGCCATCCGACTACCAGTGTAATTGAGGTGGATTATGATGATAATTTGGTATGACAGCACCATGTCATTTTCTATCTTAGTTGACTAATACCGCAGCATTTGCTAAATGAAGTTTGATTCCTATACTATTACAGATTCTACCGATTTGCTTAGCGATGAGCATAATGTTACACCCTATTTAAAAAGTCAAATTGAACAGCTTTATCACCAGGTTATAAAAGGAAAACTCTCGGTTATTCCCAGGTTAAGAAAGTTAATTAAACAAAATCCTAAAACTCCCACGCTTAAAAACTACCTGGTAATGGTATATCAACAGCAGGGGCAAATTAAAAAAGCTTTTGAAATCAATAGAAAAATTCTGGCCGACCATCCGGATTACCTGTTTGCCAAAATAACTTTTGCGCAGCAGTGTTTAAGTGAAAAAAGACATGAAGAAGTTCCTAAAATACTCGGTGAACAATTAGATATTCAAGCCCTTTACCCAAACCGCAACGTGTTTCATTTTAGCGAGGTAATCGCCTTTAATCAAATAAAGGCACTTTACTTTATTGCTATAGATAGTGTTGAGCAGGCAGAACAGTGCGTTGATACCATAAAAAAAATTGATCCGTATGGAGATCAGCATGAAGAAATAAGTATGCAAATAATAATGCACAATGTGCAAAAAGGGCATGAGCGATATTTAAGAGAACAGGAAAAACAAATAAACGTAACCGTTAAACCACCAAAAATTACCCGACAGGTAAAACATCCTCCAATTTTCAAAAATGATATAATAAATAAGTTGTATATGCACTCCTTTGAAATAGGCCATGACGTGTTACGGTCAATTTTAAGCCTTCCGGAACAGGAACTCATACATGATTTAGAATTGGTGATAGATGACAGCATTATTTCATTTGAAAAATATGTTAATGGCTCGGACAGAATTGATTTTATATTACATGCCATTTTCTTGTTAGGTGAGTTGAAGAGTCCACGAGCCATTAACCTTATATTAAAAGTATTAAGAAGAGATGGTGAATACTTAAATTTTTATATCGGAGATTATCTGACAGAAATAGTTTGGATGATTTTTTATAATTCTCCTGATGAGCATTTACCCTTATTACTAAAATTCATGAAGGAACCCGGTGTCGGAACCTTTAGTAAATCAGAAGTATCTAGTGGTGTTGCTCAAAAAGCTTTGCATCATCCCGAAAAAAGAAACCTAATTATTGAATGGTATAAAGAAGTGCTTGGTTTTTTTGCGAGGGCAAAGTTGAATGACAATGTAATTGACAGTTTATTATTAGGTTTGATATGCTCTGATTTACTGGATCTGAGAGCCGAAGAGTTGTTAACTCAGGTAGAGGGCCTATACAAAAAGGACTTGGTATCGGCATCTGTATGTGGTACACTGGAAGATTTTAAAGCTGAGTTAGAAACCCCGGAAAGATTGGAAAGGAGGAAAGAATCGAAAGACTTATATGATCTATACAATGCTTTGCATGAAAAGCAAATACAGTTTGAACAGGGGTCAAATGAAATTGATTGGAACAATGCTCCTATAATTACTGAGAATAACAATTTATTGATTTCGGAAAAAGTAGGCCGAAACCAACCCTGCCCATGTGGAAGTGGATTGAAATACAAAAAATGTTGCCTATAATTTATATTTAAAAATACGAACCAGCCACCATGAAATACCTACCCATAGACCGTAATCTTTTCGTTAAAAACCGGAAGAAATTCACCGATAAAATGGCTCCGAAATCCATTGCCATTTTCGCATCAAACGATATTTACCCTATTAGTGCAGACAGCACCATGCCTTTTAAGCAACATCGTGATATTTTCTATTTAAGCGGTATCGATCAGGAAGAGAGCATTCTGGTTCTTTTCCCCGATGCCTACGAAGAAAAGCACCGCGAAATTTTGTTTTTGCGCGAAACCAACGAACATATTGCTATATGGGAAGGCGAAAAATACAGTAAAGAAAGTGCTTACGAAACATCAGGTGTTAAAACCGTTATTTGGAATGATGCCTTTGAGAAAACCTTTTTCTCACTAATGACCCAGGCCGATACTGTTTACTTAAACACTAACGAACATTACCGTCAGGCTGTTGAAACGGAAACACGAACTGTTAGATTAAACAAATGGATAAAAGAAACCTATCCGGCACATTCGGTAAAAAAGAGCAATTCCATTCTGCAACATATACGCAGCGTAAAAGAACCTGAAGAAATTGAACTCATACAACAAGCCTGTGACATTACCGAAAAGGGTTTTAGAAGAATACTGCAATTTGTAAAACCCGGTGTTTGGGAATATGATGTAGAGGCCGAATTCATTCACGAATTTACGCGAAACCGTGCTAGCGGCTTCGCTTATACACCCATTATAGCAAGCGGCTACAACGCATGTGTGTTACACTATATACAGAATAACATGCAATGTAAAGATGGTGATGTAATACTGCTTGATGTGGGCGCAGAATATGCCAATTATGCCAGCGACATGACACGGAGCATTCCGGTAAACGGCAGGTATAATGCAAGGCAAAGGCAGATATATCAAACTGTGCTTGAGATTAAAAACGAAGCAACTAAGTTACTGGTACCGGGTAATAACTGGCATACCTATCATAAGCAGGTTGGCGATATAGCCACCGGAAAATTCATTGATATTGGCTTGTTAGATAAGGCCGATGTGCAGAATGAGGATAAAGACTGGCCTGCCTATAAAAAGTACTTTATGCACGGTACAAGCCATCACATGGGATTAGATACGCACGATTATGGCATATTACACGAGCCCTTTGAGCCTAACATGGTTTTTACCGTTGAACCTGCCATTTACCTGCCCGAAGAAAATTTGGGAATTAGAATTGAAGATGATGTAGTGGTACAAGCAAGTGGAGAACCCTTCAACTTAATGCGAAATATTCCTGTTGAGATTGAGGAGATTGAAGATCTGATGAATTAGAATTCTTAGAATGTCCGTTACGCTTCCAACCGAACAGACCCTGGCAGATATAAAAGACCTTATAGAAAGGCAGGGCAAGGTATCGGAAAATGCATGGGAAGAAATAGCACCCACTATTCGTATTCATCATCTCGAACGCCTGGAAGTTATCTTTTCACCGGGAAGTGTCCAACGTCAGCTTTATATTGTTTTAAATGGCTTGTTGGGGCATTATCTTCTTAAAGAAGACAAAGAGTTTTATGTAGATTTTATGTTTCGTGGTCAGTTTGCAACAGTTATCAACTCATACTTAGCCCAGGAACCAAGTGAGCTGGGCATAAAAGCGATCAAACGATCAACGGTGGCGGCAATACCGAGAACTGTTATTTATAAATTACTGGAAACCGATCTGTCGCTAAATATTCTCGGTCGTAAATATGTGGAGTGGGAACTGGTTAAGGAAATTAAACGATCTAATAAACTTTATGTTTTTTCTGCAAAGGAGCGCTATAAATTTCTGTTAGAGAACCAGCCGGAATTTGTCAACGATGTGCCATTAAAGTATTTGGCATCCTATCTTGGAATTGAAGCACAGAGTTTAAGTAGGATTAGATCGGAAATTTCTGATAAATAGAAAAAAAACTTAACATAGGTGAATGTTAATGTGGTAACCTTCAACTTACCTTAGTAGCCATAAAAGGGAACCTAATAACAGGTGTTACCCCACAGTTTAACACTTGTGTTTCCTTTTTTCAAAACTTAATTTCTAATCTAAAATGAAAAAGATCATTTTCTTATTGCTTTCGGGTTTTATAATAAACCTAGTGTCCTGTCAGACAAAACAATTGTTAAAATCAGAAAAATATAATTTTGTCATTCTCAATAGTACATCACTTGGTATTTTAGAAGATGTGAACAATGATAAAATTTATGACAGATTTTATCGAATACAATTCCATGATGAAATAGTTTCAGAGTTAATCCATAATAAAAATAAGATTAAAGCTCATTTTGATTATAAGTCTGTTATAATCAATGGAAAAACCTACTACTTAGATATTGAAGAAAACAGGTCAAAATTTCACACTAAAACTGGGGAATCACTACCTTCTGACTTGAAATTAGTTGGGATTGCTATACATAATGGACAATTTAAGCTTGATAATAAAAAGATATATCGCAAGAATTCGGAAGGGGCTAGAGTGGCGGTTGGAGATATTGGAGGAGATAATTGCCCAAGCAAGTGTACCTCTGGTGGTACCGGTGCGGTTTCTTGCTCCATTGATGAAGGAGATATTGGCCCTATTGGCGGTCCTGGTTGCTCTGTTGAATGTGGCGATGGCTATTATGCCTGTTGTGATTCTAGTAAAGTTAAATGTGGATGTTGTGAAAATTAAAACTAAAGAATAAAACAAGTAATCGAGTAGCCCGCCCTGCCAGTAATAACTGACAGGGGGAGGCTCTCGCACCACCCCTGCATCGAGTGCGGGGCAGGCCAAGCGTTCGGGTCTCGAATACGGCGGTTTACTAACTTGACCGTTGTTGATAGTAGCCTAACATTGCTATGTACCCGCGTTGTTTTAACCTTACTACCGTATTTGTAGTACCCAATATCGGGCTTTGGGCTACTGCCCATCCATCCATTCGGGTTCTACTCCAGACATAAGGTTGTCATTGGCTTACAAAGTTTAAGTAGGATTAGATCGGAAATTTTTGATAACTAGAAAAAAACTTAACATAGGTGAATGTTAATGTCGTAACTTCCAATTTATCTTAGCTACAAGTTAAAAGGGAAAACCCGAAAACAGAAGACACCCCAAAGTTCCAGGGCTGTTGTTGTTTTCTTGGACAACTTTTATGTAGTATTATTACTATAACAAGTAGTCAAAACCCAAGATTGGGGGTGAAAAGCGGACATTATTTATTTGTAAGTGTCCGTTTTTTTTTGTGATGGCAGTCGATTTTAAGTTCCATTAGGTGTCAAATAAATTATGGCATAAGAATTGTGCGTTTAATAGCCTGCCCCCACATTTACCCCCACACTGGATTAAAGATTTTAGCTAAAGCCAATGAATAAATTTAACGGGCTATGATGTCGGCACAAAACCCCAGTAAATTGGCCCTGTCTGATATACAACAACTCGTAAAGGTATTAGGCGGAGTATCTGCATACGCGTGGAGAAAGTCCATTCCATCACTTAGGTTACACAGTATTGACCGATATGAAAACCTGGTGGAGCCGGGCGACATCGAAGACAGGTTGTTTTTGGTGCTTCAAGGTGTTTTAGGTTTATATCTTGCGAAGGACAACAAGGAATACTATGTAGATTTCAGAATACGCGGACAGTTTGCAAGTGCCATTATTTCCTTTATAAAAGAAATTCCGAGTGAGCTTGGGTTAAAGGCTTTAAAACCGAGTAAAGTTGTTTCCATACCAAGGTCTATAGTTTACGACTTATATGATAAAGATATTTCAGTTAATAAGCTTGGAAGAAAGTATATTGAAAACGAACTGGTTAAGGAGATCCGCAGATCAAATCAAATGTATATATACTCTGCTGAGGAACGATATTTGAACTTGCTCAAAAACGAACCGGATTTTGCCAGTCAGGTTCCGCTCAAATATTTGGCTTCATACCTTGGCATGGAAGCTGAGAGTTTAAGCCGAATTAGAGGGAGAATGCAATCAAAAATGCGCATTTCTTAACAAAAGTCAATTTTTTATGTCAACTGTAAAGCCTACATTTGGCATATCGATACGGGGGATGGAAAACGGGTACTAACACTTGAGGGAGTACCCGTTTTTATTTTGGTTCCTTCTCTTTACAAACATGATGTATTATACCATTTCTACTTAAAAGATTCACTTTAAAGATTGTTCTTTTTGTTCAGGAATCTCTCAAGTAGAACTGGTATTACCCGGGAATTTATAAATACAAAAGTTATTGGACTATTTTGTATGTCCTTTTGGTATTACATCATATTTCCTGTTTATGTGTTAGGTTTGCTACATAAATACTTGCCTTATGAAACGGTTAGTAATCTTTCTTTCTTCACTTCTTTTACTTGGTTTAAACGGTTGCTCTCCCATTTACTATTCTCCCACGGCACAACATGTTCCACTGCTTACCGAGAAAGGATATGTTAATCTCAGCCTGTACGGAGGCTATGGAACAGATAGTGAGCCAGAAGATGAATCGGTGAACTTGTTCGGCCTCAATGGAGCTGCTGCAATTACTAATAATTTGGCTCTAAAATTAAGTACCGGCTTTGCTTTTGGAGATGAAAACGGTTATGGGCAAGGAAACGGACAGAATTATGAATTCGGTGGTGGATTCTTTGCTCCATTAGGCGAAGAATTTGTAATTGAAGGATATGGCTATTACGGAACAGGAAGAGTTAAGTATGAATACGAAAGGAATTCTTCCTCGGGTACGGTTGAAACAGTTACCTCCAACTTTTCCAGTGTAGGGTTTCAACCAAACTTTGGCTACAGAACCAAGTATTTTTCCGCAGCCATTTCCGGTAAGTTTCATAGTGTGCAATACAATAACGTTAAGGGTGACCTGGTTTTCAGCTCGGTTGACCAAATAGCTTATATCCAGAACCAGGATTCCCATTTCCACATAGAACCCGCCGTAACAATTGCGGCAGGCTACAAACAGTTTATGGGCCAGTTGCAAATAGTAAAGGGCTTTAATACTACCAATGACTCATTTAGGCAAAGTACTCTCTTCCCGTCTATTGCTTTTGCTTATAAATTTGGATCGGCCGAAGAAAGCCCGGAACCTGTTTTTTAGAAGTAAGAAAGAAATAACACTTATTTTGTGGGAAAGAAATTCTTGCAGCTAAAGAAGCACATACCAAATTTACTCACACTAGGAAATTTGTTGTGTGGGTGTTTGGCTGTCTATTGTTCTTTTGGTCACGACACGATTATTGAACCTTATCCAAATACTGGGCATGTAATATGGCCCGTTACCAGTGGATTTACTGCAAGTGTGATTTTCTTATTTTTTGCTTTTGTTTTGGATTTCTTTGATGGATTTACTGCAAGGATTCTGAAAGCATCATCTAAGCTTGGTAAAGAATTGGATTCTTTAGCAGATCTTGTGAGTTTTGGCCTGGCACCAGGTTTTATTTCATTGAATCTTTTGAAAAACAACTTGCCTGTTTGGGCACTAGCAACTTTTTTATTTTTCATCCTTATGGCCGCATTGAGATTAGCCAAATTCAATGTTTCTACAGATCAATCAATAAATTTTAAAGGCCTTCCAACACCTTCTGCAGCAATTGCGTCCTTGGGGCTGGCATTTGTTTTTTACTATCCCTTTGTAAAACCATCCGTCTCGAATGCCCTAAATAATGAAGAGTTAATTTGGCTATCTCCATTAGTCCATTTATTGCTTGGTATTCTCATGATCTCCTCACTCCCTCTCTTCTCCTTCAAATTCAAGAACTTTACCTGGAAGGATAATTGGTACAGATACGTATTAATAGTCATTTCACTTGTTCTCCTTGTTCTGCTCAAATTTGCTGCTCTACCGGTTATAATACTGGTTTATATTCTTATGTCAATATTGTTTAAGAAGGCTTTTGTGGAAAGCTAATTCAAAATTCATTTCATGCTTTACATCGTTCCAACTCCTATTGGTAATTTAGAAGACATTACACTTAGGGCCATTCGCGTTTTAAAAGAAGTGAATTTGATACTGGCCGAAGACACACGTACATCGGGTAAACTCCTGTCTCATTACGAGATCACAACACCTAAAAAAGCATTTCATGAGCACAATGAACACAAGGTTCTGGCCGGTATAATTGCTGAACTTAAGCAAGGAAAAAAAATGGCTCTTATCAGTGATGCAGGTACGCCGGGCATTTCCGATCCGGGTTTTCTTTTGGTGAGAGAATGTTTGAAAAACGATATAGCAATTCAATGCCTACCGGGAGCAACGGCCTTTGTTCCGGCATTGGTAAATTCAGGATTTCCAACAGATCGATTTGTGTTTGAAGGTTTTCTCCCCCATAAAAAAGGAAGGCAAAGTCGAATTAAACTCCTGGCCCGGGAAGAAAGAACAGTAGTACTTTACGAGTCACCCCATAGAATAGTGAAACTGCTAAAGGAAATAGGTGAATACATGGGAGAGGAACGGCCTGTTAGCATTTCGCGTGAACTGACCAAAAAATTTGAAGAAACCTTTAAAGGAACTGTAAAAGATGCTCTGCAACACTTTTCGGCTAAATCTCCAAAGGGCGAATTTGTGGTTGTAATTGGGTCACTCTAATTATGCAGGCTTATACCTTACGCTCATTTAGATATCTTCGCAACCATGCTTAAACTATACAGAAAGAAGCCCTTCCTATTTCTCGCCATCCTTTCGGGTTTATTGCTTTGGCTTGCCTGGCCACCGTCACCGCTTTTCCCCCTTATATTTTTACCATTTGCTTTGCTTTTGCTATTGGAAGACCATCTTGCCAAATCAAAGAAAAAAAAGAAAGGAAGAACATGGTTTTGGTCGGTTTTCTTAGCCATGTTTATTTGGAATATTCTTACCACATTTTGGGTTTGGAACGCAACGCCCATAGGTAGTGGAGCCTGGTTTGCCAACGCAGTCCTAATGACCATTCCGTGGGTTGGATACAGGCGAATTAAGAGACGCTTTGGTTTGCGCATTGGTCTGTTAGCCTTAACTGCTTTTTGGTTGTGTTTTGAGTATGTGCATTTTAGCTGGGAGCTAAGCTGGCCATGGCTGGCACTGGGTAATGTATTTGCTAAATTTCCACAAACATTTCAATGGTATGAATATACCGGTGTGGCAGGCGGAAGCCTCTGGGTTTTAGTGGTCAATATTTTGGTGTACTTGTTTTTACTAAGCCCAAATTGTATGAGTCCGAAATGGAAGAAAATCACCATTCCGGCGGCCACTATTCTTCTGCCCTTAATAGTTTCGGCCATAATGTATAGCAATTTTACAGAAAGTGGAGAGCCGGTGAATGTTACCCTAATTCAACCGAACATTGATCCTTACGATGAAAAGTTTGAACAGGGTGCCGAAGTAGAAATACTTAGAAAAATGAACAGCCTGGCAAGTGAAAGCATTTCTGAAAAAACCGACTATATCGTGTTTCCGGAAACATCATTACCTGAAAATCCCTGGATGCACAACGTAAATTCGTATCTATCTATTCAAACATTGAGAAACTTGACTGAACAGGCTCCCAACGCCAAAATAATTGTTGGCGTAGATGCCTTAGAACGATATTTCGCCGGCAGTTTACGGTCCGAAACTGCCCGGTTTCACAAGGATGGAGATTTTTACTATGACGTATATAATGCAGCCCTTCAACTTGACGCAACGAGTGATGTTCAACTTTATATAAAATCAAGATTAGTACCAGGAGTAGAAAGAATGCCTTACCCTAAGTACTTCAGGTTTTTAGAAAAATTAAGTATTAACCTCGGAGGTGTGGGCGGTAGCAGAGGTATTCAGGAAGAACGAGAAATCTTTACCGGTGGAAAAGCCAGAGTTGGTACTGCTATCTGTTATGAATCGGTGTATCCTGATTATATGAACGACTTTGCTAAAAAAGGTGCCGATATTCTATTCGTAATCACCAACGACGGCTGGTGGAAAGACACTCCCGGTTACAAGCAGCATTTATATTATGCCAGTTTACGTGCTGTTGAAATGCGCAAAGGAATTGGACGCTCGGCCAATACCGGCGTTTCGGCATTTATAAATCAAAGGGGTGATATAATACAGCGCAGTAACTGGTGGCAACCTGCTGCGTTAACCGGTACAATACTTAAAAACGGTAAGCAAACCTTTTTTACGCAAATGGGTGATTACATTGGTCGATTGGCGGCTATGATCACCGTACTGATTATCTTAGTTTCCATGGTCAGCCGGTTTACAGGCCACTTTAAATACCGTTAGTTGACATATCTAAATAAAATAATCAGAATATATCCTCCAATTTTAAGGAAGTCGGGGAAATTTTAACTTTAATGCCTTACTCAAAAATTGGCTAACATCTTACAAGAAATATTAGTTGATCCTCTGTCGAAAGAGAAGTTAATCATCGATAGGCAAAATGGAAAATTTCAGAACCTGAATACTGAACTGTTTCATGGAGAAATGAATGACAACATACCTGTTATCCTTCCCAAAACACTCAAAAAGGAGTTAAAAGAATCCAGTTTACATAAAAAGAGCAACACCGAGTTTAATTATTTGGAACATTACCAAAAAGATGCAGAGGTGTATGATTACTTTTCGGAGCATGACAGTTTGGTTACAAGAAATGAAATAAAAAGATTACAGCAACGCATAATTAAAGAAATACCTAAATCTACTAAGGTAATATTAGACGTAGGTTGCGGAAACGGATGGTTAAGTAAGAGTATGGTAAATGACAATACCGAAGTGATTTCGATGGATATTACCCCCATCAATCCTACACAAGCACTTAAGAACAATAGTCATCCGAACCATTATGGATTAATTGCAGACGTTTTTAATTTGCCGATTGCCGATAATTCTATAGACTGCATAGTAGCTTCTGAAATCATGGAGCATGTGTCAAAACCAAAAGTATTTATTGAAAAGTTACTTCGTCCTTTAAAATCGGGTGGAAAGTTGATTATCACTACACCGTATAACGAAAAGATCATCTATCATCTATGTGTTCATTGCAATAAACCTACACCCTCAAATGCACATTTGCATTCATTTACAGAAAAAGGCATATCAGCATTAGTGCCTTCCTCAGTGGCAAGTTGGCATAGCGAGTCATTCGGAAATAAGTATTTGATCAAACTACGTATTTACAAATTATTGCAGCATTTGCCATTTAAACTATGGCAAATTATTGATAAGCTGGTTAACAGGTTAATTGGATCACCCACCCGACTCCTTGTCACAATTATAAAATAAGGAATTTAAGGCAGACTGTTGGCAAACTGCACGAACTCCTCGCTGTCGGCACTTGGGAATTCGGCAATGAAATTGCCTTGTTTATCCAACATAAAATAAGACGGAAGGGCGAAAACTTCATAGTCCTTGCTAACTTTCGAGCCCTGGCCCGCCCAGGTATGCTGACCCTTAATGATCTTTGTCCAGTTACTTTTTTTCCAATCGTCATAATTGCCCTCCAGCGATATGTACACAAACTCGATATCGCTACGGCCGAGCTTTTGTTTAACAGGAATAGACTTCTGCATTCCCTCAATGCAAGGCTTGCACCAATTAGCCCAAAAACTGATATATACATACTTTCCACGCAGCACATCATTGCTCACTCTCCTTCCTGCTATATCAAATAAACTAAACTCAGGTGCTTTTGTGCCATGCATAAATTTTCTGGCCTCAGCTATTCTGCTTTCTAACCTTGCCCGTTCTTCAAGGTTAGTCATGGTTGCGGTAAATGCCCTTATCTCCGGCTCAAGCAAATTTACATTTCCGGGCTTTAATGCAGAATAAAACTTATGATAGAGCAAGTGCTCTTTGGCTGGTGGCGGCAAATAACTTATGGAATTTACAAGTTGTTTGTAGCCTGCTACGGAGCTTATATCGGCATTACGTTTTGTCTTTTCACGCAATACAATGGCCTTTAAGAAAGGAAGGTATGTGGGTATTTCATTGGCTATCGGACTCCAGCCCCTACGTTCAATCTCGGTTTGCAGGTTTGTTACTTTTTCAGATGAATAATTTTCATTCAGCGGGTTTATTATTTCCAGTGCCAACTTCTTATACTTAATGTACTGACCAATATAGTCGGTGTAGGAAGGTGAAAGTCCGGCCAAAGCCGATGTGGCCGAATTAAGCACTTTAAGGTAGTTTGCATAGGTGGTCGCATCCTTATCATGCATTATTTTGAAGTACTTATCATTTTTAATGGCAAGTCCTGCTCCGTTCATATACCTGTAAACAGGATCTTTTTGTCCCTGCCAGCCAAAAAAGCTATACAGCTTCTTTAAATGCCTGTTTTCAGCCGCCGTACCTGAAGTGTATGTTATAGTATTTGACGGGTCATTGTAACTAAACCGAATACTGAGCTCAGCTCCCGGTTCCAGATAAATCGGAAGGGTACTGCGCTCACCCTGCATAAAAACCACTGTAGGTTTTTTTATATCAAAAGGATAGATGAAACGTCCGTCGGGCAGTGGACTAACATCAATAAGTCCAAGGAAAGGACCTACAGTTTCCACATCTAAAATGAAAACTATTTGGCAACCGTTACAGTTGCTCACATTTCCTTTCACAACCGATTTTGAAAAAACCGAGAACGGCACAGCGCAAAATAAATGCAGTAAAATGGTACCAAATATTTTTTTCATGCCTTTCAAACTTACCATTTAACGTTGTTTTCGGGATAAACTTGTACACGATTAAAAGGAATCACCGGGCAATCGGCTGTCTTTTAATACAAGTTCAAATTTTAACAGTTGATGTAGCGGTTCACTTTTACCTAAGCTTTTTAACAAAATCAACAAAACCGGGTTCCCAGCTGTTTGGGAAATCGCTTACAAAATTTCCTTTCTTATCAATAAAATAATAGGTAGGCAATGAAATGGCGTTATAAGCCTTGGTTTCAGTAGCACTTAGGCCGGCCCACAGATGCAGGTTTTGTTTATTGGCTGAACGGACATATCGGTTCCCCTGCCAGGTAGATTTAGCAGGGTCTGTTGAAACATATACAAAAACGATATCTTCTCCTTTTAAATGTTGCTTGTTAGATATAGATTTGTTCATTCCGTCAATGCAAGGCCGACAAGTTGTACTCCAAAATGCGAGATATACATTTTTTCCTTTCAAATCTTTAAGGGAAATACTCTTTCCTTTGCTTGACAACAATCGAAAATCAGGAGCTTTCATTCCATTGGCCTCTGTTTTGGCTTCGTTGTACAAATTCATCACATAGTACATTTTGTCAAGGCTGCTTAAGGTCTTTACAAATGGCATTATTACCGGTTCGGTACTATGAATTGTTCTTGCTTCAACCTTTTGCTCCAATTCATAGATCAAAAAATCTTCTCTTAGTGTCAGTGGTATTTGGTTAAGGTTATTTCGCATAAAATTGAAATAATCATTAAAATCTGATTTTACAAAACCCGCACTTCGGCCTTTGTATGCAGCATAAGCCTTAAGTGCCTGAATAAAGGAAGGAATGTGCCTGTTTGTTTCGTTAAATACCATATCTGCTTCCAGGGCTTGAAGCTCTGCAGTTTGTTTCAGGGTTAATTCGTTAGGTTGTAAGTGGGCGAAGATATATGCCAGGGAAGCAAACTCGGAGTATTGCTTCATGTACGAAAAGTACGTTGTCTTAAGTCCGCTTACTTTATTGACATCAGCCAGCATAAGGTTTCTGTGGTTAATAAGGTGCGTATATTTCAACGAATCCGGCAAGATACTGAGATCGGCTACAAGAGTGCCTTTGGTACTCAACCTGAAATCAGAATTCCAGGCATTCTCCGCTGTTTGGTTATTGGATAGATCAAACTTCTTAAAATATTGTTGTAAGTGCCTGTTTTCATTCGCCAGATCACCTGTAAAAGAAAATGAATAGCCGTTAACTCCCTGGTTTACACGCAGCCATACCTGAACATTAGGTTCAAGATAAACCGGCAGATGCTCCGAGCCCATCTCAAGGATGATGATTTCCGGTCGGTGAATATCGGTTATATCAAAAACGAAGTTGCGGTATTGGTCGGGTGAAGCAGTAATGTATTCAAATTCCGGATGGAGATCGCTACGATCCAATATAGCACGTACATCGCAGGTTGCACAGTTTACAAACTTTCCTTTAATTTCTGCCTGGCCATTGGCTATAATTCCAAGGCTGGCCATCACCAGTATAAGTACGTTCCTTAAATTACTCATCGGTTGTGAAAAGCGGCGCAAAGTTAAAAACTACCCAAAATTTATTGTAAAGTTTCAATTATGTTAATTACACAGGGTATTCTACATAGTTACGCGGTGTTTCATAAAGCTTGATCTGAAGATCGTATTTTGAATCAAGCCGCTCGCGTAAAAGATCATATATCACTATGGCAATATTTTCCACAGTAGGATTTAGCTTCTTGAATTCTTCGGTATCCATATTCAAATTTTTATGATCGAATCGTTCTATTACCACTTCTCTTATAAGTTCCTTCAACAATTTAAGATCTATTACATAGCCCGTTTCCTTATCTACTTCACCAACCACTTTTACAAAAAGATCGTAATTGTGGCCATGCCACTCAGGATTATTGCAAAGTCCAAATACCTTTTCATTCTTTTCAAAACTCCAATCAGGCTTATACAGCCTGTGTGCGGCATTAAATCGTTCTTTACGATACACGGCAACTCTCATTATCTTATCTTTAACAGGTTGCAAAGATAGAAGATGCAGTTCAAGGATATTCCCGGCCACTTACAGATAAAACAAATTCTATTAAAATCTGCCAGAAGCGGCAGAATACCACATAATCAGCTTTTTATTGAACGAAAAGGCGGTACGGCCCTGGCTCTGGCTTTGGCTTACGCCCAGCTTTTGAACTGTGAAAACATCGCCGAAAATGATAGCTGTGGCATTTGTCCGGCTTGTATAAAAATGAGTAAATACATTCACCCCGATGTACATTTTACTTATCCAGTGGTAACCAAAAAAAAGGGTAAGGTTCCGTTGAGTACTGATTATATTGAGGAATGGCGATCAATGCTCAATACTACTCCCTACTTCAACTACGATCAATGGATGAAAACAATTGGGGCTGAGAATAAACAAGGCAACATTACCGCGCTTGAATGCCGACAAATAATAAAGAATTTTGGTCTGAAAAAGGTGGAGGGCAAGATGAAAGTACTCATCCTTTGGATGCCTGAGTTTTTGGGGAAGGAAGGAAATATTTTATTGAAATTGCTGGAAGAACCTACGGATGACACGGTTTTTCTACTGGTAGCTGTAGATGAATCTAAGATTCTGAAAACCATTATTTCAAGAAGCCAGCAAATAACATTACCACCGTTAGAAGATGAAGACATTAGAACACATTTAGCAAAAGAAGGTGTGGAAGTGGAGAAATGTGGTAGGATAACCTTTTTAGCCGATGGCGATCTGATACGAGCCTTGAGTCTGATATCTGAAGAAGACAACGAAAATGAACGACTTTTCAGGGATTGGATGCGTTATTTGGTAAAAGACAGGGTGCAACTCATTCAGTTTATAGATAAGGAATTGAACGATTTAGGACGTGTTAGACAAAAAAATCTCGTACTTTATGGTTTACATTTGTTTAGAGAATGTTTGATTTTGAACGGTTCCGGCCTAAAGGGCAGGTTAATAAAGGAAGACGCTGCATTGGCCGAATGGCTGTATAAAAATCTGGGAAACGAAGGGCTGAACGAGACAGTGGACTTATTCAATAAGTTGCATTATCATATAGAGAGAAACGCAAATCCTCGTTTGCAGTTTTTGCATGTTTCTCTGGAATTGGAAAAATTGTTAAAACGATCTCGAAAGAAGGCGAGTAACATAGTTGCCTGATCTTCTGAGACACAACATAAATAAAGCACATGGGCTGTGCAGGATGCTCGCTTAAAACGAGTGATAAAACAAGTTGTACAACAATTAAAGGCCGCACTTGCAGTTGCAGCAGAATGACCGTTTACGACTGGCTGGCCGATGTTCCTTCCTACAGTGATTCGCAAACCACTCCGGTTGAAGTAAGTTTTAACAATGGAGCCCGTAAATCTTTCTTTCGGGTAATAAATACAATTAATGTGCACACTGGCGATGCCGTAGTTGTGGAATCTGACCGCGGATGGGACTTAGGGAACATCACGCTAAGCGGTGAATTGGTAAAGCTGCAAATGCGTAAACATCGTGAGAAACTTCCGGTTGAAGAATTGCCGAAAGTGATAAGAAAAGCATCAGAGCAGGATAGGGAGAAGTTAGAATTTGCCCGCCAAAAGCAAAAAGAAGTCTTGGTGCGTTCCCGAGCCATAGCCAGGCAGTTGGAACTCGATATGAAGATTGGAGATGTAGAGTTTCAGGGCGATGGCAGAAAGGCCACTTTCTACTATACAGCCGAAAACCGCGTGGATTTTCGTGAATTGATAAAGCGGTATGCCAGTGAATTTAAGGTGAAGATAGATATGCGCCAAATAGGTATGAGACAGGAGGCAGGCCGTATTGGCGGTATTGGTTCATGCGGCAGAGAGTTATGTTGCTCAAGTTGGCTTTCCGATTTTAGCTCAGTTACTACTTCAGCAGCCCGTTATCAAAACCTGGCTATCAATCAGGTTAAGTTATCAGGCCAGTGCGGAAGATTAAAATGCTGCCTTAATTACGAACTGGACATGTATTTAGAAGCCTGGAATGAATTCCCGGAAAAGGCCGATCGTATTGACACAAGTGAAGGCACCGCCTTTTTGATTAAAAGTGATATTCTGAAAAGGCTTATGCACTATAAGTACAAGGGTAAAGGACAGGAATATAAGTTGAAGGTTCAGGACGTACATGATATTTTGGCCATGAACGCCAGGAGTGAAAAACCCCAAAGTTTAAGTGTTCTTGCCGTTCGGGATATTGGTAATGACCTGAATATTGAAGAAGATCTGGTTGGGCAAATATCGTTAGAGAGCATACAAAAAGGCCGAAGGAAAAAAGGCGGTTATAAGGGTAGAAATAAAAGAAAACGTGGTAACCGTAACCAGGGAAAAGGCGGTAAGAGATGATGAAGTTTATTGTTTATGGTTTTTTGTTAGCGTGGTTCATGGTTAGCTCATGTAAAAAACCTTATTCTGAAATTAAGAGGTTTGATGAAGCCGGATTCAAGTACAGTGATACCGTCCGATTCGAAAAACCAGGTAAGCTATTGGTAGAATATGGACATGATTATACCTTTCAGAATCTATGGCTTGAACTAAATGATGTGAAAATTTCTGTTGACTTGTTTGACCTTGCAGGCAGGCCTTTGGGCATTAAAAAAGGCAAGAATTATTATGCTGAAGTAGAATCTAATTTAGGAGAAGATGTGGTTATTACACAAGAAATGCGACAAGATTCGTTGCGTGGAATTACCGGAATTTGTATGAGGTATTAAGAGTTTTCGTTTACATATCCAAAGCCTTAAGCGGGGTTGCTTGTCTTCCCCAATTATAAATCCGGCGGTGGATCCAATATCCACCTTTGATGCCCAAAAACATTCCATTTCTCACTGGCAATATCAATCGTTTTATCCGTAAAAGGATGCAGTGGTCGGCCATTCACCGACACCCGCGAATCAACATAAACAGCCGTTTTTTCCCAACCCTTCTCCTTTTTATAAATTGCAGGCAACCGCTGGGCAAATTGCCATATCATATCGGGTTTGCTCACCATGTCACCATGTTGTTCCCGGCTAAGGTAGTCCCTTAAGTTGATCCTGTCTTTCTCTCCTGTTTCCAAATTTTGTACTTCAACATTTGCCGTTCCATACTTGGCCCTTAGCATCATACGCCAACTAAGGCGATGGCCTTCTTCGGTCCAAAGCACCTTACCCGGAATAATGTGATGACGTAAGGGTTGAACTATTTGAACTGCAAAGAACAAAGCCAATGCAGCCATAAGCCAACCGGACGTCTTATTAAGAGATGCGGTACTTAGATCAGGTAACGGTTTCTTTTTAAAAAATATTCGTCTAATGGTTTCGGGCTTGTAAAAGAATATAACAAAGGCCAGGGCAAAATACGGAAACACGCCAATATGAAAAATGGCTGAATTGGTTAAATGGAAGATCAAACTGAGAATTAAAGCAATAGTTCTGGTGCGTTTCCATAAGAATGCCGGAACTACAAGTAAGTCAAATAAGATTCCGACCCAGGAGAATGCTTTGTGCACCCAACTTTTATGAAAGAAAGATTGTAAAACTTCGGCAGTTCCATCGCCCCAAAGAAAGAAATTGAATTTTTTATGGGTAAACCATATTTCCACGGGTTTACCGGCAAGCCAATCGGGATATAATTTAGCAATAGAAGCATAGAAGTAAACTATACCAACAATTAGCATAAAAATTACGGTGCACCACCGTGGGCAAACCAACGACTCTCGCACCCTGCCCTGCTTAACATCAAGAGATCGGTAAGCATTTGCCGGAACGATAATAAGCAACAGGCTAATAAGCCAAACGAGGTAATAATGGTTGTTATAATGTGATTTCTGCAAAAAATAAGTGGCTCCCCAAAGCAAGGCGAATGCAATAATAGCCTTCTTATAATGCCAGCCGAACATAATGGCCAGTCCGCACAAACCCATTAACACATAAACGGCATACATCTGCGGGCCTACAAGTACCTGAAGGAATTCGAAACCTATAAAGTTGAATGTGAACTCCGGCTCAACAAATGTTTCTTTTACCCAACCGGTAAGTATAGCACCAATACCTTCAAAGAACATGAGTAAACCAAAAAATATACGAAACAGCACAAGGGCACTGTTATCGATTGGTTTGTTAAGCCATTGAATTATGGAAGGCATATGGCGAATTTACAACGTTAGGGTGATGCAAAGAAAAAGCCCCGAAGCTAAAGGTCGGGGCCTGATCCCAGAGTCGCAAATCAAATCAACTCTTTAGTTGGACATTCTTTTTTCGTTTTTCAGGTGCTCAGCAAAAAAACCTACCATAGCACGGTAAAAGTCAATGGAGTTTTCCTCTTTGCCAAAGCCATGACCTTCGTCATACTTAACCATGTAAGGTACCTGATAGCCTTTAGCCCGAAGTGCTTCAACTATTTGGTCACTTTCATCAATATTTACACGCGGATCGTTGGCTCCTTGCGCCACGAATAACGGTTTTTTAATCTTATCGATATGGAATACAGGCGAAACTTCATCCATGATCTCTTTTTCTTCCGGAACATCTTTATCGTACCAGATCTCTTTAATAATATCAAGATAAGGTTTCCAGTAAGGTGGAATGGTTTCCATAAACGTGTAAAGGTTCGAAACACCGACATAGTCCACACCGCAAGCATACAGATCGGGTGTTTTGGTAAGGCCACGCAGCACGGCATATCCACCGTGGCTACCACCATAAATGGCTGCTTTGTCTTTATCAACCCAGCCCTGGTCAATCACATATTGTAATCCGTCTTCTACATCATCCATACATTTTCGGCCAATTTGTTTAAATCCGCTTTCTAAAAACTCCTTACCATAGCCCCCTGAAATTCTAAAGTTGACCTGCAGTGTGGCATACCCACGGCTTGCAAACAACTGCGCTTCCGGATTAAAGCCCCAGGAATCGCGAATACCTTGCGGGCCACCATGCGGGTTGACAATTACAGGCACTTTTTTCCCTTCCAGGGCTTCCTTTGGTAAAGTGATATAACCGTGCAAGATCAATCCGTCTCTGCTTGTAAAAGTTATAGGGCGCATTTCTGCCATATCTTCTTCTTTAAGCTGCGGCATGAGATCGTAAAGGAATTTGAACTTTTTCTTTTTGGCATCGTACGAATAATACTTTCCGTAAAGTTTGTCGCTTTGTAAGAATATAAGGTATTTGCTCTCATCGTCTGTTTTATCGGCAATATAGTACTGATAATCAGGGAATTTTTTGGTGATTTTCTTATGCAATTTTTTAAAATAATTGCTTACAGGTACTACTTCGTTTTTTTCGCCTTCATACGAAAAGCTATCCAATTCCCAGTTTCGGTTACGTGAAAGTGATAGTCCTGATACATCATATTTATCATGGGCAAACAGCTTCTCAATTACTTTATCCTCTTTCAGATCGTACTTTACAATTTCCGTTTTGTCGCTTTCCAGGTTAGTAGAAACATAGGCATCATGCGGATTATCAGATCGATAATCAAAAGCCAGGATATTGAAGTTATCTTTCCAGTTCAGCTCTTTTCGTAGTTCATACTCTCCTTTGTTATTCTTATAATACATATCAAAGTTTACTCCATCGCGCAGCTTAGCAAATCCACGCAACTCGCCATCTTTATCAAAAACATAGCCTGCTATTGGATTTTCAGTATCTGTATTCTCGTATAGCTGCTTTAACTTACCGGTTACAATGTTGATTTTGTAAGGTTCAAATATCTGTGGGTTATTCTTGTTCATGGAAATGATCATGTGATCCTTGTCCTCTTTTAAATTTTCCAATAGCTGAACCTGCACATCGTCAAAAGGCGTTAATTCTTTTTGGTTGCCACCGTCAACATCAACGGCAAACAAATGATAGTTTTCATCGCCTCCCTTATCCATCAAATAAAAAAGCCGGTTGTCATTAGCCCATCCATACCCTCTTATCAATTCTTCTTTTTCTTCAATGACACGAGTTACTTTATTGGTTTTCAGATTTTTAACATAAACATGGCTCTTTGCATTTTCATCCTTTTCACGGTAGCTCATGTAGGTTCCTTTGGGTGAAAACCTAAACGTTCTCGCCTTTGGTTTGGCAAAGTAATCTTCCACATCATAGTCGTATTCTCCACTATCTAAACCGGCTAACCGGGCAAGTTCTTCATCCGATGTGGGCAGGTCAGGATTTCCGGGTAACGTTATTTCGGTTTTTTCCAAAGTCAGTGGGAAATTCATTCCTGCCTGAGAAAAAGAACCTACCAGTTTTCCGTCATCCATGTTGCCGGAGTAATGCGCCTGGAGGCTTTTCATTTTCAGGTTAAGCTTGTTGTCAGAAAATTCAATTTCTTCAATTGGAATGCCTGTTGCGCCCTGTGCCGGACTGTCCAGCGTGGCACTCAAAATGCCATCATTGCTTTCAATGTGTATTATTAGCGGCAACTCCGTGCCCTGAACATCTAATGATCCCTTCCAGGCACCTTCTATGTCCTGGGCTTTTAAACCTGCGCTTGCCGCCATAAGTAAAATAAATAGTGATAGTTGTTTTAAGTAATTGATTTTCATGGTGAAATTATTAAAGTTGGATACTTATAAATCGTTTGTATAACTGAATTGTTACAGTTAATTAACGCTAATCACCATAAAAAAGTTATGGTACTGAGGTATCTCAGGTCCGGCCTATTGAAACTTCACCCTAAAGGTAGCATAAGCTAAACGACCTGGTATATTGCTTAGATTTTCAGCATCGGTATAATCTAACAGATTGTCTATACCAATGCTAACAGTATAGTTATCCTTAAATGTTTTATTGAAGGCCCAATCCAGCATTACATAACCTTTAACGAAGGTATCATTACCATCGAGGTAGTCGTTATCGTTAGTGTCAGTCAGACCGAATTTAGACCTGTGGGTTGCTCTCAGATTTGTTCCGGCATCCCAGTTTGTTATATCATAAAAGAGTTTAAGGTGGGTCATGTGTCTGGACCGATTATACAAACCAAAGTAATCATTATGTGCTTCGGCAAGCTTTTTGTCTTTAGCGGTAAGGCACTGATAGCCGGTTTTTATATTGAGCTCATCGGTTGCCTGCCAACCGGTATTAATATCGAATCCACGGGTAAATACCTTGTGTGCGTTGTAATAGCTAAATAACATTTCCCCATTGGTTTTAAAGGCTACAACGTTATTATCAATAAGGTTTTTTATGTTATTGTGAAATACATTGGCTTCAACAAGCACCTTTTCATCCGGTATTAACTGTACTCCTGCATTAATATTTACAGAACTTTCCGGTTTAAGCTTGGCATTTAAGTCGGCCGGATCAACCATTACCCGGGCTATTTGGTTCGCAGATGTTAATTCTTCCAACCGGCTGCCGGCCACACTGCTTCCAAGTATGGAGTAGCCATAAGTTGAGTTGGAAAAATCAAAGTACAACTGTCTGAAATCGGGAGCTTTAAAGCCAGAACCCAGTGATGCTTTTACTGCAAAGGCATTGGATACATCATAACGAGCGGCAAGTTTGGGGCTGAATTTTGATTTATATTCACTATGTGCATCAAAGCGCAAGCCTCCAATAATATTTAATTTATCAAAGTAAAAACCATCGTATTGTGCATATACAAATTGCGAGTTAAATACCGGTTTTTCACTTAAACTTGCTCGATCGAGCGACTCGTGCCGCCAGCCTAATCCGGCCACTAAAACATCATTATCATTCACCTGATAAGTGGTTTTAACCTCCGGGATAAATAATTTTTGATTGAAATAATTAGATGCAAACGGATTAATGATATGCTGGAAGCCTCCCTGCTTCGTTCTGTAGTTGGTATAATAGGTTGTAAATGCTGTTTTTAGTTTTTCACTAAAATTATGATCCACTTCGGCAGTAAAATTCCAATCGTTTTCTTTGCTTTGCTCGGTGACCTGGTTTGGGACCGGAATATCTTGCTTTTGGTTAAAATACCTTCCGCTTAATCTGACAGAGGTAGCCTCATTAAAGTCATAATTAAACTCTGTGCCTAAGGTTATATTGGAATAAGGATCAACGGTTTTGTATTCATCTGTTTTTATTAGATCGTATCCGTTGCTGCTATACCTGTTAAAAAATGCGCCTATACCGACTTTATCTTTTTTATAATCAACCGATACATTGCCATCGTGACTATTAAGACTGCCATACCGTAATGATGTATTACCGTTAAAACCCTCTTTGGGCTTCTCGGTAATAATATTGATAACACCGGCCAACGCCTCAGAACCATATAAACTGGACGAAGCACCTTTTACAACTTCTACTTGTTTAATATTTCCTACGGTTAGCCGGTTTAAGTCGAAGGTACCGGCCAAACGTCCTACCATAGGTGCACCATTTATCATAATTAACGTATGTTCCGAATCCAGACCCTGCAATTGAATACCCTGGCCGCCTCCAAAATCAGATGTAGTAACAAGGCCCGTTTGTTCATTCAAAATGTCAGTTAAACGAACGGAATTAGCCCTTGTCAATTCTTCTTTCTTTACTATCAAAGATGATACGGGTAACGATGATAACTGCCGCTCGGCTCCGGTGGCGGTAACTACAATATCATCAAGCATAACTTGTATTAGGCTGTCGGGTTCAGATCCATCTTTTTGAGCCAAAGATGACAGGCCGAACAACGAAAAACTCAAAAGAAAAACATACTTAAGCATAGATTTGAAATTTATGCCGCAAATGTAGAATTGGATGGTATCAGATATGTGGTATAACCTGTAATATGACAATCTCTTTACAAACCTGACAGGTCGGAGAGGCGGTACCGTAAAATTTAGACAAAAATTAAAACTCTTCCCTACTCGATTAAATTGTCCTAACCTGACCCAAACCTGACAGGTCGGAGAGGTGGCAATCGTAACATTTTAACAAAGATTAAAACTCTTCCCTACTCGATTAAACTGTCCTAACCTGACCCAAACCTGACAGGTCGGAGAGGTGGTAACCGTAAAATTTAGACAAAGATTAAAATTCTTCCCTACTCGATTAAATTGTCCTAACCTGACCCAAACCTGACAGGTCGGAGAGGTGGTAACCGTAAAATTTAGACAAAGATTAAAATTCTTCCCTACTCGATTAAATTGTCCTAACCTGACCTGTCAGGTTGTTAGATAGCAAATTCCTGCTGAAGGCCGGGTATGTATATCTTTTTAAAGCCGGTATTCGACAACTTCTCCTTAAAAGATTCCAGGGCATCTTCATCGCCATGTACAAGGAAAAGTTTCTTTACTCTGGAACGGTCCTGGTTGCTTAGAAAATCGATCATCTCTTTATAATCGCCATGCGCGCTAAATGAATCCATTACTTCAACATTGGCTTTAACCTGCAGTTCGGTGCCAAACATTTTAATAGTGTCTTTATGGGCACGTAGTTGTCCGCCAATGGTATGTGGCGGCGCATAACCCACAATTAACACAGTATTGTTAGGGTTTTCAATGTTGTTGAAAATGTGGTGTTTGATACGTCCTCCGGTTATCATCCCCGATGCCGAAATAATAATGCAGGCTTCTTTGGTATCGTTTAAGCGCTTGGAGTCTTCCACTTCCTTGGTATAGTGCAGGTTATTAAATCCCCAGGGGTTGGGGTCAGTCATCATATACCGTATAAGTTCCCTATCAAAACACTCCGGGTGCATGCGAAAAATTTCGGTAGCATTAATGGCCAAAGGGCTATCAACATAAACAGGTATGCGTGGTAATCTGTCTTCATTAGCCAGTTGATCTAACATATACACAATTTCCTGTGTTCTGCCTACCGAAAACGCCGGTATAATTAACTTGCCTTTTTTGTCAATACATGTTCTTCGTATAACATTAAGAAAATGATCCAACTCCTGTGCTTTTTCATCATGCAGCCTGTCGCCATAAGTAGATTCACAGATAATATAATCGCACTGCGGCATAGGTTTAGGGTCTCTAAGGATTGGTCTGTCGGGTCTGCCAATATCACCTGTAAAGCCCAGTACAACCTCCGGCCGGTGCTTATCGGTATTAATGCGTAAAGTAACACTTGCACTACCTAAAATATGACCGGCATCTCTGAACTCCAGCATTACACCCGGCAGCACTTCAAACGGCCGGTCGTAAGAAATAGACACAAAGCGGGTTATGGTTTCTTTCACATCATTTTCATCATACAGTGCCTCTACCCTGTCCATTCCCTTTTTCTTACGCCATTTATTTTCGTATTTGGCGTCACGCTCCTGCAAATACGCGCTATCCATAAGCATTATGGCGCAAAGGTCGCGGGTTGCGTGGGTACTTATAATTTTTCCATCAAATCCGTCTTTAACCAGTTTAGGCAACCGGCCACTATGATCGATGTGGGCATGCGAAAGTATTAAAACATCAATTTTAGAAGGATCATACAACCACTCTTCATTAAATTCTTCGAGGTCATTTTCAAAACCCTGGTATAGGCCGCAATCCAACAATATCTTCTGACCGTTATGCAGCGTAAGTAAATGGCTACTGCCGGTTACGGTGCGAGCAGCACCGCAAAATTGTAGTTTCATATTCGGCATAATACGTATTTAGTAAACAACGAGGGTAGTATCTATTTCCTTAGCCCAGGCCGCAAGGCCGCCGGTAAGCATACATACATTTTTAAAGCCTTCATCTTGTAAATATTGCAGGGCCAAACTACTTCTATTGCCACTTTTACAATAGAGTATAATTGGTTTATCTTTTGACAGCTTATCCATGTTATCGGGTATATCGGCCAGTGGGATCAGTTCTCCTTTTAAATTTGATTCTTCATACTCGTAATCTTCCCTTACGTCAATTAGTTGAAAATCTTCTTTGTTCTCAATCTTTAACTTTAGTTCCTGTGCGCTAATTTCCTTCATGTTTTTCTTCGATTTTATAGGCTTTATAATGAAAAGATAACCTAAAACAAGGACTAATATCGTACATATTGTTACTGCGCCTTGTTTCATTTTAACTATACAACCATTGCTGCTGCAACCGTATTGTTTGTTGCTTCATCAACTAATACAAAGCTGCCCGTACCCCTGTTTTGCCGGTAACTGTCTGTAAAGAGTGGTTCGGTAGTTCTTAACGTTATTCTTCCAATGTCGTTCAGTTTTAATCCGTTGTCCTTTACTCTTTGCAGTGCATCAATATCCACCTTATAGTTAAGTTCCGTTATCATACACCTTGCTGTTTTGGTGGTATGTTTTATAAGGTATTTTTTACGTATTTGCATGGGTTCTTCACTCATCCAACATACCATGGCACTCACATCCTGGCTTACATCGGGCTTATTTCCGGTGCGGACGATCATATCTCCGCGGCTAATGTCAATTTCATCTTCTAACCGCATTATAACGGACTGCGGTGCAAATGCCGATTCCATTTCTTTGCCCAACATTTCAATACTTTTGATGGTGGAAGTAAAGCCTGAAGGCAATACCGTTATTTCATGTCCGGGCCGGAACACACCGCTGGCAATACGTCCGGCGTATCCTCTATAGTCGTGGTGGTCGTTGCTGTATGGTCTGATAACGTATTGCACCGGAAAACGACCATCAATATGATTTTCGTCGCTGGCAATGTGGATGTTTTCCAACAGATAAAGGAGTGTTGGACCCTGATACCAATCCATGTGTTTGGAACGCTCTACAACGTTGTCGCCATTCAAGGCACTGATGGGTATAAACCGGATATCGTGCAGGTCCATTTTTGCGGCAACACCTGAAAAGTCTTCCTTGATCTTTTCGTAAGGTTCTTCGGCATAATCTGCAAGGTCCATTTTGTTTACACAAACCACAACATGCGGTATTTGCAGCAACGATGCGATAAAAGCATGCCTTTTGGTCTGCTCAATAACGCCTTTTCTGGCATCAATTAGAATGATGGCAAGATTAGCAGTACTTGCTCCCGTAACCATATTTCGGGTATATTGCACGTGGCCGGGCGTATCTGCAATAATGAATTTTCGTTTGGGAGTAGCGAAGTATCTGTAGGCTACATCAATGGTAATACCCTGCTCGCGCTCGGCTTTCAAACCGTCGGTAAGTAAGGCCAGGTTTACATATTCTTCTCCACGTTTCTTACTTGTAGCTTCAATCTGATCCATCTGGTCTTCAAAGATGGATTTACTATCATATAGCAATCGCCCGATAAGCGTGCTTTTTCCGTCATCTACACTTCCTGCTGTAGTGAATCGCAGAAGTTCCATGTTGAGGTACGCTTCTTTGTTGAAATCTGTTGTCATTGGATATTGGTTAGTCAGTGGTCAATAGTCAGTGGTCAATAGTCAGTGGTCAATAGTCAGTGGTCAATAGTCAGTGGTCAGTGGTCAATAGTCAGTGGTCATTTATGGCCTTTACCGATGGAACGAATGTAAGCATTCAGTTGCGGAACCATATCATTTACATTTTTTATTAATTCCATTGATGTACTCGGATCAATAAGACTTCGGTTTTCCAATTTTTTTACCCAGGTTTTGGTTTCATAGAGCGACCCTCGAGAGTAATAACAAAACTTCTGGTTCTCTTTAAAGTGAAATCTTCCAAATCCTTCGGCAATGTTTGCTGCGACAGAGTCGGCTGATCTTATTACCTGAACACCCATAGTACTTTTGGCCAGCCAATCAAGTTCAGAAGAAACCTCCCAAATTCTTTCTCCGAATTCCATCGCTGCCTGATATATTCTCAAATCTTCTAATTCCATAATAATATATTTGAGGTGCTAATTACTTAACTCCAACCTTTTCCTATTGACTAATGGCGAGTGACTAACTCTAAAAATACCCCTGCTTCTTACGGTCTTCCATGGCCGTTTCAGAGCGTTTATCATCACTTCTTCCACCTCGTTCGGTTACACGCGTTGCCGCCACTTCCTGTACAATATCTTCCAGGCTTTCGGCTTCACTTTCAACGGCACCGGTACATGTCATATCTCCAATGGTTCTGTAGCGAACTACCTTTTCCTGTGGAATTTCATTATCTCGTTTATTTAAGTATTCCGAATCGGCGAGGATTACACCATCGCGCTCAATAACTTTTCTTTTGTGTGAGAAATATAAACTCGGTATGTCAATTTCTTCCAATACTATGTACTGCCAAATATCCATTTCTGTCCAATTGGAAAGAGGAAATACCCTGAAGTGCTCTCCAAAGTTCTTTTCTCCGTTAAAAATGTTCCAAAGTTCAGGACGTTGATTTTTCGGATCCCACTGTCCAAAATCATCTCTATGAGAAAAGAAACGCTCTTTGGCTCGGGCCTTTTCTTCATCGCGACGTGCTCCACCGAGTGCTGCATCAAATTTAAACTCCTCCAAACTATCGAGCAGCGTAACCGTTTGCAGCGCATTACGACTGGCATTAAAGCCTTTTTCTTCCTTTACCTTTCCTTCATCAATACTTTGCTGAACCGAGCCGACAATTAGGTTTACTCCCAGTTTCGCCATCAGTTTGTCTCTAAACTCAATGGTTTCCGGAAAGTTGTGGCCGGTATCAATATGTAAAAAAGGAAAAGGAATTTTAGCCGGAAAAAATGCCTTATTGGCCAAATGTGCCATTACTATTGAATCTTTTCCCCCTGAAAACATAAGCACCGGATTTTCAAACTGAGCTGCCACTTCACGAATTACAAAAATGGCCTCTGACTCCAATTCCCTGAGGTGTGTTAGATAATATTTCATTTGGTATGCAAAGTTATCTTATCAATTATTTTATTATAAACATAAGCCACAGATTCTTCCACATCTTTATCTGTTGTACTCACATCAACATCGGCATTCAATGGCTCTTCAAATGGCGCATCAATGCCGGTAAAATTCTTTATTTCTCCCGCTCTGGCCTTTTTGTACAGCCCTTTTACATCTCTTTTTTCGCAAACTTCAAGCGGTGCGTTTACAAATATTTCAATAAAATCATCCTCACCGATAATTTGTTTGGCCATGGCCCTTATTTCCCTTGTTGGGCTTACAAAACTGTTCAGGCATATAATGCCGGCGTTTACAAACAATTTGGCTACCTCCGCTATCCGTCTAATGTTTTCAACCCTGTCCTCTTCAGAAAATGTGAGATTATTGGAAATGCCCATGCGGATGTTATCGCCGTCCAAGATCTGAACCGTAAACCCTTCTGCAAATAATCTCTTTTCTAAGGCAGTAGCTATAGCACTCTTGCCTGAGCCGGAAAGCCCTGTAAACCATAGCACCTTTGCCTTTTGACTTAGGCGTTCTTCCTTGAGCTTTCGGTCAATTATCTGATCAAAAATAGGATGTATGTTATTACCTGCCATAAAAGAGGCCGCAAAGATAAGATTTAGGCTTGTTAAAACCCCTGAAACGAACGCCCTTATCCCGAATGGATTTATTAAGTAGTTCAAAATATTTTATACCTGTTTAATTTTTAAAAGTGCAGATTAAAAAACCCGTCCGAACCCCGTACGTACAGGGTTCATCCGAGCGGGCAGGGATTTTTGGTTAAGACAAAGAAGAAAATTAAAGTATAGCCTTAGCTATAGCTTCGTGTTATGATGGAGTATTAGCCAAACCCGCCAGCGGAATGGGCAGGAATCTCTCCAGTAGAACTGGTATTAAACGTGAATAATGGATAAGATTAAATGCCGAATTTGTCATCATTTTTGGTCAAAAATGCCGCCAAATTCTCACGTTTTTCACCCAAATTCTCACGTTTTTCACTTTGTAGCCTGGGGTGAAAACCCCAGGTTACAAATATTAAGCTCCTACGGAGCTTTTTCCGTCCAAATTTAGGTTATCCATTATTCACGTTATTAAACCCAAATTATGCAATAGAAAATCTATTCCGTGCTGAAATTGCTTCAAAATCAGCGTTTCACTGCATTTTTCAGCTTCACCATAGCGGTGCTATGCTAAATCTTCCAAAATGCCTGATTTTATTGCACTTTCAGCACTCATTACAAAGTTCTACTGCATAGTTTGGGTTAAAGTAATTTTTTCTTTTATCAAGGCAAAAAACGCAAACATCCCGAAACTTTGGGACGTCGAGGCTTTTTAACGACGATAGAAGGAAAAAGAAACGAAATATTGGACTATTTTATATGTCCTTTTGGTATTAATTCACAAAAAGCCAGCCAGGCCATTAAGCCGGCACCTACTTTGAGTGCTTCATGATCGATGTCAAAGGTTGGCGTATGGACCGGCGATACAATGCCTTTGGCTTCATTTCGTGTGCCCAGCCTGTAAAAGCAACCCGGTACAACGTGGGTGTAAAACGAGAAGTCCTCTGAAGTCATGCGCAAAGGCAAATCAACTACATTTTCTTCGCCCAAATATTCTACTGCATTTTGTTTCGATCTTAATGTTAGTTCTTCATCGTTGATCAAACTTGGATAGCCATTGGGTATATCCAGCTCAATTTTACCTGCAAATCCGGCTTTTACGTTTTCTACTGTTTCTTCAATTAGTCTGTGTACTTCTTGCCTCCAGGTTTCATCAACTGTTCTAAACGTGCCTGCAATATTCACTTCGGACGGTATAATATTGGTTGCTCCCTTTGCTTCCACCTTCCCCAGGGCAAATACAGTTGGAATATCGGCCGGAGTTGCATCATTTACAGCCTTATACAAATTAGTGATTAACTGGGCAGCAACCGGTATTGGATTATTGTAATTATCGGGCAGGGCGGCATGGCCTCCACTACCTTTAACGGTAATATGTATTTCATCGGCTGAAGCCATAAAAAAACCCGGTTTAAAGCCAACTTTACCGGTATCGAGCGGCGGATGAACATGCTGACCAATGATATTATCGGTGCCTTCCAAAACGCCGTTTTTCACCATTATAGAAGCCCCTCCGGGCAGTTTTTCCTCGCCCGGTTGAAAAATGAGTTGAACCGTTCCGTTTAACACATCCTTTAATTCATTCAGAACCATGGCAGCACCTAATAAACAAGTTGAGTGTACATCGTGACCGCAGGCGTGCATTACGCCCTCATTTTCGGAACAATAGGACACTTCGTTTGCTTCAAGGATTGGCAGTGCATCTATATCGGCACGTAAAGCCGTGGTTTTGCTACTACCCTTTTTACCATTTATATACGCCACCAAACCGGTATCAGCAAATTTGGTCTCGTAAGGAATTCCGAGGGAATCTAATTGAGCTGCAATAAATTTTGTAGTGTTATATTCTTGAAAGGAAAGCTCAGGATGAGCATGTATATGATGCCTTATGGCCACAAGATTATTATAAACTGACTCTACCTTGTTTTTGATAGAATCTTTTACTTCTGTTCTATTCATATTCGAATTCCGGATTTGGTACTACTCCACTCTCACTGCGGTTGGCGGAGCAAAGGAAGATGGGAAATAGGGTCGAATTTCACGAACAAAAGCATCCGCTTCGCCCTTAGTTCGAAATGCACCGGCTGTAACTATATACTGAACGCCGTTATGGTTTAAAAATGTTTGATGGCCGGGAAACCTCGAGCGAAACGAGCTACGAATACTTTCAGCTTCATTTCTTTTATACGCCGATATTAACTGAACGCGATAAACATAGGCAGGAGCTGCACTCACTATGGTTCTACTCGAATATTTTTTGAAATATTTTTCGATACGCGCATCCTGAATAATGTGGATATCATCATCCATCTCCTGCGCCGATCCGTTAAAACTGAAAAAGAGAAAAAAGGCAAAGACTGCTATGATCTTTATTCTATTCAACTTCCATTATTTTTAAGCTTGCAGAACAACCCAAACGGTCAGCTCCTGCTTCAATAAGCACTAACGCCATCTCTTTGGTTTTTATTCCACCTGCTGCTTTTATCATTATGTTGCGAGGTAAAAATTCCCTCATCAATTTAACGTGTTCAATTTTCGCGCCATGATGACTAAAGCCTGTTGATGTTTTAACAAAGTCCACGCCTCTTTCGGCACAAATTTCACAGGCTCTTTTGATTTCATCATCGGTAAGTAATGCCGTTTCAATAATTACTTTTAAAACGCCATCCTTATCCTTAACGGTTTCAAAAATACGTTGAATTTCATCCTTTACGTAGGAAAATTTTCCACTCTTAAAAGCCGCAATATTCATTACCATATCCACTTCATCGGCTCCGTGGTCCAATACCTGACCGGCTTCTACAAATTTGGGATCCGTTAACTCATATCCAAGAGGAAAGCCAATAACACTGGCTATTTTAACCCCTGCATAGTGTGTAATATCCAAAGCGGCTGAAATGTAGTATGGCGGTACACAAACCGCATAAAACTGATGTTCAACAGCTTCGTTGCATAGTTTTTGAATTTCTTCTTTGGTGCAATCCGGCTTTAGAAGGGTGTGATCTATATATCGGTTGAGTTTTGTCATTTGTCCTCCAATCCTTTTCTTTTTATCCTGTCCAAGTTCATTTAAAGCTTTATTTAAGTTGTAGTTTCCTATGCCCCATGGCACCGTTTATATTTCTTACCACTTCCGCAAGGGCAAGGATCGTTTCTTCCTACTTTCGGGCCTGCAACAACCGGCATTCTCCGGCTTGGTTTTTCTCTTCCGGTGCTCGCACCCTTGTACGCATCAGACTGAGCTTCATCTGCCCTTCGGTTAGTTTCCAAGCCGCTCATATCTGTCTGCTGTTCTTCGGCTTCCTGCATTTTGGCTTCGGCTTGTTTGGGCAGTAATGCCTGCATTAAAAAGGAAACCACCTCTTTGTTGGTTTCGCTTAGCATATCTCGGAAAAGATTGTACGCCTCCCCTTTATAGATCAAAAGCGGATCTTTCTGTTCATAAGTTGCCATTTGAACCGATGTTCGCAGATCATCCATCTGACGAAGGTGTTCTTTCCAGTTTTCATCAATAATGGCCAACATGGTTGTGGTTTCAAACTCATCAACTATGGTTTGACCATCCGTTTCAATAACATCGTGGAGTTTAACTACAGGTGTAATAACCCTGCGCCCGTCGTTAAACGGAATAGCCACACGCTCAACGGTGTCGCCGCGCTGCACATATATATTTTTTATAACAGGAAAGGCTACCTTTTGTATTCCTTCCTTTTTGCGTTCAAATGCTTCTCTAAGATTATCGTAAAGTTCATCAATAAGCTCCTCCCTGTTAATTGAGTGATAAGCATCTTCATCAATAGGAATATCTATACTCAACATTCTCAGCACCTCTGCCCGGAATGTATCATATTCTGTTATTCCGTGGTTTTCATTTACCAGTTCCTCGCACAGATCATACATAAGGTTGGCCAAATCAAATGAAAGACGTTCACCATGTAGTGCATGTTCCCTTCTTTTATAAATAACGGTACGCTGGCTGTTCATCACATCATCGTACTCCAACAGTCGCTTACGGATACCGAAGTTGTTTTCTTCTACCTTCCGTTGAGCCCTTTCTACCGATTTGGTGATCATACCGTGCTGAAGTACTTCTCCTTCTTTATAGCCCATTCGGTCCATAAGTTTGGCTATTCTTTCCGAGCCGAAAAGCCGCATCAGATTATCTTCTAAGGAGAGAAAAAACTGACTTGATCCCGGATCTCCCTGACGACCAGCACGGCCACGAAGCTGGCGATCAACCCTGCGCGAATCGTGGCGTTCTGTTGCAATAATGGCCAAACCACCGGCATCAACCACACCGGGGCCGAGTTTTATATCTGTACCCCTACCGGCCATATTTGTAGCAATGGTTACACTGCCGGCCAATCCGGCCTCGGCTACAATTTCGGCTTCTTTTTGGTGTTGCTTGGCATTGAGTACATTATGCTGTATGCCCCTCATACGAAGCAGTTTACTCACCAACTCCGATGTTTCAACCGAGCTTGTTCCAAGCAAAACAGGCCGGCCCTGATCGCGCATTTGCTCCACTTCATCTATTACGGCGTTATACTTCTCACGGGCGGTTTTGTAAATAAGATCGTTCCTGTCGTCCCTGATAATAGGTTTGTTGGTTGGTATGGAAACAACCTCCAGTTTATAGATATCCCAAAACTCTCCGGCTTCCGTTTCTGCAGTACCTGTCATACCGGCCAACTTGTGGTACATTCTAAAAAAGTTCTGCAGGGTAATGGTGGCAAATGTTTGCGTGGCAGCTTCCACCTTTACATTTTCTTTAGCTTCAATTGCCTGGTGCAATCCATCGGAATAACGCCGGCCATCCATTATACGTCCGGTTTGCTCATCAACAATCTTAACCTGATCTTCCATTACCACATACTCCACATCTTTTTCAAACAAAGAATAGGCTTTCAACAGTTGCTGAACAGAGTGCAAACGCTCGGCTTTAACAGAGTAGTCCTGCATCATTTTATCGCGCATTACCTGTTTCTCTTCTTCCGTGGCCTGAGTGTTGTCAATTTCTGCTATTTTTTCTCCTATTACCGGTATAACAAAGAAATCGGCATCTTCATCGGCCCGGGTTAAGAAATCAATTCCTTTATCTGTAAGTTCTACCTGATTGTTCTTCTCCTCTATAACAAAGAGTAATTCTTCATCAACCGTTGGCATTTCCTTCGCCTGATCCTGCAGGTAATGGTTCTCTGTTTTTTGAAGGATGGTTTTAATTCCCGGCTCACTTAAATATTTAATGAGCGATTTGTTTTTGGGAAAGGCTCTGTGCGCGCGTAAAAGAGCAAGTCCACCTGTTTTTTCAGTAGCTCTGCCTTCACCGATGTCTTTTTTGGCCTGAATTAGAAAATCGCTTGCCAGTTTCTTTTGTGCCGAAACCAGTGATTCTATGCGAGGCTTTAATTCTCCGTATTGATGTTGGTCTCCTTTTGGTACCGGACCTGAAATAATAAGTGGTGTTCGTGCATCGTCAATGAGTACCGAGTCCACCTCGTCTATCATGGCGTAATGCTTCTTCTGCTGCACTTGCTCGGCACCATTGCGTACCATATTATCCCTCAAATAATCGAAGCCAAATTCGTTGTTGGTACCATAGGTTATGTCGGCCTTATAAGCAGCTCGCCGACCATCGGAATGAGAATCATATTTATCAATACAATCAACCGTAAGACCAAGAAATTCCATAATGGGGCCCATCCATTCGGAGTCACGCCTGGCGAGGTAATCGTTTACCGTAACAATGTGCACGCCCAGTCCGGCAAGTCCGTTTAAATATGCAGGCAATGTAGCCACAAGGGTTTTACCTTCCCCTGTGGCCATTTCGGCAATTTTACCTTCATGTAGTACAATACCACCAATGAGCTGTACATCGTAATGTACCATATCCCATTCGATTTTGTTACCTGCAGCCAGCCAACTGGTTTCGAAGGTAGCTTCATTACCACTGATAGTAATGTGTTCGCGGGCAGCAGCTATCTCTTTATCGAGTTCGGTGGCTGTGGCTGTAATCACATCTTGTTCTTTGAACCTCGCTGTTGTTTCCTTAACAACGGCAAAGGCTTCGGGAAGGATCTCTTTTAAAATTACTTCCAGCTCCTTATCTCTTTCTTCAACAAGTTTATCTACTTCATTGTAGATGTCATCTTTTTCATACAGACCAATAGATTCGTCTGTTTCTGCCTTATTTTTTAAAGTGGCTATACGCTCGTCAATGTCTCTTAAATGTTCACTGATCTTAGCTTTAAATTCAACCGTTTTATTTCGCAGTTCATCGTTCGACAACGGCCGTATTTGTTCCCATTCGGCATTTATCTTATCTACTAGCGGATTCAGTTTTTTAACATCGCGCTTATGCTTATCGCCAAATACCTTGCTTAGAAATCCCTTCATTCTTATTAATTATTTTCTGCCTGAAAGCAGGTGTGCAAAATTACGATTAATCGTATCAATGATTATACCACGGGGCAAAAGGCAATGTTTTAGTACTAAATGCTCAATATTTCAGACAAATGGGCTTCTTTTGCTGTCAGTTTGACATTTTTTCAACCGCGAATTTTATTTCTTTTCCTCTTTGTGGTTTTATGATGTAGTGACAAAATTGTACTGGTAGACAAAGTAACCGGTTGTTCCAGGCAAATTATACTTATTACACGAATTGTTTTCGTTGACGAAAACATCCGTGTTAATTCAAACCGACTTATAACTCTATGAACCAATCACTTTATAAACTAATTTTAGGTGATAAAATCTGTATTTTTGGTTTTCATTAAACTATGAATACGAGATGCAACTCAATGAACTATTAGCCCAAGAACTGCAACAAGAATTACAACTCACTGAAAAAGTTATGAGCCGGGTTCCGGCAGATAAAATGGATTGGAAACCACACGAAAAGTCTATGTCGGTACAGCAACTCATTAGCCACTTGGCCGAAATTCCACTTTGGGTAAACGGAACATTTGAAGTGGATGAGATGGATCTTTCGGGATATAAACCGCCTGTTTGTGACAGTAAGGATGATGCAATAAATACCCTAAAAGAAGGCGGACAAAAAGCCGTAGATTGTTTAAAGGGTTGTAATGATGAAGATTTTGAGAAAACCTGGACTATGAAACAGGGCGATCAGGTATTGATGCAAATGCCTAAGTATAATGTACTGCGCACTATGGTAATGAATCAGTTTCCACACCACAGGGCACAGTTGGGAGTTTACCTAAGATTGTTAGGCGAGCCGGTTCCGGCCACTTACGGCCCTTCGGCAGATGAGCAACCGGGTAATTGATTAACATCAATTTGAGCCAATTCTAATCAAGCTTTTCTCCGTGTTGACTTAAGTCCAATCCTTTGTTTTCTTGATCTTCACGTACTCGAAAGGTTATCACTTTGTCCACAATAATATACAAGATATAGCTGCCAAAAAAAGTAAATACCGAAGTAATGGCTAAAGCCAACAAATGGTAAAGGAATGTTTTAGTTTCACCATTGATTAAACCAACATTAGTTGCAAATACTGCAGTTAGTAACATACCAACCACACCACCAATACCATGACTGGGAAAAACGTCTAAAGTGTCATCTATATTAGATTTGTTTTTCAAATGAATAGCCCAATTGGAGATGAGTGCAGCTGCAAAACCGATGAACATAGCCTGTCCAATATTAACAAAACCAGCTGCAGGTGTGATTGCCACTAATCCAACTACAACGCCGATACAAGCACCAATGGCACTCATTTTTCGGCCAAGCATGCGTTCATAAAATATCCATGCGATCATTGCTGCGGCTGAAGCGACACATGTGTTAGCAAAGGCTATTACGGCATCGCCATTAGCTCCGAGTGCCGAACCGGCATTAAACCCAAACCAACCAAACCACAACAGGCCAGTACCCAATATCACGAATGGTATATTAGCATGACTCTCCAAGGCAATTTTTCTGGAACCCATAAAAACTGCTCCGGCAAGTGCAGCAAAACCAGCAGACATATGAACCACCGTTCCTCCCGCAAAATCTAAAACACCCCAATTCCTAAATAAGCCATTAGGATGCCAAGTCATATGTGCCAACGGGCAATATATTAGAAGGCAAAACAAGCACATAAACAGGATAAAACTCCGGAATCTCATCCTTCCTGCCATACTCCCCGTAATTAGAGCAGGAGTAATGATGGCAAACTTCATTTGAAAAAGAGCATAAAGCAGAAAAGGTATAGAGGGGGCAAATTCTGTATTTGGTTCAACACCTACGGAATGGAAATTAAAAAATGTTGTTGGATTACCTATAATTCCACCCAAACTATCACCAAATGCCAAACTAAATCCGACGATCACCCAAAGCACACTAATAACACCAAGAGCAACAAAACTTTGTAACATGGTGGATATCACGTTTTTTTTGTTGATCATACCACCGTAAAAAAATGATAAACCAGGTGTCATAATCAAGACTAAGGCACTTGCCATAAGCATCCACGATGTATCTCCCGAATCTAACACTGAGGATAATTCTCCGTAATTGCTTGCAGTTAGTACACTTAACAATACCAATATTGCAAGTCCAATAAAATTTAGTTTTTTGCCCATAACGAGTTGAATTTAATTTGAGAAGAAACGATGCAATCAATAACAATCGCTCAATTTCCTACATGTTTATTTGATTATAATTTAAAATGAATATATCGCCCCCACTATGAATGATGCCAAGCTTTTAGTAGGATTTAAATCACTATTTGAAAAAACTTCTTCACTATTAGAGTCTAATCTTAATTCTGGTTTAATAGTAAAGTTTTCGATAGAGTAGCTGCCTGTTAATGTGGTTGCAAATACTTTTGGCTCATCCGTCACATCATCAGTCTTCCAGTTAAAGTACTCTCCTCTTAATCCAAGTGAAAAGTCCCTGGAAATTGCTACTTGCGGATATAATGCCGCTCCGTAGAATCCATTTCCCTCGTTATCGGCGTAGGCAGCATTTATTCCTAAAAAGAAACCATCTGATAAATCAACTCCGCCTGTGTAATCAACTTCAAAGCCTAAACCCGCGCCTCCATCATAGTAAAAGTTTAAAAATTGATCGGCATAACCTAATTGAGCACCCAATGAATATTCTTCAGTCAAGTTGTTATTAACATCTGTAACATTCATTACGGTGAACATTGAGTTTAAATCCTCAAATACAATAAAGTCTGCCTTTAAGCCAACATGAGAGAATGGCCCATTTGAAAATAAATAAGAAGTGCTGTAGTTAAAATTTTCTACAGGAGAAATTACTTCATATCCTAAATAAGTGTTATATCGACCTAGCGTTAAGGTTGTTCCTTCTGATATGTTCCAGTAGGCATACAGTTGATTAATGAATACTCCGTTGTCACCACCAACTGCAGCTAGGCCTCGTGGCCCAAAAGCTAAATCAGCAACAGCACCAGTTTTCACACCTTTATAAGATGCAATAGCGTTTGCCATTCCTAATGCAAAGCCGGTAGCATCAGCAAACGAGGTACTCGGTGCTTGCGCTTCACCGCCAAATATAGCCTTATCAGTTGAAGTTAAATTTGTTCGATAATAAGAATCAACGCTGCCAGTAATACTAAGTTTATTATCTGTTGCATTTTTTTGAGCTAATAAAGATGTTGCCATAAAAAGCAGCAATAGGGTAATCATTTTTCTCATAGTGTATTCATTTAGTGTTCTGTTATTTTTCCCTTAGACTTTTATAGATCGATAATTATAGTTTTCACATCATGTGAAGCAAGTTCCCAGTCCTATTATACTACTTACTATATGTTTTATTTTCGTTTAATAGTGTCAAATATACACTAAGGTGATTTTATTTTTTCGATTTTTTATCTCATTAGGGGGTTTTTGGTATATTTTACCATATTTTTTTCACTTTTTTTTGACCTAATCGTCTTTGCGCAATTGAACTTGGCATAGTCAATTATCCTATTTTGATTAAAATTTTAGAAGGAGAATGAAGCCGCTTTAAAGGAAATTACCGCAATATTATAGATAGGCATTATTTAGATACAAGCAGAAATCAAGATAAATGAACAATGCAGGTAATAGATTCAATTTCTGGTAAAATGATTGCCTATGTAAATGTTAAACCCAAACTATGCAGTAGAACTTTGTAATGAGCGCTGAAAGTGCAATAAAATCAGGCATTTTGGAAGATTTAGCATAGCACCGCTATGGTGAAGCTGAAAAATGCAGTGAAACGCTGATTTTGAAGCAATTTCAGCACGGAATAGATTTTCTATTGCATAATTTGGGTTAAAATTAAGAGAGTTCTGTTTTTAGTTGCATCTGAAATGACTATAAGGCGAGAACCATTTACTATGATGAACCAGAAAACATGGTTTTGGAACAAAGGGATTAGGAGAATTTAGCAGGCCAAAATGGCAAAATTTCGCTTGGTCCAGGATTAGGTATCCTATGTATATTCGATGGTAAGGCTTTTTCGGAGTTCGTTCTATGGGATGGACACTCTCACCGGTGCCAGCAACCTACAGTCCTTCGGCAGATGAGCAGTCGGGTATGTAATTTCAAATTCTGAAACCCCACACCGAAATGCTAATCAACATTCCCGTGCAAATAGGTATTGTCCTTTAACTCAACAATTCCTTCTTCATTTTCACCCAGGCTGAAACGTGAAACCTCACTCTGATCAGATGCAGGTGCTTCCTCAAGTTCCACTTGTTTTCTAACATAAGCCGGTTCATTTTCCAGCTTTTCCACTTCATCGTTGGTTTTAAACTTTAAACTAAAACTTTGTAGCCGTTTAAGTCTGTCGGCATGTTTTCGTTGATACTCTCCGACATCTTGTATATGGTTATTAGACAAGTGAAAGGCATCGCTCACCGGCTCTGCATTACTCTCTGTTTTCGGCTGCTGAAGATCTTCCGCAGTATTTGTCTGTTTTAGTTCAAACTCCGTAATATCTTCTTGTTTCTCCGTTGCGCTTTCCGCGCTAAAGTCAAAAAGAAATTGAGGTTGTTCTTTCACTTCTTCAGGCTTAACAGGCTCCGGGGCGGCATCAAGCTGCTCCGTCATAAGGAAAGGCATAGTTGGTTCTTCTTTCTCCGGTTCCTCCGCAACCACTTCCTTTTCTATTTCCGAATTTTTTTCTTCTTTACCCAAAGTATGCACTACGCGCTTTACCCTTTCTTCCTTCTCTTGCCTTTCTTTATTAGATTCAAAACCCGTGGCTATTAGTGTAACACTCACATTTTCGGTCAACGACGTATTTTCGCTCAATCCCATAATTACCTTCTCAGGTTCAATTCCAATGGCATCCTGTACAAAATCGGTTATCTCGCCCATTTCATCCATGCTAATTTCATCAGTTCCTGAAGTAATATTCAACAATACATTTTTCGCACCGCGTATATCGTTGTCGTTCAACAAAGGTGAATTCATAGCGGCTTCAACGGCTTTCACAGCTCTATTCTCGCCAGATGCCATTCCTGTTCCCATAAGGGCTACACCGCTATCGCGCATAATGGTTTCTACATCTTTAAAGTCAACATTTATATAACCGGTTACAGTAATTATTTCGGCTATGCCTTTGGCGGCTGTGGCCAAAATATCGTCGGCTTTAAAGAAGGCTTCGGATACTTTTAAATTACCGTGTATTTGTCTCAATCTGTCGTTTGAGATAATAAGCAAGGCATCCACTTCGCTTCTCAAAGCATCAATTCCTGCTTCAGCTTGTAAACGACGTTTCTTTCCTTCAAAGGCAAATGGCATGGTAACTATGGCCACGGTTAATATGCCCATATCCTTGGCAATGCGGGCCACAACCGGTGCTCCGCCAGTACCTGTTCCACCACCCATTCCGGCCGTAATAAATGCCATTTTGGTGTTTGACTGCAATATCTCTTCCAACTGATCAATGGCTTCTTCGGTTGCCTCACGGCCTACTTCGGGTTTGGAGCCGGCTCCAAGACCCTGACTTATGCTGGAACCCAGTTGTATCTTATTTGGTACAGGGCTGGTTTCAAGGGCTTGATTATCGGTGTTACAGATAACGTAATTTACACCCTGAATTCCCTGACTATACATGTAATTTACCGCATTAGATCCGCCGCCACCAATACCAAAGACCTTAATGATCGATGATTTTTCTTTAGGCAAGTCAAACTGTATCATAGGTTAGTTTTTATATAGAATTATTATTCTTTATTCAAATTCATTAAAATCTTTATCGAACCAATCCTGGCTCTTTTGCACCAGTTTTTTAAACCAGCTTTCTTTTCTTTCCTTTTGTCCGTTTTGGATTTCTTCTCCCACAAGTACTTCTGTTTCTTCCTCGTGAAGCTCTTGCACTCCTTTAAGAACCAATCCTATACCGGTGGAGAAAATCGGATTTTTAACCTCGTCTAATTTAACGGGAGCCAGGTGTTCGGTCGGATATCCAACCCTGGTATCAATACCCGTTACAAACTCCGATAGTTGAACAATATGCTTTAACTGCGAGCCACCCCCGGTAAGTACAATGCCTGCTATCAATTTCTTTTCAAAACCCGATGTTCTTATCTCGCTGTGTACTTGCTCCAATATCTCTTCCATACGGGCCTGAATGATCTGAGCCAGAGAGCGTATGGAAATTTCTTTAGGTTCGCGGCCGCGCAACCGTGGTATAGCCACTATTTCATTGGCTTGTGTTTCGCTGGCCAGGGCCGATCCAAATTTTATTTTCAATTGCTCGGCCTGGTTGCGCATAATCATGCAACCTTCCTTAATATCTTCGGTAATGATATTTCCACCAAAAGGAATAACCTTTGAGTGCCTGATAATTCCTTCCTGGAAAATAGCAATATCAGTAGTTCCGCCACCAATATCAACCAATGCCACACCGGCTTCCAACTCTTCTGCACTCAATACAGCTTCGGCCGATGCCAACGGTTCCAGTATCATATCTTCTACTTTAAGACCAGCTCTCTCCACGCACTTATTGATGTTGTGCGCTGCTGTTATCTGACCGGTAATAATGTGGAAATTGGCTTCCAGCCGAACGCCTTCCATTCCTATCGGATCCTTAATTCCCTGCTCAGCATCAACCGTAAACTCTTGCGGAAGTACATGAATGATCTTTTCACCGGGCTCTAAGGATAGCTTATGCATATCCTCAATAAGCATATCAATGTCTTCCTGACTTATTTCATTTTCGTTGTTATGTCGGGTGTGAATGCCCCGGTGCTGAAGACTTTTTATATGCTGCCCGGCAATTCCAACGTGTACTACCTTAATTTCAATGCCTGCATTTTCTTCAGCCTGCTTAACGGCATGTTTAATGCTATTAACGGTTTTTTCAATATTGGCCACTACTCCTCGCATTACGCCCAACGATTCCGTTTTGCCTATGCCGAGTATTTCCAACTTACCATTTTCGTTCATACGGCCTGCAATAGCTACAATTTTTGTTGTACCTATATCAAGACCTACAATAATATCAGAACTTGTCATGTCGTTGATTTTTTAGCAATTATCTGGCCTTCGTACTTCAATATCACTTTTTCATATTCATCCCAGCCCAATTTGTTTAGTCCTTCGCGGTAGAAAATCTTCAACCGCTCAAATTTTTCATCCAAGCCTTCAGGTTCCCCTACAACTACCGTATGATTTCCGGTTCGCGGTACAAATTCAATGTCGCCATTCGGCTTAACCATTATATGTGTAACGAGTGCCTCGGCAAAATCATCCTTTTTTATATGGTCGATGAAGTGTAACACGTTGGCAATGTTTGCAGACTGCTGATTTCCAAGGGAATCGAGGCTGTAATTAATATTTCCGGAAAGCACGGGCACTCTTGCCGTAAATTTATTTGAAAGGGGCAACTTTAGCCCTCTTTCGTTTAAATAGTAACTAACACTGTTATTGTTAATAACGCGGGCAACCGGCTTGTACAACCGCAGATTAATTTGAATTTTTTGCAAATTATTTAAATAGACATCACAGTCTTTTACATATTCGTTTTTTCGCACTTCCTTTTCAATGGTCTTAAGATCTATTTCCTGAAGTGAAATATCTTCTCTATGGCCCAATACATTTTTAACTATTGCGATTATTTCACCGTTTGTAAGGAACTTTAAATCAGGTGTTTGGTTCTTAACTATTAGATTATTTACCAGGCGTTCCTTTTGTTTAACAGATGTAGATACAAGTGCCATACCCAAGATTGCGAACACTCCAAGCAGCAGAACAATTTGTAATATGCGCTTAACTATCTTCATTGTCTATTACACTTACGTCTTTCGTTACATATTTATTTTCCAATACTTTGGCTAAGTTTTTAACCTGCCGGTCAATATCACCAGCACCAATTGTGAGCAGAACATCAATATTCAGAGCTTCAATTAATGTACTAATATCAGCATGTGATGCCCTATACTTATTAGTAATATCAACATGTTGACTAATCAGATCGGCTGTTACACCTTCAATCGGGTCTTCTCTCGCAGGATATATATCCATTATCACTACTTCATCAGCGCCCATAAGACTGACTCCGAATTCCCTGGCATAGTCCTTAGTTCGGCTGTACAGGTGTGGCTGAAATACAGCAGTAACCTTCCTTCCGGGATATAATTCCTTAACTGACTTTATCAGACTTGATATTTCTGTTGGATGATGTGCATAGTCATCTATATATATTACGCGGTCATTTTTAAATACATATTCGAATCGCCGTTTCAGCCCCGAAAAAGAGTTTAAGGCCTCTTTAATTTTGTGTTCAGCCAGATTGTGCAAGAGAGCCAAAGCTATTGCGGCAACCGCATTTTCGACATTGTATCTCCCGCCCATATTCAATGTACAGTTTTCAATACAACCATGCTTTGAAACAATATCGAAGTTATAGGTGCCATCCTTCACTTTAATATCTGTAGCAGAGAAGTCAGCACCACTATCCAATCCGTAGGTATAAATATTAGAATGATTGATGCGGTTTTTGAGTGCCACATCCTTTTGAATCAGAATACGGCCATTTTCATCAGTATTGGATATAAACTCCAGAAAGGAATCTTCAATACCGGAAATACTACCATAAACATCGAGATGATCACTGTCAACAGCCGTTATAATTACATCGTTAGGCGATAACTGATGAAATGAACGATCGAATTCATCAGCTTCTACCACAAAACAGGCATCTCGGCCGGGAATGAAATTAGATTGATAGTTATTGGCAATTGCGCCAAGAAAGGCCGTGCAATTTTTACCTGCATTTTTGAATAAATGGGCTAACATGGCCGATGTAGTGCTCTTTCCGTGCGAACCGGCCACGGCCATGCAGTGTTCCGAGTCTGTGATCTTTCCCAGCACTTCGGCACGTTTCATTACCGGTATATCACTCTGCGTATAGTACACAAGTTCGATATGCTCATCAGGAATGGCGGGTGTATAGACCACGAGATCAACGTCCTTGGGAATTCTGTCAATACTTTCATGGAAGAAAACTTCTATGCCTTCGTTTTGGAGTTGGTCGGTTAAAGCCGAGGGTGTTTTATCAAAGCCCTGAACCGCAATGCCGATGTGGTTGAAATAACGAGCCAAAGCACTCATGCCTATTCCGCCAATGCCTATCATATATGTGCTATATATATTGCGCAGTGGCATCAGATCATTTTAAGTATTTCATCGACAATGTGTTCGGTAGCTTCGGGGCGGCCAAGGACTTTAATATTGTCGCCAAGTAATTTCATTCTGTTTTTGTCGCGCGAAACATTGATCACCTCGTTGACCATCATATTAGGAGCATCCTTATCCAATATCATTATAGCTGCATTTTCATCTACCAAAGCCTGGGCATTTTTCCGTTGGTGATTTTCAGCTGCAAAAGGAAAAGGCACCAATATAACCGGCTTGCCCACAAAACAAAGTTCTGAAATGGCAATAGCTCCGGCCCGTGAAACAATGATATCGGCGGCGGCATAGGCCATGTTCATTTTATAAATAAACTCGCGCAGGGCAATAAAATCGGTTTGAGGGATTTCATTGTTTAACTGGGAGAACTCAAGTTTACCTGTTTGCCATATCAACTGAAGGCCGGCTTCTTGCAACTTCAGAAAATCGTGCCTCCATGCATTATTTATTGTTCTGGAACCTAAACTACCCCCAACCGATAAAACCGTTGTTTTTGCCGAATTAAGATCAAAGAATTTAATGGCTTCTTCCCTGTCAGGCAGGTTTGAAAATAATTCCTTCCGTATGGGGTTTCCACTTTTTACAATTTTTTCCTCCGGGAAAAATTGTTCCATATTATCAAAGGCAACAAACACCTTGTTAGCCCTTTTGCCCAATTTTTTATTGGTGATGCCGGGAAAAGAATTTTGCTCCTGAATAGCCGTTGGAATGGACCGTTGCTGTGCAGCTATCAGCAAAGGGCCGCTGGCAAAACCACCGGTACCAATGGCAATATTTGGTTTGAATTTCTTAAGGATGGAATGTGACTTAAAGATGCTGGAGATTAGCTTAAAGGGGAACAACAAGTTCTGCAAACTCAAACTTCTTCTTATACCTGATATCCAAAGCCCCTCAATAGGAAAACCCGCAGCCGGCACTTTTTCCATTTCCATTTTATCCCTGGCCCCAACGAACAGGATTTCGGTATTTTCATTCCGCCTTTTTATTTCATTGGCAATAGCAATAGCCGGGAAAATGTGGCCGCCCGTACCACCACCGCTTATCACTATTTTAAGCGGCTTACTCATGAGCCATTGCAAGTTTTTGCATTCTAAATTCTTCCACATTCCGGCTTACAGCCAATATAATTCCAAGTGCCAAGCCGGTAAACCAAATAGACGAACCACCCATACTTACCATAGGTAATGTAAGCCCGGTAACCGGCAGCAAATGCACATTAACACCCATATTTATAAGTGCCTGCACAACAAGCGAAAAGGCCAAACCCACAGCCAACAGGGCTCCGAATGCGCGTGGAGCCATAGCTACAATTCGAATGGTTCGTAACAGAAGAAGCAGGTAGAGGGCGAGTATTATAATGCCGCCTGCAAGGCCATATTCCTCAATGATCAAGGCATAAATAAAATCAGAGTATGGGTGTGGCAGGTAGTTGCGTTGTGTACTTTTTCCGGGAGCCAGCCGTACCATTCCCCCTTTAATCACCGCAATTTTTGCCTGTTGAATTTGATAAGGGCCATCCTTGTCTTTGGCAAAATCCTCTATCCGGTTTTGCCAGGTTTCCAGTCTGCCCTTTTCAGGTGAAATGGCCAATATCCCAATCATTAGGGCAAGTGAAGCCACTCCCGTACCTATAGTGGCCAATATGTGCTTAAAGCTCACACGACCTATAAACATTAGAATAAGGCAGGTAACAAATAACAAAGCTGCGGTAGAAAGATCGGCTGGAGCGATCAATGCACAAATAACTACAATGGGCAATATAACCGGCACAAAAGCTTCTTTAAAACTCTTGATCACATTCTGTTTTTTGGATAGCACCCGCGCAGTGTACATGATGAGGGCCAGTTTTGCAAAGTCAGATGTCTGAAATGTCCGATTAATAACCGGTAATGTAATCCACCTCTTGGCATCATTGATGTTGCTGCCAAAGAAGATCGTATATAGCAATAATGGTATTGACAACCACAGGAATATTTGCGCTATCCGCGAATAATACTTGTAGTCAACCAGGTGCGAAAAGTACATAACCACCAGGCCAAGAAGCAGAATGATAATATGCTTTAGCGCGAAGAAATACTGGCTACCACTGGCTTTCTGCGATGCCCACTCCGTTGCACTTAACACGGCAAGAGAAGAAAAAACGGCAAGGCCCAAAACCACAAGCCAAATGACTTTGTCGCCCTTGAGCAAACCGAATACCTTATTAACTATCCTATCCATTATAGTTCTCTAACCGCCTGGCGGAACTGGTTGCCACGGTCTTCATAATTTTTAAACAGATCAAAGCTGGCGCATGCCGGAGATAACAGCACAGCACTGTTTTTTCCGGCGAGGTAGTAGGCCATTTTTACCGCCGAGCGCATACTTTTGGTCTCTTCTATAACGTCAACCGCATCGGAAAACGCACTTGTTAAATGTTCATTATCAGTGCCAAGGCAGATGATGGCCTTAACTTTTTTCTTTACCAAAGGCATTATCTCGGCGTAATCGTTGCCTTTGTTCACGCCACCGGCAATCCAAACTACATCTTTGGTCATCGACTCAAGTGCATACCACGTAGAGTTTACGTTGGTGGCTTTTGAATCGTTGATAAATTCAATGCCGCGTATGCTTGCCACCGGTTCCATACGATGTTCAAGGCTTTTAAAATCCTGCAGGCTTTGCCGAATGGATTCCTTGCTTATTCCCATAAGATCGGCCACAATGCCTGCGGCCATTGTGTTGTAGATGTTGTGCTTGCCCGGTAAGGCCATTTCATAAACTGACATGCTGAAAGGTTTATTATTGGTTTGAAATAGAATGTTATCGTCTTGAACCCAGGCCCCTTCTTCCAAAGTTGTGCTTTGCGAAAAAGCTATTTTCCGCACTTTGCCGGGTACCTTGTTCAACGACTTGAGTGTCTTTTTGTCGTCTTTACAATAAAGGAATACATCGCCTTCACCCTGATTCTTGCAGATCCGGAATTTTGAAGCAACGTATTCATCTATATTATAATTGTATCTGTTTAAATGATCAGGAGTAATGTTCATGATCACCGAAATATTGGGTTTGAAAGAAGTGGTATCATCCAATTGGAAGCTGCTAATTTCCGCTACAAAAACATCGTAGTTTCTCTCGGCTAATTTGCCGGCGAAGCTCTCACCTACATTGCCCACCATAGCTACATCCTTACCACTCTTTTTTAACACGTGATACACCATATTGGTGGTTGTAGTTTTACCGTTGCTTCCGGTAATGGCCACTACAAAGGAGTTTGTGAACCTTGATGCAAATTCAATTTCGCCGATCACTTCCTTGCCTTCCGTTATCAAGCCATCAATGAGTTCAGCCGTTCTCGGAATACCCGGACTCTTAACAATAAGGTCGGCACTGTGAATTAGGTCTTTGGAATGACTTCCCTCTTCAAATTCAATCTTCTCTTCGCTAAGCTTTTCCTTATACTCTTTCTGTATTGAAGAAATATCACTAACAAACACATCATAGCCCATCTTCTTTCCGAGAAGAGCTGCCCCTACTCCACTTTCTCCTGCTCCGATAACTGCCATTCGTTTCATCTATCGGAGTTTTAGGGTTATAATGGCAACCACTGCAAGCATTATGCTTACAATAAGAAAACGCATAACGATCTTGCTTTCGTGGTAACCGAGTTTTTGGTAATGATGATGCAATGGCGACATCTTTAAAATTCTGCGTCCTTCACCGTATTTCTTTTTGGTGTATTTGAAGTAGGCCACTTGCAGCACAACCGAAAGGTTTTCAATAAGAAATACGCCGCATAGCAACGGAATAAGCAATTCTTTCCTGATGATAAGGGCAATGGCAGCTATAATTCCGCCCAGGGCCAGGCTACCCGTATCACCCATAAACACCTGTGCCGGATATGAATTATACCACAGAAAGCCAATGCATGCGCCCACAAAAGCGGCGGCAAACACAACTATCTCACCTGAGTTGGGTATGTACATTATGTTGAGATAATCGGCCACCACGAGGTTACCCGACACATAGGCCAACACGAGCAATGCCGCGCCCACTATGGCACTTACACCTGTGGCAAGGCCATCAATTCCGTCGGTTAAGTTGGCCGCGTTGGATACGGCAATCACTATAAAAATGACCATTGGGATATAGACCAGCCAGGCCAGATCCTTCTTCTTATCTCCCAGAAACCACAATAGTTCGGCATAGTCCCACTCGTTATTTTTTACAAATGGGATCGTCGTCTTTGTCGAATGGACATCTTCGACCGTATAAACCTCACCGTTTGGCTGAGTAGATGCTTCGGTTCGTATAACTTCAGTACCGTTGGATTGTGGATCTGGTACAAACTCCCGAATGGTTACATCCTTACTAAAAAACAGCGACGAGCCCACCAACAGGCCCAATACAACCTGACCGAGTACCTTGAATTTTCCACGCAAGCCTTTCTTGTTCTTCTTGAAAACCTTGATGTAGTCATCAACAAACCCGATGATGCCCATCCAAACAGTTGATAGAATAAGAAGCTGAACGTAAATATTATCTAAACGGCCGAAAAGCAAGATAGGAACCAGAATGGCCGCCAGGATTATAAGTCCGCCCATAGTCGGCGTTCCTTTCTTTTCAACCTGTCCTTCCAAACCAAGGTCTCTGATATCTTCACCAACCTGTAACCTTTTCAGTTTCTTTATTATTCCCCGCCCAATGATCATAGAAATGATGAGTGCAAGGATTATTGCCATAGCTGACCTGAAGGTCAGATATTGAAATACACCGGCTCCGGGAAAATCGAATTGCTCTTGCAGATATTTGAATAAATAGTAGAGCATTAGCGCTGTAATTCTTTAAAGGCCTTTAACAATTCTTCTTTATCATCGAAGGGAAATCTCTCACCTTTAATTTCCTGATAATTCTCATGGCCTTTACCGGCCACGAGAATAATATCCTTTGGTTCGGCCAACGTGCAGGCTGTGCGTATGGCTTCTCTGCGGTTCACAATGCTTAAGGTCTTGGGTTTCTGCACCGGTCCAATACCCTGCTTCATGTCTTCTATAATGGCCTCCGGCTCTTCATTGCGCGGATTGTCTGATGTAAGGATCACTTTGTTGCTATGTTCTGCGGCCACTTCAGCCATGAGCGGTCTTTTGGTTTTGTCGCGGTTACCACCGCAACCAACCAGCGTAATGAGCGATTCATTACCGCTGCGTATAGAACCGATTGTGCTTAATACTTTCAGAAGGGCATCCGGTGTGTGGGCATAATCCACTATGCCAACTATCTTGTCGTTCTCCGAAATGACGTATTCGAATCTTCCGCTGGCTCCGGGGAGCGTGCTTAACACACGCAGTACTTCCTGCCTGTCACAGTCTAATAGTGTGGCCACAGCATAAACAGCCAGTAGATTCAAGGCATTGAAATCGCCAATGAGCGGCGTATAGACATCCGTACCATCTACATTTACAAAAAGGCCTTCAAAGGAGTTTTCCAAAATGCGCACCTTGTATTGCGCCATATTCCTCAAGCCGTAGGTGAATTTCTTCGCTTTTGTATTCTGAAGCATGAACTCTCCGTTCTTATCGTCGGCATTTGTTAAAGCAAAGGCTTCTTTGGGAAGGCCATCGAAAAATTTCTTTTTTACATCGCGGTATTCTTTGAAACTACCGTGATAATCTAAATGGTCGTGCGTAAGATTGGTGAACACGCCGCCGGCATATTCTAATCCGGCATTGCGCTGTTGGTCAATGGCATGCGAGCTTACTTCCATAAAGGCAAAGTCATAATCTGCCGCTACCATTTCAGCCAATAGTGCATTCAGGCTTATTACATCGGGTGTGGTAAGGTTGGAATCAAGTACTTTTTCACCTATCCTGTTTTCAATGGTTGAAATAAGGCCTGATCTATATCCCAATCCGCTGAACAGTTGATACAGAAGTGTGGCAATAGTTGTTTTTCCATTGGTGCCTGTAATGCCAATAAGCTTTATATCCTTACTTGGTTCGTTAAAAAAATTGGCAGCCATTTGAGAAGCTGCAGCTCTGCCATCAGCAACTTTTACATAGGTTATACCCTTCTCCAAAGTTTCGGGCATGTGCTCACAAACTATGGCACCAGCTCCTTTGCCAAGTGCCGAATTTATATAGTTATGTCCATCAGCCGTGCTGCCCTTAATGGCTATAAAGACAAAACCATCTTCCACCTTCCTGGAATCAAGTGTAATACCCTTGATTAGGACGTCCGTTTCACCAACAACATTGGTTAACGATACCTTATATAATATGTCTTTAAGGGTTTTCACGTTCCAAGTTTTATATCTACTACCTGACCTTCGGAAATTTTTTCACCGGCCTTAATACTCTGATGCTTAACTACGCCCACTCCATAAGTTTGAACCCGCAGGCCTAGATTCTCCAATAAATACAGGGCATCGTCCAGGCCCATTTTTCGCACATCGGGCATGTGGCCATCTGTTTGCACAAGTTCTTTTGCCGAAACATTCAACGAATCGACAGTTAAACCTGTGTACCTGCCAATTGGTTGGTAACCGGCCTTGAATATCTGCTTGTTGATATTGGATACCGAAGTGCTGTTTCCGGCGATGTATGCGGGGAATTGTTTGTGCTCCAATGAATCGTTGATGGGTTTATGTATGTTGAAGCTCTTGGCGTAGAGCATGTCGGCGACAGCATTAAATACGGGACCGGCTACCGATCCGCCGTAATACCTGCCACCGGTAGGTTTGTTCACAACCACTATCATGGAATACTGCGGATCTTCTGCCGGAAAGTAGCCGGCAAACGATGCAGTATAATATTTTCCGTAACCGTAACCCGGAACCGCCAATTTGGTTGTGCCTGTTTTACCGGCTGCATGGTAATGTTCAGATTTGAGTGACCGGCCGGTTCCCTGTTCAACAACTCCTTCCAGGCATTTTTTGAGCTGAGCAATAGTATTTGGAGAACAAATAGACTCCTTAACCACCTTTGGCTCAAAGGTTTCTATTATTTTGCCGTGCTCGGCAATGCCTTCCACCAAATAAGGTTTCATCATCTTACCATCATTGGCTACGGCATTGTAAAAGGTGAGCATTTGCATGGGAGTCATAGAAATTTCATAGCCATAGGAGATGGAAGGAAGGGAGAGTGAACTCCAGCCTTCGTCGCCCGGATAGCGGAAGAAAGGTGGTTTTTCTCCTGTTAGCTCAATACCGCATTTTTTATCGAAGCCGAAGGCCTTTAATTGATCTAAAAATTGTTCAGGATTATTTCGATAGTGTGTATAGGCCATTTTCGTAAAGCCTACATTTGACGAACGCTCAAAAGCTTTCTGCACAGTAACATTTCTGTACGGATGCCATCCTTCTGAGTCTTTTATGGTTTTACGTGGCAGTTTGAATGTACCATTATTGATGTCGATGCTGTCTTCAATGGTTACATAACCGTGTTCAAGCAATGATGCCAGCGTTACCAGTTTCATGGTAGAACCGGGCTCACCACGGTAACCTACTGCATAATTATACGCTTCGGAGTATCTGCCATTGGCTGTCTCCTTAAGGTTGGCAATGGCTTTGATCTTACCTGTGGCCACCTCCATAACTATGGCCGTACCCCATTCGGCATGGTTTTCCTTTACCACCTCGTACAAAGTACTTTGGGTTACATCCTGAATGTTTACATCAATGGTTGAAATAATATCCACCCCGTTTTTAGGATCTATTTCATTGTGTTTATTTACCGGAATCCAGGTGCCACCTGCAATTCTATACATCAATCGCTTGCCCTGCTCCCCTTTTAAATACTCGTTGAACGATGCTTCAAGTCCTACATCCTGAGCATTATCGCGCGAGTAACCTATGGTACGATGCGCTAACTGACCGAAAGGTGTTTTACGCGTGCTCTTTTCAACCACTATAATTCCACCCTTGAATGCTCCCAAATTCCATAGAGGCCATTGGCGCATTTGCTGGTAGGCGCGGTAGTTTACATTTCGTTTTACGAGCAGGTACCTATTACCATCTCTACGGGCTTTACGTAGTTTTTGTTCGTACGATGCTGCACTTCTGTCTCTGAAATATCTTGCCAGTTTGGTGCAGAGGGGCTTTATATTTTCTTCGAATAGTTCATCGGTGAGTCCGTCTGCCCGCATGTCCATTCGGATATCAAAAGTGGGTAATGTTGTGGCCAGCAGTCTTCCGTCACTGGAAAATATATTTCCCCGGTCGGCCGGAATGGCTCTAAAACGCACACTTATACTGTCAGATTTTGCCAGCCAATAATCAGGGCGCGTGTTCTGCACCCTAAGTGTTTGAATGATTACAGCTGCGCCAAAAAGGCATGCGCCAAAAAAGACGAGATAAATACGCCAAAGTATGTCGCGTTTAATACTCAAGCTTCAGGAATTTTTTCTCTTTAGTATTTTGTTTCTCCGTTACAATTTTTTTGGGTGGAACGGTTAATGGCTCCAAACCCATAACCAACACACTTTTGGCCACTTCACTTTGCTTGCTTTTTAGCATTACTTCACTTTTGGAGCTCATGTACTCCCAACGTTGCTCTTTTATTTGCTTACTGGCCTTATCTATTTCTCTCTCCAGCTTAATGTGCTTGTGGGCATTGCCTATATAAGCCAGCCCCATTATTGCGAGCAACAGTAAAAACGGAATGTTTTTTATCACATTGCCAACGGTTAACCAACTAATGCTCTTTTCTTCATTCAGTGGTTGGTTCTGTACGTTCATTTTTTTATCACTCATATTAGCGTTTTTCTGCTATTCTTAATTTAGCACTGCGTGCTCTTGCGTTCTTCTTTTGCTCTTCCTGAGTAGGTATAATGGGCTTTTTCGTAATCACTTTAAAATATTCCTGTCTTCGTCCGAATTCATCAACGGCATGGTCGCGTGTAAAACTGCCTGTCTTCATAAAGTGTTTCACAATTCTGTCTTCAAGTGAGTGAAAGCTAATTACAACGAGGCGACCACCCGGTTTTAGTACCTGCAAAGCATCTTTTAAGAAATCTTTTAAGGCCTGCAACTCATCATTCACATCAATTCTTAATGCCTGAAACACCTGTGCGAGATAGCGATTTCGGTTTCCTTTGATGACCGGTTCTATTCGCTCAATCAGATCTGCCGTGTCCTCAAATTCTCTTTCACTTCGTTGTTCTGTGATTCTTCTTGCCAGGGTTTTAGCGTTTCTCACTTCGCCATACTCCTGAAAAACCAACTGCAACTTAGATTCGGAATAAGTATTAAGCACATCCTGTGCAGTTTTGGAGATGCGCTTACTCATTCTCATATCTAAGGGAGCCTTGTAACGTGCCGAAAAACCGCGTGTTTCCGAATCGAGCTGAAAAGAAGACATACCCAGATCAGCCAATATTCCATCCACTATGTCCGTGTCGTTCAATCGCAAAAAACGTCTTAAGTGCCGAAAGTTTTCATAAACCAGTGTAAGACGTTTATCATCTATAAGCCGATCGTGGGCTGCCTCATCAGTATCGAAAGCGATCAATTTTCCTTGATCGCCAAGTTTTTCAAGTATTGCGGTGCTGTGTCCGCCTCCGCCATACGTTGCATCAACATAAACTCCATCATTCTTAATGGCTAACCCATTTATACATTCATGTAAAAGAACAGGGACATGACTCATTCCATGTCGGTTGACTCATCATTCATCACTTCATCGGCCAGGTCGGCATATATATCCGGATCAACGGACAGTACATTTTCATACCTGGCCTTATCCCATATTTCAATTTTGTTCGTGTGTCCGAACAGGATCACTTCCTTTTGAATTCCGGCATAAGCCAACAATTGTTTGGGAAGCAGTATTCTATCGCTCCGGTCGCTGGCAACTTCTGTGGCACCCCGGTAGAAATAGCGTACAAACTCGCGGTGTTTCTTTTTAAAGGTGTTAAGTGTGTTCACCTTAGCACTCACGCTATTCCACTCTTCCTGAGGATACATTACCAGACACTTTTCAAATCCCCGGTTTATCACAAAACGCATGTCGGGTGCAGCACCGAGCTGGCGTTTTAGTGCTACCGGCAGTTTAATCCTGCCCTTAGCGTCTAACCGTATTTCAAATTCCCCGAGAAAGTTCATAATGACACAAAAGCATCAAATTCTGCACCAAAATAGACACTTTCTACCACTTTCACCCACTTTTTACCACTTTTAATGGATGATAGTTTTCCACATATTTCAAGCCTGCCTTGACAAGCAGGGCATTTTTACAGGAAAATCAGGAAATAATGGCTTTTATACCGGGTAGTTCTTTGCCTTCAAACATTTCGAGAAGGGCCCCTCCGCCGGTACTTACATGGCTTACACTATCTGCAAAGCCCAGTTGATTAACGGCTGCGGCTGAATCGCCTCCACCGATAAGAGAATATGCTCCCCTGCCGGTTGCTTTTGCCACGGCTTCGGCAACGGCAACGGTTCCGTTGGCAAATTTGTCAAACTCAAACACACCCATCGGGCCATTCCAAAGTAATGAACCGGCATCTTTGATACACTTTGAGAAATTTTTGGAAGTGGCCGGACCTATGTCCAATCCCATTCTTCCATTACTTATGGAGTGAGCATCTTCTACCTTGGCATCGGCCGTTGGCAAAAACTCATCAGCACTAACCACATCGGTGGGCAAAACAATAGCAGTGCCTTCTTTTTCTGCTCTCTCTAAAATATCTGAGGCTGTTTGCAGCTTGTCTTCCTCACAAAGTGATTGGCCAATTTTTCCTCCCAAAGCCTTTATAAAAGCGAAGGCCATGCCACCGCCAACCAATATTGTGTCGGCCTTACCAATAAGGTTCTCGAGAATTAAGATCTTATCGGAAACTTTAGCACCACCTGTTATAACCACAAAGGGTTTAACCGGATCTTTGAGCAACTTTTGTGCCGCCAGTACCTCAGATTGCATCAAATAGCCAAAGGAGCGTTTTTCTTTTGGGAAGAATTGCGCAATAACAGACGTAGATGCATGCGCCCGATGTGCAGTTCCGAAGGCATCATTGATATAGAAGCTTCCATGATCGGCCAATTTTTCGGCAAAAGCCTGATCACCGGCCTTCTCTTCAGCGTAAAACCTAAGGTTGTTCAACAGCAATACTTCGCCTTCCTTTAGGTGAGATGACAACTCAAACGCCTCTAATGAAACACAATCACCGGCAAATTTTACTTTTCTGTTTAACTGTTTTGCCAGTTCCGGGACGATATGTTTAAGCGAGAATTTGCCCTCGGGTCCATCCTTAGGGCGGCCAAGGTGTGACATAAGCACAACCGAGCCGCCATCTGAAAGAACCTTTTTTATGGTAGGCAATGCCCTGACAATTCGTGTTGAATCGGTAACATTAAAGTCCTCATCCAAAGGCACATTAAAATCCACACGGATGAGCACACGCTCACCCGCGAAATTGAAATTATCAGGGCCCGTCATTATTTATCCTAAATTGTGAATACGTTCCATCAAATCGGCTAGTCTTGCTGAGTAGCCCATTTCATTATCGTACCAGCCCACAACTTTTACGGTGTTACCCATTGTCATGGTTAGTGGTGAATCAAATATGCACGAATAGGTGTTTCCAATGATATCGGAAGAAACGATTGGGTCTTCATTGTAAAAAAGAATACCATCCAGTTCTGCAGCCTTGAATGCAGCATTCACTTCATCTTTGGTTGTTTCACGCCCTACCTGGCAAGTAAAGTCGGTTATTGAGCCTGTTACCGTTGGCACACGCATTGCCATACCATCCAATTTTCCGGCAAGGTGCGGTAAAACTTTTCCAACCGCCAGGGCAGCTCCGGTACTTGTTGGAACAATATTAATGGCTGCAGCCCTTGCTCTGCGCAAATCGGAATGTGGAGCGTCCTGTAAGCTTTGATCAGATGTGTAGGCATGAATGGTTGTCATCATACCTTTTTCAATTTTGAAATTATCATCTATAACCTTTACCATTGGAGCCAGACAATTTGTGGTGCAGGATGCGTTTGACAATATGGTATCTTCGGGTGTAAGAATATCATCATTAACCCCAAGTACAATTGTTTTTACATCACCACCCTTAGCAGGTGCCGAGATAACTACTTTTCGGGCACCGCTTTGAATGTGTTTACCTGCTGCTGCTTTAGACCTGAAAAATCCGGTGGACTCCAAAACTACATCCACGCCGAGATCGGCCCATGGCAAATTGCCTGGATCTTTGTCGGCGGTAGCCTTAATTTTTCTACCATTTATATACAGAAATTCATCATCGGCAGAAATATCGCCATTAAAGCCACCTTGCGCAGAATCGTATTTAAACAAATGAGCAAGGGTCTGATTGTCTGTTAAATCGTTAATACCAACTATTTCTATTCCATCTTTATCCAGAAATCTTCTGGCGGCCAGCCGACCAATTCTTCCAAAACCGTTTATCGCAACTTTCATTTTTTATAATTTATTTACTTATGGTACATTGTTAAATTCCTTTAAAATTCGCTTTTCGTTTTTCCATAAAAGCCTGTGTTCCTTCCCTAAAATCCTGTGTATCAAAACATCTCCCAAAAGCCTCTATTTCTTCTTTAAACCCATCTTTTTCAGGGTTAAAGTTTGCATCAACCAATTGAATGAGCTCGGCTACAGCGAGTGGAGCTTTCACAGTTATTTTATTTAGAAACACTATGCTTTCAGAAACCACATCGTCTTCACAAACCTTATTTACTAACCCCAATTTCAAGGCAGTTTCAGCATCTATCATATCGCCGGTAACCAAATGTTGCAAGGCTCTTGAACGGCCAATAAGCTGTGTAAGGCGTTGAGAGCCGCCATAACCCGGAACCAGACCAAGGTTAACCTCCGGTTGTCCGAATTTGGCTGTTTCTGAAGCAACTCTAAAATGACAGGCCATGGCAAGTTCACAACCCCCTCCAAGGGCAAATCCGTTAACCGCTGCCACTACAGGTTTGGTGGCTGTTTCAATTTTTCGGAAAGTGGCATGACCGGCGGCTGCCATGGCCATTGCTTCTTCTTTTGAGTGATTCACAAACTCAGCAATATCGGCCCCGGCAGCAAAAGCCTTTTCTCCAACCCCGGTTATTATTATACCCTTTATGTCGTCATTAGCAATGCCGTAATCAACCTGATCATCAATATCTCTGATCAAATTGGTATTGAGAGCATTAAGTTTTTCAGGACGACTAATTGAAATAATCAGTATGCCGTCTCTTATCTCTGTTAGAATATCACTCATTTTCGTCAGCCTCCTTCTTATTTCTTTTAGATAGTTTTTTGTCATCTACATTCTTATCCAGAAATTTATTGAGCTCATCTTGTCGCTTATTAATGACAACTTCACCGAATTCATTGATACTAACATCAAGGCCATCAAGGTCTTTGTGAACCTTAGCTTTATCTTTCTTCTTTCGAGCCATGCAAATGAAGCACAAAAGTATGAACTTTGGGCATAGCTTCATAGGCTTCAATATGAATTATCTTTCACATTTTTATGTACTACCAACGTTCGATGATCCTTATATGACATTCGGGTCCATTATGCCCGATCTGTATCGATCGTTTAAAAAAGAAATGAAGGGTTTAGATGGCAAGTCGGCCTTGAATGAGAGTGCCGAATTTGTCTCTTTAAAGAAAGGAATTTCCAATCATATTGTTAGCGATAGTCTATTTCATAACCTGCCATTCTTTAAGAAGAATACCCTTAAAATATCCAACCAACTTAGAGGCGAAAGTGCTTTAAAAATGAACAAGTATGTTTTCTTCTTGTCTCATCTGCTGTTAGAAATGCAAATGGACAAGATTTTAATGGAAAATAATAAGGGTTTGGTGGAAAGGTTTTACGACCATGTTAGACTAACTGATGACACCGTATTAACGTCTTTTGTAAGAAGGAACATAATGGATGAGATGACAGACAACTTCGTGCACAAAAAAAATGTATTTTTGAGCAGGCAATTTCTAAAAGATTATCATTCAAATACCTTTATAATTCAAGCAATTAGTAAAATTTTTGAAAAGATAAAAGTTGACCCCATAAGTAAGAGTGACCAGGGAATTGTGGAACAATTATGCGAAACCGGTTTTGGTTCGAATTTTGAAAGGGAGATGTTAGCCGTGCTACACTCGTTAAAGAAAAAGACAGAATGAAGAAGGTATTTCTGACAATACTGGCCATTATTACCTTATCTCAGGTTTACTCACAAGAGTTCAGGAAATATACAAACAACTTTTTGTACAATGGCTTTGATGCCCGTGGCATAGCCCTGGGTAATTCAGTTGTGGCTTCGAGTGGAGATGTTTTTGCCAGCTTTTGGAATCCGGCCGGGATGCAAAATTTGGACAGCACCAGAACTCAGATAGGCTATATGCATGTTTTTGACGGTTTGTACAATTTTGATGTGGCAGGTGTGGCCTTTCCTACAAAAAACAATCATGTATTGACCTTATCGGGTGTGCGTTATGGGGTTGACGATATCCCTAACACCATATTTTTGGTCGATGAGAGCGGAAATATTGATTCTGATAATATTACTACCTTTTCTGCAGCAGACTACGGCGTTTTCATCAGTTACTCCAAACCGATAAAAAGTGAGAAAATTACCATAGGCGGTAGTGCAAAAATCATTCATAGAAATTATGGTGAGTTTGCCAAGGCCTGGGGGGGCGGTATTGACATTGGTGCCCGTTACCGAAGTTTAAACAGCAAATTGCAGATGGGAGCTTTGATAAAGGATTTAGTGGGCACCTACACATCGTGGGATTTCAATTTTTCTGATCCGGAAATAGTTGCAGTATTTGAAAAGACAGGAAACGAAATACCTAAAAGCGGAAGCATTGAAGCAACGAGCCCTAGTCTGGTATTAGGAGCTCTTTATCGTATCTCGGCAGGTAAGTTTAATATAAATCCAGAAGCCAACTTAGACGTAACCTTTGATGGAAAGAGAAATACTTTTATTAAAAGCGACCCCATAAGTATTGACCCTCACCTTGGAATTGAAGTTGGCTTTGATAACATGTTGTTTGCGAGAGGGGGAATAAATAACCTTCAGGAGATAACCGATTCAGAAACTGAAGTTAGAGAATGGAGTATTCAACCCTCTGCCGGGGCAGGGATTAAACTACCTGGTTTTGAACTGGACTATGCATTAACCCAATACGACTTACGACAGGAAGTAACACATTTAGTGACCCTTAAGTTAGGCCTTGTTAAGCCACGGTCTCAACAAAATTCAAGCGACGAAAACTGATAATACTTACGTTATGAAAAAAGTTTTTATAACCTTTCTTAGTCTAAGCCTTGCAATATCTGCTTTGGCACAATACCCTGGCAACGCTAATGACTGGATTGACTTTGATAAGACTTATTACAAGTTTAAGATTGGAGAGGAAGGTATTTATAGAATTACGGGATCAGAACTGACCGCTGCCGGATTTTCGGGCAATGGCAGTGAAGTACAACTTATTAGGGATGGGGAGGAAGTGCCCGTATATGTTAGTACAAATGGGCCACTTACGGCAACTGATTTTGTAGAGTTTTATGGGTATAAGAATGATGGGAAGATGGATACTCCATTGTATGAAGATCCGGATTGGCAACCAAGTACCGACAGGAGTTTGTTTGACGATAGAGCAACTTACTTTCTAACATTAAATTCTGGAGCAAACCAAAGGTATGTAAATGCTATTAACGATGTAACAAATCCTCCGGCCAGGGAAGAGTACTATTTGGCAAAATCCTTGGCTGTGGACACAAGGTTTGTTAATGGCAGACCGTTTAGGATTGGCGGTGGAAATCTATACGAATCAATATTCGACTATGCCGAAGGATTTGCTGTTGTGTTAAGGAGAAATGCTGCAGTTAATATTGCTACCCCAAACGTTTACACAAGCGCAAGTGAAGATGTGGAGTTGCTTACGCGCTTTACAAGAGTATTCTCCACCAGCAAACAGGGGAACAGGGTTAGTTTTAAATTGGGGAATGGTTCGTTTCAATCGTTTAATTGGTCTGGAGGAATTCAATACTACAATGAACGTTTTACATTTCCAAAGTCTGACCTTACAGGCGGAAGCACGCGTGTGTCAATGACAAGTGATAACGATTTCTACTATGTAGGAAAACTTGAAATCAAATACCCTCGCAACTTCGACTTTTCCGGACAAAATTTTGTACAAATTGAGACATCCCTAACCGGGGAGCGGTATTTTGAAATTAAAAATCTTTCTGATTCAGGAAGAGAAATTACAATTCTCGACCTGAGTAATAATTCTCGTTTTACTGAGAATTATAGTTCTACTCTGAAATTTAAAAGCCTGTCTAATTCCTCCAATAACTTTGTGATCTCAAACAATTTCTTAACGGCAGGGGAGATAACTGCAAAAAAGTTTGTTGACTACTCGTTGCAAAACCCTGACTACTTAGTGATATATAACAAAAGTTTGAGCCAGCCCCTAAATGGTGTGAATTATGTTCAGACTTACGTTGATTACCGATCATCCTCCCAGGGAGGGGGGTACAATGTATTGGCTATAGAAATAAGTGATATTTATGATCAATTTGCTTACGGTACTGTATATCATTCGGCAGCAATCAAAAACCTGTATAAGGAACTTAGTGATAATGGTGTGCAGGCCAAACATTTGTTTATAATAGGTAAAGGATATCAGTACAGTTCCGTTATAAATAAGGAAGACTTTAAGGACAATACAACTCCTCCATTTGGTGCACCGGCAACTGATAATCTTTATGTCTCCAATTATGGTCAGGAAACTTTAAGAACTGCAGTAGGGCGAATTTCCGCTACTACCACCACTGATCTTAAGGAATATTACAATAAAATAATAGAGTACGAAGCCACTCAAAATGATACAAGCGATCCGGTTCAAACAAAAGATAAAATATGGATGAAGAGAGCATTGCATCTCGGCGGTGGCTCTAATCAATCACAGCAAAATGCATTTAAATTTTATTTAAACAATTATAAAGCCGAACTCGAAAGCGATAATTATGGGGCCAATGTTACTTCGGTGTTCAAAACCAGTACAGATCCAATACAATTGGTAGAATCAGTACTTATTGACTCATTGATAGATAACGGTATTTCATTGGTAACTTTCTTCGGACATGCCGCTCCCAATGTTTTTGAATTTAATCTGAGAGATCCCGGCAACTATGAAAATCAGGGAAAATATCCTTTGATTATTACAAATGGTTGTTATGTCGGAAATTTGTTTTCCACTACCAAAACTTTGAGTGAAGATTTTGTACTGGAACCCAATAAGGGGTCCATTGCTTTTATGGGTCCCATTCAATTTGGAATTGCTCCGGGTATGAACGGGTATTCCCAAAAATTCTATGAAAACTTATCTCGATTTAACTATCAAAAATCTGTCGGTGAGAATATTCAACTAGCATTGAACCAAAGTTTAAGCAGCTCCATTATTTCCCGATTAACTTCACAACAAATGATCTTTCATGGCGACCCTGCCATTCGCTTAAATACGCACGAAAAGCCCGATTATCTTATAGATGCCTCCGATGTAACTTTTGAACCAAGTGTAATTACGGCTGATGATGAAACTTTTGATGTTATAGTGGATATTTTTAATATAGGTAAAGGGGTTAGAGAAGACGTGCCGGTAACCATTACCCGTTTCCTACCCGATGGAACCGAGATAGTACAGACAGAATTACTTTCAGATGTTTTGTACAATGGTGAATTAAGGTTCACCTTTGATACAGATGCCCTTTCAACAGCCGGACTAAACGAATTTATGATTGAGATTGATGAAGCAGATGGTTTAGATGAAATAACACGTGCAAATAACAAACTCGGCGAGCGAATTGCTGTAAGTATAGTCGCGAATACGGTAACTCCGGTTTACCCGTATGAGTTCGCAATTACTAACGATAATGATCTTGAGCTGAAAGCATCTTCTGTCCAAATTTACGCACAACCAACTCAGTTTAAATTCGAGATTGATACAACTGAGCAGTTTAACAGTCCATTAAAACAGGTAGGTGCGGTTTCGTCTAGAGGAGGTTTAATTAAATGGAAGCCAACCATAACCTTTGAAGATAAGCGCGTATATTACTGGAGAACTAAGGTGGATGAGGCAGATGCTATTTGGAGTAATTCATCCTTTATTTATCATACATCGTATAGCCATGGCTGGAACCAATCACACTATTACCAATATCTAAAAGATCAATTTGGATCCCTTCAGATGGATGCCTCACGTAAGTTGCAATTTGCCAACAATAATCGCTTTATCAACGTCCAAACCGGTATATCTCCTCCAATATCAAGAGATAAAATTGCTTATGCACTTGATGGGGATGTGCAGTATAAATACACCTGCCATGCAGGCTTCGTTGTAGTTGTATTTGATGAAAATACGGGAATTCCATTGAGAAATACAAGAATTGGTAACCGGCTGGGGAAATACAATAGTTATTTATGCACCAATAGGACAATGAAGGCATTTCCATTCAGAACTACCAGCTCCGGTTGGAGACAAAGAATGGTTGATATGTTAAATCATCCGGATTTGAATGGCAAATATGTGATGGTTTATAACAACAGTGCTCCAAATCCAATTGCCTACGACTGGGCATCAGATACAGGCTTTAGTGTGTTTGATACCTTTGAGAATTATGGAGCCTCACAGATAAGAACCCTTCCTGATAATGCACCATATTTACTCTTCTTTAAGAAAGCATCTGATGGTTCGTTGGACAATACATTCCCGGTAATAGAAAGAGCCGGAACAGACAGGAATACCATTATAGATGAAAATATCACTATCAGCGGCAACTGGAGTTTTGGCGAACTAACCACACCTTTAATAGGGCGATCTGCAGCCTGGGATACATTTGAATGGGCATGGAATAATAGCTTGGACAATGATCCTACCGGGGATGTAGTAACCGTAGATATTATTGGTGTAGAAGACAATGGCGATGAAACCGAATTATTTAGTGATATAACAGCTACATCAGTTGATATTTCAGGTATTTCTGTTGGCCAATATCCTTTTCTTCAACTACGATTTAAAGTGCAGGACCCTGTCAATTTCACCCCTGTGCAACTCGAATATTGGCGAATTATTTACAAAAAAGTGCCTGAACTGGCCATTAATGCCGATAAGCTTTACGAAGAGGGGCAAACTATTTTACCGCGCGGCAAACCTCTAGATTTCTCTTACGCTATTGAGAATATTAGCGATGCGGATATGACACCGGTTTTGGTTAAATACACGGGGCGATTTGCCGATAATACAAGTGATACACAAACACGAAGATACAATGATCTGCCCGCAGGAGAAACGCAAGATCTTTCCTATTCCTTTGATACGGATTGTGCATGCCAACACGGTATTAACACTATGCTCATTGATGTTAATCCTGATGACGATCAACCGGAACAATATCATTTCAACAACATAGCCTTAATTGAGTATGAAGTGGAGCGGGATAGGGAGAATCCTTATTTAGATGTAACATTTGATGGTATTCATATTATTGATGGAGATGTGATTGCTGAAACACCAAACATTATTATTACACTTGAAGATGAGAACAATTACCTGGCACTTGACAGACCTGAGGATTTCAAGATACACGTTCAGGAACCGGGAGTTGATACACTTACCATTTATACTATTAACAGTCCTGAGATTACATTTTTCCCGGCTGATCCTAATAACCTGGAAAATGCAAACAGAGCTGTTATAGAGTTTAACCCCACATTTAAACCGGGTGAGTACTCCATGATCGTTCAGGGGAAAGACCGAAGTGAAAACAACGCCGGAGACCTTGATTATAAGATCTCTTTTGAAGTGACAGACGAAGACCGGATTACCCGAATCGTAAATTATCCGAATCCGTTCTCCACAAGGACTGAGTTTATTGCCGACATTGTAGGTGATGCACCAGACCTGGTGTTGATACAGATATTTGCCACTAATGGGAGGGTAATAAAAGAGATACGGGCAACGCCCAGTGATCTGTCAGTTTCAGCAGGTAATAACTTTATGAAAATTGCGGAATGGGATGGTCGTGATGACTATGGAGATCCTGTTGGTAATGGAATTTACTATTATAAGGTTACCATGAAACGAAATGGTGAGATCATTCAACCAAACGAAGATGAAGATCTGGACAAGAATTTCTACAACGGTTTAGGTAAACTGGTTATCCTCCGTTAGAATTTTATTTTAAAAGAACAAGCGCGCATCGGAATAGGTGCGCGTTTTTTATTTACCCATCATTCTGTTTACGTACTTTCCTAATATGTCGAACTCTACATTAACCTTGTCGCCTGGTTGAATCTCTTTAAAATTAGTATGGTTATATGTATAAGGGATAATAGCCACAAAAAATGCATCATTTTGCAAGTCTGCTATTGTAAGGCTAACACCGTTAAGACAAACAGACCCTTTGTTAACCACAAAGTTTTTCCATTTCGGCTTTAGATCAAAAGTATAAAGCCAACTTCCGTCCATCTCTTTTACTTCTAAGCACGAACAGACATCATCCACATGACCCTGCACTAAATGTCCATCCAAAGGTTGATTTAATGTTACCGAACGTTCAAGGTTGACAATGCCGCCTTCAACCAAGTCATTCAAATTTGATTTTTCCAATGTTTCGGCAATAGCGGTTACACAATGCTCGTTTTCTGAAACACTAATAACCGTAAGGCATACTCCATTGTGGCTTACACTTTGGTCAATTTTCAATACATTTGAAATATCAGATTCAATCCAAAAGTTTTTGTTAGAACCTTCGCTCTCGATAGAACTTACAAGTCCAAGTGACTCAACAATTCCTGTAAACATTTTGTCTTATTAAACTTTTCTTTATCTTAATATATTCAATGACTTCACGGCCTAAAAATATTAAAAGCCTCTCTGAAGATGACAGACCCAGGGAAAAATTACTCATTAAAGGTAAGCGGTCTTTGAGTAATGCCGAGTTATTGGCAATACTAATCGGTTCGGGATCACAAGATCTTAATGCTGTTGAACTGAGTCAACTGATACTGCGTGAATTGAATAATGACATAAACCTGCTTGCTTCTCTTGAGGTTACCGACCTGCTAAAGTTTAAAGGTATTGGCCCTGCTAAAGCGGTTACCCTTGTAGCTGCTATGGAATTGGCGCGGAGAAAGGCATCTGCACCATTTGCTAAAAAAATGGCCATAAAATCATCCTCTGATGCACATGAAGCCATTACACCATATATCTCTGATCTAAAGGTTGAAGAGTTTTGGGTGGCTTTTTTAAGCCGGTCAAATAAGATCATTCAAATTGAAAATATTAGTAAGGGAGGTGTGCACAGCACTATTGTGGACAAAAAAGTAATTTTGAAAAAACTGCTTAACCATCTCGCTTCGGGGATTATTTTGTTCCACAATCACCCTAGTGGTTCCTTAAAACCCAGCAAGCAAGACATTGCCTTAACACAGGGTATAAAGGAACTATGTACGCTGGCCGATAGCCAATTGTTAGACCATATTATTGTTGGCCAAAACGGGTATTACAGCTTTGCTGATGAGGGGCTATTATAGCTACCTGGCAATATTAACCGCCCGCTTTTCTCTTATCACGGTAACCTTAACCTGCCCCGGATAAGTCATTTCATCCTGAATTTTTTGTGAAATGGCAAAGGAAAGTTCTTCAGATTTTTCATCGCTCACTTTATCTGCCTCTACAATCACTCTAAGTTCCCGCCCTGCCTGTATAGCATAGGCCTTATGCACTCCATCGTACCCCAACGCCAAATTCTCAAGGTCTTTAATACGCTGCAAGTACATTTCCATAATCTCACGGCGGGCTCCGGGTCGGGCACCACTAATAGCATCACAGGCCTGTACAATGGGCGAAATGGTGTAACGCATTTCAATTTCATCGTGGTGAGCACCAACCGCATTAGCCACGGCCTTATGCTCTCCATATTTCTCGCAAAATTTCATACCCAACAGCGCATGCGACAGATCGGTATCATCCTCAGGTACCTTGCCAATATCATGCAATAAACCGGCTCGTTTGGCCAATTTGGGATTTATACCCAACTCCGCAGCCATGGTGGCACAAAGTCGCGCCGTTTCTTTACTGTGCTGCAGCAGATTTTGGCCATAACTTGACCGAAATCGCATTCTGCCCACATATTTCACTAACTCACGGTGCATACCATGGATACCCAATTCAATAACCGTGCGCTCTCCTATTTCCATTATTCGCTCTTCAATGGCCTTTTTCGTTTTAGCCACCACATCTTCAATTCGTGCCGGATGAATTCTACCGTCTTTTACCAGCCTTTGCAGGCTTAAACGTGCTATTTCCCGTCGTACCGGATCATAACCGCTAATAATAATGGCCTCAGGTGTGTCATCTACAATTATTTCTATTCCGGTGGCTGCTTCAATGGCCCTGATATTTCGGCCTTCCCTGCCTATTATCTGACCTTTTTGATCATCACTATCCAGGTTAAATACACTTACCGTGTTTTCAATGGTGTTCTCGGCAGCCGTACGCTGTATAGTTTGAAGCACGATCTTTTTGGCCTCCTTATTGGCATTGGCTTTGGCTTCGTCCATTATTTCTTTAACATGACTAAGTGCTGCAGTTTTAGCCTCTTCTTTAAGGTTTGATACCAGTTGTTCTTTGGCTTCGTCTCTTGTGAGGCCGCTAAGTTGTTCCAATTTGTTAATGTGTTCACTACGTATCTTCTCCACCTCGCTTTGCTTAACTTCCAGTAATTCTAATTGTTCTTTCAAATTGGATTTTATACGCTCAACATCTTTAGTCTTTTTGTCAAAGTCCTTTAGTTTTTGCTTAAGACTCTGTTCTCTGGAATCCAATTTTCGCTGGCGATGATCGAGAGATTTATTTCGCTTTTTCTCCAACTCGCTTATCTCTGCCTTTTTCTGAAGGTAGTTTTCCTTAACCTCCAAAAGCTTGTCTTTTTTAAGTTGCTCAGCCGCACTCTTTGCGTTTGACTTAATTTGTTTAGCCTCGGCCTCAGCAAGTTCTCTTAGCTTATTGTTTCTACTTGCAAATATGATTCGCCCTGCCAGTACTCCTAGTAAAAGAGCTGCTGCCCCTATTACTGCTACTATTGCGTTTGACATTATTATTCCTTTTTGGTTAACAATAATGCCGGATAACTGTTATACCGATGAGAGAAAGGCAGTTAACGCATCGTCAATTTCTTCAAGATTTTCATCCAAAGAACCGCTTCGCGCCTCCATAGTTCGAGAGTTTGTTATGTTTTCTGTTGTGAATAGTAAGGCCGCCATAGCCAAATAATCCTGCTTGTCGTTGGCATGATAGGATTTTTGAAACTCCATTATCCTGTCGTTTATCTTTTTTGCTGCTTCACGTACATCGGCCTCTTCCTCGGGCTTTACTTTTAAACGATAAGGTCTGTCTGCTATGCTCACCGATATGTTTAGCGTTTTATCTTCCATTACAACTCTTTCAAACCCTTTATTACAACATCTATTTCTCGAATGTATTTATCTACCTTTTTCTTCAACTCCTCGTTTCCGTTTCCACTCTCAGACAATTGTCCGGCAATTTTTGAAACTTCTACTTTCTTCCCCATCTCAAAGTTAATCTTTTTAAGATCATCAATTTCTTTCCTCAACGATTCGTTCTCAATCAGCAAATTACGGTTAGTATCAATAGCTTCATTATACTTTTTAATGAGCTTTTGAATTTTCTCCGATATCGATTTTAAACGCTTATCGCTTTTCAAGGAAATGAAATTAAGTATAGTAAATATCTACTTTTTTGAGCAGATAGTATGCAAAAGAAATGCATTGATCTTATACCATTATAATACCAAAGGGAGGCAAAATCTTGGCTCTTGATTCTTGGCTCTTAGCCATTTGCTCCCGGTTCAATTCCTTACTTGAGCCTTCACTTCCTTTTCAAGTACTTTTTGAATGGATTGCATGGCTGACTCTATCTCAGAATCTGTGATAGTTTGTTCGTCATTTCTAAATAAGAAACTAACGGCATAAGATTTTTTTCCTTTCCCGATCTTTTCATCATCGGTAAATACATCAAATAAATTAACCGATCGAAGATTATTGCCACCCGCCTTAGCCGCAAGGTCTTTTACTTCACCATATTGCACAGAGTTATCCAATACCAGGGCCAGGTCTCTTCTGCTTGACGGGAATCTGGGAATATCCTTAAACTGTTCGGTTTTTGTATTGTTCAATTCAATTAGATAATTGAAGTCGAAATCGGCGAAAAATACATCCTGTTTAATATCAAAAGACGCACACACTTCCTTTTTAAGCTGCCCGAATTCTACCAATGGTTTACCATCAAACTTATACATAAGACCAGAAGCGAAGTAATTATTTTCTGTCTCACTTGTCACCAGTTCCCGGTTAATCAAGTTGCCTAAAACGGCCCAAACCAGTGCTTTTAGATCATAAAAAGCCACCTTGCTCTCTTTTTGTGTCCAATTCTCTTCGTATTTATCTCCGGTAAGATAAATGGACAGGGAATCATACTCCCTGTAAGCTCCATTATGCCTTTCATACAACTTACCGAATTCATAAAACTTACAGTTTGACATCTGGCGGTTTAAATTGTATGCCAACGCTTCCAATCCGGTAACAACCATATTTGGGCGCAATACATCTAACTCAGCATTTTGGGATTTTACGGGTTTTACCATTCGCTTTTCATCCAACATATTGTTTTTTACCATATAGGATGAACGTGTTATGGCGTTGGTGATGATCTCATTTAAGCCGAGTGATGACAGTCGGTCCGAAATTTGGTTACGCAAGTCATCACTGGCGTTATCGTTGTGTGTAAAAGAGAAGCTCACTTTACCATCGGCGGGTACTTTGTTCAATCCGTAGATTCGAAGTACTTCTTCAATCACATCATCCGGTCTGGTTACATCCGATCTGTATAACGGCACTTTTACAAACAGATCATCGTCGTTATCTTCTACTATTTCGAAGTCAAGATTATTTAAAATGTTCTTCACTTCGGCCGGTCGAATCTCAAGTCCCGTAATGGTTCTAAGTCTTTTATACGTCAGGCGCACCTCGGCTGGCTTGAATGGCTCAGGGTAAATATCATATACTTCAGATGCTATAGTTCCACCGGCCAATTCCTGCATTAACAAAGCAGCCCTTTTGGCCGCATACACCTGAAGTTCGGGATCAATACCCTTTTCAAATTTGGTAGCTGCATCTGTTCTTAGGTCGTGGCGCAACTCAGTACGTCTTATGGTTTTCGGATCAAAGTATGCGCTTTCAAGAAATATATCGGTAGTGTCATCGGTTACTCCACTTCCAATTCCGCCATAAACTCCGGCTATACACATACCGTTATTGGCATTGCAGATCATTAAGTCCTCGCTGTCAAGTTTTCTTTCCACATCATCCAAAGTTGTAAAGGCTGTATTTGACGGAAGATTTTTGACCACAATTGTTTCACCCTCTACTTTCGCTAGATCAAAGGCGTGTAGCGGTTGACCTAACTCATGATTTATGAAATTAGTTATGTCAACTACATTGCTTATTGATTTCACCCCAATAGCCGCCAATCGATTTTGCAACCACTTCGGTGAAGGGCCAATTTTCAAATCCTTGATAACAACACCCGAATATCTCGGACAGGCCTTTAAATTCTCAACACTTATATTCAGCGGCTTGCCGTTTCCTTCTTTAAAAGAAGATACATCGGGCCACTTTAGTTTTACATCTTTACCTAACTGGCTTTGAATAGCAGCTGTTAGATCGCGCGCCACACCAATGTGTGAAAAAGCATCGGGTCTGTTTGGTGTAAGACCAATTTCAATAACCACATCGCTATAGTTTTCAAAGAGTTGGGATACAGGTGTTCCAACCTTTGCATCGGCAGGTAGTACATATATTCCTTCGTGCGAATTACCCAGACCAATCTCATCTTCGGCACAGATCATTCCTTCGCTCTCAACGCCACGCAGCTTTACCTTTCCAATGGTAAATGGTTCGGCTTCATCGGGATGAATTGTGTTACCAACCGGGGCAACAATCACTTTTTGTCCGGCGGCTACATTTGCCGCTCCGCAAACAATGTTAAGCTGCTCCGTTCCAACATCAACGGCGCATACTTTTAATTTATCAGCGTTCTCATGCTGTTTGCAAGAAAGCACTTCTCCAACGATCAGGCCTGCTAACCCGCCTTTAATTTGTTCATAATACTCCACACCTTCAACTTCCAAACCTATGGCAGTCAGCATGTCGGTCAGGTCATTCAATTCAAGGTCCAGATCAATATAATCGTTCAACCAGTTTACGGAGATCTTCATTCAGGCAAATTCTTTGAAGTCGCAAATTTATGGCATTCTTCTTATCTTGAAGCCATGCATATTGCAGCAAATATCTTAATAGGTTTAATAACTAAGAAATTAGAAAAAAGTCTTAGCGAACTTTGCGCCCTGGCGATTGATTCTGTTTCTTTTACCACAGAGTGCACGGAGTGGGCACAGAGATCACAGAGCGTTTACCGTTTAAAAAATATGATTATATGATAAAATATTCTATCACTCTTCTGGTGTTTCCTATTCTGTTGCAATGCGGAAAACAAAAACCCTTAAGCCAGGATGAGATCATGGACAGACTCAGTATCCTTGCAGGAGACTGGCAGGTTGCTCCTGCTGAAAATTCCTTTGAAAAATGGAAAAAGGATGATGAAGGACTTTCAGGTTTTGGTTATACCATGAATGCGGGAGACACAATAATAACTGAATTACTGACCATTAAGATCATTGAGGGAGAAGTGTATTATGTTCCTACTGTCATAGCTCAAAACGAAGGAAAACCCGTACCCTTTCAACTAACAGAATGGACCAGGGACAAATTTAGATTTGAACGGCCGGAGCATGATTTTCCTCAGGTTATCCAATACTTAATCCAAAACAATAATACCCTCGATGTGCTTTTACAAGGAAATGTAAATGGCCAGAATAAAAGTGCAGCCATAAAACTGAAAAGAAAGGAACAGTAACTTTTGGCAGGCAATTTGCGTTTTCTAAATAAATGAAAATACTTCTCTACATACTTTGTATTCCTTTGGTATTTTCCCTCATTTCTTGTGATGAACTCTTCGTTTCTCCTGAAGAAAAGTTAGAAGGTACATGGTATTTCGATAAAGTTACCTACACGAAGCCTTTTAGTTTTAATACCCGAAACGTTACTTCGGACTTTGAAGGAATTGACATTGAGTTTGAATTTAACGGAGATGTAACGTGGTTAGATACAAACACAGGTGATGAATATAGCGGTGACTGGAATATCAGAACTTATGAAGATTATAATTCAAGCACCGATAATTATGAAACCATCCGGATTTTGGAAATGCGACTGGTTGATTTCGTTAATCAGGAATTTTATTACTACGACTGGGAGCTATCATCATTTACCCGAAAAAAAATAATAGGGAGAGAGCGTGTAGGCAACAGAAACTACAAGTACCGTTTGAAGAAGTATTGAAAGAGATAAAACAACTCCGGATCCAAGGCGGTGTTGTTCCTGCAAAAAACCGGAGACGACTCTTACCATTAAAGTGGTATAAGGCCGCAGCTTCATGGTTTATTAACGCGAATAATGGATATGATTAATTACCTAATCTGTCATCATTTTCGGTCAAGAATGCCGCCAAATTCTCACATTTTTCACTTTTTTGCCCGGGGCTTGAGCCCCAGGCTATAGATATTTAGCTCCTACGGAGCTTTTTCCGTCCAAATTCAGATTATCTATTAATCACTTTTTAATAACCTGAGTTAGACCGTTTTCCAATAAGCTTTTCATGTAAGGCTGTATTATTTATTTCGTCATCAAAGCCGATTTACTTAACTTGCCTTTATGCATTTGAAATTCTTTCTAATTTCCATTATATCCATTGCTGTCATTGTTGCGTTAGGCCTGCTTTTTAGTCCCTGGTGGCTATGGCTGTTGCTCATTGCTCTTCCCTTATTTTTTATGGGATTGTATGATATTTTCCAAAGCAAACATGCAATTAAACGTAATTTTCCTTTGGTTGGGCGCGGCCGGTATTTTATGGAAGAGATCAGACCTAAGATATATCAATACTTTATTGAAAGTGATACCAGCGGAAGGCCTATCCCGAAAATTTTCCGCGATGTGATTTATCAAAGAGCAAAAAAAGTAAGGGATACCGCTCCTTTCGGAACGCAGTTAGATGTCTATTCAGAAGGTTACGAATGGATGAATCACAGCATCAACCCAACTAAATATGAAGATGTTGAACACGACCCGAGAGCATTGATAGGCGGACCCGACTGTAAAAAACCCTATAGTTGCAGCATTTTTAATGTGTCGGCCATGAGTTTTGGTTCTTTAAGTTCTAACGCGGTTATGGCACTAAATGGTGGTGCCAAACTCGGCAAATTTGCACACAACACCGGTGAAGGTGGCATCTCACCCTATCACTTAGAAAAAGGCGGTGACCTTATTTATCAAGTTGGCACAGGATACTTCGGATGCCGAACAGAAGACGGACATTTTGACGATGCCTTGTTTAGTGAGAAAATGAGCCTTCCTTCTGTTAAAATGGTAGAATTAAAACTATCTCAGGGTGCCAAACCGGGCCATGGTGGTATTTTACCTGCAAAGAAAAATACGCCGGAAATAGCCAGGATAAGACATGTAAAAGCGGGTACCGATGTGCTTTCTCCGCCCTATCATAAAGAGTTTAGCAGTCCGAAGGGATTATGTGAATTCATTGGCAGAATGCGGGAGAATGCGCATGGCAAACCTGTTGGATTTAAACTTTGTATAGGATCGAGAAAGGAGTTTATAGCCATTTGCAAAGCCATGAAAGAAACAGGTATTAAACCTGATTTTATTACTATTGATGGCGGCGAAGGCGGAACGGGAGCCGCTCCACCCGAGTTTTCCAATTCGGTTGGAATGCCATTTAGAGAAGGTCTTGCGTTTGCATACAACACTTTGTTCGGCTTTGACCTTAAAAAGGACATTAAGTTGCTTGCTTCGGGTAAGATCATTACAGGTTTTCATATTTACAGAGCTCTCGCTCTCGGTGCCGATGCCTGCTACAGTGCACGAGCCATGATGATGGCAGTAGGCTGCATACAGGCGTTAGAGTGTAATAAAAATACTTGTCCGACCGGTGTGGCAACACATAAAAAGCATTTAGTACGCGGATTGGTAGTTGAAGACAAAGCACACAGAACGGCTAATTACCACAATGAAACCGTGGAGAGCTTTGTTGAACTGCTGGCGGCTGCCGGTTACGAGTCTCCCGATCAAATAATGAGAAAAGATGTGAACAGAAGGGTATTTACGGATACGGTAAGAACGTATGAAGATATCTATCCGTATATAGCTCGCGGAAGTTTATTAGATGAATTGAAATTGCCGGAAGGGTATGAAGAAGAATGGAAAGATGCCATTGTGGATGAATTCTGATAATTTTAGGCACATCGCCAAACAGGAATTGTGAGCATGCAATTTTTGTATAGTTAGGTTGAGATCGAAGTAGTTCTATCTCACCCAAACATCCAAAACCAAAGGAAAGTGGTCGCTGATACCACCTACATATTGAGGGCCACGATAAGTTCTAAAAATTCGGTTGCCCGGAAAGTTGGGGTCTTCTTCTTTAAGCCAGTCTGGCGCAAATATTCTTACACTGCTCTCGTCAATGTAAAGTCTTCCAACATCATCCGTTAAATTTTTTGTGATAATGAAGTGATCCAACATATTCCATTGATCGCGATATTTGTATGTTCCTAGGCCTTTCTTGCTCCTCGATGCCAAAAGATCAATGTAATCAAAGTTATCCTGCTCATCCCAATCGCCTGCCTTAAGGGCTTCGCGAATACTTTTGTTGTTGGAGTCATCGTTAAAGTCGCCCATCATAATTACTCCTGCATTGGGTTGTTTCTTTAAAATACCCTCTACTTTTTCTTTCAATTGATTGGCCACAAATACTCTCTTGGGTTCAGTTTCGGCCACACCACCCCTGCGCGACGGCCAGTGATTAACTGCAAAATAGACCGTATCGCGCTTACCAAAAACACCTTTTACCATAAGAATGTCGCGGGTTTGGTCTTCCGCATCAAAAGGAAACTCAATTCGTCCTATTTGATAATTAAGATATGTGAACTGGTCTGAGTCATAAAGCAAGGCTACGTCAATGCCCCGTTCATCGGGAGATTCTTCATGAATGATCTTGTACTTAAACTTTTTGAGTGGTGAATACCTCAGAAGACTTTCAAGTACATCGGCATTCTCAACTTCCATTAAACCGATAACGGCTGGCACTTCATTACCTGCGGCATTTACCAAAACTTTACCGAGATCAACTATTTTTTTATTCAATCGGTATTTCGTCCAGCGGTTGGCGCCTTCGGGTGTGAAATCATCATCCAATTTATACGGCTCGTCATAGGTATCGAACAGGTTTTCGACGTTATAGGAGACTATTCGATAGAAATTACCGTTGCGGTCGGTTGGTTTATCAGGGTTGAAGCTATTCCTTGAGCAAGAATTAATCAAACAGGGTAATAATATTGCAAAGCAGATTTTAACCACAGAGTGCACAGAGTTTTTCACAGAGTTCACAAAGATTATAATTCGCCATTAATAATTCTTCTGATTCCATTTTTTAAAAGGGTAACATTAAAGTTGATTAGCAAGCCTAACTTATGGTTTCCAAGTTTCATGTAAGTCAGGGTTTGCGCCATGTGCACATCGTTTAATGCCTCAACACTTTTTATTTCAATTACCACTTTATTCTCGACTAGAAGATCTATTCTATACCCGACCTCTAATTTAACTTCTTCGAAAACTAAAGGCATAGGTTTCTCTTTTTCAACATACAAGCCTGATTCTCTTAATTTATAATAAAGACATTCTTTGTAGGCACTTTCAAGCAGCCCCGGACCAAGGGCCTTATGTACATCGATAGCCTGACCGATAATAACACTAGCGATTTCATTCTCCTTCATATTATGAAAGTAGTAAATTTTGCTTGTCAGTTATTCTTTTAACCACAAAGTTCACAGAGTTTTTTAACAGAGAGCACGAAGTAGATATGCCCAATCTCTCAGTGAACTCAGTGCCTACTTTGTGTACTCAGTGGTTGAGACATATTTATTTTTAACCACAAAGCTCAATGAGTTTTCAAAGAGTTTACTAAGTAGAAGAACCTAATCTCTCAGTAAACTCCGTACCTTCCTTGTGAACGCAGTGTGAGATATAGATATTTTTAACCACAAAGCTCACGGAGTTTTTCACAGAGAGCACAAAGTAGATATGTCCAACCTCTCAGTGAACTCTGTGCTTTCTTTGTGTACTCAGTGGTTGAGACATATATATTTTTAACCACAAAGGTTACAGAGTTTTTCACGGAGTACACAAAGTATTTGCCTGCCACCTAAGCTCTCAGTGAACTCAGTGCCTTCTTTGTGAACTCTGTGTGAGATATAGAATATTTTTAACCACAGAGCTCACGGAGTTTTTCACAGAGAGCACAAAGTAGATATGCCCAATCTCTCAGTGAACTCAGTGCCTACTTTGTGTACTCAGTGGTTGAGACATATTTATTTTTAACCACAAAGCTCAATGAGTTTTCAAAGAGTTTACTAAGTAGAAGAACCTAATCTCTCAGTAAACTCCGTACCTTCCTTGTGAACGCAGTGTGAGATATAGATATTTTTAACCACAAAGCTCACGGAGTTTTTCACAGAGAGCACAAAGTAGATATGTCCAACCTCTCAGTGAACTCTGTGCTTTCTTTGTGTACTCAGTGGTTGAGACATATATATTTTTAACCACAAAGGTTACAGAGTTTTTCACGGAGTACACAAAGTATTTGCCTGCCACCTAAGCTCTCAGTGAACTCAGTGCCTTCTTTGTGAACTCTGTGTGAGATATAGAATATTTTTAACCACAGAGCTCACGGAGTTTTTCACAGAGAGCACAAAGTAGATATGCCCAATCTCTCAGTGAACTCAGTGCCTCCTTTGTGAACTCTGTGGTTAAGAAACGTTGTAGCACAAATAAAGTACTACTTCTAAATCCTTATTATGAAAAATGTTGTAATTCTATTTGTTTGCTTGCTGGCGCTGCCCGCTTTAAGCGCCGCTCAATCCCAACAAAATTTTCAGCCTTCAGATGTAGATTACGAAGGTTTTATGAAACTATCGGAAGAGGTGGAGCCCTACCGCTTGCAGCGTTTGGTGGACTTCAACACTTTTCTGGAAATGGCCAAACATGAAAACACCATTATCCTCGATACGCGGTCAAAGGAAGCGTATGACAATATTCATCTAAGAGGTGCGATCCATCTTAACTTTTCTGACTTTACCGAAGAGAAGTTAGCGAAGATCATTCCTTCTAAGCAAACGCGTATTCTTATTTATTGCAACAACAATTTTGCTAACGGGCCAGAGTTTCTAACCAGCAAGGCTATTCCTCTAGCACTTAACGTGCCCACCTTTATAAACCTCTATGGATACGGCTATAAAAACGTTTATGAACTCTCCGAACTGTTAACGATGGATGACGAGCGGTTGGTAACGGCTGGGGTTGATAGAGATTAAGAGTTTTTAACCACAAAGGGCACAAAGTTTTTCACGGAGTACACAAAGTACTGCTACCTAAGCTCTCAGTGAACTCTGTGCCTTCTTAGTGTACTCTGTGGTTAGTAAAGTAGTCAGGCTCACCATAGTAAAGAGATCAACACTACCTAAACGAATCATTAATAGCCTTGAGCTTGTCTATGCCGGGCATTAGATCCTTTTCAGTTAATTTGTTCAACGGAATTTCGGTAGTTCCCAATTTATCGTGCAGGTCCTGACTAACAGGATTAATATAGATCAAACCCGTGAGCACCTGGCCTTTCTCCTTGGCATCCTGAAGTTTATTTACAGCCAGTTTTTTGTCCGTAGGATCCCAGTCTTTATTAAGTTTATACAGGTTAAGCATAGATCCATCGTGTAACTGAATGTTCGTTGAAGTACCCGCATCATATTCTACGGTTATTTCTTCCTCTACAGGCACGAAATCCACTTCCGAAGTCATTTCATTGTGGGCACGCACAAAGTCATACGATTTTGTAGAACCCTTGTTATTATTAAACGTTACGCAGGGTGATATCACATCGATCAGTGCCAAACCATTGTGCGACATACCGGCTTTTATAAGCGGTACAAGCTGCGATTTATCGCCCGAAAAACTGCGGGCAACAAAGGTTGCTCCCAACTGCATAGCCATACCTACCAGATCAATAGCTTCAAACTGATTGGCAGAGCCCGACTTACTCACCGATCCAAAATCAGCCGTTGCCGAATCCTGACCTTTTGTTAAGCCGTAACAGCCATTGTTCATTACAATATAAAGCATATTCAGGTTGCGGCGCACTACATGTCCGAATTGTCCAAATCCTATGGAGGCCGTATCTCCATCGCCCGAAACGCCGAGATAGATCAAATTACGGTTTGCCATATTAGCTCCTGTACCAATGGATGGCATGCGGCCATGCACTGAATTAAAACCATGCGATTTGCTTAAATAATAAGCCGGCGTTTTTGATGAACAGCCAATGCCCGAAAGTTTGGCCACTTTATGCGGTTCAATATTTAACTCATAACACGCCCGAACTATGGATGCTGTAATGCTATCATGGCCACAACCCGCACACAACGTGGAAATCCGGCCTTCGTAATCGGCCTGGGTATAACCTACTTTGTTTTTCTTGAGCAACGGGTGCCTGAATACCGGTTTTACATAAGTCATACTTAATTATTATTGGCCTGTACCGCTTCCGGAACAGGGATTTGCGCTTTAATTTGTCTTACAATGGTATCTGCTGAAATCGGCTGTCCGTCATAGTTCAATACCGATTTAAGCTTTGCAGGATCAATCTCTAATTCATTGATCAGCAATGTTCGCAACTGAGCATCTCTGTTCTGTTCAACCACAAAAATCTCCTGGTGCGAACTTATGAATTCCACCACGCCATCGCCAAACGGAAAGGCTTTAATTCTAAGTGTATCAATGGGCATGCCTTCACTTTCTAAAATATCCGATGCTTCCTCAGCAGCGTAGATAGTAGTTCCCAGAAATATTATTCCCAAATCGGATACCATATCAGCCCTAATCAGTTCAGATTTAGGAAGAAATGAAATGGCCGTTTTGTACTTTTTCTTTATCCGGTCAACCAGGCGCACATAGGTTTCGTTGTCCTCGGTATATTTTGCAAATTCATCGTGCGAAGAACCGCGGGTAAAGTATGATCCCAGCTCCGGATCGGTACCCGGAATGGTTCTATAACAGATGCCATCGCCATCAACATCGAGATAACGACCCCACTCCTTTAATTCCCTTAATTCTTTTGCTGAAAGCACTTTGCCCCTGTCAAATTTCCTGTTTTCATCCCAGGTAAACTCATCGGTTACGTGGTTGTTCATTCCGAGATCAAGGTCGGACATAACTATAACAGGAGCCTGAATTTTTTCGGCCAGGTCAAAGGCATCGGCTGTCATATCGAAACACTCTTTCGGAGTAGAAGGGAAAAGCAGCACATGTTTGGTATCGCCGTGCGAGGCATAGGCACACATAAGCAAATCACTTTGTTGCGTGCGTGTTGGCATGCCTGTTGATGGTCCGCCACGCTGAATATTAAGCAATACCACAGGTACTTCGGCATAATAAGCCAGTCCTATAAATTCGCTCATTAGAGATACGCCGGCACCACTTGTAGCGGTAAAGGCCCTTGCTCCATTCCATGCTGCACCAATAACCATTCCCATAGCTGCCAGTTCATCTTCGGCCTGTACAATAGCGAATTTCTTTTTACCCGTATCCGCATCTATCCTCAGTTTGTTACAGTATTTTTCAAAGGCACTTACCATTGATGTTGACGGTGTTATCGGGTACCAGCCGGCAACCGTAGCTCCTCCGTAAATAGCTCCGATGGCGGCAGCGGTATTACCGTCAATCATAATTTTATCTCTATTCATATCGCGGGTTTCAAGCCTTACGTTAAGCGGACAATCATAATGTTCACGAGCATAGTTATATCCAAGATCAAGTGCCCGATGATTAGGCGGTATAAGCTTTTCCTTGCGGGCAAACATCTGCGCTACCAGGTTCTTTACTACGTTAAGGTCCACATCCAAAAGGGCTGCCAGGGCACCTACATATACAATATTTTTAAAGAGTTGTTGCTGACGGGGCACCTCGTAATGTTCCATACACAACTGCATCATTGGAACGCCAATGAAGTTTATATCATCACGTAAAAACTCATCGTGCAGTTTTTTTGTACTGTCATAAATAAGATAACCGCCCTTTTTAACCGAGTCCACATCCTTTTTAAAGCTCTGCGGATTCACGGCAACGAGCACATCAATTCCTTCGCGTCTGCCCAAATATCCTTTGTCACTTATTCTAACTTCATACCAGGTGGGCAGACCCTGAATATTTGAAGGAAAAATATTTTTAGAAGAGAGTGGAATTCCCATTCTAAACACCGATTTAGAGAAAAGATCGTTTGCACTGGCCGAACCGGTACCATTCACATTGGAAAAGCGAACCACCATGTCATTTACCCTTACCTTGCTCATAGTATTGGAGTTGCTTTTGTTACACCATATAAATATTTCTGCATATCCCATGCCGAAGTCGGGCAACGTTCAGCGCACAGTCCGCAGTGCAGGCATACATCTTCGTCTTTTACCATAACACGTTTGGTGGGTAACAAATCTGATACATACAAGTCTTGATCCAAATTATTTGCCGGAGCATTAAGGCGTGTTCGCAATTCAGCTTCATCGCCGTTTTTAGTAAAAGTGATACAGGTTGTCGGACAAATATCCACGCAGGCATCGCATTCAATACACAAGGATTCGGTAAATACGGTTTGTACATCACAATTAAGGCAGCGTTGCGCCTCTTTAAATCCGGTTGGCTGGTCAAAGCCGAGTTCCACTTCCACTTTTCTGTCGGCTAGGGCTATTCGATTGCTTTCATGCGGAACGAGATAACGTTCATCTTGTACAACCGGACTGTCATAGATCCATTCGTGGATGCCCATTTTTTGTTGTACAAGGTTGGTCGTTGGTGCAGGTCTGTCGTACACATCTTTACCCTGGCAGAAATTATGGATGGAGATGGCTGCCTGATGGCCGTGAGCTACAGCGGTTATTATGTTTTCCGGTCCGAAGGCGGCATCGCCACCGAAAAATACCTTTGGTAGTGTGGATTGGAATGTGGCTTTATTCAGAACCGGGATATCCCATTTGCCAAACTCAATACCGAGGTCACGCTCTATCCAGGGGAAGGCATTATCCTGCCCAATTGCAATGATCACATCATCGGCTTCTATAAATTCATCGGGTTCGCCGGTTGGTATCAGGCTGCGTTTGCCGTTTTCGTCATATTCGGCCCTAACTTTTTCAAAAAGCACACCCTTCAACTTTCCATTCTCAATCACAAACTCCTTCGGCGGCATGTTGTTTAAAATGGGTATGTCTTCGCGTTGGGCATCTTCAATTTCCCACGGGCTGGCTTTCATGGTTTCAAAAGGACTACGAACAACAACGGTTACTTTTTCACCGCCGAGCCTGCGCGAAGTACGGCAGCAATCCATAGCAGTATTACCACCACCGAGTACAATTACTTTTTTACCGATGCTATCCTTATGTTCAAAAGCTACATTGGCCAAAAAATCAATGCCTATATGAATGTTGGCATCGCCTTCTTCTCTTCCGGGAATGTTCAAATTTCTGCCTTTGGGAGCACCGGTGCCTACAAAAATGGCATCGTAATCTTTGTCTAACACTTCCTTCATGGACTCTACATAATGATTGAAGTGCGTATGCACGCCCATATCAATAATGTAATTGACTTCTTCGTCCAGTACTTCTTCCGGCAGCCGGAAGGCAGGAATTTGCGAGCGCATCATGCCGCCGCCCTTATGCCAATCGTCGTACAAGTGAATTTCATATCCCAGCGGAGCCAGATCGCGGGCTACAGTTAAAGAGGCCGGACCGCCGCCAATTAACGCGATCTTTTTACCGTTCTTCTCCTTAGGAGCTGTAGGCATTAAATGTTTAACTTCTTCTTTATTGTCGGCAGCTACTCTCTTTAACCTGCAAATGGCCACGGGTTCTTCTTCTACCCTGCCGCGCCGGCAGGCAGGTTCACAGGGGCGGTCACAGGTTCTGCCTAAAATGCCCGGAAAAACATTACTTTCCCAATTGATCATGTAGGCCTCGGTATATTTTTCAGCAGCTATTAAGCGTATATACTCCGGTACCGGCGTGTGTGCCGGACAGGCATACTGGCAGTCAACTACTTTATGAAAGTATTCCGGATTGGAAATATCGGTTGGTTTCAAATCTCTTTGTCGTTCTTTCGATTAAAAATAAAGTATAGAGTGTTTAGATTACAAAGTTTATGGAGTTTATTGTTTTTAAATACCAAAGTGTGCTATTTCCTTATGTAAGTTATTGACAATTGGCTATCTTTTTCGCAGAAAACAGTTATACGAATATTTATGAAATATTACACATTTTACGCCATTATTCTATTGGTGCTACTTACCAGTAACGGACAGGCACAGGCCGATTCCACACCGGCTTATGCTGATACCTCGCTTGACTTTGATAGCCGGACAGAAGACTTGATTTCCCGAATGACCTTAGATGAAAAGATCTCTCAGTTAGGAAATGAAGCCCCTGCCATACCGCGGCTTGGCATTCAGCAATATGAATGGTGGAACGAATGTTTACACGGCGTTGCCCGTGCCGGAATAGCTACCGTTTTCCCTCAGGCTATAGGATTGGCAGCAACATTTGACACAGACATGATGAAGCATGTTGCTGACATAATTAGCGATGAAGCCCGTGCTAAACACCACGAAGCGCAGCGTAATAAGGATTACGGCAGATATAAAGGCCTGACATTTTGGTCGCCAAATATTAATATTTTCAGAGATCCCCGTTGGGGGCGCGGGCACGAAACGTATGGCGAAGACCCCTATCTCACCGGTCAAATAGGAATTCAGTTTGTAAAAGGCCTGCAAGGTGATCATCCAAAGTACCTAAAGCTTGTAGCCACTCCAAAGCATTATGCCGTGCACAATGGACCCGAACCCCTCCGACATTCGTTTAACGCTATTCCCAACATGCGAGATTTATGGGAAACTTATTTGCCGGCATTTAGAGATTTAATTGTTGATGCAAAAGCCTATTCAACCATGAGCGCGTACAATAGAGTTGATAGCGAATCTGCAAGTGCCAGTTGGATGTTGTTGGAAGATGTTTTGCGTAAACAATGGGGGTTTGAAGGCTATGTAACCTCCGATTGCGGCGCATTACGGGATATTTTTGCATACCATAAAATTTCTAAGGGACCTGCAGAAGCAGCAGCAATTGGAATACGCAGAGGTTGCGATATGAATTGCGGATCGGTGCATCAGACAGCATTAAAAGAAGCCGTTGAACTTGGATATATTGATGAAGGCGAAATAGATCGTTCGGTTTACAGATTGATGTTGGCCAGAATGAAACTTGGTATGTTCGATCCTCCCGAAATGGTACCGTATGCTCAAATTCCGTATGAAATGAATGATAGTGAGGCCCATGATGAGATGGCACTTAAGATGGCTCAAAAATCAATGACACTGCTGAAAAACAATGGTTTACTGCCTTTAAACAAAAAAAAGATAAAGAAAATAGCGGTTATTGGGCCCAACGCCGACAATATTGTTGCTTTACGCGGCAACTACTACGGTACGGCATCTAACCCTGTAACTGTAATTAAGGGGATCAAAAAAGCTGTTGGAACCAATATTAAAGTTGCCTATCATAAAGGGATTTCTTTAGTTACTAATGAAGATGTAGATTCTCTGAAACTTTCCAGCAGCATATTAGACGATGTTAGATCAGCTGATGCGGCCATTTTTGTTGGTGGCTTAGATGCCAACTGGGAAGGTGAAGAAATGGGGAACCGCGCAAAAATTGATGGCTTTAAAGGTGGCGATCGTACTAAAATTGAATTACCTGAAATTCAATTAGAGGCCTTAAAAGCCATGGAAAAAACAGGCACCCCTGTCATTTTCGTATTAATGTCCGGTAGTGCTGTTTCTTTTAACGGTTTAGAACAGAAACTTGACGCCATCCTGGCAACCTGGTATCCCGGTCAGCGGGGCGGCGATGCTGTTGCTGATGTATTATTTGGCAAGTATAACCCTGCAGGGCGGTTGCCGGTTACCTTTTATTCCGGTACCGGGGAGTTACCCGATTTTACCGATTACAATATGCGCGCCGGTAAAGGATTCACCTATAGGTACTATACCGGTGATGCCCTTTATCCTTTCGGACATGGGTTAAGTTATACAAAATTTAAATACACCAATTTGGAAGTAGATAAATCCACACTGAGCAATACCGATGAATTTACCGTATCGGTAAAAGTTAAAAACACGGGCAAACGGCATGGTGAAGAAGTTGTACAGCTCTATGTTAAAGATATGGAGTCGGATAAGTGGATGGCTAAAAAACAACTCCGGGAATTTAAGCGTATAGCTCTGAAAAGAGGACAATCCAAAGTTGTTGAATTTAAGTTAAAAGCAAGTGAAGATCTTCGATATTACGATTCCAGAAAACGACAGTATATGGTTGAGCCGGGCACCTTTGAAATACAGGTAGGTTCATCGAGCGAGGATATAAGATTGAAAGAGGTGGTTGAGGTGAAGGAGTAAATGCTTTGCTAAGATTCTTTGCTGGGGTGTACTCCGCTCAGAATGATATTAGGCTGTTTAAAGTCGGCTTTAGAGATAAAATCGAGGCGCAAGTTACAACTGCGTTGAAACATGTGTATCAGAGAATACAGAAATCGCATTGGACTAAAAGTTACCTTTACTTAAGGTCTCAAAAAGAATTCCTAAAATATTTAGATAAAAAAAACTTGAAAGGTTAAGAGTTCGTTTACTTATAGAAAAAGGACAAATTGTTAAATTAGTAGTGCAGTACGAAAGCTAGATTAATAATAAATGGCATCCAATTGTTAGGTATGATACATCGCACGGATTTTTTCATAGAGATGTACTTTACCCTAACGATGAGCAAGAAAAGCAGGTAATCAATATAACTAACTTAAATGATGCATCTTTATATGCGGACCAGGGCATTAAAGATCGCCGGGAATTTTACAGGGGAAGATATATCAAAAAATTAAAGAAATGACGAACAAGGAACAGATAAACCGGAACATTGGGCTGACTTTTGATTTTGTCAGGCATTTAATTGACAATCCGAAAGAGGCAGAAAAGCTACCGGCTGACTTTGAAGTCGAATTCATTGAAAAAGACTTTAATATTTCATCGGAAATCAAAGGAAAACATAAAAAGCTCGTAAAGGTTAAAAATGCCTTTGAAGTGATTTAATTGAAACTCATTTCCATTACACACCAAACAGTACGCAAGGCAGTTCAGCCAGTTCGGTGAGCCGGGCGCCTTTGAAATACAGGTAGGTGCATCGAGCGAGGATATAAGATTGAAAGATGTGGTTGTTGTGAAGGAGTAAGTGCTTTGCTAAGATTCTTTGCTGGGGTGCACTCCGCTCAGAATGACATTCAAAAAACCACAAACCATCACAACCCCAACAGCACTTCCACAGGGTCTTCGCCCAGCAGAAGTTGTTCAGGATTTTGCAATTGCTCTTTTACATCAACCAAAAAACCTACACTTTCGCGACCGTCAATTATGCGGTGATCATAGCTTAATGCCAGGTACATCATTGGTCGAACAACAACTTCGCCATTTTCAACCACCGGTCGTTCTTCTATGCGATGCATACCAAGAATTGCACTTTGTGGTGAGTTAATAATAGGTGTACTCAACAACGAGCCAAATACACCGCCATTGGTAATAGTAAAGGTTCCACCCGTCATTTCTTCCAAAGACAGATCACCATCACGTCCGGCTTTAGCAAGTCGGCGAACCTCGCTTTCCATTTGAGCCATACTTAATGTTTCGCAGTTGCGCACTACCGGTACTACCAGTCCTTTGGGGGTAGATACCGCAATAGAAATATCAACAAAATCATTGAAGATCATGTTGCCTTCATCAATGTAGGCGTTAACTGCAGGCCAGCGAGTTAGGGCATTAGCACAGGCTTTTATAAAGAATGACATAAAGCCCAACCGAATGCCGTGCTTCTCTTCAAACTTTGCTTTGTACTTAGTGCGGATGTCCATTACCGGCTTCATGTTCACATCGTTGAACGTAGTGAGCATGGCCGTTTCATTTTTAACGGCAACCAAACGTTTGGCAATAGTTTTACGCAAGCGGCTCATTTTCTCCGTGCGCTGCTCGCGGCTTTTCTGCTGACCGGCCAACACAGTTGACATTTGTTCAACCGTTGCCGTACCTCCACTTTTCAAAAAGTTAACTACATCCGATTTAGTAATACGACCATTGGCACCGGTACCTGTTATTTGACTGTTGCTTATACCTTCTTTAACCATCATGTTCGCCGCCACAGGGGTTGGGTCGGGCTGGGTATTGGATGCCGCGTGTTGGGTAGATAAAGCTGTGAGGGGCTCAGGTTTCTGCTTTTCGTCAGGTTTGGCATGAAGAGAATCTTTATCCGCAACTGCTATACCTGGCTCAGGAGAACTCGCACTTTTTTCCTTAACTACCGATGTGTCAATTCTGCAAACCAGGTCGCCAATGGCAAGGTCATCTCCTTCCTTTGCCACCATAATAAGCTTGCCTTCTGCCGGAGAAGGAAATTCAAGGGTGGCCTTGTCACTGTCAAACTCGGCTATTTCTTCATCTAACCGAACATAATCGCCATCTTCCTTTAACCAGGCCGATAAGGTTACTTCGTTTATAGATTCTCCAATTTCCGGTACACGAACTTCAAATTCTGCCATGTTTTTATGCTAATTTTTTCTTTAAGCAAAAGCTCTGTCAATAATATCTTTTTGTTGTTGGTCGTGCACTTTTTTAAATCCTGTAGCCGGTGATGCACTAACCTTACGGCCAATCCCGACCCAGGGAATGGTTCTATACCTGCTCAACATATATACCCAGGCTCCCATGTTCGCCGGTTCTTCCTGTACCCAATATACTTCAGGGCTTCCGTAACGTTCAATAATGTCGTCCAATGTGTTTCTATCTAAAGGATACAGTTGTTCAACCCTTACAATGGCTATGTCTTTTCTATTTTGCTCCAGTTGCCTTTCCAACAAATCGTAGTATATTTTTCCGCTACAGAACAAAATACGTTTAACCTTTTTCGGATTCTGACTTGCCACAGGATCGTCAATTATCTCTTGAAAGCGGCCTGTTGTAAGTTCTGAAACATCAGACACCACTTTCGGATGGCGCAGCAGGGATTTAGGACTCATAACGATCAAAGGCTTGCGGAAATCACGTTGCTGTTGCCTTCTAATGGCATGGAAAAAGTTAGCCGGAGTAGTAATATTTACCACACTCCAATTGAACTCTCCGCTTAATTGTAAAAAACGCTCTAACCGGGCACTGGAGTGTTCAGGGCCCTGTCCTTCATATCCATGTGGAAGCAACGTAACCAGTCCGCTCATTCTTCGCCACTTGCTTTCTCCGGCAGAGATAAATTGATCGAACATGGTTTGTGCTCCGTTTGCAAAATCGCCAAATTGTGCTTCCCAAATAACCAAAGATTTTGGTGAAGCCATGGAATATCCATACTCAAAACCCAGTACGGCAAACTCCGATAAAAAGGAATTATATATTCTGAATTTACCCTGATCTTCGGCAATATTTGCGAGCCGATAATACCTTTCCGATGTTTTTTCATCGATAAGTACCGAGTGTCTGTGTGAAAAAGTGCCCCTCTTAACATCTTGTCCGCTTATACGTACATCGTACCCTTCGAGAAGTACCGAACCATAAGCCAGCAGTTCGGCTACTGCCCAATCTACCTTGCCATTAACAAATTCATCCTTTTGGCGGTCAAGCAATTTTTTAACCTTTCTTAATGGTGTAAATCCTTCAGGAACAGAACTGATAGTATTAAAAATACTATCAATGTTCTTTTTAGATACACCTGTTTCGGGCGAGGGAAATGCTTCATCACTTTGTACATCCTTACGCAACTTTCGCCATTCCTGTTCCGGTGGCTGATACTCGTAGGGTAAGGGTTTTTCTTTAACCATATCCAATCTGTCCTGCAGCAATCCCCAAAATTCATCATTGAGTTCTTCTGCCCGGGCTTCCGAAAGTTCTCCTGAGTCGATCAATTTTTTCACAAACAATTCCCGCGGGTTTTTGTGCTTAGATATTAGTTTGTACATGCTCGGCTGGGTATATTTCGGATCATCGCCTTCGTTGTGGCCGTGTTTACGGTAGCATACCATATCCACAAAAACATCTTTGTTGAATTTTCTTCGGTATTCCATAGCAAATTCAGCCGCATATACCACGCTCTCCACATCATCGCCATTTACGTGAAGCACAGGTGCATGTACCATGGAAGCCAAACTTGTACAATAAGAAGCCGACCGAGCATCATCAAAATCTGTTGTAAAACCTATCTGATTGTTTATAATAAAATGTATGGTTCCGCCGGTATAATATCCCGCCAGGCCGCTCATTTGCAATACTTCATACACCACACCCTGCCCGGCTACCGCGGCATCGCCATGAATCAATATGGGTAAAACACTGTTTCTGTTTTCATTATACAGCACATCGGTTTTAGCTCGTGAAAAGCCTTCTACCACCGGATTAACGGCTTCGAGATGCGAAGGGTTAGGCACTAATTTTACATGCACTTTTTTGTTGGAAGGAGTGGGCAGTATGGATGAATAACCCAAATGATATTTCACATCGCCATCGCCCATTGTCAGATCGGGATCAGCCTGGCCTTCAAACTCGTTGAATATCTGCTCATAGGTTTTACCCAAAATATTGGCCAACACATTCAGTCTTCCACGGTGTGCCATGCCGATTACAACTTCCTGCACCTTATTATCGGCTGCCAGATTGATAATGGCATCAATGGCCGGAATGGTGCTTTCGCCACCTTCGAGAGAAAAACGTTTTTGGCCCACATACTTTTTATTCAGAAATTTTTCGAAAATAACGGTTTCGTTCAGTTTTTGGAGTATGCGCCTTTTCTTATCTAATGAGAAGGAATGTGTATCCCTGCTCTCAAATTTTTTCTGCACCCAATATCGTATTTCATCATCCACAATGTAATCATACTCAATACCAATTTTCCCAACATAAACCGTGCGTAACTTATGGAGAATTTGTTTGAGTGAGGCATTTTTCAACCCTAACAGATTAGAAGCCTGAAAGGATTGACCGAGATCTTTTTCACTCAGACCAAAATCACTCAATGCCAGGTGCGGTTTTCGGTCGCGTCTTTTCTTTATCGGATTAGTGTCGGATAACAGGTGGGCTTTCCTTCTGTACTCCTGAATCAGAGAATATACCTTAAACTCATTGGCCAGGAATGTTGTGTTACTTGCAGTTGCAGTTGACGCGCCATTATCGCCAAACTCGGTTACAGCAAAATCAAAGCCTTTAAAAAACTCTCTCCACTCCGCGTTAACGGCATTCTCATCCTTTTTGAAATCATTGTACAGATTTTCAACATAATCAGGATGCGCATTGGCTATATATGTAAACTGATCCATTTAAACGCTCGCGTTTAATAATGTAAATTAATGGAAAACAAAGGTAGTATATCCTTTTGGAATTGGAATGATTATGACGGAGACAACTCCGATAGCAGGCGGCCGGGTTATACCAAAAAGACATAAAATAGTTGTTAAAAGCTAAGTTGTTATCTTGTTTTCCGCACTCGCCAGAAAAAGTATCATAAGTGATTGAAAATCAACACCAAGTTTTTGAAATTGGGTGCTGCAGACCTATTTTCAGGTGTGTTTTTACGAAAATTAAAAAATCGATCAGGAAGCATTTCGGTACAGATTATTGAAAAAATCAATAGGTCTAATAAGGTTGTTAAGACCATAGGTTGTGGTAAAAGTGCTCAACAGATTGAAAGGTTGGTAGCTATGGGCAGGCAAGAGATAGAACGGTTGCAAGGACAATCTCAATTGTTTGTTTCTCCATCAGATGCAGTCATAGAATCTGCTATTGATCAGTTAAGTAATGCCAGCATTCGCACCATTGGCCCTGAATTGATATATGGGAGTTTGTTTGATCATATCGGTTTTGGTAATATCAAAGAAGAGTTGTTTCGTCATATAGTAATCGCTCGATTAGCTTTTCCACTAAGCAAGTTAAAAACCATTGAGTATTTGTATCGTTACCAAGGCGTTCATATAAACATAGACAGCATATATCGTTTTTTAGATAAGTTAAATAGCCAACTCAAGGACAAGATTGAGCAAATTGCCTTTGAGCATACTAAAAAACTACTTGGCGGTAAGTTGTCGATCGTATTCTATGATATGACCACTCTTTACTTTGAGGCATCTGAAGAAGATGACCTTCGTAAAACCGGCTTTTCAAAAGATGGAAAACACTCACATCCTCAAATCTATCTTGGCTTGCTGGTAGGCTTACAGGGTTATGCAATTGGTTATGATATTTTTGAAGGCAACACCTATGAAGGGCATACGTTAATCCCCTTCCTTGAAAAAATGAGCAATCGATTTGATTTAGGAAAACCCATTGTAATTGCTGATTCAGCTCTTTTGTCCAACAAGAATCTTCAAGCCCTTGAAGATCAAAAGTACGAATACATAATTGGCGCAAGAATAAAAAATGAATCGAAAGCAGTCAAAAAGCAAATTACATCCCAACAGTGGGAAGATGGTCAGGTGAGACAAATTACGCGAAATGCTCAGCGATTAATTGTCTGCTACTCATCAAAAAGAGCAAGCAAAGATGCACATAACCGAAAGCGTGGTTTGCAGAGATTAGAAAAACGATTGCGTTCAGGAAAGCTCACCAAGTCCAATATCAATAACAAGGGATATAATAAGTACTTAAAAATGACAGGCAAGGTGGATATTGAAATTGACTATCACAAGTTTGATCAAGACGTAGTGTGGGACGGACTTAAAGGATACATAACTAACTCCAAATTGAGTAAAAAACAAATTATAGATAATTACCATCAACTTTGGCAAATAGAAAAAGCATTCAGGATCTCAAAAACAGATTTAAGAATAAGACCCGTCTATCACAGGTTGGTACATCGAATTCAGGCACACATATGTATATCTTTTGTAGCCTACTGCATTTATATGGAAATGGATAGATTGTTAAAGAAGCAAAAGTCAGATATCTCCATCAAAAAAGCACATGAAATAACTCACAACATGTATCAAATCACTTTTCAATTACCTGAATCTAAACATTTTAAATCTACTACACTAAAAATGGATGATCAACAAGCTGAACTATATCAAATCATCCAAAAAAATTGTTGGGTGCTGCAAAAATGAAAACAAGCCTAAAGCACTGGCTTCTGCAGATATTATACCAGTTCAACTTTTAAACGCGCAAAATAAGAAGTCCCGTCCGAACCCCATACGTACGGGGTTCATATGGGCGGGCCGGAGTTTACACTTAAACGAAGAAAACAAAATCTTGCATATTAAAAAGGTATGACTTTTTGCGCCATATAAATATGATAATGCTATCACCATGAGGATTGGCTCCTACGGAGCCAAGATCGTACTGTTTGACTTTGCTACCACCTATTGGCCCCTACGGGGCCGATGTTGCTCAAAGCAAGTTTCCGTTAGCTCATCACTACAACGATCCTAAATCAATTACACCAGCTCCGTAGGAGCGAATTATTGGAAGAAGAGTGCTATTAGAAATGTATTTAAGCCCTGTAAGGGCGATTCATCTTTGATGCCGGTTTAGCTCTTAAAATCGGATGTTCATCCGGGCGGTCCCGTCCGAACCCCGTACGTAAGGGGTTCATCCGGCCAATTTGAATGTTAAAATGGTATTATTACCTGTTTTTTCTGGTATAACTACTCTTATTAACCGGTAACTCTAACAGATCACCAATATGTTCTTCGCGCTTGTCAAACACATCTAAGCCATAGATAATTTCCTCTTTCGGTAATTTGGCAAACGTGTTAAACAATCTATCCCATATTGAAAATAAGTTTCCGTAATTCGTATCGGTATAAGGTTGTTTATAGTGATGGTGCACATGATGCATGCGTGGGGTAACGATCACATAACTAAGTGCTGAATCTAAAGGCTTAGGTAATCTCAAATTAGCGTGATTGAACTGAGACAAAACAACCGAAAGACTTTGATACAACATAACTAACCAAAAAGGAGCTCCTGCCAGCAATACCGCTATGGTTGTAAAAGTTGCCCGAAAAATACTCTCTCCGGGATGGTGGCGCAATGCGGTGGTTGTATCAATTTTAGTATCGCTGTGGTGAATTACATGAAAACGCCACATCCAATAAACCTTATGCTCTATCAAATGGATCAACCAGGCTCCAATTAGATCAAGGATCATTAAACCGATCACTAATTTCACGCCCAACTGTAAATTCAACCATAGCAATACGCCAAAATTATTGGCAACCGACCAGTCCGATGCTTTAAGTATCATAAAAGCAAAGAGTAGATTAATGGCAATGGTGGTTAATACAAAGAAAAAATTCACTAAAGCATGTCTCCCCTTGTTGTACCTGTATTTCTGCAATGGTATCAGGCCTTCCACTAACCATAGAAATACAAAACCTGAAGCGATGATGAGCGACCGCTGCCAGCTTTCAATATTGCTGAAAAAGTCAACTATTTCTTGCATATCCTTTTTTAAAAGTCTGAAAGGCCCTTAAATAACCGTATCTTCAAAGTTAAATCATTCAATTTAACCCAAAATGAAACGCAGTGGTTACAAAACATCCTTTATAGGTAAGAATTTTAAGGTAAACCATCCCGGTTTTTCTGATGAACTAAAAACAGATATTCTGAAATTCGGAAACTCCCGAACAGGCAGGATAAACTATATACATTATAGTGTTGTAGCAAGTAAAACCCGGAAACTGGCCATTTATAGTGCAGCTAATATTAGCGGCATATCGTTTAAGAAAATTACCCGCAAAGAAGTATTTCAAGGCAAAAGCGAAAAATGGTTTGAAGATGAGCGGATAGGCAACGGTGTTCTCAATCAGGAATTATATGATGCCAAAAAGGATGATTTTGATCGTGGCCACATGACAAAGCGGGAAGATACGCAATGGGGCCGCTCTAAAGATGATGCCCGAAAAGCTGCCTTTGATACGTTTCATTTTCCTAATTGCGCTCCACAGGTACTTGAATTAAACAGAAGGATCTGGCGTAGCCTGGAAGATTACATTTTAAAAAATGAAGTTTTAAACAGGGCTTTGGAGAAAAAGTTAAGGATCTGTGCCTTTACCGGGCCTGTTCTTAAGGCAAATGATCCCATTTTTGTTAAAAAAGTGGAAGGTGAAGCCATACAAATACCCGAACTATTTTGGAAGGTGATCTATTACCTTGATAAAAACAAAGTACTTTCCCGGGTAGCATTTATGATGGGACAGCGAGATATTTTAAAGCATAAAGGGGTAGTAAAAGAACATCCGTTGGATCCGTTTGAGGGCGTAACCGTTCCGGACGAGTTTTTTCATGACTACAAAGATGCTGAAACCTACCAGGTAAACGTCGAAACCGTAGAACGCTTTACCGGCCTGCACTTTATGCATTGCAGAGAGCCTTATACGGATACGCGTCCTACGCCTTTAATAGTTGAAGATGCCGAGTTGGATGTGGAAGATTTTTTTGAGGGAAAGAAGGTAAAAAAATCAGGAATGCCGCTCAATTTGACATTGTAAAAATTAGGTTTGATATTTTTTCTCTATAATGGACAATAGTTTTTAGAAGAAATTATATTTGCACTCCCAATTTGGTTTGATAGTTCAGTCTGTCCGAACCTGAAAGGGGTGGATTGGTTAGCCGCCAAAATGGTCTGGTAGTTCAGTTGGTTAGAATACCTGCCTGTCACGCAGGGGGTCGCGAGTTCGAGTCTCGTCCAGACCGCAGAAATATAAACCTGCTTCTTTTTGTGAAGCGGGTTTTTTTATTAAGGCTAGACGAGAAGCCTGTCCTGAGCGGAATGAAATGAAGCGAAGGAAGGATCGTCCAGACCGAATTAACAGTTAAACCCGTTTCAATTTATGAAACGGGTTTTTTATTGTTGGCAAAGTGAGTTATCTCAACTACATTAAACCCAAATTATGCAATAGAAAATCTATTCCGTGCTGAAATTGCTTCAAAATCAGCGTTTCACTACATAGTTTGGGTTAAACATATCCATGTACTATTTAGGTTTTCAAATAATCTTGGAAGAACCTATAACTGTTTTCTCAGTCTTAATGCCGGATTTATCAGGATGCACATCCGCTGGAGCCGATAGAGAAGAAATTGATGTCGATATCAATGAAACCATTAAATGTTATCTGCAAGGATTGAACGAAGATAGAATTGATGTCTGATCTAAATAAATGGAGTGCGAAAGATATATGTCCACAAATTAAATAAATTGGTGTAATATTGGTGTATATTTACACCAATAAACGCTATTGATATGCCCAGACAGAGTATTTCACTAACAGAACCTAACGATAGCTGGCTCAAAGATCAGGTCGAAGGAAAAGAATACACTTCCAAAAGCGAATTAGTTAATGACCTGATTCGCCAGGCCAGAAACCAACAAGCCAAGATAGATTGGATTCGGAATAAGCTAATTAGAGCTGAAAAAAGCGGTTATAGTAAAAAGAGTGCAGCGCAAATATTGGCAGAATCGAAAAAAGAGCTTCTTGAAAATCAATGAAGTACTTATTAACTGAGGAAGCTGAGCAGGATTTAAAAAATATTCATAAATATGGAATGTTGCGTTTCGGGGAAAGACTGGACGATGAATATTTCTTAGGTTTTTTTAACCAATTCGAGCAGATCGCCCGAAATCCCTACTTGTATCTGGCAGTAGATTATATTCGAAAGGGATATAGAAAAAGTGTTTACGGAGTTGATAGTATCTACTACATCGTAAATAATGGCGTAGTAGAGATTATTTCAATAATTGGCCGACAAGACCATATGGAAAAGTTGAAATAATTCTGACCAAAGAATGGTTGGTGGTATAAAAATCTTTAGCACCTTAGCTATGTGCCAAAAATTAAACATATTATTGGTACACATTCTGAATACGATAAAATAGAAGATATAAAGAATATTTAACTGTAATGCTGATGATATGACAACCTTAGTTAAAATAAGACCGGTTCGAACTACAAGAGATTATGAATGGGCTTTGGAGCGCATTGATGAACTTATTGATGCTGCTCCCGGCTCAACTGAATATGATGAATTGGATATATTGGGCACTTTGGTGGCAGAATATGAAGAAGAGCACTATCCTATTCCTTCTCTTGACCCAATTGATACCATTAAGGCGATGCTGGAAATGCGTGGCATGAGACCGCAAGATCTTGCCAACATTTTGGGCTCTAAAAGTATTGCTTCGGAGTTATTGAATAGAAAAAGGAAGTTGGAGTTAAATCACATTAGAAAAATCAACGAAAAGTTAAAAATTCCAATTGAGTTGCTAACTAAGGAATATTGAAAATGAATTGGGATTTAAAAAAAAAAGAAAATGCGGTGAGATTTGGTTTCCGGCAAGGAAGAGAGATTCCAAACATTGTTTGAAGCTTTACCCTTCAATTAAGTCACTTTGAAATCTCTGATTAACTCTTCGTACACCACTCAATTCAAAACAGCCTTCATCCCAAACACTGGTGGACTCACAAAAAAGGGGATTGCCATAACCTGGCAAAACCAATCATCTTTGCATTAAGAAAATGCATATAACCTCATGCAATCGCTATCTCAAATAAAATCTTCATTGGCCTTCCTTCCGGAAAAGTTGATCGAAGAGATCATTAACGATTCCGACTTTGTGGAATTGGATAAAGGTGAACAACTATTGCGGGAAGGACAGTATGTTAAGGTTATTCCAGTAGTGGTTGAGGGGCTGGTTAAGGTATTTACCAGGCGTGAAAATAAAGAGCTGCTATTGTATTACATACAGCCGAAGGAAAGCTGTATAATGTCTTTCGCCGCAGGTTTGAAAAACGAGCCAAGCAAAGTATATGCCCAAACCGAGGAATCATCTGCGATTTTACTATTGCCAATGGATAAAATTCAGGATTGGGTGAAAAGATATCCGCCAATGAACAACTTGTTCTACCAGCAGTATAACAAGCGGTATAGTGATCTGCTGGACACCATTCATCACGTTCTTTTCGATAAGTTGGATAAAAGAGTTTATGAGCATTTGAAAGAGAAAAGTAAGCTAACCAAAAAGAACCCGTTAAAGATCTCGCACCGTCAATTGGCTGCTGAACTGGGTACGGCGCGTGAAGTGGTTTCCAGGATACTTAAGAAACTGGAACACGAGGGATTAGTAGAGCAACTGAACACCGGGATTAAACTTCTCAAGCTGTGACTTTAGTCACAAATTTTCTATTTACTCCAGAGTAGTTTCGAGTCGTAGTGGTAAGAAACAAAGTACTCAGATTTTTGCTGGTCTGCATTCTATGCATAATGGTAATATCAGGTGCAAAGTTGCTTATAATTCATTTAACCAAATAATTCAGAAACATGAAAAAGAATGTGGGAAGTGCAGACAGATTAATTCGATTATTGATCGCTGCTTTAGTTGGCGTACTTTATTTTACTAATGTTATTTCCGGCACATTGGGCATAGTAATCCTTGTGCTTGCGGGTGTATTTTTATTAACCAGCCTTGTTAGCTTTTGCCCTTTATATGCACCTTTTGGTATTTCTACCTGCGCTGTAAAAAAGTCAAGTTGATAGTACTGCAGGACTTGCATTCAATGAACCGTTGAGCCAATGGCAACTTTAGATGTAACAAACCGAACATGGATTTCACTTTAAAAATGAAGTCTTTGAAAATACTGAACCAGTAACGAGTTTCGTTCAAATCGTAAATGCTTTAACGAATTTGGGTTACAGCTGTGTACTATTTCTAAAACAAAATTTCGAACTATGAAAAACAACTCAATTTTTTCTGTAATTATTTTATTTTTTGGTATTGCCCTTACTAACTGTTCCAATGATGATGGAATAGCTACTCCAACCATTTCACAGTCTGATGTGCAGGGTGTTTGGGTAGTTTCCTTTTTTGAAGAGCGCGGAGTTAATGAAACCGGTGATTTTGCCGGATTTTCTTTCGACTTCAAATCAGGTGGAACTCTGGATGTTACAGGCAATGGCTTATCACTTTCCGGAACCTGGAGTTTACGAAATGGAAGTGATCCCGGTGAGCCGCAGGAATTGGTTATTGCTATACCTACGGTAGACAAGCCATTGGAAGAATTAAACGATGATTGGGATATTATGGCTTACAATTCATCAAAAATTGAACTCAGAGAAATAAGTGGTGGCGATGGCCATCTTGAACAACTGCATTTTACCAAGAATTAGGCAAAAAGCTGAAAGTGTAAAGAAACTCTCTTGGATGCCCAGGGGAGTTTTTTGAAATTTGTATGCACTGGTACAGATGATTATGTTCCCCCACACCTCCCCTCAACTTCAACGCCGCCTCCAAATTCCCAATCTTGAGATAACGCTTAAAGGACTTCTCCGTTTTATGGCCGCTAATTTTCATTATGAGCTGCACATCGGTACCGTCTAAGTATTCATTTGTACAAAAACAAGTTCAATTTTTCTTCTAATTCATCGCCACTACTGGCCAAATGAACGCATCACTAACATAGAAGTTGTCTAAAGTTTATACTTTAGGCTGCAAAATTGCCTTTCCTGCCCGTCCGGTAAGGCGGGTGCCCCACTTATCGTCTATTTTTCAGTCCGTAGCTTTGGCTATGCACTTCAAAATGAGCCTCAATTGGGCACAAAATGCTTCTTTTCGCCTTCAAACCAAAAACTTTAGACAATTCCGTCCTAAATATTTGAAGCTAAAGTGCTAAGCCATACGTTATCAGTAATTTAGGATCTCATAAAAGCACCTTTTCAATTTGAACCCCCAACCCACTACTTACTGTCCTAAATAATGTACATCCTCTAAAACAGTCCTAAACTCAGGATATAGGGCGATATAACTGATAATTCAACCTAATTATTCACTAAAAATACCGTGGTGCTGTCCTAAACAATCATCACAAAAAATATTTATGACACTATTGATTATCAACCATTAAAGTACAAATTATTCCCTTTTTAACCAAACAAATTCATTAATATTTTATCTATAAAATACTAACATTCAATTAGTTCATAATCGAACTCAGGTTATTAGTTTATAAAGTGATTGGTGATTTTTCCGCCACATGGAAGACACCGGAGACAACTCCGGCTCCAGGCAGGCAGGAAGGCATACATAAATCCCGAATTTAGCTCAAAACCCCACTTCAAAACCGTCCGCCCAAAGGCGGTGTTGTCACCGCCGTTGTGTACTCTGTGGTTAATTACAACTACTTCAAAATCTTATCATGAAAACCAACATCCCATTCAATAGTCCACCTGGCGTGGTTCTCCGGAGCTATACAAAAAATCAAACACCTCAGCGCGAGGCACCGTATTGTGTGTTTATAGTGAAGTATTATACCCCAAAAGTTGTCCTGATTTATAAAGGGAGGCAAACTGCCTCGGCATTTCAACGTATTCAGATGGAAAATGCACTAACTCTTGTTTTCCGCACTCGCCAGAAAAAGTATCATAAGTGATTGAAAATCAACACCAAGTTTTTGAAATTGGGTGCTGCAGACCTATTTTCAGGTGTGTTTTTACGAAAATTAAAAAATCGATCAGGAAGCATTTCGGTACAGATTATTGAAAAAATCAATAGGTCTAATAAGGTTGTTAAGACCATAGGTTGTGGTAAAAGTGCTCAACAGATTGAAAGGTTGGTAGCTATGGGCAGGCAAGAGATAGAACGGTTGCAAGGACAATCTCAATTGTTTGTTTCTCCATCAGATGCAGTCATAGAATCTGCTATTGATCAGTTAAGTAATGCCAGCATTCGCACCATTGGCCCTGAATTGATATATGGGAGTTTGTTTGATCATATCGGTTTTGGTAATATCAAAGAAGAGTTGTTTCGTCATATAGTAATCGCTCGATTAGCTTTTCCACTAAGCAAGTTAAAAACCATTGAGTATTTGTATCGTTACCAAGGCGTTCATATAAACATAGACAGCATATATCGTTTTTTAGATAAGTTAAATAGCCAACTCAAGGACAAGATTGAGCAAATTGCCTTTGAGCATACTAAAAAACTACTTGGCGGTAAGTTGTCGATCGTATTCTATGATATGACCACTCTTTACTTTGAGGCATCTGAAGAAGATGACCTTCGTAAAACCGGCTTTTCAAAAGATGGAAAACACTCACATCCTCAAATCTATCTTGGCTTGCTGGTAGGCTTACAGGGTTATGCAATTGGTTATGATATTTTTGAAGGCAACACCTATGAAGGGCATACGTTAATCCCCTTCCTTGAAAAAATGAGCAATCGATTTGATTTAGGAAAACCCATTGTAATTGCTGATTCAGCTCTTTTGTCCAACAAGAATCTTCAAGCCCTTGAAGATCAAAAGTACGAATACATAATTGGCGCAAGAATAAAAAATGAATCGAAAGCAGTCAAAAAGCAAATTACATCCCAACAGTGGGAAGATGGTCAGGTGAGACAAATTACGCGAAATGCTCAGCGATTAATTGTCTGCTACTCATCAAAAAGAGCAAGCAAAGATGCACATAACCGAAAGCGTGGTTTGCAGAGATTAGAAAAACGATTGCGTTCAGGAAAGCTCACCAAGTCCAATATCAATAACAAGGGATATAATAAGTACTTAAAAATGACAGGCAAGGTGGATATTGAAATTGACTATCACAAGTTTGATCAAGACGTAGTGTGGGACGGACTTAAAGGATACATAACTAACTCCAAATTGAGTAAAAAACAAATTATAGATAATTACCATCAACTTTGGCAAATAGAAAAAGCATTCAGGATCTCAAAAACAGATTTAAGAATAAGACCCGTCTATCACAGGTTGGTACATCGAATTCAGGCACACATATGTATATCTTTTGTAGCCTACTGCATTTATATGGAAATGGATAGATTGTTAAAGAAGCAAAAGTCAGATATCTCCATCAAAAAAGCACATGAAATAACTCACAACATGTATCAAATCACTTTTCAATTACCTGAATCTAAACATTTTAAATCTACTACACTAAAAATGGATGATCAACAAGCTGAACTATATCAAATCATCCAAAAAAATTGTTGGGTGCTGCAAAAATGAAAACAAGAAACAGTCCTAAACTCAGGATATAGGGCGATATAACTGATAATTCAACCTAATTATTCACTAAAAATACCGTGGTGCTGTCCTAAACAATCATCACAAAAAATATTTATGACACTATTGATTATCAACCATTAAAGTACAAATTATTCCCTTTTTAACCAAACAAATTCATTAATATTTTATCTATAAAATACTAACATTCAATTAGTTCATAATCGAACTCAGGTTATTAGTTTATAAAGTGATTGGTGATTTTTCCGCCACATGGAAGACACCGGAGACAACTCCGGCTCCAGGCAGGCAGGAAGGCATACATAAATCCCGAATTTAGCTCAAAACCCCACTTCAAAACCGTCCGCCCAAAGGCGGTGTTGTCACCGCCGTTGTGTACTCTGTGGTTAATTACAACTACTTCAAAATCTTATCATGAAAACCAACATCCCATTCAATAGTCCACCTGGCGTGGTTCTCCGGAGCTATACAAAAAATCAAACACCTCAGCGCGAGGCACCGTATTGTGTGTTTATAGTGAAGTATTATACCCCAAAAGTTGTCCTGATTTATAAAGGGAGGCAAACTGCCTCGGCATTTCAACGTATTCAGATGGAAAATGCACTAACTTGCTTTCTCATAAATAAATATGAAAAACTACTTTTAGTTTTTCAGAAGAAAGGGGATGGAGACCCGGGTAGAAGCTATACCCGGGTTTTTTATTTAATTGCTCGAATGAATGCACTTGGAGTTTGGCCCGTAACATTTCGGAAAGCTTTGGAAAAAGTATTTCTGGAGCGGTAACCGAGGCTTTCAGCAATTCCGTCAACCGTAAATGCCTTGAAACTCTCATCACTTTGCAGGCGCTGTATGCCACTTCTAATTCTTTCTTCGTGCAGAAATTCGGTAAAGGACTTTCCCATTTGATGGTTTATCACTTCTGAGAGGTATGAAGTATTGGTATTCAATAGTTTGGCAGCTTTAGTCAAGCTGAAGTCTTTTTCAAGATGGGCACCTTGATTTATTTCAACACGTAGGCCTTCTAACAATTCCAAAGCTCTGTGTTCTTCAACAAGTTGCCTTTTCTTTTCAATACCATTGCCATTACCGTCAAGATGTTTCTCTATAACATTCTTAAAGGATGAGTCCGATCTCAACTCCCGTTCAAATTCAGCTTTTAATCTTTTAAATTGATTGTTTCTTTTAATGTATATTGCAGTAAATACTGTGCTTAACAGTAAGCCCAAAATTCCCAGGGAAACCCATAACTTTCTCCTTCCTTTAAAATCCGAAAGGTCACCTTCCTTTTGTTTCAAAAGCTCTTCTAGTCCTGCCAAATCGCTTGAAATAAGGGCAGATGCTGCAATTTGAGCACTGGCAACTGAGTCTTCAAAGTACCTCACTCCATGTAACCATTCGTGTTCAACTTCAAGCCCCAGTTCTTTATATACATCAAGTTTATTATTATAAGCTTCCATAATTCGTTCGCTACTCCCCGTTGCTTTTGCTCTGTTAATAGCCAGTTCAACACTTTTTTGAGCCGCGTCTTTTTCTCCTTTTTGCGCCCACACTCGCGACTTCGCCATAGGTAAATAATGTTCATGTGCGAAGGCATCGGAGTTGAGAAATTTATTATGAAGAATGCTATCTGCCTTGTTTAACCGGCCTTTAAAGAGTTCATATTGTGCTTTTGTGAGGTAATGAAAGTAAATAGACCTATAAATAAATGGAGACAGTTCCTTCCTTTCAAAATTACCTGACGCTAAAAGGGAGTCAGCTATTTTAACGTTGCTCAAAAATTTGTCTTCAAGAAATTCATCTGGTTTGTTTTGATCTTTGAGCCTTTTAAGAGCCACTTCGGCCAAAGTAGAATAGTCATAAAAAAGATAGTATTTCTTGTCTGGGCGTTCAATTTCTTCATCCAGTTGTAGTGTTTTAAGATAATATTTTTCCGCCTCCTCAAAATCTCCCAGTTTTAAGCATATAAATGCAAGACTGGCATAGGTATCGGCCTTTAGATCTTCATAATTATTTTTTTCTATTGCCAACATTGCTCTATGGTAATATAGTGAAGCCTTAGAATATGCTCCTTCCAACAATAACCTTGATGCTGTAAAGTATATCGCACTGGTTTTCTTCCTATCATCGTCCGTATTAACCGCCAACTCCAAAAGAGCTTGAGTTGCATCACCGGCTGCTTGAAAATTTACTTTGTCCAAATTAATATCAATCAAATCAACAAGTAACTCGTATTTAGCATCATCAGAATTTACCTCCTGAAGTCGCTCTAAAACAATTTCGGTGAAATGAGTAACGGAGTCTCGCGATTCCAACATTCTTGTTTTCTCCACCAAATCCTCCACGCTTGGCTGACCACACATACTTGTGCCGAGCAGGATTTTCCCTAATAATATTATAATGTATCGAAGAGGCATTACTCGAAGATAATCAAGAATTCAAGGAGAATTCGATTTTAAGTTGAGTAAGGACACCGTACCGCTTTTTCATTGATTATTTTTACACTATGCAACCCTACGTTAAATCCAAAACCGTTATACCCGGGCTGACCGAGATCACCTTCTTCCATCCCAGGCACAACAGCCTTCCTTCAGGGATATTGGCTGAATTAGCTCAGGCCATTAATACTGCCGGAGAAGATGACGAAATACAAATTATCATTCTCAAAAGCGGCGGCGACCGCACCTTTTGCGCCGGAGCCAGTTTTGATGAACTAATTTCCATCAACGATTTTGAAACAGGCAAGCGATTTTTTATGGGTTTTGCCCATGTGATCAATGCTTGCCGTAAATGTCCAAAACTAATTATTGGCAGGGTGCAGGGTAAAGCTGTTGGAGGCGGAGTTGGTTTGGCTGCCTCGGTTGACTATTGCATGGCCACAAAATATGCTTCAGTTAAGCTAAGTGAACTGAATGTAGGTATTGGACCTTTTGTGGTTGGGCCCGCCGTTAAACGTAAAATTGGTGTGAGTGCATTTTCGCAAATGACTGTCAATGCTTATCAGTTCTATTCGGCAGAATGGGCAAAAGAAAAAGGCTTGTTTGCTGAAGTCTTCAACTCTACCGAAGAGCTGGATGAAGCTGTTATAAAACTGGCCGACTATCTTCTCTCCACCAATCCGGAAGCCCAGGCCATGCTCAAAAAAGTGTTTTGGCAAGGTTGTGAGAACTGGGACGAATTATTGGAACAACGTGCTGAAATGAGTGGTAAATTAGTACTGAGTGAGTACACTAAAAAAGTATTGGCAAAGTATGAGAAAAAGTGATTGAGTGAAGAGTTAAGAGTAATTAGTGTAGCGTCCAACTTAATAACTCTTAACTTAATCACTCTTAATTAGAAATGCATGTCTATTTATCAATTTCAAGAATTCATACCTGTTGTTCATGAATCATCTTTTGTGCATCCGCAGGCCGCAGTTACAGGTAATGTTATAATAGGAAAACACTGCTACATAGGACCCGGTGCGGCCATTCGCGGCGATTGGGGTGCCATTACCATAAAAGATCGGTGTAACGTGCAGGAAAATTGCACCATTCACATGTTTCCCGGTGTAGAAGTGGTTCTGGAAGAGGGTGCACACATAGGTCATGGGGCCATTGTACATGGTGCGTATATTGGAAAAAATGTGCTTATTGGTATGAATGCAGTGGTCATGGATAATGTAGAAGTAGGTGCCGAAAGTATTGTAGGTGCCCTGAGTTTGGTAAGGGAAGGTGAAAAGATCACTCCGAGATCAGTTTGGGCTGGGAATCCGGCAAAATTTATTAAAGTCGTTAGTGATAAGATGCTAGATTGGAAAAGTAAAGGAACGGCACTTTATCGGTCGTTACCAGCATCAATGCACAATGCCTGGAAAGAAGTGGAAGCACTCCGAGAGGTGCCAAAACACCGCCCATCTCAAGAAGCTTCTCTTAAAACATGGAATGAGATAAAAAATGACCGATCTTTGTAACTACAATATTACCTAGTTGGAAACCTTCGATCTCATACTCCCTAAAATGGGCGAAAGCATTAACTCGGCCACCATCATTGCCTGGTCAAAGCAAGTCGGTGATTATATTAAGGAAGATGAAGTTATTTGTGAAGTTTCTACAGATAAAGTTGATAATGAAGTACCCGCAACGGTAAGCGGTACTATTAAGGAAATTCTTTTCCAGCCAGATGATGAAGTAAAAGTAGGCGATGTGTTAGCCCGTATTGAAGTTGGAGGAAATGGAACTGTGAGTCAAAATCAGTCCAATGCCTATGATGAGAAAGAAAGAACTGAGCAAACTGCATCAGCAAAAAGTGAAGCGAAACCAGTACACCGCGCAAGCGGGGCAGGTCCGCTCTCTCCTATGATGAGGGCACTTGCTCAAAGAGAAAATATTTCGGACGAAGAACTCAGTCAAATTCCGGGATCAGGTGCCCATGGCCGAATTACCAAACGGGATTTTCAAGAGTACATGGCAAACCGGAGTGCTTCACCTGTTATACCGCAGGAGAATGTTGAGATCATTGAAATGGACCGAATGCGCCGGATGATCGCCGACCACATGGTTAAATCGAAACAAACATCGCCGCACGTTACAGCCTATGTTGAAGTTGACATGACGGATGTGGTGAACTGGCGAAATAGAGTTAAAGCCGACTTTCAGGCCAGACACTGCGAAAAACTCACCTTCACTCCCCTTTTTGTAGAAGCTGTGGCTAAGGCCATTAAAGAATTTCCGGGAGTGAATGCCTCGGTTAGCGGCAAATACATTCTTCTCAAAAAAGACATCAATATAGGTATTGCAACAGCCCTTCCATCGGGAAATCTCATTGTTCCGGTAATTAAAAATGCAGATCAAAAAGACCTGGTACAGCTTGCCAAAGAAACCAATGAACTCGTAGAAAAAGCCCGCACCGACAGCCTTAAACCGGATGATATTCAGGACGGCACCTTTACTATCAGCAATGTGGGCACATTTAGAAATGTAATGGGTACGCCCATTATTAATCAGCCGCAAGCGGCCATTCTTGCTACAGGAATGATACGAAAAAAACCTGCCGTAGTTGAAAGTCCGGTGGGCGATTTAATTAAGGTTAGGCAAATGATGTATCTGTCATTATCCTTCGACCACAGAATCGTTGATGGTCATTTAGGAGGTTCCTTCTTGGCCAAAATTGGAGATTACTTACGGGAAGTTGATGTTAGGCGTACTGAATAGTTGGTCACCCTGAGCTTGACAAATGGGTGAAACGAATTATTTATAGTTCGTCATGCCTGCGCCCGATTTGGTAGGCGGACTTACCATGACATAATTCTACGGTCTGCTATTTTTAAAATCCTCATTCAACTGCCTAAAATCTATGGTGCCGCCTTGGTCCTTCAAATGCTGTAATATTACCAATCCCTTCCTTATCTGTATATCAACACTCTTAACCTTACCCACTATGTAGAGCAGGTTTCGTTGCTTTCCGGGGGTAAGCTCATGAAACAATCTGTTTCCTTCGGCATCCTGACTCAACAATTCTTTAAAGCTATCTGGCATGGGTAAGCCGTACTTGCTTTCATCCTTCGCCAATTGAACTGAAACATAATCGCCCAAATTAATATCCAGCTTATTACGACGTTCTTTATTGATGTTGATGAAAAAATCGCCCTTTCCATTGGGCATTAGGGCGCACTGAAACATGTCCGATCCGTTAATAGAACATAAGACTCTCTTATTCTTTTCATTCATAAAGGGTTCGGCGTGTACCCTCGGCACCACAACGTAGAAATACCACAATTTTCCGTCAAATTTTTCAATACGGGCAGCAAATTCCATTGAGCTATCCAATTTAAAACTTAACCACAAACTACCAAATACGAACCGCAAACCATAAACATTAAACCCCTAAACAGCTAACTTTGCAGCCAGTGATGATTGAAACTGAACAGACTGTAAAAAAGGAGATTCTAAAGAAAGCTTTTACCCTAATGGCTCAGGCTAAAGCCATGACAGAGCTTTACGAAGAGCAATCAAAATTTGTTTCTAAATACGTACATGCCACCTCACGAGGTCATGAGGCCATACAACTGGCGGCATCTCTGCAAATGCTACCTCAGGACTATGCTTTTCCATACTACAGGGATGACTCCATGTTGCTTGGATTCGGATCAACTCCGTATGATCTTATGCTTCAGTTAATGGCTAAAAAGGACGATCCTTTTTCAGGCGGAAGAACTTATTATAGTCATCCGAGTTTAAGAGACGATGACAAGGTGAAGATCCCGCATCAAAGCTCGGCAACGGGCATGCAGGCTATACCGGCAGCAGGTGCCGCCATGGGCCTTCAGTATAAAGAACATGTGGGTGTTGCCGAAGATTTTGGTGATAAAAAGCCGTTTGTACTGTGCTCACTCGGTGATGCTTCCGTAACAGAAGGAGAAGTTTCGGAGGCCTTTCAAATGGCCTCGCTAAAGCAACTGCCCATTCTGTATTTGGTTCAGGATAATGGTTGGGATATTTCTGCAAAAAGAGAAGAGATCTCTACCCAAAACGCCTATGAATATGCCAAAGGTTTTAAAGGTCTGGATGCTATTTCCATTGATGGTTCTGACTTTTCTTTGGCATACGGGAAACTTAAAGATGTAATTGATACCATTCGTAAAGAGCGTAGGCCATACCTGGTTCATGCCAATGTTCCCTTGCTAAATCACCACACTTCAGGGGTACGTATGGAGTGGTACCGCGATGATCTGGAAGAGCACCAAAGTCGTGACCCGTATCCCATTATAAAAGGCCAATTGCTTGATGCCGGTATTTCACAGAATGAGTTGGAATCTATTGAAAGTGAAGCTAAGCAAAGGGTAAAAGAAGATTTTGAAAAAGCGAGACAGGCCGAAGAACCGGATACTGCAGATCTGTACAAACACGATTTTGCCCCTACTCCAATTGTTGAAGAAAAAGGAAATCGCCGTCCCGAAAGCGATGAGAAGGTAGTAATGGTTGATTGCGCTTTGCATGCCGTGGAAGAGCTTATGCGAGAGCATAAAGAGTGTCTTTTATACGGACAGGATGTAGGTGCCCGGCTTGGCGGGGTGTTCCGTGAAGCAGCTACCCTGGCCGAAAAATTTGGTGATGACCGTGTGTTTAATACGCCTATACAGGAAGCCTTTATTATTGGCTCAACTGTGGGCATGAGTGCTGTTGGACTTAAACCTATTGTAGAAGTACAGTTTGCCGATTATATATGGCCGGGACTTAACCAGCTTTTCACCGAAGTAAGCCGGTCGTGTTACTTAACCAACGGTAAATGGCCTGTGAGTATGATATTACGCGTACCCATAGGTGCGTACGGTAGCGGCGGACCATTTCATAGCTCCAGCGTGGAGTCGGTAGTTACCAATATTAAGGGAATTAAAGTGGCTTATCCAAGTAATGCGGCCGATATGAAAGGTTTGATGAAAGCAGCTTATTACGACCCTAATCCTGTGGTAATGTTAGAGCATAAAGGACTATACTGGAGTAAGGTAAGTTCAACAAACACGGCAAAAACCATAGAACCTGATAAAGATTATGTACTGCCTTTCGGATTGGCCAATGTGGTTCGGGAGGCAAATGCTCAAAAAGCAGCCAACGGAGAAGCCCTAACCATAGTATCTTACGGAATGGGGCTACACTGGGCGTTGTATGCGGCTAATGATTTTCCGGGCCGCATTGAGATCGTTGATCTGCGCACCTTATATCCGTTGGATTACGACACGGTATTTGAATCTGTTGAAAAAACCAACCGTTGCATTGTACTCACCGAAGAACCTCGTGAAAGCTCCTTTGCCATGAGTTTGGCCGGTAACATTCAGGAAAACTGTTTTAAATCATTAGATGCTCCGGTGGTAACCGTAGGTTCAGAAAACATTCCGGCAATTCCAATCCACTCCGAATTGGAAAAAGCCTATTTACCTTCAGTGGAAAAGGTGAAAGCAGCGATAGAAGGATTGTTTGGGTATTGGAGGTAATTTTTTGGGGGAGTACTCCTGGCGTCCCTACCGACAAGGTTTTTTTGATCTCTCCTGGACACTTGATTCGGAGTTTCTCGAAGAAAACTTGTATGGCATTAACGACTGGCATTGACAACACGGCCACGGCCTGTTTTTCTCGCCCGCCCGCCGATTTTCATTTTCATTTTCATTTTGATCGAAGTTGAAAAGTCCTGGCTCTTGATTCTAGAAGTCTCTGTACTCAAATCTTACTACTCACTACTCTGAACTATTTTTTCTCGCAACCGCAAAGTTTTTTACCGCCGGTTCTAGTCCGCATCCCCGCCAACAACTATTCCTCTTCACTCCAAAACGGATTCGTCCACGGAATGTCTTCGTCCGGGTCTTTATCATCCCAATTCACACCCGGCGGATTGAACAAACCCCAGCGATCGATAATATAATCCCATTCGTCAAAGGATGCCACCCATTCAGCAAACAACGGACGAAACTCATCATAGATAATACGGCGCAGAGCCTTCATATAATCCATATTTTCTTTAGGATAGCCCCACATATCAATGCTACCTGCCGTAACATATATTTCCCGGGCAGCTTTACGGATAATAGCTGCATTTTCCATTCTTATATCATATAGATCTCCTCCCTCAGCTCCGGCTATTTTTGCTGTCATGGTCATGGCATCAGCACCCATCTGATTGATAAGTTCTTTAACATGCTCATCCACATCTTCGGCTAATGTTTCGTACAAAGCATCAACCGTGGTCATTATTTCCTTTGCCTTAATATATACAGGCATTTGCCTGATTCTTTCATGGCTCGATCGGAAATCCTCTTCGTCTTTGTCGTGATCAAACATATTTTTTCAATTTCTCTAAAGTTAGTTCCATTTGGTTAACTCTTCCGGGTCTGGTTACGAACCCTGATGCTTCAGAGTCTCTCGAAGATGACTCTGAAAAAGATTTGCATGGTATTAGCGACTGGCGGTGACAACACCGCCCAAGGCCTGTTTTTCTCGCCGGCCCGCCTTCTTACAATTTTTGATTTTCATTTTGATTGAAGTTGAAAAGTCCTGGCTCTTGATTCTAAAAGTCTCTGTACTTACACCATTTCTACTTAAAAGATTCACTTTAAAAATTGTTTTTTACCGCCGGTTCTAGTCCGCATCCCGGCCCACAACTATTCCTCTTCACTCCAAAACGGATTCGTCCACGGAATGTCTTCGTCCGGGTCTTTATCATCCCAATTCACACCCGGCGGATTCAACAAACCCCAGCGGTCAATTATATAATCCCATTCATCAAAGGATGCCGCCCATTCAGCAAACAACGGACGAAACTCATCATAAATAATACGGCGTAAGGCCTTCATATAATCCATATTTTCTTTAGGATAGCCCCACATATCAATGCTACCTGCCGTAACATATATTTCCCGGGCAGCTTTACGAATAATAGCTGCATTTTCCATTCTTATATCATATAGATCTCCTCCCTCAGCTCCGGCTATTTTTGCTGTTATGGTCATGGCATCAGCACCCATCTGATTGATAAGTTCTTTAACATGCTCATCCACATCTTCGGCTAATGTTTCGTACAAAGCATCAACCGTGGTCATTATTTCCTTTGCCTTAATATATACAGGCATTTGCCTGATTCTTTCATGGCTCGATCGGAAATCCTCTTCGTCTTTGTCGTGATCAAACATATTTTTTCAATTTCTCTAAAGTTAGTTCCATTTGGTTAACTCTTCCGGGTCTGGTTACGAACCCTGCTGCTTCAGAGTCTCTCGAAGAGGACTCTGAAGTAGCGATTCTTACTTTCCCTTACTTGCAGCATATTCCAAAACAGCCTCTTTTGTTGTAACCCAATTTCGGCCTTCTTTATGTGCATCAATTAATCCCCTACGGGCCAGAAGGCTTAAATATTCCTGGCCGTAAGGAACTACAGGTTCTTCCACAATACTTGAGATAGATCTATACTTCGTATCACTGTCGGGCAATGCACTCACATAAATATTGAGTGAACGCTCCAGTGCCTGAATCATTAACAAAGCCAGCTTGGCATAGTTGCCATTGTTGGCTTGGTTTAAAGCACTGTAGTATTTTTTTCGATCGTTACGAAGGATTATGGCAGGTGGATAACCTTCTTTCATTAATAGCAAGTTCATAGCCAACCTTACTGTTCGTCCGTTTCCATCGAAAAAGGGATGAATGTACACAAACCTGTGGTGAAAAATAGTTACCAATACCACCACATCCAACTTATCCGGGTTGTTTTGAACAAATACAAACAATTCATCTAAGAGCTCCGGTACCTTAAGCGCATTTGGAGGAGTAAAGTCTGCTCCCGTAACACGTACTCCACCGGTTCTCAACCTTCCGCCAAACTCATCATCAATGTTTTTCATAATGATCTTATGAAGATTAAACACATCGGCCTGCCGCAACTCAACTCCAGGCTTAACCAAGCCTTCCAACTGATTTACTGCTTCGTTATGATTTAGAGCTTCAAAATGTTCGCGAAGACTTTTACCACCAATGGTTAGGCCATCGTTTAAAACCATGTGCGTTTCACGCAACGTAAGGCTGTTTCCTTCGATGCTGTTTGAGTTGTAAGTCCACTCCACCGACAAAGCCTCACCTATGCTTTTTGCCAAGGCAGCGGGTAAAGGCCTGGCCTTATCAAGTACCTTCTTTTTGGCCTGCACGCGAAGCAAATGTTCTTGCAACTCCTTTACAAATGTGTAATCAATGTGTTTCACAACTCAAATTTATTGAATATCGGATAAATATTTTAATTCTTTAAACGATATTTTATGTAACTAAGTTCCCCAAACAATAGTCTAACTCTTAAAATCGTTATTGTCGAAGTCTGTTAAACAACAAAGCTCTGCGCATGGCCCTAAGGCTACAATGAATCTTCTAACCCGTTTCTTTATTCTCTGCTCAGGAAGTACAACTTCTGTAATTAAAAGAACTCCGACCGATATTAATAAGCATGTTGGTCTGGGTGCTACAATTTTCTTTACCGGCCTCCTGGCCACATTAACAGGCGGTTACGCGCTGTACTCCGTTTTCGATGATATGTACATTGCCATTGGTTTTGGCATCTTTTGGGGTTTGATCATTTTCAATCTGGATAGATACATAGTTACATCAATGAAAAAAAGCGGTGGTATTATGAAGCAGTTTGGTATGGCTTTTCCGAGAATAGTACTGGCCACCCTAATAGCCCTGGTAATTGCTGTTCCGCTTGAGCTGAGAATATTTAAAAAAGAGATAGATAAGGAACTCTCCAGTATTCAAAATAATATGCTGCAGGAAACCCGCTTACAGATTGATTCGCTCTTTGAGTTAAACCAGTCCGATGCCCTTTTGGCACTAAATGACTACAAAAATCAAATAAAGGCCAAAGACAGTATTTTCCTGAAACGCCAGGAAGAATTTGACTACGAGCGCCTGGGCACTGAAAGTGAACGTACCAGTGGTAATGCCGGTTATGGCCCGTTGGCACGTGAAAAAGAAAAGCAGATGATAGAAGCCAACAACGCACGAATGAAGGCTGAAACAATGCTTCAGCCAAAGATCGATTCTATTGAGAATGAATTGGCGGCTATACGCTCCAGTAAGGGTAAAAAATTTACAGCCGATTCAAAATTTGTAGCTGCTTATACTGGCTTTGCAGCACGGCTACAAGCCTTTAACAACATCAAGAAAGGCGAAAAGATCATTGGCAAAGCCGCCTTGTTTATTACTTTGCTCATAATTGCTCTTGAAACTTCCCCAATTTTTGTAAAACTTATTTCACCCCGCGGACCTTACGATGATGTACTTGAAAATCACGAACACGACTTTATCATGTATAAGAAAGAGCGTGTCGCGGCTAAAGAGCACCGGTTCAACAAAAATGAAGTAACGCGTGAAATGGACATCTACCATCACAAGAAAAACCTGGAAAAAGGCATGCCGCCAAAGAAAGTGGTTTATAAGTTGTGACAACGGTTGTTTGAGCAAATGATCTTGTTATTACAAATGTTCGGAAGAATATACTCCTGCCGGCAACACAACGCTTATTTTCTCGTTGCCCGGAAATAAATCTGTAATCCGGAAATGGTCATTTTATATATCAATGCTTACGTAATCACTATTTAGCACATCTATAACAAAAATCAGGACAGAATTATGCTCTCCATGCCACATCTTCACATCTACAAATAGAGAGTTCAATAGAACTACTTTTTTAATGCGAGAATTATGACAGTTTTATAGAAAAGGGGGTGAATAATTGTCATGTTCTCGCTTCTTTAAATTGGGTATTCGATTCCTTACTTCTATATACAGTAGGAGTAGTTCCGGTGATGTCTTTAAACGCTCTGTAAAAAGCCGATCTTGAATTAAAACCAACCTGCAAGGCAATACCATACATACTTAAATGGGCATGTTTCGGGCAAATTATTAGTTTTTTAGCCTCCTCAATTCTAAACGCATTAATAAAATAGTTGAAGTTCTGTCCGTTTTTAGTTTTAATTATATTCGATAACCGGCGCGGTGCTATACGATAAGATGCAGCCAATGTTCTAACAGTTAAATCCGGATCGCGATATAAGTGCTGTTCCTTCACAAAGTCGGTAATTTCCTTGTATTCTGAAACTTCACTTAACTTTGGTGTTTGCTCTAATCCATTCTCTGTTTCATTGGTTGACCCGGTCTCGTTAATAACATCTTGCTTATACGTTACTTGCGATTCCGAAAATTCTATGGCCTCCGGTTTCTCTTGTCTTATTCCATGCCAGGTTACCCAGTAAATTAAAATGAGATGCAGAATGTTCATAATGGTATATAACCACTCAATTTCTTGAAACCGGAATAGAAACACCAGCCATACAACAGAAAATATTGCATAATACCAGCATACCTGTCTTAACCAATTTACCTCCCACTTTTCTATATTTGAATAGTAATCACTTATTTCCCGTTCATTCCGCTTTAGCAATTTTAATATTAAATAAATAAGGTACAGAGAAAACCCGGTAACTAAGAAGTTAAAAAGAACGTAGTTCGCATAATGAATGTCGATAAGATCAACAGCAATCTTACTTTCCGGGCTGATTAAACCGGGGATATAAGGGAAAAGTTCGAAGATGCCAGGCAAAAGGAAAAACCAGTACTTGCTAATTTTAAAACGCTTTTTCTCCAGGAGACGTTTTGTATAAAAGTAGAGAAAGGGAATTTGTAAAAAGAAAGTAGTAGGTAAATATTCAAGTCGGGAATAGTGCTCCTGTAAGCCTATGTTTTGAGCAATACTCCCTGGTAGATCAGCCACTAAAAAAATTAAGAAAAGGCCCAGGTAAAACGAAGGTCGTGATGGTTTGTTTTTAATAATTAGGTATAAGCCGAATACTATGCCCTGCCCAAGGCCGAGCAATTCAACCACCGTAGCAAAGCTCCATGTAAGATTTTCCATCGAAGGGATTTGGAAGCTCAAATTTATAAATTTTCAGCATGCCAACCACTTAACCCATAAAAATGACCGCGCAATCTGCCTGAAGATTCTACATTTCTCTAATTTCAGCCCCTATTCTCATCTCTTATGTTTTTAACCTGAGTACGAACTATAATTATAGGCTCAGATACTACAATAACCGGATGGATAAGGCGGAATTGCGTAGATATATGTCCTTATATCAAGTAATTACGAAACAGAGTTTTCGCTTTTTTAAAAAGTCCTATTCTAATCATTCATTTTTCCCAAATCGCCTAAGTTCTGCCCGAAATCGTTATGGGTAAAATCTGTCTTTGTTTTAGGTTCATCAATCAACCATGTTCTTTTTACCTGAGAGTACTAGAAGGATCTTCTCTCCACTCTTTAAATGAAGTTCGTTTCCGGTAAAAACGTAGCCATCCACCTGGTTCAGGGCATCCATGAATACCTCGTCTTCATCCTTAGGACAGGCCATCATGGTAGAAAAAACTTCATCTGTATTGAAATGTAATTTACCCGGACCATCGTGTATCACTTTCATACCGCCCATTATATTGCAACCACCATTTCCACCGACCATGCCATCTTCATTAAATTCCAAACTGCCGGAATTTAATTGCTTACCATTAATAGATTCTATAGTCCAGTTACCTACCAATTTGGTTTTATTTATTGAACGACTTGCGCCCTTTTTTGAAGAATTGCATTGTAAAAACAAGGGAAACAGGACGAAAAAAAAGATATATTTATACATACATTTTAGTTTATAAGGGGTAGTACAAATTATTCCAAAAGGACATACAAAATAGTTCAATATTTCACTTCTTTTTCCTTCTATCTTCGTTAAAAAGCCTCGCCATCCTGAAGTTTCGGGATGTCTGCGTTTTTTGCCTTGATAAAAGAAAAAAAATACGCTAAAGCATTTTGGGCTACATTATAAATCCATTTGGTATAAAATATAAAAGGGCAACACTGCCTTGCTCTGCAATATTGCCCCTCATATTTAACTGTAGCAATGCTTGCTTATCTGGTTAACTGTTTTCATTATACCTGGCATACACACCATCGCCAAAAAATATGGAGCGCATGCGCTTACTCTGACCTTTAGTGAACATAAACATTGCCGGATCAGAAACATAATCCATGTAATTCATAAACATATCCTTGCTTCCACAGGAGTACTGTGGATAGAAAGGAGTGCCAAAGTAAGCTACATTCTGATTTGGCGTGTCAGCAACCTTGTCAGAATCAGTGCAACTGACCTTATTCGCATCATTGGCACCCCAAATATGTTTCAATCCGGCCCAATGGCCCATTTCGTGTACGAGGGTCTTTTTACCACCGCCAAATGCTTTTGTTTTTATTACAATTCCGTGGTATTCCACTTTTCTAACCGGAGGCATATACGTATATCCTAACAATAATGGATTATCTATTGTAGGGCAAATCCAAATATTCAAATGCGTATTCTTAAGGGTAGGATCAATGCCTCCTTTGCTTGCATACTTCATGTCGTTATTATACCAGATAGCTCTTCCTCTGCGGTAATTTACTTTGGCTACATAAAACACGAAGCGAGGTTTGCCTACCACATCTTCAAAATCTTTAGGAATATTATTTACTGCATTTGGGTCGCTTCTGTTAAAACTAGCGTTAAGCGTTTTAATCTGTGCATCAATTCGTACCCTATTTACACGCTGGACCTTCTTATGCCATAGCACATTTACAACTACAGGAATACGTACTTCCGGCTTTCCCCTTTTTCTCATTAAGGAAAAATCACTACGTTCCATTTCTGCACTGATAAAATTTTCTAAGGAGTTTCGGGCATTTCTATACTCAGCCGATTCAGCCATGTATGTACTGGTCCTTTCTCCGGCACTACACCAAGGATGGTTTTTATATAATTGCTGGCTATGTACTTCAGATGCAAGAGGTTCGGGTTGTTCTGTTTCAGAGATAATGTCGTTTTCACAACTAATCAATAAAGTTAATAAGACCATGAGAGAAATAATAATTCGCATAATGCATTTTTTAAGATTAATAAAATAAAGGGGATAATTATTCTGCGAAAGGCTATGGAATGCTGAATGTAAAAAGAATTGCTGTATTAAAAAAATAATCCAATAAAAATTCCACTTAAAATATTTTGCCGGTTGTGTTCATGGAATGATCGGCTGCTTTTTTCATGTATTGCATTGTAAAAACTACAAAACAAGACAAGAAACCTGACCAAACTTAAAGACTTAACAGAAAGTACTTACACATTTACAGATAGAAATATGCCGTTAATATATAAGCAATAAAATTCCATGTTCATTTCTATATCTTTACATTCCGGTGCATATAGCTCTATACCATAGGATATATATTGTATTTCTTGCGTTTTCAGTGCTGGTTTCTTCGGCGGGTACAATAATATATTCTTTCCATTGCAAAGGAGAGAATATACATCTTAGATCTTACAGGCAAATTGAGCATGGGTGTGGAGCCAAGACCAAAACAACATGCCACGCGAGTACCCAAGATGGTTGCGATAAAGATTGTTGTACATCAAGGGTTGAATTTGACAACAATGACCAAATCAACCAATCCGGCGTTTCATTTGATGTTCATTTGAACGTGGCCTGCATTCATATTGCACCTGTTTTTGAAATCATTGGTTTTCCGGGTAAGATGTTTTCGCCGGATATTCGTCCACCCCCCAATATTAACCGTACGGGCAGGTTTGTAGTCATTGAACTACAACAATTTCTTTGTTAGCCGTTTATTCCTACCGTTTTTAGTTGCACCTGAATTGCAACGGGGTAATGCTATGTATGATCAGGACACTACTCAGGTATTAAGCCACAAGCGGTAGCCAAACTATTTTGGATTCTTTAATTGAGAGCTATTGAGTGGTGGATGTAAATCATTTCCTTCCTAAAGCTTTCTAAATGACTTTCTATGCTCAAACATATTGTCAAATTTTTTCTGGAAAATAAGGTAATTACCTACCTGCTTCTGTTGGCCTTTATTGGTTGGGGGTTAATGACCTCCCCTTTTGAAGCCACAAAAAGAATTTTGCCTGATGATTCGGTCTCCGTAGATGCCATACCGGATATTGGTGAGAACCAACAGATCGTGTACACCCAATGGCAGGGAAGGTCGCCGCAAGACATCGAAGACCAGATCACCTATCCGCTTACTACGGCTCTACTTGGTATTCCCGGTGTGAAAAGTGTGCGCAGCAATTCCATGTTCGGTTTCTCCAACATCTACGTCATTTTCGATGACAAAACCGATTTCTACTGGAGTCGTTCACGAATTCTTGAAAAGCTGAACGCACTTCCGCGGGGATTACTCCCTGAAGGGGTACAACCCTCCTTAGGTCCGGATGCGACAGCACTTGGCCAGATATTTTGGTACACCCTGGAGGGCCGGGATGCAAAAGGCAATGTAACCGGAGGCTGGGACCTGCATGAGCTTCGCAGTATCCAGGATTACTATGTAAAGTACGGTCTGTCTGCCGCGGAAGGTGTGGCCGAAGTGGCTTCTGTAGGCGGTTATGTTAAGGAATACCAGATCGACATCGATCCGGATGCCATGCGCAATTACAATATCACGCTTTCTCAGGTGATGAGGGCCGTACGCAACAGCAATATTGACGTTGGCGCCAAAACCATGGAGATAAACCGGGTGGAATATTTTATTCGCGGACTTGGTTATCTCAACAGCATTGAAGACATTGAGAATACTGAAGTGGCCAGCCCGAACAATGTTCCCGTCCTGATCAGAGATATTGCCCGTGTAAACATTGGTCCTGCAATTCGGCGAGGGGCATTGGACAAAAGCGGAGCAGAAGTAACCGGCGGTGTGGTGATAGCGCGGTATGGTGCCAATCCCATGGAGGTGATTGAGAACGTCAAGGCCAAAATTGAAGAAATAGCTCCCGGACTTCCTTCCAAGACATTGAAAGACGGCAGGGTTTCCCAAGTAAGTGTTGTGCCTTTCTATGACAGAACAGAGCTTATAAACGAAACCATTGGAACACTCCAGGAAGCCCTTTGGCTGGAAATACTTATTACCATCATCGTGGTGATCATTATGCTTATGAATTTGCGGGCGTCCTTACTGGTTTCCATGTTGTTGCCGGTGGCCGTGCTTATGTGCTTTATCGCGATGCGCTACTTCGGTGTGGATGCTAACATTGTGGCGCTTTCAGGTATTGCCATTGCCATAGGAACAATGGTTGATATGGCCATTGTAATGGTAGAGAACATCATGAAACATTTGGAAAAAACGCCGCCCGAAGCTAACCGGCTACAGGTGGTTTATGATGCTACAATGGAAGTAGGCTCTGCGGTTATTACAGCCGTGGCCACAACCATCATCAGCTTTTTACCGGTCTTCACCATGATTGCAGCTGAAGGGAAACTGTTCAAACCCCTGGCCTTTACTAAAACTTTTGCCCTCGTTGCTTCCATTATAGTTTCCATATGCTTTATTCCGGCCATCGCGCACAGTCTGTTTGGCGGTAAAAAGAAATATGATCAATTACTCACCTATATGCTCAATGGTCTGTTGGTCGCTTTAGGTATTTACGCTCTGAGCCAAGGTTGGGGCTGGATAAGCGGCTTTATAATAGCCATAGGTATTATTGGTTTATTGGGCGGAATCAAAAGATTCCTTCCTGAAAAATGGCATGGTGCAGCAAATGTGATCCAGAATATTTTATACGCCATTGCCGTAGCGGTGGTATTAGCAAGAGAGTGGATGCCGCTGGGTGTTTCTAATACCTTGCTGACCAATATCTTTTTCGTTGGAATTATTATCGCTGTATTGCTGCTTTTCTTCAGATTGATCATTCGGTTCTATGAAAATATCCTGCGCCTTCTGCTAAAGGTGAAATGGGTGTTCCTACTCTTGATCGGCCTGATCATTTTTGCCGGTTTCCGGATCATGCAAAATACGGGCAAAGAGTTTATGCCTTCGCTAAGTGAAGGGTCTTTCCTGCTCATGCCAACAAGCATGCCACACAGCGGAATGGAAGAAAACACCGAGATACTCCGGATGCTGGACATGGCGGTAACTGCCATTCCCGAAATAGAAACAGTTGTTGGAAAATTAGGCCGGGCCGAAAGTGCACTGGATCCTGCGCCCATCTCCATGTTTGAAAATGTAATTCAATACAAAAGTGAATACAAAACCGATGCCTTCGGCAAACGGCTTCGGTATAAAGTGAATGCCAAAGGTGAATTTATTCGGAATGACAACGGTGAACTGATACCGGATAAACGTGGAAAGTATTTCAGACAGTGGCGAGATGAAATCCAAACACCGGATGACATTTGGAATGAGATTGTTAGGGTCACCAAGTTACCAGGAGTCACTTCAGCACCTAAGCTTCAGCCCATAGAAACACGCTTGGTCATGTTGCAAACCGGTATGCGTGCGCCTATGGGGATTAAGGTCAAAGGACCTGACCTGGAGGATATTCAAGACATGGCTTTGCAGTTGGAAGAAGCCCTGCAAACCATTCCCGGAGTGAAAAAACAAGCTGTCTTTGCCGAGCGAATCGTTGGAAAACCCTACCTGGAAATTGAACTGAACAGAGATGCCCTGGCACTTTACGGCTTATCGGTACAAACCGTGCAGAATTACATTGCAGCTTCCGTAGGCGGTATGCCCATGACAACAACGGTTGAAGGCCGGGAGCGATATCCTGTTCGCATAAGGTATCCGCGGGCACAGCGTTCTGATCCGTCTGATCTGAACCAGATCCTGATCAACCTACCCGATGGAAATGAACTACCATTGGGAGAATTGGCAACCATAAGCTATGAACAAGGTCCGCAATCCATTAAAAGTGAAGATGGCTTTTTGGTTGGCTATGTACTATTCGATAAATTGGATGGTTATGATGAGATAGGTGTTGTGGAAACAGCACAAAAAGGTTTGAGCGGTATGATAGATCGGGGTGAGATCATCGTTCCGCCCGGTGTGAGTTACTCGTTTGCGGGAAATTATGAAAACCAGGTTCGCGCAAATAAAAGATTGGCTTTGGTTATTCCGCTTGCACTGGCTTTGATCTTCGTAGTCCTCTACCTGCAATTCAAATCCATTCCTACAGCTTTCATGGTTTTTACCGGCGTATTCGTGGCCTTTGCGGGTGGATTTATTATGCTCTGGTTGTATAAACAGCAAGGCTTCCTGAACTTCTCGATCGGTGGAGAGAACCTTCGGGATCTGTTCCAAATGAAGACCTATAATCTAAGTGTAGCTGTCTGGGTGGGCTTCCTGGCCTTATTTGGCATTGCAACGGACGACGGTGTTTTAGTTGGGACCTATCTAAAACAGTCGTTCGAAAGGAATAATCCGACAAATAAAAAAGAGATTGTAAATGCTGTTGTAGAAGCAGGAAAAAAGCGGGTAAGACCGGCCATGATGACTACGGCCACGACCCTGTTAGCTCTTCTTCCGGTGCTGTCATCGGCAGGCCGCGGTGCAGATATTATGATACCTATGGCCATCCCATCCTTCGGGGGCATGGCTTTACAAATTATTACCATGTTCACCGTTCCCATCCTCTATGCCATGTGGAAGGAGACGGGATTACGCTTTAACACGAAATTGAAGAAGTATGAGTGAAATAAAAAGTTCCGCCCCTAACGGGGCTTTACCTTCTTTTGCGAAAACAGTTCTACAGATGTTGAGCTCCTACGGAGCTAATGTAGTCGATAATATCGTAATAATTTCGTTATTGCACTTTTATGGAACTTTTACAGCTAAATATCTTTTCATATTAGATGATTCTGACGAAGGTAACACGGCGATAAAGAGTTTTGCAAATACAGGGGCTGCATCTTCTATTGTCGGGATTGGTTTGGGGATGTTCTGCTCCTCTCTTGGAGCTTTTAAGACCGTTTCCTTGGGTATGGTTACCTGGGCACATTGGGACAAAACTTCAGCAGAAAACAAATCCATAACTGTAAACAAGCCCCGGAGGGGCGAAACCTCTGTAAGAAACGAATCAATGATCCTTACAAAGCCCCGAAGGGGCGAAACCTCTGTAAAGAACGAATCAATGTTCCTTACAAAGCCCCAGCGGGGCGAAACCTCTGTAAGAAACGAATCAATGATCCTTACAAAGCCCCGAAGGGGCGAAACCTCTGTAAAAAACGAATCAATAATCCTTATAAAGCCCCAGCGGGGCAAAACCTCTGTAAAAAACGAATCAATATTCCTTACAAAGTCCCGAAGGGGCGAAAACTCTGTAAAACCTTGTAACTATGGCTAATACATACACACAACTGATCATCCAACTCGTTTTTGTGGTCAAAGGCAGACAAAAGCTAGTCTCTTCAGATTTAAAACCAAGATTGGAGAAATACATCACGGGCATCGTCCAAAACAACGGTCACAAGCTACTCACCATTTTCTGCATGCCGGATCACTGCCATGTTCTTATCGGTTTGCATCCGACGCAGTCTATTTCAGATCTCGTCCGAGATATTAAATCCAACAGCTCTAAATGGATCAATGAAAATCAATTGATCAAATATAAATTCTCATGGCAAAGCGGTTATGCTGCATTTAGTTATAGCAAAAGTGCAGTGAGCAAAGTAGGTGATTACATAGACAATCAATATGAACACCATAGAAAAACCAGCTTTCAGGATGAGTACGTCCAATTTCTTAAAAGCTATGATATTGATTTCGACCCAAAATATCTGTTCGACTAAAAAAACAATCATGAAATACATTAAACTGATTATCGTTCTATTGCTTCCCATAACAGGAAACGCGCAGGATATACATGATTATCTCAACCAGGTGAATGCTAACCTGGCGCTCAAGGTTTACGATGCCGAAAGCCGGGAGATATTATCCGGAAAAGATGAAAGTAAACGCATGCCCAATTTTAAGATTGGAGCTGGTTATGGCGTGCTGCCTGTAGAAACCAGGCTTGGGCCTCAAAACCTTAAGCTTTTCGGTGAGCAGAGGTTCGCTCCGTTTGGCTCCTTTGGTACAAGGGAAAACCTCATCAATGAATTAGCCGCATTAAAAGGAAGTGAAGCCGAAGTGCTGAAAGCTCAGCTGTTTTACAAATTGGAAAACAACTGGTATGAAATGGCGGCTATAAACGAAGTGATAGCCGTAGAGCGAAAGAACTTAAAAATTCTCCAATCGTTCGAAAACATTGCCCTGGCGAAAAATGAAGCGGCCCGGGGACGTGCATCAGATGTTCTCCGTGCTCAAATGAACATCAACGATGCCGAAAACCGCATAGATCTTTTGCAGGATGAGTTGTTGCCCTTGCGCAGTGATTTCAATGCCTTGCTGAATCGAAACTTAACTGCCACTATCGACGTGCCGGGTGCAATCGTACTCAAACCTTTACCGGCAGCGAATGAAGCCCGGCTATTGCAAGCTATTCAGCTTAGCAATCCCCAACTCACTTTCCTTGACAGAAAAAGTGCGGTCATTGACAGCAAAGTAGCTGTGGAAGAGCTGAAAAATAAACCGGCTTTCGGCCTGGGATTAGAGTACGGCTTCATTGGAAACCGAAACGATGCTAATCCATCCAACAACGGCAAAGATGTCTTTATGCCTCGGGTAATATTCAGTTTACCGCTATTCAATGGCAAAGCCAATGCAGCCGCCATTGATCGTGCCAATACAGAGCGTGGAACTATAGAAGCGCAGCGGTTAAATATCATCAACCAGTTGGAAACCGAATTGCGCTATGCCCTCAACCGCAGAAGTGATGCGCTCAAAAAGCTGGAGTTGTACAAAGAACAGATCAAATTGGCCAAAAGCACGCAGGACATGTTGCTGAACAGTTACAGTGCCACCGGCAGCGAATTTGAAGAAATACTGCGCATTCAGGATACGATTTACGATCTGGAAGTAAAGCAAGTTCAGGCTAAAAAAGAACACAACATGGCCGTGAGCTATATCGAATCATTAACCGGTCTCTATTAAAACGAAGATTATGAAACAGAATTGGAAATATATAGTACCAATCGCCCTGCTCACTTTGCTTGCGGGCCTGGCATTGGGTTACGTGCTTTTTGGTGGCAGCGGAACAAATAAAAAAGCAGCTAAAACAGAGCAGCACGATCATGGAAGTACGGTAGAAGAATATACCTGCTCCATGCATCCGCAGATAAGACAAGGTGAACCGGGTGATTGTCCTATTTGTGGCATGGACCTTATTCCTGTTGAAGATGATTCAGGTTCGGGAGCAGCCAACGAAATGCAGCTGGAAATGACACCCGAAGCCGTGAAGCTGGCGCAGGTGGAAACCTTCATCGTTGGTGGCACTTCGGTGGAAAATGCCAAGGCCAGTGATAAAAGACCGGCCGGGGAGATTGTAACCACAGGACGAATAAAAATGGATGAGCGCCTGAACAGCACACAAACTGCGCATGTTGGCGGACGAATTGAACGGCTGTTTGTGAATTTCACCGGAGAACGTGTGAGCAAAGGGCAAAAACTGGCCACCATCTATTCGCCGGAACTCGTTACGGCACAAAAGGAACTCTTCGAAGCGATGAAACTACGAGCTGAGATACCGGCTTTGTATGAATCGGCCAGGCAAAAATTGCGGCAATGGAAAATAGCTGATGCCACCATTGGCAGGATTGAAAGAGAAGGTGTTGTGTTAACGAACATTGATGTGTATGCTGATTATAGCGGCGTGGTGATGAAGAAATTCGTGAATGTAGGCGACCATGTTTCAGAAGGTTCACCCATGATGGAACTCATGAATTTGAATAAACTCTGGGTACTATTCGATCTGTATGAGCGTGATTTGAAGTATGTGCGTGTAGGCAGCCGGGTTAAATTCATCGTAGATGCCATTCCGAACAAAACCTATTCGGCACGAATAACGTACCTGGACCCGCTGATCGATCCGCAGACCAGAACGACAACGGCTCGTGCCGAAATAAGTAATTCATCAGGCAAATTGAAGCCCGAAATGTTCGTAAAGGCCAATATCACCATTAATCCGGCTTTGGCAAGCAAGCAAGGAATGAAAGGCGGAGTCTTAGTTCCAAAGACCAGTGTGCTCTGGACAGGCGAACAAAGTGTAGTGTACGTGCAAGTCCCAGACAAGGAAATTCCAACCTATGAATACAGGGAAGTGACCATTGGTAGTCCGGTTGGGCAATATTACGCCGTGATAGATGGTCTTGATCTGGGAGAAGAAGTAGTCACCAACGGTGTTTTCCGCATTGATGCAGCTGCCCAGTTGAGCAATAAACAAAGCATGATGAATAAACAGGTTTCCGTGAAAGGAGCCCCGGAAAAAAGCGAAGAAAATATACCGGATTTTACCCGGGCCACACCGAAAAAATTCAGAGAACAGCTTATGCAGCTGAAAGACAAATATCTTCAGCTTAAAGATGCCCTGGTAGCCACCGATCATGAAAAAACTAAAATGGCGACGTTGGAAGCAGTTAAGACCTTAGATAAGCTGGACATGCCATCTTTAAAGGGTGAGGCTCACTCTTTTTGGATGAAACAAATGAACGCAATGGAGTCTCATGGAAAACAAATGAACGAGGCAGAAGATATAGAACAAAAAAGACATCAATTTATATTCTATTCTGATGCACTTATTTCGACCTTAAAGGCATTTGGAGTAGATAATACCCTGTATGTACAGCACTGCCCTATGGCAAACGATGGCAAAGGAGCCAACTGGATAAGCGATAAAGAAGAAGTTAGAAATCCCTATTTCGGCGATAAAATGCTGAAATGCGGCTTTGTAAAAACTACCATTTCAAAATAGTGCCGTTACCCTTATTGAACTGATATGTTTTTTGACGTTAGATGACATGTATGTATTAACCGGATGCTATCTGGCGGGAGTTGTCTCCGGCGTGTCTGCACGAGTAAAGAAAATCAACATCTTATATTAAATAATGAAACATACAAAGGGAAAATGCAGGGAAGGCCGTTGCGGCGCCGATCATAAAATGACGGAAGGCAAATGTGGCGAACAAAAGCAGGATGGTAGTTGTTGCCATACATCAACGGATGAAAAGCCCGCAACACAATCCGGCAACGGTGTGTTCTATTGCCCCATGCACTGTGAGGGAGAAAAGACGTATGACAAGTCAGGTAATTGCCCGGTTTGCGGTATGGCCCTTATGGAGCAACCTCGCCTTGCAAATACTACTTCCTATACCTGCCCTATGCACCCGGAAGTAATTCAGGATACGCCAGGGAGCTGTCCCATCTGTGGCATGAACCTGGTTCCGATGCAACCCCAGGAAAGCGAAGAAGACAAAACGTATCAGAACCTGTTAAAAAAGATGAAAATAGCGGCCCTGTTTACTGTGCCCATTTTTATCATCGCCATGTCGGAGATGATCCCCAATAATCCGCTCGGAGAACTTTTCTCGCAAAAGACATGGAACTGGATTCAATTTTTCCTTTCACTGCCCGTGGTATTTTACGCCTGTTGGATGTTCTTTGAACGGGCCTGGGCTTCCATTGTTCGGTGGAAGTTGAACATGTTCACCTTAATAGGCATTGGTGCAGGAGCAGCCTTCATTTTCAGTGTGGTAGCACTGTTGTTCTCCGGTGTATTTCCTGATCAGTTCAAAACAGAAAGCGGTGATGTATTTGTGTATTTCGAAGCCGTTACCGTTATACTCTCCCTTGTTCTCCTGGGACAACTTCTGGAAGCTCGGGCGCACAGTCAAACCAGTGGCGCTATAAAGGCCTTGATCCAATTGACTCCTACTGAAGCTACTATTGTTACTCCCACCGGTGATCAAGTGATTTCCATTAACAATATTCAAAAGGGCGATCTGCTTAGAGTAAAACCCGGAGATAAAATTCCGGTTGACGGCATTATTACCGAAGGCCATGGAACCATTGATGAAAGTATGATAACCGGAGAACCGATCCCTGTAGATAAGCAGGTTAATGATCCCGTAAGCTCGGGCACGCTTAATGGAAATACATCCTTTATAATGAGAGCCGAAAAGATCGGGTCTGAAACGCTGCTTGCCCAGATCATTGAAATGGTAAATAATGCCAGCAGGTCGAAAGCGCCTATTCAAAAACTGGCCGATAAGATCTCAAAATATTTTGTGCCCATCGTAATCGTTGTTGCCCTTATTACCTTCTTTGTGTGGTTGTATTTTGGCCCGGAGCCCGCCATGGTATTCGCTTTTGTAAATGCCATCGCTGTATTGATCATCGCTTGTCCGTGTGCTTTGGGATTGGCCACACCTATGTCGGTAATGGTTGGCGTGGGTAAAGGTGCGCAGAACGGCGTGCTGATCAAAAACGCCGAAGCCCTGGAAAAGTTGAACAAGGTAGATGTTTTGATCACGGACAAAACAGGAACAATAACGGAAGGTAGGCCGTCGGTTGAAAAAGTGCTTAACAGTACGGGCGAAAGTGATGATACATTGCTTGTATATGCCGCTTCCTTGAATCAACATAGTGAACATCCTTTGGCCGAAGCTATTGTGAAATACGGCCGGGAGAAAAATGTAGAGCTGAAGGATGCTCAGGATTTTAAAGCTGTAACCGGCAAAGGAGTTACCGGCGTTGTGGCTGGTAAAAAGGTGGCTCTTGGAAATAGCAAGCTTATGGAGATGTTCAATGTCGAAGTTGATCCCCGGTTGGCAAATAGTGTTTCTATTGAACAAAAGCTGGGGAAAACGGTGTCATATATATCGGTAGATAGAACGGTTAGGGGTTTTGTTGTTATTACCGATGCCGTTAAAGAAACAAGCAAGGAAGCCATTGAGGAGTTGCAGCACAAAGGTGTGGATGTGATCATGTTAACGGGTGACAACCACAATACCGCTAAGGCGGTAGCCGAAAAACTGGGCTTACAGCGATTTGAAGCCGAGTGTTTACCACAGGATAAGCTAAGAGTGATCGAAGAATTACAAGAAAAAGGCAAGGTAGTGGCTATGGCCGGTGATGGCATAAATGATGCCCCGGCGCTGGCCCAGGCCGATATAGGTATTGCCATGGGAACTGGTACGGATGCGGCTATTGAAAGTGCCGAAGTAACCCTGGTAAAAGGAGATCTGTTGGGGATAGTTAAGGCCAAAAAATTAGGAGAAGCTGTGGTGAGAAACATTAAGCAAAATCTGTTCTTCGCCTTTGCTTATAATGTGCTGGGCATTCCCATTGCAGCCGGAGTGCTGTTTCCGGTTTTCGGAATATTGTTATCACCCATGATAGCCGCAGCTGCTATGAGTTTCAGTTCGGTATCCGTTATTTTTACTTCACTGCGATTAAGGCAAGTTTCGTTGGCTTAATTGGCGTATTAATTAATTGATTATCAATATTTTAACCACGAATGCACGAATTTATTATTATGCAAATTGCCGGTTTCGCTATAGCGAAACAAAATTCGTGTATTTCGTCAAAAATTTTAATGTTATAATTTGTGCCTATTAGCAAATTCGCGGTTCACCATTTATGCTTAGATATTGATAGACGAATTTTATAAATAGCACGAATTATCCCGCAAGCGGGATTTCTTTATAGTACTGTTCATTATGGCATCACGTAGATTTCACAAATTCATTAGAAAAATACACCGTTACCTGGGTGTGATCATTGGTATTCAGTTTTTATTCTGGACGGTTAGCGGTTTGTACTTCAGCTGGACCAAGATCAACGAAATACGCGGTGAGCATCTGGTAAGTGAAGTGGAGCACAAGCCCGATATGAGTCAATGCACCTACAGTATCGCAGATATCGTAGCTGATAATGAGCTTACCGGTGTTGAACATGCTGAATTGGTTTCGGTGATGGGTAAAACATGCTGTTCTATACAAACAGAGGAAGGTATAAAACTTTTTGATATGGCTTCAGGTGTTGAGGTCCGGGAAATGCCCAAAGAAAAAGTGAAGGAGTTGGCCGAATCGAGGATGGCCAATGATGCTAAAGTAACGGCCATAGAATATGTAAGCAGCGATAACATTAAAGACCATGGCCAATACCGCGGTAAACCGTTACCTGCCTGGGCGGTTGAGTTTGATCATAAGAGTAAGGCCACATTTTATTTTGATGCCAAAACCGGTGCGGTAAATGCCGTACGTACCAAGAGTTGGCGCATTTTCGACTGGCTATGGATGACCCACATCATGGATTATAAAGAGCGCGACAATATTAACAACTACATGCTCCGGGCCTTTTCCATATTTGGCTTGCTCACTGTGCTTAGCGGCTTTACTTTATTTTTTGTGAGTTCGCCGGTTTTTCGAAAGTATTAAGCTCCTATTTCCCAATACAAAAAATAACTTTAATTGATAGTCAAGGGTTTATGGTGATTGGGCAACAAATAGGCAACAAAACCGTGATAATCAAAGGAAAACAAGGGCAAAAACCTTGATTACAATCAGAATGATTGTGTGAGCGAATATAAACCTTTTCGTTTGATTTTAGCCTTCAAATTTAGCTTTTGATACTTGGGTAACTCTTGGCAGTAAACTTGGCTGTATGGCTTTGCATAACCCTGACGAATGAGAATTTCATTTAGTGTTTTGCCGTTAGGCAAGAACACATAAGCTAAAGTTCTGCCGTATCTGTCCGTTAAGTTTTTTGCTTCTTGGATTAGTGTAATCGATTTTACTTTTCTGGTCTTTCTGATTAGAAACTTCATTGATTTATATCCTAACTCAATTAGGAACTGAACAGGCAAGTGAAGCTCTCTTTCATCCTTTCTCGATTTAGTACTCTTCTTAATCTCTGGTGCATCAATTCCAAGTAGCCTAATTTCTTCTTCTTGATTAGTGAAAATATTTTTCACAATCATTCCATCACCATCAAGGATTTTGACGATTTCAAAGTGTGGTCTCACCACTGTTTGTTTATTAGCACTTGTTTGCACTTGCTTACCTTATTTTACTAACTGATAATCAATAGGTTATATTGATATTTGCAATAGTAATAAATTTTTGAAAATAAGACTATGTCAGAAGAAAAAATTAACCAAGAAGTAAATGAAGAATCCATAGTTGAGATTGACATTTACGAAAAGCCGGTAGGTGGCGAGGAAGCCGAACGGAATGGAAGAAACCCTTCAACGGGTGAAACCTTAAAAATCCAAGTTCGAATGGGTAGAGGGCCTTCAACTGGTGAAGCAATGTTAACTGAAGCCCGACAGGGGAGAAATCCAGCAACCGGAGCAACAATTAAAATCAAATTATAAACTATTAAAAATTATATATTATGGCAAGACAGAAAGGTCCATTAAAATATGTCGGTACGTTAGGAGATATTCGACATTTCAAAATCAAAGGCAATGAAGGTTACTTTGCCGGATTAATTGGCGGTCCAACCGCAGAACAAATTGCAACAGATCCTGCATTCCAAAGAACTCGTGAAAATATGAACGAGTTTGGTGGTTGTGCATTGGCTGGTAAATCCCTAAGAGTTGGTTTAGCAAGTCTTATGAAGACAATGGCAGACAGTCAGGTAACTGGTCGTTTGACTGCTATTATGAAGAAAATCAACTTAGAGGACGGTTCAGAGGCAAGAGGTAAACGAGCTGTGTTGATTACACAGGTTCCACACTATTTGAATGGGTTCGAGTTTAATCGTTTTACATCTTTTGACGGAACATTCAATGCTCCTTCTACTATTACTCCGGCTGCAAGTAGAGATAATTCTACTCTGGACGTTCCAGCTTTCAATCCGTTGAATTACTTAAATATTCCGGCTGGGGCAACCCACTTCAGAATCATTAATGGCATTTCTGTTATTTCTGATTTTGAATACAACGCCACTTCAAAAGTGTATGAGCCGAAAGACCAGGCGTTGAATGAGTTGAAAGCGATTGAGTATTCACCTTATTTGCCAGTTGACCAAGTTACTTCCGCTCTTTCATTAGTTGCGACCTTACCAGGTCCACCAACTATGACTACTGACGTAATGGTAGTGAATATCATTGGTATTGAGTTTTACCAAGAGGTCAACGCAAACTACTACGTATTTGCTCAAGGCAATGCAATGAAGATTTCCGAGATTTTCTAAGAAGCCGTTATTTAGAATTTTGGATTGTAAAAGCCCTTCTGTTAATTCAGTTGGGCTTTTCTTTTGTGTGAAAGGTTTGCGTCCATTTTCTAAGATAGTGCCTTTATGGTGCTATTTAATAGCGGTTAAGGTGGACTTAGCCACCACTCTAACGCCTTTTAATGTAGCGATACATTACTATTCTTTTGGCTTCTTCAATGAGTTGAATATTCTCATAAAATCGCTTTTGTTTCTGCTCTAATAGCTGCAATGAATTAACTGACTTATCAAATTTAGGTTTGTCGGCTTCTACCTTGTTGAATGCTTCATTGATTGCCTTTCTAAATTCAACAATTGAAATGAACGGAATAACTGAACCACGTAGATATATGTGAAATGCTTTTGATTGCCACATACCATAACAAAGCCAAAACAACTGCTCTCGTAACTTGTCTGATTTGCAAGTAATGACGAAACAATTAGCACAAGAATTTTCAAGTGGCTTTCCACTATTTAAGCCTTTAGATAAGACAAAGAAATGCGGTTTTGATAAATCGGCTGTGAGGCTGTTTGTTTTTACTGTGAATGCTTGTTTCATAAAACGGACTTTTAGTTTGTTCCGCTTCGCTTCACCACAAAAATTTTTTGACAAAGAAAAAAACGGAAAAAAAAGAAAGCCCATTAACAGGGTGGCGGGGCTAAAAAGACAAAAGGAAACGGAATAAGTGCCGAAGGCTGAAAGGCAAATACCTTATTCAATTATCAACTATTATTTGCCTTTCATTATGCCGTAGTCTTTTGGCTTTTTAAGTGGGCAGGCATTGAGCGAGCCATCCTATTTTTGCTGCCCTTTTTGTTCCTTTTTGCTCAAATGATTTCTTAACAATTATTTCTTATTGACATTCAGATTTCAATTCCATTTGGGGTAATATGACCAGAAAAAAATAAACTATACCGCTTTCTGAAGCGTGGGATTACTCACGGCATTATTATTTTAAATGGTGTTCGTGAATGCTTCGCATTTGTGGGTAGCAAGTGTAGTGACGGAATGAAATGTAACGAATGGCGTTGGCTTGGAATGAAGCATTCCTGTATGCTTTGCAGGATTGCAAACTTTGCAAACTTTACATAACTGCAAAGTTTATTGGGTAGGAAAAAGCATACGGATTGCGTAATGGAAATTGGGATTGCTTTCGTGAAATGGAATGCAGGAACTACTCTTGCTTGGCATTTATAGGCTGTAGTGGGTGGTATGGAGAGTATCGGAATAGCACCTACTAAAAGCCGAAGACCTATCATAGTTTATTTTTTTTCTGACCGCTGAAAAGGGTGGTGGGGAATTGACGGTTTTAGGGTGGGTAGCGTTGGCAGAAATCACGGCTCTGGACTGATAAGGACAGCTATGGTGCAGGCTACTTAACATAATGTTCTTATAGGACACCTGTGGGCTGGCTTTGTCCGAAGGATTGCCCATAATAGGGTAAAGCTATGTGGCTGTACTTGTATGACATCATAGCGACTATTATGGGCAGTGGGTTTGCGGTGTCCTATAAGGCAACATTATGTATAAGTAAGCTTCCGACATTTTTGTACTGGCATAAGCGAAACGGTGGTGGTGGTTGGAGTGTAGCGATCTTTTTGTTTTGGTGTATTGGGTGGGAACAGCTCTTTGCTTTTTTATGCTTGCCTATATCCATTGTATTTTGTTTAAGCATAAAAAGCAATGTGCTGTTAGCGTTGGCTTACACCAACACAAAAAGTATGACAGTCAAAAATGGCGGCTGCACCATAGTATGTAGTGAACTGCGGTGGCTTTGTGTAATGGCTCACTACATAAGCCGTGATTGTGCGGTGACCGGAGTGGGACTATAATTTCATTCCTTTCAATCTTAGTGAATTTGCGATAACTGAAACAGAACTAAAACTCATTGCTGCTGCTGCAATCATCGGTGACAATAACAAACCGAAGAATGGATATAATATTCCAGCCGCTATTGGTATGCCCAGTATGTTATATGCAAATGCAAAGAACAGGTTTTGTTTTATGTTACGCATTACCTTTTCGCTCAGTTCTTTGGCTTTAACAATACCTTGTAAGTCACCTTTTAATAGTGTGATCTTTGCACTTTCAATAGCTACGTCTGTTCCTGTTCCCATTGCAATTCCAATATCGGATTGAGCTAAAGCCGGAGCATCATTTATACCATCACCTGCCATAGCAACTATTTTACCTTCTGATTGAAGTCTCTTAATTTCTTCTAATTTATCTTGTGGTAAACATTCAGCCTTAAAATGAGTGAGATTTAATTCAGCAGCTACAGCCTGAGCCGTATTATGGTTGTCACCTGTGAGCATATATACCTGTACACCATCTTTCATAAGGCTTTGAATGGCATGCTTGCTTGTTGATTTTATGGCATCTGAGATAATGAGAAATCCTTCCAAGGTATCTTCAATTGCTATATATGAGACGGTCTTACCTTGCTTCTGTTGGAGTTCTACTTCAGTTCGATGCTCTGCCGATATTGTTATATTCTTTGACTCCATAAGTTTATCATTACCGATGGCCACTTCCTTTTCATTGACCATCCCCATTACCCCCTTTCCTGAAACTGCTTCAAAATTCGAAGGTTGAGATAGGACAATGTTTTCTGATTTCGCTTTGTTAACTATTGCTTCTGCTAATGGGTGTTCACTTTGAGCATTAAGAGAAGCTGACAATTGCAACAGAGCCTTTGCATCTATACTATTGTAAGATATTACATCTTCTAATGACGGTTTTCCTTCGGTTATCGTACCTGTTTTATCGGTAATTAATACATCCACCTTATTCATTTTTTCTAATGCTTCTGCATTCTTTATAAGTACTCCGTTTTGTGCTCCTTTTCCCACACCTACCATTACCGACATTGGTGTTGCTAATCCCAATGCACAAGGACACGCAATAATTAGCACAGCCAAGGCATTTACAAAAGCATATACCAAGGCTGGTTCTGGACCATACATTCGCCAAATGATAAATGTGATTATCGCAATGATAATAACGATAGGAACAAAGTATTTTGAAATGGTGTCCGCTAACTTCTGAATTGGTGCTTTGGAGCGACTGGCATCATTTACCATTTTTATAATCTGAGATAATAATGTTTCATCGCCTACTTTTTCTGCCACCATAATAAATGAACGATTCCCGTTTATTGTACCTGAACTTACTTTGTCATTTTCTTTTTTATCGACTGGAATAGGTTCACCAGTGATCATTGATTCATCAATGCTGCTATGACCTTCTCTAATACTACCGTCTACGGGGATTTTATCTCCTGGTTTTACACGCAGTAAATCTCCAATGTTTATATCGTGAATTGAAATGATTTTTTCTTCCGCTCCTGTAACCAACGTGGCTTCTGTTGGTGATAGTTTAAGTAGTTCCTTTATTGCTCCACTCGTTTGACTATGGGCTTTAGCTTCTAACAACTGACCCAATAATACTAAAGTCAATATAACGGTAGCGGCTTCAAAATAAAGAAATACACTGCCATCAGAACTTTTGAATTGAGAGGGGAATATGTCTGGAAAAAGTAGAGCTACCACACTAAAAATAAATGCTGCCCCAGCTCCTATGCCAATTAAACTGAACATATTCAAATTACCTGTCCTAAATGAGTTCCACGCCTTTTGAAAAAACATCCAGCAAGCATAGAACACTACTGGTAGCGACAGAAAGAACTGTAACCAGTTTTTTAAATCTACATTTAAATATTTTGATATTGGGTTATTTGGGATCATCTCCCCCATAACGATTATTAGAATGGGCAATGTGAAAATGACGGCTACTTTAAATTTTTTAAGGAGTTCCTTATATGTTTTATCTTCTTCTGAATCGGGCTTCAACTGAACCAAATCCATCCCACAGATAGAACAACTGCCTGGTTTATTCTGCACAATTTCAGGGTGCATTGGACAAGTGTATTCACTGCTTGAAGTTGGCGTAGTATTTTCTTTTACTAAGTGCATACCACATACAGGGCAGTCACCTGCTTGTTTATAAGTTTTGTCTCCTTCACAGTGCATTGGACAGTAATAATTCCCTGTGCTCAATGAGTTATCGGAAAGGTTATTGTTATGAGTATTGCAACAATCTTTTTTCATAGTTATTTTCTTTGGTGCATTCCCGTTGTTAACTCATAAGAGCCATCTGAATGCGGTGTTATTTCAAAAAAAAATGCGGTTGGTGCTTTATATTTTCCGTAGGTTCTTACCCCTTGCATATCGCATTGTAAATTGTACAATCTAACCTTTCCGTCTTGCTCAGCAACAGTGTAAAAGTCTTGGGAAAACCATTTTAATCTTTCGCTCAGTTTTTGATTTACACCTGCCAATAAATGATTATTGATTGGAAATGAATGAAAATCAACTTCTTCGTTTTTAAATCGAGAATACTTACCAATATACAAGGTGTCCTTGCTCTTAGCTACGCCATACCAATTGATATTCCCAACTCCTACAGGAATTGTTTTCATTTCGTCATAGGTAATGTGATTCGCCACTAATTCTGACTGTATCGAATTTGCCACGAATTGTTTATTTACCAAAGTGAATAAAAGATAGACAGAGCTAACTACTAATCCAATGTGGTTTGCCCGACTCCATTTTTTGTTTTTTAACTGGTGATAAACTGTGATTCCTAATCCCACGATTAAAGGAATAGTATAAACAGGATCTACAATATTTATGCTGTCAAAACTTACTCTATAATCACTAAACGGCAAAAACATTTGCGTACCGTATGCAGTAAAGGCATCAAGTAAAATATGTGTAAAGAGAGCCAACCAATTGAAAATAAATAGTCTCTTTACGGAGAGGTGTTTTGTCCATTTAATCCTTGTTAAAATGTAAGTAAGAAGTAGTGCTCCCAACACACTAAACAATATGGAATGGCTAAAACCCCTATGAATACTTATTCGCTGCAAAGAATCATAGAGCGGAAGCAATACAACATCAAGGTCAGGAATAGTAGCCACTATGGCACCAAAAACAGCTGCTTTGCTGCCTATTCTCTTGCCGAGAAGGGCGTGTCCAATCGCTGCCCCTAATGTTGCTTGTGTTATGCTGTCCATTTCAATTAGTGGTTATGACCATCGTGATTGTGTTCATCTTTACTATGGTCTTTGTTTTTTACATAGTCCATTCCACAAACTGGACATTTACCTGCCTTATCACTGCCACTGCCTTCGCAGTGCATAGGGCATACGTAGGCTGAGGTGTATTCTTTTCCTTGTTTTTCTGTTTGTTCTGTCTTGGTGTTGTTGTTTGCTTTGTTACCACACGAAGTGAGTGTAAGCCCGATAGCAAATAGTGCTATGATTACGAATTTGAATTTTGAATTTGTCATTGTTTAAATATTTTAAAAGTGAATAAATAATATTAGTGATTATGTAAATTGACTTGAACATTGGATTGCTCTTGCATAGGTGGATTTTTGAAATTTATGTCTATGGTGTCCTGTACTGTTCCACAAGTGAGCATTTTTTCTCCGAAATATGGATTGAGAATTTTTTCGTGTTTACTTAGCCAGGCAGCACCGTCATTGTCATTGGCCATCGGGCAATGCTGCACGTAAAAAGTGTCACCTTCCACACCGAAAACTTTTAGAGACTTAATGAGTGCCTGTGATAGAAAATCGAATTGTTTACGTTGTTCTTCTATATCTTCTGATGCACCGATTTTCTTACCGTGAGCTTGAATTGCTTTTAATTGCTCCATCCAATAGATATGTGCCTTGTCTTTGACTAAAGACATATCTACTTTTTCTGTATTGTCAAGAATATCATTTACATTTTCTGCTGCTTTTTGCTGATCACTTGCAACAAGTGCATCTTTCAATAAAAGATAAGTACTTGCTATCGCTGTTAGTTGCTCTTTAAATATTTGTGGAGTCGTGTTTGTGTAATCTGGTAAATGGTTGGAATGAACAGCATTTTTCGCCATCACATTCTTGTTCATCATACTGACTTGATTGTTTAGTTGTGCGGAAGCATCAATTACAAATGCTCCATTGGTCACCACTTCTTCGCCATACGCTAAGCCGCTTACAACAGCATATCCAGAAGCCGTAGCATCCGCAATTTCAATTTCTCTATACTCAAATGAAGGAATGTCTGTATCAGGAATTTTTACATAAACAACAGACCGTTGTCCCGTCCATAATACTGCTGATTTAGGAACGGTAAGATTGTCTGACTTTTTAGAGGTTTGAAGTTCTCCAGTAATAAACATTTCAGGTTTCAACTTTCCTGTGGTGTTGCTTACTTCTGCTCTAATTGTTGCTGCACGGGTATTCGGGTCAATCACTGGATTTACGAAAGTGATCTTTGCTTTAAACCTTTTGTTTAGAGCAGACGGAGTGGTAAAGTATATATTACGACCAATCTTAACTTGTGATAGGTCATTTTCATATACATCAAATAAAGCCCAAAGACTATATAAATTCTGAACGTCAAACAGTACTTCACCAGTTGATAGGTAATCTCCCACAGAAACTCTCTTTTGGTTTACGACACCTGAATGGTCTGCATAAATATTAAAGTTCTCCCGTATAGTACCCGAAGTCAAAATATCCTGTATTACCTGCTCTCCAATTTTCCAATACTTCAACTTGTTTTTAGCTGCGGTTAAGAGACCGGGACTTATATCCTGTATTTTTTTTGCTTCTAATAGCTCCTTTTGAGCGGTAATTAATTCTGGTGAATAGATAGTCGCAATCTTTTGTCCTTTATTTACTTGCTCACCTGTATAGCTTACATACAGCTTTTCTATTCTGCCTGGTATATGTGTAACCAGACTGGCAGATTTTGTTTCGTTGGCTTGAATTTTACCATTGAGTTTTAAGGTAGCTCCTTCATTCGCATCAGCGTTCCCAATAATGGTCGTTTGAATATTCGCCAACTTAATTGCATCGGCAGTCATTTGAAAGCCAATTTCATTATCACTACTTCCTTGACTTGCTGGAATTAAATCCATTCCACATATTGGACAATCTCCAGGTTCATTTTGACGAATTTGTGGGTGCATTGAACAAGTCCATATTTCAGACTCAGTTTGATTTGAACTCGGTTCGCTGTGTTCTTGGACAGGCTGAGTACCGTTCTTAAATAATAGCCATCCAATCAATAAGCCAATGGCTAATGCGAGAATGGCAACGATATATATTTTATACTTTTTCATTCTTATTCTTTTTAAAAGTCTGTTAAACGTTCAATTTTAAACTTGGCTAAATGCGATTGAACGATTGATTTAATAATCTCAATTTCGTATCGATTTATGTCGCTTTGTAGCTTCATCAATTCGTCAAAACGCTTTCCTTTACTACTGTAATCGGCCAATAATATGTCATAAGCACTATTAGAGATTTCAATTTGTTTATTAGCCAACTCAAACATCAATTTTGCACTTTCATATTCAGATTTATAGCCTTGAATACTGCTAATCATTCTATTGGTCAAATTTTCCTTTTGAAACTCAAATGCCTGTTGTTTGAGACTTTCTTCTTCTTTCTTGGCAGCGTATTTTTTGCGATAAATTGGAATAGATACCATTACTTTTGGTATCAGAATATCTCGGCCATTATTAACTGGAATTGCATCCGTTCTGCCAGTGACCAAACTATAATCTAAGCCTACACCAAATGAAGGCTTGCCGGCCAAAGCATTTAATGCAAGTGCTTTGTTAGACGTTTCTATATTCCAATCGAGTTGTTTGATCAATGGGTGATTGGCCTGAATATTATTCCTGAATTGTTCTATGTTATATTCTATTTCTGCTATTGTTATTTGTGTTGTATCAATCTGAATAGCAGAGTTGAGGGGATTGTTTACTGCTTCATTTATAGTTGCCGTATAAGCCAGTTTCTGTTCTTCGAGTATTTGAATTTGTTGGTTAAGTTCTTCTATTTTAATCTGAACCGTGAGAACATCAGAAGCAATGGATTTCCCACTTTCTACTTTTGCCAATGCCACTTTTTCAAGAGATTCGAAAATGCGTATGTTTTTACGAAGAATACTTTGCTTTGTCTGAATTAGATACAGATTATAATAGGCTGTTTTGATTTGATAATCTATGTTCAACCTTTCCGTTGCTACTCGTTCGTATTTTGATTTTGCCATTGTTAGCACCACATCTTCTTTAGCCTTTAGTGTGCCAAACCAAGGGAACATCTGACTTGCTGATACACTGAATACCTGGCCACCTAATCGAGTTTCAGGGCGTAATACAGGAATGCCAACACCCACAGTTGGGTCAGGCAATTGGCTTACTTGCGGTCCTTTTTGTAGAGCCGCTTCGTATTCTAATTGTAATGCCTTTAATTCAGGATTATTATCATACGCCTTTTTTAGCAGACTATCCAAAGTCTGTGCTTTGACTGCAAAGGTCGAAGCCATCAAAGCAAGTATTAATACTATATATTTAGTTTTCATCTATTATCGATTGAGTATTCTTAGAAAATTTTAATTGTGCTTCTTTCCACAAAGAATACAGCACGGGAACGGTGAACATTGTAATCACTTGTAAAGTCATACCACCAAATGAAGGAATGGCCATTGGTAACATTATATCAGCCCCACGACCTGTGGAGGTTAGTACGGGTAATAAAGCCAAAATGGTTGTAGCCGTAGTCATCATTGCTGGTTTTACCCTGCGTAAACCACCTTCTACAACTGCATCTCTTATCTGTGAAACTGTAGCGGGAGTATTACGTTTGAAACTATCTTTTAGGAATGTGGCGACTAAAACCCCATCATCCGTAGCAATACCGAACAGGGCTAAAAAACCGACCCATACAGCTACACTGAGATTAATAGATTTCATTTGAAACAAGTCTCTCATATTGGTGCCTAAAACATCAAAATCCATAAACCAGGGCTGACCATATAACCATATCATTATAAAGCCCCCTGAGAATGCTACAAACACACCTGAAAATACCATCAGGGAAGTAGTAACGGAACTGAATTGGAAATAAAGAATTAGAAAAATTAAGGCCAGTGCAATGGGAATTACAATGGATAGCCGTTTGTTTGCTCTGACTTGTTGCTCATAATTTCCTGCGAATTTGTAATTGATTCCTGCCGGTAATGTCAATTCGCCACTTTCTATTTTAGTTTGTAAATAGTTCTGTGCATTGTTGACTACTTCCACTTCTGCAAAGCCTGCTTCTTTATCAAACAATACATAACCAACTAAAAAACCATCTTCACTTTTTATGGCTTGGGGTCCTTGCTCATACTTTATTTCTACTAAATCTCCGAGTGGGATTTGTAATCCGTTTGGTGAAGCCACTAAAATATTATTCAAACTATTCGGGCTATCTCGCAACTCTCTTGGATAACGTAAACGAATGCTGTATCGCTCTCTACCTTCCACGGTAGAAGTCATTACCATACCACCAACAGTAGCTTGTAGTTGTTTTTGAACATCCATTATTGATAATCCATATCTACTTATTTTTTCACGGTCAATATCAAACAGCATATAGGGCTTGCCCACAATCCGTTCAGCAAATACGGCAGGGGCTTTTACTCCTTCAACATTTTTCAAATGTTTTTCTAATTCCAAGCCAAATGCTTCTATGGTCTCTAAATCTGAACCTTTTACTTTTATGCCCATTGGTGCTCGCATCCCCGTTTGTAGCATCACCAATCGTGTTTCTATGGGTTGCAGTTTTGGTGCTGACGTAACACCAGGAAGATTAGTGGCCTTTACAATTTCGTTCCAAATATCATCTGGAGAATGTATGTGCTCTCTCCATTGGCGGAAATACGACCCTTTATCATCTTGTACTAAATCGCTGATTTGAATGCCACCTGATAGAGCTTTTTCATATTCGATAGCCCCACCTGTTGACAACAAATATTTTCCATTCTTATCTGTCTTAAATCTTAAACGGTGACCATCCGCATTGGTCATATATTCCGATTTATACAGAATTACATTTTCATACATTGACATTGGAGCTGGATCTAAAGCACTTTCTACCCGGCCTGCTTTTCCAACTACTGTTTCCACTTCTGGTATAGCTGTAACAGCCATATCCAAAGCCCGAAGGTTTGCCACATTCATTTGCATACCTGAATGTGGCATCGAAGTAGGCATCAGTAAAAATGACCCTTCATCTAAGGCAGGCATAAATTCCTGACCTGTATTTTTTGCGATTTGAATGCCAAAGAAAATTAGGCTGCCAACGAGTAACAGGAATAACAACTTTACTCTAAGTAGGAAACGTAAAATCCTTTCGTAGAAATGAATTACTATATAAAAGCTTCCGATTAATATACCTGAAATAAATGAAACAAATAGAAAATTGGTAAGTACAGTTTTTGTAACACCCAATGGCATCCATATTTTGGCGAGAAGCCAGGCAACCAGCAGGGCATAGACAATGTTTCTTCCTATTTCAAAATAGGAATGGAATTTTCCATTGTGAAATGACTTTAGCCAGTAACTAATTATTCCGGTTATCCCAACTACAAGACCTATTATGCCTAAATAGTAAAACTGACCAAATAAAAGAAAAATGCTCAATGCCACCAATGCAACATTATAGCCAATAGACATCCATTTTGATTTTGTTTTCATTCCAAACAATTGTGTTGCCAATGGCGGTACAATGGTAATGGCTACAACAATCGAAGCTATAAGGGCAAAGGTTTTAGTAAATGCCAATGGTCTGAACAATTTTCCTTCTGCCGCTACCATTGTAAATACTGGCAAGAAACTGACAACCGTAGTAGCTACAGCTGTAATAACTGCTGAGGCTACTTCCGTAGTCGCATTATATATAGTAGTGTTTATTTTTTGTTTGGGAGGTGCTGATTTCATATGTGTGACCATACTTTCCGTAAGGACAATTCCCATATCTACCATAGTACCAACTGCGATAGCAATACCCGACAAAGCCACAATATTGGCATCGACACCAAAGTATCTCATAGCAATAAAGCACATTAAAACAGCAACAGGTAGCGACCCTGCCACCAATAATGACGACCTTAAATTGAGTAGCATTAAAATCACCACAATTATGGTAATAAGTATTTGTAACCCAATTGCTTCTTCTAATGTGCCTAAGGTCTCATTGATTAAATCTGTTCTATCATAGAATGGGACAACCGTCACCTGTGAAACTGTGCCATCGGCTAATGTCTTGGTAGGTAATCCGGGAGCTATTTCATCAATTTTGACCTTTACATTATTAATTACTTCTAATGGATTTGCTCCATATCTTGCTACCACTACGCCACCTACAGCTTCTGCACCTGATTTGTCTAAAACTCCCCTGCGAGTAGCTGGGCCAATATTTACTACGGCAATGTCCTTAATGCGAATAGGTACGTTATCGGTGGCTGTGACCACTGCATTTTCAATATCTTCTACTGATTTTACATATCCCAAGCCCCTGACAAAATATTCGGCAAGATTGATTTCAAGTGTTTGAGCACCAATGTCTAAGTTGCTTTCTTTTATGGCTTTCATTACTTGATTAAGGGTAATGCCATATACTCTCATTTTGTCCGGTATAACATCCACTTGATATTCCTTAACAAAGCCACCTATGGAAGCTACTTCTGAAACACCTGAAGCGGAAGACAAGCCAAACCGTACATAGAAATCTTGAATAGAACGCAACTCGTGTAAATCCCAACCACCAGTAGGATTGCCTTGTTCGTCTCTGCCTTCTAAAGTGTACCAGTAAATCTGTCCTAAAGCGGTTGCATCCGGCCCCAGGGTTGGCTGAACATCGTTGGGCAGGAGATTGGCAGGTAGAGAGTTTAGTTTTTCAAGTATCCTACTTCTACTCCAATAAAATTCAACACCTTCATCGAAAATGACATAGATACTCGAAAAGCCAAACATTGAATTACTCCGTATGCTCTTTACTCCAGGAATACCCAATAAGGAAGTGGTTAGTGGATAGGTGATCTGGTCTTCTACATCTTGTGGCGACCTTCCCATCCACTTGGTGAAAACGATCTGTTGGTTCTCTCCAATATCGGGTATTGCATCAACTGCTACAGGGTCACGAGGTAAGCTATCAACACCTAAATCAAAAGGTGCTGTAACAACTCCCCAACCTACAAATAGTAATAATAGTAGCCAAGCGACAAGTTTATTGTCTATAAAAAATTTGATTATTTGATTTAACATTATTCATTTTCATTCTTAGAATTGTACAAATAGGAATGGGTCCATACGGCTATTCAGCGGTATGAAGCATCAATGAAAATGAATGAATCAAATAAGGAAGGTCTGATAGAGTACCTGAACGTCTCTATCGGGCAAGGGTGGTTTGTACTGTGCATAAGGCTGATAGTCAGCTTGCACACTATAGTTAAATACATATACCGCTATAAAAGCAGCTACAAAGTCTAACTGAATATCTTGAACAGTGGCTAATTGAGTAGGTGTGGCATCCAAATCTGATTTCTCAATGACAACCGTTTCATTATGACAACAGTTATCTTTATCTGCCTTGCTTATGCCATCTTCCTTATGGTGACAAGACTTTTTTGTCTGGTGGCAAGGTGGCGTTTCTTGCTTTTCGTGACAGGATTTAGCTTTTCCAAATAGGCTGATACCCTTTAACTGATCTTGACAATAGTGAATATCCATAGAGAATCCCGTTGACGATAGCATCATCAACAAAGCCATTGATATGGCGGCAATTCTATGTGAAAGACTTCTTGTCATTATCTACAAAGGTAAGAATCTATTAGGACTATTAATTATAACGTTTTGGCAAATCTTTATATTATTTGGAAATATTAAATGTCATCCAGCGATTTTCTCAGGTTCTTCGAGATCTTTTTAAATGCTGAAGGTGGCATTCCGGTAATCTTTTTGAATTGAGCTGAAAGGTGAGCGGTACTACTATAACCCAGGTCAAAAGCTATTTCAGAAATGGTTTTTTCTTCATAACTCAATAATTCCTTTACCTTTTCTATCCGTTGTTGTAGCAGATATTGTTCTATAGTAATGCCTTCAACACGAGAGAAAGTTTTACTTAATTTTGAATAGCTTATATGAAATTCCTTGCTGAGTTCATCAGAGAGGTTGTGATTTGAATGTTGACTGGTATCTGTATAATGTATTTTGTTAATGACAAAAGACTTTATTGCGTTAATGACCTTAGATTCTTCATTGCTTAGTAATTCAAAACCCTGTGCTTGAAGTTTATTGGAAAGTTTCTCCTTTTGTTCTTCGCTCATCTCTCTATCTAATTCTACTATGCCCAATTCTATATGATTGTATTCGATCTGCATATCATTGAGAATAGTACGGACACTGCTCAAGCATCGAGGGCAAACCATATTTTTTATTTGCAGTATCATATTCTATTTACTCAGTTTCAATATTCTTAATGCTCCTTGCAATACTAATGCGAACACTATTGTACCTATCAGTAAATCAGGAAAACGAGTATCAGTGACGTAAACAAGTACACCTGCAATGATCACCCCTAAATTGATAATTATATCATTGGAGGTGAAAATCATACTTGCTTTCATATGAGCTTCTTCTTTACTTTTTGATTTTTGTAAGAGAATCAGACAGAACATATTAGCCAGCAAAGCCAATACAGAAACGATAATCATCGTACTAAAGTCTGGCAGTTTTACGCCTGTAATAAATCTTCTTACAATTTCTGCAAACCCAATTATTGCTAATACTATTTGAAACCATCCTGCCATTTTAGCAATGTTCTTTTTTCGACTTAAAGACCCACCTACGGCAAACAAACTAATACCATATACAAAGGCATCTGCAAGCATATCCAAACTGTCAGCTACTAATCCCATAGATTTTGAAATAAGCCCAGTTGTCATTTCAATTAGGAAAAAAGCAAAGTTGATTGCAAGTACAGTCCAAAGTAGTTTTTTCTGATTGGTATTTTCTGCAAATTCAGTTTGTTCTGCTTGTTCGGTGGTGAGCAACTGGCTGGATAAATTTAATTGATCAATGGATTTTGAGATTAAGTCGATTTGCCCATTGTGAAATACCGATAGTTTTCTATTAGGAATGTCAAACTTTAAATTCTTTATACTTGAAATTCCTTCCAAGTTCATTCGGATTAAATTTTCTTCCGAAGGACAGTCCATTTTTTTAATATGGAAGGTTGATTTGAACATTGTATGTTTAACTATAGCCACCTTCTAACCTTCTTTTTATATTCAATATATTGCTCTCCAAACTCTTGTTCAAGAAATTCTTCTTCTAATCTAATCTGGGTATTGATACTAACGGTGGAAAGTGCTATAATTAGTAAGGTAAAAGCATTAGGAAGAACTGAGAAAAGACCTATGTTAGCCACCATTATTCCTAAGAAAATAGGATTACGAGAAATAGCAAAAAAGCCACTTGTTATCAATTCTGTTTTATTCTCTTCATCTATACCAATACGCCAAGAGGCTCTCATATTGGACTGAGCAAACCACACAAATAGTAACGAAAGTATAAGTAATGCCCATCCTACATAAACTAAAGTATCATTTTCTAAATACCAAAACGGCAATAAAAACTTGTGCCAACTTGGAACAAAGGCATATATAGAAACTACTACTAATTCTATGATAGAAATAATGCCAAATACTCTTCCGTTGTAGCCGTGAGCATCATCACCCTTATTGAAGGTAAGTGAGTTTACATTGGTTTTCTTCCATAGTAATAATGACCTTAGTACAAATACTAATAGGAAATAAACGATAAAAAATATAAACAAGTACATAATGAATTTACATTATTCTTTGTGACATTCATCACTGCATTCTTCTCTGCCAAAGGGCTTAATGCTAATACCAACGGTAAACACGAATCCATCTGTGGGAGCATAAATCTCAGGGAAGACTGGATTTTGCACAGTACCTAAGACTTCAGGTGAAAATCTATTTTGTCTTCTGTCTGTGAAGTTTTCAAAATTGACGTAAGGACTTCCCCATTTAAAGTGTTTCTGAACTAATAATCCCATAGTCGTAAAATCATCGGTTTGAGAACCATTGGATAAGTTTTGTTTTCCGGTATAGTAAACTTCATAGCCTATTCTCCAATCTTCATTTTCATACATCAACACTGTACCGGCATTGTGTTTTGGAGTAAGTGGCTTTTGGGGATTACCTGGTAAATACTTTAATCTTGTATTGATAAAAGCGTAATTTATGAACCATCTAAAATCTTTGAAGGACAGTTTTACATTGGTTTCTAATCCCAAACTTTGAATATTTTCAGGAGCATTGCTAAAACTAAATTCATTCGTATTTGTGGATTCTAAGAGTATGGCATTTGAAATTTCGGTCAGGTAAAAAAGCTGATTCATTGAGAAGAACAGATCATCAGTAATTGCGGTTCTGTAGTTTAAGTCCAGATTTGTACCATAAGATCTCTCTGCTTCAATATTATCAATGTCAATAGGTAAAACATTTCTAAAATTTAATGTAGCCGCTTCTTCAGTAAAAAGATCGGGTATTTTGTAACCTAAACCACCACCAAGACGGGCGGAGAATTTGTTATTTGCTTTCCATAATAATGATATTCGTGGAAGCGGAAAGAAGCCATAATCTGTTGAATAATCAGTTCTAAAACCTGATTCAAGAATTACATTTTCCTTTATATCTGTAGTATTATTCACAAATAATCCAACAGTGGTTTGACTGAGGTCTCTCGGAGTGCTTGTGTTTTGTTCCTTAAATGAATTGGTATATAAGTTTACCCCAGTAATCCAATCCGTTATCTCTTTTTTCTTAGCATAGTTGAACTCTGTAAACGTATTGATTTCGTTTCCTTCAAAGGTGTAACCTGGTATGGAAGTGGTTCTGTCAAAAAACGAAACGCTATTTTTGATTTCTATACTCTGATTGTTTTTCAACTTTGATTCATAGGCAGCTTGTGTGCTTATTCTATTTGATTTGTTTTCTTCAATGTAAGAATGATTTGAGTCTGTGCCATTTTTTACGGCATCAATATCGCCCCCTTCTCTGTTATCGATATTTGCATTTACTCCAAACCATAAGGTGGCATCATCATTAGGATAGTAAAACAGTTTTGGGTTAAACGAAAAAGAAGTCGTTTTGGGAATATTAGTAAAATTATCATTATCGGGATTATAAGGTGCATTATAATGTGCTGCTCCGTATAGGGTAAATCCTACTTTCTCTTTTCTTTGACTATAAAAAACATTCCCAGTACTTCCAAGTGTATGAGTTTGAGAGAGAAGTATATCTAATTCTGGTTCTTCGTCTGGTCTTTTGGATACCATATTTACCAGACCGGCTATTGCTCCGCCACCGTATAATGTAGAGGAACTGCCCTTAATAATTTCAAATTGTGCTAAATCCAGGGGTGGAATTTGCATTATGCTCAGACCGCCTGAAAAGCCACCGTACAATGGAAATCCGTCTTTAAGTAATTGAGTATATCTACCATCAAGCCCTTGTATTCTTATACTTCTGTTGCCGCTACTCAGACTGGTTTGTTGAATTTGAATACCCGTACTTTCTCTTAATACCATTGAGATATTAGAAGCATTCATAATGGCTTTTTCTTCCAATTCTTCTGCTCCAATAAATTCTAAACGAGTCGGAATGTTTTTTATGGTTCTTGTGCTTCTGGTGGCTCTTACAGTCACTTCTTCTAACTCTTGATTAGCTCCTTCTAAACCAATTGTAAAGTGTGAAATGTTGCCATCAATTTTAAGCGTGGTATCGATCTTTTGATACCCTATGTATGAAAACTCGAATCGATAATTTCCAAATGCAATATCCGAGAATCTTCCTATCCCGTCAACATCTGTTACTGTTCCTTGCTCCAATTCATCAATTAAAATGGTTGCTCCTATTAATGGTTCTTGACTGTCATTATCCAGCAGGGTAATGGAAACATCTGTGGTTTGTGCAAATGCAGTACTACCAATTAAGGAAAGGAGTGTGAGTAACAGAACTAAATATTTTATCATCTTATGCAATTTTGTGAAATATGACACAAAGCTAAAATGATAACTCTGCAACTCGATTGCAAAGTTTAGCTACAATTAGCACATAAACCTTTTACAACCATATTGGCTTGTTGCATTTTAAAATTGTCTGGTAGTTGTATGACGGGGATAGGATTATCTAAGAGACAGTAAGTCAAGCTACAGTTTGTACAGTAAAAGTGATAATGCAAGTCTTTTGGGTCGCAGTTGCACCCTTCAACGCAGACGGCATATTTGACCATACCCGAACCATCTTCAACACTATGAATTACTTTCTTTTGTTCAAATGTTTTAAGTGTTCTAAATATTGAACTTCTATCTGCATTAATCATTCCTTCTTCAATATCCCTAAGGGAGAGTGCTTTCTTTTGCTCCAATAAATACCGAAGTACAAGTACTCTGTTTGCCGTAAGTTTTACTTTTTTAACATCTAATATTTCTTCTGCTCTTTCCATCATAAAAACCGCAAATTTATTTTAGCAAAATCTTCTAATTTATCGGCTCCAAAGAATGGGAATACTTGTGCTATATTTTCCATAGATTCTACTTATTTAATTCACAAAAATGCCACAGAACACCAGACGGATCGTGCATAAATATTTCCCTACCCCAATCGAATGTTTTAATTTCTGTCAATCGTACATATTTGTACTTGTTATGCAAGCTTTTAGCTAAAAGTTGTTCTTGCAAAGCATCAATATCCGGTACTTCTAAGAAAATCATTGAATTATTTACCCAGCCTTTATGATAATATTTTTGAAGCCAGAAACCCAAAGTGCCATTTACTTGTACTTCGCAATGCTTTTCTCCTTCCCTTACAGTGAATCCTAATTCTTTATAAAATTGCCGAGATTGTTCATAATCTTTTGCTCCAATGAAGGGCATAATTCTTTTGGCATCATCCCACATTAACAACAACTTTTATTTTCTTGAATAGGTGGACAGGGCACTGTTCCGTAACTACAATAAACGCAGCAATCCCCTTGTTTTGGTTTTATTACTTTCTGGCACTTTTCACATTCATAAAAGTACTGACAGGCATTTGTTGGCATTGTTTCTTCTTTAATATATCCACATTCAGGGCAGGTGATTGTTGATTGAGACATAATTTTCTTTCGATTGCCATATACGTATTGATAGCTGCCCAAAATAAGGAGTGCCGCTGCAATAATAAAAAAATATAGACTCCAGCTTCCCAATTGATCTGCGAATGTCATAACAGCACCGCCACTCCCTATGGCAATAAGAATAGCGGGGAGCCAACAACAACTTGTTGCCAGAATAAAGGCAATACTACCACCGATTAGAGATTTATTGTAATTTTTCTGTTTCATCTCCATTTCATCTTTTGTAACCGTACTGCATTTAAAATAGCCAATAGTGCCACTCCCACATCTGCAAACACGGCTTCCCACATTGTGGCCAATCCACCTGCCCCTAAGATCAATACAATAATCTTGACTCCAAAGGCAAGGAATATGTTTTGCCAAATAATTTTTTGGGTGGATTTTGATATTCGAATGCCTGTGCTGATCTTCGACAGTTGGTCGGTTTGAATGATAACATCTGCGGTTTCAATAGCAACATCGCTACCCATAGCACCCATAGCAATACCCACATCACTTGCTGCCAGAACAGGAGCATCATTTATTCCATCTCCTATAAACGCAACCTTCTTTTGCTTGTCCTGTTTGATTCGTTCTACTTCATTCAGTTTATCTTCTGGTAACAAACCGCCTTTGGCTTTCTCAATTCCGAGCTGTGCTGCAACCTTTTGAGTGATACTGTTTTTATCTCCTGACAACATCATCAACGATTGTATACCTTCTCTTTTCAGACTTTCAATAGACGCCTTGGCTTCTGCTTTCAATTCATCTGCTATAGTAACATAACCTGCAAAGACTCCATCAATTCCAACCAATACAATAGAATCTACAATGGACTCAATCTCTTTTAGAGTATCTATGTTGAATTGCTGCATTAATTTTTGATTACCAACCACCACATTTTTCCCCTGTACCAAACCAGTTAAACCCTTGCCAGCAATTTCCTTAATATCGGAGGCATTAGGAATGGATAAATCTGTATGATACTCCATTATTGCTTTCGCAATTGGGTGAGTTGATTTTGATTCTATTGCCAAAAGAATAGGCATCATTGTTTCTTCTTTCCATTTTCCATAGGTTTTGATTTCGCTTATCCTAAATACACCTTTGGTGACCGTTCCGGTTTTATCCATTACTATTGTATTCACTTCTTTCAGTTCATCCAGGTATTTTGCTCCTTTGAATAATATGCCGTTTTTAGAAGCTGCACCGAGACCCCCAAAGTAACCAAGTGGGATAGAAATGACCAAAGCACAGGGACAAGAGATTACTAAGAAAATCAAGGCTCTATACAGCCAATCTCGAAACACATAGTCATCCACAAAAAAGTAAGGTAGAAAGCAAACGGCAATGGCTAAATAGACGACAATAGGCGTATAGACTTTTGCTAATCTTCTAATCAGTAATTCGGTTTTAGCTTTCTTGGAAGTAGCATTTTGTACTAACTCTATTATTCTTGCAACTGAGCTATCATTAAACAGTTTTGTGGTTTTGATTTCTAACACTCCGTCCATATTGATAGAACCCGCCAATACATTTTCTCCCTGTAAAGTGCTTTGTGGTTTACTTTCTCCTGTAATGGCTGCTGTGTTTAAATTGGCTTTGTCAGAAAGTAAGGTGCCGTCTAAAGGTATTTTTTCGCCAACCTTAACTTGAATGGTTTCTTCAATATTTACATCACTTGGATTGACTGTTATGTACGAACCATTTCTGAACACATTGGCAATTTTAGGTCTTACATCCAGTAGTGCTTTGATATTGTTTTTAGCACGTCTGACGGCTGCACTTTGGAACAATTCACCAACTGCATAGAATAACATTACGGCTACACCTTCAGGGTATTCGCCAATGGCAATAGCCCCAATGGTGGCTATACTCATTAAAAAAAATTCGGTGAATATTTCGCCCTTCCCAAGTGCTTGAATGGCTTCTTTGATAACTGGTAAACCCACAGGAATATAAGCAACGCCATACCAAAGCAATCTTACCCAACCGTTGAAAAACGGAACATCACAGTAATCTAAAGCTATCCCTGACACCAAAAGGACGAAACTGATTATAGCCGGGAAATATGTTTTCCAAGTACCTTCGCCATCGTGCGAATGGTCGTGTCCGTCATCTTCGCTATGTTCTTTTTTTAGCAATGGTGGTGGAGTTTTAGCATCGATTTTTTCTTCTAAGGAACAGCAGATTTGTCTGCCTTTGCTATCGTATATATGTGTATGCTTTGAATGTTTCATCTTATTTCTGTTTTAATGTAATCCATCGGTTTACCTTATTTTTATATAGCTCGTATTCATTACCAAATTCTTTCGCAAGAAATTCTTCTTCTAAGCGTATTTGGGTATTGATACTTATAGTGGAAAGTGAAACAATGAGTAAGGTGAAAGCATTGGGTATCACTAATAAAAGTCCGACATTGGCAATCATTATGCCTAAGAAAATGGGGTTACGGGAAATTGAGAAGAAACCCTTTGTAATTAGTTCAGTCTTATTTTTTCTATCTATTCCAATACGCCAAGAGGCTCTCATATTGGATTGAGCCAACCATACAAGAATTAACGATAAGATCAATAATCCCCAACCCATCCAAATCAGAATTTCATTTTCTAAGTACCAAATGGGTAGCAAGTATTTATACCAATTAGGTGCAAAGGCATAAATGGAAACAACTATCAATTCAAGTAGCGAAATAAATCCAAATACCTTTCCATTATAACCGTGAGCATCATCACCCTTATTAAAAGTAAGTGGATTTACCTTGGTCTTTATCCAGAGTAAATAGAAACGCAAGAAAAAAACTAAAAAAAAGTATATGATTAGAAATACGAATAAATACATAGTGTGAATCTTAATGTTCGTGTTCTAATTCTCCTGCTTTGGATTGGGCATAGACATAATAGGCTCCTTTGGTAACAATTTGCAAACCTTCTGGTATTGCATCAATCAGTTTTACTGCCGTAAAACCGTTGTCGGTTGCACCTGGAATAATAGCTATTTCTTGAAATTCTATTTCCGTAGCGTCTTTCTCATTTTTAGCGACATATATAAAAGCATTTTCACCATCTTTTATAATTGCTTTTTCCGGGAGAGCATCAGTAGTGTTATCATTGAGCCAAATTTTAGCATTGATAAAAAGGTCTTTCAAGAATTTAGGTTTTGTGCCTTCTAAATGACCGTGAATACGAACGGTTTTAGCTTGTGAATTAAACTCTTTGCCAATTACTTCAACTTCGCCTTGGTACATATTTTCACCGAGTGCGGGAATAGTGTAACTGATTTTTTGACCTTTCTCGATTTTAGCTATGTCCTTCTCAAACACATCTAATTCTAAGTGTAAATGCTGTGAAGAAATTATATCCATCAGCGAGACAGAAGATTGTGCATACATACCATTGTGAAAGTTTATTTTGGATATATAACCACTCATAGGAGCGACAATAGCAATTTGTTGCCGTATGGCAGTAGGAGACAAATTTGAAGTAGATATGCCCAAGTAAGAAAGTTGCTTGGCAAGTCCTTGCGTTTTAGCTTCTAAGACTGCTACTTCGGCCTGTGCATTTTGTAGATTCCTGGTTACACCTGCATTGGATTCTACGAGTGTTTTTTGTCGCTCTACTTCCAATTTTTTGAGCTTCAATAGAGCCTTTGCTTCTAAATAGTCTTGCTGTGTAACTATAAAATCCGGGTTTTCGACATAAGCCACTATTTCTCCTTTTTTAATGTAGTTTCCTTCAACATACTTTTTGCTCCCTTTGATAATGCCATTGGCTTTTGCAGAAACAGAAGAATAGGCGTTGGGCGGTAAACCTAAAGTGCCGGTAGCTTTTACAAAGTCATTTACTTTGATAGAAGATAGTGTTCCAAATTCTAAGCCTATGGTTTCAGCCTGCTCTTTGGAAAGGTGTATGCCTTCATCGTGGTGTTCACCTTCATTTCCGTGGTCGTGACCATCACTATCAGAATGAGCGGCTTGCTCATTTCCGTGATTATGTCCATCTCCTTCACTATGCTTTTGGCCACAGGAAGAAAGTAAGCTTATTGAGGATATTGCAAAAATTGCTATGATATATTTTATAAAATTCATTGTATTGTCTTTTATTGATTCGTAATAAATTGATAGTCTGCTACTGCCATATTGTAAGCCTTTATCTGCTCCCAATAATTTTTGTTGTTCGTAGCCATTAATTGGAGGGCATTTAAGAGTTCCAAATACGATATTTCACCCGCTTGATAATTGAGCTGACTAATTCGTATTATTTCAGGATTAATTGTTTTCAGTTGGTCTTTATAGAAATCAATACCTTCCTGATACAGATTTAGGGTATTTTCTGCCTTTAGCTGTTCTTGTTTTAATGCCAATACCTTACTTTGATATAAGTAATTTCCTATGTCAATCTGTATTCTCTGAGCTTCAATACGCTTTTTGGTTTGACCATTGAATAATGGAATAGAAATTCCAGCCTGAACAGCATTGAGCCAACCACCTTCATAAAAGCGTTGGGCAGCATAGCCAATATTGAAGCCGGGTTTTAACTTAGATTTCATTACATCAACTTTAGCCGCTTCAATGACATTTGCCTGTTTAGTTTGGAGCAGAAACGGATTAGAATTACTGTCCAAACTGGGTGTAAAAGACGTTATTGTAAGACTGTCTTTCACGGTAACAGGTTCTGGAGTGGATAAGAGTAATTGAAACTGCTGATTAAGATTATCTATTGCAAGGCTCACTTGTTTCAATAGTAGCTCGTACTCTTGCCATTTTGATTTTAACGTTAGTGCTTCAATCTGGTTAGTTGCCCCGGCCTGCACCCTTACGGTAGCTTTTCTGTGATATTCTCCGTAGGTGGAAGCGAGATTGGCGTAGAGCTTTTCCAGTTCTTTTTGATATTGAATATCAAAATAGAGTTGCCGTACTTTCCATTTCAATTCATTTTCGCTGATCTGCCGGGCATAAACACTCTGCGTTGTTACAGCGTTTTGTAATTTATTCTGAGCCTTAGTAATACCGGGACTTGGGATATTTTGAACAACACCTATTTGATTGACTTGCTGACCGAATTGCCTGTCAAATAATCCATCTCCTTGATAAGAAATATCTGTTGAGCCAAGATTGTATTTTAAGTTTTGAAGTGACTTTTCCTTCTCAATTGACTTATTGGCCGCCCTTATATTTGGGTGATTTTTTATTGCTATACTAATAGCACTGTCTAAGTCTAACCGCTGCTCTTGTGCCTGTAAGCCAAAGGATACACTGAATAGTAAAACAAGGCTTGCCAATGCTTTTTTTGCTCCTGAATTGCTTTTCCTTTCTTTCCACTTTTCTAACCAGTAGTAAAGTATGGGTAAGATCACCAATGTTAGGAAAGTCGCGGTTATTAATCCACCAATTACAACTGTGGCCAATGGTCTTTGAACTTCCGCACCGCCTGACGTGGAAAGTGCCATAGGCAGGAAACCGAGTGAGGCCACCGCTGCGGTCATAAGTACAGGTCTTAATCTTACTTTTGTGCCTGTTTTTATCCTTTCCTTTATATCTGTCATTCCTTCTTTTTTAAGTTGATTGAAATAACCAATGAGAACTATCCCATTCAATACGGCTACTCCAAATAGTGCAATGAATCCTATACCTGCTGAAATACTGAATGGTAAACCCCTTAGTTGTAAAGCCCAAATTCCACCAATGGCCGATAACGGGATAGCGGTAAAAATCAAGGCAGCTTGTGATACTGATCCAAAGGTGAAAAACAGTAGAATAAATATGAGTGCCAACGCAATGGGCACAGCTATGGACAATCTTGCATTGGCAGCTTTAAGATTCTCGAACTGACCACCATAAGTAAAATAGTAGCCCGAAGGCAAGTTTACTTTGCTGTCTAACTCAGATTGTATTTTTTCAACTAAGGTTTCTACATCTGTGTTACCGACATTTACGCCTATTACAATTCGTCTATTGGTACTTTCTCTCGAAATTTGCATTGGAGCATTTATCAAATCAATTTTTGCAACGCTGCTTAGTGGAACCTGACTACCATTATTTAGAGTAATGAATAGGTTTTCTACGTCATCAATTCCTGTCCTATTTTCTTCGGCTAATCGAATAACCAAATCAAATCGCTTATCTCCTTCATAAATAATTCCTGCCTTCTCTCCTGCAAAAGCAGAGCGAATTACCTGATTGACTTCTTGAATGTGCAATCCATATTGGGCCATTTTTTGGTAATTGAATTTAATCATCACTTGAGGCATTCCAATAGTCTGCTCCACATTGACTGTTCCTACACCATCTATTTGTTCTATTATGTTCTCCGCCTTTGTTGCGTTTTGAAACAATATGTCCAGGTCTTCACCAAATAGTTTTATGGCTATGTCAGCTTTTGAACCAGTCATCAATTCATTAAAGCGAAGCTGTATAGGTTGTGAAAACTCGAAACCAACACCCGGAATGCTGTGCAATGATTCTTCTAATTTCTCGAACATATCTTGTCTGTTGGTAGCAGACGTCCATTCCGATTTGGGTTTCATCACCAACACATAATCTGCTATTTCAACAGGCATTGGGTCTGTGGGGATTTCTGCTGAGCCAATGTTTGCGACCACATCTTCTATTTCAGGGAAATCATCTAAAAGTTTGTTTTGAATCATTTTAGCCGTTTCTACACTCTGCGAAAGCGAGCTGCCAGGTGGTAAAATATGCTGCATAGCCAAATCTCCTTCTTCTAAAGTGGGTATAAATTCGCCACCCATCCGACTAAAAATGAATAGGCTAAACAGAAAAGCAACTGCAGTGAGACTTACGAATATTGCTTTAAATCTGAGTGCAGCATTCAAAATAGGTGTATAACCTTTTTGAAAAAATGCAATAATCTTATCGGCAATGGTTTTCTTATTGACTACCTTTTTATTCAGAACTAAAGCAGCCATCATTGGCACATAGGTAAGAGAGAGTATCAAAGCTCCTGCAATAGCAAGCATTACGGTTTGTGCCATTGGTTTAAACATTTTTCCTTCGATACCTACCAAAGCCAAAATGGGTATGTACACCATTAAAATGATAATCTCTCCAAATGCTGCTGAGTTCCTTATTTTCTGAGAGGAGGTAATCACTTCACTGTCCATTTCAGATTGGCTCAGGAAACTTCCCGCTTTCTTTACTTGCAGCCTGTGGACAATGGATTCTACGATAATAACGGCTCCATCGACAATAAGTCCAAAGTCAATGGCTCCCAAACTCATTAAATTGGCAGATATGCCGAGAAGATTCATCATTGAAATAGCAAAAAGCATTGCCAATGGGATTACAGAGGCTACAACCAAACCCGCTCGCCAATTGCCCAATAATAAGACCAGTATGAAAATAACAATAAGCCCCCCTTCTATGAGATTGGTTCTAACAGTTCCGATAGCCGTGCTCACTAATTTGTCTCGTACCAAATAGGGTTCTATGATTACACCTTCAGGTAATGATTTTTGAATTTGAACCACACGTTCTTTTACCAATTCGGTAACCTGTGCCGAGTTGGCTCCTTTAAACATCATTACCTTGCCGCCTACCACTTCTTCGCCATCACGAACCAATGCACCATATCTTGGAGCTTTCCCGTATTGTACGGTTGCTACATCTTTAACTAACACTGGTGTAATTCCTATATCATTTACTACAATGCTTCCTATATCTTCTGTTGTTTTTGCTAATCCTTCTGAACGGATATAATAGGCGTTGGAGTTTTTCTCAATATAGGCCCCGCCCGTGTTTTCATTGCTTTTTTCTAAAGCTGTAAATATGTCTGAAATGCTTATACCTACTGATTTTAATAAATGCGGATTTATGGCTACTTCATACTGTTTCAAAAATCCACCCATTGAATTGACTTCCGCTACGCCTTCGATACCCAATAACTGCCGTTTGACTATCCAATCTTGAATGCTACGTAAATCTGTAGCAGAATATTTGTCTTCAAAATCTTCTTCAGGGCGGACTACATATTGATAGATTTCTCCCAAGCCCGTAGATAATGGAGCCATTTCGGGTGTGCCTAATCCATCAGGAATGGCTTCTTCGGCTTCTTTAAGCCTTTCACTAACTAACTGACGAGCCAGGTAAATATCATATCCTTCTTTAAAAACTACCGTTACCACCGAAAGCCCAAAACGTGAAATAGATCTTATTTCTTCCGTTTTCTGTAAACTTTGTAAGGAAAGCTCAACAGGGGTGGTAATAAATTGCTCTACTTCTTGCGTAGCCAAAGTAGGCGAAATGGTGATTACCTGAACCTGATTATTCGTAATGTCAGGTACGGCATCTATGGGTATCTGTTTAAGGGAAAACAAACCCCAAACTATTAGGGCTGCTACAAAAAGCCCTATGACAAACTTATTCTTAACTGAATAAGCGATTATATTATCGAACATTAATTTCTGATTTTGTAAAAGTTAAACCTTAGACTATGTGTGAAAAGGGCATAGTTATCCCTTGAATATGGTTTAACTAATGGCAGGTGGGTGCCAGATTCCTTCTTTGTACTCGAAAGAATAATCGAATTTGTAAGCAAACAAGTACGTGGTAGAAATTATTACTTTAGAATCACTTATCAGTTGCGGGGTAGGTAATGTAATCAATGATCCACAACAAGCACAAGTGCAAAATGGTGTACAGAGGTCGTTTTCGTGATCTGAATGATTGTGTTCGTGTTGTAAAACAGAAATTTCAGTTTCGCCATTATCTCTACACTGCTCTATTCCATCGGAGCAAGGCACAATGGATAGTGCTGTAATGTATAGAGATAATATGAATGTTAAAACCTTCATTTCATTCGCAAAGATAATACAAAGGTTGTGCAACTGACTTGCAAAGTACTATCGATTGCAATTTTCGCACAGTCCTTTTATAACCATATTGGCTTGTTGCATTTTGAAGTTCTTTGGCAGTTCAATCTGCGGTATGTTTTGAGAAGTAAGGCAAAAAGTGTTTTGACACTTTGTGCAGTGAAAATGGTAGTGTTGGTCTATGGTTTCACACTCACAACTTTCTAAGCAAAGGGCATATTTCAATTGCTTTGTTCCGTCATCTATAGTATGTACCAATTTATTTTTTTTAAAGGTCTTCAGTGTACGATAAAGTGTTGATTTATCGGCCAATTCAAATGCCTTTTCAATGCTGTGTAGTGACACGGCATTGTCTTGTTCCATCAGGTATTGCAAAACAAGGATTCTCATTGCAGTAGGCTTTATATGCCTTTGATTGAGTCTTTCTTCTATTTTTTCATTCATCATAAAAACCACAGATTATTCTTAGCAAAGTCTTCTAATTTATCGGCTTCAAAGAATGGGAATACTTGAGCAACCATTTCCGGGTATTTAATGGTTACTGGAAGGTTCTGTTGTTTGACGGATTTCCAATACATTCTGCTGAACTGATATACCTGGTCTATAATTTCTTTCTTGATTGCTGGATTGTCAAAGTAACCTTCTTCTGAACAAAACAAATTCAACTTTACAGGAAATGGATTGTCCTTTGGAGCATATCCATTTTCATTATAACGGGTATTGTTGAACAATAAATGTTTGGTTGGTGCTATGTCTATAATCGTTCCACTCAAAGGCATTAGATTATCGGAATTGGTATCAAACGCCACATAATCTCTACTCTCTGTCTTATTTATGGTAACTACAATTACCGGAATGTCTAAACCCAATTTGCCCAACATCTTTTGTACCGGATCAAGTTCGTCTTTGCTGAATAATTTATAGTAATGAATTATCAGCCGCTTTGCATTTTCTCCATTGGTCACTAAGTAGGTCAATATTTGCTTTCTAATAGCACCTACCAACAAATCCATTTCATTGTTACGGAAACAATCAAAACCTTTAAATTCTCCTTCGTTGTTGAAACAAATGGCACTTCCCACATATCGGCTTTTCGTGGTAAGTGAATTGAAAGCTCCTACACCTACAATTAATTCCTGTGACGGCTCTCTATCCAATCGCCAGGGGATACCGCCAATCTTTGCCAATAGAGCGATAGCGATATTAGGCAAGAAGTAGTTGAAATAATCACTGTAAATATTGTCCTTATAAATGACCTGAGAAGTAATACTGTGTTTTAGTAATTCTTCCTTAACTCGATAGTAGAGTTTTATTCTTTCTGAATCGGTTTCGTTCTTGTGAACCGGACTTACGTAGATAGCAACATACTGGGTATTTGGCTTTGGGGTAAAATCTATTAAATGTTGCTTTATTTCTTTGATTGCTGTTTCCGGGCTTTCAAATGCAATGCTATCTTCTTTATCAATATGAAATGGCTGCTTGATATATTCCTTTAACGGTTTGAAAACGGTGTAACCGTTTTTCTGATAACCATTATTAAAGTAATTGTACAGCTTAGCCACTGCTTTGGTTCTATCCGGTTTGTGATAGATAAAGAAGAAGCTAATATTATTTGGGTTCTGTGCGGTCTTATACGGACCTAAATTCTTCATCCCTTTTTGTGGGTCTATCTCCGTGCCGTTGTAGAATTTGAGATAATTAGAATTGTAGTTGATCCGAAATACATCATTATCGTGAATGTTGTAAAATCCCTTTTTGTGCAAGGGCACTATGGCTCTGAAATCATCATTGTTGAGATAGGTCTCGTAGAACTCATTAATATTTTTGAAATATGGTTTGTATTTGTTAGCTCTGCTCGGTCTATTCTGTGGGATTCTAAGAATGTCTTTTAGTGTAGTGGATAATAATGGATAGGCTTCAGTGAGATTCTGTTTTGCTTCTTCAGATAAATACTTGAACTTGGTTACTTCGTTTCTAAACAGAATGGTTTTGAAGTTTTCTGTAGGAATGTTGATCTCTGCAATGCTTTTGGCTGATACTTTAGAAACGCCATCATAAGTGAGCAATATGGCAGGGCTATGGCACAAGCTGGAGAACTCTACTTTGATCGTATATTTCTCATAAGCGTTTATTTTTTCATTAGACAAAGATTCTTTCTTAAACCAGAGCTGTATATCACCAACATAGTTTTTCTTGATAGCATCGGCTCTTGTACGGAAATATTCGTGAATTAAAGTTGTATAGTAGTGTTTGGCAAATCTTGAGCTATTCTTGAAATTTACAGAAGCTGCAAAGTCTGCATTTTCTTCATCTTGAAAATTAGAGTACAGATACTTTATGTCCTGCAAATCATCTTCATATTCTTCCCAAATAGACTTAGGTAATTCTGCTCTATGAATGGGATAATAACCGTCCTTCTTTTCTTTGAAAAAAGAAAACGCCCTTTCTACTACGGGGTGCTTAAATGGAATGATATTAATTGATAAGGACTGATTAGTGGTCTTATGATTTACTCCATTCTTTGTCTTTGAAATGTTTGCCCTTGCTGGTACTGTTTTTACTGAAACTTCTCTCATTGCCGTTATTTTAAATTTTAGCTACACCATTGTTTTTTGCGTTTGTTGCATTCTTCTGTTGGTAGTCCGAGTTTTGGGTTAATCGTATTATTTAATTCATCGAGTTTTTCTACTGCTCGTTTTCCAGTTATCGAATTGGCTTCCACCATTCGATCAAATACCCAAAGGTGGCCGTGAACTTCAAGGTCACTTTCTTTGGCGAATTTTCTGAGTTTATTATCACTGGTAAGCAGCATTGCATTGAGTTCTCTTGCCTGATAGAATGCAGAACAATCTTGCTCTGATAAGGTGGGTACTTCACTTGTAATTTGAATGATTTCAAGAAATTGTTCGTCCGTAATTTCAATTACTTCCAAATTGCCTTGGTCGATATAAGGAGCTAACTCTTGTTGTTGGTGTGGGTGTAGTTCAAACAATACCAAATCTGTCGTGCTGAAGGTAAAACCTAATGCGAAGAAATGCGGAAGCATTCTTAGCTTGACTAAGTCAATCAGAATATTGGCATCGTTCACTACTATGATCATAGGGGAATAAATTCGTCACGAAATGCGGCTAACTTCTGATTGGATAGATTAGCAGCTTTACTCAGGGATATTATTTCTTCGGCAGCAGCCCGGTATATAAGTTGCATAAATCGGTCTGATTGCTCTTTGCCTTGGTAATTACCCCAACCATCTTCTTTGCGGTTTTTGCTGACAAACATTCTGAATCGCAGATAGGCACTTTTGGTAATTATACCTAAGCCATAGGCCCTTGCCATTATAGCCTGAATGGATATGCCATAAGTTTCCTTGATTGAAATTAGCTCGTGCAAAGAAATGGTACTTCTCTGCTCTCCTAATTCAGCTACAAAGGTTTCATAAGGAATGAGCATTGCTCCAGCGAAGCAATGGCATAGTTTCTCAATTTGTTTATGATCTAAATCTTTGCTGAAGCTGAGTAATAAGTGTCCCAACTCGTGCAATGCAGTAAACCGTTTTCTTTCAATGGTATAATTATGATTGACCACAATAAGCGGTACTCTTTTCTCTCCTTGAAAAGCCCATCCTGATAGCCCATCAAATGCCAGGTCTGCATCTAATTCTATTACTTTTACATCTTTATCTTCTAATAACTCAATGACATTGGGTAGGGCATTGAAACCCAAATGCCATTTTTTCAGCAAGACATTGACGGCTTGCTCTACGTCTTGTGGCTCATTTATTTCTATATCTTGAATAGGATTGACAAAGGGAGCATTTATATGGAGTAAGTCTTCAATTTCTAAATACCGCTCTATCTGGTCGGTTACCTGCTGTTTGATTGCAGTTACCTTTTTAGCTCCGAGCTTACTTTTCTTGCGAAACTCTACATTGCCTATCTCTACGGCAAAAGGCCGAAAGAAATAGTCGGGTTTTACGGATAGAGCTTTGGCCAGTTCGATAAGCACAGAACTATTGGGCATCATTTCGCCCCGTTCGTACTTGGCAATGGCGTTTTTAGACACTATGCCACCCATAGCATCTACCAACTTGTCCATAGACATAGCCGAGAGTAGTCTGGCACTTTTGAGCCGCTTTGCGAAAATATTTTTCATTCTTGAAAACTTAAATGGTTTACAAACTAATGCAAATATACGAAAATGTAAACCAAATAACAACAAGAAGGGTTTCAATCTTGCAAAGTTTGCAAACTATGTAGTGGCAACTCGTTGATAATGACCGTATTCCGGTTTAGTGAGCAAACCCTTGCCACACAGGTCTTTCAGCAAGTTGTCTATTGTCCGGGGCTTTAGATTGTGTGATTGACCGAGTGAAATGGCTTCGTCTCTCTTGAATTGTGGAGGTAGTGCTTCGAAAAAATCTCTTTTGTTATTTGCTCCTTTAAATGGCCCCATCGAATCTTGCTTGGGTAGGTTGTTAAACATTAGTACACTATGGTCAACAAAGGTATTGGCAATGTTAAGGGCTATTTCAAAATCTTCATCAGTACATAATACTTCTCTGGTGGCTTCTCCATTTTCAAACTTTCTTAGAGCTGTGAATATCATAGCCAATCTGTAAAGAATAATACCCAATCTTTTTGCTACACTTCCTGCTTCATCAGAGGTGAATAAGGTAATTTCTGTTAGCCATTTTTGACCTATTTGATTGATCATATTCCACTGATCTGGTGAGAGTTTTATATCTGTTGGTGATTGCTGAAAGAATTGTATCATTTGAAAGGTCTGCTCAGACAGTGCATTGAAATGTTGATTGAGATTGATAGGGTTGCCGTAAGGCGACACATCACACCAAAGCTGTTCAACTTTAAAGGCATAAAAAATAAAGCGGCTAAACAAGCCATCTTCTGCCGAAGTAATGAGGTTGCTTACCTGACCGGGAGTACCAGATAATGCAATGGATATTTTGGGTTCTTTGATCGATATATATTCATCATTCGTTTTTCTCGATAGACTTATCGTTTCGTGGTGAAATGCTTTGCGGAGCATATCAGAATAACCGCCCCATTCTTGTTTCATCACATTACCCATACTATCCGCTTCGGTCTCGCAAATAATGCCAGTGCCTTCATTCTGTTGTATGTGTTGAAGGATCTTGGCGTAACTGCTGTTGGCAGGAATGAAAGCAACTTTAAACGGTGGTTTTTCGGGTTCTTCTGTAACTACAGGTTCGCCTTTCTTTCTGTCTCTTTGTGCAGCCTTGAACTCTGCTGCATCAATATCATATTGCTCTTTGGCTACTTTGTTACATTCTAATAAATGGTCCTGGTGCTTGTCGCCTAATTTCTTTGCAAATTTCAATGCTCCCTTTCCACTGGCAGCCGGGGCTATGATAAAAGCAAATAGATTGGGATAAACGGTTTCTCTGGCATATTCACCAACTACATTTGGTAGGCAACCACTAAGGATTGATAATGCTCCGGTGAGGAATACATCACGTTCTCTTTTTTGTGTAAATGCTGCTGCACCATTTCTGAGAATGTCGGGTAATGCTTCAAATATTTCATCATTGTAAGTAGGCGTAACTTTGAGGTAATCGGTATTATTATCTCTATTCGCTTTTGTTCTCGGCTTCATCGTCTTGTATTCTCCAAACTGTGTTGCATTATGATTGTATGCACTTTTGACCGAGGCATTGATTTCAAAGTCTTTGAGGTCGTATTTGTTTTTGATTAAGAACAAAGCATCATCAAATGGTATTCCTTTACGATTGCAATTACAAGCTAATTGATATATAAAGTTGTTTCGATTGCCTTCGACATAAGAGCTTTTCTTTTCAGTGAAATCTATGCAATCTTCAAACTGTTGTTCTAAGAATGGATTGTTCTCTTCTTGCTGTGGAGGTTTCGTTTGTATAGGCTTTGGTTCTTGAATTGGTAGAGTATCTGGTGGCAATTGTACTTTGAATTTCTTGTTTTGGATATTGCGATAAGTTTCAGGGTCATCGGACACGAAACAGAGCCTTGTAATATCCTTGCATTTGGGGTCGGCTTCTATACCGAGAAACTGCTCGTAATGCTCCTGCACTTGCTTGTATGCAATGCTATGGTGCTCAACGGAACTATCTACTTCTATGAACACCTTTAAGCCATTTCCACTTGGGCTTGTGAAACAAGCAAAAGTGGCAGGTAATTCTTTTACCTGTGATTTAGCTTTGGCCAATTCATCAGGGTTGAGTTTGTCAAAATCTAAATGCACAAAACCACTATACATTTTCAGAAACTCCATTTTACGACCACCTTCAAAAATTCCCGAAGGGGTGAATGCCGGAAGCTCTTTTTTTAACCTATCCACTCTGTCGGCTTTACCCATCCCTATAGCCATACGAATAGGAGAAATGAGGTCTTTGTATTTCCCTTCGGCTATGTCCTTTGTTATTAGCAATAAAGAACGATTGCCATCGGGTTGATTGAAATTTTTAAATATTGTCGAAGAAGCCATTATTATCTGTTTTGGAGTGGAATACTATTGAACCGGTGTTTTGAAATTCTTGTCGAGCAATGCGAGAATATCCGATAAGCGGTAGTAGATTTTATGGCCTATTTGGCAAAAACCTATTTGACCGCTATCACGCCAATATTGAGCGGTACGCTTACTGATATTCATAATCTGCAAGAACTCCTGGTTATCGAAAAAGACTTGCTCCGGATTGGTCCTTTGCTTGTCCTTGAGCATTAGAAGCATATCGTCCAAGCGATCTTCTATTTGCTCTAATTTTTCATCTAAAGGATTGTAGAAGCCCATATCTATTTGCGTTTGTTTTTAATGATATAATTGGCTGCTTCCTTATTGATTTCGTCTGTCGAAGACTGACGATTACGCATTAACCAGTCGTCCAGTTCCTGACGATTGAAATACAGTTTCTTGCCCTGCGGGCAGAAATGTGGAATTAACTTTTGGGAAGTGAGTTTGTATAAGTGGGAAGCACTTATATCTAAATACTTGCAAGCATCATTGAAGTTGAGAACTTCTTTTTTTAGTAGTGCTTGTTCATCAATTTTTTGCTCTATCTGTGAGAGTCTTTCTAAGATTAAATTTTCTGTACTCATTGTTACGAAATTTTTAATGTTTACCAATAAATTCTGAGGCAAACATCTTTCGTAACAGGCTGGCAATCAGTAAGACGGTAACGTCTTACTACTATATCTTACCCATCTTACTGTTTTTATTTACAGTCCCTTTAGGATCGTATCTATTTGTTGCTGTTGTTTAGGGTTTTCGTTCTTGTTTTTGTACAGGTTGTTTCGCTTTATTTGATTGCCTTTTTTGGAAAAAAAGAGCTTTGAGTTTTCAATCGAGGTAGGATTGAAATTGGTAAAAGAGAGTTCCATTTTCGCAACTATGTAGCTGAACTGAGTGGTCTCACAAAAAAGGTGAATTGGCTTGGCTCCCAATTGCAGATCCTTACTGGTAAGAACTGCCAATAAATCATCAACGCTATTTTTGTTCTCATTGACTAATTCAATTTCTCGTTGCAAGCCATACAATACGGATTTGAGATTGTCAGTGTTTCGCTCTTTATATCCAAAAGAAAATCTATCGTCCTGAGTCAATGTATAATCTTCAATACCTAACAAAGTGCCTTTAACTGTGCTAAATAATGGAGTAGTTTTATCTATTTCATATTCAGGCACATCCTTTTGAAGAAGCTCTGCAAAGACTTCTAATTTGTTAGTCGGCACAGTATTTAGATAAGACGGATATAGCAATTCGGTTTCTTTAAGAAATCGAATGACATTTGAACTTAGGTTATTGATTACAAATTGAGTTAGGTCATCGCTTGGGAAAGCACTTCTGTCTGTGCCGATTTTTAGAAGTAAATCTTTTGCAGACCTTACGGCATTTAGCACTATATCTTTTTGAAGCACTTCATCATTTGACCGGACAAAGCCGTTATAGACCCTATCGGTTAATCTTGTCGTCTCATTCTTCAATAAGTAATAATAGAATTTTTGAGTAGAAGATTTTGGCAGTTCCGTTTCAATGTCAATTAAAGGTTCTACAATATTGAAAGACTTTTCGGTTGGCTCCATAGTGAAATAAATATCCAACCCATCATCATTAAATAAGGCAGATTTGTCACCGTGTATTTCCTTTAGTTGTGCGAAATAGTTGTCAATGTTCTCTGTGGGTTGAATAAACTGTGGCGTCAAATTTTGTCTATAAAACTTTTCGGCTCCGGCTTCAATTGTCCAGGGTTTTAGTAAGCCATATAAAATGTTCTTGTAAATGATTAGCTCCATATTATAGTCCGATATTTATTTTGTTAGCCGCTTCTACTTTCTTCTCATTGATCACTTTAGCGTAAATCTCTGTGGTAGATAAGTTTCTATGCCCAAGCAATTTACTAACGGTGTAAATGTCCGTTCCTAATGTGAGTTGTAGTGTAGCGTATGTATGCCTGGCACAATGGAAGGTAATTTTCTTTTTAATGTCCGCTTCCCAAAGCCATTCTTTGAGTAGGGTTTTATTCCAGTTACCATATTTAAAATTTGGAAATATTCGATCATCATCTTCTCCTTTTTCTCCTAACAGTTTTCGAGCTTCATCCGAAATTGGCTGTGTTTCTACTCCGTTGGTTTTAGCTTGTCTAAAACGAAGGAAGTTGCCCAAGTTTTCAGAATGCTCCACTTCTGACCAAACCAATTTTGAAATATCACCCCAACGTAAACCAGTGAGACAAGAGAAAATAAACATCCGTCTTAATGAATCATTTTTACAATGGGCTTGAGATAACCTTTTTAATTCTTCCAAGGTGAGAAATTCTCTTTTCGATTCATCTTGTGGAAACGGCTCTACTTGCTCAGAAGGATTGTGAGACATTATCCCATCTTTAACGGCTTGTTTTAGGGCTGCTCTTAATTTGTTGAAATAGGAATACTTGGTGTTGAGTGAAATGCCATCACCCGTTTTTGTTTTGGCTTCTGTATCGAGATAGTCTTTAAAACCTTGTACCCAATCTTTATTCAATCTTTCAAAAGTTACATCTTTAGGGCAGTAGGTTTGGATATGAATAAGTGTAGCTTTCCAATTACCATAATTGCCTAAACTGGCTAATTTCTTTTCACAGAGACCTTCAAAATACTCCGTGAAGCTACCGCCTAACTTTTCATTATCTCTAAAGGCATAATGATTGTTCTGTATTTCAAGCAACCGTTTTGCTCGGATATTTTCAGCTAAGGCGAGTATCTTTTTATTCTCGTCTTTCTGTGCTTTGGTTAATGAGCCTTTCTCGGGCTTAGGTGTGAGGTACAAGCCTAAGTATTCATATTCCCTTTTTCCTTTGTCGTAATAGTCCAGGTACAAAGTGATCTTGTTTCGCTTTAGCCGTTTTCTAAGAGTTACTTTCATATGCCGTTAATTAAAAAGATTGTCGATTTCCGTTCTTGCTATAATGGTTCGTCTGCCAAACTTGGCAACTTTTAGTTGCTCCCTTTGTATCATTCTTTGAATGGTCCATCTGCTTGCACCTATCAGGTTGGCTGCTTCCCGCACCGATAGAAATTGCTTTGAATGTAATGTTGAGCTTTGTGGACTTTGTAAGGTTTGCAATCCTTGAATGTTCTGTTGAGTTTCTTCTAAAGCTGCTTTTATCTTCTCGTCTCGCTTCCTTTTCTTGTATGCTCTCTTGGCACAAGTGTCTCCGCAATACTTCGTAACCGTGGTTCGAGCCACAAAGGAATTGCCACAATGTTGGCAGATTTTCGGTATTTGCAGATTACTACTCATTCGTTGCCTGTTGGTGCAGTTTGTAGCCCAATGGTGCTGTATGGTGCATCATTTCGCCAACTCATTTGAAAACTCAATCCGGGCAACAAATCTGTTGGTTCGGCAACAACTGGGCAACAAATATACTCAAAAAAGGGCTAACGGGCAACAAATAAGAGAAGAAAGAACGTGCATAAAGTCAATAAAAACAGGCACTTAGTAAATAAAGGAAAGCAAACTACTTCCCAATACAAAACTTACTAAAAATATTTCCCAGCAGATCATCCGTTGTGATCTCACCGGTGATCTCACCCAGTGCATGCAACGCATGCCTTATATCCATTGCAATAAAGTCTTGAGATACTCCCGACTGAAGGCCTTTTTTCACCTGCGCCAAGCTTTCAGCACTTCGTTTAAGTGCTTCATAATGACGTACGTTACTCACAATTATATCGCCTTCCTGTAGATCTCCGCTAATAGCCATGGCATACAACTGCTGCTTCAGTTCTTCAACATTCATGTGGTTTTTGGCACTCATAGTCACCCACACCACATCAGAGATACGAGTACCCTCCCCCATTTCAAGGGGGGATTGAGGGGGGTCACCAAGGGGCCCGACCGACCGGGTCATTCGGGCGGGGAACCGAGGGGGGGCAAAATTAGGATGCAGGTCCATTTTATTAGCAACTACAATTGTATTGACACTGCTGTCAACCTGAGCCCTGCGAAGGGTCTCGTCTAACCTCTTCAAATCTTCTTTTACTTCTTCAATCCCCGTTTCCACCACATCAAACACATACACCAAAACACTACTTTTCCCAATTTCCTCCATAGTACGCTGTACGCCCATTTTTTCAATGGTGTCGGTGGCTTCACGCAATCCGGCCGTGTCTATCAAACGAAAACGCATGCCATTTATATTCAACTGTTCTTCAATGGTATCGCGTGTGGTACCGGCAACGTCACTCACTATGGCACGCTCTTCATTTAACAAGGCATTGAGCAAAGTTGATTTTCCTGCATTGGGCCGGCCTGCTATTACCGTAGTTATTCCGCTTTTTATGGCATTGCCCAGTTGAAACGAATCAATTAGTTTGTTTATGTAATCCAGAACCTGCTCTACCAACGACTTCAACTTTTCCCTATCGGCAAACTCAACATCTTCTTCACCAAAGTCCAATTCCAGTTCTACTAAGCTGGCAAAATTGATGAGCTCATCCCTTAGCCGTTGTATTTCTGCCGAAAAACCTCCGCGCATCTGCTGCATCGCCATTTTGTGTTCAGCTGCGCTTTCGCTCGCAATGAGATCGGCCACACCTTCGGCTTCTGTCAAATCCATTTTTCCGTTCAAAAAAGCACGCTGGGTAAACTCCCCCGGCTTGGCCAGGCGTGCGCCGTGTTCAATACAGAGTTCCACAATATGCCTGAGAATATATGGAGAACCATGACAGGAAATTTCCACCACATCTTCGCCGGTATAAGATCTTGGGGCTTTAAAGATGCTGGTCAAAACTTCATCAACAACCCCTCCTTTATCATCAATAATGTTACCATAGTGAATGGTGTTGCCCCTCTTTGATGATAAAGCCGGACCGGAAAACAACACATCCGCTATAGTAATAGCATTGGCTCCGCTCAAACGAACAATACCCAGGGCACCTTGTCCCGGTGGGGTTGCAATAGCTACTATGGTATCGGTAAGTTCCACGGTGTAAAGGTATTGTTTTGCTGTTTCAGGTTTAAGGCTCCTTATTGGATTAACTTTGCTTTACAAGATGAAAGGCCAATTTGTAGATATACCAAACCAAGCCATTTATGCCGCCGAGATAATTACCGGGAATGGAAAAATTCTTGCGATCAATCGTTCGGAAAAAGCTCCCAGCCACTACATTTTGCCCGGCTTTATCGATGCACACATCCATATTGAAAGCTCCATGCTTATTCCTTCGGAGTTTGCCAAAGTGGCTCTTACTCATGGAACAGTAGCTACAGTTTCCGATCCGCACGAAATTGCCAATGTTCTGGGAATAAAAGGTGTTGAATTTATGATTGAGAATGGAAATACCGTTCCGCTTAAATTCAATTTTGGTGCTCCAAGTTGTGTGCCGGCAACAACCTTTGAAACGGCAGGTGCAGCAATTAACAGCAAGGGAATTGAAGAGTTGCTGAAGCGTGACGACATCAAATATTTGGCTGAAATGATGAACTATCCCGGTGTTTTACATCAGGATGAAGAAGTGATGACCAAAATAGCAGCAGCTGGAAAATATGGAAAACCGGTTGATGGTCATGCTCCCGGACTCAAGGGAAATTTGGCAGAGAAATATATTGCGGCAGGAATCTCCACCGATCACGAATGTTTTACAGCCGAAGAAGCTTTGGATAAACTAAAGTTCGGAATGAAAATTTTGATACGGGAAGGGAGTGCGGCTAAAAACTTTGAAGCACTGATACCACTGCTCAATGAACATTACAAAAACATCATGTTCTGTTCAGATGATAAGCATCCCGATGATCTGCTGGAAGGCCATATAAATAAACTGGTTGCCCGTGCAATTGCAAAAGGGAATGACTTGTTTAAGGTTTTGCGGGCAGCCTGTATCAATCCGATAGAGCATTATGATTTAGATGTTGGACAATTGCGTACCGGCGATCCGGCTGATTTTATTGTCACAGAAGACTTCAAAGATTTTAAGGTACTTGAAACTTATATAGATGGCGTTAAAGTTGCCGAACAGGGAAAAGCCCTTTTTAAAACCGATCCGGTTTCACCTATCAATCATTTTAATACCGAAATAAAAAAACCTTCTGATTTTGAAGTAAAGGCACATGGCACCGCCCGTATAAATTGTATTGAAGCTTTGGATGGCGAGCTGATCACGCGATCTTTAAAAGTTCTGCCGAAGATCTTAGATGGTAATCTTGTGTCCGATATAGATAACGATATCCTTAAAATAACCGTGGTCAACAGATATGAAAATGTAAAACCGGCCATCGCCTTTATCAAAAATTTCGGACTAAAAGATGGTGCCATAGCCTCGTGTGTTGGGCATGATTCGCACAACATTATTGCTGTCGGAGTTAGTGATGATGCCATTTGCGAAGCCGTCAACGCAATTATTGACAATAAAGGCGGACTATCAGCTGTCGGACAGGGGCAGAAACAAGTTTTACCCTTGCCGGTGGCAGGTATTATGTCGCCCGATAATGGAGAAATTGTTGCACAGGCTTATTCTAAAATTGATCAATTGACTAAATCGTTAGGCTGTAAACTATCCGCTCCTTTTATGACTCTTTCTTTTATGGCACTACTTGTAATTCCTTCCTTAAAGCTTAGCGATAGGGGCCTGTTCGATGGAGACTCTTTTGAGTTCGTACCACTACAAAACGAATAAGCATATCTTAGAGAATTCAATTCAAAAAAATATGTACAGAGTATTGGTGATTGGAGTTTCAGCATTATGGCTGTTTACCTCCATAGCCTGTAAAAAGGAAGTCCAAACCGAACATCTCACCATCGCTTTCGGTAGTTGTAGTCATCAGGATTCGTTACAGGATATCGGCCCGTCAATAGTTAACGTTAAGCCAGATTACTGGCTTTGGCTCGGTGACAATATCTATGCTGACACTAATGATTTTCAAGCTATGCGTACTATGTATGCTAAGCAAAAGAATCATTCATGGTATAAAAAGTTGCGCGAAACAACAAAAATTGACGGTACCTGGGATGACCACGATTATGGTGCCAACGATGCCGGAAAAGAATGGCATGTAAAAGACGGTGCACGACTGGCTTTGTTAGAATTTTTGGACCTTAAACTCTCCAACCTGCCCGCAAAAGGTATGCAGCATGCCGAGAACATTCCGGTAGGTAAACATATCATAAAAGTAATTTTTTTAGATACACGCTATTACCGCGATCCGTTAGAAACTGACAAAGAAAGTGAACAGAGATACCTGCCTAACCATGATGGAACAATCCTCGGAGAAGATCAATGGATGTGGCTGGAAACAGAATTGAAAAAGAAGGCAGATTTCTACATTCTTGCAAGCAGTATTCAGGTTATTCCAACCGAACATTATTTTGAAAAATGGTCTAATTTCCCCAATGAAAGAAAGCGACTTTTACAACTTATCGATTCTCTCAATTATGAAGAAAAAATGATCATCATAAGTGGAGACAGGCACATTGCCGAGATTATGGATATGGATATTGGCCTTACGGAATTCACCTCTTCGGGTATGACACATCCCTGGAAAGGAGCGGTTGAACCAAATAAGTATAGAAATGGAGAGTTGATAAACAGCAAAAATTTTGGACTTATAGAATTCATAAGCAAAGGGAAGGAGCTGGCTGTGGAAGTAAGCTGCCGTGGTGTTAAAGACACCATTTTCTTTACGCACAATGTGTTTTAACTGTGTATATACTGTTAAGTGCCTCGCTATTTTAAAAACTATCTTCGCAATTCCGGCCTATGAAAATATTAATGGTTTGCCTGGGCAATATTTGCCGATCCCCCATCGCCGAAGGACTATTGCGCAGTAAAATAGAAACGAACGAACTCGACTGGATTGTTGATTCAGCCGGAACCGGAAGTTGGCACTCAGGAGAATCGCCAGACTCACGCTCCATTCAAATTGCACTAAAAAACGGACTGGACATTTCTGATCAGACAGCCCGTCATTTTTTACCCGGAGATTTGGATGATTTTGATTTGATCTACGCCATGGATATGAGCAACTATAACAACATTATACGCTATGCCAAAACACCTGAGCAGGAGGCTAAGGTCAAGTTGATATTAGATGAGATCTATCCGGGTGAGCATAAGAATGTACCTGACCCATATTATGGCGGTAAAGACGGTTTCCAAACCGTTTATAATATGCTTGATGAGGCAACAGATGCCATTCTTCACCGTTTAATTGGTGAATAGTTTCATTCCTGAATGTCTCGTGCCGCTTCTTTATACTTTAAACGTCGCTTGTTTACCGATGGTCACCTGGATTACTACCTTTTTTTTCTTGGTATTTTAGTTGGAACTCTTTTCATTTTGGCTACCAAAATTATTTGGGCCGGACTACTCTTATTTCTGCTTATTTGGCTATCATCAATCCTACTGTTGGATAGAAAAAACTATTTGATATTAAAGGCTGCCGATGGTAAAACAAAACTAATCGTGAAAAACAAAGGTCTAATTGAAGAATATGATATAAAAGGTTCCCGTTTCCGGTGGAGTTACCAATTCAGTAAAGTGAGAGGAGGCCATAGTTCTACCGTTGTGCTAAATTTAGAACTACTAACCTTCGACAAAAAAAGAATTCTCATATATCATCCCTTAAGCTCCTGGTCAAATACCCCGAAAGGTTGGAAGTATTTTTATGAACGCGATGCCCTCAATGCGCCAAAATACCCTATCGATCATACTTTCAAGATCTGGGGCGGATTAAAATCACTTAAAAACCATGTTGAAGAAACTCAGCAGCTACTTTTAAAAAAGCCTACTGAATAAATGGCAATACAACTTCTTTTATAAATGGCCAATGAAACAGCATGGGTGCTTTCAGTCCAGGACATTAAGATTATGCTTTAACGCCAAAAAGTAAACTACAGCTAGAAAGATAAAGGCCAGCACAAAAATTAAAGAGCCAAACCTGTTATGTTTGCCCGGAGTGAAATCACTCTTTTTAAATACAAACAACTGAATTAGAAGCCGAACGAACCAGTAAAGAAAGATAAATAGTGTAAGAAAAGCGGCAAGGTAGCTCTTACCCAAAAGGGCTTTAGGAATTAACACAGAGATTATTCCAAAGAACAGGTTGGCAGCCAGTATATATCCGGAGTAAACCCAAAACATTTTACGGAATAGCGGTGTCAGGTTTTTCAGTTCCTGTCTGTAGTTCAAGACTTTAGGCAAAACAAGGCTCCCTGTATAGTCCTGAAATAGGTTGACAGAATAATTGTGGATAAGTCAACTTAAATCAGGATTAAATGCTGAAAGGAAAAGAGTCGAATCACTATACAGAGGAATTTAAATGGAAGGTGGTTCAAGAAGTATTATCAGGCAAGTACAGCAAAGAAGAAGCACGGCTTGTTTATGGAATTAGGAGTAATTGCGCAATTTTGTACTGGATGCGTAAGTTTAGTGGTAATGACGATTATCGAAACCCACGTTCTAAGATCAAAGACTTAACTAGTATGAAGCGTTCAAAGGAGTATGAACAAATGCAAGCTCGTATTCGTCAATTAGAACAAGAGGTATATCAAGCTAATCTACGAGCTGATCTATGGGAGAAAATGATAGAAGTAGCCGAAGCTCAGCTTGAATTGGACATTAAAAAAAGTATGGAGCCCAACTATTGAAGCATTTAAAAGGCAAAGGCCTGATTCGAAAATAAAAGCACTATGTTCATTATTTGGTTACAGCAGGCAAGCTTACTACAAGTCTTTGTGTAGGTTGGAAAAGCAATCATTTGATGAATATTTAATAGTTGGGCTAATAGAACAAAAGCGCCAGATATGGAAGCGAGGAAGTGGCAGAAACTTACTAAAGGCCTTGCAATCAGATTTTAAAAAACATCAGATAAAAATAGGAAGAGATAAATTTTATGATATACTGCGGCGACATGGGTTATTGAAAAAACTAAGAAAACGCAAGGTGTCAACAACAGATAGCTATCATCGTTATCATAAATACCCTAATTTGGTCAAAACGATACAACCTGAGAGGGCAAATGAAATTTGGGTATCAGACATCACCTATATTTGGTTGAACCAAGAAGACAGTTTTTCTTATCTGTTTTTAACCACTGAAGTATATTCAAGAAAAATTATCGGCTTTTGCTTAAGCAAAAGCTTAGCAGCTGCTGGTGCATTATCTTGTCTGAATATGTCTTTGTCAAATACCAAAGACAGGCAAAAAGGATGTATTCATCACTCAGACAGAGGGGTGCAATATTGTTGCAATGAATATGTGCGGATATTAAAGAAAAATCATTTTCTGCTTAGTATGACAGAACAAAGCGACCCTTTGGAAAACCCTATAGCAGAAAGAGTAAATAAAACCATAAAAGAGGAGTTTACAGACGATAAACAACTTAGCTTCAACAGCTTAAAGCAAGGAAAACAACAAATCAAAAAAATCATCCGGTTTTATAATGAAAACAGACCACACAGAAGTATTGATTGGCATACACCAAACCAGGCATATAATATGACAGGAGTTCTTAAAAAGCATTGGAAAAATTATCGAAAGAAAGTGGAAGGGGAATTTATTAAGGCATAAAAGCGCTGAAGTTATTATTCTTTAAAGGTCATCTTTTAGATGACCTTTGAGAAGTATAAAACGCCATCGCATCAGGTTATCCCTATCGAGTTGACATCCCCACGTCAGAGCCCGAATCCGTTTAGCCTGAATGACACAAAGAAAAAATATAATTTTAGCTTTACAAAACACAGCTATCTTATCCCGCTGTGGATAATGTAAAAAAGTGTCAACCAAAATCAGGACGATGCATTTTTCTCCTTCCCATATAGACCAATCAATCAAAATCAAAATGAAAATCAAAAAATTGAATTATCTGCGCAAATCAGTGAAATCTGCGGGAAAAACTTAGCGGCGTTGCGGTTTGCCTGCCGGAAAGAATAAATTCTTCCATTCAGGCGGGCGTGAAAAAAGTACAGAGAAGTTAGTTGTAAGACTTTTTAATATCAAAGGCAATATCAATAACTTTTCACACTATAACCAATCATCTCCCCGGAGGGGCGTAACCTCTGTAACGGCTAAACAATCATAAGTAAAAAGCTCCGGAGGAGCGACACCCTCATGTCAAAAATAAAAATACTACTCCAGGCGGTGTTGTCACCGCCGGTTAGAAAGTAAGATTTGAGTAATAAGACATATAGAGTCAAGAGCCAAGATTTTTCAGCTGCAACTTCATCAAAACTTCAACTTCAATCAAAATTAACCCTTCGACAGGCCTGCCCGACTAAGCGAAGCAGGCGGGGCTCAGGGTGACGAGAATGAAAATGAAAACGCCAAGAGCCAAAGGCTATATCAATAACTTTTCACACTATAAACTAATCCCCAGCCCCGGAGGGGCGCAACCTCTGTAACGGCTAAACAATCGTATGGAAAAAGCTACGGAGGAGCGACACCTTCATGTCGAAAATAAAAATGCTGCCCCGGGCGTTGCAGCCACCGCCGGTTAGAGAGAAAGGGAATCAACCTGAAACCGAAAATCAAAACGAGAAGTAAAACTCTGTGTAACTCCGTACCAAACTCCGCGTACTCTGTGGTTAATAACAAATAGTACAAAGAAGTAAGACTTTTCAGAGCCAGGAGCCAAGACTTTTTAATGGCAATGGCAATATCAATAACAATATCAAGGCATCACAATCCCAATCACTCCATAAACTTCAACTCTAATCAAAATAAGAATCAAAATGAGAAGTAAAACTCTGTGTAACTCTGTGCCAAACTCCGTGTACTCTGTGGTTAATACCAAATAGTACAGAGAAGTAGGACTTTTCAGAGCCAGGAGCCAAGACTTTTTAATGGCAATGGCAATATCAATAACAATATCAAGGTATCATAATCCCAATCACTCCATAAACTTTATAAACTAATCACTTTGTAAACTTAAACCTTAAACCTTTCAACATAAAATAATCACTCTTCACTCTATAAATCAAGAATTACAAGATAAGTGTCACGCAATCCAGTATTTCACGCCATATTTGCAAATCACTCTAGATTTTTAATGAACACTATCCACATTTCTGCACCCTCCACGGTTGCCAATGTTTCTTCTGGTTTTGATGCAATGGCCTTTGCCATTGATGTGCCCGGAGATGAAATGGTAGTTACAAAAAACAACACCGGCAGGGTTACAATATCTAAAATTGAGGGGGCCGACCTACCCTACGATATCGACAAGAATGCCGCAGGAAGAGTGGCTCTTGAAATACTGCAAGATTCCGGTGCTGACTTAGGCATTGACCTGAAGATCTGTAAAAAACAAAAACCGGGCAGCGGTTTGGGGAGCAGTGCATCAAGCTCGGCAGGAGCAGCTGTTGCCGTTAATCATTTTTTGAATGATAAGTATGGTAAAAGTGATCTTGTAAAGTTTGCCATGTTGGGCGAAGAAACGGCTTGTGGCTCCCAAATAGCAGATAATGTGGCGGCAGCCATTTACGGTGGCTTCGTTTTGGTGCGCAGTTATGCCCCGCTTGATATTGTCCCGCTCCCCGTTCCCGCTCAACTCCGTGTCTGCGTTCTACATCCGCAAATCGAAGTTCGTACCGAAGATGCCAGAAATGTACTTCCCAAAAGCATACCCTTAAAATCAGCCATAACACAATGGGCAAATGTAGGCGGACTAATAAGCGGATTGCACACTAATGACTACAAATTAATAGGTCGCTCAGTAACCGATGTAATTGCCGAACCTGCCCGAAAACAGTTTATTCCGCATTTCGATGAGTTGAAAGAAGCAGCCCTGGAATCAGGAGCTTTGGCATTTGGTATTTCCGGTTCAGGACCTTCAGTATTTTCATTGTGCAAGGGACAAGCCAATACCAAAAATGTGGCAGCTGCCTTGCATACAGTCTATGAGAAAACCGGAATAGCATTTAATATCTTTTCATCCGGAATAAGCACAACCGGAGTATCGGTTATAACAGATTCAGAATGAATTATTTTAGCTTAAATTATCAAGCCCCAAAAGTTAGCTTCAAAGAAGCCGTTATTCGAGGATTGGCACCGGATAAAGGGCTTTATTTTCCTGCCAAAATTCAATCGTTGCCCCCTTCGTTTTTCCGTACTATGGATAATATGGATGCCTCCACTATGTGTTATGAAGCCATAAAACAATTCGTTGGAGATGATATTCCAGTAGCTGACTTAAAGCAAATTGTGGAACAGGCTATTTCATTTGGCTTTCCGCTGGTTGAATTAGAGAAGAATGTGGCAGCTCTTGAGCTTCATCACGGCCCTACACTTGCCTTTAAAGATGTGGGGGCACGCTTTATGGCACTTTGTCTCGGGTACTTTACTCAATCAGAGAAAACCGGAAAAAGTATTACCGTTCTGGTGGCTACTTCAGGTGATACGGGAAGTGCCGTAGCCCACGGATTTAACGATGTAAAAGGTACGGAAGTGGTGATCCTTTATCCTTCAGGTAAGGTGAGTGAAATTCAGGAAAAGCAGTTAACCACGCTTGGAGGAAATATCACGGCTATCGAAGTCGATGGCACATTTGACGATTGCCAGCAAATGGTAAAACAGGCCTTTACGGATCCTGATCTTAAAAATTGCTCCTTAACATCAGCCAACTCTATTAATATTGCCCGTTGGCTGCCCCAGATGTTCTATTTTATTCTTACATATAAGGAGGTACAAAACCGTACTGAGAAACTGGTAGTCTCTGTACCAAGCGGAAATTACGGCAACATTTGTGCAGGAATGATGGCGCAGAAACTGGGCTTGCCGATAACTCATTTTGTGGCCGGAAATAATGCCAATGATGTAGTGCCCCGCTATCTGCAAAGTGGCAACTACAATCCCCGGGAGGCCATTCCAACCATATCTAACGCAATGGATGTGGGCGATCCAAGTAACTTCATTCGTATAAGGCACCTGCACGACAACGATTTGAATAAACTTAGAAATAACCTTTCAGCCTACAGCTTTTCAGACCAGGAGGCCAGACAAGCCATTCAATATCTTTGGTCTGAAAATAAATATCTCACCGATCCGCATGGTGCCATTGCCTATTTGGCATTAAAGCAATTTCTTTCCGGTAATAAGGATTACTACGGCGTATTTCTGGAAACGGCTCATCCCGCAAAATTTATTGATGTTCTGCCAAAAAATCTTATTAGTAAAATTCAAATCCCCGAAGCGGTTAATGAAGTATTATCCAAGGAAAAAAGAGCATTAAAAATGGAGACGTATCAACAGTTGAAGGAACTTTTGTTGGAGCGTGCTTGAAATTTCGTTGAGTCGGGTTAGTATTAGTACGGAGTAGTGAGACAATTTGAACCAAGAGTCAAGACTTTTCAACTTCAATCAAAACTTCAGCTTCAATCAAAATGAAAATCAAAATGGTGGTCAATTGAGTACGGAGTAGTGAGTAGTTAGTAAAAAGACAAATAGAGTCAAGAGCCAAGAGTCAAGACTTTTCTCTGCCCCGGGCGGTGTTGTCACCGCCGGTTATGTAGGTGGCAATTCCGGCCAAACAGACAAGGGGTTTTAAACCGAAAATTAAAACAGCGTAATATGAGATCCTTCTCCCGCGGTGCGGGATCAGGATGACGCGGTTTTTATTTTCTCGTTCCCCCATATAGACCAATCAATCAATAAACTTCAATGAAAATGAAAATCAAAATCAAAATCAAAATAACAAGCAAACCTCTCTTGTTAAAAACAATTAGTATCGAGACTTTCAGAGCCAGGAATCAAGACTTTTCAACTACCACTTCAATCAAAATCAACCCTTCGGCAGGCCTGCCCGACTAAGCGAAGCAGGCGGGGCTCAGGGTGACGAGAATCAATATCTGCGTAAATCTGTGAAATCTGCGGGAAAGGCTTGGCGGCGTAGCGGTGTGGCCTGCCCGAAAGAATAAATTCCTTCATTCAGGCGGGCGTGAAAAAAGTACAGAGGAGTTAGTTGTAAGACTTTTCAATATCAATTGCAATATCAATAACTGTTCACACTATAAATTAATCCCCAGCCCCGGAGGGGCGTAACCTCTGTAACGGCTAAGTAATCATATGGAAAAAGCTCCGGAGGAGCGACACCTTCATGTCAAAAATAAAAATACTGCCCCAGGCGGTGTTGTCACCGCTGGATAGAGAGTAAGATCTGAGTAATAAGACTTTTAGAATCAAGAACCAAGAGCCAAGACTTTTCAACTTCAATCTCAACTTCAATCAAAATGCCAAAAGCCAAAAGCCAGAAGCCAAGAGCCAAAGGCAATATCAATAACCTTCACACTAAAAACTAATCCCCAGCCCCGGAGGGGCGCAACCTCTGTAACGGATAAACAATCATATGGAAAAAGCTCCGGAGGAGCGACACCCTCATGTCAAAAATAAAAACAGCGTAATATGAGATCCTTCTCCCGCGGTGCGGGATCAGGATGACGCGGTTTTTATTTTCTCGTTCCCCAATATAGACCAATCAATCAATAAACTTCAATCTTTCTTGGAAGAATGTCCCCCTTCGGAGGCCCCGCCCGACCGAGTCATTCGGGCGGGGGCAAGATTTTGTCGGCGAAGCATCAGCCGCTATAAAATCACGGGGAATGTCCCCCTTTGGAGGGGGGAAGATTTTGTCCGAATTGAGGCGCAGCCGAAAGAGGTTACAAAATCAGGGGGAGGAAAAAAATTGGAAATACTTCGCTCCATTAACCCCAAAGCCAAAAAAAACAAACTATTTTTTGCTACATAAATAAAATTGTACTTACTTCGCAGTAACAGTATTTATGAAATTTAATGTATTAAACAGCAGCTTACTTCTGAACCTGATTGTCCTCAATCGGGCTTAGGAAGCTATTCTCTGTTGAATAAAACATAATCCTTCCGGGCCACAGTCGGAAGGATTTTTTATTTATGACACAAATAAAATGACAGTGCAAAAAATTACGTTCAGTAAAAAACAAAACCATGTCAGCCGAAAAAATTTATGTATTTGACACTACCCTTCGCGATGGCGAACAGGTACCGGGTTGCCAGCTCAACACGGTAGAGAAAATTGAAATTGCCAAAGCACTGGAGCTGCTTGGTGTAGATATCATTGAAGCCGGCTTTGCCGTTTCCAGTCCGGGAGATTTTGAGTCTATTGTAGAGCTCTCTAAAGCCGTTACCGAGCCCACCATTTGCGCACTCAGTCGTGCCGTGGAAGGGGATATTAAGGCCGCCGGAGAATCGCTTCAATACGCCAAAAAAGGAAGAATTCATACTGGTATAGGCGTATCAGATATGCATGTAAAGCATAAGCTGAATTCCACGCATGATAAAATATTGCAACGGGCTGTAGATGCTGTGAAATACGCCAAAACATTTGTGGAAGACGTAGAGTTTTATGCCGAAGATGCCGGAAGGGCTGATAATGAATATCTGGCCAGGGTAATAGAGGCGGTTATTGCTGCTGGAGCAACCGTAGTTAACATACCGGATACAACCGGCTATTGCCTTCCGCAGCAATATGGTGATATGATCAGGTTTTTGAAAGAGAACGTAAACAACATTGACAAAGCCATCATCTCCACCCATTGCCATGATGACCTAGGGTTGGCAACTGCCAATACCATTGCCGGTATTGAAAACGGTGCCCGCCAGGTAGAAGTAACAGTTAACGGTATTGGCGAGCGCGCCGGAAACACATCCCTGGAAGAGGTGGTAATGACCATAAGCTGCCACAGCCAAAGCCTACCTTACTTCACAAACATTAATAAAAAGGCCATTAACAAGGTAAGTCGCATGGTTTCTTCGTTAATGAATATGCCCGTTCAGCCAAACAAAGCCATTGTAGGTCGTAATGCTTTTGCTCACTCATCCGGTATTCACCAGGATGGCGTATTAAAAAACCGTGAAAACTATGAGATCATAGATCCTGCGGATGTAGGCATAGATCAAAACGCCATTATTCTCACAGCACGCAGCGGACGGGCAGCCTTGAAATACCGCCTCGAACTGCTGGGCTACAACCCCGGAAGAGATGAGTTAGATAGGGTATATGAAAAATTCCTTGAACTGGCCGATTCCAAAAAAGGCATTGACGATGATGATCTTCGGTTGCTCATGGGCAGCACCGCCGGAGTGCACCACCACATCACCATGGACTTTTTACAGGTACTGTCCGGCAATAGCACACATCCGGCTGCGGTAGTTCACTTAACCGTAAATGGAAATCCGGTTGAATCCACATCTACCGGTAACGGCCCGGTAGATGCTGCCATAAGAGCCATCAACAAAGTGATTGAGAACGATCTGGTGTTAGATGAATTCCTTATCCAGGCCATGAATAACGGTAGCGATGATCTCGGCAAAGTACACATGATGCTTAAAAACGGAACCAAAACCTATCACGGATTTTCCGCCAATACAGATATTGTGGCAGCTTCTGCTGAAGCCTACATTAATGCCCTGAACAAAATGCCGGAAATTAAAGCCGCAGGCAAAAGCGTATGAAAACCATTTTCGATAAAATATGGGACAGCCATGTGGTAAAACGGCTTGACGGTGGCCCCGATGTACTTTTTATTGACAGCCACCTGATACACGAAGTAACCAGCCCGGTAGCCTTTCTAAATCTGAAAAAGCGGGGCCTGGTCGTGGCTTTTCCGGGCAGAACAATTGCCACACCAGATCACAATGTGCCGACAATCGATCAGGATAAAACCATAAAAGAACAACTCTCGCGTAAACAAGTAGAAAAACTTAGGGAAAATTGCGCCAAATATGGCATTCAACTCCACGATCTGCAAACCGAACATCACGGCATTGTACACATTATTGGTCCGGAGCTGGGCATTACCCAACCGGGAAAAACCATAGTTTGCGGAGATAGCCATACCTCTACCCACGGTGCTTTTGGTGCTATTGCTTTCGGTATTGGCACAAGCGAGATTGAAATGGTTTTTGCCACACAGTGCATTATGCAGGTAAAACCGAAAAAAATGCGCATTACCGTGGATGGCACCTTGCAAAGCGGGGTAACGGCCAAAGATGTTATTCTTTATATTATTTCCCGGACAACGGCCAGTGGCGGTACCGGTTATTTTGTAGAATATGCCGGCAGTACCATACGCAGTTTGAGTATGGAAGGCCGCATGACGGTGTGTAATATGAGCATTGAAATGGGTGCTCGTGGCGGACTTATCGCTCCTGATGAAACTACTTTTGAATACTTAAAAGGACGAAAAGAATCTCCGAAAGGAGAAGCATGGGAGAAAGCCGTAAAGTATTGGAAATCCTTAATCACCGATGAAGGTGCTCAGTTTGACAAAGAACTTCAATTCAATGCCGCAGATATTGAACCTATGGTCACTTACGGCACTAATCCTGGCATGGGCATAGGAATAAGCGAGCAGATCCCCGCCGGAAATGGTAACGGCAGTGATTCAGGCTCCTTTGAAAAATCGCTCAAATACATGGGTTGGCAGGGCGACGAAAGCATTGAAGGAAAGCCGGTTGATTATGTATTTGTCGGTAGTTGCACTAACGGAAGAATTGAGGACCTGCGAGCGGTTGCTCAAATTGTAAAAGGCAGAAAAAAGGCCGATTCGGTTACCGCGTGGATAGTTCCCGGCTCCACACAGGTAAGAAAGCAGGCGGAACAAGAAGGCATAATTGATGTGTTGGAAGCCGCAGGATTTAGAATGCGTCAACCGGGTTGCTCGGCCTGTCTGGCTATGAATGAAGATAAAATTCCGGCCGGTAAATATGCCTTATCCACGTCCAATAGAAACTTTGAAGGAAGACAGGGCCCCGGTGCACGCACATTGCTGGCCAGTCCGCTTACGGTGGCAGCATCGGCACTTACCGGAGTAGTTACCGACCCCAGAAATTTCTTAAACAAAAACCATGGCTTACGATAAATTCCACACGCTCACATCTACCGGATATGTGTTACACCGGGAGGATATTGACACCGACCAAATTATACCCGCTCGTTTTCTCAAAGCAACAGAGCGTAAGGGATTCGGGCAAAATCTTTTTGCCGATTGGCGATATGATTCCAAAGGAAAAACAAAAACGGAATTCGTTTTGAATCAACCGGAGTTTTCCGGATCTAAAATACTGGTGGCAGGTAAAAATTTTGGTTGTGGCTCCAGCAGAGAGCACGCTGCCTGGGCTTTGTACGATTTCGGTCTGCGTTGCGTCGTGTCCAGTTTTTTCGCAGATATTTTCAGGAATAACGCCCTAAACAATGGCCTGCTTCCGGTAGAAGTAAGTCCGGCTTTTCTCCAAAAAATATTCAAAACCATAAAGGAAGATACCGGTAGTCAACTCACCGTAGATCTGCCTCAGCAACGCATTACGCTGGAAAGTACAGGAGAGCATGAAACCTTTGAGATAAGTGCGTATAAAAAGAACTGCCTGCTCAACGGCCTAGATGACATTGAATTTTTAATAAACATGAAAGAAAAAATAGATTCTTTTGAAAAAAGGATAACATAAATAACAAATAATGTGTGGCCCTTACAGGATTTGAATAGCAGAAAATATCATATCTATTTATTACCACAATAAGACGAAGTGGGAAAGAGATTATCCAGGCAACGCTTTGTGACTTCGTGCCTTAGTGGCAAGAAAAAATAATGAAAATAAAAAGCCACAGAGTGGCGGAATACTCATAGAATAATTAAACAATCAAATTTAGCTCCGGTAGGAGCGGCATAAAAGAAAAAATCACCATTCCACAGAAATAAATCAAAAAACACACATCAATGAAAATGAATATAGCCTTGCTTCCCGGCGATGGAATTGGACCGGAAGTCATTAGCGAAGCCGTTAAAGTTTTGAAGAAAACAGCACAACGCTGCAACCACAAAATACATTTCACCGAAGCACCTGTGGGTGCAGCAGCTATAGACCAAACCGGAGACCCATATCCGCAGCAAACCCATGAATTGTGCATGAATTCAGATGCGGTGCTGTTCGGTGCTATCGGCCATCCCAGATTCGACAACGACCCTTCAGCCAAAATTAGACCCGAGCAAGGGCTTTTAACCATGCGCAAAAAACTGGGATTATATGCCAATGTCAGACCCGTAGAAACATTTGATGCGCTTATCAATAAAGCACCGCTTCGGTCAGAGATCATTAAGGATACAAATTTTGTGTGTATTAGAGAATTAACCGGTGGCATCTACTTTGGTGAAAGGGGAAAAAGCGAAGACGGTAACACCGCCTGGGACACCTGCACCTACACACGAATAGAGATAGAACGTATTCTTAAATTAGCTTTTGAATACGCCCGAAACCGACGTGGTAAACTCTGCGTAGTTGATAAAGCCAATGTGTTGGAATCATCGCGCCTGTGGCGAAAAGTAGCGCAGGAAATGGAAACACAAAATCAAGAGATTGAAGTCGAGTATCTCTTTGTAGATGCCGCTGCCATGCGTATGATACAGTGGCCAAAAGGATTTGATGTAATGGTTACTTCCAATATGTTTGGTGATATTTTAACCGATGAAGCCAGCGTGATCAGTGGCTCAATGGGCTTAATGCCCTCAGCCAGTATAGGCGAACACACTTCCGTCTTTGAGCCGATTCACGGTTCATACCCGCAAGCTGCAGGAAAAAATATTGCTAATCCGCTCGGTGCCATATTATCTGCAGCTATGATGTTGGAATACCAGTTTAATCTAACCGAAGAAGCTCGAATAATTCGAGAGGCAGTTGGGGCATCGCTTGAAGCCGGTATAGTTACCCAGGATATCTGCGAAACAGAGCAATGGTACTATACCAATGAAATTGGCGACTGGCTAATTGAATTTCTCTCGCTTTCAACGAAATATGCTTAAACCGAAGGAAAGAAATGTATCGATCTGTTAAAAAATCGATTTAGGTAATTATATAGGAGTTTATACAAAAAATTAAATTTGTGATAGAAGAAAATTTATTCTTCTTCACTAAAGTTCTTTGACGTAGTGTTATATCTAACAAAAAGATAAGATTCCTTGCAGGGAAGTTACCTTTTAACATTAGAGTGGAGCTACACCCACATCATAAACTAAACTTTAATTGATTATGGGTTGTGGGTATAATTCTGTCTAACGTTAAACAGTTTGCAATAGAATAGGAACTACACCTATGATAACCATTTGACGTGAAAACATAGGCTGCTATCAAAAGCAGTAGTTCCATTCTATTGTTAAAAGAAGGGCAAAAGCAGAATTGGCTCTGTTTGACTTCTAAATGACCAATTAAAGAATCACAGTAGAGAGCAACAACCTGTGCAGGGTTGAAACTCTTATTGTGATAGGCTTTGGTCAGCCTGAAGTCAATGAGTGAATACTCTGCACTTTTTAAATCTTCAAAATGACCAAATGAAAAAACTATTTTTCCTATTATTTGTGGTGTTATTTTCCTGCTCATCTGATGATGAAGTAAACCCACAAGCAATTACTCCACCTGATTGGATTCAAGGCACATGGAAGTTGCAAGCAGGTAACACAACCATAGACAACGGCTTTACCTTCACAAGTAATGATGTGATTTCATTCCTGTCCTAAATAATTTTCAATCTTAAAAAATAGGTTCCACAACCCTTATAAACAGGCTTAGATTTCGTTATTTAAAATTTAGAACCCCCTGAAGTGATTTTGGTGGCGGTTTTTCGGGCTTTTGAAATGGATTGTTTAGCCATTGTAGTAGATCAATTTTCACAAAGCAGTTGAGCCTGATAAAAGCTATTAGATCGGACAAATTCCACTTGAATTTTTAAGTATTTGAGCAATAATATGGTTGTCAGAGCCGTCCATATTTGAATCATTACCGCATTTTCACTTGTACCGATAAAGGTTTTAATGTGCGTTAATTGCTTGATGTCTCTGAAGAATATCTCAATCTGCCATCGCTGCTTATACAACTGCCCTATAGTTTGAGCTGCCCACTTGAAATTATTGGTAATCAGTTCTATTACTTGCTCATTTTTTTCGTCCCTCACCGCTACTCTGCGAAGTTTTTCAGGATACTTTTCTTTTGACTGTGCATGAAGTAGTTCAATCTCCTGGTCTATAAGTATGTGTTGAGCGTGCTTTTGAGGCAGTTCCCGTTCTTTTACTTGCCGATATCGAAGATTGCCTTTATGTCTAATAACGAAATAAACATCTCTGCTGTCCCAAACCTTGAGCATAGGGAAGTCATTGTAATACCTATCGGCTACAATTACTGATCCGGCTTGCAAGGGAATACTTTTTGCCCCTTTATTATCACCCACTTTGCCATCGGTAATGTTTACATAAACCGGTAGTTTACTGTCGTAATCGAGCAATGTGTGTAGCTTAATGGCCCCTTTGGTGGTTCTGAATTTTGCCCAGTCAAACAAGGATAAGCACAAGCTAACTATGGTTGAATCCAACAAATAAACAGGCACTTTTATGCGTAGGTTTATCCGTTTGCCCTTAATCTGCTGTCCTAATTGTTGAAGTAAGAGAAAATAAAAATCTTTAAACAAGGTGTAATCTCTGTTTTATTTTGATAGCTGATAGAAGATTTGCTTGGTGCCCGTTGTATGCCCAAATGATTTAAGTTGCCCGTGGCTGAACGCAAACCGTTAGAAATATCCCGAACAGATAAACTGTGGGCAAAATGGCAAAACAGCATAGAAACCAGGTGTGTCCAGCTATCAAATCCTTTGTTATGCTTGTCAGTTTCTTTTTTAACAACTATTTTTTTGAAATTTACTCGATCTATTAGTGATATAATCTGAGAAAATAATGTGAAATTTGACATGGAGGTTTTGTTTAAAATCAACTCGAAATTATTCGAGAAAACTTAATCTCCATCTTTTTATTTAGGACGGGATTGATAAAATGTCAATAGTGGCCTAAATACTTTTTTTGACAATTGTTTAGGCCAACACTACGGCATTTTTTCGTGAATAATTAGGGTGGATTATCAATTATATAGCCCTAAACATCGAATATAGGACTGTTTCGGGAGATGTATTTCATTTAGGACAGTAAATAGCCGATCAGAGGGTTCAAATTGAAAAAGTGCTTTTCTGAGATCCTAAATAACTGATAACGTATGGCTTAGCACTTTAGCTTCAAATATTTAGAACGGAATTGATACACCACTAATATACCATTAAACCCGGCATATCCATAAATTTAGTTTTTTAATTAAATGTTTTATCTACTTTATACTGTCTTTGTTTTCATTTATATATCCATTTATAAACGTTTATCAACATATACAAACGAAAGTAAACGTTTATTATGCGAATAACGCTTGTTTCTTACCCCAACTTTACACCGTCAATGAAAAAATCGTTGGCATCATGCATAAAAACATGATCTTTATTTACAAGTTAAATCCATTAAAATGAAAAATGTAAGAAACCAGGTACAATTGATCGGACGTCTCGGACAAGATGTAGAAACAATTACGTTCGACAGCGGAAATCGAAAAGCAAGTTTTTCAATCGCAACAAACGAATTTTATAAAGATGCAAACGGCGAACGCCAGGAACGCACCGAATGGCATAATGTAATAGCCTGGGGAAAAACCGCCGAGCTTTTAGACCAACTCCTTGAAAAAGGAAATGAAGTGTTGATACAGGGAAAACTCAGCAACCGTAACTATGAAGATAAAAACGGAGTTAAACGATACGTAACCGAGATTATATGCGATCAGTTCTTTAAGATCACCAAGTCGCCGGCAACGGCCCCGCTGGTGTAACACGTGTGTAAATTTGACTAACCCAGGGCGCGCCACACATGGCGCGCCCTTTCCAATTGTAGCCGAATCTATGATTGAAGTAGAACTTTCGGAAGTAACGCCACAAAACCCATGCGTTCTGGCCTTAATATGTGCAGAAGTTGTCTCAAAAGGGCTAAGCACCAGCAAACGTCAGTATGCGTTTGACGAATTCTATTGAATTACCGGAATGCAAGAAATTGCGGAAATTTTTAAAGCGAATCTTTAAAGTAGAAATGGTAAGAACTTGCATTTGAACATAGCAACCCGGATTATTAGCTTATTATTCTACCACAATTTGTTAAAGCCGCGAACCTGGCAAGTATTTGATAATTTGAGCATATAACTCTTCCGGTTGAAAGGGTTTACCAATAAAGCCGGTCATCAGGTTCGTAACTTTTTTCTGTACTTGAGATGAAACAGACGCGGTAAGTGCCAAAATAGGCACAGTTTTGTTTATCTCCCTAATTCGTTCTGTGGCTTCATAACCATCCATGAGGGGCATTCTCAAGTCCATAAGTATTACATCAAAATCGTTGGATTTACACAACTCTATTGCCTCTACACCATTTCTGGCAATGGTAACAATTGCATCCTTTTTCTCCAGCAGGGTTTTGGCCACAATTATGTTGAATTCAACATCCTCCACCAAAAGAACTTGCACGCCTTTTAGCGAATTCCTTTCAGTTACCTGCCCTCTTTGCTCTTCCGATTCTTCAGCTCTTTTAAAAGTTACCGGAAAACTAAATGTGGTTCCCTTACCTTTTTCGCTTTTCAGCGTAATTTCACTTCCCATTAGTTCCAGTAGCCTTTTGGTAATAGTTAAACCTAATCCCGAACCGCTGCTAATCCGGTTTCTACCTGCATCTATCTGAACAAATCGTTCAAAAATGTCTTCCTGTTTATCTTTATCAATACCAATTCCGGTATCGCTTACCGTGAACGAAATAGTGCAGTTATCCGATTTGAGTGAATCTAATTCCGCCTCTATTCTTATTAAGCCTTTATCGGTAAACTTTACAGCATTTGACACCAGGTTATTCAAAACCTGACCAAGCCTGTTACGGTCTCCCATTACATTTTCAGGAATTTCCTCATCAACCAAAAGTTTAACCGAATTGCCCTTCTCAAGCGCAAAGTACTTAGCCGTACCTTTTACATCATTAAGGAAATGTCGAATGTTGAATGGTTCACTAGTAAGAATAACCTTACCCTCTTCAATTTTGTTGAAGTCAAGTACATCATCGATAAGGCCTCTCAAATTAGTAGCGGCCGTTGACAGCATAGTTATTGATTCGGTCTGGTGAGGCAAATGCTCGTCATCCATTAAAATATGAGATATACCGTTTATAACATTCAGCGGTGTGCGAATTTCGTGGCTCATCACCGATAGAAAGTCCGACTTGGCTCTTGATGCCTGTCGTGCATCATCCCTGGCTTTAAGTATGTCCGCCTCAAGTTGTTTAGTTTTCTCCGTCTGCTCCTCTAAATATTCAATTACAGCAGTTAAATCAGGTTCTTCCGATTGTTCAAACTCGCCTCCACGCAATTTACTGGCTACATCAATGATCTTTTGCACACTTTCTCGCATTAGATCATTCTGTTGTTGTTGTTCTTTAATTACGGCTAAATACTCTTTCTCTACTACGTTAAAGGCATGATCACTTAAAAGTTTATCCTGATATAATGTCCAGTAAGAAGATCTTACTTTCTTTAGAAATGCTTCAATTTCCGGAGTTTCTATCAAATCATCCCGCAGGTACTTACCCACTTGCCTTTTAAGTAGCCTATCAATATCCATCTATGGTGTTATATTTTTTCGCCAATAGTGGTTATGGTCATGGTTTGATTGTGTAAAGCGCATTCCGATCTAAATTCGAACGGAGCTATCTCACTATACGAATAAAAACCGGCAATGTGCATTTCACCCAGTGTTGCAGCTGCTTCAATCACTTCGTCCTGCACCCATTCACGTAATAGCAGTTTTCTTCCGGCACAGCTAATGAGCAAAGCTAGTTCGTAAGGTGTTTCTCCGGCGTTGCTTACACTTTGTTTGGCTGCTACTGCCGAACCGTCTATTAACTGGTCAAAATTCGCTTTCATTAATCGCAGTTTAGAACCTTCCAATACATTCCCGGCCAACGTCAGACTTTGGTCATCTTCGTTAAAACCAAGCATGGTTCTTACTACACTTCGTTCTCCGTTAGGCGGTGTAATGGAAAGCGGAAATAACAAGCCCGAACCGGGCAAATGATCTGAATACTCTCCCAAATATGTCTTGTAAAGTTCGAAGGCCTTCTTACCATCAATTTCATAGAGAATATTGTTTTCCGCTTTTGTGACCGTTCTTTGCGGGCCAAATTCATCCCACCCACCGAATGATCCGTGTCCAACAGAGATTGCATCTCCATAAAACCCCAGCGCAATAATTTTACCGGGCGAGGGGGCTTCGTTAAGTCCAACCCAGGCTGTTTCAAATTTTTTGTCATCAGCCGCAAGTCCTCCGGTAATTGGAATTTTTGCCATATTATTGGTATTAAGGCCTTCCACAAATTCGCCACCATTTATCATTGTTCCATCCGTTAAAACCAAAATTAATTTAAGGTCGGGTGCATTAAGCTGTGAATAAACTTTGATACCGGCAGATCGGCTATCCTTAAAATCATCAACAGAACAGTAAAACTTCTTGCAGGTGGTTTTCTCAAATTCCACGGCTGTTAAGCATACAGTATCATCGAAAACTTCATCTCCCATAATTTCACCAGCGGTTGAACAAAACAAAACGGGGCAGTTGGCGTGTTTTTCCATAACATCTGCCACAACTTTTTTTTCTGCCAGCAATTCCGGACTGCCAAATGCAAGTACAAAACTGGTTGATTCATCATCGAAGTCACCCTTCGTTTTCACCACTTTCCAGCTTCCGTCTAAAAACATTGTTTGTTTTATTTTCATATTTTTTGTGTGTCTTTTAGGTGGAAAATGTAAGAATAAATTTAACCCGATAATTATTATTAATTCATTTAGCATATTTCGGTCTGTTTTTTGTGGTCTAATGCTAAACACTATAAATGTCCTCTTATCTCACCATTATGCACGTTGAAGATGATCTGTTAGATCAGCTGAAATTAAAAAAGGCATTATCTCAAATCGATTACAATGGCAAGGTACACGCTGTTCAGGATGCAAAAACCGCCTTGAAAAACCTCAAAGAGACCAAGAACAATTTGCCCCACATTATACTACTTGATCTTAACATGCCTAATATGAACGGTCAGGAATTTTTGACAGAAATAAAGGCTGATATTCGTTTAAAACATATTCCTGTAATAATTTTGAGTAACTCAAACCATAAACAAGACATTAAGAACTCGTACAAAAAAAATGCAGCCGGATATTTTGTAAAACCTTTTCTCCCCACCGATTATTGCGAGGTTATTAAGCAACTAAGCGACTACTGGCACCTAAGTGAACTATCGGCTGTTTTAGAAACATGATGGAGAAGCCTAACCTTGATTATCTTGACGAAATTGCGCCCAACGATGAGTTACGTAACGAGTTGATTACACTTATGTATTCTGATTTGGTAGAGAGCCGCAAACTGATAAAAGAACATAGTGAGAAGAATGATACAGATGCATTACTTACAGTAGTGCATAACATTGTGAGTAAATTTTCGGTACTTGCTATGCAGGATACTTTTAACATTACACGAGAAATAATTACAGACGTACGAGACCGAAATACTATTAATAAGGAAAAAATCGCACAACTCCTTTCTGGTTTAGATGTGGCTATAGAATTTATTAATAGTGTGATATGAAGGTTGTAATTGTTGATGATGATTTATTCTATGGTAAAATTTTAGAGGCATTATGCCAAAAGATTAATTTACAGGTAAAGGCCACATTCCAATCGCCGATAAAAGCAATAAAATATTTGGAGAGCAATACCGATGTTGACCTGATTTTCTTAGACATACACATGCCCGGCCTTACAGGATTTGAGCTGTTAAGTACACTAAACAATCCACCGAAGGTGATTATAACTACATCAGACCCAACTGCAGCTGTGCAGGCGTTTGATTTTGATGCTGATGACTTTATGGTTAAGCCTATAACCTTGGTGCGGTTTACAAAGGCTGTTAATAAAATTAAAAATATAAAAGAAGGAACCAATACCGGCATTTACATTAATTCTAACAAAAGACTTATAAAAGTTGAAGTTGACTCTATATATGTAATAGAAGCCAAGGGAGATTATCTGTTGTTTAAGCTGGCCGATAACTCAAACCATATTGTGTATGGCACAATGAAAAAAATGATTGCCAGGCTGCCTTCGGATAAGTTTTTGAGGGTGCATCGTTCCTTTATAGTAAATATGAAAGCGGCAAATGGGATAGTAGAAAATAACATTAGAATTGGCTCTCATGTAGTGCCTATCAGCCGGTCAAACAGACGTAAAGTGTTAAGCCAATTAAATTATCTGTAAATGAAAGTGGGTACAAAGGGCAAATTTGCAGCCCAAAAAAACCAGAGCATTCATAATTCCAAAAGGGGGATGAAACTTATTTATTGAATACTCTGGTAACCCAAGAATTGGCTCAAAGGTAATTCACAAAATTGAAACCGATTCACCAATTCGATAAACGGGTTGTTTTCTTAGACGAATGGTATCAGTCTCTCTAAAACCCCAAATTGTACAATAACTGTGTCACGAGTCGAAGTCTCTGAAGAAGGAAAATTATCTGTAAATGAAATTATGTATAAAGGGCAAATTTGCAGAAAAAAAACCAGAGCATTCATAATCCCCAAAATGGATGAAATTTTCTAGCGAATGCTCTGGTAACCCAAGAATTGGCCAAAGGTAATTCACAGAATTGAAACCGATTCGCCAATTCGATGAACGGGATGTTTTCTTAGACGAATGGTATCAGTCTCTCTAAAACCCCAAATTGTACAATAACTGTGTCACGAGTCGAAGACTCTGAAGAAGGAAAATTATCTGTAAATGAAATTATGTACAAAGGGCAAATTTGCAGAAAAAAAAACCAGAGCATTCATAATTTCCAAGGGGGATGAAATTTTTTAGCGAATGCTCCGGTAACCCAAGAATTGACTCAAAGGTAATTCACAAAATTGAAACCGATTCACCAATTCGATAAACGGGTTGTTTTCTTAGGCGAATGGTAAAAACAATGTGAGGTAAGCGGGGATATTCAGATCTGAAGAGCATTTATTAGTAATGTAAGGTTTACAATATCCATCTATCGTTTGCGTATGCAGTCGGTCAATTTTAATCTTACAGTACATTAATAATGCACAAATTAAATTTCCAGTTGAAAATAAGTTAATAAACGAATCAATTAAAATACCTTTGTGCCTTAACTGAAAGAAATGAAAGTTGCCATTGTATTTGGCAGTACTTCCGACAAAGAGATAATGGCTAAGGCCGCTCGATTGTTAGAGGAATTCGATGTGCCCTACGGGGCATTTGCTATTTCAGCACATCGCTTACCGGAAGTGTTAGCCACCAAATTAAAGGAGTGGGAAGAAGGTGAAGTAGAAGTTCTCATTGCCGGAGCCGGCCTTGCAGCCCATTTGCCGGGAGTATTAGCCAGTAAAACCAATATGCCGGTAATAGGCGTTCCCATTAACGGAGCGCTTGACGGCCTTGATTCGTTGTTGAGCATTGTGCAAATGCCAAAAGACATTCCCGTAGCCACAGTAGGCATTAACAATGCACGCAATGCCGGTATGCTAGCCGTGCAAATTCTTGCACTTAAGCATCCTGAATACAAGGAGAAACTTGCAGCATACAGACAAAACATGAAAGAAAAACTAGCACCACAAATAGAACAACAGCTATGACCGAAACTATAGAGAAAAAGGAGTTTATGTATGAGGGCAAGGCAAAGCAAATCTATGCCACTAATGACCCCGGAAAAGTGATTATTCATTATAAAGATGATGCTACCGCATACAATGCGCAAAAGAAAGGCCAGATAAAGGATAAAGGGGTGATGAACAACGAGATCACAACCATCCTTTTTCAGAAACTGGCCGAAAAGGGTGTGAAAAATCATTTTATTGAGAAGTTAGATGATCGATCTCAGCTCTGCCACAAGGTGAATATTGTTCCTCTGGAATTTATAGTAAGAAACGTAATTGCCGGATCTATGGCAAAGCGATTAGATATTGAAGAAGGAACTGTACCACCTAACCAGATAATGGACATTTGCTATAAGAGAGATGACCTTGGTGATCCGCTCATTAATGATGACCACGCCGTTGCCCTTGGTGCCGCTACTTATGATGAATTGAAGGAAATGTATGCTATGACCGCAAAAGTGAATGATTTGTTAAAAGCTGAATTTGACAAACATGGCATTACACTTGTCGATTTTAAGATTGAGTTTGGTAAAGACAAGGACGGTAACATTTTACTGGCAGATGAAATTTCACCCGACACATGTCGTCTTTGGGATAAAGAAACAGGTAAGAAGTTGGACAAAGACAGGTTTAGACGTGACCTTGGTAGTGTTGAAGAAGCTTATATGGAGATATTGAGGCGTATTTCGTAACTGGTATTCGTATTTAGTATTTCGTAACTCGTATTTAGTATTTCGAAAAAGAAGGGAAATGCATAATTATAAAGAAATCCGAGGATCTGCCACTTCCGTTCCATCTAACATAGTGGAAGGGACGGGACGAAATACTAACGCTCAATTCAGCCGGTTTTTAGAGTATTCATCCAGATCTGCAAATGAAATAGACACCCAATTAATTCTTGCCAATAGGTTGAATTTCCTTAAAGATGAAGACTATGGCCTAATTGCCGATCGAATTGATCACATTCAGAAGAAGAACAGAAGACTTCAGCAATCTCTATTTAAGAAATAATGCAGACATCGAATTACAATATACAAAATACGAAGTATGACAAGCAGTCACACGACTGCGGTGTTTTTGGTATATGGAGCCCGGAGCCAACGCAAATATTTGCCTTTGTCTATTATGGTTTGTACGCCCTGCAACACCGGGGTCAGGAAAGCGCAGGTATTTGTATTACCCGCCCCGATGGCGAGATCATTACCAAAAAAGGAATGGGCCGTGTAAGCCAGGCCTTTGATGAGGTACAACAAGTTACCATACTTGGTAAATCGGCCATTGGTCATGTGCGATATTCCACCTTTGGAGCATCTACATTGGTAAATGCACAACCACTGGAAATTATATCCAAGTTCGGGCAAATTGCGCTTGCACACAACGGCAACTTAAGCAATGGAAAACTGTTAAAAGCCAAGCTCAATGACCTGGGTTCCATCTTCCAAACCAACATCGATTCGGAAATACTCCTACATCTCATTAACAGAAGCGATGCACGCAATTTTCAGGATGCATTGTATGATGCATTAACCCAAATAGAAGGTGGGTTTGCATTTGTATTAATGAATGGAAGCAAAATGTACGGTATAAGAGACCCAAAAGGTATTCGTCCGCTCTGTATCGGAAAAACAGAAGATGATAAATATGTTTTGAGTTCGGAAACGTGCGGTTTGGATGCAGTTGGTGCAGAGTATATTAGAGATATTAACGCCGGTGAAATGGTAGTCATAGATCAGAATGGATTCGAGAGCTTTAAATACAGCAATGAAACCAAAAAATTGCCTTGTTCATTTGAATTTATATACTTCGCCCGCCCCGATTCATCTATTGATGGTGTAGATGTATATCGTGTGCGACATAAAAGCGGCCGGCTACTCTATAGTCAAAATCCAACAGAAGCTGATGTGGTAATAAGCGTGCCTGACAGTGGAACACCCGCTGCCATTGGCTATAGTGAAAAAAGCGGAATACCATACGGCATGGGCTTGATTAAGAACAAGTACATTGGTCGTACATTCATAAAACCTTCACAGGAACTGCGCGAACAAAGTGTAGCGGTTAAGCTCAATCCGCTTAAGCCCATATTAGAGAATAAGCGCGTTGTGGTTATTGACGACAGTATTGTGCGAGGTACTACGAGTCGTCGCCTTGTAAAGATCATTCGGGAAGCCGGAGCCACCGAAGTTCACTTTAGAGTAGCATCACCGCCGGTAAAATGGCCTTGTTTTCTTGGCATTGACACACCAAACAAAGACGAACTGATAGCCAACAACATGAGCATAGAAGAGATACGTGAGTACATTGGTGCAGACTCCCTCGATTATCTAAGCTTGCCAAATCTAAAAAAGGCATTAATAGACCGAGATTTCTGCTTTGGTTGCTTAAACGGTAAATACCCGGTAAAATCACCGGAGGAAATAGAACATGCTGCAAGTTGCCGCTTGGTTTGATTTTGTAATTTTATGGTATGAGTTCGGCAGATTTAAAGGAAGTAATAAAGGATCACATTGACCAAGCCAGTGATGAGCGCATTGCCGAAATCGGCAGTGAACTGCTTAATATCCTTGATCCTATTGAACCTGAAACAGGACTTCGAATAAGTGAAATCAGAAAATTGCTTGACGAAGCAGATGAGTCGATTAAGAGACATGGCACATTGACTCATGATCAGGTTTTTGGTAAAATAAGAAGGAAGTTTGGTTTAGATGCTTGAAGTTGAGTATTCATCGCAGTTTTATATTGATCTTGAGCGCATTACTGAGTATTTAGTAGATAATTTTGGTTTACTGACTACCTACAAACGTTTAGCTCTGGCTGAAACTAAAATCCAAATTGCAAGAAAATCTCCTCTAAGCTATCCGCAATTTGGAAATCAAAAAGATATTCGAAAAATGCCTGTTACACCCGGCTTGATATTATATCAAACTGAAGCTAATAGGATATTAATAAAGAGGTTTGTTGATGCTCGAAGACAATTATCTGATTTAAGAGTCGAAGAACCAAAAGCAACCTACGCATCCTCAGGAGTTGACAAAGAAGAAGGCTACCGGGCAGTAGAATTGATGAAGCAAAAAGTTGCAGCCACCCACAACGAAAATGTATTGCACGGTCTGGGAAGTTTCGGGGCGTTTTATGCCCTTAAAGACTATAAAAATCCGGTATTAGTTAGCGGTACCGATGGTGTTGGTACCAAACTAAAAGTAGCCTTTGATGTGGGCAAGTATAATACCGTTGGAATTGACTGCGTAGCCATGTGTGTAAACGATGTGCTATGCCACGGCGCGCAACCCCTCTTCTTCCTCGATTACCTGGCCTGTGGCAAATTGGAAGCCGAAGTAGCCGCCGAAATAGTTGGCGGAATTGCTGAAGGTTGCAAACAGTCAGGCGCAGCACTCATAGGCGGAGAAACCGCCGAAATGCCCGGTTTTTACCAGGAAGGCGATTACGACATTGCCGGCTTTACGGTAGGAGCCGTTGAGCGCAGCCAAGTAATTGACGGCACAGAAGTGCAATCGGGAGACGCCATAATCGGACTGGCTTCTTCCGGCGTACACAGCAACGGCTTTTCACTGGTTCGTAAATTGATCACCAACTATCAGGAAGATTTTATGGGAAAGCCCATGTTTGAAACCTTACTTGAGCCCACAAGAATTTACGTTAAGCCCGTTCTGAACATTATGGAAAAATTTGACATCCATGGGTTGGCACACATCACCGGCGGCGGACTGATAGAAAATGTACCCCGTGCACTTAACAATAATGTTAAGGCCGTAATTGAAAAAGACAAGATCCAAATCCTACCCATTTTCAATCACCTAATGGAATTGGGCGTACCAGAAAAAGAAATGTGGGGTACTTTTAATATGGGTATTGGATTTATTATAATTGTTCCCGAAGATCAATCGCAGGAAGTCCTTTTCACTTTAAATCAAATGAACTGTAGATCATATATCCTTGGCCATATTGAAGAAGGCAAGGGAGAACTTGATCTACATTAATCAGAAATGAAAAGTTGATGGTATCTTGCCGTTTCGTTTCTCAATTCGGGAATTCCTTTATATGACAAAACACTTATTATCATTCATTTGCCTGTTCTTCGTCTATCATGTGCAGGCACAGGATTTCACACTCAACGGAGTGGTTCAGGATGCCGAAAGCGGCGAAACTCTTATTGGTGCTATCGTACTTGCTACACAAGGCGAACAACAAACAGTAGCAGTAACCAACGAATATGGCTTTTACGCCATGCAACTTGCGCAAGGCGATTACAGATTGCGCGTTTCTTACATTGGCTACAACAACCATCAAACCGATATTTCTATTTCGGCAAATCAAAGATTAGATATAGAAATGTCTATCGAAGGAAGTAACATTGAAGAGATTGTTGTAGAATCCGATGCCTTTGAAAACATTGAAAGCACGGAGATTTCCACCCAAAAATTAGACATGTCAACCATTAGACAAGTGCCGGTTGCCCTGGGCGAAGTAGATATCTTAAAAACTCTTCAGCTCCTTCCGGGAGTAACCAATGCCGGTGAAGGTGCCAGCGGCTTTAACGTGCGTGGAGGTGCTGCAGACCAAAATCTCATTCTCTTTGATGAAGCCACTATTTATAACAGCGATCACTTATTCGGCTTTGTGTCCGTCTTTAATTCAGATGCCATTAAAGATGTAAAATTGTATAAAGGGGGCATCCCATCAAAGTTTGGCGGACGATTGAGTTCGGTGTTAGACGTTCATCAAAAAGAAGGGAATAACAAAAAGTTCTCCGGTAATGGCGGTATTGGCCTAATCAGCAGCCGACTGATGTTAGAAGGCCCCATTGAAAAAGAAAAAAGCAGCTTTCTATTAGCAGGCAGAAGAAGTTACGCCGATGCTTTTTTGGCACTAACTAATAATAGCAACAGGCTTGGTTTCTACGATCTAAATACCAAGATCAACAGAACATTTAGCGACAAAAGCAAACTTTATCTTTCGGGTTACTTCGGCAACGACAGCTTCAATATCGATGAATTATTCGTTAATAAATGGGGCAACAGATCCGGAACATTGCGTTGGAACTACCTTTTTAACGACAGGCTCTTCTCCAACACATCATTGATCTTCAGCAAGTATGATTATCATTTCGATTTTGATTTGATCGAGTTTGAATGGAATTCAGATATCAGAAATTTGAACATAAAATCAGATTTTCAATATTTTCTCAATAACAACAACAGCTTGTATTTTGGGGCAGAAGCCAAACGCTACGATTTTAATCCCGGCAAGATCACTCCAACCTCTCCGGCCAGTGCCATTAACGAAGAACAGTTAGATCAAAAAAATGCCCTGGAGGCAAGTATTTATATTGGCAATGAGCAAAGGTTAAACGACAGACTAACCATGAATTATGGTGCCCGGTTCACTTACTTTGACCGTCGGGGTGAGCAGGATATTACCAACTATGCCAATGATATGCCCATTGTTTATAATCCTGTTTTAAACAGGTATGAAGAGGGTATGATAACCGGAGTACAGCAGTTCGGAAAGGAGTCCATTCATGCTTTTCATGGAATTGAACCGCGCATTTCTTTGAATTATCTGCTATCTGATCTCACTTCCATTAAGGCTAGTTATAACCGTACTAAACAGTACATCCATCTTATTACAAACACAAACTCCCCAACTCCAATAGATATTTGGGCTCCCAGTGGTCCGTTCATCAAACCCCAAAAAGCACATCAATTTGCCCTTGGCCTGTTCAGGAACTTTAATGTAAATGCTTATGAACTCTCTGCCGAGATTTATTATCGCTCAATGAACGATCTACTGGACTATGTAGATGGGGCTGAACTGATAGCCAACAACAAGTTAGAAACGGTGCTGCTAAATGGCCGGGGGCGGGCGTATGGCCTGGAGTTGTATGGCAAAAAAAATACAGGTAAATTAACCGGATGGTTGTCTTATACCTATAGCAAGACTGAGAAATTTACTCCGGGTATTACGACAAATGACCCCGGTATCAATAACGGAAAATGGTATCCCGCCAACTACGACAGACCACACGATCTTTCAATAACCGGATTTTACAAGCTAAACGACCGCTGGGCATTTGGCAGCAATTTGATCTATCAAACAGGCCGACCTGTTACGTTCCCTGTTGGGAGTTACACCTACAACAACCTGGTATTTCCCCTGTATGAGAACCGCAATAACGACCGGCTTCCGGATTATCACCGCATTGACCTTTCGGCTACGCTTGGTCCAAAAAACAGAGATAGGAAAGTAAAAGGCGAATGGATATTCTCATTATACAATGTATATAACAGGCAAAATGCATCTTCTGTTTATTTTGCCTATGATGAAGACGAGAAATCAACCGTAGCTAATCAGCTCACTATCTTTGGAATAGTACCGGGTATTTCCTATAATTTCAAGTTTTAGATATGAAATGGCATAAACATATTGGTTTAATAGTTATTGTTATGGTTTGCTTACCGGGCTGTCAAAAGATCGTAGAACCCGGCCTTGAAACCGGCCCCGAACGTTTGGTTATAGACGCTCGAATTAATCTTTTCAAGGGAGAACCATCTAACTACCAGTTTGTAAAACTTGAGCGAAGCACAGCATTTTACCAAGAGAACAAACCACCGGCTACCGGAGCAGTGGTTACAGTGACAGATGACCTGGGCAACACGTTTAATTATCAAAATAGCAACACCGAACCAGGGCTTTATGAGCACATGAGCTTTACTCCGGAAATAGGCCGAACCTACACGTTGCGCATTGAGTACAATGGCCACACCTATGAAGCGAGAGAGACCTTAACAGCAGTGCCCGAGATTGAAAGATTGTTTAACACACTGTCCTCCATTGGTTTTGAAGACGAAGAAAAAATTCGGCTGAATATACAATTTACCGACCCTGTTGGCCCGGGAAACCATTATATGTGGGAGGCGTATTTCCCAAATGCACCGGATACAACCGTATTTTTCCAAATTGAAGATGATGATTTTTTAGATGGTAACTTACTGTTAGACTATCCTTTATTTTTAGCAGATCTTGAATTTGAAGAAGGAGAACTAATTGAAGTTCATCAGTCTTCCATTCCAAAAGAAAGTTATGATTACTACACCATACTTCTATCAAACATTCAGCCGACAGGTGGATTCGGTACAACTCCGGTAACTCCCCGAAGCAACATTGCCAATATCACAAATACAGATCACTATCCCCTTGGTCATTTTAAGGTGAGTCAAGTTGACAGAGAGCAATTAACTATTTACAGACCTTAGCAAAAAGGATGGGAGTTATTGGCACTTAGAGTCTTACTACTCAAATCTCAATACTCTGTACCATAGATAGTGAAGAGTGAATAACGTGAATAATGGTGAAGCCTATTCGCTATAGTTCTAACAATCAATCCAGAAGCATCGGGATAACCACGAATGCACGAATTTTACTTCCAGAGCTGATGATTAGTTTCGCGGAGCGAAACCAAATTGGTACTATTAGCTTATAATTGTTTCTAAGAAATACAGGTATAATTAGCAAATTCGTGGTTAAAACATTCATTAAAGCATTGATAGACAATTTATTACGAATAACACAAACAATTCCGTAAACGGAATTTACTACTCATATCTCATTATTCTGTACTATTCTTCTATTTTCATTTTGATTGAAGTTGAAGTTGAGGATCTTGTCTCCCGGTGTCCAACTCATTTCGAACAAAAATCTGTTTCTTTATACTGCATTAACCCCGTAAAAATTGAAATTTCTGCTATGGCCAAACTCAAGAAAAAAATTCTCGCCTTTGGTGCATCAACCAGCTCCACATCTATAAACCAGCAATTGGCGGAATTCGCTGCTACTTTGGTTGAAGGTGCTGAAGTTGAAACCATACAATTAACCACATATTACCCCTGCAAAATGTTCAGCGTTGATGAAGAAGCTAAGAATGGTTTCCCCGACAATGCCAGCTCATTTAAGCATAAACTGGAGCAATATGACGGCTTTATTATTTCCTGTGCCGAACACAACGGCTCTTATACCGCCGCATTTAAAAACTTGTTCGACTGGGCCAGCCGCATGGAAGGCGGAGTTTGGAATAATAAACCGGTTTTGGTGATGGGTACTTCACCCGGTGCACGCGGAGCGCAGTTCGTTATTGAAGCAGCTAAAAATCGGTTTCCCTTTAACGGTGCCAGCATGGTCACCGGAACATTTTCGCTGCCTGGTTTCCATGATAATTTTTCAACGGAAGAAGGAATTTTGGATAAGGAGAAGCTGGAAGAATTGAAGCAAAGGTTGCGGGAGTTAGTGAACGTGTTATAGATCTGCTATTCTTTCAGGAATGTAATCTGCACCAATCCGGTTAATTGGCGCTACCGTTTACAATTACCCTTTGAAATTTATTCAGCCGACCAAAAAAACGCCCGTGACCCGTAGGCGGAGTTATCTCCGCCATGTTTGAAGGCAACAACCTAAGCACAATATTTTTTTACCACGAATTTTATCTCTTATACCAGTTCTACTTGAAAGATTCCTGAATAAAAAGCCGGAGTTTTTTGGCTAGACGATGAAGAAAATTTCGGAATAGCCATAGCTATTGCTAAATTTTATGAAGATGTATAGGCAAAAAAAACAATTTTTAAAGTGAATCCTTTAAGTAGAAATGGTATCAGAGGCTTTGTAGATTAGCGGTGCAGGTAATAAAGTTCCACACCACTATGCATGCTATCGGTACACGGCTAATCCCAAAATATTTAGATTCATTCTAAGCTATATAGCAGTATGCTCGTAACTCTATTTTCTCACCATCCTGTATTATTTTCGCCAAGTATAATATGCTCAATGGCTAAAACAAATTTCTTTCGTTCGTCAATTGGCCGAAAATATGCCATGGCTCTTTCGGCACTTTTTTTAATCTTTTTTTTAATACTGCATTTATCCATAAACTTTGTTAGCGTTATCAATAAAAATGCCTTTAATGAATATTCGCATTTTATGGGTACTAACCCCATCGTTCAATTTTTAATGCAGCCCATTCTAGTACTCGGTGTGCTTTTCCATTTTATTATGGGTTTTGTATTGGAAATAAAAAACCGCCAAACACGCGATGTGAAATACGCCAAAAACAGCGGTGCAAGTTCCTCTTGGATGTCGCGTAATATGATTTGGAGCGGGTTGGTCATTTTAGCCTTCATTGTATTGCACTTCATCGATTTTTGGATTCCGGAGATGAACCATAAATACGTTGAGTTCGCTCCCGAAGACCCCAACCGTTATTTTGGTGAGTTAATACACAAGTTTGAAAGCCCCGTAAGAGTGGGAGCGTATGTATTGGCATTTATCTTTTTGGCTTTGCACCTGCTTCACGGTTTTCAGTCGGCCTTTCAATCGGTTGGGTTCAACCATAACAAATACACACCGCTCATTAAAAAAATCGGCAAACTATACGCCATTATTATTCCTTTGGGCTTCATTTTTATTGCATTATTTCACCATTTCAAACACTATTCAGCATGAGTTTACCAAATGCTCATATTCCCGAAGGTCCTATTAAAGACAAATGGAGCAACCATAAGGCCAGTATTAAATTAGTAGCTCCCAACAACCGCGACAGGATTGATGTAATAGTTGTAGGTACAGGTTTAGCAGGTGGTTCGGCCGCAGCTACTCTCGCTGAGCAAGGTTACAATGTTAAAGCTTTTTGTTATCAGGATTCACCGCGCCGTGCCCACTCCATTGCAGCACAAGGTGGTATTAATGCGGCAAAAAACTACCAGGGCGATAACGATTCTATCTATAGGCTATTTTACGACACCGTAAAGGGCGGCGATTATCGCTCACGCGAAGCCAATGTATATCGGCTTGCCGAGGTTTCGGCCAATATTATAGACCAATGCGTAGCACAAGGTGTGCCTTTTGCACGTGACTACGGTGGTTTGTTAGATAACCGTTCTTTTGGCGGAGTACAGGTTAAACGCACATTTTATGCACGCGGACAAACAGGTCAGCAGTTATTGCTGGGCTGCTATTCAGCTATGAGCCGGCAGATTGGCTTGGGTAGAATAAAAATGTACAACCGCCACGAAATGCTTGATATTGTAGTGGTTGACGGTAAAGCCCGCGGCATCATTGCCCGAAATTTGGTTACCGGCGAAATTGAGCGTCATTCGGCTCATGCAGTGGTTATTGCATCGGGTGGTTACGGAAATGTTTATTTCCTGTCAACCAATGCTATGGGCAGCAATGTGACGGCTTCATGGAAAATTCACAAACGAGGTGCATATTTTGCTAATCCTAGTTTCGTACAGATCCATCCAACTTGTATTCCGGTGCATGGAACATCCCAGAGTAAGCTTACGCTCATGTCGGAGTCCTTGCGTAACTCAGGAAGAATTTGGGTGCCTAAGAAAAAGGAAGATGCAGAAGCTATTAGAAATGGAACTAAAAAACCCGTAGAAATAGCGGAGGAAGATCGTGATTACTATTTGGAAAGAAGGTATCCTGCATTTGGAAATTTGGTGCCACGCGATGTAGCTAGTAGAGCTGCCAAGGAACGCTGTGATGAAGGCTTCGGAATTGAGAACAACGAAACCAAGGAAGGTGTATTCCTTGATTTCGCAACCGAAATTCAGAAAAAAGGAAAGGAAGCAGCCTTTGAACTTGGTATTTCAAATCCAAGTAAGGAAAAAGTCAGGGAGTTAGGGGAAAAGTGGGTTGAAGAAAAGTATGGCAACCTCTTCCAAATGTATGAGCAGATAACGGCCGACGATCCGTATAAAACACCTATGAAAATATACCCGGCTGTGCATTACACTATGGGGGGAGTTTGGGTTGATTATAATTTAATGTCAACTATTCCGGGATGTTTTGTAATTGGAGAGGCTAACTTCTCCGACCACGGTGCTAACCGGCTGGGAGCATCGGCATTAATGCAAGGCCTTGCCGATGGTTACTTTGTGCTGCCTTATACTATTGCCAACTACCTGGCTGATGATATTAGAACCGGCCCCATCGCTACTGACTCAGCTCAGTTTGAACACGCCGAAGACATGGTTAAAGAACGGCTAAATAAGTTGTTGAGCAATGGAGGAAACACATCGGTTGACACTTTCCATAAAAAGTTGGGACACATAATGTGGAATAAGGTGGGTATGGCCAGAAATGCAACACATTTGAAAGAAGCAATAGATGAAATAGCTGAACTGAGAGAAGCTTTTTGGAACGATGTGTTTGTGCCCGGAAGTGATGACGGCATGAACCCCGAATTAGAGAAAGCCGGCAGAGTAGCAGACTTTATGGAGCTGGGACAGCTTATGGCCATGGACGCACTCAACCGCAATGAGTCTTGCGGCGGACATTACAGAACCGAATATGCCACGGAAGAAGGTGAGGCAAAGCGCGACGATGAAAACTACACCTTTGTTTCTGCCTGGGAGTATAAAGGACCGAACATTAAGGAATCGGTGCATCACAAAGAAAACCTCGAGTTTGAAAATATTGAAGTTAAAACAAGAAGTTACAAATAGGTATTATGGCATCTTCGCACAATAACATGAATCTTACTTTGAAAATATGGCGGCAGGCCAATACAAATGTTAAGGGTAAGCTTGAAACATACCAAATAAAGGATGTAAGTCCGAATAGCTCTTTTTTAGAGATGCTGGACCAACTGAATGAAGAGTTGGTAGCAAATAGGGAAGAACCTGTGGCTTTTGACCACGATTGCCGCGAAGGTATTTGCGGAATGTGTTCGTTATATATTAATGGAGAACCGCACGGCCCCGATAGAGGTGTAACCACTTGTCAACTACACATGCGACGCTTTAAAAATGGCGATACCATTTACATAGAACCATTCAGAGCTCGGGCTTTTCCTGTAATTAAAGATCTTATTGTTGACCGGTCGGCATTTGACAGAATTATGGCTCAGGGCGGATTTGTTTCGGTAAATACATCGGGAAACACCATTGATGCTAACGCCATTCCCATTCCTAAGGACGATGCCGATAAGTCGTTTGATGCTGCAGCCTGTATTGGTTGTGGAGCTTGCGTAGCTACCTGTCCTAACGGCTCGGCCATGTTGTTTACATCTGCTAAGGTTTCGCAATTTGCCTTACTGCCGCAAGGTCAACCCGAACGTGAACGACGGGTAAGGAAAATGGTAGAGCAAATGGATAAAGAGGGTTTTGGAAACTGTTCTAATACCGGTGAATGCGAGGTTCAATGTCCAAAGGAGATATCTCTTGAGAATATTGCCCGTTTAAACCGGGAATACCTTGCGGCCAGTATGAAGCCGGAGTAGCAGGGTGCCAAGATTATTATTAGTATTAACAATTTTCTTTATTTTTGGTTGTTCGAAACCTAAAGTGTACTCTTCAATAACTGACTTACCACAAATAGGCGATTGCTTAGTTTTTAAATCGTTAATTGACTCCAAATACTTTGGATTGCTTTTGTATGGTATTGATTCTAATGTTGAAGGAACAAGCTATTCGTTCTGTATTGCTGGAAAAGTGTTTGAGAGCCTACCCAGTTCTGCTAAATTTTTAAACGCCGGCTTATTGGGCCGAAAGATTGCAACAGGTGGTAATATGGAAGCTGTATTTGATGGCACCTTTCAAAAGGATCCGGAACTTTATACTGTAGGATTTTCAATTGTATCAATTGATAAAGTTCACTTGGAATTAATGTTACCACAGTTTATAGAAATAGAAACAATTCCAATAGCAAGAAGCAATAGAGTGAACGCCAGCTTTCTTTCTGCTTTAAATTTGGGTGAATTAGCTGATGCTTGCTCCAATCAAATCGCCACTCTTGATATAAAACCATCTTATGATTATTTAGCACCCATTGAGATATTTCCGGTTTCTATGATTTTGGCTAGTGATGGCCAGGAATTACAACAACCTGAAGAAAGTTGGGTGATTAGTAAAAAAAGTGCACATCCGTTGGCATTGGAATTGTTGCTAGATGATTTTTACTGGGATACTGTGGATGAATTTGCGCCATTTGGTAGTAATGAGGGTTTTGACACTGTGTATTTGCTAAAATCCTGGTTAGAAGAAAATCCAAAAGGAACGGTTGAAGAATTTTTAAATATGAGAGCGGTGGGTTGGGATATGAAACTAGATTATTTGGAAATAACTGATCCTGAAAAAATTACCGGATTTATAGATGGAGTAATAACAAAAAACTCCTTTGATTATGTGATAATAGCCGCAATGTTTGGTGAATTACTAATTAGAGGAAATATGACGCAGGAAACTCAAAATATTGGTAAGGCTGCAATTCTGCGACAATTAAATGAAAATGTTTTGGAAAGAACCATTGGGGACCAAAGGTTTATTGAAGGCAGAAAAGATATACTCTTGTCGCATCTTGTGGTTCTTGAAAAGCTGGAACAGTTCGAATAGCTTAAGGAATTAAGCCACTTTGATAAACATTGTTTGACATTATGGTTTGAGGCTAATGAGATGGCAGACCTGATTTGGGTTGAGGATAAGAAAGGTAAAATTGAAGTAATATCTCTTATTTTACATTAAGCCCTCATTGAAACGTATCTTTGCAGTGCACTAAATTGCATTATTTTATATATGGGTAGATCACAACAATCATTTGAAAAAAGAGAAAGAGAAAAAAAACGTCAGAAAAAACAACAACAGAAAAGAGAGAAAATGGAGGCCCGCAGGGCAGCCAAAGAAGAGGGCGGAGGCGATACCGATATGTTTGCCTACGTAGATGAATTTGGAAATATTACCGATACACCACCCGATCCGGCAAAAAAGAAAGAAGAAGTTAAATTAGAAGATATTCAACTTGGAGCTGCCAAAAGGGAAAAAGTGGTATTAGATGCTGTTCGTGAGGGTAAAGTAGATTTCTTTAACTATGAAAAGGGATACGGTTTTATTAAAGAAAGCGGAACCGGAGAAAGTTATTTTGTTCATATAAATGGTTGTTTAGAGGAAATTGATGAAGGCAACAAGGTTGAATTTGAACTGGAACGCGGACAGAAAGGAATGAATGCCGTTAAAGTGAAAAAGATTGTTGATAAGCCTAAGAAAGCAAAGGAAGAGGAAATAACCGAAGAGGAAGAATCTCCTAAAAATGAGGATAAGGGTAGCGTTTAGCTACCTTTCGTGTTTAGCAAAAAAAACTCCCGAAAAGTACAGCAATCATCTACAAAGGGGCGGAGTTGCCTGTTTTTAATCCATTCGTCTTATCCGCCACAAGCTGAACTATATCAAATCATCCGAAAAAATGGTGGGTGCTGCTAAAATGAAAACAGGAGTATAACCAGCCAAACAATATTCCAGGCTAAGAAACGTTAATTAGAGTATTATTTCATCCCCCAATTTGGGCCTTGTTTCCCCACGCGGCGGCAGGGCCTTTTTAGTTTTCTCTGATTAGGTTCTAATAAAAATAAAAAATGCGCCACTTACGCTGCGCATTTTTCACGCACCATCCTACTTGCCTTTGATCATTACCCTGTATAATTCCAAAATCCGGCAATAATTATGACCAATAGTACAAGGTTTACAAGTATAAAAGCCCCGATAAATACCAAAAAAGCATTGAGAAGGAACGTTTTCCGGTTTTTAGATCCCCGTCTTATGTCTAATAACCTGAGTTCGATTTTAAAATAGCAATAATTGGTTAGAATGATTGGGTCGGTATTCATAGAATTTTATCGAAGGTTTTTTAGGCAAGAAAGAGTAAGCAATGATAGCTGCTAAGATGTTATTAATGAAGTTATGTAATGACCGATGACGAGAATGTTCTATCATACAAATGTTTTTTAGTTGGTCATTGATGGTTTCGATGATTGACCGTTTTCTGAGCATTATTTTATCAAACAAACTCATCAACTGATTTTTCATATTCTTTCTAATTCCGGTGATGAAGTGAATACCGTCAGAGAATAACACCTCAGCCAATGTTTTACTCACATATCCTTTATCACCATACAGTTTTCCCCATATCTTTTTCAATAGGTTTCCTTGCTTTAACGGCTCTCGATCATCCACATTGGCTTGGGTGATTTGAAAGTCAATAATCTCACCTAATTCATTGACTATCAAATGCAACTTAAACCCATAAAACCAACCCATAGTTGATTTACCTCTAGTGGCTATTCCATCAAAGACCTTGTGGTTAAAAATGCGCTTATTATTACAAACCCTCAATGGAGTGGAATCCATAAATGAAATACCACTACAGTTTCCCAAACAACAGGTTTTAGCAAATACGGCCATGGGCAATACAACCTGCTTTTGCAATTCAACAAATCGATTATATGAAACAGTTTTGGGAAAGTCATCCTGAAGATGTTTTTGCACATACTTCAAATAAAACCATTTAAAACATCTTACACCACTCAACTGAAACAATATCATAATCGTCATCACTTCTGATGAAACCATTTTAGGTTCTATTTTAGGTTTATTGCCAATTAAGTGTGCAGATAAATGAGCTTCAAATTCTAACATAAACTCATCAACAACACAGAAAATATTTGTAATTTGGTCTTTCGTAATCATAGGGAATAGTTTGTTTAATTAATTGATTATCAACCATTAAAGTACAAATTATTCCCTTTTTAACCAAACAAATTCCTTAATATTTTATCTATAAATTACTAACATTCAATTAGTTCATAATCGAACTCAGGTTAATAAATAAAGGAGTGCCAAGCCTAATATGAATCCGAAAGTATAGGCATAAAGCCCGTTGCCAGTTAACCAAAGAGCTATAAAAGTTAAAATGCCTGTTATAATTGAGAGTATTCCTATTTTAGCCCAGTTTCTTTTGCTAGATGTCATAGGAAAGGTAGTTTAAGCAATATGCTATACTTTTTGAGTTATACCAAAAGGACATACAAAATAGTCCAATATTTCGTTTCTTTTTCCTGCCAGCATCGTTAAAAAGCCGCGCCGTCCTGAAGTTCCAGATGCCTGCGTTTTTTGCCTTGATAAAAGAAAAAATTACTCCAAAATATTTTGGGCTACTTTATAAATCCCTTTGGTATTAAACAAGTTTGCACCTTACGTTGTAGCGTGAAAAACACCTAATTAACGTGAATAATGGTTAAGCCTATTCGCTATAGTTCTAACAATCAATCCCCAAGCTTTGGGATAACCACGAATGCACGAATTTTTCTTCCAGGCCTGATGATTAGTTTCGCGGAGCGAAACCAAATTGGTACTATTTGCCTAAAATTATTTCTAAGAAATACCGGTATAATTAGTAAATTCGCGGTTGAAACATTCATTAAAGCATTGTTGAACAATTTGTTAAGAATAACACAAACAATCCCGTAAACGGAATTTCTTATCCATTATTCACGTTAATTAATCAACCCCCTGGCCCGCAGCTCCAAATACTTGTTTATTGTATTAGCACTCAACTCCTTCGGTGATGTATAGATGGTGTGGATACCGTGTTTTTTCAGCTCTTTAATGATCAACCTTTTCTCATAACTAAACTTCTGTCCAATTGTTTTAATGAAAACCTGGTGGGTATTTTCCGGACTGGATTCAAGCAGTTCATCTATTTCCGTATTTCGGAAAACCACACAAACCAGCAGGTGTTTTTTGGCTATTTGCCGTAGGTATTTTATATGTCTGTTAAGGTGGCTCATGGTTTGGAAGTTTGCAAACAACAATAACAGACTGCGCTGCCTTACCTTATGCTTTAGGGCACCATACAGATTGGCATAGCTGCTTTCTTCAAAATTGGTTTGTTGGGCATAGAGCAGTTCCATAATTCGAATCAACTGATCACTTTTATTGTTGGCCGGTAAAATGTCCTGTACAGCCTTTCCAAAAGTGATGAGCCCCGGTTTGTTGTGGTGTTTTAGCACAATGTTAGATATCACCAATGAACTGTTAATCGCGTAATCTAGCAAAGTCATTCCGTCAAATGGCGATTTCATAAGGCGGCCTTTATCCAAAATGCAGTAAACGCGTTGCGAGCGTTCGTCGGTAAACTGGTTTACCATTAAGGATTGCTTCCTTGCAGTGGCTTTCCAGTTTATATCGCGGTAATTATCGCCGGTTACGTATTCCCGTATTTGTTCAAATTCCTGACTTTGGCCAATCCGGCGTATCTTTTTAATACCATACTCCTTAAGCCGATTTGAGATAGCCAGCAATTCATACTTCCGCATTTGTAAGAAAGATGGGTAAACCGGCACCATCGCATCCTGATCGTACCTAAATCTTCGCTCAACCAGGCGCAATGGTGACGATGTAAAAATATTGAGTGCTCCAAACACATACTCTCCCCGTTTAACGGGCTTTAACTGATACTTAAGGGTGGACTCGGTATTGGGCAAAAGCTCCGCTTTTATATCAAAATCGCGCTTTTGGAATTGATGTGGTATTTCATCGATCAATCGTATAAAAACCTTAAACGGGAATTTATTCTTTAGGTAAATAAAAATGTTATTGTCATCGCCATTAGAGAGTTTTTTGGAAGTAGATCTTTTACCTTCAATACCTTTTCTACTGTATAATGCCACAAAATCAAACAAAGTAAGCAGCGCAAGCAAAGCAATAGCTATAGTGGCAAATGGCAGCAACACAGGAAAGAAAAATGCCAGAATGAAAAGTATGGCGCATGCTCCCAGTGCTAGGAAGAACCTAAGCGTTAAAAATATGCTTTTGAAGAAATTCATTAGATGACTCAGTGAATGCGGATATTAACTTTTAATGTTTATTAGATAATTTGCTCCCGCAGATTTCGCTGATTTGCGCAGAAGGATTTTTAGCGATCTGCCTTTATCTGCCAGCCCGACTATGCATTCTGGCAGGAAAGAATGAATTCTTCCATTCTCGTGGGCGCGATTAACGGGAAGTTTTCCCGAACTCATCTCGGTACTTCAATTTTTTTGGTTATTTCATCTATAATGGTTTCAGGTGCGGCACCTTCCATCTCTCTTTCAGGAGTAAGTATAATACGGTGTTTTAAAGCATGCGGAAGTATGTACTTAACATCTTCGGGAGTTACAAAATCACGCCCACTGATTGCAGCCAGAGCTTTAGCACCCGTTAAAGTTGCCAAAGATGCCCGCGGTGAAGCTCCCAAAAACAGATCGCGGTTTTCGCGTGTATTGTGTACTAACTTGGCAATGTATTCCAATATCTTTTCTTCAACCCTCACCTGCCTTACCAAATCGCGGTAGGTCTCCAATTCCTGCGCACTTATTACAGGTTGTACTTCATCAATGCTTACCCTGTTGCCTCTGTCGTGGAAGTTTGTAAGTATCTTATGTTCTTCTGTCAGGGAAGGGTAGTCCACATTTATCTTAAACAGAAAACGGTCCAATTGCGCTTCAGGTAGTTGGTAAGTTCCTTCCTGCTCCACCGGATTTTGGGTGGCCAGCACTATAAATGGCTTTTCCATTTTATACCGAACTCCATCAACCGTAATCTGGCGTTCTTCCATTACCTCGAAAAGAGCGGCCTGCGTTTTGGCCGGTGAGCGGTTTATCTCATCTATTAGCACAATATTTGAAAAAATAGGCCCGTGCTTAAATTCAAACTCCGACGAAGACATGTTGTAAATGTTGGTACCGATAATATCAGACGGCATAAGATCGGGAGTAAATTGAATACGCGAAAAATCTACCGAAATAGTTTTTGCCAGCAACTTGGCCATAAGTGTTTTGGCTACGCCGGGCACACCTTCTAACAACACATGACCTTCTGAAAGTACGGCCGTCAATAGCAAGTCAACTACTTTTTCCTGCCCAACAATTATTTTTCCAATTTCCGCTTTAATACCTTTTAAAGCATTGTTAAGCGGGGCCAGATCAATACGATTTTTGAAAACAGGTTGACTGGCCTCCTGCTGGTGTTCACCCTCAGCCGTGCCTATATTCTCTTGGTTTTCTTCATTCATATTCATAACTTATAAAATCGTTCAATAATATTATTCAAATCTAGTAAGAATGGTTCCGAAAGATTGTCTGCTTTCTCGGTTAAAAATATTCTATCCAACAGGTTCTTTGCAAAGTTTTCTTCAATTCCGGTTTTTCGTATAAAATAGCTCCTTGATTCTTCCGTATCAATAAGCTGATTAATATTGTAATGTTGCGCAATATAGTCTTTGAAGTATTTCACCTTCTTTTTGGCCATATCGGTGTAATCGGCGCGCTCAAAATACAGTTCACCAACAGTTTTAATAAACTCCAGGCTTAGGTTACGGGGTGGTTTTTTAACCGGAATTACCCTTTGCTCCCTTTTGCCTTTAAAGAATAAAAACAGCAAACCTGAAGCAATGAACAACCAAAATGCCCACTTTAGTGCAGGTTGTGAAAAGATGTAACGGAACTCACTGTTGTTTTCCCGCTCATGTCTGTCGGGTTTAAAATACTCATCCCAAATAATAGTTCCTCTGTTTACATGAGAAAGTGCTACAGCCGCATGTTTGCGCATATTTCTGTCTAACAAGGCGTAATTGGTCAACAGCGCAGGATTGGCATGAAAGAAAAAACTGCCATCACCATACTTAAAGCGTACAATGTTTACGGCACTGTCACTACGGTGGCCAATAAGTTTAAAATTTCTTGTATCTGAATTTATTCTGCCCGAGGTGAAACGCACTTTTTCATGAAGATTACGCTCCTTGCGCAATTTAGGATTGTCGAAATACAATGTGAACTCTTGATCCGCTTTATGGCCGTGACTATCATTGTACATGTCAATTTTAACTGAATCGATGTTAAAGTCCTTCAAGTAATTTTCTGAACTCTCCTGAAAAGTATGTCCGTAGTAAAAGTTGAAATAGTCTGCAGAAAGAAATACATCATTACCCCGCTCAACAAAGTCAAGTAAAAGAGGCCATTCGTCTTCAGTAAAGAAAATATCTTCTCCTATAAAAAGAAAGGCTGCATCATGTACCTCAGCAAGCTCATTGTTCAGGGTTTGGTAAATGGTTTTATTGTAAGTTTCAATATGGGCACCCGGAAATATCTGATCTAATTCCTTAAATAGTAGATAACCACCGAGCGGTGTCTTTTTATGCAGCGAATAGCTTTTTCGCCAGTCTAATGGTTTTGGCATGCCCAACTGAATAACCACAATGGCCACAAGCATTAAGCCCAAAAGTATAAACGGCCAATATTTACGCATGTGGAATAAGTTTTATTTCGTTGTGCATATCCTCGTATAATGCAGCTATTTGGTCGTATGTTTTTCCATCAATCTCAAATTCGCCATACCAAACGTATTCATAGATTCCGGTGCGCGATAAAAAATGATTGCGTAGCTGTTTGTTACTTAGTTCATAGCCATATTCTCTGTTGGTTTTGTCTATTTGATATTGGATTAAACCTTCATCGGAAAGCAACCTGAGCGATTTTAAATGCTGAAGACGTACAGCCGCCCTGTAATTGCCATCGGCTTTAGCCTGCTTTAACAGAGAATCGAAATCAACTTCATGAATGTTTTTCTCTAATTCTTCGAACGGAATTTCCTTCGATTCTTTTTTATCAGGCCTGAACAGGTAGGTGTGCATGCCGGTCATTCGGGCAATGATGTATAGCAACAAACCGATAAAGCCAATGATAAGGATATACTTAAGTACTTTAAATAGGGGCCCTAAGCCAATGACACGACCAAAAAGCCAGTTTAGAAACCTTTGCAATTGACGCATGAGCCAATTCTCCTTATTCTTTTCTTCCTGGTAATTGAATTCGGGGTCATTCAAATACTTATCCATACTGGCTTTGTTAAAATGCCGCACATCAACGTTTGAAGTATCTATTTCCAGGTTGCGGTAATTCAGCTCTTCACTATCTTCTTTATTAATGGCATCTTCTACAATATCCTGCAGATCGTCATTTATGGTGGTTGTGTCACTTTCCGACTGGCCCAATGTCATAAGACCTAACCCTATAAGTGGAAGCAAGTGCCCTATTTTAAGCCAGATCTTCAATGCGTTCGTCAAGTTCTTCAATGCGTTTAAAAAAGCCAACACCCTCTTTCTTTTCAACCAAATTAAAATATTGAAAGGCTACGGCCACAATTATTATAGATTGCGTTAATCCTGCCGCCAAACCACCGAGAGAGCTCAATACAATGGTTAAAACATCAACTAATTTGGAGTTTGACCCACTCCCCGAAATTTCGTTAAAAAAACCTAAAGTTGACAAAATGATGACAGGCATTTGAAATATATTATTGATTATGCTAACCAGAAAATACATTACAATTAAAATGAGAAAAGTCCACCACCAGTTACCTTTAATGATCTCAAAACTTCTGCTTATGGCATCGCCCAATCCTTTTCTTTCAAACACCATTATAAAAACAACAAAACAAGTTGAAACAGCAAGGTAAATTCCCGGAATGATCAATGCAATAGTACCGAAAGTGACCATGAGTCCGACAACTATAGTACCCAGGATTACAGCAGGCAACAGTTTCAATGATTTTCGTACAATGCCCAGGTAATTGGGCATGTTATCCCTATCCTTGCTATAACTTATGAAGTATTGCGAAGTAACAGTAAAGAGCATTATATACGATAGTATGGTGAAACCATACATTATTAGAACCCACATTAAAATGCCGCCAAAGGAAGAAAAATCATCTATCGTTGTTCCTGATTCCATTCCGCCAAACAAACCTAAATATTCCTTTAAATACATTCCGAGCGAAAAGCCGTTTAGCAGAAAAAATGGCCCTGCTCCAATTAAAAGTGCAGGAAACAGTAACTTAAAATTTTGTCTTATGAATTTAAAGGTGTCTGAGAATACAGCACCAAAATCTCGTTCCTGAAATAGTTCAATCGTTCGTTTCATGCAATAATTTTTTCTCCACTTGAACAGGGTAATAAATAAAGTACCAGAACATGAATAAGAAACACAGGCCTATCCATATTATTGCAGGCAAAGGAGATATATTCTGAACATGCCGGGTGATAAAGGATTCCACAGCAGCGGCAAAAATGGTTATGGGCAGGGTGCCTACAATGATCTTCAAACCATCTTTTGCACCACGTTTAAACGACTCTGCACGGCTAAGGGTTTTGGGAAACAAAATGCTGTAGCCGAGTATTAAGCCCGCAGCAAACTGAATTATAAAGGTGAGAATTTCCAGTGTTCCGTGGGTCCAAATACTCAATATTGATTTACCGAAAACCCCTTGTTGCATTAAAAAAACATGAAAAGCACCGAGCATAACGCCATTTTTAAAAATGAAAAACAAGGTACCGAACATGGGCATGGGAATAAAAGCAGCACCGCCCAAATGTAATGCCACTCCCGATACATAGCTTAAAATGGCTACCAAAACATTGTTTAGTGCAATAAGAAGAAACATTACATCTTCTCTCGTTTGTCCATACACATTCATCGGATGACCATCCTTAATATTTTGCATAGTCATATCGACATACCGGTCGCCAAGAATAACACGTACATAGTTTTCATCGTTCCAGGCCGAAATGCCACCGATTAGCGTAAAAATGGTTATGACCGCCAGGCTTAATGCAATGAATTTAAAGTTGCGTTTTATAGTTAGGGGTAACTCCGTTATCCAAAATTCCTTAAAACGGTTTCCCGGCTCCTTTTTATTAGTATAAATAGCCTGATGATACCGGCCGGCCAGGCTGTTTAAGTAGGCATAGGTATGTGAATCGGGATAATGCGTTTTAGCAAATGACAGGTCATTGACCAACTCTACATAATTATCCGCAAGGTTGTCTGGTTTTACACTCCTTAAATTCTCCAAAGCACTTTCCAGTTCCTCCCATTTTGCTTTATTTTGCTTCTGAAATAATATTTCACGCATCAGGGACAAATCTAATGATTACACCGAATACGATTAATAATTAATTGATTAATGGACAAAATTTTAATTGACACGGAACAGAACATAGCTCTTGATTATCCGATTGCTTCCATAGGTGAGCGTATTTTGGCCTGGATCATAGATGTAGCTATACAATTCACTTACTTGCTTGTTGTCATTTGGATTTTGAACGGGGCACTTCGGATTATAATTGAGGAGCAGTACATATTTTACATTTTGGCCATGCTTCCTTTTCTGTTCTATCATTTGCTTTTTGAGATATTTTTCAACGGCCGGAGTCCGGGAAAAATGGCTTTAAAAATGAAGGTGGTTACGTTGGACGGCACCCGCCCGGCAGTGAGCGGTTATTTCATTCGCTGGTTTTTCAGACTGTTAGATACTATGGCGGGCAGTGGGCTCGTGGCTGTTATTTCTTACTTAATGAGCGATAAAGGCCAGCGTATTGGCGACCGACTTGCTGGCACTACTGTTATTAAAGTAAAGAAAATCGATAGTATGCGACAAAAGATCAATTTTCAGGTTGATCCGAATTACGTTATTCGTTATCCTGAAGTACAGCGATTACATGACCATCACATCTCTTTGATAAATGAAATTCTAGGCTTGCCTGTTACTCAAAAGAAGTATGCCCTGGCCGGCAAAATATCCAAAAAAATTAAAACAAACTTAAATATTACCACCGATGAGCCTGATATGCGCTTTTTAACCACGTTGGTTAAGGATTACTACCATCATTTTGCGGGGAATGATACCAGTTCTACTTGAGATATTCCTGAATAAAAAGCAGGAGTTTTTTGGCTAGACGATGAAGAAAATTTCGGAATAGCCGTAGCTATTGCTAAATTTTATGAAGATGTATAGGCAAAAAAGAACAATTTTTAAGGTGAATCTTTTAAGTAGAAATGGTATGATGATTGACTTTTAAAACCACATGGGCACATAGTTGGTTAGGGATATTGATTGCTGCGTTTTAGCAGGAAAAGAAAACCGACTTCACATTGTGTGTGTTTAACTGCATCACTTGCCTTCATTTACTTTCTACTCTTTTGATTGCTTCTTTAGCTACAATTTCTTGAATTCCCTGGTCGAGGTGACTTGTGAATCCTACACAAGAGCAATTGATTTCACCTAAAACATAAGTGTCTTTTCCATTCTCATCCCAATCTAACATAAAGTCTGCTGTCCATATCAGTGGAATATCCAACCCTCCCAGTTTTTCAGATATAGTAGGTATAGTCGCATTAAACATATCAATAAGTTCTTGCCAATCTTCGGGTTTATCATAAGTGTATTTTGCCCCTGAAAACAATGTGGCAGAAAAAGCGTCTTCTGTTTCGGCAGGTTTTTTATGAACTACAAATATGGGTTCCGCTCCAACCATGAGTATTCGTATTTCCCCTTCCTTAATGCGAGGCATAAACCTCATATCTACGAGCATGCCGTTTTCGCCAACTATATATTTTTCACAGAAGTTCATGAAATCTCCAAGTGTATTGTATTCAACATGATTATCCACGGCCTCTGTACATTTGAGCTGGGTATTTAACGGAAGAGAGTCACCTGGTTTGTAGTCTATATTATTTGCAATTTGCACACGCCAAATTCCTTCACCCGTACTACCCCGATTTTGTTTTAACACTCTTTCCCCATAGGAAAGGCTTTTAGGAAAGGTATCTTTGAATGTTTCAATATCATAGTACGCATAAGTATCATCGGGTACTAACTCTGTACTTGCCAGTTTTACTAAGGCATCCTTTGCTCCAAAATTCAACATAGCATCAGGTGATGACATTCCTACCAATCCGGCATTTGAAAGTTCTCTCAATACATCAAAATAGACTTTTTCGCCATTTGGCAGATTACCTGGGTTAATTCGGCTAATGTAAGCATCAAACTTGTCAGTAACGTAGTTGGTTATGACTTCTTTCCATTCATCCCTGAAATAAACAACTTCGCAACCCCACCCTTGTGCCTTAATGGCGTTCAGAATAGGTATAGTGTCTTTTCTATGTCCGTCAATCCATTTGTCGGAACCACCTTCCACTTCAAAAATTACAATGCTTTTCTTCATTTTCTATTTGATTAATATTATTATTTTTACTTATGACAGCCATCGGCAGTCCGTCTCAAAAATACAGCGGGTTGGCGACAAATACCGGCTGAAAATTGATGAGATTTGTATAATTAGAGCTTTATTATATAGAATCTAAGAAACAAGAAACAAGAACCAAGATGCAAAACTCAAAAATCTCAAACTCAAAGTCTTACACTTAATTTGTGTATAACATAGTCAAAAGTAATATGGTGGACTCTATTCAGTTGTAGTCGAATCGGGATCTTTTGTATTCCATAATGCCACAGTCGATGCTGCAAAAAAGATGATCAATATTAGATTCAGGTAGCCCCCGCAGATCACATTATAAATACTACCAGTCAGATTCTTACAAACGATATCTTGAATCAAAAATGGAATAAGTGGAAAGAAGAGGATGATCCATCTCGGATAAAGGGTTCTTCTTTTCCATACTTGAGTTATGAATACAATGGACAAAAGCCCAAAGAATGGATAGACAAATAGTCTCAATGTGTCATTTGCTTCAGCGGCCAGCGAGACGGCTTCATTCATGTTAAGATTGTTTTCTGTAGCCAATCTGGCCGAAGTTGCAATGGAAACGAAAGCCCCATGAACCACACCATACGCAATGGCAATGGCCCCAAAACAAACTAAGACTGTATTTCTAATGATGGTCTTTGCAGGTTTGAATGCATGGCGTACTTGAAGCACTCCCACCATGTATAACCAGGAAGCAATCAGAGCTGTTACAGCACTGGCAATAATTCTAAAGTCCGACGCGTTTCCCATATTAGTCTGAAAATCCGTACTAACCGGATCGTAGTAGAAAAGCATGTCTCCGGCGAACAAAAGCAATCCGCCAAGGACTCCTGATAATCCCAGAACTCTAATTAAGAATATATTCTTTTGCATCTTAGGTTGGTCTGTCAGCACTAAATATAACCTCGTGTAAACTCTTCAATTATTCAGTGCAGGCTCTGTTCTGTATTTGAGAGCGACATATTTTATTACGCCCAAGATAATGCAATTTTTAATCGGTTTAAGCCTGTTTTTTCATTCACTTCTTCCAAACCGGAAGAGTAAAATTTCACTTCCTATGGGCGTAAACCGGCTTTAATTAACTTAGACAAACAAAAAATTAGCCCTAAGGATCTTTTTGCAAGGACTCCTGCTACCCCCAATAAACAAAAACCAACTCCTAAGGAAATGTAAAGGGTCTTTACATAAACATGAACTTTGATAAGAAAAACTGTTTTTCTTTACAAATGGGCAGGCGACAGAACAACGAAATTAGCCTTAAAGCTATTTGCAAAGCGTTTCTCATATCTGTACCGAAATGGACTATCAACTGTCAATGGGATTGGTATAATTATTGAATCTAAAAGACCATTATGACCAAATACATTCTCATTATTGTTTTGCTTTTTACGGGCTTAATAAACTTTGGCCAAAGTAAATATACGGTTGTCTTTAAAGATGGTAGTACCAAAGGTGCAAAGAAGGTGTCCCAGCCCCCAAAATAATCAGACGAAGTTATAGTTTAAAAACTGTAACATTATGTCAATGAAAACAAAGAAAACACAATTCAGTAAGGAAGAAAAGCTTCAGATATTGAAAGAAGCCGGTAAAAATGGCGTGCGTCACACTCTGGAGAAATACGGTGTATATCCTGCGACCTATTACTATTGGAAAAAGAAGACCGAAGAAATGGGCGAAGAGGGCCTTACACACAGCATGACCAAAAAACGCTTGCAAAAGATCAAGGAATTAGAACAGGAAAACGACCTGTTAAAACGCTTACTGGCCGAGAAAGAATTAGAAAGCAAGCTAAAAGACGAGTTGCTAAAAAAGAAGTATCCCAAGGTGAAAAGAAAGTACTCGTGATGGAGTATATCGCCTTGGGAATGAAACGAGATACGGCCTTATCTGTTAGTGGATTAACACGCCACCAGTATTACTATAAGCCCAACAAGGGTAAACGTGGCATAGCTCCATCACAGGTGGTAATCCAACACAATAAGGGAAAAACCAAAGAAGTAAAAAATTCTGTAGTAATAAATTATATGAAAGGCATACAGGGTAATATAGACCTGCGTTGTGGACATCGTCGTATGAGTTCACAACTACAGTTGCAGGGTTATCAAATCAATCACAAAAAGGTATATCGGCTAATGAAAGCGCATGATCTGTTGCTTGCAAAGCATGATAAACCTACTAAAAATTACGTCAAATACCGGGTTATAGCTCCTGAGTGCCCGTTGAGCCATTTAGAAATGGATATCAAATTTGTATGGATACAGCAGCATCGCCGCCATGCATTGATACTGAGTATTATGGACATTTTTACACGAAGAATATTAGATTGGCATGTGGGCATGAGCATCACCCAACACACAGTCAAAGAAGTATTTACAAGAGTAGTAATCGATCATTTGCAGAAAAATGATATGCTTAGCAAAGCTATCCATATTGAGATCAGAAACGATAACGACAAAAGATTCTCTGCTAAAATAGTACAGCAGTTTTTTAAGCAAAATTATCTTAACCAGGTATTTACACATCCCTACACTCCGGAAGAAAACGGACATATAGAATCCTTTCACAAAACCCTTACCGGAGCTTTGAAAAATCAATATTTTGACTCTTTGGAGCAGTTAGAAACTCGATTGACCGGTTTTTATGATAATTACAACAATCATCGATGTCACTCTGCTTTATGTGGATTGACACCTTATCTTTTTAATCAACAATGGATACGGGGAAATATTCAACGCCTGGAAATGGAAAACAGAAAAGTGAAGTTTAAACTTCTGGCACCCAAATATCAGCTATCGGGTAACGAGAGCCTGAGGGAAGCATCTTGCATGAATGCGCAGCATTCAAACCATAATAAAGAAGTGAGTAGCACTACAACACTTCAGCAACCATCGGTACAAAGGTCACCATCGGTCGCATCTTGCAAAAGCAAATCTATAATAAAAAATGCCTATTATTGATTAACAATATAATTTTGTCCGATTTATTGGGGGCTAGACCAGAAGGTAGTACCTGTTCCCAAAGCCATTGGAGGAGGAGTAACCGATAAGATTAAAATTAAACTGAACAATGGCAGTGTAGAGAAAATCCATTATTCAAACGTAGATCACTATATCTGGAGAGGTAAAAAGCGAACAAGTACCACCTATGTCAGATCTTATGAAAAAAAGAATGGCAAAGAACAAATTGTATATGTAAATAAAAGTATTGACGGTCCAATAAGAATTTACACACAAACTCAAATGTCGAGTCATTCCATGCCTACCGGAAATGGCGGCACGGCCACAACCTATAGCTCCTCAACAAGTTACTACATTGAAAATGATGCGCTTGGATTCCGGGAAGTAAGAACTAAAGGAGCAATCCATTTTAACATTAATGAAATTCGTAATCGGGTTGCTCAGTACTTTAAAGATGATCCGGAACTTTATAAAAAAGTAAGACAAAAAGAATTCAAGCCCTCCGTTAAAAATGTTACTGAAGCGGCCCGGGAGTATAATACCAGAAAATCGGCAAAATAATAACTTTTGTTCCTCGGTACCAAACATAGGTGATCTTCGTGTTGGCAGTATTTAAAATGGTGTGATTAAGTGAAGCGTGACTGTCCGTCAGTTCACATTTTGATTTTGATTTTCATTTTGATTGTAATTGTAATTGAAGTTGAAATTGAAAAGTCTTGATTCTTGGCTCTTGACTCTATTTGTCTTACTACTCAAATCTTCTCACTCTGTACTCATAAAGTGAAGAGTAATTGTCCTGTTCACATTTTGATTTTCATTTTGATTTTGATTGACATCCTGTGTACTATTTTTTCTCGCCAAGACGCAACGGCGCAAAGCGTTTCCCGCAGATTTCGCCCGCCAGAATGACTAGTCGGGCTGACGAACTGGCTGATTTATGCAGATGTTTCAGGTTTTAGTTAGAGTTTATATAATGATTAGGCTTTGGGAAGAACGAGAAAATAAAAACTGCGTCACCCTGAGTGTAGCGAAGGATCTTATATTACGCTGTTTTTATTTTCGACATGAAGGTGTCGCTCCTTCGGAGCTTTTTCCATATGATTGTTTAGCCTTTACTGATGTTGAGCCCCTCCGGGGCTGGGGAAGAGAAACTGGCCATCGGTTCTCCATTTTTATTTTGATTTTGATTGACATCCTGTGTACTATTTTTTCTCGCCAAGACGCAACGGCGCAAAGCGTTTCCCGCAGATTTCGCCCGCCAGAATGACTAGTCGGGCTGGCTGATTTGCGCAGATATTGTAGGGGTGATTGATTGGTATGAGGGAGGACGAGAAAATAAAACAACGTCATCGTCACCCTGAGCCCGCCGAAGGGTTGATTTTGATTTTGATTTTCATTTTGATTGTAATTGTAATTGAAGTTGAAAAGTCTTGATTCTTGGCTCTAAAAATCTTACACTCTATGTGTCAGCGGCATACCGTGCATCCGGCACATAAGCTAACCGTTCCTGGGAGATTATCTCCAGCGAAACAAAGTCAAACTCTTCTACTACCTTACCTGTAAGGCGGTAAATACCACGTCCGCGAAACGGGTAGCGGGCGGCCACCGGCGGAAAGTGTACCGTGTCTATCCACTCTCCGCTTTGGTCTAAAAACGTACCGAAGTTCATGCCTTTTCCCTTAGAAGTGGCTGTGTTTTTTATGGTTACCAAATAGCCATATAACGTAACCACTTTACCGATGTTAGCTGCCAGGTCTTTTGCCAGTAAGTGATGTTCGGGTAAGGGCTTTTGTAACAGAGCGAACGGGTCGTAGAGTGTAAAGCCCATTAGCTCCAGCTGATCAAACATATTCTCTAACCGGCTGTGGGCAAAGACAGGCAATTCAAAATGTTTGGCCGGAGTTTTAAACAGCCGTTGCTGTAAAACACGGGGCGGATTGTGATTGAGTTTGTGATATGCTTCCCATAGCAACGCCCTTCGATCCCGCTCCAGTATATCAAATGCGCCTGCACGAATAAGAATGTCTAACTGCTCTATCCCAATGGGCACACGCTCTACAAAATCATCTAACGATGTAAAAGGGCCTCGGTGCTCCCTGTCGCGTTCAATATAAGCGGCTACTTTTCTCTCCAAACTTTTTAGATGCTGAAAGCCGAGATAAATATCATCTCCATAGATGACGGTGCGATAGTTACTCCTGTTAATGTGGGGAACATGGATGTGCGCACCAAGCCGCCGTGCTTCATGTATATACACTTCGGGGCGGTAGAAGCCGCCGCCATTGTTAAGCACAGCCACCATGTACTCCAACGGATAATAAGTTTTAAGAAATAAACTCTGATAACTCTCTACCGCATACGATGCACTGTGGCCTTTGGCAAAGGCATAGCCGGCAAAGCTTTCAATTTGCATCCAGATCTCGTGAGTTGTTCTTTCTTCTATTCCTTTCTTCCGGCAATTAATAAAGAATTGATTCTGCGCTTTTCGGAACTCTTCGCGTGAACGAAATTTTCCGCTCATACCGCGCCTGAGCACATCGGCTTCTCCCAGGGTTAGACCGGCAAAAAGATGGGCTACTTTTATTACGTCTTCCTGATAAACCATTATGCCAAAGGTTTCTGGCATAAGCTTTTGCATTTCAGGATGGGCATCTTTTCTACGATCGGGATTCTTTTTTCTCAAAATGTACTCACGCATCATACCGCTTTTGGCCACGCCTGGCCTAATGATAGAACTGGCTGCCACCAAACCGAGATAATCATCAACTTCTAACTTTTTAAGCAACATGCGCATGGCCGGGCTCTCCACATAAAAGCAGCCAATACAGTCGGCCCGGCGCACCATAGCATTTACTTTTTCATCTTCTATAAAAGGTTGCGCGTTGTGAATGTCTATGTCGGGGGCATCTGGCTTGTTCTTTTTAATAATAGCCAATGCATCTTTTATCTTTCCCAAACCACGCTGTCCGAGAATGTCATACTTAAAAAGGCCGACATCTTCCGCAATATGCATATCGAACTGTGTGGTGGGAAAGCCTTTGGGCGGTATATCCGTAGCCGTAAAATAGTTTATGGCTTTGTCAGAAATTAAAATGCCGCCGGCATGAATGCTCAGGTAGTTTGGAATACCCTGTATATATTTAGCATAGTGATCTACATAGTCCGAAACTTTATCCAGGTTTTGTTTATTATACTTTCCTGCGCTCAGTATATCAATTTCGTGGTTCGGTAAGCCAAACACTTTGCCCAGTTCACGTACAGCGGCTTTGTGGCCATAGGTGTTATAGGTTGCCAGTAGAGCTGCTTGCTCTTTTTGGCCAAACCGCTCAAAAATGTAACGGGTAACATCATCACGCTCACGGGAAGAGAAATCAATATCAAAATCGGGCGGGTTTTTCCGATATAAATTCATAAAGCGCTCAAAATACAGGTCTAGTTCAATGGGATCTACATCGGTAATGCCCAACAGGTAGGCCACAATGCTGTTGGCACCACTACCACGCCCTACATGAAAGTAGCCCTTGCGTTTGGCGTATTGCACAATATCCCAGTTAATTAAAAAGAAACTGACATACTCCTGTTGTTGAATAATGGAGAGCTCTTTTTTAAGCCGGGCCTTTATTTGCGGTGTGGGTTTTCCATACCGCCATTGCAGACCTTCGTTACACAGTTGTTTAATTAAGTTGATGTCTTCCTGAGCTGTTTTTGCATACGTTTTTAAATTTTGTGAGGGCCGTTGTTCGTCAAACCGAAAGTGGATGCTACATCTTTCCAGCAGTTGTTCCGTGTTTTTGATAATGTGCGGAAAGTCTTTGTAGTACTGTTTAAGTACAGCAGGCGGAATAAATATTTCATAGATGCTGCCCTGTTCTTCAACTACTAGTTTAGTGAGTAAAGTATTGTTATCAATGGCCCTAAGCAGGCGATGTGTGTTGAAATCGGTTTTAGTGAAGAATGAAAAGGGGTTCAAAGCGACTAGTTTATTCGTCTCACCCTTCGTCAAGCTCAGGGCAACGGGGCGGTCATGCTGAGCTTGACGAAGCATAAAGCGCAGCCGGTTAAGGTCTCTCATGCCAATACCCACCAATTCGTTTTGGCGAAGTGGCTCAGAAAACGCAATGGCTTTACGAAACGGGTAAATGACAAATGCATGCTCAAAGGCCGGGGCCCGGTCAGGAATATTTGTTTTGTTGTGTAAGTGGTGAGAAAGGAATTGGTTGATCTCTAAAAAGCCGAGATTATCCTGCGCCAGGGCAACGAATTGTTGTTTGGCTCCTATGCGAAAGTCAATGCCCAACACCGGTTCCACGCCGTATTTAGGAGCCAGCCGTACAAAATTCAGGCAAGCCGAAGTGTTGTTAATGTCGGTGAGTGCCAGTTTTTTTATGCTGTGCCGTGCCGCCCACTCCAGCAGTTGTTTTTCTGAGATGGTGCCGTAGCGCAAGCTGTAATATGTGTGGTTGTTTGTGTAGATAGACTGTTAGATTTTAGACAATAGACTTTAGACTATTTGTAGTTCATATTTAGTAGTTCGACTTTTGGTATTTCGTAGTTGGTATTTCGAGGCCGTCATTGCGAGGAGTGCCGCACAAGGCGGTACGACGTAGCAATCTCACATTACGGCCGGTTATTTTTCTCGTGGCGGCGCAGCGACGCAAAGTTTTCACATCTTATTCATCGGGCCAAACCCCGATGCTGTCCATAGTTAGCTCTCTCTTCAATTTCATCACTCATATTTCCTATAGCATCAAGCTCTTTTCTTAGTCACTCCTTCACTCCATAAACTTTATAAACCAATTACTAATCCTCCCCCTGATTTGTCATCGGCTCATGCTTCGCCGGACAAATCTTCCCCCTCCAAAGGGGGACAGTCTCACGAAGCGAGGCGGCTATGCCGTCCGATGCGCCAGCACCACAGGCGGTTCGCCGTTAAACGGATTCATATTACTCCCAATGGTTCGTGCGCCGTGGGTAGATGCCCGTACCACGGAGCGACTTCCATATCTGTTACGCAGTTTGTCCATGGCTTGATACAAGCCGATGAGATGCTGGTTTTTGTCAAATAAATTCAACTGGTAATTGCCACATACCAGATCGCTATATCTCACGCCTACCAAGCGTACCAGCAGGCGTTTGTCATATAGTTTGTTAAAAATTTCCATCACCCCGGGCACGAGCAGATGATCTGCTGCGGTGTACGGAATTTTTACTTGTTTGGTGTAGGTATTAAAATCGCTGTACCGCACTTTTACGGTAATGCAAGAAGCCAGTCGATTGCCTTGCCGCAACTGAAAAGCCAGTTGCTCTGCCATGGCTTTTATGGTTGTGGTGAGCTGGCGCATATCGGTTGTGTCTGTGCCGTAAGTACGCTCGTTGGAAATAGACTTGCGCTCGTGATACTGAATGACGGGTCTGTTGTCAATGCCATTGCTGCGTTGCCAAATAATGGTACCTGTTTTTCCAAACACGCTTTCCAGCATTTCCCGGGGCATCTGCTGTACGGTTTTTACCTTCTTCACGCCCAGGTTACACAAGGTTTGATAAGTCTTCTGCCCTACGATAGGGATCTTTTTGATGGGCAAGGGTGCTAAAAATGTCTTTTCACAACCGAAATCCACCTTGATCTGATTGTTGGGTTTGGCTTCGTTGGTAGCCACCTTACTCACTGTTTTATTTACTGACAAGCCAAAGGAAATGGGCAAGCCGCTTTCTTTGATCACTTTATCGCGCAATTCGCTGGCATATTTATAACAGCCGAAAAATTTATCCATGCCGGAGAGATCGGCGTAAAACTCATCTACACTGGCTTTTTCAAGTAACGGCACATTTTCTTTTAAGATATCGGTTACCTGTTTGGAGTAAGTCATGTAGGTGCTTGCATTACCTCTAATTACAATGGCCTGCGGACAAAGCTGCCGGGCCATTTTCATGGGCATGCCGGAGTGTACGCCGTACGGCCTTGCTTCGTAACTGGCTGCACTAACCACACCACGGCTGCCCGTGCCGCCAACAAGTATGGGCTTGCCGTTGAGCCGGCTGTCTAACAGTCGCTCTACCGATACAAAGAAGGTATCGAGGTCCATATGTAGGATGGTTCTGTTCAATGTCAATTTCAACTTCAATCAAAACTTCAATGATCCATTCGCTTCGCTCATGGATCTTGGAATTTCTCGCTGCACCGCGGCGGCGCAGCGAGAAATTCCGGGTCTTAACATTACGGTGCTACTCTTCACTTAATTTCCACGGCTAAAGCCATGGGCTATAATGGCATCCCGATAAATCAGGATGCAATTTCCATTGCGGAGCAGTTTTATTTTCTTTTTTCGATAGTAACCCATGTTTTATCAAACCCGATGGCTGCAAGAATCTTGTCTTTGTCCAAAGCTTTTGGTGGTTTCAGTTTTAGAATTAAACTGTTTGTTGGAACTTCTTCGATTATTGTAAACTGCGAACCGTGAGGTTGCCAAACAAATCTTTTGTTATCAGTTCCTTTGTCGAAGCCTTCAAGGTTTTCGTTTTTGTTCCAAGAAAATTCAAAAAGTTCAGGATTGTATCGAATTGTGTCAAACTCGAAAACAGCGACTTGAGTTAAGTCGTTTGATTTTACAAGTACAACGGTTCGTAAATGCTTGAATTTTTCACGAATTGAAGAAACTCTTTCATTCCAAATCTCGAGAACTTGTTCGCCTACTTCGTTTGGGTCGGCAGTAGTATCAATTGTACCACCATATGAATAAACAATTGAGTTTCGACCTGAAATTAGTCGAACCTTCTTTAGGTTTCTAAAATCTTTTACTCCTGATTTTACAGTTTTCGCCCCCCAAGCGGTGTTTCCAAGTACAACATCGTCAAGACCTACATTTGAAGGTTTCCAATCGGCACCAATACAATGAGCAAAAATCTCTTCCCATTCTGAACCTTCAAGAACTCCTTTACCTTTTGATGCAAGCAAATAAACAATTTCACGCCCAAGTATGTATGGAAACTGAGAGCCAAATTCATTTAAAGAATACGGCGGAAGCGATTTATTAACCGTCCGCAGTTTCGGTGTTTTTTTCCTCATTAACTCGGATTATATTTTAAATCATATTCTCTCCATACAGCCGCTTGATCTAATGAGGTTGCAACATAGGGTAACAACTTTTGAACCACGGCTTTAATCATATTTACCGGCACGGCATTTCCTGCTTGCTTTTTTGCCTGCCCATCACTAACAACAATCTTAAACCAATCTGGAAATCCCTGTAACCTGAGCATTTCACGAGGTGTTAAGCGTCTTTCACCATTCACTAATAGATAGTTATATGAAGCACCTGCTCTAAGTGCACAGGAATATGGATAAGATGAAATATTTCCTGATTTATTCTCGTGCCAAATTGAAGGATAGAATGACGATTTATGGCTCTCTTTTCTTTTGTTTCTAATGTAATCGGAAGCATAATACTTTTCGTCAACCTGAAGCTCCAAGATTTCAGTTAGTGGTTTGAAAGGTTTAATAGGGTTAGGATAGGTGAACATTATCGTCTCTTTGTGTCCTACAATAACAATCCTTTCCCGTTTTTGCGGAAGTCCATAGTCAAGAGCGTTTAAAATGCTGTATTGAACATGATAGCCAAGGTCTTTTAAGGATTTTAGTATCACTTTTAATGTGTTTCCTTTATCGTGACCTACAAGTTGTTTTACATTTTCGAGAATAAAGGCTTTTGGTTCTTTTTCTTTAATTATTCGCGCAATGTCAAAAAATAGTGTTCCGCGAGTATCATTTAACCCTTTCATCTGACCAATTATGCTGAAAGGTTGACAAGGAAAACCTGCAAAAAGAATATCGTGGTCAGGTATATCTTTTTCGTCAATTTGAGTAATGTCGCCATAAGGTCGTTCCCCAAAATTGGCTTCATAACTGTCTTGAGCAAATTTGTCAATGTCAGAAGAAAAAACACATTTGGCGTTAATGTCAACTTGTTCGCAGGCTTCTTCAAAAGCTAATCTGAAACCGCCTATTCCGCAAAAAAGGTCAATAAACCGGATTTGTTCTCTACTGCCGTACACAAGTCAAATTTACTTTGGTTTTTAGCGACTTAAAAGTCTGTAAATTACTTTCTATTAACATGGTTATTGTCATTTTTTAATGCTCCCTAATACCCCCACTGATTTGTTATCAGCTCTCCCTAAACTCGGGATTGCCGGACAAATCTTCTTCCCGCCCGAATGACTCAGTCGGCATCCAAGGGAGAACAAACTCATTCACCAAACTAAAAGGAGAACTAATATACTAATTTATTTAGTTTATTGCACTAATTTTTATAGTTTTTTGCAATTCCGTCCTAAATATTTGAAGCTAAAGTGCTAAGTCCTACGTTATCAGGGATTTAGGATCTCAGAAAAGCACTTTTTCAATTTGAACCCCCAACCCGCTACTTACTGTCCTAAACAATCATCACAAAAAATATTTAGGACGCTATTAGTTTTTTGTAGTACGATCCATCCTGGGTTGTATAAAAAAAACGGATGCTCATACAAGTGGCATAAGATAGTTCGGACGAAGTTGTACATTTGAGAAAACGACTTATGAAACTAGTATCCTGGAATGTAAACGGAATTAGAGCTACGGTAAACAAAGGGTTTTTCGATGTATTGGATCAGTTTGATGCTGATGTATTTTGCATTCAGGAAACCAAGGCGCAAGACGATCAGGTAACCGAAGCCCTTGCAGGTAAACACAAATACCATTTAAACATTAACTCGGCCGAAAAGAAAGGGTACTCCGGTACCTGTATTTTTTCAAGGGAAGAACCTATCGCATTTACACGCGATATTGGCCTTGAAAAGCATGACCAGGAGGGACGGGTTACCCATGCCGAATACGCAAAATTCCATTTTGTAAATGTGTATGTACCTAACAGCGGAAGCGGATTAAAACGATTAGACTACCGTGCTGATTGGGATAAGGCCTTTGCAAAGTACTTAAAGGTTCTGACTGATAAAAAGCCACTGATAGTTACCGGTGATTTTAACGTAGCACACACCGAAATTGACCTGGCAAGGCCTAAACCCAATTACAACAAAACTGCAGGTTACACGCAAAAGGAAATTGACGGTTTAGATAACATTTTGGAAAGCTGCAATCTAATTGACTCCTTCCGGGCACTTCACCCCGATGTAACCGACAAATACACCTTTTGGAACCAACGTTTCAGAGCACGGGACAGGAACGTGGGCTGGCGTATCGATTACTTTCTTGTTTCCGAGAGTCTGATGCCCAAAGTAACCGCTGCAGAAATTCACGATGAGGTAATGGGAAGCGATCACTGTCCGGTGAGTTTGGAAATAGACATTTAGAAAAGAATAGGTGATGATATTGAGATAGCCCGATTTTTTTATTCATTAGAGTTTTGTACCTAAAGGCACAAATACCCATTGAATTGCATTTCTACCAATTTTTTGTCCTACGGGACATTTAATTTGAAATGAACTTTCCGGCGAGTTTGGAGATTGATATATAGGTCTATTTGTATTTCCTGATCAATTGATCTAACCGGTTAAACAGTATTTTCTTGTCCGTGATCATTCTACCGGAATATTTAATCCTCCCATCTTTGATAATCAATAAGTGCGGATACAATTCAAAGCCCAGTTTATCTGTGATCTCTTCTTGTGAAGCAGCGTACAATGTAGGAAAATGGTAATCAAATTTTGAAAACACATCCCTGGCACTATGAGGCTTGTCCCTTACAGTTGGTACATTTACCGCATACAGTTTAATATCCGGATCATTGGCGTACTTAATGCTGTACTCATTGTAATCAGGAAACTTTTTAAAGCATACACTACAACTCGTTGTCCAAAAATCTAAAACCACCAGGCCCGAATCAAGTGAAACCGGTTTTCCGTTTTCATTTAAAAAATTTAGCTCAGGCATGGCTTTATCAACCCGGGCACCTGTATTGGCCATAGCTTCAAAAGTGTTGGGGAATAGGAGAGCCGATACTCCCCACGCTACAAAAACTACAGCCACAGGGTAGAGAAAATGCTTTTTGCGGTTGAATAAGATAGCAAGCCATCCGAATAGGGGTATGAACAATACGTAAGCGAGTGAATATAGAAATCCTATGAAAATGCTAGAAACAAAAAACACGAGCCAAAAAGGTAATATGCAAGCTAAAATCATTCTTTTTTCCGATAATTTCTGCAGAACCAGGAACGAAACAATGAAAACTGCAGGAAGAAAAAACAGGAGCATTTTCGGATGGTTACCATCAAAAATTGCTCCCAGTAGAAAATAAATTGCAAAAAGAATGGAGGCTAATGCAATATTATTAAGCCAAAATTTTAACGCCATACAATAGTTACTTCACATCTTTTTGTGCATGACTGCCTCCATAACCAACCACACCCTCTTGGAGTCTCAGTACATCCACCTTCAATACACTCGGCTTCCGTATTAGGCGGTGCCGGATTCCCGTCACTAATACCGCAACCAACACACCAGCGAAATGCGCAATCATCTTGCTCCACTCGTTGGGTTACGTAAACAATATCTTTAAAATCAGAGCGGTTAATAGTTTGCATATTATACAAATTTGCAAATAATTTCCATTTCATCTCTTCAGAAAATCCTACTTCTACTGCTCTTTTCTCTAACACTTCTAAATCCTTTTCGTCAGCATGATTTATGTAATAATCTAAAGATGATACTAATTCGTCAACAAATCTACGTTGTTTTGTATCCAGAGATGTTAAATTCGCTTTATTAGACAGTTTGTCTTTCCAAAGTTTATATCTTTTTTTCTGATCAAGTTTGTCGTAAACCGCCTTATGCACATCCATCGGATAAAGGTTTAAGTCCTCCTGCGATAAGGCCAATAGTGCTTTTTCATTGTTTTGCATAAATTCCTTCAGACCATTTTCTTGAAGTTCAGTTATTTGCGGTAAAAGCTCATCAGAACACGATGTAATGATCAACAATATGATAGGTAAACAGACAGATAATTTTTTAAAGAAATTCATAATTGTAATTTTGATGAAGTTGCAATATATATATATGAAAATCCAAATTTTATAATCGCTTTTTTTAAAAGCCCTCAACTTTCTATATTTTCCCTCCTTCAGAGTCTTCGATTCGTAACACAATGAATGCAAAATTTGGAGTTTTAGAGAGGCTCCGAAGGAGGGAAAAGTAACCGTGGCAAAGATCCACGATGAGGTAATGGGCAGCGACCATTGCCCTGTGAGTTTGGAAATTGATATCTAATGAACATAAAAAATGACCCTTCAATTCAGCAACTTTTCCGGGTTCTTAATGAGTATCGATGTTTTTAAATTTCTCCGCAATATTATATAACTTCCATGTTCAAATTCTTAGCATATAAATTTAGATAAAATGACAACCAAAGAAATAGCCGATAAACTCATAACCTACTGCCGCGAAGGAAAGTACGATGAATGTTTCCGGGAGCTGTATTCGCCCGACTGCGTAAGCATTGAGCCCAAAGGAGCCATGTTTGAGGTGTGCAACGGCTTAGAAGAAATGAAAAAGAAAGGCGAAGCCTGGCAAGAAATGATGGAAGAATTTCATGGATCTGATGTGGGCGATCCAATAGTAGCTGCCGACCATTTTAGCTGTACAATGATGATGGAAGCGACATTTAAGGGAGTAGGCCGACAGCGAATGGATGAAATATGTGTTTATAAAGTCAGAGATGGTAAAGTTGTACAAGAACAGTTTTTCTACTCAATGCCGGAACAAGGCTGATACAGGTTTTGGTTGGTAGGCACGCGATATGGAGTAGGCCAAGTCATGACTTGGCCCACACTAAAGTAATAGTATAATCGTAGGCGCGCAATGCATCGTGCCTTTCTTTATCAATTCTTGTAGTGACAGGTCGCGACCTGTCACTACAAGAATTATCATTATCGCAATCCAGCCTTACTACTCCAAAATCTTAGCAAAACCCTCTCGCCGGTCATCAGCACTGGCAGTGTATTCGTTCCCTTTCATACTAATAGCATGTACCCCGCCAAAGTACATCGAAGTTTTCTCCCAGGTATTTAATAGTTCATGATGGCCATTAAATCCAGGCTCAGCCTGATAATGCTTTAAATCATCAAAAACTCTTGGTGCTTTTATAGATGTTTCCAAATCCTGATTAAAGTAAAGATGATTTATAAGGGTTTGGGCAATGGCATACGGAATTCGGGTTGATCCACCGGTGCCCAAAATAAGTTTTTGATCGTGGTCTAAGTTATTTACCAAAGTAGGAGTAGTCATAGAAAGTAAACGGCTGTCTTCTGTCCAGTTACCCAACCCGCCGGGTATAAGAGCTTCTTCACCCAACATATTATTCATATAAATACCGGTTCCGGGAATAAATATGCCGCTACCGGAACCTATGGTAGTGGTTATGCCAATGGCATTACCTTTTCCATCAATAATGTTGAAATGTGATGTTCCTGCGCTGCGAAGATTATTCCAGTGCACGTGATCAGAAAGAAACTCGTAATGGTCGCCCAGTTTGGCCGGATGCAAGCGGTAATCACGTATTCTCTCAAAAGATTTACAGATTCCGGCAAGGTGATCTTGTCCTAAAAAGGTTTTCATTTCCGGCAAATGTTCTAAAAAGGCCCTTAGCCAAATAGCTCCTGCCGAAGGCAGCCTGGAAGTGCTTACCTGATAGTTTGCAAAATCAAAGGTTACGGTCTTCTTCCAACGAGCCTTATAATTAAACCAATCGCTGTGTTCGTTCGATCCGCCTTTACTTCGGTGATCTTTAAAGAATGTGTCTGCAATATCTCCAAAATAAGTTTCCTCAAATCCATTATTAATCATTAAATCAAATACACCGGCCAGTTTTTCATTTTTAATTAACGAGCCAATTTCACGCGGTTCATCTCCATTTAGAAGGTGCTGACTATTTTCCTTTTCAATAAGGAAAAACTTTTTAAGCAAGTGCAGGTCTTTATGTTGAAATGGTGAGAGATCAATTCCATTTTTACTTACTTCGTACGCCGGTGTCAATAACTCTTTTAACGGCATGCTGCCAAAACGTTTATGCAGCTCAATAATGGCTGAGGCTACTCCGGGTACTGCAATAGACGCATGCCCGCCATGAAATTGTTCTTTTGTTCCGCCGAAATCTACGGTTACTTTTATGAGCTTACCCTTGTCACTTCTATACCGGGGAGTATGACAGAAAAAGTCCAGGGCCAAATTTTCTCCTTCGGCAGTTTGAATAATTCCTATGCCGCCTCCACCCAAGGAAGCCATGCAGGGTTCTGAAATAAACATGGTTGTAAGTGCTGCAATAGCCGCATCAAAAGCATTTCCACCATTTCGTAAAATGGTTTCAGCCGATTGTGCCGTAACTTTATGTCCGCATGCTATTGCTCCTATCATCCTGAATGATTAAGCACGAATATCGAAATACTCATACGAGATACGAACAATTTTGGCACATTTAATGCAAGAAACAAATCAAATACTAATACCATGAAACAACTGATCATTATTCTTGGAACTTTTACACTTATCGTGGCTGTAAATTCGGTATCAGCCCAGGTTGACCCTGAACCTACGGATAGCACAGAAATAATTATTACCGATACCATTAAAAAAGAATTAACCGAAGAGCAGGCTGCCGCAAAGGAAAAAGCCGCTGAGGAACAAAGGAAGGCTAGAGAAAAAGCCGAAAAGGAAAGGGAAAAGGCAGAGAAAGAATCAGAAAAGGCAGAGCGTGATGCCGAGAAAGCCGAGAGAGAAAAAGAAAAGGCTGAACAGGAGGCTGAAAAGGCTCAAAAGGAAGCCGAAAAAGAAGCTGAGAAAGCTGAAAGGGAGAGGGAAAAAGCCGAAAAAGAAGCAGAGAAAGCAGCTAAAGAAGCCGAAAAAGAAAGAAAAGAAGCCGAGAAAGAAAGAAAAAAGGCGGAAAAAGAGCGAAAGAAAGCGGAAAAAGAACGTAAAAAGGCAGAAAAAGCGCAACAAAAAGTTAAAAGTGCCGAAAAGGCCTTGCAAAATGCCGAAAAGAAACTCGCAAAGGACGAAGCCAGATTTATTGAATTAGATGCTGCTGGTAAACTCTCTCCGGTTGATATTGCCAAATGGGAAAAGAAAATTGGCAAGCAAGAGCTCAAAGTAAATAAGCTAAGAAATAACTTAGAGCGAAGGCAACGAGCAGTGAGATAATACTCTTAGAATTCTTAAAGAGTAGAGGCAGTATCAAAAGGATTAAAAAGCTGTCAAACTTAACCCCGCCCGAATAGGTACGGGTGGGTTGACGAAGTTTCTCGCTTTTTGGTTACTCAATGAATTTGTTAGGTTCATTCTAAGGTTTATGGGTAGTAGTGCTTTTGATATGGCATCTACTTTTTTCCGGCCCGATCTTACTATAATTTTTCACGTAAACTTCCCTATTTTTGAGGATATTAGTTTTTTACATTTCACAATATGTCAGACAATAACGCAAAACTCACCTATAATGGTAATGAATACAAACTTCCGGTATTCAAGGGCAGTGAAGAAGAAGTCGGGTTAGATATTAGCAAATTACGGGGTCAGAGCGGAATGATCACCCTTGATCCGGGCTTTAAAAATTCCGGTTCAACTACCAGTTCCATTACCTTCATTGATGGAGAGAAGGGCATTCTGCGCTATCGGGGCTATAATATTGAAGAGCTGGCAGAGAAAGCTGATTTTATGGAAGTGGCCTACCTGCTTATATACGGAGAATTGCCCAACGCCGCTGAATTGTTAAAGTGGCAGGACGAGATCTCCCATCATACTTTGGTGCATGAAGACATCAAAAAAATATTAGACGCCTTTTCGGTAAAAGCCCACCCAATGGGCCAGTTGGGAGCCGTGGTAAACGCTCTATCTACCTACTACCCGGAAGCCCTGGAAACCAACAGAGACGAAGAGTCTAAGCGATTGACCATGGTGCGTATGCTGGCCAAGATGAGTACACTGTGCGCCTGGATATATAAAAACACACAGGGCCACCCCTACATGTATCCACAGAATAAGTACAACTATGTAGAAAATTTCCTGTACATGACCTTTGGCCACCGCACGGAGGACAGCAATCCTGATCCGGTATTAGTGGATGCCATTGACAAATTACTTATTCTGCACGGAGATCATGAACAGAATTGCTCAACTTCTGCCGTTAAGATCGTTGGTTCTTCCAAGGCTAACTTGTACTCATCCATTGCGGCGGGCGTAGCGGCACTTTGGGGGCCTTTGCATGGTGGTGCTAACCAGGCGGTAATTGAAATGTTACGTAACATTAGAGCTGATGGCGGTAACATGCAAAAATGGATAGATAAAGCCAAGGATAAAAACGATCCGTTCAGGTTGATGGGCTTTGGACACAGAGTTTATAAGAATTTTGATCCTCGAGCAAAGGTACTTAAGAAAAGTGCCGATGATGTTTTGGCTAAAATGGGCTTTGGAGGAGACCCTATTCTTGAATTGGCCAAGAAGCTTGAAGAAACTGCGCTTAAGGATGAGTATTTCGTCTCTCGCAAACTCTTCCCGAATGTTGACTTTTATTCAGGGATCATTTATCGTGCACTTGGCTTCCCGCAAGAGTTTTTTACCGTGCTATTTGCCCTGGGTCGTTTACCGGGCTGGATTGCACAGTGGAAAGAAACTAATGATTTGGCTACTCCAATTGGAAGGCCAAGACAGATCTATACCGGGCCTACTGAGCGAAAGTTTGTAGCTGTAAGCGACAGAAATTGATTTTTCAGTTTTGTAGATAAGGCTTTACCAATTGATGCACAGGGAAGATTATTGGAGATATTGGAGCAATAGGAGTTAATAACAGAGCTGTTGTTAACTCGTATGATCTTACTTCCGGTACATATTTTTATTCAGTTTTTTAGCAAAAACAATAACGAAAGCCATAAAGTTGTGGTAATTTAGAAGAAATTCTCATCCCGCTTACCCCACTTTTACGAGTAGGGTGAGTTATTAGCCTCAAACCCAAGAAGTTTGGGGCTTTTCCTTTTACTGCATACAGTCATATTGACTGCTTCACAGAAATCATATTTTTGTTTTAACCCAAATTATGCAGTAGAACTTTGTAATGAGTGCTGAAAGTGCAATAAAATCAGGCATTTTGGAAGATTTAGCATAGCACCGCTATGGTGAAGCTGAAAAATGCAGTGAAACGCTGATTTTGAAGCAATTTCAGCACGGAATAGATTTTCTATTGCATAATTTGGGTTTAAGCGAACAATAACAATTATGAACTGCGCAATTTGATGTTAAAATGATATTATACCAGCAACAACGCAAATGCTTCCTCAACCCTGCCCTTATCTAACCATTCCTGGGCGAGATGATGGCGGGCGGTATAGTCATCCAAAATTTCAGTAGCCTCCGGGTCGTTTTGCACAGATTCTATCAGTGCATTGCTTGGAAAATCTGTAAGCATGGCAATTTTGGCAATGTCATTTCCGCTAAGTACTTCGCTACCCTTTATAGACTCAGGCAGTGCATCAAAGCCCAAATTTTTTACATCAAAAGGGTTGTTTACTTCAACCACAGATTCTCCATAGGCTTTGGTATAATAATACCGACCTAGTCTGCCCACCTGCCTAAGTTTCTGCGGGTCTATCATCTCATTTTCATCCAGCACAGTTTCGGAAATATGCATTTTAACTATTTCGCAGATAAACAGGTTTCCGGCTCCGCCTTCCTCCCCTAAATGAATGATATCATTCACCTTACATTCAAACTGTACCTTGCTCTCTCCCACTCTAAAAGGCTTTACAATTTCTGACTCTACCATGGTTACGCCGGCCTTTTCAAATTCGTTCACACTTTCGTCATAATCTGTGCTCGTTATGCTCATTTGGTGCATCACTTCTTCGGTTACCACATTAATAACCACTTCCTTATTAGCCATAATGTTATGTAGTGTATGCTTAGTGGTATTATCCTTTCCACGGCGATTGCTGGAAAACACCAATATGGGCGGATTTGCACTAAAGGCATTAAAAAAGGAGTATGGCGCCAGGTTAGACTGGCCGTTTTCATTAATAGTACTGGCCCAGGCAATGGGTCTTGGACCTACCGAGCCTACAATGAATTGATGTCGCTTAGCTAAAGGCAGATCATAAGGATCAAAAGATAACATGGTTTGAAATTAAGTAATCACAAATTATGTTGCCGGCAAAATTGTAGTTCTAACCTCACCAAAGCCAACACGTATATCATCTTTTTGAGCATAACCTTTCATTATAACGGTATCACCATCCTGCAAGAATTTGCGCTCAGTTCCATCACAAAGTTGAATAGGCTTTGTCCCTTTCCAGGTTAACTCTAATAAAGACCCATAAGAATCAGGCGTTGGACCGCTTATGGTACCACTACCATACATATCGCCAACATTAACATTGCAACCATTGACTGTATGATGTGCCAGTTGCTGCACTATATTCCAGTACATGTATTTGAAATTACTGTGGCTTATTTTCTTGCACTCACAGTTCTCATTGGCGGTTTCCAACCAAACTTCCAGGTCAATGTCGTAGTTCCGTTTGCCTGAAAATTGAAGGTATGGTAGTACCTCCGGTTCTTGTTTGGGACCTTCTACTCTAAATGGTTCCAATGCATCCATGGTAATTACCCACGGCGAAATGGAGCTGGCAAAGTTCTTACCAAGAAACGGGCCTAGCGGAACATACTCCCACTTTTGAATATCCCGGGCACTCCAATCGTTCAGCAGTACCATTCCCCAAATGTGTTCTTCCGCATTGTCGGTGGCAATGCTCGTACCCAAATCATTTGGTTTACAGGTTATAAAGGCCATTTCCAACTCAATATCCAGTAACTTACTTGGGCCGTAAACCGGTTTATCAGCTCCTTCAGGCATGGTTTGGCCTCTGGGCCGGTGAATATTAGTGCCCGACGGAATAATACTGGATGCCCTGCCATGATAACCAACGGGCAGGTGTTTCCAGTTAGGCATTAAGGCATTTTCAGGACCGCGAAACATAATACCTACATTGGTGGCATGCTCAATGCTGCTATAGAAATCGGTATAGTCTCTCACTTTAACCGGTAACAACAAAGTTGCATCCTTCTGAGCAACAATAATTTTTTTAAGCTTTTTATGATCTCTGAGCTCACCGTTGGTTTCGCTTAATAACATTTGCAAATAGGCTCTTAACTCTGCCGTTGCCGGTCTGCCCAACGCCATTAAACCATTTAAGTATTTACTGCTGAATACTTTAGTTGAATAGTTCCAGTCCGGCAGAAGGTTGGCTTTGGCCAATCTCTTTAGGTCAATGATATGGTTGCCAATAGCTACACCAACCCTGGGGTTTTTATTTTTAATTTTAAAAATTCCGAAGGGTAGGTTATGAATCGAAAAATCAGAATTTATGGGGATTTCTATCCAAGATCTCATGGGTATAAATATTTAACTGCAAAGGTTAACCGACTAATTTAATTATTCAATTTTTCCGGCAGGCAAAGTAAGTACAAAACGGCACTTGTGGATTCTAATTTAACGTCAGTTCGATATAAGGAGTCCCGCTTGCCTGCCCGACACGTCATTCAGGCGGGCGGGACAATTCGTGAAATAGATAATCAGTTGTACATCAATGGTTATAGTTAGGTTTAACCCAAATTATGCAATAGAAAATCTATTCCGTGCTGAAATTGCTTCAAAATCAGCGTTTCACTGCATTTTTCAGCTTCACCATAGCGGTGCTATGCTAAATCTTCCAAAATGCCTGATTTTATTGCACTTTCAGCACTCATTACAAAGTTCTACTGCATAGTTTGGGTTTAACTACGAATTTTCGAATTGGTACGAAAATTTTGGATGCAAATTTTTAGCGAAGGACACGAATTTGTCTCGCTAAAGCGAAACCAAGGTATAGTTGACAATAAAAAAATTCGTGCATTCGTGGTTAAAAATTGATAATCAATTCATTGAATAAGACTCTTACGTCGAACTCATGTTAATCTATAATAGTGGTGCAGCAATAGTCAGTATTACTAATAATTGGCTTTATGATGTCATTAATTGGTATATTTATAATGAAGTGCAATTTCATCTAGCAACCCAGGACTTTTTTATGCCTTCTTTCTTTATCAGTTTAGGAGCCATGCTCTTCTTTATGCCTGTGTTTTACAATATTCCCACAGGTTGCTTATAATCCTCATCCCCCTTTATTAGCAACTCAGGAAGGAACGGCGGACTTTGGTTCGCCGTTTTTTTGAGATCATATTCACTCGATCGTGAAAAACACTTACTGGATTCGGCAATCATTTTTTGTTTAAAAAATTTCTATTTTTCTTAAACATTTTGTTTAGCTTTTTTTATGTTTGCTTAAACAAGAATAAAATGACATGAAAAAGTTAATGTTTCTACTAGCCCTTCTAGCTGTTGTTCTTGTTGCATGCAACGATGATGATAGTGATCAACCGCAAACCATTGCCGATTTCGTTGAAGCAAATGCGAATTATTCTTCTTTATCGGCAGCCCTGGATCGAGCAAGTCTCAAACAAACGCTTGACGGTTCAACCAAGTTTACCGTTTTTGCACCGGATAATGCGGCCTTTAGTGCCTTCCTTTCATCACTTGGATTCTCGGGTTTAAATGATGTTCCTGTAGATGTACTTACACAAGTTCTTCTTACGCATGTAATATCTGGTGAGGTGATGTCATCCGATTTGCAAACAGGTTATGCAAAGGTGTTGGCCACCGAGTCAACAACAGGGAACAATGTGGACCTTTACCTTGATACGAGCAGTGGTGTAGAGATAAACGGCAGTGCGACAGTAATGACGGCAGATATTAATGTGGCTAATGGAATAATACATGCCGTAAACAGTGTTATTGCGCCACCAACTATTGTTACCCACGCACTCAGTAACCCGGCATTTTCAACACTTGTTGCGGCACTTACAAGGCCTTCTTTTGGTTCAACATTTACCGATCTCTTAAGCGGATCGGGACCCTTTACCGTATTTGCACCAACAAACGATGCATTTGCTGACTTACTTGTTGAATTAAATGCTAATTCTTTAGATGATATAGATGATGCCACTTTAACTGCAGTTCTGCAATACCATGTCGTTTCCGGAGCTAACGTTTTATCCTCTGCCCTAACTGACGGGCAAACGGTAACAACAGCTCAAGGTGGAACATTTGAAATAGATCTTAGCAGTGGGCCTCAGATTATTGATGCCAAGAGCAGGGTTAGCGACATAATTATTACAGACGTGCAGGCGGCTAATGGTGTGGTACACGCAATTAATAAAGTAATTCTCCCTTAGTGGTTTTGATTTTAGATCAAATGAAAGCGGCGGACATTATGTTCGCCGTTTTTAATTGAATCGCCTGAGGTCTTTTGGTTGGAAAGTCCATTCCGGTGTGGTTATGGTCTCGTTATTCAAGGCATACCATGGACTTAGAGATGTGCTCATCGGGTTTACAATAACTTGGGTTTCCTGCGCCGGCATATAACTCTGGGCCAGTAAATAGATCTTTTTTCCCGCTTTGTTTTCGGCCATATCAACTACAATTACAGCATGACCAAACGGTCTGCCTTTTTGAATAAACACATCACCTATTTGCATATCGTTAATCTCCACCGGCATCATTTCATCTCGTAATGAAGCCGTATTGGCATAGGAAAAAATGTAACGCATGTATTTTCTGAATTTGGAGTAAGAATGATCGCCCTTCACATATTCATTGTAATAACGTGGCTTACCATCTGACAGAAAGTTGAAGTGGATTTTATTATATTTCTTTTGTGCATACAGGTGTTCAGCTCTTAATCTCATTACAGCATCGGCGCATTGCTGGAGGTCTTGCGCATCTATATCCTGGTCAACCACAGCTATATAAACATCCTCTACCGTTTTGGTTTCACCGTTGTAATATTTTACTGAAGAGCCATGTTCTTTTAATGGAAGGGTGCGTAAATAATATGCAAAAGAGTTTTCGTTTACCTCTATTCTTTCAAAACCTTTGGGTGTTAGAAATCTTTGTTCAAGGTTCTTACTTTCTTTATTAATTAGAACAGATGAGTTTTCATTATATGTAGATTGCACTTTTGCCTTTTTATCAGTGCACTGACCCTGGCATGAGCTGAGCATTAAAAAAAGAAGGAAGAATTGAACATATTTCATACTCCAAAGATGCTTGTTAACACTCATTTTCACAGTAATGGCAGTAAAATAGGGAAAAACTAATGCCTAAAAGCATATTAAGCTCTCGTTATATTATTTTCAAAGTATGTCCAAAGAACAACTATTCACCCTGTCATACATCTGGATTGGCATGGCCTGCATCATTTTCCTGATCAATCTTTTTATTAAGGCCCCGTATGGAAGACATATAAAGTCCGGTTGGGGGTCATTGATCAATAATAAAACCGGTTGGTTGTTGATGGAATTACCGGCACTTGTGGTCTGTCCGCTTTTCTTTTTTATGGGTAACGGCCCGAAGGGATATGTTGCCCTGTTTGCTATTATTCTTTGGCTCATTCATTATGTACATAGAACGCTGATCTATCCTTTCAGAATAAAAACCAGGGGGAAGAAGATTCCGCTTTCCATAGTGGCAATGGCTCTTGTATTTAACTGTGTAAACGGCTTTTTATGTGGATATTATTTGGGGAATTTAGCAGAACTAAAGTTGAGTGGGTTGGCAGTTTCGGGCATTTTACTTTTTGGTTTTGGAATGGTTGTAAATCTTCAGTCAGATTCTCTACTGATAAATCTGAGAAAGCCGGCTGAGCAGGGTTATAAAATTCCGGAAGGCGGTTTTTTTAAATGGATCTCCTGTCCTAATATGTTCGGTGAAATACTGGAGTGGATGGGTTTTGCGATTCTCACATGGGCGGCACCTACTCTTTCCTTCGCGGTTTGGACTGCTGCCAATTTAATACCACGCGCACTTGCACATCACCGCTGGTATAAGGAGAAATTTAAAGATTATCCGGAAGAAAGGAAGGCGGTTATTCCGTTTGTATTATAAGATTCAAGGCTTCAAGTTTATAACAAGAACGTCACTCTCTAAAGCCACGAAGTCACTAAGTTTTGGCCATCTAACCATCGTTCCCGGTAAAGAATCAAATCTTCAACACTATTTTCTTTTCCACCGTTATCTCAGAACCTTCGGCCAGCATAACCGATGTAGATTGTGTTTCATTTAGCACGGACCATTCATCTCCGTAAGTGTTGCCAAAATCCACATTTAATTCGTAGTCTTTCACTTTGTATTGCTGCCATCTCGGATGTGTTACTTCGTACTCATTGGTCTTTTTCTCTCCTGCTTTGGCATAACCCCAATAATGTTCTGTAATGAACTCAGCCTCACTACCTTCTTCAATTTCCGAAGTTTCCCTTTCAGCTCTTACTTCAACAGTGTTCCATTCGCCAAATCGTCGCCACATATATTTGGCACTGCGCCAATCGTCCTTTTCTTTCCACTCATGATCCATTTGCATGGTTTCGTAATGCTCCTTGTAAACTGTGTTTGCCACAATGGTTAATGCGGGCTTCGGAACAATTTCTTTAATGAACACCACACCACGCTTTATAAGGTTATTGTGCTTTCGAGTTACATAAAATCGAAGGTTTACCTCCTCAAAGTTGATGTGACCAGGAATGGGAAGACCGAGCAACTTCGTATTAAGAAACATAAAACCAACTAAGCTCACATAGCATCGGTCCTGCCAAAGGTCTAATACCGTGCCATAAGGTACATAAGGTTCAAGCATTTCTGGTTCAACTTCGTAGTTTACCAATATTAGTTTACGCCATTCGGCTTTAAGGAAGCTCATTTTAATGATTCAATTTTTGAATCTTTGCCTTTCCTACTGATCACGCAGGTTTGCGCAGAAATCGGAACTAAGATCTGCGGTCATCAGTGAAATCTGCGGGCTATTATTTTGCATCCGTACTCTTCAATAATTAGCCGGGCCTTTGGGCTGACTGCTCAAAATAAATTCTCTCAGATCATCATTAGCCGCTTTAAGGTCTTCAGTGCGTAAATACATCATGTGGCCACTTCTGTATCCTTTAAAGCTAAATCTATCCTTCATTCTACCGCTCGGATCTATCTGCCACATAGTATATTTCGAGGCAAAATAAGTGGTAGCTCCATCATAATAACCGGTTTGGAACAGCACCTTCAGGAATGGATTTTGCGCCATAGCCTGCCTTAGATTGTCGCGCACATTATTATTCTCATTGTTCCACGGACGTACATTTCCAAACATATTGTATTTGGTATCTGTCTTAAAATTCAGATGATTGCGCATATAAAAGTTAATGGCCGGAGTAAATGAATGCAGCCAGGAGTCAAGCTCTGCATTGTAATCAGGACGATTGCCGGCAATGGTTTTATCTAAGCCAACATAGCGTGAATCGAGCCGGCCAACCGTTAGCCCGCGCTCATCGCGCAGTACTTCCTTCCAGAAAAATGAATTAGGAACATGAAGATTATGACGGAGGATTGACTGCTTTGAAAGCCCGGAATAAAGTGCCATTTTTTCAGCCACTTTTTCACGTTCAGATGCTGAAATAAATCCACCTCTCGTTACAGCCGGAACCAGTTGATTTACCGTAAAATCTTCTACTTCGGGTAATATGTCCAACAGATCTTTTTTCTGCAACTGCCCCGGTAACACTTTATGATGCCATGCTGCAGCGGTCATATAAGGCAGGTTGAGCGCCGAAGAAATGGACGGATCTGAGTTAAACACTTTATAATCGGCCGGAGAAACCAATATTACGCCGTTTAGGTACATCCATTGCTGACCTTGCAGTGCATAAGCCAAACCCGAAACCCTGGTGCCGCCATAACTTTCACCTATAAGGTATTTTGGCGATAGCCAGCGGTTGTGTCGCGTTACGAAAGTGTTTAGCCATTCAGCCAAATATTTTATATCGGCATTGATACCGAAAAATTTACTCTTGTCAACCTTATTTTCTGCGTTGGGTATGGGACGTGAATAGCCTGTATTTACCGGATTGACAAATACGATATCACATGCATCCAACACGGAGTATGGGTTTTCGCGAACGCCATAAGGTTGCACCGGAAAGCCCTCATCATCAATATTGAGCATATAAGGGCCGGTATAGGCAATGTGCATCCACACCGATGCGGAACCCGGACCTCCGTTAAAGGAAATGAGTAAAGGCCGGTTACTCGTATCGCCGCTACCATTCCGTTTGTAATAGGTGTACTGCAGGGTTGCAACCGGCATCCCGTCTTCACCCCAAACGGGTTGCATGCCTGCCGTTGCAGTAAAGGAAATTTTTTGACCGTTGATGGTTGTGCTGTGGGTGGTAACAATGGTAGTATCAACAGGGATGGAGCGTTGTTGAGCATATAATGAAGGCAGCGTTACCATAGCTACAAAGAAAGAAAGCAAAAATTTTAGCATAACGTTTGTTTACATCTTAAAGATAAACCTTCACGATGTTTAGTCCTTTTCGTTTATCAAATCAATAATCTTTTCAACCGGCCTGCCTATTACTGCTTTGTTACCTTTTACTATTATTGGCCTTTGCATTAAAATGGGAAATTCAACCATTGCATCTATCCACTGTTCTTCTGCTAACTCCTTGCCTTTAAATTTCTCTTTGAAAACAGGTTCTCCCTTTCTTATTAGCTCAATTGCCGGAATGTTCAGCTTACCCAACAAATCCTTCAATTCTTTTATGGTTAGCGGATTCTTAAGGTATTCAATTACTTCAAATTCAGCTTTATTTTCGGATAATAGTTTATGACTTGCCACACATTTTGAACACTTCGGGTTGTAATATATTTTCATAATACTTCTGTTAGCGGAGCTGATCATTAAACAAATGATGTATTATTGTTAAGCATTATGTTTTTTCAAGGTATTAGGCGCCAAACGCTGTATGAAAGTTCAATATTTAACTACTCTGTTTAATAAGCCGCACAACCAAAACATCACGCGGCGGCACCAGTACTGATACCACATTATCGCTTGTTCCCATGGTTTTATTCTTCCAAAGATCCTGCACTGCATAAGTTCCCTTAAAATCCTTAATCCGCATCTTATTCCAATTTATGGTAAAAGGTTTTTCTTTACTCATCATATTTAAGAAACAAATGGCTATATCGCCACCTGACAAGGGCTTCTGCCATATCTCAAAATTACCTTCGTCGTAAATTTTAAAACCCTGTTTACCCAGTTTATCCTGGTCAACGGCAATCATTTCTGCATTGGTTAAAATTTCTTTAATATCATAAGGCATGTTGCGCAGGTCGTTGCCGGTTATTAACGGAGCGGCTAACATACACCACATGCTAAAATGCGCCCTTGCCTCATTGGTCGTTAATCCGGGATTTCCAACTTCCAGTATATCGGGGTCGTTCCACCTGCCCGGACCTGCATACTTCTCGAGTCCTACCTGTTGTTCCAATATATTGGTCCATCCCAGTTGATTTCCCCAAATGGTTCCGTCCCATCTGTCTGTAATATCCAAAGTTGTTCTCCATAAATGGCCTACATCTCCGGCCCATTTCCAGGTCTCTGATTTACCCCAATCACAAATACTGAAAACCATTGGCCTTCCGGTCTCATAGAGCGCATCGCGCATAAGTGTGTATGATTTTATCGGGTCTTGTCCTTCGGTATTGCACCAATCGTATTTAAGATAATCAACACCCCATTTGGCATAAGTATCTGCATCGATCTTTTCATACCCTTTGCTACCGGGCCTGCCGGCGCAAGTATGTGTTCCGGCATCGGAATAAATCCCAAATTTCAACCCTTTGGAATGTACATAGTCTGCCAAATGTTTCATTCCGCTCGGAAATTTTACAGAATCTGTGATGATCACACCGTTTGAATCACGACCCACCTGCCAGCAGTCGTCAATGTTTATGTACGTATATCCGGCATCTTTCATACCTGTTGCCACCATGGCATCGGCCATTTCCTTTATTACATCTTCATTCACGCCATCGCACTCAAAGTAACTCCAACTGCTCCAGCCCATAGGCGGGGTCAAGGCAAGGTTTTCATATTTTTGACCGTATAGATTCGCTGTTAGCAACAAAAAAAGTAGGGTTAAGTATTTCATTTTTTTATGTTTAACGATGTAAAGATAAAAACAAGTGCTGCGCAGAATTATTGAAGAAGCTTTGGGCTATAAAAAAAGGCATAAGGACAAAATGTATAACTAGTGTTTAATCTGTCGCTTTACAAAATCAATATAGGCATTCTTTCTAAAGTCGAACCATTGTTGACGAAAGTTCGAGGATTCGACCAGGTATTTAAAATTCTGAAATGGTTTCCGTCGGTTGAGTTGTGCAAGAATTTTATTTTGGAAATTGGTGTCGGCAAGAGAGTAGGTAAAATTTTCCATCACTCTGTATCCTTCATTCGAGTTCATTTTTTCAAATTTCTTGTAGTTGTGCCAATCACGCTCAATTTTATCCATGATATCCTGCCAGGGCTCCGGATCAAAATACAGACTGTCAGGATCGGGATAGTATTCAATGTTTCCCGTGGTATGGTGAAAGAAACAAATCATTCCGCACTCAAGAAGTTCGGCAATTTCAATGATCTTTTCTTCTGTAATAGTCATTTGTTATTTCAGATGCTGCCGTTTAGGGCGCAAAGCATATTTTTCATTTTCCTTTCCGACCATCTATCTTTTCAATCTTTATGATGTTCACCGGACAATTAACCGATGCCTCAAGGTTTTGCGCATACTCATCATTACTTACAACGGCCTTATACATTCCCTTCTTTTCCTTTCCATCAATTAGATTAGATCTGCCGTCCTTTTTCGATATCCGCCATCTGTTGGGGGCCACTTCAACACATACATTGCAGCCAATGCATTTGCCTCGTTGAAACAATATACGTATCATTAATTGCTTACTATTTTATACAACTTGCTTGAAGGTCGTATGATCTCATTTACCTTAATGGAAAAGACATCACCCTTTTTTACGGAGTCAACCTGAATGTTGTCAACACGCATTTCGTTAACTACGGTTCTTACAACCCCAATATTGGGTCCGGTAATTAAAATGCTGTCTCCCTTGTTCAAATCGTAGGACTCGATTCGAAATTCTCCTACCATGTTTTTTTTGAAGTATTTAACGCCCCTACCCAAAAATATTTTCTTCTCCGTGGCTTTTGACCCATAAGCATCATTCCATTCTCCCATTTTTCTGCCCAAATAATAGCCATCCCAAAATCCGCGGTTATATACGGTGGTCAGTTGCTTCGTCCATGCATCAATTTTATTCCGGGTGTATGTTCCTTCCTTAATGGATGAAACGGCTTCTTTGTAACATCGTACTACTACATCAACATAGTCTGCCGAACGACCCCTTCCTTCAATTTTTAATACACCAACTCCGGCGTTTAGAATTGCATCTAAAAACCCAATGGTGCACAGGTCCTTGGCACTCATAATATATTCGTTATCTATCTGCAGCTCAACACCGTCATCGGCACTTGTAACAATATATTCTTTTCTGCAGTTTTGAATACATGCACCTCTGTTAGCCGAAGCATTGTTCGAATGCAGACTTAAATAGCATTTCCCCGATACGGCCATGCAAAGTGCACCGTGGGCAAATACTTCTATTCTCACCAGCTCACCGGACGGACCTGTAATATTCCTTCGCTCAATTTCTCTCGATATTTCGGCTACCTGGCGCAGGCTTAGCTCGCGCGACAATACCATAACATCGGCAAAGGCGGCATAAAACTGAACTGTTTCAATGTTGGTTACATTAGCCTGGGTGGAAATATGCAAGGGCATACCAATTGACTTACAATGTGCCATTACTGCATGATCTGAAGCGATTACGGCAGTAACTCCGCTTTTCTTTGCCTGCTCAATTATGGTCTTCATTAAGCGAATATCATGGTCGTAAAGAATGGTGTTAACCGTGAGATAGGTTTTTACATTATAATCATTACATCGCTGAGATATCTCTTTTAAATCATCCAAAGTAAAATTGATGGATGAGCGTGCCCTCATGTTGAGTTGCTCAACGCCAAAATATATGGCATTACAGCCTGCTTTTAGGGCAGCGGTTAGCGATTCATAAGAACCAACCGGTGCCAGAATTTCAATGTCTTTTTCGCTCATTCTGGCTCAAAGTTCCTAAATCTATGGGAGTTCTTGCTCTCTCCTTAAACTTATTGAATAGTTCGTAAAATTTTGTCCATCTTTCTTCCTCTCGCTAATTCATCCACTAATTTATCCAGATATCGTACCTGCCGGGTTAAATCATTGTCAATTTCTTCTATTCTGTAGCCGCATATAACGCCTTTGATAAGTGGTGCGTTGGGGTGTAAGCTGGCTTTTTCAAAGAAGGTTTTAAACGTGACTTTTTCTTCAATGAGTTCGGTTAGCTTCTTTTCATCAAAACCGGTAAGCCATTCAATTACTTCGTGCAACTCTGCCTTGGTTCTTCCTTTCTTCTCCACCTTGGTTACGTAATGCGGATACACCGATGCAAAGGTCATTTTTGCAACGCGTTCGTTGTGTTCAGGTGTTGTTTTCATATGTTAAGATTCGTTGTTTGCGATATTGTTATCGGTTTGGTTAAGTGGGTTGTGCCGCAATCGGCATAATGCTGTTTTAGCTTTTGTTATGGTATTTCGTTTCGGTGCTGAAATTAATGAAAACCGGCTTATGTTTTTGGTCTTTGAAGGCCTGTTAGACCAAGCGGCCTGAAACTGATCTTTAATCTTTTATTTGTCCTTTTGGCTTGATCCAAAAGAATGAAAAGATCAAGCTAAAACGATCGTCCCGCTCATGCGGAACCGCGTTTTAGCCGGCTCGCGCCCGCTATTTGCCGGCCTGGATTGAACTGATGGACGACCGCCGGTTCTATCTTTTAATCTTACAATTAATGGCCCTAAAAGTCGGCCTGCGGTGATGTTTGGTCGTTCAGGCCACACGAAGGCTTAGTTGTTGGCAAACGTGTTTTTAAATTATTTCCAAAATTCATCTTTCCAAATTTCTCTCTTTTTTTCAATCCAGTGCCAAATTTTATTTGACCAAAAACTACTCATGGTTAGTGTCAAAACATAATTATCCTTGGGGTTTATTATTGACCAGGAATCTGCTTGATTTAATTCCTTAGTGTCAAAATATGCTTTTAAATCTTTATCAAATGTTGCAAAATGAATTAAGTCACTTTCAGCACTATTCCATTTCTCAATAGGAAGTATCTCGAAATCAGGATTGCTAGTTTTTAAACCATTAATTGAGCTATAAAATTTTTCCTGACTTCCGCAAATTAACACCCAAAATCAAATAGGTTATTTAACTGTTGATGTTCTTCTGTTAATATTAGAGTTCTTTCTATAGTTTCTTTAGTACTTGGAATAATCATTTCTATTTGATAAATGCTTTGTGCGATTTCAATAACCTTTTGTGGGCTTAGGTTCGATTTTTTAGCCTTGAGATACCTTTCTAATTCTTTGTACACCTTGTAGGCTGCAAAGTTTAGGCATATATGTGCTTCGATACGCTGTTGCTTGTAATGAAAAACAGGGCGTAGCTTTAGCTCTGACTTCGCCACTCTAAAAACCTTTTCTATTTGCCATAGTTGTTGGTAGTTTTCAATGAGTTGGTTTTTATTCAACTTTGAGTTTGTGATGTAGCCTTTTAAGCCATCCCACTTTTTGTCTTGAGCTATTTTTTGGTGGTTAAGGCTAATGTTTACTTGTCCATCTATTTGCAAAAACTTGTTGTAACCACGTTTGTTGATATGGGCTTTGGTAAGTCTGCCTGCTTTTAGCTGCTTTTCAAGCCTTCTAATACCTTTTTCTCGGTTGTATTTGTTCTTGCCGGCTCTTTTATCCGAGTAGGTTACTATCAGCCTTAAATTACCTTTTTTTATTACCGAACTTTCGCCATTTTTTAAGCGTAGAGCCAATATTTTGTTTTTAATGGTCTTGCTTTCATTTTTAATCCTTGCACCAAGAATAAACTCATAGTCTTTAGATTGTAACTGTTCTATGTTTTTGATTGATAACAGGCCGCTATCAGCAACTATTACCAGTTTGTTGAGTTTGTACTTGCGCTTAAAACGGTCAATGATCGGCAGTATAGTATGTCCTTCAAATTTGTTGCCTTCAAATATGTCATAAGCCAAAGGATAGCCGTTTTTACTTACTAATAAACCGAGTACTATTTGTGGGTTTTGGTGTTTGCCCTCTTTGGAAAAACCTGTTTTACGTAAATCGTCTTCTTTGTCTATCTCAAAGTAAATGGTGGTTACATCATAAAAAACTACCTGTATTCCATTAGGAAAAAGGCTAAGGGTGTGGTCGTAACTAATTTGTTGTACTCGTTGTTTTTGATTGCTGTGCAGCTTGTCCATATACCGATATATATAGTCTTCGCTGTAGCGCTTTTGTTGGTAGCGATACAGATATTCGGTAGTTTTTAGCTTGCTTTTTGGATAAACAAGTCGATAAAGAACTAAGTGGCGGAACAACTCATCATCAATTTTATTAAACCCGATTTGATCAAATATTTTACCTGCGGTAAGCTCTATGCCAACAAGCTTATGGGAAGTGATGGAATCAATAGCCGATTGAAAAACTTTTCTCTCACCAACAAAATCAAACTCTGCTATACTCAACTGTTGTTTTATCCATTGCTTGGCCTTGTGCTTTAATTTTTCAATTTCATTGGCTGTAGCACCCGAACCAAAACTCTTCCTTACTTTGTATTTACCTTTTTGTTTTTCGATTACCTGGACATAAACTCGACCATTTTGATGCTTTATTTCTCGTACATACACACGTTAAAATACCCCTATTTCTAAAATTAACACCCAAAACAAACCAAATGTCCATCATAACTCACTGACTATGTGTAATATATGTTTTTTGCCGGAAATCTGCGGAAGTCAGGAGCCAGCGCAGGCTGCCGCGTTTTAGCCGGCTCGCGCCCGCTATTTGCCGGCCTGGATTGAACTGATGGACGACCGCCGGTTCTATCTTTTAATCTTACAATTAATGGCCCTAAAAGTCGGCCTGCGGTGATGTTTGGTCGTTCCGACCACACGAGTGCTTAGTTGTTGGCAAACGTGTTTTTAAATTATTTCCAAAATTCATCTTTCCAAATTTCTCTCTTTTTTTCAATCCAGTGCCAAATTTTATTTGACCAAAAACTACTCATGGTTAGTGTCAAAACATAATTATCCTTGGGGTTTATTATTGACCAGGAATCTGCTTGATTTAATTCCTTAGTGTCAAAATATGCTTTTAAATCTTTATCAAATGTTGCAAAATGAATTAAGTCACTTTCAGCGCTATTCCATTTCTCAATAGGAAGTATCTCGAAATCAGGATTGCTAGTTTTTAAACCATTAATTGAGCTATAAAATTTTTTAATCTTATTAGGTATCTGCTTACCTATTTTAGTCTGAATATTTTCAATATCCGAATCACTCAACCCAGAATTAATTGTAAAGGAAAAATCCGTAGAGTTCGATTGAATTTGATTGAGTTTTTTATCTATATCCTGAAGGTTCATATTGGCGTTTTTTACATGTTTGCCAACGGGAGTCCTCGCAAAAAGCTCCTTATGGTTAATTTTTTGTTTGTCTAAATTAGTTAAAGCCGGTTTACGCCCCTAGGAAGCGAAGTTTTGCTTTCCGGGTTGGAAGAAGTGGCTGAAAAAACCATGAAAATAGCCCACGCACTGCAAGTGTGCACGATTGGGCAGTGGCAGGTTGCCTGGTACTTTCCTGTCAAAACGCTAAGTAGTTTGAGTGGACTACCAATCTTACTATCTAACATAGCCTGCCATTATTTATACAAAATGTTGGCGGTATCCTATTTTTCGTTCAGTTGAGTTTCAATGGCTTTAATTAGTAATTCTTCAATGTCTAATTGATAGCCAGACCAAATATTTGTTATTTCTCCTGTTTCGTTTACAAGAAAAAAGTGAGGAATTCCCGAAACACCATAATGTTTTCTAATATCTTGTTGTTTTCCATCATACAAAAGGGGATAGTTTATTGAATATTTCTCTTTGTATTTCTTTAATTTTTCCATCTCTGTGTCTGAATAAAAACTGTATAGCTGAAAATTTTCATCGTCAAACCTATTTTTAATATTTATTAGTTTAGGTACAGCAACCAGGCAAAATCCACAATGTACTCCGGAAAACACAAGTAAATTAACTTTACCTTTTAAGTTTGATAGCGAGATATTTTTATTATCAAGGGTAGGTGCATTCCAATCAGGTGCTTGCATTCCCACCTTAAGCACAGGTTCTTTTTTTACATATTTTGAAGGAGTGTATTGAATGGTTTTGAAATGGTCTGGCACTCCATAATCAGAAAATAAATCATCTTTAATCGAAGATATATTCAGTTTATAATCTGATAGGGTATTTTGATGAATTTGGGTGCCAAAAGGCGTTTTGGCAACTGATAAAAAATGCACAGGAAGATGTGTTTTTTTATTAATTGTAATTGTATATTTCATGAAATATTCATCTTTCTCAGGGTTTCCAGGGCTTAATTGTATTCTGTGGCATTTTTCTCCTTGTATGATAGTGTCTTGTAAAACTTTCTTAAAACTTAAAGTATCTTCTTTCTCTTTCAAAAGATTGTAGATATCCACAACAGAAAAACTATATAGCATTTTAGAATCAATATATCTCCTTTCTTTTGGGAATTTTATAAGGTCGGTAATTGTAAAAGTACTATCGTTATAATTTATCCTTGAAAGTGCTGAACCATTATAATTATCTGTGATTCTATTTTCTGATTTTAAAGAGTAATAGGTGCCAATTGCCGTATCAGATTTGACTAATTTAAATCTGCAATAGCCTTTATGCGAATCAAAATCATTAACATCCCCAATGTTACCCCACTTTTGATCAGAAAAATGACTTATAGTTTCATACTGTTCAATCTTATCTATTGTTGAATTAATTAATACATCTACATCTGTTGAATTACACGAGAGCAGAATGAATGTGCTTAAAATAAATATGAATGCTTTTGTCATTATGAATCGTTCGTTTAGTTATGGCTAACGGCAGACTGTCTCAAAAATACACCGGTATTGGTAATAACCTGAGTTCGATTATGAACTAATTGAATGTTAGTAATTTATAGATAAAATATTAAGGAATTTGTTTGGTTAAAAAGGGAATAATTTGTACTTTAATGGTTGATAATCAATTAATTAAACAAACTATTCCCTATGATTACGAAAGACCAAATTACAAATATTTTCTGTGTTGTTGATGAGTTTATGTTAGAATTTGAAGCTCATTTATCTGCACACTTAATTGGCAATAAACCTAAAATAGAACCTAAAATGGTTTCATCAGAAGTGATGACGATTATGATATTGTTTCAGTTGAGTGGTGTAAGATGTTTTAAATGGTTTTATTTGAAGTATGTGCAAAAACATCTTCAGGATGACTTTCCCAAAACTGTTTCATATAATCGATTTGTTGAATTGCAAAAGCAGGTTGTATTGCCCATGGCCGTATTTGCTAAAACCTGTTGTTTGGGAAACTGTAGTGGTATTTCATTTATGGATTCCACTCCATTGAGGGTTTGTAATAATAAGCGCATTTTTAACCACAAGGTCTTTGATGGAATAGCCACTAGAGGTAAATCAACTATGGGTTGGTTTTATGGGTTTAAGTTGCATTTGATAGTCAATGAATTAGGTGAGATTATTGACTTTCAAATCACCCAAGCCAATGTGGATGATCGAGAGCCGTTAAAGCAAGGAAACCTATTGAAAAAGATATGGGGAAAACTGTATGGTGATAAAGGATATGTGAGTAAAACATTGGCTGAGGTGTTATTCTCTGACGGTATTCACTTCATCACCGGAATTAGAAAGAATATGAAAAATCAGTTGATGAGTTTGTTTGATAAAATAATGCTCAGAAAACGGTCAATCATCGAAACCATCAATGACCAACTAAAAAACATTTGTATGATAGAACATTCTCGTCATCGGTCATTACATAACTTCATTAATAACATCTTAGCAGCTATCATTGCTTACTCTTTCTTGCCTAAAAAACCTTCGATAAAATTCTATGAATACCGACCCAATCATTCTAACCAATTATTGCTATTTTAAAATCGAACTCAGGTTAATAACTAATCACACTGGCCGTTAGGCCAACCCAAATTGCTCAAAATGATGCGCGGCATGTTTTCTGTTCAACAAATCCCAATGCCATTTATCCAGCGGGCCCGATATAGGGTTATTGTGTTTGTCATCGGGATTAGCATAATAGTAGGCTTCGTAACGGTCAAAGGTATCCAGTAAATTGCCTTTGGCTTCAGCCAAAGAACTGTGGCGAAGGTCTTCCGTTCGTTCTTTCCGTAACAACGGAAGTTGGAATTCTCGCGGCATCGGCCTGTAATTCCACAAGCTTTCCCTGTATTTTTCTAAGCGTTCTTCCGGCGTAATGACTTTACATTCCGGTTCACCGATCGCCCAAAGAAGGGTTGTTTCCAAATGTTCTACCATATGCTGAGGAGTCATGATTCCCCATTTGGCTTTGTGGTTTTCGGTGAGTTCATCCAACTTGCTTTTCAAGTAATCTCGAGTAACCCAGGTAAACGGATCTTTCTTTTTCACCAAAGTGAGTACGGTTGCCGTTGCGGAAAGCTCATCTTCGTCATCATATACTTCGGCTAGCCATTCCACCACGCCGCTTGGAAATTCGCTGCCTTTCCAGTCGCGCTCCCGCTTTTCACGGCAGGTGAATTTCACGTACATAGAATCTCCGTAGTATAGCGGTTGTAAAAACCGGCAATTATCCAATCCGTAGTTAGCGAGAACAGGCCCTTTATCGGGATGAACAAACAGGCCGGCGGCTGCCGCCAGAATAAAGTAACCATGCGCTGTGATCTTCTCAAAGATGGAACCCTGTAATGCATCTTCCTGCGTGTGTGCATAAAAATGATCGCCGGTGAGATCGGCAAAAGCCTGGATGTCTTCCCGTGTGATCAGTCGTTTATCCGTGGTAATGCTCATGCCCATTTTCAGGTCTTCGAAATGGTAGCGGAAAGGATGTTTTTCGGGTGTAGTTGTTTTCGCCCTCGACTGATAAATTCCGGTGACATTAGCAATGTCACTTGGTGAACCTTGGATGGCGCAGCGTTGCAAATAGTGTTTTACACCTCGCATTCCGCCCATTTCTTCGCCACCCCCGGCTCGTCCGGGACCGCCATGTACCAAATAGGGTAGCGGAGAGCCATGGCCGGTGCTTTGTTTGGCACTTTCTTCATTGATCACCAGAATACGGCCATGATGTGAAGCTGCCCCCACCACAAATTCACGGGCAATGTTGTCATCTCCGGTCGCAATTGAACAGCATAAACTGCCTTTGCCCATTCGGGCCAATTCAACGGCCTCCTCAATCGTCTTGTAAGGCATCATGGTACTTACCGGGCCGAAGGCTTCAATTTCATGTACGGCTATATTTTTAAAGGGTTCTTTCTCCAGCATTAATACCGGACTCAGGAAAGCACCTTTCTCTGCATCGGCTCCGGTAACATCCACTTTATCCAGGTCGCCGTATAGCACATCGGCTGTGACAGAAATTTTCCCCACCTGCTCGCGTACTTCTTCCACCTGGTCTTTACTGGCAAGTGCTCCCATGCGAACGTTCTCATTTTCGGGATCACCGATCACTACTCTGGCCAATTGGTTGTTCAAGGCTTTGTTGACTGCCTCAACTAAATTTTCCGGCACCATGATCCGTCTAATGGCCGTACATTTTTGTCCGCATTTTGTTGTCATTTCCTTGCGTACTTCCTTCACAAACAGGTCGAACTCCGGCGTGCCGGGCACGGCATCGGGGCCAAGAACAGAACAATTCAAGCTATCGGCTTCCATGTTAAAGGGCACAGAATTATTGATTATATTTTCATTAGCTTTCAAATAACGGCCAGTGCTGGCAGAGCCCGTAAAAGTGACCACATCCTGGCTGTCAACACCATCGAGAATTGTACGCGCACTTCCGCAGATCAATTGCAAGGTGCCTTCCGGTAAAATTTCACTTTCGATAATGGCACGAACCACAGCTTCGGTTAAAAAACTGGTTGCTGTAGCGGGCTTTACAACTGCCGGAACACCGGCCATCCAATTAACAGCAGTTTTTTCAAGCATGCCCCAAACGGGAAAGTTGAAGGCATTGATATGTATGGCTACACCGCGCTTCGGCACCATAATATGATGACCCATAAAGCTACCGCCACGACTCAGGTCAATGGCATCTCCATCTACATGGAAAGGCTGGTTAGGAAAGTTGCGCCGCAGGCTGGCATTGGCAAAAAGGTTACCGAATCCGCCTTCAATATCGATCCAGCCATCGGCGCGGGTTGCACCCGTTTTATAGCTGACGGGGTAAAATTCTTCCTTTCGCCTGGTTAGATAGAGTGCCAGTTTCTTCAGCATATTGCCCCGTTCCTGAAAGGTCATTTTACGGAGTGCATCTCCTTTACTTCGTCCGTATGCCAGTACATTTTCGAGGTCTATTCCGTCCGTAGTGGCGTAACCAATTATATCTCCATTTACTGCATTGTACAAGGGTTTTCCTTCACCATCGCCTTCTGTCCATTTGCCGAGAACGTAGTTTCCCAATTTCATGGTTTAAAGATAGCTTATGTCTGCTCAGGCAAAAACGTTATTAAATTATTTTGGAAGCTTAGCTCAACAATCTTTCGTTGATATACTAATTTATTTCAACAGCAAGTCAATAGCGTTTAAAAACTGATCTTTTCTCCTACGTGATACACCAACTGAGGCTCCATTACTCATAACAATATAACCACCTTGTGACTTCACATATTTTTTAACTTCTTTAAGATTGATCAATGCATTGTTATGAACACGCATAAAAAGATGTTCGCCGAGTAACTTCTCGTATTCCTTAATATTCTTACTAACCATTAAAGTACGATTGTATTTTAAAATGAAATTGGTGTAAGCACCTTGTGCTTCACAGTAAATAATGTCATCGACATTGACAAATTCTAAACCTTGCGAAGTTGACAAGCAAATTTTATCAGGAACGGGCTGATGTTTCAAATTACGGATAAGCACTCCGATTTGCTGCTCGTAAATGTCTCTGTTCTTTTTGTGGTGTGCCTTTCCTACGGCTGCTTTTAACTCTTCAGGATTAATAGGTTTGAGGAGGTAGTCAAGTGAGCTGAACTTTATTGCTCTTAAAGCGTATGCCTCAAAAGCGGTAGTAAAAATTATACTAAAATCTATACTTTCCAAGGCTTCCAGGATGTCAAAACCGGTACCTGATTGAAGTTCAATGTCTAGAAAAACGACATCAGGTTTGTGCTCTATTATCTGCTCTTTGGCCAGTTCAACCGTATCAGCAACGGACAGTACTTTGACCTCAGGGCAGTATGTTTTTAAAAGTTCTTGGAGGGCCTCCTGGCCGTGCTTTTCATCTTCAATGATTATAACGCGTAGTTCCATTTTATTCAGTGCATATTCTAATAATGACCTTTGTTCCACCTGGCCTGCCCTGGTCATCAAACTTATCTATAATTTGAACAGCGTCTTCCGAGTAAGATGGCAGGTTCTGCAATCTTCGCCTACTGATCTCAATTCCTCTAGACAACGATTTTCGTATATTGATTTTGCCCCGTGATTTTGACGCCGACCTGCCAATACCATTATCATCTATCTCGCATATAATTTCCGATCCTTTCTTGAAAAAGTTTACAGCCAGTTCCTTATCGCCTTCTTTTTTAGGAAGCAACCCATGCACAATCGCGTTTTCAACAAATGGCTGAACCAGTAACACAGGTACATCCTCGGCATGTTGATCTATATTCTCCGACACGTGTACAGTATAGTCGAACGCATCTTCAAAACGGAGTGCTTCCAACTCCAAATATTCATTTAACAGCTTTACTTCTTCGGCTAATGACACCGTTTCCAACGAATTTTCAAGCAGACCTCTTAACAAACTACTAAACTTACTAAGATACCTAAGGGCAGAATCCTTTTTCCTGGTTAAAATAAGATTCTGAATAGAACCTAAAGCATTGAAAATAAAGTGTGGGCTGATTTGAGTTCTTAACAGCTTACTGGCACTTTTCGCAGCCATTTGCTGAAAATGAATCTTAGCCCTGTACTCTTGTTGCACCTTGTATGACAGCCCCAGGGCAAATAGGAATATCTCCAGAGATGAACCGATTATCATTAATAATCTGCTTGCGGTAAGATTCCACCCTACAGCACCAACCAGGTAAAAAAAGGAACCGACTATAACAAACAGACTCATTTTTTCTTTTCTGACAATTAACAGGTAAACCATACCTGCCAAAGCAAATAGGGCAGAGACTAATCGCTGAAAATCTGATATATAGATATAACCAACCCAATATTTGGAAAAGAGAAATAAGGCCTGAAGAACAATAATCCCGCATAGCAGTACTACCATTCCAATAATCCAGCTATGAAGTTTGGGATAGGTTGTTTCGGTCTCTAAATAGTGAACAACGAATAAAAGATAAAACAAGTTGATAAGGATCTGAGAGAGTTGATAAATCCAATGATGAACCAGGAAATTGCTAGCCAAAATGCTGAATAACTGGACTGCACTACCCGAGAGGCAGACGAAAAGAGCGAAAAGATAGAAACCGTAAAAAATAAATTCCTTTCGCCCAGATCTTAAAAATATGGCTAGGGTTAGGAATAACATAATCAGGCAAAAGCCGGCAAAAATATACCTGGGAATAAATCGGTTTAAATCATGCCAGTCGTATAAGTTTTTTAATTTCCTTTGTTCTTCATCCGATGTAAAGGAAAAGTACCAACCTTTGAAGTCCTCAAAAAGAATTACTCTTTTGGCCTTAACATATAAATATCGGTTTTCGATAAGTGTTTCTGGAGTAAAAGAAACACCATTACGACGCCAAAGTGAATTCCTTAACGTGGGTGCTGTAATATTTCCAAAGTCTTTTTTTTGAAAACTGTTACTATCAGAATAGTACAATTCAGCATAGTCCAAACTAACATGTCTGATAATCCAATTGTCCTGAGTTTGTAGAGTATCAATATCGTTTATGAAATCTAGTTGTACCCAGAATATTTCATTTGGATGACCTTTTCCGGTAGGCTTTCCGGTTATGGTAAAAAGATGCGGCGCACTATGAACTTCTTCAATGCTAAGGCTATCGACAAATGTGCGATATACTTTATATTGAATCTTCTTGGTGGGAAAAGAAATTCTTTCCTGAGTCACTCCGGCCAAACTGTAAAAGCATATAAGAAAAGATAAGATGAGCCTAGCAAATGCTTTCATAAGCTGCTAATATCTTAAATCTTCTAAATTTAAGTTAATCTATCTCAATAGTATTCGAATCCTTTTCGGCAACTTATTAATTTATACATACCGGATGTAAATTCAAACTACCCGCCTGTCAATTATCTCTGAATAAGGTGAACGTCCTATTGTATTTTTAGCAGAATACGGACTTAAAACCCGATTAAAATGAGACATTTATTTATTAGAAAGAGCATAGTTGTTTTGGCAATGAGCACGTTGTTCTTCCCTGCATTTTCCAACAATATACAGGTAACTAATATTTCACTTGAAAACCTCGATGAGGGCGCAAAACTGGTCGATGTGCAGTTTGATATTGGTTGGGAGAATTCCTGGCGTTTAAGTGCAGGTCCTTCAAATTGGGATGCGGCTTGGATCTTTATAAAATTCAGGGCGAATAACGGGCCTTGGAGCCATGCCTACTTAGATAGTTCTTCGCCGAGTGTGCCAGGTGCTACGGTAAGTGTTTCTCCTGATAAGGTAGGGGCGATGCTCCATCGGGATAGTGATGGTTCAGGCGATGTTAGTTATACCGCAGTTCAACTCACCTGGAACTATGGACCCACTGGGGTTAGCTTGTCTGATGTATTAGATATACAGGTTTTTGCCATTGAAATGATATACATACCGGAAGGTGCTTTTTATGTTGGCGGAACCAGTGGAACTGAGGTAAACAAGTTTTACGCCGGTGGCATGAATACCGAAACATCTTTTCAAATAACATCTGAAAATGCCTTAGCCATAGCAGACTCAAACGGCCAATTATTCTACTCAAACAGCAGCGGTAGTGGAGGTGATCAAATGGGCGTTTTGGAGGCATCTTACCCTAAGGGTTTCGAAGCTTTTTACCTAATGAAATATGAAGTGAGCGAAGCACAATGGCTGGGATTTTTTAATTCATTAACCCCAACTCAAAAAGCAAATCGGGATCTTACCGATACCGATCGTAAGAACAGTGATGCGGTGGTGAATAGGAACACGATTTCCTGGGACGGGGGTACTGCTAGTGCTATCTCCAATGCACCTGACAGAGCTTTGAATTTTGTCAGTGTTGAAGACGTGAATGCCTACCTTGATTGGGCGGGACTTCGACCCATGACCGAATTGGAATTTGAAAAAGCTTGCAGAGGACCTTTACCAGTAAAACCCGGAGAGTTTGCCTGGGGTAATGCCAATGTTGCCAGCACCGATTATCAGTTGGTCAACAATGGACAACCAAACGAATTGATTTCTAATCCAGAGGTTGGAACAGGAAATGCCATGTACACAAGCACGAACGGAGTACAGTTGGGGCCGTTACGAAACGGAATTTTTGCAGCAAGCGCAGTAAACAAGAATAGGGAAGAAACAGGCGGAACCTATTATGGTGTAATGGAAATGAGTGGAAACTTAAGTGAAATGTGTGTTACCGTAGGATCGGCAACAGGGAGAGGTTTTTCAGGCCTGCATGGAGATGGACGTGTAGATTCTGCGGGAGACGGAACCGTAGTTGACTGGCCCAGTTCATACGGTCTTCGAGGGTCTAATTGGTGGCAAGCACAATCACTGGCCAGAATGAGGGTCTCTGACAGAACTTTAGCGGCACATGCCTTCACAGGTGGCCATAGTATATATGGATTTCGGGCTGCGAGAACGGCGTTTTAGTTCAAGTCAGAATCTGTTGTGCGAACCGCCTTTACCATAGCTTGTCTCTTTTATTCCACTATATTACTCGCTCAATATTGGGGTGGTGAAGCAGACGGTTACTCTGTTCGATTAGCTACAATGCTGTTAAACGGGCAAGAACAGAGCTTGTTCAATGGAGGACAAGGCGACGGCTATTCAGTTCAGCAGGCTAATGTTTTGCTTAAGGGGGAAGACCTTGCACAACTTTTTGGCGGAGGAGATGACGATGGATTTTCCACTTTTTCAACAAATTCATTGATAGATGGTTCAGAGCTGTCAATTCTGTATTCCGGTGGTGAGGAAGACGGCTTTTCCGAGGATACAGGAAACGGTCTATTCCTAAATGGAGTACTCCTTAGTACATATTACGGTGGTGAAGGCGATGGCTTCTCCAAAGCCTTGACGACTGATCTTTTAATGGGAGAAATGTTAAGCGCGTTATTTAGTGGTGGTGTAGGCGATGGATTTGCTCAAGCCCGGCTCGATGGCTTTTTCCTTGATGTATTACCAGTGGAATGGATCAGTTTTGAAGCCATTAAGCGAGAATCAACTGTGTTGTTACTGTGGAGTACTGCGACAGAAACCAATAATGATAGATTTGAAGTAGAGCGTAGTGCTGATGCACTAAACTTTACCAAAATCAATGAAATTCCGGGTGCGGGCACCACCGATCTACAACAGAACTATGAGGATGTTGACAGTAATCCGCTATCCGGCCACAACTATTATCGAATTAAGCAGGTTGATTTCGATGGCAACTTTTCTTATACCGATATCAGGTCGGTTTTGTTTGAGGATGCAAATGCGGGTTTTAATGCTAAAATTTATCCTAATCCCAGTAAGGAAAGAGTTTTACATTTGGAAGTTTCGGGCGTTTCACCTAATAAAACGGGTACGATAGATATATACAACACGAATGGTCAGTTGTTAATGACTCAAGAAATTACCGCCGCAGGTCAAGTCAAGTTAGATTGGCGATGGCCTGCCGGTACTTATTGGATGCAAATACAGGTAGGTGATAACCAGGTTGCCAAGGCGGTGGTATTGGTGGATTGATGTTTTACATCAGTTACAAAATCTATACCGAGGAGGTTGGCGACCAGAACTGAATTCAGGTCTTTTTTATCCGATCAAGAAAATACTGCCGGCGTTGCCGGGAAAGAGGCACAACGCTATCATCGCTCATTCTGAGTTCGCCTCCATCGGCTTTGTTATACTCTACTAAATGGTTGATGTTAACTAAGTGTGATTGATGCACGCGAATGAAAGTTGAACTATCGAGCATTTCTTCAATACTCTTCAGAGTTTTTGATATAACAATGCTCTTTCCGGAATTGGTAAAAACCTTGGTATAGTTAGAGTCTGCCTCACAACGGATGATTTCATCATAGTTGTAGAATTCGTAACCCTTAAAAGTAGGGAATGCAATCTTCCCTGCTTTAAGTCCTTCATTTTTTAGCAGATCAATGATCTCGCCCACATCTTCTCGCTGTATGTTATGTTGTTTTTGAATTTGATCAAGCGTTTCTTTCAATAGTTTTCCATCAACCGGTTTTAGTAGATAGTCGAGGGCAAAATATCGGAAAGCTTTAATAGCGTATTCATTGTAAGCTGTTACGAAAACAAGGTGAAAGCCAATAAACTTAAGCTTGTCGAGCACCTCAAAACCGCTCAACCAGGGCATTTCTATGTCAAGAAAAACAAGATCGGGTTTTTCATTCTCAATAAGGGCGACAGCCTTTCTGGAATCGTTGCATTTGGCCACAACTTCAACCGCAATATCCTGTTGTTCTAACTCGTATTCCAGAAAATCAAGGCAATTGTCTTCGTCATCGATAAGAATGGTTCGCAGCATAACACTAAATTACTCGTTACACCGCCTGAAACTTCACCAGAACTTTGGTGCCGGCAGGAGTTCCGGCGGAATCATATAAATCTATGACCTCAAAACTACTTTTTAAATTGTAGAGCTTCTCTAATTGCTCAAGGCGGTCGTTGGTAATAGACATTCCCAAACTTGATTTGTGTGGTCTGTTATGCGATATTTCCTGGGCGGCCTTACGCCCAATGCCATTGTCTTCAATATTACAAACAAGATTGCCGTTCTCTTTTGTGAATTGAAGGTTAAGTTTTCTTTCGCCGTCCTTGTGCATTAGGCCATGCCATATGGCATTTTCAATAAAAGGTTGAATGATCATGGGCGGAACCATAAAATTATCCTGATCAATATTATCCGCAACTGATAACGAATATTCGAATTCACTTCGGAATCGTAATTTTTCAATTCCAATATAAGTGGAAATGGTTTCTATTTCGTCTTTTAAAGGAATTAAATTCTTCTTTGAATTTTCCAGTATTTGCCTTATCAGACTGGAAAAATTACTGATGAACTCGCTGGTTTCTTCTTTGGACTTTTTTACAGCGTAAAACTTGATGCTGTTAAGTGTATTGAATATGAAATGTGGATTGATCTGTGAGCGTAAAGCTTTGACTTCCAATTCATTAAGTTGCATCTCATAGGCCTGTTGAACTTCGCGCTCCTTTTGCTTTCTCCCTTGGCGCATTCTTCCTAATAAATAGGAGATTCCGATTAACAGAAGTGCAACAGGAATGATAAAAATTGGTGATAGGTAGAATGGCCTTGCGATGTTAACGCTGAGCTCGCGCGAGGCCTTCACCTTGTTTTCGTGAAGCGCTCGTATTTCAACTTTATTGTTTCCACGTTTAAGGTTGTACAAACTCAGGTGGTTTGGCTCTTCCACAGCAACCCAATCGTCATTATTCAAGGAATATTCATACCTAATGGAATCATATAAAAATGCTTTGCTTAAGGCAAAATCTAATTTCAAATTACGTTCTTCTTTGTTTAACCACAATGGGTCATATCCTTCAATTGCCGGACTGTTTTTCAATTCATCGTTAGCCATAATAGCCGTTACATCTATAATATGATGCCATGGCAGCGTATCCTTGACAATAGATCCGGTGGTTCTGAACAGTCTCCCATTCCTGCCGCTCCATACGTACCCCGATCTATCCTGATAGAGATGTGATTGGTTCATCATCCACTCGTTGGTCTTTATCCAAAAGTATTTTCCCGTTTTTTGATTGTATATAGCATTACCTAACCGGTGCGTGTTAGTAAGCATTAGGCTATCGTTCAGTGGTATGATAGTGAGTGTAAAGTTGTACTCCCAATCGGGCTTGTGACCGGTCAGGTTTTTAGTAAATGCTTTTTTTTCAAGATCGAATTCTACGATGCCATGGCCAAATGAAGGCATTATCAATGTGTTGTCATACAAATGACCTGTATAAAAAAGCTGTGTATAAGCGTAGTGTTCAGGAACCGTGTAAACTTCATGTTGGCCGGTTGTAGTATCAATTCTATAAAATCCATCATTCATAGCTACCCAAAGAGCTCCATCTTCTACATCAGGGTAAATAGATTTTACACCCTTTGAAGTTTGTCTGTGGCCAAAGTCCGTCCCCTGGTTTAAGTACGACTTTATTACCTGGTTCGACTTTGGGTCGAGCAGATACAGGCCATTTGCAGTACCTATATAAAGTGCATCATTATACCGCTGTATACGTGTAATGAAATTCCTGAAGTTGTGAAAGTTCTTCGATCTGTCATTGTACATGGGTTCATCTAATACGACCTTCTCTGACGTAATTGTTTTGCGATCGATCTTGTAAAGGCCACGCCTTCCGCCATACCATATTACATCGTTATCCAGTAGAAAGGTGGTACCGAATTCAGTACCGAAATCATGACCGTACTTTTTGGAGAGGTAGTCGGTTAAGTTAATGCTGGTATGGCCATTAAATCGAAAGAGTCCGGTTCCAATAACCGTCCATAGAATTCCCTCTTCATCAAACACGATGTATTCCGCCGTTTCGGTTAAACTAAGCCCGTCATCTACAGGTATATCAACTTCCTCAAATATGATTTCGGGTAGTACTGTGCGTTCAGCCTCCGTAAGACCTCGCAGACTTTGCTGCTGACTGAAAGTGCATAACACTGCCGGCATGATCAAGCATAATGTAACGATTCCTCTCACAGTTTATTTAGGGCCTAGAGTCAAAGTTGACTAATTGTTATCTAAAGTAAGCATTGTAATTATTGAAGTCACCTAAAACTTGATGGTTAGGTAGTTTGACTTAGTATTCAGCATATTCTACCTATGTTCAGTCTTATTCCAAGTGACCTTAGTATGCCCAACACTTTTCCAAATTCTAATTGATGTTTGCGGTTGATATTCAATTACCAACCGCTTGCTCATTTACAGATCGTATTAAGTGATTGAGGAATTAGTTTTAATTCAACAAATAAAAATTAACCCATTAAACCAATGATTCCAAGGCTTACCTTCCAACTTCAGAATTTTATTTCATCTAGCCTCCAAACCTTGCTTCTTAGCTTATTAATTCTATTTAGTGTCAATTTTGGATGGAGTCAAACCTGTACTGTGGATGCTGGTGAAGATCAAGAAGTATGCATGCCTAATCACGGAAATGAGATTTTTCTTAATGCTTCATTTAGTGGTGGAACATCCGGAATATGGACCACGAGTGGCTTTGGTTTTTTCAATGATGCAACCAATCCGGTTACAACTTATACAGTTGACGCAGCTGACTTTTCAGGAAGTTCCGTGTTGATTTTAACATTTACGATCAATGATGGCGGAACCTGTGAAGGTTCAGTAGACGATGTGGTGATTTCCTCAGTAGATAATGATGCTTTAGTCATTGCCGGCGAAAATCAAGAACAATGTTATGAGATAGACAATACACCGACTTTTTCATTGAATGGGAATATAGGTGGATCGGCGACGTCAGCCACTTGGTTAACATCAGGAGATGGGAGTTTTTCTGATGCGACAATGTTAAATACTGTTTACACACCTGGGACTAATGATCTGTCTTCGGGATTCGTAACCTTAACCTTAACAAGTAATGATCCGGGAAGTCCTGATGATGATTGCTTTGCAGCTATAGACATAGTTGACTTGACGATGAGTGAACAGATATCGATAGAAGCTGGTGAAGAACAGGTATTGTGTGGACTTGTTCCCGGGGCAGTGATTCAGTTAGATGGAACAGTAAGTGGTAATGCTGATTTATTAATGTGGACAACGAGTGGCAATGGCACTTTTGCTGATGCGAGTGATCCTAAGACTACCTATACAATAGGGAGTGAGGATTTTTCAACCGGGACTTTTGTAAACTTATTACTAAGTGGTAGTGGTTTTCCTCCTTGTGGTACGGTAGATGATGTAGTAGTTATTCATTCTATTTTTGTAGATCCCGGCCCAAACCAGGAGGTCTGCTATGAGATTGGCAGTACACCGACTTTTTCATTGAATGGCAGCATAAATGGTCCATCACCATCTGGGACTTGGTCGACATCAGGAGATGGGAGTTTTTCTGATGCGACAATGTTAAATACTGTTTACACACCTGGGACTAATGATCTGTCTTCTGGTTCTGTCTCCTTAACCTTAACAAGTGATGATCACGTTGGCTGCATAGGAGGTTCAAACATAGTTGACTTGACGATGAGTGAACAGATATCGATAGAAGCTGGTGAAGAACAGGTATTGTGTGGACTTGTTCCCGGGGCAGTGATTCAGTTAGATGGAACAGTAAGTGGTAATGCTGATTTATTAATGTGGACAACGAGTGGCAATGGCACTTTTGCTGATGCGAGTGATCCTAAGACTACCTATACAATAGGGAGTGAGGATTTTTCAACCGGGACTTTTGTAAACTTATTACTAAGTGGTAGTGGTTTTCCTCCTTGTGGTACGGTAGATGATGTAGTAGTTATTCATTCTATTTTTGTAGATCCCGGCCCAAACCAGGAGGTCTGCTATGAGATTGGCAGTACACCGACTTTTTCATTGAATGGCAGCATAAATGGTCCATCACCATCTGGGACTTGGTCGACATCAGGAGATGGGAGTTTTTCTGATGCGACAATGTTAAATACTGTTTACACACCTGGGACTAATGATCTGTCTTCTGGTTCTGTCTCCTTAACCTTAACAAGTGATGATCACGTTGGCTGCATAGGAGGTTCAAACATAGTTGACTTGACGATGAGTGAACAGATATCGATAGAAGCTGGTGAAGAACAGGTATTGTGTGGACTTGTTCCCGGGGCAGTGATTCAGTTAGATGGAACAGTAAGTGGTAATGCTGATTTATTAATGTGGGCAACGAGTGGCAATGGCACTTTTGCTGATGCGAGTGATCCTAAGACTACCTATACAATAGGGAGTGAGGATTTTTCAACCGGGACTTTTGTAAACTTATTACTAAGTGGTAGTGGTTTTCCTCCTTGTGGTACGGTAGATGATGTAGTAGTTATTCATTCTATTTTTGTAGATCCCGGCCCAAACCAGGAGGTCTGCTATGAGATTGGCAGTACACCGACTTTTTCATTGAATGGCAGCATAAATGGTCCATCACCATCTGGGACTTGGTCGACATCAGGAGATGGGAGTTTTTCTGATGCGACAATGTTAAATACTGTTTACACACCTGGGACTAATGATCTGTCTTCTGGTTCTGTCTCCTTAACCTTAACAAGTGATGATCACGTTGGCTGCATAGGAGGTTCAAACATAGTTGACTTGACGATGAGTGAACAGATATCGATAGAAGCTGGTGAAGAACAGGTATTGTGTGGACTTGTTCCCGGGGCAGTGATTCAGTTAGATGGAACAGTAAGTGGTAATGCTGATTTATTAATGTGGACAACGAGTGGCAATGGCACTTTTGCTGATGCGAGTGATCCTAAGACTACCTATACAATAGGGAGTGAGGATTTTTCAACCGGGACTTTTGTAAACTTATTACTAAGTGGTAGTGGTTTTCCTCCTTGTGGTACGGTAGATGATTTTGTAGTTATAAGTTTATTACCGGGCGAGCCCGTTCTCACCACCAGTAGTGATAATTGCACTAATGTAATATCAACACTAACGGATGATTCAAGTTGGTTTAACCTGCAGGGTCCAAACTCAACCCAAATTGGTGAGGTAAATGCCAACCGTAATGCATTGAGTTCCATTGTGGCAAGTGCTCATGTAAATAGCGATGTCGGAACCTATAGTGGTGGATTCTTTTCAAAAAGGACGATTACTGTCAATCAGGATGATTCCGGAGGAACACCTCCACCACTAACTGAACCGCTTAGGTTAAGGCTGTATTATTCTGAAACGGAAATAGATGAATTAATAGCCAGTATTGCAGGCAGCACCATCGATGACCTTATATTGGTTAAAACTGATGATGATTGCAGTGCGGACCCATATGACGGTTCGGGAAGCACTATTCCATACAGTATGGATTTCTTTGACTGTCCTACCAATCCTTTCTATTCTCTGGAATTCGAAGTAAATGACCTTTCCACCTTCTTCTTGTTAAATCCTTCGGCCATTCTGCCTGTAGAGCTTGTTTATTTCGAAGCCGAAGCCATTAATAACAGCGAAGTACTTTGTACGTGGCAAACGGCCACCGAGCTCAATAACAGTCATTTTGACGTGGAACGGTCACAAAATGGAATCGACTTTGAATATGTTGGTCAACGAAGCGGTGCAGGCACAACTGATGTTCCGCAAGATTATCAATTCACTGACGGAAGCCCGTATCATGGGACTTCTTTCTACCGCTTAAAGCAAGTTGATTTTGACGGCACTACAGATTACTCGCAAATCCGTAGCGTTTATATCGATAAGGAATCGGGTATAATCTTATTCCCGAATCCGGCAAAAGAGATAGTGCATGTGTCTATTCCGCCGGATGTTGAAGCAGATAGTTATACGATCTACGATACCAGTGGCAAAATTGTGGGAGCAAATGCAAGCTTTGAAGATTCAGACCAGTTAAATGTTGACATCTCTTCTCTGACTCAAGAGACTTATATTTTCCAGTTAAGACATGCTGGAAAAATAGTGAAACATATAAAGCTGGTTAAACAGTAAACTAAATTTTGTTAAAAAGCTTCAGAAAACTTCCCTAAAGCGTACATAGGTCGCAGCCATGCTTTTTTCGGCCAAAAAACCATGTAGTTAGGTACCCAAGATTCGGTGCCAAACTTCTTATAAAACCTTTCTTATTGTAGACAACGGCCTCAACTTCATAGTCCTCATTGGTCAAATTAGCGCGAATGTCTTCAGCAATTAAGACTTCATCTTCTACGATTAAAAACCTAATAACTGCCATTGCTCCTAAAATAGCAAGATAAGTTGAACTATACTTTCTCCAATATTGCGGCATAACCCTGTCCAACACCCACACACATGGTTACCAAGGCGCGTTTTTTACCGGTAAGCTGTAGTTCAAGTGCTGCAGAATAGGCAGAGCGTGCGCCTGTCATGCCTAGCGGATGGCCTAATGCAATAGCACCGCCGTTGGGGTTTACTCTTGGGTCGTTGTCAGTAAGGCCAAGCTCACGAGTACAAGCTAGAACTTGAGCCGCAAAAGCTTCGTTGATTTCAATTACATCCATTTGATCAAGGGTTAGGCCGGCTTTTTCCAGTGCTTTTTTACTCGCACCGACCGGGCCAATACCCATAATACGTGGCTCAACACCAACTACTGCCGAGCTAACAATTTTCACCATTGGCTTAAGATCATATTTAGTTACAGCATCTTCGCTGGCGATGATGGTTGCTGCTGCTCCGTCATTGAGTCCACTGCTGTTGCCGGCGGTTACCGAACCATCTTTTTTAAAGGCGGGACGGAGCTTGGAAAGGATCTCGGGAGTGGTTCCGGTCTTTACAAATTCATCTTTAGAGAAGATGATTGTATCACCCTTGCGTTGTGGAATTTCTACTGGAATAATCTCTTCGGCCATCCTTCCATTTTCCTGAGCTGTAGCTGCTTTTTGCTGACTCCAGGCAGCGAATTTGTCCTGGTCTTTGCGGTTAATGTTATACTTCTCGGCCAGATTTTCGGCGGTTTGGCCCATACCGTCGGTGCCATAGAGCTCTTCCATGCGTGGATTAATAAATCGCCAGCCGAAGGAGGAGTCGTGCATTTGGGCATCACAACCATAAGCTTTCGATACCTTTGAGATTACCCACGGACCACGCGTCATGTTTTCCACACCACCTGCTATAAACACATCTCCATCGCCGGTTTTAATAGCGCGGTTAGCCTGTATAATGGCGGATAAACCTGAGGAGCAAAGTCTGTTCACGGTTTCACCCGGAACGCTCCAAGGCAAGCCGGCAAGCAGCAAAGCCATACGGGCTACATTTCGGTTGTCTTCACCTGCCTGGTTGGCACAGCCAAGGATCACATCGTCATATTTTTCCTGCGGAATGTTAGGATTTCGTTTTACTACCTCGCGGATGACGTGAGCAGCGAGGTCATCTGTTCTTACTGCGGCAAGTGTTCCTGTAAATTTGCCGATAGGTGTGCGTATTCCGTCAATGATGTATGCGTTCATATTTATTCTTTTGGCTTGATCCAAAAGAACCAACTCACCCGAACGTACCATTCGGTAAGGGCAGAAGATCAAGCTAAGCGATAGTCCCGAGTGAGTGGAAATTCGTTTTAGCTGGCCCGCGTCCGCTTGCTTGTCAGTTGGTACTTTAGATCTTGGCGAGCAAAGATAGTTTCCTTTTGTCTGGCCTTTTTTTATTTCGAACCTTACCCATCCAGTACTTCTTTGCTACTCCTGTAAACTGTTCCTCTAAACAGATAATACGTTTCTTCGCTTTGTTCTTCGTAGATCTCCACATCAAAATCGGCGGTTTTGTAACTGAGGTTAATAGGGAGTGCTTCTGCAATAAGCACATCTCCTTCTTTGGCACTTTTAAGAAAATTCATTGTTCCGGTGAGTGAAAGAGCAACTCTTCCGTATGAGTTACTGGCAAATGCAAAGGCAGAGTCGGCAAAGGCACAGGCAATACCGCCATGGAGAATACCAAAGCCGTTGAGCATGTCTTTTTTTACTCTCATTCGCAGTTTGCAATGGCCCTCTTCAATTAATAGTGGTTCAATACCCATCCATTGAGAACAATAATCGGTAGCCATCATTTTGTTGAATACTTTTTGTGCTGTTTCGGTTTTTAGCATTGTTTAAAGGAGTTTACTGAGTTTTAAAGTTATCAGTATATAGTTTATAGAGTGATTGGTTTATAAAGTTTATAAAGTGGAGAACAAAAAAATAAAATAGCGATTTTGCGATCCCGATTATTCTTTCTCGCAAAGACGCGACGGCGCAAAGTTTTTTTGGTTCTATACTCTTGATTCTTAAAGTCTCACAACTTTGTATTATTCCCCCATTTTCATTTTGATTGAAGTTGAAGTTGCGGTTGAGATTGAAGTTGAAAGCCTTGGTTCCTGGCACTAAAAATCTTACTACGCTGAACTATTTTTTTCTCGCAAAGACGCAACGGCGCAAAGTTTTTTTTGATTCTATACTCTTGATTCTTGAAGTCTCACAACTTTGTACTATTCCACCATTTTGATTTTGATTTTCATTTTGATTGAAGTTGAAGTTGAAAAGTCTTGATTCTTGGCTCTTGACTCTATTTGTCTTACTACTCAAATCTTCTTACTCTGTACTCATAAAGTGAAGAGTAATTAAGTGAAGAGTGATTGGCCGGCTCACCGTTTTCATTTTGATTTTGATTTTGATTGATGTTCCCTCTACCTCCCGTTCTTCTTAATGATGGATTCCTGGTGGTTGATAGATTCCTGGTGAATAGCCTTAAACAGACGACGGATAAACTCTTTGCTTAAATTGTGAGTTTGGCCTTTTTCCGTCATTTTACCTATTATCTCTTTCCATCGGTCGGTTTGCAATACAGCTACATTACTTTCCTTTTTTAGTTTACCTATCCTTTCCGCTATTTGCATTCTGTTGCCCATGGTTTCAATGATCTCGTCATCCACTAGGTCAATTTCTGCTCGTAAGCCGTTTAACTTTTCAGCAAATTCTTCGGCATCGTCCATCACTTTTCTTACTCTTAACCGTTCGGTATATTCAATCAATACATCGGGGGTTATTTGTTGTTTGGCATCGCTCCAGGCCTCTTTGGGGTTACAATGGGTTTCCAGCATAAGTCCATTGTAGTTAAGATCTAAGGCCGTTTGACAAAGATCAAAGATGGGATCCACGGTGCCGGCAATATGAGAAGCATCCAAAATAAGCGGTACATTCTCCAATCTGCTTCTGAGGTCAATAGCTATTTGCCATTCGGGTTTATTGCGGTAATCCGATTTTTTATAGGTTGAAAATCCGCGGTGAATGGCTCCCAAATTATTTATATCAGCTTTAGCGAGCCGTTCTATTGCACCGATCCAAAGAGCCAGATCCGGACTTACGGGGTTTTTTACCAAAACAGGCTTTTTACTGCCTTTTAGTGCATCGGCAATCTCCTGTACCATAAACGGATTTACTGTGGTACGTGCGCCTATCCAAAACACATCTACATCAAATTTCTCAGCTTCTTCCACGTGTTTGGCGGTAGCTACTTCGGTGGCGGTCATAAGTCCTGTTTCTTCCTTAACAGCCCTTAGCCATGGAAGACCGGCAGTACCAATACCTTCAAAATTTCCGGGGCGGGTACGCGGTTTCCATATACCTGCCCGAAAGATAGTGGTATCACTGTTTTTCAGGGCTTTTGCCGTGGTAAGCATTTGTTCTTCTGTTTCGGCACTGCAGGGTCCCGCAATTACCAGTGGGTGACCAAGATTCAAATCATCTAACCATTGTCCGTAATGTATTTCACTTTTCATAAGCTGGTACTATTCCTTTTAAAATTCCTTTAATTCTATTTGTTTGTTCCATTGTTTCATAAACAGCCGGAAAATCATCTGCCGACATAAGGTCTTTGAATTCTATCAGGTTTTTTATATACTCATCCAATGCTTCAATCACATTGGTTTTATTCTGTTTGAAAATGGGTGTCCATGTAGCGGGTGAGCTTTTGGCCAACCGAACGGTGCTTTCAAATCCACTACCGGCCATGTTAAAAATGTTTCGCTCGTTTTTTTCTTTTTCTATAACGGTTTTGCCCAGTAAAAAAGAACTTATGTGCGATAGATGTGATACATAAGCAATGTGTTTGTCGTGATCTTTGGCTTCCATATATCTGGTGCGCATGCCCATAGCCGTTAAGAGTTCTACGCCTTTTTCTTTCACTCTTGTTGCGCTGCGCTCCGGCTCACAAATTATATTCACCTTATTCTTAAACAGACCAAGATGCGCGGCTGTAGGGCCTGAAAACTCAGTACCGGCAATGGGGTGGGCAGCAAGAAACTGCTTTCTGTTCGGGTGGTTTACTACAGCACCGCAAATTCCGGCCTTGGTTGAACCAACGTCCATTACCCAGGTGTTTTTAGGTATTTTGGAAAGCAGCTTAGGAATTAACTCAATAGCCGCATCTACCGGAATAGAAAGTATGACTAATGAATCCTCCTGAATAGAATCAATGGTAGCTATTTCATCAATAATATTAAGTGATAAAGCCGTTTGTAAATGATCGGAACTTTTATCAATGCCGAAGATGGTAGCCGATGGATGTAACCTTTTAACCTCCATGGCCATGCTCCCACCAATAAGCCCAATTCCAATTACGTAAACATGTTTCATCCTCGAAGTCGTTTTATTGCTTTAGAAATAATGTCGTCAGAAGCACACAGTGAAAACCTTATATAACCTTTGCCGTTGCTTCCGAATATGGTTCCGGGCGGTACAAAAATGCCGTGAGTCGCCAGCACTTGATCAGTAAAATCTTTCTCGTTCTTTGTATCCGGTAATTTAGCCCAAACGAAAAGGCCTGCCGCTTTTTTGTCATAAGTACAGTGCATCAAATCGGCCAGCTTCCATATCAACTGTCTGCGCTTATGATATTCCTTATTAAGGCTGGTAAACCATTGCTCCGACGATCGTAGTGCTTCGCTCGCACCTTTTTGCAGACCGTAAAACATACCGGAATCCATATTGCTTTTCACTTTTAAAATGTTGTTTATGTGCGTGCTGTTACCCGCTACCATACCAACTCGCCAACCGGCCATATTGAATGTTTTGCTGAGCGAGTTAAGTTCAAGGCAGTTATCGTAAGTATCATTGTCGTATTTGAGTATGCTCAAAGGAGAATCATTCAGTATAAAACTGTACGGATTGTCGTTAATAATAAGTATGTCCAACTCTTGAGCAAAGGTTGTAAGCTGTTCAAAAAAGAGTTTATTAGCCCTTGCTCCCGTCGGCATGTGGGGATAATTAACCCACATAAGCTTTACACCTTTCAGGTTTGCGCTTTTTAAAAGATTTAGATCCGGCAACCAGTTCGTTGTGGCTTTCAGATCATAGAAAACAGGCCTGGCTCCCACTAAACGGGTAACGGCCTGATACGCAGGATAACCGGGATTTGGAATAAGTACCTTATCCCCCGGATTAAGATAGGCCATTGAGATGTGCATTATGCCCTCTTTGCTGCCCATGAGGGGAAGAATTTGGGATTCGCTGTTCAACGACACATTATAATGCCGCCGGTAAATGTAGGCCATAGCTTCACGTAACTCCGGTATTCCCCGGTAACTTTGGTACTTGTGCGCACCTGCATCATTCAAACTTTTTCTTAGAGTGGTAAGTGCTTCTTCAGGTGGAGACAGATCCGGACTACCGATACCAAGATTGATAATATCCTTTCCTTCGGCAATAAGTTGGCTTACCTCTTTCAGTTTTTTGGAGAAGTAGTATTCTTCTACGGTATGTAATCTTTCTGCCGGATTAACCATGCTTTGCATTTTTATATTCTCCCAATACCTTAAAATCAAAAGCTAAAGATTCAATTTGCCGTTTAGCCCGGTCATAGTCACTATATGAGTTGAAAACGGCGTCGGCAAAAAAGGCATATTTCCAGGGTTCAGAAATTTTTGGAAGGGATTGAATTTTTGTAAGATTTAGATTAGCATCGCTCATTATTTGCAGTACTTCTGCCAAACTCCCTTTTTCATGTGACAGCTCAAACTTTAGCGATGCTTTATTTATTTCATTTTGCGGAATAAAATGATTTTTCGTTTGCACAATGGCAAACCTTGTTTCGTTGTGCTTGATAGTTTGAATACTCTTTTCCAAAATCTCCAGTCCGAAAAGTTCTGCTGCCAGGGTACTGGCCACCGCACCTATTTTTTCCAGCTTATGATGGTTAATTCGATGTGCTACTTCGGCAGTGTCTTTATCTTCAATGAGCTTGATATGGGTATGCTTCTTGAAAAATTCTTTACACTGCAATAATGCCATGGCATGCGAGTACACTTCTGTAATATCTGCAATGGTTTGGCCTGGCAGAGCCATCAAATTGTGTTGAATGTCGAGGTAGTGTTCACCAATAATGTGAAGCCGGTTTGTATCAATTAAAGCATAATTTGGTAAAATAGAGCCGGCAATGGAATTTTCGATAGCCAGTATGGCAGCTTGTGTTTCACCGTTAACAAGGCTTTCCACGGTTTTATCGAACGACAGGCACTCCTTAATGTTAATGCCGTTGCCAAACCATTCCTTAGCTACAATGTGGTGGAAAGATCCTTTAATGCCTTGTATGGATACCGATTCTATCATTGCGTATAAAAAAAGTCTCGATTTTCATCGAGACTCAAATATTATTTTATAATATACTATATAATATCAAGTCTCATCTCCTTCATAAAAAAAGAAATAAAACAAGTTGCTATATGTATATCCTGTTGTTTTCATTAATTCGCGGCCAAGGTAAAGTATAATTTTATATTTTTTTATGATTTTTTAAATAAATCGAGGTAACTATATACCTGTTTACACTTAATAATTTATTTCTTCGGGTCAAAGGCTAAAGCCTTTTTTATCTTTTTATCAAAGTCTGAAAGCTCTCCCTTCTTCTTTTCTTGTTTTTTAAGTAACTCTTCTATTTTCTCCCCTACATTGCGCCCAGTGACTTCGTCAACTACAGTTCTTGCTCCAAATTCTCCAAATACCATCATTACTTTTTTTAATAATTCTTTTGAACTTAATCTTCCTTTTTCTGATGCAACATATTCTTGGCACATTTTAATAAAGTCAAATAAATTATAGCACTCTGCCGTTTTTCCCTTCTTATTTTCATACTGAACTACTATAATTCCCCCTGAAATTAGGACAGTAAATTAAATTATACTTTAGAATTAAATTTATTGTCAAATGAAGAGAAGAAAATTCACATCAGATTTCAAATTTAAGGTTGTATTGGAAGCCTTAAGTGAACGCTACAGTATTCAGGAGTTAGCACGTAAATATGAGATACATGCTACCCAGATCAGTAATTGGAAGACCCAGTTCATCATGAACGGGCAACATGTTTTTGATCGTCCGGCAAAGGATAAAAAGACCGAGGAACAAGAAAGGGAAGAAGCTTTACTCAAAACCATTGGCCAACAGAAAGTTGAGATTGATTTTTTAAAAAAAGCCTTATCATGAAAGAGGATGTGCAACAGAGACGAGCACATTTTGATAAGGCACACGAGCTTAGTGTTGTTAAGCAATCGGAGTTGTTAAGTATCCATCGTAGCGGGCTTTATTACAAACCTGTGGGAGAAACAGTTTTAAATTTGGAGTTGATGCGTCTGATTGACCAACAGTATATGAAATATCCTTTTCTGGGTGTACCGCGAATGACAGCTTGGCTAAGAAAAGACAAGGGTTATAAGATCAACAAAAAGCGTGTTGAGCGACTTTACCGGTTGATGGGTATAAGTGCCATAGGGCCAAAGCCAAACACATCTAAAAGGGGCAAAGGCTCAGGACACCGGGTTTCCCATATCTATTAAGATCCTTAGATATTACTCACGCCAATCAGGTATGGGCAACAGACATCACATACATTCCTATACAGGGTGGTTATTTATATTTATGTGCCATTATAGATGTGTATAGCCGTTATGTGGTAGGTTGGTCTTTATCTAATACCATGACTTCGGCATGGTGCAAAGATGTGTTGCAAGAAGCTGTAAGCCAGCATGGTAAACCCCAAATACTCAATACCGACCAGGGCAGCCAGTTTACAGCCATTGAATTTAGTAGCTGGGTTAGCGAACAGGATATACGTTTAAGTATGGATGGGAAAGGACGAGCCATTGATAACATATTTATTGAACGTTTATGGCGAAGTGTAAAATATGAGCAAATTTATCTTTACCCGGCAGGCGATGGTTTGGAGTGTTACAACGGATTAGCCAGATATTTTACTTACTACAATTGTGAAAGACGGCATCAAAGTTTACAAGATGAATGTCCGGTATATTTATACAAGCAGCGAAACAAGCAAGTGGCATGAAAACGGCTTTACCACATTTCAACACTATGGGTGGAAAAAAAGAATGGTTTTTCCATGTATTGAAATGTGGAAAAGCCTTCATGTCTCACTTAACTTTACATTTTTACTGTCCTAACGATGGGGGGAATTATACTCATGCACAAGTCTATGTTCCTGGTTAATCCTCCTAGACCATAGTCCGGCTAGATCATACTTCAACTTTTCTGGCTTACCGATACCAGAACAAGGGTCAGTTACAATGCTTTCAAAAAGCTCGTAGATCTTTTTAAGTAGTTTTTTATTTCCGGATTTGATGTGATGTTGGTAGTCCTTCTCAGCTTTCTCTGTTAAACCAAGCTCATAACTCATAAGCCAAAGTCTTGCTTTATTTGTTTAAGACTTACTCTTGTAACCTTACCTTCCTTAGCTTGCTGTTGAGACTCTCTGATCTTAGCCACAAACTCCGGATCATAAGGAGATTCATTTTCAATATACTCCACCCGTAAAGCCTTGAATATTGCTTTCAAAGCCTTTAGTTTTTCTCCTTCTGCCTGAATTGTTATCTCAGTCATAACAGTAATAAAACTACTAAAAGAAATTAGAAGTTCCCTTGATAAGAAATAGACCGTTTAGATATTCCCTAACTTCAACACCATCTCCAAATTCCCCATCTTCAGATAACGTTTAAAGGGCTTCTTCGTTTTGTGGCTGCTAATCTTCATGATCAGTTGTACATCGGTGCCGGCGAGATACTCAATTGTGCAGAACGACCGGCGGCAATTACGGGAGTTGATTAATCCGTATTTGGGCATAGTCAAAAAGGACAAAAAAACGCCCAAAAAAAATCTTGCCAACAGTATTTATTACTTGCTTTTTTTTAGCGTTATTTACATCCACTTTTTTCTAACATACAGAGGCTTTGGTTGTATATGAAAAACACCTACTTCGATCTTATTGATCAGAGCTATTATTTTCCTCAGGAAGGATTTGACCTCAGAGACGGTTATCTCACTTTTCATCGAATTTCCCTAAAGTACTTAATTGATAAATACGGCACACCTTTCCGCTTAATTTACCTGCCGAGAATTGGTGAGCAAATAAGGCGTGCCAGAAACCTGTTTAACAGAGCAATTAAAAAGAGCAACTACAAAGGGAAATACTATTATTGTTATTGTACAAAATGTTGCCATTTTTCGCACGTTGTAAAGGCCGCATTACGGGAAGGTGTGCATATAGAAACATCATCGGCTTTCGACATTGATCTTATATGGAAACTATTGGATGAGGGTGAACTTTCCAAAGATGTATTGATCGTTCACAACGGCTACAAGACAGATCAGTATTTAAAGAATATAATAAAGCTTAACAAACAAGGCTTTGATAATTCAATACTTGTCTTGGATTCAAATGCGGAATTCGATAGACTGGAACCACATCTAAAAGCGTTAAAAGATCCTATTAAGGTTGGAATTCGAATGGCTGTGGACGAAGAACCACAATCAGCATACTATACAAGTAGGTTAGGAATTCCTCCTTCTGAAATAATTGACTTTTACGAAAAGAAAATAGCGACAAATTCCAGGCTTCAGCTAAAAATGCTTCACTTCTTTGTGGATAGTGGAATTAAGGACACAATGTACTACTGGGGGGAATTCCAAAAGGCACTGACCGTTTATATAGAACTCAAACAAAAGAATACAACGTTGAGAGCTCTTAATCTTGGTGGCGGTTTCCCAATTAGAAATAACCTGGGTTTCGAGTATGATTATGGGTATATGATCAATGAAATTGTGGTTAATATCCAAAAAAGCTGTAAGGAAGCCGGAATAACCGAACCAGACATATTTACAGAGTTCGGCAAGTACACCGTTGGTGAAAGCGGTGCTATTATTTTTCAGGTACTTGAACAAAAGCAACAAAACGATGCTGAAACATGGTATATGCTCGATAACAGTTTGATGAATACTATTCCTGATACCTGGTCTATATATGAAAAATTTATTTTACTCCCAATAAACAAATGGAATAATGAGTACCGCCGGGTAAATCTCGGAGGACTAAGCTGTGACCATAGTGATTACTATAATAGTGAAGATCTCAATCAGCAGGTACATCTTCCGCAATTTGATTCACAGGGAAATGAGCCACTGTATGTGGGCTTTTTTCATACAGGAGCTTATCAGGATGCCATTAGCGGATATGGAGGTATAAAACACTGTTTAATTCCGGCACCCAAACATATAATAATTGATAGGAATGCCAAGGGAGACTTTGTTGATGCGGTTTACCGCAACGAACAGAAAGTAGAGGATATGCTCGAAATACTTGGGTACTAAGATGGTAATATGAATAGAAATTTTGCAGGGATACCGGATAAATATGCCGCCAAAGAGAATGCTGCCATTTGGTTACAGTCCATTCCGTATGATGGCACGAGCACATGGGGGAAGGGCGCAAATAGGGGTTTTGAAGCCTTTATGGATGCAGCTGATAACATGGAACTGTATGATATTGAAACCGGTAGTGAAGTGTACAGACGGGGGATTCATCTTTTAAATGAAATAGGGAAATTTGATTCGCCTGCCCAAATGTTTAATACTGTTTATCAAAGAACTAAAGAACTGTTAGATCATAACAAATTCCTGACCTTTTTTGGCGGTGAGCATTCTATAAGCATTGGCATAATTAAAGCGCATTACGAACATTTTAAAAATTTATCGGTTCTGCAGTTAGATGCCCATTGCGATCTTAGGCCTTCTTGCCAGGGTACACCATACAATCACGCATGTGCGCTTTTCGATGCATCGCGGCATTGCAATTTGGTTCAGGTAGGTATTCGGAGTATGGCGAGTGTCGAACTGTCCAACACAGATACAAAAAAGTGCTATCTGGCAAAGGATATAGCAAATTCTTCTGCCTGGATGGAACACTCGACCGATCAACTTACGGAGAATGTATATATCACTTTGGACCTGGACGTTTTTGATCCATCAGTTATGCCGGCTACAGGTACCCCGGAACCCGGGGGAATGACCTGGTACTCAGTAGTGGAATATCTCAAAAAAGTTTTCAGTAGTAAAAATGTGGTGGGTTTTGATATTGTTGAACTGGCCCCTATCGAAGGTTTGCATAGCCCACAATTTTTAGCCGCCAAGTTGTATTACAAAATGTTGTCTTATAAATTTTCATAGAATGAATGAGAACATCAAACGTTTCGTAGAAGAACATTTTAAGCATTTTAATGCTGCAAGTCTTGTTGATGCTGCCCAGGCTTACGTAAAGCAGATTGAACAAGGCAATAAAATGATGATCACCCTGGCCGGAGCTATGAGCACGGCAGAGTTGGGTAAATCTTTGGCTGAAATGATCAGGCAAAACAAGGTACACATGATCACTTGCACCGGAGCCAATTTAGAAGAAGATGTTTTTAATCTAATAGCACATAACCATTACAAGCGAATTCCTAACTACCGCGATCTGAATCCCGTAGATGAAAAAGAGCTTTTGGACCAACACTTTAACCGGGTTACAGACACCTGTATCCCTGAAATGGAAGCCATGCGTAAAATTGAAGATCATCTGTTTGAAGCATGGAAAAGTGCTGAAATGGCTGAGGAAAGGCATTTTCCTCATGAATACTTCTATCAAATATTGTTGAGTGGCGAATTGGACAAGGAGTATCAAATTGACCCTAAGGATAGCTGGCTTCTGGCAGCCGCTGAAAAGAATATTCCTTTGTTTGTACCTGGTTGGGAAGATTCTACGTGTGGTAATTTTTTCGCTTCTTATTGTATTGATGGCAGTTTAATTCCTCAAACCATAAAATCAGGAATTGAGTATATGATTTCTCTTGCTGCCCATTATCAGAGACTATGCGGAACTAATGGTATTGGGTTTTTTCAAATTGGAGGTGGTATTGCCGGTGATTTTCCTATTTGTGTTGTGCCTATGCTACACCAGGATCTGGAATTGAAAAACATCCCCGTCTGGTCCTATTTCTGCCAAATAAGTGATTCGACTACAAGTTATGGCTCATATTCAGGTGCTGTTCCTAACGAAAAAATAACGTGGGGGAAATTACTCCCCGAAACACCCAAATATGTCATCGAGTCAGATGCAACTATTGTGGCACCACTGATTTTCGCATACATCTTAAATTGGTGATCGTGAAAAAAACCAGAAAATTCAAAGGTGATTGAATTATTTCAAACTTCCATTTTTACGTAACTTGCCGCCAATATCAGAGCACTATGGTATATCTCGATTTTGAAGAGCCTATAAAAGATCTGGAAGAACAGCTTCAAAAAATGAAGGAAATTGGTGAGAAGGGTGATGTGGATGTGTCGGATACGGTAACTCAACTTACAAAAAAAGCCGAGCAACTTAAAAAAGAAATTTACGGCAAACTAACGGGTTGGCAGCGTGTACAGCTTTCAAGACACCCGAACCGGCCTTACTCACTCTTTTACATAACGGTGATGTTCGATAAATTTATTGAGTTACACGGCGACCGTAATTTTAAGGATGACAAAGCCATAATTGGCGGCCTGGCACAAATGAATGGCAAACCGTACATGGTTATCGGTCATCAAAAAGGCGTTAACACCAAGCAGCGACAGTTCAGAAACTTCGGCATGCCAAATCCTGAAGGTTATCGTAAAGCACTGCGATTAATGAAAATGGCCGAAAAATTTAATATGCCCGTAATATGCTTAATCGATACGCCCGGCGCATACCCCGGTTTAGAGGCTGAAGAGCGAGGTCAGGGCGAAGCCATTGCCCGCAATCTGTTTGAGATGGCACAACTAACCGTACCCATTATTTGTATAGTAATTGGAGAAGGAGCTTCAGGCGGAGCCCTGGGAATAGGTGTTGGTGATAAAGTATTTATGTTGGAAAATACCTGGTATTCGGTTATTTCACCGGAATCATGTTCAAGTATATTGTGGAGATCTTGGGATCATAAAGAACAAGCCGCCGAGGCCCTTAAACTCACACCCGACCACATGAAAAAGTTTGGGCTTATAGACGACATTATTAAAGAACCTCTCGGAGGTGCTCACCATGATCCGGAGTGGATGGCAGAAACAATTAAAAAACGTATATTAAAAGAAGTGACCGAACTCTCTAAACTATCGGAAGAAGAATTAGTTGAAAAAAGAATAGCCAAGTTTAGCACCATGGGCAAATCTATTGATATAGAAAAAGAACCGGTAAAAAAACCAAGAAGTCGCCGCCGAAGAACTGCAAAAAAATAAGTCATGAATTTAAGAGGAACGGGAGTAGCCGTTATCACACCTTTCAGTGGTGATGGTACAGTTGATTATACAGGTCTCGGAAATATCATCGATCACTTAGTAGAAGGTGGAATAGAGTACATAGTGAGTTTAGGAACTACCGGTGAGAGTGTTACACTCAATTCAGATGAAAAGAAAAAAGTTGTAGCCTTCACTTTGGAAAAGGCAAATGGCAGGGTGCCCGTTGTTGTTGGGGCCGGCGGAAATAACACAGCGGCCGTTGCCGCAGAAATGCAAGCCTATGATGAGGTTGAAGGTATAGGCGCATACCTGTCCGCTTCACCATATTACAACAAGCCCTCGCAGGAAGGCCTGTACGCACATTACGCATATCTTGCCGAATCCACCTCACGGGGCATAATTATGTACAATGTTCCCGGCCGTACAAGTAAGAATTTAGATGCTTCAACGGCCTTAAAGCTGGCCAACAATTTTAGTAATATAATTGCCATTAAAGAAGCGGCCAATAATATGGTTCAATCTCAGTTTTTGGCAAAGTATAAACCCGATGGTTTTTATGTGGTATCAGGAGATGATGATTTGGCTATGGCTCAAATGGCTTGCGGGTTTGACGGGGTAATATCTGTTGTTGGCAACGCCTATCCTAAAGATTGGTCTGATATGATAAGGGCAGGTTTGAAGGGAGATTTTCAAACAGCCCGAACCCTAAACCAAAAGTATTTGGAGTTTATAGGTTTGATATTTGAAGAAAACAATCCGGGTGGTATTAAATGTGCCCTTTCACACATGGGATTTTGCGACAATAATTTCAGACTGCCGGTTGTGCCGGTAAATTCCGACTTGAACAGACGACTTGCGGAAGTAGTTTCTAATCTCAACGTGAATTCGACGTAAGAAACTTTTACAGTGATTTGATTATCAATTTTTTAACCACGAATGCTCGAATTTTTTCGTTGTCAACAACCTCTGTTTCGCTTCAGCGAAACACATTAGTGCTCTTCGTTCAAAATTAATCACCAAGATTTTCGCGCTAATTCGCAAATTCGTAGTTAATCTAATTATCTACATCGACACATACAGATCTAAAGCTAAGTACCGGGAAGAGCATGCCGAAGAACTGTTGTATGATCAAAGAATCCGTTGATAAACAGCACATTGTTATTTCACAAATAATCCCGCCTGCGGGATTCCTTATCCCGAACTCACGTTAATCTCAAATAAAAAGCCTGAACTTTGTTCAAGGCTTTTAATGCTATGTATTGTTTTACTTAACCGGGAATCGCCATTCCCTGATAAGCACCCGTCTTCAGTTTTTCTGCTACTGCGCCAAAAGCTTCCAAAGTGATATCTACATCTTCATCAGAATGAGCCGCAGTAGGTATAAGCCTCAATAGTATCTGACCTTTTGGTATAACCGGATATATGACTCCGGAACAGAAAATGTTATAATTCTCCCTTATGTCATACACTACCGCTTTGCTTTCATCTATGCTTGCAGCAAGATAAACCGGAGTAACACAGGTATTTGTAGCCCCAAGATTTAAACCCAGTTTCTTTAAACCGCTCTGTAATCTATTCACATTGTGCCATAGTTTTTCTTTTAACTCCGGCATAGTTCTAAGCATTTCAAGCCTCTTCAAATTACCGATGGTTATTGGCATGGGCAATGACTTGGCAAATATCTGCGAGCGAAGGTTATATCTCATGTATTTAACAACCTGTTTGTCGGCTCCGATAAAGGCCCCAATACTTCCCATAGATTTGGCAAAAGTGGAAAAATACACATCTATTTCATCCTGAACTCCCTGTTCTTCACCGGCCCCTGCTCCTGTTTTACCCAACGTTCCGAATCCGTGCGCATCATCAACAAATAATCTGAAGTTGTATTTACTTTTAAGTGCAACAATCTCTTTTAAATTTCCCTGATCTCCACCCATACCAAACACTCCTTCGGTAATGACCAAAATACCTCCGCCGTTTTGTTCCGCAAGCTTTCTCGCACGTTTCATTTGGGTTTTAAAACTCTCTATATCATTATGCTGATATACATACCTTTTGCCGTGATGCAACCTTACTCCATCCAAAATGCAAGCATGCGATTCACTATCATATACAATTACATCGCGCCGGTTTACCAAACAGTCTATGGCCGAAACCATTCCCTGGTAACCAAAATTCAACAGCACGGCATCTTCTTTCCCTACAAATTCTGCTAAATTTCTCTCCAATTGCTCGTGATAAACCGTATTACCACTCATTATACGAGCTCCCATCGGGTAAGCCAAGCCCCACTCGGCTGCAGCATCCGCATCTGCTTTTCTCACATCGGGGTGATTTGCCAAACCGAGATAATTGTTCAAACTCCAAACAATTTTTTCCTTCCCTTGAAACATCATTCTCGGTCCTAATTCTCCTTCCAACTTTGGAAAAACAATATAACCATAACCTTCATCGGCAAACTGACCCAATGAGCCTAAATCGTGCCTGGTTTTTTCAAAAACGTCCATTCTCTTTGTTTAATTAAAACGCCGCAAATATAGGTATATACGGCGGTCTGAACAACATATAGGGTAAACGGGGTCTTTAAACAAAGTATGGCTAAGTGTTTGATTTACAATTTGATAACTCAAATATTTTTCGTACCTTGAAGAAACTTTAAATCCTATGAACGAAAAAAAAGATGATCCAAATGCCTGGGGCAAAAGAACCTGGGAAAATGTTGTCAAGATTTTTAGGCGCGACAAACAACGTGATTTTGAGAACAATCAAAGCAGGCACCCTAAAACCTTTATCCGAAAATGGGTTCACGATCATCTTGACGGTGTGAGATATAGAGATAAGAGAGAATAAAATTGTCCCGCAAGAGTGGGATAAAGAGTGAGGAAGCACAGTTAAAACCTGGCTTCACATTAACCCTGAATGAAGTTCAGGGTTTTTTATTTGAACCCTAAATTATTCTTTTTTGTTTTCCTTTTTATGAGTTTAGTTGAAGCGCATTTTTCACCGGAAAAAAGTGATGTGGACTGGAAGATCTTGAACAAGATTGATCAGTTAGAGCAACTTGTTGAAGCCTCTTATCAAAAACCACAGGTCCTCTTTAAACATAGTACCAGATGTGGCATAAGTGCTTCAGCCATGTATCAGTTGCTCCACCATTGGAATTTTGAAAACGCTTATCTTGATTTTTATTATTTAGATCTGATCGCCCACCGAAATATCTCCAATGCCATTACCAAACGATTTAATGTAATACACCAGTCTCCTCAAATAATTATCATTTCTAAGGGTATAGCCGTTGAGAATTTTAGTCACTCCGCTATAAACAGTGCCCGGTTAGCCCGATCTTTGGCGTAAATAAATATACGGATAAGTACACGGTACGATTTTTGATCATTTATGCACGTAAAAAACACGGTTTTTTATAATATTTATTTTTAATTCATAAACCACTAAATCAATATAATGGAAACATTTATTACTAAACTGGAAGATGCACTATCAGGATACCTGGGCATAGTACCTGATATTTTAAAAGTATTGCTTGTACTATTTGTCGGCTGGATTATAGCCAGGCTGATAAAGAGAGCTATTGCCGGCTTAATGAAAAAAACGAGCTGGGACGAAAAGTTATTAGGTAATGCTATTGGAGGCGACACCAATAAGTTTTTAGGAAAACTCGGCTATTACACCATCATGATCATTGTGCTGCTTGTAGCCCTTGAAATGATGGGCGTAAGCGATGTGTTAGATCCGGTAAAAGGAATGATGAGCGAAATTCTTGGTTTTATTCCGAACCTGCTGGCCGCAGGAGTACTGGGTTTTATTGGCTATGTGCTGGCCAAATTCATATCTAATTTACTCAGCATTGGAGGCAACATTGTAGATCGTTTTGTTGATAAAACAGGCTTCAAAAGCACCGATAAATTGGTGGAGATACTTCGACAGGTAGTATTTCTGGTCATTCTTATTCCCTTTATAATTCTGGCATTAAATGCACTTCAATTAGAAGCCATTTCCGGCCCTGCAAATCAAATTCTTGCCGATATTTTAAATATAATCCCCAATATACTGGGTGCCGCCGCAATTATTGCTTTGTTTTTAATTGGCGGTAAGTTTTTAGCCGGTTTTTTACGCAGTTTACTGGAAAGCTTAGGAGTTGATACGGCAGCTGAAAAGTTACAGCTCACATCAGTTATGGGCGAAGGCCAATCATTGGCTAAGATCATTTCTAACATAGCCTTTTTCTTTTTGGCCTTTTTCGGTATTATCACAGGTGTTGAGTTGTTAGAATTAGATCAACTTTCAGGAATACTTAACCGCTTACTGGAAGTATCAGGGCAGATCTTATTCGGTATGTTCATATTGGTAGTAGGCAACTACATTTCTAAGCTCATTTACAATGCCATGTCAAAAGGCGAAGGCAACAACTTTATTGCCTCAGTAATTAGAGTAGCAACTCTGGGGCTGTTTTTGGCCATGGCACTTAGAGCAATGAATATTGCCCCGGATATTGTAAACCTTGCTTTTGCCCTAACTCTTGGTTCGGTTGCTGTGGTAATTGCGCTGGCTTACGGCCTGGGCGGACGTGAAGCTGCCGGCGAGCACTTTAGAGAAATTATAGAAAAGATTAAGCGTAAATAGTACCAGGTTTACTTGAATAGTAAAGGCTGTCTTATTCAAGGCGGCCTTTTTGGTTTGTACCGAATTCAGTTTTGTATTTTAGTTGGTGTGAAACGATTCAAAAGCGTTGACGAGTTTATGGCCAAACAGGAAGTTTGGATAAATGAGCTTGTACAGCTAAGAACAATCTTAGAAAAGACCGAGCTGGAAGAAACGGTAAAATGGGGACTACCCGTCTATACTTCTGGCGGAAAAAATATTGTAGGAATAGGTGGCTTTAAAGATTTTTTTGCACTCTGGTTTTTTCAGGGAGCCCTGTTAGAAGATAAGTACAACGTGCTTATCAATGCACAGAAAGGGAAAACCCGGGCTATGAGGCAATGGAGATTCAGCTCGGCAAAAGAGATCAATGAATCAAAGATCATTGATTATGTGAAGGAAGCTATTGATAATCAAAGAGCAGGAAAGGAAATAAAACCCCGAAAGAAAAAAACCTTAGCCGTTCCACAACAACTGAAATCGGCCTTTAATCAAGATCAAGAATTAAAATTTGCATTCGAGAGTTTAAGCCTGAGTTGCCGGAGAGAGTACACTGATTACATTTCCGAAGCGAAACGAGAACGAACCCGTGTGAGCAGGTTGGAAAAAATAATTCCTATGATAAAGGAAAGGAAAGGGCTTAATGACAAGTACCGATAGATAATAAACTTAACCTGAGGTATGGCGTATAACCGGCATCTGGCAAATAGAGTTTCTCAGCTACTACATGAAAAGAACGTGGCATTTGAAGTAAGGAAAATGATGGGTGGCCTGTGCTATATGGTTGATGATAAAATGTGCCTTGGCGTACATGAAAACAGGCTAATGGCTCGAATTGATAAGGAAAAATATGAAGACCTATTAAAGAGAAAAGGAGCAGAAAAAATGATGTTTACCGGCAGGGAAATGAAAGGCTTTATTTTTGTTTCCGACCAAGGAATTGATTTAGATAAAGACCTCGTATTCTGGGTTAATGAATGTCTAGAGTTTAATCCGAAAGCTAAATCAAGTAAAAAAAGAGAAACTAAACCATGAAAAAAACTCTTTACGACGCTGTTGTGGAGCAGGAAGTACTTGATAGAATTAAAAACCTTACTCCTGAAACGCAAGGCCAATGGGGTAAAATGAATGTAGCCCAAATGATGGCCCACTGTTCTATGCCTTTTGAAGTTTCTTTGGGCGAAAAGGAATTAAAAGCCCCGTTTTTAATGAAATTAATGCGGGGGTTTTTTAAGCCTTTAATTTTTGGTGAAAAGCCTTTTAAAAAGAACAGCCCTACCCTGTCGCAATTTAAAATTACCGACAATCGAATATTTAATAACGAAAAAGAGAGATTGGTAAAAACTGTGAAACAATTTGCCGCATCAAAAGGTGACCTGCCAAAACATCCTTTTTGGGGTAATTTAACCAAAGAAGAATCGGGCTGGGGTATGTACAAACATCTCGATTATCATCTTAATCAGTTCGGGGTTTAGCCTATTCTGAAACATCAAGTGCAGATGCCCGGTATTAGTAGCAATGTATCTCAATATTTGCTTACCTTTGCACGCGCTAAAAATGAATCGTTTTTTAACCATAGTATTTGCTTTCGCTATACTCAGTATAACGCTGTCGGGTTGCGGAAACCCAAAGATCAATCGTAGCGTTAAAGAAGCTAAAGCACTCAATGAAGAAGGTGCCGTTTATGAAAGGCTAAAAGTAGCCGATGATTTATTTGAGAAATCGTACTACTACCAGGCCATTCAGCTCTACGAGATCATAATCAATGAACTGATACTTAAAGAAGATTTGGCCGAAGTTTACTTCAAATATGCCAGTTGCTTTATGGCGCAAGAAAACTACGAAACGGCATCATCGTGGTTTAATACATTTTATATGAGCTACCCCGATCATCCGAGTGCTGAAACAGCCTACTTTAACAAAGCTGTTTGTACTTATGAATTAGCGGAAAACGATTACAGGCTTGACCCCACCAACCTTGTAGAAGCATCAAAAGAATTTCAGGATTATCTCATTAACTATCCCGATGGTGAGTTTGTAACATTAGCCCACGAAAACATTGAAAAAATAAGGATAACAAGAGAAAAGAAGGAATTGGAGAACGCAAAACTCTACTTAAATATAGGTGAATACAAAGCTGCAATTGAAGAATTTGATAGGTTTATTGAGGATAACCCACAATCAGAACTGGTTGAAAACGCCTACTTTCATCAATTGGAAGCCAGATATAAATTAGCAAAAAACAGCATAGAAGCAAAGCAAAAGGCACGTTTTGAGCGTGTTTTTACAGAGTATAAATATTTTATGGAAAAGTATCCTATTGGCCAATTTGGCAAAGAGATTACCGAGCTATTTGATGAGGCCAAAAAGGATTACAACAAATTATATAAGAATGAGCAGAACAACTAGTGACAAATCAGCCTGGATAGAAACACAGCAACTAAGTGATATTGCCGATAAGTCAGGTAATATTTATAAATCTATTGTAATAATGTCTAACCGCTCTAAGCAAATGAGCTCCAGGTTGAAAGAAGAACTTAACGGTAAACTGGAAGAGTTTGCATCTTCGGTTGACAACCTGGAAGAAGTGCACGAAAACCGTGAACAGATAGAGATATCCAAGTACTACGAAAAACTCCCTCACACGGTTATTCTCGCTATGGATGAGTTTATGGCCAACGAAACTTACTATCGTTTTAAAACTGAAGAGGAAGAAGAAGTTGCTGAAACAGAAGACAACAAAGCCAAAGAATAAGGGTCTGGTATGTTTAAGGGCAAGAAAATACTCCTGGGCGTAACAGGTAGTATTGCCGCGTATAAAGCTGCTATACTCACCCGCTTGCTTATTAAACAAGGAGCAGAAGTGGAGATTATTATGACCGCCGATGCCAAAGAGTTTATCACACCACTTACACTCTCTACTCTTTCAAAAAATCCTATTCACTACGAGTTTGTAGCCGATGAAGAAAGCGGTGAATGGACTAACCACATTAAGTTAGGCCTATGGGCAGACGCTTTTATAATAGCTCCGGCAACTGCCAATACCATAGCTAAAATGGCCAATGGCATTTGTGATAATCTTTTAAGTGCCACATATCTCTCCGCTCGCTGTCCGGTGTATGTTGCCCCAGCTATGGATTTGGATATGTGGGCACACCAGAGCACACAAAATAATATTAAAAAACTTAAGAGTTACGGCAATTTTATAATTGATGTAGAAGATGGTGAACTTGCCAGCGGTTTAGAAGGCAAAGGCCGTATGGCAGAACCGGAACACATTATTGAATTCGTTGCCGACCGGATAAAAAAAAAGACCCTAAAAACTAACAGTTTCAGCGGCCGAACAGTACTTGTAACCGCCGGGCCAACCATAGAAAAATTAGACCCTGTTCGTTTTCTCACCAACCACTCCAGTGGCAAAATGGGCATATCCATTGCCAATGCTTTTGCTAATCTGGGTGCTGAAGTTTACCTTGTTAAAGGACCTACCCGACTTAAGGCAACGCATAAAGTGAAAACCATTGATGTTGAAAGTGCCGAAGAAATGCTGGAAGCCGTAAATGAATATTTTCCGGCTGCTGATATTACTGTAATGGCCGCAGCTGTAGCAGACTACAGGCCAAAAACACAGTCAGATAAAAAGATCAAAAAGAAAGGCGATGACCTCACTTTGGAGTTGGAACGCACTACTGACATACTCAAATCATTGGGAGAACAGAAACGCCCGCATCAGGTTTTAGTGGGCTTTGCCCTTGAAACAAATAATGAGTTGGAAAACGCTCAGATGAAACTCAGGAAAAAGAACTTAGATCTTATTATTCTTAACAGTTTGCGGGATAAAGGAGCCGGTTTTAAGCACAACACCAATAAAATTACCATTATAGATAAGCATAATAATATCCGTAAATTTGAGTTAAAGGCTAAGGAAGAAGTCGCATTAGACATTATCGATGCCATTGAACAAATAGACTATGTACAAACTGCTTAGTACAATATTATTTTTTCTGATTTTGATAAGTGCCGAAGCACAGGAACTGAATTGTGAAGTAAAGGTCACAACCGAAGATATTCAGGTAACCGATCCCTCTGTATTTCGGGAATTGGAGCGTAAGATCTTTGAATTTTTAAACAACACAAAGTGGACTACCGAAAAATTTGAAGAACAAGAACGGATTGATTGCAGTTTTTATCTGAACATATTGCGCGAGTCAGGCCCCGATCAGTTTGATGCCGTGGCAACCATTAAATCAAGCAGGCCGGTTTATAATTCGGTTTATAATACCGTAATATTAGATGTACATGACAAAGATTTTGTGTTCACCTTTGATCCTTTTACCACTTTGGAGTATCGCCAAAACGAATTCGCCAATAACCTTACAGCCTCACTGGCATTTTATGCCTACACCATAATAGGTCTTGATTTTGATTCGTTCGGCCGGTCAAGCGGAAGGCCGTATCACGCTAAAGCCAAACAATTGGTTGAAATTGCGGCAACTGAGCCTTACCCGGGATGGAAAGTGGGTAGTACAAATAACCGGGGAAATTTGAGTAAATATTGGATTAGCGAAAACTTAACCAATAACAAATACATGAACATACGCCATGCATATTATGATTATCACAGGCAAGGCCTTGATCAAATGTATAGTAATCCTCAAGCAGGTCAGAGAACTATACTGAACGCTTTAAAACGTTTGCAAACACTCAACAAGCAGAACAAAAACCTGCCCATGATGGCTTTATTTTTTAATGCCAAACGCGATGAAATTGTTGGCGTATTCTCTAAAGCATCGCCTTCGCTAAAAAATAATGTGGTAAACATAGTTATGGAAATTGATTTGGCTAATGATCGCACTTATCGCAAGCTTCTTAAATAAGCCTTTATGCTTAAGCGGTTGCAGATTGCCAATTACGCCCTTATTGAGCATTTAGATATAAAGTTTTCCAAACAACTTAACATTATCACCGGAGAAACGGGTGCGGGCAAGTCAATTCTGTTTTCGGCACTGGGACTTATTTTGGGTAACAGAGCCGATAAAAAAGTAGTTTCAACCAACAACTCAAAATGTATGGTCGAAGGTGAGTTTATCATTGATGAGTACCGTTTAAAAGATACTTTTGAAGCATTACACCTCGATTACTTTGATGAATGTATAATTCGCCGTGAAATAAACAGCCAGGGAAGATCACGATCATTTGTCAATGACAGTCCGGTTACCCTTGATGTGCTGAAACAAATAACATCGAAACTGGTTGATCTGCACCGCCAGCATGAAAGTTTAGTTCTGAATTCACCCGCGGTACAAATGCAGTTTCTTGATGATTTTTCCGGAGCCAAGGCCCGGAAGAAAACCTATACCAATGCTTTTGAAAAGTTACAAAGCGCAAAGCATAGACTTAACGAGCTGTTATATCATGAACAAAAAGCCAGGCAGGATGAAGACTACTGGAAATTTCAGTTTAACGAACTGGATAGTGCCGCCTTAAAACCGGGAGAAGCAGAAGAAATTGAGAACAGACTAAAACAACTAACCCGGTCAGAAGGATATAAAATAGCATTGAGGCAAGCCTTTGATGCGATTGAAGGAAATTCAGGAAGTGTAGAAGTATTGAATACTGCGTATCAGGCTTTGAAAAAATTTGAAAGCGTAGATGATGAACTCGTTGCTGTTCTGCAAAGATTGAACTCTACTATTATAGAGTTGAGCGATATATCAGCCTCGCTTCAACAAAAAGAGCAGGCCCTTGAGTTTAGCCCCGATCAATTGGCAGAATTGGAAGAACGCAGCGATGAACTCAACCGACTTCTGAAAAAGTACCATGCCACAGATGAAAACATTTTGTTGGAAATTCAAATGGACCTTGAAGCCAAACTTGAGCAAATAAGTACATTTTCAGTTGAAATTGAGAAACTTAAAAGGGATGTTGTATCACTTGAGAATGAAGCTAAGAAAGCGGCCATAGAGCTTTCAGACAACCGCCGCTCCTGTATTCCCGACCTGGAGGGAAGGATTACTCAGTTGTTACAAAAAGCCGGCATGCCTAATGCGGTTTTTACCGTTGATATGCAAATGCAGGAACAGCTTAATCAAAATGGTTTCGATGAAATTGACTTTCGTTTTTCGGCAAATAAAGGTCAACCTGCCAGGCCAATTCAAGAGATTGCCAGCGGGGGTGAACTTTCCCGATTAATGCTTTCTTTTAAATCAGCAATAGCAGGGTCAACAACCATGCCTACACTAATATTTGATGAAATTGATGCCGGAATTTCCGGTGAAGTGGCCATGAGAGTGGGCGGAATACTTAATAATCTTTCCGCAAAACATCAGTTAATAGTGATCACTCATCTGCCCCAAATTGCCTCACGTGGCCATCATCATATTAAAATATTTAAAAACGATACAGCCGATAAAACTATAAGTGGTGCGCGTCTGCTGTCTGCTGATGAACGGATCATTGAAGTTGCCGAGCTACTCAGCGGTGCCAAACCTGGTCAAAGTTCTGTACAAGCAGCTCGTGAACTCTTGTCAAATTAGTTCATATCCTTTCATTTTCTTATCTTTAGTTAAATTCTGAATTAGTTCAGAGCATGTATTCATCTACCTAAAACAAACATTATGAGAAAAAATAGATTTCTCCTGCTTATCATGTCGCTTATGTTCTTTCTTTCTTCCTGCATGTCAACCCGGCTGGTGTCTAAGTATGACAATGACTCCGTTGTACCAAACAAAGTCACCAAAGTAAATTTTTTATGGGGTTTACTGGCTCCAAAAGATGTGCTGTCCGGCTGTGAGTCAGAAACAATGTGTGAAGTAAGAAACAATACCAATTTTGGCTATATACTTATTTCTGCAGCAACCCTTGGCATTGTGGTACCTCAGGAAATGGAGTATTACTGTTGTCCTTCTGTAGTTCCGGAAGAAGAAATTAATTAACCAAAGTCCTAAACCCGAAACAATGAAATTTCCAACAGGTGTTAAACCTTTAAATGTTACTAAATGGACTAATAAGCATGAGAGCTTTACGGTTCATCTCACCAAAGGGGCTTCTTTTGATGTGTCCGTTTCAGATCCGGAGTTTAAAAAAAAGAATCCGACATTTTGGAACAAGTACAATGCCACAACTAAGAATCTGCAATGGATCGTAAACTACGCTCTGGAACATAAGATCCGACTTCGGGCAATGGGTAGCGGCTGGTCTTTGAGCAAGGTAATGGTGGCCGATGATGGCATCATTAATACCAAAAAACTTAGGCTTACTGCCCGTCTTGGTAAAAATTTGGTTTCTAAGGATTACATAGATAAAGGTGGTGATCCATCCAACCTTGTCTTTGCCCAAACCGGCAACTCAATAGTAGCCGTAACAAATCTGTTGGAAAAGCAAAGAAGACCGCGCAAAAGTCTTAGAGCATCGGGTGGCAGTAAGGGACAAACCATATATGGTGCTCTTTGCACAGGAACACATGGAGCAGCCCTGAAATACGGTCCTGTGGCCAAAATGGTTGCAGGACTGCATATTGTTACCGGGCCCGATTCGCATGTTTGGCTTGAACCAAAATCCAAACAAGTAACATCTGACGAATTCCGAAAGAAGATAGGTGCCAAGGTTATTATTGACGATGATCTGTTTCATTCCGCCGTAATAAGTTTTGGCTGTTATGGCATCATTCATGGTTTAATTTTGGAGGTGGAACCCATTTATCTTCTGGAAAAAGAGCAATTCAGAGTGCCGTACAACAAGGCCCTGGTTGATGCCATTACCAAAGGAGATTTTACCAAGCTGGCCAGTAAAATGAAGTATTCTATTGAAGATATCAATAAAACACTCTATCATTTTGAGTTGGCCGTTAATCCGCACGACTTTAAAAAGAACGACCCGAACAAGGGAGCCTACCTTAGGGTAATGTATAAACTCCCTTACCGCGAAGATTATCCGAGAATTGATAGAACCAGCGAGGGAAAGACCTACGGCGATGATCTATTAGGAGTAATGTCCAAACTCCTGGATGCTTTGGATAAGCTTCCCGGCCAAATAGCAGAAAAGGCCTTGATCCCTAAATTGGTAAACGGGCTCTTCAAATCGGGTTACAACGAAACCGACGGGAGCATTGGTACCATTGGCGAAATGTTTGATAATAACTCATTTAGAGGACAGATATACAGCACGGCATTTTCCTTTGATCGTAAGCGTATTCCGGAGGTTCTTGACATCGTACTGAATCTCAATAAAAAAATTCCCTTTGGAGGCGGTGTTGCTATGCGTTTTGTAAAAGGTTATCCGGCACCGCTAAATTGGGTCCATTTTCCTAATACCTGTGTGCTTGAATTAGATGGAGTTGACTCGGCATTAAACCGGAAGTTTACCGAGCGTTTTTTACTTGAAGTAGAAGAACAGGGCATAAAATATGCCATGCACTGGGGAAAAATAAACAAACTCCTGAACCCGAAGAGAGTGAAAAAGATATATGGTCAGCACTTGGTGAAGTGGCAGGAGAACAGGAAAAAACTGCTGAAAAAAGATGTGCGAGAAGTATTTACCAACGAATTTATGGAGCGATGTGGCTTAGACGATGATGGCGGAATGATCTTTTTGTAGGTTTACTTGACAGTATGCAAAAGGATTATCTTTAAGCCAAAATTATTCTATGGAACATCAACTACTAAAAGGTAAAAGAGGAATTATTTTTGGTGCATTAGACAACAGGTCGATAGCCTGGAAAGTGGCTGAAAAAGCCTATGAAGCAGGTGCTACATTTACACTAACCAACACAGCTATGGCCTTACGCCTTGGCGCGTTAAACGAGCTTGGCGAAAAATGCAATGCAGAAATTATTCCTGCTGATGCCACCAATTTGGAAGAGTTGGAAGGGCTGTTTACCGAGAGCATGGATAAGCTTGGAGGTAAAATAGACTTTGTACTGCACTCCATTGGCATGTCGCCGAACGTGAGAAAGAAGCGACCTTATACCGATGTTAACTATGCCTGGTTCGAAAAAACCATGGATATTTCTGCCATCTCTTTGCATAAAGTAATTCAAACAGCTTACAAGTTAGATGCCATGAACGAGTGGGGAAGCATACTGGCTCTATCATACATTGCTGCCCAACGTGCATTTCCGGGCTATGGCGATATGGGAGATGCCAAGGCTACTTTAGAGAGCATTGCCCGTAGTTTTGGTTATTACTACGGTAAAGAAAAGAAAGTACGCATTAATACAATCTCCCAAAGCCCGACAATTACTTCAGCTGGAAGTGGTATAGAAGGTTTCGATGGTTTCTTTAATTATGCCGAAAAAATGAGTCCGCTCGGAAATGCTGATGGCGATAGCTGTGCGGATTATTGTGTTACCATGTTTTCTGATCTTACGCGCATGGTTACCATGCAAAACCTTTACCATGATGGAGGATTCTCAACTGTTGGCGTAACAGAGGATCTTATGGAATTGGTAATGGGAACTCATACCAGTTCTACTTGAGAGATTCCTGAATAAAAAACTGGAGTTTTTTGGCTAGACGATGAAGAAAATTTTGGAATAGCCGTAGCTATTGTTAAATTTTATGAAGATGTATAGTCAAAAAAGAACAATTTTTAAAGTGAATCTTTTAAGTAGAACTGGTATCAGGTTTAGACGAATAAAAAATTCGTGGTAAAAAGCTAGTTCATTATTCTACCTGAGTTTTCCTGAACTTGTTACGAAGCACACCGTATTTAGGGCTTACAAATAACACAATCGTAAAAATAACTCCTGCAATTGTTGCCATAGAACCGGCAATGGAGCCATCAATGGCCGCGGCCAAAAAGTAGCCCAGCACCACACTTAAAATACCGAAGAAACAGGACAGTAGCAGCATTTTCTTTAACTGGTCTGTCAGTAGGTAAGCTGTGGCAGGAGGAATTATAAAGAATGCCACAACCAAAATGGCCCCAACCACCTCAAAACTGACAACAGTAGTAAGAGAAACCATGCCCATTAAGGCGTAGTGCCAAAACACGGTGGATATGCCCAGTGAAGCGGCGTAGGACTCGTCAAAAGTGGTGATCTTCAAGCCTTTAAATCCAAAGAATACAAAAGCTCCAACGATTAGCAGTGCCGTGCCCAATATCCATACACTTACCGGACCCAGAATGGTGCCTGCCTTAGTTATCCAAAGATCAAGCGGAACATAGGCAATCTCACCGTGTAAAACACAATCCTGATCCAGATCAATTTTACCGGCAAAAGCAGTGACCAATATTACACCCAGGGCAAATAACCAGGTGAAGGTCACCCCTATGGAAGCATCGCTTTGCAGCTTAAATTTTTTATGGAATAATTCTATCAAAAAAGTGGTGAGAATTCCGACCAAAGCCGCACCCACCAACATAGGAAACGAAGCCCTTGATCCGGAAACCAAATAAGCAATTACCAGGCCCGGCAAAACAGCGTGAGAAATAGCATCGCCTACCATACTCATTTTACGCAACACCAGAAAAGTACCGAGCAGGGCACAACATATTGCTACAAGCGAACCGGTTAATATGATCCAGAAGGCATCCATCTCTTCTAAAAGAAAAATGAATAGATAAAAGTGAATAAATTCAAAGCGAATACAAAAGTTTTCTGTTTTAGTACATTTTCCATGTTTTTTAAATTTTCACTTTCTCTTATTGATGTTTCTCGCAACGGCGCAAAGGCGCAACGGTTTTCATATTCATTTAATATTTTTCGGTGTCATCCTGAGGCAGAGTACGATATTCTTCATTTCCATAAGGAATAGGAACCTCATGCGGATCCAATTCCGGTCTCTCTAATTGGTGCAACAATTCCGCTTCAATTTCCGGCGTAATAATATGTTCAATGGCTTCGGCATCATCATGAACATGGTCGGGAGCTATTTTTAAATATTGCGTTAAGTACATTTCCCAAAGCCGGTGTAAGCGAGTTATTCGCTGCCCTTCTTTTTTCCCAACATCTGTTAAAGCGTACTCCTGATTCGAATTGGACAACATGCCTTCTCTCTTTAGTTTTTGTAAACCGCTTATCAGGTCGCGTTTAATGAAAAAACGCCTGTTCATCATATCATCAACCGATCTCTTTTTAAAGAAATTTCCATCGGCTTCTCCGAGATGATAAAACAACTTCAGGATATTTTCTGAAACTATTTTTCGACTCATCTTGCGTTGCCTTATATTTCTTGCGATCAGTCCTTTGCGACTTCCTATTAAAAATGAGATCATGGCAATGGTAGAAATAACTATTACTATCCAGGGGCCGGTAGGCATACGCGGTGCTGTATAAGAAATAAAGGATCCTATTACTCCGGCAAATGCTCCGAACAAGGCGGCCAAAACCAACATCTTTTTAAGATCATTGGTCCAGAAGCGTGCTGCCGCAGCCGGTGTTACCAGCATGGCAGCCATAAGAACCACTCCAACCGCCTGAATACCGGTTGCAACCGCCAAAACTGTAAGGGTAGAAAGTAAAAATTCAAAAAATCCGACCTTTAGTCCAATACTAACTCCAAAGTCTCGATCAAAGGAAACGATCTTCAGCGGTTTAAAAAAGAAAACCGTCATCAGGAGTATAAGTAGGCTTACACCACCAAAAACATACAGATCTCCGGCCATTAGACTGGACGCTTTTCCAAACAAAAATTTATCTAGCCCGCTTTGCGAAGCGTTGCCGGTTTTTTGAATGGCCGTTAAAAGCATAATTCCTATACCGAAAAGCCAACTAAGTGCCAGGCCAATAGCAGTATCTGTCTTAATTCTGGTTTTATTGACCAAATAATCAATAAACAAAAGAGATATCCACGCCGTAGTGATGCCGCCTATCAATAAGATCAACGGATTCTTGTTTTGAAATAGAATAAAAGCCAGGCAAATACCGGGCAATACAGAGTGCGCCAGTGCATCTCCTACCAAAGCCCGTTTACGTAAAAACATAAAACACCCTACTACGGCAGAACTGGCCGCAATAAGTACAGACCCAAGCACAACGTAGCGTACATTGGGTTCACGCATTAGTAAAAAGTCGAGTAAGTCCTCCATTACGTTGTCTCTCTAACAGGGTATTCCTTTTGTGCAATAATGTCGTGTATCTGCGACAATACACTTAGCTTACCACCGTAGGCCTCCTGTAATAATTCCGGGGTAAATACTTCTTCGGTTGGGCCAACGGCTATCAGCCTGGTGTTTAGCAGCACAATCCAATCGAAGTATTTTGCCGCACTTTGCAGGTCGTGGTGTACTACCATCATCGTTTTTCCGGCCTGTTTTATCTCTTCAAATACTTGAAAAATAGAATTTTCCGTAGCCGAATCAACACCGGCAAAAGGTTCATCCATTAAATGCAGTTCTGCCTGTTCTGCTAAAGCACGGGCCATAAACACGCGTTGTTGCTGGCCGCCACTTAATTGAGCGATCTGTCTTCGGGCAAATTGCCACATTCCTACTTTTTCTAAGCTTTGTTGAGCTATCTCTTTGTCACGTTTGCTTAGTCGGTTAAAAATTCCGGCCCGGCCATACCGCCCCATAAGTACCACATCTAACACATTGGTCGGAAAATCCCAGTCAACGGTTTCACGCTGAGGTACATAGCTCACTTTGTGTCTTACCTTTTCAATATCCTCATTAAACACCTTTACCCAGCCACTGCTCTGATCTATAATGCCCATTATCGATTTCACCAAAGTAGATTTTCCGGATCCGTTAGGGCCAATAATACCTACAAGTACACCTCTCGGTATTTCGAAGTCAATATCCCAGAGCGCAGGCTTTCTGTCATAAGTAACCGTGAGGTCATGTACTTCCAAAGCTATATCCTTCATTCTGTTATTTTAAGGAGTTTACAATGGTGTTCACATTGTGCTCCACCATGCCGATGTATGTTCCTTCCTTCGTTCCGGCTTCACCCATGGCATCAGAAAACAAAGTACCGCCAATCTTCACTTCATGGTCTTTCTCTCTGCAACCTTCAACAACCGCTTCAATAGCCTTTTTAGGTACCGAGCTTTCTATAAATACTGCCTTTATTTTGTTATCAACAATTAAATTCACCAGATCGGCTACATCTTTTAAGCCCGCCTCCGACATAGTTGAAATACCCTGAAGGCCTTTCACCTCAATATTATAGGCCTTACCAAAATAGCCAAAGGCATCGTGCGCCGTAATGATTATTCTCTGATTATCCGGGATCTCGTTCAATTTCTCACGCATGGCTCCGTCAAGTATCAATAAAGATTCTCTAAAAACCGTAGCGTTAGCGGAATAGGTTTCTGCATTTACACTATCAACTTCTTTTAAGGTTTCGGTTACCGGACGCAATATCTCGGTCCAGAGTGCTACATCAAACCAAATGTGCGGATCGTAGGTTGGTCCGGCAGCATCAATCAGTATGAGCTTGGACTTATCAATAACTTCGGCAACAGGAATTACACGTTTGCCGGGTAGTTTCTCAATTTTCTCAAACACTTCTCCCATCTTTCCCTCCAGGTGGAGTCCGTTATAGAAAATGATATCAGCCGCTCGCAATTTGGTCAGATCGCCATGAGTAGCTTTAAATAAATGAGGGTCCACACCCGGGCCCATCAATGCTTCCACATCGGCTAGGTGGCCGGTAATATTCTTTACGGCATCGGCAATCATGCCTGTTGTGCATACAATGTTCAATTTGTTTTCCTCCTGCGTTTTCTCCTTCCGATCACAACTTGTGAGTAGTAGTAACAAAGTGGCCGCAAATACTATCAATCGCTTCATTAAGTATTTTTTCGCAAATATAATTTTTTGTTAGTCAAAAAATATATTTAGGCTTGGCTAAATTGGACTTTCCTGCTGATCGCGCCGATATTTGCAGGGCTTTTTCAATACCCTGATTGCTGTTTTACTCTGAGTAAATCTGCGTCATCGGCGGACCTTAATATTTTTTTCCCACTGATCGCGCGGATGTTCGCAGGGCTTTTCCATGGCTTGATTGATGTTTTTACTCTGCGTAAATCTGCGAGATCTGCGGGCTCTAACTCTTTTTTCCCGCTGATCGCGCGGATGTTCGCAGAGCTTTTCCATGGCTTGATTGATGTTATCACTCAGCGTAAATCTGAGCCACCTGCAGGCCTTAATGTTTTTTCCCGCTGATCGCGCGGATATTCGCATGGCTTTTTCAATACCTTGATTGCTGTTTTACTTTAGCGTAAATCTGCGAGATCTGCGGACTCTAACTTTTTTTTCCCGCAGATCTCGCTGATCTTCGCAGATAATTTTCTAATATTAGGTATAAATGCATGAAAATGATATTTCATATCATATTCGAGGCGCAATATTTAGTGTCTATAACGAATTGGGTCCAGGCTTGTTAGAAAGCGTATATGAGGCTGCGCTGGAATATGAACTGAAAAAACGTGTCCTAAAGGTAACGACTCAGGTGCCTATAAAAGTAAAATATGACGGGCAAGTCCTTGAAATCGGTTTCAGGGCTGATATCATGGTCGAAAATAAAGTAATTATTGAAATAAAATCGGTTGAAAACCTGCATGAAGTTCATCACAAGCAAGTTTTAAGTTACTTAAGACTAAGCGGGTTAAAACTTGGGATACTCGTAAATTTCAACTGTGATGAAATAGCTGAGCACATATACCGAAAGGTAAATAATCTCTAAACCTAATCTGCGTAAATCTGAGCCACCTGCAGGCCTTAATGTTTTTTTCCCGCTGATCGCGCGGATGTTCGCAGGGCTTTTCCATGGCTTGATTGATGTTTTTACTCTGCGTAAATCTGCGAGATCTGCGGGCTCTAACTCTTTTTTCCCGCTGATCGCGCGGATGTTCGCAGAGCTTTTCCATGGCTTGATTGATGTTTTACTCTGCGTAAATCTGCGCCATCTGCGAACCTTAATATGTTTTTCCCGCTGATCGCGCGGAGCTTCGCAGAGATTTTACCATACCTTGATTGCTGTTTTACTCTGCGTAAATCTGCGCATCTGCGGGCCTTAATGTTTTTTCCTACTGATCGCGCGGATGTTTACAGGTACTTTGGTAACTAATAAACCTGCTCAACTGCATGCCAAAACCGTATCTTCGCGACACATTGAGTAATGTCAAGAACATATTAATTCAGAATAAAAAAGCACGATTTGATTATCATATACTCGAAAAATTCGTGGCAGGCATTGTTTTGTCCGGCTCTGAGATCAAAAGCATTAGGGCCGGTAAGGCCAACATTAAGGAGGGTTATTGCTATTTCGTGAAAAACGAGTTGTGGGTTAAGAACATACATATTTCAGAATACTACCAGGCATCTTACAATGGCCACCGCGTGACCCGCGAAAGAAAACTCTTGCTCACTAAAAAAGAGTTGAAGAAACTAAAGACCGCCTTAAATGAAAAAGGACTTACCATTGTTCCGCTTAAACTTTTTATAAATGAAAGAGGTTGGGCCAAGTTGGAAATAGGCCTGGCCAAGGGAAAGAAAGTACATGATAAACGCCATACCATTAAACAGCGCGATATTCAGCGGGAAATGGATCGGAGATAATACTCAAACTCCAATGTTCAAAACTCAAACAAATCTCAAAACCAAAATCCTAAATCTGATCGGCCAGCGTTTAATACCAAAAGGACAGACATAATAGTCCAATATTTCGTTTATAAATTCATTTGGTATAAAGTGCAGTTTTCCGTTATTTGCCTAAGCCTGGCCTTCCAAACATTCAATGATATAGCTTACCTCATCGGTCAAAGCCATGGCCGAGATGGTGGCTCCCGATACCGCATCAATGTTTTTGCCATAAACCAGTGGTTCTGATCCCTGTCCGAAACCAATAAATTGTTTCAACCAGCCCCTGCTCGCTACTTCATGTCCGTGGGTGGCAGCATAGTTAAACACGCGAATTCTCCGTATCGCAAAGTCCTTGTCCAAAATCGCAAAGAAATCGAAGTACTCCAGGTCTTCTAATTTATCAATAGGCATTAATTGACCTTGCTGTTCTTTACAACCACCTAATCTGCAAGTAGGAACTCTGCCAGTATAGACGAAGCCGTTTAAACGTCCGCCTTTTTCATTAATTTCTAATAATACTCCTCTATTTAAACATGCCGGACCGACCATTTCTTTCAATTCGAAGTCAGACAGTCCCAATGTTTTTTCTATAGACTTCTTGATCTGCTTTGATGGCAGGACTATTGGCGAAAACCCGGGAACTCCCAGGGCTAAACTCAGCGTTAATGCCAAAACCGAGAATGCTGTATAAATTAGTATTTTCAACTTATTCAATAAATAATTAGAACCAGTAGGCTACGCCCAGGTTGAAACTTTTATTAGCCTTTGAATCAGCTTTGCTCTTCACCCATTGAAAATCGCTTTTAAAAGCTGCGCCATCAGCTACTTTAAGGGTAAGGCCCGTGGTTAGTGCATTGTTTTTATATGCATCATTCGTTGTAATACTGTTTCCAACCCTGACATGTAAATCCCAGTAGGAATACCTTAGAAACGGAAGTAATTTCAAATCGGTATTACTAGCATGCTTTAACACATCGTATGCTACTTCAGCGTAGTAGCCATACATCCTGTCGCCAAGGTCTTTTCCGGTAAATACGTTGTACTCGTTGGCATTGGAAATACCGGTAGAATAAAGCTGGCCACGAAGCCTAAGTGCCTTATAATTATAGCGCACATCTGCCCCTATCATGGTAATACCTACTACGGTGGAGTCCGCTCGTGCCTCAAGCTGGGCATTATTTCGGTCAAGACCATCAAACATGGTTGATGAAGTTTTTCCAAAATAGCCTGAAAGCCCAACATTCAGGCCTTTAATACCATAGTAACTGTAACGAGTCGCAAGGTTTGGAGAGCTGGAAAAAGATTCTGCGGCCTTTTGCCGGCCTCCTCTTAATCCGCTTTTACCCCCCATTTTACCACTTCCGTTATAACTGCTAAAGCCGTTCATTACATTAAGCTGTACCTTGGAGTTAGCTTGTATAAAATTGCCGGTAATTCCGGCTCCAATTTCTCTCCATGTTGTGGGAACCACGTGATTATCTATTAGCGGCCTGTTAACCCCGTTAAACGTTGTGGGTTCATGGTATTCATTGATAATGCCCATTGGCGTAAGTAATAATCCTGCCTGAGCCGAAATGCCTTTACCGAGATCGTAATTAAGGTAGGCTTGTTCAACGAATACCTCCTTCACATGTTCAAACTCTATTTCAGTTATAACAGATGCCTTGTTATTAAACTTGTAACCGGCCAGCAGAACCAACCGGTGTACATCCAATGCTCCGCTTTGCCGTATATCGTTGCCAACAGGTTGCTCGTAATGAACTTCTCCATAGCTGCCGATGGTTAGTTTATCAGGCAGTTGCAGCATTTTTTGAGCGGCGTTTTCTATGGTATCTGCCTGACCAAATGCCCCCACCGAAAACAAGAGTGTTGCAACAGCTAAAAATGTTTGCCTCATCTATTATTTTTATTTAGACTAATTATAAAGAAAGGCAAACATAAGTCAGCAGCCCAAAGAAAGCAATAGGATTAGCGTTAATTCCTCAAAAAATCGACGGATTAATTAAGAAACCCCGGGATCCGTTAACACGGAAACCGGGGTTCCACTTTGGGGATGAATATCTTAGAAACTCCGGCTTTAACCGTTTCCGGCAACCCAAGGGCCGGAGTTTCTGAAGAGGGATGAATTTTTTAAAACTCTGGAGCCTACCGTTAATAAGATGGGGCAGTAGGCTCCAAAGTTATGAGGGTGATGAATTTTATTTAGCTACCAACATGTCCAGTTATCTTTCTCTTCTTTGCAACATTCTCAGTTACATCAGGATCAACTGTCAGGTCCTGCGAACAAGAAGCCGCTCCAAAAAGCATCCCTATACAAAGAACGATGATCAATCTTCTGATTTCTGTTAAATTCCTTTTCATTATCACCCTATTTAATTTATTGAACCAAAGAAATAACCTGTACTACCAACATGGCCAGGCCAATCATGCATATAGCTGACATTAACCAAATGGGGGTTTCGCTTTTAACTGTTACTGAGTTTTCCATAATAATCTGTTTTTGAAGTTTTTAGGTTTTTATTTTTTTAAAAATTATGACACAAACATCGGGGCTAAATCCAAGGAATTCACCCCTCTTTAGGGTAGTATTCGGGGCACTTGCTAAAACTACCCGATCGGGTAGGGGTAGAAACAGATTGCTTGCTATGACGGGATTGTGGGGCACCGGCAAGAATATGATACAAAGATACGGTATTTTTTATTGCAATCCGAAGTGATTGAAGTACGAGCTTAGAATAATACTTCAGACACATTTTTTTGAGGCCCTAAAAGGCATTCCGGCCCCGAATCTATTGGAGGATCATCCGATATTTCTTAATCGTTGAATGGCCTGAATACGATTGGATACATCTAGTTTGGCGTAGATGTTCTTCAAATGGAATTTCACGGTGTTCACCGAAATGAAGTTCTTTTCGGCAATGTCTTTATTACTTAAACCCAGACTGATGGACTGCAAAACCTCATATTCTCTGTCTGTAATATGAGAAAGCAGGGATTCATTTATCTCATCGAGGGCAGGCAGGTCCTGATTTCGATTCGGCTTTTGATCAATTAATTCTGCCACCGAACTTTGGAGATTTTGTATCTGACTATCACGGGCAGCCAAAATCCGTTCATATTCCAATTGGTTGATCTTTCGCCGTTGGTCAAAGGTATATTTTAAGAAAAATGCAAAACCAACCGCTAACAGGAAAAGTGCCGCCAAAACATTTCTTGCAACATTTTTATTTCTTATTTGCTGAGAGGCAAGATCATTTTCTACTTCCAGAGTTTTCACCCTCTCCTCAGCTAAGTCGGTCTCATATATGGTACGAAACTTTTCTAACTGCTCCGTGCTCTGCTCTATCATAAAGCCATTTCTAGTTTCGATGTATTCATCTATAACTAATATTGCCTCAGATAATTTTCCAATCTTTCGTAGTATTTTATTTTTAAGAAGTAGAGTTCGCAGCTTATCCCTTGTCTTAAGCTCATCAACACTGTTCAATACCGCATTTACTGTTGATAAAGCTTCCGTGTAGCGTTTATCATCAAATAATATTTCAGCTTTTAGAATATTTAAGGTATTAAAATGGGTCCTAACATCCGTTGCATCAACTAAATTCTCCGCTTCAGAAATTAGTTGTAAAGCCCTCACATATTGTTTTTGCTTTCTTTCAATTACACTATTGTTAAGAAGTAGTTGAATTCTTTCGCTTATTAATTGAAATTCTTCTGTCAAAACTAACCCTTTATCCACATAGTAAACTGCGGAATCAATTTCTTCCAGTTGTATATAAATGGCCGAAATATTGTTATAGGCATATGCCCGTGTACTAGCATCGCTTTTGTTTTGGTTTTTCGAATAATAAAGAGATCTACGATAATAATCCACCGCTTCATTGTATTGTTTTCGGTCTGCATAGATGCTTGCAAGATTTATAAGATCGGCTGCGATGGCCGTAGAGTCCTTTCGGCTAATATCTATACTATAAACTTTTTGATGATTTTTTAAGGCCTCTTCATAATCTCCCAAACTACTGTCGATGAAGGCCAATTCAGATAAAATATAAGACTGTAACTCCAGGTCTTCTATCGTCTCCGCATATTCTGCCGCCTTATTCATGGCGGCTCTCGCCTTGGCATATTCTCCCCGGTAACTATACGTACTCCCCAAATAATACAATATATCAGCCCGCAGGTAGTTATCATCTGCATTCTCTTTATGGCTTAAGGAATCAGCTACCAAAAAATATTTCAGGGCATCGTCCAACCGGTCTGAATAGTAATGTGCCTCTCCTACAAGCAGATTAGCCCTGGCTTGTCGCTTTTTATTCCGCTTTACACCGCCAAGTAACTCTTCGGCTAAGGGCAGGGCATCCTCTGCATTTTCTTCAATGTAGGACTCCGGCATGTTGTATAAAATCTCAACACGCTGCTTTACATTTTTTGCCTTTTGCAGTTTAGACAGGAAATTGTCATCTTCCTGACTTACAACTGTAAACGGAAGGCATAGGAATAGCGTACATATTGATATGGTTAGCTGTCTATAGTTCACCCGGCAATCCTTGGGTAGGTGAAGTTAATGAAATTAAAGAGTAAAAGCCCATAACTTAAGGATACGTATCCGCCTAAACATTGTACACCTACATTACATCTTCCCTTGAGAAATAGGATGAGATAGAGATGAACTTGTACTTAATAATTAAACCCTTTACCTGGTCTTAAAAAATTTATGATGTATTGTTCTGTCTTTAGTTTTAAGAATTAGCAAATAATTCCCCCCTGCAAGATCTGAAATATCCACCATTTCTCCCTTTACATAATCTTGTTCCGTCAAAAGTCTGCCCGTAGTATCATATATCAACATTTCTTTGATGTCTAGGTCAGATGAAATGATAATAGACGACATGGCCGGATTAGGAAAAACAATAACATCTTCGGCCTGTTTAAGCCTTACATGCCTTATTGCTGTATATTCAAAAAGTCCGTCAAAATCAACTTGTTTAAGCCTGTAAAAGTTACTGCCGTTTATCGGATTATTATGCGTAAAGCTATAGCTTTGTTCAACATCTGTAGTTCCATTGCCATCAACTCTGCCAATTTCTTCAAACCGGATGCCGTCTGTTGAGTGTTCTACGCTAAAATGACTGTTATTATCTTCAGTTGCTGTTTTCCAGTATAAGGTAACTGTATTTCCATCTTTTTCGGCTGAAAAAGTGATTAATTCAACCGGAAGTGCTGCCGGCGGCAACAGATCGCCAAACATAGCGGCAACAAATACTACATCGGCCCTGTCGCCAGAAGTGGTTGAAAAAGCATTCCAGTCAACAAATGTAGTTGGGTTATCACCTGCTTTATCCACAGGCAAATGAGACCATCCATAAAATACCTGTCGCGGTTGTATTCCCAGATCGGAAAGGGGAATTACGGCAAAGTTTAACCGTTGCCCTTCCAAAGCTGAATTTTCATCCGGAGCCAATTGATCTGTTAGATTATCAGCTTTTAATATAGTGTATTGTACTCTGCCCTGAGCGTTTCCATAACCGTTATCCGGCAAAACACTCCCTTTGTAGTTAGCTGAACCACTAACAGAAACTGAATTACCATAGGAGGCCGGCAAGCCACTTCCATCCACACTAAGTATTGGTGCTACGGTTTGTGTGTTTCCGCAGGCTGTATTACAACCCTCACGCTCAACCAACATTATAAATGCCTTGGAAGGGTCTTTTATCCAAACACCACTCGTCCATAACTGATCTACCCGTTCAATGGTATTTTCACCACTTTCTCCTCCACCGGGATTGGAAAACATATTATCTACCCCCCTGTTAACAATTACGGAGTTTGCGGCAGTTTCCAAATCGTTGGTGTATTCAGGCCGTAAATAAATTTCTGTAGGGGTATTACAACAATCCGGATCACGGTTGTTTGGCTCTGCTTCATACCACATTACCCTGTTGGGGTAGCCTGCAGGTGGATTTGATTGATAACGTATTTTAAATTCTTCAGGAAATGCCAAATTTCCGGTTAAATCATAAGTTACCCCACCTGTAGTTAGCGATTTAACCACTAAATTTTCTCTAAGAGGGGTACTGTTGTCATTATTTTTAGCAAAATGTAAAGTATGGTCGTTTCCACTGTAATAATTACGTCCTGCAATTGTATAATCACTATCCGGCCCTGCTTCATAATCCACATCAACCGTAAAAGCACCCGGAGCCAGTTGAGCGTTGATGTTTAATATACTACCGCTAATAAGACATAGCATGAACATGTACCTCGAAAATTCCATGTATAATATTCTCATTCCTTAAGCGAATTACTGATTAACCATAAAACTACTACAGCTTTTGCGATATCCGTATGTTAGATGTCGACACCGGTGTCCTTTTTTATAAATTTACTCTTGCTGTAAACCGGAGTTGGATTAATCTCTCAGGTTTAGAACGCTAATAATTAGTGAGATTCGAGAGCTTTACCGAACTCATTTCGCTAAGAACACAATAGTACCGAGTATTATTGGCCTGATATTTCAAACGCTAAAATTAATTCAATTTAGAGTCAGTCCGAATCGTAATACCAAATGGATTTATAAATTACTCCAAAATGTTTTGCGTAGTTTTTCTTTTATCAAGGCAAAAAACGCAGGCATCTAGAAACTTCGGGATGGCAGGCTTTTTAACGATAATAGAAGGGAAAAGCAACGAAATATTGGACTATTTTGTATGTCTTTTTGGTATAAAAATTCGTGTAGCCGGCAAACAATTAAATCCGGCAATTTACCGATAGAAATTACCGCTTCTTCCCCTTTAACATAGGCACAAAACTAAATCTGCCGTGCTCGGTTTTGGTAAGCATTCCTTCTTCATCCTTTTTAAGAACCATCATCTGCTGCACTTTTCCCTTACCATAAGGTACAACCATTCTTCCTCCCTTTTTTAGTTGTTGTAAAAGTTTTGACGGAATTTCATCGGCCGCTGCCGTTATAATTATTCCATCAAAAGGGGCATACATGGGCAGGCCCTTATATCCGTCGCCATAGAAAGAGTGAATGTGCTTATAGTCCATGAAATCAAATATCTGTTTACTCCGCTCAAAAAGGATTTTATGGCGTTCTATCGTTAGCACATTCACACCTAACTCAGCCAATACACAAGCCTGATAGCCCGATCCTGTACCAATTTCCAGTACAACCATATCTTTCCTGGGCTGTAACAGCTCCGTTTGGCGAGCAACGGTATAAGGTTGTGATATGGTTTGCCCCTCTCCTATTGGAAAGGCTTTATCTTCATAAGCGTGGTGCACCAAGGCATCATCAACAAAAAAATGGCGCGGGATTTTTTCAATAGCGGCCAAAACGCGTTCATCTGCTATACCCTTGGCACGAACTAGCTTTACCAGTTTTTTACGCATGCCCTTGTGCCGGTATGTGTCTATATAGTTCAACCTGTTTTTTAGTTTTTGTCTCTTCGTTCGTTTTGAGCGGTATTAACTGCAAAAAACTACTATCCTTCTTTGTTCAATAAACAAGAAGGCCTTATACAATTCTCCGTACATGAGATAAGACAAATGACTACACATCATTCTGGACCATCTATAATTAACCATGTGTATATGTGGTTCAAAAGTATGATATCCTATCTTTGCCCATCTTAACATCAGCACAATTATTATGACAAAGATAAAATTCGGAACCGATGGTTGGCGGGCTATTATTGCCAAAGAGTTTACTGTTGAAAATGTGGCCAGAGTGGCCCAGGCTACTGCCGATTGGCTAAACCAAAACTTTGAAAATCCTAGTGTGTGCATTGGGCATGACTGCCGCTTTGCCGGTGAAATGTTTGCCGAAACCGTAGCTAAGGTGATGTACAAAAACGGCGTTAAATCCTATTTGGCAAAAGGCTTTGTTTCTACGCCAATGGTTTCTTTGGGAGTTGTGAAAAAAAAGGCCGACCTCGGCGTGGTAATTACAGCCAGTCATAATCCGCCAACCTACAACGGATATAAGTTAAAGGGTAATTTCGGCGGGCCTTTATTACCGGAGCATATTGCTGAAGTAGAAGAGCAAATACCCGACGAAGTAGATATTCCGGATGTGGAATTAAAGCTGGTAGAAAGCGATGGATTGTTAGAATATGTAGATCTGGAGCAGATGTATATAGACGCTGTTGAAGAAGCTTTCGACCTTGATGCTATCAGAAACTCGGGTATGCGACTTGGCTACGATGCCATGTGGGGTGCCGGACAAAATGTTATAAGACGCTTATTCCCCGAGGCTTTTCTCTTGCATGCAGGAGACAATCCGGGATTTGAAGGACAGGCACCCGAACCCATTGCCAGAAATTTAACCGAGTTTGAAGAAGCCATAAAAACGAGAGGAGATATCGATCTTGGGCTGGCTACAGATGGTGATGCAGATAGAATAGGATTATTTGACGGACAAGGAAATTTTGTCGATTCACACCGGATCATACTTCTGTTGATCCATTATTTACATAAATACAAAGGACTAACCGGTAAAGTCGTTACCGCATTTTCAACTTCCATAAGAATACAGAAACTGTGCGATGCATACGGATTGGAAAACATCACCACCAAAATAGGCTTCAAATATATTGCCGGTTATATGGTAGATGATGATGTTCTGGTAGGCGGTGAAGAAAGTGGCGGAATTGCAACTAAAGGTCATATTCCTGAACGCGATGGTATTTGGATGGGATTGGTGCTTCTTGAATTTATGGCTAAGAAAAACAAAAGCCTTAACGATTTGTTGGCCGAGGTATATGAAATTACAGGCGATTTTGCGTACAACAGAAATGACCTGCGATTAAGTGAAGCTAAAAAGAAAGCGGTAATTGAACAATGCAAAGCAGGTAACTACACTTCATTTGGAAGTTATAAAGTAGAACGGGTAGAAACCATAGACGGTTTTAAATTCTTCCTTGGAAAAGACGCTACGGTAATGATACGTCCATCCGGCACTGAGCCATTACTACGTGTTTACGGTGAAGCTCCTACAACGCAGGAAGTAGAGCGTATTCTTAACGCAACACTGGAAACCATTAAGGCGTAATGCTGCGTAGGATATCTATCTTACTTTTCCTTCTAACCACTTTGGGTGCCCGCGGCCAACAAAGTGGTATCAACCGTTTTCTTACACCTGCCGACACGCTGCATAAAGGCAGACTACTGGGTGCGGGAATTACTACGGGTGTTGCCTTTGCCGGAACTATGGTTGTTTTGGATCAGGCCTGGTATAGTCAGTTTGACAGAGGAAACTTTCACTTTTTTAACGACAATGACGAGTGGATGCAGCAGGATAAAATTGGTCATGCCTGGACATGCTACCACGGTGGAAGACTGGGAAGGGCACTGCTTAATTGGTCTGGGGTGGAAGACAAAAAGGCCACGCTGTATGGCGGTGCTTTGGGTTTTGTTTTTATGACGGGAGTGGAAACCTTAGATGGTTTTTCGGAACGTTGGGGTTTTAGTTGGGGAGATATGGCTTTTAATGCCATGGGTACCGCACTCTTCACCGGACAGGAATTACTTTGGGATGAACAGCGAATGCAAATAAAGATAATGTATGAAGGAGTAAATTACCCGAAAACTGCCGAAGCAAATGCCAGAGTGCAAGATATTTATGGTAGTGGCCCTGGACGACTTCTTAGCGACTACAATGCCCAGACTTATTGGCTCAGTATTAACCCACATTCCTTTATGGAAGAAGGTGCCAAGTTCCCGAAATGGTTAAATATAGCCGTAGGACACAGTGCAGATGGCTTACTTGGCGGAAGAGTGAATTATTGGTGCCCTGAGGAATATGACAATTTCAGACCGGAAGACTGTCCGCAAAACCTGCGAATAGACTATTCGCATATTCCACGCGAAAGACAATGGTATCTTTCTTTTGATATAGACATAAGTAAAATTGAAACCAACTCTCCCCTGCTTCGCACCTTGTTAGATGCTGTATCCATTGTTAAAATTCCTGCACCGGCCCTGGAATTGGATGGAGATGGTGACCTGCACTTGAGAGCATTGAGGTAAATCTTTGCTTCACATTTCAGGTAAATTCCAAATCCCAAAAGTCAAATAACAAAAAAACGCCAAATCTCAAACCATAATTGGTTTAATTAGGAACTTGTTTCTTGTTTTCATTTTTGCAGCACCCAACAATTTTTTTGGATGATTTGATATAGTTCAGCTTGTTGATCATCCATTTTTAGTGTAGTAGATTTAAAATGTTTAGATTCAGGTAATTGAAAAGTGATTTGATACATGTTGTGAGTTATTTCATGTGCTTTTTTGATGGAGATATCTGACTTTTGCTTCTTTAACAATCTATCCATTTCCATATAAATGCAGTAGGCTACAAAAGATATACATATGTGTGCCTGAATTCGATGTACCAACCTGTGATAGACGGGTCTTATTCTTAAATCTGTTTTTGAGATCCTGAATGCTTTTTCTATTTGCCAAAGTTGATGGTAATTATCTATAATTTGTTTTTTACTCAATTTGGAGTTAGTTATGTATCCTTTAAGTCCGTCCCACACTACGTCTTGATCAAACTTGTGATAGTCAATTTCAATATCCACCTTGCCTGTCATTTTTAAGTACTTATTATATCCCTTGTTATTGATATTGGACTTGGTGAGCTTTCCTGAACGCAATCGTTTTTCTAATCTCTGCAAACCACGCTTTCGGTTATGTGCATCTTTGCTTGCTCTTTTTGATGAGTAGCAGACAATTAATCGCTGAGCATTTCGCGTAATTTGTCTCACCTGACCATCTTCCCACTGTTGGGATGTAATTTGCTTTTTGACTGCTTTCGATTCATTTTTTATTCTTGCGCCAATTATGTATTCGTACTGTTGATCTTCAAGGGCTTGAAGATTCTTGTTGGACAAAAGAGCTGAATCAGCAATTACAATGGGTTTTCCTAAATCAAATCGATTGCTCATTTTTTCAAGGAAGGGGATTAACGTATGCCCTTCATAGGTGTTGCCTTCAAAAATATCATAACCAATTGCATAACCCTGTAAGCCTACCAGCAAGCCAAGATAGATTTGAGGATGTGAGTGTTTTCCATCTTTTGAAAAGCCGGTTTTACGAAGGTCATCTTCTTCAGATGCCTCAAAGTAAAGAGTGGTCATATCATAGAATACGATCGACAACTTACCGCCAAGTAGTTTTTTAGTATGCTCAAAGGCAATTTGCTCAATCTTGTCCTTGAGTTGGCTATTTAACTTATCTAAAAAACGATATATGCTGTCTATGTTTATATGAACGCCTTGGTAACGATACAAATACTCAATGGTTTTTAACTTGCTTAGTGGAAAAGCTAATCGAGCGATTACTATATGACGAAACAACTCTTCTTTGATATTACCAAAACCGATATGATCAAACAAACTCCCATATATCAATTCAGGGCCAATGGTGCGAATGCTGGCATTACTTAACTGATCAATAGCAGATTCTATGACTGCATCTGATGGAGAAACAAACAATTGAGATTGTCCTTGCAACCGTTCTATCTCTTGCCTGCCCATAGCTACCAACCTTTCAATCTGTTGAGCACTTTTACCACAACCTATGGTCTTAACAACCTTATTAGACCTATTGATTTTTTCAATAATCTGTACCGAAATGCTTCCTGATCGATTTTTTAATTTTCGTAAAAACACACCTGAAAATAGGTCTGCAGCACCCAATTTCAAAAACTTGGTGTTGATTTTCAATCACTTATGATACTTTTTCTGGCGAGTGCGGAAAACAAGAGCGAATGCAAATAAAGATAATGTATGAAGGAGTAAATTACCCGAAAACTGCCGAAGCAAATGCCAGAGTGCAAGATATTTATGGTAGTGGCCCTGGACGACTTCTTAGCGACTACAATGCCCAGACTTATTGGCTCAGTATTAACCCACATTCCTTTATGGAAGAAGGTGCCAAGTTCCCGAAATGGTTAAATATAGCCGTAGGACACAGTGCAGATGGCTTACTTGGCGGAAGAGTGAATTATTGGTGCCCTGAGGAATATGACAATTTCAGACCGGAAGACTGTCCGCAAAACCTGCGAATAGACTATTCGCATATTCCACGCGAAAGACAATGGTATCTTTCTTTTGATATAGACATAAGTAAAATTGAAACCAACTCTCCCCTGCTTCGCACCTTGTTAGATGCTGTATCCATTGTTAAAATTCCTGCACCGGCCCTGGAATTGGATGGAGATGGTGACCTGCACTTGAGAGCATTGAGGTAAATCTTTGCTTCACATTTCAGGTAAATTCCAAATCCCAAAAGTCAAATAACAAAAAAACGCCAAATCTCAAACCATAATTGGTTTAATTAGGAACTTGTTTGGGTTTTGTATTTTATCATTTGGGATTTTTCTCAAGTTGTTATAATTCCCTAATTCAACTTACATTTGCTTTGCTACGGGTGAGCCTGTCGTTCCGCTTATGCGGAAAGGAAAGTCCGGACAACGCAGAGTACCATACTCGGGGAAACCCGAGGTCCCGGATGTTCCGGGAACAGAAAGTGCCGCAGAAAATAACTGCTAATGCTGAATTCGTTTCGGCATATTGCGATGGTGAAAACGTGAGGTAAGAGCTCACGGATCAGGTTGGTGACAACCAGATCGGGTAAACCTTTTGGGTTGCAAGGCCAAATAAGTTCACGTGCCCGACCGAAAGGACGGGAGTGAGGGTTACTCGCCCTTGTGAATGGGTAGGCTGCTTAGATAAATGATGGGCCAAGACAGAATCCGGCTTATTACCCGTAGTATTTTTTAACCTCGCGCTCCGGCGTGATTTATTGTTTTTAGAATATGGCAAACCCCAAGTTATTGATCGTTGATGATGAAGCCAGTATCAGGCAAACTATCAGAGACATTTTTGAGTATGAAAAATATGATGTAGATGAAGCCGCCGATGGCCTGGATGCTCTTGACAAGATCAAGAATAACAAATTTGATGTAGTACTTCTAGATATAAAAATGCCCGAAATGGATGGAATGGAAGTATTGGAGAAAATTCAGGTTATTAGTCCGGAACTACCGGTTGTAATGATAAGCGGCCACGGCACCATTGAAACTGCGGTTGAAGCGGTAAAAATTGGAGCTTATGATTTCATTAGTAAACCGCCAGATCTTAATCGTTTGCTAATTACCGTACGAAACGCCCATGAAAAAACCACACAGGTTAAAACCATTAAAAAACTGAAACGTAAGGTAACCGGCGTAAGAGATATTATTGGTGAGAGCAGCGGTATTTCGCACATTAAGGAGCTTATTGATAAGGTAGGCCCGTCGGAGGCCAGAGTACTCATAACCGGAGAAAACGGAACCGGCAAGGAACTGGTTGCCCGGTGGATTCATGAAAAAAGTAACAGAGCAGACGGGCCACTTATTGAAGTGAATTGTGCGGCTATTCCTTCTGAGTTAATAGAGAGCGAACTATTTGGCCATGAAAAAGGGTCTTTTACATCGGCACATAAACAGCGCATTGGCAAATTTGAGCAAGCTAACGGAGGCACCCTGTTTATGGATGAAGTGGGCGATATGAGTTTAGCGGCACAGGCCAAAGTTTTAAGAGCTTTGCAAGAACACAAGATTACGCGTGTTGGCGGTGATAAAGAACTTACCGTTGATGTAAGAGTAGTTGCCGCAACCAATAAAAACCTTCTGAAAGCCATTGACCGTGGCGAGTTTAGGATGGACCTTTATCACAGACTTAGTGTAATGGTTATCCACATCCCATCACTTAACGAACGGTTAGATGACATTCCGATTTTGGTAGATCATTTTGTGGAAGAGATCACAGGCGATGCCGGTATTAAAGCACCAAAAATTGATAAGGCCGCATACAAAGAACTGCAAGAGATCAACTGGACAGGGAATATTCGTGAATTACACAACGTAGTTGAACGCCTGATCATTCTTTGCCCTGATAAAATAAGTGCGGCCGATGTTAAATCATACGCTAATAAATCAACCGACCAGGCTAATTTGTTGAATCTGTTCAAGCAGTACGATAAATTAGATGATTTTAAAGATGATTTGGAAAAGAGATTTTTAAATTATCATCTTGAAAAACACAACTGGAATACCGGTAAGGTGGCCAAAGAATTAGATGTTGCTGAGGATGATCTAAAGCTGCTTATCAAGCGCTTTGAGTTGGTTTCTTAACCAAATATTTCCTAACCCACAAAGTTCACTGAGTAAGGCACAGAGTTACACGGAGAGGGCCTTGCAGAAAAGGAAATATGCTGAAATGAAGAAAATTCTCCCGTTTTGTTCATTGGGACACCCAAGCTAAATTTTTAGGATAACGTGAATAATGGTTAAGCCTATTCGCTATAGTTCTAACAATCAATTATTTAACCACGAATGCGCGAATTTTTCTTCCAGGACTTATGATTAGTTTCGTGGAGCGAAACCAAATTGGTACTCATTATTCTATGCAAGGCCCTCGCGCCCTAAACAGGAAAAGGAAATATGCTGAAATGAACAAAAATTTTTCATTTTCAATTCTTCATTTTTCATTTGTCTTACCACAGTTCAATCACATAAGTCTTGCTTTCCTCGCTTATCTCGGTATTTTCAAAAATGGGCGTCGCTTCTTCCAACATTATGGAAAGGTCTTTATACTTCGATGAAAAATGTCCTAACAACAATCTGCCGACTCCGGCCTTTTTGGCAATAGTTGCTGCTTGTTCGGCAGTGCAATGGTATCTGTTAAAAGCTTTATCGGCATCCTTATTGGCATAAGTAGATTCTATATAAACCGTATCACAACCCTTGATAACGGGAATAAAACTTTCAATATAACGCGTATCGGAGCAATAAGCATACGTTCTGGGTTTGGGCCCTTCCTCAACCAAAACAGCATTTGAAATGATCTGTCCGTCTGCAAACAGGTAATCTTCACCTGCTTGTATCTTGCTCCACTCCGTATTCGGAATGTTCAGTTCTTCAAGTTTAGCCTTATTCACCTTCAGCTTGGAAAAAACTTCTTTAAACAAAAAACCGCAGCAGGAAATTCTATGCTCAAGCTGAAATGCCGTTACCTCCACAAAGTCATCATTATAAATAACCTTAGTACCTTCTTCGGGTAATGGGTTGATGGCAAACGGAAAACTGAATTCTGCCTTTGTATGTTTTAGCTGAATATTAAGAATCTCTTCTACCTCTGCATGTGCATGAACTGTAAGAGGTTTTATTCTTCCAAGCAAATTCATAGAAGTAAGTAAACCGATAAGTCCAAAAAAGTGATCGCCATGCAGATGTGTAATGAATATGTGCTCAATTTTGGAAGTTTTGGCCTTAACTTCCTGCAATCGCATTTGTGTTCCCTCTCCGCAATCTACAAGAATATAGTTGTGATGAATATTTATTAACTGGGACGATGGATGCCTGCCGAATGCAGGTACGGCCGAATTGTTTCCGAGTATGGTAATTTCAAATGGAAGCATATTTCTTAACCGCATAGATACATAGATGATCGATTTTTTTTGAATTGAGGTCGTCAAAGTTTCCTGTTACAGATCTTTTCAACGGTAATTGAGAAAAACCGCTAACTTATCTTTCAGCACTGTTCTGAACTCTTTGCAAATAATCTCGCGGCGGCACAACGCCGAAGTAAAACAAAGTGATGTGGTAATAAAAGAAACCTATTCCTCAGACATCTGACGTTCCAGCTCGTCCATTTTTATCAGATCGGCAGCTTCCTGCACGGTTGGCGTAATGTTTAAAATACCATCGAGTTGCGAAATGTGAATGAGACGCTGAACATTTTCATTGAGATTAGCCATTACAAAAGTTCCGTTCTGTTCCTTACATAACCTGTGTGCAACCAAAATAGCCGAAAGCCCTGACGAATCCACAAAATCGACATTGGTGAGGTTTAATACCATATTTCTGAATCCTTCGGCACCAAATACAACAAGTTCAGATTTCAGATCGGGGGCATTTACGGTGTTCAACTTATTTTCATCTAAAGTAACAACAACGAAAAGCTCTTTTTTATCTACGCTAAATTTCATTCTCAATGTTTAAGTTCATCTCTGCGGTAAAAATAGGAAGTACTTTATTCAACTCCGCAAAAAATGTTCACATATCTAAAGAGGTAAAAAGCCGACAAAAGTTCCCGTAAGCCCATAATATTAGGTTGATAAGAAAAAATAAGAAAAGCAATTATGGTGTTATATTTATCCGTGTTCTGCTAATGTGGCAGCATTATTAGTTTGGCTTGCTTTTGGCAGACCATTTATTAAATACATTATGGAAGCGAAGTATTCACAAAGGGTAAAGGAGGTTATGCAGTTTAGCCGCGAAGAAGCTTTAAGGTTGGGACATAATTATATTGGTGTTGAACATCTGCTTCTCGGTTTGATACGTGAAGGAGAGAATTTGGCAGTACAGGTGCTAAAACAAATGGATGTTGATCTAGTTGTGCTTAGGCGAAGTATTGAAAACATGATTAAGCGTAACACGCAAAAGAGCATGTCATTTACATCTGACAGCCTTCCGCTGACCAAACAAGTGGAGAAGATATTGAAATTAACGGTGCTGGAAGCCAAGATAATGAATAGTGAAATGGTGAATACCGAGCACGTTTTACTCGGCATTTTAAAGAAAAAAGAAAATATTGTCGCCAAGGTTTTGGAAGAATTTGATGTGAATTACGATGGTTTTAGAAGTGAATTACAGTTCATGATGGGAGGAGATTTGGAAGAGGAAGCAACCGAAACCTTTGAGATTAGAGACGAATTGGCATCGGATGATCCGGATGAAGGATTTGAAGAAGAAGAACGACCTCGCAGCAGAAGTGGCAGAAGCAGCAAAAGCCGTACTCCGGTTTTAGACAATTTTGGCAGAGACATAACAAAAATGGCCGAAGACGGTAAGCTCGATCCAATCGTTGGCAGGGAGAATGAAATTGAGCGAGTATCGCAAATACTGAGCAGGAGAAAGAAGAATAATCCGATTTTGATAGGCGAGCCGGGCGTGGGAAAATCAGCTATTGTTGAAGGTTTGGCAGAACGAATTGTAGAGCGCAAAATATCGCGGGTGTTATTTGACAAACGCGTTATTATGCTCGATCTGGCAGCTTTGGTGGCCGGAACCAAGTATCGAGGTCAGTTTGAAGAGCGAATGAAAGCCATTATGAATGAGCTGGAAAAGAATGATGACATTATTCTCTTTATCGATGAAATTCATACAATAGTAGGTGCCGGTGGTGCAACCGGTTCGTTAGATGCATCTAACATCTTTAAACCGGCATTGGCACGCGGAGAATTACAGGTTATTGGTGCTTCTACTTTAGATGAGTACAGACAATACATTGAAAAAGACGGTGCACTTGCCCGGCGTTTCCTGCAAATAATGGTTGATCCGCCAAGCACCGATGAAACACTGGAAATTTTACAGAACATTCAGCCTAAGTACGAAGACTATCATAATGTTGACTACACTGAAGATGCCTTAGAAGCCGCAGTAAAATTGAGCGACAGATATATTACCGAACGTTATTTACCGGACAAGGCCATAGATATTATGGACGAAGCGGGCTCGCGGGTTCACCTTCAGAATATTAATGTACCTGCTGAAATTACCGAGTTAGAAGAGCAAATTGAAGAGATAAAAGACCAAAAAAACGAAGTTGTTAAAAGCCAGCAATATGAAAAAGCGGCACAGCTTCGCGACTCTGAGAAAAAGTTGATTGATGAACTTGATCGGGCCAAAAAGAAATGGGACGATGAAGTGAAATCGCTCCGTTTTCCGGTTACGGAAGAAGATATTTCCGAAGTTATTGCCATGATGACCGGTATTCCGGTTAAGCGAATTGCAGAAAGCGAAGGAAATCGCCTGCTGAAAATGAAAGATGAGATCAAAACCGAGGTTATTGGGCAGGATGAAGCTGTAGCCAAGATCACCAAGGCCATTCAGAGAAACCGGGTTGGTTTGAAAGATCCAAAACGTCCTATTGGTTCCTTTATTTTCCTGGGACCAACCGGTGTGGGTAAAACGGAATTGGCCAAGGCACTGGCCCGCTATATGTTTGATACCGAAGATGCTTTGGTAAGAATTGATATGAGCGAGTATATGGAGAAATTCTCCGTTTCGCGGTTGATAGGTGCCCCTCCCGGATATGTAGGATATGAGGAGGGTGGTCAACTAACGGAAAAAGTAAGGCGTAAGCCATACTCCGTAATTCTGCTTGATGAGATTGAAAAAGCACACCCCGATGTGTTTAACATATTGCTCCAGGTATTGGATGAAGGTCAGTTAACCGATGGCTTAGGCCGAAGGGTTGATTTTAAGAATTCGGTGATCATTATGACTTCAAATATTGGTGCCCGACAGCTAAAAGATTTTGGTAAAGGCGTTGGTTTTTCTACATCGGCGAGTGAAAAAGGCCGAGATGTGGATGCACGGGGCATTATTCAAAAAGCGTTGAATAAGGCTTTTTCACCCGAGTTCCTGAACAGAATTGATGATGTTGTCATTTTCAACTCACTTGGTAAGGAAGAGATCATTAAAATCATCGACATTGCCATGAAGAGTGTGTATGCCCGCCTTGAAGAATTGGGTTATACCCTTGAAATAACTGATGAAGCAAAGGCGTTTCTGGGTGATAAAGGATTCGACCCGCAATATGGTGCCAGGCCATTGCACAGGGCAATTCAGAAATACTTGGAAGACCCTCTGGCCGAGGAGATACTGAATTCATCTATTAAAACGGGTGATACACTTTTGGTAGATTACAACGAGAAAGAAGACAAGCTGAAACTTCAGGGTAAGAAAAGCAAAGCCGCACTTAGCAAAGAAAAGGACGAAGAAGCGGACGAAAATAACCCGAAAAAGGAGGACAGTCCTGAGGAGAAGAAAGAAGACAGTGGCGTGGAGAGTTAGGGTAATAAGTGTTCCTCACTACGGTCATGTCATTTCATTTTTCACGGCATAGTAACATAGGATTTCTGATTTCTATATGGCATTTGCGATGTGCCTTTTAGGTTCAAATCAGTCCTACATTGCAGTTCATCATTAAGTCCATAAAGCAACAATCCTGAAGGGATTGAATATGTATAACCAAGTATTGCAAGGTTTATACGACCCCTTCAGGGTCGCATCCTTCCAGGTCAAGCCTATTATAAACATTTAACCCTTTCAGGGTTTCCGTATCAGAACTCATCAAACTCGCGCCATTGAATTTCTATATAAAAGCTTAGATTTGATTAGGCCGATTCTTGCAATAAGAGTAGTTTGGATATTAAGTTTAACCTTGGGCATATGTGGACATCAACTGATTTTTCGACATATAATAAAGATTTTGATTTTACATCATCTAGTTTAGGAGTTAGGAGTTATACTGCTTTAAAGATTGGGAACATTGAATTCATCAATATGATTGAAAAAATTGATTGGGAGTGCGGTGAAGATCAAATTTTTCAATCATTAATTTGTGACCAATGTGGTCATCCACATTGTGCCTCTGGAAATTGGATAGCATTAAGAAGACTCGAAACTTTTATATTTTTTATTCCTGCATTTGAATATATGCTAAGTGAGCCTGATTGGGGCGAATACGAACCCCCTCACTATTTGAAAAAGAATGGATCTCTTTGGATGAAAGAAAGAGATTTTAAACGGCTAGTTCAAATAGTTCCTGCGTTTGAACAACTGAGAACAATTAAGAATTTGTCAGTACAGGAAATGGAATTACTCTTCAAATGGGAAAGCCCGCAAAATATTTTCGGAACACTTCCAGAGTTAAAAGAATTTAAAACCGAAAGGATCTTAGCAACATCTCATTTGAATAATGATCGGATCAGTAATCTAATTGAAGAAAAATTGGAAGAATTAGGTGCCGTTGACAATTACAGAATAGAACCTATTGTTCAAGATGAATTTGTTAATTTGTATTTGGATGATTCCGCAAATACGGAGTGGACCGCCTTATGTATTTCATCAGCAGGTTTTTCTTTAACGCTTGGCAAGCATTTTAAAATAATTGTGTCAAACTAGCAGAAAAATTGGATACGATCCCTTACCCTATCAACTCCATCATTCTATATTGCCTAAAACAACGCAGCCAACAACAACACCCACAAAATAATTACCACCGGGCCAGCCAGTCCGGCCAGCAAACCTGATGTTTGAAAATCAGATTGTTTGATCTTACCTGAAGCGAATACCACAGCATTAGGCGGTGTTGATACCGGAAACAGTAAAGCACATGAAGCCGAAAGGCCAATTATGACTGGTAGTAATAGAGGGTCTTTTACCGCCAGCAAACTGGCTGCCGGAATAAGGATGGTAGCCGTTGCGGTGTTACTCATCACATTGGATAAAGCAACTGTAGTTATTGAAAATAACCCTATCAGTACCAGTAGCGGTAAGGAAACATTCTCGAGTTTTCCTACAAAATAAGATGCCAAACCTGCTTCCTGAATGGCCAAACCGAGTGATAATCCACCTGCGACTAACATTAAAGTATCCCACGGGAGTTTGCGTACATCATCTCCCGTTATTATGCTTACCATAGTGAAAATGATAATCGGAATGCCTGATACAGCAGCAGCCGGAATGCCATGCCATTTCTCCGTCATCCAAAGCAGGATGGTGAGTCCCACAACAGCGAGTACAATATTTTTACGCAGTTTGATCTCACGTCTGGATTTATCCTCTTCGTCCGAATTGTTGCCCAAATCCAACACATTAATATTAAGGGCTGAAACTTTCGGCACATATTTTTTGGTCAATCCAAACCACACGATCAAGGTTAAAACCAGGGCAATTGGTACACCGTAGATCATCCAATCCAGAAAACCGAAATTGACATCCAAAGAAGGAATGCTGTTAATAGCTTCAACTGCAATGGCATTGGGCGGAGAGCCGATTATTGTTCCCATGCCTCCCAGGGCCGCCGCCGCCGGAATACCAAGAAAGAGTGCTTTTAAAAATGGCGCATCTTCTTCCAATGTGGCCACCAAAGGTGCCACTGCGGCAATCATCATAGCTGTGGTGGCCGTGTTACTCATGATCATGGAACCTACAGCGGTAGCCAACATCAGTCCTAATAAAAGCCTTTTCGGTTTGCTGCCGAAAGAGCGTACGGCAAACCGGAACATCTGCGTATCCAGCCCTACTTTAGAAATAGCCTCGGCTATAAAGAACCCGCCAAGAATAAGCCAGATAACACTGTTACTCCAGGTATTTACAAATTTCTGGACGTTGATAGCTCCCTCCGGGCCTTCTATATCAGGGTTACCAAGAAAGAATACCAAAAATCCAACGATCATAATACCAACGGCGAATGGTGGAATAGCTTCTGTTATCCAAAGGCAAATTGAAAAGAACAGGATAAAAAGCACATAATCTTGTGCAATAGTAAAAGATGTATCTCTTAAAAAATAGGTGGCTAAAAAGGCAACAATAAGGCTTAACAGGAAGAAAATAATTCGTCCTTGAATGGCGGCTTTTCGCTGCGCATGGTGTAGTAGTCTTTCTGATGCTCTTCTCGAATCGGCCATTTAATAGCATTTTAACTTAAAAGCTTCACTTTAAAAATTGTTATTTATCACTCCGCTTCATAAAATTTAACCATAGCCAAGGCTAAGCTGAAATTTTCTTTATTGTCTGAGTTAACAATTCCTGCTTTTTATTCGTTAACCTTTCAACTCAATTATGATATAATAAAATAAGCCGGCAAATATACTTCCTGAATTACTACCGGGTGACTGAAGAAATTTAGATGCCGGATCGGTATCCGGCATTGTGCAAGAATTACAATCGCGGCCAACGAGCCGCAATCTATCCTGCAGAATGCTTCGAGCCAAAAAACTCCTGCCCGACCGACCGAGTCATTCGGGCTAGCTTTTTATTCAGGAATCTATCAAGTAGAACTCGTATCAGATGCCGATCGCCAGCATAACACTTTAATAAAAAATCCCGCCAAGAAATTTCTTAGCGGGATCTCTTTGTCCTCATAGTTTCGCTCCTTTTTCAGAAGCAGTAACTATTTTCTTGTATTAGTGCCTTTGCTATATTTCGCCTTGCTTTTATCGTATTCACTGCATCGTATTTTGTAAATCTTTTAATTCCCATCAACATCATGCGTAACTCATCTCCTTCGGCAAATCCTGCAACAGCATTCCGTGCATTGTCGTTCACATTGTTTAGGGTATCAGCAAGGTAGGTGCGCATCATATCTATATGTACAGACGTTGCTTCTTCTCCATTGGTTTGTAGCATTTTTTCCACACGCAATAAGGTAGATTCGGCCGTGTAAATATCAATAAGCATATCGGCCAAATACATCATGATTTCCTGCTCCTTTTCCAAATCCTTCATAAACTTCTGCGCTGCTGCACCAGCCACCAAAAGCCCTGCTTTCTTAGCACTAGCTATGGCTTTTTTCTCCTTTGCAAAGAAGTCGGTATCGGCATCACCACCAAAAGAAGGAATACTTGTCAGTTCTTTTTGAAGGGCCATGGCCGGGCCCATCAAATCAATTTTACCTTTCATGGCCTTTTTCACCATCATACCAACTGCCAGCAGGCGGTTGATCTCGTTAGTACCTTCAAAAATTCGGTTTATACGGGCATCTCTGTAAACTCTTGCGGCATGCCCTTCTTCTGAAAAGCCCATGCCACCATGGATCTGCACGTTTTCATCTACACAGTAGTCCACCACTTCGCTACCCAAAACCTTCAAAATAGCACATTCAATGCTGTATTCTTCGGCGGCTTTGAGTTTGGCCATTTCAGGTGTCTCACCTTCTGCAACAAGTTTGGTAACCATATCACGCATATAGCCAGCCGTTCTATATGTTGCAGATTCACAAGCAAAAGTTCTAATAGCCATTTCAGCCAATTTATGCTGAATAGCACCGAAGTTAGATATGGGTTGTTTGAACTGAATACGTTCATTGGCATATTTTACGGCCATGTCCGTAACCCTTTTAGAGCCGCCCATTACCATAGCACATAGCTTATAGCGGCCAATATTCAATACATTAAAGGCAATGTAGTGGCCTTTGCCAATTTCGCCCAGCACGTTCTCTTTGGGCACTTTTGCATTTTCAAAAAATATCATACGTGTGCTTGAGCCCTTAATTCCCATTTTTTTCTCCTCTTCACCGCGGGTTACACCTGGTGCATCTGCCGGAACAATAAAGCCGGTGAATTTATCTCCGTCAATTTGTGCAAAAACAATGAAGATGTCTGCAAAACCACCATTGGTGATCCACATTTTTTGTCCGTTGATGATGTAATGTTCTCCGTCATCTGTTAATTCTGCCTTGGTTTTTGCGCCCATAGCATCGCTACCACTGCCCGGCTCGGTTAAGCAATATGCAGCCTTAAGCTGACCGCTGGCCAGGCCAGGTAAATATTGTTGTTTTTGTTCTTCTGTACCATAATAAAGGATTGGCAAAGTTCCAATTCCAGTATGTGCCGCTACTGAAACTCCTATGGATCCTGCCTTGCCCAATTCTTCGGCAAGCACGGTATCGGTTACCATATCGGCACCCATTCCGCCATAGTTTTCAGGTACACCGGCACCCAGCATACCCAACTGGCCCATTTCTTCCAACAGGGAGGGTGCAAGCCCTTCTTCCAGTTTTTCAATGCGATCTATAACCGGATCAATTTTCGTTTGCACGAAATCCCAGGCCATTTCCGAGAACATTTTCTGCTCTTCATTGATCTCTTCCCGCGTAAAAATCTCTTTTATGGTAGAGTCCTTCACCAAGAATTCACCGCCTTTTAATACTTCTTTCTTTTCTAATACTTCGTTCATTTTCTAATAGATTAATAGACCTTAGACATTAGGCCTAAGACCTTAGTTTTATTTTAATAGCGTTTGAACCAATTTATAGTTCATTCTCTGTATTTCGTTTATATCAGTAATCAATCCGTCATAGGGGTCATTACCTAAGAATTCTAATTTATTTCCTATGATTAATTGGGTCTCCAACTCCGTTGATGAACCATTGGAAATATTCAAAAAATTAACGAATTGGGGATTTGTTCTTCTTCCGGCACCTTCTGCAATGTTAGAAGGAATGGATACTGCAGAACGGCGAATTTGATTTGTTAACCCATATTGTTCCGATCTGGGGAAAGATTCGGTTTCACGATAAATTTTCACACAAAGGTCTATTGCCTTTTGCCAAACCAATAACTCTTTAAAATTGTGTTTTTCCATAATTCTTAGGTCTAAAAGCCTAATGTCTCAGGTCTAAAGCCGCTCAATAATTCCCGCAATTCCCTGTCCGCCTCCAATGCAAGCGGTTACCATGCCATATTTGTTGCCCCGACGCTTCATTTCATTTATAAGCTGAACTGTCAATTTTGCTCCGGTGCAACCTAACGGGTGGCCAAGGGCTATAGCTCCGCCGTTTACATTTACTATGTCAGGGTTGAGTTTTGCTTCACGGATAACAGCCAGCGACTGTGCCGCGAACGCTTCATTTAATTCTATCAATTCAATGTCGTTAAGCTTCATTCCGGCCTGGTTTAATGCCTGCGGAATAGCCGCAACCGGACCAATTCCCATTATACGCGGATCAACACCGACCGTGGTGCAAGTAATTAGACGTGCAATGGGCTCAAGGTTTAATTCCTTCATCATTTTCTCGCTCATCACGAGTACAAATGCCGCTCCATCACTGGTTTGTGATGAATTACCGGCCGTTACCGTACCATCTTGTTTAAAGGCAGGTCGTAGTCGGGCAAGGGCTTCTATGCTGGTATCGGTGCGTACACCTTCATCAGTATCAACCGTATAGGTTTTGGTTTTTCGCTTGTCCTCTTCTACATACACTTCTTCTACCTCAATGGGAACAATTTCGTCTTTAAACCTGCCCTCTGCAATGGCAGCACCGGCTTTCTTATGACTGTTAAAGCTGAATTCGTCCATGTCTTCGCGTGAAACATTGAAGTCTTTAGCTACTTCCTCTGCCGTTAAGCCCATGCCCAGGTAATAGTCTGGTGTGTTTTGGGCAATTTCAAAATTGAGTACCGGCCGCCAGCCGCTCATAGGTACTAACGACATGGACTCCGCACCACCGGCTACGATGCATTCATCCATACCAGCCATTATTTTGGCAGTAGCCATGGCAATGGTTTCCAATCCGGAACCACAAAAACGGTTCACCGTAACGCCGGCTACATTTTGCGGTAGTCCTGATTTTAGCGCGATCATACGGGCTACCTGCAAGCCTTGTTCGGCTTCGGGCATGGCGTTACCTACTATTACATCATCTACCCTTGAAGGGTCAAGCGCAGGAACACTGGACATTAAATGATTGATCACATCTGCAGCAAGATCATCGGGTCGGTAAAACCGGAACCCACCTTTTTTGGCCTTTCCCACTGCGGATCTATAACCGGCTACTATGTATGCATTATTCATTTTCTTAAGATTTAAAGAACCAAGAGACAAGAACCAAGACTATCCGTCCAAACTGTCCATTAGCCCAAATAACATTTTTTGTATTTCTAATATTCTAGCCGAAAAGTCGTTATACTCTTTCTCCGTAATCATTTCTAAATCAGAACATAGAATCAAAATGTTTTCTACTTCTAAAGCACTTGTATGTGCGTTACGAAGAAAATTCTTAAATCCTTTATCAGTTCTGCCACTTCCCTCAGATATATTCAGATTTATGGAAACAACTGCACGACGAATCTGACTTGTCAAACCAAACCTTTCTTCTTCAGGGAACTTTCTCGAAAGAATGTAAATGTCCTTTACCAATACCCTGGTTTTTTGCCAAACTTTCAATTTTTTATAATTATGCATCTGTCTTGATTCTTGATTCTATTAATCTTCTATCTAATTGCGAAGCGGCTTCCCTGTCTGCAGCATGTGCTGAATTCTTTGTAGTGTTTTCTGGGTTCCGCATAAGCCTAAAAATGCTTCTCGCTCAAGGTCTAAGAGATATTGTTCGCTTACTTCTTGTGGTGCTGAAAGGTCTCCACCGCACATCACATAGGCAATCTTATCGGCGATGAGTTTGTCGTGTTCGCTGGCATAATTACCCAGTTTAAAACCGTGGGTTCCCACCAATAAGGTTCCCAGTCCCGACCGTCCAAGAACACGTACCCTGGCTTTGGTGGGCATAGTGTAACCGCCATCTGCCAGTTCAATTACACTTTGTTTGGCATCTGCCAACAAGCGGTTTTGGTTAATGGTAATGGCATCCGCTCCTTCCCGCAAAATGTTCATATTCATAGCTTCCCGTGCCGATGTGGCCACCTTTGCTGTGGCAATGTTTACAAAGGCATCACGTAATTTATTGATCTCTACATCACCTTCCTTAATGCTCTCAGCTACTCTCTTTGCCGTTTCTTTGGTGCCTCCACCACCGGGCAGGAGACCCACACCAAATTCTACCAAACCGGTGTAGGTTTCAGCGGCGGCCTGTACTTTATCTGCGTGCATGCTCATTTCACATCCACCGCCCAACGCCAAACCATGCGGTGCAGTTACCACGGGAATGGATGAATAACGTACGCGCATCATAGTATCCTGGAAAGCTTTTACCATAAAGTTCAACTCATCAAATTCCTGCTCAATGGCCGTCATTAAAATAAGTGCGAGATTGGCTCCGGCTGAAAAGTTCTGCGCATCATTACCGATCACCAGGCCACGCCAGCCATCATTTTCTGCTAACGTAATACTTTGGTTGATGCCTTCAATGACTTCCCCGCCAATAGCGTTCATTTTTGTTTGAAATTCGAGGCAAAGCACGCCGTCACCAATGTCGTGTAAGGTGGAGCCCGTATTTTTAAATACCGGTGCTTTATCTCTTAAATTGTCGAGAATGATGTAAGCATCCTGGCCCGGAATGGCTTTGTATGACTTGCCTGCTACATCATAGTAAAGCCGCTTACCATTTTCCACTTTGTAAAAAGAAGAATTACCGGCCGCTACCATATCTTCTACCCATTGGGCCGGTGCTTTGTGCAATTCTTTCATGGCATTAATAGAACGCTCAACGCCAAGGTTATCCCAAATTTCAAACGGCCCCAACTCCCAACCGAAACCGGCTTTTACCGCTTCATCTATTTGATAGAGATCATCGGCTATTTCAGGAATTCGGAACGAAACATAGTTGAACACCAGGGCATTTACCTTTTTCAGGAAATCGGCTGCCTTGTCTTGTCCTTTGTTAAGGGCAATTAGTCGTTCTTTCAGGTCATCAATAGGTTTTGCCATTGCTACTGAAGGAAATTTGCTCTTCTCCGTTGGCTTATACTTCATCAAGCTCAGGTCAAGACCTAAAATTTCACTCTTACCATCTTCACCTTTTACCTTTTTATAAAAACCTTGTTTGGTTTTTGAGCCCAACCATTTGTTCTCGATCATTTTACATATGTAGCCGGGCAACTTAAATAAATCACGGGCTTCGTCATTGGGGCAATTATCAGCTACGCCCTTCGCTACTTTAGCCAGGGTGTCTATTCCCACCACATCGGCGGTACGAAAGGTGGCCGATTTTGGTCGGCCGGTTAACGGACCGGTTAAGGTATCTACTTCTTTGGGGGTAAGGCCCATTTCATCCATAGTATGCATAATGGCCATCATGGAAAAAACGCCTACCCTGTTGGCGATGAATGCGGGTGTGTCTTTACATAGAACAGTTGTTTTTCCCAGGTAGAGATCACCGTAATCCATGAAAAAGTCAATGACTCCGGGCTCTGTTTTGGGGCCGGGAATGATCTCGAGAAGTTTGAGATACCTCGGAGGATTGAAAAAGTGGGTTCCACAGAAGTGCTTTTGGAAATCTTCACTGCGGCCCTCACTCATCATGTGAATGGGAATACCCGATGTGTTGGATGTTATGAGACTTCCCTGCTTGCGCACCGTATCTACTTTTTCAAAAAGACCCTGCTTAATATCTAAGCGTTCAATTACGGCTTCAATTACCCAGTCGCAATCCGCTATTTTGGCCAAATCATCATCGAAATTGCCGGTTGTTATGTGGGATACCGCAGCTTTATCATACACTGGAGATGGATTGGATTTAACGGCAAAAGCCAGGGAGTCGTTTACTATTCTATTTCTCACGAGGGGATGATCGGGAGTGAGTCCTTTGGCTTTTTCCTTGTCGGTTAATTCGTTGGGTACAATGTCCAACAACACCACATCCAATCCAATATTAGCGAAGTGGCAGGCAATTCTGGAGCCCATAACTCCTGAACCGAGTACTGCTACTTTTTTTATTCGTCGTGTCATTAATTCTTATTCGATGAGTACTTAATTATTATACTTACTAACCATATCTAAAAACCGTTGGTATATGCGTTTGTGTGCCCTTCGCAAATAGCTTTTGTCATCAAACAGTTCCATCATAAACACAGCACCTTCAATTTCAGAAATGGTTTGGTGAGCCATGTGTTCTGCCCCTTTTACGGGCATTTTCTCAGCATATACATCATTCACGCAACTGATCCAATCTTTAAAAAAATTACGGATCATGACAGTAAACTCAGGTACTACGTTTAGCGTTTCCAGGGCAATGTTGGTCATAAAATTGCCCCCACGTCTGTTAAAAAAGACTTCTTCAGAAGCTTGAATTAAGGCCTGTACCTTTTGATCTGTGGTAAGATCACCGTCATCTGAAATGCTAAATACCTCTCGCTTATAATATTCGTGAAGACTGGCAATTACAGCTTTCATCAAATCTTCTTTGCTGTTAAAATGATGATACAGGCTTCCTTTTAAAAGTCCGGTTTCATTAGCAATATCGGACATCGATGTGTTGTGATATCCCTTCTCTAAGAAAATGTGCAAGGCCGATTTGACAATGCTCTCTGTATCTGTTTTCTGTTTAGGCATAATGGTATTTCATTTTCTTTACACACCCCGAATTGGCAGCTGCTCGTGCTTCGCAGAACAATTCTCCCCTCTTAGGAGGGATACAAAATTACACTCAAAATTTATATTTTACCAAACGGTTGGTAGGGAAAAGTGTTTTTCTTTCAATCGTGCCCGTCATAATGACTTGTAGGGTTGTAAACAAGTGTCGCTCCTCCGGAGCTTTTTTATATATGATGTATTGCTGTTACAGAGGTTTCGCCCCTCCGGGGCTGGGGAGTATTGTATATGGTGATTGGTTTATGGAGTTTACTTGGTTTAGCTCTTGACTTCTGGCCTTTGGCTCTTGGTTCTAAAAGTCTTGCTACTCAAATCTCACTACTCTGTACTGTTTTTTCTCGCAACGACGCAATGGCGCAAAGTCTTGATTCTTGAATCTAAAAGTCTTGACTCATGGCTCTTGATTCCGAAAGTCTATGTACTCCAAGCTATCAGAAATGCTCAACGTTAGCCCATCTTCGATGAGCGAGACCGCAGCGCGCAAAGTCTTGGCTCTTGGTTCTTGGTTCTTGGCTCACGATTCTAAAGATTTCTGCTCTCGAACATCGTTGTCTTTGCAAATTCACTCATCAATAATAATCTGTCCAACATTGCGCAATTCTGTGCAGAAACAGGTTTCTTCAATTGCAGACAAGTAACAAATAGGGTTGCTTGCGCATTTAACTGATTAACAAAATCTACATTTTTATGAATTACCTGAGTTTAAAAAAACTGACTATTATTTTATGCTTTCTTTTATTTGTTTTTGCTTCGTTTCAATGCAACAATGATGATGGCACCATACTGGAACCGGTGCCTATTACTAAGTTATCCGGCCACCATCCAATAGCTATTGTGCCCAGTACTTTTAGTGTGAACGGGCAAGTGACTAATGCCAATTCAATCACTCCCGTGGAAGACAGCGGGAGAAATGTGTATTTTCTGCAAGGAACCGATGAGCAGGACTTTTGTCAAATTTCTATGGGAGATGATTTTATGCCCGATGGCAAGGAGAATTACATCGGTCGTTTGGACGGTGATCAATATCTCGGCGAAGATCTTCAGGTATTGGAAGGCGTTGATAATATAACCATACAAGGTACCGGCAGACAAATTGTAGGAGGAAATGCGGTAGATGTTCCCATAAAGATCGTGGTAAGCGAATCTCAATTAGGAGCTGGAGAAAGCGAACTGTACATTAAGAACAATATAGCCCTACTAAATGGGGATCTTGGCATTGTTACGTACAATCAAATTCTTGATCTGAACGCAAATCATCCCAATGTTCATACCATTCTGTTTGACGAGGTTCCCGGCTCGGTGAATGACGAGGTAAATATGGAAACCGGTCGCCTGATTCGAAAAGCAGGTTACCGCACCTGGGCCAAACGCAAAAGCGAAGTTGCCAGCGGTGGTGTTGATCTTTTCTGTGCGGGTAAGAAACGAAGAATAGATAATGGAGCCGAATTCCTTGTCCACTCTTGGTGCTGCACCGATGACGGTAAAGAAGCGGGGCAAGTACCCGAAACCGATCAAGCCCATCAAGCTCAGATAACGTATTTTAACGAAATGCTGGGCGCGCCAACGGGTAAAGATTTCTACTTTTTTACCATACAATCTGCCCCATTTGACGGTGAATACAAGATGAAGGAAGAGGAAATTGCCAAGTACAAGTTGAGGATGAATTAAGGTATGGGAGTAATTGGTTTATAAAGTTGCCCGAAGGACTGAAGCCATTCTGTCGGGCGGGTCTCATATCACGCTGTTTTTATTTTCAGTTTAAAAGCCCAATAACGTTTGGCCGGAATTACCACCGACATAACCGGGGTGACAACACCGCCCGGGGCAGCATTTTTATTTTTGACATAAAGGTGTCGCTCCTCCGGAGCTTTTTCCATATGATTGATTAGCCCTTACTGATGTTGCGCCCCTCCGGGGCTGGGGAAGAGAAGTTGGCCATCGGTTCTCCATTTTGATTTTGATTGAAATTGTAATTGTAATTGAAAAGTCTTGATTCCTGGCTCTTGACTCTTGACTCTATTTGTCTTACTACTCAAATCTTTATACTCTGTACTCATAAAGTGAAGAGTGATTGCCCGATTCACATTTTGATTTTGATTTTCATTTTGATTGACATTCTCTGCACTATTTTTTCTCGCAAAGACGCAACGGCGCAAAGCTTTTCCCGCTGATCTCGCCCGCCAGAATGACTAGTCGGGCTGGCGAACTGGCTGAGATTGAAATTGAAAAGTCTTGATTCCTGGCTCTTGACTCTTGACTCTATTTGTCTTACTACACAAATCTTCATACTCTGTACTCATAAAGTGAAGAGTGATTGCCCGGTTCATATTTTGATTTTCATTTTGATTTTGATTGAAGTTGAAGTTTAAAAGTTTTCCCGCTGATCTCGCGGATTTGCGAAGATGGTTTAGCTTATAGAATTTGAATGGTGAAGAGTGATTGGCCGGTTCACTATTTTGATTTTGATTGACATTCTATACTATTTTTTTCTCGCAAAGACGCAACGGCGCAAAGCCTTTCCCGCTGATCTCGCCCGCCAGAATGACTAGTCGGGCTGGCGAACTGGCTGAGATTGAAATTGAAAAGTCTTGATTCTTGGCTCTTGACTCTTGACTCTATTTGTCTTACTACACAAATCTTCATACTCTGTACTCATAAAGTGAAGAGTGATTGCCCGGTTCACATCTTGGTTTTGATTGAATTCCAACGGTTATCTTAGATAATCCAAATGCAAATTGATTTCATCACATTTATTGATGCGCTGGCATTGGTCCAAGGTGTTTTACTGGGCATTGTTCTTATTTTACGGAACAAGGGAGACCGTCCGTCTTTGTTGCTTGGCTTGTTCCTGATCACATTTAGCATTGAACTTCTTGGTTCTCTATCTCATGACCTTGGCTGGAGCCAATCGTTCCCGCGGCTTGGGTTCTTACCTGTTAATTTTTACTGGCTTTCTCCCGCATTGCTCTACTTATATGCCAAAAATTTAGTAACTAAGCTAAAGATTCGAAAACATGGTTGGCTGCTGTTACCCGGTGCTATAGAATTTATACTGTTCTTTCTCTTGTTGGTTTTTCCTTCTTCCAGGGTAGATCAATGGGCAGTACAGTGGAATAAGGGTAATTACGAGATTATTGAAGGATTGTACTTGCTCGGCTCGCTATTCTTTTCTTTACTCATGGCATCTGCAATAATCAAAATAGTGAGAAAGCATAAGGAGCTGGTACTGAATTTTTACTCTAATACACATGCGAAGTCTCTCACATGGGTTAAGCGAATTGCTATTGCATTGTTCACGTTGTATAGTATGTGGTTACTGAGTGTTATACCCATAGCTATTAATAGTGCAAGCGAGCGTATTATTTATATTATTCTCTCTGTCTTCAATGTAGTGTTTATCTATTGGGTTGCTCTATCCGGGTTGTTTCAGGAAAAGGTTTCCTGGACAGAGATTAACCCGAAACCATCAACTGAAAGGCAAAAAGAAAGCCGGAAAAAAAGTAGTACTTCCGCAACTAATGAAAAATTTGAACGAGATTTTGAAATGGCACATAGCGTTATGCTGCAAAAAAAACTATATACACGTATGGACTTGAACATAGATACCCTGGCACATGAAACAGGACTTTCTGCGCGGGCGGTTTCAAATGCGATAAATTCACAAGCTGGCTCCAACTTTAATCACTATGTAAATGAGTTGCGTATAAATGAAGCTAAAAAAATGATATTAGATAAGAACTATTACCACCTGAATTTTGCCGGAATTGGAATGGAAGTGGGTTTTAATTCCCGATCAACTTTTTATTCGGCATTCAAAAAATTTACGGGACAAACACCCACCCAGTACCGGAAAAGCAATCAGTTAACCAGTGTGGTGTAATCATACCTCGTAAATACCTTCAATCTCTGCCTTATATTTTTCATTAAGGTTCTTCCGTTTCAATTTCATTGTAGGTGTGAGTTCTCCACCGTCAACCGTCCACTCTTTGGGCAGTAACTTGAATTTTTTGATCTGCTCCACATGGCTGAAATCGGGGTTATATTTTTCGCAAATTCTGTTAAACTTGTCCAATACACGTTCGTTCTTTACCATTTCATCGTCAGTAGTGTAGTCAATGCCTTTATTTTTACACCAGTTTTTTAACGCTTCAAATGTTGGTACTATGAGCGCCGAAACAAACTTTCTTCCCTCAGCTACTACCATCATCTGCTCAATAAGCATACTTTCCTTAAATTTTTCCTCAATTGGTTGTGGTGCTACATATTTCCCACCACTGGTTTTCATCAACTGTTTTTTCCGGTCGGTTATCTTTAAAAACTTGCCCTCAACCATTTCCCCTATATCACCTGTTTTAAACCAGCCGTCTTCGGTAAAAACTTCGGCGGTTTCTTCCGGTTTGTTGTAATAGCCCATCATAATGTTTGGGCCTTTGGCCAGGATTTCTCCGTCAGTGTCTAATTTGATCTCTACGTTATCAATGGGTATTCCAACTGTTCCGAGCATAGAATTTTCATCATCAAAGCGATTATAGGTTAAAACAGGGGATGTTTCAGTTAATCCATAGCCTTCCCGCACCGGAATTTGTCCCGCAGAGAAAACCCTGGCTAATCTTTCCTGGAGTGGTGCTGAACCTGTTACAATTCCAGTAATTCGTCCGCCCAAAGCTTCGCGCCATTTGCTGAATATGAGCTTATTAGCGAGTTTAAGCTGTCGTTTATACCACCAGCTTTGTTTCTCGCGCCAGTCGTATTTCATACCCAAATTAAGTGCCCAGAAAAACAGACCACGTTTTATACCTTTTAACTCTAGCCCTTTATTTACAATTTTGTCAAATACTTTCTCCAATAAACGCGGCACCGAAGTAAAGAAGTGCGGTTGTACACTCTTCAGATCATCGCCAATGGTCTCTAAGTTTTGTGCATAGTTAATGGAAGCCCCACCCGCCATATAACTATATGTTACCATTCGCTCAAAAATGTGGCACAGGGGGAGAAAACTCAACACCACATCACCGTGCTTCAACGGAAGATCCTTAAGGGTTGCCTTGGTGTTTTCTACAATATTATTATGACTGAGCATTACTCCTTTGGGTTTACCTGTTGTACCAGATGTATAAATGATAGTTGCCAGGTCCATAGGACCTATAGCCTCCATTCTTTTTTGCAATATAGCTTTATGCGACTCATTTGTACTCGATATTAACTTTTTCCAATGTGCTGCACCATCCACTTCATCAAACGTAAACACGGTTTGTAAGGAGGATACCTTCTCTTTGATCTTCATCACTTTCTCCAGTACTTCTTCATCAGAAACGAAAACCATGCGTACCTCTGAATCGTTCATAATATACTCGTACTCTGCCGGGCTAATGGTTGGATAAATGGGTACATCTATAGCCCCAACCTGAAGGCAGGCGAGATCTATAAAATTCCACTCCGGCCTGTTGGTTGAGGAGATTATGGCAATCTTATCTCCGGCCTGAATACCGGCTTCGATAAGACCCAAACTAAGATCGTTAACAATATTAATTACCTCTTCCGTGCTATGGCTTTGTGCCACACCGTTTGGCTTTCCGGCAATGCTTGCATCTAACGGAAAGTTTGCTTTTTGATAATGAATAATGTCAAAAAGCCGCTTATAGTCTTTCATGTTTTTGAAAAAGTGTGAACGTTAAATTTAACAATTAGTTCATAAAGGCGAAAAGCCCTATAAGGTTGGCGTTCTATCACACCATATCCAATACAGTAAAGTTTGAATTATCTTACACCATGCATTAAGCGTTTTAGCCATGGATTCAGAGCCATAGCTAACAGTCCAATTGCTATTGGTACGACCGTAAATATCAGGAAGAATGCACTTAGCGAATATTTTTCCGTTATTTGATCTATCATACCTCCCATGGTATGTGCCAGTTTATTTCCTATGGCAATAGCCAAATACCAAACGCCGAACATAAAGGCGATCATACGGCCCGGTACCAGTTTACTTAAATAAGATAGTCCGAGAGGCGACAGGCATAATTCTCCCAACGTGTGGAACAGATAAGCCATAATAAGCCACAGCATGCTAACCGAAGCCACTTTAGCTCCCGACGGTATTGATTTTGCACCGAATGCCAAAAAGGCAAATCCGAGGCCGAGAAGAATTAATCCGAAAGCGTATTTGAAGGACGCACTCGGGTTAAGCTTACTCTCCCACCATTTAGAAAATAACGGGGCAAGTGCTATGATGAATAATGAATTAAGTATTGCATACCAGGTGGCAGGCACTTCGGTTCCGGATGCGGAAAATTCCTTTATGACTTTATAGATCACAATGCCCCAAATAATAAGGAAACTCAACAGCAGAATGATATTAGAAAGAGCTATTTTCTTAAAGGTTTTAGCGAATAAGCGCAACAATACCCAGGTAATAATAATAAGCGGTACCACAGTTACCAAAAGGTCAACGATCTTGAAGGTCATGGCACTGCCTCCCTCCAGCGTACGCTGCGTATAATCACGAGCAAATATGGCCATGGAGCCTGCCGCCTGCTCAAACGATGCCCAAAAGAAAATGGTGAAGAAGGCAAATACAGCTACTGCTATCATTTTATCACGCACCACCGGGGCGTACCTGCTTATACGTGTAACGAGTAAAATAATAAAGGCTAAAATTCCCAATAGGATAAGAACATTATTGGCTGGCTGCCCGAAAATGTTAAAGGGAAGAAGGTTTATTCCTCCAATTTTTGACAATGGGTCATTGATGACATAGAGCAGCGATGTAATAGTGAATATGGCAGTTAGCACCATATCGAAAGGAGTGAATGGATTCAATTTATCTCCTTTTTCTATTTTGATTTCAGAAATACTCTTTTCAACGGGTTTTGCGCCAATATCTCCAAACACCTTCTTGGCAAACCAAAACTGTAACATCCCCAACAACATAAACACTCCTGCTAAACCGAATCCGTATGACCAACCCACCTTTTCACCAAGGTAGCCACATAGTAATATTCCCAAAAAAGCACCTGCATTAACGCCCATATAAAAAATAGTATAGGCTCCGTCTTTCTTTTCATCATGGCCTTCATATATCTGCGATATGATGGATGTCATATTGGGTTTGAAAAATCCGTTACCAACTATAAGCAGAGATATACCCAAATAAAGGAACATAGGTGTTTCCATTGCCATAGATGCATGACCCAATGTCATTAAAAGGGCTCCAATTACCACAGCGAGGCGGTACCCCAGCTTTCTGTCGGCCAACCAGCCCCCGACAATAGGTGTTAAATAAACCAAAGCGGCATAGGTGCCGAGTAACGAAAGGGCATTTTCACGCGGCCATTCCCAGCCCGGATTAATACCAGTAATGCCTGCGGTAAGAAATAACACCAGGAGTGCCCGCATTCCATAGTATGAAAAGCGCTCCCACATTTCGGTAAAGAACAAGATGAATAAACCAACGGGGTGGCTAAGTAATGTTTTTTGATTTAACTCAGATCCACCGTAACGGATAGTTGTATTATTACTCATGTTTTATACTATTAGTCCGCAGCATCTGCGAGTTCAAAACCTTCAGTTTGCTCAAAATCGACATCCTGGTCGTCTTCAGCTCCATGAATTAGTCGTTTCAATGGTTTAAGGATCAACAATACCAACAAGCCAATAATGGCCGTGAATACAAATATTCCAGTAAACACATTAAAGTCGCCAAATTTCTCGGCAGATTCACCGATTGAACCGGCCAGTTTATTCCCCAGGCCGGTAGCCGCAAAGTAAGCACCCATCATAAAAGCCATCCACCTGGCAGGAGCCAGTTTTGTAATAAAAGATAGTGCTACCGGCGATGCGCAGAGTTCACCAATTGTGTGGAATAAATAGGCCAGAACCAACCATATCATACTTGATTTTGCTATTACCTTGCCGGCTCCATCCAACTTTACTTCGGTTGCCGCTTTTGACATAAACAGGAATCCGACACCCATTATTATTATTCCAATTGCCATTTTAAATAAAGCAGAAGATTCCTTGCCTTTCTTGCGCCACCAAATCCAAAATGAGCCAACTATTGTTGCAAATAACAATATAAATATGGCATTTACAGATTGGAACCAACTTGCCGGCACCTCAAAACTGCCAATGTGTAAATCGGTTTTTTGCTTGGTATATAAATTCATTAGGCCGCCTGCCTGCTCAAAAGCTCCCCAAAACGCAATTATTATTAAAAAAGAAATGTAAACCACCAATATTCTATCTTTTTCAAACTGGTTTCCATCATTGTAAATGACAATACCAATACCTACGGCAAAGGCAAGTGCCACCATAAGGGCTGCATAAGGCCAACCAGCCATAAAGTACATGAGCACCGCTAATCCGAGGGTTATCACAAAACCTATAATTGAATTGGTATGTTTGAATATGTCACCAATCAAATTGGGTGCTGAACCCTGAACTTTATCATCGCGTTTAACCAGATCGCCAACTCCTTTTAAATGCTTTTGCCCTAACCAGAACGTAAGCATTCCAATGGCCATTCCTATTCCGGCTAACCCGAAACCATAGTGCCAACCAATTTTTTCGCCCACATAGCCTACCAAAAGGGCTGCTGCGGCTGCTCCCAAATTTATTCCCATGTAGAAGATATAGAATCCCATATCCCGTTTGTTCTGTTCATTTTTAGGATACAGGCCTCCAACCATTGTTGAAATGTTGGGCTTTAAGGCACCAACCCCAAGGACAATAAGCACAAGACCAAGGTAGAATGCCCATTCCATTTGAATGGCTAACACACTATGTCCGGCCACCAGCAATAATCCTCCAAGTCCTACCGCCTTCTTTTGTCCAATAAATTTATCAGCGAGTATTCCACCCGGAACACAGGCCAAATAGACAAACATAGTGTACCAACCGTATAGCATAATGGCTTTTCCATTATCCCAGCCAAATCCCGGATTTGCATCCCGTGTTTTGGCTACGAGAAATAAAACAAGAATTGCACGCATTCCATAATAACTGAACCGTTCCCACATTTCGGTGAGAAATAGAATGAATAAGCCCATCGGGTGGCCAAAAATTTGCTTTCTTTTAATTGCTGCTGCTTCTGCCATATTTGTTTTTAGTTTCCTAAAAGTATTAAAAATGTTTTTGGTCGTCGGTTATAAGTTTTCAAGAATGAAATTTGTCATCTTTTCAAACAGGTGATAGCGTGTGTTTCCTCCATAAATACCATGGTTTTTATTAGGGTACATATAAAAATCGTAATGCTTACCGGCACGGTTTAATGCATTAACCAATTCAACCGTATTCTGGAAATGCACATTGTCATCGGCCATGCCGTGTACCAGTAAAAGGCTGCCTTTCATCTTGTTTACATGGTTAATTGGGCTGTTGGAATCATACCCACTGGCGTTTTCCTGTGGTGTTCGCATAAAACGCTCAGTATAAATAGTATCGTACCATTTCCAATGAGTTACCGGAGCAACGGCAATGGCGGTTTTAAATACGTCATTGCCCTGAAACAGGCAATTTGTACTCATATACCCACCATAACTCCAGCCCCATATACCTATGCGGTCACCGTCAACATAGTCCAGGCCGGCCAGGTATCTTCCTGCTGCAATCTGATCAAGCGTTTCATATTTACCGAGCTGCATGTAAGTCATTTTTTTAAATTCCTCACCACGACCACCGGTTCCTCTGTTGTCCACACTGACAATAATGTAGCCTTTATCAGCCATATACACATGCCACCAATAATTGCTGTTGTTAAAACTGTTACGTACAGTCTGACTACCCGGGCCTCCGTACACAAACATGAGAACGGGGTATTTTTTATTCACATCAAAGTTGGAAGGTTTGATCATCCAGCCATTTAAATCGACACCGTTACCTGCCGTAAAATTGAAGAATTCCTTCTTTGGAAGGTCCATACTGTTCAGTTCGCTTTTCAGTTCGGCATTACTTTCTAACTTGCGAACCTCCTTTCCGTGCCTGTCACGAACGGCTATTACGAGCGGTTGGTCAACAGTTGAATAATTATGTACAAAATAATCGTAGCTATTGGTAAAAGTGGCCGTGTTCCAGCCGTTTTTTGGTGTAAGTTTTTTCTTTGCACCTGTATTAATGTTCATTGACCAAACACCACGCTCCAAAGCCGATCCTTCATTACTTTGATAGAATAAAGTTGAGTTAGCTTCATCAAAGCCGTACATGGTTGTTATTTCCCAGTTGCCTTTGGTGATCTGCTTTTTAAGGTCTCCATTCATATCATGCCAATAGATATGGTTGTTACCGTCTTTTTCACTCGACCATAAAAATCCCTTGCCATCAGCTAAAAAATGCAGGTTATCCAATACATCTTCACTAATGTAATAGCGGTTCATTTCAGAAAATATTTCGCGGGTATTTCCTGTTGCGGCATCGCCTAATAATATGTTTAACTGATTCTGGTGCCTGTTAAGTTTTAATATGGCCAGGTTTTTGCCATCAGGAAGCCACACTATTCTCGGATAATACAGATCTGTTTCTTCATCTAATCTAAAAGAAGTTGTACTGCCTGTGTTCAAATTATAATTATGGATGGTTACCACGGCATTTCGTTCTCCGGCTTTCGGATACTTAAACTGATAAGGAAGAGGATACAATTCGTTTCTGTGCCGTTCAAAGGCAAATTGTTTTACATGGCCTTCATCAAATTTGTAATACGCAATATTTTTACTATTGGGGCTCCATTCAAATGCCCGGGTTAAAACCAATTCTTCTTCATACACCCAATCGCTCATTCCGTTAATAATGTAGTTCCATTTTCCATCGGTTGTTATGGCTTTGGTCTTACGGCTGTCAATATCAAAAACATACAAGTTGTTATCTCTTACATAAGCTACCTTTTTGCCATCGGGTGAAAACTTCGGGTATATCTGTTTGGCTTCTTCAGAAAGCGGAATAGTAATTCTTTTATCTCTGTCGTATATATAGTTATGGCCACGTGAAGAGTAGCGGTATATTCTTTCAGAACCCGCTGTTAGCAAAATCTTACTTTCATCATCGCTAAAGCTGTAGGAGCTAAACGGAATTTGATCTATGGAAGAATCATAAATGGTCTCCACTTTATTTCCACTTGCAAAATCATAAACAGAAATGGTTGGCGACAGACCTCCGTCAATACTGCTGTAGGTTGCGCCATCTTTCATTGGGTTTATTCCCCAAACACGTTGCTCGGCAAATTTATTGCCCATCATAATATCGGCCAGGCTGAATTTTTCATCCGCAGTTACAGGTCTGTCAGCAATACCTTCGGTTTGGGTAACTACTTTATTTGACGAACAGGCTGTTAAAAAAAGTGCAAGGAAAACATAGTAAAACCGTCTTAACATATACATAAGATTTAAGAAGAATAAACTGATTATTTTGAAAGATGTTGCAAGAGGGCAATAAAAGTAAGGAAAATGAACGTTTAATCCATGCAGATAAAACATTGAAAAATTCTAATTTAGTGGCACGATTTTTAGGTATCTTTAGAAATAATAAAGCTATGCAGAAATTATTTTTACTCATGGGAATGTTGCTTTTTAGTGCGGTAACATTTTCTCAGGTTGACGATGAAACCACTGATGACGGCATTATATTAGAGGAGATTGAGGATGACAATAAAGTAGATACTTCTGACATTGATATACTTGACATTGAGGAGGATGAACTAAGCAGGGAAAGTAATTTCCCCTGGGAGCGTTTTACTGTGGGCGGCTCAATAGGAAACCTGCAATTTGGAGATATTACCAATATCGGAATCTCTCCTGAGTTTACTTACCAAACAACACCCTGGATGCACGTTGGGTTGGGTGGTACTTATGAGTATTTTAAGGCAAAACGCCTTTATAATGGATTTGGATATGTTAGGGTAGATGGATATAAATACAACAATTTGGGAGGCAGAGGATTTCTACGATTTACTCCTATTAAGGCGATATTTGGTCAATTAGAATATGAGCCGACTAGTCAAACTACACCTTATGCTATCAACCAAAATTCCAATCCGGTTCAGGTTTATTCGGTTGATCAGAAGTTGAATAACTATAATGCCGGCCTTGGCTACACTTCAGCTTTTGGTGGTAATGGTGGATATTATGTATTGTTTCTGTACAATTTTGCCCACAAACAAAACAAAGACGATTTTAGACAACAAATTGCGGATCAGGGACAGAGCAATCCCTCAACCTATAGATATCCATATAATGCCGTTAGGATAAGAGGAGGAATTAACTTACCTTTGGGAGGAGGAGACAAAAACAAAAAACGAAAAAGACGTAAAAAAAGTGGCGATGAGGACAGCTAATAGCCACTACTCAGAACACAGTTTCTGAGGGTTGATGAAGGGATCCCGGCACAGTGTGCCGGGATTTTTTTTGATTGAACGAGATTATAACATACCTTTACGGCCAATAGTGGTAATTAGGACAGCTAATACCACATCTCAGAAAGGAGTTTCTGAGGGTTGATGAAGGGATCCCGCCTGCAAAGGCGGGATTTTTTTTGAGAACGCTTTTCCCAGAGAAATTAGATGTTTGCAAAATTTAAAAAATGCAACAACCTCTTTGCTGTTGAGTTAATTTATACCATTTCTACTTAAAAGATTCACTTTAAAAATTGTTCTTTTTTGCCTATACATCTTCATAAAATTTAGCAATAGTTAAGGCTATTCCAGAATTTTCTTCATCGTATAGTCAAAAACTCCTGCCTTTTATTCGGGAATCTCTCAAGTAGAACTGGTATTATCAGCGAAAATCTGCGTGATCTGAGGGCTTTAACTTCCCAATGATTTCGCCCGCCAGAATGACTAGTCGGGCTGGTAGATAACCGCAGATGGCCTTTGACAACATGGCGCAATCATTTTAACCAGGTTTTTGGGTTCCTTTTTCATCGATGGAAAAAGTAACAAGGGGAAGTTGCTAACTTCTGAAAATACCCGATTTACACATCTACATTAGCGTACACCGCATTCTTCTCAATAAACTCACGTCGTGGCGGTACTTCATCGCCCATTAGCATGGAGAAAACATGATCGGCCTGTGCGGCGTTTTCAATAGTAATTTGTTTTAAGTACCGTGTTTCGGGATCCATGGTGGTGTCCCAAAGTTGCTCGGCATTCATTTCACCCAATCCTTTATAACGCTGTATGCTTACGCCGGAGCCATCTTTTCCGCCGAGTTTTTCAACTGCAGCAACGCGCTCATCCTCATTCCAGCAATATACCGCCTTTTTACCTTTTTTAACCTGATAAAGCGGTGGTGAAGCCACATAGATGTAGCCTTTTTCTATCAATTCTTTCATTTTACGGAAGAAAAAGGTGAGTATTAATGTGGCAATGTGGCTGCCATCTACATCGGCATCACACATAATAACTATTTTGTGGTACCTGAGTTTGGTGAGGTTAAGTGCTCTTTCATCTTCCTCCGTCCCCACGGTAACTCCGAGTGCTGTGTATATATTTTTTATTTCGTCATTTTCAAACACTTTGTGGTCCATGGCCTTTTCCACGTTGAGTATTTTACCCCGCAGCGGAAGTATGGCCTGAAACCAACGGTCGCGCCCTTGTTTGGCCGTACCGCCTGCCGAGTCGCCCTCAACGAGGAACAATTCACTTTCCTCAGCATCCTTTGAAGAACAATCGGCCAGTTTACCGGGCAATCCTGCCCCGCCAAGGGCACTTTTCCGTTGCACCATTTCGCGTGCCTTACGCGCGGCGTGACGAGCTGTGGCAGCAAGAATCACCTTGTCAATGATCACTTTGGCCTCTTTAGGGTTTTCCTCTAACCAGTATTTTAATACATTACCTACAGCCCCACTCACAAGGCTGGTGAGCTCGGCATTTGAAACTTCGTCTTTAGTCTGACTCTTAAATTGAGGCTCAGGAATTTTAACCGAAACCACGGCTGTAAGGCCTTCCCGAAAATCTTCTCCACCAATATCGAACTTTAGCTTGGAAAACATGTTGTTTTCCTCGGCATAATCTTTAAAATACTTGGTTATTGCCCTTTTAAAGCCGTTTACGTGCGTACCACCGGCCGGAGTTTGAATATTGTTGGCATAAGAGAAAATGTTTTCGGAATAGCCATTATTATACTGCATGGCTACTTCAATGGACACACCGTCTTTTTCGGCAAAAACATGTATAGGTTTTTCCAGTAGTGGTGTTCTGGTTTCATCGAGATACTTAACAAATTCCGGAAGGCCTTCTTCAGAGAAAAACTCCATGTAAACAGGTTCGCCTTTGTCATCCTTTACCCTTTCATCTAAAAAAGTAAGTTTAACATCTTTATTGAGGAAACTCATTTCCCTAAGGCGGTTAACCAAAGTATCGTGGTTAAATTTAACCGTATCAAAAATGGTTTCATCCGGCCTAAACTCAACCATTGTGCCCGTATCGGTGGCTCTGCCGGTTTTCTTTACATCATACTGCGGAATTCCTTCTTTATACTCCTGGACATAAGCATTTCCATCGCGGTGAACTTCGGCTTTTAAGTGACTTGAAAGCGCATTAACACACGATACACCCACGCCATTAAGTCCGCCGGATACTTTGTAAGAGTTTTTATCGAATTTACCACCCGCGTGTAACTCGGTCATAACCAATTCAAGGGCTGATTTACCGGTGTCCTTGTGTTTGTCAACGGGTATGCCTCTACCATTATCTTTAATAGACATGGTATTGTCTTCCCTAATTACTATTTCAACCTTGTCGCAATAGCCTGCTAAAGCTTCATCAATGGAATTATCCAATACTTCGTTTACCATGTGGTGAAGTGCCCTTACATCAGTTCCGCCCACGTACATTCCCGGACGCTTTCTTACCGCCTCAAGTCCTTTTAAAGCCGTTATACTATCTGCTGAATAATTGCCGTTTCCGCTTCCTTTGTTCTCTGCCATATTTTGTATATAAAATCGCTAAATTTTTGCTTTGCGAAAGTACCATTTTTTTATGGGTAAAAAAAGCCCGAAATGCAGTAAAATCAAGGTTTTGAACAGTTTTTTGTCATGTTTTCCACAATGCGACGATTTTGGGCCTAAATATCCCCGAAAAAGGGCCTTCTTATGCCAAAATGGCGCATTGTTTTATGGTTTGAGCGGATTACAGTTCTTCAAAACCCAAAACTTATATATACCTTTTGCCGGATGATGGAGTGCCCAACATAAGAGTGGCAATAATTTAACAATGCCGTACCCCGATCAGGCATCTATTTTATAAGATATTCCAGATATTCATTTAGAAGAAGTCCTTTTCGGGACTGCTGAAACCAAATCATTCCGATTAAACCGGGGAACGGGGTAACAACCTTTACCGAACTCAGGTTATTACTATTTCAACGCATTCGCCCTCATCTCAGCACTTTCTTTTCGCCTGTTAACAATATCGCAAGCTGCAAAAATGGCTTGCCGAAGCGATGAAAAAGATGCCTGGTTTTTACCTGCAATATCATAGGCCGTTCCATGATCGGGCGATGTACGCACAATGGGCAAACCAGCCGTGAAATTCACTCCGTTTCCGAAACCTGAAAGCTTAAAGGGAATTAAGCCCTGATCGTGATACATAGCCAGTATTCCGTCAAACTGTAAATATCCGGCAGAACCGAAAAAGCCATCGGCCGGAAACGGACCGAAAGCATATACCTTTTCAATATTAAGTTGTTCAACTGCCGGAATGATCTTTTCGGCCTCTTCATTACCTATTAAACCATTGTCTCCGGCATGCGGATTTAAGGACAACAGAGCGATCTTAGGCCTATCCATCCCAAAATCGTTTATTAGGCTCTGGTTCAGCAATCTAGCCTTCCTAACAATCTTTTCGGCAGAAATTTTTTCGGCTATTTGGGCAACCGGTACATGGTTGGTAACCAATGCCACCCTTATTTTATGGTTGATCAAGGTCATTAGGTTTTCGGGAGCGTTACATGCGGCTTGTAAAAACTCAGTGTGACCGTTGAAATTAAAATCATTACTTTGAATAACATGCTTATTGATAGGCAAGGTTACCAAGGCCTGTAGTTTGCCGTCAATAACATCTTTTACTGCAGCTTTTAATGACATAGCCGCATATTTTCCGAGAAACTTATCCGCAGTGCCCGGATTTAATCTTAGCTCCTCGTCCCAGGCATGTTTCACATTTAGTTTTCCTTTGGAAGCATCGTTTAAATCTCTTATTGACTTAATGGCCGGTTGGTCTTCCTTTAATATTTTTTTATAATAGTTTAATACCCCGGGCGATGCATACACTACCGGAATTACACGTTCAAACATGCGTGTGTCGGTAAAACAACGAAGAAGAATTTCAGGGCCTATTCCGTTAAGGTCCCCAATACTAAAAGCTATTCTTAGCATAGAAAGAATATATCTTTGAACTGCCTGCAAATGTAGGTTAACCGGAAAGAATTTATTGCATTGAGTCGTAATCACACATCCGAAGAACTAAGACCGAAGAAAAGATTAGGTCAGCACTTTCTTACCAATGAGAGTATAGCTCAAAGTATTGTTGATGCGCTGGATGAAAATGAGCTGCCGGTTCTTGAAATTGGGCCGGGAACGGGAGCACTTACCAATTTTTTAGTTGAAATATACAGTGATAAGCTTTGGTTGAGTGAGTTGGATATAAGAAGTGTAGATCTGCTTAAACGAAAATATCCGAACTGCACAGGTAGAATTATTAAAGGAGACTTTTTATCGCTGAATATAGAAGCCCTTTTTCCAAATGGTGTTAATATCATCGGCAATTTTCCGTACAATATTTCTAATCAAATCCTTTTTAAAATATTCGATAATAAAACCGTTGTACACCAGGTAGTAGGCATGTTCCAAAAAGAAGTTGCTCAAAGAGTTTGTGCCGTTGCCGGCAACCGCCAAAATGGAATATTAAGCGTGCTGCTGGAAGCCTATTACCACAGAGTTTACCTTTTTGAAATTGATAAGGCTGAGTTTAATCCTCCTCCAAAAGTGCAATCAGCCGCCGTAAAGCTCGATCGAAATTCTACATTTCAATTACCATATAAAGATGCCGAACTAAAAAAACTGGTTAAAGCAGCTTTTAGCCAAAGAAGGAAGAAACTGAGAAACGCGCTTAGACCACATTATCCGGAAAGTGATCTAAGCGCAAGAATATTTGACAAACGCGCCGAAGAATTAAGTTTGCAAGATTATTTAAATCTGTTAGACGAATATTGAAAAAAACAGACAATAGTATCAAACTTAAAGGCCGCGGGCAACGTCATATTAAGTACAGTAAGTTAAGTATGAATAAATTTTTAATTATAGAACAACACCCTCAATCGCTATCCTACGGCCTTAAAAAATTGGGATTTGAACCGGATGAAAGGCCTGGCATTACATATAGCGAGTTGTTTAATATAATACACGAATATGTAGGCATAGTAATTAGTGGACGATTGAGAATAGACCGGATGTTCCTCAACATGGCGAGTAACCTCCGGTACATTCTCAGACCTGGATCTGGCATGGAAAACATAGATAGAGACATTGCACAGGATAAGGGAGTACTATGTGTAAATTCACCCGAAGGAAACAGAGATGCCGTAGCAGAACACGCTATGGGTATGTTGCTTGCCATGTTTAACAAGCTACCACAAGCCGATAAGGAAGTAAGACATGGCATTTGGCTTAGAGAGAGGAACAGAGGTATTGAAATAAGCGGTAAAAAAGTAGGTATTATCGGATACGGAAACATGGGACAGGCTCTTGCCAAAAGGCTTTCCAGTTTTGATGCCGAAGTATTAGCCTATGACAAATACAAAACAGGCTTTGATGAATATGCCATTGAAAGTTCAATGCACAACATCTATGAAAGGGCAGACATTGTGAGCCTTCACTTACCCTTAACGAAGGAAACTTTTCATTTCGCCGATGATAAATTCTTTAGACGTTTTAGAAAGGCTATCTATTTTGTAAATACCTCACGCGGACAGATAGTTAAAACAAGAGCTTTGATAAATGCCCTGATGCGCGGCTCGGTTAGGGGAGCTTGTCTTGATGTGCTTGAAAATGAAAAACTACACCACCTTTCTTTAAAGCAACAGCGTGAATTTGAATACCTGCGGTCATCAGAAAGGGTATTGCTTAGTCCGCACGTGGCCGGATGGTCTCAAGAATCGAAAGAGAAAATGATCTCTGTGCTATTGCACAAATTTGAGAAAGAGTTGGTTTACTCTAATTAAGGCATGCACCCGGTTTTCAGATATATTTTCTGAATACTTCGTATTTTTGCAGTATTACAATAACACGTCGCCATAGGGCAGGCGTGTTTTTATTTATAGAAAATTGGAATTATGAGCGATGTTCAATACTTCACCGAGGAAGGTTTGGAAAAGCTAAAACAGGAACTACAGGAGTTAAAAACAACAGGCAGACAAGAAATAGCCAGGCAAATAGCTGAGGCCAGAGCACAAGGTGACCTGTCGGAAAATGCCGAATACGATGCAGCGAAAGATGCCCAGGGTATGCTTGAAATGAAAATAAGCCAGTTAGAATCAACTTTGGGGAATGCCCGGGTAATAGATGAAAACGAATTGGATCTGTCCAAAGTTCGTATTCTTTCAACGATAAGAATTAAAAACCTTAATATCGACAAAGAATTTGAATATACGTTGGTTTCAGAAGCTGAAGCGGATATCAAAGAAAAGAAACTGTCGGTTTCATCGCCCATTGGAAAAGGCCTTCTCGGTAAAGCCGTGGGAGATATTGCGGAAGTGGAAGTACCCAACGGTACCATGAAGTTTGAAATACTGAATATTTCGAGATAATGTCCAGCATTTTTACTAATATAATTAATGGGGATATTCCATGCTATAAGGTTGCTGAAGATGACCATTACTTTGCGTTTTTGGATATAAACCCGTTGGCCAAAGGTCATACCCTTGTAATTCCTAAAACAGAAGTAGATTATATTTTTGATATTGATAATGATACTTTGGCCGGATTAATGGTCTTTTGTAAAAAAGTTGGACTGGCCATTGAAAAAGTTGTGCCTTGTGAAAGAATAGGGATTGCCGTAATTGGATTAGAAGTTCCGCATGCCCATGTTCACTTAGTTCCTTTAAATGATGTCTATGACATTGATTTCTCAAAGCAGCGCGTAACTCTATCTTCCAAAGAAATGACAGAATTAGCCGCAAAAATATCTAAATACGTAATTATTTGATTATGAATATTTATAATTATACTTACGATAATTAGAGTAGTTTTCTCTTTCCAGGCTCTAAACAGAACTATCTAATCTCTTTCCCCTTTTTTCTTATAAGAACCGTTATGATGTGGTGGCCATCCCTTGTGCATACGCCGGCCTACCTTTGAAATAAGCGTATCGAATTTTTGGCGTTGCTCATCGGTTTCACAAATTGTTCGCATCTCTTTAAAATGACGAATGTTCATTCTCTCAATTTCGGAACGAATTTTACCTGTTATTAAGGCAATAGAGTCTATTTCCCTATCGGTAACGGAGTTGTATTTACGGAATAACTGCGTTTCATGGTGCTTCAGCTCCCGCATTAAGGTATATAGTTTGTTTTTATGGGTACGTTTAAGGGCTTGCATTTTCTCTACCTGATCTTCATTAAAATTCAGATCTTTTTCCAAACTACCCTTCCTGTTGTGTCTTTTATCCTGCTTTTCATAGTTTTCTTTGGCAGGTTTTGGGGTTTTCTCAGATTTAACCCAAATCAAACCTAATAAGCCTACATTCAGTAAGGCCAGTACAATTAATAACAGATCCTTCCACTTATTCATCTAATGCTGTTTCAAGTGCGTAATATTGAGATGTATTCAGGTTGTAATCGGCAATAATTTCATCTGCTGCTGTATATGCCGAACCGTTTAACGCACTATTGGCATTTCCGGTACTTAAAAAATTCAGCATAATAAAACTATTGACTACCAAAAGAGCGAGGACTGCAGCAAAACGAAGCCATAGCCTAACAGAAGGTGGTTGCGTAGCATCAGCACCACCTCTCTCAATGCCAGCCATAACTTTTTTCAAGAAAAAGTCAGGGGCCTTAACTCGCTCAATATTTTCAGCAGAGTTAATGATCTCTTCCACTTTTTTATTTGTGTAATTGTCTTCCATACGCTTAATATTAGATGCTTTACAGGTAAAAAACTTGCAAGTCACTCATTTTTATAATAATTCTGCAATAAAACTCTCAAATTCTTCTTTGCCCTAAAAATATAGGATTCCACCGCCGAAAGGCTTTTCTCCATAATTTCTGCAATTTCTTTGTAACTAAAACCTTCAATGTTGTGTAGAACAAATGCAGTTTTCTGATTTTCAGATAGTTGATCTATAGCTGCAAACAGAAGCTCTAATCTCTCCTTATTTTCCAGTTTTATACCCGGATGATTAAGATTAACGGCATGCCGTTCTATAAATTCCTTTGATTCTTCTGAACTAACTGTATTGAAAAAAGCACTTCGTTTTTCTCGTGATTTATAGCGTAAATACTCCAGGCTTTTCGAAGTAGCCAGTTTGTATATCCAGGTGCTAAGCTTAGAATGGCCCCTAAACTTATGGATTGACCGATATACCTCAATAAATACTTCCTGGCCAATGTCTTCTGCCTCACCGCCATCCTTTAAAAAGTTAAGGCATAAATTAAACACCTTGTCCTGATAGATTCGGACAAGGTATTCAAACGCCTGTTTATCTTTTTGTACAAGCCTTGCTATGAAGTCTTTCTCTTCCAATACGGCTTAAGGTAAGCTTTTTAGTTCTTGTTTTCGCCTCCATCCTTAAGCCGTTTTTTCTTGTAATGCATACGCTTAGCCTTACCTCTTTTTCGCTTCATCTCATGTCTTTCCTTCATCCATGCATTTTGCTCATCGGTTAAAAGCGACATCAGTTCAACATGTTTTTTGTACTTGTCTTTGGCTATTTCTGCTTTTATACCCCAGGCTTGGTCAATTAAACGATTCATTTCAGCAACTGAAGGATCATTATCCCGCTTAATGGCTGTCATTTGATCTTTAATCTGTTTCAGGCTTTCATGTTTCGCTTTCATATCAGCCTTACCCTTGTCAAAAAGTGCTTGTATTTGTGCTTTCTGACTATCAGTTGCATCAGGTAAGTTTTCCAACAAATGGGCCGTCTTTGCCTTGCCATTCCGTGGTTTGTGCATTCTTTCACCCTTTTCAAATTCCTGGGCGTTTCCCGCCGTTATTACAAACAGAAGCCCGGCCATCATCATTAATTTTTGCATTGTACATTTCATTAGTTTAAGTTTTTGTGATAATAGTTTAGAAGTCTTGAAAAGAAAAAACTTGCACTCTGAAGTTTTAATCTGTTATTGCCTATCTCATGGTTAAACTAATAGCCCATTGTAATCACAATGTTGCTCTGTACTTTTAGCAATAAAGCCATGTGTTACAACTTTTCCGGCTTATCATTTCTCCATTCCATTCCATTCCATTGCAATTGCCATTGATATTGCCATTGATATTGAACTTATAAAGGTTCCCCTATTTTTTGATCCTGTCAGGATTTTGCTTTGCAAAAGCCTCCCAACCGGAATACGATGTTCCGGAACTGACCTTGTTATTCAACTGAAAATAATGGCAAACGGCGGCAGCCAAACCATCGGTAGCATCAAGGCTTTTTTTGTCGATTTCAACTTTTAGTATATGCTGTAACATGCCTGCAACCTGTTCTTTACTGGCATTGCCGTTACCGGCCACGGCCATTTTTATTTTTTTTGGTGAATATTCAATCACCTCTAAACCGGCACTGTAAGCCGCCGCAATACAAGTTCCCTGAGCACGGCCCAATTTCAACATACTCTGCACGTTTTTACCGTAAAACGGGGCTTCAATAGCACAAACAGCGGGATTGTAGTTTTTAATTATTCGCCTAATTTGCTCAAAAATCTGACCTAACCTTTTGTAGTGCGAATCATATTTCCGCAATTTAAGCACGCCCATTTGTAACATTTTGGGCTTTGCACCTACTCTAATAATACCATACCCCATGGCAGTAGTGCCCGGGTCTATTCCGAGAATAGTTATGGCTTCTGTATTTGGCACAATTATTACTTAATAACTTAGCAATGAATTTCGATGTAAATGCGCATTAACAGGCAATTTGTTTTCAACACTTTTAAATGGCTGGCCATTCCTTTGGTTTTGGCTGTCCTTTACTATCAACTTTTTGTTAAAAACGATTTTGCTATGATGATGAATGAATTCCGGACAAACCTAAACAAAAATAATCTTTGGCTGTTTGTAGCGGTACTCTTACTTATGCCTGTAAATCTGTCGTTGGAGGCTTTAAAATGGAAGAGCCTGGTTAAACCTCTTTCTCCAATTGATTTCAGAACCAGTCTTACGGCAATTTTCAACGGAATTGCTCTAAGTATTCTTACCCCAAAAAGAGTAGGAGAATATGGAGGAAGGGCAGTAACACTAAAGGATAATAAAATGAGTGCGCTGGTTTCAACCTTTGTGGGTAATATTGGCCAGGGTATAATTAACCTGTTAATAGGTTTAGGGGCTTTTTACCTGTTCATTAAAAAATTTGAGTTGGAAGGCCAAAATGCAAAAGTTTTGGTACCAGTAGCCATAGTTATATCTCTACTCATGATATTGTGTTATTTCAACCTTGAATGGGTGTTTAGGCGTCTTAACAATATGCGTTTCATTAGAAAATACTCTAACTATTTTGACGTTTTAAAGGTTTACGACAATGAAACGTTATTTGGTGTACTGAGTTTATCGGTACTCAAATATTTAGTCTTTGTAGGGCAATTCGTTCTTTTAATAATGCTTTTTGGTATTGATGTACCGTTTTTTTGGGCTGTGGTATGTGTTAGTTGTATTTTCTTTGTAAAATCAGCCCTCCCTTTGCCGGCTACTGTAGAGCTTGCCACCCGTGGGTTAATAGCTATTACCTTTTTTGGTGCTATTACCCAAAACGAAATTGGCATACTGGTTGCATCTTACCTACTGTGGATAATAAACCTGGCCATACCGGCTTTAATAGGTTCTTATCTGCTAACAAAAACAAAAATTTAGTTATGAAGTTTAAGTACACCATATTATTTCTGGCATTGTTCGGATTTACTTCGTTTGTAGGTCCTGAAACGACAGCACCATCTGTAAAAGATGAAGGTGAAGTTAAAGCGTGTAGCGTAACAAATTCTGCATTCAACCCAAACGAACAATTAACTTTTCAGGTTTACTACAACTGGAATTTTGTTTGGGTTAAAGCAGGCTACGTACATTTTGCGGCCAAGGAAACTACCTACGCGGGTAAGCCGAGCTATTTATTTAAAGCCACCGGCAGAACCCACAAATCGTACGATCCGTTTTACAAAGTCCGGGATACTTACCAGAGTTATGTTGACCGCGAAACCCTTAAACCTCATAAATTTCTGAGAAAAACAAATCAGGGTGGTTATACCACTTATGAAGAAATTAGATTTGATCAGGATGCAGGTACAATTACATCGAAAAAAGGACGTACTAAAGAAAAGGCCCGGCAGATGGATTTTTCGTTTAATGAGAATTGCATGCACGATATAGTATCCATTTTGTACTATTTACGCAACATTGATATAACAGGTTTAAAGAAAGGTGATAAGGTACCGATTAACATATTTTTTGAGGAAAAAGAGTACGACCTGTATGTAAAGTATCTTGGAACTGAAACCGTTAAGGTTAAGAAAAAAGGTAAATTCAAATGTCACAAATTCAGCCCATTGTTAATTGCCGGAGATATTTTCAAAGAGAATAACAAAATGATCGTTTATGTTACGGCAGATGATAATAAACTACCTGTATTGATCGAATCTCCTATTCGTGTAGGAACCATTAAAGCCGTAATTGCACATACTGAGAATTTAAAGTATGATATGGAGGCTAAGGTGAAATGATTTGAGATTCGGAAGTACTATCTAGTAGCTTTCTTGCGAATATCTCTAGTTCGGTATTATTGGAAATCTTCTTCATCTTCAACCGGTTCAACCGTGCCACCGTCTGAAACAGGAGGAACCGTTGTACCACTCTCCACTCCAGGTTGGGTAGGAAAGTCAATACCCGGACTATAATAATTGTCGCAATCCATTGAAACGGTTAAAAAGTCGGGTTGAACAAAATTAGCATAACGCGAAACGCCCAATTCCTTCTGTTTTTTATACAGTTCCCTAAAGAATCTTCCGAAAACGGGTAATGCCATATTGTTACCTCCTCCCAGGCTTAGTCTTCTAAATCGTAAAACAGGGTCGTCACACCCTGTCCAAACTACGCCAATCAGCTCGGGAGTCAGGCCAACGAACCATCCGTCAGAATGATCGTCTGTTGTACCCGTTTTACCGGCGATGAACACATCGCTTAAACCATAACGCGAATTCAACCTTATTCCGGTTCCGCCCGTTACCACATTGCGCATCATTTGGAGCATGGTATAAGCCAGTTCAGGTCGCATGGCCTCTACCGATTCAGGCACAAACTGCGCCAACACATTGCCGTTTTTGTCCTCTATACGAGTAACAAAAATGGGTTCGGTGGAAATACCCCTGTTGGCATAGGCTGTGTAAGCGTGTGCCATATCCAATACCGATTGCTCCGTAGTTCCGAGTGCAATAGAATATACCTCAGGTACATCTTCTAATCCAAGTCTTTCAGTAAATTGCATTACCGGCCGTGGGCCAATTTCGTTGATCAGGTAAGCCGATATATTATTCCAGGAGCGCTGCAAACCATATTTTAGGGTTACAGGTTCGCCGGTATAGGCGTGTTGCCCCGCATTTTTCGGAGTCCATACTTTCCCTGTTTTAGTTTGAATACTTACCGGCAAATTAGGCACCTGGAAGCACGGTGACCATCCATTGTTAATGGCCACGGTATATAAAAATGGCTTAAATGTTGAACCTACTTGCCTCTTTGTGGTTGCATGGTCCAGTTTAAAATATTTAAAATCTCTTCCCCCTACCCACGATTTTATGTGACCGGTACCCGGATCCACCACTACAAAAGCACTTTGCATCATGGTTCTATGATATTTGATCGAATCCATTGGACTCATTAAGGTATCTACCTCACCTTTGGTAGGATGGTAAACAAGCATATTTTCTTTCTTGCCCATCTCCTCTTTAATCTTATCCTTACTCCAACTCTTATTGGCGCGTTTTAAGCTTTGGTACCTTTCAGAGTTTACAATGGCTATTTCCAGTGCCGCTTTTTCCTTTTTACCTTTCCAGGGATCTCTTGCTTTGTTTTGTCTGTCAAAGTCTTTTTGCAGATCAACCAAATGGCCTTCCAAAGCATCTTCCGCCAATGCCTGCATGCGCGAATCAATGGTAGTATAGATTTTCAATCCATCGCGGTACATATCATACTTTTCGCCCTTAATTCTTGGGTTTTTTTCTATCCATTCCTTAAGGAAATCATTTTGAATAACCGATCGCAGATAGGGTGCCAGGCCTGTGTTATGGTCATCGCGTTTAAAGTCTAAATTGAGAGCCAGAGCTTGCAGTGAATCTTTTTCCCGGCGGTCCAATTTGCCGTATTTAACCATTTGCCTTATAACCACGTTTCTTCTTCCTCTCGTAAGTTCCTTTCTTTCTTCATTTCGGTTAGGGTTATATAAAGAAGGATTTTTGGCCATACCCACCAAAGTCGCTGCCTCTTCAATGGATAATTCATCCAGTGTTTTATTGAAATAAATTCGGGCAGCAGACTTAACACCAATAGCATTATTCACAAAATCTAACTGGTTTAGGTACATAGCCAAAATTTCGTTTTTGGTATATCGTTTTTCCAAACGAATGGCAACTATGTACTCCTTAACTTTTTGAATAACTCGCTTGGGAAGGCTGCTCTGCCTATCGTGTACCAACATTTTAGCGAGCTGTTGCGTAAGCGTACTTCCTCCACCTCGTTTACCAAGGAAAACTATGGCTCTTAGTGTACTCTTTAAATCGACACCGGAGTGCTTACGAAATCTTGCATCTTCAGTAGAAATTAAAGCATCAACCAAATGTTTAGGAAGCTCTTCATACTCTGCGTTAACCCTGTTCTGACGGTAAATCTTTCCCAACACAACGCCATCGGCAGATATTACTTCAGAGGCAACGGCTATATCCGGATTTTCCAGTTCTTCGAAAGAAGGCAGAGGGCCAAATAAACCCATAGATGCACCGGCAAAGAGTAAAACAAGTGCAAGAATTCCAAGAGCAAAAAGAGCCCAAAGGGCTTTAATCCATTTCATGGGGGTTAGACTTTTATCATTTTATTCCGGCAATAATCGCTCGTGCTCCTGACACTAACGGACTACCGGGATATTCGTTTATAAATTTTTGCAGATTCTCCTTTAAGATGCTATCCTCACCCATTTTCCCCACGGCAATGGCATTTAAATAGGCAAATCTGTCTTTAAACGGATTGTCCACAAAACTTTCGGCCTCTTTAACATTTTTTACTACTTCAGACCAATGTTCAGCTTCAAAGGCATCAAATGTTCGCTCGTATAGCGTTTGAACCGAATTACCCGATGAAGCCGAAAGGCCGGAATATTTCTGTACACGCTTAGCAAAATCAGTTTTAGCGGATAGTTTAGTAAACTCATTTACGTAGGCCGAAGCTTCTTCTCCACGTCCATCTAACTGATAAGCTTTTATAGCATAATAAAGAGCTTGTTCTCTTGTTGTTCCTTCAGGATATTTTTTCAACAGAATGTCTAGATATTTTATTCCTTCAGGATAATCAGCCAACAGATCAACAAAGGCTTTACCTACCTCCAGATAGTTGTTTTCAATTTCCTGATGTGCCGCTACCCTGTCGCTTTCGCTAATAGGAATCTCATTAAGGTACTTACTGAAGAGATCGCCATCATCATTTTTGTCTGTTCCGGTATTATTTTTTGCTCCCTGGTTTCTAGCCACTCTTCTTTTTATAACATCTGACCTTCGCCAATGATCACTCAACGGCCTGTCTCCCCACCTTTGTTTAAACGAACTAAAGCCTGTAACACTCTGATTGACATCGTAGAAGTACCATTCACCCTGGCCGTTTTTTTTATCTTTTTTGTTTGAACTACGCTGAGTGCCCGGTTGTTGAACTCCTGAAAACCCCGATCTGCCCATATTTCCGGCTTTTTCCAACTGAGCCCTTCTTTTCGCCTTTAGTTCATTATTTACTTTTTTCTTCACCAAAGCTTCAATTTCTTCTTGTGGCAAGGCACCCAGGGCTAATAAACTATCTTGTTTGTGAATGGTTTCCAGCCCGCTGTTTATTATCCCAAGTGCTTCAGCTTTAAGCTTAACTTCTCTTAAGCGTTCGTGGTCGGGAGCAATTTTTGCGTTGGCCGATGTAAAGCTCGGGCCTGCTTTGGAATAGTTTCCGGCACTGTATGCATAATCGCCTAAAGCTATATAGGTTTCAGTAGCGAGCTTATCATTACCCTTGTTGTTTTCAATGGAAAGCTCAAAGGCCTCTAATGCATCTTCCCCTTTGTTCTGTGCTGCGTAAGCGTTTCCTAAATCATAGTATATCTCATCCAAAAACTCTTCATTCTTCTCGTCACGAACCATTCTTCTCAATTCTTTGGTCAAATCGGAATAACTATACTCACCTGTTTCTATTTTCTGCCTAATAACATTTCTACGGGCATGATATTCCATATTATAAGTAGGCCTGAATTTCTTAACTCTTTCAAAGGCTGCAATTGATTCTTCGGCTTTGCCCATTTCCTGATACAACTGACCAAGCACAAAGAACAAACGGGCTTTCTCTTTGCGTTTTTTAGTTGAACCGATGGCCAGCTCAATGTATTCAATAACTTTAGGGTTATTATCCAACCTGTAATGCATTTGCGCATTGGTGAGGTAGAAAGCCTGATCTAAACGGGCCGGAAAGTTTTCATCTTCATTAATAGTGGTAAGCACGGCCTGAGCCGCCACAAATTCATCTTGTGCTATGTAAGTTTTTGCTAACCATAATATGGCATCCTTACCGGCAAGTTTATGGCGCAGAAAGCTGAAAAAGCCATCGCTTCTTCTGTTTTTATTAACAAAAGTTTTTGACTTTCTTATCTTTTCTTTGGCCTCCTTACGCGTTTTTTCATCCTTGTTTTTGAGCTTTTGATCTTCTACCGATTTCTGATAATCTTTAATCAATTCCTCAACTGTTTTGTCCTCTCCCTTTGCTTCAGATTGTTGTTTGAGCTTGAACTGTTCTTTTTTAGATAGCTTTTTTGTTTTCTCATAGCTGTTTTTCTTCCTTTCTCTTGCCTTCTCACGGGCTGCTTTTTTCCTGTCTTGTTGCGATTGGATTTGTTTTGCGGCTTCTTCTCTCTTAGCCTTTTGCTTTTCTTTAAACTGCTGTTTTCTAAGCTTAGCCGGGCTTAATGGCCTGTATCTGCGTCCTTCTCCAATTCGGTCAAAATTTACACCATCTTTGAATTCAGAGCTTGTGTAAATGAAAATTTCTTCAGCCATTGGCAGGTCTCCTTGTATGTAATGAGCGATTCCGTTAAGAAGATAATTATCATCTATCCACTTTGTAAACGGGTGCCTGTCAATGGTATTGGCAGTTTTGGTAATAATACCGTCCATTTCACCGCTCATTGAACCATCTGAAGCCACAGCATCAGCCACGCTTAGCGGTAAAATCTGATAAAAATCTTCTCGAAATCCCTGTTTACCCCCTGCCATACTTTTATCAAAGGCTAAATCGGCATTATAATAACCGTTAAAACGCGTTACAGTATTTTGATACCAACGGCCTAAAGCTCCCGGTGGTTGATCGGGGTACCGTGCCTTATCTACTGAACTACAGGCAGATAGCAAAAAAACTGTAAAACCAATACTAACTATTTTTTTCACCGGCATATAAAATCCAAAATAATAACCAAGAATGAGCAAAAATATTGTAATAATTTGGCTGCTCGCTAATTCGCAGGGTTTTTTTATTAATAGTGATGTATGTCCGTTAAGCAAACAAATAAGGTAAGCTGGTTAAATAAGCGTTATGTTCTGAGTATTAGAAGCATAAAAAGATACAGAGACGGCGGGCGTGTTGTACTGGCGGTAAGAGATCTGCTAGGCCTTGCTATTCTCTCATTATTTCTGTTACTTGGGTTCGGTTACCTGCTCTTTCGCTTTACTCCGTTTAATCAACTGATTCAAAATAGTGGAAATAACGGTAAAAAGGAAATGGTAAAAATGTTAGCCAAAACAGATTCACTTGAAAATGAAGTAGATTTATATCAGGCTTACTTCTATCGCTTGCAAGATGTATTAAAAGGTGACAGATCTATTGACAGCCTTGATCTTAGTCCGGCAATAAACCCTGAAAAATATGATAATATAATACTGGAGGGGCCGTCTGATGAAGAACTTGCGTTACGACAAAATGTGGCGGATAAGGACAAATTTGCCATTGAAGCGAGTGAAGGCCAGGGCTTGGCTTCAGGTTTTCTGCTACCATTAAACGGTGTGGTTTCCAGTAACTTTGAGAGAGACGAAAAACATTTTGGGGTGGATATTACCGCTCCAAAAAATACCGCGGTAAAATCTATGTACAGCGGAAATGTAATTATAGCGCATTTTTCGGATGAACACGGTTATGTGATTGCTATTGCCCATGCAGGGAATTATGTTAGCATTTATAAGCATAACGAACGTTTATTGAAAAAACAAGGCGATAATGTAAGAACAGGTGAAGCCATAGCTATAATTGGAGAAACGGGGAGCGAGAGTACAGGCCATCATTTACATTTTGAAATTTGGCACGATGGAATAGCCCAAAACCCAAATGATTATTTTAACTTTGGTAGAAGCTGATACTAAATATGTTTTTTAATAAAAATAAACCGGAAGAAAAGCGTTCAGAGCCTGTAGAGGAAAAAGTGGTTGAACTTAGTGAGCCGGTTGTCCCAAAAACTAAAATTGTGACAGATACATTTAACTCTTTAAGCGTAATTGGAAAAGACATGACTATTGACGGAGAAGTTCGGTCAGATAGTGATGTTAAAGTGGAAGGAAACATTAACGGAAGTCTAATAGCTAAGAATAAGGCTATCGTTAGTTCTTCCGGAAATTTGAATGGCGATATCAATTGCAAAGATGCCGAAGTAAGTGGCAAAGTAGAAGGTAAGATCAATTCAAAAGGACTTGTAGTTCTGAAGTCAACCGCTGTGGTTGTTGGTGAAATCACTACCAGCCAAATTCAAATTGATCCGGGAGCTAAGCTACATGGTTCTTGTTCAATGATGGGACTGGAAGAGAAAAAGCCGGCCGTAAAAAGCAGTGGTAACGTTAAAAAGGAAGAATTAAAAATTGATTCTAGTCCGTTTGAGAGTAAGAAACCGTTGGAAGAGAGGAAGGAACCAGTTACCAACAAACTGCTTTAACAGCAGTCTTTAATTCCTTTCTGCTCTTTTCCGCACAACTATCTGGCTTATTTACCGATCGACTATAACAGGTGCTGTCATTGCCGTGTTCATTGCCATGGTGTTAGGTTTTTGGCAAAAGTCTGATCATGAGCTGTTGATAGTGCTTCCTTTACTGTTTTTAATGCTAAATACAGGCTTATTGTATGCTCATTGGCGATTGAAAGAAAATGATAGAGCACTTACATCTATGTCCTTAGCAAGCATAGGTATTTATATGCTGGCTTCAATTATCTTTTTCATTGCAGGCCTAAAGTTGTTTACAGGAAACGACAAAATATTTCTAACCTTTTTCATTTTATTATACATACTCTTTAAAGTGCTTTTTGTTAAGGCCGTAAGAAGAATTGCAGGGTAAATCTTATGCACCTGATAACATTTCTACTTAAAAGATTCACTTTAACCCAAATTATGCAATAGAAAATCTATTCCGTGCTGAAATTGCTTCAAAATCAGCGTTTCACAGCATTTTTCAGCTTCGCCATAGCGGTGCTATGCTAAATCTTCCAAAATGCCTGATTTTATTGCACTTTCAGCACTCATCACAAAGTTCTACTGCATAGTTTGGGTTTAAAAATTATTCCTTTCAAACCTCAGTTTTAGCCTGAGTTGTTTCCGGCGTTTGATCAGGCGGTGACAACTCCACCCTTTGGAATGCGAAAAACTAAAGATTAGGGTCGAATTCAAAAGTTTCCATAAACTTTGTATCGAAGTTTCCGCTTTTAAAGTCGGGGTGATCTAACAGTTGCAAGTGGAATGGAATAGTGGTTTTAATGCCAACAACTATAAATTCTTCTAAAGCCCTTTTCATAATAGCAATAGCTCTTTCCCGGCTGTCACTATAGGTAATTACCTTAGCTATCATTGAATCGTAGTGAGGTGAAACCGTGTAGCCGCTATAACAATGTGTTTCAACCCTTACTCCATGTCCTTTGGGTGTGTAAAACGTTTCCAGTTTGCCCGGTGAAGGAGCAAAATTGTGGTTTGGATCCTCAGCGTTGATCCGGCATTCAATAGAATGAAATTGAGGGAAGTATTCTTTTCCTGTTATTTTTTCACCGGCTGCTAACTCAATTTGTTCTTTTATAAGGTCGAAGTTCATGGATTCTTCAGTAACCGTATGTTCTACCTGAATTCTGGTATTCATTTCCATAAAGTAGAACTTCTTGTTTTTATCAACCAGAAATTCAACCGTACCCACACTTTCATAGTTAATAGCTTTCGCCGCTTTTACGGCAGCCGTACCCATTCGTTTACGCAACCGGCTATCGACAAAAGGAGATGGGCATTCTTCGACCAATTTTTGGTGCCGTCGTTGAATACTACAGTCACGTTCCGATAAGTGGCAGGCATTTCCGTACTGGTCGCCGGCTATTTGAATTTCAATATGGCGTGGTTCTTCGATGAATTTTTCGAGGTACATACCGGCATTTCCAAAAGCTGCTCCAGCTTCCATTGATGCAGTTTCATAAGCTTTTTCAAACTCAGATTCTTTCTCAACCATTCGCATGCCTTTGCCACCGCCGCCTGCCGTAGCCTTTAATATTACGGGGTAGCCAATTTTTTTGGCCATCTTTTTTGCTTCTGCTAAATCGGTGATAAGCCCATCAGAACCCGGAATTACGGGTACTCCGGCCTTTTTCATGGTTTCTTTGGCCGTGATCTTATCGCCCATTTTCCGAATTTGCTCCGGAGTTGGGCCAATAAATTTAATACCGTATTCTGCGCATACTTCTGCAAAGTTGGCATTCTCCGCCAAAAAGCCGTAACCCGGATGAATGGCATCTGAATTGGTAATTTCGGCAGCTGCCATAATATTAGGGATTTTTAAATAGCTTTCCGTGCTTTTTGCCGGGCCTATACACACAGCTTCATCGGCAAAGCGTACATGCAGGCTATCTTCATCGGCAGTAGAATAAACAGCTACAGAGGCTATGCCCATTTCGCGGCAAGTTCTAATAATGCGGAGGGCTATTTCACCTCTGTTCGCAATTAATATTTTTTTGAACATTAGGCGACTTACTTAGGTTCAATTAGGAATAGAGGTTGATCATATTCGACCGGAGAAGCATCTTCTACCAATATACTCACAATTTTACCTGATACCTCTGCTTCAATCTCATTAAACAGCTTCATTGCCTCAATAATACAGATGGTATCACCGGCTGTTACCTCACTTCCTACCGACACAAAAGGATCTTTATCAGGACCGGCAGCCCGGTAAAATGTACCTATCATTGGTGATTTGATCTCTTCCTGATTTTCGGCAATGGCAGGTTCCTCCATTTTCGGCACCATACCTTCCCCGGATTGTGAAGGAGGTGGTGTTTGTGTTGCACCTACGTGGGCAGTAGCTGCGGGTTGAATTGCGGGGGCCGGCACCGAAATGATCTGTGCTCCGGCAGAAGAACTTTCCGCTTTTGTTTCGCTTCCCTGGCTTTTAATTACTATTCTAAAGTCATCTTGTTCAATCTTTAGTTCAGCAATCTGATTCTTCTTTACCAACTTAATAAGATCCTGGATCTGCTTATAGTCCATAGTGTTTGTTTCTCTTTTTTCCCTATTTATTTGATCGCTCCATGTATGAAGCCTTCTCCGTGTCAATTTTAATTCTATCTCCTGTATTAATGAAAAGAGGAACCATTATTTCGGCTCCACTTTCAACCTTGGCCGGTTTCAAAGAATTGGTGGCAGTATCGCCTTTAACTCCCGGCTCGGTGTAGGTAACCTCCATAACTAACTGATTTGGTAATTGGCAGCTAATTGGTTTTTCAGTCTCTGAGTGCATCAATACTTCCACCTCTAAGCCATCTATTAAAAATTGCGGACTGTTAATGAGACTTTCAGCAAAATGGAATTGTTCATAAGTGTCCATATCCATAAACACATAATCTTCTCCATCTTTATACAGGTACTGGTACTTTCTTCGCTCTACACGGGCCGTAGTAATCTTAGCTCCGCTGTTAAACGTGTTATCCAACACCTTACCATTGGTAAGGCTTTTGAGTTTAGTACGAACAAAAGCACCACCCTTACCGGGTTTTACATGCTGAAACTCAATTATTGAGTACAGATCGTTATTATATTCTATTACCAAGCCTTTTCTAATATCGGAAGTATCTGCCATTTAGTTCTTAGTTCAAGTTTGTGAAAATAGGAAATTACAAGGAGTTATAAGCCCATTTTAAGTAAATGGCACCCCAGGTAAATCCTCCGCCAAAGGCTGTTAGTATAACATTATCACCTTTTTTAAGTTTCCCCTCATAATCCATTAAGCACAAAGGTATGGTGGCCGAGGTGGTATTCCCGTACTTTTCAATGTTCATCATTACTTTTGAAGGATCCAATGCTGCCTTTTCGGCTGTATAATCAATAATTCTTTTGTTGGCCTGATGTGGTACCAGCCATTGCACATCATCGCCGGTAAGGTTGTTTCGTTTCATAACTTCCAAAACAGCTTCTGTCATATTAGTTACGGCATATTTAAAAACTGCTCTGCCTTCCTGCTTAACAAAGTGCATTCTATTAGCTATAGTTTCAGGTGTTGCCGGATTAACCGAACCACCAGCCGGCATAAGTAAATACTGAAGTCCTACTCCATCAACCTGATGTACCTCATCAATTATGCAATTTTCACCGGTTGTAGGTTCTAACATAATGCCTCCGGCACCATCGCCAAAAATGATGCAGGTAGATCTGTCGGTATAGTCTATGATCGATGACATTTTATCGGCTCCTATAACGATGATCTTTTTATAAGCACCGGATTCAATAAACTTAGATGCCGTAGTTACCGCATACAAAAAACTACTGCATGCAGCTAACAGATCAAAGCCAAAAGCCCTGTTCAGTCCGGCTTTTTTGGCTGCCAGGCAAGCCGTAGCCGGAAACAGATAATCGGGGGTTGCCGTTGCCACAATTAGTAACTCCACATCATCAGCTGCTGTATTCGTTTTTTCAAGCAGTTGCTGAATTACCGGAACAGCCATATCGGAAGGGCCTTTGTTTTCACCCTTAAGAATATGCCTGGTTTCAATACCGGTTCGTGTTCTAATCCACTCATCGGTAGTATCAACCATTTGTTCAAGGTGTTGATTTGTAAGAACATCATCAGGAAGATATCCTGCGACACCAGTTATTGCTGCTTTGATTTCCGGCATTTTATTTTGGGCTGCTAATATGCATAGGTTCCCTTAAATAAAAAAGCCTTCGGATCTATGATCTGAAAGCTTTGAATTCTGTTACTATATGATCAAACTTCTTCTTCAGCAGAAATAAAAAGCTTGCCTCTATAGTAAATATTGCCATCCACCTCGTAGGTGTGGTGGCGTAAATGCGGTTCGCCGGTAGTTGCACACTTTACAACATTTGGAGCATCCATCTTATAATGGGTGCGCCGCTTACGCTTACGCTGCTTAGATATTTTACTCTTAGGATGTGCCATCTTTATGTTTTTTTAATTCTTTTAATTTCTCCCAACGAGGATCTAACCCTGTGGTTGAATTATCTTCTTCTAAATATTTTAAAATGTCCTCGGAACACTCTTTTTCGCCCGAGGCATCATCTTCACAAGATTTGTATAAGGGTATATTTACTATCAAATTCTCATACAAATACTGCGAAAAATCAATTGCAACATCATTTTTATCTATGAGCATCACTTCATCGCTCAGTTCATCGGCTACATTATCACCTTTATACTTTACCAAAAGTGTAGCACTGCCAACCACAGGAAGATCTATTTCACGCAAACAACGATCGCAATTACTACCTAAAACGCCCTTATAGTTGAAATTCAGCACAAAAAAACTTTCGTGTTTTTCCATATCAAGCAACAGATCAATATTGCCCGATCTTAGGGGAGAATAAGGTTTTTCTACAAAGAACGCTTCGTCAACTTTATACTCAAATTGATAGTTTCCATTCTTCAGGCCGGAAAAAGGCACTTCGTACTCCGCGTGAGTTGCAGCTGACATTTCTCTAAAAAGCATGCAAAGTTATGATTTATAACTGGTCTAAACCAATTATAGTACGGGAAATCATACAACTTCAATACTGTCACACTGAGCCTGACGAAGTACTAACTTCAATAAAAATGAGAATGAAAATCAAAATCAAAACTTCAAATATCAGCGTTAATCAGCGAAATCTGCGGGAAATAAACTCTGTGCAACTCTATGCTTAAATCAATATCAATTACAATATCAATAATGTCACACTAAGCTTGACGAAGTGCTAACTTCAAAAAAAATGAAAATCAACCCTTCGGCAGGCCTGTCCGACTAAGCGAAGCAGGCGGGGCTCAGGGTGACGAGAATCAAAATGAGAATACAAGAAAAACCCTCATCACTGAGAATAAAGTAGTGAAGCGAAGGATCTCATACCACGGTTTTCGATTTGAAATTCAAATTATGAAACCTAGGATCTCTTTTTTCGACTGTGGTTCTTGGGATAATCGAAAGAAATAAGGCTTGCGCTTACAGGCTCGGCATTGGCCCATGAATTTACTTCAAATTTTACGGCACAAATGCCTGTGGTGGGAATATTATCGATGTAAATATCAGTTAGATCATTGGCCAGGTAGGTCATTCCCGGATTATGACCTACCACAAAAGCTATATTGTGCGCATCATCTATATCTTGCACAACTTCCAAAATATTGTTTGCGGAGGCATGATATAGCTTTGGATTCTCCACTATGTTTTCAACCGGATAACCGGTACCCTTTGCCATTTCGCGTGCTGTGGTAATGGCACGATTAGCCGGACTGGATATAATAATGTCAGGTGTAAGGCCTTGTTCACCCAGTAATTTTGCCATAAAGGGTGCATCTCTTTTACCGCGTTGGTTGAGAGGCCGGTCAAAATCGTTCAATGACGGATCACTCCAACTTGACTTAGCATGCCTGATAATATATAGTGTCTTCATTTAAGTGGGTTGACAAATATAGAGGGCTTAACAATTTCTTAACACAAATCGGGTGTTTAGTTTTTTGTCCGGAAAAATCTGTTCATTTACAACGCAGGATTCTTCCTTCAAGCGGAAGCAATTCCAACACCGATTTTCCTGTTAAAATTTCACCGGTTAGAAGATCTGAGCACGCAGTATTTTTGGGGATATCCAATTTCACCGGAGTGTTGCCAACGTTGAATGCAACCCATATTTTGTCTTTGTCATGTGAACGTGTATAGGAAAGTGCTTTGTCAGAAACTACGTTAAATGTAATTTCTCCTTTGGTCAAAACTTCATTGTTTCTACGCAGGTTAATTAATTTTTTGTAAAAGGCATGGAGCTCTTTATTAAAGCCAACTTCAAACTTTTCATTTGTTCCGCTTTTCGGGTGGGCACTTTCCGGCTCAAATTCAAATTCAGGCCACCACAGAGGTTTACGAGGGTCAGGATCATCGGCACCCCACATGCCCATTTCATCACCGTTCCATACATGTGGTGAACTCAAACTTGTAAACTGATGCATCAAATACAACTTTGTTCTTTTTATCGATTCTGCATCCGGTTTACCGGCATCGTAGTTGTTTGCACCACCCGGGTGGGCATTGTGTTTATACTTATTGGAGTTTTGAAAAGAAGTGAGCAATCTCGGCGTATCATGAGATGCGTTCAGTCCCATCATATTTTGGATTACCGGTCTGTCCATGCCAGCCCATTCTTTTTTAAGGGCGGCTACAAATTGATTAGCGGTTAGCTGATCTTCGTTCACGCCGAAAAAGCCCCGGGCCGGTTTAAACACCTGGTAAAACATTACAGCATCAAAGGCGCCTTCACCTATGTATGGCCTTGGATCCATAAGCTTGTCGGGCCATTCTTCCCACCAAATTTCTCCAACCAAATAGGCCTCAGGATTAATGGATTTAACAAAAGCGCGATATTCTTTCCAAAACTCCATAGGTAGTTGGTCAGCTACGTCTAATCTGAAGCCATCTAAGCCTTTAGTAACATCGCCATTGGGGGCCAGCCACCTTCTTGTAACGTTAAAAACATGCTGTTGCACATCGGGCTGTAATTGACCGGAATAAGGATGACCGTGCTTTCTGTCTTTTACGTTTAACTTTTTAAGCTCTGGCAGATTTTTAATATTCAGCCAACCCTCAAAATCGAATTCGCTGGTATCCTTGGTAAGCGGATCATCAAAAGAAAGTACATTATACCAATGCTTATACGCCGATTTCTCTTGTTTTTTTCGAAGGTCGTCAAACGCCCAAAACGCCTGTCCGGTATGGTTCCATGAATAGTCCACAATGATGCGCATGTCGCGCTTGTGTACTTCTTCTATCAGTTTTAGAAATAGTTTATCGGCACTCGTCCATTGCCAGGTTGCGGGGTCATCCGGAATTTCTGATTCAATGATCTTTCTATCACCATCAGGATCGGGGCCGAAATTCACATCTATGTGTCTATAATTCCGTGCATCGAATTTATGGAGCGAAGGTGCATCGTTTACAGGGTTAAGGTAAAGTGCAGTAACACCCAGATCTTTCAGATAGTCCAGTTTATCAATGATGCCTTGTATATCACCGCCATACCTTCGTAGTTGTGTATTGCCATTAAAGTCGAGGCCTGATTTATTTTCCCACTCCGAGTTAGCATGCCAGTCGCCAGTCCATGGTTTTATTTGCCAGCCTTCGGGTACAAAATAGGGCCATGTTTTTTGTATGCTCTCCGGAGTTGGATCATTTGATCTGTCACCGTTATAAAAACGTTCAACAAATATTTGATACCAGATCACATCGCGGCTCCATTCAGGAACCTTTGAAAGGTCGGTAATGGTTGCAGATATTGTAGCTTGCTTTGTTCCTCCACAAGAAGAAAGAAGAACGGCTACAAAAAAGAGAATAAGGTATCTCATTCTAAAAGTCCTGCAAAGACCAGATGGAGTAGCCTGATGCCGGTGCCTTTAAAGTAACCTCCCCGGTTCCTTTGGTGATAAGCACTCCTTGCTGTCCATTGGAATAGTCAAACAAGGCTTTATTATTCCAGTTGGTTTGAACATTCCTGTTTCCGGCAGAACCACTAAAATTGATATATAGGATAAGGCCCGGATTACCATTTCTTCTGGCAATATACTCGTTTGCATCACTAAATAATATATCTGTGCTGCCTTCGGCAATACTGTTATGAATAAGAATGAGATTTTTTAGTTCATCTTTATTCAGATCTTTCTCATAATCGTTGTAGAAAATAGTCGGATAGCCTTCGTGAGTCATAATGTAAGCATAGGCAAAACGCTTAACTCCATTATTGATGCGATTACCCTGATTGGTTTCTTTTTCTGTATCATGGTTAGCTACAAAAGTTACAGCCTTAGAAGCATCTTGCTTCCACAGCATATCGGTATTGCTTAGTTCGGTGAGGTTACCTCCGTCAAATGCGCGCTCCATACCATAAAAGCAGGCAAAATCGAAGGCGGAAACGCCGGATGCATCAACCCAATCTTTTAAAAGAGTTGCATTTCCATCCCAATACTCTCCTACAGCAAAACCTCCAACTTCATTTACCCAGTCTTTAACCCATTGAGGGCTATAACCCTTAACTAGGTCAAAACGCCATCCATCAAAACCTACGTCATTCTTATAGTACTTAGCCACAGCATCACTTCTTTTCCATAGCCAATCTTGAACATTTGATTGTTCATGACATAAATCCTGTTTATCAAATCCGGGAAAATCCCCTTCATCGTTATTGTGTATATTATTTGGATGAAAATCCATTGCATTTCTAAAGAATTTGCCGGATTCAGGATCGAAATCAGTATAAGTATCCTCGCCGCGGTAGGAATTAAATTCTAAGGCTCCACCGCTATTGTGATTCAACACTATATCCGCCAAAACTTCGATACCTTGATTATGTGCTTCAGTAATTAAAGCATCCAATTCAGCCTTAGAACCAAATCTTGTTTCCGTTGTACCATGTTGAAAATAGTCTCCCAGATCGAAGTAATCACTTGGATCATAGCCCATAGAGTCTCCACCTGATTGTCCTTTGGATGGAGGGGCTAACCATATTTTACCCACTCCAATAGATGCCCAATCGGCCAATTTAGGACGTATTTCATCATACCAACCGTGTCGTGGTTCCACATCCCAGTAAAAAGCCTGCATCAATACATCTGAACCGTTAAGATGCGCTGACAAGTCTTCTCCTGTACCGTTTGTATCATCATTATCATCGGCATTAGCTACATAACCGGTTGGCTGTGTACATGCTTTTTGGGAGTTGTTGGGGTCACCAAGTCCATCTCCGTCTGCATCGCGGTACCAGGTTTGCTCCGTGCAAGGCGTATCATCAGTATCGTTGGAATTGCTCACATAGCCTGTAGGCTGTTCGCAAGCTTTCTTTGAAACATTAGGATCGCCCAAACCATCTCCATCGGCATCTCGGTACCAGGTTTTTTCCGTGCAGGGCTGCGGATCGGAGCCGTTATCAGAGGAACAACGCACCAAAAAGAAACAAGAATAAATAGCCAGTATCAGCATAAAGTAATTCCTCTTCAGTACGTTGTTCTTATCTTGCATCTTATTAATTTACCGAGTAAGTATAACCATTATCATCGCTTAAATCCAGCGTTACGGTATAGGTTCCCGCACTTGCAATGGCAATATTTGCTCCACCTTCTTCCAATATACCATCAGGACCATTATCGCCATAATTTAAAGTCCAGTCATCGTTGGCTCTAAATTTTATTTCATCCGCTGTTAAAGGCAGGGTAATGGACCATGTATCGGTACCCTGATTATAAGTCATATCCTGGTCAGAATTCCATTGATCCGGAGTTGCAGAACCGATTAAACCCCAAGTGGTTTTAAGCATGGTATAAGTACCCGAGTTTAAATTCACCTTAATCTGATAATATCCTGCATCGGCTACAGATATGTTAGACCCACCCGATTCGAGCGTACCGTCAGCACCATCATCTCCCCAATTAACACTCCAATCGGGGTTATCGGTAAACTTAAACTCTGTTCCGGCAGGAAAGTATTGATAACCGAAATAATTCCCATCATTAAACGGAGAAAGCAAAGTAGGTGCTGTGGAAGGGTCCCATCCCTGGTGGCTTCCGGGAAGATGTAGGAAATCTTCGGGAGAAGCACCGAGAAACTCTAATGTATATGTGTATATTCCAGGTGTTGATTCCAGGTCGAGCGTTACGCTATAAAAGCCGTCATCCACAATAGGAATATTGCCTCCGCCCTCTTCCAAAGAACCATCCAGTCCATTATCTCCATAATTCAATGCCCAATCATCGTTGGCGCGGAATTTAATTTCACCGCCACCTTGCAGATTCACCCCGAGTTTCCATACTTTCAAATCGGTATCATAATTCATATCGGTGTCGGCACCCCAGCCTCCAGGAGTTGCACTGCCAATTAATCCCCATTCTGCCGGAATAACCTCATACATCATACTCAAAAGGTCCAATCTAATTCTATAGTATCCTGCTGCAGGTATAGTTATGTCTCCGCCTGATGTAGATGCTGCACCGCCTCCACCCTCGCCATAAACTACAGATGGGTCGGCACCACTTACCAGTTTAAAAGTACCGGCCTCCGTAAAATTGGCATAGCCTTCAAAAATACTATTGTCTAATGGTGAACCAATCATAGCAACATCCATCCAGTTATAATTCGGATATCCATCAGCTACAAAGAAATAAGGATATGCCGGTGCCGCAAAGTTTGTTGGTGTTCCGTTAAAGCTTAACACATTAGATGTTCCATTGGCTACCTCAGCATGTAATGAAGAGATGACTCGCACTTCAAAAGCACCATTTTCATTGGGCAGAATGCCAATTGCTGCAAGTGCCGTATTCAGTTCTGTGCCAGTAACACTCATGGCTAGTTCACCGGTTGTACCCAATACATAAGGATTGGCAAAATTATTTCCCGCCTGTGCAATTTGAACCGTATATAACACCCCGCCAGCCTTAAAATTATAATCGGTAGGGGTCCAGGTAAGTTCCAGAGCATCGCTATCGGCATTGGCCGCGGTTACCAAAACCGGACTAGCCGTAGTACTACTCAACTCAGGTGGTGCATTTAGCTTAGCCACCGGAGTGGTATCATCTTCGGCGCATGACCAAATTAGCATGCCAGCTAAAATGGCAAACGTTATTTTATATAATGTTTTCATAATTAATATCCGGGATTTTGTTCAATATTAGGATTAATTAAATCTTCTGAATCGGGTATTGGGTAAACAGATAAATGATCAGAAACTCCTACTCCATTTACATCGTTGCCCTTCCAGGCCCAAACATAACTGCCATCTGTAAAAAGGCCATATCTGTTTAGATCTGTTCTTCTATGTCCTTCCCAATAAAGCTCTCTGGATCTTTCATCTAATATAAAATCAAGGGTCAGGTCGCCAATTCCGATATTACCGGAATCATCGCCATAAGCCCTTTCGCGCAGTTCATTTACATAATCTAAAGCCGTGGCAATGGCACCATTTCCACCCCTTAGTGTAGCTTCGGCGTACATTAAATAGGCATCAGCCAAGCGGAACATAGGGAAATCAATGTCGACAGCCCTTGCGTTATTTGGAAGTAGTACATCAGTTACCAAATTCCCATTTTTACCTAAATTATTCCACTTGGTAACTCCAAAGCCCTCAGTAAAATCTCCTGTTATGGCAGTTATGTTTAATGAATGACCGTCTTTCCAAAACATAGCACGACTATCCGGACTATCATCCATCGGGTCGTCGTTATTGTATTCAAATTGTGTTGCGAGTGCCGGTAAAGCTCTAAAGCCCCACCAACCCTGCGTGGTACCATAGTCTTCAGGATTGTCTGCCATAGTACCACCAATAGAACCATGAACCATATAAGTAGTTCCACCATAGGTTCTGAGATTAACACCATCATAAACTATGGGGAAAATGATCTCAGGACTCGTATGGTTGTCCCCTCTGAAAATGTTTGAATATTGACTATCTAAAGAATATACTCCAGAACCAATAACCTTATTGAGATTGGTAATTGCATCATTGTATTTGTTTTCACCAACATACACTTCAGCATTGAGATAAAGTTTAGCTAATAACATCCAGGCAATGGCCTTGTTTACCCTTCCGTAGTCATTCGCGCCCGGATTGGGTAAGTCTCCTTCAATAGCCATTATTTCACTCTCTATAAAGTCAAACAGTTCTTTTGATTTGGCCTGCTCGGGAAAGAATAATGTACCAATAGGATCATCCTCGGTAACCATAGGCATTCTTCCATAAACATCTAATCCGTTCCAATACATCAGGGCCCTTATAAATCTTGCCTCTGATCTAAAAAAAGCAATGTCATCCACTTCATTTTGAGTAAATCCCTTACCTGCAACAACATCAGGTTTAGTATTTTTCAAAAACTCGTTAACCAAGTTTACTTGAAACATCAACCTCGCATACAATCCATTAACCCAAACATTTTCAGGGGTCCAGTTAAAGTTTTGCATTTCAGGCAGATCAGGGTCTCCCCAACGGATAGTTAGTTCATCGGTTGGCAGTTCCTGAGCCACCCATAACATACGTACATAATCGGTTGATCCTTCGTCAAGCGATGTTATGTCAGGTTGTCCTGCAGGACCTTCATTACCTGTAGTGGATAATCCTGCATATATTTTGGCCATTGCTCGTACATGACCGTTATAGGTGCTGTAAACTGTTTCCGGTGTTTCGGTGTTTGGGGGCGTTGTGTTCAAATCATCGGTACAGGCAGTACCCAATATACCCAAAATGGCAACTATACAAATAAATCTATTAATCTGTTTCATTGAATATTGTTTTTAGAAATCTAAACTGATACCAAGAATACTCTTTAGTGCTCTCGGATAGATCACATTATCATTATAACCGTTTATCTCGGGATCCATTCCCTGATAGTCCGTGAATGAAAGTGCGTTTTCTACAGTACCAAATATTCTGGCTCCCGTATTACCTCCAAAGAGATTGTTAATGCGCTTTCCAAGTGTTATGTTATCTAACTTAACAAAACTTGCATCATGCAAATAATAATCACTCTCCCAACGTACCTGTTTAAAATTTGAATCAAGAATTTCGGGCGTGGAATTATTCAAATCATTTTGTCCTATCATAGTATTAAAGTAAGCTCTTCCGGCACTTACCTCATCATATACCCAATTACCAAATGTACCTCTAAGCAAGAAGCTTAAGTCCCAATCTTTGTAATTGAGGGTATTTGTCAATCCTGCAAAAACATCAGGTGCAAAGCTTTGGTAAGGTCGTTTATCATCAGAGTTTATCACATTATCCCCATTCTGATCAACATAAAGGCCTTCAATAGGTCTGCCGCTTTCATCATATACTTGTTCATATAAATAGAATATATCTCGTGCGGAATTATTGAAATACCTGCCGATATTATTGCCTGTTCCAATACCAATTCCACCGGCTTGTTGCGGAGTGATGAGATTGGATAGCTCGTTTTTATTATAACTTATATTAAAGCCAGTATTCCAACTAAAGTCATCGGTTTCTACAGGATATGCATTAGCCGTGAATTCAACTCCAGTATTTTCCAATGTTCCCAAGTTGAGCCTTAGAATATCAGTAAAATTTGATCCGGCAGGTAGTGTCACAGTAGCCATTAGGTCATTGGATTCTTTGTGATACACTTCCAAAGTACCGGTAAGTTTATTTTCGAAAAGGCCGTAATCCAAACCTACATTATAAGTTGTAGTTTCTTCCCATTTTATATCTTCATAATATCCAGCAGGGCGAAGCGTGCTTACTGCAGATCCGTTAAATACGGGAGTAGCACCAGTAGTACTTGAACTATATCTTGGAATGTAGTCATAATCTGCAAAACCATTCTGTTGTCCGGTAACACCATAACCTAATCTCAATTTAAGATCTGAAAAGGTTTTCGAGTTTTGCATAAATGGTTCATCACTTAATCTCCATGCCAAAGATGCCGCCGGGAAATTTCCCCAACGGTTCTCCGGGCTGAATCTAGAAGATCCGTCTCTTCTAAAAGTTAAGGTGAGTAAGTATCGATCCAACAAGGTATAATTAAGGCGTCCGAAAAAGGAAACTAAAGAATTATCAAAATGATTAAGGTCAACTCCGCTTCTTTTGTCATTTACCTCACCATCACGAATTTCCAAAGTCGGGTACTTTTCTTTATTGTAGAAATATTCATACCCGGCAGTTATATCAAACACGCTGTTGATCTGATCAACATCTTTATTATATTTCAACAAGCCGGTAAATGTTTTTGAATCTCTATCAGGTAACTCTAGCTTATAATATTCCTTCCTGCCCAAAGTCTGAATTTCATTAACTATATTTTCACTTCGGCCATCGGCTCTGTCATACCCAAGGTTAACACTGGCAGTTAAATCTGGGAAGAAGTGCAGGCGATAATCAAATTTCGCATTACCTATGCTTCTGAACGATTTGCCTGTATTATTTGCCAACTGTAATGATCTTAACGGATTCATTGGGCCCGATGCATTGAAGTTATCATCTACCCTCAAGGATTGAAAGAGTGTACCATCGGCATTATAAGCAGGCTTGGTTGGGTCCATGCTCACCGCTGCACCCAACGCACCCTGATCGGAAAAATCACTGGCTGAACCCGATGCCTTAAGGTTAATATCATAGGTAAGATGATCATCAAATAATGATTGATTTACCCCCAAACCTACATTGTATATATCAAGTGTATTGCCTATAATAATTCCATTCTCTCTATTATAACCCAGGCTAAATCTATAGCCAAGCTCTTCAAGACCGCCGGTTAAAGTAAGGTTATGTCTGTTACTCCAGGCATCATTCATTACATGATCTTGCCAATTAGTGTTGGCTAATTGTCTCACACCGTTTTCATCAGTATATCCCATTAAGGCAATATTTCCTGCACTACCCTTTTCGTTAACTATATCCTGAAACTCTTGCGAGCTCAATACATCAACCTTGTCGGTAATAGATGACAGAGCTGCATAACCCGTATAGTTTAATTTAAGTTTACTACCAGCATTGCCTTTTTTTGTGGTGATGATTATAACACCATTGGCACCTCTTGAACCGTAAATAGCGGCTGCAGAAGCATCTTTAAGCACGGTTATGTCGGCAATATCATTAGGGTTGATACTGTTTAAGGGGTTGGGAGTTCCGGCAATACCTTCATTCTCCAAAGCAACGCCATCTACCACAATTAATGGACTATTATCACCCATTGATGTTCCACCTCTTAAAATGATCCTGGAGCCTGCTCCCGGCTCACCACTATTTGTTTGCACCTGCACTCCGGCTGAGCGGCCTGCCAGCAGTTTTTCCGGAGATGTAAATGTACCTTTCGATACTTCACTCACATCAATTTTTTCCACGGCTCCTGTGGCATCATCCTTTTTAACCGTGCCATATCCAATAACCACCACATCTTCCAGGGATTGTGCATCCAATTGCAATTGCACATTAACTGTTGATCTGCCATTAACTGCTATAGTCTGCGGACTATAACCAATGAAACTCACTATAAGTGTTCCAGTGGGCTCGGCATCGACAGAAAACTCCCCGTCAATGCCTGTAATGGCTCCTGCACTGCTGCCCTGTACTTTTACCGTAGCTCCGGCCAGTCCATCACCATTTTCGTCGGTAACGGTACCGGATACTTGTGCGAAAGTTAGTACAGATATAAGTAGCAATGCGGAAACTAAAGTTGACCTTTTTATAAAGGCACAAATGTTTACCATAAGCTGAATTTAAGTTGTCTAAGTGTTAAGAAATTGTAAATGCAAAAATACACCATAAAAAAGTAATATTAGTTTGCTTGAAACACTTTATTAGTGTGTTCGAAACCCTTTGCCACAATGAACAATACAACAACTTATTGTAAATTATGCCTTACTGATTATGGGTGGTTTTAAGGGCTTTTACATCGTCTTTGTCATGAACCAAAAAACTTAACAGACCAGCAAGGATCATGGAACAACCTCCAACAATCAATGCATAAATAGGTTTGTTGTTAAAAAAGTTAGAGAGTATGAAACCAAGCAAAGCGGCTGCCATAAGTTGGGGTATTACAATAAAGAAGTTAAACACACCCATGTAGTAACCCATTTTGTTGGCAGGCAAAGAACCGGTTAACATGGCATAAGGTATGGACAAAATACTTGCCCAGGCTATTCCAACGCCAATCATAGGCAGCCACTGTAACAACAGCCCTTGTTTAAAAAAGTAAATGGAAATAAGGCCAAGACCCCCCAAAGTAAGTGCGAGAAAATGCGTAAACTTTCGGCTCGTAATGCGTGCAACAACCGGTAAGAGAAATGCTACCAATGCCGCAATTAGATTATAATTACCCATCATGCCGCTAACAATATTGGCTCCGTCATTATAAGCGGTACTGGTTGTATCGGTTGTTTTATATATGTGCTCGGTTATGGCCGGTGTAGCATATATCCACATGGCAAATAATGCAAACCAGGAGAAAAACTGCACAAAGGCCAGTTGCACCATGGTTTTGGGCATAAACTGAAAATCGTTCATTATGGTAACGAAGCCATTTTTAACCGATTTACTTTTTTGCATCAAACCGGAAATAATGAACAGAATACTAAATAAGGAGATCATGCCGAGCGATAACACAAAAAGATCTTTCTTTAGATTGAATTTTGCTATCAGGAAGGTGAGAATTAGTCCCAATAGTAATCCAATTATTCCACCAGTTAAATGTTTTTTGCCATTGCTATTATACCAGGTCTGCGGTTTTTCTTCTCTTTCAAAATGATCATCATCCTCTCCAAATTCTTTTAATTCTTCCGGACTGTATTCTTTAGATTTAAAAACCGTCCACAACACCGACAAAAGAAAAACCAGTCCACCAACATAAAAAGAATACTTTACCGTATCGGGCACTTTCCCTGTAGCCGCAGTATTACTAATGCCAACCAAATCAAAAAACTTGGGTAACCACGATGCGATGAATGCTCCTGCTCCAATGAAAAAACTCTGCATGGCAAATCCTTTCGTCCGCTGCTCCGATGGCAAATTGTCTCCTACAAAAGCTCTGAAGGGTTCCATAGATATGTTAATGGAGGCGTCTAATATCCAGAGCATACCGGCAGCAAACCAAAGTAATGGAGAGTTAGGCATAACAAATAAAGCTATAGAAGCCAATATGGCTCCAAGCAGGAAAAAAGGCCGTCGCCTACCCCAGCGTGGATGCCATGTTCTGTCACTTAGGTACCCAATTATCGGCTGTACTATAAGACCTGTCATCGGTGCAGCTACCCAAAGTATAGCTATATCATCAATCTCAGCACCGAGTGTTTGAAATATTCGGCTTACATTACCGTTTTGTAAGGCAAAGCCAAACTGTATTCCAAAAAATCCGAAACTCATGTTCCAGATATCCCAAAAATTTAGAAGTGGTTTTTTCTTTGCCATAGTTCTTTCTTTAAATTGAAACGTTGTTCAAGAATAGTTAATTCAATGCTCAATTTCAAACGGTTTTTTAAAACCTCTTTTCGCACTTTTGTCTTTTCCAAGTCAATTTTTCAAGACATCATATAATGTATTTTATATACTTATTTCTATTCATTGTCTGTTTATAAGTGTTAAAACTGACTTGAAAATATTATGGCCGCTGACTACGCAATGTTGATTACTATGTGTAGAACATGTTAAAAACTCAAACTTGGATTTCCTGAAAATCAATAAGAATGTATGCATCTTTATAGAACTCGAAAGAGTACTGAAACTGAAAGAAGTTTTGAGTTCTTTGAATTAAATGGCAGTTAACGAACGGGCAACCGATCGAATTGAAAGAAGGTGCATGAGTCAAATCGTGAGCCGGAAATTGATGAATTAACTTCCATTTTTCGTTTTTTCACGATTGCGAAATCAAAGTGAATGAAGGTTTGAACAACTTCGGTTAGGATGATCTTTAAATTAAAATTTCATTTTGTAGCAGTTTTTAACAGGTGTCAAAACCTGTTAAACAGTAATTCAGAATGGTTCCGGCCAGGAAGAATTACACGTTTGGCGGAAATACCGAACAGATACCGCAAGGTTGAAGGTTGGTACGGAAACCGGACAAACCGTAGTTTCGAAGTTTCGGCTTGGAAATTGCAAATTTGCTCCAATCGGAATGTGAAACCGAGGCTTCGGCTTAGGATTCACAGACCGAAAAGAGCAAGTAGTTCAGACAAAGTTCCGGCTTTTGATGAATTACAAAACTGCACTGTTAGAAATGCATTACCAACTCCTTTCGGGGAGAAGATATCGCAAGGAAAACAGCGCAAAAATTAAGGAGTGCAAGGCAACTTGTCACTCCTTTTTTTGTTTAAGAATAAAAAAGGCTTTGAATTTCTGCGTAATCTTTTTTTCATTTGTCTTGATACAAACGAAACAAAAATCAAGCTAAAACGATCGCGGCCAAGCTTCTTATCCGACGCTTCGCCGCCGCGTTTTAGCTGGCCCGCGCCCGTTATACAGGGCCTTTTTTCAACTTTTGCCGCCGAACAATCTGTAAAGGGATCTAGCGAGACTTAATTCGATGACTTTAATCAATTAAGGCTGTTGAGATAAATTTGCAGAGTTATTGGCCCCAAAGTTCAAGAGATGCCTGCCTGACCGGCGAATGATAGCTGGCCCTGTAGTTCAATGGATAGAATAGCGGTTTCCTAAACCGTAGATGAAGGTTCGATTCCTTCCAGGGCTACCAAAGCAGGAGAGAACAAAAGTTTCCTAAACTTTATCCAGGTTCCATCGCCCGAACGGACCGCTAGGTGGGAGCAGGGATTTCTTCCAGGGTTACTGGGTTTAATATTCCACCCCCTTAATCCCCCGCCAGCGGGGGAGATATTCTTACTTCCGCCACTTTAAAGCATCTTTCACACTCGGAATAAAATGGCCGACACCACCACCTCGTTGATCGTTAAAAGAATCAGGGATATCACCGACTTCGGTTTTCTGCTCCCAGGAAATGAATTCCTTGCCGTCATCTCTGCGTTCCATGGTTATACAACCTTCAACAGGACAGACCAATGAACAAAGATTGCAGCCTACGCAGTTTTCCTCTATGATCTCCGGAATACGGATACTTTCTGTTTTCGGTAAGGCAATGGCCTGATGTGCACCATCTTCGCATGCAATGTAGCATAAATCGCAGCCAATGCATTTTTCTTTGTCAATATTGGCTACAATTTTATACTTCAGATTAAGGTCTTTCCATTCCACCACATTGGGCAAGGCCTTGCCTTTGAAATCGTAAATGGTAGAATAGTCCTTGTCTTCCATAAACTGCCGAAGGCCTGCCTCCATTTCACGAACTATTCCAAAACCATAGTGCATTACGGCTGTACAAACCTGAACGGAACCTGCACCAAGTAAGATATATTCCACCACGTCGCGCCAGCTTTCAATTCCACCTATGCCACTAATAGGTGTGTCTTTTATATGCGGGTGTTGAGCCAGGTCTTTTACCATGTGCAGGGCAATGGGTTTTACTGCCGGACCACAATAACCGCCATTGGTGCCTTTGCCGTCAACTGCCGGGAGTGGTGCATAGTTATCCAGGTCAATTCCTACAATACTTTTGAACGTGTTTACGAGCGAAATGGCATTGGTGCCACCATGCACTGCTGCCAATCCGGGCTCTGTAATTTCTCCCACATTAGGTGTGAGCTTGGTAATTACCGGAGTGGTAGCTGCATCCATTACCCATTCTACAATGGTTTTAAGTACTTCCGGTTCCTGTCCTACGGCACTGCCCATACCGCGTTCGCACATACCGTGGGGGCAGCCAAAATTCAATTCTATACCATCGCAGCCGGCATTTTCTACATCTGTTATAATCTGTTGCCATTCTTTTCGGCTTTCCACCATAAGAGAAGCAATAACGGCGTGATCTGGAAAATACTTTTTGACTTCTTCAATTTCTTTGAGGTTGTCCGCCAACGGTCGGTCGGTGATTAGTTCAATGTTGTTAAAGCCGGCCATTCGGGTATCTCTGTAATTCACCGAGCCGTACCGACTGCTCACGTTGATCACAGGTATGCCAAGGGTTTTCCATACCGCGCCGCCCCAACCGGCATCAAAAGCTTTCATTACCTGATAGCCGGAATTTGTTGGAGGGGCCGATGCCAGCCAAAACGGGTTTGGGGCCTTTATTCCGGCGAAGTTGATGGATAGGTTCGTCATTGGTTTTGGTGTTTAGGCATTTGATCTCAGGAGGTAATGGTTAAATTTTTCCGGTATAATATTCAGTGGTTTAATCCATTGACCAAAACACAGAAGGTTTAATGTAGAACACCGTGTCAATGAAATAAAGTAAGTCATCATTTGTTAAAACATTTTCATCATGAAGATCTTCAATAATGATACCCAAATCTTTACAATAATAATCATGATTTCTAGTATTCTCAAATCCATTAGTTAGCATAAATTCCTTTACCGCATTTAGATCGGTTAGTTTGTTTGCTTTAACAAATGCTTGTTCAACTGCGGCGTACAGCTCGTCATTCTCAATGAAAAACCCAAGTAGTTTTTAAGCCGTATCGGCAAAAAAATAATTGTGAAGCAGCAGGTTATGGAAATAATCTTCCCATGATGCGTAATACACTGCGTCATTCAGCTTTATTACATGACTTTCACCTTTTATGTAAACGCGTTGTTCTGCTCCGCTGGAAATAAAGTTTTCCTGACTAAGATTTTCCAGAAGCAAATGATTTGCTTTGGCGTATGCCTTTAATTTCTTTGTTTCTTCACCTTTGTTTTGGTGTTTTTCTTGAGCCATTGGGCCTGTTCTCTTGCCGCTTCTAAGGTAACGGGCAACTGTTTGGATAAGCGCATCATAGCTAGCGCTGCTCTTTCCCGAAATGAGATGTTGTAATTCATATTTAGTTTGTTTATTATTCAAAAAATGTAATTCAATTGTGTATAGTTAACAAATCATCAATGTCTTTAGTTTCCCGATTCAACCAATCCAAGGCCACATCTTCATCGTGCTCTATGGTCATTTCTACGGCTGTTATGGATACTTCTAAAAAGGTGCTTGCCTTCTGCATTTAGTTTTTGTCTCCACCAGTTTTAAAGCCAATACGTTTTCTGTTTTCATGTTCTATATGGGCTTTGTCTTTTTGCAATAGATAGTTTAGAGCCTGATGAATGTCTTTAAACTTTATGTTCATTTCATTTTCTAGTCGAGCCACTTGTTCCTTAAGGTTTGCATAATCGGTAAGGTGCTGTCGAAGTAAAACGAATGCCCTCATTATAGCAATGTTTACTTCAATTGCTTTGTCGCTCCTAAGAACTGATGACAGCATTGCAACGCCCTGTTCTGTAAAGGCGAATGGAGTTGCTGGGCTGAATTTTGTGCCTTCAGGAAGGTTATCACAAGTTGTGATAAGCTCTTTCCACGCCTCATTGGAGAGTTGAAACATAAAATCGTCCAGAAACCTTTTAAGGTTACGCCTTACAGCCTGTTTAAGTGCCCTGTTCTCAACTTCGTAAAGTGCGGCAAGATCAAAGTCTAGCATTACACGCTGACCATTGATGTAGTAAATTTTAGACTGTATGATCTGTAACTCCATTCTGGCTTTTTCTCAATTATTTTATGTATATAATGTTAAAACTTGCTCAATTTTAGAGGAATTCATGAATTCCAATTGCCGCCATCTTCCCATCATAAGCCGCATTTACGACTTCAGCACCGCCATTAACACAATCTCCCCCCGCAAAATATTTTTTATTTGATGTCTGAAACTGTTCATTAACTATAACGCGATTTCCTTCATCCAAATTCAAATTGTCGATTAGTTCGAATACTTCTGTACGTTTCTCTTGTCCGGTTGCCAGAATGACCATATCGCATTCAAGGATCACTTCTCCATCTTCATTGGTTTTACTCAATCGAACGGCTTCCACCCTATTGTTGCCCATAATTTCCACCGGACTTACATTGAACATTCCTTTTGCTCCGGCACTTACGGCTAACTCATACTCAAAGCTGTAGCCGCCCATTTTCTCCCTCGATTTTCTATAAGCGATCACCACTTCCTTAGCTCCCATACGGGCTGCTTCGCTGGCTGCATCCATGGCTGTGTTTCCACCACCAATTACCACCACTTTTTCGCCTACTTTTTCCTTATGATGGTTCATGCGTAATCTCTCAATAAATTCAACCGCACCATGAACACCTTTCAGATCCTGGCCTTTAAGTTTCCTATCTGCCGTTTGTCCAAGGCCAATTCCAATAAAAATGGCATCGTAATCTTGTTCTAACCGTTGCACATTTTCTTTTGTATCTATTGCCGAATTATAGATGATGTTAAATCCAAGTTGTTCCTGTAAATAGTGAACTTCTTCAAGTGCTTCTTCATTGGTTATTTTGTAAGGTGCGGTTCCATGAACGGTTAAACCCGATGGTTTGTCTTTGGCCTCAAAAACATCAACGGTATATCCCAATGTTCGCAATTCACAGGCACAGGCAATACCTGCAGGCCCTGCACCTATGATGGCTACTTTCTTACCATTTGACTCGCCTTGCCGGAACAATTCTTTTTTCTGATCGATGGCTTCTGCCGTAGCAAAGTTTTGCAACCGGCCAATTTCAATAGGTTTTACATTTTGATGGTTGTAAACGCAGGCTCCTTCGCAAAGTACTCCTGTTGGACAGACCTTGCCGCACGCATTACCCAGCCAGTTGGTATTAAAAATGGTTTTAGCTGCACCGGTTGTATTTCCGGTCTGAATTTGTTTAATGAATAGTGGAATGTCTATGCCGGTTGGACAGGCACTTACACATGGTGCGTCGTAGCAGAATAGGCAACGAGAGCTTTCATAAAAAGCCTCGGTTTTATTCATCAAAGGTTTCTTCTGCGCGAAGTTTTGATCGAATTCTTTTTTAGATGTTGGTCTGTTATAGTTACTCAATGTTAATTTTTTCAGGATCTTGACGATTAGAAAAGAAAGATAATATTTCTATGCGATCTTCATGAATTCTATAGTAGACACTATTAAATTTTGCAATTACGACCTTACGAATATCGGGATGCTCATCTATTGCCGGAAAACCTAGCGGATGCGTGGCAACAACTTTCAACGTCTGTTCTAATTGGCGATAGAACCTTGTTAAAGTGGAGTCCGGCCAATTATCCTGTAAATACTCCTCTACTTGAAAAAATTCCTTATCCGCCTTTGGTGTCCAAACAATTTCATAACCACTTTTCATAACGTTTACGAACTTCAGAATGCTCAATTAGTTTTCCGTTATTGGCTTCTTCCAAACCCGCAAGGATTGATAACTGCTCAGCTTCCGACAGTTTACTCCATTCCACCGTTGTTTCCATTTCACGAAATGCTAACAATTTGGAAATTATTTTCTCGTCATCTAAGTGCGCTAGCCATTGAATTAATTCAATTTTGGCATCTTGTAGAGATAGTTCCATTTTTTGAAATTACAATTTTTATTGATTAAGTTTTTCCACTTTAAGGCTGAGATCACTATTTGAAGTTTTGATCGAATTCTTCTTTTGAGGCTGGACTGGAATAGTGAGCCATAGTATTTAACCACAGAGTTCGCAGAGTTAGCCACAGAGTACACAGAGTTTGTATTTCGTAATAGGTATTTTGTATTTCGACCTTCATGTTTTGGCACATAACTATGAGCAATTTACGTACATTATAGGATTTGAATTACCCTTTTTAAAATAGTGTTCCACAGATTTGAACCGATATTTTTCTCTTATTTTATCGGGAGCAAGATTTCCAATAAATTCAAATCTACCTTTTAATTTTTCGTCTTTTTCTCGGGCAATATTCTTACTGTCTCGTCTGGTCGAAAATGTCTTCCCGGCTTCAAACCAATCAAGTATTTCATATACCTCTTGTACTATCCCTTCGTAAATAGCAAATCCATACCTTGCTTTTATGGCACTTTTCAAACTTACCTTCCATTGTCCCCTTGTATAATCATACAACTCCATTTCTGTCATTGAATATCGAAATGCCTGATTAATTCTGATCAAAACTGCAGGTTCAACCACATCAATTTTTTTCCTATTGTAAGTTGAGATCAGTTGTTCGATGGACATTCTACCAAAGGTTGAACTTTTATAACCGCTTTGGACGTTCGTCAAATTATTAATGCCGATTAAGTCAATTACCGAAGCTTCAACCCGCAAAGCTGTTTTATCATCTTCCAACCCATGAACAAGAATTTCAATTTTGGGCTTAAGACCTTGTTTACTAAGTTCTGTTAGGACTTTTACTTTTTCACTTTCAGAACTGTCATCCAAATGCGAGAATACTCTGTTTCCCTTGCCTTTTCCAACATAAAAAATTTCGTCTGTTTCCGGATGAGCGTATAAATAGACATAGTATTTCAACTCACTGAGTATATTTCTTTGAAATTTCATCCTTGCCTATGTTCTTACCACAGAGTACACGAAGTTTGGGCAGAGTTGCACAGAGTGTTTCCCGCAGACCTGCCTGCCGGCTTGTAGGTTTCGCTTATTAACGCTGATATTTGAAGTTTTGATTTTGATTCTCATTTTGATTGATATTGTTATTGCAATTGCTATTGTCATTGCCCTTGATCACAGCTCCACCAATTTATCATACGTCTCCGGCCTTCTGTCTCTGTAGAATTGCCAGATTGAACGTACCTCATCAATCATTTCCAGGTCCATTTCGGCAATGAGAAGCTCGTCCTCTGTTTCACTGGCCTCAGCAAAAATTTGACCCCGCGGATCAACAAAGTAGCTGGTACCGTAAAACCTCCCAATGTTCCAGGGAGCTTCTTCGCCCACTCGGTTAATGCAGCCCATAAAATAGCCGTTGGCAGCAGCGTGGGCCGGTTGTTCCAACTTCCATAAATATTGACTAAGACCTGCTACCGTAGCACTCGGATTGTAAACGATCTCGGCACCATTCAAGCCCAAACAGCGCGCTCCATCGGGGAAATGCCGGTCATAACAGATATAAACCCCTATTTTGGCATACCGTGTTTGAAACACCGGATAACCCAAATTACCCGGCTTAAAAAAGAATTTTTCATAAAAACCGCTGGTATGCGGAATGTGGTTTTTACGATACTTACCGAGGTAAGTTCCATCTGCATCAATTACCGCAGCTGTGTTATAAAGTACACCTGCTTGTTCTTTTTCATATATCGGAACAATGATGACCATCTGGTATTTTTTGGCGATCTCCTGGAACATTTCGGTTAACGGTCCGGGTACAGATTGTGCACTGGCATACCACTTGGGATCCTGGCCCGGGCAGAAGTAAGGGGTATTAAAGATCTCCTGCAAACACAGTATCTGCACGCCCTTTTCGCCTGCTTCATGAACGTAGGGCATGTGTTTTTTTACCATGGCATCGCATATTTCTTGTATGGTTCCTTCGCCTTCGGTTAGGGGAAGAGAGAGTTGGATGAGGCCGCTTTTTACATTTCTTGGCATAATACTAAATTCAAATTTCGAGATTTTAGATTTGAAATTACGGTTTATTAAGTTGATTCCTTATAACCAGCGCCCGGGATAGTTGTTGTAAAAACAAAAACCCGCAAAAGAAGATGCTCCTTTTGCGGGTTAATTTTAAATAGGCGTGATCATTTATCTGGTAACTATGAGTTTTTTATTAACTATTTTACCTTTCTCACCCACCAGTCGTATTACATACATACCGGATGACATGTTGGTCAAATTCAGAATGTACTCTTTTTGTCCGGTATGTAGCGATTCAACATCAACTACCCTTCCCTGCATATCTATTATCTGTAAATCATTAAACGAGTAATCGTTAGGCCATTGCAGATATGTGGTGCTCCTGGCCGGGTTGGGGTAAAGCAACACATCTTCCACATCTTCCGCACCAAAGATCACCAGATCAATTGTGGAATAGTCATAACTTCCGTCCAGATCAACTTGTTTAAGTCTGTAATAGTTAAAGCCAACTACCGGATCCTGATCGGTAAAACTGTACAAAATGGTCTCCAGACTTTCCCCGGCTGCATCCACGTTTCCAATGTTTTCCCAAACGGCCCCGTTATTACTGCGTTCCACAATAAAGTGAGAGCTATTGGTCTCAGTAGCGGTAGCCCAGGTTAACAAGGCATCATCACCGTCTTTTTCAGCTTTGAAATACAGAAACTCTACGGGTAGCGGTACATTACACAGACTAACAACTACGTTGGCGGTTGCCACAGAAGAGCAGCCATTAGCATCATAAACCGTAAGCGTATATTCTTTAGAGCCGATATTGCCGATGGTAATATCAGGATTAGCGGCATTGATATCGCTTATACTGCCATCATCAGGTGCCCAAACATAGGTATAAGGTGTTGCACCTGATGATATAACCGGATTAAACTGAACCACTCCGCCACCTACACAGCCACTTACATCGTTCATAGTAATGGTTGGTGCAGGTGTATCATTTACAGATACGAGCACATTAGCTGTAGCTGTACAACCATTTGGTCCAACAGCGGTTAATGTATAACTCGTTGTTTGTGTTGGCGAAGCCAGCGTTCTGGATGAAGTCGGGCTGTCCAGTCCTGTGGTAGGCGACCAGTAATAGTCAACTCCCGCTTCACTATCCACTCCTATAAAGGTACTACCACCCTGACATAGTGTTGGAGAAGAAATAGCCGGAAGCGTATAGTCCTGAACGGTAATAGTAACCTGATCGGTAGATATACATTCATTCACACCCCCCGGATCTACCGTTTTAGTTACTTCATAGGTAAAGGTTCCGGTTACCTCCGGAGTAAATACCGGGTTCGCGATGTCTGTTGCACTCAAATAAGTTGTTAATGATGCAGCATCTGAACCTGCCCATGTATAGATAGTTGGTGCCGGATCACCAGCATCACCCAACTGATAGGTTTCATTTAAACAAATCGTGTTATTGCTGCCGGCATTCGGAGCATCTATAGATGGATTTACCGTTAGATCTTCGGTATAACTACAACCATTGTCGTATTCCACAGTAAGGGAAAATACAGTTGGCGTGGTTGGATTCTCTAACAGGGTAGGATCAACAATAGAAGCATTATCTAACAACGCTGCCGGAGTCCATGACCACGAAGTCACCCCGGTGGTTGGAGCTCCTTCACCCAGCTGAATAGCAGTATCTGACGGACAAACAGTAATATCATCCATAAAAAACTCGGGATTAATGACAGTAATATCAATAGTTTCACTGTCCGTTGCACAGCCGGCAGGAGGGAAACTTGCCGTAACCGTATATTGTTGCAAACCGGCAGCCGGGTCAACCACAAATGGCTGTGCTACATCATAAGCACTGAGTCCGGTTGTAGGAGTCCAACTATACGTTACTCCCTGCAATGGCTCAGGACCTATTTGTAATGGTGCATCTCCAATACAGAATTGAACGGGGTCCAACGGAGCCAATGAAGGATTGCTGTCTAAAGTGACAGTTGCCTGATCGGTTGAAACACAACCTGTAGTGAGATCCGTGACCGTAAGTGAAAAAGTTTGGGGTTGGGGATCAGTTCCCTGAAACTGGTACTCAAAGTAGGGGCCACTTTGAGAGCCCCCCGTAACTGTAACAACTGGTGTCCAGGAATAGGTGTAATTAGGCTCAGGCGTTACATCAATACCAATACCTACAACGGCAGGTCCACAAACTGTCCAGTCCTGGCCTGCATTTGCAGTTACATTTTGTATGGTAACAGTAACCATATCTTCCACGCTACAGCCGGTTACATTATCGATTACTCTGACGGTATATTCTGCATTTTCTGTGGCTGTAATGGTAGGGTTGGCAGGGTTTGTAAGGTCAAGGCCATCTGCCGGCATCCATTCAAAGGTATAACCGCTGGATTGGAAATCATCATCGCCAATGCCCACTGTTTCTCCTAAACAAGTGGTTACATCTTCTGCATCAAATGCCGGTATTAGAAACTCAGGTGCATTAGCCTCAAAGGTTTCGGTACAAACCACTGTTGGATCCAGCGTACTGGTTGCCGTTACCTGATAGGTTCTTTGCTCCGAATCATTGAGCGTTACTACGCGTTCATCATTCACATCTAATCCATCGGGATCTGTAGTTCCACTTATTACAGTCCAGCTGTAAGTATAATCTTCAGGTTCACCCAAGGATGGAGTTGCAATAAGTTGTGCTCCGTTGATGGCACAACCGATATCCACCGGATCAATATCCAATGAGCATCCACCACCACCACAAGCAAATATTAAAACAGTGTCTTTACAAGAAACTCCATTATATGTGGAGGTGATTTCATACGTTGTTGCATTACCATCATCAGATGCGCTGACCGTAGCCACTGCCTCATCAGCACCGGATAAAATGGTAGAATTACCCGTAGCACTGCCATCTTCGTTTGGAATAATTGTCCAGGAATAAGTGGCATCCACACCGGTTTCAGAGGTGTTACCGTCATCATTAATGCCTATTTGTCTGGGGCCGCAACCGTCTTCACCGGCAATGGCGTGTATTACGGAAACCGTTACTTCATCGGTAAAGGAACAGCCGTTTTTGTTGGCTGTAAGGGTGTAAGTAATAGGATTTATAGTAGGCGGATAGGTAAGAGTACCTGAGTTATATATAACTTCCGAGGCGGAGGCCCCTTCTGATATATATGCTCCCGGTGTCCATATAAAATTCCAGCCGGTGTACACCCGCAACTCACTAATACCCACTCCACCACCACCGGGTCTGTAAAATCTCAAATATTGCGCATCTACGGCAGGGAAATTTATTTCCACTAGTGGTAATGCTCCGTCCGCACCTGCAATTGTGGTTATATCTGTCCAATTTACGCCATCTACACTGTATTGCAGAATTCGATTATTTAGTCGTATCGGGCCTCCCAACGACTCAACATCTACTCTGGTAATATTGTTTTTTACCTCTCCAAAGTCAACCATAACCCAATGTGGGGCAGCCGAAAGTAGATTTACAGTTCGGGCTCCTGTTGATGTATCACCATCGGTTAGATTAGTTAGTGTACCAATGGTTGTGCTGTCAAAATTAGATGATTGGGAAACGGTAGTAATATCGTTGGTAATATCGGTAAACTCCTGCGCATCGGTGCCAAGGAAAGCATCTTCTCCAAAACAAACCACCTGATCAGGACCGGCAAAATCGGTTACACCACCCGGCCCGGTTAAATTGCTAACCGTCATTTGCGCAGCGGTAGTACATTCGGTAGGTAATCCAGCATTTACGGTAAGGGTTAACTCAAAGGTGGTAGAGGTATTCTCAGGTATTCCACTTACTGTAGGATTAGCCTTTGTAGCATCATCAATAGTAGCCGTTCCACTAACTACAGCCCAATTGTATAATACATCCGGGGAACCGGCCAAAGGTGCGCCACCTATTATCACAGGTGCACCATTTTCTGTACATAGATCCGGTCCGGCATCTATACCCACTACATTTACAACGGCCTGATCGGAGCTTTTACAACCGGTATCTTCATCTGTTACCACAACGGTATAAATGGTTGAAACCGCTGGTGATACGGTAGGATTAGCATCTGTTGAAGCAGCAGGATCATCCCAAAGGTACGTGTAATTTCCTCCTGCAGGAGTTGCTGTAGGGTTGCCGCCAATTTGAACAGATGAACCCGCACAAGTATAAAAGATACCTCCGGCATCTGCTTCGGGGGCAACATCAGCACCTACTCTTACCTCTATGGTTTCAGTGAAAAATTCTTCCGTAGTTTCACATAAGCAGGAATTGTTCGTTGCTTTTCTTCGATAATAAAGTGTTTCCGTACCTACTATAGGCAAATAATCTTCCAAAATAGCTCCGGGAATATCCTCCCAGGTAGTACCGTCTGTAGATACCTGCCATTGATATTCGGCCTTAACAGAAGGTTGTTCTTCTGCTACTCCATTGCGGTAAATCAACGGTAAATCAGAGCCGGGTATTTCAACGGCATTAGCATCGATAATTTCGGCCAATCCGTTTTCACAAACTTCCTGTAAGTTATTGCCCACTACGGGATCATTTACATAACCGGTGGGGCATAAAGCCAGGCCGGTAATAACTATATCGTTTATACCCGCATGTGAAACAGAAGGGTCTGTAAAGGGATAATCTGATGAACTGGAATGACCTGCAAAATAAACCACTCCATCTATGGTGCAGGTATTGAATTCGCTTGAAAAGGTAGGGATAGATTCACCACCAGTGCCCCCCACTTGTGTAGCTTCACATACCTCACCGGTTTGGGGATCTGTTACCGCCACACCGAAATCTGTACTTCCCGAATTAGTAGTTCCATTGGTGGTGGTTAAATCGGTTGTTGTGCCCATAGTAACAATTAGTCCGTTTACCAACTCCAATGTTGTTCTGGTTGAAGTAGATATACCTGAGTTTAACCAAATATTGCTACCATCAGCAGCTGAATACAAGGCTAAATCATTATCTGAAACGATGTAAAGATCACTGCCGTCTAATAAAACATCATTTACATTGGCCTGAGGTGTTAAAACGGAATAATTAAGCGATCCACTGGCCGGATCATAGGACCTAATGAAAACAGGGCCTGTCTCTCCGGTAATTGTAGTAACCGGAAATGTTCCGGGGTCTTCTGCAATACTTACTACCACTAAATTATTTCCATCGGTGGCAAATTCCAGCGAGTTACCAGAAGGGACATAGGTTGCCCAGTTTACCGCACCGCCATTGTTTACATCCATGGATACAATTACATCATCATTACCCATAGATATTGTTGATCCATCGGTAACCGGAAAGTCGGTTGATGTGGTAGTTGCAGAAAAGATTAATTGTCCGTTGATAACCTGGATACCATCGTTTCCCAAACGTATACTATCATTACCGGTTCCCCCGATATACCTGCACCAATCCACACTACCGGTAGCCAAATCCGTACATACCACGGCAAGTTGCTGGCCTTCTGTAGCAGGATCGTAGCTCGTTCCTTCTGTTTCGGGCCAATTATTATCTCCGGTTGTATGTACAGTATATAGTTTTCCGTTATCCACTACTGAACTATACCAACAACAAAACTGCGCATTACCAAGCCAGGTTGACCAATCCACAGAGCCGGTAGCAGCATCGACACAATAATTGACATAGGTATTTGTTCCGGGATCAGGATTTGTGTTTGTTTCTGCCGGAAAGGACGCAGATGAAGAAACGGCAGTAACATATATTTTTCCGTTTTCAATATGAAATCCACCATTATCCCAAAAGTAATCATTCGCGTCACCACCAATATATGTTGACCATTCGAAGGAATTCGTAGCCGGATCATAGCAGGTCATTATTAGATCTCTTGCTCCTTGATTCGTACTGCCATTTGTTACCGGAAAATCTGTTGACTGGCTTTCACCAATGGTATAGATCTTTCCATTGTAACATTCCATACGGTAAAATTGGTCATTGCCGGAGCCACCAATAACGGTACTGTTTTCAATAGAGAGCTGGGCGTGCAATATGCCTGGAAAGAGCAAACATGTTGCCATTAAAACAATAAGGTTTGTTAAGGTACTATTGTACACCTTAGCAATTGTAGAACTACTTTTCATAAATAAATATTACCGACAAAAAAAGTGGGGAACCATAACAAAGATACCACAAGTTTATTTAGTGCTACCACTTTAGCATTGCGGCCAAAACTTTCCAACGGCTTGAGAATGAATCGATTTGCTATTTCAATTTCAAATCTTATACCAAATTGATTTATAAAGTAGCCCTGAATATTTTAGTTTAATTTTTTCTTTTTGCAAGGCAAAAAACGCATACATCCCGAAACTTCAGGATGACGAGGCTTTTTAACGATGATAGAAGGAAAAAGAAACTAAATAGTGGCTATTTTGTACGTCCTTTTGGTATTAAATCTTGAAATGTAAAATGAAGGAGATGTCAAAAGACTTTACCGGACTAAAATAAGAAAACCCTAATTTTAATTTTTAAATCTCGATTTTCAATGAGCATCTTAATTAAGAATGGCAGGGTTGTTACCGCCTCATCAAACTCTGTTGCAGACATATACATAGAAGGAGAAACTATTTCAGCCATAGGAAAAGATCTTCCCTTTAATGCAGACAGGGAAATAGATGCTTCCGGAAAACTGGTTTTCCCTGGCGGCATTGACCCACATGTCCATCTGGATATGCCGTTTATGGGTACATCGTCGAGTGATGATTATACCACTGGGACGAGAGCGGCTCTGCACGGCGGCACAACCATGGTCATTGATTTTATTCTGCAAACGCAGGGCGACACCTTGCACAACGCTTTGAAAGCCTGGCAAGGCCGATCGGAAGAAAAAGCCGTTGGAGACTATGCTTACCACATGGCCGTTACCGACTTTAATGATGATGTGGCCAAAGAAGTGGTTCAGATGATCGAGGAAGAAGGTATTATCTCTTTCAAAACATTTATGGCTTACAAAGGTGCTTTGATGATCGATGATGGCCAGATGGTGCAGTTGATGAAGGTAGTGGCCAAAAATGGCGGCCTCGTTACCGTTCATGCCACTAACGGTGATATGATAGATTCATTGATCGCCAGGCACAGAGCTGAGGGAAAACTATCGCCTCTCTACCACTATCTCTCTCAACCGGAGGTTACTGAAGCCGAAGCTTCCGGACGGTTTTGCGACATGTTGCATTATACAAACTGCCCGGGCTACATTGTTCATATGACATGCGAAGGTGCCCTTAATGCGGTGCGAAAGGCCAGTATGCGCAATCAAAAAGTTTTTGTGGAAACATGCAACCAGTATCTCATACTGGATGCATCACTCTATGAAAGGGAAGATGGTGCCAAGTGGGTGATGAGTCCGCCATTACGGGAAAAGAAAGATCAGGTGGCCCTGTGGTCTGGGATTAACCAGGGCCTGGTGCAGGTAGTTGGTACGGATCATTGTCCGTTTAAATGGGCGCAAAAAGAAATGGGAAAAGATGATTTTTCTAAAATTCCTAACGGCCACCCGGCCATAGAACACCGCATGGAACTGGTGTACTCCGAAGGCGTGGAAAAGGGAAGAATCTCGTTGAACAAGTACGTTGAAGTTACTTCAACCAATGCAGCAAAGATCTTCGGCATGTATCCCAAAAAAGGAACCATAGCCGTAGGATCAGATGCCGATATTCTCATTTTTGACCCGAATAAGGAACATACGATAAGTGTAAACAATCATCATATGAACGTTGACTATTCATCGTATGAAGGATGGGAGGTAAAAGGTAAGACGGAAACTGTGCTTCTTCGTGGTAAAGTGGCCATTGATGATGGCGAATGCCTTGTTAAGCCCGGTTATGGGGAGTTTGTGAGGCGGAATAAGGTGTCTGCGATTATATAAATGTAACATTAAGCTGGTGCGTATCATTTTAATATTCATAATGCTAACATTGTTTTCTTGCATAGTAGATCCTGGTAATTTAGAAAAGGAAGTAATCAAAGATTTTAAACAGAAATACCCGGAATACGAATACATTTCATCTTCGGTTGGAGAGGGGGACTTGGCTGTGGCCTATGTTCATGTAAAATTTAAAAAAGCTAAAAGCGACTCCATCTTTGAAAAAGTCTGGCAATATTGGGATTTAGTGGAAGAGGGATGGACTCACAGAGATAATCTAAGAGATGACTAAACATATTAACCTAACTTAATTCTGAAGCTTATTACCTATAGTCATACTTTTATTCAGTCAGATGACTATTTCTTTAAATCAACTCAAAATCCACGTGGTAGTGATCATCGTGAGCGGCGTTGACCATTTTAGGAAGTGATCGGGCAAAATAAATTCCTGCGCTTTTTAGTTTTTTGCCTGACTTTGTCTGAAAGAGTTCGTCCTTCAGCTCAATTTTGAAAATGACTTTTTTAATGCGAAGTCCATTGGCCCTGGCAGCTTTATCCAGTGCCAAAATATGTTTGACCATTACTTCAAAATCTATCTCTGTTTTAATATCCCAATTCGCTTTACCGGAACTATCAAAATTCATCAGGTAGCGAGTAAGGCCAATTCGGTCGTAGGCTCGTTTTTGTTTTCGATTTTTCCTTAACGGTGTCATGAAGTCGGCACTGAATCCTGTTTGATGGGTTTTATGAATCAGCATTTTCCCACCTTTTCGATTAGCCGTTTCCATAATTCTAAACTTGGTATTAGGGCAGGTCTTTTCACATATCTTATATGCATCTTTTATCGTTTGGACAACCTTGGAATGGGCGTAGCCGTTATCCAATAGGTAATAACTGGTTGGACTAAAGTACCTGAAATTCTTGCCAGAATAAGGAAGAAGATGAGCGTTTTCAATGGTTCCGTTAGAGACTGAACCGGTATAAGTGCTCTGTCCTTTGTTCCGGTGAAAGGTCTCGCGGGAAGAGAGAAGTAAGATCAATATTACCAACGCAAGCAGAACTTTATACCTTTTTTTCATAGGTTTCCACTAGTGAACGCCTTAGAACAGAAAATCGTGTATTACAAAAAGTTTCTTCGATCACATGTCAAGAAAATAAAAGCAACGTCATTCAGAGCGCAGCGTGGAATCTCATATTACGTTGCTTTTATTTTCGACTTCGAAAAACCGATATATAAGATTCTTCAATCGCTCCGTTGCTCTTCGCTCTTGTTTTCCGCACTCGCCAGAAAAAGTATCATAAGTGATTGAAAATCAACACCAAGTTTTTGAAATTGGGTGCTGCAGACCTATTTTCAGGTGTGTTTTTACGAAAATTAAAAAATCGATCAGGAAGCATTTCGGTACAGATTATTGAAAAAATCAATAGGTCTAATAAGGTTGTTAAGACCATAGGTTGTGGTAAAAGTGCTCAACAGATTGAAAGGTTGGTAGCTATGGGCAGGCAAGAGATAGAACGGTTGCAAGGACAATCTCAATTGTTTGTTTCTCCATCAGATGCAGTCATAGAATCTGCTATTGATCAGTTAAGTAATGCCAGCATTCGCACCATTGGCCCTGAATTGATATATGGGAGTTTGTTTGATCATATCGGTTTTGGTAATATCAAAGAAGAGTTGTTTCGTCATATAGTAATCGCTCGATTAGCTTTTCCACTAAGCAAGTTAAAAACCATTGAGTATTTGTATCGTTACCAAGGCGTTCATATAAACATAGACAGCATATATCGTTTTTTAGATAAGTTAAATAGCCAACTCAAGGACAAGATTGAGCAAATTGCCTTTGAGCATACTAAAAAACTACTTGGCGGTAAGTTGTCGATCGTATTCTATGATATGACCACTCTTTACTTTGAGGCATCTGAAGAAGATGACCTTCGTAAAACCGGCTTTTCAAAAGATGGAAAACACTCACATCCTCAAATCTATCTTGGCTTGCTGGTAGGCTTACAGGGTTATGCAATTGGTTATGATATTTTTGAAGGCAACACCTATGAAGGGCATACGTTAATCCCCTTCCTTGAAAAAATGAGCAATCGATTTGATTTAGGAAAACCCATTGTAATTGCTGATTCAGCTCTTTTGTCCAACAAGAATCTTCAAGCCCTTGAAGATCAAAAGTACGAATACATAATTGGCGCAAGAATAAAAAATGAATCGAAAGCAGTCAAAAAGCAAATTACATCCCAACAGTGGGAAGATGGTCAGGTGAGACAAATTACGCGAAATGCTCAGCGATTAATTGTCTGCTACTCATCAAAAAGAGCAAGCAAAGATGCACATAACCGAAAGCGTGGTTTGCAGAGATTAGAAAAACGATTGCGTTCAGGAAAGCTCACCAAGTCCAATATCAATAACAAGGGATATAATAAGTACTTAAAAATGACAGGCAAGGTGGATATTGAAATTGACTATCACAAGTTTGATCAAGACGTAGTGTGGGACGGACTTAAAGGATACATAACTAACTCCAAATTGAGTAAAAAACAAATTATAGATAATTACCATCAACTTTGGCAAATAGAAAAAGCATTCAGGATCTCAAAAACAGATTTAAGAATAAGACCCGTCTATCACAGGTTGGTACATCGAATTCAGGCACACATATGTATATCTTTTGTAGCCTACTGCATTTATATGGAAATGGATAGATTGTTAAAGAAGCAAAAGTCAGATATCTCCATCAAAAAAGCACATGAAATAACTCACAACATGTATCAAATCACTTTTCAATTACCTGAATCTAAACATTTTAAATCTACTACACTAAAAATGGATGATCAACAAGCTGAACTATATCAAATCATCCAAAAAAATTGTTGGGTGCTGCAAAAATGAAAACAAGAAAATCGTGTATTACAAAAAGTTTCTTCGATCACATGTCAAGAAAATAAAAGCAACGTCATTCAGAGCGCAGCGTGGAATCTCATATTACGTTGCTTTTATTTTCGACTTCGAAAAACCGATATATAAGATTCTTCAATCGCTCCGTTGCTCTTCGCTCAATCAGAATGACGTGAGGACAACATCAACAACCAGTAACTGATCAGCCCCCCGAAGAAGCCGCTAAACCAGGCCAGGTCGCTTAAATGGTTGAGGGAGGGAATGAAGGTCCAGATCAATGCCAGAACCAGACCGATGACAAAAGCGGCAATTGCTTTCCAGTTAATACCGCCCGAATAGGTGTAAGCCCCATTTTCCTTGAAAAGATCGGCGAGCTTAAGCTTCGTTTTTCTTACAAGAAAATAATCGGCAATAAGAATACCTACCACCGGGCCAAGGAAGCCGCTAACTGCAAGGAGTAGGCCACTTATCTGGTTGAGCAACCACCAGGGCATGATTAAAATACCTATGATGCCGGTTATAATGCCACCCGTTCTAAAGCTGATCTTTTTCGGCCAAAGGTTGGAAAAAGCATTAGAAGGAGCAATAACGTTAGCGGCAATGTTGGTGCTCAATGTGGCGATGATCATAAATACCTGGGAAATAACGACGACCCACGGATTTTTGAACTTAGCCAAAAGAGAAACGGGATCCCATGGAGCATCTTCGCCAATGAGAATATCCTGAAAGTTAATGATGGCTGCACAGGTTACAAAGATTCCCACGAAAGAGAATAATAACATGGTGAGGGGCAAGCCAATAAACTGGCCGGCTATTTGGGACCTTTGACTCTTGGCATAGCGGGTAATATCCGCGATGCTTAAACTCATGGTGGCCCAGAATCCCAGCATTATGGAAAGCCATTTGATGTAGGTCCAGAGTTTGTTTTCTTTTTTCTGAGATTGAGCGACTACGGGAATTGCAACCTCTGATGATTCAATTTCACCCATGCGGAATTTGATCTCTTTTTGGCCTTCTTCAATGGATGCAATGGCCTTTTTTGGAATCGGTTGCCAGTGGGTAAACTCTTTGTCGGTAGATGTGGCATATTCGTCCGCCTTATAGAACATATCGTCTTTGTCGGCCAAAGGGGCTAATTGGTAAAGGTTATCATTGCTGCCGTTTATTTTGGTAATAGTAGGCTGCTGCAATTGTTTGCTTTGTTTTAGAACCGTGCCAAAGCCACCGGCGGTTGATGCTCCCCAGCTAATGAGGAGCAAACCAATAAGTAATAGGATTGGTGCCGAATATTCTTCCAGCCATTTGATGCGCTCTGTGCCTTTCCAGATAAAGTACATATTGATAAGCCAAAAAATCCCAAAGCCGATGAACTTCATGGGTGTGAGTGCCAAAGTAGGTTCACCGCCGCTAATTACCTGGTAGATTGCATCAATGGCCAAACCACCGATCCATGTTTGAATACCAAACCAACCGCAGGCCACTAAAGCACGCATTATGGAAGCCAGGTGAATACCTTTAGTACCAAAAGAAGCACGGCCAAGAACCGGAAACGGAATACCGTATTTTACGCCTGCATGTCCGTTTAACACCATGGGAATGGTGATGATGAGATTGGCCAGCCCAATGATGACCAGTGACTCCACCCATCCGAGTCCGGATTTGATCATGTACGAAGCCAGCAAGTAGGTAGGAATACATACTGCCATACCAATCCAGATGGCAGCAATACTCCAGGTGCTCCAAGTGCGTTTGCTCTTAGGCACGGGAGCAAGATCTTCGCTGTATAGTGGCGATTGGGAGACGTCTTCGTTGAGTTGGATGATCTCTTCGCGCATGGGTTCAAAGTTCAAGGTTTAGAGTTCAAGGTTTATCCAACTTTGAACATGCGTAAAGAAAATTAAAACGGCGTCATCCTGATCCCGCACCGCGGGAGAAGGATCTCATATTACGCTGTTTTTATTTTCGGTTTCCGAGTGAGCCCCCTCTCTCTAACTGGCGGTGACAACACCGCCCGGGGCAGCATTTTTATTTTCGACATGAAGGTGTCGCTCCTCCGGAGCTTTTTCCATATGATTACTTAGCCGTTACAGAGGTTAAGCCCCTCCGGGGCTGGGGATTAGTTATAGTGTGAAAAGTTATTGATATTGCAATTGATATTGATATTGAAAAGTCTTACAACTAACTTCTCTGTACTTTTTTCACGCAACGCCGCCAAGCCTTTCCCGCAGATTTCACAGATTTACGCAGATAATGCAATTTTTTGATTTTCATTTTGATTTTCATTTTGATTTTGATTGATTGGTCTATATGGGGGAACGAGAAAACGGTGTCATCCTGATCCCGCACCGCGGGAGAAGGATCTCATATTACGCTGTTTTTATTTTCGGTTTCCGGTTGATCCCCTTCTCTCTATCCGGCAGTGACAACACCGCCCGGGGCAGCATTTTTATTTTTGACATGAGGGTGTCGCTCCTCCGGAGCTTTTTACATATGATTGCTTAGCCGTTACAGAGGTTGCGCCCCTCCGGGGCTGGGGATTGGTTATAGTGTGAAAAGTTGTTGATATTCCTTAGCTCTTGGCTTCTGGCATTTGGCATTTTGATTGAAGTTGAGATTGAAGTTGAAAGTCTTAATTCTTGCATTTGAAAGTCTCTGTATCATTTTCATTCCAGTTTTTTCACGCAAAGACGCAACGGCGCAAAGCATTTCTCCAGATTTCGCAATTGTTGGTTTTGAGTATTGTCATCCTGAGCTTGCCGAAGGGTTGATTTTGATTGAAGTTGTTGTTGTAGTTAAAAAATCTTGACTCTTGGCTCTTGATTCTTGGCTCTTGACTCTATATGTCTTACTACTCATATCTTACCACTCTGTACTCATAAAGTGATTCAATAACACTCCTCATTCGCAATTGCACACGCTGCGGAAATGATCTCCATGCCTTCATCGATCTGTGCTTCTGTAACGATGAGTGGTGGTGCGATGAAAATCCAATTCCAGCGCACGAAGGTGAACATACCGAGCTCAGCGATCCTGGCTGCCATGGCGTTGGTTATGGCCATTTCAGTAGGTTTTGCATTCCAGGGTGTTATAGGTTCTTTGGTTCTTCTGTTCTTCACCAACTCAATGGCACCAAGTAAGCCGGTATTTCTAAAATCGCCTATGGATGGGTGTTTTTCTTTAAGTTCAGCTACTTTTTGCTCCACATATCGACCCATGTGGGCAGCATTTTCTACTAAGTTTTCTCCTTCCAATACTTCCAGATTGGCCACTCCCGCAGCACAACTTACGGCATGGGCGGAATAGGTTAATCCTAATGGTAACGGCGTTTCGTCAAACTTTTTGGCTATTTCATCTGAGACCATGAGTCCACCAAGTGGCAGGTAACCGCTGGTAAGCCCTTTGGCAATACACATCATATCGGGCTCCACGTCATGATGCTCTACAGCAAACATTTTTCCGGTACGGCCAAAGCCGCTCATCACTTCATCGCAGATGATGAGAATGCCATATTTATCAGCAATTTCCTTTACTCGTTTCCAAAAACCTTTCGGGTATTTAATACAGCCGGATGAACCGCTTTCGCCCTCCATTAAAATGGCTGCAATGCTATCGGGATTTTCGTACTTGATAATGTTTTCTATGTTCCGGGCTGCGGCTTCACCACAAGCTTCGGGGCTGTCCGTTCCCCACGGACAGCGGTAGCTGTACGGATTCTCGACATGGATCATGTGCGGAACGGCAAATGCTTCCATAGGGTGTTTACGCGGATCTCCGCCTGCAGACATGGCTGCAAATGTGGCCCCATGATAAGAGCGATAGAAAGAGATGATCTTCGGTTTGCCTGTATAAACCCTAGCCAGCTTGATGGCATTTTCCACCGCCTCCGCACCACCTAATGTGAAGAACGTTTTGTTGAGTTTGCCGGGAGCCAAATCAGCCAGTTTTTTACCCAGTTTTGCCCGGGCATCGGTTACCATACCGGGATAGACATACTGCAACTTCTTAGTTTGTGCATGGATGGCTTCGATCACCTTAGGATGGCTGTGACCAATATTTACATTCATTAACTGCGAGGAGAAATCGAGAATTCGTTTACCCGCTGCACTGTATAAATAAATCCCTTCTGCACGGTCAATGTGAATGGGGTTTAGACCTGCTTGCTTTTGCCAGGAAAACAGGGTGTGATTGAGGCAGTCGGTTATGGTTGCGTTTTTAGATAAAGTTCCCATAATTATTTTTTTAACCACAGAGTAAAACAGAGTTTGGCACAGCGTTTTTTAACCGCGAATTCACGAATAAATGTATCATTTCTTTGCCGTTTATCTATTTACCTGCTTATATGCAAAATAGTCCACTATTTAGTTTCTCTTTCTTCTATCGTCATTAAAAGCCTCGCCATCCCAAAGTTTCGGGATGTATGCGTTTTTTGCCTTGATAAAAGAAAAAATTAAGCTAAAATATTTCGGACTACTTTACAAATCCATCTGGTATTATTAGTCCGAAAGATTAGATGCTCATAGTTGGGGTGCGGAAGTGTGAATGACTATCTTGCCGTTTAATTCAAACTACTTACATTGATCAAAATAATATCAAACCGGATAACACTTGCCATTATAAGTATAGTGCTAAGCTTAAATGCCTGTAAAACAAATTCACCGCTTAATTCTAATAACCCTGATTGGAGCTTTAATACAAACTATTTTAAAATTACAGTTGATAACAAGGGTATGCTAAAGAGCATGCAAAATACTACCGTATCACCCATTCGCGAGTTTGCTGCAGAAGGAAAGTCTTCGCCTTTGTTGAGTTTATACAATACGGAGAGCAAAACTTATTTGGAGCCGGAACACGCAGAGTTTAACGAGAGAAATAAAACTTTTTCATTAAAGTATTCCAACGGATCAGTAGCTAAAGTGCGTATAGAACCCAGGGACAAATATTTTAAACTCCGTCTTGAATCACTTAAACCCCGTAAGGGTATTGATGCTGTTCAATGGGGAAGTTATCACACAAATATTAACAATCTTTTTGGTGAGATTATTGGCGTGGCCAGGGACACAAGTGATGTACGAAACTATGCCATAGGTATGCTGGCATTAAATGATAATACTTTAGGCGGAACCTGTGACCTGGAAGGAGATGCCGCCCCTTTTCAATATGTAATTCATACTCCGGATGCTAAACGTTTCCCATTGCCGGACCATTTGCACGAAGGCCAGATATTTACGCTCGGCGGAAACGGCATCAGCGATGTAGCTTTTTATGCCCATAAAGAACCCTATTACAGAATTTTATACGGTAATGCCGCTCAAATAGATAACAAAGGACAAGTATCTATAAACTACTTCTCAAGAGATCGCTCATTTGAGCGCGAAGTATATTACTCCCTTATACCCAATATGGAAGCCAATACGCCAAACCATATTGAGGTGCAACCGGTTGATGAAGATTATATCGGTTCTTCGGTTGCACTTTGGGGAAGCCCTGATAGTACGGCTCTTATGGATGTTATACAGGACATTGTAGTTAATGAGGAGTTGCCTTATCCTACAATTGACGGTAAATGGATCAAAGATCCGGCAGCTTACGTTCCGGATGTTATGACCAATGGAGGTTTATACGACAGCATCATTTCCTATACTTCGCGGCTTGGATTTAAGGCCATAAGCCTTTTTGACCATGGATTTGTACGCCCCGACCGCAGGAATAGAGGTTATATAGATGGGGAGAATTTTGATCGAAAACCTATAAAACTGAAATCCGGAAATCTTTCGCATAAAGATTTTTCAGCCCTGGCTGCCGAAAACGGAATAACAATTGGCAGGACCAATATTACCACATCTCTGGCTCCCGGCACCAAAGATGCAAGCCCTGTTCCGAGTGACAGTCTTTGCTATCAGCAAAAAAGGCGGTTGGCAAAAAGCATTAGCGCTACAGATACCATCATAATTGTAGATGATCCCACACACCTTGATGAAATTGCAAGCTGGGAAGGCCATGCAAAAAATTTGAATATGATTAAAATTGGTAAGGAACTAATCTACTACCTTGGAGTTTCTAGGCAAGAGCCTTACCGTCTTTTAAACGTAAAACGAGGATATTGGGGAACCAAACCTACAAGCCATAAGGCAAAAGATACGATTTATAAATTACAGGTAACCTTAAATTTTGGTTATGATGGATTGATCCCTAATCTGGAGCTACAAGACGAAATTGCAAAATACTATGCCGATGTTTGTAAGATAAATGGCCTGGGATATTACGATTTTGACGGGCAGGAATTTCTATTCAACAACGGACACGGTTACTATTCTACAAAAAGGTTTTTCAGAAAAATGTTTGAACGGGCTAAAGAGCACGGCCTAAAAGATATCCGATTTACGGGAGCGACTTTATCCGAAGGTTCATGGCATTATCAAAGTATATGGAATGTAGGAAGCGGTACTAATTTATATGATGTAAGCAGTCGTGAGTGGGGAAGTTCAACCAGCCAGGGGAAAGACTTGCGCGATGTTACTATTGCTAATTATTACCCATCCGGCATGGGCAGAAATTTTCCAATAACCAAAACTTCTACCCCTGAACAATACGAACATATTCAGGCAATTTCAGTTGGCGTTGGCACAACCTATACCCTTATTTTAAATGAAAAAGATGTGGAAAGCTGTCCGCATAAAGAAGAAATTTTTAAGGTTATCCGCACGTGGGAAAATGCCCGTGCAGCTAATGCATTCCCCTATCAACTAAAAAAGCATTTGGCCAACCCGCTAAAAAGCTGGCGATTACAAGAAGGTGTTGACTCCGATACCTGGACCCTCTATGAAATGGTTGACGGAAAGAAAACCAATCCGCGGATATTGACCAGGGCGAAAGGTTATTGACAAAGTATAGACAAATGAATTTATCACTATTGAAATATCTCGTTGTTGTATGGTGCTTCCTACCGGTTATTTCCTGTAAAACACAAACCGATGAACAAATAACAGCAGCCCGGGGTGTTATATCGCGCATTACACCGGAAATTAAAAACAAGTTTGTTTTGAAACTGGTGGAAAAGGAGAACCAAAAAGATTATTTTGAAATTGAGGGAAACGGCAAAAAGGTAATTATTAAAGGAACTTCGGGGAATACTATATGTGCCGGATACAATTACTACCTCAAAAACTTCTGCAACAGCCGTTATACCTGGCGTGGCGAAAACCTGAAATTGCCCGAAAAACTGCCTCTTGATTTCGAAAAAATAAAAAAGGTTACGCCGCACAAATACCGTTTTATGTTCAACTATTGCACATTCGGATATTCAACTGCCTTTTGGGGATGGGAAGAATGGGAGAAAATGATAGACTGGATGGCATTAAACGGTATAAATATGCCTTTGGCCATTACCGGCCAGGAAATTATCTGGCAGCGCGTTTTCGAAAAATACGGTATAAGCAAAACCGACCTTGAAGATTTTTTTGTAGGCCCCGCTTACAATGCCTGGGGACGAATGGGAAACTTAGATGGATGGGGTGGTCCGTTGCCGCAAAGCTGGATCGATCAGGAAACCGAACTTCAACATAAAATACTGGAACGAGAACGATCGTTGGGGATGACACCGGTGCTACAGGGTTTTTCAGGTCATATTCCTGCTGCCTTCGCAAATAAAAACAAAGAGCTGAAAATTCATCGGCTTTCGTGGTGCGATTTTCCTAAAACACATTTGTTAGATTGGGAGGAACCTCTATTTACAGAAATAGGCTCAACATTCATTAAAGAAATGATAAAGGAATATGGAACGGACCATTACTATGCCATTGATCCTTTTAATGAAATGACTCCGACCCGGTCGGATAAAAATTATCTGCAAAATATGAGTAAAACCATATTTAACAGCATGGATAAAGCCGACCCCCGGGGACAGTGGCTAATTATGACCTGGGCTTTTAAAACTCCCGATATTGAAACCAATTTTTGGAAACCCGATCGCACAAAGGCTTTTTTCTCGGGTGCTCCGGATGACCGTATGATAGCTCTTGAGCTGCACGGCGAAAACTGGTACTACACCGGATGGTATAAATTGGATGCTTATTACGGAAAACCATGGATCTGGGGAGCCATACAAAATTTTGGCGACAGAGTGGGCATGTGGGGCGGCTTACCACAAATTATTGAAAACTACAATAAAGTGTTAGAAAGCCCTATTACAGAGAACTTATCCGGTTTTGGCTTTTTTTTAGAAGGATTGGGGTATAACCCGGTGGTGTATGAAATGATGGCAGATATGATATGGGAAGTTCCCGATCTTGAGGAATGGAAGTGGGATTACCTGAGGACCAGGTATGGAAAAGTAACGCCGGAGGTAAAAAAGGCCTGGGAAATCCTGTACGATTACTATTATACAAAAACCGGAATTTTTACCGGTACAGTAATTACTTCAAGACCGGGCTTAAATGTTGGGGATACATGGCCCGATAAACAAACGGTCGATGCCTGCAAATATTTATTAGAAGCATCAAAAGACTTTAAAGACAACGATGCCTATCAATTCGACCTGGTGAACCTGTTCCGTGAGGTATTTGGTGCCTATGCCGGACACCTGGTTTATGAAGTAAGGCAGGCTTATGAGAATAAAGACCTGAGTGCTTTTGATGAAAAGACAAATGCGTTTCTGACCTATATTCTTGAAATGGATGATTTGCTCGGAAGTCGAAAAGAGTTTCTTTTGGGAAAATGGGTTGGCGATGCCCGTAAACATGGAGTAACCGAAGATGAAAAAAACCTTTACGAGTGGAATGCAAAGAACATCATTACACTCTGGGGTCCAAAAGGCCACCCCGGTTGTGGTGGGCTGCACGGTTATGCCATGAAACAGTGGTCAGGGTTTTTTGCTGATTATTGTCTGCCCTCGTGGCAACAATTTTTTACCGAAGCCCGAAAGGCATTGGAAAACGGCGGCAAAATGAATACAAAAAAGTTCTATGCTCATATAATGGATTGGGAAGAACAGTGGACCTATAAACAAGGCGATTATCCTTCTAAACCACAAGGCGATCCGGTTGAACTTGCCCAACGTTTATGGGAGAAATATGGTGAGAACATGAAGGCCGGCACTTCTTTTATTGAAACTCCGCCGGGTATTGCCGTAAATAAAAAAGTTACAGCCACTGCTGAAGAAGGCATAAACCACAAAGCAGAGCTGGCCGTTGACGGAAAAGTTAGTTTAGAATCTGCCTGGTGGGCATCGCCCTTTCCACAGGCTTTATCGATTGATCTGGAAAGAGAAGAGAAAATTTTTGGCTTTCATGTTATTCCTTATTGGGACTGGAATCGTTATTACCAGTACGATATTGAAGTTTCGAAAAACGGCGATGACTGGTACCGGGTTGTGGATATGACTAACAATAAAAAGCCTGCCACCCCCGATGGTTTTCAGCATATCTTTAAAGTTAAATATCCTGATGGTATTGATGCCCGCTTTGTAAGAATTAACATGCTTTACAACAGTGCAAACAAGGGAGTGCATCTTGTTGAGTTTAAAGTGTTTAAAGGACAAGACATTCAATAAAAATTATGCATAATTATTTTAATACTTTAGACTCAGGAAGAAACTACGTTCTGCTGCTCATATTCTTTCTATCGATAACATCCTGCTCAAATAAAAGAGACCTTCAAACTTCGGCCCAACATTTTTTATCCAATGCTGTAATTGCCCACCGCGGTGCATGGAAAAAGCAAAATTTACCGCAAAATTCAATGGCAGCTTTAGTCCATTCTTTTGAGCTGGGAGCGGCGGGCGTGGAGTTTGATCTGCACTTGTCGTTAGATGGTATTCCGGTGGCCATGCACGATCATTGGTTTAAGGGAGTGGATATGGAAGCTAACAAATACGATGATCTAAAAAAGGTAGAATTATCCAATGGAGAACCTGTTCCCACGTTTGATAGCTTTGTAAAAAAGGGTATTAAACAAAACAAAACACGGCTGGTGGCCGAGTTGAAGTCTTCGAAGAAAGGTAAAAAGAGATCGATGCTCCTGGCAGAAAAAGTGCTTAAGGTGGTTGAAAAACACCATGCACAGGATTGGATGATCTATATAAGCTTTGATTATGATATAATAAAAAAAATAATTGAGATTGATCCCGCGGCGAAAACAATGTATCTCACAGGAGACCGTTCACCTGAGCAATTAAAGCAAGACGGCGTTTGGGGCATGAATTATAATCATAGCGTATATAAATCTAAAGAACATTGGATACAAGAGGCCAGGCGGTTAGGTATTACTACAAGTGCCTGGACAGTTAATGATGAAGGATCGATGAAGTTTTTATTAGACCAAAATATTGATTACATCACAACGGATGAACCGGAATTACTATTTGATCTTTTAAAGCAATAGTTATCCGGCCCTCTTAAGTAATATTAATATTTTAATTCACCTGTAAGAATACCTGATACTCCCCAATGATTAAATCCTCCAGGCGTATTCTCACCCTGGTCTATAATTACTTCAATGGTATGTTTGCCGGGAGTCAGGTCATCTAACGGAATAAAATAAGGAGGAGTTAAGGTACCCGGACACCAATTGGAGCGGCTTAGATCGCTTGATGATAATCCATTTCCAAAATTTCCGGAGGCAGGATTTGAAAATCGGTAAGTGGCACAATCTGTGCGCCAGGGCACCACTTTAAAAACCGGTTGCCCATCTATTCGAATTTGGTTTAGCCTTGGATTAAATTCATCGCCGCCACCCCACCCGCCATGGCCTGTGGGCGTATAGAGCAATTGAAGATCTTCCACATTGTCGGGAAGATTAAAATCAACCCTAAGCGTATCGTTACTAAATAATCCTCCGTAATTCTGACCGGACATTTCAAGGGTATTCACCGTTAAAAAGAGTGGTAATACAAACTTGCTTGGAGCGGCACTATCTTTCTCAAAGCCCGGATAAAAATCGAGTTCAAGACTCACTTTATGGCCACCACCATCATAATTACCAATAAACACTCCCACCCATATCTCCTCTTCATGCAGGGGGATCAAAGATGTAACATCCTGTTTATAAAGTACATCCTTTGCCCACGGATAGTTGTTTATTTGCCTTTTATCATTGAAATATCCCGCACCGAAAGAGGTAAAAAAACGCATGATCTCAATGGGTGGTTGATAGCCCTTTTCTCTTCTTATTCCCTGGTATGAATTACCTCGGTTGTCTTTATATACGGGCAACTTGTCCACTCCATGCAAGAAGGCATCCAATACCGATAATGTATCTGATGCCGGAATAATAAACACACTACCGGTACGGTCATAGGCATCGCCATTTGACCTGCAATAGAGTTTGGCAAAAACAGAACCTTTATTCTTTAAATCAGATGTCAGTCTTATTTTTTTCAGTATTACAGTTCCCTTGGAAAAGTGATATGTTGAGTCTGAAACAAGCTCATCGGCTTTAGGAAGAACATGCTCACCGAAATGTATTTGTTCATCATCAAAAACAACAATTTTCTTAAATCTCGAATTTATCTTCAGTTCTTCAAACTCCGCTTTAGTAACTTCCAAAGCTTTGTCTGCCCGGTATTCCGGTGGTGAGTTATTAGGCAGGTGAACTATAGAATCAGCTACTAACGGACTATTATTGTTGTTGACAACTACCTTTAGCACTAACGCTTTATCATTAGGTAAAAAGTTACTATATGGCGAGCCTTTCGCTACCGCTTCTTCGGTGTACCAAACCTCAATGTGATTTGAGAAATATAAATAGGTAGCATACTTACATTTGTAACCTAATATTTCTTCCGTTTTATTACCCTGCTCGGGTACTGGCAATTCATTAAACGGAACGGAATTTTTGTAAAGCACATCATCATGAGAGACTGTACTTATTTTTTTGTTGATCTTAAAATCAATGAATTGTTTGATTTTATCATCTTGCTTTGACAAATAGGCAATATTATTGCCATAAGTTAGAATAGTTCCATCATTTTGTTTCTTCCCATCGCTGTATTTTGAATAATGCACCTTGTAAATACCGGGTGCTTTCTGTGCAAAGGATAGCGCAGGTATAAGAGGGATGATAGCAGCCAAAAAAATACGGAAGAAGCTACCCTTGAATCCAAGGATATTTGTCGAGGGTACGAGAGAATACATACTGTATAAAACAGAGAAGAAGTACGGCTTAAATATTGACATTTACCTAAAATATATATAAATCAATAACACGATTAAACAAATGGCTATGCCTACTGTGTTTACTTTTTTCCATGGAGTTATATCAACTTGCCTGGTATATTCTAAATTGTAAGCTTTTTTGCGTGGGTATATTCTTCCGATTAAAAGCATAATGAGTACGTTAAGCACAAACAATATGGCCATAACATGTAAAAAATGCGGGTAATTTTCGGTGCCAACTACATACGGCTTAATAATAAATTGACTAATAATATACAGCACTGAACCCGATATAATGCCTATTTTGGCCGCTATGGCCGGTATGTGTTTGGTTAAGTAGCCAACCACTACAATGGTTAATATGGGAATGCTGTAGATGCCGTTAACCTCCTGCAAATAACCGAACAATCCTTCCGATGCGTAGATCAATAAAGGAGCAATGAACATGGAGATAAGGGCCAGCACAATGCCGAAATTTTTACCTGCCCGTACTACCTGCCGTTCATTTGCGTCATTTTTAAAATGTGTTTTATAGATATCAATGCCAAACAGCGTAACCGAACTGTTTAAGGCAGAGTTAAAAGAGCTTAAAATAGCACCGAACAGAACTGCCGCGAAAAATCCTACCCAGGCTGCGGGCAGAACCGCAGATACCAGCTTTGGATAGGCTTCATCCGGGTTATCTAACTGACCATTGAACAGGTGGTAAGCAATAATACCGGGTAATACGACTATCATGGGGCCTAAAATTTTAATAAACGAAGCCAGCAGCAAACCTTTTTGTCCTTCTTTCAGGTTTTTTGCTCCCAAAGCTCTTTGAATAATGGCCTGGTTAGTTCCCCAATAGAACAATTGTACAAGCATCATACCCGTAAATATGGTAGCAAAAGGTATAGAAGATTCGGGGCCTCCAACAGATTTGAATTTTTCCGGATTTTCCGACATTAAGACAGATATACCGTCAAAAACGCTACCGTCGCCCACGGCCATTAGTCCGAAAATGGGAATAAGCATGCCGCCTATTAACAAGCCTACTGCATTAATAGTATCTGAAACAGCTACGGCTTTTAACCCCCCGAATATGGCATAGATTGACCCGATAATGCCAATAGACCATACGGTAATCCATAACGCTGTGTTTTTAGATACACCCAATACTTCCGGAATGTTGAACATGTTGCTAATGGCCAGTGCCCCGGAATAGAGAACTATTGGCAATAATACAATGGCATAACCGCTTAAAAACAAGGCCGATGTAATGGTTTTTGTGCCCTTATCATACCTGTCTTCAAGAAATTGGGGAACGGTAGTTATTCCACTTTTTAAATATCGCGGCAGCAGAAAAACAGCTGTTACTACCATTGCAATAGCCGCCAGAGTTTCCCAGGCCATCACCAGAATTCCATCTTTAAATGCTGCCCCGTTAAGGCCTACTATTTGTTCGGTAGAAAGGTTGGTTAAAAGCAGCGATCCTGCAATGACAACTCCGGTTAAACTACGTCCGGCCAAAAAATAGCCATCGGAGGTGTTTTCTTTTGTTTTCCTGCTTTTTATGTAAGAAATAAGGGCAACAAGTAATGTAAAGGCCAAAAAAGTTAGAAATTGCATAGGCGATATTTAATGCTGAAGTGCTTTGCGATTTTTTAAACTGAATAGATTCACTAATTGAGGGTGTTAAATATAGAAAAAGGCATTAACTTCAAACGTCAGGAATATAGAAAATCATCTTTTTCTTTAAATATATTTATTGTATGAATCTAAAAAACAATCTATTCTTAACCTGTGCTTTTTTGCTTTTAGCAATTCACATCTTCGGTCAAAAAAAGGTATTCCCCGGAGCCGGTGAAAAAACGCCATCTCGTGCGCAATACTTTAGTTGGATTAATAATACAAATGAAGGAGCTACCGAAGAGCACTCGCAAATTAATCTTGATTTCTTTAAGTGGCTGCAAGATGAATACGGTATGCAGTTAGATATCTATGCCTTTGATGCGGGAGCCTTAGACGGCAAACGGTTTTACGGAAGTGTAAAGTCAGACAGATTCAAAAAGCAATTTCCGAGTGGTTTTGATCCGATAGTGGAAAAGGCAAAATCAATAGGTACGCGGCTCGGCATTTGGGGCGGACCGGATGGTTTTGGCGACAGTCCTGAAGAAGAAGCCGAACGCACGGAACAGATGGTGAAACTTTGCAGAGATTACAATTTCGCGCTTTTTAAATTTGATGCAGTTTGCGGGCCTTTACGGCCTGAAAAGGAAGATGCTTTCATCAATATGATGGAAAAATGCAGGGAATACAGTCCTGATCTTATTTTGTTAAACCACAGACTGGGACTTGAACGCGCTCAGGCTTACGCTACTACCTTTCTTTGGGGCGGTGCCGAAACATACATCGATGTGTTTATGACCAACAACACCACGGCTCCCCATCACAGAGCCCAGGCCCTTAACAGAGGTTTGGTACCCGACTTACAAAGGCTGACCGAAGATCATGGAGTATGTATTTCTTCTTGTCTGGATTATTGGGATGATGATCTTATCCTGCAGGCATTTAACCGAAATTTAATTCTATCGCCACAGATATATGGCAACCCCTGGTTATTAAGAGATGACGAATTCCCCAAGTTGGCAAGGATTTACAATATCCATCGTAAATACAGAGATATAATGGTTAACGGTATTGTGCTGCCGCAAAATCATTATGGAGAAGATGCAGTATCGAGAGGGAACGATAAAACAAGACTGATAACACTAAAGAATTTAAGTTGGGAACCGGTAACTTATACTTTGCAATTAGGCGAGCAAATAGGATTAACGGCAAAGAATAAAGTACTGTTGGTGCAAAACCACCCGTACGAGAACTATTTTGGTATGTATGATCATAACAGTTCGGTGCAAGTTACGGTTGAGCCGTTTCGGTCTGCCTTGTTTATTGCCACTTCCGATACTTATGATGAACCACTTATAGGCGGAGGTCTTTTCAATGTGGTTAAAAATGTGAAAGGCCAGCCCGTTGAAATTGACCTGATTGGCGAACCCGGAGAGCGGCTTAAGTTTAACATTGCCGATTATAAAAATTACAGTAAAGCCATATTTAATAATAAAACGATAAAGGGAGCGGCGTTAAAGAGAGCTCTCAAACATACTTTTAAAGGAAAACGGCTTTTGCAATCGCCACACAGAAAAATTGGAGATTGTGCAGAAATTCCTATACCCGAAGATGCCGAAGCACTTTACGAAGCCACCGTTTTTTCGGCTGATAATAATGCACTGGAGGTCAGATCGTTGTTTCGGTCGGGAGAAACGAAAATCCCTCAGGTTCAAAAGGCACGACAGGCATTTTTCAACCAAAAAGTCTTTACAGATCGTGGTATATGGGATAAAAACCTGTTCGATGGGAGTATGCATACCGGCTTTTGGAAATCGAAAAAATATAACCTGGACCAAAGTGTTCATGGCGGTGCGCTACGATTGGATCTGGGTAAGATTACAGCCGTTGACGAATTGGTGATAAAAATTCCGGATGATTTCTCCCTTCAACCCCTACTCTATGCGGAAGGTAATTATGCCCAGGTTTCAAAAGATCTTAAAAACTGGGAACAAATTACCTATCTCGCCGATACCGAAGCACATATTTCAATAAACGATAGCATCAGATATGTACGCTTTAAAATTCAGCCCCAACAAATTGTGGAAATAGAGGGTTATTACAAGGGCCGGTCTTTAGACCGCAGTCTGTGGAAAGCATCTAACTTATTCGCGCACCCCGATTACATGAAACCGGTAAAAGCATGGAGTAATACTTTTACCCTGCCGGAGCTGGCCAATAACAGCTATTTAAGTGTGGCCCTTAACGGAAAACACGGTTTAGAAGGAGCTTATGTGGCTGCCCGTATAGATGGTGAGTTAGTGGGTGCTCCCGACAGGGCCGTATCCTATACATCTAATACCTGGGAGTATGTTAATGCGAAAAGGGACCACGATTACACCTACTATATTCCGCTTAAAAAGTCTTATATCAATAAGAAAATTGAAATTGTTGTTTTAGGATATGATGAGGAAAACACAGACATTTCTCCTGAAGTATGGATATCATCTATGAATCCTAAAGAAAAAGTACGGTTAACACTTTTTAGGAAGTGATGGAGAAGCTTTGAACTTTAGATGAAGGCGGACACAAAAATATGACTGATCATGGACAATGTTAAATCGAAAAACCTGTCTGATAGGCAGCCTGGCTCAGCTAATACCACGGGGTTTCCTCCCCCTGATTTTGTAACCTCTTTCGGCTGCGCCTCAATTCGGACAAAATCGTCCCCCTCCAAAGGGGGACACTCTCATCTAAAATACCCTTCGTATATTAAATAGACCATGAAAAATATTATTTGTACAACATTATCAAACAAGTATGATATCAGGCCGGTATTAGTTTGCATAGCGGCATTCTTGTTTTTTAACACGGCTTATACCAAAGAACATCTGCTCAAATCGCCCGATGGTTCTGTTGTAATGCAGATTCATATAGAAAATGCCATTACCTATTCACTTATTGTAGATGACCAACCTGTTTTAGATCATGCATCCATTGCGCTCAAGGTTGATAACCGGGTTTTGGGAGAAAATCCTAAATTGATTAAAAGAAAGCGAAGATCGGTTGACCGCATTCTTTACCCTGAGCTGAAGGTTAAGAGTAGCACGATCAGAGACTATTTTAATGAGTTACAGTTTGACTTTAAAGAGAATTTCTCAATAGTTTTCAGGGCTTACAACAACGGTGTGGCCTATCGGTTTAAAACCAGCTTCAACCATGAAATTGCCATTCAGTCCGAAACAGCCGGTTTCTACTTTGCTGACAATTTTCTAACCTACTTTCCGCGGGAAGAAGAATTTTTTTCGCATAACGAAAGATTGTATGAACATGTAGTGTTAGACAGTCTTTCGAAAAAAGACCTTTGTAGCTTGCCTATTTTAGTGGAGACCGATGAAATTAAATTGCTTATTTCAGAATCTGCTCTGTTGGATTACCCTGGCATGTGGCTTACAGGCGGAGAAGGAAACAGGCTAAATGCTGTTTTTCCGAAGGCAGCTTTAAAGGAAGAAGTAGATAACTCGCGATGGACAGATGACCGGAGCGTTAGAGTTGCCGAAACAGCCGACTACATAGCCAAAACAAACGGCAGCAGAAGTTTTCCGTGGAGATTTATTGCGATAGCAAAAACAGATAGTGATTTGATTACAAATCAAATCAGCTATCAACTGGCCGAACCTTCGCGGCTTAGTGATCACTCCTGGATAAAGCCCGGAAAAGTGGCCTGGGACTGGTGGAACTACAATAACATTTACAATGTGGACTTTAGAGCCGGAATAAACACCGAAACCTATAAATATTACATTGATTTTGCATCAAAATATGGTATTGAATATATCATATTGGATGAAGGGTGGTATAAACTGGGCGATGTATTAGAGATTAATCCGGATATTGATGTTTTGGAGTTGATCAACTATGGCAACAGTAAAAATGTGGGGATCATACTTTGGGTTATCTGGAGCTCGCTTGATCAGAAATTAGATGAAGCATTAGACACTTTTGAGAAGTGGGGCGTTAAAGGATTAAAAATAGATTTTATGCAACGTGACGACCAATGGATGGTGAATTATTATGAACGCATAGCTAAGGCCTGTGCTGAACATAAGTTATTGGTCGATTACCACGGCTCCTACAAGCCAGCCGGATTAAGAAGAACATATCCGAATGTATTAACACGGGAAGGAGTAAAAGGAAATGAAAATAATAAATGGGCCGATTATATAACTCCCGAGCATAATTTGATACTGCCCTTCATAAGAATGGTTGCAGGCCCAATGGATTATACTCCGGGAGCCATGCTAAATGCCCAAAAGGAAAATTTCGGTATTGCCTGGAACCGCCCCATGAGTTTAGGTACAAGATGCCACCAACTGGCCATGTACGTTTGTTTTGAAAGCCCGTTGCAAATGCTTTGCGATGCACCATCTAACTATTACCGTGAAGAGCAGTGTATGGAATTCCTGTCAAAAGTACCTGTAGTTTGGGATGAAACCGTTGTGCTGGAGGCGGAACTTTCGGATAAATTACTAATGGCCCGGCGATATAAAGACGAATGGTACATCGGGGGTATGACCGACTGGACTTCACGAAAAATCATGTTAGATCTTTCTTTCTTACCGAAAGGCAAAAAGTATGAAATGATACTTTTTGAAGACGGAATAAATGCCGACCGGGCAGCCATTGATTTTAAACAAACCAGGTTGATTGTCGATGCTACTTTTACCAGGGAAATATTTTTGGCCAAAGGTGGTGGTATGGCTGCCATGTTGGTGCCGCTGAAGTAGGGTCTGTTATTAACGTGCGATTAATAATTAATCAGTTGGGCCTTATAAACAACCGCATCTTCTATCAGACGTTCCTTCTCTAACTTATCCCAATCAAATCGAACGGAAAGCCCTTCAATTTCAGATAAATAGGCCTTACCATCTCTAATTTCAGGCTGTATGGAGTAGTAGGGCTCCATTGCCTGTAAATACGGGATTAAATACTCGCACATAAACTCTTCATTTTGTGCTGCTATCAACTGTGCATTCACATTAGGAAAAGAACCGCAGCTCAGGTCCAGGTTATGCCTGGTGGCCAAATCACAGACCTTACTGAATTCATTTATAGAAATCATATTGTTAGCTGTAGGCTGCAAATGTTTTATTCCTGCTTTTACCATTAACCGGAATGCATGATGTGTGCGTTCAGACTCACCAAAAGAGATTTTCATGTTCGTTTTTGAAGTGAGTGCCTCCATTCCCTGTATATCTGCCGAAAGGATAGGTTCCTCTACCCAATCGATGTTAAAATCACTTATATTTTCTATAAAATCTAAAGCCTCTACAACAGACAAAGCCTGGTTCAGATCAACTGCAAGGCGAACGTCGTTACCCAAAGCACATCGTACCTTTTCAATTCGTTTAATATCATCGTGCAAATGTTTTCCGAAGTCTCCCCCTGCTTTTATTTTAATTACGGTATAGCCATCCTTTTTATACCCCAAACATTCTTCAACAAGCTCTTCATCGCTCAGTGCAGTACTACCTCCCGACGCATATACTTTTGCCCAATGTCTTGTGGCTCCAAGGTATTTGTGTAAGGGTTCAGAAGCTCTGCGAGAAGCAATATCATAAAATGCCCGGTCTAAATAGCCCAAGGCACGTGCTGCCTCTCCTCTAAAGCCTTCATTTCGAATACTCCAGAACATCGTTTTATAAATATCGGCATACAATGTGTTAGTTGATTCCAGTATTACGGGGGCAAAGTATTGCTTTAAAAAGGGCAAACACGCTACCGGATATTCAATTTCTCCTATATAACCACTGTCATCTAATAACGTAAGCACACTTGTTTGATAGGAACGGAATGGTCCCATTGTAGCATCGTAAAATGGCTCCGGAAACACTATGGGTTTTAATATAGTGCAGCGTATTTCTCTTATCGAAAAACTTTCTTGTAATATCGTTTGCGTGTTCATGAGTTAAACATTAATAACATTATATATTTCGTTTAAAAGAACTGTCTCTAACGGTCCCTTTTTTGCATCATTTAAAGTGGCTTCTAATTGCGTTATATCAGCAGGGCCTATAACCATTCTGTCTATGTTATTACTATAAAGTAAATACCGATGAGCCATTTCAGCGAGAGACATATTATTTTGTAATGCCAATACATGCAACCTACGAGCTCTTTCTATTGTTTTATGCGGTAACCAGGCAGGGGGCTCTTTTGAATACGTATCCAATCGCCTGCCCAAAAGTCCCATCATCAAAGGGCTGCCTTCATAAATCTTCAAATGATTATCCCTATAGAAAGCAAAATCTTCTTCCAATGCCTTATGTTCCACCAGGTTATAGCCATTAAAATCCATAACTACATCAAAGATGCCTTTTTCTATAAACGGAAGTAATGATCTTGAAGGTTTTCCTCCCAGTCCTAACTGTTTTGCAAGCCCCTGCTCTTTAACAGAAACTAACGTATCAATAACTTCGGTTACGGACTCTCCGGGAATTTGGTCCGGTTCATGTAAAAACAGCAGATCAATGTAGTCTCTGTTCAATCGAGTAAGACTCGTATCAACACTGGATTTCATGTGGTCTATATTATAATCAATTAGGCCATCTTCATCAGCCCGCCCTTTTCGTTTTCCTACTTTGGTACTTAAAAACAAGCTGTTTCCCTTCCATTGTTTAAGGGCTTGACCGACTACCCATTCAGCATCCATATAAGCAGGAGCCATATCAATATGCTTTATTCCCTGTTCTAAAGCATAAAGTACAGCATCTACAGATTTATTTAGATCAACCGGACGCCAGGCCCCGCCTAATCCGGCGGTTCCGAGCGTAACTCTATCTATTCCATTAGTACTATTTGACTTATCATTAGTCATTGCTGAATTCGTATATCTTTTCCATCGCTACCCAGGTTGTTCCTTCCTTAACTCCCGGTAGTCCTTTTTGATATGTGGTCATTAGTGTATTCCATTCATTAACTCTATCTGTATGCAATGCTTCGGTTTTTCCTATTTCATTTAAATCTGCGCCTTCGGGTACTTCAACAATCATGGTAATATAGTTGTTAAACCTGTACAGGCGAATATTTTTATACCCTGCCTTTGTAAAACCATCCTCTACTTCCGGCCACACTTTTTTATGGTATTCAACATATTCGTGCATTTTAACCGAATCGTTTACTAATTGTACCGCAAATACATATTCATCTGTAGGTTCTGATTGCTGATTACATCCGGTAATCATTAAAAGGGCCAAACATGCTGTTATTAATAGAATAGACTTACTCATAATGAACTAATTAAATATTATATACAGGCCTACCATTATAATGGTAACCAACACCCACCAGGCCCACAAGTACGTGGGTGATAGCTGAAGTTTCTGATATATATTTTTAAGTGAAATAAATTTATCGGCTTCTGTTTCTTTAGCAGTCAATAAAGAAGCAATGATCATAAGTGCTGACAGAAACACAAACAAGTAAAATGACATTAGTAAATACGGCGGGAAAAAGCCTTTATAAGGGAATCCTCCAAGATCAGAGATCGCCACAAATAAACAAACAACAAAGCCTACTATAAGCGTTAAGTTAGCGGCTTTGGATGTGGCCTTTTTCCATAAAGCGCCAATTAAAAATACGGCCGACATAGGCGGGGCCAGATAGGCGATGATGGATTGTAAAAGGCCGAACAGATCTTTATCTACCTTATCTAACAAAATGGATAAAACCAGGGCTAACAAACCACCGATAAAAGTTACCCATTGCCCCAGCCTGCGTTCTTTAGCTTTAGAGATCGCCGGATTTATTTTTTTCTTATAGATATCCAGCGTAAACACAGTACTCAATGAGTTTAATCCTGAATCGACAGTACTTATGAGAGCCGCAAGTATAACTGAAATAGTAAGACCGAAAAGGCCCGCCGGTAATACTTCAATGGACAATCTAAGAAACGCTTCGTCAGAGTTATTTAAGGCCGGAAACAATAAAAAGCACACGATACCCGGAACAACGAAAATGAAGGTGTCTAATATTTTAAGTGCAGCCGTAAGCAATATCCCTTTTTGTGCATGTTTAATGTTTTTAGCTCCGAGAGCTCTTTGCACAATGGTTTGATCGGTACACCAAAACCATATACCGAGCACCGGATATCCCAAAATCAGGGCATGCCATGGGTACACTTCGTCTGATGCCGGTAAAAACATTTTCCAGTAATTTTCGGGTGTTGACTCCCATAATGTATTTACGCCGCCAACAGCCTTAACCCCTAATACTAATAAGAACAGCGAACTTACAATGAGTAGTATCATTTGAAAGGTATCGGTATAAACTACTGCCGTTAACCCTCCGGTAATGGTAAAGCTCATGGCAACAGCCATTAACAAGGTTACAGATAGCCAAAGCGGCCAACCTAACATCTGGCTTGTTATAATACCTCCGGCATACAACGTGCCTCCCAGCCATAGAATAAGAATAGAAACTACCGCATAAACAGCCACTATATCGCGGGTTGTTTGATTAAAACGAAAACTCAAATATTCGGGAGTGGTGTGAATACGAGCCTGTAGATAACGGGGAATAAATACTCTTGACAGTATAAGCAGGATGGGAAATGCCAACCAGGAAAAATTGCCTCCCACCAGACCTGTGGAGTATGCCAAACCGGTAGTAGCAATGAGCATTGACGGGCCTACGTTGGTTCCCCATATTGAAAAACCAATACTCGGCCATTTTAATTGCCTGCCACCAAGAAACAGATCACCCCCCTGCTGATCAGACTTTTTACTTGCCCAAAATCCTATACCCAGTAGTATAATCAGATATACTACTATGACAGCAAAGTCTAATTTGGTGAGGTGTTCAAGAATATTCATACTATACCTGGGATTTGGGATTTAGACCGATAAGGTGTCCATTTGGTTTATATATACGATTCAATTGCACCTTTAATGATCTGAATACATGAATTTTTCCTTCGTCATGCTTTTAATGAATGTTTTTTCATTTTCAGAAAAAGGCGTTCCGTCGGGCCTGAGTATATCATGAAACCAAACTTCCGGTTCTGGTTTTGGGGTTTTATCGTCCCAGGTACGCCACGGATAGATGGTTTGAATTTTACCGGAAACAAGCCCCCAGTTAATTGCCCCGATACCATTCTCTTTTAAAATGGGCAGATCGCTTTTGAAAGTACTGTTGGGCCTGGCCATATATTCGGTACAAAGCAGAGGTCTGCCGTTGGCCTGCTCTCTTAGCCATTTAATTCGGTTTTTAAGGTTATCCGGAAACTCGTAATGATGAAAGGAAATGATATCGGAATTTTCTATTTGTATCCTAACCAGGTCATCATTAATGTGCCACGACCGATAAACACCAACTGTTAAAGGCTGGGAAGGGTTTACTTTCCGTGCCCAAACAAAGACATCTTGCAACAGGGGCAAACACAACTCATTTATCTGGCCTCTTGTGTTGTCGGGGCGTCTCCACCAACCGCCGGGTTCGTTGTATAAGTCCCAGCCAACAATTCTTTTGTCATTTTTAAACGTGGTTAAAATATCCTGAACATAATTTTTCAGGGTCTTTTGCAATTTGATGTCGTAAGGATAGCGTTGCAGTTTGGTTAACCCGGGACTCTCTAACCAGTAGGAATTATGCCTTCCGGGATAGGGCGGTGGCTGCGGACCGTAATAAGGATCGGCCTGCCAGCAATCGTCAAAAATTACAAATAGGGTAAGTATGCCGTGTTTCTCAGCAATATCAAGGTATTGGCTGATTCTGGTTTTAAAGCCTTCGGCATCATTTTCCCACATCAGATCGTGCAGATATACCCGCATACAGTTAAAACCTAAGTCTTTTGCATAGCCAAGTTCTCTGTCTATTGTTTCCGGATCAAAGGTATCGGCATGCCACATTTCCACCTGGTTTATGGCTGTTGACGGAATAAAATTAGATCCTACCAACCAGGGCGTGGTTTCTTTCCAGGCATCAATGCGTTGCTGGTTCCATCTGCCCTCAACCGGTTGAGCCTGGGCAACGGTATTAAAACATATAATGGCGGCCATTATAGTTATAAGACTAAGGGTATGTGCTTTCATTTTTATAAGATTAATTGAGTTTTAAATGGCATGCTGTACCAAGCAGTTGGGCAGTATTTGTATTCTTTTTCCCACCCTGCAACTTATTTTTTAATTCAGGTAGCAGAATTTTTCTATATCCTTCCGGGTTAGGATGTATGCCATCCGGTACAAGTTCTATATAGGCTTTTCTGCCTTCGTTTTTTAAGTATTTTTTCCAATTGCGGTAATGGTCTATCCACGTTAAATTATATTTTTTTGCTACTCGTTTATACATTTTTACATATTTCGGAAGATCAGCTCTTCTTGTGGCTTCAAACATATTCATTTCCGGCATGTCAATTACCACATTCATGGTTTGAAGAATGACCTCAATATTTGGATCAGAGACCTTTAGATCACGGATCATAAGCTCCAAATTTTGTTGACTTTGTTTTACAGAAATAGCGTAAGGGCGGTAGGCATCATTAACAGCAAACTCTATAAAAACCACATCAGGATTAATATCTATGGTTTCCGATATCCGATCCAGCCCGCATTTATTCCAGATATACTTATTCCCTTCCATAGCGGGAACGGTCATTGATGCAGAAGCCCCAACTCCAAGGTTATGAATTTCAACCTGTCCCGGATAGTCCTTGTTCAGCCATTCCATCATAACATCTACCCAACGCCATTCACCGCCTGTAAGGCTTGTGCCTAAGGTTACAATGGTTACCTGCTCACCATTGTCCAATCGGTGTATAAAATGGGCTTTTTCGTTCTTTGGCACTGCAGCAATAAATTGCATGCCTGCAAACAAAAGCATTAGAACCGCTTTCAATTCAAAGGCATTCTTTACTACTCGATGGCCAAAACATTTGATGATTCCCAGTTCCATATCTAAATGTCATGAATTTATTCAGACATAAATAATCGGGGTTGTTATATATCCGGCAATTACCCCATTTCGTTCATTTAATCAAAGAATTACGTTATAATATTTATAAACTCCGAAAGTTAGAACAGCCCCGGCAATCCGGGGCTGTTCGACAACTTAAATTAAACTAACTATTTAATCTATCTAATCCAAAATATTGAATTGTCCGCCCCAAACGGCAGATTGTTGCACGCTTGGATTTCTTCCAATAACTGCTTCAGAAACCGGTTCATAATACAGCTTTTCGTGCCACTGTATGTCGGCGTTCAATCTTTCTATACGCGATACTGTCAAATAAGGGTAATTGTCTTCATAAGGAACTGTCGGATCAAAATTTGCAGCATCTGCAATTTTTATAAAGAGTCCGTGCAACCGCTTACCAACCAATTCCGTCTCATACATTTTACGTCTTCTGAGATCCCATTCTCTCTTATTTTCAAAAGCAAACTCCAGTAACCGTTCATCAAGTACTGCTTTTACAAGAGCATCGCCGGTTAAGCCGCCGTCAATTCCATAATTATTAGGAGTCATGGTTATTCCAGCCCTGGCTCTTATTTGCCTAAGGATATCAATAGCTTCCTGTGGTTTATTTGTTTCAGCTGCAGCTTCAGCAATCATTAACAGCACTTCAGCATAGCGTATTTCAATCCAATCTAATTCATCCTGATCAATAAAATCTGGTGTAAGATCACTATCGCTGGTAGCTACTCCTTTTGTTAGATAAAATCCATTCAACATATCAGGTATACTTCCTATCACACCTTCAATAGGATATATTCTGTGCGGTTGGCCATTCGTAAAAATTGGGGTGGCCGGGTAAACATTATCTACTCCCGGATAACCAATAGTTACATAAAACCTTGGATCCCTGTCTTTATAAAACATGGGGTCGTTTTCGGTTTGCAAGGTATAAGGTGAACCATCGGCGTTAGGGTACTTCTCCACAAGATCAAGCGTTGGCTTGTTTGCATGTATTGATGTACCTTGTTTACCATAAGCAAAAGGCACAGATTCTACCGTATGCCAAGAGGTAATGTTCCCTCTTTTATACTCTCTAAACCAAATAGCTTCCTTGTTTTTTTCATTGTCTCGTGCAAAGACCCTGTCGTAAGAACTTTCAAGGCCTTTACCGTTTGCATCACATGCCGCTTTTGCCTCTTTTGCAGCCGTATAAACATCTTGCCAGCTTACGGCACCGGTTGCCTCAAAAATGGGCGATGCATAAAACAACATCATCCTTGCTTTAATGGTTTTTGCAATGGCCTGATCAAGCCTTCCGTCATTGTTACCATTTACAGGTAATAGGGCTATGCCCTCATTCATATCTTTCAATATTTGGGCAACACATTCCGATGTTTTATTCCGTGGAAGGTTTAATTCATCATCCAGATTGAGTTGTTTTAAAACTAAAGGAACGCCGCCATGAGCTGAAGTAAGTCCATGATATACCATGGCCCGATATATTAACAGCTCTCCATTAACCCTATTATACCTGCTCTGTTCACCGACAGATACGTTTTCCGGTATGTTTTCAAGTCCTTCATTAATTCTTCTGATGGTATTATACGTACCACCCCAGCCTCCGCCGGTGGGAACAGATGTACCTGCTTCTCCTCTAAATTTGCCAACAGGTGCAATGCCGTTTATCTGATCTGAACTTGTTGATTCTTCACTATGCGGGTTCTTATAAGCCGGCCAACCCGGCACCAAACCTGCATACAGAGAAAAAGAGTACGCTTCAAAATTATCTATGTTTCCGAATACTTCAGAAGAATTAATAGCATTCGGATTCTCAATATCAAGAACATCGTTACATCCTGTTGCTGATATTATTAGCAGCAATATGATCACATAAGCCCTGTATTTTACATTAAATTTCATATCAAATATTTTTATTGTGATTGACATAACCCTTAAAATTTAGCGTTTAACCCGAATGTAAGTGTTTGCATCATAGGGTAAGATGATCCGTGTATGGTTGGATCCGTACCATATCTCTTCAAAAACGGAGACCATGTAGCCAAATTACTTCCGGTAGCATACACTGATAGGGAATTTACCAATTTCAGTTTATCCATCAGCGAACCCGGTAGTTGGTAGGAGAGATTCAAATTCTGTAATCTCACGTAGGCCATAGATTCATAAATTCTATCAACCTGATATGTAGCCCAGAAATAAGTGTTGTTATGCGCCGTTTTCCATTTTGGGAAGGTGGCATCCGGATTTTCGGGTGACCAGTGATCGTTCATAAAATCAGCGGCACCTCTTCCGAGCCATAGCCCATTCCAGATAATATTTCTGTCAGGTACTCTGTGACCTCCCGCCTGACCAACTAATTGAACAGCACCGCTTAAGCCTTTCCAATCTAAAGATAGATTAAGTCCGAATGTATGCGGGTTATAATTCAACATATCGGTAAGAGCCCAATCATTCCATTTAGTAGTGCCATCCGGTTTAAATTCCCCAGATACCCAGTTACCGTTTGCATCTGTTGAGTTATCTCCGTGTACATCTCTAAACAGGTAATCCCCTACCTGGTAAGCCACACCATTCATGGTATATCCGGCAGCGGCCAGTTCGTCAGCCATTTCCTGACTGGTCACAAAACCATCGGTTGTCAGTGCAGATATCCGTCCAACACGATTTTTCAAAGGATTATCTCTATCCCAGACATTATCAGCGATATCAACAACAGTTTCATAAGATGCATTATAGCCGTAATTTGCTGATATATTGTATGAAAGATCACCTCCACTATCCGCCCAACCTGCCGTTAATTCAAAGCCGTTTGTCTTTCCCTCGCGGTAGTTGACATTTGGTAAACTGATTCCAATCAATTGAGGTACTGAGGTATTTCTTGATCCAAATCTATCATATCCCTTACGTTTGAACAATTCAGTTAACAGGGAGAGTCTGCTATCCAAAAACTTCATTTCTAAGCCAAAGTTCCATTCTTTCATCTTTTCCCATGTAAGGTCCTTCGCAGGCAATCTACCTGGTGAACGTAAACTATGCGGTCTTCCGCCATTGATCATAATGTTTGCCGTTCCCTGTCCGTAACTGGGAGCCCAGCTCCAACCGCCAACGGCATCACTTCCTACCAATCCGTAAGACAATTGGGCTCTTAAATAATTTACCGTCGGTTTAATGTTCTCGAAAAAATCTTCTCTTGAAACAACCCAGGCACCGGATAACCCACCAAAATTCCCCCACCGGTTATCCGGATGGAATCTTGTCGAACCGTCTCTTCTGTAGGTAGCTGTCATAAAGTATTTATCGGCAAAAGAATAGTTGGCCGTGGCCAAATAGCCAATAGATGCTTCTTTAGACTCATAATCGCCGTTACCTTGAAGATCTTTATCAGATGAGAAGTAATTGAAGTAAGGCTTCTTTACACCGGGGAGATCAAATCTCCAGGCACTAAATCCTTCATCTGTGGATTCGCGTTGTTCATACATTCCATAGGCAGAAATTTTATGATCTCCAAACTGATTATCGTACGATAAGCTGGGTCGCAAAGTATAATTACGAGATTTGTTGTTTCTATGCCAAAGCACTTCCCGGTAACCTAAATTTGCCCCTTCAAAACTCCTTGGTGCCTTGTTAGGGTCTAAAGTTCTTATTATATGACCTCTTCCTCCTTCTCTTAACATAGGATACGTAACAGTTCCTCCTTTGGAAAAATAGTTTTCCCGGTTTGTGATATATTCCTGCTGATTATAGAAAATACTGCCAGTAAGTCCTTCTACTCCGGGTACTTTAACATCAACCGTAACCGAACCGTTTAGTACATCATCGTTAATATTATCGTGAGACATACCATTTGCCCTATGCTCAAAGATGGCAAACGGGTTAAACGGTAGGTCATTCCCAATATCAGAAATAGAAGTTGCTTTACCATCAATTTTTGCCGGTATCCATGGTGGTGCCCAGGTCAGCCATTCAAAAATATTATAGGTGTCCCGGTTATTCCACCAGTTAATTCCGGTAAAAGGTTGTTGATCGTTACCATTGCTTTTTCTTAGGTTCATCGATGCAGTGATATAATCATTTACCTGCGCCTTAATATTGGTAGATAGCGCGTATCTTTTATGTGTATCGTATGTTATACCATCTGCACCAAAAAAATTGCCTGCAAAGTTGTAAGATATTTTTTCGGTCCCGCCTCCAATAGTAAGCGCATGGTGAGATCTGCTGGCTCTCCAGGGCTCATACACCGCATCACTCATTGATTTGGCATTGTATTCATTCTTAAAGAAAGCTAGTTCATCATCAGAGAATGTGGGTGTTGCACCTGTATATTCATCCATTTTATTTTTAAACAAGGCATTTTCATAGGCATTCATGGGCTGTACATAATGGATTGGATTATCTAATGCCGTGGATACACGGTACGTAATGGTTGGCTTTCCGGTTCTACTGGAAAGCGTGTTTATGACAATTACACCTCCAGCACCTTTTACACCATACATGGAGGTTGTTGCCGCATCTTTAAGGATACTAAAATCCTTGATTTCAGATGGATCCAAAAGTTCGAAAGCAGCTCTGTCACTCAGTACACCGTCAATTACAAATAAAGGCCTTGCTCCAAGTGTGGAAGCCCTGATCTTTATTTCGGCCAGGGAGCCCGGATTACCGGTGTAAGTTGAAACCTGTACGCCTGCAGCCTTTCCTTCTAAATTGCTGCTTAAAGTAGGTGTTGGTAAAACGGAAATGTCTTCTACATTAACTGTTGAAACCGAACCTGAAAGTGCTTCTCTACTAGTTTTTGTATATCCCGTAATTACCACTTCTTCCAAAGCTGCATTATCAATGCTCAAAGTAACATTGACACTATCGTCACCACCAACAGTAATTTCCTGGGAGATCATTCCAACGTAAGAGAAGACCAGCACTTCACCCGGCGAAGCCTCAATGCTATAGGTGCCGTCCACATCGGAAACGGTTGATCTAGCCGTTCCCTGAACAACTATTATAACGCCGGGAAGCGGATCGCCGTATTCATCTAAAATCGTTCCGCTAATAATACTTTGTTGGTAGAAATTAGATGAGGTAGTTTCTGCCGGAAGCGCATTATCCATTTTGCTAGTGCCATAGGAGTTCAAAAAAACAAAGCTTAAAAACAACAGAAAAGTCGTTTTAGCTTGTAAACGTAATATCGAAATTGCCTTTTTTTGTGCAATGTCGAAATGGCCGTACATTTTTCTCATATTATTATTTAGTTTATATATCTTACATGTTTCTCACATATCTTTCTATACATCCTAACAGACGCACAGAAAGGCAAAGCTTGTATTAGTTATATAAATTTATCGGCTAAAAGAAGGAGTTAATTAAGGCATTCTTTCAAATAATAACACTATATTGTCATTATTAACTCATTTCGACGTATTATTTAAAGAAAAAAGCTCATTTTATGAGATCAATTCAGGTAGAACAATTTCACCCTTCAAGAGATATTTCATTTGATATTAGCATATACGAAAGACTGGATTCTAAAAATCCTAACCTGTTTAAAATACATGAAGATTACGAGTTAACAGCCCTCTATAATTGTTCGGGCAAAAGAATTGTCGGTAACAGCATTAATAATTTCTCAAACGGTGACCTGTTCTTACTCGGCCCTAACCTTCCACATTTAATCAGGGTTGACAAGCCGGAAGAAAGTAAAGCGGTTTGTATTCATTTTAAAGAGGATTCGTTTGGTACGGATTTTTTTAAAAAGGCCCAAAACCAAACGATTTTTAATTTACTCAAGAAAGCTTCATTAGGATGCACCTTTTTTGGAAGGGAGGTTGCCTTGTTGAAAAAGGAAATGCTTCAAATACAAGCTCTGGATGGTTTCAACAAAATGATCCTGTTTTTAAACATATTGAACCGGCTGGCAAAAACTACTAATTACGAACTATTAAGCAGTCCGGGATATAACTCTAAAATAAAGGCAAAAGACGGCGAACAGGTTTCGGTTATTTACGATTATATCATTGAAAATTTTCATAGAAAATTAAGCATTGAGGAACTTTCTGAATTAATACATGTTTCACCATCTACATTTGGCAGGCATTTTAAAAAATCAATGAACAAGAACTTTTCTGATTTTCTTACAGAGGTAAGAATTGGGCATGCCTGCAAATTACTGATCGAATCGGATAGGGCCATTTCAGAAATAGCGTATTTATCGGGTTATCAAAACATAACTCATTTTAACCGTCAGTTTAAAAAACTTACACAAGTAACTCCGAGAAGTTATAGGAAAAACAGTCTTTCATAAATAGAATGCTACAATCCTGGGATCACTCATTGAAGCTATGACTATTTAAACATTCTACTGGATAGGTTCCCGGGAGCCGGGGAAGTCGAAAGACAGGCCTTGTTCACTATCGGTAAGACTTGACTAATCGAGTTATACCATTAAATTGCATTTTATTCACTGTCCTGTATTCTATGGATATGTCCTTTCGGCCTAAGTATAACCTAATGATTGAGATAGTCAGGCTCCTGGTTCCTATTGAAGTGTCAAGGTTAGCTTTGATGCAATACCTGTTAGTTCTGAGCTTTTGGTTTCCCAAGCTTCCGGCAGGCAAGAAGCAGATAAAGCCAAGGATTGGAGCAAGCTGTTAAGAGAATTAAGTCCACGGCAGCGGAACGTCCTTCAACTCTTTGTCAAGCAAAGTTCGGTTACCACCAGCTAAGTAGCTGATTACCCGGGTGTAGGTAAACGAAGTGCTGCCTTATTGATCAATAAATGGTTGGGCAGTGGGTTTGTCGTCATTGACGACCCCATCGAGGCTTGCAAGGAGTTACAGGTTGGTCGAGAAATGGAAGAAGCTAATCGTGTAGAAATAAATATCTGCCAAATGATACGAATTAAGCATGCAAATGGCGTCGTTAAAAATTGTTCTTTCTCTCCACTTTTAAAGTTGGATCAACGATTCTACTATTTATTATTCTGAAATAATTGAACTGCAATACTCTTTCACCTTACCATCTGCCTCAGCAAGGTCTAGATCCGAAGCTTTTTTGAAGTCCTGACAAGCATCATATATGTCACCGGCTGATTCATGTGCTAAACCACGCCAATAATACGGATAAGGATCGTCAGGGTATAAGCCGATGGAACGCGTATAAAGCTCAATTGCAGTTGCATATTCTCCCATATCATGTTTGATCAACCCCTTAATGTCATATACTTCCGCATCATTGGGAGACAACGTTATAGCCTGATCTATTCTCTGCAAAGCTTCTTCATAGTTATTCGTGATTCTAAGTGTCCTGGCAAAGTATTTAAGCGTTTCGGCATCTTCAGCAAACTCTTTAAATGAAGCACAACGATTATACATATTAACTGCCTTATTGTATTCTTCCAAATGATAGTAAGTATCAGCAAGGTTGTTGTAATATAGGTATTCGTTGTTTTCTAGTTCCAGAGCCTTAAGGTAGCTTACCTTGGCTGAGGAATAATCTCCTAATCTGAAATGAGCAACTCCCATATAGTTATACACCTTTGCCTCATCAAATCCCTTGGCAATACTTTTTTTCAGTTCTTCCAGAGCTTCTTCATAGTGCTCAAGTTCAATCAATAGTACACCTTTTCCATAGTTGGCAGTACTGTCCACATCAAAGCTAATTACCTTGTCGGCTATTTGCACAGCTTTCTCATAATTCCCTAAACGCACCTCAGCCGTAAAAAGATTCTGATGTGGCTCGCTATATGTGCTATCAATACTTATCGCTTTTTCAAGATCTGTAATGGCGTTCTTATAATCACCCAATCCAATTTTACACACCCCGAGCCTGTTATATGCACGCGAATGATTAGGATTAAGTTTAATAACAGTATTGAAATCGTCAATAGCCTTATAATACTCCTTGTTCATCTGATATGCTCCACCTCGATTAAACCAATATTTAGTTATTCCGTTTTCTAGCTTAATAGCCTCTCCAAAAGCGACAGCAGCTTCTTCAAATTTTTTCTCACGGGCAAGCACTACACCCTCATCAAAGTAATCTTCATCCGACATAGTGCTAGAGTGCACAATCTTTGCTTTGTATTTATCCGGTAGGTTAAAGATTGACTTATCAAACGGGTCGGTAGAATAGTCTGTAAATTTCATTGTCATACTATATTCCATGGAAATGAATTTCCATAAAAAAGGAAAACGATATTCTCCAATTTTTTTATACTCTTCGTAGCTTTCTATTTCAAAGTCAACTTCTTTTCTTACTACATCATAATTATCAGGAGTTAAATAAAACCATGCTACCTGCTGCTTGTTATTTTGAAGTTCAACCCGATAGACCGGTTGACCGTTTATACTTCCTTCAACAACCGAAATGAAACGTCCATCTTGAAAATAGAAATCTAGAAAATCATTGTTAGTGGGAGGGGTTTCACCCTTTTTCGGTCGTGTAAGCGTAGTTGTTTTGGTAGTTGAATCATATACCCAGTCAAGGGTGTCTGTACTGGAAGAAGCAAGTTTATACAGGTCTCCTAATGATAATTCAAAATAGTAATTATGTGGTGATGTTTGTCGAGAAATAACAGTCCCGGAAACTCCTTTCGATTCTACAATGCCATTCATCTGAAAGAACTCCGGAAACTCAATTGAGCGGTGATACTCAATAGCTTTCTCGAAAAACTTCCTTGCCTTTAATGAATCAAGAGTGCTACCATGACTAACAACCCCATACTTCTGATCACTGTCTATCATAGCTGCCTTGTATCCATTTATTTTTGTTGCAGGGACATCTTCCAATCTCTGTAATTCTATTTTGCTTAATTCATTGCCATTTTTATTCCATACTCCAGTTAGTACACCGTTAGTGAATTTAAGCGTGTTTATTCCCGCTGAATGGAGATTGTAACCTTTGATAATTTTACTTTCACTAAGTAAGATATCACTACCATCTAACTTGTAATTAAAGGAGAAACTGGTATTGTAGATCTCAGGCATTGAAAATTCTCCTTGTTGATCTTTACCGATAAATAAATGAGCAAAATAAATGGTTTCATCACCAAATTTCAATTCACCAATCCATTCGCCCGCTATGTCTTTAAGCTTAGGGTTTTGGGCATATAAAGCTGTGTTATTTAAAACAAATACAGCTACCAAAGAAACAAATAATAATAATAATATCCTTTTCATATATAATATTAAAAGCCCGAATCTTTCGTTTCAGGCTTTTAAAAAGTCCCAAATGTTTAACGAAGTTAGAACCTTTTTTGAAGAAGAAAGCAATTAACCGAGTGCCGCCCAGGGCGGCACTGTTCGTTGTGGCGGACGGCCAGCCGTCAGGCTGACTGTTAGGAAGCCGTGAATCGTTTGGACGTGTCGGGTTGTTCGGTCGAAGTTGCCGAAGGCGTAAAACAAGGTTGGACTGATGGTTAAACCGTTGGCCGCTTGGCGGCCAAAAAAGGCGTCTCATTCGGCCCGCAAGCGGGCCGCTGTGAATAGGGCGTTGAAAACGCCTGCCACATTGTTTATATAGTCAATAAAAGCCCTTTTCGATGATGGGGTTGTGGGTGGCAAATTGTTTCAATGGGTTGGCTTTGCTCTTTTCAAAAAGTTAGTGTCCGCCAGTTGGCGGACGTGCTTTTTGAAATGTGTCCCGCAGTATTGCGGGACGCTGGCTGAAACCCCTTATAGTTGTAAATGATTTCTTTCCTGACTTCCGCAAATTAACACCCAAAATCAAACAATTGGGCTAATTGCCTTTGCTCACTTGTAAATAGTAGTATTTTTTTAAGTTTCTTTTTTGTTTTAGGCGTGGTTACTTCAATTTGATATATGTTTTGCGCAATTTCAATGGCTTTTGAAGCACTCATATTAGTTTGTTTTTCTTTCAGTTGACGTTCTAATTCTTTATAGACCTTGTAGGCCACAAAATTTAGGCATATATGTGCTTCTACTCTACGTTGCTTGTAATGGAATACAGGGCGTATTTTTAACTCCGTTTTTGCTATCCTAAAGGCTTTTTCTATTTGCCATAGTTGCTGGTAATTATCCATTAACTCATCGGTGTTTAATTGAGCATTAGTGATGTAGCCTTTCAAACCATCCCATCTTATATCTTGCTTCACCTTTTGTCGGTCTATGGATATAGAAATACCTCCTTGCATTTTTAAAAATTTATTGTAGCCTCTTTTGTTGATATGGGCTTTAGTAAGTCGACCGGTTTTAAGCTGTTTTTCAAGTCTTTTAATCCCCTTTTTTCGATTGTACTCATCTTTAATGGCTCTTTTGTTGGAATAGGTAATAATAAGCCGTAAGCCATCTTTGTCTATAACAGCACTTTCTCCATTTTTAAGTTTTAGTTTTTCTATCTGTTCTTTTATTGGCTTGCTTTCATTTTTTATTCTTGCGCCAAGTATAAACTCATAGCCATTTGATTGAAGATCTTCCATGTTTTGTTTTGACAGCAAGCCGGAGTCTGCCACTATAATGAGTTTAGCAAGCTTGTATTTTTTTCTAAAAGATTCAATGACAGGTAGCATGGTATGTCCTTCAAACTTATTACCTTCAAATATTTCATAAGCCAACGGGTATCCATCCCGGCTAACCAACAAACCCAATACAATTTGGGGGTTTTGATGCTTGCCATCTTTGGAAAAACCGGTTTTTCGCAATTCATCATCTTTGTCTATCTCAAAGTATATAGTAGTTACATCATAAAACACCACACTAATTTTACCATTCAATACTTTTAGTGTGTGCCGGTAGCTGATATCTTGAGCCAACTCTTTCTGTGTAGCATACAACTTATCCATGTAGCGATAAATATCGTTTTCGCTATATTGCTTTTGTTCATAACGGTACAGATATTCTGTGGTTTTTAATTTACTTTTTGGATAAACCAATCTGTACAATACAAGATGGCGAAAAAGATTGTCTTCAATCTTATTAAACCCTATTTGGTCAAATATTTTGCCCAAAACAAGATCAATACCCACAAGCTTGTGAGAGGTAATATTATTGAGCAGGTTTTGATAAATAGCAGACTCATTGTCAAAATCAAACTCAAGTGAACCTGTGGTGTTTTCAATCCAACCTTCGGCTTTTTTGACTAATTTTTCCATATCAGTAGCCGATATGGCTGAACCAAAACTCTTTTTGACAAGAAATTTACCCGCTTTCTTTTCAATGACCTGAATATAGGTCCTGCCGTTTGGATGTTTCAGCTTTCTAACAAACACTATATGAAGCTACAAAACATCAATTAACACCCAATTTAAGAAATTAAAAAAATACAATTAAATGTAAATCAATTGATTATGAAAAACAGAAGTGTCCAAATATAAAATTTGATGAAGTCAGGAGGAAGCCGTGAATCGTTTGGACGTGTCGGGTTGTTCGGTCGAAGTTGCCGAAGGCGTAAAACAAGGTTGGACTGATGGTTAAACCGTTGGCCGCTTGGCGGCCAAAAAAGGCGTCTCATTCGGCCCGCAAGCGGGCCGCTGTGAATAGGGCGTTGAAAACGCCTGCCACATTGTTTATATAGTCAATAAAAGCCCTTTTCGATGATGGGGTTGTGGGTGGCAAATTGTTTCAATGGGTTGGCTTTGCTCTTTTCAAAAAGTTAGTGTCCGCCAGTTGGCGGACGTGCTTTTTGAAATGTGTCCCGCAGTATTGCGGGACGCTGGCTGAAACCCCTTATAGTTGTAAATGATTTCTTTTTACAACTATCATTATCATCATTAAGATTGTTGGAATGTTGGAAAGCTGCAAGCTTTTCAATATTTCAATGATCTCATATTCGGTATTTATCTACGAGAAAGCTAATATTTTTTGCGTGTAGGTCAGAATAGAAATCTTTGAATTTTATATCACTGAACACTGGATCACCAGTTTTAGTACGATACAGTTCATATACGTAAAGCCAAAATATTTCTTCTAACTTTTCGTCCTTTATCTTATCAATTAAGGAGTAATATGGTGTTAACGGCAATGCCATTTTTCGGGAATAGACAAACGCCATTAGTCCAGTTACCGGATCATTATTCCCGACAAAATATTTTTCAATCCTATTAATGTTTAAATTTATACTTTGGTCAATAGCAATGAGAATGGAGAAAACCAGCACATCCGATCTCCGATATTTAATATGTTGCCCGATAATCTTTTCTAAACTCAAAGCTATATAGCTTTTCAAATCAGGTTTTATGTGCTTTCGGTTTATTTCCAAAAACTCTGGAAGTGAACTAATAAAATATGGATAGTGGAAACAAAGATTCAATATGTATTTCAATATGCTTTCAAAGTGTGATCGCTGTACAAAGTTCTTTCTACAAATTGTACTGATGGCATACTTTATCGTTGATTGATGCGGGTGAGATTCTAAAAGTGTAATCGATAAATCCAAAAGCCGTTTCGCATACTTGAAATCTTTTTTAGGCAAATTATCGTAGTCACTAAATTTATGGATAACATCTTTCAATTCATTTATCCAACTGGGATTCAAACTCCTGGGAAGTTTTTCTATCCTTGTTTTTTTAGCGTTAAGTGCCAGCCTGAACTCGCTTAACAAGGAAGATAAGTCAATGATAAACTGCTGTGCTTCGGCTTCATCTTTACAATAACAAGTGAAGTCATCTATATAGCGGTAATAGTCGTATTTTTTTAGCCCCTTATCAATTTGCGAAAGAATTATCTCAGTCAATATGTTTGATGTGTCAGGACCGATGAGAACTCCATTTGATTCGTTGTTTTTTGTATTCCTTGTTTTAAAGTCAATTTGATTAAACCATCTCTTTTTACGTTTATGACCAACATACTTCTTAGCTGTTTTTTTCCCAACAAGAGCCCACGGCAAGGTATGACTATAAACAGACGGATAGAAATTTGCAATGTCGGCATAAACCATAACTTGCTTACCAAAGGATTTCTCTATTTTATCTAACTCATCATCTTGTTGATTATAAGATTTGAAAGAAACCAACCTGTCTGTTCCAACGTGAACTTGCGGCCTAAGTAAAGAAACATCATTATAATTAGATACCGATCCTACCTTCTTGACTATCTTATCCCAATGAGTATGGAGCGTAAGACACAATTCCGCATAAGGGATTGGATGAGGAATTCCTAAAACTCGTGGAGAATTATTATTTCTGGTGAGATTAAATGGAGTATAATCGAAGTGACAGTTATTGTACATTTTTATCCCACTTGCTATCATATAATCACCAAATGATTTGGATGAAAAAATGTCTTCCAATCTCTCAGAGAACAAACCAAATTTGAGCAATCTCTCAAAAGTAAAATCTGCATCAAGGTTTGGGAAAATTGTGTTCACTTAGTTGGCTATTATTGTTTAATTACACAGACCTTGCAAACCTTAGACTTGGTTTCAAAGGATTTTGAAAATTCATCTACATCTGAAATGCTTCCGTGTGGATCGTAGACCACAAGCAATTTATATTTGTCTTCTGGCAGTTTAAACATATCTGCTGATAAGGCTTCCGTTGCCTTGCTTGGCGTTGTACCATTGCGCAAATATTTGGTCTCAATTAATACATCCGCCAAAGAATGATCAGGAATGATTCTGGCCAACCCAAACTTGATTGCGGGGAACTCTCTTTCATAATCCGGCCGATTTTTTTCTATTAGGGCATTGATTTTATTATTCAGGTCATTTTCATTTTTAGGCAGGTTTTCACCTTGGAACATAATAGGCAAAGCCTTCGTTAAATCCGTGGCAATTTTATCTGCTATTAACTTAGCATCTGGTTTTAGATAATCCCTGTTCGATACAAGGGAAAGAAATGAACCTTCTTTGATATTGTCAAAAGGTGAACCCATCTTTCTAATTGCTTCTTCGACTTGCCGACCGTGCTTAACATATAGATTGTGAACACTCTCGATCTTGTCTTCTTCTGATTCCCCATCGATAAAATCCACAACTTCGTGGGTATACTCTATGGTTTCTAAATAAAAGTCGTTAAGGTTTTTCCTGCCAAAATTCTCGGCTTGGCGTACATAGTCAATTATTGTTGTCTTTGAGTCAGCCAGCAGTTTATGTTTAACAAAATCTGTTTTGTACAAGTGGCTACCATCATTATCTATTGTATCTGATGCATAGGCAGCAAATCTTCGATCGATGCATTGTGAACAACCACCGCATTGAATCGCTTGTGAGTTATATTCATTTGGATCAGCATCCCAGTCTTTTTTGAATGTTTTACTGCACGAAACTGCACTGTCTATGTATTCCTGCCTTCCATTTTCTTTTAATTTTTGAAGAACATCAGTTTTTGTATTGAATAAAAATGGATGCTCAATTATAAAATTACCTTCTCTCAAATGACTGAAAAACTTGGAGAATAACCCAATAGTTTTGGGATGAGTTGTCCTACTTGCACGAGCATTAATCAGGTCCTGTCGTTTGGCAAAGTTTAGAGAAGTAATCCCATTTTCATATACGTAAAACCTGTCAAGTTCAAAAATATGACTTACTGCAAAAGCTATGGAACAATACAAAAATGATCGAGTTCTTTGCGATTCTTCAACTGCCCGAGGGCCAGTCAAACTACAGCGAAAAGGATATCGGCTACAACGTTTTGGATAATCTCTTTGTAATGCTTTGAATAAAGTGTCTTGTGTTTTCTTGGTTCCAGGCTGACCAGATTGATGGCTAACAAGACATAGCTTAGAATCCGTTTTCTCTAATAACTCTACTATACCGGAAAGACTGTCCAGGCCACCCGAAAACAGAACTACTTTGGCGTTTTCTGCCGGATCGGCAGAGAATTGTTCGTTATCAAATAGTCCTTCAGGGGGAGTCGAATGCCCCTTTTGAAAGGAGAAATCATAATCATAATCGCCCGAAACAAACTTCAAACTGGCAATTAAATCATTCTTAACCGCATCCTGATTCCAAAAATCGAAGTCCCTAACCTTTATATAAAAGTGTAAACATCTTGCCCAGCTTTGATACTCAACGTCTTTATTTGTTCCACGCTTGATATTTCGATCTGCCGCAAAAATGTATGATGCAATTTCCAACAAATCCTTGATTCGGTCAGAAATATGATTTACTCGATTGACGAACTCTGGTAATCCGATTTTGACATTCTTACTTGTTCCATAGTATTTTAATTCAAGCGGATTAAGAGTTTGATTACTCTTTAGTTTAGGGACACTCGCGCCATTGCAAAGGATGATATGTTCTTTCAAATCACTCATCCTTACTGCTTTTCTTTTCTTCTCTTAGAAGTTCATCCCGCATTTTACCGAAAGCAAGATGTAAAAACCCTTCAATCTGTCTCTGGGTAGGTAAGTCTGCTTTTACATTTTTATTGAACCATCCTGCAGCGAATGATTGAGTTATTTTTGATGTCTCAAAAGCGTGTTGTGAAACATCCTGAATATGTGATTCCAGATTCGAACTGAACGCATTTCGATCTGCAATATTCGACAAAGAAGATGACGCTTCTCGTTCAAGAAAATATTTCAAGTAACGCTCTGTAAAATTCGAAAAGAACAAGCGGGACAATTCACAGAACCCGGCCCCATTAGCTGCTTTGGCCCATACATTAGTTTTTTCTTCAGAAAAAAGACTTGTCTGATTGGTAGTATGGTTTTTCTTCCATTCACCGATAGCATCAAGAGCAGCACCTTTAGCTACAGATGCATATTCATTAGATTCTTTATGCTCTTCTATCCATTGATCTAATGATTGAGCAATTTGCAATAATGAATTAATATCAGAAACTGGAATTTCCAATTTCTCGAAGTAATCAGAAGGGTCTTCTTGCTTCGCAGAGTGAGCCAGGAATACGAGGTACTGAAAGGCGGCTTGAACACCATTGTCATTCTCAACTCTTACAAGTTTGTTTTTTACGTTTTTAATAACCTGTGCTGCTACATCTCCAATTAGATCAGTATTTGCTGGAACATCTGCGATGTCAGCAACAACATTTCGCCAAACTTTGGATCGAGGTAATATGCCAGTTCTTTCGTGTCCCACTTTTCTAATTTTTCATTCTGTTACTTTTCTATTCAAACTCCAACTCCGGTAATCCATTTACAATATCCACCGTTTGCACACTTACATTAATGATGCTGAGTAGCAAGTCCAAAATATAACGTGGATTGCCTACTTCTTTGCTCCAGTCGTTGGGGTCGTTTTTGATGCCGCTTTTCTTGTCGGTTTTGATCTGGTAACGTTCCATTATCCACTCAATGGCTGATTTGCCATTGACTACATATTCATAGGCCTTGTCTGGAATATTCTCTATAATGACCTTGCTGTTGTAAATGATGGTGTCTTTCTGGCCTTTCTTTGGAAAGCGCATTTTCTCTACTTCATATAGGGTGTGGGGATTGGGGTATGGGGTGTCAGGAGCTGCCAATACCCCATTTACCAATACCCTAACCCCCATCAAAGGTGGAACACTTTCATAGTTGATATGCAAGTCTGCCAATGCCCTGCCCGCTTTACTGAACTTCCAAAAATCCCGTGCACCGTCAACCAACGGAATGCGTGGCAGCATTTTCTTGAGATCATTTTTGAAAGTTTCGCGGTATTGCTGACTGTGCAGGAGGCCATAGACGTAATAAAAAATATCTTCTTTGTTTACGTTATTACCATAAGCTTTTCTTGCTCTCTCCAAAATAAAATCACTCACACCATCTCTTTGGATGTACTCACTTTGGCCACCTTCATCAAATAAGCCCGGGTTTTCTACTTGGCGTTCTTCGTAGTGATAGAGTGGGAAGCATTGCGCTTTTTCAATACTATCCAAATTTGCGATTGAATTCGAAATCAAAACCGAAAAATCCTTGCTGGCTCCCTTACCGGTTAAGCATATTACAAGATTTTTTATATCCGATTTTGGGAATATTTTAGGTTGTTGATATACTCTATGATTTAGAGTAGGAGAAAAGTATAAAGCTTGTTTAAAAAATGGTCTGTAAATACCTTCAGTAATACAATTCTCATCTGAATCATATTTTCTGTTTTTAATTAAATCTCTTTTCCAAGTGTCGGTCCAGTTAATCTTCTTTGAGTCAAAGGTTAAAAATTTATCAATTTCAATTTCTTCCAAGGTCTTTTCTGAGTCCTTTAGAAATCGTTCCCTTTCAGAGTTATAAAAGGATACAGTTTTGTTGATATTTTCCAATAAATTTTGCTTTGATGAATTATAACACCAAGCATCTCTATTAGTACCAAGACCAAGTGAATATGCAACGAAAAAAGACTGGCTTTTTACATCAAATTTCTTCTCCGGTTGAATGGGTATAAATTCATCAAAAGATTCATTTCGTTGATTGATCCAGTCTCCGTGTTCATTAGGCTTTAAAGATTTCCACGGCACATTGCTCACCGAGCCAAACTCTTTGATGATCTTGAGCTTTTCTTCGCGGCTGAGGTAGTCGCCTATGTCGTAATAATGGATCTTAGCTTTACTCATTGATTCATTCTTTATCTTCCAATTGTTTTTTTAAGCTCTTTCCCCTACTTGTCAACCTGTATTTTTGTTTAGAGTCGTTGGGCTTTTCCGGTATGGTCATTTCTAATATACCTAAATTCAAAGCTGGGCGGAGATAGTTTTCTCTAAATGATTGTTTATGTTTTAAGTTTAGCAAACGCATTAATTTCTGTCTTGACATCTCTCCATTAATCACTTTCATTAATTTTTTTACTTGGTCGGTCACTGGGTCGGTAGCTTGGTCGGTCACTGGGTCGGTCGCCTGGTACTCAGGTTTGGATATAAGTTGTTTTTGTACCTTTTTTCCTTTAGTTGTAAGGTAGTATTTTTGATTCGGATGATTGGGTGTGTTGGGGTAAGTCATGGCTATATAAGATTGATTTACAGCAGCTTTTATATACTCTCTTAGAAAATATTCATCGTGTTTTATTTCTAATATTGCCTGTAACCTGCTTCTTTTCATCTCGCCATTCAATACCATTATTACTTTTTTTACTTCCCCGGCAACTTCCCCAGTAGCTTCCCCAGTAACTCCCCCAGTAACTTTCCCGGTAGCGGGAAAGCTTGGGCGGTAGATGACAGCCTTAAAATCTTCATTTTGCTCAAAAAAAGGTTCTCTGAGCTTTGCAGCTTCAGCGAGTTTGAGCATATCCGTAATGCCGGTACCCAATCGTTCAATATATCCCGCCAGATACATAGGGTAGGCTAATAGTGGATTGAAAGGGACTGAAGTATGTATTTGTTTTAGTTTTTTTACTGTCCATCCCAATGGCAATGTTCCGGGATTGTGTACTTCGAGCCGGTCTTTAAACAACATAATTTGCACGCTGCCATTGCCGGTATAATCTCTATGCACTACGGCATTTACAATGACTTCTGCGATAATCTCTCTCGGTATTTCATACTTACCGGGAATATCCGTTGTTTTGGCCCTGGTTCCCACCGAATAATCTAACTTCGACATAATAAAATCCACAGCCTGATCTGTCAAAGCAAAAACATCCCCTTTATACACCTTATAAGAGGGAATTGGTTTTACCATTTCCAATCCATGGAAATGTACACAGCGAACTTCCGAATTAATAAAAAACTTTTGAGGTGAATGAGCAAATAAAAGGAGAGCTGCATTGGTTATATTGCCCGAATCATCAATCAGGTTTAGGTGCATTAAGACGTCTTCTACAACTGCATTTTCCGGTAGCGGGAAACCACGTTTTGATTTGGCAAGCCGTATAAACTTTTTAAGTTTCTCTGTAGAAATATCATCGACAATCGCACGTGGATGAAAAGAAGCATCAAAAGGGCCACTTACAATTTTTCCCTTTTCAAATAGCACGTAGATGAGTGAGGCATAAACAGAAGACTTCAGTTGTTCTATATTTTCAAATGTCTTTCTTACGAGAACAGCTTGTGCTTTATTAATCAATTTCTGTTCTTTCTGATGACGTTCTTTTTCAGAAATATCTGTTAAAAATATAAGCCGAAGTTTATGATGAGCAGAGGCGTGGTCAAACTCCCGTTCAGTTGGTGAAATACCTTCACTATCTTCGAATCCATACTCCTTTCCAAATAGTCCCAGATATATATCACAGCGTTCCACTTCCTTCAAATAGACATCTTGTACATCTAAGTCAACCGCAGGAAGATCTTCAAATAGAAACACATCGAAGAACAGGCCGAGAAGTGGATCAGACAGAATATATGTCTTTAATTCCTGCCTGTGAGAGGCAAATTCATTTTGTACACTACTTATGAATATTTTGTATTTCCTATTCATTCGGCTTTTTAACCAATAACGTTATCGAAATAGGTGTACGTGAACCGGAGCCAAAAATTTTACCCCCTTCTTTTCGTGATAACTCACCACTGGTACGTTGATTTCCCCGTAAGTTGAATACATAAATGGATGAAAATTCTTGTTCCAGATGCTTTCGGAAACCATCTGTGCTATTGCCATCTAACCAGGCTCCATTACTTACAAAGCAAATGATACCACCATTGGCTTTATCCAATCGATCCGATGACCAGCGAAAAGCTTTAATGTAGGCATCGTACAATGATTTATTCAGTCCGGCTTGCGAGGCACGAGCATACGTGTCCGCAATGCGAGCATCCAATTTCGGATAGCTTTGATTCTGCGCATTGTCATTGGCTGATTTTTGACCAATTGAGTATGGCGGGTTTCCGAAGATAATTCGCAGCGGAGCTTTCTTTTGCTTTTGAACCCGTTCTGAGTTTTGCGGAAACATTTCAGAAAAGAGTTTTTCGCCTTCTTCGGTTTCACCTAATTGGAACGTGTCTGTTAAGCAAATGCCTTCAAAACTTTCATAATCGCTTTGCTCGCCTTGCAAATCGTGATAGGCATTTTCAATATTGACGGCTGCTATGTAATAGGCCAGAAGTACAATTTCATTGGCGTGTATCTCATGCTGGTATTTGCGGGCCAGATCCTTTGGGTCAATCAATCCACTTTGAAGCAGACGGGTAATAAAGGTGCCTGTTCCCGTGAAGGGGTCAAGGATGTGTATATTTTCATCGCTAATATTTCGTCCAAATTCCTGTTGCAAAACATCGGCTACGGAATGTACAATGAAGTCCACGACTTCGACAGGTGTATATACGATGCCCAACTGCTCCACCATTTTCGGGAAAGCGGTTTTGAAAAACTTATCGTATAGCTCAATGATGATCCGCTGCTTGCCTTCCGCATTGTCAATGCCAGCCGCCCGCATCCGCACGGATTCATAGAATTTATCCAACGTCTCGGTATCTTTTTCAATAGCTTGTTCTTCCAGTAGGGACAACATTTTTTGCATTGAAAGAGAGATGGGGTTGTTCTGCACAAAGGAGTAACCTTCAAATAAGGCTTCAAAAACGGGCTTGGTAATAATGTGTTGAGATAACATTTCCACTGCCTGCTTTTGCGTGATACTCGGATTGATATTTTTCTGTAAGCCCTTCAGAAATTCTTCGAAAGCCTTTTTATGTTCTCCTTCTTTGGCGATCAGGCGGTTGATGCGTTCGATCTGTCGCTCTGCGATTTGGGCAACATTAGCGGCCCATTGTTCCCAATACCTGCGGTCACCCACCTTTTTCACCATTCGGGCAAACATCACAGATTGCAGTTGCTCGAATTGTATGTAAAGCTGTTCGCTTAGCTCATTAGCCTTTTTATATTCTCCTTCCGGTTCTGCCGCAATAGGATTTCCTTCATCATCAAAGGTGTAATCAGGACGACCGACCAAAATGGATTCCGGTCGATTTTTGTTGAGTTCGATTTTGTTGACGGTTGCATTAAATCGGTCATCGTGTGCACGCAAGGCATTCAACACTGTCCAAACTACAGCATAGCGTTTGTTGTCGTCCAATGCCTGGTCGGCTTCCACATCTACAGGAACAACTACCGGAATAATAATGTAACCATATTTTTTATTGGGAGCCTTACGCATTACCCGTCCCACAGATTGCACCACATCTACCTGAGAGTTTCGGGCGGAGAGAAACATCACGGAATCCAACGAAGGCACGTCCACACCTTCACTCAAGCATCTTACATTGGTGAGAATGCGGCTTTCGTCTGCATCGTCTTTGAGCCAGGAAAGTAGTTCATCCCGTTCAGGAGCAGACATCGTACCATCAATGTGCTTAGATGATACAGACACCATTTGTTCTTGTTTTTCTTTGGGCAAGGAACTGATGTAGGTATCTGTGGTCTCATTAAATGTGTTAGTGATCTTTTTGGAGTTGACAATTTTATCACAGAAGGCCACCGCCCGTTTCATAGGTTCCGGATCGGTAGCCGCTATGCTGCCGCTATCGCCTAATATTTGTTTGGAAAGTGCATTGATACAACCTATGAGTTTGGAAGCATCATCGCTGTTGATCTCAAAATCTTTGTCAGAGATCATTCGCTGCACGGACGGTGGAATGTCTTTATCACTCAGGGTTAGAATAAGGACTTTATAATCGGTAAGCAGGTTGCGTTCTACTGCTTCGCCAAATCCAATCCGGTAAATTTCGTCTCCATATACGGCAGGATCGTCCATTGAGCAAAGTATGGCATCCGCTTTGGCGGCCCTGCCTTTAGCATCATCACTATACAGTCGTGGCGTGGCCGTCATATAGAGCCGTTTGTGGGCTTGTATAAAATCGTTGTTGTGTACCTTGACAAAGGCTGATTCATCTTCCGAAGACAAGGTTACACCCGTAGTCCGGTGCGCTTCATCACAGATGATAAGGTCAAAAACTCCTTTGTTCTTACCCTTCTTTTGCAGGGCTTTTTGAGCTTTGGCAATTACATCAATGGACTGATAGGTAGAGAACACAACGGTCATTCCAGTTTTGCCGAATTTTTCAATGTGGGCAAACTGGTTGATGATATTATCCACGTCGGTGGAAGCTGGTAGGGCAAGATCAATTGTGCTGAAAAAGTCAACATCTTCACGCTTCTTTTTCTTTTTGGAAATCTCAGGATCAGAACAAATACAAATGGCGTTGATGGGTTCCTTAGCCTGGGCAGTCCATTCTCTCAACGTTTGACCAAGTAGTGCAATAGATGGTACTAAAAACAGGATCAACCCCTTGCCTTCTGTTTCGTTCTCTGCAATACGGAGGGAAGTAAATGTCTTGCCTGTGCCGCAAGCCATTATCAATTTGCCCCGGTCGTATTCTTTGAAGTGTGCTTCGGTTTTTTCAAGAGCGGTTTGCTGATGCTGACGGGTTTCATATTTCACCGACCGTGCAGATTCCCCAGAAATGCCTTTTTCCAATTTATCCCACTGGACAGGAGCTTCTTCGAGAGCAAATAACCCGAGACGGGTTACAGGTGGAGTCTGGTTACGGATCGCTTCTTCGGCATTTTTACCCCAACTTTTCCCCGTTGTATCTATCCAAAGCCTATTGGAAAAACCAACGGTTTTTAATTCTTCGTTTTTAAACTTCCGGCTGGATGTTGAGAGAAAACTATCCACAGCAGGTTTGTCAATGGTAGTGCCTTCTGCATAACATTTGCATTGTACAGCCCAAAAGTCACCTTCATGGGTTGATGCGACGAGATCAATGCCAGTATCACTCCCACCAAGATCATTTCTTCCGGGGAAGTCATTCCACAACCATACCTTTTTAAAACGGTGAGCATATTTAGGGTCGGTTTGAAGATAGGACTGCATCAGACGTTCAAAACGATCTCCTTTATCTCTTTCAGAGAAAGCGTATTTGCGATATTTTTCGAGTAGTTTCTTGAACGTCATTGTAGTTATTTCTTACGCTTTTTATACAGTCGTTCAATTTCCTTCTTCATCTCATCAATCAACTGCTGTTCGGTGGGCAGATAGAGCTGATAGTTACTGGCGACTATTGTCTTGTTATCTTCCGGCAACGTGATTTTTACCATTGTGTCATTTTTGTCGGCACATAGCAAAATGCCAATGGTTGGATTTTCATTTTCGGTCTTTTCAAGGCGGTCATAGTAGTTGACATACATTTGCAACTGACCCAGATCCTGGTGAGTGAGCTTTTGCGTTTTTATTTCAATGATCACAAAACATTGTAAGAGCCTATTGTAAAAGACTAAATCCACAAAATATTCATCTCCGTCAATATGTAGTCTTTTTTGCCGAGCCACGAATGAGAAGCCATTTCCTAATTCTAAGAGAAAGTCTTGCAGTTGGGTGATAATGGCAGATTCTAAGTCTTTTTCGTAATAAGTGGCTTCTCTTTTTAACCCAAGAAACTCCAGCACCATAGGGTCTTTAATGATCTGCGTTGGTTCGGTAGGTTGTTTTTCGCTTCGTGCTACTGCCAGAACAGATTCCGCGTCATTGCTTTTGAGTAGGCGTTCAAACAAGCCGCTGTTTATCTGCCGTTCGAGTTGACGGGTGGACCAGTTATTCTTTTCTGTTTCGGCTATATAAAACTCCCTTTTGTCTTGATTGTCAATAGGTAATAGCAGTTTATAGTGTGTCCAACTGAATTGCGTCCGCAGTGCGGACGTAATTGGGAAAGTGCGGTAGAATTGCCTGTATCGCTCCAATTGTCTGGCCGAAAATCCACTTCCAAATTGAGGTTGCAACTCCTGAGAAAGCGACTTTATTAAAAACTCTCCGTATTCGGCACGCTCTTGTCCTTGTTGCTCTTCTTCAAAGATTACCTTTCCAATTTGCCAATACATCAACACGCGTTCGTGATTGACTGAACGGACTGCCTTACCCCTTGCCTGAGCTATAATTGATTGTATTTCTGCAATGAGTGATTTTCTGATTTTCATTATTTACCAGACCTTCGCTTATTCACCGATTTCTTTTTTAGAAGCTGTCCAAGGCGTGTCATAAAAAAGTGTTCATTTTCAAGACATAAAGTTAGATTTTAAAAACTTATATCCGGAAGAATTGCCTAACGTCCGAAGGGATGTTTTTGGAAAAAATTGGAACGAACCACCGATTAAAAGATGAACAAGTGGGCGTGGACTGGGGTCAGACCTTTGTATTTTGTTGAGATACAAGGGTTTGAGTTGCGGTGAAAAGAAAAACCCTGCCCGGAGTGGACAAGGTTTTAAAGTGTTCGCTACGCAAAGTAGCATTAAGTCGGGGTGGCAGGATTCGAACCTGCGACCCCCTGCTCCCAAAGCAGGTGCGCTAACCGGGCTGCGCTACACCCCGAATATTTTATTCCGGTTATTATTGGAGTAGTCACTTCGTGACTCCCCCGGTTCGTTGGGTGCACTAACCGGACTGCCCGCCCCGAATGAACCCCGTACGTGCAGGGTTCGGACGGGCGTTCCGAAAGGGTCGAAATTTCAATTTCGCTTCCTTTCGGGACTACACCCCGAATACTTTAATCGGTACTCCGCAAATTTTATACCGGCGGTAAACGAGGGATTTCCCGCTACTCCGCTTCGCTGAAAGCGGGATAAACTTCTCATCCCGCCTAACAGTTTTGCCTAAAAGAACAATGCGGTGAGGGCGGGATTCGAACCCGCGATCCGCCGTTAGGCGGATGCCGATTTAGCAAACCGGTGGTTTCAGCCACTCACCCACCTCACCAAATCCATTTTAAAAACGGACGGCAAAGATAAGTAAAGTATATTCTCGCATAAATTATAGAAGGTATTTTTTCTTCCGGCTACCCTGAGGTTATTTAACCTTAACTTTACAGTGAGCTGCTAACTTAGCACTCGGTTAATCTTGTACCAATGAATTCCAAACAGTATAGTATTCTCATAGTGGATGATGAAGCCGATATTTTGGAATTTATAGAATACAATCTGGTTAAAAGCGGATACACCGTTACTAAGGCCGAAAACGGTAAAGAGGCCATTACAAAAGCGCGTAATTCAATACCTGATCTAATATTATTGGATGTAATGATGCCTGAAATGAATGGTATTGAGGTATGCAAGCAGTTAAGAGAAAACCGGAAATTTGATAATACCATCATTGCTTTTCTTTCGGCTAAGCATGAAGACATTGCCCAAATTAGTGGCTTAGATGCCGGGGCAGATGATTACATATCCAAACCAATAAAACCCAGAGTGCTGCTGAGCAGAATATCGGCACTGCTCCGGCGTTTGCCTGATAACAGAGATGACATTATTGAATTTGATGATGTACAGATAAATAAAGAAGAGTATAAAGTCAGCAAGGGAGGCATAAAAATTAAGTTACCCCGAAAGGAATTTGAATTACTACTGCTTTTATGCAGTAAGCCGGGTAAGGTTTTTACCCGCGAAGAGATATATAAAAGTATTTGGGGGCCCGATCTGATTGTTGGTATGAGAACTATTGATGTACACATTAGAAAGCTGCGCGAAAAATTGGGCGACAATTACATTCATACCATCAAAGGAATAGGCTATAAATTTGAAGCCTAATCTAAATTTATAGCAGTGATCTTTACACGAAACCCAACGCCAAGAGCATTTGCCTTTGTTGGGTCTGCGCTTATTTCTGTTGTTTTAGCCATGGCCCTGGCCATATTTGTTATTGCCCTGAAAATCAACATAGCATGGTACACCATAGCTTTGCTGTCTGTTGTTGTTGGGGCACTTTCCTATTTAGTTATCTATCTACTGTTAGAGCGATTTATTTACCGAAAGATCAAACTGATTTACAAAACCATTCACGATCTCAAACTCAGTAAGGATGACGAAGCAGACCGGGTTCAACTAAGTGAAGATATTATTTCGGAAGTGAGCGATGAAGTGCAGAAATGGGCTAATGCACAGAACAAAGAAATTGCCCGACTTAAAGATCAGGAAGAATACAGAAAGGAATTTATTGGCAACGTTTTCCATGAAATTAAAACGCCGGTTTTTAGCATACAAGGCTATTTGCATACCTTAAGAGACGGGGCGTTTGACGACAAAAATGTAAATAAAGTATATCTAAAAAAAGCCGTTAAGAACGTAGATCGCTTGGAAAAAATAATTGAAGACCTTGAGCTTATAGCCCTTCAGGAAAGCGATCAATTAGAGATAAAAGTTGAAAAATTTGATGTTACCCAGCTCATCAAAGATGTATTTGATGCATTGGAACTGCAGGCCGATGAACGCGACATGGAATTTGGCATTAAAGAAGGTTGTGATAAGCCCTTTAATGTTTTGGCCGATAGAGATAAGATAAGGCAAGTGGTTTTTAACCTGGTTAATAATGCCATTAAGTACGGAAAAGAAGGCGGGCAATGCCTGGTTGGTTTATACGACATGGATGTAACTGTTTTGGTAGAAATAAGCGATGACGGACAAGGGATTGAACCCGAGGAATTGAACAGGCTCTTTGAACGCTTTTACAGAGCTGATAAAAGCCGATACCGTGAGAGCACAGGCGGTACAGGACTTGGACTTGCCATTGTGAAACACATTATGGATGCCCACGACCAGACTATTTCTGTACGTAGTAAGGTGGGAGAAGGCAGTACCTTTGGGTTTACTCTAAAGAAAGGTTAGCCACACGCTTTTTAGAGCGATAGTGGATGCGCTCTACCTCGGCAAACCTTAGCGTTTGTTTAATCTCATCAATAGTTCCGTACGGAATTTCTTCATCAGCTTCAATGGAAAATAAGTGTTCATGTCTCTTTTCTCGCGGAACATTTTGAACAGCCTGATAAACGGACTCCAGCAAATGCTGTTCGTTTCTAATAATCTGACCGTCCATTTCAATCAACGGTTGTCCGAATTCAGGTTCGTCAAAAGCAAAGCCAACATGTATAGTGGTTACATTTTTGTCGGCTTTTAATTTTTTCACATATTCCAATGCAGGAAGATCGTGCTTTACTTGTACCTTCTCCTTTACCTGACCAGTTACAATAAAAAAGAAAAGCAAAGTGAAAATAATATCAGGTAAAGAAGCCGTTGAAACTTCAACATTTCGTCCTTTGAGAGCGGAGTGCTTAATTTTCATATCAACTGTTTTTTGTAGTTTTCTCGGTAAGTCGCATGCCGTATTTCTGTCTGATGTAAGCCTGATCTTCATCACTCAGGTCCTTCATATCCATGCCGAACTCCACCCGGGCTTTTTCATTTCTGAAATTATTAAAACCCTCGAGAACAGAACTGTATGTTGTTATGTAACTCGCATACGGAGAATTGGAATGTGTTTCAATGTCAACCAATAGTTGATCATAATTTTCGGTATTGGTTAAAAAGTCAACTACTAACGCAGGTATGTCGTCAGCTACAATCACCTGGCCTCGTTTAGTTAAAATGCCCTGACTATTTATTTTAAAAGGCAGCACAAAGTCTTCATTAATTTCTTCAATACATGGCGGTTGGTTGCAGGGCTCCGGCAAACGAGCTTTAACTCCTTGATTTTGTGAAATGGTTGTTGCCACCAAAAAGAAGATAAGAAGAATAAAGGCGATATCGGCCATGGAGCCAGAGTTTACACCGGGTGTTGATCGTTTCATAGGTGAGAAGCAATTGGTTCACTGTTATGATGCAAAACACCTCCTTGTTCCATAAAAAAAGGCCCTGAGTATTTCAGGACCTTTTTAAGAAACGATTGTTCTTTTATTGATACGTTCTACTATTCGCATCATAGTTAAGCCTAAGTGCTTCGGCACGTCTCAACTGTATTTTTATTTCATTGATAAGACTATAGGGAACTTGCTGATCTGCCTTCATTGATATCAAATGATTTGGTCGAAGTTCATAATTTAACTTATACCGTTCATTAGCCACAAATTGTTGAATTTCCTCAGGATCATTCGCAATTTTATCAGCCAATTGAATGAGGGGTTGATTTCCATATTGCGCCTGATAGGCTGCTTTAGGAGTACCCACATATATGTAGCTTGCCTTATCCTTTTTAGGAAGCTTTTTGGTGTCAACCGCCTGAGGGAGCTTGGTGTTTACCTTCAAACCGGATTCTTTTACTTTACCCGTTACAATAAAGAAAAAGAGTAGCGTAAAAATGATATCCGGTAAAGAAGCCGTTGAAACACTTGGCAAAGCTCTTTTTCCACCTTTTTTAATTACTGCCATAGTTATACACGTTAAGCGGCCGATTCTTCGTCTTCCAAAAGAGCCTCCGCAATTTTTAGTTTATACTTGTCCCGTACATCTTTCGATTTAACATCGTCCAAAAGATCGTACGTTTTGCCATAGGTCTGCATTGAGTAGTCGTTTCTGAGATCTTCGAAGGCCTTTTTCACATTGCTATAGGCTTCGAGATAACTTTCGTACGGTGCATCAGGATGAGTTCGAATGTTAATCACCGCTTCATCGTAACTGTCGGCATACGCAGGATTTCTACCATTGTTTTGTAAATGCTTTATGCATTCATCCTTCAATTTTTCAAAATCCATTATACTACCCTCTACACTCAAACTGCCTTCTTTTAAAATATCTACTGCCAATACATTTCGCTCATTCACTTCCAGATCGGTTACCGGATTCGGATCCCATTTTGGAAGTAAAACCTTCACGCCTTTGTCAGATGCAATTGTGGTGGACACAATAAAGAAGATAAGCATGATAAATGCTATATCGGCCATAGACCCGCCATTGATTTCCGGTATTGACTTACGGCCCATAATCAGAGTTTAAATAAACCTTTTACAAGATCAAATAATAATAACAAAGTGGCTATCAAGCCTAACACGGCCACGGCTGTAACACCTGCTGATGCCAACTTCCAAAGGTTGTTGCCGGCACCCGTTTTAGCGGCCACATCTTCAGGTATATTTCCCGATAACAACCAGGCCACGAATAACAAACCGCCAAAAATCAGAACGCTCAGCAATGCCTTTTTAAAAGCTCCGGGTACCTTAAACAGGTTTAGGATAGACATTACAATGGCAATTAAGGCAATAAGAAAGAAAGCATACATGGCAATGGGAACAAGGTGGGCGAAAAAGCCCCACGATTCTGCCCCAATTCTCTCTGCCAGATAATCGTCGCTCCAAGCCTGCCAAAGCAAAATATTATTTATTGATAATAAATTCATAACTATACATCAGTTGAATGATCAATTATTTTTTCCTAAGCGGTATTTCACCAACATATCTATCAATGAAACGGAAGAATCTTCCATATCATTTACCAACCCGTCAATTTTAGAAAGAATATAGTTATAGAAAATTTGAAGGATAATGGCCGTTATCAAACCAAATACCGTTGTCAATAAGGCTACTTTAATACCTTTTGCAACGAAGTTGATATCTACATCGCCTGCTCTTTCAATACTTTCAAAGGCTTCGATCATACCAATAACCGTACCCATGAAACCTAACATCGGTGCAATGGCGATGAATAATCCAAGCCACGAAAGGCCTTTTTCAAGTTTACCTGCCAACACCGAACCATAAGATGAAATCGATTTTTCAACTACATCAAGTCCTTCACTTACCCGATCAAGACCTTGATACATAACGCTGGCCACCGGGCCCCGGGTACTACGGGCTACCTCCACTGCCTCTTCTATATTACCGGCCTGTAAAGCACTGTCAACTCTTTTCAACAAGTTGGCTTTGTTTGATGTAGCCAGGTTAAGCGAGATAATACGCTCAATAGCAATAGCCAAACCCAGAATAAGGCAAACAAGTACAGGAGTCATCCATGCGGCACCCCCTTCAATAAATTTTTGTTTCAGCACCTTGGCAAGGCCAGCCGGTTTAGCATCAGTAGTTTGCTCTGTAGTTGCCGGTTCATCTTGTGCAGTAGCTACATTATCGCCTACAAAAAATAATAGACCGACCAAAGAAAGCAAAGCAATAAATCGTTTCATAGTTCTGTGATTTTTATAAATGTTTGATTTGCGAATAAGGCAACAAAATAGAAAATAAGTGTTAGGATGCAAAAAATAATAGAGGTTAATAATCTGATATGGTAATATGTGGGGGATAATTGGTCCTTGTTTAACCCGCAACGTCCTTATTTAAGGCTGCGAAGTAAGATAAATTTTCAATGTAATCTTCCATTCTTTTTGCCTGATACCGCCTTGAATAACAGGATCAGTTGTGGTATTGTAAAAGAACTTTTTGGTTAGTTTTTTCCGGTTATCAGCAATCTCATTAAGTTCGTTTCAATAAATATAAGCACCGCAACTGTGCTCTTCATAAGCGGAGAAGACAGGATTACTTGCGTGATCCTGAAGGTGGAGAGTCAATCAACTTTTAACGACTTCGTCGTTTTTTTTGTATCGATCGAATCTTTGAGCAGGCTCAAGTTCTCTCGATCACAAAAAAAACCGCCTATCGGCGGTCAAGTTGATTGCGGAGAAGACAGGATTCGAACCTGCGATCCCGCTACAAACGGGATACACGCTTTCCAAGCGTGCGCCTTCAGCCACTCGGCCACTTCTCCGGTGCAAAAATGCATATAACATTTTGAATATCAAATGACCTACTTAGGTTAAATCGGCTTAAATGCCACAGCCTTGATCTCAATAAGCAAGTTTGGATGTGGTAGTTGATGCACGGCTACCGTGGTTCGAGTTGGTCCGCTTTGGTCGAAGAACTCTCCGTAAACCTTATTATAGCCTGTAAAATCTTTCATGTCAACTAAAAAGGTGGTGATATCAACTACATCGGACAGACCGGCATTCTCACTTTCTAATATCTCGGCAATATTTTGAATAATGGCTCTTGTTTGTTCAGCAATGTCTAAGGTCCAGCTGCCATCATCATTCTGTACTGCACCTGCATGCGTGTTATCTGGCCTGCGGCTGCTTGTACCTGATACAAACAGAAAGTCGCCTACGCGCTTAATGTGCGGGTAGTTGCCCAGGGGCCGGGCTTTGTTCTTTAGTGTTTTAGTTGTCATTATTTAACCGCGAAGACGCAAAGGTCGCAAAGATATTTTAACCGCGGTGCAAACCGAGTTACCCAAGGAGTGCCGTTATCAAGTTCAGGGTGACTTGGCAAGCAAGGTGACATCGTCATGGTGAGCTTGACGTACCATGAGACCCTATTTGATACCAGTTTAACTTTTAATTGTATGATTTCAACCTGGTCACAACCCTTCTTCAGAGTCTCTCTAAAACTCCAAATTTTAGTAGAATTGTGTTATATGTCGAAGACTCTGAAGAAGGGAATCTTCGTCATGGTGAGCTTGACGTACCATGAGACCTACAATATAGAACGATACAATAAGAGTCTCACCCTTCGTCAAGCTCAGGGTGATGTCGTCACAAGTTCAGGGTGACGTTGTCAGGTTCAGGGCGACATCGTTGTATATTTCCTTCAAATCTAAAGATTCATCCATGCCTTTTTCACATAGCTCCAATAGTCTTTCATCCTGTATTCTTCCTTTCTCCATAGCTTCGGAATAAGGCATTTCTTCCTTAAAAGTCACCATGGAATATTTTGAGTAATATTCGGGAAACTGTTGTTCTAATTGCATTTCAAGCTGCCGTTTTTTAATAAAGGTTTCGTTGGCCACGTGATCGCGCATTTCGTAGAAATTATCAATAGCGAGATCGGCAATAGCATCCGTATCTTTTTTACGAAGCTGTTGATAGGCCTTAAATGCCGATTCCCAGGTTGATTCAGAATCCAACACCTTATCCAATACTACTACATCTTCAAAAGATGCATTCATTCCTTGTCCGTAGAAAGGAACAATGGCATGTGCTGCATCACCAATAAGCAGTGTTTTGCCATAAGTTTGCCAGAGGTGGCACTTTATGGTTCCCAGACTGCTAGTAGGATTAGTGAAAAAATCTTCTTCCAAATTCGGCATAACCTCAAGGGCATCGCTGAAGTTCTTTTTAAAGAAACGGAGCACATCTTCGCTATTCTGTAGTTTTTCAAAGCTGTTTTCACCCTCGAAGGGCAGGAAGAGTGTAACCGTAAAACTGCCATCTAAATTGGGTAGCGCAATGAGCATATACCCACCACGCGGCCAGATGTGCAGGGCGTGTTTCTCAATCTGCCAGCCGCCATCATTGGTCGGAAGAATGCTTAATTCTTTATAGCCATGCTCCAAAAAATGCTGAGAAAATGTGAATCTGAGTGCTGTGGCGTTCTTCAGCATGCTTTGTCTAATGGCCGAGCCCATGCCATCTGCCCCGAAAATGACATCGGCTTTATCGCTAAAAAATGTGTTTTCCGGTTTGTAGTTAAACCGTACAATTCCTTCCCTTAGGGATGCTCCGACACAGGGCGCGTCAAATTTAATCTCTATATTGTCCATCTTTTCTGCCATATTCAAAAGGGCTACATTCAGGCCCTCTCTCGAAACAGAATTAATATGGTCATTGGGTCGGCCGCTGTAGGGTGATAACCGTGTATTGCCATCGATATCATGAATAAGCCTGCCTTTCATAGGAATGCATAATTGCCTAATTTCCTCTTCCATGCCTATCATTCGAAGGGCTCTAAAGCCACGATTTGAAAGGGCAAGATTTATCGAGCGTCCTGCTTCATGTTGCCCCAGACGCATATCACTACGCTTTTCGTAAAGGTTTACCCGGTGGCCGCGTTGCGCCATTCTTATGGTCAGCAATGTTCCGCTTAATCCGGCCCCGACCACTATTACACTATCACTTTTATTCATAGAACGTCTTTTAAAATTTGAGCAAACCGATATACATCTTCAAAGCTATTATATAAAGGAACAGGTGCTACGCGAATTACATCGGGCTCTCGCCAATCTGCTATTACACCTTTATCTGTTATTTGATCAAAAAGCTTTTTATCCGCATCTATTACCTGAATGGATAACTGGCAACCCCGTTCATTTTCATCAGGTGGGGTTATGATCCGAATTCGATCGGTATTGATCTGCAGTAGCAATTTTTCAAGATAGTTAGTGAGCTTAACCGATTTTTCCCGAAGCACAGTCATGCCTACTTTATCAAAAATATCCAAAGAAGCTTTTATGGCCGCGAGCGACAAGATTGGCGGATTACTCAACTGCCAACCTTCGGCAGTAGGTATAGGATCAAAATTGTGGCGCATGTTAAAGCGGGTTGCCTTGTTGTGGCCCCACCAGCCGGTAAATCGTGGAAGGTCAGTGCGGCCAATATGTCGCTCATGAATAAAGGCACCGCCTACACTACCGGGCCCCGAATTCAAATATTTATAGGTACACCACGCGGCAAAATCCGGGCCGTCATTATGGAGTTGAAGGGCAATGTTGCCGGCAGCGTGCGCCATATCAAAACCTACCAGGCAACCTTTGTTGTGGCCCAGCCTTGTTATTTCTTTTGTGTTGAATAACTGACCGGTGTAGTAATTCACTCCGCCTATCATTATAAGGGCTGTCTCATCTCCTTCTCTTTCAATAAGGTCTTCAATATCCTCTTGCCGAATGGTCACTTCGCCCGCTCGTGGTTTTAGTTCGAGCAGTGCATCTTCTACCTTATATCCATGAAATTTTATTTGCGATTCAACGGCGTATCTGTCCGAAGGAAAAGCATCGCTTTCGATCAGGATCTTATAGCGTGAAGGGGTTGGCCGGTAAAAACTGACCATTAAAAAATGAAGATTGGCTGTTAGCGTATTCATTACAATGGTTTCTTCCGGTTTGGCACCAACTATTTTAGCCATGGCCGGAGTAAGGAACTCATGGTAAGGCATCCACGGGTTTTTGGCATGGAAGTGACCTTCCACACCCAAAGTTTGCCAGTCTTTTAACTCTTGCTGAATGTATGCCGCCGTGCTTTTTGGCTGCAGTCCGAGTGAGTTGCCGCAGAGGTAAATGGAGGGGCTGCCGTTGGGTTGTATCGGGAGGTGGAATCGCTCTCTGTAAGTCCGTAACGGATCTTTTTTATCTAATTGTTGAGCCTGTTGTAAAGTAAATTCCGACATGGATGGCTAAGGTAGGAGAGATTATAATAATTCTGAAATAACACTCCGCCTACAAAGACTATTATTTCCTTTAGCACCTTGAGTGCATTTGCGACCTCCTTAAGCAGGCATTGATTAAAGCCTCCTGATGCGGGATGGAAAACACTGCGTTCATGTTTGGGCGTTCCGTGCACATGAATGCTTAGTTGTTGGCCACTGTATATCATTGGTCAAAAAGCGTTTTTTGTGTTTCTAATTTTTTTCTCTTATACGAAAATTTCATTGGTCTTTTACTCAAAACTTCAATCTCAGGAATCTTTTTTAAGTAGGAAGTAACTTTTCTGGCTGACCAATCCAATTGTAGTTTATTTACTATAGTCTTTGAATCATAAGTTCCTTTCTTTAGTAATTCTAATATCTTTTCTTCAGTTCCGTTGATTTCAGGTTCCGAAACGATAGAGCTAATGTCACGTGGCATTTCGTAAGCTGAAGGTTTACCTTCTTGGTTTACTGCTATTCCGCCTTTTGATATTAATATTCCGTTTGCATTTTTTTCTCTTGGATTAGGCGTTCTAACATAAATCGTTCTTCCTTTTCGCAGTCCGTCCATAACACCAGACCAAGTGCCACCCTTACTGCTTGATTCGGCAACGTAGATTTCCGAAGCTAACCCATATATAATTGGATTACGTGCCATTGCCAATTGAACACTCCAAGGAGCTTTTGGATAAAAAGTACTTAATACCAATACATCACCATCTATTATTTGGCGATAATACTTTTTGAAGCCAGACTTAAATGTAGCAATACCTTGAGGAAGAACTATAATACTTTGCCCTTTATATTTTAATGCGGAATCAAGAGCTTGCTTATCAACGCCCTTGGCAAACCCACTAACAACTACTTTATAGCCCTTAGAGGCTATTTCAGCAACTTTGTCTGTGAAGTCTAATGAATTTTGATTAGCTTTCCGAGACCCCACAATCGCTACTGACTGCTCCTTCATTATTTGCATATTCCCCTTAGTGTAAATAATAGGTGGGGCATAAGAACGCCCAAGATTTATTTTAAGAGTTGGTGAATAATCTTTTGAGGTGATTGGCAAAATGTTATAACCTTGCTCTAACAGGTCTTCGACTAAAAAAGCATAATTAGACAATTCATTAAATGAATTTTTGAGTAATTCGACTTCGTTACCTGTTAAACCATACTTGTTACACCAAAGTGAAGTATCTGAGTGGAAAAAATCAATTATATTTTTCCCGTCTTCAAATTGGCGTACGATAATCTCATTTTTTTTCTTGGTCTTTAGCTTTGACGTATGAGCTAATGCCAACCAATATGCTAATTCATTTTTCATTTCTAAATCTTTTAAATATCACCGCCAACTGTTCTTGCAATAACCAAAGGTGCAATTTTAGTTACTCCAAGGTTTGTTAGTGTTTTGCCTATTTCTTTTATTGTTGCTCCGCTGTCAAAAATATCATCAAATAATATAATAGTTTTTCCAATTATTTCATCAGGTTCAGAGTAACTAAATTTTTGTGAGACATTCTCTTGTTTTAAATACCCATTTTTGAATACCTTTTGAGGTTGGGTTTCGCTTGTTTTGATTAGTTTATGGGAAATTGGAATTTTCAATACTTTGGATAGTTTTTCCGCAAAGTTTTTAACCAAATCACCTGATTCAGTTGGTGGAACATATAGTATGTAATCAAATGGTTCTTGACCATATTTCTTACGAAAGGCTTTCAGAGTTAATTTCAAAAGGAAGTCGGGAAAATTACCACCATTTTTATATTTGCATCTGTGTAGGGCTGCTCCTACAGTTGAAACGCCATAATAACTGGCAGCCACTCCATTAATCATTTTAGGCTTTTTTAAATGTCTTTCAATCAATGGAAGAAATTGATTTCTTTTTTCTTCTGGCAGATTATTGATTTTGGATTCAAGGGTTTGAAAATTCTTAAAGCGAGAAATCTTTCCGCCTTCTTGCCCAATCAAAACATCATTGTTGTTGTCCAGGGTAATAAAGTACTTGACTTCTTCAATTGTCAAAGTGGTTTTTGGAGCTGTATGTAGGGTTGGAAAATAGGACTCCCGAAAGTTTTTTAATTTTTCCTTTGTCTCGTTGTCAATATTGAGTTTATACGATTTAAGGTTTGTGTTATCACAATTTTGGTAAACAATTTCCGAATGGTCACCAAGATAATCGCATAGGAATTGCATTCTTGAACTGTCAAGATTGACATACCCTACCATTGATTCCAGTTCTTGTAACTTCAATGCTCTTAAATCATCAAACGCCTTCGTATTTAATTCGGGAGCATTGAATTGAAATTCATATTTTTTAGAAACTCTCTTTATAATCTCTTGGTCAATCAAATCAGCAATTATAACTCTTACTTGAGTTTGTTTAAGGTTAGTTGCTTTCATTATTTGCCGCTCGCCTAATTGTTCATTTTTTAAAACATCAATTACTTTCTGATAGTTCTTGACGCTTGGACGACCACCATCTATAAATGCTTTCGGAAGTTTTTTATCTTCTTCCATTCCATTGTCATACAACTTGTTGTTATAAAACAAAATTAGTTTTGTTGGCATACCATCCCTTCCTGCACGTCCAATTTCTTGGTAATAGTGAATTGGTGAGGCAGGAATTTGAGTATGAATAATAAAGCGAATGTCAGGCTTATCTATTCCCATTCCTAAGGCATTAGTGGATATAACTGCCTTCCATTTGTTGTTCATCAAACCTGTCTCTATTTCTTTTCGTGATTCCGAATCAAGTCCTGCATTATATTCTGTTGTGTTAACACCCAGGTATTCTAACCATCTTGAATAAATCTCGGTGTTTACTCTTGTTCCCGTATATATTACTCCTGTACCTTCAAGCTGATTCAGATTCTCTGCTAACCAAAGTAGTTTCTCGTCTTCTGATTGGACTTTTATTACAAACAAATTGAAGTTTTCTCTTATCAAATTTCCCCTTATGGTTTGAATATTTCCCGAAATTTGCTTTTCAATATCTTGTTGAACTCTTGCAGTAGCTGTCGCTGTTGTAGCTAAAACAGGCAAGTTCTGTGGGAGCAATTTTACTAAATTGATTATTCTCCTAAAAGCTGGTCTAAAATCGTGCCCCCATACTGAAATAGTGTGTGCTTCGTCAATTACAATCATTGACAAATTCATCCTTCTTGTAGCTTCAATCCATTCTTGATTTTCTTGTCGTTCAGGTGCGATATAAAGAATTTTTATTTTGCCATTTACTGCATCTTGGATTGTCTGGGTGTTCTCTTCTCTCGATTGTTCAGAGTTTATAAACTTTGCAGAGATACCCTTTGCATTTAGGTTCTTCACTTGGTCTCTCATTAAAGCAATTAGTGGTGAGAATATTATTGTTATTCCGTCAAGTTGAGTGGCTGGAAATTGAAAGCATAGTGATTTTCCAAATCCCGTTTTTTCAATCAGAAGCACTCGGCTGCCTTTGAACAAGAGGTCAATAGTTTCCCATTGCTCGTCATAGAACTTATCGAATCCAAAAAGTTGTTTAAGTTTTTGTTCTGCTTCTTGTCTATTCATTCTTTGGGTTTGTCTATATAGTGGCTAACTACAGTATATACGCAACTATACAAATTTTAATGTATTTTCCTTAATTACTTGAAAAACATAATATTATCCGAGTTTAAACTGTTACAAACATTTGCCAACGTGTACAAACGTGTAATATTTCTCAAACGTTTGTAAATGATAACCATTTCTTTACGTTTTTATTCCATATACTGCTACGCCCTCCTTCATCAATTATACCTTCATTCAGTGCATCCTCAATCACCTTCCCCGGATAGCTCTCTGCCACACCATCCATCTCACCCAAAGGATACGGATTGTCCAGACCGGCCACAATTTGATTTACACCAAAACGCTTAATAAGTAACTCTAAAGAAAGCACATCGTGTACCAACGTATCAAAGAAAATGTTTGGTGCACCAAGTGCATCTGCGGGATTTTGGAGGTCTTCGAACAGATCGGGGCGGCCATTGAAGCCCTGCTCCCGCCTGCCCTGTGCCATTGCCCCGGCCTGATTGCCATGTGCCCAGCAAGTGCGTACCTTCGGATATTTGTTGTACAAACCGCGCAGCGTGAATTCATGGAAAGCATCGGCTGTTTGAGCACACATCCAAATCAAATGAAAACGCCAGTATTTATCTTCCAAATCAACCATGTCATTGGCACCATACGGATGAATTTCAACGGCTAATTTGTAGTCATTGGTCAGTTGCCAAAGCGCATCTATTGATGGATCGGATGATGTTTTCCAGGTGCCATCTGCAGTTAAAAAATGAGAGGGAAGGCATAACACTTTCAAGCCGGCATTTACACATCTTTCCAACTCAGCCAAAGCATCATTCAAAAAGGCCGGTTGCACTACAAAGCCACAGATAAATTTACCGGGAAGCTGGCTCTGCAATTCTGCATGAAAATCATTCTGAAAACGGCAGATATCCAAAGCATCCCGCTGGTTAAGTCCGTTTGCATATAGTTGTGAGAGCGTGATAACTACTTCATGATCTATTTCATGTTCTTCCATCCATTCCAATCGGTTGTCCAAAAAGAAGGAAGGATGGGTTATCGGGCGTTTCCAGTTACCCTGGTGCATGAACTGCTTTTGATCATCTATCCAAAACAGGTTTTTATCCTTCATAAAGGATGGAATTTGGGATGGTTCGGGTAAAAGATGAGCGTGGGCGTTTATTCGCATTGTGTGAAGTTATACCAAAAGGACAATCAAAATAGTCCAATATTTCTTTCTTTTTACTTCTATCGCAGGATTCTTAATTAACAAAGGTATAGCACACCCCGATTTGTCATCTGCTCTCCCGAAAGTTCGGGATCGCAGGACAAATCTCCCCTCTCAAGAGGGGAAACGAAGCTATTCGGAATGTTGTTTTATGATATCTTAAACCGGAGGTGCCATCACCGATCCGCAGGAATTGCAAGTACGTAAGTCCACATTAGGATAAAACTTGGTGAATATTTTCTGGAGATCGGTCTCAATGTTTTCCAGTGTGAAATCTTCTTCATACAATTTGTCACCGCAACTTTCACAGTACCATTGCAAGGCATCGCGCATATCATATTCGCGTTTATACTCTACCACTATACCTACTGTATTGGCCGGACGCTGCGGTGAATGCGGTACTTTCGGAGGCAGATAAAACATTTCATCTGCATGAATGGGTATATCCCGTACTTTGCCGTCTTCAATAATTTTCAAGACCATAGTGCCCTCCACCTGAAAAAAGAATTCAGGTGTTTCATTGTAATGAAAATCCTTGCGGGAGTTAGGTCCGCCAACCACCATTACAATATAATCTTCGTTAAACATGCACTTGTTGCCGACCGGTGGTTTTAAAAGGTGGCGGTTGTTATTGATCCATTTTTTGAAGTCGATTGGGTTTGGTAATGCCATAGTTTTCAATTTGGTCTATAATTTACGGAAAATTTGGTAAGGTGGCGGATGTGGGGTGACAGATGCTGGATGTTGGGTGCGGGGTGCGGGGTGTTTGAGGCTGGATGTTGGGTGCCGGATGACGGATGACCGAGGACGAGGACGGAGTTAGTTTCCATATTCTATACATACATTTTTTTCTTCGGTGAAGAAGCGCATGGCTTCGAGGCCACCTTCGCGTCCGATACCGCTGTTCTTTACACCACCGAAAGGCGTTCTAACATCACGGAGCATCCAGGTGTTTACCCAAACTATGCCTGCTTCTAATTTGTTTGAAAGTCTGAGTGCCCGGCTGGTGTTTTCTGTCCACAGGCTGAAAGCCAGGCCATAATCCGTACCATTGGCCAGAGCAAGTGCTTCTGCTTCTGTATCAAAAGCCTGAAGTGTAACCACCGGGCCAAATATCTCTTCCTGATTACACCTTGCTGTATTGGGTAGCCCTTCTATCACCGTCGGTTCCACATAGTAACCTTCAGCAAATTCGCCATCCAATATTTTTCTGTTACCGCCACAGAGAATGTGGCCGCCTTCTTCTTTGGCCAAGTTGATATAAGACAGAATTTTGTCCATGTGCTCTTTAGAAACTACTGCGCCAAGGTTCGTTTGCGGATCTTTAGGATCACCAACTTTTAATTGCCTGACTGTTTGAACGAAATCATTTTTAAACTTATCGTACATCGATCTTTCAATGAGAATTCTGCTGCCACAAAGGCATATCTGTCCCTGATTGGCAAAGGAGGACCGCAAGGTTGTCTCCAACATTTTGTCGTAATTGCAATCGGCGAAAATGATGTTGGCATTTTTGCCGCCCATTTCCAGACTTAATTTTTTAAATTTCGGGGCTACAATTTGCGAGATAGCCATGCCCGTTGCCGTGCTTCCGGTAAAACTTACGGCCTCAATATCATTGCTGGTTGTAATGGCATTGCCCACTGTATGGCCCAAACCATGTACTACATTCAATACCCCTGCAGGGAGACCGGCTTTTTCGGCAATTTCACAGAGCTTGTATGCTGTATAGGGTGTTACTTCGCTGGGCTTAGCCACCACCGTGTTTCCAGTAGCCAGGGCCGGAGCTATTTTCCACGTAAAAAGATAAAGAGGCAGATTCCAGGGTGAAATACAGCCAACCACTCCCAATGGCTGGCGAAGCACGTAGTTGATAGCCCGCCCGTTGTTCTCATAACTTTCGCTGCTAAATTGCAGAGCTGCCGAAGCGAAGAACTGAAAATTTGTAATTGCACGTGGAATATCAACTTTAGATGCGAGAGAGAGCGGTTTGCCGTTATCCTTGCTCTCGGCCGCCGCTAACTCTTTGGCATTTGCCTTTATACCATCGGCTATAGCCGTTAAAATTTCATACCGTTCCGTATTAGTAGTGTCCGACCATTTCGGAAAAGCCGCCTTGGCAGAATCGATGGCCCGGGCCACATCGGTTTTATCAGAATTAGGAATTTGGGCATATACTTTTCCTGTGGCCGGTTCGTAACAGTCCAAATAATTATCGCCCGATGGATCTGTGAATTTTCCGTTTATGTAGTTCTTAAGAATTTCCATGCTTTGAATAGTAGAAACTTAATTGTTGTATCAAATTATCGGGCAGCGGTGGCAATTCCGATCTTGGAATAAGCAAGGTAGAAATATTATGCAAATCGCTGAAAATATGATGTTTAGAAGCTGTTTTTTCCAAATAGCCATGACCGGTAGATCCACCCGTGCCTATTTTTTTACCCAACATACGTTGCACCATTTGAGCGTGCCGGTATCGCCAGTTGGTGAGCAATTCATCCACATCAACAAGGCTTTGTAAAAGCAGGTACGGTTCATGTAAAATGGGCTGGTCGCGGTACAGATTAATGAACAAGGCTGCAACCGTTGCTTTGTACGAAAGCCGGACTTCACCTTTCTCCATCAGTTTTTCATGTTCATATTTATTAAGTACTGATTTGTAATAGTCCTCCGAGCCTTTGAGCATCTTTAGTCGTCCTTTTTTATCTTCATCACTTAAAAAAGAAGTTGAATTAATAGCATCTTCCTCCCGGTTCAACATTCGATTAACTGCCTGGCGATACTCTTCTAAAAACTGAAAATCTCCAAAAGATAGAAATGGCGTACGTTCCAACCATTGGTTGATCAGTTTGAAAAGGTTTTGATTCCTGGAAATATCTGCCAGTTGCTGTTGTTTTTCATCTTCAAATTCCGACCGGTAATGGATATTATTGTAAACCACTCTGCTTTCTTCCGGTAAACCCAACATATCTTCTAACATTCTGAACTGAAAGCTCTGAAAGCCGGATGCTGGCACGAGATAACTTCTGAAATCCAGAAAATCGAGCGGAGTCATTGTTTCCAATACATCTATTTGTTTTATGAGCAGTTTTAATATCTCGTTAACGCGATTTATTCGTTGTACTGCCGGTCCAATGCTTTTTTCATCGACTTTGTTTTGTTTAAAAAGTTTAACAACCGAAGTCATGTCATGTATCATTTGCTTAAACCAAAGTTCATATACCTGATGAATGATGATGAACAGCATTTCATCATGCGCTTCCTTGCCATCTTCCTTGCTGCGCATTTTTTGGGCATTGAGGATCTTATCTAATTGGAGATAACTATGGTAGTGAATGGATGTGTATTTGAGATCGGAATTTGACATGGTCTAAAGTTAGTGAATTGGCCAGTTAGTAATCTTGGACAAGTTCAGGGCGACTCGGCTAATTTACTTCAACGGCGGAGACAACTCCGCCTTTGGCGAGGGGGAGAATTTTATTTAACAGGAGATAACTATGGTAGTGAATAGATGAGTATTTGAGATCGGAATTTGACATGGTCTAAAGTTAGTGATTTGGTAACTGGTGAGTTGGTTATCGGTTAATTGCAGGGTGCCTGATGTTGGATGCGAGATGGATGTTGTTTGGAGGAAAATGGTCTGCCCACAACCTCATACCATTTCTACTTGATAGGTTCACTTTAAAAATTGTTCTTCCTGCCCGCCAGGATGAACCCCGTACGTAAGGGGTTCGGACGGGCCCGCCCGAACGTACCATTCGGTTCGGGCGGGCCTTTTATTCAGGAATCTATAAAGTAGAACTTTTATCACTCCCGGCTAATTAATGTTAAATGTTGCCGAACCCATGCCTTCCACCCGGGTTTCTACGGACATTCCTTCCTCCATGTATTCTGCAACGGTAGCGGCACCGGCCAGAATTATGGAGCCGGCAGGCAACTCCTGTTCGTATTTGTGTGAAAGCCGGGCTGCGGCAATAACCGATTCCACCGGATTACCAAGGATGGAAGCCGATGTTGAACTTTGTATCACTTCACCATCAAATAGTAAGTCCATTTTAAGGTTCGTGATCTCAGGGTGGAATGGGACCCAGTTACCAAGGACAAAACCAGCGGCGGAGCAATTATCAGCCACTACATCCTGCAGATTGAATTTAAACTGCTTGTACCGCGAATCCACTATCTCTATCGCAGGGGCCATGCTCTCGATGTATTCTTCCGGTTCTTCAAACTCTATGGGCCATTCAAGGTCTTCTTTCAGTTTAAAAGCTATCTCAGGTTCGGCGCGTGGATGTATAAATTTTTTGAATTTTACTTCTCCGCCGTTTTCAATGTAATGTTTGTTTGTGAGCCGGCCCCAAATCATGTCGTGCACATTCATCTGCTCCATTTTGGCTTTGCTCGTAAAACCCATTTTTACTCCAATGAATTCTTCTCCACGGGCGTAGTGCAGATCCATTATACCAGCCTGAATGGCGTAGGCATCATCGAGATTAAGCTTGTGTTTTCTACTGATCTGTTTAATGGCTTTGCCGCGGCGGGCGGCATAATCTAGTTTATTTGCGAGGTAGGCTATTGTGTCTTGCATGCTTTGCGGTTTATGGTATACGGTTTAAGGTTTAAAGTATTGTGGGGCAAAAATATCATCGACATATTTACTTAGCATTTCGTCAGTAATAAATATTTCCTATCAAGTTAACGTTGCCTTACCCTTCCTATATTTTTGGATTCGGCATCGTTTTTTAACCCAAATTATGCAGTAGAACTTTGTAATGAGTGCTGAAAGTGCAATAAAATCAGGCATTTTGGAAGATTTAGCATAGCACCGATATGGTGAAGCTGAAAAATGCAGTGAAACGCTGATTTTGAAGCAATTTCAGCACGGAATAGATTTTCTATTGCATAATTTGGGTTTAAGCATTGGTATTAAAATAATAGTATCATTCAAAGCTTACAGTGAAAAATGGTACAAGCTCCCGGGATTTTACAACTCCTTTTCAACTTCGTTTAGTGCCTGCTCAATATCCCAGATAATATCCTTGTAGTACTCCACACCAACCGATATTCGCACAAGTGAGTCTGTAATACCCATTTCCCGTAAGTGCTCATCGTCCACGCCACAGTGGGTCATGGTTTTTGGATGTTCTGCAAGGCTTTCCGTGCTGCCTAAACTTACAGCCAGTTTTATCAGTTTTAAAGAATTTAAAAATGCAAAGGCTTCCTTTTCGCCACCTTTAATCTGAAATGACATCATGGCTCCCGGTCCGGAGTTTTGCCTTTTATATATGTGATATTCCTTGGTGTTTTTGGTGATCAACCCAGGGTATCTTACCTTTTTGACTTTAGGGTGGTCCTTGAGAAAAACGGCCACCTTTATTGCATTTCTCTGCTGTTCTTCCATCCTCACTTTTAAGGTTTCAAGGCTACGCATTAACAACCAGCCTGTATATGGTCCGGCCATATTGCCTAAAAAGGTTCTTAAAGTTTTAATCCGGGTAAGCAGTTCTTTTCTACCTAAAACCGCTCCGGCAATTATATCGCTATGTCCACCAATATATTTTGTGGCCGAATAAAGAACAAAGTCGGCTCCGTGTTTAAGCGGATGTTGCCATAGTGGCCCCATATATGTGTTATCTACCGCTATCAATACAGCTTTTTCCTCATTGCTGAACTGATCTGCAATTTGTTTGCAACATTCAATATCAATAAGGTCGTTAGTTGGGTTGGCTGGAGTTTCAACATAGATGAGTTTAAGTTTGTCGGCCTTGCCTGAATCTTTTAACAGTTTTGAAATATCATCTCTTTCCTGCCCCGGTTTAAAACCGATAGAATCAATTCCCAGCTTAGGTAAAAAATGATGGATGAAATGATCTGTTCCACCGTAAACAGGTGTACTATATAAAATAAGATCACCGGGTTCTAAGAATTCCAACAGTACCGTGGTAATGGCCGACATACCGCTCTCAAACACTGCACAGTCTTCGGCTCCATCCCAAAGGCAAAGCCTGTTTTCCAAAATTTCGAGATCGGGATTGTTAATTCGGCTGTAAATTAGTCCCAGTTCTTCATTCGGAAGCTTCTCCCGCTTTCCGTAAGCCACTTCAAAAAAGGCCTTGCCTTCTTCAGCGGTTTTAAATACAAAGGTTGATGTTTGGAAAATGGGGCATTTGATGGCCCCTTCCGACAACTCGGGTTTATATCCGAAAGTCATCATTTGGCTTTCCGGCCTAAACTTATGGTCCATATTCCAAAATTATCGAAAAACACTGGTTATTCATGTGTTTCATATTGCAAACAATTTGACGACATCTTTATCTTTCATTGATTTCAGATGTAGCTTTGTTCTATCATTTTATGCGGAAGTTTACGGCTATATTATTGCTCACTTCTTATGCGACCATAATGGTTCATCCTATTTTTCCTTTGCTGGAATATGCAATGAATAAAAACTATATAGCTAACGTACTTTGCATAAACAGGGATAAGCCTGAGTTGCATTGTAAGGGTAAGTGCTACAGGCAAAGTCAGTTAGAAAAAACAGCGGAAGGGCGGGATGAGCAAACCGTAATCGAAACGGCTGTTCAGCAACCCTTTACAGCTATTGAATCTCAGGCAAGTCAAAGCCTTAATGTAGCATTACGTGGTTCCTATACCGTACTGCATAATCCGCAATATCCCGGGAAACTCACTTTCCCTGACGTGCCATATCCTCCACCACGGATCGCATAACATATCGATTTTTATCACGTCAGAGCCCGGACTTAGGCTCAGAGAACATGTGATTTCCTTATTCTATCAATTAAATAATTATAATGAAATTTAATATTTTTTCCCATTGCGGGATCTTAATGCTATGCCTTTCAATAGGTATTAACAAGGGTTTGTCCCAACATGAACATCACCAGGGACATAAAATGGAAGCAAACGTAGTAAAGACCGATAGCCACGCACCTATTGGTGTGATGGGTGATCACCTTCATACAAATGGTGGTTTTATGGTATCATACCGGTTTATGCCTATGTGGATGAGCGGTAACATAGATGGCAGAAGTGGGATATCTGATGCAGACATTTTTAATAACCACATGGTTGCCCCGCAAAACATGAAAATGTGTATGCACATGCTTGGTGCCATGTATGCACCATCTGATAAAATTACCCTAATGGCCATGACAGGTGTATTACGAAAAGAAATGGAACTAAAAACGAGTATGGGAACTGATTTTGCCACGGAATCATTTGGAATAAAAGACCTTAACCTGACAGGGCTGTTTAGCCTTGTTGACAAGACCGACCAAAAACTACATGGTCATGTTGGCTTATCAATTCCGCTCGGAAGTATTGAAGAAAAAGATAACACCCCTATGATGAACGATGCCCAACTGGCTTATCCCATGCAAGGAGGAAGTGGCACTTTTGATCCTGAACTGGGATTAACATATAAAAACAATACCGGTGCTGTTATCTGGGGCGTTCAGCCTAAGTATAAACTTCGTTTTGGGAAAAACGACAGAAACTACGCGCTGGGCGATGTGTTTAACACAACAGCGTGGGGACAGTACACCGTATCTGAATCATTTACTCCTGGGATCAGACTCAACTATAATAATACCGGAAAAATTGAGGATGCGGATGCAGCTCTTAACCCAATGATGATGCCTTTGTTCAATTCGACAAATTCTGGAGGAAATCGACTTGATGCCTTTGCAAGCACTAATTTCCGTTTTGATAATTTTGGAGGTCTTCGACTCGGTTTAGAGGTGGGCGGACCATTGATTCAGCATGTGAACGGAATTCAAATGAAACGCGGACTAACCGCATTAGCGGGATTGCAATATGCTCCCGGAAACCATGTCGGGCATTAGATAATACCAAATGGATTTCTAAAGTAATCCAAAATATTTTAGCGTAATTGTTTCTTTTATCAAGGCAAAGAATGCAGCCATCCCGAAACTTCAGGATGGTCAGCCTTTTTAACGATGATAGAAGGAAAAAGAGAGGTTCTCCGGTAAAATTCGACCCCTTCAGGGTCGTACCAATATGTATTTATATTATAAACATTCAATCCCTTAGGGATTGTGTTAACAACGCCAATAGGAATCTACAAGTAGTTATACGCGTTCGACAAAGTTGAACTATTATGATGAAGGCAACAACAACGCGGGTTGTCCCCCTTTGGAGGCCTGCCCGACCGAGTCATTCGGGCGGGGGGACTATTTTGTCGGCATCTCGCATTAGCAAGAAAGGTTACAAAATCAGGGGGAGGAAATGATACCCAGTAGATTTTAGTCCGAAATATTTTAGCTTAAGTTTTTCTTTTATCAAGGCAAAGAATGCAGGCATAGTTGTTGGACTATCTTGTTTGTCCTTTTGGTATAAAACAAAGGTGCGGATGAACAATGTTAATTTCAATAAATTAGAATAGGCTTTATTCATCAGGTTAAGTTTATTTATAAAAGTTAAAGACCTTTTTATCTTTTTATAGTCTGTACTGTATATTTGTGGGCTTAAAATTTTGTCATGAAACATGTGTTACATATCTCTTTCATCGTAGTTATCATTTCTATGATGACGAGTTGTAAAAAAGCCGATTCATCAGATACCGGTGCAACATCAGACCGAACACTTGCCAAGGGTCAGTCAACAGTTGTTGATGATGAATCAGCCCCTGATATTCTTAAAATCGCACTTGGCTCTGAAGACCATACCACATTGGTAGCTGCAGTTCAGGCAGCCGACTTAGAAGATGTTCTTACAAATGCAGGTCCATTAACTGTGTTCGCTCCAACAAATGCCGCTTTCGACGCTTTGCCCGAAGGCACATTGGATGAATTATTAAAGCCGGAAAACAAGGCTAAGCTCGCTCACATTATCACTTATCATGCTGCACCGGGCAGCTATTATGGCAGTAACATTAAAGGCATAATGGGTATTGGTCAGGCAACCGGAGACAAAGTAAAAATTGAAGTAAATGATGCCGGTGAAACTACGGTTAACGGCGCAAAAATACTGGCTACAGTAAAAGCATCTAACGGTTACGTTCACGTAATTGATCAAGTGCTTTTACCGCCAGAGTAGTCCTACTTGGGTTTTAGGGTTAATTACATAAGGGCGATTCGAATGAATCGCCCTTCTTTTATGGAGTAACCAAATCTATATTCAGGCTTTTAAAGGCCGGATCAAGTATTTCTACTTTATAAGTATATTTTCCCGGCGACAAGGGTGTTTCTCCCACAAAATCAATGGGTTGAAAACGATACTCTTCTCCGCCAATATCGAGAGTCATCAATGCATATCTATATGCCGATGTAAAAGCATGATAATCTGACTGATCACCGGCCGCTATCGTCCCATAATTATGACTGCCGCCAATTGACGTGTCAACAAACGTGTTATTGAATTCTTCAGATGTCGCATTTTCAATTCTAATATGCACATCGTCGTCAGCACAGCTGAATGAAAGAGCCGCACATAGTACAGCACAAAAGAAAATTAGATTTTTCATTGTTTTGGGAATTGTATAATTTAAAGATACCCGTTTTTAAATAGAAACCGCATATTTTTCTGTTTCTGAAATGATTTTGAAACCCTATTTCGTAATTTAGGATCATGGGCCATGCCTACTTACATTCACCAATTGGCTGGTTAAAGCTCACGGCCAGCGAAAAAGAGCTTGTAGAAATTGAATTTCTAAAGAACAAACCTCGAAAGTTTCCTGATAAGGTTTCTCCATTACTCAAAAAAAGTATGCTTCAATTGGATGAGTACTTTACCGGCAAACGAAAAAAGTTTGAACTACCTGTTGCCACACAAGGCAGTGATTTTCAAAGAGAAGTTATGCGTTTGGTTGCTAAAGTACCCTTCGGTAAAGTTGCAACCTACGGCGATATAGCCAGAAGGTTAGGCGACCCTAACTCAGTTAGAGCCATTGGCGGGGCTAACGGCAGAAACAAATTACCCATTGTAATACCTTGCCACAGAGTGGTTGGTAAAAGTGGCAAGCTAATCGGTTATTCCGGAGGAATAGATAAGAAAAAATGGCTGCTTGAACATGAGGGATCTTTAAGGCAGGTGGAGATGTTTTAGCCTTCGGCGAATAACAAAATACAATTTTCAAATTCCAAATAAATATCAAATCTCAAAACCAAAAATGGAACTTGATATTTGTGTATTGGAGCTTATTTGAGATTTGTACTTTGCTTTTTGGAATTCAACCCAAACTATGCAGTAGAACTTTGTAATGAGTGCTGAAAGTGCAATAAAATCAGGCATTTTGGAAGATTTAGCATAGCACCGCTATGGTGAAGCTGAAAAATGCAGTGAAACGCTGATTTTGAAGCAATTTCAGCACGGAATAGATTTTCTATTGCATAATTTGGGTTTAATGAAGGAGTTCCTCTATTTTCTCCCAATACACATCATATTCGGCTAAGTTGCCATGGTTGCCACCTTCGATAGTAACGAGTTCGGCTTTGTCGTTAACCGATTCCAATAATTTCTTTCCAAACTTGTATTCAACTGTTTCGTCGCCGGTGCCATGAAAAATGGTAATGGGGCATGTAACATTCCGGATGTAGAGATCACTGCGCATGGGATACCGGAGCAATAGTTTGTTCATTACCAACGGATACTTTGTTTTTCCAATGTCTAATAAACTGTAATAAGGAGTTTCCAAAATAAGGTGTTTGCAAATATTGTTACCCGCTACATAGGTTGCAAAACCGGTTCCCAATGATCGGCCGTAAACGATTATCTTATCGTGTGAATACTTTTTTAATGCAACATTGAAAAACAGTTGCGCATCTTGCAACATGTTTGATTCTGACCGCTTGCCTGTGCTCTTTCCGTAGCCGCGATAATCCATAACCAATACATCATAACCGTAAGGCACAAATTTCTCCACAATGTTACCCCAGCGCTCCACATCGCCGGCATTTCCGTGATAATAAACGATTATTCCTTTTGCAGAATCTGCCCTGAAATAAAGTCCGTGCAGTTTAGCACCATCGTTGGTATCAATGGATATTTCCACAAATTTTTCTTTAAAACTGAACTGATGATCAGATCGAAGTTGGGTATCCCAAAAAAGTATGCTTTCCTGAAAAAAATAGAAGAATGCCGAGACCAAAACATAGATCACGGCCATTAATATAAATAATATCTTAAGCCACTTCATTTACCGGCGGCAAAGTTAGTTCCATAAATATTGGAATTTAAGGTTAACCTCCGTTAGAGTAGTGATAAATTGGTTTCCTCCCCCCTGATACCATTTCTACTTAAAAGATTCTAAAACCCTCTGTATCTGTGTGACTTGGTGCTCTAGTTACGAAATCTTCTATAAGCCAGATAGTCCATACCTCAAATTTTTCTTCCACAAAGGCACTAAGACACTAAGGTCTTCTCTTTTTACGCTTAAACTCCAAACTGGATAAATTAGGGTTGGCACTACGTTCCTCCTGTGAGTACAACGTATCGTCAATCATTTCCTGTACCTGGCTATCGTATTGTAAAAATTCTTCCAATAGCTCATGGTAGTTTTCAAAGGTATGTAAGTTGTTATGCCGGCCACCAAGAATGGGAAACAGCTCGGCCTTATCTTCATTGAGTTTAGCCAGTTTAACACTGTTGTGATAAGGGATCAAAGAATCTTTTGTACCATGTATTATTTTAATAGGGCAGCTTACATGCCTAATAAACTTGTACGTTTCAATGGGATACCGAAGAAATACCGCCATGGTCATAAAAGGAAGGTATCGTTTAACGCTGTGTTTCATGCTGTAATAGGGCGCATCTAATATCAAAAGCCTGGGATCGTAAAGTGATGCCAGGTATGCAGCAAATCCCGAACCCATCGAACGGCCATATACTACAATGTATTTTTCATCTACCTGCTCTTTGATCATTTTATAGACATAGCGTAAATCGTCCATAATGGCATCTTCCGACCGTTTACCCGTGCTCTTTCCAAAACCCCGATAATCAACCATAATTACATCATAGCCAAACCGGGTAAAGTCTATGGCAAATTTGCCCCAACCCTTAATACTCCGGCTGTTTCCTTTTAAATAAAGGACTACCCCTCTCGGATCCGGCACTTTAAAGTGTACTCCGTTGATATTTACCCCTTCTTCAACCGCAATATTATATTCTTCGAATTCGTGCGTGTCGTATTTAAACTTAAAATCTTCTTTCAGTCTTTCGGGCTTAAATAAGAGTCGCTCCTGTAGCAAATAAGCTAAAATGTTGATCGATAAATAAAGACCAAAAATTACCAACAAAACGATTAACCAAACCGGCATAGACAGTCCAAAATACGAAGTATATGTTATTACTGCTTTATTGAACCTTATATAAGTATTTTTGGTTTGAAGTGTTATGAAGATTGGAATAGTCCTTTATCCTACTTATGGTGGAAGTGGCGTAGTGGCTACAGAACTGGGAAAAGCCCTGGCAGACAAGGGGCATGAAATACACTTTGTAAGTTACCGGCAACCTGCCCGGTTAAATCATTTTGTTGAAAATACTTTTTTCCACGAAGTAGGTGTTGCCAGTTATCCTTTGTTTGAATATGCACCATACGAGTCGGCACTGGCCGGTAAATTGGTTGATGTAGTTGCCTTTGAAAAATTAGATATTTTGCATGTTCATTATGCCATTCCACACGCTTCGGCAGGTTATTTTGCCAAGCAGATATTAAAAGAGCGGGGAATAGAAATTCCCATTGTTACTACATTGCATGGTACGGACATAACTATTGTGGGCCGCGATGCTGCTTTAAAGCCGGTTGTTGAATTCAGTATGAACCAAAGCGATGTTTTAACCACTGTTTCGGAAAGTCTGAAACAGGATACGCTTGCCAATTTTGATATCACCAAGGAAATTAATGTTATTCCTAATTTTATTGATCTGTCAAGATTTCAGGAAGTTGACAAAACCCACTTTAAGAAAGCCATTGCTCCTAACGGCGAGTTTATCATTATTCACACATCTAATTTCAGAAAGGTTAAGCGGATAGCCGATGCCGTACGCGCTTTTAAAATTGTGAACGAAGTGGTACCCGTTAAGATGTTGTTGGTAGGCGATGGCCCTGAAAGGCAAGCCCTCGAAGAGCTTTGCCGCGAGCTTGAAGTTTGCGACAATGTGCGGTTTTTGGGTAAACAGGATGCTATTGAAGAGTTACTTGCTGTTTCCGATATTTTCATTATGCCATCGGAGCGGGAGAGTTTTGGTTTGTCGGCGTTAGAAGCTATGGCCTGCGGTGTACCCGTAATTTCAAGTAACACCGGCGGGCTACCTGAGTTAAACATCCACGGAAAAACCGGATTCACCAGCCATATTGGCGATCATGAGTCCATGGCAAAAAATATGATCAGGTTGTTGAGTGATCCGAAATTGCTTGAAACTTTCAGGGCTAATGCCCTTACAAGGGCCAAACAGTTCGATATTGACCGAATTCTACCCCAGTACGAAAACGCTTACGAAATGGCCTTGAAAGGTGCTATGAGCCTAAATGTTTCCAATTCTTAAGTAATATCTGAATATCATCGGTTACCGTATAGCCCCTTGCATACTGCTGATTTAATTTGTTTCTGACAGAATCGGAGACGTTTTTGTAATTCAAATTACTCAATTGATTCAAAATACCTTCCTTAAGTTTTGGAAGCTTGTGGTCAACCTCCGTAGGGATGTATGAAACCCATGTTTTCTTTCCCAGAAGTACCGCTGAAATATTTCGCAACAAGCGACCCTTCTTATTTTGAAAAAAGAATACAATAAAGCTGAGCAACAATAAGATAAGTGCGCTTAATAAATCAAAGAATCGTTTGTTTCTCCTCGATGCCTGGGTAGCGATACCCAAACTCCCCTCGTTGGTATATAAATGGCCGCGTTCCTTAGGTGAATCAGAGCCAATTATCTCATCGCTGTGTTCAGAAATGATCTTAAATCTAACCCGGCCTGCTCCTACTGTTCCCATTAAATCGATTATGGCATCGGCATTCAAATTTTTACCACAAAGTATCAATTCATTTAATTGCAGGTCATCTACTATTTCATTGATCTCTGATACCATTCCCAGATAATTCTCCCCATTTACCGTGTTGCCCGGTTTTATAATTCCAAAGAAATGGTCCGATGTTCCAAGTTTTTCCAGTATTCCAAGTACTCGTTCACCTTCCTTTCTGTCACCAACAATAGCTCTGCGTTTTTCGGCACCTTTTCCCAAAACAAGGGTTTTATGATCCATGTAATGTCTAAATACTCTTATTATCCATAAAATAATGAATACCGCTACAGCTCCCAAAGCCAAAATAGCCCTTGAAAAGCGTAAGTTTTCGGGCAAGAAACCGTAAATAGCGGCCACAATAAGGCTTCCTATAAACATTCCGCGAAATAATTTAAACCCCCTAAAGGGCCTGTCATATCCTCCTGAAAGCCAAACCGTTATCAACCAAATAGGAATGTATAGTCCGAAATTTAGCAAAGCCTTATTGTTAGGATACTTGCCGACTAACGGATTGAGCTCTGCCCATAGTTCTTTAAGCATAAAGAGTACGGTAAGCGAAAGTCCTATTTCCAGCATCAACCACCCAATTTTTCTAAAAAAAATGCCGAGAGCCGAGAGCAAACCTCTAAAAAATATGGCCGCTGAAACACCGGCACGCATAAGTGTACTCTTACCGCCTTTTAAATGTTTTGATGCAAAAACGGCCATCGCTTTGTAGAAAGTATTCACAAATTTTAAGCTGGAACGCTTAGTGCTTTCGCCCTTAAAATGAATAATTGTGGTTGTGGGCAGATAGTAGTTTTTATACCCCGTTTTCGTTAATTTATACGACAGGTCTATGTCCTCACCATACATAAAGTAGTCCTCATCCAATAAGCCTGCTTTTTCCAGTACATCTTTTCTAATAAACATAAAGGCTCCGGATAGTACATCCACAGCATTGATCTCATTTTCGGGAAGATAACTAAGGTGGTACTTGCCAAATTTTTCAGATTTCGGAAACAGTTTTGACAAGCCAAATAGCTTATAAAAGGAAACCATAGGATCAGGAAAACTTCGTTTGCTCTCTTTTAAAAAGCTACCGCTACCATCTACCATTCTAACACCCACAGCTCCGGCATCCTTTGTTTTATTCATAAAGTCAAGGCATTGGGTAAGGGTGTTCTCAGCAATTATAGTATCCGGATTCAGGAGCAATACAAATTTCCCCTCTGCCTTTTTAATTCCTATATTATTGGCCCTGGCGAAACCCAGGTTTTTTTCATTGCTAATGAAATGCACTTGCGGGTGTTTCTGCCGCAGAAATTCCAAAGATCCATCAGTGCTGGCATTGTCAACTACAATTATCTCAACGTCAATTCGGTTAGAAGCCTCATAGACAGCACTCAGTGCCAGGTCTAAAAAGTACTTAACGTTATAATTTACGATCACTATGGATAACTGCATTGCCACTTAGCTGTTAATCAACCATATAGTTGCTATAAGGGATTCTGCTTTCTATAGAACGGGCGAGTGTAACTTCATCCACAAATTCTAGCTCCCCGCCAAAAGCCACACCGCGCGCAATGGTTGATATACGAGCACCTGTATCTTTTAGTTTTTTAGAAATATAAAATACGGTGGTATCGCCGTCAACCGTAGGATTTAGAGCCATTATTACTTCTTCAATGCCGTTTTCTTCAACCCTTTTAATCAGAGAATTAATATTGAGCATATCAGGGCTAACACCATTTATGGGCGATACAACTCCACCCAAAACATGGTAAACACCATTGTACTGCTGCGTGTTTTCAATGGCCATTACCTCTCTAATGCTTTCTACTACACAAACAACTTGCTTGTTTCTACTGGTACTGCTGCATATACCACATTGATCATTATCACTGATATTACCACAATCGCCGCAAAATTTTATCTCAGACCGCATAGTAGAAATTGCCGTGGCAAATTGTGATGTTTCCTGCTCGCTTTGATTAAGAAAATGTAATACCAGCCTTAGTGCCGTACGCTTGCCAATGCCGGGTAACTTGGCGAATTCATTTACTGCATTCTCTATTAATGCCGATGAAAAATTCATAAATCAAAAGTAGTGATACAATATTGGTTTTTAATATCTTTGGCATCCCCTCTATTTTTGGCCAGGTAAGGCCAATAAAAAATATATGAATTACGTTGATACCTACAATAATGTTAAGAAAAACTAAGACGGTTATACAGGTTGTTGTACTCGTGTTTCTGAGTTTACCTGTTTTATCTCAATTAGAAGCCGGTATATTGTTCGGAGCATCGGAATATGGGGGTGACCTTGCTAAAACACCCTATATACTAGAGGAAACCAAGCCCGAGGGCACCATTTTTGGAACGTACTATATGTCTGACAAAATTTCCATAAGGGGAAGTTTTAGCCTGGCCAAGATCTCAGGACAAGATGCCAATAAAGAAACCAGTGATAACAGAAATTTGAGTTTCCAAAATTCTATCAAAGAACTGGCTTTCGTTGGCCAATATGACTTCAAGGATTACGTTTTTGATGGCTGGACACCTTATTTATATGCCGGCATTAGTGTTTTCCATCATAATCCCGAGGCACTTAATGCCGCCGGAGATTGGATAAAACTGCAACCGCTTGGTACAGAAGGCCAGGGAATAACCGGTTTTGGAGAACCTTATAATCTTTTTCAGGTTGCCATTCCTTTTGGCGGCGGACTAAAGGCTGAAATAGCACGTAATGTTGTTGCCTATATTGACTATGGAGCACGAAAAACATTTACCGACCATTTGGATGATGTGAGCAGACAGGAATATGTTGATCCGAATATATTTGCAACAGAATATGCCACAACCGATCCGCAGAGATTTGCAAACCTTATGGAGTTGGCATACCGTGCTCACGAAATTGGTGGGAGACCTTATTCCGATTTTACAGATCCGCAGGTTAGGAAAGGAGATCCACGGAATCTGTCACGAAAACGTGATATGTACCATTTAATAGGAGTTGGAGCAAGCTACTCTCTTCCCTGGGGTGATAGAGACAGAAATCCTTTGAAAAGGAACCGAAGGAAAGTACCTTATAAGCATAAGTACCCAAAAAGTAAATAGTTTGTAGATTTACACGGGTACGTGAAATCAGAGACTTCAAAAATATGAAACACAATACAGGTGCAGTTCGTTTTATTCTCATAAAAATATTCTTGCTGTGCATAATAACCGGTTCGGCACAAATGGAAGTGGGAATCATTGGAAATGCAACCGAATACGGCGGTGATCTTTCTAAAACACCATTTATAGTTGAAGAAGCCAATATAGGTGGTTCAATATTTGGTAAAAAGTACTTTACAAACCACTTATCGGCCAATTTGGGTCTTTCTTTTGGGAAGCTATCAGGAACTGATGCCAACGTAAATGCTACGAGATCCAGAAATCTAAGTTTCAGATCTCAGCTTTTTGAAGTTGCAGCAACGGCTCACTATGATCTGTTTGACCTTAACACTAATAGTTTTACCCCTTTCGGCTATGCCGGTATTGCTGTTTTCAGACATAATCCTGAAGCCGAATTAGACGGAAAGTGGATCGCACTTCAACCGCTTGGAACCGAGGGCCAGGGTATAGATGGTTTTGAAGACCCTTACAATTTACTTCAACTGGCCATTCCACTCGGAGGCGGTGTAAAGTTTAGGTTGGGTGAAGATTTTATTGCCCTATTGGATTTAAGTGCCCGTAAAACATTTACCGATCATTTGGATGATGTAGGAGCTGAAAGATACGTTGCGCCGGAAGTGTTTAGCACAGCATATCAAACATCCGATCCGGGGCGTTTAGCCAGGTTACTGGAACTGGCCTACAGAGCTGATGAACTCAACGGAGGAAGGCCTTATACCGATTTGAATGATCCTGCCGTAAGGTCTCGTGTTCTAAGAAGTCCGTCTGAGAAAAACGACTGGTATTACTTTGGCGGGGTAGGTCTTTCTTTTATTCTATTTAATGAAGATCGGAGCTCAAATCCCATAAGGCAAAATCGTAAAAAGGTTCCTTACGAGCATAAGTATCCCAACCGATAAATGTTAATTACAGTAGCCTAAAACTTCCTATTTTGCAGCCATGCAACCAAGTGTGTTAATCGCTGTATTAATAGGTTACTTTTTAGTTTTATTGGGCATTGCCTGGCTCACGGGCCGTAAGGCCGATGCCCGTTCATTTTATATTGGAAACAAGCAATCTCCGTGGTATTTAGTGGCTTTCGGAATGATCGGTGCTTCCCTTTCGGGCGTAACTTTTATTTCCGTTCCGGGTTGGGTTAAAGCCGCCGAATTTTCCTATTTTCCAATGGTGCTGGGTTATCTGCTTGGCTATCTAATTATAGGAGCTGTGCTAATGCCGCTTTATTACAGGTTGAATTTAACTTCTATTTACAGCTATTTGAAAGACAGGTTTGGCATTGCCAGCTATAAAACAGGGGCTTCCTTTTTTCTCTTGTCCAGAACTATTGGCGCGGCTTTCAGGCTATTCCTGGTGGCAGGGGTAATGCAGTACATCATATTTGCACAATGGGGCATACCATTTTGGGTTACTGTTGCTATTACAATTCTTTTAATTTGGATTTATACTTTCAAAGGCGGAATTAAAACCATTGTTTGGACCGATACCCTCCAGACTTTGTTCATGCTGTTGGCTGTGGTTGTTTCCATTTTTTTAATTGCAACGAATTTAAACTTTGGATTTGGGGAGATCATTTCCGAGATCAAGAATTCAGAATATTCTAAAATGATATTTACCGAAGGTTTCCTTCAGGATAACAAACACTTTATTACCCGTTTCTTCGGTGGAGCCTTTATTGCTCTTACTATGACCGGCCTTGACCAGGATATGATGCAGAAAAATCTGAGCTGCCGAAATATAGGCGATGCCCAAAAGAATATGTTTTGGTTCAGTATAATTCTGGTTTTTGTGAATTTACTTTTCCTTGGACTGGGTGCTCTGTTATTTATGTATGCAACAAAAAACGGAGTGGCCATACCCGAAAGAGCCGATTATTTGTTTCCGGAAATAGCTGTGAACAACCTGAGCAAGTTTGCGGCCATCATTTTCTTTCTTGGATTAATAGCGGCGGCTTATTCCAGTGCCGATTCGGCCCTTACATCGCTCACTACATCCTTTAGTATTGATATTTTGGGTTTTAATCCGAATGACATTAGTACCTCCACGCGCAATAAAAGGATCCTCATCCATCTTGGTTTTTCTTTTCTGCTTTTCATTATGATTTTGATCTTTGATAAACTGGGCGATGAATCAGTCATTAGCCAGATTTTCAGTTGGGCCCAACTAACTTACGGGCCTATTCTCGGTTTGTTCATGTATGGTCTAATGACCAAATTAAAGGTGTTTGACCCTTTGGTGCCCATAGTTTGTATAGTTGCTGCCGCCGGAGCCTATTTGTTAAACAAATTCGGTTTAAACCCACAAGGCTATGACCTTGGTTACTTGCTGTTGCCGGTCAATGGTTTGCTAACTTTTATTTTGCTGGCACTAACCGCTCCCCTACGAAAATGAAAATTGTCATGGTTTTTGAAAGATGTATTACAGGATCTTAAATTAAACCACGAATACGCGAATAAGTTGACGAAAATAATTTACAAAGAAGAGAGTTATAAAATCATGGGAGCCTGCTTTGAAGTTTACAATAATCTAGGACCAGGTTTTCTTGAAATAGTATATAAAGATGCCTTGGAATATGAGTTTAATTCATGGAAGATTCCATTTGAAAGGGAGTTAGCTTATAACGTCAAATACAAAGACACGAATTTGCCGCATAGTTTCTATGCGGATTTTGTGGTATTTGATAAAATTATTCTTGAAATAAAAGCTGTAATTGAACTTAGCCAGGTTCATACAGCTCAGTGTATCAATTATTTAAAAGTATCTGGTTTACACCCGGCTCTCCTGGTGAACTTTGCAGATATATCCATCGACTATAAAAGAATTATTAATTCGTGAATTCGCGGTTACTCTCTATATTGATTCTTGATAAAATTTCCTTACGCCCAGTAATTCTGCTTGTATTATGTGTCCTTGTAAGTCTTGCAAATGCCCAGGAAAAGGATGAATTCCAGTCGCCCCTTGGTATTCCGCTCACTTTAGCCGGCACTTTCGGAGAGTTGAGAAACAATCACTTTCATGCCGGACTTGATCTGAAAACCAATACAAAATCGGGTTATAGAATATATTCGGTAGCAGACGGTTTTGTTTCACGCATCAAGGTACAGCCGGGAGGCTATGGAAATGCTTTATATATAACTCATCCGAACGGTTACACCAGTGTATATGGTCATTTGCAGGAATTTAAAGGTGCTATTGCGGAGTATGTGCAAGCCCAACAATATGCCCAACAATCATTTGGTGTAGATCTTTACTTAAGTCCGGGGCAAATTAGCGTTAGTAGAGGTCAGGTGGTTGCTTTAAGCGGTAACTCGGGTTCATCTTCGGCACCGCATCTGCATTTTGAGTTGCGTAAAACCGCCACGCAAAGACCGGTTAATCCACTAAAATTCTATTATGTAAAAGATGATATTAAGCCAACCATCGAAGGGTTAAAAGTATATGGACTTACCGACGGATTCTATCAAACTACCGGCAAGAAATATCCGGTAAAATATATCTCAACAGGCGTTTACCGGCTGGCAACCGATACGGTTTACACCGAAGACCCGATAACCGGAATTTCTGTTAGAGCCATTGACAAACTAAACGGTGCAGGCAATAGAAACGGCTTCTACGAACTAAAAATGTATGCCGATGATGTGCTGCACTATCATTTCAGCAAGGACGAGATCGGTTTTGACGAAAGCCTCTATTTAAACTGCCATACAGATTATCCTGAAAAGAAAAGAAACGGAGGAAGCTATTACACGAATTGCTTTAAGCTAAAAGGCAATAGACTATCGGTATATAAAAGTGGTTACGATGATGGTAAACTATACCTGGGAACATATTCCAGTCGAAAAATCAGGGTAGAGATCTCCGATTTTGCAGGTAACACATCGGTTCTGAGCTTTGTACTAAAATACAGGCCCGAAAGAAATGTGACTAAGGTAGTTCAGGCGTACGATGCCAGATTTTTACCCAGCCAGCCCAACTATTTTTCGGCCAACGGAGTGAGTGTTTCTCTGCCGGCCGGAGCGGTATATGATCATGTTCATTTTGTATATCATAAGGTAGCCAAACCATCATCCATAAGCCAGCCTGCCTATTCCGATATGCATTCGCTTCATAGCTCCTATATTCCTTTACATAAGAGCATGACTGTTGCTATTGTGGCCAAAGATTTTCCGGAAAACCTAAGATCAAAGGCTGTAATGGCCATTCTTTCCGATAAAAACAGACTTAGTGTGCGCACAGGCCATTGGGCAGGCAATGATTTTACAGCTACAAACGGCAGTTTTGGTAAGTATTTTATTACCGTGGATACAACTTCACCAACGGTATCGGTGTATCGCGCACCTAAGGGCAATAGTTACGTTGGCAGGGATTATTTACGCTGTAAGATCCGCGATGATCTATCGGGTATAAAGTCATTTAGGGCAACCGTTAACGGACAGTGGATATTGATGAACTATGATCGCAAGTCGGCCACGTTAAGCCATAAATTTGACGGACGAATACCTAAGGGAAGTAATAAACTTAAAGTAATTGTCAAAGATTATGTGGGTAATGAAAAGGTATTGGATTATACCTTTACAAGATGAGTCAACACCTTGATGCCACCCACTTAAAACCGGGCGATAACGCCCCTGAAATTCAAACCGCGGATGAAAACGGGAATGCCGTTAGCTTAAAACAGTTTAAGGGTAAAAAGAAGATCCTGTTTTTTTATCCCGGTGATAATACCCCAACCTGTACCGTTGAAGCCTGTAATTTTCGCGACAACTTTGGTTTACTTAAAAAGAAGGGCTTTATTTTGCTCGGAGTTAGTCCGGACAGTGCCCGGAAACATCAAAATTTCATAAAAAAATATGACTTGCCCTTCCCAATTCTCATGGACGAAGATCAAACCTTAGCCAACGCCTATGGGGTTTGGGGCCGTAAAAAGTTTATGGGCAGGATTATAACCGGCATTCTGCGCACAACATTTATAATTGATGAAGAAGATAAGATCGAACACGTCATCGAAAAAGTAAAAAGCAAGGAAGCCACCGTTCAAATTCTATCTTTATATGATGAAAAAGGCATTTGAACGATATCCAAGCGTTTTAGCTGCTGCCATTTTATTAATTGGCTTTATTATTTCGCTTACCCGGGAAAAAGGCGATTTTTTTCTAAGGGTCAATGAAGCGCACACGCCATTTCTTGACCAATTTTTTAAGTTGGCCACATACCTGGGAGAGGGGTGGTTGTTTGCTATTATCTTAGTCATTCTTCTTTTCATACGGTATTCCTGGTTTTTGATTTTGGCCATAGCTGCTGTTATACAAATCCTTGTCGTAAATATTTTCCAACGTGGCCTTGCTGCTGATTGGCCCAGGCCGGTTCAGTTTTATAAGGACACCGGAATCGATCTCAACTTAGTTGATGGCGTAGATGTTCATTACTGGCATGCCTTTCCTTCGGGCCATACGGCCACAGCTTTTACCATTGCCATGTTTTTCATTTTTATCACTAAAAGAGCATGGCTGGAGATAGTGTTGCTGGCACTTGCTGTTTTGGTTGGATTATCGAGGATTTACTTTGCCCAACACTTTTTGGTTGATGTAGTTGGCGGGGCATTTGTGGGAGTAATGTCTATGTATATAGCCGAATGGATAGCAGAGCACTTTAATTTGGATAGGATAAAAGGCTCTCTTGGTACAATGGTGACATGACAGGTACGCTATGTGTTGTGCGTTTGCTATTCGTCATTGGTCAGTAGTCATTGGTTAGTGGTCAGTGGTCAGTGGTCAGTGGTCAGTGGTCAGTGGTCAGTGGTTAGTGGTCATTGGTTAGTAGTTAGTAGTCAGTAGTCAATGGTCAGTAGTCAATGGTCAGTAGTTATTGGTCGTTGATATTGAACTGCGAGATATTTACGAAATTTGCGGACTGATGAGATCAACTTGAATGAAATTATCTGTAGTAATAGCAATGTATAACGAAGAGGACAACGTATATCCTTTATGTAAACAGCTTTATTCGGCACTTTCAGGTATTGACTATGAAGTCATTTTCGTCGATGATGGTTCACAAGACAAAACAGTTGTCCGCATTAAAGAAGTGGCCAATGAACGAACCAAACTCGTTCAATTCAGGCGAAATCAGGGTCAGAGCCCGGCCATGCAGGCAGGAATTGACCTGGCAATGGGAGAATACATTGCCACTATGGATGGTGACCTGCAAAACGATTCGGCCGATCTACCAACCATGCTTAACAAGGCGGAAAGCGAAGACTGGGATGTTGTAGCCGGAAGAAGGGCTAACAGACAAGATAAAATGGTATCCAGAAAACTTCCTAGTAAGGTAGCCAACTGGCTTATTCGAAATTTAACCGATGTACGACTGAGTGATTACGGTTGTTCGCTGCGTATTTATAAATCTGAAATTGCCAAAAACCTTGATCTGTATGGTGAGTTACACCGCTTTATTCCGGTGCTGGCCAGCCTGCAGGGAGCCAGTATGGACGAGGTTGATGTAAAGCACCATGCCCGTGTTCACGGAGAATCGAAGTACGGTATTATGCGTACTTTCAAAGTGGTGGTTGATCTGTTGTTGATGCTTTTCTTTCAAAAATATTTGCAACGACCCATGCACTTATTTGGCGGACTGGGGCTGCTGAGTTTCGCAGCGGGTAGCATTATGGGCATTGTGCTTTTGATAGATAAGCTTATGGGGAACGACATTGGGCAAAGACCTTTATTGATCATTGGGGTGTTGCTTATCCTGGCCGGCATTCAGTTTATAACCGTTGGCCTGGGCGTTGACCTGATCATGCGGGTTTACTACGAGTCGCAAGGTAAAAAGCCATACAGCATAAAAGAAATATTCGTTGGAAAACAAAAAAAGGAAAAACCTTTGGAAGTGGTTACTGAGACTGGTGCTCATGATAGTGGCCATATACCTCCTGAGTAGAAAAACCGATTTTGGGGAGTTAAAGGATCTTATCCTGAAATCAGACTGGGTTTGGTTAATACCCGCCTTACTTTTCTATAATCTTTCCAAAATAGCCAGTGCCTTCAGGAATAACAATTTGTACAGGGCTATTCCAATACATCTAAAGGAAACTTTCAACCTTAAGTTGTACTACATCGGTATGTTTTACAACATCTTTCTTCCCGGCGGCATCGGGGGTGACGGGTACAAAGCTTACTTCCTTAACAAAAAATACCGCATCAAGCTCAAAACACTTATTTCGGCTTTGTTCCTGGACCGCTTTTTCGGTTTGGCGGCCATTTTCGTTTTGATGTTCATTCTCCTGCTTGTGAACAAACCTATCATGGAGCAACAGGGAAGCATGTTTCAGGCTGCACTTATTGCGTTGTTAATATTGGTATTACCGGTAACCTGGTTAGTTAACCATCTTTTCTTTAAAAAGTTTAAACCCAAGTTTTGGGCTTCCATAGCCTATTCCTTTGTGGTGCAAGGTTTACAACTGGTTTGTTTTTACTTTTTAATGTTGGCATTAAAGATCAAAACCGGTTATCTGATTTACTCAGCCCTTTTTTATGCGTCTGCTTTCGTTTCTGCTCTTCCGTTTGCTCCTCCGGGCGGTTTTGGGTTTAGAGAGCTTACATTCCAGGGTGGGGGCGATTTTTTGGGAGTTGACATACAATTGGCGGTGGCTTTGGGCGTGCTGTTTTCGTTAATTACGGCAGCAAGTTCGCTGATTGGTGGGTTTTTGAGGGTAAGGTAATTTCCTTCACTTCCGCTTCGCTCAGTGCAGGCTGGCTCAGGGTGACGTAGTATAAACATCATTCATCGTATTGATCTCTTCGTCATGGTGAGCCTGACGAACCATGAGTCCTGCACTATAGAACTATACAATCCAAGGCTCACCCTTCGTCAAGCTCAGGGTGACGTTGTGTCGACATTACTAACCGCATCGGAATCTTCGTCATGGTGAGCTGGACGAACCATGAAACCTGTTAACCGTATTGATCTCTTCGTCATGGTGAACTCGCGTGATTGACTTAGTCGGGCAGGCTTGACGAACCATGAGACCCTGTTTGACTTTTTATTGCATGATTTCAATCTGTGCACAGCCCTTCTTCAGAGTCTCTCTAAAACTCCAAATGCACACAAATTGTGTTACGAGTCGAAGACTCTGAAGAAGGGAGCTCGACGAACCATGAGAACTGTACTATAGAACTATACAAGGCTCACCCTTCACTTCGGCTTCGCTCAGTGCAGGCTGGCTCAGGGTGACGTTGTGTCGACATCTTCGTCATGGTGAGCCCGCCTGATTGACTTAGTCGGGCAGGCCTGACGAACCATGAGACCCTATTTGATACCTGTTTGACTTTTTATTGCATGGTTTCAATCTGTGCACAACCCATCTTCAGAGGCGCTCTAAAGCTCCAAATTGTACACAAATTGTGTTACGAGTCGAAGACTCTGAAGAAGAGAGCTTGACGAACCACGTGACCTGCACTATAGAACAATACAAGTCTCACCCTTCACTTCGGCTTCGCTCAGTGCAGGCTGGCTCAGGGTGACGTAGTATAAACATCATTCATCGTATTGATCTCTTCGTCATGGTGAGCCTGACGAACCATGAGTCCTGCACTATAGAACTATACAATCCAAGGCTCACCCCTCGTCAAGCTCAGGGTGACGTTGTGTCGACATTACTAACCGCATCGGAATCTTCGTCATGGTGAGCTGGACGAACCATGAGACCGGCACCCCAAAACAAAACAATTCACATCTCACCCCTCGTCAAGCTCAGGGTGACGTTGTGTCGACATCTTCGTCATGGTGAACCCGACTGATTGACTTAGTCGGGCAGCCCTGACGAACCATGAGACCCTATTTGATACCTGTTTGACTTTTTATTGCATGATTTCAATCTGTGCACAACCCTTCGTCAGAGTCGCTCTAAAGCTCCAAATTGCATACAAATTGTGTTACGAGTCGAAGACTCTGAAGAAGGGAGCTCGACGAACCATGAGAACTGTACTATAGAACTATACAAGGCTCACCCTTCACTTCGGCTTCGCTCAGTGCAGGCTGGCTCAGGGTGACGTTGTGTCGACATCTTCGTCATGGTGAACCCGACTGATTGACTTAGTCGGGCAGCCCTGACGAACCATGAGACCCTATTTGATACCTGTTTGACTTTTTATTGCATGATTTCAATCTGTGCACAACCCATCTTCAGAGGTGCTCTAAAGCTCCAAATTGTACACAAATTGTGTTACGAGTCGAAGACTCTGAAGAAGGGAATTTGCGGGCTTCGACCCGAGATCTTTATAAAGCAGATGCCGGTTCGGGGACCGGCATTGTTCCACGAGTTGAAGACTCTGAAGGAGGGAACGGTGGTAAGTTCGTGGCAAGGCAGGTTTTTACGGGTAAAATAAAATGGAATTTTGGCATAATATATGTTACTGAAAAGTTGATAAAATTGGTTCAAAGCCACAATAATTTGTATTTTTGCAGTTCATTTTTAGGGGATGTAATATGAATATGAGACTACTCATATTGTTTCTATTGTTTTTTATTGGTAATCAGGCGTTTGCGCAGGATAAGTTGATGCTTACGCAGTATTATGAGGGAGAACCATTCAGCAGTCCTGGGCTCGAAAATGTTATTATAGAAATAACAAATGTTGGAATAGACTCTGTTGATCTCTCTATTTATTCGCTTGCCGTTTGGGCTGATGATGTGATATTTGATACTGGCAACCCTGAAGGTCCTTGTAATTTTATTGCTCTGCCTTCATACAAACTCGCTCCTGGAGCCAGCTTTCTTGTATATAATACCACCACCATAGGTGTTTCACATATTCCATATCTTGAAGATCCGGAGTTCGGACTCTTATCGAATCTTTCACTATCAGATGGCTTAAATTGGCCTGATTTAACTAATAGCAGTACTTCAAACTTTTGTATTCCAGGTGAACAAAAAGGTATAACAGGAGATGATGATTTCGCTATTGTAGAAACCGCTAGTTTATGTCCGAATGGTAGTAGCTGTCCAGGTTTAAGTGTAATGGATGCTTTGATTTGGAATGAGAACATATCGCAACCATACAGTAATGGTACTCTGATTAGAAAGTCAAATCAAACGCCAAATCCATTGGGTTCCGGTGCTGCTGACTGGGAGTTTTATAGACTATATGAGATCCCTGGATTTGCTTCACAGCCTAATGAAGCTGCTCTTGCTACACCTTGTGAGTCAGCTTATTTGGGATATTATCCAATTCCAGGAATTAATCTGCGAGGAAATGATCTTTCTGCTGATTACGTTAATGATGGAATTGCTTCAGCGGGCATTTTTAATTCTGTCAACTCTCTTACAATTCCGGCTACCGATGGCACTCTTCGAACGGCAAATAAAGAATGTGACTGCCGTACATGGACATATTATATCTATGATGATCCCAATGATGTAAGCAATGAAGGAGATCTGCTATTCTCTGTTAAGAAAGATGGAGAAGATTTTGGTTATGTTGATGATGCAAGCCCCCTTGATGTTTTGGTAGGTGGTCAGGCAAGTCCACTGGCCTTAGATATGAACGGTCCTCCCAGAGCAAGATATCTGCCTCCCGCAGGAACAACACCATTTGCAGTTACATCGCGCTTTTGGCATATTACTCCGGCTACGCCTTTCAGTACGGCCATCGATATGCCTGTTCGATTCTATTATACTCCGGCGGATGCAACAGCTCTTGACGTGCTTGCGAGCAGCATTACTGCTTTAACGGATTGGGTGGATTTTAACACAAGTGCCAGACCTTACAAGGTTGAGGGCAACTACCCCACATCTGAAAGAAACCCAGATAGTTACCACACAACTATTAGTACCGGTGATATGAACTATACCTATCTTAATAATCCGGTAGATCGTACCATTGGTCAGCCCTATGAATCCGGGCTTTCTTCATACAGTTTTATTGAATTTAAAGTAAGGCGGTTTTCCTCAGGCGGTATTTACGCCGGCCAGAATCAAGTAGTTCTGCCTGTTGAGTTAACTTATTTCCAGGCTAAATATCTTGAGGATGATAACTCCGTATTACTTGAGTGGCAAACCGAATCAGAGACCAACAATGACTATTTTGACATTGAGTATAGTATTGATGGGAGTACCTTTGCCTACTTAGGACAGGTAAGTGGAGCGGGTACGGTGGATAATCCGAAAGGCTACAATTACCACCATGAGAACCCGGCCATAGGGTATAATTATTACCGTCTAAAACAAGTTGACTTTAACGGAAATTATAATTACAGTGAAATTCGTTTAGTCGAGATCCAAGAGCCGGATCATTCAACAAGTATCGTAGCCTATCCTAACCCTAGTTCAGGGCTGGTATATCTCGACGGAAACAAACTTGAGGAAGTTGCTGAAATACTTGTAATCAATGGCTCTGGGCAGGTTGTTTATCAATCGGATAGCGTCTTTTCCGCAATCGATCTAAGATCGCTTAGTAATGGCAATTATGTAATTATTTGTCTTTCAAAGAAAGGAAAGAGGTTATTCCGAGCGGTAGTTAGAAAAGTGAATTAGTCAATTCTACTCTTCTTCTCTACCATCAGGAATTACATCTAGTGCATTGTTGTCCCTCATAGCCTTATACCAACTCAAAATCTTTTTAATATCACTTTTGTAAACCCGATCCGGATCATAATCGGACATGACCTCCTTGAAGAAGTTAACCATTTCATCTTCACTAGCATGTGTATCCGGCACTCGTTTGGAAATTGTATTAATTCGCCTCAATAACTCACCTAATTCAACTGTATCTCCTGATAGATTGTAAACGCCAATATTTTCTAACGGAGTAAACATATACTTTCGGCTTGATAAGAAAATATTCTTGTTTTCTCCAAGTTTCGTAACAATTAAACCATCCTTTCTGTTTGATCTAAGAACGTACAATCCGCTTTTACCGGTAACCGACATTATATCTTTGAGTTCCATATTTGTTCCGCTAAGGTATATCAGATGAAATATTTTGGTTTGCTTCCCAAATTAAATAATCAAGGCTTTCAACGCGTCCATTCATATTATAATCTCCCGGTCGATAACCAACATCATTTTGGTCATTTTCCCAGTTCAGATAATCAATAGAATTAATGAACTTTCCGTTTTGATCTGTTTGATTACTGTTACCCGAGTACATTGCAAAAAGACCTATCGTAATTTCCTTTTGACCGCTCCCGAACAACGCCGTATATGTATTCACAACGGTAAAGTCATAAATAAGCTTTCCATCTGATACTGTTACTGGCTCATTTGATAGAATTGGCAAGTGATTTTGATGTTCTATCATAATGTAGTAATCAATAGAGCTGTCAAATACCGGAAAACTGCATTCTTCGGGGAAAGTGATTGCACCATCTGTTTTCAACCAACCTACCGCTCTATATATTTCATTATTTGGCTGGATTCCATTTTCTCTCACCGAAATCATGATCCAGTCAACGACATCCAAGGGATAAGATGTGCTGCCACTATTCGTACTTTCATCACCAAATAAAACACCTTCTGTCCTGGTAAACAGCCATGGTGTGACAGTATATGGATGACCAGGGCCTGTATCAGTGCCCGCAAGAGCAATTCCGGGATCAGGAGAAAGTGTATGATCTTGTCCGGGTAATAGGTGATTCGTATTTAAGTCAGTTCTCATTATGCCCGTAGAGGTATCATAAGCCCCTTCGATGAAAACTTTAACATCAATCGTTGGTACAGTTGAAGACTGTAGTATTTCAACTGTTTCAGAGCTACTGTTCAAAATATTTCCTCCGGCCGAAACCTGAGCCGTATTGGTGATCCCTTTCCGGGACTCGAGATAAAGATCATCAACATACCAGCCATCGCCGCCTACAGATTCGTCGGTCAACATTCTAAATCGGATATGAATTGAAGAAGTACCATAGGATGTAAGATCTATTTCCGATTGGATAAAGCCGCCACTGGTTCCGGTAAAGCCGTTACGCCCAAACCCTTGAAGGATGTTGGTATATCCATTTTGTGTGAACAGAGATCCGGCATCTGTCCACGTCGATCCGCCATCATCCGATATTTCCACTACTCCGCCGTCCCAGGTATTCTCCGTATCGTAATAGTGAAAGAAAGTAAAGATTGACGGTCCGTTAAGATCTATTTGTTGGCTCGTTAATACAATATCACCCGGATTATTATAATCTTGGGCATACCACGAATTGGAAGGGCTGTTTGACCTTGAGGTTGTCATTACCCAGTTCTTACTGCCGCTGCCTGAAAGTTTGGTGGCAACCCAACCTCCGGCACCGTTCTCGAAATCTTCGTCAATCAATATTTGCGGTGTCTCATAGGTGCCTGGATCAACCGTAGCACGGAAGGATACTACATTCTTCTCTTGCGCTGTTAGATCCACCGATGCAAATGTTACCTTGTTTCCATTAAGCGTACCACTGGATCCATCTACGTAGGTAAGGCCTGGAGGGAGAAGGTCTTCCACGACCAATCCGGAAACATCTAAACAATTACATGTGGTGGTAATGGTATATTCTATTTCGGTACAAGCGATTGCCTGTGATACTGAAGCTGTTTTTATAATTTCTGCTCCTCCCGGCAGATCAAAAGCCTCAGTTCCGTCACTCCTGCTGCCCGTACTTGCCTGGTCGGCACTTACGCCTAATCCCCGCCGGGCAAACGCCCTCCAAATAGCACATTTGTGTGCTCCTTCGTATCTGAGTTCATCAGCTAACAAAATGGCATCCCTTCCATCGACAAAGCCCGGATTGCACGACTGAAGCTTGAGACCGTCAATAACCAACTGCAAGGCAATGCCATTTCCTCCCAACGTTGAATATATATCGGAATCGATCCCTTCATCGGCAATGATCTCCCAGGTCATTTCCCAAAGCATGGAAGCCCAGACAGAGCCCACGCCATGCGGAATCGACAATGTCTTAATATCATCATAAGTATAAGGGCTTATTCCCATATCCGTTGAATACGGATAGGTTCTTATCCCGGTTCCGGAAGTTGGTTGTCCCAAAGCGTATGTACCAATTCCACGAATGTCGGCAGCCTGGGCAGTTGACCAATCCGTTGTTAACATAAGACCGAAATAGTCACTCCAGCCCTCGCCCATTTGTTCCTGGTTAGTAAGACAGGCATTTGTACCGGGGCCTCCTGTCAGGCGCGTAGAGATGCCATGCCCGTATTCATGTACTATGATGCCATTGTCGTAATCACCGTCAGGATATATAGTGCCTGTTGTAACGCTTAAAGTGGCATTAACCGGGTCGTTTACCAGCTCATCTTTGATGATCTGTCCGTCCGTAATACTGATCATGACCGCCGGAATGGTTATGGAGTTATCAGTTCCTCCCATAGTTATCGGAGCTCCGGCCACGTTATTGACCATTATAACTCCTATGGCTCCGGCATTCTGCGCATTCAGTACTTTCTCCGTAAAATCACAGTTGCCGCGATCTATCAGAGCAATGTTCCCATTCAGCGCACCTCCGTTAGCAATCGGATTCGCAGTGCATGCCTCGCTGGTTCCGTTGTTTGTATCCTGAACCAAGACCACATCTCCTGCAACCGGACCAACATCAGCCAATTTATTGTTGGCACTGAAATTCGATTCCAAAAACTCGTACGATCCGGTAATAGATGCAGGACTGTTGATATCCAGTGATTGCAATTCGGTATATGAATTCCATATATACATTTGCATTCTGCCGTTCCCGCCGTCAGGTGGTGTCGCAAAATTTGCATTATTGCGGTTTAGCGAGGTTGGTGCAAGGCTGGCTTCATCTAATGCCTCGGCAAGGACAAAATCGCCTCCTGCGCCGCCTCTTCCAAAGTTGTCATTTTGAAAGTTACCGGCGGCCTCATCAAAGCCATACTTATACATCACGTCGTGTGTAATATTATTCCAGAAGAACAAATTGGTCACCGCTGCATTTTTATTATTAATGGCAAGTTGATTCGGGTCCAAGGGAAAATCAAAATCAAATATTGCACTGACGGCCCTGTCAGCATCTCCATTGGTTGGTGAGTTGGTACCGTCATCATCCATATAGGCATCAACATTATTACCTCTTGTTTTCGCATATGTATTGGAGCCGTCATCGTGCCAGCCTTCATCCGTCAGGCTATTTATATCTCCTACACGGAGCCAGGGATCGGTAACCAATGTTCTGGCGCCGTGGTTCGGACTCTCCAGCGGAAGATCAAAAACCCGGTAGCTCGCAGTGGAAGGAGCGTCCAAGTGTGAGTTTCTCAATTGGCTGTTTACCTCACCGCCGCCGGCATAATGAGAATCGGCGTGGTGATGATTGTCAAAAGAACAGTGAAGGACGTTATCAATGGTTTTAAGTATTTCTCCCGATTGTGCATCTACGAATACATCCCACCAATTCAGCCTGTTCAATTCATAGATGTTTACTTTCCACGCCAGTTTCAACTCACCTTGTTCCGTGGGTAACCATAGCAGATCCACAAGAATGTCCTCCGATGCCACCGCGCCCCGGTTATAGATGTAACCTTGCCTACGGCTGTCGGCCTTAATTCGCTTGAGAGACGGCTTACCGCCTAGCTTTAAATGGGACAATGCATGAGTGAGGGCCTGTTCATGTTCGAGAGTCGCCTCAATTCTTTGTTTGGTTTTTGGCTTCATATATAGCAGAGAAGGTTTTGATATATTCGCTATTTCTCCGTTGCGTATAGCTACATTATAAATGTCACCATATATGTCAATTCCCTGATATTGATTTTGAAAATAAAAATGCTTAATTCCTAGCGATAAGGAAGTATAAATATCTTTAAGATAAATTGTTTCAAATTCAATATTCCTTAATTCGCCGGATTTGTCCATCAACATATTTTTTACATCTTGCTCATTTTGCCCATAGCTATGACAAACAACGCAAAGCAGAACAATAACAATTCCAGCCCGAAGTGATTCATACATAAGAGTTAAATTTTAGCTCTGTACAGGACTAAAGATAATATCAATTCAGTTTAAGGAACAAGGTTTAGTTTTTGAGTATCATCCCACTTGATGTTAAGAGCTGGCATTTATTAAAGAAGGTGTAAATTCCCAAGGCACCCTAATTAATTGGTTGGAATTATATTCTTTAATAGATAGTCATAATTTTCCATCCTATTGATTTTATCCTACTTTCCAGGGGTTTTCGCTCTATAAGGGGTAAAAAATTCAATAACTAGAGGATATCATATGATAAGGGCTTTTATACATTAAGCAACAGAGAATCATTTGTTTAAACACGTAAACGACCCTTTTTTATTCCTTATAACTTGTGAATTTGTTCTCCGAATCACTTTAGCTAAGGATCAATAAGGGACATCTGATGATACGTTCTGATTTGATTCCCACAATATGTAATCAATACTTTCAACTCTTCCATTCAAGTTGTAATCACCTTGTCCGTAGCCTATCGTACCCTGTTCACTTATCCATGATAAATAATCAAAAGAGTTCATAAAGGTTCTGTTCTGACCCAGTTGGTTCCCATTTCCGGTAATCATTGCATACACACCCGGAGCCATTTCCTTCTGACCGCTACCAAACAGTAACTTGTAAGTATCCATTGATGTGAAGTCATATTCTAACTTTCCATTGACAATCGGCACAGGTTGTGATGATAAGATTGGCAGATGATTTCTATGCTCTATCATCAAATAGTAATCATTATTGGCATCCAGAATGGGTTGCGATAACAATTCCGGAAACAAAACAGATCCGTCGGCCATCAGCCAAGCTGGTGCCTGCCACATTTGATCGGCTGCCGTTTGACCGTTTTCACGTATAGATATTAATATCCAATCCACTACATTGGCGTCGTATACTGTTTTAGTCGGGTCAAGACTTGGATCACCAAACTGGCTTCCATCAATGGCAGTATGTGACCAAGGAGCTATACCATATGGATGCCCTGCAGGGGTATCTGAACCAAGGACTGCAACGCCCGGATCAGCTGCCAATGTATGATCCTGTCCCGGTAACAAATGATTATCATTCAATAATGTATGCATCTCGCCGCTACCTGCCATGTACGGCCCTTCAAGGAATACCCTTACAGTTACCGGATTTGAAACGGGTAGTACTGTCAGCGATATAGTGGCCGTATAATCCTGAAAACCCGAAACACCGTTAGCAGTTAATGTAGCCGTATAGGTACCAGGCGACAATCCACTTGAGTCAAAACTCAGACTATAACTTACTCCCCGCTCCGCATTGGCAACCGTACTAACCCATGTTGGCGTGGCACCTGTATCATCATCTGCCAGGGTAAGGGTTGCCGTGGCATCTGTTGGCCAGTCAAAACCATTGTTACTGTCCACGACAAAATTTTCAGAGAATGTCTCACCGCGTTCCAGGGTAACGGTAAATGTATCCGGTTCAATAATAAGCGAAGGTTCCACCGTTACAGCCCCACGAATGTTACAATTATCGCTATCCAATACAGAGACTCCCTTATAGCTTATTTCCGTACTATAGTCGGAGTTATTTAGAAAGTTAAACAACGTCCAGGGGCCGCCAATGGCTTTAAATCTGATAGTTACCAAAGAAAAAGTACCTGTAACCGTAGATGGAGCAGGTAAACTTGCAGTATAATCTATACGCCCTGCCGTATTATCGAAACCGTTAGCAGAGTCGATCTCCGTTAATGTTGAACCATTCGTTAAGGAAATGACCTGAACGATTGACGGGTCAAAGTCCAGGTGTATCTCCGCTTTATCCACCCTTTGATCATTTGCCTGAACAATTACCGTCACATCAAACTCATCATTTTGGTTTACTTCGTAAATGGCATCGGAATCATCATAATTCAGACAGACCTGTGTGTTCACATTCACGTTAAAGTTGACCGTTGCCTTGCTGTTTGGAAATTCTGTTCCATTTGCATCTGCAGCCACAACAACAATGGTATTAACTCCAGCCACAATTCCATCCATATCATCGAAAGTGAACGATGATTCTGAAAAAGTACCGTTAGTATTACATGTTACATAGTCCGTAGAAATAGCCGTGGATGGATCAGGGTTATCCGGATCAACAGGATTAATGTAAATACGCCAGTGATCCCCGAGATCACAAAACATTTCAGTGCTACTTGACAGGTCAAGACTTATCTGAAATCCGTTAACGTTGGCAGATGGTGAAGTAATGTTTACAACCGGTTCAGTTACCGTTACATCAACTGTTGCCGAACCACTGCTGCCACAGTTATCATTTGCCAAAGCTGTAATTGTTTGCGGGCCGGGTTTGAAAAGTTGCGCCTGGAATCCTGTTCCTGTTTCATTAAAACCGGGATCGTTATCAGCAGTCCAGACCAAAGATGCCGACAGATCCCCATCCTCTGCATCATTTGCCGTAGCAGAAAAAGTGACCAATGCTCCTCTTGTTATAACTGTTGGTGTAGGTGCCGTAATGGTAACCGTAGGATCACTATTAGCATTAAGGGTTAAGTTTATAGTTGCGCTTCCTTCAAGTCCGCCGGAGTCTGTAACCGATGCCGTTATAACATGGGTTCCGGGTGAAAGGGTCGCTTCCGCATTACCGCCGGTTCCTATCTGCCCGTCAATACTCGAAGACCAAATGATAGATTCCGTTAATACAACATTGTCATCTTCCTTGTCACCGGCCGCGGCAGAAAAAGATATTTGCTCACAATCGGAGAATGTATCCAGGTCAGCCGGTGAATTAATGGTTACTGTTGGTGCCTTATTGGATGTTACCGTCCAGATAAAGATGTCATCCGGATCGCTTTTCCTGCCCTCATTATCGGTTACTTCAATAGAAATGCTAAATGGACTATTGGCAGCGGCTCCTGTTGCAATTGTTCCTGAGATGAGCCCTGTGGCAGGATCGAGGCTTAGGCCCTGAGGTAAGGTACCCGCAGAAACAGCGTAATTTGTGACCGTACCATCCAAATCCGCAGCATGGGCTGATAAGTCCAGGTTTACTACATCTTCTTCGGCGTTACTTTGGTCAGGAATACCTGAAATGGTTGGAAGGGCATACACCACTACCGACCGGCTTACTGTAGTGGCAGACCTTCCGCCTGAATCCGTTACGTTGTAGGTTACCGTATAAGTGCCGGGAGTATTTATATCAATACCCGATGCATCTATAACAATACTGCTGCTTATATCTCCATCTTCTGTATCCGTTGCCGTTGCTCCCAACTCCGTATAAGCTGTCCCTGATCTTATTTTCTGAGGATTTGCTCCTGTTAAGGTTATTACAGGGGCTTCATTAACTACCACCCAGTTAAAACTTGCATCCGGGTCGCTTACGGCCCCATCATCATCAGTAACTTCAATGGTTACCGAATACGGACTCATAGAAAATGCACTTGCCGATATAGTACCTGAAATTATCCCTGTTGAGGGGTCCAGGCTAAGGTCTCCGGGCAATGTACCGGCAATCAGGCTATAAGAAACTACTGTACCGTCACCGTCGGCAGCATACGTTGAAATATTTACACTGATCACATCACCCGCCTTATTGGTTTGGTCAGGTATGCCGCTAATTGCGGGGGCAACGTTGGGAGGCATTACCGTGATAGTTATGGATTGCGAACGGCCTCCGCCTGTTACACTGGCGGTTAGCGTATGTGTATTTACCGAAAGCATAGTAATATCTATGGATGCACCAGTTCCAAGGTCTCCGTCTATATCGGAACTCCAGATAACTGTACCGGAGATATCATTGCCCCGTCCATCTGTTGCTGTGGCCGTAGCCGTAGTACTAACTCCCTGATGATAGGTATGACCATCGGCCGGTGAGGTTATGTTTAATGCAGGTTTTTGAACCGGAGTCTGTGCAGCTACTTCAAAACTCTGAAGTAAACCACAAAATGCCAGCAGATGTAGTACAAGCAAAAACTTTGTTCTTTCCATGGCTTGTGCTTTTGTCGTCAAAAAAGGTTAACTATTTGATAGATCAAGTATGAAGCCTGACACCAAAGCGTATATAGTATAATTTTAACTTTTAAAAGTTAAACTGGTATAAGATCCGATCTGAAAAAATCATATCCTTTTAGTCTCCTCTTTTATTAAATAATAAGCAGTTATTGTAAATTAAGTTTTTTATAAAAGTAAAAGGTCGCCTTTATGGGGAAGGCGACCTGATCAATCGGGGGATGATAATGATCGTCACCTCGTGACGATCATTTTTTTCCTGTATTTTTCGTTAATAACGAGTAAGTAAGTTCCTACTGCCAGATTATGGGTATCCAACTCGGCAACATCGGTCAAACCATAGTCTGTACTCGACATCAACTGCCCAATGGCATTATAGACATCTACCCGTTCAATTCCATCGCCAAATTTCTCAACCAGTTTGTATTTAAAGCCCTGTTGCACCGTTCGTACCTCTAAGCCTGCATCACCACTCATGGCTATCAACCTTATTGGGGTATATTCATAACTTCCGTCAAAGTCAACTTGTCTTAACCTATAGTAGATCTCTTCTGCACCAAAGGAAGTAATTCCTTCATCTCTGTAGGAATACTGCTGTGCAACATCCGTAGTACCGGAACCGGCTACTTCGCCAATGTAGGTGAAGTTACTGCCGTCGAAACTACGTTCTACTTCAAAGCGATCGTTGTTTACTTCCGTGGCTGTTTCCCAGGTTAGCAATCCGTCATCACCGTCTAACTCGGCTTCAAAGGAAATGAGTTCGACGGGGAGGAGAGGACAAAGGTCCAAATGAGTAATTGTAAGATTTGCAGGAGGTGGCGGAGTAAGTCCCGTACCATCTGCTAATGCCATTGTCAAAAAACCATTACTGGCATCTAAAACTACTGACTCACCAGGAAACAATTCTACGCAAAACTCATGTAAGAGTATGGGAACTCCAGCAGTTATTGGTATATCAGTGCCGTTACTCGCAGAAAACGCCATTTCAGCAACTCCCGGGCCTACACATGTACCACTCGTTAATGAATTATCCGTCAATGTACCACAATGTTGATTTGTGGTTGTAGGGTTGGTACCTCCACCTCCAGTACATTGAATACTAAATGTCTGGTTTGTATAGTTACGTATTGCACCTGTTACCTCCGGAGTATACCATAATCCAAAACAAAAGGTTCCTACTTCATTTATATCGCCACAAACACTAGATTGTGTACATGTTTCGTCAAATCGCCATTCATAAGTACCATTATTTTGAGCTAAAAGACTATTTGCTAACAATACAGCACTTGCAATAATTAGTATTTTCTTAAGATTTGTCATCTTTCTTTAATTTATGAGTTAAATATAAGCTTATCTCGGAACATCTGAAGATAAATTTTGATTTTCTTCCCACAATAAATAATCATTACTGTCAACTCGTCCATTCAAATCAAAGTCGCCATACATATACCCGATCTTGTTCTGTTCAGTCTCCCAAATAAGGTAATCAAGTGAGCTTATGAAGTAAGCGTCATTCCCCGGCTGACTACCATTTCCGGAATACATGGTATAAACGCCTGGTAATACCTGCTTCTGCCCACTACCGAATAAGTTTATATAGGTATTAACAGTTGTAAAGTCATAAACCAGTTTTCCATCGACTACATCTACAGGCTCTGCTGATAAGATCGGTAAGTGGTTACGGTGCTCTACCATAATATAATAATCTGTTCCTGGACTGAACTGCTGGCAAGTACATTCCTCAGGGAATATAACAGTACCATCGGCCTTCAACCAGCCTACACAACGGAAGAGTTCATCGGACACCTGGATCCCATTGGCCCGTACACTTATCATTACCCAATCAACTACATCAGATGGATAAGGACTACTACCCGGATTAACATTCTCATCGCCAAACTGGCTTCCATCCGTTCCAGTAAAGAGCCAAGGATCTACACTGTAGGGTTGGCCAGGAGGTGTATCGCTACCGAATAAAGCGTAGCCACCATTTGGTGATAATGTATGATCCTGACCAGGTAATAAGTGATTTATACTTAAATCTGAAGTCATTAAACCACTTGTTTCATCAAATGGTCCCTCCAAGAACACCTTCACCTCAATGGTTCCACACTTAGCTTCCGCAATGGTCAATATCACCGCTGCTCTATCACAAGCTACAGGACTACCATCATCGCATATTTCATAGATGAAGGAATCGTTGCCTGTATAGTCTGTATTCGGAGTATATACGTAGGTGCCGTCATTATTAAGCACAACGCTACCATTGCTCGGTCCGCTTATCAATGTGTGGCTCACAATGTTATTACCTTCCGGATCAAAGTCATTGAGAGATACATCACCCGTGATATCGTTATTGATCTCACCATAACCATTGTCATCTACAGCTACTACCGTGTTCTCAAACACATTGTCAGGTACTACTATGATGGTTACTGTCGTCTCATCACATAAACCATCCGCATCACATACTTCGTAAGTGAAGCTGTCCTCTCCTTCAAAGTCGGTGTTTGGTGTGTATGTGAACGTTCCGTCAGGATTGAACACTACACTACCATTCGTAGGATCACTGGTCTTTGTTGGTGTTAAGTCGTCACCATCAGGATCGAAGTCATTTGGCAATACACTACCGTTTACAGGTGTGTTCACATCTGTTATATAATCATCAGGATTAGCTACAGGTGCATTGTTAACCGGATCAACAACAGGTAATACCTCTATCACAACAGTGGCTACATCACATACACTTGGTGTACCATCATCACATACTTCGTATTCAAAGCTGTCTTCGCCGCTAAAGCCTGCATTTGGTGTATAGGTATAACTACCGTCTGCATTCAATGTTACGCTTCCGTTTGTCGGACCGCTCACTGGTGTGGTATTAACTGTTTGATTATCTCCCTCAGGATCCTCATCATTGATTAATACATTACCGCTTACCGGTGTCTCAAACGGTGTTACGTTAAAGTCATTAACTGCTATGGTTGTGTTAGCTACAGGATCTACTGTCAGGTAAACCGTGGCTGCATCACAAGCTACTGGACTTCCATCATCACAGATCTCATAAGTGAACTGATCGTTACCTGTATAACCCGTTGTTGGTGTATATACATAGCTTCCATCATTGTTCACTACAACTGTTCCATTAGCAGGATCACTTGTCTTGGTTACACTTACTATGTTATTTCCTTCGGGATCTGTATCGTTATTCAATACATTGCCCGTGATATCGGTATTCATCTCACCATAACCATTGTCATCTACAGCTACTACCGTGTTCTCAAACACATTGTCAGGTACTACTATGATGGTTACTGTCGTCTCATCACATAAACCATCTGCATCACATACCTGATACGTGAAGCTGTCCTCTCCTTCAAAGTCGGTATTCGGTGTGTATGTGAACGTTCCGTCAGGATTGAACACTACAGTACCATTAGTAGGATCACCGGTCTTTGTTGGTGTTAAGTCGTCACCATCAGGATCGAAGTCATTTGGTAATACACTACCGTTTACAGGTGTGTTCACATCTGTTATATAATCATCAGGATTAGCTACAGGTGCATTGTTAACCGGATCAACAACAGGTAATACCTCTATCACAACAGTGGCTACATCACATACACTTGGTGTACCATCATCACATACTTCGTATTCAAAGCTGTCTTCGCCGCTAAAGCCTGCATTTGGTGTATAGGTATAACTACCGTCTGCATTCAATGTTACGCTTCCGTTTGTCGGACCGCTCACTGGTGTGGTATTAACTGTTTGATTATCTCCCTCAGGATCCTCATCATTGATTAATACATTACCGCTTACCGGTGTCTCAAACGGTGTTACGTTAAAGTCATTAACTGCTATGGTTGTGTTAGCTACAGGATCTACTGTCAGGTAAACCGTGGCTGCATCACAAGCTACTGGACTTCCATCATCACAGATCTCATAAGTGAACTGATCGTTACCTGTATAACCCGTTGTTGGTGTATATACATAGCTTCCATCATTGTTCACTACAACTGTTCCATTAGCAGGATCACTTGTCTTGGTTACACTTACTATGTTATTTCCTTCGGGATCTGTATCGTTATTCAATACATTGCCCGTGATATCGGTATTCATCTCACCATAACCATTGTCATCTACAGCTACTACCGTGTTCTCAAACACATTGTCAGGTACTACTATGATGGTTACTGTCGTCTCATCACATAAACCATCTGCATCACATACCTGATACGTGAAGCTGTCCTCTCCTTCAAAGTCGGTATTCGGTGTGTATGTGAACGTTCCGTCAGGATTGAACACTACAGTACCATTAGTAGGATCACCGGTCTTTGTTGGTGTTAAGTCGTCACCATCAGGATCGAAGTCATTTGGTAATACACTACCGTTTACAGGTGTGTTCACATCTGTTATATAATCATCAGGATTAGCTACAGGTGCATTGTTAACCGGATCAACAACAGGTAATACCTCTATCACAACAGTGGCTACATCACATACACTTGGTGTACCATCATCACATACTTCGTATTCAAAGCTGTCTTCGCCGCTAAAGCCTGCATTTGGTGTGTAGGTGTAGCTGCCGTCTGCATTCAATGTTACGCTTCCGTTTGTCGGACCGCTCACTGGTGTGGTATTAACTGTTTGATTATCTCCCTCAGGATCCTCATCATTGGTTAATACATTACCCCTTACAGGTGTTTCAAACGGTGTTACGTTAAAGTCATTAACTGCTATGGTTGTGTTGCTGAATACAGGAACAATTGTCGGATCATCTTCCGGTGTAGTATCCGGATCGTCAGACGGTTCTTCAAGGGTGCCTGTTGGCGTTGTTGCTGAACCAAGTGCCTGATTTTCAACCCGACCTGCATCCAGATCTTCCTGAGTAATGGTATGCGTTGCCGTACATGTCATGCTCTGACCAGGTTCAAGTGTTGTGGCACCACAACTGATACTGCCTGCATCTGCATTGTCATCGGTAATAACTATTTCCGTAAGGGTTACATTACCTGTATTTTCAACAGTTATGGTATAGTCAATTACTTCACCTACTTCAGCTTGTTGGCTTCCGTCGGCATCGTTATGAACTCCGGATTTAAATACCTCCATTGCAGGCCTACGACCCAGTGTGGTAATGGTTCCGTCACCATCTGATACATTATTTCCTGCAGGATCTTGTCCTGTTGCTGTTGCAAGGTTAAATACTCTACCCGCATCAATGTCAGCCTGAGTGATTACATAAGAGCCACTAAACGTAGTACCATCTTCATCACCTGGTTCCAAAGTTGGAATAGGTCCACCATTCACTGTAATTAACGGATCGTCAATCGTAATGTTAGATATTGTTACATTTCCGGTATTAGTTACTTTGAATGTGTAAGTAATTGTTTCACCGGCCTGGGCGATTCCATCGCCATTATCATCTTTAAACAGCCCAACTTTATCCAACGCCAAATCGGCATCACCCAGGAATTCTACAACTGTAGGATCATCAGGTTCTCCATCACCTTCCGTATCAACATCTGCCGGATTATCAGGGTCATCACTAACATCGGTGAGGGTATCACCATTAGGATCTGTAGCTGTGCCTGTAGCACTGTTTTCTACTTCTCCTGAATTCAGGTCTGCCTGGGTAAGTGTATATGTGCCGGAGAATGTAGAATTATCAGTTGCTCCCACGGCAAGATCAATTGGACCACCGTTAATGGTGATTAACTGATCATCTATGGATACAGCTGTTAAAGGAACATTACCCGTATTACTTACCACGAAGGTATAATCGATAGTTTCACCTACCTGAGCTAAATTATCATTATTCTCATCATTGAATACTCCAATCTTCTGCACTTCAAACGAACCTACATAAGGAATATCAATCACGGTTGGATCGTCTTCTTCCGGCGTATCCGGATCATCAGACGGCTCATCTACAGGATTACCTTTAGGATCTTCACCGGTAACATCAGCCTGGTTTTCAACCTTACCTGCATTAACCTCGTCCTGAGTGATCGTGTGTGTTGCCGTACATGTTAATGATGCTCCTGGAGCCAGTTCCGTTGCATCGCAACTTATAGAACCTGCATCGGCATTATTATCAGTTACAACGATGTTGTTAACGGTAACATTTCCTGTATTTTCTACTGTAATCGTATAGGTAATTGTTTCACCAGCTTCGATCATACCATCGCCATCATTATCATCTGCTACTCCTGATTTCATCACCTCTATCGCAGGTACCTGACCCAGAGCTGTTTCTTCCGTATCATCATCTGTTTCTTCCGCTCCATCAGGTGTGGTTCCTGTTACTGTAGCCGTATTGCTAATTATACCGGCATCAACATCAGCCTGTGTTAAGGCATAGGTTGCACTAAACGTGGTATTGTCTGTTGCTCCCGGAGCCATGCTAACTATTGGTCCGCCGGAGATATTAATTCCGGGAAGGATATCAGTAATGGTAACATTTGTTAACGTTACATCACCATTATTGATAACTGTGAACAAGTAGGTCATAGTTTCCCCTGCTTGCGGGATACCATCCTGGTTATCATCTTCCCAAACACCTGTTTTATCAACGAGGATCGAGCCTTTGCTCACGTAATCAACTACGGTAGGATCATCAGGTTCTCCATCACCGTTGTTATCGGTATTCGTTGGATCATTAGGATCGTCAGAATCATCCGTAACAGGATCGTTATTAGGATCTGTACCTGTTGCGGTAGCAATATTGGAGAAGCTTCCCGCATCGATATCAGCTTGTGTAAGCTCATACGTTGCCGTAAAAGTATCCGTATCAGTAGCCCCAACAGCAAGTGTTGCAATTGGACCACCGCTCACTGTCACTAATGGATCATCTAAGGTGATATTGGTGACTGTTACATTTCCGATGTTCGTTACAGCGAAAGTGTAGTCGATAGTTTCACCCGCCTGGGCAAAGCCATCACCATTTTCATCTTTATGAACACCTACTTTCTCAACAGAAATCTGACCTTCTGCCGGAATAGGTATAATGGTCGGATCGTCTTCTACCGGAGTATCCGGATCATCAGAAGGCTCATCTACAGTAGCTCCTTCAGGTCCGTTACCGGTAGCATTTGCCTGATTCTGTACTTCGCCGGCATCTACATCAGCTTGCGTTAGGGTATAAACACCTGTACAAGTGGCAGACTGACCAGGTTCCAGTGTTGAAACATCACATGTTACTGTCAACATAGGATCAGTTACATCTATATTGGTAATCGTCGTATTACCAGTGTTCTGAACAGTAATAGTATAAGTAAATGTTTCTCCGGCTTCGATCATTCCGTCACCATCATTATCATCGGCCACACCGGATTTAAACACTTCGATCTCGCTTACCCTACCCAAAGACGTGTTCTCTACATCATCCTCTGTTACATCATTACCATTAGGATCCTTACCTGTGGCAACTGCTGTATTTTCAACACCTGCATTATTAATGTCGGTCTGAGTTAATGCATAAACAGCAGTGAATGTGGTGTTATCACTCTCACCAGGTTGCAGGTCAATTGGACCACCGCTCACTACAACACCAGGAAGTAAGTCGGTAACGTTAATATCTGTTACCGTAACACCACCTTTATTAGTAATAGTGAATGAGTATTCAATTTCCTCGCCTACCTGAGGTATTCCGTCTTGATTAGCATCAACCCAAACACCTACTTTATCAATGTCAAGTATAGCCGGGGCTATAATATCTACAATCGTAGGATCATCCGGTTCAGGTGTTGCAGGGTTATCTGAAGCATCATCTGTAACAGGATTCCCATTAGAATCTGTGCCTGCAGCCGTAGCCTGATTGGTTACCGAGCCGTTGTTAATATCATCTTGAGTCAGGGTGTAAGTACCGCTAAATGCCGTGCTACTCTCACCTACTGCCAAGTCGATTGAAGCAGGACCGGTCACTGTTATCTTATCATCGCTTACAGTAATTCCTGTTACAGGTTCATTACCTGTATTAGTTACTGTAAAGTTATATGTAATCGTTTCTCCAACCTGGGCAAAGCCATCGCTGTTCTCATCATTAAACGTACCCGTTTTTGCCAGTTCAATAGCAGGATCGCCAGGCAAGGTCGTCACTGTTGGCTCACCAGGTAAGTTTGGATCACTACTACTATCATCATTTACATCATTGCCCGATGGATCTGTACCGGTAGCTGTTGCCGTGTTAGTTACATTGCCAGCATTAATGTCGGCCTGAGTTACTGTATAAGTCGCTGTGCAACTACCACTCTCGCCAGGTGCCAGACTGCTTACACAAGCCAAATCTGTTATGCCCAGTGTAGCATCGTCTATCTCTATATTAGTTATAGTTACATTACCCGTGTTCGTGATAGCGAACGTGTATGTGATAGTCTCTCCCGCATTTGCCGCTCCATCTCCATTGCTGTCATCCCATACGCCCGTCTTTATTAACGCTATCTCACCATCCTGTGGTAATTGTGTGTTCTCTACATCTGTGTCGCTCTCCTCACCGCCATCAGGATTCTCTGCTGTTACCTTAGCTGTATTTGTTACAATTCCAGCATCGATATCTGCCTGGGTTAAAGTATAAGTAGCTGTAAATGCGGTGGTGTTTACCTCACCAGGTGCCAGTGTAATTGGACCGCCACTCACCGTTACTCCGGCAAGTAAATCTGTTACAGTTACTACCGTTAAAGAAGTGTTTCCGGTGTTGGTTACTGTAAAGGTGTAATTTATTGTCTCCCCGGCATCGGCTACCAGATTGTTATTCGCATCATCCCATAAACCTAACTTGTCAACCGTGATGCCACTAGCTTGTGGTAGTGGTGTTACAGTTGGCTGTTCCGGTACGTTCGGATCACTTGAACTATCATCTGTCACATCTGTACCGTCCGGATCCTGACCCGTAGCCGTGGCTGTATTCTCTACCTGACCGGCATCGATATCTGCTTGAGTTATGGTATAAGTTCCGCTAAATGTTGTGTTGTCCATAGTACCTACTGCCAGGTCGATAGGACCACCACTTACCGTTACTTTAGGATCTGTTACTGTGATGTTAGTTACAGGTACATTGCCTGTGTTAGTTACTTTAAATGTATAAGTGATCGTCTCGCCAACCTGCGCAAAACCATCGCCACTCTCATCATTAAATGTTCCGGTTTTTATCAACTCTAAACCAGGATCGCCAGGCAAGGTCGTCACTGTTGGCTCACCAGGTAAGTTTGGATCACTACTACTATCATCATTTACATCATTGCCCGATGGATCTGTACCGGTAGCTGTTGCCGTGTTAGTTACATTGCCAGCATTAATGTCGGCCTGAGTTACTGTATAAGTCGCTGTGCAACTACCACTCTCGCCAGGTGCCAGACTGCTTACACAAGCCAAATCTGTTATGCCTAGTGTAGCATCGTCTATCTCTATATTAGTTATAGTTACATTACCCGTGTTCGTGATAGCGAACGTGTATGTGATAGTCTCTCCCGCATTTGCCGCTCCATCTCCATTGCTGTCATCCCATACGCCCGTCTTTATTAACGCTATCTCACCATCCTGTGGTAATTGTGTGTTCTCTACATCTGTGTCGCTCTCCTCACCGCCATCAGGATTCTCTGCTGTTACCTTAGCTGTATTTGTTACAATTCCAGCATCGATATCTGCCTGGGTTAAAGTATAAGTAGCTGTAAATGCGGTGGTGTTTACCTCACCAGGTGCCAGTGTAATTGGACCGCCACTCACCGTTACTCCGGCAAGTAAATCTGTTACAGTTACTACCGTTAAAGAAGTGTTTCCGGTGTTGGTTACTGTAAAGGTGTAATTTATTGTCTCCCCGGCATCGGCTACCAGATTGTTATTCGCATCATCCCATAAACCTAACTTGTCAACCGTGATGCCACTAGCTTGTGGTAGTGGTGTTACAGTTGGCTGTTCCGGTACGTTCGGATCACTTGAACTATCATCTGTCACATCTGTACCGTCCGGATCCTGACCCGTAGCCGTGGCTGTATTCTCTACCTGACCGGCATCGATATCTGCTTGAGTTATGGTATAAGTTCCGCTAAATGTTGTGTTGTCCATAGTACCTACTGCCAGGTCGATAGGACCACCACTTACCGTTACTTTAGGATCTGTTACTGTGATGTTAGTTACAGGTACATTGCCTGTGTTAGTTACTTTAAATGTATAAGTGATCGTCTCGCCAACCTGCGCAAAACCATCGCCACTCTCATCATTAAATGTTCCGGTTTTTATCAACTCTAAACCAGGATCGCCAGGCAAGGTCGTCACTGTTGGCTCACCAGGTAAGTTTGGATCACTACTACTATCATCATTTACATCATTGCCCGATGGATCTGTACCGGTAGCTGTTGCCGTGTTAGTTACATTGCCAGCATTAATGTCGGCCTGAGTTACTGTATAAGTCGCTGTGCAACTACCACTCTCGCCAGGTGCCAGACTGCTTACACAAGCCAAATCTGTTATGCCCAGTGTAGCATCGTCTATCTCTATATTAGTTATAGTTACATTACCCGTGTTCGTGATAGCGAACGTGTATGTGATAGTCTCTCCCGCATTTGCCGCTCCATCTCCATTGCTGTCATCCCATACGCCCGTCTTTATTAACGCTATCTCACCATCCTGTGGTAATTGTGTGTTCTCTACATCTGTGTCGCTCTCCTCACCGCCATCAGGATTCTCTGCTGTTACCTTAGCTGTATTTGTTACAATTCCAGCATCGATATCTGCCTGGGTTAAAGTATAAGTAGCTGTAAATGCGGTGGTGTTTACCTCACCAGGTGCCAGTGTAATTGGACCGCCACTCACCGTTACTCCGGCAAGTAAATCTGTTACAGTTACTACCGTTAAAGAAGTGTTTCCGGTGTTGGTTACTGTAAAGGTGTAATTTATTGTCTCCCCGGCATCGGCTACCAGATTGTTATTCGCATCATCCCATAAACCTAACTTGTCAACCGTGATGCCACTAGCTTGTGGTAGTGGTGTTACAGTTGGCTGTTCCGGTACGTTCGGATCACTTGAACTATCATCTGTCACATCTGTACCGTCCGGATCCTGACCCGTAGCCGTGGCTGTATTCTCTACCTGACCGGCATCGATATCTGCTTGAGTTATGGTATAAGTTCCGCTAAATGTTGTGTTGTCCATAGTACCTACTGCCAGGTCGATAGGACCACCACTTACCGTTACTTTAGGATCTGTTACTGTGATGTTAGTTACAGGTACATTGCCTGTGTTAGTTACTTTAAATGTATAAGTGATCGTCTCGCCAACCTGCGCAAAACCATCGCCACTCTCATCATTAAATGTTCCGGTTTTTATCAACTCTAAACCAGGATCGCCAGGCAAGGTCGTCACTGTTGGCTCACCAGGTAAGTTTGGATCACTACTACTATCATCATTTACATCATTGCCCGATGGATCTGTACCGGTAGCTGTTGCCGTGTTAGTTACATTGCCAGCATTAATGTCGGCCTGAGTTACTGTATAAGTCGCTGTGCAACTACCACTCTCGCCAGGTGCCAGACTGCTTACACAAGCCAAATCTGTTATGCCCAGTGTAGCATCGTCTATCTCTATATTAGTTATAGTTACATTACCCGTGTTCGTGATAGCGAACGTGTATGTGATAGTCTCTCCCGCATTTGCCGCTCCATCTCCATTGCTGTCATCCCATACGCCCGTCTTTATTAACGCTATCTCACCATCCTGTGGTAATTGTGTGTTCTCTACATCTGTGTCGCTCTCCTCACCGCCATCAGGATTCTCTGCTGTTACCTTAGCTGTATTTGTTACAATTCCAGCATCGATATCTGCCTGGGTTAAAGTATAAGTAGCTGTAAATGCGGTGGTGTTTACCTCACCAGGTGCCAGTGTAATTGGACCGCCACTCACCGTTACTCCGGCAAGTAAATCTGTTACAGTTACTACCGTTAAAGAAGTGTTTCCGGTGTTGGTTACTGTAAAGGTGTAATTTATTGTCTCCCCGGCATCGGCTACCAGATTGTTATTCGCATCATCCCATAAACCTAACTTGTCAACCGTGATGCCACTAGCTTGTGGTAGTGGTGTTACAGTTGGCTGTTCCGGTACGTTCGGATCACTTGAACTATCATCTGTCACATCTGTACCGTCCGGATCCTGACCCGTAGCCGTGGCTGTATTCTCTACCTGACCGGCATCGATATCTGCTTGAGTTATGGTATAAGTTCCGCTAAATGTTGTGTTGTCCATAGTACCTACTGCCAGGTCGATAGGACCACCACTTACCGTTACTTTAGGATCTGTTACTGTGATGTTAGTTACAGGTACATTGCCTGTGTTAGTTACTTTAAATGTATAAGTGATCGTCTCGCCAACCTGCGCAAAACCATCGCCACTCTCATCATTAAATGTTCCGGTTTTTATCAACTCTAAACCAGGATCGCCAGGCAAGGTCGTCACTGTTGGCTCACCAGGTAAGTTTGGATCACTACTACTATCATCATTTACATCATTGCCCGATGGATCTGTACCGGTAGCTGTTGCCGTGTTAGTTACATTGCCAGCATTAATGTCGGCCTGAGTTACTGTATAAGTCGCTGTGCAACTACCACTCTCGCCAGGTGCCAGACTGCTTACACAAGCCAAATCTGTTATGCCCAGTGTAGCATCGTCTATCTCTATATTAGTTATAGTTACATTACCCGTGTTCGTGATAGCGAACGTGTATGTGATAGTCTCTCCCGCATTTGCCGCTCCATCTCCATTGCTGTCATCCCATACGCCCGTCTTTATTAACGCTATCTCACCATCCTGTGGTAATTGTGTGTTCTCTACATCTGTGTCGCTCTCCTCACCGCCATCAGGATTCTCTGCTGTTACCTTAGCTGTATTTGTTACAATTCCAGCATCGATATCTGCCTGGGTTAAAGTATAAGTAGCTGTAAATGCGGTGGTGTTTACCTCACCAGGTGCCAGTGTAATTGGACCGCCACTCACCGTTACTCCGGCAAGTAAATCTGTTACAGTTACTACCGTTAAAGAAGTGTTTCCGGTGTTGGTTACTGTAAAGGTGTAATTTATTGTCTCCCCGGCATCGGCTACCAGATTGTTATTCGCATCATCCCATAAACCTAACTTGTCAACCGTGATGCCACTAGCTTGTGGTAGTGGTGTTACAGTTGGCTGTTCCGGTACGTTCGGATCACTTGAACTATCATCTGTCACATCTGTACCGTCCGGATCCTGACCCGTAGCCGTGGCTGTATTCTCTACCTGACCGGCATCGATATCTGCTTGAGTTATGGTATAAGTTCCGCTAAATGTTGTGTTGTCCATAGTACCTACTGCCAGGTCGATAGGACCACCACTTACCGTTACTTTAGGATCTGTTACTGTGATGTTAGTTACAGGTACATTGCCTGTGTTAGTTACTTTAAATGTATAAGTGATCGTCTCGCCAACCTGCGCAAAACCATCGCCACTCTCATCATTAAATGTTCCGGTTTTTATCAACTCTAAACCAGGATCGCCAGGCAAGGTCGTTACTGTTGGCTCACCAGGTAAGTTTGGATCACTACTACTATCATCATTTACATCATTGCCCGATGGATCTGTACCGGTAGCTGTTGCCGTGTTAGTTACATTGCCAGCATTAATGTCGGCCTGAGTTACTGTATAAGTCGCTGTGCAACTACCACTCTCGCCAGGTGCCAGACTGCTTACACAAGCCAAATCTGTTATGCCCAGTGTAGCATCGTCTATCTCTATATTAGTTATAGTTACATTACCCGTGTTCGTGATAGCGAACGTGTATGTGATAGTCTCTCCCGCATTTGCCGCTCCATCTCCATTGCTGTCATCCCATACGCCTGTCTTTATTAACTCTAATGAACCATCCTGCGGTAAGGTGGTTACCGTTGGTTCATTCGGTAAGTTAGGATCACTACTACTGTCGTCTGTTACATCGTTACCCGATGGATCCTGTCCCGTAGCTGTCGCTGTATTTGTTACATTACCGGCATCTATGTCTGCCTGGGTGATCGTATAAGTTCCGGTAAATGATGTGCTGTTTGATGCTCCGGGTGCCAATGTGATAGGCCCGCCGCTTACTGTGATCTTAGCATCACTCAAAGTAATATTACTGATCGTTACATTACCCGTATTTGTTACCGTAAAGCTATAGGTGATAGTCTCTCCTACATCTGCAGAACTATTACCGTTGCTGTCACTCCATACACCTGCCTTTATTAACTCTAATGAACCATCCTGTGGTAAGGTGGTTACCGTTGGTTCATTCGGTAAGTTAGGATCACTACTACTGTCGTCTGTTACATCGTTACCCGATGGATCCTGTCCCGTAGCTGTCGCTGTATTTGTTACATTACCGGCATCTATGTCTGCCTGGGTGATCGTATAAGTTCCGGTAAATGATGTGCTGTTTGATGCTCCGGGTGCCAATGTGATAGGCCCGCCGCTTACTGTGATCTTAGCATCACTCAAAGTAATATTACTGATCGTTACATTACCCGTATTTGTTACCGTAAAGCTATAGGTGATAGTCTCTCCTACATCTGCAGAACTATTACCGTTGCTGTCATCCCATACGCCTGTCTTTATTAACTCTAATGAACCATCCTGCGGTAAGGTGGTTACCGTTGGTTCATTCGGTAAGTTAGGATCACTACTACTGTCGTCTGTTACATTGTTACCCGATGGATCCTGTCCCGTAGCTGTCGCTGTATTTGTTACATTACCGGCATCTATGTCTGCCTGGGTGATCGTATAAGTTCCGGTAAATGATGTGCTGTTTGATGCTCCGGGTGCCAATGTGATAGGCCCGCCGCTTACTGTGATCTTAGCATCACTCAAAGTAATATTACTGATCGTTACATTACCCGTATTTGTTACCGTAAAGCTATAGGTGATAGTCTCTCCTACATCTGCAGAACTATTACCGTTGCTGTCATCCCATACGCCTGTCTTTATTAACTCTAATGAACCATCCTGTGGTAAGGTGGTTACCGTTGGTTCATTCGGTAAGTTAGGATCACTACTACTGTCGTCTGTTACATCGTTACCCGATGGATCCTGTCCCGTAGCTGTCGCTGTATTTGTTACATTACCGGCATCTATGTCTGCCTGGGTGATCGTATAAGTTCCGGTAAATGATGTGCTGTTTGATGCTCCGGGTGCCAATGTGATAGGCCCGCCGCTTACTGTGATCTTAGCATCACTCAAAGTAATATTACTGATCGTTACATTACCCGTATTTGTTACCGTAAAGCTATAGGTGATAGTCTCTCCTACATCTGCAGAACTATTACCGTTGCTGTCACTCCATACGCCTGTCTTTATTAACTCTAATGAACCATCCTGTGGTAAGGTGGTTACCGTTGGTTCATTCGGTAAGTTAGGATCACTACTACTGTCGTCTGTTACATCGTTACCCGATGGATCCTGTCCCGTAGCTGTCGCTGTATTTGTTACATTACCGGCATCTATGTCTGCCTGGGTGATCGTATAAGTTCCGGTAAATGATGTGCTGTTTGATGCTCCGGGTGCCAATGTGATAGGCCCGCCGCTTACTGTGATCTTAGCATCACTCAAAGTAATATTACTGATCGTTACATTACCCGTATTTGTTACCGTAAAGCTATAGGTGATAGTCTCTCCTACATCTGCAGAACTATTACCGTTGCTGTCATCCCATACGCCTGTCTTTATTAACTCTAATGAACCATCCTGCGGTAAGGTGGTTACCGTTGGTTCATTCGGTAAGTTAGGATCACTACTACTGTCGTCTGTTACATCGTTACCCGATGGATCCTGTCCCGTAGCTGTCGCTGTATTTGTTACATTACCGGCATCTATGTCTGCCTGGGTGATCGTATAAGTTCCGGTAAATGATGTGCTGTTTGATGCTCCGGGTGCCAATGTGATAGGCCCGCCGCTTACTGTGATCTTAGCATCACTCAAAGTAATATTACTGATCGTTACATTACCCGTATTTGTTACCGTAAAGCTATAGGTGATAGTCTCTCCTACATCTGCAGAACTATTACCGTTGCTGTCACTCCATACGCCTGTCTTTATTAACTCTAATGAACCATCCTGCGGTAAGGTGGTTACCGTTGGTTCATTCGGTAAGTTAGGATCACTACTACTGTCGTCTGTTACATCGTTACCCGATGGATCCTGTCCCGTAGCTGTCGCTGTATTTGTTACATTACCGGCATCTATGTCTGCCTGGGTGATCGTATAAGTTCCGGTAAATGATGTGCTGTTTGATGCTCCGGGTGCCAATGTGATAGGCCCGCCGCTTACTGTGATCTTAGCATCACTCAAAGTAATATTACTGATCGTTACATTACCCGTATTTGTTACCGTAAAGCTATAGGTGATAGTCTCTCCTACATCTGCAGAACTATTACCGTTGCTGTCATCCCATACGCCTGTCTTTATTAACTCTAATGAACCATCCTGCGGTAAGGTGGTTACCGTTGGTTCATTCGGTAAGTTAGGATCACTACTACTGTCGTCTGTTACATCGTTACCCGATGGATCCTGTCCCGTAGCTGTCGCTGTATTTGTTACATTACCGGCATCTATGTCTGCCTGGGTGATCGTATAAGTTCCGGTAAATGATGTGCTGTTTGATGCTCCGGGTGCCAATGTGATAGGCCCGCCGCTTACTGTGATCTTAGCATCACTCAAAGTAATATTACTGATCGTTACATTACCCGTATTTGTTACCGTAAAGCTATAGGTGATAGTCTCTCCTACATCTGCAGAACTATTACCGTTGCTGTCACTCCATACGCCTGTCTTTATTAACTCTAATGAACCATCCTGCGGTAAGGTGGTTACCGTTGGTTCATTCGGTAAGTTAGGATCACTACTACTGTCGTCTGTTACATCGTTACCCGATGGATCCTGTCCCGTAGCTGTCGCTGTATTTGTTACATTACCGGCATCTATGTCTGCCTGGGTGATCGTATAAGTTCCGGTAAATGATGTGCTGTTTGATGCTCCGGGTGCCAATGTGATAGGCCCGCCGCTTACTGTGATCTTAGCATCACTCAAAGTAATATTACTGATCGTTACATTACCCGTATTTGTTACCGTAAAGCTATAGGTGATAGTCTCTCCTACATCTGCAGAACTATTACCGTTGCTGTCACTCCATACGCCTGTCTTTATTAACTCTAATGAACCATCCTGCGGTAAGGTGGTTACCGTTGGTTCATTCGGTAAGTTAGGATCACTACTACTGTCGTCTGTTACATCGTTACCCGATGGATCCTGTCCCGTAGCTGTCGCTGTATTTGTTACATTACCGGCATCTATGTCTGCCTGGGTGATCGTATAAGTTCCGGTAAATGATGTGCTGTTTGATGCTCCGGGTGCCAATGTGATAGGCCCGCCGCTTACTGTGATCTTAGCATCACTCAAAGTAATATTACTGATCGTTACATTACCCGTATTTGTTACCGTAAAGCTATAGGTGATAGTCTCTCCTACATCTGCAGAACTATTACCGTTGCTGTCACTCCATACACCTGCCTTTATTAACTCTAATGAACCATCCTGTGGTAAGGTGGTTACCGTTGGTTCATTCGGTAAGTTAGGATCACTACTACTGTCGTCTGTTACATCGTTACCCGATGGATCCTGTCCCGTAGCTGTCGCTGTATTTGTTACATTACCGGCATCTATGTCTGCCTGGGTGATCGTATAAGTTCCGGTAAATGATGTGCTGTTTGATGCTCCGGGTGCCAATGTGATAGGCCCGCCGCTTACTGTGATCTTAGCATCACTCAAAGTAATATTACTGATCGTTACATTACCCGTATTTGTTACCGTAAAGCTATAGGTGATAGTCTCTCCTACATCTGCAGAACTATTACCGTTGCTGTCACTCCATACGCCTGTCTTTATTAACTCTAATGAACCATCCTGCGGTAAGGTGGTTACCGTTGGTTCATTCGGTAAGTTAGGATCACTACTACTGTCGTCTGTTACATCGTTACCCGATGGATCCTGTCCCGTAGCTGTCGCTGTATTTGTTACATTACCGGCATCTATGTCTGCCTGGGTGATCGTATAAGTTCCGGTAAATGATGTGCTGTTTGATGCTCCGGGTGCCAATGTGATAGGCCCGCCGCTTACTGTGATCTTAGCATCACTCAAAGTAATATTACTGATCGTTACATTACCCGTATTTGTTACCGTAAAGCTATAGGTGATAGTCTCTCCTACATCTGCAGAACTATTACCGTTGCTGTCACTCCATACGCCTGTCTTTATTAACTCTAATGAACCATCCTGTGGTAAGGTGGTTACCGTTGGTTCATTCGGTAAGTTAGGATCACTACTACTGTCGTCTGTTACATCGTTACCCGATGGATCCTGTCCCGTAGCTGTCGCTGTATTTGTTACATTACCGGCATCTATGTCTGCCTGGGTGATCGTATAAGTTCCGGTAAATGATGTGCTGTTTGATGCTCCGGGTGCCAATGTGATAGGCCCGCCGCTTACTGTGATCTTAGCATCACTCAAAGTAATATTACTGATCGTTACATTACCCGTATTTGTTACCGTAAAGCTATAGGTGATAGTCTCTCCTACATCTGCAGAACTATTACCGTTGCTGTCACTCCATACGCCTGTCTTTATTAATTCGATAGATGCATCACTACAAGTTGGTATTACAGTCGGATTCGTTGCCGTAGTCGTACTATCAGAAGAATCATCGCTTACCGTACTGCTGTCAGGGGCTGTGGCCTCTACTGTAGCACTGTTCGTTACATTACCCGAATCTACATCCGCCTGGGTGATAGTATAGGTACTTGTACAACTTCGGCTTGCTCCGGGAGCCAAACTGCCGCTGCCGCAACTGAAGTCAACCAAACCCAGTTTGCTGTCATCTATAGTAATATTATTCAATGTTACATTGCCGGTATTCGTTACCTCGAAAGTGTAAGTGATCGTATCGCCCGCATCGGCACAACCATTACCGTTATTATCTGTTAGTGATCCGGTCTTGATCAACTGAACCGAGGCATCACTACAAGTTGGTATTACAGTCGGATTGGTTGCCGTAGTCGTACTATCAGAAGAATCATCGCTTACCGTACTGCTGTCAGGGGCTGTGGCCTCTGCTGTAGCACTGTTCGTTACATTACCCGAATCTACATCCGCCTGGGTGATAGTATAGGTACTTGTACAACTTCGACTTGCTCCGGGAGCCAAACTGCCGCTGCCGCAACTGAAGTCAACCAAACCCAGTTTGCTGTCATCTATAGTAATATTATTCAACGTTACATTGCCGGTATTCGTTACCTCGAAAGTGTAAGTGATCGTATCGCCCGCATCGGCACAACCATTACCGTTATTATCTGTTAGTGATCCGGTCTTGATCAATTGAACCGAGGCATCACTACAAGTTGGTATTACAGTCGGATTCGTTGCCGTAGTCGTACTATCAGAAGAATCATCGCTTACCGTACTGCTGTCAGGGGCTGTGGCCTCTACTGTAGCACTGTTCGTTACATTACCCGAATCTACATCCGCCTGGGTGATAGTATAGGTACTTGTACAACTTCGGCTTGCTCCGGGAGCCAAACTGCCGCTGCCGCAACTGAAGTCAACCAAACCCAGTTTGCTGTCATCTATAGTAATATTATTCAACGTTACATTGCCGGTATTCGTTACCTCGAAAGTGTAGGTGATCGTATCGCCCGCATCGGCACAACCATTACCGTTATTATCTGTTAGTGATCCGGTCTTGATCAATTGAACCGAGGCATCACTACAAGTTGGTATTACAGTCGGATTCGTTGCCGTAGTCGTACTATCAGAAGAATCATCGCTTACCGTACTGCTGTCAGGGGCTGTGGCCTCTACTGTAGCACTGTTCGTTACATTACCCGAATCTACATCCGCCTGGGTGATAGTATAGGTACTTGTACAACTTCGACTTGCTCCGGGAGCCAAACTGCCGCTGCCGCAACTGAAGTCAACCAAACCCAGTTTGCTGTCATCTATAGTAATATTATTCAACGTTACATTGCCGGTATTCGTTACCTCGAAAGTGTAAGTGATCGTATCGCCCGCATCGGCACAACCATTACCGTTATTATCTGTTAGTGATCCGGTCTTGATCAACTGAACCGAGGCATCACTACAAGTTGGTATTACAGTCGGATTGGTTGCCGTAGTCGTACTATCAGAAGAATCATCGCTTACCGTACTGCTGTCAGGGGCTGTGGCCTCTACTGTAGCACTGTTCGTTACATTACCCGAATCTACATCCGCCTGGGTGATAGTATAGGTACTTGTACAACTTCGACTTGCTCCGGGAGCCAAACTGCCGCTGCCGCAACTGAAGTCAACCAAACCCAGTTTGCTGTCATCTATAGTAATATTATTCAACGTTACATTGCCGGTATTCGTTACCTCGAAAGTGTAAGTGATCGTATCGCCCGCATCGGCACAACCATTACCGTTATTATCTGTTAGTGATCCGGTCTTGATCAACTGAACCGAGGCATCACTACAAGTTGGTATTACAGTCGGATTGGTTGCCGTAGTCGTACTATCAGAAGAATCATCGCTTACCGTACTGCTGTCAGGGGCTGTGGCCTCTACTGTAGCACTGTTCGTTACATTACCCGAATCTACATCCGCCTGGGGGATAGTATAGGTACTTGTACAACTTCGACTTGCTCCGGGAGCCAAACTGCCGCTGCCGCAACTGAAGTCAACCAAACCCAGTTTGCTGTCATCTATAGTAATATTATTCAACGTTACATTGCCGGTATTCGTTACCTCGAAAGTGTAAGTGATCGTATCGCCCGCATCGGCACAACCATTACCGTTATTATCTGTTAGTGATCCGGTCTTGATCAACTGAACCGAGGCATCACTACAAGTTGGTATTACAGTCGGATTCGTTGCCGTAGTCGTACTATCAGAAGAATCATCGCTTACCGTACTGCTGTCAGGGGCTGTGGCCTCTACTGTAGCACTGTTCGTTACATTACCCGAATCTACATCCGCCTGGGTGATAGTATAGGTACTTGTACAACTTCGACTTGCTCCGGGAGCCAAACTGCCGCTGCCGCAACTGAAGTCAACCAAACCCAGTTTGCTGTCATCTATAGTAATATTATTCAACGTTACATTGCCGGTATTCGTTACCTCGAAAGTGTAAGTGATCGTATCGCCCGCATCGGCACAACCGTTACCGTTAGCGTCCGTAATTGAGCCTGTCTTTATTAAACGAATTGCTTTCTGCCTGTTTAAGGTAACGGTTTCTTTGTCATCATCAGTCACATTGGACCCTGAGGGAGAAGTTCCCGTTACTGTTGCCGTATTCTCAACAAATCCTGCATCAATATCAGCTTGTGTTAAGGTATAAGTACCTGAGTACGTGCCTGTATCACTAGCACCAGGTGCCATTGATGATATAGGGCCGCCAGATAGAGTTAAACCCTGAAGTACATCCGTGAGCACAACATTGGTTAATGTTACGTTACCTGTGTTAGTAATAGTGAATGTGTATGAGATAGTCTCGCCAACTTCCGGCAGACCATTGTTATTCGGATCTTTTAGTTCTGCCAGCTTATCAACTGTAATATCAGGTACTGCCGGACAAGTGTTATTAACCGTTGGGTTATCAGGCACTGACTCACTATCAGATGAAAGATCCGTAACCGTAACCCCACCTGTCGCTACAGCCGAGACAGAGGCCTGATTTTCAATGCTTCCGGCATCTATATCTGCTTGCGTGACAGTATAATCAAAGGTACATGTCCTTACCGAACCCGGTTGAAGTAATCCGGCACCACAAGCAAAATTTGACAGACCAAGTTTGTCATCGGTGATTAATACATCGTTTAAAACCTCCGTACCGGTATTCTTGATTTTAAATGTATAGGTTATAGTTTCCCCAACATCCAAACAATCATTAGCGTTATCATCGTTAAGCCAACCGGTTTTAAGGAATTGTAAATCAACCACTTTTAAATCCAAACAGAAGCTGGACGGATACACTGAATTAGTACCACCCGTTAATCCACAACCTGTATGAACAATTTTATAGGAATCTGCTCCATTAGGAATAGGTACCGCATTCAAAGAACCGGTGGCAAAAGCATAATCATCGCCATCAGGCACATCAGTAGTGGAGTTGGTTTCTCCTACTTTTACTCCACCTTTATAGAATTCAATTTTCCAGGTTTCATTGGGCTGATTATCGGATGCTCTGCCAAGAAAACCATCAGTAGTTACATACTCCGGAACTTCAATAACGGCTGTTCCATTAACTGAACCTGAATGGAAGATAGTAGGTAATGTTCCTGATATTTCGGTTACGGTAGGACATTGCAATCTCGCAGACGTCGGAATATATTGTCCTGATGAATTCACGTCCAGATTAGCGTCATACGTATAGTCAGTATTATTACATGTTGCCGGAGGCGGCAAAACATCTTCAATAGTAATAATAATATCGGCCTGAGCACATCCACCCTGGGGATCACAAACTTCATAAGTAATAACATCAGTGCCTACAAAGCCATTGTTAGGAGTATAGGTAAAGGAACCATCCGCATTTAAAGTGATGGTTCCGTTTGACGGACCACTTATAGGAATGGTGGTTATTGTAAGTACTTCACCTTCCGGATCGGAATCATTTGGCAATGCACCATTGGCGGCATTGACTGTTAATGTAGTATTTACAGGAGTAGTATATAGGTCATCAACTGCAATAGGCGGGTCATTACCCTGGGTTACACAATCATTAAAAAAGTTGTCAAAAAGCGGAGGGAATTCATCAAAAGTTTTCGCAATGGCATAATCAACCTCTCTAACATCAGCTCCGGTGCTGTATTTAAGCGGATTTTTATCGGTAATAAAGGATGCGATTTCCTGGCCCGAGTTATCAGTAATCCCACCCGTACCGAATAGAACAATATGCGTTCCGGCATTTTTAATTTGATTTGCGAGCGGGATAAGATTATCCAGGTGATAACTGGCAAGACCTTCTGTATCCGTAGATGAAATATTATTTGGAAAGCCATCAGAAACCAGTACAATCATGTCTATATCCACACCGGCATTTATCTGATTAAGGACAACTTGCAATGCATCTTCCCAGTTAGTACTTTCGGCTGTTCGTACATAAGAATTAAATAAATAGTCGTAGTGCGCTCCGCCGGCAACTACGGACGCACTGGTAATTGGAGTCATTGCCAACTTAACGCCTATATTAAACTTACCAAAGTCGATAAACATGGCCTCGTTCGTAGCCGCTGCACCGTTAAGTTGAAGCAAGCCTTTTCTCACACCTTCTCGCACCAATCCTATTTCTGTATTATCCATTGAGCCGGATCGGTCAAGTACAAAAGCTACATTAATTCCTTCACATAAATTATCGGCAAGATCAACATTATTAGCGGGTTGTACTCCGCCGCTGGCCGGCACCCAACTCATTGGGTAAATATTGAATGACGGGGAAATTCCATCTATTCTTGAACCAACATTATTGAATGTTAATGTTAAACTGGATACCGGACCATCCGCTGTCCAAATAAGTGCAGTAGCTAGACTCGAAGCACTTTTACCATTCGTATCATCGGTATAGTTATAAGTTATTGAATTATTATTAACGGTGTGGTCTGTGAAATCAGTGCCGGCAGCATGTAATGCCGGACTCAAATCCTTAACCGCACCGCTAGGATCTGTATAGCTACCTATGGTATGGGTGCCGCTACTTGCAAAATCCCAAAACAAAGCCGGCAATATGAGATCTTGTACCGGTTGTGAAAAGCTGAAGGTAACCGTAGCACTCGATGAACCATTGGTCATTTGAACAATTTTGTACTGTGGATTAGACACTCCATACCCACCTATGGTGGTATAAGTATTTACAATATTACCTGAGACATTGCCCGTAACGGTAATATTGTTTGGACCCTGTCCGGTTAAAGTAAGTGATGTTCCTGTCCAACCTGTATAATTTGTATAAACGTTAGTTGGTGCTGGAGCCTGTCCATAGGTCCAGATAGCTGCAAGTATTAGTAAACTTGATTGTAATAGTTTTTTCATTCTATTAATTTTCCCCCTGTGAATGAAGTATTATGTAAAAGTTATTATCTGGGCACATCCTGACCGGATCCGCCACTTGACCTAAGGTTTATGTCTCTTGTTCGATCAGCAATTGTAATAATTGCCTGTTTGCAATCTCCATTACCATTGCAAACTTCAATTTTAAACGAATCGTCTCCGAAACCCTTTCGTATATATGTTATTGACATTCCGTCTGCCATAATTTTGGCTGTTCCTGCTCCAGGTTTTGAAACAACAGTAACCGAATAATCTCCGGCCTTGGCACCAAAATCGTTTACCCCAAGAAAAGAAATTTGCTTTGTGTTTTTGTCAACCTCAATAGTTCGGTCAGCAACGGGCAAATCAGTCTTTACCTGGCCAAAGGTGGCAGATGTAAGAAGTAGTAATAATGTTAAGGTGATAGGTGCCAGCATACAGGCACGTAGTGTGTACATGTTTTTCATCCCCCAATGATTTTTATTAACTTATATAATCAGTAGTGCAAATCTATAGCAAAAAAGTTTATGTAAACAACTTTTGTCGTTTTTTTTTTCGCACCGGAAGATTTTCACTCTAAAATATTCTGGTTACAATGATCATTTTCCAAAAGAAAAATTATATTGGCATCTTATGTCCTTTAAATTGCAATCTCCGTTTTCTCCAACAGGTGATCAGCCACATGCTATTGATGCTTTAACCCAAAGCCTTATCAATAAGGATATTGCTCAAACTTTATTGGGGGTAACAGGGTCGGGGAAGACATTCACCATAGCCAATGTTATTGAAAGGGTTCAAAAACCTACGTTGGTGATAAGTCATAACAAAACACTTGTAGCACAGTTATATGGCGAGTTCAAAGAATTTTTCCCTGAAAACGCAGTAGAGTATTTTGTATCGTACTACGATTATTATCAACCCGAAGCTTATGTAGTTAGCTCGGGAACCTATATAGAAAAAGATCTTTCGATCAACGAAGAAGTTGAAAAACTTAGGTTAAAAGCTACATCCTCATTATTAAGCGGAAGACGAGATGTACTTGTGGTTGCCTCGGTATCCTGCATTTTTGGATTGGGTAATCCGGCCGAGTTTAAAAATGGTATTGTAAGAATAAGCACAGGAGATGTTATAAGCCGTAATACTTTACTACTTGCTTTTGTTGATGCCCTTTATGCCCGCACCGATGCCTTTTTGGAAAGAGGTAAATTCAGGGTGAGAGGTGATACCGTTGACATTTTTCCGGCTTATGCCGACTTCGCATTTAGAATAACTTTTTTTGGTGATGAGGTGGAGCTATTGGAAAAGATCAATCCGGATAATGGAAAGTCGTTGGAAAAGCTTTCAGATATAGCCGTTTTCCCGGCCAACATGTATATCGCTCCAAGAGAGCGCATGAAATACATTCTTAACGACATTCAGGATGAACTGCAAGAGCAGGTTCAATATTTTAAGGACGTAGAAAAGTTTCAGGAAGCAAAGAGACTGGAGGAGCGAACCAACTTTGATATTGAGATGATGCGGGAGTTGGGTTACTGTTCGGGAGTGGAGAACTATTCCAGATATTTTGATGGCAGGGAAAAAGGCAGCAGGCCATTTTGTCTGCTTGATTACTTCTCCGATGATTACCTGCTAATCATCGATGAAAGCCATGTTACCATTCCTCAGATTCGAGGAATGTATGGTGGTGACAGGTCACGTAAAGAAAACCTGGTTGACTTCGGATTCCGGCTTCCGAGTGCCTTAGATAACCGCCCTTTAAATTTCAATGAGTTTGAGAGTTTGGTAAATCAGGTTATTTATGTAAGTGCTACCCCATCGGAATACGAACTTGAAAATAGCGAAGGAGTGATTGTAGAACAGGTTATACGGCCGACCGGATTGCTTGATCCGGTAATAGAGGTAAGACCAAGCCTAAATCAAATTGATGACCTTTTGGAAGAAATTGATGAACGCAGTAAAAGGGATGAGCGTACCATAATAACCACGTTAACCAAACGAATGGCTGAAGAACTGGCCGCTTATTTTGAAAGGCTCGGCCTAAAATGCAGATATATACATTCAGAAGTGGAGACGTTGGAACGGGTTGAGATTCTTCGTCAGTTGAGGTTGGGATTGTTTGATGTGTTGATAGGTGTTAATCTTTTAAGGGAGGGCATTGACCTGCCCGAGGTTTCGATGGTCGCTATCCTCGATGCGGATAAGGAAGGTTTCCTGAGATCTGAGCGGTCTTTAACCCAAATTGCCGGCAGGGCTGCCCGTAATGTTAATGGCAAGGTTATTTTTTATGCCGATAAAGTAACTGATTCCATGCAAAGGACTATTGACGAAACCAACAGAAGAAGAGAGAAACAACTTGCATACAACGAAGAACACGGTATTACACCTAAAACCATTCAGAAAGAGACGAAAGATGTATTTGCCGAGATTAACAAGGGCAAAGCCGGAGTCCAATCTGAAATAGGATATGGATCAACTGAAATAGAAGCAACTTTTGCGGCTGATCCGGTAGTTCAATACATGAGTAAAGAACAACTGGAAAAATCGGTGGAACAAAGTAAAAGGGCCATGAATAAAGCTGCTAAAAACTTAGACTTTATTGAAGCGGCGCGCTTACGTGATGAAATGTTTGCTTTTCAGAGCCTGCTCAAATCTAAATTTGGTTAACGGACTACCGAAAACTTAATCACATATTCATCATTGATCCGCACGGTATAAACTCCTAAGGCATATGCCCTTGAATCAATATCAACATGCTTCCGGTCTTTAAAGTCTGCAGAATGAACTAACTTACCTTCTGTGTCAAACACTTCTATTTTGGTGATCGGAACTCCATCTTTACTTATAACTCGGTGTATTCCTTTATCTGGCCAAACCTCATAATCGGCATCATCGGCTAACTTTTTCTGTCGGTCTTCAGAACTGATCTTTTCACTTCGGCTGCTTTCGTTTCCCTTTACACTTATTGCGTTACCCGGAATGATTTTGGTTACAAATGCATCGTTTGTGAGTTCAATCTGCTTATCTAAAGGAGTTTGGGCCTGAATGCTTGCCTCTGTTACAACTTTTTTGGCTTTGAGGTCTTCTGCTTTCAGCCGGTGTGTACCTAAAAAAGAAGTGCCATCCTCTGTATTTACCGGCAAGCTTTTTATGTTTCCGGTTACTGTTGCATTCTTATCCTTTACCCGAATATTTTTCAGCGTTATGTTTCCTGTATTCTTTATCTTATAACCGTAGGTGACCACTTCTTCTTCATCGGCCAGGTTGTTTGAATTACTATCCACAAATTTGCTGTGTTCTTTCAACTTCAATTTGCCCACCTGCAAAATGGTAACCGTTCCCTGGTCGGAACAAGTTAGCTTACGACCATTTAACTCAGCTGTTACGTAGGCAGTATTTATTACTCTCCCTTTATCTACATCTTGTTGTGTAAGGGTGTATTTACCCCAAAGAGAGTTTTTATCCGTACTACCGGCAGGAAGCTTACCGAGCATTGCCTGCTTTACTTCCACCAAATCGTCACTGACAGAAATATTGCTTATTACCGATGCGCTATTATTGACGACCGGATAAACATAATGTACCACATCTCCGGCACTTTGCATGTCATCACCATTCGTATCTTCTATATATCCTGCCGGATAAACATCAATAATGTTGCAATGTTGACCTAAGGTGTTTCCTCCTAAGGAACAGAAACATATAACAATAATACATACTTGAATTCGCCTTGTGAATCCAAGGCTTCTAATTACATCCCCCATAATGCTGCAAAGATGTAACAACATGCACGAAGATTGCAACTGTTTTTTAAAATGATTTGAAATTATATTTTGAAAAGAGGGTGAAAACCTATTACTTTGTACTTCAAAGTACTTTTATGACAGATGAAAATCAAAAACCGTTAGAAGATCTTGGAGAGATCAGGCGGATCATGGAACGCTCATCTAAGTTCATTTCCCTAAGCGGGCTTTCCGGTATATCGGCCGGTATTTTGGCGTTGGTCGGAGCAGCCCTTGCCTATAAAGTACTTGATTACGGTGACAGATTTTACGATCGTGAATTCACCCTTCATGATGGCCTTACCAATACTTCGTGGATGCTGGTGGCCATTGGTCTTGGTGTGCTTATTCTGTCATTGCTGGCAGCCTATTTTTTTACCAGACAAAAGGCAAAAAAGCTCGGGCTGCCAATGTGGGATCACGCCGCCAAAAAACTCATGATCAATTTATTTATACCCCTCATCGCCGGAGGCATTTTCTGTGTAATAATATTATTTGAGTATGGCTATATTAAGCTAATTGCGCCGGCAACCCTAATATTTTACGGATTAGCATTGGTTAATGCCTCAAAATTTTCAACCGATGAACTCAGGTTTTTAGGTATTAGTGATATCATTTTAGGATTAGTGGCCCTGCTCTATCCCGGCTATGGTTTATTATTCTGGGCCTTAGGTTTTGGTTTATTACATATTATTTACGGAGTTGTTATGTATAAGAAGAGCGCGTAGGCTTAAAACGAATATTATGATCACCATTTCAAAAAGATTGTCATATTTTTCACTGGGAGCCGGTATTATTCTGTTAATTCCATTAGTAGCCATGCAGTTTACCGATTCGGTGAGTTGGGATTTGATAGATTTTGCCGTGGCAGGAACCATTTTGATAGTTGCCGGCCTTGTAATAGATTTTTGTTTAAGAAAGATCCAAAAGACCACACATCGTATAATTGTTTGCCTGATTATTGTGCTGGCAGTGGTACTAATTTGGGCAGAGTTAGCCGTAGGTATTTTGGAAACCATCCTGGGCGGAAGTTGATGTTAAGGAAGGAATAAAGTTGGATAAAAACTTAATGAACGATTTTAACTTTGAATTTGACAAGTTGCTGGAACACAGGTCCAGATTGGGAATTATGAGTTCCCTTATGGTAAACGACTGGTTAGATTTTAATACTTTGAAAGAAGTATTGGAGTTAACCGATGGTAACCTGGCCAGTCATATTTCCGCACTTGAAAAGGCCGACTATATTCAGTTAAAAAAGGAATTTGTTGGGCGTAAGCCGCGAACAACTTATTCGGCAACAATTAAAGGAAGAAATGCGTTTAAAAACCATTTGAACGCATTGGAAGCATTTATTAAATCACAGAAATAATTTTTTTCTCTATTAACTTTGTAATTCAAAGTACTTTTAAATTTAACAATTATGCAAGAACAACTTAAAGCCGCAGCTAAATCAGGTATTGATGCTGTTAAAGTAACCATTAAACTCGCACTCATATTCGGTATGCTATTAGCGTTTTTATTGCCTCAATTCCTTATACAGGGCCTGGTACACGAGCGTAGCCATCGTTTAAATGAAGTAACACAAAACGTAGCCCACCAGTACGGGGGAAATCAGTTGCTAACCGGACCCGTTTTGGTTATACCCTATGACACACATTCGGAAGTAGTGGTTTTTGACGGAAAAAACAACAAAACCGAGAGCAGAACGGAAAGAAAGACGGCATATTTCTTACCTGAAGAATTAGCCGTTGAAAGTGATGTACAGGTGGAAGAGCTTCACAAAAGCATTTACGAAGTTCCGGTGTTCAATTCTTCAAGTAAGTTGCGCACAACCTTTGTAAAACCCGATTTTTCCGTTTGGGAAATCGATGAAGAAGATGTGCATTGGAATGATGCCTACCTGGTTGTTTCCATAAGCGATCAATCCGGAATTTCGGGCCGGCCAGTGGCCGATTTTCAGGGGGCATCATTACCCCTCCAGGCCGGTAAAAAGGATGCTTATTTTTTAAGTAGCGGTATGCATCTGCCGGTAACGGAAAGTTGGCTTGAAAGTCCGGATGATATAACCTTTCATATTGATGTAAGGGGTACAGAAGCACTGCGTTTTAAAAGCCTGGCCGCTAACTCAAGTTTACGTATGACATCAAACTGGCCGCACCCCAATTTTGAAGATGGCATTTCGGGTATAAGAGGTCAAACTATTGTGGCTTATGATGCCGCCGGCAGTGGAACCAGCCGCGGCAGACTACCCGATCACCGGGAAATTATGAAAGACGGGAGCGGTTTTAACGCCCGGTGGAACATTACTCAGTTCAACGCATCCATGCCTATGCAATGGATAGATACCAACCAAAGGTTAGAAGGACAGCACATGGGAGCGGGTTTTGTGCAGTTGGCCGATCACTACGACCGAACAGAACGAAGTGTAAAATATATGGCCCTGATCGTTGGATTGGTTTTCTTAACCTTCCTGATATCGGAACTATTGAAGGGCCGGAAAATCCACCCGTTCCAATATATTATGGTAGGCGCGGCCATAGCTATTTTCTTTTTATTGTTATTGGCTTTGTCGGAGTACGCCGGCTTTAATCTGGCCTATGCGATAGCGTCCATTGCCGTTATTTTGCTCATTACGTTGTACAGTTTAAGCATATTTAAAAACAAAAGCCTGGCCATTATGCTTGGCTTGTTATTAACTGGTCTTTTTGTCTTCTTATTTGTGATTTTACAGGCGGCCGAATATAGCCTGCTCATGGGCGCAATAGGCCTATTTGTAATATTAGCAGCTGTGATGTTCTTTACGAGAAAGATCAATTGGTATAGTTCGAATTTAAATGACTGATTAAACATGTGTTGCGGCGCGGCTAAGCCGCGCCGCAACATCAAAATTAGACTATGAAAAAGCATAATTTTCTTGGAATAGGTTTGAGTCTTAGTTCGCTACTAATTTTTATCTTTTCAGAACTACTTCCTCAAGACAATTTTGGTGGCTTTGGCATGGCGTCATTACTAAACTTCGTAATAGCTGTGGCATACTTTTTTATTGCCGTAATATTTAACAAAAAGGTTAAGTTTTCCAATTTTATTCGTAAACCTGAGTATGCTTATGCTCTTGTGCTTTTTTCGCTAAGTGCATTCACTCTAAACAAAGTCCTACCAGTATTTGACAAGTTTGTTCCCTGGTTTCTTGTTACCATCATTCTAATGCACCTGGCTATAATAACCGAAACATACTTCAAAGGAAAAAGCAAGTTTCTCAGTGCTCTTATCTATATCGTTTATGGATTCTCAGCCTTCATCTCACTGTACGCTTCAATATATGTTGCACCTCTGTACTACACCATAATCGGATTCTGGTTGTTAGGCCTAAGTCTTCACGTATTTGTCCCTATCCTACTAACTATATTTTTCTTTTCCCGTTTAATTCCAAATGATGCTAAGAAATTCAGTATCAATCAATTATTTTTCTTATTTGGACTGTTAGTAGCATTCGCAGGCTCAACTGTAACTAGTCTTAAATGGAAAAAGCTTAAGTCCAATGTTCATGAAATCAAATACAATTATCTGGAAAACAACAATGCCGGTCTTCCACAATGGGTAATATATGCGCGCGAAATACCAAAAAACAAATTTTCCAGGCGAGCTATTGAAACAGGGATTAATTTTTCCGGAGCTGCAAATTTTCTTGAAGGGTTCGATAATTCGCTCACAGGGTCCAGACAGCATGATCCCTTCCTTGTAATCGCCGAATTTTTCGTCGGCGATTTAGATCTAAGCAGAACCGATCGTATTAATATTCTAAAAACACAATATGGTATGCGCCATGGAACATTGAGAAGATTGTGGGACGACAGTGACCTAATAATAGCCGACAATTTCACATCTATCCAGGTCTATCCTGAATATCGCTTCGCATATTACGAAGATATTTTTTACATAAAAAATACGATTAAAGATAGATGGCCACAGCAACAAGAAGCAAGATTTACGCTTAACTTACCTGACGGAGCCGTTGCAACATCAATGTCGCTGTGGGTGAACGGAAAGGAGGAAAAGTCCATTATAACAACACGGGAAAAGGCAGATAGAGCGTATAGAGAGATTGTAGGTGTTGAACGTCGCGATCCGGCCTTAATGCACTGGCAGGAAGGAAACCGGGTTACGGTAACTGTATTCCCCTGCACACCAGATGAACAGCGAAAATTAAAAGTAGGTTTCACAATTCCTCTTTCCGACTCCGGAGAATCCCTGGTTTACAATCATCCTAACATAGAAGGTCCATCCATGATAAAAACTGAGTCATCGGTTTTGGTGGAGATAGTAAGCGATCATAGCAATATCAGTGCTTCGCTGCCCAAACATTTTAATAAAGTGGCCAATAATAAATATGAATACCATGGCAATTTTAAAATGGACTTAACTATTCTTACCGAACCGATAGCAAGTTCTAAAAAAGCCTTCTTCTTTAACGGAAACTCTTATCAAATTGATAATGCAAGACTTCAGGAACACTATATGCCTATCAATAGTATTTACCTGGACATTAATAAAAATTGGGATTTAAAAACTATTGAAGAAATTCTTTCGGCTGCATCTGAAAATGGCATTCCGGTATTTACGTACTTCAATCATTTTGAGAAAATAGACCGGAACAATTTACAGGATGAATTCAACAAGCTGAGTAAACATTCCTATAGCTTGTTTCCCTTTCATTTACTCCCGAATCCCGGATCTAGTATGGTGGTTTCATATTCATCTTCACAAACCCCGAACTTACTGGATCTTTTCGAATCTAAAATGTATGATGATCTCGGTCAATTTGTAGCTAATAACGAATTGACAATCCCTGTAATTGATTTGGCTGAAAATTCCTCCAGCTATTTAAAGAGTTTGAGAGATTTCAAGTCGATTAATTTGGTAAATGCTGATTTAAACACTCTTAAACAGCAGATTAATTCAAAGGTTTTTTCTTATCCTAGACCTGATTCTAATCAGGTTTACATTGCATCTGCAAAGCTGGCGTTAGCAAAAAACAAAAGTACGATCCTGCCACAGGGCGCACCAGATCACTTAATGCGATTATTCGTTTATAACTATTTAATGAAAGAGAATGCTCGTCTGTATCTCACGGATCCTGACTTTATAGACGAATCAGAAATAAAAGATGTAATTGAGGCACACATTTTAACACCTGCTTCCAGCTTTATTGTACTTGAAACCCAGGCGGATTATGAACGCTTCGATATTGAAGAAAGTAAAGAAGGCTTAAAAAATGCTTCAAAAAACAGTGACGGAGCTATTCCTGAACCCCATGAATGGGCTTTACTGATCTTATTCGTTTCGGCTTTGGCATTTATGCGTATTAGAAAGATACTTTAGTGGACTTAAAGTTTCAAAACTATATTGGGTTATTGGGGTTGTTTGTCACTCTTATTGTGGCATGGCCCTTCTGGCTACATTATCTGCCTCATAGTGCATTAACAATAACCGGGTTAATTACAATAATTCTCACAATCCGATTTGATAGAGCAAGAACCCGAAATGAGTTAATTCCTTTGTTTGCCTTTGTCTTCTTGATAGTCTTTCTTGCATTAAACATACAGTTTGCCTTGTATATAAGTATTGGTTTCACCTTAGCAGCGCTTGGTCAACTCACCTGGGGTCGGATCAATGCACTACCCATTTTAGCTTATACCATAATCTCCAGTTTGTTCGTACATTTTGAAAAATTGTTCGGACTACCGATCAGGCTTTTTCTAACTGAAAAGGCCGGTAATCTTTTACAGGCTTTTTACAACAAAATAGAGGTAAACGGTAGTGTTGTAAGTCTCAATAACCAAGATTTCTATGTGGATACGGCCTGCCTGGGTATTAACATGCTTGCAATGACATTCTTAATGGCCTTATGCTTAATTAGACTTTTAGAACGAAGAGCAAATTCAATTACAACATCTGCAGGAATCGCAATAAGTATTTTAATCGCTTTATTTCTCTCAATTGGAAACAATTTCATACGTATTATTATTGTTATTCTATTCAAAGCACCTCCGGGTACAATTTTACATGATGCCATAGGTATTACCACACTTATAACTTATTCCTTTATTCCACTCTACTTTGTCCTAAAATATATTACCAGGCAATATAGGAGAAAATCAGAGTCCGGCATCTTATATCGAAATACAATTACAGAAGTTATGGCTGTACCAATACTTGTGATGCTACTCTCAGCATCCTTAAGCCAAATGTCCATTTCGTCATTTAAGCCCAATATTGACACTTTGATTTCAGAAATAGAAATTGAAGGTTTAGAGAAGGGAATATTAAGCAATAATGTTGTACAGTTTAGATCTGATGATCTACTCGTGTACATTAAACCTCAAACGCCCATTTTTAAGGGAGATCACAGTCCTATGTTTTGCTGGCGTGGTAGTGGTTTCAAGTTAAAGCGAGAGAAAACTACTAACATTATGAGCTATAAAATACTTACTGCTGAACTCCATAAAAACGATGAGGTTCTCTACACGGCATGGTGGTATAGCAATGGAGAATCAGTAACAATAGACCAAATAGACTGGAGACTTCAAACTATAAGCAGTGGAACCGGGTTCAGACTCGTCAATTTAACATCTGACTCACAAGAGAAATTATTACTAAAATGTGAAGAGATGGTCGGTAATATCATACCGGCTTCTAATCAATTTATTGAATGAAAGCACATCAAAAAACTATCATAAAAAAAGGAGTCGCCCTCATAGGAATGATTTGGGCTGTTTTCTATATAATACTCCTGTCATCAGAAATTTATGACACCTTTTATCACCCGCATAGACTGCGAATGGTCCCCTATACGTGGTTTACGAAAAACTTTACCAACTTAAGAATTTGGGATTCCATTGGAATTGCAGTACACCTTACTGCTTCAATTCTCTTTATACGGTCCTTGAATAAAATTCGTAATGCTGAAACAATAATCGGATGGATAATTATGGCCTTTTATATCGGGTATTGGATCCTTGCCATCCTCACGAGTCCGATTGACTGTTAGTACATTATCCCTGTTTATTGTTGCCTAATTAGAAATCTCCTTCTCTCTCTTCCTAAACTTCGGTAAAGTAGCCTTCTTTTCAGGTTTGGGCTGGCGTTCCCGTATTTTTTTTATTACTTTTTCATAGAACCAGCTGATGGGTGAGCTTTCCACCTTACCGTTTTTAAACCGAAGTAGTGATGGCTCATGGGCTACAACCGTATCCAAAATAGTGAATACATCCGGATGTCGTTCGGCTAACTCCCTGGCAGCATCGGGAGGTATATCGTAGTTCATCAAGGAGTCGGCCAAATCGGCCCACGCAGGTAACCTTTCAATGAGCACTCTCTCAATTTCTTCCGGATCTATATTGAGCTCAACTACCTCAAAATAACTCTTTCCGGCATTTTTGGGAACGGTTATAAAGTACGAATCCATACTTAAATGACTAAACCTTATTTTATCACCCGGCACAGCCACAATTGAAAAAACTCCGCTGGCATTAGACATACTAACACTTGGCCTTGTTAGGTTGGTGATCTTAACACCTTCCAACATATTGCCATCGGCCTTATTCTTAACCAAACCCGAAACTTGTACATAATGATCCTGGCCGAATAAAAAAATTGGGAGCAAAAACAGCCCCCAAAAAAAGGTTTTATATATGGCTCTGAGCCTTAACATTATTTTTTATACTTGGGCAAGCTTTTAGCCTTACCACGCTTACGTTTCTTCTCTTTTATTTTATCAAACACATGCTTTTTCAGAAAACTCACCGGTCCTCGCGGGCCGGGCTCATTTATCTCTTCCAAAATATTAAAAGTTTCGGGGTTATTCTCAGTCAATACCCTGCTTTGATCTTCATCTACATCATAAGCCATAAATACTTCATCCAACTCTTCAAAGCTTGGCAATTCCCCCACAATGATCTCTTCAATGTAAATAGAATTTTCCTCTAACTCAACGCCAATAGTTTCTTTAGTACTCGCATTGTCGTTGATCTTCATGTATAACGGCTCATAGCCTACGTGCGAAAACCGAATGATATCGCCGGTTACGGCCACTATAGTGTAAAAACCGTTTTGCTTTGAGAGTGCCCCGTAACTTCTCGATTCGTTATAAATTTTAACACCCCTTAAAATTTCACCGGTTTTACTATCCTTTATCTGTCCGGTAATAGAAACATAACGATAATCCTGTTTATCATCCTGAGCTTTGGCGGCATTAACTGCTACCAAAAAACCAAGGGTAAACCCCAATGCAATTCCTAATTTTTTCATTCTTCTCATTCTAATGCGCGATTCAAAAATACAATGAACGGATTCATCGTTTTATACACCTTCAAGGCATATTTTACAAAATCCTTGCCTAAAATGGTTTTATCATTTACTTTATGTACCAGTAAAAAGTTTTTATGTTTCAAATATTCCACTGCAGGATTGTCGGCATCATAACCCTTGGGCGGACGTTTTAACTTGTTATCCATTTCATGCAACCCTCCGCAAAGGTCGTTTAAAGCTTTTGACTTAAACGTTTTTTCAAACTCCTTTAAGTTGTAATCTATCTCCTGTCGAATTTTGGCAAGGGTATTATTATCAGCCCCGTACAACCCGCCAATTAACCAACTATCGCCGGGTTTAAGGTGAAAATAATAACCCGGTAAAGTTGATTTTCTACCGCCCGGTCCCATCGCCGAACCAAAATTGGTTTTATAAGGTGTTTTATCCTTTGAAAACCGGGTGTCGCGATAAATACGGAACATACAACTTTTCGCATCGGTGCCTGCCATTCGTTTGTCAAACTTTATAAGTCCGGCCAGGATTTCATCTGTTGTATCCATTACATTTTGGTAGGCCGCTGTATATAGCTGTTTGTTGGTATTGAACCAATCACGATTGTTGTTTTTGCTTAACTTTTTAAGAAATTCTATGGTTGCTTTTTCTATCATATCATTGTTTTTCGCTCGTTTCCGGATCTGTGGCAGAGAATTATGAAGGACCTATTCTCCAATATCTCACAGAACACGCCAAGGTGTTATTCACTTACACCTTAAATTTAGCCAAATTTGCAGGTATTGATATGAAAAAAGATGAACTCAGACACATGCGTGTGGACTTTCAGAATGAAGTTTTACGAAAGAAGGATTTATTGCCCGATCCTATTGAACAGTTCAGATGTTGGGTTAGTGAAGCATCTCAGGCTTTTGTTCCCGAAGCCAATGCTTTTGTGCTATCGACGATTGACGACAACGGCTTTCCTGATGCGCGTGTTGTACTATTAAAATCCATTGAAGATGAAGGCATAGTGTTTTTTACTAATTACAACAGCACCAAGGGCAAACAGATCGAAAAAAACACCAGGGTTTCGGCTAATTTTCTTTGGAAACCCCTGCACAAACAAGTACGCTTTAAGGGAATTTGCACTAAAGTTGATCCCGAAATATCTGATGAATATTTCAAGCTGAGGCCTGTTGCCAGCCGTTTGAGCGCACTAGCTTCACCACAAAGCGATGAAGTGGCTAACCGCAGTTGGTTGGAAAAAGCCTGGCAGGAAATGAAAGCAAAATATGGTGATGACCCGGAACGTCCTGACCATTGGGGAGGCTATCTAATCACCATAGAATCTGCCGAATTTTGGCAAGGCCGACCAAATAGATTGCATGACAGGTTTAGGTATGTAAATGATAATGGAAGTTGGAAAATTGTACGGTTGGCACCTTAGAGAGTTAAAACCAAATCTTAGACAGTTAATTGCACAAAGGGTACATCTCTTTTGACTAAGGGTGAAACGAAGACCTATATTTGCGGGCCATGCCATTAGATCAAGTAGATATAGACAAAATGCCAAAGGAAGATGGCAAGGAAATGTCCTTCCTCGATCATTTGGAAGAACTGCGTTGGACCATTCTACGCTCACTGGTGGCTATTGGTATTTGCATGGTTATACCGCTCATCTTTAAAGGGCCACTGATCGACAATGTAGTTTTTGCCCCTTCAAAAGGCGATTTTAAGGGCTATGAGCTGCTTTGTGATTTTTCTGAAAAAGTGTTGAAGCGTGATGTACTTTGCTTTTCAAACGATTTGGATATTCGTGCCCGATCACTACCGGAAAACTTTACCAACTACTTTAAACTCAGTTTTCTTATTGGAATGATACTGGCTTTCCCGATTATTTTTTGGCAGTTTTGGCGATTCGTTAGTCCGGCCATGTACAAAAAAGAGAAGCGGCTTTTTAAAGGTGTTATTGCTTCATCGTGGTTTTTCTTTATGCTCGGAATTTTATTTGGCTATTTTATCATCCTTCCCTTCTCCATCAATTTTCTGGAAAATTTCCAACTTAGCGAGAACATCGAAAACATATACGATGTAAACAAGTACTTGTCTTATGTAGCTATGGCCATTCTCGGCTCAGGAATTATGTTCTGTTTGCCTGTAGTTATTTTTCTTCTTTCGAGTATTGGCCTGGTTGGCCCTAAATTCTTAACCAAATACCGGCGTCATGCCATAGTAATTATTGTACTTGTGGCCGCGTTGGTTACACCACCAGATGTGATCACCCAAATAGCCATCGGACTACCGGTGTACCTGCTATATGAGCTGAGTATTTTAATTTCGTATATAGTTACGAAAAGAAGGAGGAAAAGGGAGGCTAAGGAAATGTTGAGTTGAGCAATTAACCAAAGTCCTAACCTTCCCTATATTTACAGTTATGAGCAAAGTAATCATTCCTATAGGCTGCGACCATGCCGGATTTGAGTATAAAGAAGCCGTTAAAGCACATTTAGAAGAAGCAGGATTTGAGATAAAGGACATGGGTACCTACTCAGCCGATTCGGTTGACTATCCTGATTTTGCCCACCCGGTTGCCAGGTCTGTCAACGATGGTGAATATGAAACGGGTATTCTTATTTGCGGTAGCGGACAAGGTGTTTGTATGACGGCCAACAAGTACGAAAATGTTCGTGCGGCATTGGTGTGGAATGCAACCGTAGCTCAATTTTCCCGAACGCATAATAATGCCAATATTATTTGCCTTCCTGCCCGGTTTATTGCTCAAAATCAAGCTCTGGAATTTGTAGATATTTTCCTTAGTACGGCATTTGAAGGCGGTCGGCATGAGCGAAGGGTTGAGAAGATGTCGTGTTGATGTTTTACCACAAAGGCATATAGTTTAACTGTTTTCGCAAAGCGAAAAACATTCGTGTAATTCGTAAAATTCGTTTGTGCAGAGGGTAGATTGTTATATGTGTGAAACTTTATTGCCAAGGCATACTTATGCTACACAGTCTGTTGTAAATAAAATTCGTGGTAAAAAATAATGCTTTTGGGCTGTGGTGTTATTGACGGCGGAGACAACTCCGCCTGCAGGCCCGGGGTAATTGCCTGTCTGTTTTTATATGCTGTACCTACGGCGCAGGTTCCTTTGCAATGGATATGTTCAACCCGTATTTTGTCCCTACGGGACATTGAATTTCACACTATCGTGGTTTAAACTTAATTCAACGTGAATAATGGATAAGATTAGTTGCCGAATTTGTCATCATTTTTGGTCAAAAATGCCGCCAAATTCTTACGTTTTTCGCTTTGTAGCCTGGGGGTTTTCACCCCAGGCTACAAATATTAAGCTCCTACGGAGCTTTTTCCGACCAAATTTAGGTTATCCGTTATTCACGTTAATTCAACTGTTTTCGCAAAGCGAAAAACATTCGTGTAATTCGTAAAATTCGTTTGTGCAGAGGGTAGATTGTTATATGTGTGAAACTTTATTGCCAAAGCATACTTATGCTACACAGTCTGTTGTAAATAAAATTCGTGGTAAAAAATAATGCTTTTGGGCTGTGGTGTTATTGACGGCGGAGACAACTCCGCCTGCAGGCCCGGGGTAATTGCCTGTCTGTTTTTATATGCTGTACCTACGGCACAGGTTCCTTTGCAATGGATATGTTCAACCCGTATTTTGTCCCTCCGGGACATTGAATTTTACACTATCGTAGTTTAAACTTAATTCAACGTATATAACGGATAAGATTGATTGCCGAATTTGTCATCATTTTTGGTCAAAAATGCCGCCAAATTCTTACGTTTTTCGCTTTGTAGCCTGGGGGTTTTCACCCCAGGCTACAAATATTAAGCTCCTACGGAGCTTTTTCCGACCAAATTTAGGTTATCCATTATTCACGTTAATGCAACTGTTTGCGCAAAGCGAAAAACATTCGTGTAATTCGTAAAATTCGTTTGTGCAGAGGGTAGATTGTTAGATGTGTGAAGCTTTATTGCCAAAGCATACTTATGCTACACAGTCCGTTGTAAATAAAATTCGCGGTAAAAAATATTGCTTTAAGGCTGTGGCGTTACAGACGGCGGAGGCAATTCCGCCCACAGTCCCGGAGTAATTGCCTATCTGTTTTTATATGCTGTACCTACGGCACAGATTCCTTTGTAATGGATATGTTCAACTCGTATTTTGTCCCTACGGGACATTAAATTTCACACTAACGTTGTTTAAACTTAATTCAACGTGAATAATGGATAAGATTAATTGCCGAATTTGTCATCATTTTTGGTCAAAAATGCCGCCAAATTCTCATGTTTTTCACTTTGTAGCCTAGGGAATGAAAACCCCAGGCTACAAATATTAAGCTCCTACGGAGCTTTTTCCGTCCAAATTTAGGGTTATCCATTATTCACGTTAGTTTAGGTTTTATTATCTAAAAATCCTTATCTTAATAGTTCATCAACCCAAAACAATGATGAATCCGAAAGACTATCATTTCACATTACCAAAGGGTAAAGCACCGTTAGATGCAACTATACCCGAAGTTTGGTACCCCGGAATTAAACAACACTGGCCAAAGTGCACTACAGCCAGGAGATTTCACCCCATTAACGGGATTAAAGCAGTGGTTATTCACGCTACGGCAGGGGCCAGTTCGGCAGGGGCGGTTTCCGTTATGAGGGCCGGTAAGGCCAGTTTCCACTGGCTTATTCCCGATGAAAACGAAGAAGGTCATGGCACGCATATTTGGGCATGCGCCCCGGAATCATTAGCGGCCTGGCATGTGCGAAATACCATAAGGAATAAAGATGTTAATAACAACAACAATCTCGTGAACCATTGGTCACTTGGTATTGAGTTGGTTAACACACAACAAACCAGCGACAGCTTTTCGGCCTGGCAACTGGATATGTGCGCCCGTCTTGTGCGTTATTGCTGGGCTAAATACCCCAATTTAGAGCACGTGGTTTCGCACGCTAAATTAGACCCACACAGGCGTACTGATCCGGGTGTAAACTTTGACTGGGCTGCCTTTAAGAAAGATGTGATCAAAGATCGTGATGATGACATCCCTTTTGTTGTAAATCCAATGCTCAGCGTTTTTGAGAGTAATGAGGTGATCGATGAGATCTGTCCGGGGAGGTGATTTTTTGCCAAGGTGAGCTTGACAAACCATGTTACAAGGATACGATTAAGCGGTTTCTGTCTCACCCTTCGGCAAATTAAGGGCGACGAAGCCTTCAATTCTCATTCACATAAGCCAGTACTACTTCTCCAACCGCTCTGAGTGTTTCAGCTGAAATTGCATCCATATTATCATTGTGTGTATGGTGATATTCTCCAAATCCGCCAGCCCGGTTAGGGTCGTAGTCAATAATATCTATCATAGGAAAACCCCGGTATTTCATTACGAAGTGATGATCGTCGGTTATGTTGCCGCCTTGCTCCGCTCTGAATAAAAAACCATAGCCCAACTCACGGGCTACATTCCACACATCGCTATACAGGCTGCCCGCTTTTCGCATTGCGACTTGTTCGTATTTGAAAACGGCATTGGGAGACCCCACTAAATCCAGCAAAATACCATATTTCGCCTGGTAGTTGGCTTTGTGCGGATTTTGCGCCCAGTGTTGCGAGCCAAGACACCAGGTTTCGGGGGCCCCACCTTTCGGGTCACCAAGGTCCTCAGCATCAAACAAAATGATGTCAATACCCTTTTCTGTTCCGGTCAACTTCAGTTGACGTGCTATTTCCAACAGCACACCTACCCCGCTACCGCCATCATTAGCACCATCAATAGGTTTAGTTTGAAGAGCTGGGTCAACGTCCTTCTCGGCAATATGCCGGGTATCCCAATGGGCAGCCAATAGTACTCTCGGAGTGGCATCAGGATTGAAACTTGCTATAATATTGTAAATGGGTATGGTATTCCCATTGTACATTTTAGCCGAAGCTTCCTGTGTTGTAACACTATCGGCATACTCAGCCAACTTGGTTTCAAGCCATTCGGCTGTTGCTTTGTGGGTTGTAGTTCCCGGCACTCGCGGCCCTAAATCAACTTGTTTCTGTACAAAATAGTAGGCTGAATCCGAAGCGAAATCCGGACGCTCGATCACATCAACAATAACCGGTTTGTCCTTATCTTTTTTATCCTCTGGTTTGCAAGAATGCAAAAGCAACACCGATAAAAGCAAAATAACAACATACTTTGGAATACGCATAAAACTGTAATTACTCCTTATTTTCTGAATGGTAACGACTGTTATCCGTTCCTTTATTCCTTCTCCCAACTTGTTCCTTCTTTACCATCTAACAGTTTAATTCCGGCAGCACTAAGCGCATCCCGTATCCTGTCAGAAGTATAAAAATCTTTATTCAACCGGGCTGCCTGACGTAGTTCTATCAACAGCTCCATTACATCATGGAAAGAATCATCTCCTTCCGTACTTGCTTCTTCTTTCAAACCTAACACATCTTTAATCAGTCCGTTAAACTCCTTTTTCAAAGAATCAAATGTTTCCTTATCAAGCCCGGTGGTAGTTCCATTCGCACTTTTCAAACTATTGATCTTACCTGAAAGCTCAAACAGATCAGCCAGCATAAGGGCGGTGTTAAAATCATCGTTCATGTGATCTTGGGCCGCTTTAAGCAGTTCGTTCACTTCGGAGTTCAAGTCAGCATTTACCGCTCCTTCAGCATAATCTAATGCATTCAGCCTTGCCAACGACTTCATTAAACGCCTGTAACCTTTTTCTGCCGCCTGAAGTGCTTCGTTGGAAAAATCCAGGGTACTTGAATAATGTGTTTGGAGCATGAAAAAGCGCACTACCATTGGGCTGTAGCCCCGCTCTAACTTCGGATGATCACCGGTAACCAGTTCGTCGGGTGAAAAGCCGTTACCCAGCGACTTACTCATTTTTGTACCTTCAACGGTAAGCATATTTGTATGCATCCAATACTGCGGACCTTCATCACCGAAGGCGGTGGTATTCTGCGCAATTTCACATTCGTGATGCGGGAACTTCAAATCCATACCGCCGCCATGTATATCGAATTTGGCTCCCAAATATTTCGTGCTCATCACCGAACATTCCAGGTGCCACCCCGGAAAACCTTCTCCCCACGGCGAAGGCCAGCGCATAATATGCTCGGGTTGTGCCTTTTTCCAGATAGAAAAATCTAACGGATTGCGTTTTTCCGACTGACCATCTAACTCACGTGTATTGGAAATAAGTTCTTCTATCCTTCTTCCCGAAAGCTTGCCATAACCATTGCTTTCGTTAAACTTCATTACATCAAAATAAACCGATCCATTCACCTCGTAGGCATAGCCTTTATCCAGAATTTGTTTCACAGCTTCAATCTGAGCGATCATGTGGCCGCTGGCAACAGGCTCAATATCAGGTTCAAGGCAGTTATACATGAGCATAACCTTGTGAAAGTGATTGGTATATTTTTGCGCCACTTCCATCGGTTCAAGCTTCATTACCCGGGCTTGTTTCAGCATTTTATCTTCCTCCGAATCGTCTGTAAGGTGCCCCACATCTGTAATATTTCTAACATAACGCACCTTATAACCGCTATACAGCAACCACCTGTATATTACATCAAAAGCGATGAATGTGCGTACATTCCCCATGTGCACTTCGTTATACACGGTTGGGCCGCAAACGTACATACCTACAAAAGGTGGATTTAAAGGTTCAAACGTTTCCTTTTGTCTCTTAAGCGAATTGTATAACCTCAGTGTCATAAGTCGCAAAGATAATTTGAGAGCTTTGCAGAATGGACTAAAAGCTGGCTAATAACGCATTTCATTTTGAACTTCTTCCTTTTTGAAATGTCTAAAACATTCAAAACCAATAGGTTGTTCCATTTTGAAAATTTCTTTCCCGAAATTTCAAGCCAAATTTCTTCGCCAAATGAGTTCTGCAAAGCTCTAAATTTGCTATTCTTACGTGAATAATGGTTAAGCCTATTTCGTGCATCGTCCTGATTTTGGTTGACTTATCCACAATTATTCTGTCAACCTATTTCAGGACTATACATCGCTATAGTTCTAACTATCAATCCCGAAGCTTCGGGAATAACCACGAATGCACGAATTTTTCTTTCAGGACTGATGATTAGTTTCGCGGAGCGAAACCAAATTGGTACTATTAGCTTATAGTTGTTTCTAAGAAATACAGGTATAATTAGCAAATTCGCGGTTAAAACATTGGCTGTAGTTTAACATTGCGTTGATATTAATAGTTCATACCTGTCGGGTATGGCCTTGTACTTAGCATAGGCCTGAATGTCTTCTACCGACCTTTGAGCAAACTCATTTAGGAAGTTTCTACTGGTTTTTAGCGTTTGTTTTAGCTTAAACCAATTGAGGTATTGCTGTAAGTATTTGGTGGATACTCCCCAAAACTTATTATCCAACCATTTTTTCACTCTGTTATGGGTTGAGTTAACATGCTGAATATGGTAGAGACCCTGCTTAACCCTCTGTTTCATATCTGCCCTTAAAGGATGATGTTCCAGATTATTGTCTATGGCAAAACCTTTATAACTTACATGAGAGTCTGTACACAAAATAGTTTGTGCTGTAACTCTATGTCCAATAGAGTTTGCGATATCTTTTTTCTTTATCCTGCCGGTGGTGGCTACTGTTAATTCCATATGTCGTTTTCTATCCTGGGTAACAATGACGGCTATATGATCATTATTAACCCCTTTCTTGCTGGAAGAACCGCCTCGTTTACGCGGCTTTCTATCATTTACATCCATGCCTTTTTCTGAATGTAGAAAGAAAGTCTCATCGCTTTCAGTAATACCGGTAAAGCTATCTGTATCATTATCATCAAAAGATGACAACACCTTATGTCTCCAATCAAAAGCCGTCTTCTTATTGATGTGAAGCTTCTCCTTTATCTTGTCCAAACTCTGTTCCTTTGCCATCAACTGCAAATAATCATCTATCTTATCCTTTTTATGAATACCTGCCATCCAAGTGCCGGTATATTCCGTAAAACTGCGATTGCAAGACTTACATTTATAGCGTTGTGCACCTTTGTCTATACCAAACTTGACATATTTTGAGTGACCGCAATGAGCACAACAGCCTTGCTTGTTGTTTAACAAATGTCTTCTCATTTGCTGGCATTTGGGCAGAAAATGCTCATCTTTCACCTGTTCAAGTTCTCTTAGAAGATTCTCTTGATCTTCAGTTGAAAGACCCATGAAATAGGTTCTTATCTCTTCTTTTTTCATACTCCTAAGATAATAATAGCTAAATTAAACTACAGCCAAAACATTCATTAAAGCATTGATGGGCAATTTATTACGAATAACACAAACAAATTCCGTAAACGGAATTTCTTATCCATTATTCACGTTATTCTTCTTTTTTCTCGGGTAAAATCAATTCCGCCACAATCGGATAGTGGTCTGAGATTTCGTTGCGGATAATGCGATGATCGGCTGTTTTAACATCGGGAGAAACAAGTATATAGTCTATGCGAAGTATAGGAAGCAAACGACTGTGCGTAGCTCCAAAGCCGGCACCTGCTTTTAAAAAGGTATCTTTTAATCCTCTACAAATCGTTCGATAAGCGTAGGATACGGGCACATCGTTCATATCGCCGCATACAATTGTTTTATACGGACTTTTTTTTATGTGTTTACTTACTTTATCGGCTTGAGTTGCTCTAAACCGATAACTATCGCGCATTTTTCGCGCAATTACTTTTGACCTGTTTTTGTCACTTGCTTTGGTCCCTTCTTCTTTTAGATCATCAAGGTAGCTATAGTCCTCAGCATCAAAACGAATAGAAGCCAGGTGGAAGTTGTACAACCGAACGGTATCACCCTTTACCTCAATGTCTGCAGCCATGGCCAGGTTTCCATTTTCATTGAAATCAAGTTTTTTTTCGTTGATAATAGGATATTTACTATAGATTGCCAGGCCAAACTCCTGATTCTTTCTTGCCCTGATGCTAGTTTCCATATACCTATGCTTAAGGCCTAATTTTTTGGCAACCATTTCTACCGTTGTATGACCATCCGGTTTATGATAAAACTCCTGAAAGCACACTATATCAGGGTCTTCAGATTTGATCAATTCAAATATTTTATCGCGCTGTTTTTCGGCCTTTTCTCTTTCATAGAGCTCAAAATTGCGCACATTATAGCTCATCACTTTCAGCGTATCTTTTTTGCCCTTATTCTTTTTGAACGACCGGCCGAATAAGGGAGAATAAAACGACCATCCTAAAACAAGGGCAAGTAACGGATAAATGGCTCTTTTTTTACGCCGTAGAGCCCAATAAAATAGAAATGCGAAGATCAATAATGTAAAAACAGGCAACAACCATCCTGCATAAGCCAAAGGCCAAAAGGTATTCGGACTTATTACCGTTGACAGGCATCCCAGGACGAAGCCGATCAAAGTCAGAATAAAAATGAATGTTCCAAAGCGCGATATTAGTCTTCTCAACTTGCGCCACATTATTTTTTCTTACTCATATTGAATAGAAAGGCTTTTTCTTCCTCACTTAAACTCTCGTAACCCGATTGTGAGATCTTATCCAAAATAGCATCTATTTTGGCCTGCTCTGCTTCACTGTTTTCCAGCTTTCCGCTTTTCGATCGTTTTGATTTTGGCTGTGTACGAACCCTGGCTTTTTCTTTCTTCCTCTTTGGTTTTCTTTTTTGACTGTAAACCACTTTCATCTTCTTTTTCCGTGAAAACAATTCTGCCGACCAGTCCAAAAAATTGTTGACACCCACGCTCAAATCCGTTCCTTTTTGATACAGATGAATAAACAGAAAGCCCATTAGGGCTCCGCCGAGGTGGGCGAAATTTCCACCTGCGTTGGTACCTGTAAGGCCAATAATGTGCAACAAAGTCATAAACAGCGCAATGTACAGGATCTTAACCGGGCCTATAAACAATAAATGCAGTCTGTGTTCGGGAAGCAGGGCAACTGTAGCCCAGGCAATGGCCATAACACCGGCCGAGGCTCCGTTTAACTGAGCTATATTTTTTGTTTCACTGAACATTGGCAAAAGGTTATAGGCCAACAGGTAGAACACGGCACCTGCCAACACACCCCAAATAAATATGGGTAATATTTTACGTTTGCCGAGATATTCTTCTAAAATTCTACCAAACCAAAACAGCCAAAGCATGTTAAACAGAATGTGCCAAAAGCCTGAGCTGTCAAAAGGATAATGAGTGATACCGTAGGAAAGTAGTGTCCAGGGGCGTACCAATAATTTGGAAAGATCAGACGGTACCGAGAGCACATCGCGCATGAGATTTTCGGTATCCAGGCCGCCAAGTTTCAGAATTACGTGTATAACTCCAAGGGCAAAGAACAATGCAACATTAACTACTATGATCTGATTGATCATCTTACCTGAAGGGCTGAATTGCCTCCTTAGATCATTGCCTATGTTATCCAATAACGCCACTTAGTAAAGTTGATTAGAATTTCGTTTCCATAGCATTAGCATAATAAATCCGGTTATGGCACCTCCAAGGTGGGCAAAGTGGGCTATGCCGGTATTCATGGAACTTAAACCGAGAAAAAGGTCTATGGCCATTAATGCCGGTACGAAGTACTTGGCTGCAATAGGTATAGGAAGAAATATTAGCATAAGCTTGGCATTCGGATACAGGATAGCAAACGCTGCCAATAGACCGTAAATTGCGCCTGAAGCTCCAATTGCAGGAGGCACAGAAGCAAAGTTCGGGGCAAACTGCAAGTAGTTGATTCCATGGTAGGCTAAATAAGCTCCCAATCCACAACTTATATAGAAGAACAAGAACTTCTTCCAACCCCAAATTCTTGCCAGTGGTGGACCAAAAAAGTACAGTCCAATCATATTAAAGAGTAAATGGCCGGGGCCTCCGTGACCAAACATGTGGGTTATGGGTTGAAACCATTTGAATTCAGAGGAAAGGGGAAAATAGGCAGGTAAATACTTGAATAATATACCATTCTGAAAATAATGCAGGGCCAAATACACCAACACATTAATGATAAGCAGGTGAATTACCACATCAGGTAGCTTCCCGCCAAGCCCAATTCTATTATTATAGCTCATTGGTCGGCTAAGATACCAAGCTCATTTGTATAGTTATTCTTTTTGATCTCGAATATATAGCCTAAATTCACTACATGTTAAAGGATGCTTTCAGGTCTTTCGTTCAACTGCTGTATCCGCATGTTTGTCCTGGTTGCGGGCGGCATCTTTTTAAAAGTGAGAAAACGATTTGCCGAATTTGTATAAACGAATTACCCGAAACCAATTTCAAACCGGAGAAAAATGTAATTGCTGATAAGCTAAGAGCCTTCACCCGGCTAAGCGGCGTATTGCCATTGTACTATTTTAATCCCGATGCCAGACTTCAAACTCTTCTGCATCAGTTGAAGTATAGAAAAAGAAAAGATGTTGGAGTGAGGTTAGGTGAACTTATCGGTGATAAACTGATGGAATTAAAGAACATACATAAATACCGGGGCATAGTGCCTGTTCCACTCCACAAAAAGCGATTAGCCGAAAGAGGTTTTAACCAAAGTGCAATGATCGGACTGGGAATTTCAAAGGTGACAAGCATAAAGCTATTAGACGAGAAATTGTTGTTCAGAACAACCAACACGCCAAGTCAGACATTTAAGAACAGGCAGGAGCGGTTTGAGAATATGAAAGCTGCCTTTGAAGTACAGAGCGATGATGTACCCGCAAACATCATTCTAATAGATGATGTGATAACGACAGGAGCCACCCTAATTGGTTGCGCCACAACACTTAACAAGGCCGGTGCCGAACATATTTTAATAGCAAGCGTGGCTTATACCGATGATCTGGATTGACCCTTTGTCAGGTTCAAGGTGACCGACACCTTAGTTAAGACCATGTTTACTGCGCGGAAAAAAGATCACTTCCTGCCGGTTGCGGAAAATGGCTATAAAACAAAAATATTGTTCAGGATCCTTATAGTTTTTGATGAATTTACTGGCCTTTTCCACCTCAATAACACCTTTGTTTACAAGGTCTTCTAATATGCTGATGTTAATATTCCATTGTGTACCATGGGTTTCGCTGCGAATAAAAGGCCTCCCAAGATCAACCGTTTTCGTATAGGCCACAAATACAGGATACTTTGAAATATTATTCTCCAAAATTTCTCGCACCAATGCATACATATTATCACGATGCAACTCTACATCATTGAACAATGAAGCATATTCAGGTTTTATAGGATTTTCCAAAAACATTGGTATCAAATCTAACAACAAAATTATCTTTGCGCCCGAATGAAGTTGACTGATTTGCTGGCCATTTACCAGCAAAAGATGCCGGAGAATCTATTATCGCAATCGGATGAACAACCCTTACCAACCGTTCATTTGAACGGGCAAGTTGCGTCCTTTTCATCCCTTTTCATAGCCTCGTACTATAAAGTGTTTGGCAAAAACCACCTTGTAGTTTTAAACAACAAGGAAGATGCTGCCTACTTTCTGAACGATTTACAGAATTTGCTGCCCGGTAAAAATATTCTGTACCTGCCCGATTCATTTAAGCGACCAGGTGATTTTCAGCATATAAACAATCACAACATAAGGCTAAGGGCCGAAGTGCTGAAAAACCTGCATGAATCAAAAACCCGCGGGGAGATCATAGTAACCTATCCCGAAGCACTTTTGGAGAAAGTAGTGGATAGCCGGTCATTAAAAACCAAGTCTGTTTCGGTAAAAACAGATCAAAAATTTGATGCCGAAAAAGCCCTTGACCTTCTGGTTGAACTGGGATTTGAGCATACCGACTTTGTGTATGAACCCGGGCAGTTTTCCATCCGTGGTGGTATAATTGATATCTTTTCTTTTGGCAATGAAATGCCGTACAGAATAGAACTATTTGATGATGAAGTAGAGTCGATAAGAGAGTTTGACCCCATAAGTCAGATCTCGGAGAAGAAGATATCTGAACTCAGAATCATTCCGAACATACAGGTTGAATTCAAGGATGAAAGCAAGGTGAACTTTCTTTCTGTTTTGCCATCCAACACCAGGCTATGGTTGTACGATTTTTCCGTTACCGATGGCATTATGCGATCAACCGAAGAAGTGATAAAAACAGTAGCTGCAAACGGCTTTTACGATGATGAAGACGAACCACTGGAAGTAACTGTCCAAGACCTTTTCAGCTCAGCAGAAGATATATGCCGATCTGTTACAACGTACAATGTTTTTGAGTTTGGTAGCAAATTTCTTTTTGAACCGGGCGAGGAAATTAGCTTTAGTATAGAGCTGCAGCCGACTTTCAATAAAAAGTTTGATTTACTGGCAAACACATTGAAGGAATACGCAGCCAAAGGTTATGATCTGTATATACTCTCCAACAATGCCCGTCAGCACGATCGTCTTTATCACATTTTTGAAGATCTTGAAGTTAATGTAGTTTATAACCCGATAGTAGCCACATTACACGAAGGGTTTATCGATCACAGTAACAAAATTTTATGCTTTACCGATCATCAGATCTTTAATCGTTATCATAAATATCAACTAAAAAAGGCATATTCAAAATCGCAGGCAGTTAACCTAAAAGCATTAACAGAACTGCAACCCGGCGATTTTGTTACGCACATCGATCATGGTATAGGCGAATTTTCCGGCCTGCAGACTATTGAAGTAAATGGCAAAAAGCAGGAGTCCGTTCGGCTAAAATACAGAGATGGTGATGTACTGTATGTGGGCATTAATTCGCTCTACAAAATAGCAAAGTACACGGGCAAAGACGGCAAACACCCGCGCATAAGTAAACTGGGTAGCGATGCCTGGCAAAACTTGAAGAAGCGCACTAAGAAAAAAGTAAAAGATATTGCCGAAGACCTTATTAAACTCTATGCCAAACGTAAAGCGGTTGATGGCTTTGCCTTCGCCGAAGACAGTTACCTGCAGTTGGAGCTTGAATCGTCTTTTATGTATGAAGATACACCCGATCAAACCACAGCTACCGAAGCCGTAAAAGCCGACATGGAACGCAGCTATCCTATGGACAGACTGGTGTGCGGCGATGTAGGCTTTGGAAAAACAGAAGTAGCCATGCGAGCGGCATTTAAAGCGGTGGCCGATAGTAAGCAAGTGGCCGTGCTGGTACCCACAACCATTCTCGCATTACAGCATTACCGTACGTTCAAAGAGCGATTTACTGAGTTTCCGGTGAACATTGATTACATAAACCGATTCAAATCAACTGCACAAAAAACAAAAACTTACAAGGCCCTGCAGGAAGGCAAAATTGATATTTTAATTGGCACACACGCTTTAGTGAACAAGAAAGTACAGTTTAAGGATCTGGGCTTGCTCATCATTGACGAAGAACAAAAATTTGGTGTTAGCGTAAAGGAGAAGTTACGCGAACTAAAGAGCAATGTTGACACCCTTACTCTTACGGCCACACCCATACCACGCACGCTGCAATTTTCACTTATGGGTGCCCGCGATCTGTCCATTATGCGCACCCCGCCGCCAAACCGTCAGCCTATTACCACAGAGATAAAAGTATTCAATGAGCAGTTTTTGAAAGAAGCCATTGAGTATGAAGTATATCGTGGCGGACAGGTATTTCTAGTGCATAACCGGGTTAAAGACATAATGGAATATGCCGGAATTCTTAACCGCATATTACCTGATATTAGTGTGGGCGTGGCCCATGGTCAGTTAGAAGGCAAACAATTAGAGGACACGGTAATGTCCTTTATAGACAAAGAATTTGATGTGTTATTAAGCACCAATATTGTGGAGAATGGTTTGGATATTCCAAACGCCAATACCATTATTGTGAACAATGCCCACATGTTCGGTTTAAGTGATCTGCACCAGTTGCGTGGCCGTGTGGGACGTTCCAATAAAAAGGCCTTTTGTTATTTACTATCTGCACCGCTTTCTACTTTAACGCAAGATGCCCGAAAGCGACTAAAAACCCTTGAGCAATTTAGTGATCTCGGAAGCGGATTCAATATTGCCATGCGCGATCTCGACATAAGAGGTGCAGGAAATATTTTGGGAGCTGAGCAAAGCGGTTTTATCGCTGATATTGGCTTTGATACTTTCCATAAAATTCTGGATGAAGCTATACAGGAGCTTAAACAAACAGAATTTAAGGAGGTGTTTAAGGAAGAGATCATGCGCGGTGATGTGATTCATGTTAAAGATTGCCAGATAGATTCTGATATTGATATGCGTTTGCCAATCGAATATGTAAACTCGAGGGCGGAGCGGCTGTTACTTTATCAGGAGTTTAACAAGATAGAAAATGAGGAAGGGTTGAATAAGTTTGGGCATGAATTAAAAGACCGCTTTGGGCCTATACCAACTGAAACCCTTGAGTTGTTTGATGCATTGCGATTGCAATGGTTAGCAAAGAAAATAGGCTTTGTACGAATTATTTTAAAACACGGTAAAATGCGTTGTTTCTTTATTCATAATCCCGATTCACCTTATTTCGAATCAGAACAATTTAGTCGTATTTTAAATTTCATTCAAACCCATCCGGCATCGTGCAGGTTAAAACAAACCGATAAAAACCTGAGCATAACCTTTTCCGAAATTAATGGCCTGCACACGGCACTTGACCGGTTGCAGCAAATAACTCAATTTAAGCCTGCCAAGGTCTCTCAAACTTAATACTTCGTTAATTTTATTTTTGCAGCCGTGAATTTCTTAGACCAACTCCTTGAAAAGGACACCGAACTTTTCCTGTACCTCAACAATCTGGGTACTGAACCCTGGGATGGTTTTTGGATGTTTGTTACAAATAAGGAATCATGGATTCCATTTTATGTTCTAATGCTATTATTTGCGATATGGAGGTTCAAAAACTGGCGCAAGATCCTGTTATTAGTTTTATCAGTTTCCCTGCTCATACTCATCGTTGATCAATCAACGAGTTCATTTTTTAAACCTGTCATTGGCCGTTTCCGTCCGTGCCATAATGAATTGTTAGATGGACTTATGCGGTTAGTTAAAGAGGGATGCGGTGGTAAATATGCCTTCTTTTCATCGCATTCATCCAACTCGTTTGCCCTGGCCACATTCTTTGGTCTTACTATGACCGGGCTGCGTAAGTACATATTGCCTGTCTTGCTTTTCTGGGCGGCAATGGTGGCTTATAGTCGTGTATATATTGGAGTACATTATCCCCTGGATATTTTTGCCGGAATGTTATGGGGAATACTTTGGGGAATACTCATTTACAAACTTTTTAAACTTTTGGCCGGGAAGGCTACACATGCAAAGGACTGAACAATTTTTAGTATTTGTTTTTTTGGCACACATTGTAGCTGCCATATTAAAACTCTTGCTCGTTGCTAATTGGGGTTTCGATTTGCACTATGAAGAAGCTCAATACTGGTTATGGAGTAAACACATAGATTGGAGTTACTACTCCAAACCCGGCATGGTGGCATGGATGAATAAGTTGAGTACTATGCTGTTCGGCGACAATGAATTGGCCGTTAAGATTCCTGCCATTTTCGCCGGATTTATTATAAGTATAGTACTGTTCCTGTTTGGCAAACGAATGTTTCACGATAATAAGGTAGCGTTGCTTGCATCTTTTATCCCGTATCTCATGCCGTTTTATTATTCCATTACCTTTTTCCATTCAACAGATGCTTTTCTATGTATGTTTTGGCTTTTAGCAAGTTACTTCCTTTGGCAAGCCCTTGAAAACGACAGTTGGAAAAACTGGCTGCTAACAGGCCTCTGCATTGGCATGGGCATGTTATCAAAGTACACTGCAATTCTTTTTGCCCCTTCTTTTTTGATTTTTCTGCTTTTATATGAAAAGAAGCAATTACGTAATATAAAACTATGGGGTGCTGCACTAATAACCGCTATATGTGCGCTGCCAATTATTATATGGAATATTGATAACGACTGGGTTAGCTTTAAACATGTCTTGGGTCTTGGAGTGAAGAGACATGACACATTTAGTTGGGTAACAGTGGCAAAATCTCTGGCAGAATACGTTGGTGGTCAAATTGGAATTATCTCACCTTTTTTGCTGCTTCTTATGATAGGAAGTAAAAAACTATGGCGGCAAAATAAACGTCATTTTGGTTTTTTGGCTATTCCGGCCATATTCAATTTTACATTATTTTTTGTTTTAACACTTACAAAAGCTAAAGCACCAAACGTTAACTGGTTGATGTTTAGCTATATTACCTTGCCGCTTCTTTTTGCTTTTTCAATACAAAATCTTAACAGAAAAAAATGGCTTATACCGTTGACCCTGCTCAATCTGTTTTTAATACTGCTGATTGTTAAACCAAATTTGAAAGATAAAATAGGCATTGGTAAATACATTCCACCTAAATCTGATCCTGTTAAAATATACATCGGCTGGAAAGAATTGTCGAAAAGTGCAGAAACTGCTTTCGAGGAAATACCTGAAGGCAACAAATTTCTAATGGCCTCAAAATATAAAATAGCCTCAGTAATGAGTTTTTATATGAAGGATCATCCGGAAGTTCATTTACTAAACACCGGGGGAAGAATGAATCAGTTACTACTTTGGGATACCATTAAAAGATATGCCAATACTGAGGCCGTAGCACTTTATGCCAATAATACAACAATAGATGACAGAGTAGTAGAACAATTCGAATCTGTTACACTAGTAAAAGAGGTGCCCATTATTCTTCGCGGTCAGGAAATTAGCCGGTTTTATTTGTATGAGTTAAGAGGTCCGAAAGATCTGAGTATATCAACTACACTATATTAGTATATACCTTTGCAAGATGCCTGACAACAGCAGACATAACGGACAATTACATGCAGCGGCAAGTGCTGAAAAAGCTGTACTTATCGGGTTGGTACATGGCGATCAGACGGAAGAAAAGCTGAATGAGTACCTTGATGAATTGGAGTTTCTTGCCGAAACAGCTGGTGCACAAAGTCTTAAAAGGTTTACCCAAAAACTACCTCACCCTAATAAAAGCACGTTTATTGGCAAAGGGAAGTTAGAAGAGGTTAAAACCTTTGTGGAGTTAAAAGATGTTGATATGGTCATTTTCGATGACGACATTTCCCCATCACAACAACGAAATATTGAAAAGGAACTAAAGGTAAAGGTACTCAACCGTAGTATGCTCATTCTGGATATTTTTGCTCAACATGCCAAAACTCTTCAGGCTAAAACACAGGTAGAGCTAGCTCAAACACAATATTTACTGCCTCGCTTACGCGGCATGTGGACTCACCTTGACCGGGTAAAAGGCGGCATTGGAATGCGGGGTGCAGGTGAGAAGGAAATTGAAACCGACCGTAGAATAGCCGGACAAAAAATAGCCAAACTCAAAGTGCAGCTTGAAAAAATTGACAAGCAAAATGTACAGCAGCGCAAAAACCGTGGTGAAATGATACGTGTGGCCCTTGTTGGCTATACAAATGTGGGCAAAAGCACCATTTTGAACAGACTGGCCAAAGCTGATATACTGGCAAAAAACAAGCTGTTTGCCACGCTTGATACTACGGTTAGGAAGATTGTATTAGACCGTATGCCTTTTTTACTTAGTGATACGGTTGGTTTTATTAGAAAACTTCCGCATCATTTGGTTGAGAGTTTTAAATCTACTTTGGCCGAATCACTGGAGTCAGATATTATCATTCATGTAGTGGATGCCAGTCATCCGCAATTTGAAGATCAGATGAATGTAGTTAATGAAACGCTCACCAGCCTTGGCGTTACTGACAAACCTACACTTACTGTTTTCAATAAAATGGATGCTTATCGCGATAAGTACTTCGATCAATGGCTTAAAGATGATGTGAAGCAAGATCTCTTAAATGAATTTAAAGCCAGTTGGACTAAGAGATTAGACGGAAATGCCATTTTTATTTCGGCCACAAAAAAAGAGAATATTGATCAGTTCAGGGAGAAGTTGAAGCTGATGGTTGGCGAACAATACGAAATAAGATATCCTTATAAGTCCGTGTTTTGGTAAAGAAAAAGAAGAAGGTGGCCTTCGTCGATGCCGCAGGTTCTACGCTAACCGACTCTAAGGGACGGAAATATATAGACTATGTAAATGGTAATGGAGCTATTCTGTTGGGACACGCTCACCCGGAACTGACTTTTGCCGTTCAACATATAACAGAGAATGGTCTTTGCACCGATCAGGGTACAGTAGATAAAATATACCAACTATTCAATCACTATGTGGCCAATATTGAAAAAATTGATTTTATGCCCAGCGTTGACGAAGCCAGGTCTATAGCCCTGCGGTTAGCACGTGCTTATACCGGCAGAGATAAGATCATTGTATTTGAAGGTTGTGATCATGGTTATGCAAGTGCTACCGGTACGGGTATTCCTGGAAATGCCGCTTCAAATATTTTGTTTGCAACATTCAATGATATTGAAAGTGTATGGGAATTGACAAAAGAACATCACGGTAAAATTGCCGCATTAATTGTTGAACCGGTTGCTTCGCAAATGGGGTGTATTCCTCCCGAACCCCAGTTTTTAAGAGAGTTGCGCCGACTTTGTTATTTGAATGAAGTGGTATTTATATTGGATGAATGCACAACCGGATTCAGGATTGCCCTGGGAGGTGCACAGGAACGGTTTGATGTTGATGCCGATCTGGTGATATTCGGAAAGGTAATTGGCGGCGGAATTCCGTTTGGTGCATTAGGTGGCATCAAAAAAATAATGAAGGTGCTTGAACAAGCAGAGTACTTTCTGCCAAAAAGATCGGCTAACAATGCCTTAGCTATTGCATGTAGCTATGCTGTGGTAAAATACCTTACCAAACACAGGGAAGTATTCCAACAGTTAAATGCAATGGGTAAAAAGTTGGAATTAGGGCTTCGCAAGGCACTAAGGGAAAACGGTCATGCCTTTACTATTAACCGTACAGCATCTATGTTAAGTGTACATTTTTCTTCTGATCGTGTAACGGATCATCAATCGGCTGTTAATGCCGAAAGTGCAAAATACCAAGCCTTCTACGACCACATGCTGGAACACGGCATTTACATACCGGATGATCCGTTTCAATGCTGGTACCTAAGTACTGCTTTAACCGCAGAGCAAATTGCTAAAACGCTTGCCACAGCTGCCGATTTTAAAAACTAGTAAGGGGTAACAACCCTCCAATTATTTGAACCAAAGAGTGCAAAAAATGTTCAACAAAGCGTACCTTTGCGCTCCATTTTGAAAAAGGTGTTTTACATAGGGCTATTTTTTCTTTTTTCGGCGTTTACAACAAACAACGAAATTGGCACTGTTTGGTCTGGGAAAGCCAGTTATTATCATAACTCGCTGCACGGGCTTCAAACTGCCAATGGAGAAAGGTATAACAAGAATGAGTTTACTGCCGCCCACAAAACACTTCCCTTTAATACCTATGTTAAAGTAACCAATCTAAAGACAAGCAAATCGGTTGTAGTGCGTATAAATGATCGTGGACCATTTGTGAAAGGCCGTGATATTGATCTTTCCTATGCTGCAGCCAGGGCCGTTGGTCTTGTTAAGCCGGGAGTGGCAAAATGCCGCTTAGAAATTATTGATTTCAGCCGGTACAACCAGGCTGATGTAGAGCATAAATTCCCCTACAATCTAATAAGATCTGTATTTTAAGGATAGCACTGTTTTTGGTGTTATACCAAAAAAAAGTCCCGGCAGCACAGCCAGGACCAAACCTTATATTGATTTAGAAATCTAAAACCATATTGTGGTTTATAAAAAGAACACTTTCAGCACAGTTCTAAGATACAGAAATAAACCTTAAAACCAAAGCAATTATATCCAGCCTTGTTCCTTCATCCAATCTTCATTATACAGTTTTCCAACGTACCGTGAGCCATGATCGTGAAATACAACGACAACAAGGTCTTTCTCTGTTAACCTGTTACCCAATTGCACAATACCCTGTACGGCCGAACCTGCAGAATACCCCACAAAAATGCCTTCTTCTTTAGTAATTCTACGAGCCATTATTGCCCCGTCCTTATCGGTTACTTTTTCCATATAATCAATAACAGAAAAGTCTATATTATCCGGAATGATATCTTCGCCAATACCTTCTGTGATGTAGCTATATACTTCTTCTTCATCAAACTCCCCGGTTTCATGAAATTTCTTTAAGGCCGATCCGTAGGTGTCAATGCCCCATATCTTAATGTCCGGATTTTGTTCTTTCAAGTATTTACCGGCACCGCTGATAGTACCGCCGGTTCCTACACCCACTACAAGATGACTTACTTTTCCATCGGTATCGCGCCAAATTTCAGGGCCGGTAGTTTCATAGTGTGCCTGCTGGTTGCTTAAATTGAAATATTGATTGGCATAAAAGCTATTGGGTGTATCCTTAGCCAGCTGAGCTGCTACCGAGTAATAACTTCGGGGATCGTCCGGAGCCACGTTTGTTGGGCAAACAATAACCCTCGCACCCACTGCTTGCAGCATATCGACCTTTTCCTTACTCTGCTTGTCCGTTGTAGTAAAAATGCATTTATAGCCTTTAGCTATTCCAACAAGGGCGAGGCCCATTCCGGTATTTCCGCTTGTTCCTTCAATGATGGTTCCACCAGGTTTGAGTATGCCTTTCTTTTCGGCATCTTCAACCATTTTAAGAGCCATTCTGTCTTTAATACTGTGACCGGGGTTAAAGCTGTCAACCTTGGCATATACCTTAGCTGGAACATTTTTAACCGTATGTCTTAATCTAACCAATGGTGTGTTACCTATGGTTTCTATTATGTTTTCGTAAAGCATGTGTATAGTAGTAACTATGGCTTACTAAGTATGCCATGTTGTAATGCGCAAAGTTCGGTAAATTCTACTTGCCGACCTACACCTTTGAGAGTGCAGATCTTAAATCCTCAATCAAATCCTCTGCATCTTCAATTCCGACACTTAACCTTATCAAAGAATCGGTTACGCCGCTTTTAATTCGTTCTTCGCGCGGTATGCTGGCATGTGTCATACTTGCCGGGTGGCCTATTAAAGACTCTACACCGCCCAGCGATTCTGCCAAAGAAAATAATTGTGTTGCCGAAAGAACCTTATTAGCAGCCTCCACACTATCATTTTTCAATGAAAAAGAAAGCATACCTCCAAAATCGCGCATTTGGGCTTTGGCTACGGCATGACCCTGAGCATCTTCAAAACCCGGCCAAAGGACTTTGCTTACTGCACTATGATTTCTTAAGAAGTATGCAATTTTTGCCCCATTTTCGCTATGTCTTTGCATGCGTAAATGCAATGTTTTCAAACCTCGTAACACTAAAAAGCAATCCTGAGGACCCGGAACCGCTCCGGCGCTATTTTGCAGAAATGCAAGGTCTTCGGCCAGTTTATCATCATTAACAACTAATGCACCCATAACCACATCTGAATGTCCGCCCAGGTACTTTGTAACTGAATGCATGATTATATCAGCTCCAAGTGTAAGCGGTTGCTGAAGGTATGGTGAGGCAAAAGTATTATCTACTGCCACCAGTATGTCCTTGCCTTTCACCAATTCTGTCGCTCCTTTTATATCAATGATCTTTAAGGTAGGATTGGTAGGTGTTTCAATCCAGAGCAATCTGGTATTATCATTTACGGCTGCTTCAATTCGGCTCAAATCGGTCATATCTACAAAGTGGAACTTGATTCCGTACTTTTCATACACTTTGGTAAACAGCCTGAAAGAGCCGCCATACAGATCGTTTGTTGAGATCACTTCATCGCCCGGTTTAAGCAGTTTTAACAATGCATCTGTTGCTGCCATACCACTGGCGAAGGCAAGGCCGTGTTTACCGTTCTCAAGTTCTGCAACGGCCTTTTGCAAAGCATCTCTGGTTGGATTGTGTGTTCGTGAGTATTCATATCCTTTATGATCTCCCGGGGCAGCCTGAACATAGGTTGAAGTCTGGAAAATGGGAGTCATTATAGCTCCGGTGGACGGATCGGGTTTAACTCCGGCATGGATGGCTTTGGTGGCAAATTTCATGAAACAAACTTATTAAAAACCTGACAGGTTTAAAATTGGAGCGTTAAGCTATTGTTGAATAAAAATTCTTTTTGAGCTTTATTGATGTTGGGGATTATGGTACAACCTGTCAGGTTTGGTTATAGGTTTAAAATTGGAGCATTAAGCTATTGTCGAATAAAAATTCATTTTGAGCTTTATTGATGTTGGGGGATTAAGGTACAACCTGTCAGGTTTGGTTATAGGTTTAAAATTGGAGCATTAAGCTGTTGTTGAATAAAAATTCATTTTGAGCTTTATTGATGTTGGGGATTATGGTACAACCTGTCAGGTTTGGCTAAAGGTTTAAAATTGGAGCATTAAGCTATTGTTGAATAAAAATTCGTTTTGAGCTTTATTGATGTTGGGGATTATGGTACAACCTGTCAGGTTTGGTTATAGATTAGTTGAGATGCTTTAGCCGAATGATCTCTTTATCGTCCAAGTGACGCCACTTTCCCCGGGGTAGGTCTTTTTTGGTTAAGCTGCCAAACACCACTCTATCGAGCTTAAGCACTTTATAACCGAGTGATTCAAAAATTCGCCGTACAATTCTGTTTTTACCACTATGTAATTCAATACCCACCACATCTTTTTCTTTCTGATCGGGCCAGGCCAATCTATCTACTTTAATAAAGCCGTCTTCCAGCTCAATGCCTCTATGAATTTCTGTAAAATGCGCTTTAGTTAAGGGTTTGTTCAACTTCGCCTGATATATTTTCTTCACCTTTTTGCTTGGATGTGTAAGCTTGTGTGCTAATTCACCATCATTGGTAATGAGAAGCAAGCCCGTTGTATTACGGTCAAGCCTTCCTACCGGATAGATACGCTCTCCTTCACATGCTTTTTTTACAAGATCCATTACAGTTTTTCGATCTTTTTCATCCTTGGTTGTGGTAATAAAATCTTTTGGTTTATTCAGTAAAATATAATAACGCTTTTGCGGTTTTATTTCTTTACCATCGAATTCGACCTTGTCGTTCTTTAGTACTCGAAAGCCCATTTCGGTAATTACTTTTCCGTTCACGGTTATTTTTCCGGCTGCTATTAACTCATCAGCTTTACGCCGGGAGCTTACTCCGGCATTAGCCAAGTATTTATTAAGTCTGGTACCTGAAAAATCGGTCGTTGGCTTTTTAATTACTCTTTTACGTTTTCTGACTTTCTTTTCCATAGTATATATCTGTACTGAAGCGAAATTAGATCCGCATAACTGCAAGGCACAATACAAAAAAGGTGCCTAACCTCCCAGAGCGGCAGCCCCGCCAACTATTTCAGAAATTTCTGTGGTTATAGCTGCCTGACGTGCCCTATTGTAACTCAACCTTAATTCCTTCAGCAATTCATTGGCATTTTCTGTAGCCTGTTCCATGGCCATCATTCTCGCTCCATGTTCACTGGCGTTATTATCCAACAAATATCTGTAAAATTGGGTTTTTAAAATCTTCGGTACCAGTTCACGCACCAATGCGCCTTTCTCCGGTTCAAAAATGTAATCCGCCTTTATCTTTGACTCGGTTTCCCCGGCACTTAGTTTAACCGGTAAAAACTTTTCAGACTCGATGTATTGTACGGCTGCATTTTTAAATCTGGCATATACAATTTCTATTGCATCGTAAGTTCCGTCCAGGAATTTTTCCATCATATACTCCGATGCGTTTGAACTATTTTCAAAATTCAGCTCATGAAAAAGATGTCCGAATTCATTGTTCACTTCAAACTCAGAATTTTTGAAGGCGTCATTTCCACGCTTACCTACTGTAAGAATATGCAACTTTCCGGCTTGCGCGCTCGAAGCATATTTTCCTTCTGTAAGTTCTCTAACTTTTTTAATAAGGTTGGCGTTAAACGCTCCGCAAAGTCCGCGATCAGATGTAATTAAGCAGATAAGTACTTTTTCTGCCGGACGCTCTGCAGCAAAGCTCAAACTGGCCAAACTTTCATCGCCTTTTAGCCCTTCCATAAGGTGGGAGAGCATCTCATTAAGTTTTAACGAGTATGGACGCATTTCACTTATGGCATCAGATGCTTTTTTCAACTTGGCTGCACTTACCATTTTCATGGCAGATGTGATCTGCTGTGTTGACATTACGGAACTGATCCGTTCTCTTACCTCTTTTAAGCCGCCTGCCATTTGGTTTTAGTTAATAGTTAATGGTCAATAGTCAGTGGTCAATGGTCAATAGTCAGTGGTCAATGGTCAATAGTCAATAGTCAGTGGTCAGTGGTCAATAGTCTTTTTAGAAATGGCTTATTATTTCCTCACAAACCTTGTCCATTGTTGCTTTGGCCTCGTCTGTTAATTTTCCTTGTTTCAATTCATTAAGTATATCTTCATGATGCGCTCTCATGTGTCTTAAATACGTTTCTTCAAACTCACGCACGCGTTCTACCGGAACCTCACGGATAGATCCTTTAGTGCCGAGATAAATAATAGCCACCTGGTCTTCTACACGTTGTGGAGTATGTTCGCCTTGCTTAAGAATTTCAACGTTTCTACGTCCTTTATCCAGTACGGCTGTAGTGGCGGCATCTAAATCTGAACCGAATTTGGAGAAAGCCTCTAACTCTCTAAACTGCGCCTGATCGAGCTTTAACGTACCTGCTACTTTTTTCATTGACTTGATTTGCGCACTACCACCTACACGCGATACAGAAATACCTACGTTAATGGCCGGTCGCACGCCCGAATTGAAAAGGTTACTCTCTAAGAATATTTGTCCGTCGGTAATTGAAATTACATTTGTAGGGATATATGCCGAAACATCACCTGCCTGCGTTTCAATAATAGGAAGGGCTGTTAAAGAACCGCCTCCTTTCACCTTGTCTTTTAAAGCTTCGGGCAGGTCGTTCATATTCCTGGCAATGTCATCATTATCTATCACCTTAGCCGCCCTTTCCAACAATCTTGAGTGAAGGTAGAATACATCTCCCGGGTAAGCTTCACGTCCCGGCGGGCGACGAAGCAGGAGCGAAACCTCTCTATAGGCTACAGCCTGTTTAGAGAGATCGTCGTAAATAATGAGTGCCGGACGGCCTGTATCGCGGAAGTACTCCCCGATAGCACAGCCGGCAAATGGAGCGTAAAACTGAAGTGGTGCAGGATCGGAAGCCGTTGCCGTAACAATGGTTGTATAGTCCATAGCACCATACTTTTCAAGTGTTTTGGCCACTTGCGCTACAGTTGAACCCTTTTGGCCAATAGCCACATAAATACAGTAAACGGGTTCACCGCGGTCGTAAAATTCTTTTTGGTTTATAATAGTATCAACACAAACCGATGTTTTGCCTGTCTGCCTGTCGCCAATAACCAATTCACGCTGTCCGCGGCCAATAGGGATCATAGAGTCAATAGCCTTAATGCCTGTTTGCAAAGGTTCACTAACCGGCTGGCGGAAGATAACTCCCGGTGCCTTACGCTCTAACGGCATATCGTACAACTCACCGGTAATTGGTCCTTTACCATCAATGGGTTGTCCGAGTGGATCAACCACTCTGCCAAGCATACCTTCACCCACACTAATAGATGCGATTTTTCCGGTACGTTTAACCTTGTCACCTTCTTTTATTTCTTCAGACAATCCCATGAGAACCACACCTACGTTGTCTTCTTCCAGATTAAGGGCTACGGCTCGCAGACCACTATCAAACTCAACCAGTTCTCCCGATTGCACCTGATTTAAGCCATATACACGGGCAATACCATCACCAACCTGAAGTACAGTTCCTATTTCCTGGAGTTCTTCAGCCGAAGAAGCATTTGCTAATTGTTCTCTTAATATCGCCGATATTTCATCGGGTTTAACATCAACCATAATTAGTTAGATATAAATGTTTTGCTTAGAAAATTCTTTCCAATGTTTGCCAACTTGCTCTTTATACTGGCATCAATAATATTGTTATCAAATTCAATGATAAAACCACCCATTATAGCCGGATCGATCTTATTCGCCGCTGCTACTTTATTCAGTCCCATTGCCTTTAGCTTCGCCACTATTTCTGCGTTTAATCTGTCATCAATCGGAACAGCAGTAGTTACCTCTATTTCAGTAATACCCTGAAGTGCATTGTGCCGGTGAATAAAGAAATCCAACATTTGGTCTATCACCTTTTCTCTTTTCTTTTTAAGGATAAGAGCAAGAAAACCATAGGTTGTTTCTCCTATTTTATGCTTAAATAGCCTGTCGAAAATGGCGGCTTTTTTATCATGTCTGATTATCGGACTTTGCAACATAAGCTGCAATTCACGGCTGCTTTCAATTACATCATTAACATAGTGTACGTCTTCCAGGACTTTCTCAGTCTCCTGACGTTCTATTGCCAAATCCAACAATGCTTTTCCGTATCTGTCTGCAGCTCTACTGGTGGGCATCTTTGTTTAAATTACAAATGACAAAATGCAAATCTCAAATAAACTCCAATTTTCAAATTTCCAAACATCACTAACTGGCACTTCGTTTCAAATTACAAATGTCAAAATACAAATCCCAAATAAGTTCCAAATTCAAAATTTCAATCATCATTATTTAGATTTTTCAATAATTGATGAAAGTATCTTCTTCAATTCAACGGACTCCTGTATCAGCAATTCAGCCGTTTCAGAATTCGGAAGATCGTTTGTAGAATTGATCAGCCGTAGCCAAAGTCTGCTTTCTTTTGCTTCTCTCCGACTTGTTCTCACCTTCATCAAAAAATCTTTCTTTCCAAGAGCCTCATTTGCTTCAATATAATTAGCGGCTACCGAGCCCGAGGACCTTGTAAGTTGCTTAGCATCTTCTGTGTTTGAAATAGTAGAGCTAAGTGTTTTGACAAACAGTCTAACATCCCTTGCGAATTCGTAAGTCCTCTCCTCCAAATCATAGGTTTTAGAATTTAAAGATTGGTACTTTGAGATTTGTTTGCTATTTGTCATTTGAGTTTTGTGATTTCCAAAATTAATTAGACGAAAACTTTATATCGCCGACCAATGATTCAACCAATTTCTCCTGCTCTTGTTTTTCATTGAGTTCGCGCTTTAGCACTTGCTCAGCAATTTCAATAGCAATGTTGCCTACTTCAGATTTAACCTCGTGCAGTGCTGCATTTTTCTGACTGGTAATTTCATGCTTTGCATCTTCGATCATACGTGAAGCTTCCTCTTTGGCTTCTTCTCTGGCCTCGGCAATGATCTTTGATTTTACCTCGTTCGCTTCTTTAATGATCTTGCTTCGTTCTTCGCGGGCTTCTCGTAAAATCAGATCATTCTCTGATTTTAGCTGTGCCATTTCTTCCCTTGCTTTTTCCGCAGAACGCAACGCTTCGTCAATAGAATTTGAACGTTCTTTTAATGCGGTTGCAATGGGCCTGAAGGCATTCTTCCCAATCAACCACCAGAAAAGTCCAAAAAAGAGTGTTGTCCAGACTATTAAACCAAAATCAGGTTTAATAGGACTGAAATCTGCAGCCAAGATGATAAAATTATGAATCATTATCTCAGTTATTTATAGACCTGCGCCTAATAATTCTTATGCAGGGTTGTTGTTTACCAAGAAAGACATTACAATAGCGATAAGGGCTGCCCCCTCAATAAGAGCGGCCATCAAGATCATGTTTGATCTAATATCGTTTGTAGCTTCCGGTTGTCTGGCAATAGATTCCATGGCTTTTGCGCCAATATTACCAATTCCAATACCTGCACCAATTACGGCTAATCCCATGCCTAATGCTGCTAAAGTTCCTACCATTTTTTTCGTTTTTATTTAATTTATTAATGATGTTCTTCAATTGCTGCACCTATATAAGATGCACTTAATATTGTAAATACAAAAGCTTGAATAAAGGCTACAATTAATTCTATTGCCATCATAAACATGGTTAAGAACATAGAGCCTACCGCGGTTCCCAGCGAACCGCCAACGCTTTGACCAGATTTTCCAAAAACAAAGATCAAACCCACAAAAATCACTAATACCATGTGGCCTGCCGTAATGTTAGCAAACAATCGAAGCATAAGCGTTAATGGTTTGATCAATACACCAAGTATTTCTACCGGTGTTAAAATAATTTTAATCCATGCAGGTGTACCCGGCATCCAGAATACATGTTTCCAATAGTGGGCATTACCGCTCAAGTTGGTAACCAAAAATGTAAACAAAGCAAGTACCATGGTAACAGAAAGGGCACCGGTTACATTGGCATTCCCGAAAAACGGAATTTGCCCGAAAAGGTTAAGTCCCAGAATAAAGAAGAATAAACTCAACAGAAAAGGAAGATATTTCTCCCATTTTTTACCCAGAAATGGTTTGGCCACTTCGTCCTGAATGAAAATAAAGATCGGTTCCATGAAGTTCTGTAAACCTTTGGGTGCCTGGTTTTTTCTATTTTTATAAGCCTGAGCTACGCTCAAAAAAAGCCACGATAAGAAAACCATCACCAAAATCATGGCCACTACGTTCTTTGTTATCGAAAAGTCGAAAAAGTTGGTTATTCCGCCACCAAATAAGCCGCCATCTGCCTTACTACTATCTTTTAGCTCCAGTTCCTGGCCTTCAATGATCACATGATCTGCCATGTGTTTTTTGCCATGGTGTTCTACTTCCTTACTGGTAAAACCATCCACTTCAAAAGCACCCTTGGCAAATTCTCCGGGTTTAGCAAGTCGTTTAATTGCACCGCCTTTAAGCACGTAGCCATTATAAGACTTATGTCCGTCTCCGTGGCCTGCTCTGTCAAAGTCAAATTTGGAAGACATGAACACATCCCATCTTCCCTCATCTTTGGCGTAAAGAATAGCCGGCAAAGGAATTTGAAGTGGGCCTATACTGTACACATTGGCATCTGCAATATGATGAAAGGCTGTTGCTCCGGGATCGAAATCTTCACCACCATGCTTTGCGTTGGCATGTTCTGCGGGTTTATTATCCGGTCCTCCGAAGGAAAAATTTGTAAGAGAAAACAGCACAAAGAATACAAGGCCAAACGCTTTACCCATCAATATTTTCGGTTGTTTCAGATACAATTTTCTGCTGCCTTTAAATTTGAGCGGCAAAGGTAAGGTACGGTCGTTAAAATTTTACGATTTAGTTGGACAAACTGGGAATTATTATGGCGTAAAAGCAATTGCATTTTTAAAAAAAGGTGTCCATATAAACCAAAAGCCCATAAAAGATGGCATAGGTTCTAATCGATTTCCTTCTCCTGGTCCATCTATAGCATTTCCAAAAATGTTATATCCGGTTCCGAATTGATCTTCCATTATTACTGGCAGCTCTGCGAGTGGTTGCTGAAAAATAAGCTCTTCTCCATTAAGTGTTCTTTTAAAACTCGCTAAAAAATTGTACTCATCACTACCAACAACAACAAATTTCTCGCCCCCAAACTGTTCGTTAAATAATTGAATTTTCCTCATACCAGAAGTTTGGAAATACTGAAACCGATAAATTTTAACCCTTTCTTGCGCTAAAACCCCTAGACCTCTTTCTTTAAGATGGAATCTATTATCCGTTTCAAATACAGGAAACAAGAGTGAATTATGCGATTTGTAATTTCCATATGGATCAATACCATAAGGGCGCGTGTAGCCTGTTTCCAGGTTTAATACTTTTGATGCTGGATATAATTCTTTCCAAAGTTTCCAGGGCATTTCTCTGGAATCTATAATATTTGCCTCCACATCGCGCCTTTTGTCCGAAACTCCAAAACCTAATATTTGCGACCAAACTGAATTTGTTTCTCGGTCATATGGTAATAGATTCGAGTTATATAGTAAGCCCGAAACTCCAAAAGAGGTAATACTTCCGGCTATTTTCCGATTCCATACCCTTGAAGTTCCGGTTAACGGACAAAAGGTTACGGCATAATATATTGTCTCGCCTAAAGTTTCGATTTGATCATTAACAATTTCATGATAGTCAAGAATTATGTGAGGATACGCCTTTATTTTATCTCCCACCTGAACTGCTGTTACCAAACCAACGTCATTCATAAAAGTGATTTCAGATGTTGGGCTAAATTCGGGGTTATCTATTGAAGGGATGCCATCTTTGCCGGGCCCACCATCTACCACCTGTGATCTGGGAATTGACCATTGCGATGTTGTATCAACTGGTTCGGAGTTACCACCATCTCCTACACTACATGAAGTTAGGCAAATAGCACAGTTCATCAGAAATACAAATGTTCTTAACATTGCCGGTATAATTTAATCTTTACTTAAGCTGTTATTTAATTGTCGCATATTGTTACATATACTTACAAATAAAAAGAGGTCTTTCACTATTGTGAAAGACCTCATAGGCTATTACAACGTTACCTTTTATTAATACTTATCCCACCACAGTTTAGTATCTAAACCGTCAGGACCACCAAGCAAAACTACCCCTGCATCATAGTTTTCTTTGTTAAGCAAACTTGCATCTGATGGATAAGCCTGGCGTACCGGTATTTCACCACTTGCGTTGGCTGCTGCTACGGCTGGTGTTAAAACCGGATAATCCAATCTTCTCCACTCTGCCCAGGCTTCATATCCGTCAAGGAATAGGGCAATCCATTTTTGTTCACCAATAGACTTTTTCCAATTGGCCGAATCGTATGCTACGTTTGCATCAGCAATATATGTTGCAAAATCTGTCGCATCATAAACGCCCCAATCTTCCATTGAAGCTTTAATAGCATCATTGTAGTATGTTTCTGCATTACCTGCCATCCAGCCTCTCTCAACAGCTTCTGCCATAGCGAATAAAACGGTTGAATACGTAGCCAGGGGAACTTCTAAATCCGGAACATTTTGAATATCCCCTTGGTTCATAAAGCTAATATCATTATTAGATATTGCGCCTGCGTTTGCCTCGCTTAAACCAAAAGGCATACCAACATATGTTTGACTATTTAGTGCTAAGTCCGCATATGCTCCCAGTCGCGGATCGTTTAAATCCTTTAACTCATCTACCAAAACGTCGCTTACAGCATAATCCCTTCTCGCCAAAATATAGCGGTTATTATACCAAAAATTATAGTTTCCAGGATTATTAAGGTATTTATACTTAATGTTTTCCGAATTTGAGGAAATAACTCCATCATTCATCGCACTTAAAAATTCACTTTTTGCCAATGCATCATCTACATCAGCCATCCTAAGAGCCATTAGTAGTCTGGTGGTATTTGCCCATATTTTCCATGAGTCTAAATCACCACCTAACATAATATCTCCGTTAAGTGACCCTCCACCGTTAAAAGCTGTGTTCGCATCTTTCAATTTACCAAACAAATCTGTATAAATCGATTTTGGATCATCAAAGGCTGGTCTAGGATTGTCCTTCCCTTGCAGGGCCTCAGAATAAGGTAATGGTCCCCATCTGTCCGTCATTTTCCAAAATAGCCAACTCCAAACAGTTTTTGCCGCCGCAATTTGAATGGCATTACTTCCGCCAGCTAAAACATCCGGGTTTGTTGGATCATTAGTATTCAAATCAATAATAGTTTTTAAGTTATTAAGAGGAGTTGTATATAATCCTCCATAATTAAACTGTTCATTTGAATAGGTAGAAGTTGATGTGTATTGTGTTTCAGCCAAATGCTGAACATAGAAAATTGGATCACGATGCTGCAAGTTGTTTCCAACCGCTGTTCTCAATGCTCCTGCCATCATCAAATCAGTTCTTGAATTTGATGGTTGATTAGTAGGTACATTAAGGCTTGCTAAATCATCTGTACAACCCCATGCCAGGCTTGTGCAAATAAAGGCTATTAATATTTTGATTTTCATAATTTACTTTTTAAAATCCCATTTTAAGATTAATACCCATAGTTCGTGCCGATGGGAATTGGCCTCCATCTAACCAACTTATGTTGTATCCGCCCGAATTATAATTTTCAATTTCGGATGGGTCAATGTCTCCACCAGCTTTTGACCATAATAAGCTAACATTGTCTGCATATAATCCGATCGAAGCATTTGACATTCCTAATTTAGCTTTATCAAAGAAGGTTTGTGGGAAAGTGTAGTTAAGTCTTAGCGTTCTCAATTTTAAATAATCGGCATCGTAGGTCCACCTATCATTGACCCAAAAACTTCTGAAATAGCTGCCAAAGTATGATACTGCATCTCTGTAGTAGGCAACCTCCTGTCCAGAGTTAGGATCAACTCCTGTCATCAAAACACCACCTGAATCCGGATGAGCTTGATCTGCAGCAACAACTGCAACCGCGCTTCCGCTTGCATTTAATACAGGGTCTCTTAATGGATTGCCAAGTTGATTATTACCCACTGTATTAGAGCCTAGGCCTGAATAACTGTTAAACATCTTTGAAATAGAGAAAAACTGACCTCCAAACCTGAAATCTGACGAGAAGAAGAAATCAAAGTTTTTCCAATTAAGATTCCCACTTAAACCACCTATTAGATCTGGAATTGCACTACCCAAATATCCTTCATTTTCCATTACCCAAGCTCCTGAAGTTGTGAGGTAGGGTCGGCCCTGATCATCAAAAGTTCTTTTTCTTCCATATATAGCTCCCCACTTCTCTCCTTTCCTTGCACTGACTGAAAGCGGAGGAGTTCCTCTAAAAGCGAAACTTGCGAACCTGAAGTTATTGATACCTTCGGTTAGTTCATTTACAACAGAACTTGCATGACCTATGTTGGCGTTTAATTCCAAATTCCAATCATCACTCTTTATTGGTTGTCCGCTAACGGCTATCTCATAGCCTGTAGTTTCAATCTCACCAGCATTTGTAGCAAAGCTACCATATCCGCTGGTTGCCGGAGCGTCAAGTTGGAAAACGAAATCTTTATTCAAATAATTGAAGTAGGAAGCATCAATGTTTAATCTATTATTAAAAAATCCAAGACTTATTCCAGCTTCATGGCTTGGTATAGTTGCACCAACTAAATCGGGGTTATTTAAGGTACCTGGCACAAATAAAGTTGCCTGAGCTCCATACGGTGTTCCAATTGTGTAATTCTGGCTTGTTAAAAATGTTCCTATATCCTGAAGTCTGTCAGCGTAGCTATATCTCAGTTTTCCATGACTTAGGATGTTGCTTTCGATAAGGTCCCCAAACAAGAATGATATTCCTCCACTAGGGGTGATAATTGGATTGTTTTCATTTGACAATGTACTTGTCCAGTCAGAACGTATAGCTCCTTCCAGGAATACTAAGTGACCAAACAAACCTAAGTTTACGAATCCATACATAGACTCGACTCTTTTCCGATCGTAACCTTGGCCTACATTAGCATCTGTTTCACCTGTAATTGCATAGAAGCCGGGAATGGTTAAACCACCAGTGGTTGACTGACTTATACGGGAATACTTTAGATCATAAAGTTCACCGACAGCTGTTACTTCCAAATCTACTTTGGGAGAAAATTCATGAAAATAGCTACCCTTCAGTTGATAGGTTAGTTCATCAGATTGTGAACTACTAGTTCCAAAACTGTCTTGGTTTAATCCGCCTGTTGGGGTAATACTTGAAGATTTATACTCATTATGGTATAAGCTTACACTAGGTGTTATAACCAAGTTTTCCACCGGTTCAAAATCTAATGCCAATCGACCAATTACTCTATTGTTTTTCTGGTTATTATCAAGTTTATCACTCGAGAAGTATGGATTATCCCAGTACAACGGCTGAGTGTCTGTAGGTCCATTAATATTCCAAGAGTTCGTGGTTCCGTCTGGATTAAAGGCCAACTCTCTTAACCGATCAAAATTCAACTGCATTTGCCACCATTGCGATAAGTTGCTACCTATATTACCGTAACCCTCTGCCGGATCATTGTGTGTATTTACCGTATTATATCTTCCCGATGCACTTAGTTTAAGATTTGATTTCACATCAAACTCGGTGTTAAGGGTTATGTAGTTTCGATCTTGGCTGGTGTTAGGCAATAATCCATTTCTGGTGTTATTACGATAAGAAACTAATACATTGTAATCATCACCACCCTTACTAAAGCTAACCGTATTGTCAAATGTTGGAGCTACATCAAAAAAGTTTCTTGGAGTTTGACTACCAGACCAAGGTCTTAATTGACCAAAGGTAGGACTATTCGGAATCCAGCTTTCCCAATGGCGCACCATTGTTCCGTCCAGCCGAGGGCCCCAGCTTTCATCGGCATAATATTCCGGCATTAAATGTCCGTCAAAGGCCGCCCAGGAAGCCGGATGAATTTGGGGATTATAGCTAAAGGGTGTAAAATTTTGCTCATAACCACCTCCATATTCAGTTTGATAATCAAAGTATGTAGAAACATCAGAAATAGACGCTGAAGAGGAAATGTTAAACTTCCCTTTTTCAGAACCTCGTTTTGTTGTAACTATTATTGCTCCGTTAGTTGCCCGAACACCATAGAGTGCAGTTGCATTTGCACCCTTAAGAACACTAATAGACTGAACCGTTGCAGGATCAATAGAGTTTTGGTTTGGAACAATGACTCCATCTACAACATAAATAGGCGATCCACCACCAATTCCACCATTTATACCTCTTAATCTTGTGGCCGATTCGTTAAATGTTATTCCCGAACTACCCAAAACCTGCATGCCTGATACCTTTCCGGCAAGCGCATCAGAGATATCGGTTACAGGGGCTTGGTTCACGCTTTCCGCATCGATGGCTTGAACGTCATAGTTCAACCTGTCTTCATTCCTAGTTCCCGTAGCGGTTACAACAACCCCTTCTAACATCAAGGCATCTTCAACCAGTGTTACCGTTACATTGGTTCCAGTAATTGGGAGGGTTTTAGTTTCCATACCCACAAAACTCACAACCAAGTTGTCAACTCCATCCGGTACATTAATAGAAAAACCACCGTCAATGCCAGAAATAACCCCTATATCGGTGTCCTGTGCTCTCACAGTAGCCCCGATTACAGGGTCTCCATTATCGTCGGTAACAGTACCTGTTACTACACGACTTTGCGCCCAGCTTGTTGCAGCAAATGCTACAAAACCGAGCATTAGAATAATACTAAGTAATCTCCTCATAGTACGTAATTAAATTTTTACAATGATATTAACAATATGTTAAGAATCCAAGTGTTTTTTGAACACTGATACATAAGATGACGACCAGAATGAATTAACTGGTTGGGATGTTATTATAAAAAAACCCGCCAGTGGCGGGTTTATATTTAATTCTTAATGAAACTCTAATCAATAACCATTGTTTTGAACCATATTCGAATTTGCATCAAGCTCCGCAGTAGGAATCGGAAATATAGTCTTATTTCCGCCATTCGGAATCATTTCTACTATGTTATCGATACTTTTCTTAGGCACGTCATGTCCGGTTCGAATCAAGTCATTATATCGAAACCCTTCGAATATCAACTCTTTGCGTCTTTCATTAAGCACATCGTCTTTAGTTACAGGTGCTGTATAAGCTGAAGCTCCTCTTTTCGCAGTTAACATGTTAAGTGCGCCAGCCACATCACCTCCGCCATCTTCCAACAATGCTTCGGCATAGTTTAGTACTACTTCTTCATACCGTATGATGGAAATATTGTCATATCCTAAGCTAGAAGGATATTTACCCATGTTTCTTAACATGGTTCCTTCATAACCTAAAATGTCAGCTCTTACATCTCCACTCTCATAGAGATTCTCCACTTCATCCATCACTTCAATATCTCCGTAGTTAGGACCTCTATAAATATATCCTAATCCATTAATGTTCGCATTATCTATATCGCTGTTCGCAATTTCAAAAACTGAGTTAACCGCGTTGTCATTGGCAAATGAATCAACATAGCCAGCCGCTGGTACAATGGAATATTGCCCTGAGTCCATAACAGCTTTTGCAGCTGTTTTAGCTCTTCCCCAGTCACCAAAATAAATTGCAACACTTGATTCCAAAGCCTTGGCAGCATATTTTGTAGGGTATTCTTCGCTGATGTTGTAATTGTCATTCATTTTAGTGAATGCTGTTGCAAGCTCATCGTAAATGAATGCTTTAACCTCATCAATGGTATTTCTAGGAGGTGTCAAGTCTCCGGTTTTGAACTGAGTAACTATTGGAACTCCCAAGTTTCCTCCAGTGTATTGCTGTCCGTAGTTTTTCATCAAATCAAAATGAACCAGTGCTCTTAAGAAATGAGCTTGTCCCTGAATATGCTCCGCATATCCGGTATCCCCCTGGATAGATCCCGTGTCAACACCTGCCAAAATATTGGCAACAGCAATTACCCTATAGCCCTGAGCCCAAATACCGGGATCGCTTCCAGCATTATAGTCAAAAAATGCCAGTGTTTGAAATCTACCTGAAGATCCATTTGCAAAACAGTTGTCAGTTCTCACTTCGTCATTTATAATGAAGTTTCGTCCGTAATATGATGAAGCAGTCATTCGATTGAGCGCACCTTTCAATACGCCAAACATATCCTGATCGGAAGTAATACTGCCTTCTACTACTTTCTCTTGCGCCAACGTTGGCTCCAAATCCTCTGTTGAACAACCAGCCACCAGCAACATTAAAAAAGCCAGGGCCGAAAATATATAAGTTATCTTTTTCATAATCATTAGAAATTAAGGTTAATGCCGCCTAAGAAAGTCTTGACGGGAGGGGTTGTTAAACTTGTGAAACCATTAATAGCCACTTCAGGGTCATATTTCATTCTATCATCTTTTACCACAGTCCACATGTTGGTACCGCGTATAAAGATTTTAACATCATTAATTCCCACATTTCCAAGAAAATCTGTTGGGAAGTTATAACCTAGCGTTACATTCTTCAATCTGAAGTAATCTCCATCGTAGAGATACTTATCAAAATCTCTCCAAGGTTTAGTACGGAATTCAAATTTGGATATTCTGGTAATATCACCGGGTTTTTGCCATCTGTCCATCAACTCACTTACACCGTTAAACCATATGGGCCATAAATCGGTTCCATTAGTATACCTGGTCCAGCTTTCATAAACCTTATGACCACCGGCATAAGCACCGTTTGCCTGCAATGAAAATCCTTTATATTCAATGTTGGTATTTATTCCTGCAGTTAACGTTGGAAGTGCACTTTCGCCTTGATAGGCCTTTTTAGCTGCGCTGTAATCGGTTGTAGTTTCACCATCAACTCCGTTAATATACCATGTGTTAACTCCTGTGTCAGGGTCAACTCCTGCAAATTTTCTTATAAACCACTCATAAACAGTATGGCCTTCCTCAACCTTAGTGAATCTACCGGTTATGGTCTTTTTCTCTCCCAAAGGATCCAAAGGCATAAAAGTTACCTCATTTTCGTTGGTTGCCAAATGACCTCCAATTGAGAAAAGAAAGTCATCCGTTTTAACTGCATCAACATCCAATTCAAGTTCAATTCCTGAGTTTCTCATTTTACCAATGTTAACCAGTTGACTGGCAAATCCAGTAGTTCTAGAAAGTGGATCGTTCAAAAGCATATCAAAAGTTCTTCTTTGATAATATGAAAGTGCTCCTTCAACTCTGTCAAACAAACCAAAATCAACACCTCCCTCATAGTTCATCGCTTTTTCCCACCCTAATCCTGCCGAGCCGAATGTACTGGGATAAATTGCAGCTCCTCCATCATAGTCTGCATCTAATCCCAATTTAGATTGATAGGTATTTAAGCCTATTCCCGCATTGCCTGTAAGTCCAACTGATGCTCTTAGCTTTAAGAAATCAATAACATCAGTTGTGAGGAAACCTTCTTCATGAATATTCCATGCGGCACCTACAGACCAAAAATCTCCCCATCTTGTTTCCTTATCAAAACGGGAGTTTCCTTCCCTACGATACATGGTATTAAGAATGTACTTGTCCTTAAAATCATAATTAACCATAGCCATATATGCCGCATTATATGAGTCATAAAAGGACGAATTAGTGCTCTGAGGTGATCCTGCATTATCTAAATTAGTTAGGTTATCTGCAGCAAAACCTTCAGCATAAGCACTTAGAAAATGCTGGTCTTCCTTTTGATATTCTTGTAACAATTTTATGGAGTAATTGTGATTTTCGCCAAGAGTGTTAAAATAGTCTAAACTATTTTGAAAGGTGTGTCCGGTTATTTTATCCCAAGACCGATATGCCGACCCGTCAACATCAGCATCGTCACCATGAATTCTATTACCGTATTCCTTATAGTCAGCTGCCGCATGATCAAAGGCATATCTGGTTGCAAAAGTCAGATTTTCAATTGGCGTACTCCAAATTAACTGGTTATTAGTTAATATTCTTGTCAACTGATTGTCTTTTATGTTATGCTTTTCAATATAAACCGGATTGAAAAATACATTTTGGTTCAATGTTCCATCGTCATTGTATATAGGAATAGCAGGACTAGTAAAAAACTTAGCAGCTCGTGGAGATGCGAAATATGCGCTTTGTTCCAATAATCCGTCCTGAATACCATTTGAGACAGTATTATTTGTTTCAAACCTGAAGGCCTCAGATAGATCAAATCCTAAGCGCAGGCCTCCATTTACTCTTTTATAACCTCCACCAATTACTGTTGCATCTTGATTATTGTAGCCTAACGTACCATAGAAATCAAATTTTTCACCCCCACCTGATGCTGATAAATTAGCCTGATACCTGGGTGCATCATAATTGGTAATTGCTTTTGACCAATTGATATCCGGTCGTCCTGAATCAATCCAGTTATATATTTCGGAATTGGTATTGTAAAGGTTGGCACGACCAAAGTCCAATGCTTCACCTCTACTGAAACCATATTGTGCCCCATAAGTATTGAAGATTGCATCACCGAGTAACTCTTCTTGTTGTGCCGCGGTTAAAACATAAGGTCCATCGTTAGCATCATTAGAAATGCCATAGTCTGAAGAAAAATTAAATTTTGTTTTTCCATCCTTGGCACCTGTTTTAGTTGTAATTACAATTACACCATTGGTTCCACGTGCGCCGTACGCGGCAATGGCTGATGCGTCTTTCAAGACTGTAACACTTTCTATATCATTGGTATTAAGTGATGACAAACCTGAAAAAGTAGAAGTAGCCCCGGTACCTGCATAGTTATAGTTGGAAATAGGCACACCATCTACAACGAATAACGGTTCATTTCCTGCATTTATAGAACTAATTCCCCGAATTCGGATATTCCCGACGGCACCGGGTGTTCCTGATTCGCTGGAAAACGTTAAACCGGCAACTTTACCCTGTAAGGCCTGATCAACTGAAGATACCGGAAGTTGCTCAAGTTCTCCTGAACCAATTTGTACTGCAGAGCCTGTTAGCTGTTCTCTTTTGGCTTCATAGTAACCCATGACAATTACCTCATCAAGAAACTCCGATTCAGCAGCCAAAGAAACGGCGATATTGCCACCTGTAATTGGTACTGTTCGCGTACCCATTCCTACAAAGCTCACAATTAAGTTTTCAACTCCTTCAGGCACGTCAAGCGCAAATTCGCCATCAACTCCAGTAATTGTTGCAACATCGGCAATTCCTTCTGCTCTTACCGTTGCACCAATTACAGGTTCACCCAATTCATCTGTTACAGTACCAGTGACTGTTCGAGACTGTGCCAATACTGTTGTACTAAAAAGCACAAAGCTTAGCGTAAATAAAGAATAAATAATTCTCCTCATAATTGACTTTATTAAATTGTATTAATAATTAATTTATATTGTGTAATAGATTTTACAGTTTCGTTAACTGAACACGGGCTTCACCTGTACAACCCGCACTAAAGCATACATGGAAGTAAAGATCCATATAATAGGAGCATGTGTTAAATGTTGATTTATTCTCCCCCCCAAGTGCTGATGGATTATAAATATAGCCATCTCCGTTAGCGCTACTTGTATACAAATACTCTCCATCTTTAAACAAGATTTTCGGGTTATCCGGGTCAGAACCATCAAATGTCAGTGTAGATTTTCCTCCAACATCATAAAGATTTTCGAAAATAAATTCGTTCGGATTTGATCCGGCAGTAACAGTTACAGTATAACAGCCGTTGCAATATCCCGCTTCATTAGCTGTATATTCACCGATAAAATCAGCCGCTACATTGCTAAAAGGCGGGCAGTCATCGTCTTGAAATGTAATTGTTTTCTTAGTGTACCCCTCAAATACATCATATCCTATTTTATATCCGGTACTGGCTGATGTCAGTTCCAAAGTCATTGTGTTAGAAGGGTTATTAAATGTTGAGTTGTCAATGGCCTTAATTAAAATCAATCCTCTCGTTTCTCCAGCCGGAATAGTCAGCTGACCTCTTTCAGGTGAGACAAACTTCGCTATTTCTTCGTTTGCGTTTGTCGTAACAGAATAAGTGATATAAATTGGTGCAACCGGTGGTTCATGAACCATTACAGGGATGGCTACAACTTCAGCAGATGACTCGCTCAACAATACATCTCCAACGTTTTCAAAACGCACAGTCATGTTGGAACCACTGGCAGCATCATCATCACTACAACTTCCAATGACAAAAAAAAGAATAAGAAATAATGTCCATTGTAAAACTTTCCTCATAGTTTGATTTTGTACAAATAATATACCCTTATCGGGATTTACTGCACGAATATAAGACGTTTTTAGTTTTTACAAGGTTGGGGTAATAAGAAGCAAATCTTTGTCAGTATAAAATTTCCTGCTGCTCTATCCCGGTCGGGATTTCCCTTAATTCGTATTCCTGTGTTCTAAGCTGTGGTGTAAAGCCTGCTTCTGCAATTGCCTCCTGAATTCCGGCCGAGGTAAATCTATGTGGGGCACCGGCAGCACTCACTACATTTTCTTCTATCATTATGCTGCCAAAATCGTTGGCTCCGGCATATAAACAGGCCTGGGCAACTTTTTTGCCTACGGTAAGCCAGCTTGCCTGTATATTAATTATGTTGGGCAACATCATTCTGCTCAATGCTATCATTCGAACATATTCATCACCGTTCACCTCATTCTTAATTCCCCGAAGCCTTGTTAATAAGGTGGCTTCATCCATAAACGGCCAGGGAATAAACGCCAAAAAGCCGTTGGCATTTTTTGGCTTTTCACTTTGAACTTCTCGTATTTTAATAAGGTGCTCAAAACGTTCCTCTATTGTTTCAACGTGGCCAAACATCATGGTGGCCGAAGTGGTTAAGTCTAGCTTATGCGCAGCACGCATTACTTCTAACCATTCTTCACTGCCGCATTTACCTCGCGATATCAGCCTTCGTACCCTGTCGGTTAATATTTCTGCTCCGGCCCCGGGCAGACTGTCTAATCCGGCTTCCTTTAATGAACTCAGCACTTCGGTGTGCGTAAGTCCGTCAAGTTTACTGATGTGTGCTATTTCGGGCGGACCCAGAGCGTGTAATTTTAGCTCGGGATAAATAGATTTTAACTCCTTAAATAATTCTACATAATAACTTAATCCAAGATCAGGGTGGTGACCGCCCTGCAAGAGTAATTGATTTCCGCCCAGACGAAACATCTCATCTATTTTTTGTTTGTACTGTTCAATGGTTGTTACATAGGCTTCATCGTGGCCCGGCCTTCTAAAAAAGTTGCAAAATTTGCAATTGGCAATGCATACGTTTGTGGTGTTGGCATTCCTGTCTATTATCCAGGTAACAATGTTGTCAGGCTTCCGCTGCATGCGCATTTCATGGCCTACAAACATTAATTCAGCAGTTGGTGCATGGTTATAAAGAAATAATCCTTCTTCTTTACTCAGAAACTCGCCTTCCAATGCTTTATTATATAATTCAGATAAGATCACTAAAAGTTAATTTACAGTAGGCAAAGATACTTGGTTGGTTTATAAGGGTTAGTAGTTTAGATGTTTATAATGTGAAGAGTGATTGGCCACCGGCTCACCATTTTCATTTTCATTTTGATTTTCATTTTGATTGAAATTCTCTGAACTAATTTTTCTCACAAAGACGCAACGGCGTAATGCTTTTCCCGCAGATCGCGCAGATTTTCGCAGATATTGTTTGGGGGGATTGATTGGTATGTGGAAGAACGAGAAAATAAAAACTGCGTCATCCTGAGTGTAGCGAAGGACCCGCCCGAATGACTGAAGCCATTCTGTCGGGCGGGTCTCATATTACGTTGTTTTTATTTTCGGTTTAAAAGCCCTTGCCTGTTTGGCCGGAATTGCCACCGACATAACCGGCGGTGACAACACCGCCCGGGGCAGCATTTTTATTTTTGACATGAAGGTGTCGCTCCTCCGGAGCTTTTTCCATATGATTGTTTAGCCCTTACTGATGTTGCGCCCCTCCGGGGCTGGGGAAGAGAAATTGGCCATCGGTTCTCCATTTTGATTTTGATTGAAGTTGAAAAGTCTTGATTCTTGACTCTTGATTCTATTTGTCTTACTACTTAAAACTTCTTACTCTGTACTCATAAAGTGAAGAGTGATTGAGCTAAGGGTTTGCAATTTTCATTTTGATTTTGATTTTGATTGAAATTCTCTGAACTAATTTTTCTCACAAAGACGCAACGGCGTAATGCTTTTCCCGCAGATCGCGCAGATTTTCGCAGATGGGTTTGGTTTATAGAGTTTGAAAGGTGAAGAGTGAATTAAGTGCATAGCGATTGACCTACGGGTTTTCAATTTTCATTTTCATTTTGATTTTGATTGACTTTCTCTGAACTATTTTTTTCTTGCGAAGACCCAACGGCGCAAAGCCTTTCCCGCTGATCTCGCCCGCCAGAATGACCAGTCGGGCTGGTTGATTTGCGCAGATATTGTAGGGGTGATTGAAGTTGAAGTTGAAGTTGGGATTGAAATTGTAATTGAAAAGCCTTGATTCTTGACTCTTGATTCTATTTGTCTTACTACTTAAAACTTCTTACTCTGTACTCTTAAAGTGAAGAGTGATTGAGCTAATGGTTCGCAATTTTCAATTTGATTTTGATTGAAATTCTCTGAACTATTTTTTTTCTCGCAAAGACGCAACGGCGTAATGCTTTTCCCGCAGATCGCGCAGATTTTCGCAGATGGGTTTGGTTTATAGAGTTTGAAAGGTGAAGAGTGAATTAAGTGCAGAGCGATTGACCTACGGGTTTTCAATTTTCATTTTGACTGACATTCTCTGAACTAATTTTTCTCGCAAAGACGCAACGGCGTAATGCTTTTCCCGCAGATCGCGCAGATTTTCGCAGATATTGTTTGGGGGGATTGATTGGTATGTGGAAGAACGAGAAAATAAAAACTGCGTCATCCTGAGTGTAGCGAAGGACCCGCCCGAATGACTGAAGCCATTCTGTCGGGCGGGTCTCATATTACGTTGTTTTTATTTTCGGTTTAAAAGCCCTTGCCTGTTTGGCCGGAATTGCCACCGACATAACCGGCGGTGACAACACCGCCCGGGGCAGCATTTTTATTTTTGACATGAAGGTGTCGCTCCTCCGGAGCTTTTTCCATATGATTGTTTAGCCCTTACTGATGTTGCGCCCCTCCGGGGCTGGGGAAGAGAAGTTGGCCATCGGTTCTCCATTTTGATTTTAATTGAAGTTGAAGTTGGGATTGAAGTTGAAAAGTCTTGACTCTTGGCTCTTGATTCTTGGCTCTTGACTCTTAACTCTATTTGTCTTACTACTTAAAACTTCTTACTCTGTACTCATAAAGTGAAGAGTGATTGAGCTAAGGGTTTGCAATTTTCATTTTGATTTTGATTTTGATTGAAATTCTCTGAACTAATTTTTCTCACAAAGACGCAACGGCGTAATGCTTTTCCCGCAGATCGCGCAGATTTTCGCAGATGGGTTTGGTTTATAGAGTTTGAAAGGTGAAGAGTGAATTAAGTGCATAGCGATTGACCTACGGGTTTTCAATTTTCATTTTGATTTTGATTTTGATTGACTTTCTCTGAACTATTTTTTTCTTGCGAAGACCCAACGGCGCAAAGCCTTTCCCGCTGATCTCGCCCGCCAGAATGACCAGTCGGGCTGGTTGATTTGCGCAGATATTGTAGGGGTGATTGAAGTTGAAGTTGAAGTTGGGATTGAAATTGTAATTGAAAAGTCTTGATTCTTGGCTCTTGACTCTTGATTCTTGACTCTTGATTCTTGACTCTTGATTCTATTTGTCTTACTACTCAAATCTTCTTACTCTGTACTCTTAAAGTGAAGAGTGATTGAGCTAATGGTTCGCAATTTTCAATTTGATTTTGATTGAAATTCTCTGAACTATTTTTTTTCTCGCAAAGACGCAACGGCGTAATGCTTTTCCCGCAGATCGCGCAGATTTTCGCAGATGGGTTTGGTTTATAGAGTTTGAAAGGTGAAGAGTGAATTAAGTGCAGAGCGATTGACCTACGGGTTTTCAATTTTCATTTTGACTGACATTCTCTGAACTAATTTTTCTCACAAAGACGCAAAGGCGCAATGCTTTTCCCGCAGATCTCGCCCGCCAGAATGACCAGTCGGGCTGGCTGATTTGCGCAGATGGCTCTAAACCACATAAGGCACATAAGGGCATTTAAGGTTGCGCATATATGAATGTTTCTTAGTACTAAATTCGATGCCAATTATAAATTCACCAAATGAAGATTTTATTTGACCGGCATGAATACCTGGCAGGGTTGAAGTTTACACTATATTTGGCCGATAGTGGACAAAGACTGGATTAAATTATATAGCTCATCGGATGCAACGCATTTGAAAATGATACACGATCTTTTAACAGCAAATGGCGTGGAGTGCATCATTATGAATAAACAGGATAGTGCCTACCTCGTTTTTGGCGAAGTAGAGTTGTATGTAAGAAAAGACGATGTGGTATTATCTAAGCATATTTTGAATAAAGCAGACGATGAAGAGTAATCTCGCTAAAAGATTTGTAACAGCTTTGGCAGGAGCAATTATTATTATAAGCTCCATTGCCATTAGTCGCTATTCTTACGGTATCGTCTTCTTTCTTATAATGATATTCAGCACATTTGAATTTGTAAAAATTACCCGGCTAAAGGAGATTTCAAGGACTAAAAAATGGATGCTCATCGCAGCTAATGCTATAGCTTTCTTGCTTAGTTACGGTATTGCTATAAAGCTTATTCCGGAAGTTTTTAGTACCCTTGGCATCATTCCTTTGTTCTTTCTTTTTGCGGTGGGTCTGTGGGGCCGGTCGGCACCTAATTATAAATTGTCGGCCATACTTATTAGCGGACATGCCTACATAGGTATTCCATTAATGCTGCTCAACTACATTTATTTACATAAAGAAGATTATTGGCCAAGCTATGTAATTGCCCTGCTGCTTTTTGTTTGGGCAAATGATGTGGCGGCTTACTTCGTTGGCAGGTATTTCGGAAAAACAAAACTAAATGTGAAAGTATCGCCCAAAAAGACGGTAGAAGGACTGTTGGGAGGTTTAATTTTTACGCCTTTGTTTGCTTTGGGATATTATCTCATTTACTCCAATTACTTCGAATCATCTTTGAGTATGATACAATGGATGTTGTTTGGACTAATTGCTAGCTTTGGGGCCAATTTCGGTGATTTAGTGGGTTCATCTCTTAAACGTAGTTTTCATGTAAAGGACTCCAGCAATGTACTGCCCGGACATGGCGGGTTTATAGATAGATTTGACGGCTTTTTTATCGCTGCCGTTTTTATATATGCCTATTTATCTTTGCTCGGCATTATTCATACATAAGGTATTCTGAATGAATTTAACAACTGTTGCGCTGCTTGTAGCATTTTACCTGGTTTTAGGGTTTCTCATTTTCCGCTTTATCAAAAGGCTTCACCGCGAAGCATTTCCAACCATATTCTACGCTACCACAATATTTGCCCTGCTAAACCTCGGTATATGGAGGCTTTTCCATAAAACACCGCCGGTGTATATTGGGGTATTCATTTTATCTACAATTTTACTTTATGCAACTTTGTCCTTCTTCCGATATTCCAGTAAGAAAATAAAGGCCCCCGAATCTATTATTTCTCCTGCCTTCGGAAAGATTGTGGTTTTGGAAAAAATGTATGAGAAAGAGCATTTTAAGATTGATATGCTACAGGTGAGCATTTTTATGTCGCCTTTAAATATTCATGCCAACTGGATTCCCATTGATGGAAAGGTTACTTATTTCAATTATAACCCCGGAAGGCATTTTCCGGCCTTTGTACCTAAATCATCGGAGTTTAATGAGCATACCAGCGTGGCCATTAAAGGTGAACAGTGTGCCATACTGGTAAAGCAAATTGCCGGGTATCTTGCCCGGCGTATAGTAAGCTATGTTAATCTTGATGACGATGTAGAGCAATCAGAAGAACTCGGCTTTATCAAATTCGGATCAAGGGTGGATCTTTTTCTGCCATTGGACGTAAACCTTAACGTGCAATTGGGAGATGTGGTAAAAGGCGGACAAACGATAATTGCGCAGTTTTAACTATAGGCTGTGGTAAAATTTAGTATTCAACGTAACAATCTGTAATTAATTCACGTTAATTTATTAAATTCGTACAAAATCTTAAAATCCCATAATCTTATGAAAAAGTTATTTCCATTAGCCGCCCTTGTTCTCGGAGTAGGCATTCTCTTCGCTTCTCAATCTTTTATCTCAAAGAAAGCTGCTACTGAGAAAGCAGAGATTAAACAAGAGCTTCCGGTTGATCCGGCCAAGAAAAAATGTAAAAAAACCTGTACGGCTGCCGAAAAAGCTGCTTGTATGAAAGCAAAAGAAGGTAAAGCAACTACTTCAACAGCAGTTGCTGGTGCAAAAGAAATGAAATCATCTTGCACTAAAGCCGAAAAGGCTGCTTGTACAAAAGCTAAAGAAGGTAAGGCAACTACTTCAACCGCAGTTGCAGGAGCTAAAGAAACTAAGGCTTCATGTTCCAAGGCAAAAAAAGCTGCTTGTGCAAAAGCCAAGGAAGGAGCTGCTGAAGCTGCAAATCTGGTAGCAGGAGCAAAGGAAGAAGGTTGTTCAAAAGAGGGTTGTGAAATGGCTTGCTGTGCAAAAGGTGAAGCTAAAACAGACAACCTAACAGCTGGTGCCAAAGAAAAAGCATCCGGTTGTTCTTCAACGAAAAAGGCTAAAGACAACTAAAAACATTGCTTATTAATTTAAGTGAACCCCCGGGCTTACCCGGGGGTTTTTTATTTAGATTCATTAAAGGGAAAACTCACTTTTTAAAATCGCGTTTGTGGAGTACATTTACCCTAAATAAAGGATTAAGTTATCTTTTATTCATCTATTATTAACTTAATTTCATTAATATGAAAGATTTGGATGATAACAAATTTATACCGGAGGGTGCAGTTGCTTTTTTCACCCTGCTATTATTACTCGGATTTTTAATCTGGGTTGGAATCTACATCATCTATTTAATGCGCCTTTAATTTTTTACAATGGATAAACATGAAAAACGAGCGGTATGGTTTACCGGATTAGTTTTAGGGTTATTCGTTTTAGCAATTCTCTTTGCCGCTGCCAAGAGTGATGCTGATATACCGGAATGTATCCCTTACGATGAAGCTTACGCTACTCCACAAGTTAAACAACTTGACGACTACCACTATCAAATTTTTTACGTAGCTCAAATGTGGAACTTTGAACCCTACGAAGTTGAGCTGCCTCTCGGAAGCGAGGTGGAATTCTTTTTAACATCAAATGATGTTGTTCACGGCTTCTGGATCCCTAAAAAGAATTTGAATTTAATGGCTATTTACGGTGCGGTTTCTAAAACAAAACTAATTTTTGATAAACCGGGTGAGTACAACATCTATTGTCATGAGTTTTGTGGGGCCGGCCACCAGCAAATGGCTGCTAAAATAACTGTAAACTATCCTGTAACCTGAGCTGTAAATCATGAAAATTTCTAAAAATCTTCGCTGGAATATTGGCGTTCTCTTAGTTCTGCCTATTACCCTTTTGTTACTTGGTGTGTACCACGGTTTAATGCAAGTTATATATCGTGCCGGTTTAATTAGTCAGAGTGCTATGGCCGGCCTGGACTACTACCAGGGTTTAACATTGCACGGTGTAATTAATGCCGTGGTATTAACCACATTTTTTGGAGTAGCTATGGGACATTATGTAATGGCCTATTTCTTAAAAAGACAACCGAATAAGTTGCTGGTTAATCTATCATCAGCCGTCATGATAATAGGTACACTAATGGCTGCCTACGCTATGTTAGCCGGTAAAGCATCAGTGCTTTATACATTCTATCCGCCGTTAAAAGCGCATCCGCTTTTCTATTTGGGTGCTGCATTGTTAATTGTAGGTTCCTGGATAGCTCTTTTTAGCTGGATTCCCATGTACATTGGATGGAAAAAAGATAACCCCGGAAAAAAAGTACCACTTGCCGTGGTAGGAAATATGGCAAACTTTGCCATTTGGTTTGTGTGTACGCTGGCCGTTGCCTATGAGGTTTTGGTCATGTTGCTTCCCTGGAGCTTAGGGTGGAAAGATGCTATTAACATTCCCTTGTCCCGAACGCTTTTTTGGTTTTTCGGGCATGCGTTGGTGTACTTTTGGTTACTTCCCGCATATATCCTTTACTACACTGCACTTCCAAAGTTAGCAGGCGGAAAGCTTTATAGTGATAATGCCGGAAGAGCTGTATTTATGCTTTTCCTTATTTTCTCTATTCCTATTGGTGTGCACCACCAATTTGCCGACCCCGGAATACAAGGAGACATCAAATTCCTGCAATCAATAATGACATTTGGCGTGGCCATTCCTTCTTTGATCACAGCATTTACCATTGCAGCATCTTTGGAATATGCCGGCAGAAAACGTGGCTCGAAAACATTATTGGGATGGATGTTTAAACTACCCTTTTTATCGCCAAATAATTACTTGTTCTCTTATCTGATCTGTGGCATGTTCTTATTTATTTTTGGCGGACTTACAGGCCTGGTCAATGCATCATTTAGTTTAAACAGTGTAGTGCACAATACCTCCTGGATGCCCGGGCACTTCCATATGACGGTTGCCGGGCCGGTATTTCTTGGCATAGTTGGATTTGGCATATATATGCTGAGCAAGGTAATGCGTAAAAAAGTTAGGTTTAAAAAACTACTGGTTGTTATGCCATACCTATGGGTAATTGGTATGCTTATCTTTTCCGGTGGACTGATGTGGGGCGGTTTGCTTGGGGAACCGAGAAGAACAAACCTTGGTTTGAGTTACCTAAGTCCTGATAATGATCTGTTTAGACCCGATTGGGTGCCCACTACAACTCTGGCTTTAATCGGCGGTATTATTATGACGGTAGGTTTCTTGTTCTACTTTATTTCTTTTGTAACAACACTCTTTGCTCCATCTACAGAACCAGATGAAATCACCTATCCTGAATCTGAAACGATCCATCAGGAGAAGCAAATGTCCATTTTCTCAAGTTTCAAACCATGGCTTGCATTAATGGTCGTACTATGTATTATGGCATATATTCCGGCAATAGTTAACACGTTAAAATATACCGGTAAAGATGCTCCGCCATTTTATAACGATGGAACAACTGAGCAAGTTGAAGAACCGGAAGATGTGTCTATAAACACTACTCCGGCTCAAATTGAACCAATAAAGGAAGATGAACCGGAATAACTTCATCTTTATGGTGTTGGTTCTGTTTGTTCCAATTGTTGTTTTTGGAGCCTACAAGATTTATAATGGCAACCTGGGATCACTTCCTGTACTCGGTCCGCATAAATTGTTGCCAAAGGGTAAATCGGAGTTAGTAAAAGTACCGGACTACCGTTTTACCGATCAGAATGCTAAAACGTTCACAGAAAAACAGGTGGCTGGTAAAATTGTGCTTTACAGCTTTTTCTTTGCCAGCTGTCCGGAGATCTGTCCTTCTATGAACCGGAATTTGCAATCTGTACAACAAGTATATATTAAGGATGATAATGTGGCATTTGTTTCTTTTTCCATAGATCCGGAAAGAGATACACCTGAAAAGCTGGCAGAATATTCTGCTGTATATAGCCTTAACCAAAATCAATGGCATTTTCTTACCGGCGACAAAAAGAAAACATATTTGCTCGCCAGTCAGGGATTTAATGTAACAGCCACTGACGGTGACGGTGGGCCACAGGATATGATCCACAGTCAAACCATAATGATGGTTGACCCAAATAAACAAATTAGGGGTTTGTACGAAGGAACCGAAGCAGGTGATATGCCCCGATTAATAAAGGATATTAAAAGACTTAAAAAAGAATTTGACTTATGAAAATGATGAAACTAACTGCTTTGGCAGGCATTTTTGTTATGCTGGCATCATTCAATACTAACGCCGCAGATATAGCTAACGGTGAAAAACTTTTCAAGCAAAATTGTGCATCCTGCCATAAGCCTACGGCCAAATTTATTGGTCCGGCAATAAAAGGAGTAAGCGCAAAATATAACGATGATGAATATCTGTACAGCTTCATAAAAGACTCACAAAGTTTGATAAGTGCCGGTGATGAGCGAGCCGTAGCGGTCTTTAACGAAAACGGTAAGCAGATAATGACCCCTTTTACCCATTTAAGTGATGATGACATTGCAGATATTCTGGCCTGGGCAGAAGCACAGGAAGGGGAGCAAAAGGCGGGTGGCACTATACAAATTCAACAATGGGTTGCCCCTCCGAAAAAAGACTACACACCATTGTACTGGAAAAACAATGTAGGTCTTTGGGCAATTATCGGCATAGCCATTGCGGCACTGTGTGCCAGTTTGTTAATGATGGCCAAAGTTACCGGCATTAGTGAACCGGAAGACCTGAACTAAACGTTTTTTGATTAGTTACAAAGCAAGCACGCAAAGAAATGTGTGCCTGTTTTGTATTATACCCAATGGATTTATAAGGTAGTCCAAAAAAAAATTAAAAAAGACAACCTCTTTTACAGAGGGTTTGTCATTAGACCCTTTCGCCATGGTGAGCCTGATGAACCATGAGACCCACCCTTCGTCAGGCTCAGGGTGACGGTTCCTCGAGTGGAGACTGATGAAAGAGATTGGATGTGAGCCCTCGTCAGGCTCAGGGTGACGTTGTGTCAACATTACTAATCACGTTGACCTGTTTAACGTGAATAATGGATAAGATTAATTGCCGAATTTGTCATCATTTTTGGTCAAAAATGCCGCCAAATTCTCACGTTTTTCACTTTGTAGCCTGGGGTTTTCACCCCAGGCCACAAATATTAAGCTCCTACGGAGCTTTTTCCGTCCAAATTTAGGTTATACCATTTCTACTTAAAAGATTCACTTTAAAAATTGTTCTTTTTTGCCTACACATCTTCATAAAATTTAGCAATAGCTACGGCTATTCCAAAATTTTCTTCATCGTCTAACCAAAAAACTCCTGCCCGCCCGAACGTACCATTCGGTACGGGTGGGCTTTTTATTCAGGAATCTCTCAAGTAGAACTGGTATTATCCATTATTCACGTTATTTAGCCTGCTTTTAGTCCATTCTGCAGGTCTCTCGAATCATAACAACTCACATAACTCCGCCATTTCAGAAATTTCAAAAGTAGGTTTAAAGTTGTGAGCCTTGCCCTTAGGGTTAAAGTAAACCTGGTCCATACCGGCATTGGCAGCACCAATCACATCGGCTTCTAAATGATCTCCAACAAACAAACTTTCTTCTGCCCGTGCTTTATTGTTTTTCAAAGCAGTTTTAAACACACGTACATCAGGTTTTAAATAGCCTACCTCTTCAGCCGATAGTGAGCTTTTAAAAAACGAATTAATGTTGGCATGGCCTAATTTCTCAATACTTACGGCCTTAAAGCCATTGGTTACAATATGCAGAAAATATTTTGGCTTTAAATATTCTAATAAAGATTGTACTCCTTCTATTAAATGCCCTTGCCTGGGTAAAAACTCCAGATAAGCCGATTTTACCTTCTTTACCGTATCACCATCTAAAAAACCAAATTTTTTAAATGTTTCTTTAAACCTGGCAATTTTAATGGTTTCCGCATCAATCTTTCCCTGCCTGTATTCGCCCCACATGCGCTCGTTTATGGGCATATACACATCTATAAAATGTTGCGGACTTAAAGCACCTATTCGTCTCAGGTCAAATTGATAATACACTTCGTGCAGGGCACCCCGGGCGTTCCGGTCAAAGTCCCAAAGGGTATGGTCTAAATCAAAAAAGATATGCTTGTATTGCATGGCGCGAAAATAGGTTAACCGAACTGAATAGTGCTTATCGCAGTTAAATTTCGGTAAGGGCGGAACCCTGCATTAAATTTAGCTCTATATTTGTACACATAATATGTGTGATGAAGAATGTAACATTGGCTATTCCTGAGGATCTGTTAAAAAAAAGCAGGGCTTATGCTACGAAAAATGGAACAAGTTTGAACGAACTAATTAGAGAATTACTTGAACGAGTAACTGCTGATAACAAAGAGCATAACATAAAAATGTTTTTTGAGCTTAAGGAAAAATACGGTGTAAACACCGAAGGATATAAATGGAATAGAAACGATGCCTATGACAGAAAAGTATTTCTTTGATACAAACATTTTCATTTATAGCTACAGCACTACCGAAACGGATAAAAGTAAGATATGTACTGATTTCTTACATGAAAAACTGAGAAACAACCTCGCCGTTATTTCAACCCAGGTTCTAAAAGAATTTGCTTCTATTATGATCTCAAAATTTGGAAAAACTCCAGCTGAGGTAATAAATATGATACTAAATTTACGCTCTTACGAGCAGGTAAATGTTGTGGCCAATGACATAATTGAAGCATTAGAATTAATGAGTACGCACAAGTTTTCCTTTTGGGACTCCCTAATAATTACTTCAGCAATAAAGGCCAACTGCAATTATTTAGTTACCGAAGACATGCAGCACGATCAAATAATTCATGATATCAAAATCATCAATCCATTCCTGAGTTAGACCAAAATTTTTTTGAAAAGGTTTATACCGTTGTGCGGCAAATACCCGAGGGTAGGGCAACATCTTACGGTGCTATTGCCAAATACCTTGGCCGGGCCGGAAGTGCCCGCATGGTAGGCTGGGCAATGAATAACTGCCAGATTGCAGACCCTCCTGTTCCGGCACATCGGGTGGTTAACCGTAACGGAATGCTAACAGGCAAACACCACTTTAGTACGCCTACGTTTATGGAAGAATTGTTAAAACTTGAAAATGTAACCGTTGTGGAAGATCAGATCATAAATTTTGAATCTGTTTTTTGGGATCCGGCTGTTGAGCTCTAATTGCTTTAGACTATTCATCGCCAATTTTGTATGACTGCAAAATAGCCTCCAGATAATAAGTACTTCCTTTTCTTCCGTATTCACGTTTTACAATCCCGGCACCCGGGGCAATAGTGACATACTCATCACCACCCAAATCAAAATACAGGCAATTTGAAAACGTTCCAGCCGGCGTAACAACATCCTGCTTAAGTTTGGTTACTTTTCCGGTTACCATAGCATCGCCTCCTATAGTAGTTCTATATGTTTCCAGATCATTTAAGGGCTTAAAATATACCAATGACTTTGTCTTCATTCCGCCCCTCATTTGGTCTAACCTGTAGTACTTCCCGTCTTCCACGAACAATTCATCACCAGTACTAAAGGTGATCACTTTTCCGTCATAAGATTTCACAGTAACTGAATAATTTGTAGTTCGCGATACGGAGGTGGTAGTAAGCTCCTGTTTATAGTTCCAGGTGTTACCCACTGCTGCCGGAATTAATTGTAAGTTAGTTCTGTCGGCATTAAATATTGGAGGGTGCTCAGTAACCGTTTTTACTTCATCAGTTTTATCTGTAACCGCTTTTTCTTCCTCAGAAGCTGATGTATTCTTCACAACTTCTTTAGCCTTCATTTGGTCTTCGGTTAAGTTAACTCCTTCTTTATCTTCAGTTGAGCTATCTCCATTAGCCGTTTTTTCCACCGTAACCGGACTCTTTTCACTTTTTTTAGTTTTATCACAGGCAAAGGCCATTAAAAAAGTAGCCAGGCAAATAGTAACAAATAATTTCATGATTGTGTTTTACTAAAGATAACAAATGGTGTTCCATTCCAAAGATGAATGTTAAATCACCAACTCCCACTGGCTCCTCCACCGCCTGAACTTCCTCCGCCAAATCCTCTAAATCCGCCGCCAGCGCTTCCCCCGCCGGCAGGCCAGGTTCCGCCACCTGAAGGCACTCTAAACACCCCGCCTCCGGTATTAAAATCGGGCCAGGTAATGCCTCCGCCACGACCCCAGTCCTGGTTATAAACCCTACGACCTCGCCTGTAATACTCGTATTGCTTACGGCGCGATTTTCTCATAGCCCGGCGCATTAGTAATAAGAAAATCAGGAAGGTTAGAATAATAAAACCTATAGGAATGCCATCGCCCTCACGCCCGCTTTCAATTTCCCTGGCCTTGAAGGTTCCTGACATCAAGTCCTGTATTGCTGAGGTAGCCCTGTCCAAGCCCCGGAAATAATATCCGTTTCGGAAATAGGGCTTTAAAATGTTTTCAATAATTCTTTTGGCATGGGCATCGGTTACATATTCTTCTACCCCATAGCCGGTGGCTATAGCCATTCTTCGGTTCTCTTTGTCAACCAATATTACCAGGCCGTTATCATCTGCCTCCTGACCAACTCCCCATTCGTGAATTATTTCTGTAGCTACCTGAATTACTTCACCATGTACATGATTAGCAAGAACAATTACAATTTGCGTTGAAGTGGAATCATTATAATCCCTTAGTTTTTGCTCCAGCTCATCTTCCTCATACTGCGACAACATATCGGCCTGGTCATATACCAGGCGATTACCTTTAACAGGTATATTTCCATTGTGCCCATAAGCCAGGTAAAACCCAAAAATATATGCCAGTATAATACCGTATTTAAGTTTCAGAATTCGCATCAGGTAAAGGATAGTTCGTCACTAATTTCATTGGGCCGGCCATGATCTGAAGGAAATTCCTTTTTTAACACATCGCCCACCTTATGTACAACTTTTGATATGCCTTCATAGTGATCGTTTTTATGAAAATCGGCATGAAGCGTTTGAGCCATATCAAGCCAAAAGCTTTCATCCACCCTTTCGTTAATAGCAACATCGCCCAATATTGCAAATTCATGGTCGAGTGCAGCAATGTATATAAGCACACCATTCCGCGCTTGTGTTTCGTGCATACCTAAAGCAGCAAAAACTTCGGCAGCACGATCTTTTACCGGAACTAAACAATAGTCTTCGAGATGAACCTTTATTTCACCTGTGGTTTTTTCTTCTGCTTCGCGAATGGATTCTACAACCCAGCTCTGCTCTAAGTGATTTAAAAGATTACGAGCATTTTTATTCATCCGCGTCCTTAAAATCAAATTCTACATCAGGAGCTTCTTTGTCGGCTTCGCTGGCTTCAAAATAAGCCTTGTCTTTAAAGCCAAACCATTTTGAATAAATTACCTGCGGAAATTCTCTTCTGTAGGAATTGTATGCCTTTACCGCATCGTTGAATCGCTTTCTGCTGGTGTTTATTCGGTTTTCGGTTCCTTCTAACTGAGCTTGCAATTCTATGAAATTATCCGTTGCTTTCAATTCCGGATAGTCTTCAACTGTAACCAATAATCTGCTTAGTGCCGAGCTTAATCCATCCTGCGCAGCCAGGAACTGCTGAATCTGATCGGGAGACGCATTTGAAGGATCAATGGTAGTTTGCGTTGCCCTGGCACGTGCTTCAATAACATCTTTTAGAGTTTCACTTTCAAAGTCCGCGGCACCCTGTACCGTACTTACCAAATTGTCAATAAGGTCGGCCCTTCGTTTATAGTCGCTCTCCACGTTCGCCCATGCCGAATCGGCATTTTCATCCAGTTTTACCATTTCATTATATCCACAGGACGAAAAAAGCAGTGCGAATGATGCAACAATGCTTAGTTTTATTATCATTTTCATAATCAAAGTAATTTCACCGCTAATATAAATTGAAATGAGAAGTGCAGTAGAAGAATTTAACGAGTACAGGTCCAAAATGAACGAGCGGATCATGAGTGAGGATAATAAATTCTTTAAACGATTCTTCAACCTGGACACCAATGCTTATAACGAAGGAGCATTGCCGGTTAAAACCAAGGAAATGCTCGGACTGGTGGCATCAATGGTTTTGCGATGCGACGATTGTATTAAATACCATCTTGAAGGTTGCAAAAAAAATGGAGTTAGCGATGCCGAAGTTTGGGAAGTTTTTGAAATAGCAAATCTTGTAGGCGGATCTATTGTTATTCCTCACTTCAGGCGCGCTGTTGAATACTGGGATGAGTTAAGTAGATGAGTATAATTTTAGCTCTAATTCGCGGATTGTTTTTCATAATAAATCTTTAAATGAATGCAGCAATTGACATAGGCAACACCTTCACTAAAATCGCTCTTTTTGAAAATGGTGCTTTAATAGAAAAGTATGAGGTGCTTTCTGATAATGATTCTGAAGTATTGGACTTGCTGAAAGCCATGGACTTTACCCATAGTATTGCATCCGGATCAGGAAATATTAGTAAAAAGATAAGAACATATTTAGCAAAGCGAGGATATTTCAGCGAGCTGACAAAGGAAACGAAGTTGCCCTTTAAAGTAAGCTATAAAACGCCTGAGACCCTTGGAACCGACAGAATAGCGGCAATTGCCGGCGCAATGAATGAACAAAAAGGGCATGATGCGTTAGTAATTACAGCAGGCACCTGTATAACCTATAATCTGTTAGTTGACAACTCATTTTTAGGCGGTGGAATAAGTCCGGGTTTGATTATGCGATTTGCTGCACTAAATCAATTCACAGATAAATTACCCTTAGTTGAAAACCGGAGTTTCGACCAACTGGTTGGGGCTTCTACGGAAGAATCTATTTTATCAGGAGTGCGAAACGGAATTTTGGCTGAAACCGAAGGTATAATTGAACGGTATAATAAGGAATATGAAGCACTTAAAGTTTTGATTACAGGAGGAGACTCAGAATTCTTTGAAAGCAGGTTGAAAAATAAGATATTTGCCGACCCTAATTTGATACTTAAAGGGCTAAACTATATTATAGACTATAACATTTGAATTTAATGAGATTATTGCTGAGTGGACTACTGTTATTAAGTGCCCTTCAATTATGTGCCCAGCGCACATCAACGTATTCAAGATTTGGTTTTGGAAATTTACACACCGACCAGTTTTCAGGACAACAAGGGCAAGGTAAGATAGGTACTGCCTTTAACGACGTTTCGTTAACCAACTTTGATAATCCGGCATCGCTGGCATTAAAGCAATTTACCGCTTTTAATGCAGGAGTTGCAATTAACATCGAAAGCCAACAGGATGCGATAGAAAGTGTTAACCAAACCAATGGAACAGTATCGTATCTCGCTTTCTCATTTCCGATGAACAAAAGCAATAACTGGGGTACAGGTTTTGGAATCACTCCCTTTAGTACAAAAGAATATAACATCGTTGGCGAAACCGTAAACAATACTTTTTTTAGTGAATTTCAGGGTACGGGTAATACATACCGCGGGTTTGTGGGAACCGGTTTTAAGCTGGGTAAAAACTTTTTAATCGGTGCTGAGGGCAGCCTTCTTTTCGGCCACCTCGAAGATCAGAGTTATACCACTTTTCAAAACCTAACCGATTTGAGTACAGGTGCTACGTTTGATCAAAGATTAAGCGGAGTTGTATGGAAAGGAGGAATTCAATATGATAAAGAAATCAGACAAGACCTTTTCTTAACCTTTGGTGGAACATACCGCCTGAAGTCCGATATAAATAATACGGTTGCCCAAAGAGAATTTTCTTTTCGGCCAACTTTTTCCGGTCCCAGAGATGTACGTTCAAGAGCCGAAATAGAGGAGTTCTTAAATACGGAAACCAAGGAAAAGGTTAAACTTCCCGGACAACTGGGAGCCGGCGTTTATATTGATAAGAAGGTGAATCTTAGCGAAATTACAAAATGGGGGTTAGGGCTTGATTTTAGAACCGGGCAGTGGGAAGGTTTTACCGGCATAAACGACTCTCCCAATCAGAAATATCAAAACGCATACGACATTGCGCTTGGTGGAAATTTCATTCCTAATTTACGTACAGGAAAGTTTTTTGAATCGTTGCAATACCGTTATGGAGCGCATTATGGACAAACTTATTTAAATTTAGATGACGAATCGATAAATGATTATGGCATAACTCTTGGAGTAGGTATTCCTGTAAAGGTGAATATTACCAACTTTAGAGAAAATTATTTGAAAACATCTATGGTTAACGTTGGCATACAAGTAGGACAAACCGGAACCCTTAAATCTGATTTGGTTAGAGAAAGTTACATAAGGGCAACCATTGGGGCTAACCTTAACGATATATGGTTCAGGAAACCTAAATACGACTAAAAAATTTTGAGTATGAAGATTAGAGCACTTGCGAGTATCGCATTAATAGGAATTTTTGTCTTTGGCTTAACCTCACAATCCTTTACTCAGGCTAACTGTGATTTGACGAAAGTAGCGGTTAAAGCGCCTAAGAAAAAGAAGAAGAAAAAAAAGAAAAAAGGTTCAAACGAGGAAGCCCCGAAACCAGTTAAGAGAGAAATAATTGAAACGGACACTTCTAAGGTATGTCAAACCTATACTTCTAAGAATATTGATAAAAAGCTTTTATCCAAGAAATTCGCATACATGTCGCTCAGAAGAATGGCCGGCGACCCTCAAGGTGCTTTAGAACACTGGGAATGTGTGTATGAAAACGCTCCGGGGTTTAGCGTATTAATTTATACCGATGGTTCTTCGGTTTACCGTGATTTGGCTTTTGAGGCCAAAGAAGCCGGAAACGACGATCTTAAGCAAGAGTATGGAGAAAAAGCACTTGACCTGTTAGACAGAGGTGTGGAATGCTTTGGTAAAGAAGAAGAGTTTTATGGAGCCAAGGCATATATCTATGAATTATTATGGCCAAACAAAAACCAGGAAATCTATGAATTGTATAAGAAATTTGTGGATTATAAGGGAAATGACTGCGATGCACACACTATTCAACAGGCTGTGAGATATGGTTACCACATGGCTGCCGGTTTAAATAAGATAGATTTAAACGAGGCTGTAGCTTTAAAGGATAAATGCAAAAACATTGCGAAAAATCATTCAGAAAATGATTGGTATAAAATGGCAGAAGAAACCATTGTGTACTATGAAGATTATTATGACAACCTTGCCAAAGAAACAGCCGAACGCGAGAAAAAACAACAGCAAAACTCTGCTAATAATGCCTTAGGGGAAGTGCATAGAGCTATTGAGGCAGCCGTAGGGTCCGGAAACGGAAGTACTGCATTAGCCAAGTTAACTGAATACTTTAAGCTTTCTACTGATGCTGACAGAAACTTCAAAATGGCCATGTATGTAGGGCAAAGTCTTTACTCCAAAGAAGATTTTCCAAGTGCGCGTAGTGCATTTAGAAAAGCAAGTTCGGTAAATCCTGGCAGTGGAGAACCAGACTACTTCGTTGGTTTAATGTATTTGAGCTCCGGACCTCGTTGTGGCCCGGGAACAGGCTTCGACAGTCAGCGTGTATTATGGGCCGCCTTTGATAAATTTAAACAGGCTAAATCAAAAAGCCTGGCACCTGATAGTGCTGCCGATATTGATAAGCAAATTGCAATTTACACGCAGTATTTGCCTACTGCGCAACAAATTGCCGCTGCGGGTTTAAGCTCCGGACAGTCATATACCATTCCTTGCTGGATCAATGAAGTAACAACTGTTCGTACAACGCCTTAACGGCATAATTAAAAGGAATTAAATTTGTCTCGCATACGCGAGACTTTTTTTATGCAAGGAAAAAATGGTTTTATATGGTTCGCTTGTCCCCCGCTGGCGGGGGTGATTCTGCGCAGCAGAATTGGGGGTGGATACATTATACTCCTGTTTGGACTTTCCCTTTTCTTGTTTTCCGCACTCGCCAGAAAAAGTATCATAAGTGATTGAAAATCAACACCAAGTTTTTGAAATTGGGTGCTGCAGACCTATTTTCAGGTGTGTTTTTACGAAAATTAAAAAATCGATCAGGAAGCATTTCGGTACAGATTATTGAAAAAATCAATAGGTCTAATAAGGTTGTTAAGACCATAGGTTGTGGTAAAAGTGCTCAACAGATTGAAAGGTTGGTAGCTATGGGCAGGCAAGAGATAGAACGGTTGCAAGGACAATCTCAATTGTTTGTTTCTCCATCAGATGCAGTCATAGAATCTGCTATTGATCAGTTAAGTAATGCCAGCATTCGCACCATTGGCCCTGAATTGATATATGGGAGTTTGTTTGATCATATCGGTTTTGGTAATATCAAAGAAGAGTTGTTTCGTCATATAGTAATCGCTCGATTAGCTTTTCCACTAAGCAAGTTAAAAACCATTGAGTATTTGTATCGTTACCAAGGCGTTCATATAAACATAGACAGCATATATCGTTTTTTAGATAAGTTAAATAGCCAACTCAAGGACAAGATTGAGCAAATTGCCTTTGAGCATACTAAAAAACTACTTGGCGGTAAGTTGTCGATCGTATTCTATGATATGACCACTCTTTACTTTGAGGCATCTGAAGAAGATGACCTTCGTAAAACCGGCTTTTCAAAAGATGGAAAACACTCACATCCTCAAATCTATCTTGGCTTGCTGGTAGGCTTACAGGGTTATGCAATTGGTTATGATATTTTTGAAGGCAACACCTATGAAGGGCATACGTTAATCCCCTTCCTTGAAAAAATGAGCAATCGATTTGATTTAGGAAAACCCATTGTAATTGCTGATTCAGCTCTTTTGTCCAACAAGAATCTTCAAGCCCTTGAAGATCAAAAGTACGAATACATAATTGGCGCAAGAATAAAAAATGAATCGAAAGCAGTCAAAAAGCAAATTACATCCCAACAGTGGGAAGATGGTCAGGTGAGACAAATTACGCGAAATGCTCAGCGATTAATTGTCTGCTACTCATCAAAAAGAGCAAGCAAAGATGCACATAACCGAAAGCGTGGTTTGCAGAGATTAGAAAAACGATTGCGTTCAGGAAAGCTCACCAAGTCCAATATCAATAACAAGGGATATAATAAGTACTTAAAAATGACAGGCAAGGTGGATATTGAAATTGACTATCACAAGTTTGATCAAGACGTAGTGTGGGACGGACTTAAAGGATACATAACTAACTCCAAATTGAGTAAAAAACAAATTATAGATAATTACCATCAACTTTGGCAAATAGAAAAAGCATTCAGGATCTCAAAAACAGATTTAAGAATAAGACCCGTCTATCACAGGTTGGTACATCGAATTCAGGCACACATATGTATATCTTTTGTAGCCTACTGCATTTATATGGAAATGGATAGATTGTTAAAGAAGCAAAAGTCAGATATCTCCATCAAAAAAGCACATGAAATAACTCACAACATGTATCAAATCACTTTTCAATTACCTGAATCTAAACATTTTAAATCTACTACACTAAAAATGGATGATCAACAAGCTGAACTATATCAAATCATCCAAAAAAATTGTTGGGTGCTGCAAAAATGAAAACAAGAGTCATATACCATTCCTTGCTGGATCAATGAAGTAACAACTGTTCGTACAACGCCTTAACGGCATAATTAAAAGGAATTAAATTTGTCTCGCATACGCGAGACTTTTTTCTTGTTTTCATTTTTGCAGCACCCAACAATTTTTTTGGATGATTTGATATAGTTCAGCTTGTTGATCATCCATTTTTAGTGTAGTAGATTTAAAATGTTTAGATTCAGGTAATTGAAAAGTGATTTGATACATGTTGTGAGTTATTTCATGTGCTTTTTTGATGGAGATATCTGACTTTTGCTTCTTTAACAATCTATCCATTTCCATATAAATGCAGTAGGCTACAAAAGATATACATATGTGTGCCTGAATTCGATGTACCAACCTGTGATAGACGGGTCTTATTCTTAAATCTGTTTTTGAGATCCTGAATGCTTTTTCTATTTGCCAAAGTTGATGGTAATTATCTATAATTTGTTTTTTACTCAATTTGGAGTTAGTTATGTATCCTTTAAGTCCGTCCCACACTACGTCTTGATCAAACTTGTGATAGTCAATTTCAATATCCACCTTGCCTGTCATTTTTAAGTACTTATTATATCCCTTGTTATTGATATTGGACTTGGTGAGCTTTCCTGAACGCAATCGTTTTTCTAATCTCTGCAAACCACGCTTTCGGTTATGTGCATCTTTGCTTGCTCTTTTTGATGAGTAGCAGACAATTAATCGCTGAGCATTTCGCGTAATTTGTCTCACCTGACCATCTTCCCACTGTTGGGATGTAATTTGCTTTTTGACTGCTTTCGATTCATTTTTTATTCTTGCGCCAATTATGTATTCGTACTTTTGATCTTCAAGGGCTTGAAGATTCTTGTTGGACAAAAGAGCTGAATCAGCAATTACAATGGGTTTTCCTAAATCAAATCGATTGCTCATTTTTTCAAGGAAGGGGATTAACGTATGCCCTTCATAGGTGTTGCCTTCAAAAATATCATAACCAATTGCATAACCCTGTAAGCCTACCAGCAAGCCAAGATAGATTTGAGGATGTGAGTGTTTTCCATCTTTTGAAAAGCCGGTTTTACGAAGGTCATCTTCTTCAGATGCCTCAAAGTAAAGAGTGGTCATATCATAGAATACGATCGACAACTTACCGCCAAGTAGTTTTTTAGTATGCTCAAAGGCAATTTGCTCAATCTTGTCCTTGAGTTGGCTATTTAACTTATCTAAAAAACGATATATGCTGTCTATGTTTATATGAACGCCTTGGTAACGATACAAATACTCAATGGTTTTTAACTTGCTTAGTGGAAAAGCTAATCGAGCGATTACTATATGACGAAACAACTCTTCTTTGATATTACCAAAACCGATATGATCAAACAAACTCCCATATATCAATTCAGGGCCAATGGTGCGAATGCTGGCATTACTTAACTGATCAATAGCAGATTCTATGACTGCATCTGATGGAGAAACAAACAATTGAGATTGTCCTTGCAACCGTTCTATCTCTTGCCTGCCCATAGCTACCAACCTTTCAATCTGTTGAGCACTTTTACCACAACCTATGGTCTTAACAACCTTATTAGACCTATTGATTTTTTCAATAATCTGTACCGAAATGCTTCCTGATCGATTTTTTAATTTTCGTAAAAACACACCTGAAAATAGGTCTGCAGCACCCAATTTCAAAAACTTGGTGTTGATTTTCAATCACTTATGATACTTTTTCTGGCGAGTGCGGAAAACAAGAGATATCTCCATCAAAAAAGCACATGAAATAACTCACAACATGTATCAAATCACTTTTCAATTACCTGAATCTAAACATTTTAAATCTACTACACTAAAAATGGATGATCAACAAGCTGAACTATATCAAATCATCCAAAAAAATTGTTGGGTGCTGCAAAAATGAAAACAAGAGTCATATACCATTCCTTGCTGGATCAATGAAGTAACAACTGTTCGTACAACGCCTTAACGGCATAATTAAAAGGAATTAAATTTGTCTCGCATACGCGAGACTTTTTTTATGCAAGGAAAAAATGGTTTTATATGGTTCGCTTGTCCCCCGCTGGCGGGGGTGATTCTGCGCAGCAGAATTGGGGGTGGATACATTATACTCCTGTTTGGACTTTCCCTTTTCTTCACCTCCTGCCAACTCCCCGAACCCGACAAGATAGATCCCAATGCCGAAAGACCTGTTTTGCCAGATCAAATTGGTAAGGATGTAGAGATTATACACAGCGAACAGGGAATAAAAAAAATACTATTAACAGCTCCAACCCTTGTTATGCACGATTCGTCCAGCGAGCAGTATAACGAATTTCCGGATGGTGTTGCTTTGACTTTTTACGATAAAGCAGGAGAAAAAAATGCTGATTTAACAGGTAAGTATGCCATTGATTACCCAAAATCGAAAAAGCGTTACATTAGGGATAGCGTGATAATAATTACCAGCAAAGGAGACAGGATAGAAGCAGATGATTTGCACATGAACGAACAAGCAGATAGTATTTATACCAATAAACCGGTTAAGATCACCAGAACCAATGGTGATTTATTATACGGGCCAGATGGGCTAACTTCCAACACCAGGATGGACGACATCTATATTCCAAACGTACGCGCTCCGCAACTTACCGTTCAACAAGGACAAAATCCTTCAAGTGAAGGCTCGGGCAACCAAAAACCTGAAAGATGATGCTAACTCTCTGGATTCTGCTCATTGGTTATTTGGTGCTTTCAGCATTTTTTTCCGGTATGGAAATGGCGTACATATCGGCAAACAAGCTTAAAATTGAACTAAGCAAAAACACCGGAGCAGTTTCTGGTAAATGGTTGGCCTACTTTAACAAAAAGCCATCACATTACATTGGCACCTATCTTATAGGTAATAATATTGCTTTAGTGCTGTTTGGAGGTATGCTAGCAACCATTTTAGCACCTCTTCTTTCTAAACTATTACCAACCAACCTCGATTGGGCCAACCTGCTCATTCAAACACTAATTGGCACAGTCATTATTCTTCTTCTTGGAGAGTTCCTTCCCAAACTCCTTTTCAGACTTAAGGCCGACAGGCTCCTCCACTTTTTTGCTATCCCTTTCGGTATTTTTTATGGTGTTTTATACATACCGGTTATGTTCATTAACTGGCTTACAAAAGGAATAATGAAACTGTTTTTCAACATTGAATTAACGGACAATCAACCCATATTCTCGCCTATTGATCTGGAGTACTACATAAAGGATACCATGCATATTGACCATGAGGATGCCCTTATTGATGCCGAATTGCTGGGAAAAACACTGGAGCTGCGCGATCTTAAAATAAGAGAATGTATGGTTCCGCGCCCTGAAATTAGTGCTATAGATATCTCTGAATCTGTAGAAAAACTTAGGGAAACCATTATCGATTCAGGTTACTCTAAAATATTGGTTTATAAGGATGATATTGATAATGTGCTCGGTTACGTGCATCATTTGGATCTACATAGAGCACCAAACAAAATTGGTAGTATAATAAAGCCTATACCTGTAGTACCGGAAAGTATGCTGGCTAAAAACCTGTTGCAGGAATTTAAAAGCGGAAGATCTATAGCCCTTGTAGTTGATGAATACGGAGGAACCGCAGGAATAGTAACCTTTGAGGATTTGTTAGAAGAGATCTTTGGTGAGATTATTGACGAACACGACGATGACGACTTTATTGAACAACAACTGGCCGTGAAAGAGTATCTCTTTTCTGGGAGACTTGAGATCGATTATCTAAATGAAACCCATAACCTCACTTTACCCGATGGTGACTTTGAAACCCTCTCCGGCTATATCATCAGCCTTACACAGGAAATTCCTGAAATGAGTGCAGTGATCTCTACCGATAAATTTGAGTTTACTATTTTAAACGTAAGCAATACGAAAGTTGAAACAGTAAAGTTGAAGGTGAAGGAAATGGATTAATATTTAATTTAATCTAAAACAACTACTTCATCAATATAATACTTGCCTAAAAAACAGTTAACCGAATCAATATGCCTGACAAATTTTAATTGTTGATTAATCGGTTTTTGAACAACAGATGCTCTGCTAAACGGAATTTTTTTAGTTAATACGTCGGTTAACACGGTTAACTTGTGTTTATCCCTTAACTCCGAAATATTCCCCATATACATGTTTTGTGGGAGTTGTCCGTGTACATAATAATAATTGCCAACAACAATATTGTGCTCTTTAAAAATGAATTGGGCGTTAGGGTTTTCATCAATTATCTCAACCAATCTACCGTTATTCTGATAATCGAGAAAGTGGTTAGGGAACAATGCAAAAGAAACATTCCAAACCAACATAGCACAGGAAATATATACCAGGAACTTATAATTCACATTACAATAAATGGGTAAAAACAATGCCAACAAAAAAGGTAACATTACCATAAACTCAGCATTTCCGTGCGAAAAAAAGGCAAAGGCTAGTTGCAAAACAAATATTGCAAAATGGGTTGTCATAAAAATATGCTGGTTTGACTTTTGTATGCGTGTTACAATCTTTTTTTGCCTTAAAGCCAAAATAATTAACACAATGGTAATTATAAGTGACAAACCTAATTCAGGTAATTGTTTTAAAAGGTCAACAATGTTTCCATGTACCTGAAAAAATGTTCTAATGAAACTAATAGGTGTTAACAGAAAATTATGCAGCCCTATTTTTATATCGGCACCTCCGCTGTAATACGATTGCAATACAAAGTTTTTTAGATTATCCGTGGTTAATTCTGAATTATTATAGAATATTAAAACCATAATATATGTCAGAGGCATTAAAACGCCTATCGAGGCATATAAAAGCAGGGCCTTATAATGTTTGTAGAATAATAGACCCAGGAGGATACCGATCCACCAAAAAATATGAATTTGATGAAATAAAAAACCAATTACACCAAAAAGGGAGCTTAACAGAATAAAGGTCCATTTGCGTTTCTGATTAAATTTCAAAAAATACAAAGATGAGAGCAGCGAGAAAAAGATAGGAATGATATAAGTTTCGTTTTCAGCTCCAAACCGTAAAACAGCAAAACAACTGCCCGCAAAAAAGATCCATAGCAGTGCCTTTGCCTCATTTTTATATTGAAGAAGAATAATTCGAAACAACAGAATTAAACATGCTAAAGCGGCTACACCATTAACAAACTGCATAGTTTTTAAGGTATCGACGGCAGGTACTATTGATTTTAGCGTATAAACAATTACAACACCCAAGGCGTTATACAATAGATGATGCGACCTAAATAAATGTTCATAATACTTGATATTTGATGCGTATTCTATAGAGTCCGGCACATAATTATTGTTCGGAAAAAGAAGGTATAGAAAAGCAAAAAGGCCAAATACTATGAAAGTGGTGCGGGACATTTACCTATTTCTTTCTTTAAAAAATGTTCATATATAACCATACATTTGACAATATCCCACTTTACGCGACATATAACCCAGTCTTTATTTTATTACCCGCTTTATAAACCTGGGAACGGCTGAAGAAGTATTTAATTCAAGGCAATAAGCTATATCATCTTCCAGCCCTCTTCCGGCTAATCTTCGGTAGTGCGAACTTCCTTTAACAGCCCTGAGAAGATCGCCTTTTTCAAGATTGTACAGATTTTTTGCCAGTATAGATGCATCGTCTAAGACGGTTTCCTTAGTACTAAGTTGAGCTACCAAAGCCCCGGCAAAGAGTGTGTCTTCCATATTCACCCTGTTTTTCCAGCCTGCACAAAGGCAGATCACTTGGTCTTCAGACGCAAGCCTATCTATTACTGCATTAAGATTAGCAAAAGACCCAATGAAAAGTTTATCCGCCGGCTTGGCTAACTCAATGGACTTAGTGCCATTAGTTGTTGTCATTACCAACGTTTTGCCCTGCACCTGGTTTTTTTCCGATTTGATTTGTAGCGGCGAGTTGCCAAGGTCAAAATCGTCTATTTTAAATCCGTTTCTTTCGCCGGCAACTATATGGTTGTCTTTACCTAAGTATGTTCTCGCTTCATCTAAAGACGCTACCGGAATAATTTCCTTAACCCCGCTGTCTATAGCAGCTATCATGGTAGATGTGGCTCTTAAAACATCAATGACCACAACCGCTGCACCCGTTAATTCAAAATTGGAGATCAAGGCCGGCGAAAGACAAACTCTTATCTTTTTCATCTTATGCTTTATAGAACGGAAGCTTGACCACTTCAGCAGGGATTGATTTGTTTCTCACACCTATGTTAATCTTTGAACCTGCGGCCGAAAATTCAGGTGGAACATAACCCAAACCAATAGATTTATCCGTTGACGGAGACATGGTGCCCGAAGTTACACGGCCAATTGTCTTTCCTTCACTATCAAGTACGGGATAATTGTGGCGGGCAATTCCTCTTTCCAGCATTTCAAAAGCCACCAGTTTTTTATCTACGCCTTTGGCTTTCTGTTCTGCAAATATTTCCTTCGAGTTGAAGGGAGAATTCTTCTTCACTTTGGTTATCCAGCCAAGTCCGGCTTCAATAGGGCTTGTATTATCATCTATATCGTTTCCATACAAACAATAACCCATTTCCAGCCTAAGCGTGTCGCGGGCACCGAGCCCGCAAGGTTTTATTCCAAAGGCTTCTCCCTCGGTCATTATTGCATCCCACAATGCCTGCGCCTGATGGTTGCGACAGTATAACTCAAAGCCTCCGCTACCTGTGTAGCCCGTAGCCGAAATGAGTATGCCTTCTTCACCAGCCATTGTTCCCTTTGTAAAGTGGTAAAATTTTATGGCTGAAAGATCAACATCTGTAAGCTTTTGTAATACCTCGGTTGCTTTTGGGCCTTGAACCGCCAACAGCGAAGTTTTATCAGATGTGTTATGAGCCTCAACACCTTTGGTGTTATGCTCTACCAACCAACTCCAGTCTTTTTCAATGTTAGAGGCATTTACCACCAGCATGTAGTTGCCGTCTTCGAGGTGATAGACCAATAGATCGTCAATAATACCGCCATTATGATTAGGCAAGCATGAGTACTGAGCTGCACCCGGTAGTAGCTTTGATGCATCGTTTGATGTAATGCGCTGAATAAGATCTAAGGCATCATCGCCTTTTAGAATAAACTCGCCCATGTGCGACACATCAAATATCCCTACCTGCTTACGTACAGCAGCGTGTTCATCTTTAATTCCCGTATAGGAAATGGGCATATTGTATCCGGCGAATTCGGCCATTTTTGCACCGAGTGCAATGTGTGTTTCTGTGAGTGCTGTATTTTTCATAATAAACGGCGTAAAGGTAAGTTGAGCTGTTCAATTCAAAATTCTATACCCATTAAATTCTTTCTATCGGTTTGGTGCTAATCAATTCAAACGCTCCTGCTTGGTTGTAATGAATGCCCGGTTTCACACACAGCAATACCGGTCTGCGGGCCGGCAGAATGCAACAGCCTGTTGGTGTTGAGTTAATTTATCAGCGAAAATCTGCGCAATCTGCGGGCAAAAAGGATTAACCTGCCACGGCCTCAACTTCCTGCACCTCAGGTATCATACGTTTCATCATACCTTCAATACCCTGTTTTAGGGTTACCGTTGAAGAAGGACAGCCACTACAAGATCCTTGCAAGAGCAGCTTCACCACACCATTACTATAATCAACAAACTGAATGGCACCACCATCCATTTCTACCGCCGGCTTTACGTAGGTGTCCAATACGGTTTTTATCTTTTTAACGGTTTCACCGGCATCTTCATCTTCTACGCTTTCTGCCTTTACTTTGCCTTCAAAATAAGCATCTTCAACAATGGTCTGATCACTTTCAATGTATTGCTTAAGAAAGTTCTTTATTTCATGCATTATCTCATACCAATCGCTCTCTGCCTGCTTGGTAATGGTTACAAAGTTGTTCATGATGAACACCTGTTTCACAAAGGGAAAAACAAATAGCTGGCTCGCCAAAGGACTTAAAGTAGCATCGTCAACCGACTCAAAGTTGGCAGAGTCAGATACGAGCATTTTATTGACGACAAATTTTAAAGATTCCGGATTGGGCGTAGCCTCGGTATATATAGTAATGGGAATTTGTTGTGTTTCCATGGTATTAGGTTAAAACATTGTTGTTTTTGCTTTGGTTCCGAATTTGTAAAAGGAATAATTTATTGTGGTTCTTTTAGTTGCTAACAAAGCTATCATAAACTACGCTGTAAACTTCTTCAGGAAGTAATATAGCCAGCATAGCGGCTTGCGAGCCGGTTTTTTTCTCAATAATTTTCCATCCATCAGTAGTATTATCGTCAATAGCAATTAACGTTTTGGACCAAACAACGCTATGCCTGTTTTCAACTTCACTCTCAGTAAGGTTTCCACCCATAGATTGGAAGGTTGCTTTAATCATTTGTTTTAACTGCTTGCTTGCCGCTTCTGTGTAATCAATGTTAAAAGATGCAGTATAGTGTATTTGTGTGAACTTTCCTTCTGAAAAAGTAGAAATAGAATCTACAGAATCTGTTTTAAATGAAATGAAATCCATTGAGTAATCTTTAGTTTTCATGGAGCTCTCAAGCATCTCTATCATGTCTTCCTTAGATGCAAGATCAAACAACTTTGGGTAAATATAATCTGTTAGCTTACCATAGTCCGCATCAATTGTAGCGGCACCATATTCGGCAAGCATTTTATCTATTAGAGCTCTGTCGTCTTCTGAAACTTCCTGGCCGTAAGATACCTGAACGAAAAAAGTAAATATTATGAGTGTTAGTAATCGTATGAGCATATTTTTTGTTTTTTCTACAATGCGCAAATAGCCTGCCAAAGATGAGTGTTTTTAGTTAATTAGATTTTCAATAATAGGTTTCGCCAATTCAATCTCAAAGCCTTTACCATATACAAAGTGCAATATTTTTTGCTTTAGCTCATAAGTACTTTTCGCTTTTGTGCGTTTGTGTTTGGTATGAATAAGGTCTTTTAGAATTTCCATATAAAGGTCTTCATTCAGTTCACTTAGAGCTTGATCAACAATATCGGCCGGAAGTTGTTTTTCCCTTAAACCTTTCCTTAGTTTTTGTCTTCCCCATTTATTCTGCCTTAGTTTACCTGACATATAAGCCGATGCAAATCTTTTATCATCCAAATATTTCTCCTGCTTAAGATGGAGTAAATACGCTTCCCAATCTTTTTCAGGTATTTCAAGAGACTTAAGTTTCCTTATAACATCATACGAGCACCGTTCCTGATACGCACAAAAACGATAAAGTTTGGCTAACACATCTTGTGTTGGTGAATGGCGGTTTAAGAGATTGTCTGACATTATCTTTACCGAAGATACGTGCTTATGAAGTTCCACCGTTTTGTATGGCTTACCCTTTTTAGTATTTATTTAATCATTCTTGCCGGTAGTTTGGTGAGAATGAGCGGTAGTGGAATGGGCTGCCCCGACTGGCCCAAGTGCTTTGGCTATTTGATTCCGCCAACATCTGAAGATCAGGTACAGTGGGAACCAAACAGAAGCTATAAAAAGGGCCAGATGATCTTGCACGAGGGTGAATTGCTGGAAGCCGAAGATTATTTTGTTACCGCGCTGGAATTTAATGGCAATAACTGGTTGCGGTATGATAAGCATGACTATGCCAAATTTAATGTGCAACATACCTGGACGGAATACATCAATAGACTGGCTTCGGTATTAGCCGGAATTTTGGCTATTATTCAACTTATATGGTCTGTGGTAAGTTGGCTAAAAAGAAAGTTAAGCTGGCAGGTTCCTTTGTTTGCATTTCTTCTTTTAATCTTATTTGGCGTTCAGGCCTGGTTGGGCAAGGTGGTAGTTGATTCCAATTTGGCACCGCTTAAAATAACGGTACACATGTTTGGAGCCCTGGCTATTGTGGCATTACAGCTTCTCATACTCCGAAATGTAAAGCCGATAATAAAAATGCTCAAGGTAAAGCCCGTTACAAAATTATTGATTTGGGCAGCTTTTATAGTACTCCTCGTTCAAACCTATTTGGGAACACAGGTAAGGCAACAGGTTGATGTCATAGCCAAAGAAATTGGCTTTACCGAAAGGGGAGCATGGCTGGAAAACTTAGGTAGGATATTTGAGATACACCGTTCATTTATGTGGGTTTTATTAGCGGCAGTAATAGGTTTATTGTATTTTTTCCGAAAGGGAGGAAGAACCCCTGCCTGGCTTAAATGGACTACACTGTTTGTTGTTTTAGAGGCTTTGGCCGGTATAATACTGGCACGTTTTAATTTTCCTGCGGCGGCTCAACCTGTCCATTTACTGCTTGCATCCATTTTATTTGGAACACTGCTTTGGGGGCTGATAACTACAAAACAGAGTGGCCGGATTGACGTTAGTTAGAAACGTTCTTTTTCTTGCTATCGACAAAGGCTTCAACTTCTTTCTGTGGAATAAATTTAAGTGAAATGGAGTTTACGCAATGCCGGGTATTTTTTTCTGTAAAGCCTTCGCCTGTAAAAACATGGCCCAAATGTCCGTTGCAGGTTTTACAAATTATTTCAGTACGTCTGCCATCAGCATCAGGCACACGCCGAACGGCACCTTCAATTTCGTCATCAAAACTTGGCCAGCCGCAATTGCTGTTGAATTTGTCCTTACTGCTGTACAAAGGTGCATCGCACTGCCGACATACGTATAACCCCTTCTCGTAAAACTTGTTATACTCACCGGTCCAGGGATGTTCCGTACCCTTGCCAATAATTACACGGGCTTCCTCCTCCGTCAATTCATTTAACTCAACTTCATTATTATCATTCATATATACCTTATTTTCTACAGATTGTTTATTGCCTTGTGCATTGCAAGAAGTTATAAATGTCGATAGTATGGCCAACAACAGCAGGTTTTTCATTACCTCTTTCTTCAAAAATACCATAGATCTTTCACAGAAAGTTCACGTGGGTCTAACGTATCTTTAATATATGCGATGGTGTATTCGTCATAATATTTTAATACTAATTCTTCTTATGTCGGGGTGTTCTGCAAAGCCTTACAAGGAAGCGCAGCGCAGTCACAAAAAACAACTCAAGGAGTATCAAGCTCTGTTAAAGATCCCGCGTATCGTAAATTTCAGCGATTCTACTTCGGTTCGTGAAGGTAAGGTTGTGGAAGCCGTAAACTTCAGTTTGCGTAAACCTAATTTGGTTGTTATTCATCATACCGATCAGGAATCGTGCGAGCAGACCTTAAAAACGTTTACTACGGTTAAAACGCAGGTAAGTTCGCATTATGTGATATGTAAGGACGGCAGTATTATACAAATGTTGAGCGATTATGTACGCGGTTGGCATGGAGGCAAAGGCAGTTGGGGTAACATTACCGATGTAAATTCGGTTTCAATAGGCATTGAGTTAGACAACAACGGTGAGGAACCTTTTCCCGAAGAACAGATAAGCAGCCTGTTGTTATTGTTAAACAAGTTAAAAACCGACTACCGGTTGCCCCAGGCTAATTTTATTGGCCACGCCGATATGGCACCCACTCGTAAATCCGATCCCAACAAGTATTTCCCCTGGAAAGAACTTGCAAAAAAGGGTTATGGTATCTGGTATAACAAAGATGATCTGATAAAGCTCTCCGACCATTTTGATCCGGAAATAGCTCTGCGCCTGATAGGCTACGATGTAACCGACCTTAAGGCGGCCATTCGGGCATTTGAGTTGCATTATTCTGAAGAAGAAGTGGATGGGGTGTTAAGTGATATGGAAAAATCTATTTTGTATGCACTTGGTGAGTTAAAATTATCTAAGTAATTCTGATAAAATTTAGTACTATTTTTGCTGCCGCTGTGTTATAGTTATTATGCGAATTTTACTTACCGCTCTTTTAACTGCATTAAGCCTAAACAGCTTATTTGGCCAGGGCCAAACTATTGCACAATATGATATAAACATTTCGGATCTTGTTTCTAAGAATGTCTTGGCTTTAGGCGATGAGAGGGAATATTTAATAGTACGGGAACAAAATAACCGCTCTGCAACTCTTATTTATCAAGATCAGTCAAATGAAGTCAGACAGATTACGAGTGATCTCGATTTTCTTCCCAACCGTTATCCATCTTCCTACAGCCAAGTAACTACAAAAAAGTATCATATTACCTATTTAGAGGGCAAGAACAAAGAAAGAGATGGGTACATTGGAATTAGGAAGGATAATCCTGACAAAATTTTTAGCGGATATGTTCATATTCCTTTAGGCGAATTCAAAGTAGAGCGAATAGGTAGTGTTAAACATAAGAACAGATTGTATGTTGGTGCTGCTTCGGTAACGAACTTAAAGTTATTGCTGTTTGATGTTACTGATCCTAACCAAGTTAAGCCGCTTGAGTTTAAAATGATTACTCAGAAATCGTCATATGCCAGCGTTGCCGGAATTACAGATGTGATGAAACGAATGTTCAAAAAACGCTCTTCATCCATCCTTGGAAGTGGAATACAGTTACCCATAAGAACGCTCTATCTCGACAAGTTCTATTCTAACAACGGAAATCTATATCTGATATCTGAATCGGACATAGTCAAAGCCACGATCCTTTTTGATTTCAACATGGATAAGCGAACAGTATCGGTAAAAACATTCGATTATGGAAGGAGTGAGAATAATTATCATAATGTAGGAGGTTCTTCAGTAGCTGACAATAAGTTATTTCAATGCATAACAAATGGACAAAACATAGCACTCTCAATCTATGACTTGGAAAGTGGTGCTTTATTGAAAACCCTGGAATCAAACGAAGATATTTCTTTTGCGAATACAAAAATTGTAAAGGGGCACTTTAAGAATGGTATGGATCGTCCTCATGTAAAAGAAGCTCAACCTAATAATGTTTTAGTTAGAATGCTAAAGTATGGTCCTGTTGTTTCTGTCCATGAAAACGGACCATATTATGAAATAGGGTTAGGTAGCTTTAAGACAAAAAAGAAGGATGCTATACCTAATGTTCTCACATGGTACGTTGAATTTGATATTATAGACCGCCTTATTGTTGATCAATTAACAACAAAGAAGGTTTGGTTTAGTAGTGTACTGAATAAAGACGACTTAAGCCATGCCGGTGATGCGCCTATACGGGAAGTTTGGAGGCAAGCCCTTATCTATTTCCTGGAAAATCAAAAGCACCTGTCGTTTTTGGATACTCTTTCAGCTGGTACTGTTTACATCGGCTCCTATGACAAGAAAACGAAAAAGTACTCCGTAATGAAGTTTGACTGACTCTTCCCCGGTTTCAATGTTAACAAGCTGACGGCCCAATAATCCTGTATGGCACGCTTTTGGCGGGTGATGGCCAAAGGGTATGAATATGTACGAGGGTAAAGGGAACGAAACTCGAATTGGTAAGCGAAAGAGTTTCGAAATACTATATGGTGAGGTACCGTTCATTGTAAATGTAGCTATTGGAGAAGCAATACCTTATTTCCAATATACCTGGACCGGTAGCAAGCTTGTTAAGCAATGTGGAGAAGGTATGGAGCCAAAATTCGCGCAAATTTCTGATAATCAAATAGTATTTTGGGGTGATGGTGAATATTGGCATTGCCACGTTATTCCTGTACATGCCCGTCAGCGCATTGAGTTAAAGTCTATTTGCGATGGAAAAACAGTCAGTCATATGCGCCAGGTTGATCAGCCATTTATAGAGTCGGGGTATAAAATAGAGGGTATTGCAGGCTTTGACGAAGAAGAGTTAATAGATGCTTTAGGCCAAATAGAAGTGCCAAGAGCTTTATGTTTTGTTGGATAAGTGCATGATTATCAACATCTTTTATTTGCTCAATGTTTATATGTGGATTGCATAATTGAGAAAATACCGACCTTACAGTAGTACTGGATAATTAAAGGTCACAATCGTTCACATTTAAACACTTTATTATGGATTTAACGAGTTTATTAATTTGGTTAGTAGTCGGTGCTATTGCCGGCTGGTTAGCCGGCCTTATTTTTAAGGGCAGAGGCTTTGGTCTTTTGGGTAACATTATTGTAGGCATACTTGGTGCTTTACTTGGTGGTTGGCTTGCTCCAAAACTTGGAATTAGCGGTGCCGCAACCGGAGGATTTAATGTAGCCAGTTTACTAACTGCTATTGGGGGTGCACTTATTCTTCTAATTTTAGCTTCCTTTGTAAAGAAGGCTACGTAAGAAAGGAAATTACAATCGCAAAAAAAAAGACCATTCCGAAGTTTCGGAGTGGTCTTTTTTATGGGACAAGTGGTTCGGTGATGTCGTGTAGGCGGTGGTTAGAAGAATGGTATAACGCACAAGTCTGCTTGGCTGCAATGCCCATGCAGTAAGACTTGCGCGAGCAGGGGAAATTCTCTATACTTTTATCTAAAGAAGGGCTGTTGGCTGATTTACTTTGTTGCCAAACATCCCAGAAGAATTTATCCTTGCCTGGAGTTTCAATTACCTGATAGCCGGTTTGGGTGATGGGAACTTGATAAGTATGAGTTCTAGACATACCAGGGTTGTGGACATCATTCATTGTAGTCGTCCTCCATTCATACTTCTTTATTTGAATTACTCGAATGGTATCTCTACCATCAGGGTCGACGTACATCAGCAGATTTCCTGCAAATGCGGAATAAGGACTCATTCCAGAGTTCTTGGCTTGCAGTGGATCAATACTCAACCAGTTGGAAATTCTCGGATCGTAAATCCGGTTTCCAAAGTCAAGGCTGTTTCCACTACCCTTGACTTCATCGAGTTGTTCCCTACGTGCTTTTTGGGTGCTACTTTTTAAGGTCAGTTCTTCTTTACCGCCTGTTTTTATTGGTTCAGGTAGTTCAGGATTTTGGTAATATGATAGCTTTCTACAACCCATTTTACAAGGTTGCAAGATACTTAAAAGCGTTCAGGTATTTGTAAAAGTGTGGCGGTTTGTTTGGCTTATTTCCGCTCTACAATGTGGGTGTACATTTGGGTAGTTTCCAAGCTGCTATGCCCTAAAAATTGGGCGATATTTTCAACGCTCATTCCGTTTTGCAGCAAGTGGGTTGCTATGGAGTGGCGGAGTAAATGAAGAGTTAGTTTTTTGGTTTGTATGGCTTCGTTTCCGCTTATCTGTTGTAAGTGTTTCAGGTTCTTTAGTAAATGCCCTGTGCAATGAACGAACAGCCTTTTATGTGGTAAGTCCAAGCGGTTGCGGAAGTTGTAAACGTAATCTTGTAAGCCCTTGTAAACTCCTTCGCTCATGGGAACAATACGGTCTTTGTAGTTCTTTCCTTTTCGTACAAAAACAGTCCTGTTATCGAAGTTTATATCATCGAAGGTTAGGCGGTGTCCTTCTATTCTTCGCAAGCCACAACCGTAGTAAAGGGCAAAGATTAGTTTGAGTTGGTAGTGTTTGGTTTCTCGTTCTATAAATGGGCGGTTCAGGTGGCTGTTTTCTATGTTGTTGTAAAGGGTTTTTATTTCGGCTTGGGTTAGTGGATTGATTTTGCTTATCTCGTGTAATTTGTCGGGTCTTATTCGGTGTTTGGTTGGGCTTGGTGCGTTCTGCATTCCTTTTTGGTTCAGGAACTCTAACAGCTTGTCCACCGCATAGAAGTTTTTGTTTAGGTAGTGTATTCCTAAAGTTCCTTTGAACAGTTTGTTGGGTCGTTTTTCCAAGTAAGCAAAGTATTCTTTTATGTGCCGTTGGTTCAGTTGATTTAGAGCTACATTTTTGTTTTGTAACCACCCGAAGAAGTCGCCTATTCGTTGGGGGAACCTGTGAACTAAACCGTTTGAGTAGCCCAATGTATCGAGCCAAGTTTGATATTCAGTTAGTACAGTTTTGTACGTTTCATTCATACTAAAAAGGGTGGTGTTTGCTAATGTCGTTCGTTAGGGTTTCCAAGTTGTTTTTTAGGTAGTGTTCTGTTCCCCTTATGTAGCGGTGTCCTGCCATGTATTGGGTTTTTCGTAAGCCGTGTATTTTGAGCCAATGGGTAATAACCGAAGCCCGAACCTGTTTGAAGTTGTGGAAGTTGGGTTCTATCTTTTTTACTTGCTTGCTTAGTGGTTTGAACAGGTGGATTAGGCTTTCAGGATTGGTTTTTCTGTTGCCTGTTGGGTACGGTAAAAACAGCTTTTCACTTTCTGCGGTTTCATCGGTTAGGAAATGCGGTCTTATCTCGTTTTGGTAGTTTATCAGTAAACCAATTTGCTCGGCTTTTAAGTTTAAGTTTCTTGGGTTACTCCGCTTTCCGCCCCTGATTTTTACGCTTGCTTTTGTTAGGTCAATATCTTGGATTAAAAGGCGGTCTATTTCTGCGGTGGTAACTCCCTGATAAAGTAACAGACTTAGGATTGCAGCGTTTCGGGCTTTTCCCATTTGCGATTGGTGTAGCCTGTTGGGTGGTATGTGGCTATCATCATAGTTTTTTACAAGTATGTGGTAGTAGTTATCAAAGAGCTGTGCAAGCTGTTCGGCTGTGAAGATTTTGTAAAGGCTGATTTGGTTTGCTCCCCTGATTTTGAGCAATGAGCAAGGGTTTTCGCTTATGGTTTCTTGTTGGTATAAAAAAGTGAAGTAGTGGTTTAAGCCTGTCAGGTGCATTTTTCGGGTTACGTTCTCTACTTTCCTTTGCTTTTTCAGGTATTCCAAGTAATTGAGTATGTCGGTTTTTGTGATTTGGTTTTCTTCCTGTTTCGGGCTGTGGCTAAAGAAGTCGGCTACTTGGTTGGAGTAGATTTTTATAGTTGTTGCGGATTGATTTCTACTTTGCAGATAGTAGGTAAATTCGTCTTTGTAGTTCATTGCCTTTCAGGTTTTGGGTTATGCTTCCTTAGCTTTTTGGTTTTCTTTCTTCCTACTGTCTTTTGCTTGTGTGGCAAGGGTTTGAGAGTTGGCAAGCGGTGTTTTGCTTACTTGCTTACTGTTGGTCGTAGTGAGTTTGTAGAAGTATTGGCGGTTTCGGTATGCTCGGCTAAGTTTTCCCTGTTCGTACAAGGTTTTTAAGTGTCTTGCTTCGGTGCATTTGCTTCGTCCTGTAATTGCTGTAAAGTGGTGCGGTTGGTATTCCCTGCCTTGCTGTTCGGCTTCGAGTTCCATGAGTAGTTTAAGGGTGTGTTTTTCCTTTTCGTCTATTCGGGTTACTTTCTTTACTCGTTCAGGTGCTTTTTTGATTTGGTCAGGGTCGGTTTTGTTCGGCTCGTAGTTCTCGGCAAGTCGGTAAATAAATTGGTTGTCTATTTTCTCACGGTCTAATATTTTCTTTTCCCACAAGGTTTTTAAGTAGCCTGCTTCTATTCCGTAGCTTCTGCCTGTCAGCTTTGTAAAGTCGTTGGGTTCATAGGTTCGTTTTGGCTCTTTCGCTTCGAGTTCTAAGAGTAGTTTAAGGGTGTGTTTGTAGTGGTCGGTTATTCTTACTCGTTTGCTCGGCTTGGTCGGTTCTTCGGTTTGTTTCTGTTTCTTTTCGGGTTCAGCTTCGGCAGTTGGTTCAGGATCTGCCGTTGCTTCCTGTTTTGGTTCGGCTTTTTGGGTTTGCTTTTGGTGTTCAGCTTGGATAGTTTGAAGGGTCTTTTTTAGGCTCTGTTCTATTCCGTTTTGTAGTTCTGTGAGTTCGCTAATGTTGGTCAGCTTGTAGATATATCCTTCTCGGTGTTTGTTTCCACCAACCACTTGCACATAATTGTAAAGTTTCAGGTCGTTTAGGTAGTTGTTCAGGGTTCTTGGGTTTATCCGTTTTGCCTTGCGTATGTCCAGGGCGGTAAATTGGTTGGTCTTTGCTTCGTTTAGATATTTCTGCAACCAAGTGTAAAAGCCCCTTGCTGTTGTGCTTAGTTCGTCAGCCCTGCGGAACAATGAGCCTTTGAGCAATGAAAAAGCTAATTCAATGTCTTTTGGGTCGGTCAGGGTAAATATTTCGCCTGTTTCTTCATCGGTTACGGTTTGCCTTTGGTGTTGGTGGAAGTAGGTAATTACGTCAATGAAGTTGAGCAATAACAAAAGGGTTTTTCTCGGTTGTGGTAGGTCGTCAGGTAATTGAATGAGCGGAGCAAATGGGTTTATGATTGAGACGTTTTGTAAAGAAGCAATCACACATTTTAGCCGTCTTTGGATTTGGTTTATTTCAGTTTGGTTTATCAGTCCTGCCCGAAGCTGCTTTTGGTAGTTCATTATGTTTTGGTCTTGGCTTGGGCTGTGGTTCAGGTGTAGGCACAAAAAGGGTAAACTAAGTTGGTCGTAATTCTTTTCAGCGTAGGCACAGGCAACCAAACAGAGTTTGCCAACTAAATCAAATGAAGTAGTGTGCAACATTCCGTCTTTGTCTTTGGTGGCTCTTGTTTTTACTAATCTGCCTTGTGTTTGAAGTGTGGCTAATGGGTTCAGCATTTTAGCCGTCCATTCTAAATCTTCAATGAACAGAACTTTACCGTCTATTTGGTGGCTATCGAAGTAATAAAGGGCGTTTTCACTTATTTGAGTGTGGAAGCTGATTTGAGTTTTGGGCATACATTCAGACAGCTTTTTAATCAGGTAGCTTTTTCCGATTCCACTTTTAGCCAAACAGATTACAGAAAAGGGATTGCTGAACTTATGTGAAGCCATTGCCAAAAAAAGGATAAGGGCGTTTTCGGCTTCGCCTAAAATGCCGATTTGCTGCAAATCGCTTTGCAGCTTTTCAATCAGGTTCTTTTGAGCCAAATAGGATTTGGCTTGTCGGGCTTCTTCTTCGCTTTGCTCAAAAAGGGCTTCGCCCTTCTGTTGTGGATATTTGAGTTTATCGAGTTTGTAGGTTTCAAGCTGTGCAATCATGGAATGAACAGACTTTGAACTTTCGGCAAGCTGTAAATTCCACTTATCGCAAAGGGTTCTAATTAGCTTGTCTGTTTGGTGGTCGTTGTATAAATCGAGCGTTGAACGTAAAGGCGGATAATTCTCAAAACTGATTCGTAAAGTGCAAACCATTCTTTCAATTTGTTGCGTATCAATTCCGCCCAAAACGTCAGCGGTCAATTTGCCGTCCGAATAGGTAATAAATCGGCTGTTGTGTATTTGTAAATTCTACATTTTCTATCGCCTTTTTAGAGTGCTTCAAACGATAAAATAACGAAGGTTCAGGAGCGGAAAACAAATAAAGAAATGAACAGGGGAAGAAAGCGAAAAGCCCCATTCAGCAAGCATTTAGGCGGATTTTAAGGGCGGTAAAAACAAACCAAAACAGAAACGAAAACAGCCCCCAAAAAGAAGAAGAAAAGAGCCGAAAAAAAGCCCGAAAACTGAACCACTAAACACCGAACCGAGAAAACGGAAAAACGAGCCAAAAACAGCCCCTAAAAGTCCAAAAACGAAAAGCCCGAACCGAGCCAACCGAAAACCCAAAAATGAGAGCCGACCAACCGACCTAAAAAACGAAAATGAGCGACTAAAAACCTACTTCTAAAAATCCAAATCGAGCAAGCCGAGATTTAAAAAACCGAACGGGCGAAAGCCCGAAAAAAAGCCCCCAAAAATTGCCCTGCGAAGCAGACCAACAAGAAAAAGAAAAAAGCCCCCTTGCTGCCGTTGGCAGCATTAAAAAAAGCCCCCTGATTTGCTCCGCAAATCCAAAGCAAAAAATTAGAACTTAGGCGAGAATCGCCCAAAATTGAGCCTGTAAAATCTGAACCTAAAAACCAAGAACCGAAGCCCGACAAAGTGGCAAAATTGTTAATAACCTGACTGAGCTAAGAGCCAAAAAACCAAAGTCAAAAAAAGCCCTGTAAAGTCCGTAAAAGTTGAGAAAATCGAGCCTGACAGATTAGCCGAATTGTTGAAAACTCCAAACCGAGAACCAAGCCGAATTTTAAGCGATTAGAAGCCAAAAAGCCCCCAAAATCAAAAGCCGACCAAACCGAACCGAGCAAGCCGACAGAACCGACCAAAAACCAAACTGATTAAAAAACCAACCGTGCCGAAATCGGCACGAAAAAAAGCCCCCTGTTCCGCCTTTGGCGGTATGAATTTAGCACACCGCAAAGCGGTGTAAAAAAGCCCCCTTTCTTGCTTCGCAAGAATGAAAAAAGCCCCCAAAAAAATTGCTGCGGAGCAGCGAGTATTTAAAAAGTGATTAAGAAAAAAAAGCCCGAAAATTTAAGCGACTAAAACAAGGAATTGAGAGCCGATAAAAACCGAAAAAGCCCCTTTGCCTGACGGCAACCAAAAAATGAAAATAGAGCCAAAAAAAGCCCCCAAAACAGACCTAAAACCAAGCCGAGAACCACACCAAAAAACCAAACAACAAAACCACCAAAAACCACCACCAAAAACACACAGAAAACCGCCCTTAAAATCCGCCTAAATGCTTGCTGAATGGGGCTTTTCGCTTTCTTCCCCTGTTCATTTCTTTATTTGTTTTCCGCTCCTGAACCTTCGTTATTTTATCGTTTGAAGCACTCTAAAAAGGCGATAGAAAATGAAGAATTTACAAATACACAACAGCCGATTTATTACCTATTCGGACGGCAAATTGACCGCTGACGTTTTGGGCGGAATTGATACGCAACAAATTGAAAGAATGGTTTGCACTTTACGAATCAGTTTTGAGAATTATCCGCCTTTACGTTCAACGCTCGATTTATACAACGACCACCAAACAGACAAGCTAATTAGAACCCTTTGCGATAAGTGGAATTTACAGCTTGCCGAAAGTTCAAAGTCTGTTCATTCCATGATTGCACAGCTTGAAACCTACAAACTCGATAAACTCAAATATCCACAACAGAAGGGCGAAGCCCTTTTTGAGCAAAGCGAAGAAGAAGCCCGACAAGCCAAATCCTATTTGGCTCAAAAGAACCTGATTGAAAAGCTGCAAAGCGATTTGCAGCAAATCGGCATTTTAGGCGAAGCCGAAAACGCCCTTATCCTTTTTTTGGCAATGGCTTCACATAAGTTCAGCAATCCCTTTTCTGTAATCTGTTTGGCTAAAAGTGGAATCGGAAAAAGCTACCTGATTAAAAAGCTGTCTGAATGTATGCCCAAAACTCAAATCAGCTTCCACACTCAAATAAGTGAAAACGCCCTTTATTACTTCGATAGCCACCAAATAGACGGTAAAGTTCTGTTCATTGAAGATTTAGAATGGACGGCTAAAATGCTGAACCCATTAGCCACACTTCAAACACAAGGCAGATTAGTAAAAACAAGAGCCACCAAAGACAAAGACGGAATGTTGCACACTACTTCATTTGATTTAGTTGGCAAACTCTGTTTGGTTGCCTGTGCCTACGCTGAAAAGAATTACGACCAACTTAGTTTACCCTTTTTGTGCCTACACCTGAACCACAGCCCAAGCCAAGACCAAAACATAATGAACTACCAAAAGCAGCTTCGGGCAGGACTGATAAACCAAACTGAAATAAACCAAATCCAAAGACGGCTAAAATGTGTGATTGCTTCTTTACAAAACGTCTCAATCATAAACCCATTTGCTCCGCTCATTCAATTACCTGACGACCTACCACAACCGAGAAAAACCCTTTTGTTATTGCTCAACTTCATTGACGTAATTACCTACTTCCACCAACACCAAAGGCAAACCGTAACCGATGAAGAAACAGGCGAAATATTTACCCTGACCGACCCAAAAGACATTGAATTAGCTTTTTCATTGCTCAAAGGCTCATTGTTCCGCAGGGCTGACGAACTAAGCACAACAGCAAGGGGCTTTTACACTTGGTTGCAGAAATATCTAAACGAAGCAAAGACCAACCAATTTACCGCCCTGGACATACGCAAGGCAAAACGGATAAACCCAAGAACCCTGAACAACTACCTAAACGACCTGAAACTTTACAATTATGTGCAAGTGGTTGGTGGAAACAAACACCGAGAAGGATATATCTACAAGCTGACCAACATTAGCGAACTCACAGAACTACAAAACGGAATAGAACAGAGCCTAAAAAAGACCCTTCAAACTATCCAAGCTGAACACCAAAAGCAAACCCAAAAAGCCGAACCAAAACAGGAAGCAACGGCAGATCCTGAACCAACTGCCGAAGCTGAACCCGAAAAGAAACAGAAACAAACCGAAGAACCGACCAAGCCGAGCAAACGAGTAAGAATAACCGACCACTACAAACACACCCTTAAACTACTCTTAGAACTCGAAGCGAAAGAGCCAAAACGAACCTATGAACCCAACGACTTTACAAAGCTGACAGGCAGAAGCTACGGAATAGAAGCAGGCTACTTAAAAACCTTGTGGGAAAAGAAAATATTAGACCGTGAGAAAATAGACAACCAATTTATTTACCGACTTGCCGAGAACTACGAGCCGAACAAAACCGACCCTGACCAAATCAAAAAAGCACCTGAACGAGTAAAGAAAGTAACCCGAATAGACGAAAAGGAAAAACACACCCTTAAACTACTCATGGAACTCGAAGCCGAACAGCAAGGCAGGGAATACCAACCGCACCACTTTACAGCAATTACAGGACGAAGCAAATGCACCGAAGCAAGACACTTAAAAACCTTGTACGAACAGGGAAAACTTAGCCGAGCATACCGAAACCGCCAATACTTCTACAAACTCACTACGACCAACAGTAAGCAAGTAAGCAAAACACCGCTTGCCAACTCTCAAACCCTTGCCACACAAGCAAAAGACAGTAGGAAGAAAGAAAACCAAAAAGCTAAGGAAGCATAACCCAAAACCTGAAAGGCAATGAACTACAAAGACGAATTTACCTACTATCTGCAAAGTAGAAATCAATCCGCAACAACTATAAAAATCTACTCCAACCAAGTAGCCGACTTCTTTAGCCACAGCCCGAAACAGGAAGAAAACCAAATCACAAAAACCGACATACTCAATTACTTGGAATACCTGAAAAAGCAAAGGAAAGTAGAGAACGTAACCCGAAAAATGCACCTGACAGGCTTAAACCACTACTTCACTTTTTTATACCAACAAGAAACCATAAGCGAAAACCCTTGCTCATTGCTCAAAATCAGGGGAGCAAACCAAATCAGCCTTTACAAAATCTTCACAGCCGAACAGCTTGCACAGCTCTTTGATAACTACTACCACATACTTGTAAAAAACTATGATGATAGCCACATACCACCCAACAGGCTACACCAATCGCAAATGGGAAAAGCCCGAAACGCTGCAATCCTAAGTCTGTTACTTTATCAGGGAGTTACCACCGCAGAAATAGACCGCCTTTTAATCCAAGATATTGACCTAACAAAAGCAAGCGTAAAAATCAGGGGCGGAAAGCGGAGTAACCCAAGAAACTTAAACTTAAAAGCCGAGCAAATTGGTTTACTGATAAACTACCAAAACGAGATAAGACCGCATTTCCTAACCGATGAAACCGCAGAAAGTGAAAAGCTGTTTTTACCGTACCCAACAGGCAACAGAAAAACCAATCCTGAAAGCCTAATCCACCTGTTCAAACCACTAAGCAAGCAAGTAAAAAAGATAGAACCCAACTTCCACAACTTCAAACAGGTTCGGGCTTCGGTTATTACCCATTGGCTCAAAATACACGGCTTACGAAAAACCCAATACATGGCAGGACACCGCTACATAAGGGGAACAGAACACTACCTAAAAAACAACTTGGAAACCCTAACGAACGACATTAGCAAACACCACCCTTTTTAGTATGAATGAAACGTACAAAACTGTACTAACTGAATATCAAACTTGGCTCGATACATTGGGCTACTCAAACGGTTTAGTTCACAGGTTCCCCCAACGAATAGGCGACTTCTTCGGGTGGTTACAAAACAAAAATGTAGCTCTAAATCAACTGAACCAACGGCACATAAAAGAATACTTTGCTTACTTGGAAAAACGACCCAACAAACTGTTCAAAGGAACTTTAGGAATACACTACCTAAACAAAAACTTCTATGCGGTGGACAAGCTGTTAGAGTTCCTGAACCAAAAAGGAATGCAGAACGCACCAAGCCCAACCAAACACCGAATAAGACCCGACAAATTACACGAGATAAGCAAAATCAATCCACTAACCCAAGCCGAAATAAAAACCCTTTACAACAACATAGAAAACAGCCACCTGAACCGCCCATTTATAGAACGAGAAACCAAACACTACCAACTCAAACTAATCTTTGCCCTTTACTACGGTTGTGGCTTGCGAAGAATAGAAGGACACCGCCTAACCTTCGATGATATAAACTTCGATAACAGGACTGTTTTTGTACGAAAAGGAAAGAACTACAAAGACCGTATTGTTCCCATGAGCGAAGGAGTTTACAAGGGCTTACAAGATTACGTTTACAACTTCCGCAACCGCTTGGACTTACCACATAAAAGGCTGTTCGTTCATTGCACAGGGCATTTACTAAAGAACCTGAAACACTTACAACAGATAAGCGGAAACGAAGCCATACAAACCAAAAAACTAACTCTTCATTTACTCCGCCACTCCATAGCAACCCACTTGCTGCAAAACGGAATGAGCGTTGAAAATATCGCCCAATTTTTAGGGCATAGCAGCTTGGAAACTACCCAAATGTACACCCACATTGTAGAGCGGAAATAAGCCAAACAAACCGCCACACTTTTACAAATACCTGAACGCTTTTAAGTATCTTGCAACCTTGTAAAATGGGTTGTAGAAAGCTATCATATTACCAAAATCCTGAACTACCTGAACCAATAAAAACAGGCGGTAAAGAAGAACTGACCTTAAAAAGTAGCACCCAAAAAGCACGTAGGGAACAACTCGATGAAGTCGCAGGTTCGGGCAACAGTTACACAGCTATGTTTTGGCAGTACGACAGCCGTTTAGGTCGTAGATGGAATATTGACCCTGTTACCTATCCTTGGCAATCGAGCTACGCTACTTTTAATAATAATCCGATAGTATTTGTTGACCCACTTGGTTTATTCGGTACAAGGAAAGAAGCAAAGCAGCACAAGAAAGACAATAATTTGAGCGGTAGAGTTAGAAAGAATGATGATGGAATCTACTCTATTGATGATAAGAAGGCAGGAACTTCGGTTTTCAATGATGCAGATTTTGGAGTTCAAACAGCAGCTTTGGTAACAGCAACAAGACCCGATAACAAAACAATCACGCCTTTTGGAGTTGGCACAGAATGGTTAACAGGGCAAGGAGCAAGAGAAAGAGACTTTTTAGATGGCGATGCTATTACAGAACTTTACAAACAGCATGAACACGTAGAACAGACAAGACAAAAACTTATCTCTGAACTACAGCAGAGCAACGGAACTACTACAGGTGGAAGTAATCCATACAGTCTTGGCGGTGTTGAAGGAGTTGGCAAGTATGTACAAGATTATTCTACGTTGGCGACAGGTGGTGCAACAGGTAATTTGATTTACACTTATTTGGGTTCTCATAGCTTAACCTATAAAGTAACTTCAGTTGATATTGAAGCAAGAACGGCAGTAGTAACTTACATGGCTACAAATAGGTCAACAATACAATCCGCTACCCGTCCGCCTGTGATTGGCTATACTGAATTTTATCAGAAGAATATTGGACAGCCTTTAAACGATGCTTTTGAGCATGGTCCGATGTCTGAAACAAGTCAATCAATACAATGGACTGAAACAGTTAAATTTTAGGCTATGCCAAAATCAATCAAACTGTTAGCAATCGTGTCTTTGTTCAGTCTTCTATCATGCAGTAAAACAGGCAGCTTTTGGGAAGATTACAGAAAAGACTTTCTAAAAGAAAATAAGAGCGAACAGAGTGGATGGGGTGGACATAGAGCTTTGCATTGGTCAGGAAGTGCAGAAAGCTTTAACGAGTCAGACGTATTGAGCTTTGCCAAAAAGCACGGTTGGGAATTTGTCGAAAAAATTGAAATCACAGAAAGCGAGTTGAGTAGTTGGGAATATATGAAACAGCCTATTTTTCCGCTATCACACGAAGGTTTTGAAGTAAACCCAAATACTTCTTCAAGCACTTTTCAGCACTTCCCAAGATGGATTAAGACAGGTCTAAAGGTCTATTCATTTGAAACAGGAGTTTTAGCAATACAGCCCGGAACAGATGAAGAATTAGAAGTAAATGGATTTGTGTTAATCAGTAAAGACAGTAAAGAAATGTCCGCCTATCACTTATGGGGCGAGTAAAATAGAAAACATGGCAATATCAATAGATTCAATCGAAACCCTACAAACGTATCTAAACGGAGTTATGGAAAGAGCTGACGACCATGCAGGACAAGTAGAAGGCGTTGCATTGGCTTTACTTGGTGCGGTTGTTTGGCGTTCAACAGGCGAAATAGAAGTTAGAGAGTATGCGGGAAATCCTGCAAATATCATTTGGTTTTTTGTAGGTAATCAGCGTTATGCTTTGGTTTACAATCACAAGAATTTGAAGATTGAATTAAGAGAACGGACACAAAGCGGAACCGCTTTAGCAGAGTTCGACAACTCAACAACCTATCAGGAAGTAATAGACGTGTTTAGAGACTTGTAAAAGTCCACTCGAAAAGTCAAAACCCAAGTCCACAGCTTGGGTTTCTTTTTGCCCTGTTCGCTCCGCTCAAAGTGTGTAAATCAGAAAAGTTATCAACACAGCCACCAAACCGCCCCAATCCCTTTCCCTGCCTTGCTTTCCTTCCTTTTTCTCTCTCTTTTTCCTTTTGCCCCATTCAGCAAGCATTTAGGCGGATTTTAAGGGCGGTTTTCTGTGTGTTTTTGGTGGTGGTTTTTGGTGGTTTTGTTGTTTGGTTTTTTGGTGTGGTTCTCGGCTTGGTTTTAGGTCTGTTTTGGGGGCTTTTTTTGGCTCTATTTTCATTTTTTGGTTGCCGTCAGGCAAAGGGGCTTTTTCGGTTTTTATCGGCTCTCAATTCCTTGTTTTAGTCGCTTAAATTTTCGGGCTTTTTTTTCTTAATCACTTTTTAAATACTCGCTGCTCCGCAGCAATTTTTTTGGGGGCTTTTTTCATTCTTGCGAAGCAAGAAAGGGGGCTTTTTTACACCGCTTTGCGGTGTGCTAAATTCATACCGCCAAAGGCGGAACAGGGGGCTTTTTTTCGTGCCGATTTCGGCACGGTTGGTTTTTTAATCAGTTTGGTTTTTGGTCGGTTCTGTCGGCTTGCTCGGTTCGGTTTGGTCGGCTTTTGATTTTGGGGGCTTTTTGGCTTCTAATCGCTTAAAATTCGGCTTGGTTCTCGGTTTGGAGTTTTCAACAATTCGGCTAATCTGTCAGGCTCGATTTTCTCAACTTTTACGGACTTTACAGGGCTTTTTTTGACTTTGGTTTTTTGGCTCTTAGCTCAGTCAGGTTATTAACAATTTTGCCACTTTGTCGGGCTTCGGTTCTTGGTTTTTAGGTTCAGATTTTACAGGCTCAATTTTGGGCGATTCTCGCCTAAGTTCTAATTTTTTGCTTTGGATTTGCGGAGCAAATCAGGGGGCTTTTTTTAATGCTGCCAACGGCAGCAAGGGGGCTTTTTTCTTTTTCTTGTTGGTCTGCTTCGCAGGGCAATTTTTGGGGGCTTTTTTTCGGGCTTTCGCCCGTTCGGTTTTTTAAATCTCGGCTTGCTCGATTTGGATTTTTAGAAGTAGGTTTTTAGTCGCTCATTTTCGTTTTTTAGGTCGGTTGGTCGGCTCTCATTTTTGGGTTTTCGGTTGGCTCGGTTCGGGCTTTTCGTTTTTGGACTTTTAGGGGCTGTTTTTGGCTCGTTTTTCCGTTTTCTCGGTTCGGTGTTTAGTGGTTCAGTTTTCGGGCTTTTTTTCGGCTCTTTTCTTCTTCTTTTTGGGGGCTGTTTTCGTTTCTGTTTTGGTTTGTTTTTACCGCCCTTAAAATCCGCCTAAATGCTTGCTGAATGGGGCAAAAGGAAAAAGAGAGAGAAAAAGGAAGGAAAGCAAGGCAGGGAAAGGGATTGGGGCGGTTTGGTGGCTGTGTTGATAACTTTTCTGATTTACACACTTTGAGCGGAGCGAACAGGGCAAAAAGAAACCCAAGCTGTGGACTTGGGTTTTGACTTTTCGAGTGGACTTTTACAAGTCTCTAAACACGTCTATTACTTCCTGATAGGTTGTTGAGTTGTCGAACTCTGCTAAAGCGGTTCCGCTTTGTGTCCGTTCTCTTAATTCAATCTTCAAATTCTTGTGATTGTAAACCAAAGCATAACGCTGATTACCTACAAAAAACCAAATGATATTTGCAGGATTTCCCGCATACTCTCTAACTTCTATTTCGCCTGTTGAACGCCAAACAACCGCACCAAGTAAAGCCAATGCAACGCCTTCTACTTGTCCTGCATGGTCGTCAGCTCTTTCCATAACTCCGTTTAGATACGTTTGTAGGGTTTCGATTGAATCTATTGATATTGCCATGTTTTCTATTTTACTCGCCCCATAAGTGATAGGCGGACATTTCTTTACTGTCTTTACTGATTAACACAAATCCATTTACTTCTAATTCTTCATCTGTTCCGGGCTGTATTGCTAAAACTCCTGTTTCAAATGAATAGACCTTTAGACCTGTCTTAATCCATCTTGGGAAGTGCTGAAAAGTGCTTGAAGAAGTATTTGGGTTTACTTCAAAACCTTCGTGTGATAGCGGAAAAATAGGCTGTTTCATATATTCCCAACTACTCAACTCGCTTTCTGTGATTTCAATTTTTTCGACAAATTCCCAACCGTGCTTTTTGGCAAAGCTCAATACGTCTGACTCGTTAAAGCTTTCTGCACTTCCTGACCAATGCAAAGCTCTATGTCCACCCCATCCACTCTGTTCGCTCTTATTTTCTTTTAGAAAGTCTTTTCTGTAATCTTCCCAAAAGCTGCCTGTTTTACTGCATGATAGAAGACTGAACAAAGACACGATTGCTAACAGTTTGATTGATTTTGGCATAGCCTAAAATTTAACTGTTTCAGTCCATTGTATTGATTGACTTGTTTCAGACATCGGACCATGCTCAAAAGCATCGTTTAAAGGCTGTCCAATATTCTTCTGATAAAATTCAGTATAGCCAATCACAGGCGGACGGGTAGCGGATTGTATTGTTGACCTATTTGTAGCCATGTAAGTTACTACTGCCGTTCTTGCTTCAATATCAACTGAAGTTACTTTATAGGTTAAGCTATGAGAACCCAAATAAGTGTAAATCAAATTACCTGTTGCACCACCTGTCGCCAACGTAGAATAATCTTGTACATACTTGCCAACTCCTTCAACACCGCCAAGACTGTATGGATTACTTCCACCTGTAGTAGTTCCGTTGCTCTGCTGTAGTTCAGAGATAAGTTTTTGTCTTGTCTGTTCTACGTGTTCATGCTGTTTGTAAAGTTCTGTAATAGCATCGCCATCTAAAAAGTCTCTTTCTCTTGCTCCTTGCCCTGTTAACCATTCTGTGCCAACTCCAAAAGGCGTGATTGTTTTGTTATCGGGTCTTGTTGCTGTTACCAAAGCTGCTGTTTGAACTCCAAAATCTGCATCATTGAAAACCGAAGTTCCTGCCTTCTTATCATCAATAGAGTAGATTCCATCATCATTCTTTCTAACTCTACCGCTCAAATTATTGTCTTTCTTGTGCTGCTTTGCTTCTTTCCTTGTACCGAATAAACCAAGTGGGTCAACAAATACTATCGGATTATTATTAAAAGTAGCGTAGCTCGATTGCCAAGGATAGGTAACAGGGTCAATATTCCATCTACGACCTAAACGGCTGTCGTACTGCCAAAACATAGCTGTGTAACTGTTGCCCGAACCTGCGACTTCATCATCTTTCTCAACTCCCTGATAACCGAAACGATAGCCAGAACCCGCACTGTAGCTGCGTCCTGATTTTAAGCTTCCAAACGGGTAATAATCACCACCACGTGGAATTACTTCTTCTTCCACTTAGCAATGTTATCCTCATTGAATTTTACATATTGGGCATTTCCGGCTTTTTCAGCCATTTGTTTAGCGAGCATGGCCGTTGCAATGGCCTTTTTATAGTTGCCCAAAGCGGCCTGTATTTCTGCCTTTGCACGGAACATCCAAAATGCATCTTTGCGCATTTCAGTGGCTTTGTTTATCCAGGTTAAGGCCTGATTAAAATCCATACCTTCCTCTTCTTGTTTTCCGCACTCGCCAGAAAAAGTATCATAAGTGACTGAAAATCAACACCAGGTTTTTGAAATTGGGTGCTGCAGACCTATTTTCAGGTGTGTTTTTACGAAAATTAAAAAATCGATCAGGAAGCATTTCGGTACAGATTATTGAAAAAATCAATAGGTCTAATAAGGTTGTTAAGACCATAGGTTGTGGTAAAAGTGCTCAACAGATTGAAAGGTTGGTAGCTATGGGCAGGCAAGAGATAGAACGGTTGCAAGGACAATCTCAATTGTTTGTTTCTCCATCAGATGCAGTCATAGAATCTGCTATTGATCAGTTAAGTAATGCCAGCATTCGCACCATTGGCCCTGAATTGATATATGGGAGTTTGTTTGATCATATCGGTTTTGGTAATATCAAAGAAGAGTTGTTTCGTCATATAGTAATCGCTCGATTAGCTTTTCCACTAAGCAAGTTAAAAACCATTGAGTATTTGTATCGTTACCAAGGCGTTCATATAAACATAGACAGCATATATCGTTTTTTAGATAAGTTAAATAGCCAACTCAAGGACAAGATTGAGCAAATTGCCTTTGAGCATACTAAAAAACTACTTGGCGGTAAGTTGTCGATCGTATTCTATGATATGACCACTCTTTACTTTGAGGCATCTGAAGAAGATGACCTTCGTAAAACCGGCTTTTCAAAAGATGGAAAACACTCACATCCTCAAATCTATCTTGGCTTGCTGGTAGGCTTACAGGGTTATGCAATTGGTTATGATATTTTTGAAGGCAACACCTATGAAGGGCATACGTTAATCCCCTTCCTTGAAAAAATGAGCAATCGATTTGATTTAGGAAAACCCATTGTAATTGCTGATTCAGCTCTTTTGTCCAACAAGAATCTTCAAGCCCTTGAAGATCAAAAGTACGAATACATAATTGGCGCAAGAATAAAAAATGAATCGAAAGCAGTCAAAAAGCAAATTACATCCCAACAGTGGGAAGATGGTCAGGTGAGACAAATTACGCGAAATGCTCAGCGATTAATTGTCTGCTACTCATCAAAAAGAGCAAGCAAAGATGCACATAACCGAAAGCGTGGTTTGCAGAGATTAGAAAAACGATTGCGTTCAGGAAAGCTCACCAAGTCCAATATCAATAACAAGGGATATAACAAGTACTTAAAAATGACAGGCAAGGTGGATATTGAAATTGACTATCACAAGTTTGATCAAGACGTAGTGTGGGACGGACTTAAAGGATACATAACTAACTCCAAATTGAGTAAAAAACAAATTATAGATAATTACCATCAACTTTGGCAAATAGAAAAAGCATTCAGGATCTCAAAAACAGATTTAAGAATAAGACCCGTCTATCACAGGTTGGTACATCGAATTCAGGCACACATATGTATATCTTTTGTAGCCTACTGCATTTATATGGAAATGGATAGATTGTTAAAGAAGCAAAAGTCAGATATCTCCATCAAAAAAGCACATGAAATAACTCACAACATGTATCAAATCACTTTTCAATTACCTGAATCTAAACATTTTAAATCTACTACACTAAAAATGGATGATCAACAAGCTGAACTATATCAAATCATCAAAAAAAATTGTGGGGTGCTGCAAAAATGAAAACAAGCGCATTTCAGTGGCTTTGTTTATCCAGGTTAAGGCCTGATTAAAATCCATACCTTCCTCTTTATAAAAACGGGCAGCTGCAAAATAATCGTTGGCCGATGGCCCAGCCATTACCTTTTTAATATTGGCAGATACTTGTTCTTTTGTTCCTACTTCAAAAGGTGCCACAATTTTAGTATCAGCCCATTTAAGCACCAGATCGGCACTGTTATTTCTAATGTTGTTTATATCTATGGTAAAAGTTTCTGTGAATTCACCTTTTTTTGATGGTACAGAAAACCGCAGGGCTTCTCCTTCCGCATCATACTGATCGCCGCCAGTGCCCCAATAATCCGGGTTAGCGTGAAAAATAATATCCCATTTGTCGGGGTTTGGCACGGTATAAAGCGCATATTTACCGGCTTTTAACGTTTCTCCGTTAAATTTTACATCCTTTGAAAATTCAACATCAGTTGATCCGTTCGCACCGGTTCGCCACATTTTACCCCATTGTTCCAGTCCGCCAAAAACCGTTCTGCCTTTAACGCCCGGACGGCTGTATTCAATAGTAATATCAGTTAATCCAACTTTTTGTTTTACGGTTGAAGCCGGACTCGGAGCCGGAGTTTCTAATTGTGCTAATACAGGAATTGAAAGTCCGGTTGCAAGTAAGAGAATAATTATTTTTTTCATAATGATTTATTTTTTGGATTGTAAAAGTAAGGTTCTTACACCGGTAAAAACATTTTTACATACGATATGTTACAGCATTTATATGCATGCCTGCCCCAATAGAGGCAAACATAACTATATCTCCTGCCGATATTTTATGTCCTTTAAGTTTTTGTTTTCGCACAAGGTCATATACCGTAGGCACAGTAGCCACTGAGCTGTTACCAAGTTTGTTAATGGTCATGGGCATTATACCCTCAGGTACTTTTAATCTGTATTCACGATAAAAACGCTTAACCATGCCCTCGTCCATTTTTTCATTAGCCTGATGAATAAAAATTTTCTTTAGCTCAGATATCTCGCATCCCGATCTGTCAAAGCAATCTTTCATGGCCGGAGGCACCCGGGTAAGCCCCAGTTCATAGATCTTACGCCCGTGCATTTTAATATACTTTTTAATCTTATTTTCCTGCGGGTTGTACGACGGACCAAAGAAGAGAAAGTACGCCTCTTCTAGTGTGTAGCTCTGTGCAGCAAAACTTAGTATTCCTCGCTCTTCATCCTCCTCTTTAAGCTCAAGTATTGCCGCTCCGGCCCCATCGGCATATATCATGCTGTCTCTATCATAGGGATCAACCACTCGCGATAGTGTTTCCGCTCCTATTACGAGACAAGTTTTGGCCATGCCCGATTTAATAAAGCTATTGGCCTGTATTACGCCTTGCACCCAACCCGGACAGCCAAACAACACATCATAGGCTACACAGTTAGGGTTTTTAATTTCCAGCGCATGCTTCACCTTTGCTGCAAGAGAAGGCAAAGTATCGCTTTGAAGCGTGCCATGTGAAATATCTCCGAAGTTGTGGGCTAAAATGATCTGATCAATAGCCTCTTTGTCAATTCCCGCATCTTCAATGGCACGTTGTGCAGCGGTTAAAGCAATATCAGAGGTTCTAAGATCATCCGAAACATACCGTCGTTCTTCTATTCCGGTAATGGACTGGAGTTTTTCGGCTACTTCCACACCATTCAGGTGCACAGGTTTCAACTCATCGGTGTAAAATGCATGATCTTCAAAAGTGTTGTTTGTAATGATTTGTGAAGGCACATAACTTCCTGTTCCTGTAATTACTACATTATTCATGAAACTCTTTCGCTTAAATCTATACCGAAGCTACATCACATTAAGTTAATGAAAGCATCAGGTTATATACCTACGGTGAATTATTAACCTGAGTTCGGTTAATCTATCGGGTTCAGAATGCTTGAAAATAGTGAAAGCCCGCAGATCACGCAGATTTTCGCTGATAAATTTGCCCAACACCAGCAGCTTGTTGCATTTTTAAAAATAGCTGCAAAAATTTAATTACTTTGAGAAATGAGTTCTGCAAAACTCTTATGTTGTCAAGACCATCTGCGGTTATATGCCAGCTCTAAAGAATGAATTCTTACATTCTGGCGAAATCAGCGGGAAATTAATGCCCACAGATCACGCAGATTTTCGCTGATAAATTAACTCAACACCGACAGCCTGGTGCATTTATAAAATATCTGAACCTATAATTATTAATCGAACTTAGGTTATTACTGTATCCTTAACATTTTTTGAAGTAATTATGCCTTCAATTACGTTATGTTAAACGTTCACATTCCACCATCAGAACATCCGCGAATAGTTGTAATCGGCGGTGGTTTTGCGGGTATTCATTTTGCTAAAAATATGAAAGGGAAGCCCTTTCAGGTAATTCTGTTAGACCGTAATAATTTCCATCAATTTCAACCTCTCTATTACCAGGTGGCCACAAGTGCGCTGGAGCCTGATAGCATTGTTTTTGCCCTGAGAAAGATCTTTCGAAATCAGAAAAATGTGGTTTACAGAATGGCTAACGTAGAAGCCATTAACACTGCCGTGAATTTGCTTTATACCGATATTGGGGAGATACAATATGATCATTTGATAATTGCTACAGGAGCCACTAATAATTTTTACGGATTAAAGAGTGTGGCGGAAAACAGTATGGGCTTTAAAACCATTCAGGAAGCCCTGGACATTAGAAGTTTGATATTACAAAATTTGGAAAGTGCCAGCAACCATATACATCCCGGCTTGCGTGATGTTTATACCAATATTGTAGTGGTTGGCGGCGGGCCTGCCGGTGTAGAGATGGCAGGAGCCTTTGCTGAGTTTAAGAAATACATCTTTGAAAAAGATTATCCTGACCTAAGTCCAAAACTTCTGAAAATATACCTTATTGAAGCCGGACAACGGTTGTTACCGACCATGTCTTATAAATCATCAAAGCATGCGCATAAAGTATTGGTAAAACTGGGGGTTAATGTAATATTGAACGCACCGGTTTCTAATTATGATGGCTCAATTATTCAGTTCGGAACGCACCAGTTGGTGGCTGCATCTGTAATATGGACAGCTGGTGTAAAAGCACAATACCCGACAGGTTTGGGAGCTGCCCAAAAATTGGCCGGCGATCGGCTTGAAGTAGATCAATATCACAAGGTAGCAGGTTACGAAAATATTTACGCTATCGGCGATGTAGCCTTTATGGCAACACCAAAGTATCCGAAAGGACATCCTCAAGTAGCGCAAACAGCCATTCAGCAAGGAAGAAATCTGGCCAAAAACCTTTGCCGAGATCCTGAAAAGATCAAAGCTTTTGAATATCATAATAAAGGCTCTTTGGCTACCATTGGCAAAAAGCGAGCTGTAGCCGATCTGCCCGGAATTCACTTAAAAGGTTTTATCGGGTGGTTTATATGGGCTACCGTTCACCTATTTTCAATCAGCGGCTTTAAAAACAAACTGAGGGTAGGGTTAAACTGGATGATCAGCTACTTTAGCTATGATAAACGTAACAGGTTAATTATTAGAAAATACAGGAAGCCAACCGGCGACTGATACCAGTTCTACTTGAGAGATTCCTGAATAAAAAGCAGGAGTTTTTTGACTAAACGATGAAGAAAATTTTGGAATAGCCATAGCTATTGCTAAATTTTATGAAGATGTATAGGCAAAAAAGAACAATTTTTAAAGTGAATCTTTTAAGTAGAAATGGTATGATACCAATTTCAAAGCGTATGATATAGAGAACCGGTCATAGATCAAGTTGTTGCCCGTATCTATTGGCATGCAATTGCATAAGTTCTTTAAACTTTTGGCTGGTTTCAGAATCGTAGTTATCTATCATTCTCCCGTGCTCATCTTGCGCTACTCGCGAAGTCCAATAGGTTTCAAATGTTCCCCATTCCGTTGTTTGATATCCATACTTTGCTAAAACCAGACTTAAATCCTGTTTATTACCCGAGGCATCTTTCTCAAACATCATCGCCGCTTTTATCTCAGCATATTTTTCAAGGGAAATAGGCTCTGCATCTCCGATCATTTCCGCACATGTTTTCTGATACACCGGCATAAATACCTGTTGAATTGCCATAGCATGTTCAGCATCCATCATCATTTTTGTCCAGCCCTCTTTTGCCACAGCCCAGTTTTCGGATGAAACACCATTTTCTGCAGCTATCTGCGCATGTTTATCTGTTTCTTCGGGTTGGGTTTTCGACATCAGTCCGCACAAACGTGCATATAACTCTAATGAAACCCCTGCAATTGGTTCAAATTGGGACATATTTTTCGTTTTAGGTTAAACGTTAAAGTTAGCGTTTTTAAACTTTAGGTTATCTGTTTAATCCTAAATCTCCCATCCTCTACGATATTCCCTGGCCACAAACTGATTCGCTAAATCTAAGTTAGTAACCTTCATGTTATCACCATCCCATAAAAGCTTTGTCCTTCCGGGATAATCATACGGTGCCCAGTCTCCTACTTTTTTGCCCTCTTTAAGCACTCGTATTTCATGACTACGAATAGCCAAATTTCCCATCAAAACGGTTTCTGTAAGCGGTCCCGCAAAACTAAACGGCGAAGTAGTGGTACTGCCCTTTATGCAGGCGTCAACCCAATTTTTTTGGTGGCTTCCTTCAATTCGTGGTAAAGTCGGTTCAATAGTTATTTCATTCATCATTTCTGTGGGTAAAAGTGTAGGATTAGCACCATAAACTCCACACATCAGCTTGGCTTTATCTCCTTCAAACAATACGCCACCACCCCATGCACCGAGGGATTCTCCATCTTTTAATTCCGGAGGACGCGGAGGTTTTATACCGCCATCGTACCAGATAAGTTCAACCGGAGGCATCTCTCCCCGTGCGGGAAACTGAATATGTACTTTGCTACATGGCGGACAGCTCTCGGTAAAATCAGCTTCAACAAAATCGCTGGTATATACTTGTCCGACACTGGCTTCGGCCGACACCGGGTAGCCCAGTTTCAATGCCTGGAAAGGGATATCTATAATGTGGCAACCCATATCACCAAGTGCTCCGGTTCCGAAATCCCACCAACCTCGCCATTTAAAAGGCATGAAAGCCGGATTATAGTCTCTGTACTTAGCCGGGCCAAGCCAAAGATCCCATGCAAGAGTTGAAGGAACATCATGCGCCTCTTTAGGCGTGGGAACTCCTTGCGGCCAAATAGGCCTGTTGGTCCAGCAATGCACCCTCTGCACATGTCCGATAACTTCGGCATTGATCCACTCCATTATCTGCCTTACTTCATCGCCCGATGCTCCCTGATTGCCCATTTGAGTTACCACACCATATTTTGCTGCCGCTTTGGTAAGCATTCTTGCCTCACGTATATTGTGCGCAAGTGGCTTCTCTACATAAACATGCTTGCCCAACTCAATAGCCGGTAAGGCAGCCTGAGCATGTGTATGGTCAGGAGTGGCTACAATCACGGCATCAAATTTCTTGTGCATTTTATCATACATCCGTCTAAAGTCCTTAAATCGCCTGGCCTTAGGAAATTTTTTAAAAGTTCCGGCAGCACGCTTATAATCAACATCGCACAACGCAACTATTTTTACCCTATCTGTTTTTGCCACCTGATTTATATCCGAAGTTGCCTGCCCGCCGGCACCTACCGAGGCTACCCGAAGTTTATCGCTTGGAGATACTCCATGCCCGTAAATTCCACTTGGTAGTATAATCCATCCGGCAGCTGCAGCACCGGTAGTTTTTAAAAATTTTCTTCTGCCTGTTTTTAATGATCTCATAAGCCTAATTTACACTTAGCTCGTTTTGCTAAGCGGCATAAGATAAGTTTTTCTTGTTGAAGTTTGAACCCAAATTATGCAGTAGAACTTTGTAATGAGTGCTGAAAGTGCAATAAAATCAGGCATTTTGGAAGATTTAGCATAGCACCGCTATGGTGAAGCTGAAAAATGCAGTGAAACGCTGATTTTGAAGCAATTTCAGCACGGAATAGATTTTCTATTGCATAATTTGGGTTGAATTTGTATATGCTGAAAACGCTTTAACAGATGATTTTGTAACGCTGACAGATTTAGGGTGAAACAACTGCAAACGGAAACAGTATCTTTGAAAAATGAAATTGTTAGTTCATAAGATATCAACGCTCTTTACGGCTTTGACTTTATTTGGATCATCGGCCGGAGTGTATGTATATAGCAATTTCTGTGCAGGAGAAAACATCTTTGAACAAAGCATAGTAAAATTTGATCATCAATGTGATTCAGAATCTTCTTTTTCCTGTCATAAAACAAACTTAAAAGAATGTGGCAGCGAAGATGATTCTGATTGTTGCACATCGAAGGTAGAATATGAAGAACTTGGTCAGATACTGGCAACATTAAATGATTATCAGACAGGCTCTTTGGCTTTGGTTGCCCAAAGTATTAGCGGCACTTGGTATTCTTTGGAACAACCTATCAATACTATATACAATGTATGGCCACCGCCACCTAAAAAAGGCAGAGCGGTGGTTATCAACCTTCAACGCTTTCTCTGTTAAACAATTCGTGATCGGGCACTGGCATCGGCCCACAATTCAGAATTGATGCTACTCTTTTATTCAACTTATCATGAATTATGAAACTCTTATTAAAATTTGTGATTTTAAGCATGGTGCTACTCATAAGCACTGCGCTTAAATCCCAAAGTATAAAAGGCAAAGTGTATGGCATTAATGGTGCCGATACCACGGCCCTTGCGGGTGCCGTTGTGCAGTGGAGGGGCATGCCACACGCTGTGATAACAAAGGAAAACGGCTATTACGAAATCAATTATCATAATGATTTACCTTACTTCCTAAGGGCATCTTTTATCGGATACAAAACCGATAGTATTTCTATTGCAGACCAAGGTGTTGGTGCTCTGAACTTTTATTTAACGCCGGCTTCAGATGTAGAAGCCGTTGTTGTTGAAGGCGAGCAAGCGAGTACAGATATTGACCCATTTGCTGCACAGCAACTGCAGGTTATAACAAGTAAAGAGTTATTAAAGGCGGCCTGCTGTAACCTTAGCGAAAGCTTTGAAACCAATGCCAGCATTGATGTAAGTTTTAACGATGCAGTTACCGGATCGAAGCAGATATCGCTGCTGGGATTGGATGGCATATACACACAGATCAACTGGGAAAACATGCCTTTGATAAGGGGTGTAGGTGAATATTATGGTCTAACGCTCGTGCCGGGAACCTGGATAGATGGTATCCATATAGGTAAAGGTGCCGGAAGTGTGATAAATGGATATGAAAGCATGGCCGGGCAGATCAATCTGGAGTTCAATAAACCTGATACAGCAGATGAACTGTACCTCAATGCTTATCAAAATGTCCGGGGCCGTAGTGAGTTAAATGCCAATTACGCTGCTAATCTGAACGACCGATGGTCAACCGCTTTTTTGGCACATGGTAATTTACTGGCAACGGGTAATGACCATAATGGCGATCTTTTTCTTGATACGCCTAAAGGCGGACAGATAAACGTGTTTAATCGGTGGAAATATGTTGGAAAAGATAGATTACGAAGTCAATACGGCTTAAAATATCTCTATGACGAAAAGTTAGGCGGTCAGACTTTTTTTGATAAAAGCAATGACCTGGGTACAACCAACAACTACGGTGTATCGGTACAAAGCAGCCGGTGGGAAGGTTTTATGAAGCAGGGACTTATATTTCCGGAGAAACCTTATAAAAGCATCGGTTTTATTCTAAATGCCAACAGCCACGACCAGGACGCATGGTATGGACAACGGCAATTGAATTCTAAACAGAGAAGTTTATACGCCAATTTGATCAATCAAACGATTATCGGTAACACAAATCATACACTACGTTACGGGGGCAACTATCAGCACGATGAAATTGATGAAGTACAGGAAAATCACATTATTAAACAAAAGGTGAGCGTACCGGGTGTGTTTACCGAATACAATTACAACAACAGTAAAAATGTAAACATAGTGGTTGGCTTACGTGCCGATTACGTTAATGCCACAAATGCGCTGGAGGTTTCGCCGCGAGTTCATGTTAAGCTCAATACCGATGGAGAAAATGCTATAAGGTTGAGTACCGGTCGTGGTTTTAGAGTGCCTACCATATTTGCCGATAATGCAAACATTTTGGCCAGTTCAAGAAGTTTTAGTATTCAAAACCCACCCAAGGTTGAAAGCTCCTGGAACTTCGGAGCAGCACTAACACGCTATTTTAGACTAAATGGCCGCGATGGTACATTTTCGGCTGATTTTTATAGAACAACCTTTCAGGATCAGTTAATTGCAGACACATACAGTAATGCCGGCTCGGTGACCTTTATGGCATTGGACGGGAAATCCTATTCTAACAGCTTTCAAACCGAATTGAATTATGAATTGCTTGACCGGTTTGATGTGCGTGCAGCTTACAAGCGCGATGCCGTAAAGCAGACGTACATGGGTAAGCTATTGGAAAAACCGCTTACTCCAAAGAACAGAACCCTGCTAAACTTAGCTTACGCCTTGCCATTTGACCGCTGGAAATTTGATGCCACCGGACAATGGGTTGGCAAGCAACGGTTACCTGCCACAGCTCTAAGTCCAGATGCCTTCTCCAATGCTGTTTATAGTCCGAATTACTTTAAGATGTTAGCGCAGGTAACAGCAAGAATAAAAGATTGGGAGGTGTATTCAGGTGGTGAGAACATTACCGGTTTTAAACAGAGTAATCCGATCATTGGTGCGGAAGATCCATTTGGATCAAGCTTTGATGCAACAAATGTTTGGGGTCCGGTTGATGGAGCGAACTACTATGTGGGATTTCGATTTAGAGTAAAAAGAGAATGACCCCCTTCGTTAAGCTCAGGGAGGCGTCATGCTGAGCTTGACGAAGCATGGATCAAGGTCATGCTGAGCTTGACGAAGCATAAGCTTAAAGAAGTAAAATGGTACAATAATTGAATAAATTTGAATGCAATGAATAAAACAAAGTACATTTTAACCCTTATTCTGGCTTTGGGCTTTACAGCAGCCTTTGGTCAGTTTAAATTCAAAAAGAATAAAACGGTTACAATCCAAAGCAACATCGTCTGTGGCATGTGCATAGACAATTTGAACGAAATGTTCCAGGATTATTATGCGGTGAAAAAAGTGGATTACGATTTAAAAAAGAAAACTATAACCGTAACCTATAACCGACGTAAAACCAACTTAGAGAAGATAGAAAAACGCATTAGTAAGGTCGGTTATCAGGCCAACAATGTTTTGCCGGTACAGGAGGCTCGTGCCAAATTAGCCGAATGTTGCAAAGGAGATGTGTGCGAGGTGCAGCAGAAGAAGTAGGTATCCGGTACTCAATACCCACACCCAATCGGGCTGCCATCAGGCATTTTTTGGATAGTGGGTAGTTTAAAAGCCAGAGGATCTTTTACAAACTGGTTCAGAGTAAACCTTAAATAAGCGTCATGGGCATCATTGTTGTTCCAGGTTGACTCCATGTTCTGTAACTGCTTCCAAACTGCTCCCTGAACTTGTTTATTAGTACTGCCGTCTGCCATAACTGCTAACAACTGTAGCACATATAACTTTTCTACCAATCGGTTTATCTCCGCAGCCTTGCTATCTCCGGTTGTTGAACCAATGCCTTCGCCAATTTCATCTAAAAAATCTGTCAGACCCAGATCATCGGTATCAATTCCCTGCTCCAAAACCCTGGCCAAACGCTGTGGGTTTAGCAAAAGTTGAAGCGTATGCGCAGCAGAAGCCTCGGCAGCACCATAAGGATCAAAAGTAAGTCCGGTATAGCCTTTAAAGTGTTCTCTACCATCGGCAAAACCCGGTGGTCGTGGTAGTAGCAGCTCTTGTATTTCCTTTGGAATGGTTAGAAAGGAAGGCTGCAATGTTTTGAGCAAAGCACGAAGCGCACTTTCCTGAACGTCTACCTCAACCTGTTTTTGCGGTTTTTCACTTCCATCCTTTACATCATAAGCATATTCAACTCCGCCAATCAGCTTGGCTGTAGCTTCCACCTGGTAACGGTGTGCCAGATAAAGCGGAACAAAAACATCTTCCAACCTGGCAAGCGGCTGGCCCCGAGGAATAGAGTTGATCCCAAAATTTTCCATGGCCGAACTTCGCAAATCCATTATTCTTTCAAGCTCCTGAACAGCTGACTCGCCATTGTCCCACAAATGAGCATACGGGTGTGCACTACCCTGCGAACGCGAGTCCAGGTCAGTAATATAGCGGAGACCCATTTCTTGATTCTCCGCTATGATTTTTTGAAGGGCATGGACTTCATTCACATCCGGAGCAAAGTCAGAATAACCATACATGATGGTTCGTTTATCCCATTCGCCAATACCCGTATCGTAAGCATCCGTAAAATCAGGACCACGCCTTCCCCAACCTACCACAGGATGCGGATAGTCCATAACGGAAGCCCTGTCGTTAGTACTGGCTGCAAAATTATGCGCCAGGCCAAGGGTATGACCCACTTCGTGAGCCGATAGTTGACGAATACGAGCCAGGGCCATCTCTTTTAGTTCTGTAACATCTGCAGCATCATTGTCAAATAAAGAGGCCAATCCTTGCGCGATAAGATAATCCTGCCGAACACGTAAAGAACCCAGTGAAACATGTCCTTTAATGATCTCGCCTGTTCGCGGGTCCGTCACTCCTCCACCATACGACCAGCCTCTCGTACTTCGATGTACCCATTGAATTACATTATAGCGCACGTCCATGGGATCGGCACCGGCAGGTAACATTTTCACCTGAAAAGCATTGATGTATCCTGCAGCTTCAAAAGCCTGATTCCACCATCTTGCTCCATCTAAAAGGGCAGACCGAACAGGCTCCGGAACACCAGGATCGAGGTAGTAAATTATAGACTCTATGGCCTCACTCCGGACAGCAGAAGGATCTTTTTTCCGAAGCCTGTGCCGGGATATGAATCGCATTTCCATATCCTGGTCGATAGGCGCAGCATAATCAAAATAACCCGTACTCCAGTACCCCGATCGCGGATCAAATTTTCTCGGTTTATAATCATCGTCCGGAAGTTCAATAAAACTGTGATGTTGGTTAAGTGTTATTGCAGATGCAGTAGGTGTTACCGATCGTACATTACGTCCTTGCGGCTCGCCTTTAAATGTGAGTATGACGTCAAATTCCGAATTCTTTGGAAATGCCCGGGTGCGTTTTAAATTTATTGCACTTCTCGATACATCTACTCTGTAAGTTCCTTCGCTGTTCCGTTGTAAGGTTTTCGAAACACCGTGTGCATCCTGCATTAAAAAGTTGGTCATATCAACCAAGTAGCTTCCGGCCTTTTCTTTTTTTATCTTAAAACCCCAAAGTACAGAACGACCAAAGGCTTCCTTTACCGAGCGACGTTCGGGTTCACTGTCGGTTATGGCACGGTATCGAAGGTTCGGCTGAACCATCAAGATCTTGTCTCCAATTTTCTCAAACTTAACCACACGTTGTGCGCCCAGCTGTCCCCTGTCTAAGCCAATATCATTTGATCCAAGTCCATGACTTAAACTGTTTACATATAAAAATTCCTGATCGAGTTTATCAATCTCCAACCAGATCTTTCCATCCTTCTCACTCCAATAAAAATCAAAATAGCCGGAGAATTTTTGCATTTCGTCCGTTTCCTGCGAGAAATGCAGTTGACCGATTAAGAAGAATGTTACCAAGAGAATTATACGACCGCTCATTAAACAAATTTGAATGGAAAATACGGAAAGTTTAGACGGTAGTTGTGTGCTTCACTTAAATAACATATCCTAATCTGTTATTCGCCAGCATAGCTGCCGGACAGATCGCCCCTCTCAAGAGGGGAGGGTTACTCCGCATTTCACACCATGTACTCAACCGAGGTATACTTCCCCTCTTGAGAGGGGCAGATTTACTCCGCATTCCACGGTAGTGGAAAAGGATAGTAAATCGGGGTGTGTTACATTATACGTCCAATTCACGATAAATCGGGAGATGTTGTAACGTAATTCAACATACCGTCGTCATGTATCTGAACCTATGAATGAAGCCACCTTTGAAAAGCAGATTTTCAGCCTGAAAGACAAACTCTTTAGGTTGGCGAAAAGAATGCTCTTTGATATTCAAGCTGCTGAAGATGCCACACAGGACGTACTAATTAAGTTGTGGCAGAAACGCGACACTCTGGGTAGATATAGAAATATAGAAGTAGTAGCATTTACAGCAGTTAGAAACAAATGTCTGGATGAGATTAAGAAGAATAAAAGACGACAGACCCACTACAATACAAATGGTATTGCCGTTATGAATTCGCAGAGACCATTGGAAGCACAGGTTGATGCCCGTAATCAGGTTGACATTATGGAAACTATAATGGATGACCTACCGGAAAATCAAAGAAGCATTTTGCAACTGCGCGATGTTGAAGGGCTTGAGTATGATGAAATTGCAGAAGTATTGGAGATGAATAATGGTGCAGTGCGCACCAACTTATCGAGAGCACGCAAAAAAGTAAGAGAAGAATTAGTAAAACAAATAAAATATGGACTGGAGCAAAGTTGAACAAACGTTAGAACGCTACTACGCCGGAGACACTTCCTTAAAAGAGGAACAGGAGTTGGCCGATGTGCTTTCCAGATCAGATGCCCCCGAACATCTGAAGGAAGAAGCCGTAGCACTTGCCTTCTACTCCAACACCAGGCAAAGTAGCAAATCTAACATTAGAATGGAGGCTATAACGAAGCACTCTACCCCACCGGCAAAAGTGATCTCACTTGGCATTAGACAAATAGCAGCAGCTGCCGCAGTACTCATACTCATGACATCACTTTACTTTTCAATGAAGGTTAGTAATAGCAGCCGGGAAGTATACGCTGTAGTTAACGATCAAAAAATATATGACAAGGGCGAAGCCTACGCCGAAACCGTAAAAACACTGGCCTTTGTTTCTGAAAAAATGAACGCGGGAAATAAATACTTAAAGCATTTAAACAAACTAGAATATATAAATCAATAATTACAAAAATTAACATTATGAAAGCAATACAATTAATAGTGGTATTTCTGCTAGTAAGCACAGCTACCATGGCACAAAACAGCAAAGTAGAAGCTATTTTCAAAAAATATAACAAAGCTGAAGGGTTTACCATTGTTAACATCGGAGATAAGTTTTTAAACAAAATGGCAGGAGATAATGTAAATGCCGATGTAAAAGATGCCCTTAAAGGTGTTTCCGGAATAAAGGTGTTAACTACGGAAGATCTCTCATCAAAAGAAGCAAAAAAATTTGCATCTGAAATCAAAGATCTGTTCACTGGAAATCAATATGAAAGGATAATATCTGTGCAGGAAGAAAATGAAACGGTAGGAATATATTCAAACAACGACGGGGATAGTATTACCGAATTGGGTGTTGTTGTTTCCAGCGATGATGAAGCAGTTTTGGTCTATATCACGGGAAAGAACATTAGCATGTCAAGTCTTAGCGCACTTGACGGAATTAACATGGGCGATATGCCTCATTAAGTTTTTTAACCTGAGTTCGGTTAATCTCTCGGGTTCAGAACGCTTGAAAATAGTGAGATAATTTCTTTAAGACATGAGTTCTGCAAAACTTATATGTTGTCAAATACCATCTGCGGTTATCTGCCAGCCCGACTAGTCATTCTGGCGGGCGAAATCAGCGGGAAGTTAAAGCCCGCAGATCACGCAGATTTTCGCTGATAAATTAATTCAACATCAAAAGGTTGTTTGCTTCTTATAACATCTATTCCTATAATTATTAGTCGAACTCAGGTTTTTAAAAACTCCTCATAGTTTTTACGCTCTGCCAAACGGCGGAGCGTTTTTATTTATAACCTAACTTTGCGGCCACGAAATTTTCTATGGTCTATATCGAAAAATTAAAGAACCATGTTGGCAAAGAAGTAACCCTAAAAGGATGGGTGGCCAACATGCGAGAAAGCAAAGGATTGTTATTTGTTATTCTGCGCGATGGTACGGGTTACTGTCAATGCGTGGTGAATTTAGAAGTTGTAGGTGATGAAACTTTCGAGCAGTTTCGAAAATGCGGCCTGGAAAGTGCGGTTGAATTAAGTGGAAATGTGGTAGCTGATGAACGTCAAATGGGCGGCCATGAGCTGCAGGCAACTTCCGGAAAGGTGTTTCAAGCTACCGAAGACTACCCCATAGCCAAAAAGGAACACGGTGTGGATTTTTTAATGGACAAACGCCATCTGTGGCTGCGCAGCCGGAAACAATGGGCCATTATGCGCGTGCGTAATCAGGTTATTTACCAGTTCCACATTTTTTTCCAGGAGCGTGGTTTCGTTAAAATGGATGCCCCTTTCCTTACTCCCAACGCCGCCGAAGGAACATCAACTTTATTCGATATTGACTTTTACGGAAGACCCGCCTACCTTACTCAAAGTGGCCAGCTATACGGCGAAGCCATGGCTATGGCTATGGGCAAGATCTATACCTTCGGACCCACTTTTAGAGCTGAAAAAAGCAAAACCCGCCGTCACCTTAGCGAGTTTTGGATGCTGGAACCGGAGATCGCATTCTGTGATCTGGAAATGAATATGGATCTTATTCAGGAGATGATAAGTGAGGTGGTGCCTGCAGTAATAGATAAATGCAAATTTGAACTTGAAGAAATTCTCGAACGTGACCTAAGCTCCTTCGATACGGTTAAAAAAGCATTTCCCCGACTTACTTACGATGAAGCCGTACAAATACTAAAAGGTGAAAGAGAAATTGACGGACAGAATGTAATTGACGTGATAGAGTCCGACTTAGCGGTGCTGCATACCAAAATAGAAGCCAACAAAAAAGAAATTAACGAAACCGAAGCCACCATTGCTGCAGGAGGTATAAAAAAAGGAAAATTAAACTGGCTTAGAAATAAATCTGATAGGTTGATTGCCGAAAACCGTGAACTCGAGGAACAAGCCGGTAACATTCCGCAATGGATTGATAGTGCAAAGAACTTCGAATATGGCCAGGACTTTGGAGGCTCTGACGAAACATTGATAACGCGCTTATTTGATACACCGGTAATGATCTATGACTGGCCGGCAGACATCAAAGCATTTTACATGAAGGAAGTTGATGGCAACCCAAATCTTGTTCGCGGGGTTGATGTTATTGCCCCGGAAGGATTTGGCGAAATAGTAGGTGGCAGCCAGCGTGAAGATGATTTGGACATACTCCTGCAAAAAATAAAAGAGCACAACCTGCCTCAGGATGTTTTTGAATGGTACTTAGATCTACGGCGTTATGGTTCCGTTCCACACTCCGGTTTCGGACTTGGCCTCGAACGTTTCGTGCAATGGATTACAGGCACTAAGCACATTCGTGAAGCAATACCATTTCCAAGAATGTACGGAAGGGTTGAGCCGTAAAGTTATGGTCGTCTAATGCAATTTCAGATATGAAAAAAGTGATGCTAATCTCACTAAACACCAACTCAAACACATCATATTAGCATCTTATATACTAAAGATCTGTTTATGAGGGCAGCTTTACTACTTCTTCTATTTCACTTCGTATTTCATGGATATGCCCAGTATAAGGGTCAGGATTACTCAACCGAGCATGCCATATTTAGGTTAACTAATGAGCAAAGTCGGGCCATACTTGTCGAGCGCAATGATATTAATGATTCTTTCTTCGATGATTACATCGTTAATTACAACCCAAAGGATTCTACATTCAATAAGCAAGATCTGCCTCTTGGCAATTACTTAGATGTATATGTAGCAAAAAATCAGATCATTGCCGATTACTTTTCAGTTCAGAACGTCACACCCTTTATCATCAATAATAGTACTGATCTGATAATAGAATTGATTGATAAAAAGGGGAATAAACTACCTACAAATGAAGTACAATTGAATAGTAAATCGATCCCTTATGACCATAATATTCAAGCCTATAAACTCAAGAACTCAAATAAGCATGGTTTGCTTACCATTCGGCATGAAGGCATTGATAATTATTATATGCTGGATAGAAAGTACGATCGTAGCAATTTTAAGCGCGTTGCCAACAAAATGCTTTATAGAAGTCCATTAAAACACATAGGCAAACCTATTCGCTTTGTGGTTAACATTCCCATTGATGGATATAAAAGCATAAAGAACAAAAGACCTCAGGGGAGTATTAGAAAAATTACTAAACCGGTTTCAGATGTAGTTCATTCATTCGAGTATTACGAACCATACGGGTGGGTAAGTAAAGTGCTTTGCTTTTTCGATAAACATGCCGATCACTGCCCCGAAATTGATTATACCGGATACTTATCCTTTTCGCAACCAATGTACCGACCTGAAGACTCGGTTTTATTTAAAGCATTTGTTGTCAAGGGTAAAAATGGTAAACCTGTGAATAGGCCCCTTGATCTTTATATTTCCAAAAACTATAGAACCGGTCGCAAAAAAATTGCAACCATTGATCCATACCGTCCTGGCGGCTATAGTTTTTTATTTGACTTGCATGACAGCTTAAACCTGCAACTTGATAGCTACTACAGAGTGAGTTTGGAAGATGAGTATGATGTTATAATTGATGATAGATTTAGGCTGGAAGATTATGACCTAAGCCACAACGCGTTCGATGTAATCCTTGATAAGAGTGAGATCACAATAGGAGATACATTAAAAATTACTCTTAGCGCAGAAGATCAGAATGAGCTACCACTCTACGATATAAAATATGAATTGGAATTACATACAATCAATATTACTGGCCAGGAGCAGGATTCCGTGTTTACTCCAAGCATCCTATATACAAAGTCCGATGTATTTTCCGATACCACACATATTAGGCTACCTGCTACAGTCTTCTCACCTGCCAGAATCAAAGCAAAAGTAATTGTTAAGTTCAAAGACGCTGCAAATGAGTATCAAACCATAACTAAATCGGTTTTATACAAACATAGTATTACCGGAATCTATCACGAATTTGCAGATGGGCAGATTCTGTTTGATTGGCAGGAAAATGGGAATTCTGTTCCAACCAAAGCAATTATTACTGATAGGGATCGATTCGGCTATGCATTAAACAGACTGGATGTTGATCTGCCTTATGAGCATAAAATAAATGCTCTGGCGGCATCATATATTGTACAGGCCAACAACTTTACAAAGGAGGTTTATAGTGATGCTTCCAGCGGATTATTGTTCAATGGATCACGCACAGCAGATTCGATATCAATCAGCTCTACAAACCCGAATAAAATACCTTTTCAATATTTCATTTATAAGGCAAATTCTCTCTTAAAAGAAGGTATTAGCACAAAGCTTGACACCACCTTTTCCGCCAAACACAACAAAAATATCCTGCTGATAACCAATCATGTTTGGCAAGGCAATACCTCCCGAAATACGTATAACATCTACCAAAATAAACATAGGGTAAATGTTTCTTTGGATGCGCCGTCTGTAGTTTATCCGGGGCAAGACGTTGAAATGACTGTGCTAGTCACTGATTCTAAAGAACTTCCCGTAAGTGATATGGATATTACCGCCCAGGCGTACACAGCTTCGTTTAAAACTTCGGCACCAGGTATGCCATATTTTTCCAACTATCAGAAGAAAAAGGAGATAATAAACGAATTTTCTATTGAGCCAACTGAGAAGATTACACATCGATCTGATCTTTCATATCAGCAATGGAAAGAACTTTTCGGATTGGACAGTTTAGCTTATTACACATTCAGGAATCCAACCAAAGCTATTACAAGGCATTTCATTCCTTCGAAAGATAGCATTACCCAGTTTGCACCTATAGCCGTATTGGATGGAAACATACTTCAAACTGTGGCAATAGAATTAGACAAAGTTCCTATCTACTTTGGTTTTGTACGTCAGCCTAAGGCATACAGTTTTAAAATCGATAAGAAACCACATCATCTCCGCTTGCGCCTGCCGGGCCATGAAATAATGTTGGACAGTATTACCTTTCAACCTTACGGGAAAACCTTACTGGTTTTAGATATTAGCAAGCTTGATTCCACACTTGTGAATGACCGAAAAACTGAGTTAAGTCAACAGGAAATAGGCCGCTTCAAACCATATCTTTTTAACTATCGGGCCCCTTCCCGAAAATATGGTGTTGTATATCTTGATCAGGATAGTGACATTCATGTTTTGTCGGGGAATTCTTATGGGAATGTAAGCTCAGGTCCCATAAAACCCCATAACTTCAAAATAGTTAGCGACAGCCTGAATTATGACCTAACACACGAACCTAACTATCAGTATGAATTTTTAAAGGAAGTGGTTAAAATGCGTGAAATGCCGATAACCCTTCCGAAATATATAGGATCATCGTCAATCGAAATTCCTCTCAATCAATGGGTGATTACTAAAGACAGCATTAACCGACTTAAAGCCAAGAAATGGTCAACCATTCAAAAGATGATCAAATTTAGGACATTGAATAGACTTAAGGATGGGAAAGCCAGTTTGGTTCTTAATAAACAATGGGAAGCAAAGGACAAGGACATTCTTTACTCGTTAATCATTTTACGTGAAACGGACAGTAATTACGTTTTCTTACGAGGTGGCTTTGTAAAAAAACTGAATAATATTTCTCCTGGCAAATACGAATTCTATTATTTGACAGATTCGTTGGTACTACAGCCCGATCGAATACTAAAGGTCAGGGCAAATGGTGAAAACTATTATAAGATCGAAACCTTGCTTCCCTCTTCGGATGATGTGGCAACTAAAATTCGGCAACTGATCTCAAAATTAACCGCGGATCGCGAGTTGACATACCGGGAACAGGAAATAATAGAAACCGCCGTACAAACAGGTGTTGACACTCAACTGCTATACGATGGCCCTACTACACCTATTTCAGGGAGTATTTTGGATGAGGACGGAGAACCAATAATCGGAGCTACAATTAGGGTTAAGGACACTGGCATTGGGGCCATTTCGGGGTTAGATGGAAGTTATACAATTCAAGTTCCTCTGGAGTATTTAAACAAAGAATTTGTTATATCCTTTATTGGAACTAGCCCACAAACAATTCCTATTTCAAATCATAGCACAACACAACTAAAAGCTGACCAATTGTTTTTAGATGAAGTGGTGGTCACTGCGCTTGGAACCACAGTTGAACGGCAAAACCTCAGCTATTCTGTGGCCAACGTAAGTAGTAACATTACGACGGCTTTACAAGGTCATGTGGCCGGGCTGGAAATAATAGGAGATCCTGGAGTTAGTCAGCAAATAACATTGCGCGGAGCAACTTCGCTAAATACAGGATCGCTACCGCTGGTAATTATAGATGGCGTTATCTATAATGGCTTTCCGCAGGATCTTACTGCCAAAGAATTTAAGTCAGTTGATTTACTTAAAGGCATATCTGCCACTGCCTTGTATGGTGCAAGAGCGGCTAACGGGGCAATTCTTATAACAACATTAAATGGTATTGAAGCTCTACAACTTCCCGGTAAATTTGAAAAATTACCTGAAATTCCTCGCCAACCTCAACCAAAGCTAAGGGCATCTTTACGTGATAACTTCAGCGATACAGGATTTTGGCAACCTACACTAAGCACTGATAAGGATGGCAAAGCCACTTTTACAGTTACTTTTCCTGATGATATTACAAAATGGGATGCACACATTTTGGCCATGAATGGCAAAAAGCAAAGTGGGCAATTCTCAACTTCTATTAAATCCTATAAGCCTGTATTGGCAGAACTTCATGCACCAAGATTCCTGACTCAGGGTGATAAAATAAATGTGGCAGGTGAATTAAACAACTATACAACAGATACTATCAAAGGGCGAATAAGCTTTTCTCTTAATGAAAAGGAAATGCTTTTGGACAAGAAAGTAACGCTTACAGAACACAACGACTACGATGTGCCACTCAATCCTACAGCTTACGATAGTCTTACCATGCTCTTAAAACTAGAAGTCCCGGAATTGGAATATTATGACGGCGAAAAAAGGAAGATTAAGGTGAACAGACGAGGAATTGAAGAGCATAGTGGCTGGTTTTACAACCTCTACTCCGATACTACCTTAACTCTCAATGAATTTCCTGAAAATACATCTTTAAAAATTCAGGCACAAAGCAATCTAAAGTTGATATTGGACCAGGAAGTTGAGTACCTGAAAAACTACAAACACCTGTGTAATGAACAGTTAGCATCAAAATTACATGCCTATTTATACGACAGAGAACTGTCTTTAGCCCAAAATAAAGTTTACGAACACGACAAAGAAATTAATAAACTAATTGCCAAACTGGCAAAAGGAAAAAATAATGAAAACACATGGGGCTGGTGGCCGGGAAATGACTTAACTCCCTGGATAAACTTACATGTGGTAGGGGCACTGGCTAAGGCCAAAGAGAATGGGTTCAATACTCCGGATCTCGAATCAACACAGGATGCAATGATATTTCAGCTTGAAAGGTTCAGCAATGACTCCAGAAGTACAATGTTGATTTTGGAAACATTGCAAAAACTTAATGCGCCTATAGCTTACAACAAATACATCGACAATTTGCAAATCGATACCTCACACTATGAGTTACGAATGAAGCGTGAATGCTTACGTAAACAGTTGGGACTAAAATATGATTCAAATTACGCTCATCAATTCGCTGAACGGGATATGCTTGGAAACTATAAACTTAAAATTCCTAAGACCGCTCGATACTGGTATTATCCGGGTAGTAGAAACTTTGAGTTGAATTTGTACGGTTATCATCTTGTTGAGAGTAAGATTCATAAACGCGGCATTCTTAATAACCTTTTGTCAGAAAGAAAAGGAAATCATTTTTTAAACACTTATCAAGCCAGTTTAATGCTTGATATTTTAAAGGGTTCTGGCGATCACGATGTACTTAACAACAAAGCAACCGTGCTGGAATTTAGCGGTGACTTAACTGATACGGTAAGCGTTTTTCCGTATGAAACCACAATCGGTAATGCAACTAACCTAAATATGTCTAAAAAGGGAAAGGACGATGTATATGTTACTGTAAGCTACAAAAATTGGCTTGATGAGCCAGCAGTAGTTGATTCATTATTTAGTGTAACTTCTCGTTTTTATAACGATGAAGGTGAGAGCATAAGCGAGCTGCAAAAAGGTGAAAAAACATACTTAAAAGTTGAGGTAGAAGCTTTGTATGATGCAAAATATGTAATGATCAATGTGCCCATTCCTTCTTCTTGCCAATACCTGACTAAAAGAAAAGGTTTTGGAGAAAGCTATAGAGAGCACTTCAAGGACGAAACACAAATTTTCATCGAGAACTTCCCTAAAGGAAAACACGTATTCTCAGTTGAACTAATTCCTCGTTTTACAGGCAGTTTTATAATTAATCCGGCCAAGGTAGAGCTGATGTATGCACCTGTTAAATTTGGTAGAAATGCCTTAACCAAAGTGACTGTAAAATAAGTATTTTGGATACTTTCCGGATTGGAATTTCAACGGGCTTTTCAAAAACCCAATTAATTATAATCAGCAAGGGGTCTGCATAAACAGTATTAATCACTAAGTCGAACTTCCCCACAATCTCTTCCAAAACCTGCGCATTGCTCTAAAAAAGAAGATAAGACCAATTAATAGCACTATAACTACAACCAAAGCAACCGGCCAAAGCCAAATAGATAACACCGAAAGCCCGGCAGCAGCTACGGTTTCACCACTACTTACTAAGGGATTACCCAATCCCCCGGTTGTAGTACTGGAGGCAAACCTGGTATTAGCACCGGCTCCTTTAATTAACGCCGCCGTTCCTCCTCCACCAATAATGGCTAATACCCAACGCCAAAGCGGATCAATATCGGCAATAGTTGAAGCCATGGCCGTTGTTCCGGCAATTGCCGCTGTGGGTACCGCAATGGTATCCAAAGCATTGTCAATCCAGGGAATATAGTAACCTGCAATTTCTAAAATGGTGGCAAAACCAAAAGTTGCCATAGCAGGTATGCTACCTATCCATTCAAAATTGTCATTTAACGGCAAATGACCAAAATGACTAACTAAACTAAGCGCCAGTAAGGGTAAAAACACCCTAAATCCGACTGAAGCCGCCAGGCCCAAACCAAGTGCTAAACTGGGTAATAATTCTTCCATGCTGTAGGTTTTAACAAGTACAACAAATAACCGGCCAAAAGATTCCGGCTTTCAAAATATTATTTTTGAGCCAAATCAAATCAATATTTGAAAGCAATAATAATAGAAACCACCGGTAGTTGGTACAAAGTAAAAGCCAATAACGGCAAAGTGTATGCGGCACGCTTAAAAGGAAAGTTAAGGCTTTCTGACGTAAAGCTCACAAATCCTGTGGCAGTTGGTGATGTGGTTGTACTCGAAAACATTGATGATGATGATTCCGTAGTAATTTCATCTGTTGAAGTACGCAAAAACCAGATCATCCGCATTTCGCCAAGAAAAAAGCATCATAATCATATAATAGCAGCCAATGTTGATAAGGCTTTTGTGATTTCAAGTATTAAAAATCCAAAGCTTAAAATGGGCTTTATTAACCGGGTTTTGGCAACGCTGGAATACTATGAAATCGAGGCTTATCTTGTAATTAATAAGATGGATCTAACAGATGAAAAAGATGAGGTATTGATGGATGAAATAAAGACTACTTATGAACCTTTGGGCTACCCCTGCATTTTTGTCTCTGTTAAAACTAAAGAAAACATAGAATTGATTAAAGAACTAACTAAAGATGCCACATCAGCATTTACCGGATATTCAGGTGTAGGCAAGAGTTCTTTAATTAACAGATTGATACCGGATGCCGATATTGCAACAAAAGAAGTAAGCGGCTATAGTGAAAAAGGCCTGCATACTACAACTTTTGCCACCATGTACAGTCTGCCGTATGGCGGTTATGTTATAGATACACCGGGAATTAAGGAATATGGTTTGGCCCTGATAGATGCCTATGACCTGTCTTTTTATTTTCCGGAAATGAAACAACGGTTGCATAACTGCCGGTTCAATAACTGTCAGCATTTAAATGAGCCCGGATGTGCCGTTAAAGAAGCTTTGGATAATGGTACTATAGAACAGAGGCGTTATAACAGCTATCGAGAGATAAGGGAAGAATTGTTGGAGGAGAACAAAAATTATTAATGCGAGCTGTTATTCAAAGAGTATTAAGCGCATCCGTTGAAATAGATGGAAAAACCACTGCTGAAATTGATAAGGGCTTCCTTGTATTATTGGGCATTGAGCATGCTGATAATGAATCAGATATAGAGTGGCTGGCAGCTAAAATTGCAGGTTTAAGGGTTTTTTCAGATCAGAATGAGAAAATGAATCTTTCCTTAAAAGATATAAATGGTGAGATATTGGTTGTTAGTCAATTTACGTTGTTTGCAAGCACACGCAAGGGAAACAGGCCATCGTTCATACGTTCGGCAAGACCTGAAACCGCCATTCCTTTGTACGAAAAGTTTGTAAAAACCCTGAATTTACATATAGAAAACGAAGTTAAAACGGGTGAGTTCGGAGCTATGATGAAGATAACGCTGTTAAATGACGGCCCGGTTACTATAATCATTGACAGCAAAAACCGCGAATAAATATGGAAATTACCCTTAATGCCGCACAAAAAATGGTAGATAATTGGATAAAAACCACAGGAGTGAGATATTTTAACGAACTCACCAATATGGCTATTCTTACAGAAGAAGTTGGAGAAGTTGCCCGTATAATTTCCAGAAAATTCGGAGAACAAAGTTTTAAGGAAAATGAAGCCGGTATTGACTTAGGAGATGAATTAGCAGATGTGTTATTTGTGGTAATATGTCTAGCAAATCAAACCAATGTTGACTTAAACGAGTCTTTTAAACGGAATCTTGAAAAGAAAACTAACAGAGATATCCACAGACACAGGGTTAATAAGAAACTCTGATGGATGTAAATTTGACTTACTTTTCGCCATTGAAAACTTTAAATTAGAAATATGAAAAATCGAGTTGCAATGCTGGTAATAGCCATGTTTGGCTTTTCACTGGCAGTATTTAGCCAATCAGATGAACGACCAAACACTATCGAGTTAGCTTATGGTGCGCATGATTCCTACGGTCCGTTTAAAAATGTAAACTTTCCGTTGGGAATAGCAAACACCGATAACTTAGAGCCCATTTATCAAATAGCTTATTTCAGGAAACTGAATGATTTTGTTGATATTGGTGCGGCAGTTACAGGCTCGGGAGTTGACAATATGTTCGATGGAGATGATTTTACAAATACTGCTGCTTCTATAGGTTCAGAGGCTTACCGTCAGTTAGATGCCGGCAGCCACGCCAACCTTGACCTTTTATTGAGGTATAATTGGTGGAACGGTATAGACTTCTCCAAAAATGCATGGATTAAATCTTATTTGTGGACAGGTGCCGGAGTAAACTATGTTTCTGAACTTGAAAGCGTTACTAATCACGATCATGGCTGGACTTTTGACGTGCCATTCGGTATTGGCCTTAAAGGTGGTAGTGATAAAGTTAATTTAGCCGTACAGACCGGAATGAAGTTCGGTTTGTTTGATAAAATGCCTAATATGTGGGCACATACTGCCAGGTTAGGTTTCAACTTTGGTCCTCCAAAAAAAGTTACGGAGGAAGTTGTTGATGTACCTCCGCCACCTCCGCCACCGCCGTCTGACAGAGATGGCGATGGCATTATCGACTCTAGTGATGATTGTCCGGATGAAGCAGGTGTAAGAGCTTACAATGGTTGCCCTCCACCGGCTGATAGCGATGGAGATGGTATTGCAGATGCAGAAGATGACTGCCCTAATGAGGCCGGAACAGCAGCATATAACGGTTGTCCTCCACCTCCACCGCCACCCGATAGTGATGGTGATGGTATTATAGATGCTGATGACGATTGTCCTGAGGTAGCAGGCACAGCAGCATATAACGGTTGTCCTCCGCCTCCACCGCCCGCTGACAGAGATGGCGATGGTGTTCCTGATAGTGCCGACCGATGCCCCGATCGTCCGGGTCCTTCTACAAACAATGGTTGTCCTGTTGTGAAAGAAGAAACTAAAAAGCGTTTAGAGGAAATTGCCAGAAACATTCAGTTTGAAACAAATAGCGATGCGCTTAAAACAGAGTCGCGCAACATACTTGACGAGGTAGTTTCTATTATGGCATCTAACCCTGCCTATAACCTTTCGGTTGAAGGTCATACTGATAGTGTAGGTGCTGAAGCTTACAACCAGACTTTATCTGAAAAACGTGCGAGAAGCGTAGTAAGGTATCTTACAAGTAAAGGTGTTTCTTCTTCAAGAATGACTTCTGCAGGATTCGGTGAAAGCCGACCCATTGCTGATAACAATACTGCCAGTGGCAGAGCACTTAATCGTAGGGTAGAATTACACTTAAGATTGAGATAAGAATTAATTTTTAGTTAAATAAAAAATCCCGCTTCGGTTAACCGGAGCGGGATTTTTTTATTTCAAAAAGGCACCGGTATAACTTTCCTCAACCTTCACCAAACCTTCCGGCGAACCCTGATAAATGAGATAACCACCTTCATCGCCACCCTCCGGGCCCAGGTCTATTACATGATCGGCGCACTTTATCACATCCATGTTGTGCTCAATGACTACCACACTGTGGCCATTTTCAATTAAAGCATTTAAGGCAGACAGTAATTTATTAATGTCATGGAAGTGCAAACCTGTTGTAGGTTCGTCAAAGATGAAAAGTATTGGATTTAAGCTCTTACCCTTAACGAGATACGAAGCCAGTTTAACCCGCTGTGCTTCGCCACCACTTAGCGTACTACTGCTTTGTCCTAGTTTTACATAACCCAGGCCTACATCGCTTAAAGGCTTTAGTTTGTTGCGCACATCGCGTATTCCTTCAAAGAAAACCAAGGCTTCATCAATGCTCATTTCCAGTACATCGTGTATGCTTTTATCGTTGTATTTTACTTCCAGTACATCTTCTTTAAATCTCCGGCCATTGCACTCTTCACAAAGCAAATGAACATCAGCCAAAAATTGCATTTCAATGGTTTGGTAGCCTTCCCCCTGACAGGTTTCACATCGTCCGCCATCTACATTAAACGAAAAATGCTTAGCCTTGTATCCTCTTATCCTTGACAGTTGCTGCTTCGAATACAAGTCGCGAATACTGTCGTAAGCTTTTACATAAGTGACCGGATTTGAGCGCGATGACCTTCCCAGTGGGTTTTGATCTATCATCTCCACCGAAGAAATGCGCTGTATATCTCCTTTAAGCTCTCCGAACAAACCCGGTTTGTCGCCGCTTTGGTTAATGGTTCTGTTCACGGCCGGATACAAGATCTTTTTAACCAACGTTGTTTTCCCCGAGCCACTTACACCGCTCACCACGGTTAATGCATTTAGCGGAAAGGTTACATCAATATTTTTAAGGTTGTGCTCACAGGCCCCTGTAATAGTAATGGAGTTAGCTGCCTTCCTCCTGCTTTTTGGTACGGGCACTTCCAATTTACCACTCAGGTACTGCGAGGTAAGTGTTTCGGTTTTTAACACTTCATTTGCCTTACCCTGAAAGCACACTTCTCCACCAAAAACTCCGGCTTCCGGACCCATATCAATCAAATAATCTGCTGCTCTTATCACTTCTTCCTCATGTTCAACCACAATAACGGTATTGTCCAGGTCGCGCAATTCTTTCAAAACTTTTATCAACCGCTTCGTGTCTCGAGGGTGCAAACCAATGCTGGGCTCATCCAATATGTATAAACTATCGGTTAGGTTACTACCCAGTATTCGGGTAAGGTTAATGCGTTGTGTTTCGCCGCCGCTTAATGTATTCGATGCCCTGTTTAAATTCAAATAACCCAAGCCAACATCCAGCATAAAACGCAGGCGGTTTTCTATTTCATCTAAGACGCGCTGACCGACGATCTTTTCATTCTTTTTCAGCTTTAGGTTTTGTAACGTTTCATAAAGTTTGTCAACAGGCATGAGCAACATATCCTTTATGTCCATATTGTTGATCTTCACATAATCTGTTTCCTTACGAATTCGTGTGCCAAGGCACTCATTACAAACCGTACGCCCCCTGTAACGCGACAGCATTACCCTGTACTGTATCTTATAGCTCTGTTCTTCCAGGTGTTTAAAGAACTGGTTTAATCCACCGAAGCGTTTATTACCGGTCCAAAGCAGGCGTTTCTGATCCTTATTAAGCTCACGTACGGGCTTATGAATCGGAAAATCAATGTCGTCAGCCACTTTTACCAACCTATCTTTCCAGGCTTTCATTTTTTCGCCTTTCCAGCAGGCTATGGCACCCTCGTAAACACTCAGGTTTTTATTCGGAATAACAAGGTCTTCATCAATACCTATAATGGTTCCAAACCCTTCGCACCTGGCGCAGGCTCCGTAGGGGTTGTTATAGGAAAAGAAGTTAGGTGTCGGCTCATTGAACAATATACCGTCCAACTCGTTACGGTTGTTGAATTTCTTTTGCTTTTTCTTATCAGGCAAATCAATCACACAATCACCGTGGCTTTCAAAAAAAGCGGTTTCAATGCTGTCCGACAGTCTGGAGTTAAAGTCTTCATCGTTCTTTTTTGCCGCCAGTCTGTCCACAACTATGGCCAGATCTTTTGTGTCCAATTCCGTGTCTTCAGCCAATTCATCTATTCTAAGTACTTCTTTTTTACTGTAAATTCTGGTATAACCGTTTGAAGCGGCCAGTTGCACATATTCAATAGGCTCTTTGCCATTTAATTTTATAGGTGATAATATTTGAAACCGGTCTCCTTCATTTAAACCCTCAACAAAATGTACCACGTCTTCAACTCTATCTTTTTTAACTAACTCACCCGAGACAGGTGAGTAGGTTTTACCCACCCTGGCAAACAACAGGCGCAGATAATCATATATCTCTGTAAGTGTACCAACCGTAGAGCGCGAATTACGTGTGCTTACCTTTTGTTCAATGGCAATGGCCGGACTAATACCCTCAATCACATCCACATCGGGCTTATCCATACGCATTAAAAACTGACGGGCATAGCTGCTCAGGCTTTCTACGTATCTGCGCTGACCTTCGGCATACAGCGTATCCATAACCAAACTGGATTTCCCCGATCCCGAAACACCGGTTACCACAATAAAGTGGTGGCGCGGAAAAACGACATCTACATTTTTTAAGTTATGCTCTCGTGCACCGCGCACAATAATGTATTCTTCCAATGGAAATACATCGGCATTAAAGCTTGGCGCGGTATTTGATTTATTATTGGCAGACATGTGGCCGAAATAATCTGGCAAAATACAATTAAATGACATTTGTTTCGACCTATGTTTAAAAAATTGTTCTAAATTTGAACTAATTCGTTAAAGGGAAAAATTAAAAGCACTTTAAAACCTATATATGTAAAGACTTTACAAGAACAAACATGATGGTATGCAGTTTAAAAGCATGAATGACAAAGAACTTGTAAAGTTGTATATAAATGGTGAAGAGTCGGCCCTTGAAGTGCTAATCACCAGACATAAAGAGCGCGTTTACACAGCTATTTATTTATTTGTACGCGATTCTTATTTAGCCGAAGATCTTTTTCAGGATACATTTATTAAAGTAGTTGATACTTTGCGCCGCGGACGTTATAATGAGGAAGGAAAATTCCTGCCTTGGGTGCTGCGTATAGCCAACAACCTTTGTATTGACTACTATAGAAAATCTAAACGTCGCCCGGCTATTACCACCTCCGATGGCTACGACATTTTCGAAGTGTTTAAATTCAAATCGAAAAATGCGGAAGACGAGATCGTTGAGAACGAACGTGCACAATTTGTAAAAGGTTTGATAGATAATTTACCGGATGAGCAAAAAGAAGTGGTAATTCTAAGACACTACGCCGATTTGAGTTTTAAAGAAATAGCTAAACTCACCAACGTAAGCATTAATACATCTTTGGGCCGGATGCGCTATGCGCTAATAAATATGCGTAAAATGATAGAAAAAACTCCGGCACCTGCAAAATAAAATAAAAGCGGTGGCGTTATTGGGGTGTATATGAAACATCCCCTATGACAAATAACTTTACACTTAACCTACTTACCAAGGCTGCCTACAACGAACTTTCCTCAGAAGAGGCTATTACGTTTAGAGAATTAATGTCTTACCCTGCAAATCGCGAATTATTTAAGGATATTAAAACGATTCAACGCTCATTGGATACCTTAAAGCGTGAACCAAGCCAATCATCCGTAAATATCATTATGGATTACAGTGCTTCAACACGGTTAGAGGAGATTGGGTAACTCTTTTGATATTTACTCTTTTCGGTAATTCTCCGCAACCTTCTTAATTTTAGAGGTAACTAAGGTATATTCTGATTATTTTTTGTTAATACTAATTTATTTAGTATCTTAGCTAAAATTTTAAAAATGAACGAAGACAAAAACAAAGCGTTGCAATTAGCCCTTGATAAGTTAGATAAAACCTACGGCAAGGGAACCGTAATGAAATTAGGTGATACCAGAGTTGTTGCAGCAGACACGATTCCGACAGGCTCACTCGGCCTTGACATTGCCCTGGGCATAGGCGGATTACCGCGTGGACGTATTGTAGAGATTTTTGGCCCCGAAGCTTCGGGGAAAACCACTTTAGCCATTCATGCCATTGCCGAAGCACAAAGGCTGGGCGGCATGGCAGCAATAATTGATGCCGAACACGCCTTTGATAAAGTATATGCCGAAAGTTTGGGAGTGGATACAGAAAATTTATTGATCTCCCAGCCCGATCATGGAGAGCAAGCCCTTGAAATTACCGAGCAACTCATCCGATCTGGAGCCTTAGATATTGTTGTAATAGACTCCGTTGCAGCCCTTGTACCGCGTGGTGAGTTGGAAGGCGATATGGGCGACAGCAAAATGGGCTTGCAGGCACGACTTATGAGTCAGGCTATGCGTAAGCTAACCGGTGTTATAAGTAAAACAAACTGCTGCTGTATTTTCATTAATCAGCTAAGGCAAAAAATAGGGGTAATGTTCGGCAACCCTGAAGTAACCGCCGGTGGAAATGCCCTTAAATATTACTGCTCTGTACGATTGGATATTCGCCGTATTGGAGCCATCAAAGACCGCGACGGAGCTATTCTCGGCAATCAAACTAGGGTTAAAGTGGCTAAGAATAAACTGGCTCCGCCCTTCAAAATGGCCGAATTCGAGATTATGTACGGTAAAGGAATATCAAAAGTTGGTGAAGTGATTGACCTTGCCGTTGAACATGGCTTTGTTGAAAAAACCGGTAGCTGGTATAAATACGGCGAAGATCGTTTAGGTCAGGGTCGTGATTCTGTTAAAGAGCTATTATTGGACAATCCGGAACTTTTTGAAGAAATTGAAGAGAAAGTCCGAAATAAAGCCTTCGGGCATGTAGAAGAAGTAAAAGAAAACGAAAAAGACTTCAAAGCCGATAAAGAAGCCATTGCGCAGAATGGCAAGGCGAAGTAGGGTCAGGCTTATACCAGTTCTACTTGAGAGATTCCTGTATAAAAAGCCGGAGTTTTTTGGCTAGACAATGAAGAAAATTTCGGAATAGCCATAGCTATTGCTAAATTTTATGAAGATGTATAGGCAAAAAAGAACAATTTTTAAAGTGAATCTTTTAAGTAGAACTGGTATTAAACATCAGCTTTGTAGAAGTCGTAGGAGTAGATTTAGGTTATAAACCTAAAGTGTGCTTTGCGCTGTTGCGTCAATATCAAAATGTCCGGTTCGAGAGCTTTGCAGATAACATCAATTATCCCGCAGTGAGATTTTTTATCCTCAACTCAGGTTAGGTTAATACGACCTACGTGTTAAAAAGCCTAAAACAAAGCGTTTCTCCTTCATCTTTTCCAAAAACTTAACAGCATTTGGTTCCAGATCTTCTCTTGGGGTTTCAAATAACTCTGTAGCCGCATCCAGTATGTCATTTAGCCTGTACTCGCCTTTAGCAAGTTGCTCAATTAAAAAAGCATGAAAGCCCGACAGATCCTGATAACGTACTGACAACGTTTCAGGGTGGCGATAACATAGCATGAAATGCTTACCCTCGTCTTCGGCAGTAATTTCAGATGGCTTTTTGGTATGTACCGGCCAGTTATAAATCTGCATGCTGAAATCAGGATGTATGGCAATTAAGTCATTCAGCCAATCGCCATCTTCCTTAACGGCAAACGGCTCTGAATCTTCCATGGTATATACCTCTATTTCAATCCATTCAAAGTGGAGTAAGTCAATTAGAAACGGATACTTTTTTTTGATGGCGAGATCATTGTCTCTCACATACTCGTACAACATAACCGGCATTCGCCATACCTGATGTTCCTGGCTCTTTTGTGTTCGGAAAAAGTAATCAACCAACTCGTGCCACTCATCCTTGCTCAACAGCTTTCGGGTAAGCGGATAAGCCGTTTTCATACTGTTGTCAACTATATTAAAGATTAATCTTCGATAATGATGTAGCCTGTCCGGTGTAATTCCCTCTAATTGAGGCTCCTTACCGTCGCGGGTAAATTCGGCCAGTTTGCTTTGAATTTCGTATGTATCAGCTCGCAGCGGCATGGCCCGTCTCTACAGGTTTACGATTATTGATAATGCTTCTCAAATTATTGATCTCTTCTTGTAACTCAGGTAGTTTAGGTATGTTAAAGTCGCGTTCCAACAAAACGGGCACAGGATGTATTCGCCTGATAGTCCAGTCGAACAAGTCGTAAACCGGATCTATAATGGCCTGACCATGCGTATCTATGATCAGATCGGGGGCTACCTGCGTATGCCCTGCCATGTGAATGTAGGCTATGCGTTCTAATGGCAGACTTAATATAAAATCCTTTGCATCGTATTTATGATTGAAAGCGTTTACATATACATTGTTTACATCTAACAGCAGGTTGCAGTCGGCTTCCTCAACAATTGATGTAAGAAATGTAGCTTCATCCATTTCGGCGGCTACCGGTGTGTAGTACGATATGTTTTCGATGGTGAGTTTCATTTCCAAAAAGTCTTGAACCTCCCGTATGCGTTGAGAAACATGGTTTATCGCATCTTGCCTAAATGGAATGGGCAACAGATCGTACAGGTGGGCATTGTTGCAAGAGCAAAAGCAAAGGTGGTCTGAGTAGATCTTAATATTATGTTCTTTCAGAAAGGTTTTCACCTCTTTTAGAAAGTCCCAATCTAACGGATCGGGGCTGCCAATTGATAGGGAGAGGCCATGGGCAATAATAGGAAACTCTTCACTGATCTGTTTAAAAACCTTACCCCAAAAACCGCCCAGCCGAATCCAGTTTTCGGGGGCTACTTCAAAAAAGTCGGGGCGTAAAGCATTCTTATTTTCCAAAAAAGCTCTTCCAAAATCCTTTCTAAATCCTATGCCTACCGGAAATCCTTCGGTCATTGTTCAAAATTAGAGAAATAAAAAAGAGTTGCCCACAAAGTAGGCAACTCTTAAGTTTTCTTAGCAAAAAAGGTGCGACTTATTTGTCTCCCTCACCACATTTGCCTTCACCGCATTTGCCTTCGCCACACTTTCCTTCACCGCATTTGCCTTCACCACATTTGGCTTCTTCGGCATCAGCATCTGCTTCGTGGCCGTCCTGTACTTCAGCCTCGTCATTATCATTAGCCTCAGCTTTTTTGTTACAGCTTGTCATTGCCAGTACACTTCCTGCCACAAATGATCCGGCAAGAATAGCGTTTGTTAAAGTTTTAGAGCGTTTCATGTTTTACCTGTTTTTTGGTTTATTTTTTAAAGATAGAAATTTTTATTTCTTGAAATTTGCACTATCCACAACCTTTTGTAAAGTGCGTTTGCTTTTGTCATCTAAAGAAACACCTAAATGTATATTCTTTTTGCTGAGTTTCTTCTCTAACATTTTAAATTGCCGTTCAAATTCCCGGCAATACTTGCACATCATCAAGTGAAAGGCAAGTTGAAGTTTTTTGCCAAAGCCTAGCTTTCCTTCTTTTTTCATTTCTGTAAGCCTCGTAGCCTCTTTACAATTCATCATTACCCTAGTATTTTTCGGCAAGCCACTTTTTTTCCAGGCATTCACGCAGTAACAATTTGGCCCTGTGAATGATTACCCAGTAGTTTGACGGTGTAATATCCATTGCCTTACATATAGCATCAGAAGCCACATGCTCCAAATACTTCATCCGGAAAACTATAGCTTGTTTTTCATTAAGACCTTCTATGCAGTTGTTTAGTATTTTATAGAACTCCTTAGTCTCCAGTTCCTTCTCAGGTTCAATTGTCCACTTTCTCGGTAAATGAGCCTGAGTCCAATGCCCGTTTTCTTTAAAAAAAGAATCTTCTGCTTCGGCATTTTGGCTTGTGTCTATACTAATTTCCCGGTACTTAGCTTTAGATCTGTATGTGTCGATGATCTTATTTCGTAAGATGGAATATAGCCAGGTTTTTTCGGTACTTAAACCCTTAAAATTTTTAGCCGATTTAACAGCCGATGTAAACGTGTCCTGCACAATATCGCGTGCTTGGTCAGGATTATTTAATCTGGAGTAAGCGTAGTTATACAGATCATCGGCATAGTTTTCAACCCATTTTTCAGGGTTGAGGCCTTTGGGTGCATTTGTCGGCATTGTGACAAAGATGCACAAAAAGAACATTTGCCGGAATATAAAAGTATGAATAGCATAATAGTATATACCGACAGGTAAACAATCGTCCTATGGTAATATTAGGCTATAATGCGTTAGCCATTATATCTTCAACTACTTCAGGGTTCAACAATGTACTGGTATCACCCAGGTTGCCGGTGTCGTTGCTTGCTATTTTTCGCAGAATACGGCGCATAATTTTGCCACTTCGCGTTTTAGGCAGGCCGGCAACAATTTGAATTTTATCCGGTGTGGCAATTGGCCCTATCTTTTCCCGTATAATTCCCTTAATTCCGGCACGTAACTCATCTTCATTTTTTACATCGCCTTTTGGAATCACATAGGCGTATAGCGCGTTTCCTTTCACATCGTGCGGAAAGCCCACAACAGCCGATTCCACCACATTATCGTGCGCATTAATGGCATTTTCAATAGGGGCAGTTCCCATGTTATGCCCGCTAACGATCACTACATCATCTACCCTTCCGGTAATGCGATAATTTCCATTGGCATCGCGGAGGCATCCGTCGCCGGCAAAATATTTGCCCGGAAAATCGGTAAAATAGGTTTTCTTGTACCGTTCATGATCACCCCAAATGGTACGTGCTATGGACGGCCACGGAAATTTAATGGCCAACCGGCCTTTTCCTTCCACTTCGTTAATCTCCTTTCCTTCATTGTCCATTATGCAGGGCTGTACTCCAGGCATGGGTTGACCTGCGTAAGTAGGCACTAACGGGGTTAAATTGCCCATTCCCGAAATCATCATACCTCCGGTTTCTGTTTGCCACCAGGTATCAATTATCGGCAATTTTCCTTTTCCAATATTATTGTAATACCATTGCCATGCTTCTTCATTAATAGGTTCGCCTACGGTACCCAGTACTTTTAATGATGAAAGATCGTATTTATCAATAAAGTCCAACGGGTGCTTTGCCAAAGCCCGAATGGCTGTTGGAGCGGTATAGAACTGATTTACCTTGTGTTTTTCACAAACCTGCCAAAACCTGCCAAAATCGGGGTAGCTCGGCACACCGCCAAAAAGCAATGTGGTTGCTCCGGCAGCCAAAGGCCCATATACTATGTAGCTATGCCCTGTAATCCAGCCTATGTCGGCTGTACACCAATACACATCACCCTCGTTGTATTGGAAGGCATTTTGAAAGGTATAAGTAGTATAGACCATGTATCCTCCGGTTGAATGCACCATTCCTTTTGGTTTGCCCGTACTTCCGGAGGTGTAAAGGATAAACAGCGGATCTTCAGCATCCATAATTTCAGCCTCACAACTATCACTCACACCAACCATTTCATCTTCCCACCAGATGTCCCGGCCCGCTTTCATGGCCACTTCAGCTCCGGTCACTTTTAAAGTAATCACTTTATCTACCGTTGGACAATTTTCAAGTGCCTTGTCGGTTATACCTTTCAGATCTACTGTTTTGGCCCCTCTGAAACTTCCGTCAGAGGTAAGCACCATTTTACATTCGGCATCATTTATTCTTGTAGCGAGAGATTCAGAAGAAAAACCGGCAAACACCACCGAATGTATAGCACCTATGCGGGCACAGGCAAGCAGAGAAATGGCCAGTTCGGGCACCATAGGAAGGTAAATGCACACCCTGTCACCTTTTTTAATGCCGTTTTTCTTTAGCACATTGGCAACGAGGCATACTCTGCTGTGGAGTTCTTTGTACGAAATATGCTCTGCAGGTTGTTCAGGATCGTTTGGCTCATAAATTATTGCGGTTTGGTTGCCGCGGCTTTCCAAGTGCCGATCTAAACAGTTTTCGGTAATATTAAGCTTGCCGCCTTCAAACCACTTTATTTCGGGTTTATCAAAGTTATACTCCAGCACTTTTTGCCAGGGTTTATGCCAGTAAAAGTCGCTGGCAATTCCGCCCCAAAAGGCTTCAGGGTGCTCCACACTTTGTTTATAAATTCGTTGATAATCATCGAAGGAAGTTGCTATTTGTCTCATTTGGTAATGTATAAAATTTCTAACTACAAAAGTAAAATCCAAAGAGGTACGAACCGAAGGAAACATCTTAATTATTGAATAAAACAGGGTAAAAGAGTAGCATATTCGGCAAGCCTGTTATTTTTAACATGAAAATGATGTTTAGCACGTTATAACATGACTACAGGAAATTCGTCTTCAACACCTGATAACAAACCAAAGCCAAAGAAGAATCTATGGTCCCAGGTTTACGATTTTTTATATGAGCTGTTTGATATTAAAACAGGGCTCGACTGGGTAGGCACGGTAACCGATGTGCGAAAAAAAGTTGCCTTAAAAGGAGAGCAGGTTTGGATGTTGATAGCCGCCACAATGATAGCATCTGTAGGCCTAAACCTTAATTCAGCCGCCGTTATAATTGGGGCCATGCTTATATCACCGCTCATGTCGCCTATTTTAGGAATTGGCCTTGGAGTGGGAATTAATGATAAAGACCTTTTATTCCGATCGCTCAAAAATTTTATAGTTAGCACCCTTGTTGTTATCATTTTTTCAGCTCTTTATTTCAGATTTTTAACACCTTTTAAAGATGCCGGTAATGAAATACTAAGTCGTACACAACCGACTATACTTGATGCAATAGTGGCTATTTTTGGCGGTATTGCCGGTATTGTGGCTATTTCAAGAAAAGAGAAAGGGGCCGCTATACCGGGAGTTGCTATTGCCACAGCCCTTTTACCTCCGCTTGCCGTGGCCGGTTTTGGACTTGCCTCGGAAAACTGGAACTTTTTTTCGCATGCCTTCTATCTGTTCTTTCTAAACTCTACGCTAATTGCTTTGGCCACGTTTATTATTGTCCGGTTCTTAAAATTTCCCTACAAAGAGCATCAAACTCCTGAGGCCAGGCAACGCACAGTGTTTATAATGGCTGGTTTTGTTCTGGCACTACTTATTCCGGGCGTATTGATCTTAAACCAGTTAATGACAGAAAGAGATACTCAACTTAGGATAAATTCCTTTTTCTCAGAAAGATTTGATGTTGAGCCCTATGAGCTTGTTTTCCCCCCGAAACTTGATGCAAGGAGAAGCAATGACTCAATTAGTGTTTACGATGTTTCATACGGAGGAAAGAAGATAAGCGATTCGCTGGTAATGGAATACAATACTGAGTTAACCGCTATTACCGGAAAGATCACCAAAATAAATCCTTATTATTTTAATATTAATCAAAAAATTGAAGCCGACAGGCAAAGGCTTAACAAAGAGATTAACGACAAGGAGCGTGATGCCATTATTTATAAACAGCAGATTAATGAGTTACAGGGTTATTTAGACAGTTTAGAGAACCGTAAGGCTGTTTATGCTAAACTTTCGAACGATGTACAAGCCCTTTTCCCAGACTTAGAGAATATAAAACTTGGCGATGCCTTTAGCGGACAGGCAAATGATACAACGCTTGATCAAGGTCCTATTATAATGATTGAGTGGAACGATAAAGTTTCAAGGTCGAAAAGACAAGAATATCAGGAACAGATGAAGAGGTATCTGAGCAGACAAAAAGGTTTGGACCGTATTAAGATTGTGGTAACGGATTAATGCGCCTGTTTCTCTCAAACATAAAACAACTTGTCCTTGGCCATAAAGAAAAGGTGGGAGGAGCGCAAATGGCAAATCTTCCGGCATTGGAAAACGCATACCTCGTAGCCGAAGATGGGATTGTTACCGGAATGGGGAATATGGCAGATTTGCCCAATGAACATGCCGACCAAACTATTGATTGCACTGGCCGTTTAGTGCTGCCGGCATTTTGCGACAGTCATACCCATATTGTTTTTGCCGGAGATAGATCCAACGAGTTGGCATTGAAAGTTAAGGGTCTTACCTATCAAGAAATTGCTGCCCGGGGTGGTGGAATTATGAGTACGGTTAAAGCCGTTAGGGAAGCTGATGAAAAGGAATTGTACGATGAGAGTGCGCGAAGGGTTGAAGAAGTTATATCAACCGGAACCGGTGCAATTGAAATAAAAAGCGGCTATGGTTTGAACCTTGAAAGTGAGCTTAAAATGCTTCGGGTTGCTCGCAGGATCAAAGAAAATTTTCCGATAGATGTTAAAACAACTTTTTTGGCTGCCCATACTATTCCGCCTGCGTTTAAAGGAAATAAAGCTGGCTACATCAACCATATTATTCAGAACATGTTACCCCAAGTTCGTGAAGAAGGCCTTGCAGACTATATAGATGTATTCTGTGAAGAAGGTTATTTCACGGTTGATGAGATGAGCCAGTTAATAGAAGCCGGAGACAGGAATAATTTAAAAGCCAAAGTGCATGTAAACCAGTTTACAGCGTTAGGCGGCGTAGCTGCTGCGGTGTATAGTAAGGCACTCTCCGTTGATCATTTGGAGGAATTAACCGAAGATGATGTACTCGCTTTACAAGATAGTGACACTATACCTGTTGCACTGCCAGGCTGTTCCTTTTATTTAGACATACCTTACACTCCCGGCCGAAAACTTATAGATGCAGGACTTCCATTGGCTGTCGCCAGCGATTATAATCCGGGAAGTTCTCCCAGTGGCAATCTGCAATTTGTGCTAAGTCTGGCCAGTTTAAAAATGAAACTTACACCGGAAGAAGCTATTAATGCCCTTACTATCAACGGTGCCGCTGCCATGGAATTGGATAATAAACTGGGAAGTATTTCAATTGGTAAGAAGGCTAATTTTATTATTACATCAAAATTAAATACGTACGCCGGTTTACCGTATAAATACAATGCGCCCTGGACCTACCAGGTTTGGTTAAATGGACGTAGTTTTTATTAAGAACACGTGAATAATGGTTAAGCCTATTCGCTATAATTCTAACAATCAATCCCAAAGCTTAGGGATAACCACGAATACACGAATTTTTCTTCCAGGCCTGATGATTAGATTCGCTCCACGAAACCAAATTGGTACTTGTTTCTAAGAAATACAAGTCTAATTAACGTGAATAATGGATAACCTAAATTTGAACGAAAAAGCTCCGTAGGAGCTTAATATTTGTAGCCTGGGGTTTTCACCCCAGGCTATAAAGTGAAAAACGTGAGAATTTGGCGGCATTTTTGACCAAAAATGATGACAAATTCGGTAATTAATCTTATCCATTATTCACTATTGCTGCTGGCCTCCGCCGCCACCTTGATCAATATCATCACCACTGCCCCGGACTTTTTCTTCTCTTGTTTTCATTTTTGCAGCACCCAACAATTTTTTTGGATGATTTGATATAGTTCAGCTTGTTGATCATCCATTTTTAGTGTAGTAGATTTAAAATGTTTAGATTCAGGTAATTGAAAAGTGATTTGATACATGTTGTGAGTTATTTCATGTGCTTTTTTGATGGAGATATCTGACTTTTGCTTCTTTAACAATCTATCCATTTCCATATAAATGCAGTAGGCTACAAAAGATATACATATGTGTGCCTGAATTCGATGTACCAACCTGTGATAGACGGGTCTTATTCTTAAATCTGTTTTTGAGATCCTGAATGCTTTTTCTATTTGCCAAAGTTGATGGTAATTATCTATAATTTGTTTTTTACTCAATTTGGAGTTAGTTATGTATCCTTTAAGTCCGTCCCACACTACGTCTTGATCAAACTTGTGATAGTCAATTTCAATATCCACCTTGCCTGTCATTTTTAAGTACTTATTATATCCCTTGTTATTGATATTGGACTTGGTGAGCTTTCCTGAACGCAATCGTTTTTCTAATCTCTGCAAACCACGCTTTCGGTTATGTGCATCTTTGCTTGCTCTTTTTGATGAGTAGCAGACAATTAATCGCTGAGCATTTCGCGTAATTTGTCTCACCTGACCATCTTCCCACTGTTGGGATGTAATTTGCTTTTTGACTGCTTTCGATTCATTTTTTATTCTTGCGCCAATTATGTATTCGTACTGTTGATCTTCAAGGGCTTGAAGATTCTTGTTGGACAAAAGAGCTGAATCAGCAATTACAATGGGTTTTCCTAAATCAAATCGATTGCTCATTTTTTCAAGGAAGGGGATTAACGTATGCCCTTCATAGGTGTTGCCTTCAAAAATATCATAACCAATTGCATAACCCTGTAAGCCTACCAGCAAGCCAAGATAGATTTGAGGATGTGAGTGTTTTCCATCTTTTGAAAAGCCGGTTTTACGAAGGTCATCTTCTTCAGATGCCTCAAAGTAAAGAGTGGTCATATCATAGAATACGATCGACAACTTACCGCCAAGTAGTTTTTTAGTATGCTCAAAGGCAATTTGCTCAATCTTGTCCTTGAGTTGGCTATTTAACTTATCTAAAAAACGATATATGCTGTCTATGTTTATATGAACGCCTTGGTAACGATACAAATACTCAATGGTTTTTAACTTGCTTAGTGGAAAAGCTAATCGAGCGATTACTATATGACGAAACAACTCTTCTTTGATATTACCAAAACCGATATGATCAAACAAACTCCCATATATCAATTCAGGGCCAATGGTGCGAATGCTGGCATTACTTAACTGATCAATAGCAGATTCTATGACTGCATCTGATGGAGAAACAAACAATTGAGATTGTCCTTGCAACCGTTCTATCTCTTGCCTGCCCATAGCTACCAACCTTTCAATCTGTTGAGCACTTTTACCACAACCTATGGTCTTAACAACCTTATTAGACCTATTGATTTTTTCAATAATCTGTACCGAAATGCTTCCTGATCGATTTTTTAATTTTCGTAAAAACACACCTGAAAATAGGTCTGCAGCACCCAATTTCAAAAACTTGGTGTTGATTTTCAATCACTTATGATACTTTTTGGCTGTAGTTTAACATTGCGTTGATATTAATAGTTCATACCTGTCGGGTATGGCCTTGTACTTAGCATAGGCCTGAATGTCTTCTACCGACCTTTGAGCAAACTCATTTAGGAAGTTTCTACTGGTTTTTAGCGTTTGTTTTAGCTTAAACCAATTGAGGTATTGCTGTAAGTATTTGGTGGATACTCCCCAAAACTTATTATCCAACCATTTTTTCACTCTGTTATGGGTTGAGTTAACATGCTGAATATGGTAGAGACCCTGCTTAACCCTCTGTTTCATATCTGCCCTTAAAGGATGATGTTCCAGATTATTGTCTATGGCAAAACCTTTATAACTTACATGAGAGTCTGTACACAAAATAGTTTGTGCTGTAACTCTATGTCCAATAGAGTTTGCGATATCTTTTTTCTTTATCCTGCCGGTGGTGGCTACTGTTAATTCCATATGTCGTTTTCTATCCTGGGTAACAATGACGGCTATATGATCATTATTAACCCCTTTCTTGCTGGAAGAACCGCCTCGTTTACGCGGCTTTCTATCATTTACATCCATGCCTTTTTCTGAATGTAGAAAGAAAGTCTCATCGCTTTCAGTAATACCGGTAAAGCTATCTGTATCATTATCATCAAAAGATGACAACACCTTATGTCTCCAATCAAAAGCCGTCTTCTTATTGATGTGAAGCTTCTCCTTTATCTTGTCCAAACTCTGTTCCTTTGCCATCAACTGCAAATAATCATCTATCTTATCCTTTTTATGAATACCTGCCATCCAAGTGCCGGTATATTCCGTAAAACTGCGATTGCAAGACTTACATTTATAACGTTGTGCACCTTTGTCTATACCAAACTTGACATATTTTGAGTGACCGCAATGAGCACAACAGCCTTGCTTGTTGTTTAACAAATGTCTTCTCATTTGCTGGCATTTGGGCAGAAAATGCTCATCTTTCACCTGTTCAAGTTCTCTTAGAAGATTCTCTTGATCTTCAGTTGAAAGACCCATGAAATAGGTTCTCTTCTTTTTTCATACTCCTAAGATAATAATAGCTAAATTAAACTACAGCCTACTTTTTCTGGCGAGTGCGGAAAACAAGAAAAAGCTCCGTAGGAGCTTAATATTTGTAGCCTGGGGTTTTCACCCCAGGCTATAAAGTGAAAAACGTGAGAATTTGGCGGCATTTTTGACCAAAAATGATGACAAATTCGGTAATTAATCTTATCCATTATTCACTATTGCTGCTGGCCTCCGCCGCCACCTTGATCAATATCATCACCACTGCCCCGGACTTTTTCTTCTTTGCGTTCGGCTTTACGCTTGGAAGGTTTGTACTTTCCAAAGTTGTAAGAAAACCTTACCGTAAGTACTCTTCCTGTATATTGATGAGAGCTAAGGGCATAAAAGTTATCGCCAAACGATTCATGTTCCCACTTGTTATCGTTAAGAATGTTGCGTGCATTAACGCCTATACGTCCCTTATTCTTTAATAGTTTTACAGATGCACCACCGTTTAACCTAAAAGTATTGGTTCTATTTCCCTGCGGAGTTTCAAAAGGCCCTTTTTGTCGGCCCGAAAGCTGGATAGACACCTTTTTAGACAAATTAAAGTTAGACCGGAAGTTTGTACTCAACTGAAGTGAAGTTGGGTTCTTCAATACATTCGCAGAGTTCTTAATTTCAATAATATTAAGGTTGCTTCCAAGGTTAAGATCAAACCACCTTACCGGACGGATATTTGCATTAATCTCGGCACCCTTGGTATTTGAAGAACTATAGTTTGTGTACGTTGTATTGCTGATATTATTGTCATCTACAACTGTTACCCGCCTAATCAAATTGTTTACCAAACGGTAATAAACTGCCGTGTTAATGGTCGATGATTTAAAAATTTTTGTGTGACTAAGCTCAAAAACATTAGCAATTTCGGGATTAAGTTCAGGGTTACCACTCCAAAAGCTAGTCGTATCTACCGAAGTAGTAAAAGGATTAAGTTGCCGTGAAGATGGACGTGATATTCTTCTCGCAAAACTAAAAACCAGTTGATCTGCTTCACTCAAATCGCGGCTAATATAAGCTGAAGGAAACAGGCTCAAATAATCCTGTCCGTCACTGGTGGTGGTTTGTGTAAACAACTCGGATTTTTGTGAGGTATATTCCGCTCTTATTCCGGTTTTAAACCCCCATTTTCCTAACTTCTTTTGAATGGTTCCGTAGCCGGCTGAGATATTTCTCTTAAACCGATAACGATTATTTCTTGAAATAATGGGTTCAAACTCATTGGAAACTTCATTAAACCTTGAACGGAAAGTATCGTTATCGGTAGATGATATATCCGCCTTGGCCCCTAATTCAAAAGTTATTGTTTTACTTACAGGATTTGTGAAGTCTGCTCTAACAGTATGTGTATTGCCATCTCTATCAACCGATTGTTCTTCTTTAACTGATGTCTCATTAGGCTGTCCTTTAATTATACTGCTAATGTTTTCATAAGATAGAAAATGGCTTCCGGTTCGGCGGTCAAACTTATAATCGACTAAAAGATTGTGATTTCGTTTTTTACTAAAGTCTCTTTGATAGCTCAAATTGGCTTCCATGCCCGGCCAATTATTCTCTGAAGTAGAAGATTGACTTGATTGCGAAGTGATTGCACCAACATTTTCCTTTAGCAGAAAGTTGTTTTGCGAAACGTTATCGCCTCCGCCATCCCGGTAGGAAAAAGCGAAAAATATGGTGTTTACAGAGTCTAAGTAATGATCAATATTAAGTCCTGTCCAAATTCCACCTCCGTCAAATTCTCCTTTTGAATTATTATCTGTGATAAAGCTATTGCCTCCAAAATCTGTTTCTCTGTAGTTTAAACCGCTAAAATCACCGGCCCATCCGAAATTGCCAATATTGGCACCGTAATTCCACTTTTTGGTGTTCAGATTTATATTGCCAAAACCACCTACTTTACCATTGCTGTTATAATTGGTAGAAACCGAGCCGCTTATTCCCTTTAGTTTTTCTCCACCGGTTACTATATTAATAATACCCGAAACACCCTCTGCATCATATTTTGAAGAAGGATTGGTAATTACCTCTATCTCTTTAATCATATCAGCGCGTAATTGACGAAACAGGGCTTCTAACGGAATACGCGTTGGTCTGTTATCTATGGTAATTTTCACATTCTCATCTCCACGCAAACTAACGGTGCTATTTACATTATCAACTTCAACGGAAGGTATAATATCCAAAACATCAGTAAGATCACCGCCCTTAACCGTTTCCATTTGAGAAATATCATATATCTTTCTATCCACTTCATTTCTAACCAGCAGCTTATTCGTTTCAACCACTACTTCTTCTAACATTTCACTAGTAGCGGAAAGCAATACTTCACCGATGTTAATTCGCATATTTAATGCGCTTAGTTCAATTTCTTTTTCTGCCTTTTTATAACCCGTATATTGAATTCTGAGCCTATAGTTATCAACGGATAAGTCATTAATTTTAAACTGTCCTGTTTCATCAGTAACACCTTGCCTTATAAACTTTACATTAGAATTGGTAAGTTCGTAAACAGCTCCAACAAGCGGTTCTCCACTATCATCAACTACTTTGCCCTCTATAAAACCTTGCTGTGAGAAAGATGTGTAATTGACCAAAACAAAAAAACCAAATAAAAGAAAGCGCATATTAAACGAATTCTGAATTTCATTCAGAAGAACGGCAAAGCTACACTTATGTTTCATTTTATTTAATCTGTAGTAGTATTTTAACATTATGGAAAAAAAGTTGCCCCTGAAGTTTTATTCAAACAAAAAGTTATCGGACAATACGTTTCACCGCCAGGGAGAAGTTAAGTTGGGCAAAAGGTTGCGTGTGTTTAATACAATTGCTGAACTTTCGAACTCGCCTGTAAAATATGTGATCATTGGTATTCAGGAAGATATTGGAGTTCGGGCTAATGGAGGCCGACCCGGCACACATGCTGCATTTACGGCTTTTCTTAGGGCATTTTGTAACATGCAGTCTAATCACTATTTCAGTGGTGAAGAAGTAGCAGTGTTGGGTAAGATTAAGGTAGCCGACCTTGTGGCCAAATCAATGACTAAACCCACATCAGAACTGCCTAACCTGGTTTCCAAAATTGACAAACGAGTGGCAAAGGTTGTGGAACATGTTGTTTCATCTGAAAAAATTCCAATTATAATTGGCGGTGGCCATAATAACAGTTATGGCAACATTAAAGGAGTTAGTTCTGCCCTTAATTCAGCTATAAATTGCCTTAACATTGACGCCCATACAGATTTACGAAAAATGGAAGGCCGGCATAGTGGCAATGGTTTCACCTATGCATTTGAAGAAGGGTTCTTAAACAAATATTACGTCACCGGCCTTCAGGAAAGCTATACACCACAGTACATTTACAGCTACATTTTATCTCATCATGAGCGAATAGGTTTTACCCGTTTTGATGCCATGTTAACACACGATCCTTATTTATTTGAAAGTCTGGAAGAAGCTTGCGATTTTTTGGGCGACGGACCATGCGGCCTTGAAATTGACCTGGACTGTATTGCCAATATACCTTCATCGGCCATGAGCCCTGATGGTTTTCTGCTACGCGAGGTACGCCAAATAATTCAAAAAACTACTTCAAAACTTGACTTTAAGTATTTGCACGTTTGTGAGGGTGCTCCCGGATTGATCTCAGGCGGAGAACGTATTGTAGGCAGAGCCATAGCTGCACTGGTAGCTGAATTTGTTAAACGAAATAGTAACCGGTAGTGTCACCAAAGTGTAATTTTTGGGTTTGAAATCACTATTTAGATCGTTTTGGCCCATTTTTGCCGAAAATTATTTTATGAGATTTCTATTAAGTTCGATCCTGTTTTTAGGTGTTGTGTTTTCGGGTCAATCGCAGACCGATAAAAGTGTTGCGTTAAACGATCTGTTAGTGGATGTTGTCTATTTGTCGTCTGACTATTTGCAAGGCAGAGAAGCGGGCACCGAATCGGAAACCCTGGCCGCCGAGTATATAGCCGGTCGTTTTAAAGAGATAGGACTTGCTCCTAAGGGAAGCGATGGGTATTTTCAGCATTTTGAATTTTCATACAAGTCACATCCTCACGCTACAACCGGAGAAAAAAGAAAAGCCAAAAATGTGATCGGCTTTATTGACAATAAGGCTCCAAACACTGTAGTCGTTTGCGCTCACTACGATCATTTGGGGATGGGAGGCTCAGGTTCACTGCATGCGGGCGATCCGGCTATACACAACGGAGCCGATGACAATGCCAGCGGAGTAGCAGCCCTTTTGCGTATCGCTACGGAATTAAACCATTCCAAAAAACGTAATAGAAAGAATAATTATCTCTTTTTGGCCGTATCGGGTGAAGAACATGGTCTGCTCGGTTCAAAATACTTTGTGGAAAATCCTACTGTTCCTATAGTCTCAATAAGCTATATGCTCAATATGGATATGGTTGGCCGACTCAACGAAAAGAAAACGCTTATCATCAATGGTGTTGGCACATCACCACGCTGGAAAAATGCTTTAAAGAAGATCAAAGTTGGTGGTATTAAAATCAGCACAACGGAATCCGGTGTTGGGCCATCGGATCATACATCTTTCTATTGGAAGGATATTCCTGTGCTTCACTTTTTTACCGGCAGTCATGAGCAATACCACAAACCAACCGATGATGCGCACCTTATTAATTTTCCCGGATTACGCGATGTGAGCAACTACCTTATTGCGTTAATCAAAGATGTTAATCCTAAGAAAAAATTGCAGTTCACCAAAACCAAAGATGAAGGAAACTCGGGCAAAGCCAGTGCTTTTAAAGTATCGCTAGGTGTAATACCGGATTATGCTTTTGATGGCAAAGGCATGCGAATAGATGGTGTGTTAGACGACAGGCCTGCACAAAAAGCCGGACTGGAAAAAGGAGATATAGTTGTTAAGATAGGCGATACCGATGTAACGGATATTTACAAGTACATGGAAGGGCTTGGCAAATTGAAAAAGGGTGATAGCGCGATAGTTGTTGTGAAACGAGGCGAAGAGGTATTGGAAAAGGACGTGGTTTTTTAATGGTTAGTTACGACCTCTTTTATTCGACTTTGAACGCTTCCGTTTTGGCGTAAACACCTTCCCTTTCTTTTTAGCCATGTTTCTTTGTGAACTTGCAGTTTTAGAAGAAGATGCGCTCAACTTCAACAACCGTTCTGTTTCCGCATCAGTTAATTCCCTCCATTGACCCTCAGGCAGCTTGCCGAGTGAAACGTGCATAATGCGTGTGCGCTTTAGTTTGGTCACAGTATAGCCCAAGTACTCACACATTCTGCGTATTTGCCGGTTCATGCCTTGCACCAACACAATGCTGAACATAACCGGGCCCACTTTTTTCACCTTGCATTTCTTTGTGGTTTTGCCCAAAACGGGCACGCCATTGCTCATTTTGTCTATAAAATCATCGGTTATGGCCTTGTTCACCGTTACCAAATACTCCTTTTCGTGCTTGTTTCCGGCCCGTAAAATTTTGTTTACAATATCACCGTCATTAGTCAGAAATATGAGGCCCTGGGAGTCTTTATCCAACCTTCCTACCGGAAATAACCTCTCAGGATAACGGATGTAGTCGATAATGTTGTTCGGCTCCCGGCTGTCGGTGGTGCACACAATGCCAACCGGTTTGTTAAATGCGAGATATAAAGTTTTAACGCTCGACTGAACAATTCGACCATCCAATTGTACTACATCGCCTTCCACTACTCGATTGCCCAATGCAGCCTCTTGCTTGTTGATCAAAACCCTTCCGGCTTTTATTAGTTTATCTGCCTCTCTGCGCGAACAGATTCCGGCATTGCTAATGTATTTATTAATGCTAACGGAGTTCCTTTCAAGCCTGTCCACGCCAAAAATTGATCAAATCCTATGTTGGTTAGTCAACCAAATTATTACTCACACTAAGCTGGTCAGTCCATTCGCCAAATGTTTTAAGGGCGGTAAGTTCAGCCCATAATGCATCCATCTTAGAAGAAGACAACTGATAAGCTACCTGCAAGTCACCGTAGGCCGACATGTGCTGATGTTCAGTTTGGAGTATTTCCGAGATAGGTGTTTTGCCCGTTATTTTCATTTCGGTATTCCCGTTATCGTTGGCAAGGGCTTGTCGCATAACTTTAATCAGCACAGCTTCGGGTTCCACAATTTTATCCGAACCAGGTATAATAAAGCCTTTGTTTCCCACAACCTTAACCTTACCTGTATAAAAGCTGCCCATATCGCCAAAGTGCCTGTAAGAGTAATCTACGATATTTGTTAATGGGTCTTCGCTTATTAACATAATGTCTCCGGTTGAGAGTCCAAAACCATCCTGTTGAAAGGCCTCGGATTGCTTGACAATTTGATAAGCCACCGATGAGATACCTTCATTACTTCCCGTGTCAGGGCCATGACCGGTGCCATCCTCAATATCAACCGTTATGTATTCTCCTTCAACTGAGGTGTAATCGATTGTGGGTTTATCCTTTGTTTCCGTTATATCTTCTGCCGTTTTCGTATTTGTGTCTTTTATTACCTCCTGTTTCTCTTTTTTACAGGAAACCAACACCATAATTGCCAATAGGATATACAAATGCTTCATGTTGCAAAAGTATTCAAAACCAAGTATTCACATAGGCATATCATTGTCTAAAAATCTAATTATCATGGTCTGTTGTCTAATACTATCTTCACACCATGTCAACAATTACTGAACTACAGAATATTGCCACACAAGTTCGCCGTGATATTGTACGAATGGTACATGCTGTTAACAGCGGCCACCCGGGTGGTTCACTCGGTTGTGCCGATTTTCTCACGGCCATGTATTTCAATATCATGGATATTTCCACCGAGTTTAAAATGGACGGAAAAGGTGAAGATCTTTTCTTTTTAAGCAACGGACATATATCACCGGTTTGGTATAGTGTATTGGCTCGCAGGGGTTTTTTCCCTGTAGAAGAATTAGCCACTTTCCGTAAGATCGATTCGCGCTTGCAAGGCCATCCGGCCACGGAGGAAGGCCTGCCAGGTATTCGGGTAGCAAGTGGTAGTTTGGGCCAGGGAATAAGTGTTGCCTGCGGAGCAGCTTTGGCAAAAAAACTAAACAATGATGATAAGCTGGTATATGTTTTATGCGGCGATGGAGAGATGAATGAAGGACAGGTTTGGGAAGCAGCTATGTTTGCGGCAGCGAGAAAAATAGATAACTTAATTGTTACGGTTGACAGGAATTTTAAGCAAATAGATGGCGATACTGAAGACGTAATGCCACTTGGTAACTTAGGAAAGAAATTCAAATCCTTCGGCTGGGCGGTAACGTATATGAATGGCAATACTATGGAAGATGTACTTAGCAATATGGCTGATGCCAAAGCCCTAAGTGGTAAAGGTGAGCCCGTAGTTTGCATTATGGACACCGTTATGGGCTACGGGGTGGACTTTATGATGGGAACCCATAAATGGCACGGAGTAGCACCAAATGACGAAGAATTGGCGAATGCGCTTGGACAATTAGAAGAGACGATTGGGGATTATTGATTTTAGACTAATAGATATGAGATTTAAGATATTAGACTTAGGAATTCCCATTATTCTTTTGCTGCTTTGTGTTTCTTGCTCAAAGGCACAGCAAGAAAATTCGAGCCACGAGAATCAATACATGGATTCTATTCTTCTCGCCATGCCTGCCCCACCCCCACCTCCTCCAAATTCTGAATTTTTGCAAGATGGAACTAATCGGCCGCCTCCACCGCCAATCAGGGATTTAAATGAGCCTATTACAATGGCTGATCGGTTGAACAGATTTACTAAGGTAGTAGAGTCTTCTTATGTAAAAATAGCTCATGTTGTTAGCTACAAGAATGCTTTTGCAGGGGCAATTGACCTTTGGATTGATTTAGAGAATGGACAAACCATGATCCCTTTCAAGATGGCGGATCCACCATTCATTTTTGCGACTAAGGGATGCGATAAATATCAGGTTTACAGCCTCAAAGAATGGAAAAAAGATGGCATAAACGCTATTTTAATTGATGAAGGGAGAGACTACTTGTTAAGCAATGTAACCATTGAAAAGAATGCATATAATGACTCAAAGGTTGTAATTGCCGGTCTTAACAGCGTTAAAAATGAATTTAGTTTCAAGAATACTGAAGGAGTTCCAATTCAAATTATTATATGGACAAGTGATGAATATAAAAATGTTAAAAATTCAGGAATTTTCCTTGAAATGATAGGTTTTGTTGAATGTCATTGGTTACCATCGGGCCTAGTTACAAAAATTGATATTATAAGACCAGACTTAACACAAACTGTAGTTGAATTAAACAACATTGAAAAGATTAAAAAGCCTCTTAGTTTTAAATTATACTTACGCGAAGAATTATAATAATAAGCTCTCCAGACCCGCCTTAAATGATAAATTCTTTTCGTTTGGGTAAGGGACCTTGGGGGATTATTGATAGACTTATTAGACACAAGAACCAAGAATCAAGACGAACTTCAAAATTGAAGTTTTGATTTTGATTGATATTTTGATTTTCTTATGAAAGCAACTGATTACACTTATACCGAAAAAAAAGACACCCGCTCAGGCTTTGGAGCAGCTATGGATCATTTGGGTGAAACCAATCCAAATGTAGTAGCACTTTGTGCCGACCTTACCGGCTCACTTAAACTCAACAACTTTGCAAAAAACCATCCCGATAGGTTTTTCCAGACGGGAATAGCTGAGGCTAATATGATGGGTGTGGCCGCAGGATTAACCATTGGTGGCAAAATACCCTTCGCAACCACCTTTGCCAACTTTGCCACGGGCCGGGTTTACGACCAAATAAGGCAGAGCATTGCTTACTCCGGTAAAAATGTAAAAATTGCTGCATCGCACAGTGGCGTTACACTTGGTGAAGACGGAGCTACACACCAGATACTTGAAGACATAGGTATGATGAAAATGCTGCCGCACATGACAGTGATCAACACCTGCGATTTCAACCAAACATACGCCGCAACACTGGCAGTGGCCGAACATGGGGGTCCGGTTTACCTGCGCTTTGGCAGACCTAAAGTGCCTGTGTTTATGCCAAAAGAAGGTTGTGAAATTGGTAAAGCCGTTAAGCTGGTGGAAGGCTCTGATGTAACTATACTCTGCACGGGACATCTCGTTTGGGAAAGCATTGAAGCAGCCAAAACACTGACAGAAAAAGGCATATCGGCAGAGGTGATTAACATACATACCATTAAACCGTTAGATGCCGATGATATTTTACGTTCGGCCAACAAAACAAAAGCAGTAGTTACAGCAGAAGAACATCAAATACTTGGCGGACTGGGAGGTTCAGTAGCGCAACTTCTAACCAGAGAATTACCCACTAAAATGGCTATGGTGGGCGTTAACGACAGCTTTGGGGAAAGCGGCACTCCGGAGCAACTAATGAAAAAATACGGCATTTATAGAGATGATGTAGTGGCGGCGGTGGAAGGATTACTTCGATAGTTTTGTTATGGTGAATAATAGAATAAATATAGTTTGTGGAGCCACAAGTGGTTTCGGATCAGCTATTGCTAAAAAGCTGCTTTCAGAGGGAAAGAATGTGCTGGCCATTGCCAGAAATGAAGAAAAACTCAATGACTTAAGAAATAATGCACCGGAGCAAGTGCAAACTGTTGCCGGAAGTGTATATGAAGTTGATACCCTGCAGCAAATTATAAAAGATACTGCCAACAACTTTATTGAAGGAGTTGTAGTAAATGCCGGCGGACCGCCGGCAACCTCGGCTCAGGAAACAACTATGCAACAATGGGACGATGCCTATAATTCTGTACTGCGGTGGAAAGTCGATTTTATCAATCGGCTTCTTCCAAAACTAAAGGAACAACAATACGGTCGTGTGGTTTGTGTGGAGAGCATTTCGATAAAGCAACCTTTCAGGAATTTAACGCTGAGCAATGCCTTCAGAATGGCTATGGCAGGCTTTGTAAAAACCCTCACCGATGAAGTGGCAAAAGACGGAATTACCATAAACATTATGGCACCGGGCTTTCACGATACGGCAGCAGCAGAGCGCGTATTCGTAAAAATGAGTCAGACACAAAACATAGCGATTGCAGATGCGCGTAAGCAAATAGAAAAAGATATACCTACCGGAAACATAGGCAGAACGGATGATTTTGCATCCCTGGCTTGCTGGCTGCTCTCCGAAGAAAGTCGATATTTAACAGGCCAAACCATTAGTGTGGATGGTGGCTTGGTAAGAGGTAGTTTTGGATAGAAAATAACAAGATGAGCAACTACAAAGAACAAAGCAAACTTCAACAAAAGGAACTCTATCCCGGTTTTAGTGCACGTTTGGTGCATACCGAGGATGTAACCATTACCTACGTAGATATTGACCAAGGAGCCGAGCTGCCGGAACATAAACATGTTCACGCTCAGGTTACTTCGCTGTTAGCCGGAGAATGTGAAATGACCGTAGGCAACGAAACACGTAAGATGAAGGCCGGCGATGTATTTGTAATTCCATCGAATGTGCTTCACTCTTTGAAGGCTTACACTGCCTGTAAGGTAGTAGATGTATTTACACCACCGCGAGAAGATTACAGGTAGCTGTAGTCACCTTTGGAGCTGTGTGGCTTCCGTGTTTCAACGACATTAAACCTTTCGTTAACTTTAGTGTCATAGTAAAACAATGGCGGTCGTTTCCGACAAAGCAATTTTATCTCTTATAGAGGATGAAGTCCATCGTACTAAGGGCTTTGAGGTGTTAATGGACAAATACAAGGAAAGGCTCTACTGGCATGTTAGGCGCATGGTGCATAACCACAACGATACGGATGATCTGCTTCAGGAGATATTTGTGAAGGTTTGGAAGAATTTAGAGAAATTCCGGGGTGACTCAAAACTTTATACGTGGCTGTACCGGATAGCGACTAATGAAACGCTCACTTTCCTGGGCAAGCAAAAGAAAATGACAACAGTAGGCATGGTATCGGAAGATTACGACCTTTCTGAAACACTAAAGGCGGATCCGCACTTTGTAGGAGATGAAATTCAGCTTAAACTTAAAAATGCTATTGAACAACTGCCTGAAAAACAACGCATTGTGTTTAATTTAAGATACTACGATGAGGTAAAATACCACGACATGAGTGAAATTTTAAACACCTCGGTAGGCGCGCTAAAAGCCAGCTATCATCACGCCGTTAAAAAAATTGAAGCTTATTTAAAGGCATCTTAAACTATTTAACCGAAATTGAGTCTATAACAATTGATGGCGAATAACATGGACATATTACACGAAATAAAGGATTTGGCACCCACTTTGGCATCCATTCCTCGTAAAAATGCGTACGGCGTGCCGCATGGCTATTTTAGTTCATTAGGCAAACAGGTTATCGGGCAGGTTTTGTTGGAAAGTACTTCGCCGCGCCATGACAATTATGAAGTGCCTGACGGCTATTTTGAAGATTTTAACAAAAGAGTGATTGATCGAATTGATCTGGACGATAGTTGGCTACAATCTGATTTTATTCCGGCAATGAGAACGCCCTGGTATATTAAAGCACTGTGGCCGGTAGTTGGTATAGCCGCTGTATTTGCCCTGGTAATTGTATTTTACGGACGATCGTATATTAAAAACTACAGTGAAAATACATTGGCTCAATTTGTTGAAGATTCAGGGGCTTTTGATAAAACCGAACAATTTATACTCTTTGGCGATGTAAATAACATTTGGCAGGCAGAGCATGCCGAAGAACTGCTTTATGATCAAAGAACAGACATGCTCGATGAACTTGTAGAGGATATTTTTGCAATAGAAGATATTGCTGAAACGGGATGATCGGTACTCTGTAGCAATTAAACAGGAATCCTGTCAGTAGTTCTTTTATTCCTTTTCAGAATCAACGAATATTCCCTTCTTCAGAGTCTCTCTAAAACGCCAATTTATACGATAACTGAGTAAAGAGTCGAAGATTCTGAAGAAGGGAAAGGACAGCCAGTAATCCATGCGCCTAACCAATGGCAGTACAAGCAATTATAGTTTGCCTTCTCGCATTTAATGGCACTTAGCACATTTGCATGTTGCCAACCACAAACCCAACCCTAAACAAATAAAATAGCTAATAACCTTTTATGTGAGCTTTTTAAGATGACGCATGGTTTCTCGAAGAACTGTGTCAAACTCCGGTAAGTCGTGGATTTGATCTGACATGGATGTTTTCCAACGCGCTTGGTATTGGGGGATACGTTTTTCTAACTTGGAATGAAATTCGGCAGAATTTATTCCTTTGCCTGCGCATTTGGCTTCAAATTCGGATTGGCAAAATTCAATTTTTAGGCCCTGTATTTCAAGCAAATACCATGTATCATAAAAATCACGGGCTTGCATTCTTTGAATTATTGATCGTAATTTTTCAATCAATACTTCTTCTAATGTGTAGCAAAACAATTGATGATTAGATTGATCAGAATAGTTTAGAATAGCATCCTTCATTTCTGGTTTAAACAGCAACTCCTCGTTTAACGAAATATCAACTTTTACTTTTTTGTTGGTTCCCAAACCACCAAGCGGACCAACATAACTGACGTAGAAGTTCATGCCATCTTCTCTATGATTGTTTTGATCGATAATTTCTAATGGGATATTGGCTTCTTCTAATACATACGCAAAGACTTCTTGAAACCAAGTCAACAAGTTTTCTGCGGAAGAAGCATTGACCAATGTAAAATCCAGGTCTTCAGAAAACCGATAGTCATCAAAATAGACTTTCTTTAACACAGTTCCGCCTTTGAATGCAAGAGATCCGAGCAATTCAGGGTGGTGTGCTATTCCTTGCAGAATCCAGGACAGCACATAATCTTTCTCAATTTGTTGATCTCTTACGCCTGCCAATTGCGCCTTTAGTTGTATTTCTCCAGGACGGATCATGTGTACATGGCAGATTTAATGGTTTCAGTATCTAAATTTTGTTGAATGCGCCAACGGCTTAGGCGTTTTCCAGCTTTTGGAAGTTCAGTATCTAATACCACATAGGAAGCTGAGATCAATTTCTGTAAATCTTTTATGATTGGTGTATCAATTTCCAGCAACTCCAATAAAAAGCCTAAGCGTTTCTTAACGGCCTGCGAATTAAAACGATTGGCATATTCTAACAACCGGTTAAAAGTGAGTTTGTCTTTTGATAAATGAATAGCTCTTGCCACTTCTACTATACCTCCGGCATAGTTGGGCTTAAAAAGACAGTCTATTATGGTTTTCTCTAAATCTGAACATTGCACCTTGTTGAAACTGTCAATCCATATTTTTTTTGCTCCAAAAAAATGGGTGCGATTATGATAAACAAACTGAAAGGTCACATTTTTTATATCCAGCCTGGAAGGGCGAATTTGTTTGGAAACAACTATTTGTTCTTTTAATGATGGTTGTGTGATTAGGTTATGGATTTGCAGGGCAGAGTAATAGCCTATATAATGCTGTGCATCTTTTACCAAATGCTCAGCAAGCAAATGCCAATCCGGCATAAATGTAGCAGGGTCTTTTTCAAAAGGAATAATGTAGTACAAGCCCTTTTTTAAGCGCATAAGCAAACCACGCTTTGCCATATCACTCAGCAATTGTTTTAAGGCACTATCTTTTGATTTAGTTAATGCTTCTTTTGCTTGCTGGATGGTAAAACAACTCTGGTCCTTTACTAAGAAGTAAGAAAGCAGTGCGTTAGATTGCAAAGAAATGTTTTTATGTTTTATATCCATTAAGTCAGCTTAAAACTGGCTGTAATGATACAAAAAATAATTTTTTAATCGAATTTAAACTGATTGTCCGTTCTAACAATATCGTAAGGATAATAATCACTCCATGTAAAATGCTATCTTCTAAACCAAACATTATATAATTTCTGCGGTTTCAAATGCCCATTAGCCGAGATACGAATGTGATTTTTTATAAGTATAATACCAGTTAAACATTCAAACTGCGCAGTTAATAATTGTTCTTTTTCGCATCGATATTAGCACTACTACCTGCCTGCATGCTTGGTTTAAGCAATGGATACGGCTTTTACATAAAAAATTACTCCTAAGAGCAACATCATTGAAAATTTCCATTTTAGCATTTCAAGAATCCATGAATTTGCCCTTCTTCTGTGTCTCTCTAAACGCCAATTTATACGATAACTGAGTAAAGAGTCGAAGATTCTGAAGAAGGGAAGTTTTTATTGCAGTTGAAGTAGAAAAACGTGGACCCGGTAGGACTTGAACCTACGACCAACGGATTATGAGTCCGCTGCTCTAACCAACTGAGCTACGGGTCCTGAAAACTATTGATGTTTCCAAAAGGCCTGCAAATTTATGAATAAACAAACTTTATTCACGAAACCTATCCTTTTTTCTCAGGTAACAAGTTCTATCTTTGCGCGCGAAAATGAAAGAAATGAGTAAATACCTATTTGGCCTTTTGATAATGATTGCCTTACCGACATTCATGTTTTCACAGGAAGATGAAGATGAGGAAATAGATGATTTTGAAGAGTATGAGCAACCGGAAGGCATCAGAAATATAATTAATGATAACCAGGAACGTTTTGTTTTTGAAATTACCCACGACCGATATGCGACCGATGAGCCTATAAAAACAAAGCCTTTATCAAGAGGGTTGAATGTTTACTATATGAAAAACATTCCGTTGGGAGACTCCAAACACTGGAGTGTGGCACCGGGGCTGGGCCTGGCTAATACTAATGTACATACTGATAATGTGTATCGTTACGATCTTTCCAGCGGAGACGTTACCTTACCTCCCGTACCCGATGGTTTGGATAAAACAATTAGCAAGTTTTCTCACACCTACGCCGAAATACCTGTAGAATTGAGGCTTCGGTCAAATCCGAATAAAAGAGGTCATGCTGTAAAAGTAGCTACCGGTTTTAGGGCGGGTTATTTAATTTCAAGTCGATTTAAGTATAAAGGTCAGCGGTTTGAAGGCGATCCGTTTAAACAAGAAGCGGGAGAAGGAAAATACACCGAAAAATTTAAGGTAAAAAAGCTCGAAAACTTAGTAAACTACCGCGTTGCTCCTACTTTTAGAGTAGGTTATGGTGCGGTAAACCTTTTCGGTTTATACAGTTTGAACAATGTGTTTGAAACCAACAAAGGACCTAAGATCAATGCCTATTCCATAGGATTGTCGATAAGTAGTTTTTAACCAGGTGTTCCACCTATATTAAAAATTCCAAAAAAGTAAAAGGCCACTAATTGTCCGACTAAACCGAGGGCAAAGCCTAGCATTACTTCACGTATGGTATGCGCCTTTAGATAGAGTCGTGAACTGGCTACAATTCCCGATAGAAAAACAGCTACCCACACCATCCAATCTAAATTGGCCAAAGCTAATGCAAGCACGCCTATAGTTACCCCTACTAAGCTACCCATACCATTAGCATGGGCACTTACTTTTAAAAAGTTATTCAGGAAAAAACTAACTATAATCGATCCAATAGAGCCCAAAAGCATGGCCTTAACTAAGTTGGGTACTTGCAGCGTATCGGGCAGGTTTTTAATGGCATAGAAAGCGATGGAGTAACAAATAATTATTACAAAATAAGGGATAATACGGTCCTTCTTATCGCTCAGACTAAGATCTGCTATTAAACCCAGCTGTTTCATAATTAGCAAAGCCACTCCCGGAATTAAGCAAGTCCAAAAGAAAATTTGCAGAATAAAGTAAGATGCTCTGTTCCAACCACCAAAGGCGTACTCGTTACTCCATACCAAAAGCAGTGAAGAAAAAACCGGAATAAAAATGGGCAGGAATAGCACCGAGAAAAAACGAGCAAGAAACAGTTTCATCTTAAATCTCTCTTCTTAAACGCGCTACCGGAATATTTAGCTGTTCACGATACTTAGCCACAGTTCTACGGGCAATTTCATAACCCTCTTCCTTTAGCATTTCCATTAGTTTCTGATCGGAGTATGGTTTTCGTTTATCCTCTTCTTCAATAATATTCTGCAATACTCTTTTTACCTCACGGGTCGAAGCTTCTTCCCCATCCTGGGTTTGCAACGATTCTGAAAAGAAATATTTCAAAGGAAAAGTGCCGAACTCCGTTTGCACGTACTTGCTGTTGGCCACTCGAGAAACCGTCGAAATATCAAGGCCGGTTACATCGGCAATATCCTTTAATATCATAGGCCGAAGCATCATTTCGTCTCCGGTTAGGAAAAACGCTTCCTGATATTTCATAATGGTATTCATTGTGCTCAAAAGGGTGTGCTGCCTTTGCTTAATAGCTTCAATAAACCATTTAGCAGAATCCAGTTTTTGCTTAATAAACATTACCGCTTCCTTTTTCTGCTTATCTTTTTTCGGGCTCTGTTTATATTCCTTCATCATGTTCATAAAACCTTCATTGATGCGAAGATCAGGTGCATTCCTGCTATTCAACGTAAGTTTTAAAACACCATCATCATTTAAAATTATAAAGTCGGGTATAATGTATTGATTGATACGTGAGCCGCCTCCGCTGTAGGCACTGGCCGGTTTCGGATTTAGTTTTAGAATTTCATTTACCGCCTCACGTAGTGCTTCTCTGTCAACACCCAACCTTGATTCCAGTTTTTCGTAGTGTTTTTTGGCAAAGGCATCAAAATGGTCGTGTATAATTCTTAAAGCCAGGTGTATTGCTTCAAGTTGTTCGCTTCCCGATTCTCCTTCACCGGTTTCATCCTTCAACTCCCGTTTTAACTGAAGAGCCAGGCATTCCTGTAGATCACATGCAGCAACTCCGGCCGGTTCAAAACTCTGCACAAGCTTTAACACATCTTCAATTTCTTCAACCGTGGTTTCTATATTCTGTGAAAAAGCCAAATCATTAACCATGGCCTGCGGTTCGCGCCGTAAGTAACCATCGCTTCCAATACTACCTACTATTTGCTCGGAAATTTTATGCCTTCGATCATCTAATTTTAGCAAGCCAAGCTGGTCGTGCAAATATTCATGAAAAGTTTTTGACGTAACCAGGGGCATACTTTTCGGCTCATCATCTTCATCATAGTAACTGCTATATGTACTCTCGCGATAGTCGGCAGCCAACGATATATCATCATCTGAAAGGTAATCGCTCAAATCAACTTCCTCCGTAGTTTCCTTTGGTTCTTCCTTTTCTTTTTCTGCCTTCTTTTCCTCAACAGCATCAGTTTCCTTACCGTCTTCCAAAGCCGGGTTACCTTCTAACTCTTCCTTAATTCTGGCATCGAGGGCTGCAGTAGGAATTTGCAACAACTTCATGAGTTGAATCTGCTGAGGACTCAACTTTTGTAGCATTTTTTGACTGAGTTGCTGCTTTAACATAGCGATGCCAAAGTTAGGTTAAAGTGCGCGAATAGACGTAGTTAAGGTCTGTATTTACTTAAGGTTAAAATTTGTTGCGCATCCTCGGCCTTCATTACATCGGGTAAAGCCAGATTTTCCCGTTTAACATAATGCCTAATAATTTTCCATCCTATAAAACTACCGGTGTTGGCAGGAGCATCCTCTGGCATTCCGGCAGAAAACGGGCCCTCATTCACATAACTTCTAATACGCATAAAGTCGTTGTTATACAGCAAATCATCCGATATAAAATATCTCCAAATGTTAGCCTGATTATCCTCACACCATTCAAAATCTTCTTTGGTCATACCCAGTAGAAGATGGTGTTCCGTATCTCGCAACATCACCTCCTTAAAATACGCCGATTTGCCATTATAGATCATTTTTTCCAAAAGGGTGTTATTCTCCGGTTTATCAGGATACATATCAGAATAAACAGACTCCATTACGTCAACCACTATGTATTCGGGCTTAAGTTTCTGAATACGGTATTCGGGAAAAGCATCGGCCATTTCGGCATAATTCACATCGTCATCCAAATAAAGATCAAGGCCAATGCATATCATTGAATCAAGCAAAATGTTTTTATAATTAAAACCCGATACAAAGGTGAGTATGTTGGGTTCTTTAAAGTCAGGATAGTAGTATTTTATGTGCTTAAAAGCTCTGTCCAGGTCAGCTTTGTGTTGTTTAAAATTTCCATAACGTTTATCTATCATATTAAAAACTCCAATGCTGTCGAAGTAATTTTTAAAGTTTTTTAAATTGGCAACAGAGTCCTTTTTAAATCCGGCAAAAACCACCCGGTTAAAGGCTGAGAAGAAGCCGGGGGCAACAGAATCGGTGTATTGAATAAAGGCACTATCAATAGTCCTTGCCGCAAAAAGATCTTTCTCCCAACGAATAAGTTTAGTATTTACGTCTATTCCATTAACGTTAACCTTGTTGCGTTTACCTTTACACGCAGTAAGTGTTGATACAAGAATTAAAATAGCAATCAATCGATTTAACATTGTATAAAATTTGTCAAACTAATAACATGAGCAAACCATATAGATTAATCGTAATAATAACGCTTTTATTGTTTTCAACCGGCCTTAGCTTTGGTCAAAGCAAAGCCCGTTTAGGATTTACACTTAGTCCTGATTTCGCATTTTCATCTATTGATTATAATGCTTCCGTAATTGACGGCTATAGTTATAAAAAGGATGGCAGCAAATTCGGAATTCAATATGGTGTGCTGGCCGATTTTGATTTAAGTGAAGAGGAAAGGTATTATTTTCAAACCGGTTTGGTAATGCATCATTCGGGTGCTAAACACATTGTTAATGGCGGCATCGTCGGAGGAACTGAAAGTCAAAACGTAAATATTCAGTACTTAGAAATTCCACTGGCACTAAAACTTAAATCGAATGAAATTGGGTATGTTAGATATTACGGCCAGTTTGGCGTAAATGCAGGTATAAAAGTCGGCGACAATGTAAAAGAGCCAGATGATCCAAACGTTGAACTGGACTATAAAACTTTCAATTTGGGTTTGGGAGTTGGCGGTGGACTGGAGTATGCTATTTCAGACCAAACAGCTTTAAATGCCGGACTAGTCTATATCAATGGCTTTTCTAATATTGCTGATGCGCCTGATTTGGAGAAGTATAAATTGAGCAACCTGGTGATCAGGTTAGGGGTTTTCTTCTAACTTGCTTTTTTTCCTGATTTCAGCTTAAGGTGTATTTCCATAGTAAGACTTCGAGGCGATTCTTTCACCTTGCGGCTTACCACCTTTATGTTTTTAGATTTAATTGCCTTTTTCATAGCTTATTCGATAATAAATACACCAATTAGTTTAACGAGGTTTCACTTTGTTAACATATACAATAGTGTTAAGGCTACACAAAGTCAGTAGAAAATAGCTGCAAATGCTTTGTTTTATTAATTTTGCGCGCATTCTATAATTAGCCATATCAAGGCCTGCTTTCTAATGAGTAACAACAAGGGATATATAGAAGAAAAACGTTTGAATCTTCCTGAAACAGATAAGGAGGTTCAAGCCTATTGGCAAGCCAACAACATTTTTGAAAAAAGTGTAACCAGCAAGGCCAAAGACAACACCTTTGTTTTCTATGAAGGGCCTCCATCGGCTAATGGCCTGCCGGGTATTCACCATGTTATGGCAAGGGCTATTAAAGACCTTTTTTGCCGGTTTAAAACCATGCAGGGATACAGGGTTGAACGGAAGGGCGGCTGGGATACCCACGGTTTACCTATTGAATTGCAGGTAGAACAAAAGTTAGGCATTCATAAAGAAGATATTGGTAAGAAAATATCGGTAGAAGATTACAATAAAGAGTGCCGCACCGAAGTGATGAAATTTAAGGATGTGTGGGACGACCTTACCGTTAAAATGGGCTATTGGGTTGATCTTGATAACCCTTATGTAACCTTTGAAAACAGTTATATTGAGAGCGTTTGGAATCTGCTAAAAGGTATTCATGAAAAGGGGTTATTGTATAAGGGTTATACCGTTCAGCCTTTTTCTCCCGCAGCCGGTACCGGACTTAGCTCGCACGAGCTGAATATGCCCGGAACGTATCGACCCGTTAAGGACACTACGGTAACAGCACAGTTTAAACTGGTTGATGAAGATGCCTACCTGCTTGCCTGGACTACCACACCCTGGACATTAGCTTCTAATACAGCTTTGGCCGTAAGGAATAACATAACCTATATTAAGGTTAAAACCTACAATCCTTATACCCATCTGCCTGTAACCGTAATACTCGCAAAAGATGCCTTACCCAGGTATTTCAACGCCGAAAATAGTGTGGATGACATAGCTGCGGTTGATTATGAAGCCGGGCAAAAGAATATTCCCTTCCAGGTGGTGGTGGAGTTTGGCGGGAATGCGCTTATCGGTAAGCGATATAAACAACTTCTACCTTATGCCCAACCAAAAGAGGGCGATGCCTTTGTAATTGTAGATGCAGATTTTGTAACCACCGAAGACGGTACAGGAATAGTACATCAGGCACCAAGTTTCGGATCGGATGATATGCGTACAGCGCAAAAACACGGTATAGGGGCACTGACTTTGGTTGACCGACAGGGCAGATTTACCGAGGAAATGGGAGAGTTTGCAGGCCGGTACATTAAAAATTTCTTCGATGAGGAAAACTATGAAGATGTCGATATTGATATTGCCGTTAAATTAAAGAAAGAAAACAAAGCCTTCCGTGTTCAAAAATATGAACACAATTACCCGCATTGCTGGCGTACCGATAAGCCTGTACTATACTATCCATTAGATAGTTGGTTTATTAAAACTACCGCCGTTAAGGACCGGTTAATAGCGTTGAACAACACCATTAACTGGAAACCTGCCTCTACCGGAACCGGTAGATTTGGTAACTGGTTAGAAAATTTGGTGGACTGGAACCTGTCACGTAGCCGGTATTGGGGCACACCATTACCTATTTGGCGTACTGAAGACGGTAGCGAGGAAAAGTGTATTGGTTCGGTTGAAGAATTACGTAAAGAAATTGCCAAATCCCGGGCAGCAGGTATACCAACCGAAGAATTGGGAGATGACTTTGATTTGCACAAGCCCTACGTTGACAGAATAATACTGGTTTCAGACAGCGGTAAAGAAATGCAACGCGAACCAGATCTTATAGATGTTTGGTTTGACAGCGGGGCCATGCCGTATGCACAGTGGAATTATCCCTTTAGCAAAGAGAGCTTGGAAGGTGTTTTCCCGGCCGACTTTATAGCCGAAGGGGTAGATCAAACCCGTGGCTGGTTTTTCACCTTACACGCTATAGCCGTATTACTGTTTGATAGTGTGGCCTTTAAAAATGTAGTATCTAACGGTTTAGTGCTCGATAAGGATGGCAATAAAATGAGCAAGCGTTTGGGTAACGCCGTTGACCCCTTTAAAACCATTAAAAAGTACGGTGCCGATGCCACACGCTGGTATATCATAAGCAATTCGCAGCCCTGGGATAACTTAAAGTTTGACGAAGCAGGGATTGCCGAAGTGCAACGGAAATTCTTCGGAACGCTGCATAATATCTATTCCTTCTTTAGCTTATACGCCAACATTGATGGTTTTACGGCTTCCGGTGAAGAAATACCGATAAACGAACGAACCGAAATTGACCGCTGGATTATTTCGGTACTGAACTCACTAATCACAGATGTAACCGAGGCCTATGAAGATTACGAGCCTACAAGAGCTGCACGGGCAATCCAGTACTTTGTAAATGACCAGTTGAGCAATTGGTATGTCAGGCTTTGCCGAAGACGTTTTTGGAAAAGCGGAGACAAAAAGGATAAACTGGCCGCCTATCAAACCTTATACAACTGTCTGAAATCCGTATCTCTCTTAATGGCACCCATTGCACCATTCTATTCCGACCGCTTATATGCTAATCTAACACAGGATAAAGGTGAAGAATCGGTGCATTTAGAAGAATTTCCGAAAAGCACAGAGCATAGTATTGATAAAGACCTGGAAGAGCGAATGCAGTTGGCACAGGATATTTCATCCCTCGCATTATCACTGCGTAAAAAGGTGAACATTCGTGTACGACAACCTCTGCAGAAAATATTAATTCCGGTTTTAGACCTACGCATTAAACATCAAATTGACGATGTAAAAGACCTTATTCTTTCCGAAGTAAATGTTAAGGAACTGGAATACGTAACCAATACCGAAGGAGTGGTAACCAAAAGCATAAAACCCAACTTTAAAGTACTGGGCAAACGGTTGGGCCCAAAAATGAAGGCCGTTGTTGGTGCACTTGCAGCATTTGAACAGGAAGATATATCAGCCATGGAAGCAAGGGGAAATGCCACGCTGAACATTGATGGTGAAGACATTGGACTTACGTTGGACGATGTGGAAATATCTTCAAAAGATATTGAAGGCTGGTTGGTTGCGGCAAATGAACGGGTTACCGTAGCTTTGGATGTAAATATTTCTCCGGAGTTAAAGGATGAAGGTTACGCAAGGGAATTGGTGAACCGAATTCAGAATTTGAGAAAAGAGAAAGATCTTAACGTAACGGACAGGATTGGTGTAAAAATATCCGATCGACCGGAACTAAATAATGCAATAAAGCACTTTAATTCGTATATAAGCAAAGAAGTTTTGGCGGAATCGCTCACATCAGTTAATGAACTTAAAGAAGGAGATCAAATTGATATTGATGACATTTCGTTGTTGATTTCTATAGAAAAAGTATAATTATGGCAGGCAAAAAGAAAGAAAAGACAAGATATACCGTTGAAGAACTCAACGAGTTTAAAGAATTGATAGAAGGTAAATTAAAACAAGCTAAAGCTGAACTGAAAGAAGTTCAGGAACAGATAACACATCAGGGGCAATTCGGGTCTGATGATCAGGATTATAAATTTAAAGGGCTTGATGATGGCACAGGCACATCGGAAAGGGAATACTTAGCCCAAATTGCTGCCCGACAAGCCAAATTTATTGACCATTTGGAGAAAGCTCTTATAAGAATTGATAACGGTACGTATGGAGTTTGCAGGGGAACAGGTAAATTAATATCCAAAGAACGACTGCGGGCGGTACCACATGCCACCCTATCTATGGAAGCTAAAACAAAGCGCGACAAGTCTAAATAACACTACATTTGAAAATAGCTAACAGAGTAGCCGCATTAATTATTGCCGTTCTTTTTATTGATCAAGGACTTAAGTTTTTGGTTAAAACCAAAATGACCTACCACCAGGAAATTAATGTGATTGGCCAATGGTTTAACCTTTTTTTTATAGAAAATGAAGGTATGGCCTTTGGTAAACGCCTTCATGAATTACCTCTGCTAAAGCATATTATTTCTGAAGATTGGTCGAAACCAATACTTACCGGCTTTAGAATTGTAGCTGTAATATTTATTCTCTACATTATAAAAAATCTTATTAAGCAAAAAGCGCATAAAGGCTTGATATACAGTGTAGGTTTAATTTTTGCCGGCGCAATGGGAAATATTATCGATAGCATTTTCTATGGCAAAATATTTTCAATAAGTACCACTTCAACACCTGCTGAGTTTTTACCCGATGGCGGGGGATATGGCAAGTGGTTCCATGGCAATGTGGTTGATATGTTTCATTTTCCAATAATTAATACTATTTGGCCAGAATGGGTGCCTTTTGTAGGCGGTACTCCACTTGAGTTTTTTAAGCCGGTGTTTAATGTAGCTGATTCGGCTATTACAATGGGAGTTATTACCATTTTACTTTTTAATAGAAGGTTTTTTAAAAAAGCAGAAGAACCGGTAGCGGAAGAAAGTAATAGTGCCGCCGAAACGCAATACTCTGTTAATTAACTGTTGTAAGTCGTTCATGCTAGTCTAATATCGGCTTACTTTTTCATGCTTTATCTATAAATTTGCGGCCACTTTAAAACTACAGAATGAGAGCGATTTTAGGCGTAGCACTTGCGGTGCTACTGTTCTTTCCAACATACGCACAAAACGATTCAGTTAAATACTGGTTTACCGATGGGGAGTTTTTGGGCTCCTTTGCCAATAATGGCTATGGCGAATACTGGAGCCAGGGCGGTCAGTCAAATGTTAACATTAACGGAATTTTAAGTGTTTTGGCTAACCACAGCAAAGACCGTTTGATTTGGGACAACGGCTTGAAACTTGAATACGGCATGTCGAAAAACAGTGGTGATAACGAGTTTCGAAAAAGTGCCGATCTTATCGATCTGATTTCTAAGGTCGGCTACGGTGTGCAGGGAAGCGATAAATGGTACTATGCAGGCCTGTTAAATTTCAAATCACAGATTAGCCCCACGCAGGAATTACTTTATAATATTGAAGGTGCTCCCGTTTTTAATCAAAGTTCTAAACTCTTTGCCCCCGCTGACATAAGCCTTAGCCTTGGTATGGATTACAAGCCGAACGAAAACTTCTCTGCCTTTATATCTCCGGTTGCCAGTAAGTTGCGTGTAATTGCCAACGATAGTATTGCAAGTTCGGGGGTTTACGGTAATGAGGTGAGGAACCTGGTTATAGACAAGTATAGCGACTGGGATAAAACCAAGACTGAGTTTGGCGCATCGGCAGTAAGCATTTACAATAAGAAATTTTTGAAAGATCAGATTAATGTAGGAACCAAGTTGGAGTTGTTTACCGACTATACGAACAAGCCCGAAAATGTTGACTTCATTTGGTCAACGCTCAATACATTTAACCCCTGGAAATTTATACAGATATCTTACAGTACCGAGTTAAGGTATGATCACGATATTCTTCTCACATCAAAGGCAGACGGCTCGCCGCTTGACGGTGGAAAGAAGAGAACCCGCGGCGTTCAATTCAAAAACCTGTTGGGTATAGGCCTTACATATAAATTTTTCCAGGATAAAGAATAACATCTGTAAGGCATTTGTGGAAAGCTTCTACTACGAACCACAGTGCATATTTTATCTTTGAGCCGTGTTTGCTATTGTTGACCTTGAAACAACAGGCGGGAGTCCGAAAACAGGTAAGATCATTGAAGTAGCCATTGTTATTCACAATGGCAAGCGCGTTATAGAAGACTATTCTACGCTTGTAAATCCACTCGAACCTATTAATCCCTTCATCACGGCTTTAACCGGAATTTCTAATGACATGGTTTCAGCTGCTCCAACCTTTGATGAAATAGCCGATGAAATTTATAACTTAACATACAAACGAATCTTTATTGCCCACAATGCCAGGTTTGATTATGGTTTTTTAAAACAAGAGTATCGTCGTTTGGGTAGAAATTACCAACGTCAGCACTTATGCACGGTTAAGCTGAGCAAGAAAATATTACCCGGCCACAACAGCTATAGCCTGGGCCGAATTTGCGAAGACCTTGAAATACCTATTACAAACCGCCATAGAGCCTTAGGTGATGCCCTGGCAACAAGCGTACTTTTTGAAAAACTGCTCTTCACTGATAAAGGTAGTCTGATAGAACAATTACTGAAAGATGAACTGGCCGAAACGAAACTGCCTGCTCATTTAAACCGTAAAAAAATAGAAGATCTGCCGGAGGAAACCGGCGTATATTATTTCCTGGATGAAAAAGGCAACAAGCTGTACATAGGCAAGAGCAGGAACATCAGACAGCGGGTTATCACACACTTTTCAAGCGATTTAAAATCGGCCAGATTCAGAAATATGAAAGAACAGATCCACGATATTCAATATGAGTTAACCGGCAGCGAAATAATTGCTGAGTTGTTGGAGGCCGGAGAAATAAAACGGTTTATGCCTGCCTTTAACAAAGCACAACGAAGAAAAAAATACCGCTATGGCGTTTATCACGAATTGGATGACAACTGTTACTATGGTATTTATTCGGCATTAATAAACCCCAATCGCAAACCTTTAATGAAATTTACCAGTAAACGGTGGGCCGACCGTGCTATAACCGATCTTTACAAAAAACATAACATACACCCCGCCCTAAAACAGGTTGAAGATTCTAAAACTTACAATAATAAGGTTGAAGCAGCCATTAAGCAGTTTAGCTTTAGCCAGCCCAATTTCTTTTTAGTGAGCGAAGGACGAACTTTTGGTGAAAAAAGTGTTATTCAGGTTGAAAACGGTGCTTTTATAGGGTATGGTTATTTCGATGAAGATGTTGTGATTGACGAGGCATACCAACTGGCCGAGTTCATAGAGCCCAACTACGATGCTCCCGACAAGCAAAAAATCATTAGAAAGTACCTAAAGAAGAAAAAGACCAGTTTTAAGGTTGTGCCTTATGATGTGAAGGAACTGGTTAGTTGAACCTGAAAGGGGCTTGGCCACACCGGTCATTCTTCCTCTACATGTTGTCTTTTATTTATTTTTCCTGAACCCGACCTCCTCAACAATCTGATAAGCCACCAAATAAACAAACCGAAAATCAGAATGAAAGGCCATATAGTTACTAAGCCTACCATGAAGTTTAGCAAACCACTCCACCCACTCTTAAATGCCTGTCCTAATTGATTGAAGAACCCTACGGTTGGCCGGCTTCTTTCGGTGTAAAACGAAATATTGGCCGTGCTGAACGATGTCTGATTTTTGAGATAATTCAATCGTCCTTCTACACTTTCAATTTCACCCCTAAGCTTGGTTAGTTCGCGTTCAACCTCAATCACATCTTTCACCGCATTTGCCCGAGATAACAACTGTACATAACGCGCTTCAAGGGCCTTTTTAGTCTTTAGCCGGGCTTCCACATCTAAGTATTCTTCGGTCACATCGTTAACCGAAATATCTTTGGTATCAAAGTGCTTTACTTTGTCGAAAAGAGCCGTGGTAAAGTCATCGAATTTGGATACAGGAATACGCGCAGAAATATTTGTGTTCTGACGGTAATCGTAATTCTGTTCGCTTTCGTTAGCGATATAACCGTCATATTCTTTAATCAATTCCTTTACCCACGTTTCTGTTTCTTTCACCTTATTGGTTGGAAACCGGAAATCGCCCGTTTTGATGAGTTTACGGTCAACTGAAACAGGCTTTTCGTTATCCTTTGCAGGTTGATCATAAGAAGATTCATCGGCGGTATAATCAACAGATCTTGCTGAAGGCACAGCAGGAACTCCTTTGTTCATCGCATTATTTGTTCGTCCGGAACTATCTGCATTCTGGGAGCACATGATGGTTAGTGTGCCAAGTAAGGAAGTAATCCCAATCAGTAATATTTTCATGTTCTTTAGTTTGTTTTAAGATGGGGAAATGAAATGGATTCCACAAGTATGGAAATAAAATTGTTGCGGCGGCTAAGCCGCCGCAACATTGTATTCCAATTTAACAACAAGCCGACTCCGAAGTACAACAACCATCTGCTAAAGCCAGGGCAGGTTTGCAGGCCGTTTGCGGAATTTCGAGATTTGCGATCAAGCTATAATCACTCTTGTCCAAACTTTTAATCATGTATTTACGGGTAGGATTTTTCTTGTTACCGTATTCAATGAAAACATCGATGCGGGGCTCCGTGCCTTGTTTTTTACCAACGGTATCAAATATTTTCAAGGTCTTGTCGGCTGTTAGTCTATGTCCATCATCTTTTCCACTGCCTGTCCAAAGTTGAATCTCATAATGTTTCTCATGGTGCTCATTGCCTCCGCAATCTACGGAATGTGCATTGATAACTTTTACTTCAGTAATATGGTAGTGATCCGGTATAAGCTGTTCTCCTTGTAGTTTCCAGGTTACTTCCAAATTTTTGTTCTTTTCTAATTGGTTTATAAATTCCAAATATTTCATTATATTGCATTTTTGCGATGAATAGACATAAAATTTTTTAGCAGCAGGAGTAAAAAAGATCATTTAAGCTTTCCCGCAGCTCTCTCCAGTTATCATTATGGATGCAATAGCAAATAGATGTTCCGCTTATTTCACCTTTTATAACTCCGGCCTCTTTCAACACCTTAAGATGCTGCGATATGGTGGCCTGGGCCAGGCCGGTTTCACCAACAAGATCATTGGTAATACAACCGGGGGACTTAACAATTTGCTGAAGAATAGCTATGCGGGCCGGATGGGCAATAGCCTTGGCCATGTTGGCCAGTTTGTTTTGTTCCTCGTTAAAGAGATTCGATTTAGTGACTCCCATATTGCAATATTACGATAATATTCTGGATTGTAGATACGATCTTTGAGAATTTTAAACTTTTATCTCTTTCCCACTTAAAAAAAGCTCAATTTCTTCACCTTTTAACCGATTAATTTCCGTTTTTTCACTATTTACCGAAATTTCTAACAGCCGCCCTTTATGGTGTAATTTAAAACAATAGCCTTCCCAGCCGTTAGGTAATTGTGGGGCAATATGGAGTTTTCCGTCAACCACTTTTACTCCACCGAAGCCTTCAACCAATGCCATATAAGTGCCGGCCATTGATGTAATATGCAAACCTTCGTCCACTTCACGATTATAATCATCAAGGTCTAAGCGGGCCGTACGCATATATAACTCGTAGGCTTTTTCACCCTTGCCTAAACGAGCTGCCAATACCACATGCACGCAAGGCGACAACGATGATTCGTGCACGGTAATGGGCTCATAGAAGTTGAAATGTTTCTCAAGTGTTTTTAGATCAAATTCTTCTTCAAAAAAGTAAAAGCCCTGCAATGTGTCAGCCTGCTTAATATAGCAGCTCCGCAAAATCCGGTCCCAGCTCCAATGCTGATTGAGCGGTCGCATTTCTACCGGAATCTGATCTGCCGGAATAATGTCTTTGTCCAAAAAGTTGTCCTGCTGTAAGAAAATATCCAATTCCTCGTCGTAAGGATAGTACATTTTGTTCTTTACGTCCTGCCAAAAGATGATATCGTCTTCAGGATTAAGTTCCGTTTTATTGATCACGGCCTCATAAGTACCTGTATCGTTGGCCATAACCCTGGCCATACTCTTTATCGTAAAATCAATACACCATGCGGCCAGTCTGTTTGTGTACCAGTTGTTATTTACGTTGTTTTCATACTCATTAGGTCCGGTAACGCCAAGCATTACATACTTGTCTTTCCGCTCCGACCAATTGACGCGCTGCACCCAAAATCTTGTAATGGCTATGAGTACCTCAAGGCCATATTTAGCGAGATATTCAACATCATTAGTGTGGCGCAAATAGTTGCAAATAGCGTAGGCCATAGCACCGTTTCTGTGAATTTCCTCAAAAGTTATTTCCCACTCATTGTGGCATTCCTCGCCATTCATTGTTACCATAGGATAAAGAGCCGCCCCACCGTAAAATCCTAACTTTTCTGCATTTTCTATGGCTTGCGGCAGCTGATCATATCTGTATTTTAACAATTGCCGGGCAATCTTATAGTCCGATGTATAAAGGTAGAAAGGCAGACAGTACGCCTCGGTATCCCAATAGGTGCTGCCACCATACTTTTCTCCGGTAAAACCTTTGGGCCCAATATTTAGTCTGGAGTCGCGTCCGGTGTAGGTTTGATTTAGCTGAAAAATGTTGAATCTAATACCCTGCTGGGCAGCTGTATCACCCTGAATTTGCACATCGCAATTATCCCAAATTCTGCTCCACTCAGCTTTATGCCTTTTCAAGTGCGCATCATATCCATCTTTTAACGCTTTTAAACACAGTTGTTTGGCTACTTTTTCTAAACCGGTCTTAGTATGGTTGAGCGAGCTGGCTACGCCCACATATTTGCAAAGTACTGCTGTTTGCCCCTTGCCTAACTTAAACTGTGCGCTTTGAGATACCGTAAACTCTCCTATTGATGTAGTTACATCTTTTACTTCGGCTCCCATTATATCAAAGCAAGTAGCATAGGCCACCCGAAACTCTGTTTTAAATGTTTCCGTGCACAATGAAGCCACTTCCTCATCGGCATTTTTCGATATAACTTTCCAAAAACGTTCATCGTAATTGGAGTCTTCATTATGCACATCGCCATCTAAAAGAAAGGCTACGTTGCAATCAAGGTCTTCGCTTACAGCCTTTAAGGAATATTTTACAAAGCCTAACTCATCATCGGCCATACTCAAATATCGTTCACTTTCCAGCACGACCACGACCCCGTTTCTTAATTCAACTTTGCACTTCCTTTGCAGCAGTCCGCACTGCATATCAAGTACACGTTCAAATTCAGTAACTGACTTAGCCTTTGCCAAATCTAATGTTTCTCCGTTCAGTTTAATGCGCAAAGCAGTCCAGTCCGGTGCATTCAAAACCTTTGCGAAGTACTCCGGATATCCATTCTTCCACCAACCTACCCGTGTTTTATCCGGGTAGTAAATACCCCCGACATAGTTGCCCTGGAGGCTATCTCCGGAATAGGCTTCCTCAAAATTTGCCCGTCCGCCCATCTTCCCATTGCCGAGTGAAAAAATGCTTTCTGCCTTTCGCTGGTTTTCAGGATCCCAGCCTTTTTCTATGATCTTCCACTCATGTAATTCGGTAAATCTTCCTTCCATTTTAATTATAGCTTGCTTGTTTTAACGCAAATACATCTTCAATGATCGTTAAAGTTAGGTTAGATGTGGATTCAACCTGAAAGTCTGCGGATGGTAATTTTTCCTTACCGACTCCCAGGCCAAAAAAACCACCGGCTCTCGCAGCCTGTAGGCCTGCTTCAGCATCTTCAACAACTACAGTTTCAGCCGGATCTACGATCATCATTTCTGCACCTTTCAGAAAAACTTCGGGATTCGGCTTAGGATTTTCAACCATTAATCCGTCAACAACGGCATCAAAAAAGGTGGCTAAACCAATCTTGTCCAATACAAATTTTGTGTTTTTACTGGCCGAGCCAATACCAAGTTTTAGATTTTTCTTTCGGCAAGATGAAAGCAGATCGGAAACTCCCGGAAGTATGTCTTTTTCTGCCATATCATCTATGTATGATAAGTAACAGGCATTTTTCTTATCTAAGAGTTTTTGTTTTTGAAGATCTGTTAGTTCAACATTGCCCAATTTTAAAATAGCTTGCAGGGAATCTACCCTGCTCACCCCTTTCAGTTTTTCATTATCTTTTTTCGTGAAATCGATATTCAGGCTGTCGGCCAATTCTTTCCATGCCAGGTAGTGAAACTGTGCGGTATCGGTGATTACGCCGTCAAGATCGAAGATGATGGCATTAAATTTATTCATGCGCATTCAAATGTATGAGATTTTGCGCATTAACCTTATACTTGCCGGTCAATGGCCGAATCAAATTTTATAGATTATGTAAAGATCAACTGTAGATCGGGTAAAGGCGGTGCCGGTAGTGCATCTTTCAGGCGCGAAAAGTATGTACCAAAGGGTGGGCCCGACGGCGGTGATGGCGGACGTGGAGGGCATATAATACTAAAAGGCAACGAACAGTTATGGACTTTACTGCATCTAAAGTACCGTAAGCATGTAATTGCCGGCAACGGAGGTAATGGCGGAGGCTCAATGAGTACCGGTGCGTTTGGGGAAGATCAGGTTTTAGAAGTGCCTCTCGGAACGGTTGCCAAAGATGCCGAAAGTGATAAAAAGATATTTGAAATTACAGAGCATAGCCAGGAACTCATACTTGTAGAGGGTGGCCGTGGCGGATTGGGAAACGTACATTTTAAATCGGCTACAAACCAAACACCCAGGCATGCCCAACCAGGTGAAGAAGGTCGGGAGCAATGGGTTGTCCTCGAGCTTAAACTGCTGGCAGATGTGGGATTGGTAGGTTTCCCTAATGCAGGAAAATCAACATTGCTGAGTGTGGTTTCAGCCGCCAAACCTAAAATTGCCGATTATGCTTTTACCACACTAAAACCAAATTTGGGTGTAGTAGCTTATCGTGACAATCAGAGTTTTGTAATGGCTGATATACCCGGAATTATTGAAGGAGCAGCCGAGGGCAGGGGTCTCGGTCATAGATTTTTACGACATATAGAACGTAATGCAGTATTGCTCTTCCTTATTCCGGCAGATAGCGATAATGTAATGAAAGAATACGAAATATTGGTTGAAGAGTTGAAGCACTACAATTCCGAACTGCTCACAAAGCCGCGCGTACTGGCTATTTCAAAGTCCGATCTGATAGATGATGAACTGGAGGAGCTCATCTCCGATGAAATATCAGATATGCCGCACATGTTCATTTCTTCTGTTACCGGAAAAGGGATCGATAAACTGAAAGACTTACTTTGGCGCACCATAAATGAGTAGGTACAGAGCGTTAAACTGGCTGGCTTTAATCTTATTGGCCATTGTTTGGGGAAGTTCCTTTATTCTTATGAAAAAGGGGCTTGATTATTTCTCCAATATTGAGGTAGCCAGCTTACGTATTGCCATTACTTTCCTGGTGTTTCTACCCCTGGCCTTACGGTACTTTAAGCGGATTCCAAGACAAAAATTGAAGACCGTTGCCCTGGTAGGACTCCTGGGTAGTTTTATTCCTGCCTATTTATATACTACTGCGCAAACCCGAATTGACAGTGCTGTTGCGGGTATTCTTAATTCGCTCACACCTCTGTTTGCCTTTCTGTGGGGAGTATTGCTATTCAGTTTAAAGGGGAATGTCATTCGTTTCCTTGGAATTTTGATAGGCCTGATAGGAGCTTCTTTACTCGCTATAACACCCGGACAGGGTTTTTCCATTAATCTTTTTGCATGGTTAATCGTATTGGCAACCGTACTGTACGGCTTTAATGTTAATCTGACCAAAGAGTACTTACAAAATGTTAAGCCTATTGATATCACTGCCGTTAGTTTCATGTGTATTGGTCCGTTTGCTATTGGCTGGTTATTCTTTACAGATTTCTTTACGATTCTGAAAACGAATCCCGAAAGCTATATTGGTCTCGGCTATATTGGTCTTTTGGCCGTGATGGGAACAGCCCTGGCATTGTGGCTTTTCTGGTGGTTACTTCAACGTACCGATGCTATTTTCTCTTCTATGGTAACCTACTTAATTCCGGTTGTTGCAGTTATATGGGGCTTGATTGACGGTGAGAAACTGGGCTTAGAAGATTATTTGGGGTTTGCTCTTATAAGTGTTAGTGTATTTTTGGTAGGTAGGAAATCGGGGAGTTGAATACGATTTTTTGCAACTCAATTGCTAAGATTTCCGGGCTTCGTTCTGCTCCAAAAGACGACAAAGAGTTTAATTTTCCCGCGGATTGCGCTGATTTGCGCAGATCATTTATTTTTTTACATTTTTCCCGTTTTGTACAACGGGACACCCAAGCCTAAAATTTCAGGTTAAGTAACTGTATTTGGAGTTGGTCAGGTTGCAATATTTTGGTTTTCATTTTCATTCTTCAACCAATAACCATTATTTTATTCAAGGACCTCGCACAATAAACAGGTGTCAATAATCCCGAAGGGATTAAATGCTTATAATGTTGATCATTTTAAAATTAATACGACCCCTTCGGGGTCGCATAGAATCAAACATCACAAAGCTATACACACATAACCCTTTCAGGGTTAAGATTTACTTATGTAAAAGCCAGGTTGGCCTATGCTTTTCCCGTTTTGTGCAATGGGACATCAAGGCTAAATTTTTAGGTTAATTAATACCATTTCTACTTAAAAGAGTCACTTTAAAATTGTTCTTCCCGCCCGTTCCGCAGGCGGGTTTTGCCTTGACAAAAGAAAAAATTACTCTAAAATATCTTGGACTACTCTATAAATCCATTTGGTATAACCTGAGTATGATTGATCTTTAGGTTTCAGAACCCCTGAATACAGTAAGATTCGTTGAGGTATTCGGAGTACATAGCGGACTTTCATGTTATAATAGCGTGAATTCGATTTAAGGCTATTTACAAAACATCCGGTTCTATTACTGAAACATATTCTAATATATCAGCACCTTTTCGGTAAGAAAACGGCGACCATCATCTATTCTTAAAATGAAAAGTCCGTTCGAGGCAGGAGTTTGTAAACTTATTTTATTTTCTCCTTCCGGTATTTTTCTTTTTTCAACCAATTGACCAAAGTCATTGAACAATTCAACAAAAGTAGCCTGTACATCTCCTAACGTAAGGTGAATGCCGGTTCCATCATAATACGCATGGAAGATTGAATCCACAATGAACTCAACCGATACAATTTTTGAGTAGGTATAGGAGCCGTCAAAGCCAACCTGTTTCAGGCGATAATAGTTAATGCCCTCTCTGGGTTGTGTGTGAACAAACTCATAATCTGTACGTTGGTCAGTCGTTCCTGCTCCGGCTACTTCACCTATTTCTGTCCAATTTTCTGCATCTGCCGAATGTTCAATTTCAAAATGGCTGTTATCGGTTTCGGAGGCGGTTTGCCAGATGAGGTTTACGGATTGGTTTTTTTGTTGGGCGGTGAAGGAAGTATATTCCACAGGAAGCACAGTATTTGAATATTCTGCAAAAGGATAGTCAGTTGATGTCGAATTACAATTTGTCGTATTAATCGTTAATGTATTTGGCTGAATGTTCCACTCAGAACCAGTAAAAGTTGGATTGGGTCCCTTGTCATTGAGCCTATAGGCCCATCCATTTGAATAATCCCAAGAAGGTGTACCACCATGAACTCTCTCACCATATATGTCAAATTCAGAGCCACCGCAGTTAGCAAGAACTATGGCATCATCGCCGGTTATTGTTATCGCAATTGATGTAATAACGGTATAATTTCCGAAATCAGGCTCGCAACCAAAGTAACTATTGAACTCGATTTCTCCGTTAGATTGCACAACGAAAATTCTATCTCCATAGTTATAATTTCCTGTAAGTGCCCCCACCCAGGTTATTTTACCCCCACCGTTAGAATAAACCCTTATCTCAAAGTCTGAGAGGTCAAGGTTTCGAGCTGCAACAAATAACTCCACAAATTTCGGATATCCTCCATCTATAGCACCAACACCGGCAATTAATACTTCTTTACCATCATAACTTACATTCAGGAAGGTTGCGTCATCAATTCTTAAAGTGCCTGCTGCACTACTTGAGCCGTACCCATAAATACGAATTGTAAAAGGGCTTGATCCTATCCCCAATGTACTTAAATCTATGGTAAAATCTTCTTCTCCGGTTCCAGCCAAATTTAAACTCTGTACAGCACTGCCATAGCCGTCCAAACTAGTTCGAATTTCCAAATTTGCAGGCCCGGTATTAGAGCGCATGGCGGTAAAAGAAAATTGATCTATGCCCGCACTCAGATCACCACTAGTTATTGAAAGTTCAAAGTAATCATCTATGTCAATAGCAGTAGCATTGGTCCAATTAGATGCAGAAAGTGCTTCAGCCGAACCATTTAGTCCGGCAGGAAAAGTTGGCCCGGTTAACCCGGTTCCCAAAGCTACATCCGCAGCGGCATATCCTGCAGCCACTATGGAAGGAGATGGAGTCATTGACTCAAAATCCCAAACAGCAATTTTATCACATTGAGCTTCTCCATCTAACATTCCGGCACACCACACAAGCACCACCAACAAAAGGTAATGCTTTAGTTGATATACTGGCATTCTGATCATCGAAAAAAGATTTATACGTGCTACTTGGCAGTTAAATATTACGCTAAACGTACGTAAGTTAATAAATCCTTATGTAAAAATCAACGCAAACGATCGGTTGATTTAACTAATTTTTCGTCTTTACGCACTTTACTGATTCCCAGATAATTTAAAATTAAAGCCAGCGGTGGAATAAAATAGGCAGGTCTGATATTGATTTCATTCTTGAACTCACTGTAATACATGTACAACAGGTAAAGCATTAAGGCAAAAATGAAAATGCCGGCAATACGTGCAATACGCATTTGCAACCGACGGTTTTTATACAAAAAAATGACGATCAGGGCCAAAGCAGCCGGTATAACTGTCAATAAAAGCGTTGGAATTTCTTCCTTCACAAAAAATTCATCGCCCGGTTTAGCGGCGAATGGTAAAAAATATAGTACGCCCAAAACAAGAGCCGATAGAAAAAAGTAGATTGTTTGAATTCGTTGGATCATCATTGTTAGTTTCAGGTTTAAAGTTCAAGGTTTAAAGTTTCATTTCGAAATTTGAGATTCGAAATTTTAAGCTCAATCTTTGATTCGAAATATAGATGCGTCATTTTCTTGAAATAGGATATAATGGTAAAGACTTCTCAGGTTGGCAAGTTCAACCTGATAAACGAACGGTACAAGGTGACCTCAACAATGCACTAAGTACGGTTTTAAAAGAAAAAATACACTGTGTTGGCTGCGGCCGAACCGATGCCGGTGTACACGCCTGGCAGTTTTTCCTTCACTTTGATTCGGAAAACATGCCACCCGAAAACCTGCCTTTCAAACTCAACGGAATGTTGGGAGAAGACATTGCCGTGCATAGAATGATCAAGGTTGAGAAAGACCAACATAGCCGCTTCGATGCAACTTCCAGAACCTATCATTACAACATTCATTTCAACAAAGATCCGTTTTTGGCGCAATGGTCTTATCAGTGCAGATACGGCCAACTGAATCATTCCGTAATGGCCGAAATGGTTGATATGCTTGCAGATTTTAAAGATTTTGTACCACTATCAAAACGTGATGATGAGCAAACAACCCTTTGCAATATTATCAATACAGACTTGCATCAGTTGGCCAACAACAGGCTTCAATTGGAGATCACGGCTAATCGGTTTTTGCGAAATATGGTAAGACGAATTGTGGGTGCGATGATCTCTATCGGCCGGGGAAAAATGACTTTGAAAGAGTTTGAAACCGCCATGAAAAAAGGCGAAGCTTTGCCCATAAACTTTCTAGCCCCACCACAGGGGCTTTATCTCTCCCGGGTTTCTTATCCGTTTGGCCCTTAACATGACAGGTCTTACCCGGAATGGTTTTTGAATTCGCTAAAACGATCAAAAAATACACACTTATAAAAAATGTTGCTATACCGACCTGTCATGTTTTGCTTCGCCATGGTGAACTTGTCGTCTGACCGACCTATGACGGGAAACCTACTCTAAACAGGACAACTCACAGGTCTTACCCGGAATGGTTTTTGAATTCGCTAAAACGATCAAAAAATACACACTTATAAAAAATGTTGCTATACCGACCTGTCATGTTTTGTTTCGCCATGGTGAACTTGTCGTCTGACCGACCTTTGACGGGAAACCTACCCTAAACAGAACAACTCACAGGTCTTACCCGGAGTGGTTTTTGAATTCGCTAAAACGATCAAAAAATGCACACTTATATAAAATGTTGTTATACCGACCTGTCATGTTTTGCTTCGCCATGGTGAACTTGTCGTCTGACCAACCTATGACGGGAAACCTACCCTAAACAGGACAACTCACAGGCCTTACCCGGAATGGTTTTTGAATTCGCTAAAACGATCGTAAAATTACTCCGATATATATCAAATTCTGTTTGTTTCTATACTTCGCCGAACGGAAAGCCAACAGTAGGCACGCAATGCGTCGCGTGCCTACTGTTGGTTTCATCTATGATAAAAACTCACCTTATTTAAGCATCTTTACCAGCTCTATTATGGCCGAAACTTCCGGAATAAACAGCACTAAAACACAAGATTGGAAGGTGTTTCGCAGAATGGTGAAACTGCTCAAACCCTACCGGTTGACTTTTACTTTGGCCACAGCACTCGCCTTACTTCTGGCCGTTGTAAGTCCTGTTAAACCGCTTATCATTAAAATAGCCATTGATGACAATATTCTTTCAAATACCGGTATCGGGCTTGGAAAAATTGTACTCATATTTCTTGCCGTGCTTATAACCGAGAGCATTATGCGTTACACCTTTATTTACTTAACACGCTGGGTAGGGCAAAGTGTTATCAAGGATCTTCGCACCCAAATTTACAATCACATAACATCGCTTAAGCTTAGGTTTTTTGATACCACACCCATTGGCACACTTACCACAAGAACTATTAACGATACTGAAGCCGTTAACCGAACTTTCTCCGACGGGCTTATAACCATTGCCGCCGACATACTGACTATGGCTGTAATACTGGGTTTAATGTTTTATACGAATTGGCGTCTTACGCTATGGACTCTGGTTCCCTTTCCGTTAATTCTATTTGCAACCTACGTGTTTAAAGAAAAGGTAAAAAAGGCTTTTCAAAGGGTTAGGAGTACTTTACAAGACCTTAACTCATTTCTGCAGGAGCATGTTACCGGAATGAAGATCGTTCAGCTGTTTGCCATTGAAAAACGTGAGCATCAAAAGTTCGATAAGATAAACAAAACACACCTTAAGGCCAACACCGACACTGTGCTTTATTACGCAGTTTACTTCCCTGTTATTGAAATTTTGTCTGCGCTGGCTTTGGCTCTAATTATTTGGTTTGCAGGCGGCAGGCTTATTCAAAACTTGTCAACCGTAGGTGAAATTTCTGCTTTTGTGGCCTGGGTAAATATGTTGTTCAGACCATTGCGCATGCTGGCCGATAAATTCAACACCCTCCAAATGGGCATTGTGGCCAGCGACAGGGTTTTCAAACTCCTTGATGAGGATGTACGTATTGAAGAAACCGGTTCCGTTAAACCCGAAAAGCTTTTTGGAGGAATTGAGTTTGATAAAGTTTGGTTTGCTTATAAAGATGATGACTATGTGCTAAGGGATGTTTCATTCAAATTAGACCCCGGTCAATCACTTGCCCTTGTTGGCTCAACCGGATCAGGTAAAACTACTACCATAGGTTTGATAAACCGCTTTTATGAAATTAGGAAAGGGAATATTCTAATTGACGACAAGTTGCTTCAGGAGTATAATATTCAGGCTTTAAGAAATAGAATAGCCACCGTGCAACAAGATGTTTTTCTATTTGCCGGTAGTGTGTATGATAATATTGCTATGAATGACCCTACGGTAACCTTAGATGAAGTAAAAGCCGCTGCTGAAACGGTGGGCGTAAACGAATTTATTGAAGGCCTTCCCGGGCAGTATGATTACCAGGTTATGGAGCGCGGAGGATCATTGTCGGCAGGGCAACGCCAGCTTATTGCCTTCATTCGGGCTATGACCTTTAACCCCGATATTCTCATACTTGATGAAGCCACCGCCGCCATTGATACGGAAACGGAAATGCTTCTCCAGCACGCTACCACCAAGTTAATGGAGGGTCGTACTTCCATTGTTATAGCCCACCGCCTGTCAACCGTAAAAAATGCCGACAAGATAGTTGTGCTTGACCAGGGGCAAATTATTGAACAGGGCAGCCACAATGAACTAATAGCCCATAACGGAGCCTATAAAAAGCTGCACGATATGCAGTTTAAGAAACAGGAAACAGCTGTGTTATAGGGATGTATAACCCAATAATAGGTACGCCATGCATGGCGTGCCTACTATTGAACATCCATGCTTAAATCTATTTCGCCAGCGAGTCTCTAATCTCTGTTAACAGATCAACCTCCGATGGCCCGGCTTCTTCTTCCTCTTTTGCCTTTTGTAATTTGTTTATTCCCCTAACTACTATCCATAAGGCCAGGGCAACAAGTAAAAATGCGATAAGGTTATTGATGAAATTTCCCCAGGCAAAGGCCACTCCTTCGGCCTCACGAAAAGCATCCAATGTCATACCTTCTGTAAAAGCATTTTTAGGGTCTTTTAGGACAGAAAATAGGTTTCTAAAGTCAGGTACGTTGAACAATTTGGCCACTACAGGCATTAATAAATCTTCAACGAGAGATTTAATTACCGTACCGAAAGCCGCGCCAAGCACAATACCAACGGCCATATCAACCATATTACCCTTAACAGCAAATTCCTTAAAGTCTTCTAATAATCCCATTAAACAATTTTGTATGCAAATTATTGGCATTAGCTGCCATACGCAAACAGTTTTTCCACAAGATTTTATTTGATGTAACTTGTAACTTCACGGGTGCAATACATACTAATTAATTGCTCGTCAAAAACATGACAAACGAAACTGAAAGCCTGTTTTTAAAACATATGCGGGAAAACCAGGGCATTATTCACAAAATATGCCACTTATATGGTAAAACCGAAACCGAAAAACAGGATTTGTTTCAGGAGATCACTATCCAGTTGTGGAGGGCCTATCCAACTTTCAGGGGCGGTTCAAAATTTAGCACCTGGATGTACAGAGTGGCTCTTAACACAGCCATTACGCAGTTTAGAAAAAAGAAGAAAAGGCAGTTTGAAACAGAGTTAAAACCGGAAATAACAAACTCGTTGGAATACGAACAGTTCGACGATGTTACCGGGCAAAGACTAAGATTATTATATAAGGCGATAGAACATTTGAATAAAGTAGAAAAGGCGTTAGTTTTCTTGTATCTCGAAGACAAACCATACAGGGAAATATCAGCCACATTGGGTATTTCGGAAGTAAATGCCCGTGTTAAAATGAACAGAATAAAAGAAAAATTACGTAATATAATGACGTAGTACTATGGATCTTGATGCGTTAAAGAAAAGTTGGAGAGACCTCGAAAAAGGTCAGGAGCTCTACAATGAAGAGCAGCTTAAAGGGATTTTGACCAAAAAGTCGAATTCTGCACTCGGCTCAATACGAAAGAACATGTTTCTTGATTTGGCTGCCGGACTTTTTCTTGCCATTTTGGCATTGCTTTTTGTGGTGCTTAGGGGGTCATCTGTCTCATTGATCGGACTCATATTCCTTGCATTACTTGTGCTTTCTATTCTCTTTTTAGCCTATCCAAGATTGTATCGTCACAGCAAAACGCAAACGCAGACCGAAAACGTAAAAAGCAACCTCCACAAAACCATTAACCTGTTAAAGCTTGATCTTAGATTTTATGAAAAGCTACATTATTATCTATATCCGTTGGCCTTAGGTGTGGCTTTATTACTTGACCAGCGCATGCTCAATTTCTATCAGTCCCACATTCCTGCCGGAATGGATAAAGTGTCTTTAATGGTGGGCACAATAATTGTGTTAGGGCTAATACTCTACTTTGTATTTAAACGTATTGTAAAGTGGTGGATAAAAATTGCATATAGCAAATACGTTGATCAATTAAATGGAATGTTGCATGAATTGGATGAAGAAAATACGGCTTGAAGGTAAAGCACTTGGTGCGCTCATTACATCGGCTGTTTTAAGTTTTGCGGGTATAAATGCAGCCAATGCCCAGTTAACTCAGGGAATTCCGCTTGAAAAAGAAGGATTGCTTTGGAAAATTTCGGGGAATGGTTTGGCAAAGGCATCTTATTTATTCGGCACCATTCACTTGCTTTGCGCCGATGATTACTTTGAACCCGGCGGACTTGATGCTGCATTTAAAAACACCGATCAGCTGGTTTTAGAAATAAATGTTTCAGATCCTACCGTTGCGCTGGGTATGCTTACATCCGGTATGATGGATGATGGCAAACATCTTCGAGACCTTATTTCTGAAGAAGACTACACCTTTGTTGACGACTATTTTAAGGAGCAAGTAGGTATGCCTCTCTCCATGCTGGGAAGAATGAAACCGTTATTGCTCTCCTCTTTTACCATGGATACCGGTTCCGATTGCCAAATGGCTTCTTATGAATTAAAATTTATTAAACGGGCTAAAGAAGAAAAGGAAGAAGTGGGTTCATTGGAAACCTTACAGGAGGTGATGGCCATGTTTGATAAAATTGATTATAAAAGCCAGGCAGAAATGTTGGTACAAAGCCTTAAGCAGGAGAAAAACGGTGACTCTAACTTTGATGAAATGGTAGCTATTTACCGGGCTCAGGATTTGGTTAAACTTCAGGAAATGATTGCTGAATATTCCGAAGAAGAGTCATCTTTTGGAGAATTGCTGGTTGACGGCAGAAACGAAAACTGGATGGATGATATTAAAGCGCACATGGAAAAAATGCCCTCGTTAATAGCGGTTGGGGCAGGTCACTTGCCCGGCAAAAACGGTCTTATTAATAAACTTCGTAAGGCCGGCTATGTAGTATCTCGTGTTAAGGGAGATTAATTAAACCGCCACGAATCTAAATCATCATATACCACGGCTTTGGTAACAGATCTGATGATTTGTTCCACATCATTAGGTATGGAATAGTCAAAAGATGTAAGGGCGGGGTCCTTTTCAAATATTAAAGTATAAAAGGTACAGGCTGCTGCGTAACTTCCGGCCTTGGAAGGATGCGACCCGTCATTCTTATACAGGTTTATGGACGGATTATTTTCCCTTATATGCCTCCATACAGCTCCTACCGGCGCAACCTGGGCTTTGTTATCTCCGGCCATTTTCAAATAGTTGAGTTTTAAACGGTCGTCCATAGCTTCGTATGTACAGTTAGGGTTTCCTCCGCAGTTTGCCTGATCGCCATTTTTCCTTCCCCATGTCATAAAAAACAACGGGATACCTTTTGAGTTGCTCTTCCGTATTTTGTTAGACAGTTCTTTCGCGTATGGAAATACGTTGGTGTTTACGTACCAATCGGGCAACCACACCTCCTGGCTTTGTGCCTGAACAGTAACAAAATCCCACTTCTTAGAGTTAATCTTTTGTGCAAGCGTATTGTTGTTTGCATGATCCATCAAGGTAGCTCCGCCCGGTGTGTGTTTATCATATTCCAGTTGATCATTGACACTAAGTGCAATTTGCTTAACTAATTCGGGCAGATTGTTTCCGGCCGTATAGCTATTCCCAACAAATAAAACCTTTTTCAATGAAGTAGCCGGTACTGCATCGGGTTCAACAGCACCATCAGAACAGGCTGTACTTACACCAATCAAAAAGAAAAGTATAAATCTTTTCATTGCAACGGCTAAAATACAGGTTATAAATTACCCCTAAATCATTTGCCAAATGGCATGAAAGCTTTACTTTTGCGCTTCCTAAAAATTTGAGGATATGAAACGGACATTTCAACCGTCGAACAGAAAGAGAAAGAATAAGCATGGCTTTAGAGAACGAATGGAAAGCAAAAGCGGACGTGATGTAATAGCGCGTCGAAGGGCAAAAGGCCGTAAAAAGCTTACGGTATCTGATCAAATGAAAGGCAAGTAAAGCCTGTTTCAACTATATTTAGTCCCGCAATCGCGGGATTTTTTTATGTCCGGACTTCAAAGAAATACCTTTAAGAAACACGAAAGGCTTAAAAGCCGGAAAGTTATTGAACAACTATTCAAGGAAGGTAATTCGGGCACCTGTTTTCCATTAAAGGCTTTTTTTAGGCCTGCCACAACAGTTAATGGCCCGGCTCAGGCGGGTTTTTCAGTACCGAAAAAATCGTTTAAACATGCCACGGACCGGAATAGACTAAAGCGTCTTATGCGTGAAACATATCGTTTGAATAAACGTATTCTTTATAATAGGCTAATTAAAGCAAACATGGCGTGTAGTATAATGTTTGTGTATATTAGTCATGAAAAAAGCGACTACAAGACCATTGAAAAAAGCATGAAAGAGCTTTTGGAAAAGATGGGTAAGGCATTATGCGGAACAGTAATAAATGATAAGTAAGATAGCTTTGGCTTTGATTCGGTTTTATCAAAAGGTAATTTCGCCGGTGTTTCCGGCTACTTGTCGTTTTACCCCAACCTGTTCTGCTTATAGCTACGAAGCGGTGAGTAAACATGGTTTTTTAAAAGGGAGTTGGCTTTCTTTGAAAAGAATTTTTAGGTGCCATCCATGGGGTGGCCATGGTTATGATCCGGTTCCGTAGATAAAATTTTAACATGAAATCATTAAAATACTTAGGTTTAATTGCAATAGCTCTACTGCTCACCGCAGCGGGCAATAAATACTTTGAAATTGCAAAGCAGTTGGAAATATTCTCTAATGTATATAAGCACCTTAATTCGTACTATGTAGATGAAATAGATCCAAAGGAATTGGTTGAAAAGGGTATTGATGCCATGATAGCGGACCTCGATCCCTACAACGACTACATTCCTGGCGAAGAATTGGAGAATTTAAGATTCCAACAAACCGGGGAATATGGTGGTATTGGATCTACGGTGCAGAGAAAAGGAGATTATGTAACCATTATTTCGCCTTATAAAGGCTCTCCTTCTGATAAAGCCGGTATAAAAGCGGGCGACCAGTTTATAGTAATTGAAGGACAGGATGCCAAGGGTTTTAGCTCTGACAAGGCTGTTAGCCTGTTAAAAGGAAAACCGGGCACTAACGTTACCGTTAAAATGCAGCGCGGTGATGAAACCTTTACGCGTACCTTAACACGGCAACGCATAAGGGTTAACAGTGTTCCGTATTATGGAATGTATAACAATAGCGTAGGATATATAAAGCTTACCAGTTTTACCGAAGGTGCTGCCAAAGAAGTTGCATCGGCACTGAAAGAACTAAAAAAGAACCATGAAATTAAAGGGGTTTTACTTGATTTACAGGGTAATGGAGGTGGTTTACTAGATGAAGCCGTTGATATTGTAAATGTGTTTGTGCCGAAAAATGAGTTGGTTGTAACCCTCCGCGGAAAGGACGGGAAAGAATTGGAAAAAGACTTTACAAGAGGAGAGCCGGTTGATACAACCATTCCTTTAGCCGTGGTTATTGACTATAATTCGGTATCGGCATCGGAGATAGTGGCAGGTGCTTTGCAAGACCTTGACCGAGCAGTTATAGTTGGCAGAAACAGCTATGGTAAAGGATTGGTGCAAACTACGCGTCCGGTTGCTTATAACTCACAACTAAAGCTTACAACAGGCAAGTATTACCTGCCAAGTGGCAGAAGTATTCAGCGCAGAAACTGGTGGGCCGATAAGGAAGAAAGCGGCAAACCGGCAGAAGTTCCTGATTCGTTGAAAACCGCCCATGCCACCAAAGCAGGAAGAACTGTTTGGGATGGAGCCGGCATTGAACCCGATGTTGAAACGGAGTTAGAACGGTCCAGTGCTATTGTAGCGGTTTTGTTTTATAAAAATCTTTTACACGATTACAGCATTGAATATTACCGCGCAAATCCTACCATTACCGGTGCCCGTGAATTTAGTTTAAATGATATTGAATATGATGCCTTTGTAGCCTGGTTGGCAGACAAGGACTACTCCTATAAAACTAAAACCGAACGTGAGCTGGCCGAACTGAAAACCGCTGCTACAGACGAGAAATACAGCGACTTGCTTAACAGCTATATTGTGGATCTGGAACAAAAAGTAGCTCAAACGAAAGAAAAAGATCTTCAGCTTCATAAAAAGCAGATAAAAGAATTGCTGGAGCGTGAAATAGCCAACAGATATTATTACCGTGCCGGAAGGTTTGCCAACGGACTACGTGAAAATTTGGATGTGCGGGAAGCAGCCAAAGTAGTTGTTGATACAGAAAGATATAAGAAACTACTTTCGGGCGGAGCTTAATGTCTTTACACGAAATAGTAATCCTTTTTCTTTGCGGACTGATTTCAGGGTTTTTTGCCGGCCTTATAGGTATTGGGGGCGGACTATTCTACATCATTATTTACACCTACTTTTTTCAGAAACTGGGCGTTACCGATAGTGATGAGTTTGTACGATTAATCATTACAAATTCTATTTTTTCCACTCTTTTTGCTGCCTTGGCTGCCAGTATAAAGCAAATCAGGCTTAATAATTTTTTCCCCAGGTACGTGTTAATGATAGGCATTCCGGCTGCGGTAGCATCCATTGGCATTACCTTTTTACTCGGTAAAACACAGGTTTATACTAAGCAAGTGTTTGCCATAGCCTTTTCCATTGCCCTTATTCCTTTAATATGGCGTATGTTATTGCCCTATAATCCTAATACCATTAAACCGCTTTCCAAACTACCACAACCTCTTTATTGGTTAACGGGTATTATATCGGGTGCAGCAACAGCTCTCTCAGGCCTGGGCGGTTCATTTGTTATGACACCGTTATTAAATGGCGGATTCAGGCTTGATATTAAAAAGATAGTAAGCATTGCCGTAGGTGTAATTGTAATAGTTGCACTAACTACATCGGTCTTCAACTTTTTCACCCAAACTTTTGAGGACACCAAGCTTAAGCATACTATCGGAGGCTTAAATTTTCCTTTAACCCTTCCGGTAATTGCAGGCGTGCTGCTTGCTGCCCCGTTTGGAGTGCAAATGGCGACAAAGTTTGACAGAAAGGTGTTGCGATATATATTTGCCGCCTTTTGTATTGCAGTTATTATGCATAATGCAGTAATCTTTTTTGCCTGATGCCAGTTTATTCATTAGCCATTGAAACATCGGTTACTCCAGCTTCGGCAGCACTGCTAAGTGATGATAAACTTATAGATGAGCTATTTATCCAGGAACGAAAAGAAGCATCGGCACTTATTACCGTCAAAATCAAAGAATTGTTGGATAAAAACAACATCTCTCCACATGATCTAAGTTTTGTATCTGTTGGCATTGGCCCGGGGTCATATACTGGTTTACGAGTTGGCCTGGCCACTGCTAAAGGCCTATGCCTGGCACTAAGGCTTCCGCTTGTAGGAGTTAGCTCACTACAAGCTCTTGTACACGGCCATGCTTTTTCCAATAAAACGAAAAAGGGGAAAATATATGTCGGATTATTTGATGCAAACAAAGGTAACGTGTATATTAGCATTCTCGATAATGAGTTGAACGTCTTGATAAAGGACGAAAGAGTGCGTTTTAAACAGTTTAAAATCAATGATTTGCTCAATAGAAACACAATTTTTATTTCCCCACATAAAGAAATATTACTATTAAATGGTATTAAACGGCAATTAATTATTAATTTAGATGCAAGAGCTTATTTTATTGGCTTAGTAGCTTATAGAAAATACCCGAAACTAAAATACGATAATAACGACCTTGTTAAACCTAATTATTTGAAAAACAATTATTTATAACCCCTTTTAATAACAAATACAAATGAAAACTAAACTGGACAGCACAGTAACACTAAGCAAACCTGGATCTCGCGGAAAAATCGTACTAGATTTTGTACAGATTAAGAAGGCAGCCATGGTTTTAAGATCTATTAATCATGGACTTAGACAATCAATTGTCAAGCTTTTAGAGAAAAATAAGAAGATGGTAGTAACCGATATTTATGTTAAACTACGAATAGATCAAAGTGTTGCATCACAACATTTGGCTATTCTTAGAAAAGCAGGTATTGTAAACACCGAACGACAAGGTAAGTTCATCTATTATAGCTTGAACAAAGAACGGCTTAAGCAAGTGGAGCAGTTTGTTGAAGACCTTGTAGGATGATCTTTTGAACAGGGTATCCGGTTAACTTAACCGGATACCAAAATATTGAATATGAGGGGGGAAAAACAAAGTAAAATCAAGGCAGCCCGGAATATTTACAGGGCACTTGACCACAAGTTAAGACTTAAGTTGTTGTTGTATATAAACAAGAATCCCGGAACCTACGTTAAAAGTATTTATAAGACTCTTCGACAAGAACAAAGTGTTACCTCACATCATTTGAAAATACTTCGTGATGAGGGTATTCTTACAACACTAAGAGACGGGAAAAATATTAAGTATTTTATCAATTACGAACGTCTAAAGCAAATTCAGACTATTACAACAGATTTTATTAAACTTATTAATAAAAAGTAAGTGCTGCTTAACCATTCATGGTTATCAAAAATTCTTCGTTTGATTTAGTTCCTTTAATATGCTGTAGCAGGGTAGTCATAGCTTCCTCGGTAGTCATATCAGCAAAGTGATTACGGAGTACCCATAGTTTTTGTAATGTTTCTTTATCTAACAAAAGATCATCCCGCCTTGTGCTTGACTTTATAACATCAATAGCCGGATAAATACGTTTGTTAGCCAGCTTACGATCAAGCTGAAGTTCCATATTACCGGTTCCTTTAAACTCTTCAAATATCACTTCGTCCATTTTAGAGCCGGTGTCTATCAATGCCGTGGCAAGGATGGTGAGTGAGCCGCCGTTTTCAATATTACGTGCCGCACCAAAAAATTTCTTTGGTTTGTGCAAAGCATTTGCTTCAACGCCTCCAGAAAGCACTTTACCAGAAGAAGGGGCTACCGTATTATGTGCCCTTGCCAGCCTTGTAATTGAATCTAATAAAATAACTACATCATGACCGCTTTCAACCAATCTTTTGGCTTTTTCCAATATGATCTTAGCTACTTTGGTATGTTTTTCGGCCTGTTCATCGAAGGTTGACGCCACAACTTCAGCATTTACGCTGCGCTTCATGTCGGTTACCTCTTCAGGTCGTTCATCTATCAATAAAATAATAAGATAAACCTCCGGATGATTGGCAGCAATGGCATTTGCAATACTTTTAAGAAGAATGGTTTTCCCTACTTTCGGCTGCGCCACTATCATCCCGCGTTGTCCTTTACCTACAGGAGAAAACAGGTCAACAATTCTCGTAGAGTAATTTGCTGCACCGTCAAATAGGTTTAATTTTTCATCCGGAAAAAGCGGTGTAAGATAATCGAATGGAACCCGGTCACGTATTTCCTCAGGGGTTTTTCCGTTGATGGTGGAAACCTTTAACAAGGCAAAATATTTTTCACCGTCTTTCGGTGGCCGGATAGTTCCATTAACAGTATCGCCTGTTTTTAAGCCAAATAATTTTATTTGAGATGGGGAAACGTAGATATCATCGGGTGAATTCAGGTAATTATAGTCTGACGACCGCAAGAAGCCATATCCATCGGGCATCATTTCCAAAACGCCTTCTCCATCAATTGCTCCGTCAAGATCTACATCAAACTTTGGTGGCTTAGGTTCTTCCTTTTTTTCCGGTCGATCTCTTCTTTCATTTCTATCGTCTCTGTTTTTCCCTTTTGATCTGTCCCTTCTATTGTCTTTATCAAATCTCTCATCACGTGGTTTTCTTCCATCTCCTTTTCCCGTATCATCTTTCTTTGATTCTTCTTTCTCCTTATCGAATTTTTCATCCCGAGGTTTTTTCGAGTCTTTTTCCCCGTGTTTGTTATCCTTTTTATTAGAACGTTTAGCCCGTCCGCCTTGTTGATCTTTACTTTGTTGTTCTCTACCATTTTCTTTAACAGGAACATCTACCTTGCCATGAATGGCCTGGTGATCAAGAATGGTATAAATAAGGTCCTGCTTGTTGAGTCTTTTGTAGCCTTTTAAGCTTAATGATTCTGCTATATCGCGCAGTTCTGCAACGAGCATATCGTTCAGCTGAATAATATCGTACATTAATGAATTTTAGTTATTAAACTATAGGTTGAAATTATGTGTGGATTCAAAGTGCAGAAACAACATGTAGCTTTGGAAAAATTATCACAGACTTCTACACCTCAGATACCAGAACAAAGCTAATCTTATTTTACTAAATACCGTATTATCTTTGTCGAAATTTTCCTTAAATGCTTGAAATCCGCGCTATAAAAGAGAATCCACAGTATGTAATCAACCGATTAAAGGTGAAAAATGTTGATGCAAAGGAAGTCGTTGATGCCATATTAAAACTGGATGAAGTGCGGCGAAATACTCAATCGAAGCACGATGATTTGCAAGCGGAGTTAAATGTGGCCTCCAAAGCAATTGGAGCCCTGATTCAAAGCGGTGACAGAGATGGTGCCGAGGCTAAAAAACAAGAAGTGGCTAAGAAAAAGGACGGCGTTAAATCCTTGCAAAACGATCTAAAAGCCGCTACAGATAAGCTTTATGATGCATTAGTGCTATTGCCCAACTTACCTCATGAAAGTGTACCTGCAGGTAATACTCCTGATGATAATGCCATTGAATATCAGGTAGATGACCTGCCAACTTTGGCAGATGACGCCTTGCCCCACTGGGAGTTGGCAGCTAAATACGACTTAATAGATTTTGAAACAGGTGTAAAGATCACAGGAGCCGGCTTTCCATTGTACAAAGGCAAGGGTGCCCGTTTGCAAAGGGCTTTGGTAGCTTTTTTCCTCGATAGAGCCGGCGACGAGGGCTATCTGGAAGTGAATCCGCCATTTATGGTGAATGAGGACTCTGCTTTTGGAACAGGGCAATTACCGGATAAAGAGGGGCAGATGTATGAGGTACCGATAGATGGTTTTTATCTGATTCCAACCTCGGAAGTTCCTGTTACTAATATTTACAGAGGCAGCATTTTGTCTGAAAGTGATCTGCCCCAAAAGTTTACGGCTTTTTCTGCGTGCTTTAGGCGAGAAGCGGGTAGTTACGGTAAAGATGTACGCGGCCTGAACAGGCTCCACCAATTCGAAAAGGTGGAGATAGTGAATTTCACCAGGCCCGAAAACTCCTACAACGTATTAAAACAAATGATTGACCACGTGGAAAGCCTGGTTAAAGCCTTGGGGCTTCCGTACCGAATTCTTAAACTTTGCGGTGGCGATATGAGTTTTGCCTCGGCACTCACCTACGATTTTGAAGTATGGTCGGCAGCACAAAAAAGGTGGTTAGAGGTAAGTTCTGTTTCCAACTTTGAAAGCTTTCAGAGCAACAGAATGAAAATACGTTACCGCAGCGAGGACAAAGGCAAACCAAAACTCGTGCACACACTTAACGGCAGTGCGCTGGCCCTGCCGCGTATTATGGCTGCACTGCTGGAAAATAATCAAACACCTGCAGGAATAAAAGTGCCTGAAGTTTTGCAGAAGTACTGTGGATTTGAGATGATTGGTCAGGTTTAACCAAACACATCTTCATACACCTGCGGTGTTTTAAATGATTTGAATTCATTTAGGTGAATTTTATAAAAACGTTCTAAGGCTAACAAGAGTGCGTTTCTGTCTTCTTTGTTAATTTGAATTTCACTTAGATCAGTGAGTTCTGCATTTAACAGATCGGAAATTTGTGTACTTAACTCCGGTATTAATGAATACTCGTTCATCACGCTATCAAATACGCCTTCCATTAAGTTAAAACTGTTTTGATCGGTTGAATAATTGTTCAATGGCTGAAAGCCCAAAAAACCAGATAGTTTCAGCATAAAATACAAATGAAAGAAGGCTGGAACACGCTTAGCCTGATCTAAGTACTTAAATTGTTCCTTTACAAAATCGAACAGGGCTTCGTCTCCTTCTTCCTGTTTTACAGAAACGCCAATGATCTCTAACATTAAAGTGCCTATAGCCGTTCGTCTTATGTCATTGGTCACATTTTTATAAATGAACAGAGGCTTAATCTCGCGCAGGCTTTGCAGGTTTTTGTTCTCCCGCTTGCTCACAATCAAATCAACAAAAAACATGGGCTGCATTACGTTTATCTTAAGCCGGCCTTTGGGATTGCGTATGCCTTTGAGCATGTAGGTTTGCACTCCCAAATTGCGCGTATAAATGGTTGAAATGGTACTCGTATCAGAGTAGTTCACGTTGCGAATAACCAATCCTTCCGTTTTTAAGAGCATACTACAAAAGTAGGGAGTGCGATGTTACCTAACATTCCCTAATTTCACAGCTTCATTCAATAACCAAATGAAAATAGCTATTGCTCAGTTGAACTATGTGGTAGGTGATTTCGAAAATAACTTTGCAAAGATCGCCGGGTACACCAGGCTGGCAAAGGAGCAAGGTGCGGACATAGTTATCTTCTCAGAACTCTGTATTTGTGGCTATCCTCCACGTGATTTTTTAGAGTTTAACGATTTTATTCAGCGCTGCCTTTCAACCATTAAAAATATCGAAAAACTTACGGAAGATATTGCCGTGATAGTAGGCGCACCCTCTATAAACCCGGTTATTGAAGGAAAAGACCTTTTTAACTCGGCATATTTTATTGCCAACGGCAAAACGCAGCAACTCGCCAATAAAGCCCTGCTACCAACTTATGATATTTTTGATGAGTACAGGTATTTTGAGCCTGCCCGTGCATTCCAAACTATTGAATACAAGGGCAAACGTATTGCGCTTACCATTTGCGAAGACATCTGGAACATAGGCAATGAAAATCCGCTTTATACTACTTGTCCTATGGACGAGTTGATTTTGGAGAAGCCCGACTTTATGATCAACATTTCAGCCAGTCCGTTTACTTACGAAAAAGGCAAAGAGCGCATTGAAATAGTATGCGAGAACGTAAGCAAATACGGCATTCCCATGTTCTATTCCAACCACGTAGGTGCGCAAACCGAACTCTTGTTTGACGGAGCTTCGCTGGTAGTTAACAGTAAGGGCGTTGTAGTTGATGAGTTACCCTATTTTGAAGAAGCCATTGCCGTATATAACCTTGCTGAAGTGGAAGCAGCTACCGAAAACAAAGAAAGGCCTAAAGAGAAAATTGCTCTAATTCATGATGCGCTTGTTATGGGTATTCGTGACTATTTTGGAAAACTCGGTTTTAAAAAGGCCATTCTCGGCTTGTCGGGTGGTATTGATAGTGCGCTAACTCTGGCTTTGGCTGCAAAGGCACTTGGACCGGAAAACGTGCTTTCGGTTTTAATGCCATCGGAGTTTAGCAGTGATCACTCGGTTACCGATAGTGAAAAGTTATGTGAAAACCTTGGGTCACCATATAAAACTATTGCTATTCAAAAACCTTATGAGGCATTTCTGACCGATCTTGAAGATCATTTTGATGGCATACCATTTAATGTTACGGAAGAAAATATTCAAGCCCGCTCAAGAGCTGTAATTCTAATGGCTTTAAGTAATAAGCATGGCTACATTTTGCTTAACACGAGTAACAAAAGCGAAGCCGCTGTAGGCTATGGCACGCTCTACGGTGACATGGCCGGCGGACTAAGTGTTATTGGCGATGTATATAAAACCGATGTATATGCTTTGGCGCGATACATCAACAGAAATGGTGAGATCATACCTGAGCATATTATAACCAAGGCACCTTCTGCCGAACTAAGACCAGACCAAAAGGACAGTGACTCATTGCCCGAATACGATATCTTAGACAAGATTCTTTACGAATACATAGAAGAGCGAAAAGGTCCAAATGAAATAGCTGACATGGGCTATGATTCAGCACTGGTTAATCGTATTCTTCGACTTGTAAATCGTAGTGAATACAAGCGATATCAAACCCCTCCAATGCTTAGGGTTTCTTCCAAAGCCTTTGGAATGGGCCGAAGGCTGCCCATTGTGGGCAAGTATTTGGAGCAGGTTAATGAGTAGTACAAAGTGAATTTGCCACGCTTTTGGAGTAGCAAGCTTTGTCCGAATCCATCATTTATGTAAAAGGCAATATAACGTGATGATGAAAAGTTAATAAGTAGAAAACTACATCTGAAAATCGGTCGATATTCGTTCCTATGAGATCTATCCTCACATCCTGTCTTTTACTTTTTAGTATTACTTTAGGCATTTCACAACAAGATGCCTCTATAATCATAGATGGTAAAACCTTTCCTATAAAGACCAATAAAGAATTTACCTACATCACGCATAATGGTGATTCTGTAAAGTTTATGGTGAATAGTATTGACAGGCCTGTTCAAACCACCGCACCAGCCAAAAAAAACAACCCTGTGTCAACGGCTCAAATGGCCAACAGAACCAGCTTTACCGATGATTTTGTTTCTTTCGACTATCCGGTGAATTATTCTGCAGCAAAGATTTCTATCGGACCTAAAATTGATCAGATCACCTTGATCAACGGACAAGGAAGTGGCATAATCATTCAGGAATTCAGTACAATCAACCCTTCGTCTTTGGTTGACTTTATGCTCAATGAATACAAAGACAATTTATCCGGAGTAAAAGCTGAAAATCAGACCATTAAAACGGCTAACGGTGTAAAATTGAAAGGTAAAAGAATTCGCAGCAACGGAGATGATATTGCCGTTGTGGCGCATCACAAAGGCAAGCGAGGCGTATTGGTTACCTTAATAAAAACAGAAGGTAGTGATGAGCTGATGAATGCCTTTTTAAAGACTTTTGAGGTGAAGTAAATAGAAAAACGGAATAGAAACATTGATCTAAGGGTCAGTTACCTTTCTGACCTGCAATTTTAAGTATCCCAGAATCAGCAGATCAATAACTGCATGAGCGGCCATTGCCGTAAAAATGCCATACTTGATAAACATAAATCCAAAGGCTGCGCTAATAATGGTCATTACCGCACCGTAAAGCGTTACCCGCCAGTTGGAAATGCTGAAATAACCATGAATTAGGATAAAAAGAAAAGCGGTAGGCCAAACACCAAGAAAATATTGAATTCCAATTCTGAATAAGATCTCCTCACCAATACCCGCAGCAATGGAAATGTAAACAACATCAAGCCAGGTAAGCTGATCGGCAAGGTCATAAATAACTCCGGTAAGGTCATCTAAAAGTTTTGTTTGTAAAAAAACATTGACGATGAAAAAAGCGGCAATGCCATAGATAACGCCTCTTAGAATCTGTTTCCAAATGGGCTCACCATGCCAAAGCAATTCGAAAAAATCGGTTTCCGTAAAGAAGTGAATAATACCCCAGCCCAGCAAACTCATACCAAAGAGGGTAATAGCACCCATGGCGTTTATCTGCGTTCTGCTAAGTTTAATTTTAGATTGAGCCATACCTTTGCGCTCACTTATGAGCGAGCACAAACGTACTGAAATATCTGAATTGGGCGAATTCGGTTTGATAGAATTATTGACCAAAGATTTTCAAATATCCAAACCCACCACAATTAAGGGCATAGGCGATGATGCCGCAGTAATTGAAGCAGGAAGTGAGGCCATTGTCCTTTCTTCAGATACTTTGATCGAGAACGTGCATTTCGATTTGACCTACGCCCCATTGAAGCATGTTGGCTATAAGGCGGTTGTAGTGAACCTTTCCGATGTATATGCCATGAATGCCCTGCCTGAGCAAATTTTAGTTTCCATTGCCATAAGTAATAGATTTTCGGTTGAGGCGCTACAGGAGCTATATACGGGCATGCGTCTGGCTTGCGAGGCCTACGGTGTGGATCTTATTGGCGGCGACACCACTACTTCTCTTAAAGGATTGATGCTTAGCATAACCGCTGTGGGCCGAAATGCCGCTGATAAGATCACGTACCGAAATACGGCACAGGTAAATGACGTTATATGCGTTACCGGCCAACTTGGCGGAGCCTACCTCGGTCTTCAGCTTTTAGAGCGCGAAAAGCAGGTTTATCTTGCCAACCCCGAAATGCAGCCCTCCTTTGATGGTAAAGACTACCTTGTTGAGCGCATATTAAAGCCGGAGGCTAGAAAGGATATTATAGAGCTGTTTGAGCGAAAAAATATTCAACCCTCGGCCATGATAGATATTTCTGACGGACTTTCATCTGAACTCCTCCACATCGCAAAACAGAGTAATGTGGGCATTACCATTTACGATGAAAAAGTTCCTATTCATGAACAAGCTTTTAACCAGGCTGTAGAGTTTGAGATAGACCCTTTGAACTGTGCTTTAAGCGGTGGCGATGAGTATGAGCTACTTTTTACGCTAAGTGTAGAAGAATTTGAGCAAATAAAAGATGAAGCCGATATTACATCTATTGGAGCCGTAACTACGGCTAACTCAGGAAACAGGCTTATTACAAAAGGCGGGGCAGAGCATGAACTGACTGCCTTGGGTTGGCGGCATTTTTGATTGAGGTTTCCAAATCCGTGCATGGCTTCATCGGGCTAATAACCGGCAAAACCAGACATTTAGCGGAGTTGATATTTCTTAACCTAACTTTGTCAAACTTTTATAAAAAATGAACAAAGTCTGGAAAAAGAAATCGCAGGAAGAGATTAGATCCATTGTGTTTAAAGCGTTGGAAAACAATGTGGATTACAGTAAACAGGTTGTGCTGGGAGTGCCTGCCTCTTACTTAGATGAAAAAGTATTCAACCAGGATGCTTCTTTTGTTAAGGATGCGCCTTTTATCTCTACCCTTATCCAGAATCCCAACCATATTGGCTGTCATACCTTGGGTACGTCAGAGCCATTTTTCCGAGGTACTCAGGACATAGAAAAAGAATTAATAGAAATGTGCGCTGTTGATATTCTAGGCGGGGAAATGCAACAGCAGGACGGCTACGTGGCATCCGGAGGAACCGAAGCTAATATGCAGGCCATTTGGATCTACCGCAACTACTTTCAACAGGAAATAGGAGCCGGAACACAGGAAATAGCCATACTCTGCAGCACAGATAGTCATTATTCTATGGACAAAGCGGCTAATGTGCTTGGTATCGACCTTATTAAAATTCCGGTTGACGACGCAACTCGTGAGATAAATAAGGATGATTTAACTCATGTTATACAGAAAGCTAAAGACAATGGCAAACAGTATTTCATAGTGGTTTGCAATATGATGACTACTATGTTCGGATCGGTTGATGATGTAGATGTGTATTCCGATGTGCTCACCGAGATGTCGTGTTCTTTCAAAATTCATGTTGATGGAGCGTTTGGCGGTTTTTATTTTCCGTTTACATCCGGGAAAAATGATCTGACATTTAAAAATCCGAACATCACTTCGTTCACACTCGATGCGCATAAAATGGCCCAGGCACCCTACGGAACGGGTATTTTCATTATTCGCAAAGGCTTCGTGGAATATAGTCAGACCCAAAAAGCAAGCTATGTAGAAGGGGACGACTTTACCTTAATCGGAAGCCGCTCCGGGGCCAATGCCATTGCGGTTTGGATGATATTGGTAAAAAACGGAAGTTTCGGATGGCGCGAAAAAATATTTATTTTACAAAAGCGCACAGAATGGATGTGTGCAGAGTTGAATAAGCTGGACATTAGCTACTACAGGCATCCGAAATCCAACATAATTACCATTAAAAGCAACTTTATAGAAGAGAAAGTTGCACGGGAGTTTGGCCTGGTACCCGATAATCACCATAACCCTCAATGGTATAAAATTGTGGTTATGGAGCATGTAACTATTGAAAAGCTTATGCTATTGATTGAAAAGTTGGAGAAAAAGGAAGTTGTAATATAGGTAAATAGGCCTGGGAAGTAAAGATCGGTGAAAGAGTTGTCTTTTTTATGTTCTTCGTTGGGGTGAGCTTGTCGAACCATGATACTTATATAATCCTTGATCAAGTAACATTATTTTAATCTAACCGCTATCGTCTAATTATAGTATATTAGGGTCCCAAACCTATCAATATGCCTAAAATCGTAGCCCTTCGCCAGGACTGGATAGACCTTGGCTATAAACTCTTTGCCGGCAAAGGCATTGATGGTATCAATGTAGAGAAAATGGCCGACCGGCTTAACTGCAATAAATCAAGTTTTTACTGGCATTTTAAAAACCGCAACGCCTTTCTCGATGAAGTCATAAACTATTGGCACCGTGAAAATCCAATTTCCAAAATGGTGTTGGAACGCAATAAATATAATCCGAAAAAGGCCTTTAAATCTTTCATAAAAAAGTGGTTTCAGGATAAATCGCAGGGTGATTTTATGTTTCATTTCAGGTCTCTGGCACGAAAAAATGATCATTACAAAGAAATTTTAAACCGGGTAATCGACAGGCAGTTACAACGATGCACACAACTGATTCAACAACTCGGCATTTCGGCAAATAAAGCAAACGAAAGTGCGAAGGTATTATACCGTTATCATTCGGGTTGGTATGAGGAGAATAAGCACCGCATCATTCAGCCTGCCGATATGGAACAGGTTTTTCGTGAGATAAATACCTTTATTCCGCTTTCCCCACGCTAAACACTTTTAAAGCTTGACTCTTTATAAAAGACATTGGCGATTTTTTGGTGAGGTTCTCTTGCTAGCTGTTACCGCATTTGGCGGTCCCTCGGCTCATCTGGCTATGATGTTAGACCGACTGGTGGAAAAGCGAAAATACCTTACCGAAAAGGAACTTTTGGAGTTGATGGCTCTCTGTCAGGTTTTGCCGGGCCCAACATCTACACAAACCATAACAGCCATAGGCTATAGGCGTGGTGGACCTATAGTAGCACTTATTACCATACTTATTTGGGCCTTACCTGCTGTAATAGTTATGACCATTTTGGCCATTATATATAACTCCATAAAAGCAGCCGGCTTGCCCGCCAGAGCCCTCACTTTCATTCAGCCTATAGCCATAGGTTTTGTAATCTATGCTACGGTAAAAATCGCCCGGAAAGTACTAGACCGTCCGGGAGCCTGGCTGCTTGCACTTATAGTTTGTGCTTTAGCATTGCTGTTCTCTTCACCTTATCTGTTTCCCATTCTATTAATTGGTGCTGGAATTATATCCAATTTTATGACACAGGAAACCGAGGAAGAAAAAAGCCGGAAATACACCTACAAACCGAAAGTCAGATTTTTAAGTGCCTTCGTTATTGTATTTCTTGCTGCTGTTGCTTTGGCTCTGATCTTCAATTATAAGCCCATTATTCTGTTTGAAAATTTTTACCGCTTCGGCAGTTTGGTTTTCGGTGGAGGGCAAGTACTGGTTCCATTTATGTTGGAGCAATTTGTGTATTTCAAGGAATTTCTGACGGAAGAAGAATTTATAACCGGCTACGGTTTTAATCAAGGCTTGCCCGGCCCTGTTTTTTCATTTGCCAGCTATGTGGGTGCTATGTGTATGAGCGATATGGGAACCGGCGGAATGATAATGGGCGGTTTGATTGGGGCTATCGGAATTTTTCTGCCGGGCACCTTACTTATATTCTTTCTATATCCACTTTGGAATTACCTTAAAGGCATACCGGCCGTGAGAAAAAGCCTACTCGGAATCAATGCGGCAGCTGCCGGTTTAATAGGGGCTGCCGCCGTTCTGCTCACCCAGGCTATAGAGCTTAATATTCAAAATATAGCCATAGTTATAATTACCTTCTTAGTTCTTCAGTTCACCAAAATTCCGGCTCCCGTAGTTATTCTAATTGGTCTGTTGGCAGGTATAGTGTATAGCTTTGCATTGAATTAAACCACGCAGGCCTATAGATGAATTAGGTTAAAAACAGTATTAACTTCGTAGTTCTGCCAAAAGACCACGACATATCGCCCAATAGTGAGCAGCGACTGTTAAAGCAGTATGTCTCAAAAAACGATTTGGTTGCCCTGGGCAGGTTGTATGAAGGCCAAATGCAAATGGTTTACACGGTGGCGTTTAAATATTTAAAGGATAAGATGCTTGCCGAAGACATGGTTATGCAGGTATTTGAAACAGTTATGGTAAAGGCTAAAACACACAACATATCAAACTTTAAAGGCTGGTTGTATATGGTTACTAAAAATGCTTGTTTAATGCAATTGCGCAAGAAAAAGAACATAGTTGAACTGGACAACGTTCGGGAAGCGCAGTTTGTGGAATTTGACAGTCTCATTCATCTTAATGGCGAACCAAATAAAGAAGAAAAGTTTAAAAGGCTTGAACACTGCATGAATAAACTGAGTGCCGAGCAACGGCAAAGCATTAAACTGTTTTATTACGAGCAAAAAAGCTATCAGCAAATTGCTGAAGCAACCGGCTTTAATATAAAGAAGGTTAAAAGTTATATTCAAAATGGTAAGCGTAATTTGAAGATCTGCGTAGATAGTTTTAAAACCGAAGAAGAAAGTACTTGATGGGAATGATAATGAATGAACAACTCATAAGAGCCTATATAAACGGATCGTTGAACGATACCGAAGCACATTTTGTGGAACAGCAAATGCTGGAAAATGAGATGTGGAACGACATTTATGAAGGTATGCTGGAAGCAGATAGCGCAGGTGTTGATATAGAGCAACAAGTTGAGCGTTTGAAACCGGTATTCAGGAACAAGTACAGGCAGCGAAAAAGGGCACAAAATGACTGGTGGCGGTGGGCAGTGGCTGCAGCATCTTTAGCCGCTATAATAAGTGCAACCTATTTTGGAATGAATTTTTTGGGCGGGCAGATGAGCGATAGCACCTCGGCATCGGGACATTCAGCCCCCGGTGAAGATGCCGACAGAATTGAGATCATTACCATTAATAACGACGGTAAGAAAAGGGCTGTGGAGAAATTTGATCCGGCGGGGAATGTTTACGGATCTTTTGATGAAGAGATTGTTATGGATGAAAATTCCGACGGAAGTGGCTATGTGCTGGCCAAGAAACAATTGGCGTCTGCCGGCAAAGAAATTCTGCTTGAAACCAAAATTGATAAAACCGATCTTGAATTAAACGGTTACCGCGAAATTTCATTTAAGCATACCGTAAGCGATGCCGGCTGGCTTCGTGAAAGGCGCAGAGGGCCGGCTGCCCCAACTTATAGCCCTCCGGTTCAACCACAAGTAAGAAATTACAATGATGTTGTTGAAGTGAGAATGGCTGATGTTGAACCGGCAAGAACATATGAGGAATTAGGAGAAATTACACCTGGAGTTGAAATACAACAAGGAACTGAGTCGGAGTTTAAAGCCGTAGGAGCAGATAGGAATACTTCTGGAAACGATAGGGCCGATGAAGAAGTGATTTCGGCAGAAAGCAATAACGAAACGGAGGATGTTAAACTCACTGAAGGCACTCCGGCTGATGCCCGATATGCGCAAAAATCAGAGAAAAAGAAAGCACTCCGCAAAACTTCTGAAACCACAAGTCCGGGTATGGAAGAAACTGTTGCTGCCGATGAAGAGAATATCCTGAACCGCAGTACTCCCGAACCCGTAATGGGCAACAGACAGTTCAAATTATATTTAAAAGATGCGCTCCGTTATCCCGAACAAGCCAAAGTTGATAAAGTGGAAGGCACTGTTACCGTTGATGCCACCATTAATGAGGCCGGTGAGGTATCAAAATTAAGCATCATTAAATCTTTACGAAATGATTGCGACGCTGAAGCCTTACGTCTTATTCGCGAAAGTGGTAATTGGTTACCTGCCGTCAAAAATGGCGAAGCCGTTCAAAAACAAGTACGCGTTAAGGTGAAATTTAAGTTGGATTAACGCCTGTGGCTCTATTGTAGCTGCCGGCTCATACATCGGATTTGATTTCAAATTCAAATTGCGACCGTGAGCCGCTATTTATCCTTAGTTCGAATAAGGCGGAAAACTCTGCATCACTGCATTTACGGTTTTCTGAAATTCTTCATCTTTCTCTCTTGGGCTTTTATCTGCATTAAACAATTTTTTGATAGAGCCTTGCCACACACCTTCCCGCTCCTTACCATCTAATACATCAATAACCATTTGGCCGGTTTTAGTGGTAGTGGTTATTGGCGGCAAACGCCCTCCTATACCAATTCCCGTACCTCTTCTGCCAATCCGTTTCGAGGCGTAAATAGGTGCTCTGTACGTTCTTTTTTTAATATCTGTGGTAAGGAAAACGGCTACCAAAACATCGGCATCTTCCCTGTCAACCTTAGTAAAACCTTTAGCTTCCATGGCATTATCAATAGCCCGGAGCAATCTTTTCTGATCGAGATCGTCCAGATCAAGATCTTGTTTATCATCCTCTAAAGCATAGGTTTTATACGTGCTGAAATCGGCTGCTGTATCATAATCATAGGCAACCTTAGAAGTTGGATTACAAGCCACAAATAGCAATGCCGTTAAACTTAGCGTTATCCATTTCATAATATGAATTTACAAATTAGATACAGGAATTGTACCGAAATAGAGCTTTCATCCTCTTTTAAACAAAAACCACACCGGGTGGATACTTTGTTAACCAGTTGAGCTGTGTTTTTAAATAACTTTAAGTCCGCTAAGAAAAGAATTTTGGACGATCAACGATCAATTGTAATCATAGGAGGCGGAATAAGCGGATTAGCACTTGCAGCATACATTAAGGATGCCGGATTCAACAGCATTATTCTTGAAAAAACAGGCAGGGTTGGAGGCTCTCTTCAAACAATAAACAAAGAAGGTTACACCTTTGAATATGGGGCTGATTCGACTTTAAAAAATTTGGCGTTCGATCAACTTGTCGGAATGGTCTCTTTGAAAGACGAACTTACTCAGCCATCGGATAAATTCAGTAAAAAATATATTCTCAAAAAGGGGAAGTTACATGCGCTTAAATCCAGCCCGTCGGCTATGCTTACCTCAGGTCTGCTTAGCTCAAAAGGTAAAAAAGGCATTTTAGCCGAGCGATTTAAAGTAACATCAAATACTCTGGATGATGAGAGTGTGGGCAATTTCTTTGAACGCAGATACGGCAAAGCTGTAGTTGATTCAGTTGTTAATCCTGTAGTTGCGGGAGTATATGCCGGAGATCCGTACAAACTTGGCATGAAAAGTATTTTGCCCAAACTGGCCGAACTGGAAGTCAGATATGGTTCTATCTCTAAAGGGTTAAAGAAAGAACATGATGTGATACCGGAATATGAATACCAATCCTTTAAAAATGGCATGTCAACTTTGGTTAACCGGTTGGCCGATTATGTAGGCAAGGAAGATATTCTGCTCAACACCGAAGCTAAAGCTGTTAGGCCTAACGGTAAAAAATATGCGCTTTTACTGATGCAGGATGGCATTGAATTGCAAATAGAAGCCGATGTAGTTGTGTTTGCCACACCGGCTTATATTACGGCAGAATTGGTTAAGTCCATTAATGTGGATATGGCAGCTTTGTTAGAAAAGGTGAACTATCCCAGAATGATGGTTTTACACCTCGGTTTTGATAGCAAGGCTGTAAAACGTAAGCATAATGGATTCGGATTTATGGTACCGCGATCGGAAAACAAGCATTTTTTAAGTGCGCGGTATAATTCATCCTTATTTAACAACAGAAGTCCGGAAGGTAAGGCAGTTTTCACCCTTTTTGTGGGTGGTGTACAACAAGACCACTTATTGAATGATGATGTGGATTCGCTTATTCATACCGTTATTGCTGAGTTTAAAGAGATCATGAAGATTTCGGCGGACCCCGAGCTTGTTGATTATAAGATTTGGGAACATAGTATTCCCCAGTTTGATGTAGGACATCAGGATATTATTGACGGTTTGGAGTTCTTTGAGCAAAACACCTTAAACCTTCACTTTGTTGGCAACTATCGCAATGGCCTATCTATAGCCGACTGTATTAAAGGAGCCAAGCAAACGCATGGTAAGCTGGTAAAGGATTACAGTTTCCAAAGTTATTATGCTGCAAAGAATTTGGCATGAATTCTTATGACCTGGCTTGATAAATTATATCAATTAATCCATAAAAGGCTACTTCAAAACCAGTTGATTTTACTGGGAAAATAGGGCTCGGATATTCTGAATACCCGGATCCGGTGAGCTTAACATTTCCAACCGTAACTGGAAAAATATCTTTCCCGCTTGGAGAACTTTCCCAAACATAGAAAGTGTCCGTGTACACACTTACTACATACTCTTTTCCTTTAACAACCTTAACCGGATCAATCTCCAGTAAATTACTGGCATTCTTTGGTGCCTTTATCTTTTTCTGAATAATCACCTTTTTAGTTTCAACGTTCCATAATCCGACAGTAACCTCTCGCGCCTCCGGTAATATAACTCCTATACCCTTAATTACTCCATTCTTATTCGGTATGAAATAATTTCCGAGATTAAACATCTTTTCACCCCTATAGTTGTAAACAGTATTTAATTTCACTTTTGGATCATCAACTAGTTTATGGTAGGGAAGTTCTGATTTTGCCTCTTCCGGCTTTGGGAGTTCAGTTACATCATCACTACTACAAGATGCTAGCACCAGAAAACAGCTTGCAAGTAATAGAGTCATACGTTTTAGTAAATTTTTCATAATAGTTTTGTCTTGGGTTAACTATCATGATGTTCTTTAATTCAGTTGTTTGTTACCTACCTACTGATATCCGGCAGTCTGGCAATAAATTTTTGTGTGGCTTCACCTAATTTTTCATTAATACTATCCCTAATCGTTTTAAACATAGCGGTATTAAGTGTGCATCGCGCAGTCCGGTAACGCAACTCCGTTTTATCCATAGAAAAACCAATGCCGAACAATCTAGTGATTCTCTCAGTGGTATTGAGCATAAATCCGCCCAGGCCCATAGCTACTGCACCGTTGGTTTCATCAACCGCTGAAACCTGGAAATGGCTGTTATTGTTGTTGGTCACATTTCTTCTAAAAATTTCTATCATGCCCTCCTTGTCGGCCATTGATTTTAGGGCATTAAGGGTAGATTGAATAATGGCTGCCTGCGGTCCACCTACAACAGCCGAACCCAGCACTTCCAATATGGCTTCCTGAATTTCAAATAAGCTTTTATTAGACTTAAAAGATGATTCCACCTTGTTTTGCATAACCCAACCAATGTTGGTGAGCACATCTTCGTACCTGCCGTACCATTGAAGAACGTTTTCCGGTTCAGGAAATGCAGCATCTGCCGCCAGTTGAGCCAGTAAGGTTGAACTGAGTACATCATCGCGGTTTTGACCGCTGACATCGGACACAAAAGAAATAACGCTTTTGTTACTGAGGAAAGCTTCGGAAGAGTTTTCAGTACTCTCGAGAAAAATGGAACGTTGGCTAACCTCCGGAAAGGCAACTGCCGAACCGGCCAGTTCAAGCTCTCGAATATAATCGTTTAGATCAGGCATTGTGCATTGTTTTGGGTGAATGAATTCTTCCCTAATATACATATTCTTGCTTATCTAGTTTTTAAAATCGCATCTTAGCCAAAGTAATACCATAAAACAAGTGGCGAGATCTTCTTTTAACGTTATAGGCTTAATGAGCGGCACTTCCATGGATGGCGTCGATTTGGCTTACTGTCATTTCAGGTTAAATAGCGGAAAATGGAATTATGAGCTTTTATTTACCGATTGTATTCCGTACACCGGAACCTGGCATACAAGGCTTGACCATCTAACGCAGCAAAGTGCAGAAACTTTTGCTAAAACCCATGTATTTTATGGTCATTACCTCGGCCAGCTTTTAGATTCTTTCATTCGGGAGAACAAGATCAAAAAACTTGACTTTATATCCTCACACGGCCAAACCGTGTTTCACAATCCGAAACAGGGTTATACGGTTCAAATCGGTTCCGGGGCGGCTATTGCAGCAGAGTGTGGCATTGCTGTGGTGTGTGACCTCCGCGCAACCGATATGGCCTACGGCGGACAAGGTGCGCCTATTGTTCCGGTTGGCGAAAAATATCTTTTTCCCGATTATCAGTTATTGCTGAATATTGGTGGAATAAGCAACATTAGTGTTCACAGCGATGATGAAATTATAGGCTACGATTGTGGTTCGGGTAATATTTTGTTGGATTACTATGCTAATGAAGCAGGTAAAATGTACGATGAAGATGGTGAAATGGCTCGTTCCGGAAGTATAAATGCCGGGGTGTTAAAGGAACTAAACGGCCACGAATATTTCAGCCAAACATGGCCTAAAACGTTGCATGCCGATTGGGTGTTAGATAATTTTTTACCGGTAATTGAAAAATACTCAGCTCCGGTAGAAGATAAACTGGCAACCATTGTAGAACACACAGCCTTTCAAATTGCCAAGGCAGTTAACAGCCATAGTAACAAGGGAGATAAACTTTTAGTTACCGGTGGCGGGGCATTTAATACTTATTTAACAGAACGGCTTCGCGAGTTTTCAAAAGTTGAAGTGGTTCTGCCTGACAATAAAACCATCAAATTCAAAGAAGCTTTGATAATGGCCTTTCTCGGAGTTTTGCGGTGGATTCAACAACCGAATGTTAGTGCCAGCGTTACGGGAGCCGGTAAAGACTCCATTAATGGCGCGGTCTATTTACCATAAATCCGGCTCAGCCTGAGAAACTATTGCTTCAACAATAGTGACGAAGGATCTCTTAGCAGAACCCATAGCTTCCCTGAAATCCTTCGAACGCATTTGGCTATACTAAATCTGTTGGTTGACTTGCGCTTACTTACTTTTGTCCAGAATAAAAAACTTCAATGAACATCTTTCTCACCGGCGGAACTGGTTTTACAGGTCGTAACCTCATTGAACAGTTACTGGCTAGTGGTCATGACCTTATAGCTCTAAAGCGTAACAATAGCGACATTACAGGAATAAGTGAAAAGGTTAGTTGGGTTGATGGTGATTTGAACGACTACTTCTCTTATCAGGAAGCTGTTAAAAACGTTGATGTTGTAGTACACTGTGCGGCCCGGGTAGATCTAAGACCTTTTAAACGGAAGGAGATATTTAAAACCAATGTAGATGGCACGGCCAACATAGTAAATCTATGTATGGAACATGGTAAACGGCTTATATTTTTGAGTTCAACGGCAGCCCTGGGCGGCCCTCTGACAAATGGTGCTTTGATTACAGAGCAAACCGACTTTGACCTTAATCAATCAAATACCGACTATGCCTTCAGCAAGCATTTCGCCGAAATGGAAGTTTGGCGGGGAATAGCGGAAGGGTTGGATGCCGTGGTGCTTAATCCGTCCATTATAATTGGAGAATTTTACAATTGGCGGAAAGGAGCCGGTTCAATGTGGCAAACCATTGATAAGGGGTTAAAATTTCATCCGGCAGGAACCGCCGGCTATGTTGATGTGCTGGACCTTTCCAACATTATAATAAAACTACTGGATAGCGATATAAGTGGAGAGCGTTTTATAGTATCGGGTGAAAACCTTAGCTACAAAAGTTTCCTGGAAATGATTGCTAGTGAATTAGGTAAAAAGCCCCCTTCAAAGCCTTTGGGAAAACCTCTTCGCCGGGCAATAGCCTTTTTGGGTTACTTACAATTTCTTATAACACGTAAAAAACCTGTGCTCTCTAAAGCAGTATTAGACATTACCAGCATGCACTTCCGCTATGACAATCGAAAGGTGAAAGATGTACTCAATATTGAGTTTACGCCTATTAAAGATTCGGTAGCAAGCATCACAAAGGCGTATCTTTCGTCTCATGACCGGTTATAGCAGAAGGCGGGCCTACATAGAACTACATTTCTCCATTTTTCTTTGGGGTTTTACCGGTATTCTCGGAAAACTCATCACCATTGATGCCGTTCTGTTGGTATGGTACCGCATTTTGTTCACTTGTGCTGCCCTGCTTTTGCTGGGCAAAACCTTTAATTTGTTAAAACACATGCCGCGTGCACTGTGGGTTAACACACTCAGTATAGGTTGTCTGGTCGGACTGCATTGGATCACTTTTTTTGGTTCCATACAGTACAGCAATGTTTCAGTAGCCGTTAGTTGTTTGGCAACAACCTCAATATTTGTTGCTTTTATTGAGCCTTTATTTAGAAAAACCGGACTAAGTGCCCTAGAAATCCTCTTCGGATTTGTGGTGGCTTTAGGATTGACTTTGATCTTTTATTTCGGCGGACAATATTTGGTCGGTATAGTTTTAGGATTGGTTTCGGCCTTTTTTGCTGCATTATTTGCCACACTAAATAAAGTACAGGTTGATAAATACCAACCGAATGCCAAGGCCTTCACTTTTGTTGAGTTGGGCGGGGGTTTAATTTTTCTATCGCTTATAATGCCGTTATATCTAAAGTTCTTTCCGCAGGAACAGATCATTCCAGTACGTGCCGATCTTTTTTGGATATTGATATTAGCTCTCGTTTGTACCGTAGTTCCTTTTACACTCGGCGTGCGTGCTCTGAAGAAATTAACTGCTTTTGATTCGGTGTTGGCCATAAATCTGGAACCTATTTATTCCATCATTTTAGCCCTGATCATATTCCGGGAAAACGAAGAATTAGGCTGGCGGTTTTACCTCGGTACTGCTATAGTGGTGGCTGCTGTTTTCTTGTACCCCCTTCTTAAGAACAAAAAGAATTAACCCTATTCCCCAAAATCCAACGCCTGTTTTTCAGCCTGCCTCGATGGCGGTAATGATGCCAGCCAGGAAATAAGTACAATAGAGCCAATGGTTAACAGCACATCAAACCATTGGAGTTTTATAGGATAGGATTCTACCACAAAGCTGCCTTCCATAGGAATAATTCCAAATTGCCGCTGAACAAAAACCAATGCTATGGCTAATAAGGCTCCAAATACAGCACCGATCAGGCCAATTAAAAAACCTAAATTCCTGAATACAGCCCCTACATTAAGCGATGTAAGTCCGAGTGCTTTAAGGGTGGAAATATCTTTGCGTTTGTCCATTACCATCATGGAAATAGAACTGATCAAATTGAATGATGCAATGGCCATAATTAAAATAAGCAGTGCAAAACTCACCCATTTTTCAAACTGCATCACTTTGTACCAACTCTTATTTTGCTGCGCCCTGTTGAGCACTTCCATATTTTCACCTACAATAGCCGCTATTTCTTTTTGTACAACTTTGGTATTGCTGCCCTTTTTTAGTTTGAACTCTAAGGCACTTATTTCTTCGGCATAGTTTAATAATGGGCGAAGGGCCTCAATAGGTACAAATACATATTTATCGTCAACATCTTTTTGAATAGCGTACTCTGCCACTGGTGTAACCGCTATTTGACCTATCAACCCGGCCGGATTAAAACTCACCCTTTGGCTGCGTTTGGGAATAACAATTAACAACTTGTCGAAAGGATTTTTAATACTCAGACTAAGCTGTTGGGCTATTCCCAGTCCGACAATGGCATTACTTCCAAGGCTATCGGTAAGTCTGAAGTAACCCCTTATTAAGTTATCCTGAACCCGATTTACCTTCTCAAAATTTTTATCTACGCCTTTAACGGTGGCCACTATTTGGTTATCGGCATATTGTAACAGTGCTGTTTCTTCCAGAACCTTAGTATAGGCTTCTACTCCATTAAGCCCATTAAGCTTTTCGTATTGTTCGGAATTCAATTTGAACACCTTTCCCTGAATAGGCAGCACCTTAATTTCAGGATTAACCTGGTCATTAAGGTCACCGACCAAACTCATTAAACCGTTTAGCACACTTAACAGCAAAATAGTGGCCGCAGTTATTACAATTACGGCAAATAAGGAAATAAGTGTTAAAAGGTTTATGGCATTAGGTGCTTTGAGCAATGCCAAAGGCGACCGGGATTTAAAATATCGCCATGCTATTTTAAAAGGCAAATTCATTCTTCCTCTCCCGACCTTGCCGCTTTTAAGGCTTCTTCAATCTTTTCAACCTCATCTAAACTGGTATCTAAATAGAATTGAAGTTCTGGCATGTGCCGCAGTTTATTTCTTAGTTTATTACCCAACAGTCCTCTTAATGCACGGTTATGTTTCATCATATTTGATACAACGTCCTTGCCATTCTCCGAATTGAAAACACTTAAATATATCCGTGCAATATGCAAGTCGGGCGACACGCGCACCCCTGAAATAGTAACAAAGGCACCTTTAGTAAAACTGCTCCCATCTTCAAGTAGTACCTCACTGAAAGCCCTGAGAATTAAACTTTCAACCTGCCGTTGTCTAATGCTATTCACCGGTAAAAAATTATTTTAATTCAAAGGTAGAGTATTAGGTATATCCACGCCCATTCGATTACAAAGGGTTCTCACTTTATTTCTCCAATTTGAACGTGCAGCACTCCAGCTTTTACTCCCATCAACAAAATCCAGTCTATCATGAGAATGGTTGGGGCGACCTGCGGTATATGTTATCTTCTGATCAAACGCCAACAATGAAAGAGGGTTTTTCGTTGGATCCGGAGGATTGTCAAGATCAAATACATTATTATTTTCAGTACCACCATACTTTGATTTCTTTTCTTTTAGGTAGTTCATGAGATCTTCAAGAGGGATCTCGTCCGTAAGATAGTCCAAATCATACACGTCCTTTTTAGCCATTCGAGATGTCAAACTCATAAGTTTTAACATACCAACATCTTCTTTTGCCAGCAGTCTTATTCCGTAAATATATTCCGGCTCAAACAGTATCTTAATATTCTGGATTAGTTCAACTTTAATAGATGCATTTTCGGTAGCAATAAAGGCCCTGAGAAAAGCATATTTATCGCCCAATTCCTCATTAATCAAACTTGTTATCACACTCTTGTCTCCATAGTATTTATTCAGCTCTGCCACTATTTCTGAAAATCCCTGGTTGCTAATAATCTCAGGACTCATGAGATCTATGTCCACTGAATTTCTATGATTATACCTTAAGGACAGATTAGTTCCTCCTGCCAGGTGAAAATTCTTAATGGATGGTAATTCCTGAAGCTCTTTGGTAGTACAAACTAAAAGTTCATGAAACGAACTCATAGCATAAACCTTCTAAAAACTGGAACATTGTAGCGGTTAGCAACTAGCCTGCACACATCGTTGCTTATCATCTCCTTTGTTGATTTTAGGCAAGTAAGAATATCGGCCTGCGAATAAAGTTGCTCCAACTTCTCAATATCAAAATCAAAGGATTCTTCCGTTGTGGCAAACAGTAACCTAGGGATAATTAAATCCTTGTCGCACTCAATGCTGAGTTTGTTACAATCTACGTCCCAAAACAAATGTTTAGGAAACCTATCTGTTATTACAAGCTTACTATTCACAATCCAAATTTACTTATAATATCAACAATCAACTGACATTCATGCGTTCATTTATATCATGTTTATCTTTGTGTCTTGTCAGTTTTATACCTTAATAATGAGTTTAAATCGCTTCAACTTGCGTTAAGTGGCGACCTTAAAACCGACTTAAGCAGCCGGCTTATTTATGCTACCGATGCTTCGGCATACAGGGAAGTTCCCATGGCTGTTGCCTACCCTAAAAACACTAAGGACATTCAAAAACTGGTGCGCTTTGCTATCGACAATAAAACATCTCTCATCCCTCGAACTGCGGGTACATCTTTGGCCGGACAAGTAGTAGGAAATGGAATTGTGGTTGATGTATCAAAATACATGAATCAAATTTTAGAGTTGAATGTTGCAGAAAAATGGGTGCGTGTTGAACCGGGTGTCATTCTCGACAATCTAAATCTTTTCTTGAAGCCGCATGGCCTTATGTTCGGCCCCGAAACATCTACCAGCAACCGTTGTATGATCGGTGGTATGATCGGGAATAACTCCTGCGGAACCCATTCTATTATCTATGGTAGCACCCGCGATCATGTATTAGAGATAGAAGCAATTCTCTCTGATGGGAGCGAAGTGCTGTTTGAAGAATGTGACACTAACAAAATAGAAAGAAAAGCAGAGGAAAACAGCCTGCAAGCCAGTATCTACAAACAGGCACTGTTCCTTAACAACCATCCGCACATCAAACAAAAGATAGAAAAGCACTTCCCCGATAAAAGAGTTATACGTCGCAATACAGGATATGCGCTGGATGCCCTGTTACAATCGAAACCTTTTAATTTTTGCAAGCTTTTGAGTGGTTCGGAGGGCACCTTAGCTTTTACTACATCGGCTAAACTTAACTTGGTTGAACTTCCGCCTCCGCATCAGGCAGTTGTCGCCGTTCATTTGCATTCTATTGCCGAAGCCTGCCGTGCAAATATTACAGCCCTAAAACATAGTCCGTATGCCATTGAATTGATGGATAATATTGTGCTGGAGCTGGCAGCTGAAAATCCCCTTCAAAAAGAGAATAGCCATTTCATTGAAGGGAAACCAAAAGCCGTATTGATCTCTGAATTTGTAGCAGATTCAAAGGATAAATTGAACACGAAAATCAAGGCTTTCATTGAAGATCTAAAAGACCGGAAGTTCGGCTATGCCTATCCGGTATTGTATCAAACCGACACTAACAAAGTATGGGAATTGCGCAAAGCCGGACTGGGCATTCTCGGTAACATGAAAGGCGATGAAAAACCCGTACCCGTAGTAGAAGATACGGCTGTGGCAATTGATGTGTTGCCCGAATACATTGCCGACTTTGAAGCCATGATGCAGAAATATGGCAAATCATGTGTGTATTATGCACATATTTCGGCCGGCGAGTTGCACTTGCGGCCGGTAATGAATTTGAAGCTGAAAAAGGAACAGGAGCTTTTCAGAACTATTGCCAAAGAAAGTGCAGAGCTGGTAAAAAAATATGGCGGATCTTTAAGTGGAGAACACGGTGATGGCAGGTTACGCGGAGAGTTCATTCCCGAGTTCTATGGAGATGACATCTACAACATTTTCCGTGAGATCAAACAAACCTGGGATCCTAACAACATTTTCAACCCGAACAAGGTCATAGATACACCACCTATGAACTCCCATTTGCGCTATTTGCCTGATCAACAGACAAAAGAGATAAAAACACACTTTGATTTCAGCTCTGATCTCGGTCTTTTGCGCGCGGTTGAAAAATGCAACGGAACCGCTGTTTGCCGAAAAACCCACGATGTGGGCGGCACCATGTGTCCGAGTTATATGGCCACTTTAGACGAAAAGGACAGTACGCGTGCAAGGGCAAACTTGCTAAGGGAGTTTTGGACCAACGGACCGTCGGACAGCGTAAGCGAGCATGAAGTAAAGGAAATTCTTGACTTGTGTTTAAGCTGCAAAGCCTGTAAAAGCGAATGTCCGAGCAGTGTTGATATGGCTAAGCTAAAAGCCGAATTCTTGCAACAATACCACGACAAGCATGGCATTCCTAAACGAAGTAAGAGAATTGCAAACACACCTTTGCTAAACGCCAGATTTCACAAAATGGCCAGGGTAGTAAACGTGTGCACAAGTCTGCCCTTGGTAAGAAGTGTTATGGGTTTCGCCCCCCAAAGAAAATTTCCGAAACTTAAAAAGTTAACCTTTAGCAACTACTTAAACAGGAGTAAGGCGTTAAGTAATCAGCAAGATATTGCTAAAAACGGTTCGGTTTATCTTTTGGTTGATGAATTCCTAAACTATTATGATGTTGAACTCGGGGTAAAAGCACTTAGTGTTCTTACACAATTAGGGTATGGTGTAATTCCTATAAATAATTTTATAAGCGGACGAACTTTTATTTCCAAGGGCTTGGTAAAGGACACGAAACAACTTGCCAAGGATAACATTAAGCGGCTTTGCCACCTCGAAAATGACCATCCTATAATCGGTTTAGAGCCGTCATCTCTGCTTATGCTCCGCGATGAGTACCTTGACCTGGCCGATAAAGATCAAAAGGAAGATGCACAAAATATAGCAACGCGCAGTTTCTTATTTGAGGAGTATATGGCTCAGGAATTTCGGGAAGGTAACATCTCAACCGAAGCATTTACGACCGACAAAAAAGATATTATCTATCACGGACATTGCCAGCAAAAAACACTTACTTCAACTAAAACCGCACTTGAATGTCTGTCTATTCCGGTAAACTATTCCGTTCAAGAGCTAAATACAGGTTGCTGTGGCATGGCCGGTTCTTTCGGCTATGAGAAGGAGCACTACGATCTGTCCATGAAAATTGGTGAGTTGGTTTTATTCCCTGAAGTTCGGAATGCAAAAAATAAGATAATTTGTGCCAGTGGTACTTCGTGCAGGCATCAGATAAAAGACGGAACATCCCGCACATCACAACATCCGGCGGAGGTGCTTTATCATGCTTTGGTTCGATAACCACTAAAAACATCTTTCCCAAATTTTAAGTATAGCTTTATTTGCGCGCCTGGCTTACCTTTGTTTAAAATAAGTCTAAATAAGGAATGTTGGTGCTTGCGCAATTAAAGAAAGGTGAAACAGCCGTTATTAAAGGATTTGAAGATGAGAGCCTTGGATTGGCCCTGAACGAACTGGGTTTATTAGTTGGTGAAGTTGTTGAGTACTCCGGCAGAGCCCCGCTTGGCGATCCAATATGCATTAAATCTCAGGAGTCATTTATTAGCCTTAGACAAAAAGAAGCGGCTAAAGTGCTGGTAGAAAAAATTTCGTGATACATGAAGATCTGCCTGGCCGGAAATCCAAACTGCGGTAAATCAACGCTGTTTAATGTACTAACAGGGCTTAACCAAAAGGTAGGCAACTATCCCGGCATTACAGTAGATAAATTAGCCGGACAAGCCAAAATCGATGGACATTCCATTGACATTATCGACTTGCCGGGGGCCTATAGCTTATATCCGAAATCATTAGATGAAGAGGTGGTTTTCAAAACACTAACCGACCCTGACGATCCTAATTTTCCGGATCTTGTCGTTCATGTAGTGAGTGCCACACAGCTAAGACGTTGCCTGGTTTTGGCCACACAGATCATCGATATTGGAATTCCATCCATACTCGCACTAAACATGATGGATGAAGCCGAAAAACACAATTTGAATATCGATATTAAAACATTCGAAGAAGAACTCGGCATACCGGTAGTTCCTATAAGTGCAACGAAACAAACAGGCATAAAGGCTTTGAAAAAAGCAATTATTGATGGTGATTCTCTTAAGGTCTCATCACCTCGCAAATTAGATTACCCCGAAGACCTGTTGCATGCTGCCACAGACATCCTCGGCAAACAAAACAAATACAAATCATTTGTCAACCTGGTACTTGCCGAAAAGAGCCGCAACCTGAATGCCGCTGACCGAATAAAACTGCTTGGCCTGCGTGATGAGTTCAATTTCAATCCAACATCGGCCATGGCATCCGACATTGGTCAGCGTTATAAGCGGATAAATGAAATAGCCGGGATTATTGGCTTAAATAATAAAAGTAAGTCCACCGCCCTCAGTACCACCGAGCATTTAGACAAAGTGCTCACCCACCGCTGGCTGGGCCTTCCCATTGCCTTATTGGCCTTGTTTGTCGTTTTCCAGGCTATTTTTTCATGGGCACAGAGGCCAATGAACTGGATAGAGGCAGGATTTGGTTCTTTGGGTTCGTGGCTGGGCCGCGTTTTACCTAACGGTTGGCTCCATGATCTAATGGTTGAAGGTATTATACCCGGACTTTCAGGCGTACTCATTTTTATCCCCCAAATCGCTATCCTCTTTGGTTTGCTGGCTATACTTGAAGGTACAGGCTATATGGCTCGTATAAGCTATATGCTTGACCGGTTAATGCGAAAATTTGGCCTCAGCGGAAAGGCCGTAGTGCCCATGATGAGCGGCTTTGCATGTGCTATTCCGGCCATTATGGCCACCAGAAACATTAAAAGCTGGAAGGAGCGCATCATCACTATAATGGTTACACCGTTGCTCAGTTGCTCGGCACGGCTTCCCGTTTATATTTTGCTGATAGGGCTGTTAATTCCATCGAAAAAGGTTTGGGGAATTATGAATATGCAGGGTTTAACTATGATGGGATTTTACCTGGCCGGTATTATAATGGCACTTTTGATTGCCGGAATTTTAAGCAGATTTTTGAAAGTAAATGAAAACACACCATTCCTTTTAGAGCTTCCTCGTTACCGATTTCCGCAGTGGCGAAATGTCCTGTTTACCATGTACCAAAAGGCACGCATTTTCGCCATCGAAGCCGGAAAAATTATTCTGTTAATCTCTATTGTGCTATGGTTTTTGGCATCACACGGACCCGGGACGAAAATGAAAGATATTGAAAACAGATATGCTCAATTGGCACAAAGCGGCTCACTCACTGCTGATCAACAACAAGCCATGGCTTCTGAAAAGCTGGTCAACTCCTATGCCGGCCATTTTGGTAAGGCTATTGAACCGGTGATAAAACCTTTGGGCTACGACTGGAAAATAGGCATTGCTTTAATTACCAGCTTTGCAGCCCGTGAGGTGTTTAACGGCACAATGTCAACTATATACAGTCTTGATGCTAATGAAGAAGATCCAAAGCCCCTGCGTGAAAAACTAAGGCAGGAGAAAGATCCGAAAACCGGAAAGCCGGTTTATAGCTTCGCCACGGTTTTCAGCCTTTTGTTGTTTTACGCCTTTGCCATGCAGTGTATGAGCACGTTGGCTGTGGTTAAACGCGAAACCAATAGTTGGAAATGGCCCGTTATTCAGCTCGTTTACCTGACTGCCTTGGCATATCTGAGCAGTTTTCTGGCTTATCAACTATTGAGTTAATGAGTTAAGGTCCAAATAACAAAGCACAAAATTCAAATAAATTTCAATGATCAAAATCCTAAGTTCCAAATCCACTCCTAATATTGGTATAATTTGAATTTTAGAAATTGAAGGTTGGAGCTTTTTTGTTTTTTGAAATTTGTTTTTTGGGATTTTACAAATCAGAATCTACTAATACGCTTGCCCCTGCCTTTTTATTGCACTTAGTTCAAAAACTACACTAAGTAAATTTTTGGCACGGTGTATGAATTTTCAATAAAGGAATTTAAAACTTAAGCAATGAAGAAGATGGGTTTATTAGCTGTAGCCTTAATGGCAGTTGCAACCATGTTTGCAGGCAGCGTAACGGTACGAATGGATGATTACTCTTATTACGAGGTCCGGATTGACAACCGGCGGGCTTACGAGACCAGACAGCAAATTAGAATTGGTGATCTGAGCAAGGGTAAGCACAAGATTGAGATTTACGAACTACGTGATGGTGGGTTCTTTGGAAAGGTCAATAAGAAAAAGCTCTGCTCAAGTTCTTTCAAGATTGACAGGAACGAGTCGTTGTATCTGACCTATGATCGATACAGGGGATTGCGTGTGAGTAAAGACAGAGATTATAGAAACGATAGGGACTATAGAAGAGATAGGGATTACAGAAGGGATAGAGATTACCGAAGAGACAGAGACTACGATATCTATCGCAGGCAGCGCCGGAACAACCGTTGTGAACCGGATTACAGAAGGAACAGACGATATGATGACAGGGACAGAAGGTATGACAATCGCAGAGACAGAAGATATGACAACGATAGCCGCAGAGATCGCCGGTATGATGACGATGACTACTACTCAGGCAGACGGTACGGCAGAACATTAAGTAGTTATGAATTCAACAAAATTTATAATAAGGTAAAGACTAAGCGATATGAAAACGACAGACTATCGACAGCAAAACTGGCTTTAGGGTATAAACAATTTACTATAAGTCAGTTGCGAAAAATAGCCAATTTGCTAAACAACGACAGCTACAAACTAAACTATTTAAAAACAGCCTATAACAATTGTTACGATGTTAATGATTACGATAATCTGCGTACAGTGTTCAGGTATAACGATTCCAAAAGAGAGTTTGATTCCTTTTTAAGGTCTAAAAAATACTATGCATCGTGGTGGTAAAAACGTGTATTAGGTGAATTGTCCGTCAGGATGAGCTTTGACGCAGTTGGCGGACATGGTTTGATGAGTGAAACCCCGATCCCGTATGTACGGGACGGGGTTCTTTAATTATCTGCAGTCATCCTGAGCGTAGCGAAGGCTCTTTGGGGAGCAACGTAGCTGCTTTGAGATCCTTCGCTACGTTCAGGTGGTCAGCATCAAATCCCCAGCTCCTCCCTTTTCTTCTTCGTTAAACTTGCCACTATCAAGTCATAACTTTCATCAATAAATTCTTTAAGAAGCTCGTTTGGCAAACTGCCCTCAAAGTGCACCGTATTCCAATGTGTCTTATTCATATGGTAGCCGGGTTTTACCTCCTCGTATTTCTCACGCATTTCAATGGCGCGGTCGGGGTCCATTTTCAAGTTCACATGACAAGTTTCCCAATTAAGCCCACTAATAGCAAAGATCTTATTCGCAACCCTAAAAACGAGAGTATCGGGGCCAAAGGGCATATCCTCACTGGTGTGAGGCTTAGATAGGCAATACGTTCGTACTTCTTCAATATTCATATTCTAATACTTCTTCATCAACATCTATCTCGTCAAGGCCTTTCAACATAGTATCTTCATTGATGTACAGCAACTCGGCGGCCTGAATAATATGACTACAAATATCGGCAACACAGTTGCTGTCATTTGCCAATGATGCTGCCATTTCACTGGTTATCAGGTCTTTTCTAATAAGTTTGTCCAATTTACCGTCTATCAAAATATCACTTTTCTTAGCCTTGATCCTTAATTTTTCCAGGGCCTTTAAATGCATCGAGGGATCGGTGTTGTTAATTGCCAGATAGATCTCTCTCATTACCTTGGTTAACTTCCTTCTCAGCCTGTTGTACTCATCCCGAATATACTCATTGTCAGACTTCATATACTTGTCAATATTCGCCTGTATGCCCTCAGCCTCTTTAACAGCCTCCACTGTGTACCTGTTAGCCACTTTAATATTGTTTATGGCTTTTGTCTTCTTTTTTGACAGGGCGAATTTGCTTTGTGTGTCGGTAGCGAATTCGAGTATAGAGCTATAGATCGACTTCACTTTTGTGTAATACATATCATCGATGTCTATATCAATTATATCCTTCGACTTTTCTATTACCTCTTTAATCTTATCTTCTGATATTATATCTCCACGGCGGATATTAATGGTATGCGCCATTATCTTGTAGGCCGGACCGGTAAACAAACGGCGAGACTCATTCAACAAAGCCTGAATGGCGGTTTGAGGATATTCCATAGAAGACCTGCTCAGATATTTCGGTTGATCAACCTCCGGTTCTTCCTCAGGTTTGGCCTTTACCATTCTCTTAACCAACTTAACTATTAAACCCACAAACCAAATGAGTAAAAAAGTATTAATGATGTTGAATGATGTATGAAAAACGGACAAAGCCACCGGAATTGCTTCAGCAGACTCAAATGGTGATGCCCCTCCATTACGAGTGACAAATTTTTCAATAAGTTTTAAAAAGGGTACATATAAGATCAGCACCCATATTACCCCAATTATATTAAATAAAAAGTGTGCTCTAGCTGTTCGTTTTGCATTGAAATTTGCCATTAAAGCGGCAAGATTAGCGGTAATTGTGGTACCAATGTTTTCGCCCAAAACCATGGCCACCGCCAAATCAAAAGGTATCCATCCTTCGTAGCACATTACCAAAGTAAGTGCCATAGTTGCACTGGATGATTGTAAAACAACAGTAAGTATTGTACCTATTAAAAGAAAGAGAAGAATAGATGCAAAACCCATGTCTGTGAACTTTGTAAGCCATTCGAGCATCTGCGGGTTTTCGCTGAGATCAGGTACTGCATCCTTTAAAAACTGTAAGCCGATGAATAATACCGAAAAGCCTATAACAAACTTTCCCCAATCCTGGGTTGTTTTCTTTTTGGCAAACGTCAGTAAGAAACCAAAAGCCACCAAAGGCAATGCAATGGCACTCATACTCACCTTAAAGCCCAGTATGGTAATCAACCAGGCGGTAACCGTAGTACCGATATTCGCACCCATTATTACCCCAACGGACTCAGTAAGTGTGAGCAATGCAGCATTCACAAAACTTACCACCATTAGTGTAGTTGCCGAAGAAGACTGAATAACCGATGTTATAAGAAAACCTGTAAAAACGGCAAAGAGTCGGTTTTTGGTCATGGATGCCAGTATGTTGCGCATACGGTCTCCGGCAACCCTCATCAGAGCATCGCTCATAACCTTCATTCCATACAGAAAAAGGGCCAGGGAGCCCAGTAAAGTTAAAATATCACCTATGCCGTAATTCACTTATGTGATTTTACATGAACCGGTAAAATAGTAAAAACTTAACAATTTCTTAACATTGGCCTTATACTGTAACTTGGAAAACTTAACAATCATTTAACACCAGTTCTTAGGATGGAGGTTGAGTTGATGTGATTTTTGCGCTCAAATTAAATCCTCGTTTGTGAAACACGCTAAAACCTTAATCTTCTTCCTTCTGTTAATAATTTGGGGCACCTTGTCCAATGCCCAGGAAAAGAAGGACTGGAAAGTAAAATGGGACAACGGCTTCAAAGTAGAAAGTGCCGATAAAAATTTCAAACTAAAATTTGGTGGAAGAATTATGTACGACATGGCCTTCTTTGGCCAGGATGATGATATTGAAACTGCCTTTGGTGAGATGAAAAGCGGAACTGAATTCCGCAGAGCAAGATTCTTTAACTCCGGTACTGTTTATGACCGGGTAAAGTATAAGCTACAGGTTGATCTTTCAGGCGGAAAAGCCACATTGAAAGATGCTTATTTGGAATTAACCAAACTGGGGCCGATGGGGAATCTGCGCGTGGGAAATTTCAAAGAACCTATGCGGCTCGAGGTATTGACCAGCAGTAAGTACATTACATTTATGGAACGGTCGTTCCCCACAAATTTCTCTCAGGAACGAAATGCCGGTTTAATGTTCCACAATCAATTTGATGATGACAGGCTGGGCATCCAGTTGGGCGCATTCCGCAATGCAGATGGCAATGGCAACGATAAAAACGCAGGTGAAAATTGGAATGTGACGGCCCGTGCCAGTTACCTGCCAATTCGCAATGCCGAAGAAAAGCAACTCCTGCATGTAGGAGCTTCTTATAGTGCCCGCAATCCAAAAGATGATGAATACAAAGTAAGTGCACGTCCGGAAGCACATTTAAGCGAAAAGTATGTTAGCACAGGTACTATTGCCAATACCGACAATGTAAATCTTGTAAATTTTGAAACCGCTTTTGTTCATAAGAGTTTATCTCTTCAAGGTGAATACCTAATGTCAGGCGTAAAAAGATCAGTTGGTGACGATCTCAACTTTTCGGGATACTATGGCCAGGCCAGCTATTGGGTAACCGGAGAATCCAGAAACTACAAAAGCTCTTATGATGGTTTTGGCCGCACAAAGCCCAACAACAATTTAGGGGCAGACAATGGCGGCGGCGGACTTGAACTAACGCTGCGTTACTCAGGAATTGATCTGAAAGACGATAACATAAACGGTGGCAATATGAATGATTGGACACTCGGTGCCAACTGGCACTTAAATCCCGTTACCCGTATAATGGCAAATTATACCAATGCAAAGGTTGAAAACATTGGTAATGCCAACATCTTTCAGGTACGATTTCAAATAGACTTTTAATAAATACGACAAACTATAAAAATGAACAAATTAATCTCCATCCTATTGATTACGGTAGGTGTATTTATGTTTTCATCTTGTAAGAAAAGTACAGATGCAAACGATAGCAAAACTGAAAAACTAAGCGGAACTATTGCTATTGACGGTTCCAGCACCGTATATCCTATCACCGAAGCGGTTGCTGAAGAATTTAGAAACGAAGCACGTGATGTACGCGTTACCATTGGTGTTTCAGGTACAGGTGGTGGTTTCAAGAAATTCGGACGTGGTGAGACGGTTATCTCAGACGCATCCAGGCCAATTAAAGATAAAGAAGCCAAAGCTTGTGAGGAAAACGGCATTTCCTATGTACAGTTAGAAGTGGCTTATGATGGCTTGGCAGTGGTAATTCACCCTGAAAATGATTGGGCCGAATCAATGACAGCTGCTGAACTAAAAACAATTTGGGAACCAGAAGCACAGGGAAAAGTAACCAAGTGGAATCAAATCAATGCTTCCTATCCCGGAAATGACCTGGTTTTGTTAGGCCCCGGTACTGCTTCAGGTACGTTTGACTACTTTACAAAAGCTATAGTTGGCGAAGAAGGCAGCAGCCGTGGTGACTACATGCCAAGTGAAGATGACCACGTTTTGGTACAAGGTGTGGCCGGCGATAAAAATGCACTCGGCTTTTTCGGACTGGCTTACTACCTGGAAAACCAGGATAAATTAAAATTAGTGGCCGTTGATGGCGGAGATGGCCCTGTTCTTCCTGATATGGAAACTGTGAGTAATGGCACATACAAGCCGTTGTCCAGGCCCATTTTTATCTATGTAAATAATGAAGGAGCTACGCGCCCTGAAGTTGTAGAGTTTGTAAGATTTTACCTGGAAAACGCGGGAGATCTTGTTCAGGATGTAGGATACATTCCGCTCCCTGAAGAAAAGTATAATGAGCAATTAGCAAAGTTCAACGCATTTGTTGCAGAACATGGCGAATAGCACTAAGCCTATTGCGTGAATAGGGTTATTAGGGAAAGAATTATTGGAAGCACTCTTTGGTTATGTGCTGTAATAACCATTATTACCACTATTGGTATTATTTGGGTGCTTCTTTCCCAATCTTTGGTTTTTTTCAAAGAAGTATCTCTTGGTGAGTTTTTAACCAATACCGAATGGACTCCGCTATTCACAAATAAGAACTACGGTATTTTGCCACTTCTGGCGGGCACCCTTCTAACCACTTTTGTTGCCATAGCCGTTGCCTTGCCTTTGGGTATTACCATTGCCATTTACCTTAGTGAGTATGCTTCTAAACGCATGCGCAACATTCTCAAGCCTATGCTTGAGGTATTGGCAGCCGTACCTACAGTTGTGTATGGCTTTTTTGCCCTCACCGTTGTTACTCCTTTCTTAAAACAACTTTTCCCTGAAATGTCCACCTTCAATGCTTTGTCGGCCGGGTTGGTAATGGGAATTATGATCATTCCAATGGTATCATCCCTGAGTGAAGATGCCCTGTTTGCCGTGCCAAAATCGTTGCGAGAGGCATCTTACGGTATGGGATCAACAAAGTTTCAAACAGCCTTTAAAGTAGTTGTTCCGGCAGCATCATCGGGTATTGTTGTGTCAATTATTTTAGCCATTTCGCGGGCCATAGGTGAAACCATGATCGTAGCCATAGCTGCCGGCCAACAACCAAACCTAACCATAAACCCATTAGAGACAGTAGAAACCATAACGGCTTACATCGTTCAGGTAAGTTTGGGTGATGTGCCTCATGGTTCCATTGAATACCGCACCATTTTCGCCGCAGGATTAGCACTGTTTGTCTTCACTTTTATTCTAAACAACATCAGCTATTTCATTCGAACCAAATACCGGCAGCAATATGAGTAGCCTGAAAAGAAATAGAGCCATAGATACTGCCTTTAAATGGGTGGGGCTTGCCAGCACAATGGTTGGTGTAATTTTATTGGCCATTTTTATTGGCAGTATAATTAAAGATGGTTTAGGCAGAATTGATGGTGATTTTATGAGTAATCTTCCCTCTCGTAAAGCCGCAAAGGCCGGAATACTAACCGCCTGGACAGGTACACTTTGGATTTTTGTTCTTACGGCCTTGCTCTCTATTCCGCTCGGTATTGGTGCCGCTTTGTATTTAGAGGAATATGCCCGTAAATCGTGGTTTTCCAAAATTTTGGAAGTCAATATCACCAACCTTGCCGGGGTGCCTTCGGTAATTTACGGCATACTGGGCTTAGGGATCTTTGTTCGTGTTTTCAAATTTGGCGGGAGTTTACTGGCCGGTGCATTCACTTTATCCCTGCTTATTCTGCCAATAATAATTGTGGCAACCCGCGAAGCATTAAAAGCTGTTCCTTCAACAATTAAAGAGGCCAGTTACGGCATGGGAGCAAGCAAGTGGCAAACCTTGTGGTACCAGGTACTGCCTTCATCGGCAGGCGGAATTGCTACGGGTGTAATACTGGCTTTGTCCAGGGCGGTAGGTGAAACAGCACCACTCATAGTTATTGGTGCTTTGGCATACGTACCCTTTGTTGCGAAATCTCCAATGGATGATTTTACGGTTCTGCCCATACAAATATTTAACTGGGTATCCAGGCCCGATCATGATTTTGTGGTCAATGCTGCGGCCGGCATTATCATACTACTCGGAATTACATTTTTATTGAACGGTCTGGCTGTATTCCTGCGATATCGCTGGCAGAAAAAAGTGAATTGGTAATATGGAAGACATAAGCCAGGAGGCAACTTCAAAAGAGGAAAGCTCTCAGGTGAGCAATAAGGTAAAACTTGAGAGCCGAAACGTAGATGTATTCTACGGAACAAAAAAGGTTATCGATGATGTGAGCTTTCAAATGGATGAGAAAACCGTAACTGCCTTTATTGGTCCTTCAGGTTGTGGAAAGTCAACATTCCTTCGGTTATTTAATCGCATGAATGACTATATCGACTCGTTCCACATGAAAGGAGATATTCTTATAGATGGGAAAAATATCTATGATCAGGGAACGGTAGTTGAAAACTTAAGGAGCCAGGTAGGCATGGTATTTCAAAAGCCCAATCCTTTCCCTAAGTCCATTTTCGATAATGTGGCTTTTGGCCTGCGTATTCGCGGCCAAAAAAATAAAAACGTTTTATCAGAGATTGTAGAAAAGTCATTGCGGAAGGCAGCGTTGTGGGATGAAGTAAAGGACGATCTTCAGAAAAACGCGCTTTCATTATCAGGCGGGCAGCAGCAACGCCTGTGCATTGCCCGGGCACTGGCAGTTGAACCTACCGTTATCCTAATGGATGAACCGGCATCTGCCCTTGACCCAATATCCACATCAAAAGTGGAAGAGCTTATTGCCGAACTTAAAGAGCATTATACCATAGTAATTGTTACGCACAACATGCAACAAGCAGGCAGGGTAAGTGATAAAACGGCCTTTTTCTATATAGGAAAACTCATAGAATACGGAAGCACCAAAGAGCTGTTTACAAACCCGGCAGAAGAACTTACGGAAAGATATATAACCGGCAGATTTGGATGATCAAAACACATATAAAAAGAACAAAATGACAAATCTTGATCGTGAGCTAATTCAGCTCAAAAAGGATATTTCCATTCTAATGAAGTTGGTTTATTCGCAATTGGAGAGTGCTGAAACTTCGTATGCCGAACAAGATGTAGCCCTTGCGCAGCAGGTTCATCAATTAGAAAACCGTGTCAACTCTTTGGATATGAGCCTTGACAAAGATTGCGAGAACATAATAGCACTTTACAACCCTGTGGCCGGTGATCTGCGCTTTGTTTTGGCTACTATGAAAACCGTAGCACACTTAGAACGCATTGGAGACCATGCCGACAAAATTGCGCGTTATGTGCGTAAGAAAAAGTTAGATGCTCCCACCAATAAAAAATTGTTGGCCAGGGTTAAACTCTACGAAATGTTCGATCTTGCCCTGGAAATGATAAAGCTGGCAACATCGGCTTTTGTTGAGGAAGATAGTGACATTGCCACAAAGGTGTTTGCTAAAGACCTGGAGATGAATGAGCTCTATAATAATGCCACAGGAGAGATAGATAAATATGCGCAGGAAAAAGATATTTCCATAGAATCCCTATTATATCTCTTCTCTATCCTGAATAAGTTGGAACGCATAGGAGATCTGGCCAAAAATATTGCTGAGGAAACCATTTTCTCGGCGGAAGCAAAAATTATCAGGCACGAAAAAACCAAGGACAAAGCCAAAGGAATTGAGCATTTGCCCGACCATGATGATGACGAGCCATAAGGCATCTATTTAATCTAACGTGAGTTCGGGATAAGGAATCCCGCAGGCGGGATTATTTGTGAAATAACAATGTGCTGTTTATCAACGGATTAGATAATTAGATTAACTACGAATTTGCGAATTAGCGCGAAAATCTTGGTGATTAATTTTGAACGAAGAGCACTAATGTGTTTCGCCAAGCGAAACAGAGGTTGTTGACAACGAAAAAATTCGTGCATTCGTGGTTAAAAAATTGATAATCAAATCACTGTAAAAGTTTCTTACGTCGAATTCACGTTAATCTACTATCGAAACGGTTGTGGCTGTTTGATAAAATTGCAATCCGGATGTACCTTTAGGGTGCACTATGAATATCTTCTTACTTATCGTAATAATCCTCTTTGTTGTTGCGGCAATAGACCTTATTGTCGGTGTTAGCAACGATGCAGTAAACTTTCTAAATTCGGCCATTGGTTCCAAGGTAGCCAACATTAAAACCATTTTGATCATAGCTTCTCTGGGAATTCTCCTGGGATCAGTTTTTTCCAGTGGTATTATGGAGGTGGCGCGTAAAGGAATTTTCCATCCGGAGCTCTTCACCTTTGATAAGATCATGTATCTCTTTCTGGCAGTAATGCTAACAGATATTATTTTGTTGGATCTGTTTAACACCCTGGGGCTACCTACTTCCACCACCGTATCTATTGTATTTGAGTTGTTGGGAGCAGCAACCATGGTAGGCCTTTTGCTCACCATTGACCGGGGTGAGAGCTTTGACAAAGTGGCCAATTATATTAATATACCAAGTGCAGTAAACATTGTCTCCGGGATATTTCTGTCTATTTTATTTGCCTTTAGTTTTGGAGCTATTGCCCAATGGCTTTCTCGCTTTATATTCTCATTTGAGTATGAAAAGAACCTAAAACGATTCGGAGCTGTTTTTGCCGGATTGGCCATTACTGCCATTTTCTATTTTTTACTCATAAAAGGTTTGAAAGGCACGCCCTTTAAAGAGCACGCCTTTTACGACTGGATCAAGCACCATACCTGGACGGCAGTTGCTGTATTATTTGTTTTCTGGACTATTGCCATTCAGTTATTGATGATGTTGGTTAGGATAAACCCGTTGAAAGTAGTGGTACTGGCCGGTACATTTGCCCTTGCTATGGCCTTTGCCGGCAACGATCTGGTAAACTTTATTGGTGTTCCCATTGCCGGTCTGGAAGCATTTAATGCCTGGAATGCCGGGGGGCAAATAGATGGTATGTCAATGGAATCACTTGCCGGAAAAGTAAAGGTTCCTTTGCATCTTCTCATCCTTGCCGGAATAATTATGGCTACTACACTTTGGTTGTCTTCCAAGGCCCGAAGGGTAACAGAAACAGAGGTGAATCTCGGCCGCCAGGATGAAGGCGATGAAAGATTCAGACCCAACAACATAGCCAGAACAGTAGTGCGTTCTGCTATAGCGGTAAACAAAGTGTTTTTCCTGGTTGTGCCAAAAGTATTACAGGAAAAGATGGCCGAAAGCTTTAAGGAAAGCAAGTTTACGAAGGCCTTAAAAGTGCAGGATAAACCAGCCTTTGACCTGGTACGCGCCTCCGTGAACCTGATGATGGCCAGTATTATCATCTCTTATGCCACATCTAAGAAAATGCCTTTGAGCACAACTTATGTAAGTTTTATGGTAGCCATGGGTACCAGCCTTGCAGATAAAGCCTGGGGGCGTGAAAGTGCTGTTTATAGGGTGGCAGGTGTACTTAGTGTGATTGGAGGATGGTTACTAACTGCACTCATTGCCTTCTGTTCAGCGGCATTCTTTGCCTTTATTTTGGTTAAGCTGAAAATGATAGGTATAATTATTGTTGTGGCTCTTGCTCTATTAGGATTGATCTCCAGCCATCTTACCTACAGAAGAAGCCGTAAAAAAGAAAAGATCATTGAAGCCGATATCGATTATGACGGCCAGGAGATAAACGCGATCATTGAAAACAGTGCATTTCGTACGGTTAAAGTACTCAAAGAAGTAAACAAGTCATACTCGATGAGCCTGAAGGCATTAAGAAGAAACAACCTGGAAATGCTGGAACTCAGTGACGACAGGATAGATGAATTGATACGGCAAAATTTCAAGAGCAGGCGAAAATCCATCCGGCAAATAAAAGGATTGGATACTGAAAACCTAAAGGTTGGGGAAATGTTCCTGCTGTCAAGTGACTATACCCAGGACATTACCCAATCGGCCAAATTTTTAACTGATGAATGCCTGCACTACGTCAAGAATCTGCATAGGTCATTGCATCCGGGATTTAATGATCTGATTGATGCGCTAAATATTAAAGTGACAACATTTTTGGAAAAGGTGCAAGATCGCATTCAGCATCGCAATTTTGAAGACAGCGATGTAATTGTTGAAGACAGAAAGGAACTGCGTGCCTTCATCAATGATGAACTGAACAAGCAAATTAGCTTTATCCAGAATGAAGGAATGAGTACAAAACGGGCTGTTTTGCAAACTGAGATATTGTTGCAAAGCAGAGATATTATAGCCGTTGCCTTGCGCATGTATAAACACTATAGGAATTTTAGCGAAATGCTCATTCCGCCAAAACTGGCAGAGGAGATCGAGAGTGCCGGAGAGGAAGAGTGATCAATGAATACACTCCGAAACCGGGCGGAACTATTTCTGCCCAGCTTTGTTTTTCCAGTATGCAAACAACATTTTATGCAGCAAATGAAAGAGGGCGTGCTGACTACGGCTGGTTAAAAGCCAATTACAGTTTCAGCTTTGCCAATTACTATAATCCGCAGCGGGTACATTTTGGAAAATTACGTGTATTAAACGATGATATTATTCAGGGTGGAGCCGGCTTTCCTACACACCCTCATGAGAATATGGAAATTGTAACCATACCGCTGAAAGGCGGACTAAAACACGAGGATAGCACAGGCGGCAAAGGTGTGATAAGACCCGGAGAAGTACAGGCTATGAGTGCAGGCAGCGGAATTGAACACAGCGAGTTCAACTACTTGAAAAATGCACCAACCAATGTGCTTCAACTTTGGATTTTTCCTAAGGAAAGAAATATTGAACCTTCATACCGGCAGCAATTCTTTGATGCACACCAACGAAAAAACAAATGGCAAATAGTTGTTTCTCCCAAGCACCAGCAGGCTTTAGATATCAACCAGAATGCAGTGCTTTCAATGACGGAGCTGGACAAGGGCAGTCAACTTACTTATGAAAAACACTTTGATGATAACGGACTTTTTCTGTTTAACATTGATGGTAGTGTAAGCTTAAAGGACACAGAATTGAACAAGCGCGATGCCTTTGGGATTGAAGAATTTGAAACTGTTGAAATAACTGCTTTGGAGAATGCTACACTGCTTGCCATTGAAGTTCCGATGAATTAATGAAATAAATTTGCTTTTGTACATTTGCGACTCAAAAAATAACACGACATGAAAAACCTATTATTTATTGCTCTTTTTGCCATTGTGCTGACAGGGTGCAAGAAAAAAGACTCGGTAGAAGCCCGGGACGTTGATGGCACAGAGGTTACGGCCTCCGGTGATAAAATTGACTTAAATACCGACAAAACAACCAGTTATGTTAGCTGGTTAGGTTCTAAAAAAATCGGCGGGGGTAAGCATCAGGGAAATATCTATTTCAATGATGGTCATTTTACGGTTAGTGATGGCAACCTGGTTGGTGGTGAGCTTTCTATTGATATGGCATCTTTACACACCACCGATGATATGCCCGACAACATGATTGAAAAGTTGGAAGGTCATTTAAAAAGCGGCGACTTTTTTGAAGTTGAAGTGTATCCTACAGCCAGTTTTAAAATTATGGAAGTAGACAAATTAGACACTCCCGATGAAAATGGCTTCACGCATACAGTAACAGGCACGCTCACACTAAAAAACACCGCAAAGGTGATTGATGTACCAGCCAAGGTTTCTGTTAATGGGAATAGTGTATCTCTTCTAAGTGAATTCGGTTTAGACCGAAGCGATTTTAATGTGAAGTATGGCTCCACTAAGTTTCAGGAACTTACTGAAGATAAGATCATAAACGATGTGGTTGATCTAAAGATCAATATCGCATCGTAATAAAAACAACCTATTTAGTAGTAAGAGGTTGTCTCAAAAGCACAATCCACCAGCGAACGTCAGAATGAGCTTGACGAATTCAATTGAATTATTAGAATGTGAAACTTCGTCAGGCTCAGTTTGACAGCTTCGTCAGGCTCAGTTTGATGGCTTTTATCGCTTTTGAGACAACATCTTTTTTATTTCTGCCTCTCCTGAAAGGAACGAATATCAATCTTATCTAACGAGGGATAATGTCATAGTTAAGGCAGTGCCGCTCCATCGCAAGGTTGGGGGGCGTTTTTTTAATTGGCCCAAGCTCTGTTTTTAAAATCAACTTGCCGTATATTGCGCAACCCAAAAATTAGATTCATTGTGAAAGTATATGACGATAAACACATCAAAAATGTAGCCTTTGTAGGAGCGAACAAATCAGGAAAAACAACCCTTGCCGAAACCATGCTTTTTGAAGCAGGACTAATAAACAGGCGCGGTACTGTAGAAAATAAGAATACGGTTTCCGACCATCATGAAATTGAGCACGAACGGGAAATGTCGGTTTATGCCACACCATTACACACCGAGTGGCGTAATTATAAAATAAACATATTGGATACGCCCGGCTTAGATGATTTTATTGGTGAGATCATAAGCTCGGTAAGGGTTTCGGATAGTGTGGTAATGGTGATTAATGCGCAACATGGAGTTGAAGTGGGTACAGAAATTATTTGGAGTTACATTGATAGATTTAAGCGGCCAACTCTTTTTGCCATCAATCAAATAGATCATCCAAAGGCCAATTTTGAAGATAGTCTCGCTTCTTTAAAGAATCAGTTTGGGAGTAATGTAACCCAAATTCAATATCCTTATATAGAAGACGGCAGCCAATGTATTATTGATGTGTTGAAAATGAAAATGTACAAGTTTTCTGATGATGGCGGTAAACCTGAAAAATGCCCGATACCTGATGCAGAGAAGGATAGAGCCGAGCAACTACATAATGAGTTGGTAGAAAAAGCTGCCGAGAACGATGAAGAATTAATGGAGCTGTACTTTGATAAAGGTACGCTTGATGAAGATGAGATGCGCAAAGGATTAAAAGTTGGAATGAAAAACCATGAAATTTTTCCGGTGTTCTGCCTCTCTGCGCTAAACAACATGGGTAGTGGCCGGTTAATGGGATTTATTGACAATGTTGCCCCGGCTGCCGGAGATTTGGTGCAAACGCAAAGTGTTGAAGGTGATGATATTATTTGTTCTCCCAATCAGCCAACAGCCCTGTTCGTTTTTAAAACAATGCATGAGCCTAACCTTGGGCAAATCACTTATTTTAAAGTAAAGTCGGGAGAAGTAAAACAAGGCGATAAATTAAAGGTTTCGCGCAATGATGAGAATGAAGTGTTAAACCAACTCTACATAATGGATGGCGGCACACGACATCAGGTTGAAAAGTTGAGTAGCGGCGATATTGGAGCTACTTTAAAACTGAAATATACCGAAACAAATGATACGCTTTATTCGGGCAAGAAAGTAACTGTTAAACCTATACAGTTTCCCGAGCCAAAAATTAGAATGGCCGTTATGCCTAAGAATAAGCGCGATGAGGAAAAGATAACCGAAGTTTTGCGTAAAATCCACAGTCAGGATCCTACGGTAATTACCCAATATTCTAGAGAGGCCAAACAGCTCATACTTAGTTGCCAGGGAGAACTTCATCTTACTACTATTGACTGGACTTTGAAAAATGTATATGGCGTGGAGGTAGATTTTATTGCTCCAAAGGTTAATTACAGAGAAACTATTCAACGTTCGGCCAGTAGCAGCTACCGGCATAAAAAGCAAAGCGGCGGGGCCGGACAGTTTGGCGAAGTACACCTTAAAATTGAACCCTACTATGAGGGCATGCCTGAGCCGGAGGGGTTTAGCTTAAGGGGTAAAGATGAAATTGAATTGGATTGGGGCGGTAAGCTTGTTTTCTATAACTGTATTGTAGGCGGTGTTATAGATCAACGTTACTTACCGGCTATAACTAAAGGGATTTTAGAGGTGATGGAAAATGGGCCGCTTACCGGTTCTTATTGCCGCGATGTGCGGGTAATGGTCTATGATGGTAAAATGCACAGTGTTGACTCCAATGAAATTTCGTTTAAAATTGCCGGAGGTGCTGCCTTTAAGCAAGCGTTTTTAGATTCTAATCCACAACTTTTAGAGCCCGTAAACGATGTAGAAGTTAAAGTGCCTGAAGAACTCATGGGTGAAGTAATGACCGAATTACAAGGCCGCCGATCCATTATTCAGGGAATGGATAGTTCAGGTAACTACCAGGTTGTAAAATCTAAAACACCTGAGGCAGAACTGATTGGTTTTTCTTCATCGCTACGGTCGGCCACACAAGGTCGGGCAACCTTTAGCACACGCTTTGCCGAGTTTAGCCCTGTACCGGGGAACATACAGCAAGAGGTAATAAAAGCACATAAGAAAGAAGAATAGTTTAATTTTGCAATGTGAGTTCAAGCGAATTACATAATATCATTATTGAACATTTATTGCCTTATGAACCTAAATATATTGGTCTATTTGGTTCGTTTGTTCGTGGAGAAAATACTGCCGAAAGCGATATTGATGTTTTGGTTTCATTTGGGCAATTGTTTGGGATGCTGGAATACATTAAAATAGAAAGGGAATTATCTGATAAACTGGGTTGCAAGGTTGATCTGCTGTCAGAGAGAGCACTAAAAAACGAAAAGCTTAAACAATACATCTACAGTGATCTTCAAATTATTTTCCAGGAATGAAGGATGATTTGGTGTACATTGAGCATATTCAGAGTTCGTTAAACAAAATATCTAAATACATTGAAGATCATTCAATTGAATCTTTCCTTAAATCCAATATTACGCAAGATGCCATTATCAGGCAGTTGGAGGTAATAGGCGAAGCCGCTAAAAAACTAACAAAGGAATTTATTGAAGAAAATAAGGGTATCCCTTGGTCAGATATGGCCAAAATGCGAGATAAGCTTATTCACGATTATTTTGAGGTAGATATCTGGATCGTATGGAAAACGGCAATCTCAGACGTGCCTGAATTGCAAATTAAAATTTCTCAAATTGCCATTGACCAATCTGAATAACTACTACGCCCTTATAACCGGCGGAAGTGAAGGTATTGGAAGGGCCATTTCCCGCGAATTAGCTATGCGTAGAAAGAACCTTATTATTGTTGCTCTTGACAATGATCATCTGCCTGCCACAGCCAGGGAAATCTCAGATGAGTTCAACGTTGATGTAAAGTACTTCGGCGTTGATCTGACTACCGATGGTGCCGCCGAAAAAGTTTATCGATGGACGAAGGATAATAACCTTAAAGTTGATATGCTTATCAATAATGCCGGCTTCGGAAATTCGGGGTTATTGGAAAGCAATGAGTTAAAAGAATATCAAACTATTATGGCCTTAAACAATAAGGCCATGGTTGAAATGACGTTTCATTTCATTAATGATCTTAAGCGACTTCCCAGGGCTTTTGTCATGAATACAAGCAGCATGGAAGCTACACTACCATTGCCATACAAGGTGGTTTACACTGCGACCAAAAGTTTTGTTTATGCCTTTTCATTGGCACTGAGAGAAGAATTAAAAAACGACGATTGCAATGTATCGGTTAGTGTGCTTTGCCCGGGTTCGGTGGTAACCAATGAAGGTGGTTTGGAGCGGATAAAAGCGCAGGGTTCCAAGGCTAAGCTTGTAATTATTATGGCCGATAAAGTAGGCGAGATCGCCATAAAAAAAATGCTCAATGGCAAACGTGTGATCGTGCCGGGTTACGGCCCCTGGTGGATAGTAAAGATTATGAAGATTATGCCCACCGGTTTAAAAATGAAGATTTTGGAGAAGATCTTTAGGGCTTATAAGTGAGCAGTTTTGAATTTTCTGTGTACTGTTAGTTCAGCCTTAATTGCTTATACCTTGAAGCGAGTAGCTCTTTAACCCAAATTATGCATTAGAAAATCTATTCCGTGCTGAAATTGCTTCAAAATCAGCGTTTCACTGCATTTTTCAGCTTCACCATAGGTACTGCCCAGAAAAGTGTGTCTCTACGAAAGGTTTTCCACTGTTCACTTTCTCAACTATTTTGAATACTCCATTTAAAGAACTTGTCGTCAAATTTAAAGTTGGTTATCGGGTATTTATAGGTTTTATTTTCCATTTCCATTGCTACAAAGCCAATAAGGTTTATAGCTGCTTCCGGCTTAGGAAGTGCATTTCTTATCTTTAGTGTTCTTCTAAAGGATTTGTTCAGTCTTTCAATCCAATTAGTTGTGTAGATCATTCTTCTAACCTTAATATCAAAGTTAAAATAGGTGAAGTAAACATCCAGATCATCTCTGTTAGCCTGTGTTTCAAGTGCTTTATACTTGCCCGACCATTGGGTTAAAAACTGCTTTAACTTACTTACAGCTTGATGTGTACTGATGGATTGGTCGGCATCAAAGACTTTCTTTAATCCATGGCAAAATTCAACCCTGTCGCTTACTCTTATTTTCCGTGATAAACTCTTTTGATAATGGAGTGTACACTTTTGTTGAAGGGCTGTGCTAAACTCGCTTCCTATGGCTTTATCTAATCCGGTTAAATCGTCAAATACAAACAAATTAACCGATTCCACCCCTCTGCTTTTAATGTCTTGTAACACCTCTTTCCAACCCGATGCAGATTCAGTTGGAAGATTTACCACTGCCAGTACTTCGCGAGTAAAATCTTGCTTTAAACCCAGTAGTATATAATAAGCTTCGGTCTGTACTACATCTCTTCTTACTTTAACAAAGAAAGCATCGACAAGTACAGCCAAATAGTGGCTGTCTAAACAACGGTTGCGCCAAGCTTCTACACTAGCATAAAAACTTGTTGAAATCTCAGATATAGTTGATTTACAAAAGTTTTTACCATATATCTGCTTTAACACATCGCTTATTTGACGTGTGGTTAAACCTTTGCCATAAAGACTATAGCCCAGCTGTCTTATCCGTTCGTCCTGATCTTGTAACAAACCGTAAATCACAGGTTTAAACAAACCTAAACGGTCTCTGGGTATGCGCAATTGCAAGGCACTACCCAAACCAGGTTTAGTAACACATCTGTAGCCATTGCCTTTGTTACCATCTTGAGTGGATAGAAAATTGCTGCGTTCACATTGCATCAGTGAGTTTACTGTCATTGCAAATACTTCGTGTAAACCGTTTTCTGATCTTAAGTGTTCAGATATGGCCAATTCTAACTGTTCGTTGCTTAACTTTAATGTGGTTTCCTTCATGTTTTTCTTAGTTTAATTTTTAAAAAATTTTATCATCACTAAGAAAGTGATATTGTGGGAAACCTTTTTTGTGATATAGACACACTTTTTTGGACAGTATGTCACCATAGCGGTGCTATGCTAAATCTTCCAAAATGCCTGATTTTATTGCACTTTCAGCACTCATTACAAAGTTCTAATGCATAGTTTGCGTTTAAAAGCGAATTTCTTGTCGTCAGACAAAAAGGATTGATCTATACAGTTATATGCTTTTAGATATAAAACTGTATGCAATTCGATATAGTAATGTCGAATTTAATGGTGGCTGTTGCACAACCCGGCTGTGGTACGGACGGGCTTTTTATCCAGGAATCTCTCAAGTAGAACCGGTATAAACAAGCAAATCGGGTATTATACTCACCCAAAATAATTCTCAATCCCGCACATATCTTCACACTTTTCCCAAAGTTGCTTAGCATCGTTCTCTTTGTAAGAATGTTCCGATGATGGTTTGGGCTTGCATTTATCCCAGTATTTGCCGCTCTGCCCTTTAGCTTCAGGAGAAGACGCGAGATAAACTGATGTAGCTGCACCTTCTCTCGGGCTCACTCCTCCCGACCGCCTAATTTTCCAAACTAAAGCATGAAGCCAGGTGGTATCCTTTAAGCCGATGTCGGTTTTTACCAGGCCGGGTTGCAGGGCATTAATGGCTACATGATCGTGTGGTTTTATCCGGTCAAATTCATAGGTGAAAAGTACGTTTGCCAGCTTACTGTGTGCATACGATTTCAGGCCATTATATATGCCTTCCAGGCCAAGATTATTCAAATAAAGCGGAGAATTAAAATGTGAATCTGAGCTGACATTGACTATGCGCGCATCGTCAGAATTTGCCAAATTTTTATATAACAGATGCGTTAAAAGAAAATAGGCCAAATGGTTTACGGCAAACACCATTTCTATACCATCTTCGGTCAATTCTCTTTTCGATGCCCACATACCGGCGTTATTCACCAATACATCGAACGTTGGAGCCAACTCACTAACTTTTTTTGCGGCTTCTCTTATCTGCTTTTGAGAAGAAAGATCAACCAAAACCACATCAACTTTTGCTGAAGGAACTTGTCTCATAATTTCTGCTTTAGCATCGCTTCCTTTTGATTCGTTCCGGCACAATAATATGGTATCATAATTCATTTCGGCCAGTTGTAAAGCAGTTTGAAACCCTATTCCTGACGTAGCTCCGGTTATAGCACTTGTTTTTTTTCGCATCAATGTTAAATATGACTGCAAGTTAGCAGTAAAGCGAATTACATTTGCCAAAGTGCAGAAAGGAAAGGTAAATAGGCTTTTAATTGTTGCGGGCATGTTGCTGGTCTTCTTTATTTTGGGCAAATTCACACCCATTGGCGAGTGGTTCAATTTGGAGAGTATTACCAAGGCCATAAGAAATGCCGGACCCTGGGGCTACTTAGCCTTTATTGCCATTATGACGGCAGGCTGCTTTCTTCAAATATCAGCCATGTTGTTTGTACTGGCAGCCATACTAACCTACGGACAGGTGGAAGGCACCGTACTTGGCTTTGCAGGATTGATAGTAGCCATGCTCACCAACTTTGTTGTAGTACGACGGGTTGGTGGAAAAGCGGTAGCAGATATCAAAAAGCCATTTATTAAAAAGATGTTGAGCAAGCTGGATGATAAACCCATAACTACCATCTTTTTGTTGAGAACCGTTCTATGGGCGTCACCGTTTCTTAATTACATATTGGCCATGACCAAAGTAAAGTTTAGCAAGTATGCCATAGGCAGTATAGTTGGCATTATTATTCCGCTCGCCATTTTTTCAACCCTTGTTTACTTTTTCAGGGAGTGGTTTGTTTGATTCAAGCTCGGGCTTAATGCCATTTTTTCACACCTGCTTTTATTTTATGGCTAAGATGATTTTCCGGTGGTGGTATAATGCACGAATACTTTGGATTATACGCACAAGAAGGATTATAAGCCAAGTTAAAATTCAATGTGAACGATTCATTTTCAGAGATATCCGATTTCCAAAACCCGACATATCTTCCACCCTTGTAGGTGTCCTTCTTATTGGTTTTATCAGTAAAGGGTACAATTAAATAATCAGCATAGTCAGGCTTTCTTGTCTTATCAGCGCTTTCATAAACATTTAAAGAAAAGGACTTCCCCTTAATTTTAAAATTCAATACACCATATACCAAATATGGAGCGTTCCGTGGTCTTGTAGTTTTCATTTGAAAGGCACGAGCATTTTCTGCTCTTACAAACACTGCCGATACTATGTAGGTTGAATCTATAGGATAGAAAGACAGTCCCTTAAACTTCTTTAATTCCTTTTTCGAAAGTGGTGATTCTTCAGACATAAACCACTCATTCAACTCTTTTTGGAAAAGTGTAGCATCTGACGTTTTCCATTGTGATTTAGCTTCGAAAGCAATAAACAATGTTATAAAAAGTAAGGTATATCGCATAGTAATCTAACTTTTACATGTTCCGTCGATACTTTCCTCCAACATCAAACAAGGCATTGGTTATTTGACCAAGACTACAATATTTCACAGCCTCCATCAACTGAGTAAAAATGTTTTCATTGTTAATGGCTGCAAGCTGAATTTTTCTTAATTCTTCGGCGGCCTTATCCTTGTTAAATGAGTGCATTGCATTCAACGCCTGTATCTGGTAGTCTTTTTCTTCCCTGGTTGATCTAATTACCTCTCTCGGTATAGATGTTGGCGAACCTTTTGAGCTCAGGAAGGTATTTACGCCAATGATCGGTAATTCTCCGGTATGCTTTTTCATCTCGTAATACATACTTTCTTCCTGTATTTTTCCTCGCTGATACATGGTTTCCATGGCTCCCAATACACCACCACGCTCTGTAATTCGGTCAAACTCCAGAAGCACGGCTTCTTCAACCAGGTCAGTAAGTTCTTCAATAATAAAACTGCCTTGTAAGGGATTTTCATTTTTATTTAACCCCAGTTCTTTATTAATAATTAGTTGAATGGCCATGGCTCGTCGCACACTTTCTTCGGTTGGAGTGGTTATTGCTTCGTCGTAAGCATTGGTATGAAGAGAGTTGCAGTTGTCGTAGATGGCATACAATGCCTGTAAAGTGGTTCTAATATCGTTGAATTGAATTTCCTGAGCGTGCAAGCTTCGTCCGCTGGTTTGAATATGGTATTTCAGTTTTTGGCTGCGTTCGTTTGCCCCGTATTTATATTTCATGGCCTTAGACCATATACGCCGGGCAACCCTACCTATCACAGCATATTCAGGATCAATTCCATTACTGAAAAAGAAACTCAGGTTGGGTGCAAAGTCATCTATGTTCATACCTCGACTTAGGTAATACTCCACATACGTAAAGCCATTGGCTAGTGTAAAAGCCAACTGAGTAATAGGATTGGCACCGGCCTCTGCAATATGATAACCGCTTATGCTCACAGAGTAGAAATTCCGAACCTTATTTTGGTTAAAATACTCTTGAACATCACCCATAAGCTTGAGCGAAAAGTCCGTACTGAAAATACAAGTGTTTTGTGCCTGGTCTTCCTTTAAAATATCGGCCTGTACAGTACCTCTAACCTGACTGATAGTTTCTGCTTTGATCTTTTCATATACGTCAGCAGGAAGTACCTGATCTCCGGAAATTCCAAGGAGCATTAAACCCAGTCCGTCATTACCTTCCGGCAAAGATCCCTGATAGGTTGGAATGTCTAATCCGGCTGCTTTGAACAATTTTTTAATTTTTGTCTGTACTTCATCCTCCAAACCATGCTCTCTAATGTACCGCTCGCATTGTTGGTCAATGGCCGTATTTAAAAAGAAAGCCATAATGGTTGCAGCCGGACCGTTGATGGTCATGGAAACCGAAGTTGCCTTGTTCGTAAGATCAAAACCTGAATACAACTTTTTCATGGCGTCTAAACTCCAGATACTGACACCCGCATTACCAATCTTACCATAGATATCCGGCCTTAAATCAGGGTCTTCGCCATAGAGCGTAACACTATCAAAGGCAGTACTCAACCGCTTGGCAGGCATGTCTAAACTCAAGTAATGAAATCGTTTATTTGTGCGTTCCGGCCCGCCCTCACCGGCAAACTGACGGGTTGGATCTTCACCGGTTCGCTTAAAAGGATACACTCCGGCCGTATAAGGAAATCTACCCGGTAAATTCTCCTGCCCGACCCATCTGAAAATATCTCCCCATGCTTCATATTTAGGGAATGTGATCTTAGGAATTAAGCTGCCCGACAAACTTTCAGTATGCGTTTTAATACGAATTTCTTTATCCCGAACTTTGAAAGCATACTCTTCGTTCTTATAGGCTTCTTTTAGTGTGTCCCAGTTTTCAAGGGCAGCACGTACATCGGGATGGAGTTGGGCGTGGAGAGTGAAGAGTTGGTTCTCCATTAGAGATAGTGCGAAGCGATCATTCCAGGTCTCGTTCAATTGCCCACTTTTTTGATCCCCCTTTTCTTCCCCCCTTACAAGGGGGGGACGAGCCTTTTCTTCCCCCCTTGCAAGGGGGGAGCGAGGGGGGTTAACAAATCGTTTCAAATGAGTTATAACTCCTTCAGGGTTTTGTAAAACTTCTTCATTCTTAAATCGAACTGTTTTGATCCCGTTTCTCTTTAGATATTCATCTTTTTCAGTATCGGCTTCTCGCTGTTCCGGTAACAAGTTATATCCACCGTCAATTTCTACGGCTAAAGCAAGTTCCGGACAATAAAAATCAATGATGTAATTTCCAATACTGTGTTGCCTTCGAAACTTCTTTTTTTCAAAATGTCTGTTCTTAACTAATTGCCAAAAAGCGTACTCTGCTTTAGTTGGGTTTTTACGGAGGTCTTTTCTTTTCTCGGCAAGTTCAGGTTTGTTCATCACTCTTTCATGATGCGAATCTGCTTCAAACTCCTCTAATGCTTTCTTCAATGCCCAAACCCGCTGTGCTAAAGTGGCCTGTTCTTCAACCCATTCATCGTACTTTCTGTTGTTCTCACTTATTTCACTTAAATAGCGAACGCGCTCCGGCGGAATGATATAGTTTTTTTCAGATACTTCATCTTCCGGTTTGAAATTGGATTCAAAGGTCACTTCAGTTTTTACGTTAAGTGTTTGAACCAAAGCACCATACAACCTGTTCACTCCGGGGTCGTTGAACTGCGATGCAATGGTGCCGAATATTGGCATGTCATCCACATTAGCCGACCATAGGCCATGATTTCGTTGATATTGCTTTTTTACATCACGCAACGCATCCATGCCACCTCGCTTATCAAACTTATTCAGTACAACTATATCGGCAAAATCGAGCATGTCTATTTTCTCCAGTTGGCTGGCGGCACCATATTCAGGAGTCATTACATACATGCTTACATCAGCGAAGTTGGTTATTTCACTATCGCTTTGGCCGATGCCCGAGCTTTCCAAAACTATCAAGTCGTATTTAGCTGCCTTCAAAATGGTAATAACATCTGTAATGTGTTTCGAAAGGGAAAGGTTGGCACCGCGTGTAGCCAGCGAACGCATATAAACCCTGGGGTTGTCAATGCTGTTCATTCTAATTCTGTCGCCTAATAAAGCCCCGCCTGTTTTACGTTTGGTAGGGTCAACAGAAATAATGGCAATGGATTTATCCTTGAAATCGATTAAAAACCTTCGTATCAATTCATCAACGGTGGTTGACTTTCCGGCTCCCCCAGTACCTGTAATACCTAACACCGGTGATTTTACCTGTTCAGCCTTTTTTCCAAGTTTGGCGATCAGCTCATCCGCAAAATCCTCTTCATTTTCTACTACTGAAATTATTCGGGCTATATGACCCGGGTTCTTCTCTTTTAGATCCGTTAATTCACCGTTCAAATGCTCCGTTAGTGAATAGTCGCTTTGCTTTAGTACATCATTTATCATGCCCTGTAAGCCCATTTCCCTTCCGTCGTCAGGCGAATAAATACGGGCAATACCATATTCATGCAGTTCTTTAATCTCCTCAGGAAGAATTACACCTCCGCCACCGCCAAAAAGTTTTATGTGTCCGCTTCCCTTTTCTTGCAAAAGATCATACATATACTTAAAGTACTCCATATGGCCACCTTGATAACTGGTAATGGCAATGGCCTGGGCATCTTCCTGAATGGCGCAATGCACAATCTCTTCCACACTGCGGTTGTGCCCAAGGTGTATGATCTCGGCACCGCTGCTTTGCATTATACGGCGCATAATATTAATAGCCACATCATGCCCGTCGAAGAGCGAAGCTGCCGTAACGATGCGAATTTTATTTTTTGAAACGTATGGTTGAACTTCTTGCATGCAGGTACAAATTTACGAATTGCCCGCCCATTGGGATTTGGTTGAGATAATGATTAATCTTGTTCAAGTAAGAGACAGAACTATGAAAATTCTTATTGTTGGAGGTGGAAATATGGGAAAAACCTACGCCCAAAGTTTTCTTTCTGCCAAAATTATTAGCGATGAACAATTGGTGATCTTGGAAAGGAGCCGGGAAAAAGCCGAAATTTTGCATCAGGAAGGGTTTAAAAATGTAATTCACAAACCGGATACTCATACAGGTAGGGCTGATCTGTTAGTGTTAGCAGTTAAACCGCAAGATGCCCAAAATATGTTTGAAAACATTAAGCCATTTATTTCTCCTGATCAGCTTATACTATCAATAATGGCGGGTATTAAAATTAAAACCATAAGAAAGGAGCTTAACGCACCTAAAATCGTGCGAGCCATGCCAAATTTACCGGCACAAATAGGGTTGGGAATGACGGCCTATACGGCAGCCGCAGATGTATCCAGAATTGAGTTGGTTATGGTACAGAATCTGTTGAACACCACCGGCAAATCCGTATATTTTGATGATGAGCGCTTTATTGATGTATCAACGGCTGTATCCGGTAGCGGACCTGCTTACGTGTTTTATTTTATGAATAGCATGATTGAAGCGGCCAAAGAACTTGGTTTAAAAGAATCGGAAGCAGAATTATTAGTTTGGCAGACTTTCTTTGGAGCGATTGATCTTCATAACAAAAAAGACTTAACCTGTGCCGAATGGATAGCAAAGGTGGCTTCACGTGGCGGCACTACCGAAGCAGCCCTTAAAGAATTCAATGTGCGAGAAGTAGATGAGGATATTCGTGCAGGATTAAAGGCTGCATTTAACAGAGCTGTGGAATTAAGTCTATTGTAATGGCATAATATCATCTAAATGAATTCTTTCCAAAACCAAATACTAAAAGGGTTCAATCAGGAGCTTCCATCGTATCCAAACCTTAGCGAGGATATCAATAGAGCTCCCAAAAGAAAGGATATCCTTAATACAGAAGAAAAAAAACTGGCCATTAAGAATGCCTTGCGTTACTTCCCAAAAGAACAGCATGAAGTTTTGGCCAAAGAGTTTGCGGCTGAGCTAAAGGAATACGGTCGAATTTATATGTATCGCTTCATGCCGAAATATGAGATGTATGCCAGGCCGATAGAAGAATATCCGGGCAAAAGTCTTCAGTCAAAGGCCATTATGCTTATGATACAGAATAATCTGGATCCGAAAGTCGCTCAGCATCCTTATGAATTAATCACTTACGGCGGAAATGGTGCTGTCTTTCAGAATTGGGCGCAGTACACCTTAACCATGCAGTATTTGGCCACTATGACCGATGATCAAACCCTGGTGATGTACAGCGGCCATCCGCTCGGTTTATTTCCAAGTCACCATGACGCTCCGAGAGTGGTGGTGACAAATGGTATGATGATACCCAACTACTCTAAACCCGATGACTGGGAGAAATTCAACGCGCTTGGTGTAACACAATATGGGCAAATGACGGCCGGAAGCTACATGTACATTGGTCCGCAGGGCATAGTACATGGAACTACAATAACCATATTAAACGCCGTCCGAAAACGACAAAACACCTTGATTTCTTCCAGCCTTCCCCCCTTTCAAGGGGGGACCGAGGGGGGTCGAAATAGGGACAGAGTGAGGTTAAAACTACTTATCACCTCTGGTCTCGGTGGTATGAGTGGTGCCCAGCCAAAAGCAGCTAACATAGCAGAAGTAGTAAGTATTACGGCCGAGATAAACCCGAAAGCAGCACATAAAAGACATGAGCAGGGATGGGTTGACGAATTGATCGAGGATGTAGATGAAGTGATAAATAAAGCACTTATATGTAAGGAGCGAGGCACGGTTAAATCATTTGCCTACATCGGTAACATCGTTGACTTGTGGGAAAGGTTTGCTGAACGCAATATAAACGTTGACCTGGGCAGCGACCAAACCAGCCTCCACAATCCGTGGGCCGGTGGTTATTATCCGGCTGGGTTAAGCTACGAAGAAGCCAATTCCATGATGGTGAATGATCCCAAAGCCTTTAAAACAAAGGTTGAAAATTCGTTAAGGCGACAGGTAAATGCCATCAACAAACTGGCCGAAAATGGCATGTATTTCTTCGATTATGGAAACGCCTTTCTTCTGGAAGCCAGTAGGGCCGGGGCGGATGTTATGAAAGGTAATGAATTCAAATACCCGAGCTATGTACAGGATATTATGGGCCCAATGTGCTTCGATTACGGCTTTGGACCATTCCGATGGGTTTGTACTTCAGGTAAACCGGAAGACCTGCAAAAAACTGATGAAATAGCTCAAACCGTTCTTTCAGATATGTTGCAAAAGGCTCCTGACGACATACGACAACAGTTAGCAGACAACATTAAATGGATTAAAGGAGCACAGGAAAACAAGCTGGTTGTAGGCTCCCAAGCACGTATTCTATATGCCGATGCTGAGGGCAGAATAAAAATCGCCGAAGCTTTCAATAATGCGGTTAGTGCAGATGAAATAGGTCCGGTAGTGCTGGGGCGTGACCACCACGATGTAAGTGGGACAGACTCTCCCTACCGCGAAACAAGCAACATTTACGATGGTAGTGCCTTTACGGCAGACATGGCTGTACAAAACTTTCTTGGCGATGCGTTTAGAGGGGCCACCTGGGTAAGTCTGCATAACGGGGGTGGTGTAGGCTGGGGTGAAGTAATAAACGGTGGCTTTGGAATGTTGTTAGATGGTAGTACTGATGCTGAACGCCGTTTAAAATCCATGCTGCATTGGGATGTAAACAACGGAATTGCCCGGCGTAGCTGGGCAAGGAATGAAGGTGCCATATCTGCAATTGAACGGGCAATGGAGCAAAATGAAAACTTGAAAGTGACTCTTCCTAATCTGGTTGATGAGGAAATTCTCAACAATCTTTACTAAAATCACTAACTTTTATTAGGAAATGTGAACTAATGAAGCGATTCACTGTTCTAATGAATGCAGATTATCACTACTTTTAAGATCAGTAAAACCAAATAATATGGCAATTATAGGAGTAATATTTCTCGCTTTAATCGGTTTGTTTATACTGGCAGTCCTTTATGGTGTTGGCATCTACAACAAACTGGTAAAGCTTAAAAATCTTATGCAGGAAGCCTGGAGTGGTGTTGACGTTCAGCTTAAAAAGCGATACGATCTCATTCCAAACCTTGTTGAAACCGTTAAAGGGTACGCCAAACACGAAAAAGAAACTTTTGAAAACGTAACCAATGCCCGTAGCCGGGCCATGAAGGCAGATACGGTAGCTGAACAGGCTATGGCAGAACAAAACCTTCAATCTGCTTTGATTAATATATATGCGGTAGCTGAAAATTATCCCGAACTAAAGGCTAACGAAAACTTTTTGCAACTTCAAAGTGAGTTAAGTAAAATAGAAGGAGATATTGAAATGGCACGTCGCTACTACAACGGCACTGTCAGAGATAACAATGTGGCTATTGAAAGTTTCCCGAGCAATATAGTTGCCGGTATGTTCAAATTCGGCAAAGGCGAATTCTTTGAGTTGGATAGTGCTGCCGAAAGAGAAAGACCAAACGTTTCTTTTTAAAGCAGATGAGAAAATTTTTTCTCATACTCCTTTGTTTTGCAGTTAACCTAACTGTATTTGGCCAAAAAGAGCGAATAACATCCTTTCATTCTGATATTGAAGTGCAGTTGGATGGCAACACGCTTGTTACCGAAACTATAACGGTATTTGCCAGAGGAGACGAGATTAAAAGAGGTATTGAAAGGTCACTGCCAACTGTTCGTGTTGATTCTATTGGTAACCGATTCCAACAATCTTTTAGCATTGAAGGAGTTTTAAAAAACGGCAGGCCGGAGAAATATGCCATTATCAACTCAGGAGATGAAAAGATAATCAGAATAGGCAAAGCAGATGTTTTTTTAAGGCGTGGGGAATATACCTATACCATAAAGTATAACTACCATTGGCAACTTGGTTACTATAATGATGTTGATGAGATATACTGGAATGTAACCGGCTCAAACTGGCGATTACCTATTGACAAAGCTAGTGCATCAATAACGCTTCCGGAAGGTGTTGAACACATAAAGTCTGCCTGCTACACGGGTAAGTTTGGTTCGGCAGCTAAAAACTGTTCTCGGAGCTTAAAAGGCAATGAAGTTTATTTCGAAACAAAAAAACCACTGGCCCGCAGAGAAGGCCTTACCGTTGCCGTTGGTTTTACACCGGGAGTAGTAGAAAAACCGCCTGCTGCCGTACAAAAAGCGAGCGAACCACCGCCTATGGATGAGCGAAAAACCACCCCATGGGCATTGCCTTTGGCTATATCAGGCTTATTGGGTCTATTGGGTTTCTTTTTCTTTACCTGGAGGCAGTTTGGCGTTGATCCGCCCAAGCCAACGGTTATTCCCCGGTTCAATTCGCCCGAAAACATGTCACCGGCGCAATTACGCTACATTCAAAAACGCTTTGTTGACCGCCGGGCTTTCACTTCTTCCATTGTTAATCTGGCCGTTAAAGGAGCCCTGCGTATTGAAAAATCCAACACTTCCGAGGCTGGCGAACTCTTGGAAGACATTATTCCCGGAAAAGTTGGAAGCAAATTGAAAAACCTTGTAAGTAAAGAAAAAACTTTTCTGGTAAAGCAGGATTTAACCGATAAGAGTGTGTTGAGCACCGAAGAAAAAACGATTCTTAACAGGTTGTTTTCATCTGGCAGTAAAATAGAACTCGCCCAAAAAAATCACAGCAAGATAAGGGGTGCGTACACTGCCTATAAAACATCCTTAAAAAATGCAATAGGACAAACAAGATTTGTTAAGCACAACATCGGTCTGTTTGTACTGGGTCTCATTATTTCTATGGCTGTGCTTGTGTTCACCCTTATTTTAATTCGCTTTCCTATGACTTTGGCCGAGAGCAATGCCTTACGTGTTGGTTTGGCTGTGCTGTATATAGGTTTACAAGTTGCGCTGTTATTTGTTATTTCTTTGTTTTTTCCGGCCTATCGGCGCGGTAAGGGCAAAATAAGTACGGATGGCTGCGGAGCCTGGTTTGGAAAGATATTTTTCTTTATTTGGGCCGGCATCTTTTTCTTCTCTTTTGCCTCTACCATATTTGCCGCAGCCTATTCCTTTATCAACAATATATCAGTGGCCGGATTAGGCAAGCAGTTTTGGCTTATTTCGGCATTACTGCTGATATTAATAGCCGCCAACATAGTTTATTTCTACTTTATTAAAAAACCGAGTGCCAAAGCTTTAAAACACTGGAGTAACATAGAGGGTTTTGACATGTACCTGCGTACCGCCGAAGAAAAGCGTCTCAATATGCTTAATCCGCCGGAAAAAACACCCGAACATTTTGAAAAAATGCTGCCTTATGCCATTGCATTGAACGCAGAAGTACAATGGGGGGATAAGTTTAGTGCCATAATAGCGAAAGCTATTGAAGAAGGCAGATACAACCCTGCCTGGTATCAAGGCGGGCATTTTTCAACCTCAAATCTTGGCAGAGATATTTTCAGCGATGTAAGCGGACCCGTAAACAGCGGAATGACCTCGCCAAGTAGCAGTAGCAGCGGAAGCTGGAGCTCCGGAAGTGGTGGCGGTGGCTTTTCCGGCGGCGGTGGCGGCGGCGGTGGCGGTGGTGGCTGGTAGTTACAGTGGATATGTATGTTATCTTTTGGTACCCACGCCAACATTGCTGTATTTCATTTTTAACAAAAATTAACCTTAACCCATGTAACCAAATGGCACTTACAACGTCTTATGGCATGTAATTCAATTGTTAACCTATTAAATTTTAAAAACATGACAAATGTAGTTTTTGGAAGAACGCCTTATGGCGGATTTGGAGAACCAAGACGTGCCTACAAGCCGGTATTTGAGCAGCTTTTTGATGGAGAACATCCTGTGAGTGCACATGATACCGATGAAGAGTACAGTTGGTATACCAGTAGAGAAGATCTGATTAAACAAGAAGAGAATCAGTCGAGGCTAACAAGCCGTATTCATCTGATCTCACTTGTGGCAGGCATGCTTGCACTTATCGTATCTATGATCTGAAAATTCTTTGTTATGTACCGACTTTTAAACTAAGTCGTGCTCAAATAAAAGAGCGCGGCTTTTTTTGTGCTTACCTTCTTCCAAATCATGTCATTTTTCCCGTTTCTCTTAATTCCAAAAAAGATCAAATTTTCGACAAAAGTAGCTTTTTTGCATAATCCAAAAATTTTTTACAATATATAACTCATTGATAAAAGGAAGCTGAGAGACGAAAAAAAATAAATGAGTTTTAGGTGTAAAAATGTGTAACAGAATTATACTTTTGCCGCCCAATTAGCGAAAAGTTAGTTGGAAATAAATTGAAAAAAAATAAACAATATAATATGAATAACTTAGTATTTAGCTCGGCACCATTTGGTGGTTTAAAAGAACCTAGAAAAGTTTACAAGCCCGTGTTTAACAAGATTAATAGAGGTGAACATCCTATGGAATCTAACTTCTCAGAAGAGAACTATAGTTGGTCTAAGAGAAAAGAGCCTGTATTTGATGGTGAAGAAAGGCAAAACAGACTTACGAGAACCATTTATACAACTATGTTGCTATCAGGTATGATCGCATTGATCATATCATTGATTTAACTACAGTTAGGTACTTTTAAAAGTAAGAAAACAACCCTGCACATGCGGGGTTGTTTTGTTTTATACTAAATGGATTTATAAAGCAGTCCCAAATATTTTAGAATTATTTTTTCTTTCATCATGGCAAAAACGCAGACATCCCGAAACTTCGCTTTTTAACAACGATAGAAGGAAAAAGAAGCGAAATTTTGGACTATTCTGTATGTCCTTTTGGTAACACTACACCTCATGCTAAACCCAACTGTTTTTTGGTGTATGGCCATATTAATGACAACATAGCATTATTGTTCGTAAGGTCTATATCTGTTAAGCCGGGCAGGTGTTCGGCAAAAAATGCCTGATTGTAAGACATTTCGATAATGTTGGTAGCCAAACTACGCGGGAATTCATAAGTATCATCTACTTCTAAAATGATTATTTTAAGCTTATCAACTAATTGTTTCAGATTTATAAATAGGCCTTCTTTGTCTTCACTATCCACAAGTTTAGTGTGGTACACCTTAAATCCTTCATTAATTACAATTTGCTGAAGTAAGCGTTCATTGATGAAACTGGTGGCAATATTATTTGCCGTAGGGTTAGAGATTATTTTAACAGCCATAAATAGTTTCTCCACGGGTTTAACCGATTTAATAGTTTGGCTGTCTATTCTGTAGTGTAGCCACTCCCAATGCCAGGCATAGAAATAGAGAAGCAGTAAATGCTTATTTTTAAAATACCTGTAAATAGAAGCTTCTGTAGATTGAATATGCGTTGCCAGTTTTTTAAAGGTAAATCCTTCAAAGCCCATCTCTAAAATTAGGGTTGCGCTGTTTTGCAAGATTTTTCTGCCAAGCTCAGTTTGCTGAGGGTCACGGTTATAGAAACCTGCCGGCAAATCAATTCGAACGGTGCGCATGGTGTAAAAATAGCTATCAAAAATGATAGTAATACTATTAAAAATGAATTTTACTTTTTACTTTTGCAGAAAGTTTAACGACATGAAAACTACAATTCAACTTTTCTTAATAGTACTTTTAATTGGTGGTCTTACATCCTGTAAAACGGAAACAGAGACTGCCCAAGAAACAAATACGAATAATACCGAAATGATAACCGAAACATTTACAGCCGAGAGCCAAGCCAAAATTTCATTGAATGATGCGTTACAGGCTTTAAAAGATGGAAACAAACGATTTGTTACCGGAAATACTTTACAGCGTGATTTTGGTGCTCAAGTTAAGGCTACAGCCAATGGTCAATACCCCATTGCATCAGTGGTAAGTTGCATTGACTCAAGAATACCAACAGAAATTGTTTTTGACCAGGGAGTTGGAGACATTTTTAATGTGCGCATCGCAGGAAACTTTGTAAATGAAGATATTCTGGGAAGTCTTGAGTTCGCTTCGCAATTAGCCGGGGCAAAGGTACTGGTTATTATGGGTCATACTTCTTGCGGAGCTGTTAAAGGAGCTTGTGACCATGCCAAGTTAGGTAACTTAACGCAAATGCTGGATAAGATAATGCCGGCAGTAGATGCGGTGAGTACTGAAGAAGGCGAAGATAGAAGTTCGAAAAATAAAGCTTTTGTAAATAATGTTGCAGAAAAGAACGTTCAACTAACTATTGAAAATGTTAGAGCTCAAAGTCCTGTACTTAAGGCATTAGAAGATGAAGGTAAGCTAAAGATTGTAGGCGCAATGTATGATGTTGCATCCGGTAAAGTAAACTTCATGGATTAATACCCAGAGTATTGAACTCAGTTTAACGTGAATAATGAATAAGAAATTCCGTTTACGGAATAATTTGTATTGTTCGTAATAAGTTGTCCCATCAATGCTTTAAGGAATGTTTTAACCACGAATTTGCTAATTATACCTAATATTTCTTAGAAACAATTATAAGCTAATAGTACCAATTTGGTTCCGCTCCGCGAAACTAATCATCAGTCCTGGAAGAAAAATTCGTGCATTCATGGTTTTCGCGAAGCTTTAGGTTTGATTGTTAAACTTTAGCAAATAGGCTTAACCATCATTCACGTTAATTTAGTATTTGGCATTGGTTATACGCTGAACTATTGCTGCAACAATAACTACACCAATGGCACCTATTGCATTCAACCACAAATAGGCGATATTCACCTCACCGATCTTATCTAAATAGAAGATAAGACATACGCCTAATTCAACTATTATAGCAGCTATAAAAGTGGGCCAACCTTTAATCCATTTAAAAAAGAAAGCCACGGCAAAAACACCTAGAATAGTTCCGTAAAATAACGAACCCAGAATGTTTACCGCCTGAATAAGATTTTCAAAAAGAGAAGCTGTAAGCGCGAAAATGATGGCCAAAACACCCCAAAGCAAAGTAAAAACCCGCGAGGCATTCAGGTAGTGTTTGTCAGAAATATTTGGAGCAAAAGGCCGCTTGTACATATCGACAACCGTGGTTGTTGCCAAGGCATTTAATTCGGATGATGTAGAGCTCATAGCCGCTGAAAAAATAACCGCCAGCAACAAGCCTACCAGTCCGACCGGAAGGAAATTAAGCACGTAATGCAGGAAAACATAGTCTTTGTCGTTGTTCTCAATGTCGGGGTTGGCTTGACTTACCAGTTCTTTAACTTCCGTTCTGAGTTCTTTTTCATTAATATCAATCTCTTTCAACTGATCCATAGCCGTTGCCATGGCCGAAGCATCCCTGGCATCTTTTGCAGTTCTCCATTCAGCCAGTGCTCCCTGCCGTTTATCAAATAATGCATCGTAACGAGCAACCGTATTATTATAGTCACTTTGCACCACGCCAGATTCCAGGGTTGTGCGGGCATTTGGGTTAAAGTGCAACGGACTTTGGTTGAATTGAAAAAAGACAAATACCATTACCCCAACCAGCAAAATAAAAAACTGCATAGGGATCTTGAACAGACCGTTAAACATAAGTCCCAGCCGGGCTTCGGTAAGTGATTTACCGGACAAGTAACGTTGTACCTGACTTTGATCGGTACCGAAGTAGGACAGAAAAAGAAAGGTCCCGCCCAAAATACCACTCCACATATTGTACCGGTCATTAAGGTCAAGGTCGAATGTGATCACATTCAGCTTGCCCATTTGTCCGCTTAAGTGTAGGGCATCGTCTAAGCCAAATCCTGCGGGAAAACTCTTTAATATCCAAAAGAAGGCGATGAACATTCCGGCCATGATCACTATCATCTGCTGCTTTTGGGTTTGAGATACGGCATCGGTTCCGCCTACTAATGTATATATGATGACGAGTACACCTATTATCAAACAGGTAAGCCCGAGGTTCCACCCGAGCAGGGCTGTAAGAATAATAGCCGGAGCGAAGATGGTCATGCCGGCGGCAAGTCCGCGTTGCACGAGAAACAGAAATGCTGTAAGCATTCTGGTCGGCAGCCCGAATCGGCCTTCGAGAAACTCGTAAGCTGTGTAAACCTTCATTTTAAAGAAACGGGGCAGTACAAATACGGCCAGCAGCACCATAGCTATGGGCAAACCAAAATAAAACTGCACAAAGCGCATACCGTCGGAGAAGGCTTGACCGGGAGTGGAAAGAAATGTTATTGCGGAAGCTTGCGTAGCCATTATAGATACACCTACCAGCCACCACGGTGTTTTTCGTCCGCCAATTAAAAAGTCGGCGGCGGTTTTAATCTTGCGGGTTTTATATACGCCATAACCGACTATAAACAGTAGTACGCCAAATAGAACGGTCCAGTCGATCCAATGCATTAGCTAAAAAACCTTGTGAATGTCAGAAAAGCAAGAATGTAGATCAGGTTAGCAATGAGGAGAGCGGTGTAAACATTACTCCAGTTTTTCAGAATTGTAGGGCTTTCGTTTGCCTGGGTTTCGTGTTCCACGTTCAAAGTTTCATGTTCTTGCATCGCTTTGTTTTAATGGTTATGTTTCTCGAGGCGACGCAGTGCCGCTGCGAGATTTTCCGATTATTTAGCTAAGGAAAGCAAATTTACAATAAGCCTATACGCGCCTGGCACTCCCGCAGGCAATTCACGGAAGAAGGAAAGTCCGGTATAGGTATAATATCCCTCGCCATATTCGGCAACAAGCAAAGCACCATCTTTATCATTTTCACCTTTATCATGCCCGCGAAGAAGCGGCCGGAAAGCATCATCCCATTCACTTGCAAAATACAATCCGCGCTCCTGAACCCAGTTGCTGAAATCAGCCTGACTAATTTTGTTTGGATAGTTTAAAGCCTTGTGCTCCGGTGCTATGAAGGAGAGCTCAGCATCTTCTTCTGAAATGCGATCACGCCCCAGTGTTAGTGGCAAAGGAGCAATTTCTCCCAGCCCTCTTGAAGTATTGTATTGCACCAGCACATTTCCACCCTGATGAACATAACTCCAAAGATCCTTTGTAGCATATTTTAAATCGTCTTGTGTATTGAATGCGCGAATGCCCAACACCACCGCATCAAATTGTTTGAGCGATTCCACATCTATATCTGAAACATGTAATGGCGTTACATCAATGCCAATATTGGCCAAACTCTCTGCCACATCATCACCGGCACCTTCAATGTAGGCCACCTTGAGTTCCGGTATTTCAATATCCAACACCTGTAGTTTGGATTCCGAAGGCTGCAATACAATTTGTGAAGGAATGTGGTCATAGTCAATCTCGATAAGCTCCTGGTATTTTTCGTTATAACTGTTGCTGGTATAGGCTGCTATTGAGCCACTTTCCGCATTCCGCTTAGGCTTTAATGTGAAAGAAAAGGTTTCTGTCTCACCTGCCAGATCCATGTTGAATTTGTATTCTCCGTCAACTTCCCACCCTTTGGGCGCACTTAGCGTAATGTACCCGGCTGCATCATTTGAATAGGCTTTTACTGTGGCATTTACTTGTACATTTTCCCCGCCCCTTGCTAAATAAACAGGTGCATCTAAGGCAACCGAAACTTTAGGTACGATGCGAAAAGGTTCATAAATCTCGCCATAATCGGGCTCAACACGTTTGTATTGGATAGAGGGATTAATGTTGAAATTTGTCTTATTTGACTCAAACTCTAAATTGTTCCAAAGTGGCAAATTGTCGGGGCTTCCTACTACATAAGTTTCAGGAACTTGATACCAAGCTCCTTCTACAGGCTGACGAAGCCAATACGGATCATTGAATTGACTGCCCGCACCGGAATGGCTAAAAAGTTGTTTTTGCTGAAGGGTAATTCTTTGATTTGGCAAAAGCTCTTTTTTTTCTTCACCGCTTAAAAGACTAATTTTTTCAGTACTTCTATTAATAATTTCTGTTTGAACCAAAATAGAATCTTGATTGGAACCAAAAGGTGTGGAAACAGCGGACTCTACATATAAGCCCAAAACCTGAGGTATAAGCCGGTTAATGTGCTCAATTTTTCTTAACGAAAATTTATTTTTGAGTGGTTCGCTCATCAATTCTTTTTTGATATGTAATAGAGAACGAGCCGTTTTTTGCGGGTTTAAAAAATCGAAATTTGAAATCAATGCAGATATTTTTTCATCGTTAAACTTCGAGTAAGAATTATTGCCGTCAATCCCTCCCAAAATATCATTCTTATCCTCAGGCTTACTACCTTTTAAATGAAGCAGATATTCCATTTGGCTACCCCTACTGGCCGCGCTTCCAAATCCCTGGCAACGGTGCTGGCTGCGGCTTAAGGCAGCTATTTCATTGTTACTCCTGCCTAAAACAGGGTAATACACACCTACATCCATTTCGGCCATGTTGGATTTATCGGCTTTTTCAAAGTTTTCGCGACTACCGTAAAACCACCAACTGGTATTAAAGTATATACGTTCCGGTTGCCATGTTTCAACATGCTTTAATTGCTCAGGATAGGCATTTTTATCCCCGGCCAGATCAAAGGCCTCCATAGCTAATTGCGCACTGGCCGTATGGTGTCCGTGAGTACGCCGGTTACTGTTCGGATCAAATCGGGTAATGATCACATCGGGTCTGTGTTTTCTAATTGCCCACACCACATCACCCAATACTTCATCTTTGCCCCAGAAGCGTAAAGTCTCTTCAACTGATTTAGAATAGCCAAAGTCCACCGCCCGGGTAAACCATTGCTTGCCACCGTCAATTTTCCGGGCTGCCAATAATTCCTGCGTTCTAAGTACACCAAGCAAATGTCCTTTTTCCGTTCCAATAAGGTTTTGTCCGCCACCACCGCGAGTTAACGAAAGATAAATGGTATTTACATGCAAATAATTGCTCAGGTAGGAAATGAGCCGGGTGTTCTCATCATCGGGGTGAGCAGCCACATACATTACCGTATATGGGTTGGCCAGTTTTTTAAGCTCGTTGTAAATCTCCCCGCTGGAAAGTTGTTTGCCAACTTGAGTTTGGCCTGCCAATGAGAAAAGGAGTCCGAGAAAGGAAAGAAAGTATTTGATCATAGTTTGCTTGAAAAGTAAAGACAATCGATTTTGTTATTGGTTACGAATATAGCCAAATACAGCTCTTGCCTTAATTATTGGTTAGATGCTTGTCCGGCTGAGTGACAGGGAGAAAAAAGACTTAAATACTAAAGGCCTTCTCCAAAGAATCAAAGTCGTAGGTGATGAACGTAAAGTCCTTTCGAATGCCATATTGTGGTTGGGTGCAGGCGAAAAGCCGGTCTATTAACTCCTGCATTTCACGGATAGAAAGCCGTTCGCCGTGTCGCATAGAACCGTAAATAGCAAGTTGACGGGCCATTCGCTGCCTTTCATCTAACTGTTCTTCGGTTTTGTTGATCTTCAGCGATTCCAACAGACCATCGACCGTGGCCTGAATGTCTTCAATCTTTACATCAGACGGTGTGGCATGCACTATAAAGGTGTCCTTTCCGAAAGGCTCAATTTCAAAGCCGAGGGTTTCAAATTTGTCTTTATGTTCTTTAATCACATTGGCATCAGCCGCACTAACCGCTACATTTTGCGGAAACAACATTTTTTGTTTGGGATAGTGACCCGTTTCCGAAGCGTTTATAAACGTTTCAAACAGAATACGTTGATGCGCCCGCCGCTGATCTACAAGTATAAAGCCTTGCTTAATTCGGCTAATAATATATTTATTATGAATTTGAAACGGTTTAAAGGCCAGATCTTCATCCATAAGTTCACCTTCTTTCGGTGCGTTTTCAATCGATTCTAAACGCTTCAATTCTTCGGGGCTAAACTTATACGCACGCTCCCAATCTTCAGGTGTTTGTCCGCCAGTCACATCCTGATGTCGCTGCATAAAAGTGCTGTTGCCTTTAGCGCGTACCGGATTATCAATTACCGTACGCTTCTCCAATGGGTTAGCAAAAAACTCATGGCGGTTAAAGGCCGGATCGGCATCAAAATCGAGCGTAGGCGTAACATTAAACTTATTTAATGCATGCTTAACGGCAGCGTTTACTATGGAATACACCGAACGTTCATCTTCAAACTTAACCTCGTGTTTGCTTGGATGTATGTTAATGTCAATGCTGTTAGGGTCAACCTCAAGGTTTAATACATATAACGGATGTTGTTTAACGGCGATATAAGGATCAAATGCCTGCATTACAGCATGGTGTAAATAGCCACTGCGGATAAACCGTCCGTTTACAAAGAAGAATTGTTCACCTTTGGTACGTTTGGCGTGTTCGGGCTTGCCTATAAAACCGTTTACTTTAATAATATCGGTGTCTTCGCCAACAGGTACCAGGCGCTCATTATACTTTTTACCAAAGAGTGCCGAAATACGCTGCCTTAAATTCTGAGCCGGCAGTAAATACACCTCCTTGTCGTCATTAAAAAATGAAAATCTGATGTTAGGATGCGACAGGCTAATGCGCACAAACTCATCGTAAATATGTTTGGTTTCAGTGCTGTCGGCCTTTAAAAATTTCCTTCGGGCAGGAACATTATAAAACAGGCTTTTCACGCTAATACTGGTGCCGGCAGCACACTGACAAGGTTCCTGGCTTTTTACTTCAGATCCCTCTATTACTATTTTACAACCCAGTTCTTCATCGTGTAATCGGCTTTTAAGCTCAACTTTTGATACTGCTGCAATGGATGCCAAAGCCTCTCCCCGAAAACCCATCGTTCGTATGGCAAACAGGTCATCTATCTGTTTTATTTTGGATGTGGCGTGGCGTTCAAAGCTCATACGGGCGTCAACATCGCTCATTCCGCAACCATTATCTATCACCTGCACTAAGCTTTTTCCGCCATCTTTTACCAACAGTTTTATTTCAGTTGCCCCTGAATCAATAGCATTTTCCAGCAGTTCTTTAACAGCGGCAGCCGGACGAATAACCACCTCGCCGGCAGCTATTTTGTTGGCTATGTTATCCGGTAAAAGATGAATAATGTTGCTCAAGGTATTTTTAACTTTTAGTTGCTTCTTCCTGCCGTAAGGCAAGTGTAACATAGGCAAAATAATTACTCGCTTTTTAAAACCATGTGCCTATGTGGTTCAAAATATATTCTAACATGTGCCTATGTATTTAGGCCCAAATTCACCGTGTAAATATAAACCAAACTAAGCCTAGAAGAAATGCAATAATGGCTAAAAGTCGAAGCGGATTTGCTTTTTCATACCTTCTTTCAAAACGCGGACTACGCCCCTTGGTTGCAGGAGATGAAGGGCTTGCCCCACTTTCTCTAAAATTAAAGCGGACGTTCTTTTTCACCTCGCCCTGTTCCACTTCGCCGTGGTAGCGTTTTTCCGCATCAGCCACCCTGTCTTTAAATTCTTCCTCTTCCTCATCATAAAACCAGGGTTGATACTTAAAGGGTTTAGGCTTTGGCAGTCTTGATCTTAAAAATTTTACCACAGTAATCTAAAAATACAAATTGCCATAAATATAAGTGCTGTCAAAAAGGACTTTGTAACTTTATAGAATGACCCACCAATCATTTACTACCTTATTTCACGGTCCGGCAGGAACCGGAAAAACAGTTACAGCCGAAAGACTTGGAAGGTACCTCCAGCAAAACGTAGTTCACTATAAACTCACAAAACTCAAGGGTAAAACAATAAATGAGACCGAAGCCAACTTAGGGGCAGTGTTCGGCAAGGCAGAAAACAAAGGATGGATACTATTTTTTGACGAAGCAGATGCCCTGTTTGGTAAAAGAAGTGAAGTGGATGACAGTCACGACCGTTATGCTAATCAGGAAGTATCATATCTGTTGCAGAGTATTGAGAAGTACAAAGGTGTTGTGATATTAAGTTCAAATCGAAGGAGTCCGGCTGATGCCAAAGTAAAATTAAAGTGTGATGCGGAGATAAAGTTTCCGAAGCCGGACTTTGATTCTGAAGATTTCAAAAAACTATCGGCTTTGGTATTGCCAAGGGAGCGTGATTCCTTTATTTCGGGTTTGAAACACGAACTGAAACATCTTACCGACTGGACTCAGTTTATTAGAACAATTAAAGTAAAAGCACCATTAAACAAGGTTTATTGGGCGTGGGCAACCCAAAAGGGAATTGAAACCTGGTTTTTAAAATCGGCTGTTTATACCGATGATGAAGGGCGGAAAAAAGATGAAAATGAATGGGTGTTACCGGGCGATAACTATACCTGGCAATGGCATAACTGGGATATAACCGAGCATGGAAAGGTACTGGATGCGAATGGCAGAGATCGCTTTGCCTTTACATTTGAAATAGCTAATGTATTGGTTGATTTGAAGGAAGAAGGTGAATACACTATGGTCAGGCTACATCAAAAAGACATGGATACCGACGACAAAAGCAAAATGCGCTACTACGTGGGCTGCAGCAACGGCTGGACATTCTGGCTGGCGAATCTAAAAGCCTGGTTAGAGCATGGCATCCTTCTCAACGAAAAAGGCTCAGTCTATAATCCCGATGGAATGAGTATTGTGAATATGTAACAAATTCACCCGCCGGACATCGATCCGGTATCTATGTTCACAAACATCAACATCTACTCAACCTATCCGATTATTTTTATCGATCGCAAAAGGAACAATAATTGTATATTATACATAGATTAAAACGCCTCGATATCTTCTATCCGTTTAAAATAGCAGTACTACTACCTTTTCTCATGTTTCAATGTGCCGGTGCCGCCAGCATTGATGCAGATAATGAGGAGTCCATAGACCTGAGTTATACACCAGTTTATGTAACGGATGAAAGGGAAGGCAGCAAACAGGTAACTGATGGTACGAGTTCTGCCGAAATGGATATTGAGCGAAAACTGGCTTCCATGACGTTGGAAGAAAAGATAGGGCAGCTTTTAATGATTGCTGTGTATTCCAACAAAGGTAATGCAGAGGTTCAGGCCGCAAAGAGATTGATAAAAGATCACCATCTCGGCGGAATAATGTTTTTGCGCGATACAAAAAAAACATCGTCGCCTACGCGCCAGTTGCAAATTACCAACGAATTGCAAAGGGCATCACGAACACCCCTTATGGTGGCTATTGATGGTGAGTGGGGCCTAAGTATGCGATTAGATAGTACGGTAGCCTTTCCGCGGCAACTTACACTTGGAGCACATAACGATAATCACCTTATTCAGGAAATGGGTAAGGAGATAGGAAGACAATGTAAGCGACTCGGAATCCATATAAATTTTGCTCCGGTTGTTGATGTAAACAACAATCCGAATAATCCGGTAATTAACGACAGGAGTTTTGGAGAGAACATGTTCAATGTGGCCGACAAGGGTATGGCTTATATGCGTGGTTTGCACGAAGCCGGAGTACTGGCATGTGCCAAACACTTCCCGGGCCACGGCGATACCGATACCGATTCGCATTATGCCCTACCCCAAATAAACCATAGTCGCAGAAGGTTGGACAGCCTTGAATTATTTCCTTTTAAAAGATTGATAGAAGCACGCCTTGGCACTATGATGGTAGCCCATTTGAACATTCCGAGTTTAGACCCAAGTCCGGGCAAGCCCTCGGTGGTTTCAAAACCAATAGTTACCGACCTTTTACGAAGAGACCTTCGTTTTGACGGCCTGGTATTCACCGATGCACTCAACATGAAGGGGGCTACAAATTATAGCCCGTCGGGCAAGTTGGAGGTAGAAGCCCTCAAAGCAGGTAACGATGTATTGTTGTTTCCATTGAGGGTGTCAACCGCAATAGAGGGCATTAAACAAGCCCTGAATAACGGTGAGATCACCGAAGCGCGAATAGATGAAAGCGTTCGGCGCATTTTGGCTGCAAAGCGTTGGATGGGCATTTTGGAGAAGCCTTTTTATCCGGGTACTTCTTTTGTACATGAAGATTTAAACCGGCCGGCCACAAAGTATCTCGCACAGCGTCTCTACGAAAAGAGCATTACAGTAGTTAAAAACGACAACAACCTTTTGCCTCTTCGTGATCTGAGAAATTACAGAATAGCCACCGTAGGCATTGATAACGGTAAAAGAACGCCTTTTCAAACGGCATTGGACGACTATGCACCTATGACGCATTTCTCCATTAGTGGAAATGCTACTGATGCCGAGTTCAATCAGTTGCTGAGTAAGCTTAAAGGCTATAATCTGGTATTGGTAGGGTTGGTGAACTCCAGTCGCTACCCGAGTAGAAACTTTGGCGTTACCATGCCCATTAAGAGTTTTCTTCGCATGTCAGCATTACAAAGCAATACGGTGGTTTCTGTGTTTGGCAATCCGTATAGTTTAGCGCATTTTGCCGATTATAAGTATCTGATCTGCGGCTACGACCGGGCAACAGAAGCACAGCGAGCAGCAGCCCAGGTAATTTTTGGTGCGCTACAGGCCAACGGTAAATTGCCGGTAGCTGCATCCTATCTGCCACAGGGAAGTGGCATTCCGCTGTTAACAGGCAATTTAAGGTTGAAACATACCAATCCGAATGAAATTGGCCTTGATCAGGCCAATTTTTATAAGGTAGATTCTGTGGCTAACGCAGCAATACGCATTGGTGCCACACCGGGCTGTCAGATCTTAATTACGAAGGACAATAAGGTGATCTATCATAAGAGCTTTGGATATCACACGCAAAACAAGCGGAGGAAAGTTCGTAACTCCGACATTTACGATCTGGCATCCATAACCAAGATCACGGCCAGCGTGCCATCTATAATGAAGGCTTATGAGGAAGGAAAAATTGGTTTGAATGACCGGTTGAGCCGGCTCTTACCGGAAGCAGCTAACACCAATAAAGCCTTCATGACACCGGCGGAGATATTAACGCATACCTCAGGACTAAGAAGCTGGATCCCGTTTTACAAAAAAACCATAGATAAGAATAAACGACTGAACAGTAATTATTCCCGATCATATTCCAACACGTACAGTTATAAAATTGCCAATAACATGTACATAAAACCTTCCTATGAGAAGGACAGTATGCGGGCATACATCTATGCCGAAGACAACAACGCAAGGGGCCGTTACGTCTATAGCGATCTGGGTTATTATTTGTTTAAAGAAATATTGGAACGCAAGTATAGCAGTCCTTTGGAGAATCTAGTTCAGGATAACTTTTATAAGCCGCTTGGATTAAAAACGCTTATGTATAACCCTTTGGATAAATTTCCGGCAGATCAAATTGTGCCTTCCGAGAAGGATAATTACTGGCGCAATCAAACGGTACATGGCTATGTACATGATATGGGAGCGGCTATGCAGGGTGGCGTTGGCGGACATGCGGGTATTTTTGGAAATGCTTCGGATCTGGCCGTTTACATGCAAATGTTTCTGAACAAGGGTACTTATGGCGGCGTTCAGTTTTTCAGACCGGAAACCGTGAAGCGTTTTACCCGAAAACAAAATAGTAAAAGCAGGCGGGCACTTGGCTTCGACAAACCTGAGTTAGACACAAGAAAGATTGGACCGACCAGCGAGTATGCTCCGGCCAGTTCTTTTGGTCATACCGGTTTTACCGGCACTTATGCCTGGGCAGATCCGGATAATAACCTGATTTTAATTTTCCTTAGTAACCGCACCTATCCTACGGCCAGCAATAAACGTTTAATTACTCAAAACATCAGGCCAAAGGTCCAGGCCGAGGTGTACAAAGTCTTTGGCTTGCCAAAGCTGCGATAAATCGTTTTCATTAATGGGAAGTTAAACCGGTATCAGAACTTTTTTCACATTAATATTGTTCTAATATAAAATAATAATTATGGCAGGCGGTGGAATGGCAAATGATGCCTTTAAAAGACTAAGAGAGAATCGGGCTAACCGACGAAGTGTACGTAACAGGCACTTAAAGTTTAAGGTTGATGATACAACCAGTTGGGAAGGGATTGAGATTAAGTCAAAAGAATTATCTCCGGCCGAACGTTGGAATATGAAGAATAAGGTTTTTAGAGATACTCGACGAAAAAGAGATATTAATATCGCTCTTGCCCTGGCCGCTTTTTTGGTTCTGACCTTTTTATTCATTTACCTTCTTCTCCCATTTGTTTAGAAATACTATTGCTGGTTTTAGCCCAGTTTGTTTTATGATAACCTGAGTTCCGTTAGTTTCTCGGGTTCAGAACGCTTGAAAATAGTGAGATAATTTCTCCGATAAAAGCACTCTGCAAAACGCTTTTGTTGTCAAAGGCCATTTGCGGTTATTTGCCAGCCCGACTAGTCATTCTGGCGGGCGAAATCAGCGGGAACCTATGATTATTATTATAACTCAGGTTAATACCTTTTTAACATTAAAATAACGGGAATAACGTATAAGATTAATTGCCGAATTTGTCATCATTTTTGGTCAAAAATGTGGCCAAATTCTCACGTTTTTCACTTTGTAGCCTAGGGTGAAAACCCCAGGCTACAAATATTAAGCTCCTACGGAGCTTTTTCCTTCCAAATTTAGGTTATCCATTATTCACATTAAAATAATATCACTCGCACTCTCCCGGCGTATATTCCTTAACTCCTGCGCAGGCAGCTTCACAGGAATTGCCATAAGTTACTCCATCGCAACCGCATACGGGATCAACAACAGCAGGACAAAAACAATCTTCCTTAGGATCTCCCTTGCAACTGTTTGACCCGTCATCATCACTGCAGCTGAGAAAAGTAAGAAGAAAAGCAATTAGTGCCGCAGTTAATATTTTCATGCCTGTTAGTTTAGAAACTCATCAATAAGATTAAAATAAATATCCGGTTGATCTAACCACAGGTAATGACTGGCCTGGTTAATCCATTCCAAACGGGAATTTGGCAGCACCGCATGAATTTCCAAAGGAACCGATTCTCCTATTACATCCTGCCTGCCGTGAATGATAAGTGTTTCACGGGCAAAATCTGCCAAATCGGGTTTAAGGTCGTACGGCCCTTTACGAAGGCTCATCCAAACCAATGAGTTTACCCGGTGTACAAACACATTGCCTTTTGTTAACATTTCCTGTGCAAAAGGAATGTTGTTTTTCCAATACACATAAGCATGAGCAATTACTTTAAATCGCCGATTGTGAATGTCAACATTATCTTTCTCCGCTTCAAACTCCTGATTCAGTTTCCCTAACTTAACAATATCCTCCGCGCTTAATCTTGATTGAATATTAGCTGGCATTGGCCCTATAAAGTCGATATCAATTCCGCCCGATGAGGATAAGATCAGGCGGTCAATTCTATTTTCATGTTCTTTTGCATAAAACATAGCCAAAACACCACCAAAGGAATGCCCGTAAACATCCCACTTTTTAATCTTCAGGTGTTGACGAAGGCTTTCAATATCATCAACCATAAGGCTCATGTTTACCGAACCACGGTTTAAATAAGGTAGTTTAGATTTGCCCGTACCTCTTTGATCAAAAATGATCACTTTACGTTTCTCAGCCAATTTATGGGCTAAGTAATCGAAGTTTGTACTCGGGAAACCCGGGCCTCCGTTAATGAGCAAAAGCGGTTTTCCTTTACCAAAAGTTTGGTAATAGATCTTCACACCGTCTGACTGAGCATAGCCTTCTTCCTGAGCAAAAGCTCCTATTCCTGTTGCAAGTAATAACAATAATATAGATAGTACTCTTATCAATTTTTAAAGCTTTCAATCGAACATACTCAAATAATGCGCCAGGCTAAATAACGATACTACAAAAAAATTCCCCATGGTTCCTGGTAGTACCGTAAAGATACTACTGAAGTTCCACGAGGAATTCAACCACTATTTCAGCTGCTTAATCAACGGGCAAATCATCCGGAATTAATAATGCCCTGCCTTAAAACAGCAATTACTTACGCCGGCTCACATCGCCGCCGCTGGATTCGGACTTATCTACATCAGACGGATTCCCGTAATAATCAATATCACCACCACTTGAAGCCGATGCATAAATTGAATTACTTACCGAAACGCTAATACCCGCCCCGCTTGAAGCACTTGCATTAACGTTGCCGGCCATTAAGCCTTTGGCGTTGATGTCGGCACCACTGGAAGACGATAGTTTTGTGCTGCCCGCATTGCCGCTTAAGTATGCATCTGCTCCGCTTGAAACCGAGCATGAAAGTTTATTATAATCAACCTTCATTTTCACATCGGCTCCGCTGCTCACACTAATATTTATTTCATCGCCATCAACTATATTTTTGGCTATAAAATCGGCTCCGGAAGATGCAGAAACACCTTTTAAGTAAGGCGCGCTAACCAATATCTTTTTTGATTTTGCCCTGCGAATTCCTTTACGGCCTTCGACATAGACTTTTAAAACATCACCGTGCACTTCGGTGGCAATCTTTTCTATCAAATTCTCATCGGCCACAACCTCTACGCTGTAATTATCGGCCTGAGTGAAAACGACGGTAAGGCCTTCAGAAACCTTTATTCTGTTAAAATCGGCTACATTCCGCTCATCGCCAATTACATTGCCATTGCCTTTTAAACCACCCCAACCCCATTGGGCAAAGGTGAAACCCGGAATAAGAAATAATAATCCGAGTAAGGAGATAGTTTGGATCTTATTCATTACGCTAAGTTGTTTTGTTATGATAATAAGACTTCCTTAAACCCGATTTAGTTACAGTCGTTTAATTGATTATTTACTTCTGTTAGTGATGTAGTAGCAGAATTATTATGCCAGTCGCGACGAACAAAGTTTATGATATTCACTATATCTACAGCCGATATATCAGTATGGCCGGGCATTTCAAACTCTGCCTTTATACCATTTCTTATTAAGCAGGGTAGTTCTTCCGATCGTGATGTAAAATATTCCGAATCTCTGATAGAGGGAACCAGCTGGCTAAATCCGGAGCCGTTTGTCATGTGGCAATTGCCACAATGTTTTTCATAGGCTATTCTTCCTTTAGATTTTGAATTTGTGCAGGAAGAAAAAATTACAACCGTAAATAAGGTTGCAAGAATGTACAAAGTAGGCACAGCCTTCAAAATTTACAGAAGTGGCTTTAGGTCTTTAATAAGCTTATCTACCTCAACTGAATCGGTACCGTTGTAAAAACCACGGAATGTGCCGGTTTTATCAACCAATATGAAGTAACCGGCGTGGTTAAAGCCTCCCGGGGCACTTTTATCAGCTTGCTGAAACACCTTCATTCGTGCAGAGGTTGAATCGACATCGGCCTGGTTTCCACGCAACATTATCCATCTGTTAGGGTCAACACCTACTTTATCGGCATACCATTTTAAACGAGGAATACTGTCGCGTTCCACATCAATGGAAAAAGATACGAGTTTAAGGTCATCTTCATTTTTGTATGCCTCCTGTACCCGAAGCATTTGCTCACTCATTTTTACACAAATTGAAGGGCAATGCGTAAAGAAAAAGTCGGCCACATAAACCTTATTCTCCCAGGTTTTGGCATTTACATTTCTTCCTTCCTGGTCAATAAATTCATAAGGAATGTTAACGGTTCCGTATGCCGGAAGTTTTGATTTCTTTTTACAGGAAACCACCGACAGTGCAATAAATAAGATGATTAGTGTGCGCATAATTAAAAAAGCCGCGACAAATTTACCGCGGCAGTTTTTTAAGTTGTTATTTCCTTTCCGTTTTTATCTAAAAACCTGAATTCCGTTAAAGGAAGGTTTTCATTTTCCTTCACTTTTATCCAATGATTATACTTTCTCCACCATTTCATTCGCGGGCTTTTAAATAATCCTTTTCTTAAATAACCCGAAACAATGGGATTAGCTTCAATGATGTAAGTACCTTTAATTTTTGCATCAACCAAAGCTTTAATTCCTCCTTCAATTTCATCGGCAAGCAATAATGTGGAGGCTGTTTTTCCGGTTCCACGGCATGTAGGGCATAACTCAGCCGTTTTTATATCTATTTCGGGCCTGGTTCGCTGCCTGGTAATTTGCATTAGGCCAAAACGGCTTAGGTTAAGTATAAGGTGCTTTGCCTTATCCTTGGCCATAAATGCACGCATTTGTTTTACCAGTTGCCTTTTGTATTCAGGATTACGCATATCAATAAAATCGATAATGATTATCCCGCCCAAATCGCGAAGCCTGCATTGCCGGGCAATTTCTTCGGCAGCCTCTAAATTTACCTGCAGTGCCATAGCATCCTGGTCGGCACTGGAACTGAATTTATTTCCGCTATTCACATCAATTACATGCATAGCTTCGGTATGCTCTACAACTAAATATGCCCCGCTGTCCATTTTAACCTCGCGCCCAAATGCCGATTTAATCTGCTTTGTGATATCAAAACGGCTAAAAATAGGTTTGTCGCCATTGTGGTAGCTGATTATGTTTTTCTTCTCCGGGGCCACATCTTCCAAATAATGCTTTATGTCTGTAGCCATATTCGGATTGTCAACTACTATCTTTCCAAGTTCATCATCCACATAGTCGCGCAGTAAAGTAGCCGTCATACTTTTTTCACCATGCACTTTAAAAGGTGTCTGTGCTCTTTTAAGCTTCTGAAACATCTCTTTCCAGTTCTCTTCCAGTTCTTTTATCTCTTTATGTAAATACGCTACTCCTTTGGTTGTGGCATTGGTTCTTACAATTACTCCAAAGCCATCAGGCTTAATACTGGAAATAAGTCTTTTAAGCCGTTGCCTTTCTTTGGCATCGGCAATTTTGCGCGATACGCCCACAATATCGCTAAAGGGTACTAAAACCATAGTGCGACCCGGTATGCTTACTTCACTTGTAAGCCGTGGTCCTTTAGATGAAATAGGTTCTTTTACAACCTGAACCAAAATCAGGTCTTTTTTAGACAGCACACTGTCTATTTTGCCTGTTTTAATGATATCAGGCTCTCTTTTAAAACTCCCGAGCAGATGTGTGTTGAGTCTTCCAGAATGACCACCGCGTGTAAATTTAAGTAATGATCTTAACTGCGGTCCGAGATCAGTATAGTGTATAAAGCCATCTTTTTTATAGCCAACATTAATAAATGCTGCATTAAGGCTTGGTACAACTTTTTTTACTCTTGCTAAATAAATATCGCCAACAACAAATTTGTTAGCGGCAGTTTCTCTATGAAACTCAACGAGTTTTTTGTCTTCAAGTAATCCAATGTCCACACCTGCAGGAGTTGTATGAATTATTAACTCCTTGCTCATATAATTATTCTCGTCTTGTTAATTAATGAAGCATAAGCGGCTCGGGCCACTTATTTCTTCTTTTTATGTCTGTTTTTTCGTAGCCGTTTTTTACGCTTATGAGTGGCTATCTTATGTCTTTTTCTTTTTTTACCACAAGGCATTTAAAATTATTTTAATTTTTTAAAATTTTGTTTAATACTTCATCCAGTGCTTTTCTAATTGCCGGATCGTTAATTTTTTCTTTTCCCTTCTTAAGAACCAAAACAGCCGCTTCTTCGTTCCCAAGTTGCAATTGACACTCTGCAAGATACATGTAACCCTGCACAAAGTCAGGTGAAATTTTTACGGTATTCTCAAACCGCTCAACGGCTTTTTGCCACTGACCGCTTTGCATGGAAAGTAGTCCAAGCTCATACTGAGCCTGAAGTTGCTGTGGGTTTGCTTCGGCAATTTCTCTTAAAAGCAACACCCCTTTCATAGTTTCACCTTTAAGGTCTAACAAGCTCTTTGCCAATTTCAGTTTAACGGTTTCATCATCCTTTAATTCTAACGCCTTCTCATAAGCTTTAATGGCACCTTCGGCATAAAATGCCGTAAAAGTGCTGTCGGCGTTATGGGTTACAGCCTTAATGTATCCATCGCCTGCATGGTTGTATGCCTCAAAGGTATTAGCGGTTTGGGCTTTTTTCCATTTCAGGTCGGCGGCAATATCATGTCTGCCAAACTCTTCCCAAATATGCTCGGTTTCACCCTTCCCGGCATCTGCAATCCGCTTTCTGTCTTTGGGCGATAAGGCCGATAACGCATTTTCAACCAATACTGCTACATCCAGTACGGCATGATCATGGTTTTCATGCCCTTCCGTTTCTTCAGCCGCAATGGCAGTTTTTGGCGGAACTGTTTTTCCAAAAAAATAAAGAACGCATACTAAGCTTAAGCCCACGAGCACAATAATGCCCTGAGCTGCTTTATTCCCGTTAACCTTCAACTTTGGCAGTGGCTTTTTTCACTCTGTTTACAAATTCCTTTGCCGGTTTAAACGCCGGTATATAATGTTCAGGAATTTCTATGGCGATATTCTTTTTAATGTTTCTACCGATCTTTTTTGCCCGTTTTTTAACTACAAAAGAACCAAAACCACGGACGTAAACATTTTCGCCACTTTCTAAAGAGTCTTTTATCTCTTTAAACATCTGCTCAACAGTTACAATAACATCTACCTTGGGAACTCCTGTTTTTTGCACAATTTGAGCTACTAAATCTGCTTTTCTCATACTTTTAGTATATGATTATGTTTATGAACTAATTAAGTGTTTTGGGTTTCCCTCTCCCAGGGGGCGCAAATATCGTAAACTTTGGCACTTAATAAAACAAATAAGGAAAATTAATTTTTCTATTTTATTGATAATGAAGGCAGAATTTAATCAAAAACTTTTGAAATGGCATTCGAAAAACGAACGTTTTCTTCCATGGAAAAAATATAATGATGCCTATACCATTTGGCTTTCCGAAATAATAATGCAACAGACAAGGGTTGAGCAGGGAAGTCCGTATTTCCTGAAATTTAAAGAGGCCTACCCCACCTTGGCTGATCTTGCCGAAGCTCCTCTTTCCGCTGTTATTAAGCTTTGGGAAGGTTTGGGATACTACAACCGCGCCCGAAATATGCACAAAACGGCCAAACACATCAGTTATAATCTCGATGGTCAATTTCCAAGAACTTACCATAAACTGTTGAAGCTTAAGGGAATAGGACCCTATACCGCCGCCGCTGTTTCCAGCTTTGCATTCGGAGAACCCAAAGCTGCCATTGACGGTAACGTTACCCGATTGTTAAGCAGGTTTTTTGGAATTTACGGAGATATTCAATCAGCCAAAACAAAGAAAAGTATCCAAAAAACAGGCGATAAACTTATTGCCGGAGAGGATGCCGGAAAGTTTAATCAGGCCCTTATGGATTTTGGCTCTAAAGTGTGCACGCCCAAACCCGATTGTAATAATTGCCTTATGAGTTCTGGCTGTTTTGCTTTTATAAATGATAAAGTAGCCTCATTCCCAAACAAGTATAAGAGGCCCGAAAGACTTCACCGGTATTTCAATTTTTTAGTTCTGAGAAACAATAACGAAATTTTGCTGGAAGAGCGTAAAAATCAGGATGTTTGGAAAAATCTGTTTCAATTTCCGATGATAGAAACCAAAGGGAACTTATCGGTAGTTGATACATTATTGCGGGCAGGTGAGTTAGATATTCTGCCTCCAAAACGCACTGTTAAAGGAACATACAATGGTTACAGGCAACATTTAACCCACCAAACTATTCACGGTCAGTTTGTTGAAATTACGGTTTCTACCAAACGAAAAGGAGAAGGAAGACAATGGGTAAATTTTGCCGCACTGGGTCAATATCCGTTTCCAAAGATGATAAGGGATTTTTTATCAAATTATTCTCTATCTTAGGTAACCCAAAGAAATAATATAATATGAGAGACGTAAACAAGGTAATATTAATTGGGCGACTGGGGAAAGATCCGGATATTGTGAATTTTGAAAGCGGGACTAAGAAAGGATCATTTCCACTGGCAACAGGCGAGAGCTACACCGACCGTAACGGGCAGCGGGTTGACCATACCGAATGGCACAACATTGTGGTTTGGAGAAGATTGGCAGAGATAGTGGAACAATATTTAAAGAAAGGAGATCCGGTGTATATTGAAGGTAAACTCAGAACCCGCAGTTACGACGACAGGGAAGGAAATAAAAAATATATTACGGAAATAGAAGTACTCAATTTGTCGATGCTTGGAAGCAGAAGCGATTCATCTTCCGGTTCTTCAACCAGTACAGAAGCTGCTAGTGCCAGTACTACTCCGGCAACTGAGCCGGCAAAGCAAGATGAAAACAGCAATGATGCTTCAAAAGATGCAGAAGAACCTGCTTACGACGATGATCTGCCGTTTTAACATTTAACCAACTGAATTGGAAGACGATAATTCCGAACCCGAACGGACAAAACAACACATAATTCCCCTGTTTGCTTTTTGGTTAACACCGCTTGACTCTGAAAGTATAGTGCTTTTGGCAATCGTTGCTTTACTAATGATTGCATCTGCTCTGGTTTCAGGCTCTGAAATAGCTTTCTTTTCCTTTAAAAATGAAGACAGGGAAGAGTTTCAAAACTCATCGGATAAAAAGGAGCGGCGTATATACGATCTGTTATCCAGGCCTCGCTACCTGCTGTCAACCATACTTATAGCCAACAATTTGTTTAATGTAGGTATAATAATGACGCTTTTTTACCTGCTTAAAAAGCATATAAACATGGAGGGCCTGAGTGCCCTTTGGAAGGTAGCTATAGATCCCATTCTTATAACTTTTTTGTTAGTTCTTTTTGGCGAGGTTTTGCCTAAGGTATATGCCACTATAAGGCAAAGAAGCCTGGCATCCACCATGGCCGGGCCATTGCTTATAATGCGTACTTTGTTTAAACCCATAAGCGATTGGTTGGTGAAATCGACCCAGGTTATTGAAAAACGCATTGAAAAACGATCAGCCGGACTTTCTGCCGAAGAACTGAACATGGCCATTGATATTACAGCCGATGAAAAAACCAGCGATGAAGACGTACAAATGCTCAAAAGCATTGTGCAATTTGGCGATATTTCCATTAAGGACGTAATGACGGTAAGGCCCGATGTGGTTGGAATTAATTCAGCTCTGCATTTTCACGATCTGCTGCAAATTGTTCGTGAAAGTGGCTATTCGCGCTTTCCGGTATTTGAAGAAGACTTAGATAATATTAAAGGAGTGATCTATGCCAAAGACCTGTTAGCTCATCTCAATGAGGCCAATAACTTTAATTGGTTAAACTTGCAGCGCAACGCTTATTTTGTACCGGAAACGAAAAAGATCGATGATCTGTTAAGCGAGTTCCAAACCAATAGAACGCATATAGCCGTTGCTGTTGACGAGTATGGCGGAACCGCCGGAATTATTACGCTGGAAGATGTGCTGGAAGAGATCATCGGCGATATAAAAGATGAATTTGACCATGTACGAACCGATGCAGAATACGAGCAACTTTCAGAGAATTCCTACGTTTTTGAGGGTAAAACTTCGCTCTTTGATATGTGTAAGATCCTTGATGTTGATTTTAATCAGTTTGATGACGCTAAGGGAGAATCTGATTCACTGGCCGGACTTATTCTGGAACTTGCCGGAAGAATACCTGCGGTAACTAACCAGGTGCATTTTCACCCGTTTACATTTACCGTATTGGAGGCAGATAAAAAAAGGCTTAAAAAGATAAAAGTTGACATTCAACAATGACGGGGAAAATCTCAAATCTCAAATCTCAAATCTCAAATAAAATTCAAGTTTCAAATTGTAAGCTATTCCTTCTACTGTGCTTTGCTCTTTCTTTAACAGGTTGTAAACTCAACTACACTCCAAAACCCAAAGGGTATTTTAAAATTGATCTGCCAAAGGCAGAGAAAGTTGTCCAACTCAATTACTCGCAGTGCGATTTCACCTTTCAATATCCTGATTATGCAAGAATAGAGCGCGATACCTTATTTTTTGACGAACCTCCCGACCATCCGTGCTGGTTGAATATGCACTACGATGATTTAAACGGCATCGTTCATATGAGTTATAAACCTTTGCAAAGCAACAAGTTAGATGATTTAACGGAAGATTACCATCGTATGAAGTTTGAGCATAGCGTAAAGGCCGATTTCATTGATGACTTTACACTAACCAACCCTGAAAAAGATGTTTACGGCCTTATGAGTGCTGTTGGCGGTGATGTGGCATCTTCTTATCAATTCTATTTAACCGACAGCTCCAAACACTTTGTACGCGGTTCGTTATATTTTAAGGCACACCCTAATGTAGATTCTCTTAAGCCCGTTATCAACTTTGTAAAAAAGGATATTGAGGGTATGATAGCAAGTTGGGAGTGGAGGTGAGTTTTAACATCACAAGTCTGCTATGCTGCATGCCCATGCCGCTAAGACTTGCACCAGCGGGGAGGAATATTTGGAAATAGTCCTTCCAAAGAATCTCTTGTAATGACTTTAATCCTTAAAGTATCCTGAGCAAATGAAAGACTTGGATAGCCAAAGTATGCCATTACCAGAATTGCAGCGTATAAAATACTGGCTTTAATTCCTCCTCAAAGTTATTCGGGTCTGAGGTTATAAATTCGGCTTTCATAATAACTTCTCTGGGGTCGCCGTAAAAATCACTATGCACTATGTCCTTTATAACATTTACATCACCCTTGGAAACAATGAGCATGGACCTAAAGAGTTGCTCATGAAAAGTCTCGTACGATGTCCCTAGGGCTTCAACAATTCGTTCCTCAAATAACCCTTAAAGTGCTCCTGGATAACGCCATATTCATAATCCTTATATATTCGTTTGAATTTGGCAGATGCATATTTTCGCTCCCTATCATCCAAATCACGAATAAAGTCTAACGGCTCCATGCAGAATTCGGAAGTATCTGTAACCCCATATTTATTTATACACTCCTCAAATTCATCCATTCTCGTATCTATTAATTGCATTACAGAGTCTAACTGCGCGTAACTGCCTAATATAAAAAAAGTAAAAGCAAAGCAAATTGTTGCTGGCTTATTCATCTTTGTTTGTTTTAGGTACTATAATCCATTCATCTTTCCTGTTTTCAGGGATAATGCCCGGTATCTCTCCATTCTCATACTTGACTAAAAAATCACACCAACCTTCTAAGAGGTTTACAATCTCCTTTGTTTCAATCTCAATGGATTCAAATTCATCGAAGCCGTTAGAAATGGTAGTTATTTTGTCATTGACTTCCAATATACACCAATCGTCACCTCCGAAAGAGTGTTTTTCCCTACTTCCAGTTACGACATTATCAATTTCTTTAAGCTCTTCCCGTACGTTATTCGAACTTGTTAAATGCCCACTTGCCAGATTTGCCAACATTCTTAAATCGACATTGCCGATACTAATCATAGGTCTTTGGCTCCCATCAGCTGCAACCGTAATAAAAAAGCTAAAATTTGTTTCCACTTTTATCAATTCTAATCAAATTTTGGAAATGCAGATATTATTGTTCCATCATTACGTAAGTACATGTTTATTTCAATATTTCCGTCTATCGAAAACCCTTTAAATGTATTATTGGTTCCAGGGACTAAGGTCGTATCCTTTTTGCATGAGCAATTTCCCCCGCTGGCGCAAGTCTTGACGCGCTTGCCCACAGGAGAGCAGACTTGTGCCCGATTATCCATAATACCATTTCTACTTAAAAGATTTACTTTAAAAATTGTTCTTTTTGCTCATAACTTAAAATTAACTGAATTTACAATAATGTACAGGAAAGTGACAACAAAATATATATAGCTTACATGGCATTTTTACATAAGCTTATGGCCAGTATTGTAGGTTTTGACAGCACAAGTTTGCTATGCTGCATGTCAACGCCGCTAACACTTGCGCCAGCGGGGCAGGGGTCTCATCGCTTAGCAGTGCCTTTGAGTTACAAGATACAAACAAATATAGACTGAACATTAAAATGAAGTTATTCTTCACTTTCAATATCTGCATGTCTAATTACTATGAGCTTTAGCTGCCTTAAACACGGTAAATGCCTGCTGAGTTATATTCTCCAAAAGTTCTCTATCAAAATTCCGGTTATTCACATGTAGCATAAGAATCATAACATGATTTTTGTGCTCGAAATAAACCTTATAATAACTTGACTTTAATTTCTCGTCGCTGGTAAAGAAGTTATAAGGAAAGTCCATATGAAGAATTCGCGCTTTTAAGTCAGGACCTTGAATACCTTTAATCTCAGTAAACGCACCGTTAAGTATAACTGAATCGATTCGTTTAGCGATGTACTGATCAATAGTTAATTTGGCTTTCAGTAGATCAGCATTGATTATATCTTGTGTTAACAATCTCACCGGTGCTCGTCTTTTAGTTTCTTCCTCAAAGGCATCTAATTCCCAGATTATTCCACCATTTTCATAATGTTCATACATAAGCCCGAATTTTCCAAGAAAATCGTCAGATAAATATTCTCTTAAATAGGGCTTAATCCTCCTGTATGTATGATCCTTTAGCAATTTGTTGAGTTTCCATGCGGCATATTTTCGACCCTCACCTTCCAGCTCAAGAAACTCCTGTATAGGGCCAATGCACTTAGAACTATTTTCTAATCCTAATGAATCAATACAATGATCTAATTCAATGGTTTTTAAATCGATCAAAAGTTTCTTGGAATCCGCCTGTGAATATGTACAATGGATGACACACTGAACAATAATAAACGCTAAGGTAGCCTTATTCACTTTCATCTTGTTTGACGTTATTTTCATCATTCATTTCTGACCTGGGTCCAAGCTCCTGATAATCTATAATGGGGTCACCTTCATCACCGGCGACATTAATGATCATAAGCGTCAACCAGCGATATGCTTCTTCATCAGAATTTTCGAACATGGGAAGGTTCGCTGTATTATGTATCAGATCTAAAGCTTGCCCTTCCTCTAATTCTCTATTGAGGATCATCCGAACTATTGTAGGCCAGTTGTCCCTAAACTCGGGATATTGACCTAAATCCTTTCTTGCATTCTTTACTCCTTCAGAATAGAATTCATCAAGAAAACAATGTAACATACTTCTTAAATAATCAATGGTCTTACTCATAACTTATTTACGGATATGACGGATAAGCAGTTAGCAATTTATAACCAGTAGGATTGTCCAAATCTACCCTTAATATCAATTTAACTTTAGTTGAAGTTACAGCCACAGCTGTTGGACTACCTAATGTACCTGTATTAGTATACCCAGCTCCAACCTGACTTCCAAAATCATATTCTACTTCAAAATCTGTTGTTTGACCAGAGTTAAAATGAGATTCGATCTCGGCCTTGCGCGTATTGAAAGCCTGATCAACTGAATTTTTGTGTAGGGCCTCGCTATCAAATCTCAAGGCTGATCTTGACTGATTTAAAGTAGGATGAGTTCCTAAAACCCTTTGTCTCATTTCCGAAAGTGAAAGATGAGAACCATGCCTTGCGATTGAATGCCCTCCCAACGCCTCCTCAACTTCCAGAAGAATTCGATTACCACGTCCATTTACAAGATACGCCATGGCTTCCCCAAACTCATCAAGCTTATTAGGGCTTAGATTCCTTAATTCTTCCAGAATTTTCTCAAGCCTGCCAATTTTAACCAAACCAACCAATCGCTCTGCAGGAATAACTATCGTAGCTATAATTACAGCCAACCTTCCTATCTCATAACGCGCTTCATTATCTCCTGTACCCAAGGAACTTATGTACTGATCTATAATGTCTTGAATATTTTCAACCAAGGTTTTTATGTCATTCCAGCTATTGACCATTTCCCAGATTTCTTGGATGTCTCTAGCTGCCTGTTCCCCTTCTTCACATGTAATACTGGTATAAGTACATGGCCCATCTTGAAATAGACTTATTAGCAACTGGGTCATATCAAATGCTCCATCCTTAATTCTATCCAAAACTTCATTAACTATATTCGAGTTATCAAGAAACTCTTTATCCTTTTCACAAAACAAGTAATATTTTGCAAGCGCTCTAGTTAAACATTCGATTTGCTCTTCGAGCTGCTGCAGTGTTTGTGGTAAGTTAAGAATGGCGTCTATCTCTTTGTAAACAGTATCTGCTATCCCCGCCATAGGAGGTGGGTCTAAGGGCGTATTTTGCAAGGCCTGCGGTGTATTGGCATTTTTCCAAAAACAATAAGGTATAATACCCTGGTTTTTATAACTGGCCCAGTTATCATCTTGACAATCCAGCAAAAAGTCCCTGATCGCTTTCAACTTTTCTAAAAGTTCTTTTAGATGATTTCCTTCATCGCCAGTAAGTAGCTCAATAGCCTGAGCTATATAATCTTCTTCCACCAGTGTATTACATTCAACTGAGTTCCCAGCTTGGCATCTTATATACTCTTCACTGGCAGTTATTGCATAAGATGGAATTGTACTAAAGCCATGAAAGTAACCCCCCAAGGCCAAAACATACTGGCTATTAGCAAAATCATCCACCCACGCCCACTCATCATCGGTAAGGTTAAGCCCTGCGTTGTGTACGGTAGCGTAGGTAGTAAATAGTTCTGCCAAATTACAACCGGTATTACCCTCAGCAAGACAATGCACATAAGCTCTTGATGCCAATACTGCATTTGGGTCTGAATTGCTTGAATCTATGAAGCTGGCTACACTATTAAATTCTGAAGGATGACTGGTTAACCAAACAAAATCAGTGTTTGATTCATCTCCATTATAGACTTCTTCCAATACTGTAAAATAATATGAATCATCAATGCCATCGCAGTTACTGTCGTTACTCCCGCATGTGGGATCGCTGCCACCACAGGGATCGCTATCTATTGCAAGCAACTTAGGGGATACATTATTGAATATACATGGCGGAGGCGTTGGGTCTCCTTCGCCACCTCCACCACCCCCAGGTGGAATTGGTGGAGGGCTGTCGTCGTATTCATAACAGTAATACACTTCTACTAAATAGCAATTAGTGCTGTTGGCAGTACTTTCCTGCATCGAGAACGCTCGATTACTTATGTAACTATAACAAACTTTGTAAGAATCAATCAAAATGCACTCAACACTCACTCTATTAGTAGTTATATCAGAAGAGAGTTGTACAGAAAAATTATCTAACCAGTCTGCATCGTTTGAGTTTGGTTTAAGGTAGCCTACATCGGAGATAACATTGTAGTAATACCTTCCAAAAGCCTCTACACCGACAATAATATCTTTTTGCCCACCATTGTTTTCCAAAGGAACAATTAGTGTTTTACCAACAGAACTGGGCTTTGTTATTGCCTTGTGCCATAACGGGGTGCCAAACTGACTTTTAAAACTTTGGTCAATAACTCCTTTTTTATGCAAGTTTTCCAAGGTGTGGTACTTTCCTTTAGCAAATTCAAGCAGGGATAACTTTTCCTTTTCGCCATCCGTTCCGCTGGGTTGTTCCAGTTTTATCGTTGCCGGTTCTATGCTGGCTTCAGGAAATTGTCCTAAATCTTCCTGGCAACCGTTAATAAGCACGGTAAAAGCAATAAGCGCAAGTATTCTGTAAAGTGTGTTCATTGACGAAGTTAGTTATATCAAAAAAAAAGAATATGCAATGGTAGCTTATTATCTTAATATATGCAAGCCCGCGATGAAAAAGTATCAATTATATAAAGTACGTATTGTGATCTCTATTTCTGTTTGCATACTGTATATCAGAAGACATTGATGGAAAATATGCTTCATCCTGCTGCTTTCAATATCTTTATCCTGTGCAATCAGATCTTTTATCATCGCCCATTGAATTTTTAAAGGGAGTTGGTCCGGCCAAAGGAGAGCTGATAAAGAATGAGCTGGGTGTTTTTACTTTCGGCGATCTGTTAGAGCACTATCCTTTTCGTTACGTCGATAAGTCTATTATTTCAAAAGTCAAGGATATTGAGTATGATACAGAGGTAATTCAGCTAAAGGGTGTTATACACAGCATAAAAGAACAGGGTTTTAGGGGCCGCGGTAAAAGATTAACGGCAAAGTTTGAAGATGAAACAGGCCTGTTGGAGTTGGTGTGGTTTCAGGGAGTAAATTGGATCAAAAACAGCCTAAAACCAGGCGTAGCATACCTTGTTTACGGCAAGCTCAATCGCTTTAAAGGAAAGCTTAGTCTGCCGCATCCGGAGTTGGAGATCTTCGATCCGAACAAAAAATTGTCGGTAAGCTTTGAGCCCGTTTATTCCACCACCGAAAAACTACGAAAAAAGGGTCTTGACAGTCGCGGGATACTCGGTATTCAAAAGAACTTAGCCTCTCAACTTAAACCTAATTCCGTTCAGGAATTTATTCCGGATAAACTGCTCAGAGAGTACAATCTGATCAACAGGTTCGATGCCCTGCAAAAGATCCATTTTCCGAAAAACCATGGGGAGGTTGAGTGTGCTTCGAGAAGAATAAAATTTGAAGAGTTTTTTCTACAACAGTTAAACCTGGTAAAACATAAATTGATACGGCAGAACAGTTTTGCCGGATACATTTTCAAACGAATTGACAACTACTTCGATAAATTCTATGAGCAACAGTTGAGCTTTGAACTAACCGGCGCACAAAAGCGGGTGGTTAAAGAAATAAGGCGCGATGTGCTGAGCGGCCGGCAAATGAACCGGTTGCTGCAAGGTGATGTGGGAAGCGGCAAAACCATTGTAGCTGTAATGGCTATGCTTATGGCGGTTGACAATGGCTATCAGGCAGCTATAATGGCACCTACTGAAATTTTGGCCCAGCAACATTACCATAGTATTTCCGGCCTTTTAAGCGACATTGGCGTACGGGTTGAACTGCTTACAGGCTCGGTAAAAGGAGAAAAACGAAAGAACATTCTAAAAGCACTACGAACAGGCCACTTACACATTTTAATAGCTACGCACGCCTTGATTGAAGACAAGGTGGAGTTTGAGAATCTTGGCATTTCGGTAATTGATGAGCAGCACAGATTTGGCGTGGCACAACGCGCCAAACTATGGCAGAAAAGTGCTACAAAAACACCGCCGCATGTTTTGGTAATGACGGCCACCCCTATACCACGTACACTGGCCATGACAGTTTACGGCGATTTGGATGTTTCGGTGATAGACGAAATGCCACCAGGCCGAAAACCCGTGCAAACTGCTCACCGGCTTGAATCACATAGACTACGGGTGTTCGGCTTTATGGAAGAGCAGATAAAGGAAGGGCGGCAGATATACATTGTGTATCCGTTGATAGAGGAATCTGAAAAGCTGGATATGAAAAACTTAATGCAGGGCTATGAAGATATTCAGGCGCGTTTCCCTTATCCCGACTATAGGACAAGTGTGGTACACGGGCGGTTAAAATCTGCCGAAAAGGAAGCAGAAATGCGGCGTTTTGTAAAAGGTGAAACACAAATAATGGTAGCTACAACCGTTATAGAAGTAGGCGTTGACGTACCCAACGCAAGTGTTATGATTATTGAAAACGCCGAGCGTTTTGGTTTGGCACAGTTACATCAATTGCGTGGCCGGGTAGGGCGTGGAGCCGACCAAAGCTATTGCATTTTAATTACCAAAGATGAGTTGACAAGCTACGCCCGCAAAAGAATAAAAACTATGGTGCTCACAAACAATGGTTTTGAAATTGCCGAGGCCGACCTTGAACTCCGCGGCCCGGGAGACATTACCGGAACGCAACAAAGTGGCGACCTTCAGTTTAAACTCGCCAGCATTGCCCGCGATCAGGATATTTTGCAGGAATCGAGGGATGCGGCTATTAAGCTGTTGGAGAATGACCCGGAATTGGTGCAACCTGAAAACCGGGGCTTGCGCGGTTTCTTAAGTCAGCATGTAGTGTATAGCCTGGATTGGAGCAGGATATCTTAGTGAGATTCGAAATGAAAAGATTCAAGAATAAGCTACCGCAAGAAATTATACCGAAAATAAAAATTGTAATGCGAGATCACGCACTTCGCTCAGGATGACAATTTTTATTTTCTCAGCCTTCTCAAGTCAGACTCGCATTTTTTAGCGGAAACCAAATCCCAGCGAGTCATCCTGATGGAGCCACAGGCGGAAGAAGGATTCCGGCATTGATAGGGAAAACTGGTGAGAGAAAATCCAGCACCTGGCTTTTAGAAAGGGATAAGTGCAACATTATATTGGGATGCTTCGCTATCGCTCAGCATGACGAAGAAATCAAAAAAAAAAGTCTAAGGTCTCGGTCTAACAGTCTTACAATCTAATTAAGTCTCTCCGTAGCCACCATAATAAATTTAGGCACATCTACATCAAAAGATTCATCATTGTCCATGCGCTGGCAGGTGTAGCTACCGTGCATACGGCCAAGGGCACTGCGTAACGGACAGCAGGAAATATACTGATGACTTTCACCTGGCGGAATAATAGGCTGCTCTCCTACCACACCTTCACCAATAACCTCTTCATACTTTCCAATTGAGTCAAAAATATACCAATGTCTGCTCAGTACCTGAATAGTGAAGTCGCTGTTGTTTTCGATAGTAATGCGGTAGGCGAAAAGGTATTTATTACTTAAGGGATTGCTGTGCTCGGGTTGATATTGCGTTTCTACGCTTATGGCTATATCGTTCGTAACCTTTGTAATCACAGTGTTAAGTTAAGAAATTCAGCCACCAATTTTTCTGCATGTTTCAGCGCGGTGTCCAAATCATCATTTGTTAGTGTGTAATCAAATTTATCAAAATATTCCATCTCTTGCCGAACCTTTGCCAATCTTTTTTCTAAGGCTGCTTCATTTTCACTTCCACGCTTGCGCAAACGCTCTTCCAAAATCTTCATGGAAGGTGCCATAATGAAAATGCCAAGTGCATCTTCTTGGTATATGCTCTTAATAGATTCAGCACCTTTTACATCAATATCAAAAACTACGTGCTTGCCTTCACTCCAAATTCTTTCTACTTCCGATTTCAATGTACCGTAATAGCTTCCGGCATATACCTCTTCATATTCCACAAACTCATGGTCTTTTATCTTTTGCAGAAAGGTTTCTTTGTTTAAAAAGTAATAATGCATTCCGCTGGTTTCATAATCACGTTTTGGGCGAGTAGTGGCTGAAACAGAGAATGCGATATGCTCAGGAAAAGTCTTTAAAATGTGCCTTACAATGGTGGTTTTGCCGGCACCGCTCGGCGCAGTGAAAATGATTACTTTACCATGTTTATTCATTGATCTGCTATTTACCATCCTTCTTTACCACATAGGCACATAGGGTTCCTTTCCGGCATTTAATATGTTTTCTATTTGTGTGCTAATGAGGTCTTTGTAATTTATCTCACAGCGCATTGGCCAATTGCTCTTTAATCTTTTCTAAGTGATCTTTCATGTTCACCACTATCTGTTGAATTTTGGCATGGTTGGCTTTTGAGCCGAGTGTGTTTATCTCCCGGCCAATCTCCTGCGAAACAAAACCAAGGCGTTTGCCTTTAAGCTCTTTGTCATCATGTAATATTTCACGAAAATAATTAATGTGTGATGAAAGGCGCGATTTTTCTTCAGATACATCTAACTTTTCCATGTAATAAAACAATTCCTGTTCAAACCGGTTTTTATCGAAATCTACACGGCCGTTCATCTGTTCTAAGTTGCCGTTTATTTTATCCTTCATGGCCTTAATTCGTTCCTTTTCCAACGGCTTAATTTCTTCAAGGTGTTTTTCAATTTCTTCCAAACAGGCTACAACATCACCATCCAGCTTTTTACCCTCCTGCTTACGAAATGCAACTACTTTGTCAATAGCATCTTGAGCGCAACTTAGCATCATGTTCCATTCATCTTCATTCAATTCTTCCTGTACCGGCTCCAATACATTAGGCATACCCAAAACCAAACGTATCAGATCTTCGGGCTTTTCATCGAGGTCGTGTGACAATGACTTAATACTTACGGCATAGTTGCGGGCCAACTCCGTATTTATGGTGTGTACGCGTTTATTTTCAGGAAGCTCTACATTAAAATACACATCAACTTTACCTCGCTTCAAATGTTTGGAGATCAAATTTCTCAGTTCAATCTCTTTTTCGCGTATATAGCCCGGCATGCGCACATTTATATCAAGTCCTTTACTGTTAAGGGCTTTAATTTCAATACTCACAAGTTTGTCGTTGGCATTAACCTCAGACCGGCCGAAGCCTGTCATTGAATGAATCATGGGGGCTAAGTTAAGGGCTACAAATTTTATCGAGTTCTGCAAAGCTCTTATGTTGTTAAGGTCATCGGTGGTTAGCTGCCAACCCGAAAGAATGAATTCTTACATTCTGGCGGGCCAAATCAACGGGAGTTTATACCCGCAGATCGCACAGATTTTCGCTGATAAATTAACGCAACATCAACTAGTTGTTCCGTTTTTCGAATTTCTGCAAAGCTCTTATAATGTTAATTAACGGCTCTTCTCTTACTGCGGCCACCGAAAATCACAAAGCCCAAACCGGTAAATATGATGAGGCCAGCAATTATTTTAACAGGAGTTAGTTCATCTGCAGTTACCTGAAATTTAAGCACTTTGCCCAGCCAGGGAATAATATGTACGGCCAAAACAGAGGTTAGCAGGGGTTGCAGAAAGATATATGAGCCCACCAAACTTGCAGGTGCCTTTTTTAATGCCGATATGTATAACAGGTAAGCCATACATGTAACAAAGAAAATGATCCAGAAAAGCACGAAGTATGTCCAGTTATTAAACACACTAAAATCAATGGCCCGGAACTCGTTGAATGCCACAGGGGCTACAAATAAGGTTCCGAATAAAAACAACCACTTTATAACGGTAAGCGGGTGGTACTTATCCATTAGTGTTTTTACCAAAATAATATAGATTGAAAACGATGTGGCATTAGTAAGAATGAACAGGTCTCCCACCAGTCCCTCCTGTGAAAACTGCACTTTTTGTCCGCCAACGATAAGAATAGTACCGCCTATAAAACCAAGTATTACACCCAAAATCTTTTGCCAGGTAAGTAGTTCTTTTAAAAAGAAGTATGACAGTAAAAGCACGATAATGGGCACGGTTATCATTATAAGCGAAGCATTGATGGCTGATGTTCTTGAAATTCCTTCCAGAAACATGACCTGATTGGTAAACACACCAAATACGGCACACAGTGCAATCTTTATCATATCCTTTCTAACAACTGTTTCCCGCTTTACAAAAGAAGCAACTATCCAAAAGAAAATAAGCGCACCAACCACTCTGAAAAGCACTGTAGCCTTTGGGCCAATTTGTGATGGTACAATGGTTTTAATAATGGGGTAATTGCTCGCATAAATAAGCTGAACAATAAAGAGCATTATATGAACATGAAGGGGTGCTTTCATTTAGCGCAAACATAGGAAGACTTACCTCACCATCTCCAATGCTTCATCCACATCTGTCACGGGCCGTTTACAGGTTTTTTGCTTACAGACATAAATTGTTGTTTGGCCTTTAACCAATTTGTTTTTGAGCAAGGAAAGGCTTCCTTCATTTTGGCCGCCCATTAGAAAAACATTGGGCAGGTAATGATCGTCTAACTGCTTCCGCAATTCCTTCCAATTTTCACCTACTATGGCTACTTCGTAAGGTTCGTTGACCATCCATTGCATTAGCATAAGCCAGTTGGAATTAAAGAGTGGAGAGACCAGAGCCTGGTCTTTCATTTTCAATGCTGCCTTTTCGCTCATCAAACGCCACTGCGCTAAATCAAAATACAGACTAAGCCTGTACAATGCTTTAAACATTGATGAATTAGAGGCCGGAATTACGTTGTCGCTTATTTCCTTTTTACGTAAGGTTAAGGGATCATCATCTTTATCCGTATAGAAGAAAAAACCTGTACTATCGTCGTAGAAATGATCAATGGCATATTCGCTCAACTTTTGGGCTTTGAATAAATACTGTTCGTCAAAAGTTACTTCGTACAGGTCTATTAAAGCTTCAGCGGTAAAGCTGTAATCATCTAAAAAGCCGTTGATTTTTGATATGCCTTCCTTGTATGTACGGAACACGCTGTAATCCTCTTTGATCAATTTATTTTCAATAAATTCGATGTTGTCCAAAGCCGTCTCCAGGTAATTTTCATCGCCCAGGGCTCTGTATGCTTTAACCAAACCTGAAACAGCCATCGAATTCCAACTCAATAATATTTTATCGTCTAATCCGGGCCAAACCCGTTTGGCGCGTTCTGCAAATAATGTTTGTTTGGCATTGGCTAACTTTTTTTCGAAGACCGCCTCCGAAAGTTTGTATTTCTTTAGAATGTCGGCTTTATCATCCAAAATACGCAGTACGTTTTTATGTTCCCAGTTGCCTTCCTCACGAACATCGTAGTAATCACAGAACCAGGCACTTTCCTCGCCCAGTAGCTTGTCAATTTCTGACTTTTGCCACACATAAAACTTGCCCTCTTCGCCTTCGCTGTCGGCATCATAAGCAGAGTAAAGTCCATTTTCCGGTGAGGTCATTTCACGCTTAAGAAAATCAATGCTTTCCTCAACAATTTTTTTATAGCTCTCTTTTTTAGTTGCCTGATACGCCTCTGCATATAGTGTGATTAGTTGGGCATTATCGTATAACATTTTTTCAAAATGCGGCACATGCCACTCTCCGTCAACCGAGTATCGGGCAAAACCACCGCCAATATGATCGTAAATACCGCCATTTGCCATGCCATTTAATGCCGCAGTAACCGCTTTTAATGCTTCCGTATTTGATGAGTTATAATTATAAGCTAACAAGTAACGATAGTTGTTAGGCATAGGAAATTTAGGAGCTCCGCTTTTCCCCCCCCACTTTTTATCGAATGCAGGGTACCATACTTTAAAAGTCTGTTGAAGGTCTTCTTCCGTTACCGTTTTATGATTAGTAGTATTTGGTTTTAGCTCTAAGGTTGATGCTCGCTCATGAATTTTATCAGCCTGCTCCATCATTCTTCCGGGATCTTCTTCCCACATTTCAGCAAAATATTCAAGGGTTTTCATCCAACGTTCCTTCCTAAAATAAGTGCCGGCAAAAACCGCCCTTCCATCGGGTAAGGCTATAGCATTCAGCGGCCAGCCTCCGCTACCTGTTACAATGTAAGCGGCATCCATATACACCTGGTCAACATCAGGTCGTTCTTCCCTATCCACTTTAATAGAAACAAAGTTGTCGTTCATTAACTGGGCTACCGTTGTATCCTCAAAACTTTCATGTTCCATTACATGGCACCAGTGGCAGGCCGAATAACCCACGCTTATAATCATTAATTTGTCTTCGCCTTTGGCTTGTTTTAGTGCATCCTTTCCCCATGGTTTCCAGTTAACCGGATTGTGCGCATGTTGCAACAGGTAGGGGCTTGTTTCGTTTATTAATTCGTTGGTGTATTTGTGTTTAGGCATATTTTTATTTTGCGCATTGCAGGCGATGAAAAGAAAAAAGGTTAAAGCACAGATCAGGGCTTTCATCAGCTAAATATACCGGTTAGTCTAACAATTTTTCAAGCTGCAGGCCTCGTGAGGCTTTAATTAGAATAAGGGCGTTTTCAAGTGTGTTAAACAATTCCAAAGCCTCCGAAACACTGGCGAACCAGGGAAAGTGTTTCTTTTCGGCAGCGTTTTTAAAAGCTTTGCCTATAAAACAAACCGTATCAAAGTCAAGTTGTTCAACCAATGAAACAATGGCTGCATGTTCGGCCTCAGAAGCTGAGCCTAACTCTAACATATCGCCCAAAAAAACTGCTTTATTATTGCCGTTGAGCGATTTAAAGTTTTCCAAAGCAGCTCGCATACTTGTTGGATTGGCATTGTAGGCATCCATTATTATTCTGTTTTTACCACGTACAACCAACTGCGAGCGATTGTTACTTGGCGTATAACCTTCTATAGCAGTTGATATTTCGGGTAATGGCACGCCAAAATGCTGCCCGACCACTGCTGCAGCCAACATATTTGTGAAATTATAGTCACCTATTATTTGAGTTTGTAATTGTACTATTTCTGCCTTGTTCTGAAGCTCAATAGTAAGTGCCGGATTTTTACCTACTACTTTACCCCAAACATTCAATCCGCTTTGTCCGTATTTAATGGTTCTCAGTCCTTCGGCCAGGTTCATTAACCCGGTGTTATTAACATTAACCATTGCTACGCCACTTGTTTGTCTTAAAAAATCAAATAATTCTCCCTTTGCCTTGGCAATATTCTCCAGGCTTCCAAAGCCTTCAATGTGAGCCTTACCAATGCTGGTTATCAAGCCGAAGTCAGGTTCAGCGATTTTACAAAGTGCGGCAATTTCACCTACATGGTTCGCCCCCATTTCAATAATGGCCAATTCATGACTTTCATCTATTTCAAGCAAACTAAGCGGAACACCAATGTGGTTATTGAAGTTACCGCGGGTAGCATACGTTTTATACTTTTTGGAAAGTACTGCCGCCATTAATTCTTTAGTAGTGGTTTTACCGTTGCTTCCTGTTATACCTATGATAGGCGTTTTTAAAACCCGCCTGTGATGACTGGCTAATGCCTGCAAAGTGGCAAGCACATCAGCTACAAGTACAGCCTGGTCTCCTGTTAAAAACTCCTTTTCATCTATTACTACTGCGCTTGCGCCTGAATCAAGTGCTTTTTGTGCATAGGCGTTTCCGTTGAAGTTAGGTCCTTTCAGGGCGAAGAATACATTGCCTTCTCGCAGTTTACGTGTATCTGTACAAACACCGGTAGATTTCAAAAACAGGCTGTAAAGGTCATCTATGTTCACGGCATAAAAATATGTTTATTGAAACACAAAGTCACAAGGGCGATATTATTGTATCAGCCGGAGTTGTCTCCAGCGGGTTTTATTACATGATTGGCAGTCTGAACCGGTGGTGACAACACCGCCTGAGGCCTGGAATAATGGTGAAAGGTTATCGCATCTAATCATTGATACCATTTTGATGTTGTCTCAAAAGCGTTAAAAGCCGTCAAACTGAGCCTGACGAAGTTTCTCGGATTCTTGTAATTCAACAGAATTCATCAAGCTCATTCTGACCTTCGCTAATGGATTGTGCTTTTGAGACAACCTTTACACGCATTAGGCTATTGTCCGTCGAGATGAACATCCATTGGCAAAAAAAACAATTTTAAAAGTGAATCTTTTAAGTAGAAATGGTATCAAGTAGAACTGGTATGATATATATATATCTGCCTACCTGGTTTAAAGCAAAAGAAAACCCCGTCCCTTAGTACATACGGGGTCGGGGTTTGCATTCTGCAGTTCTATTTCCTTAGAATATGGAAGAATCATCATCGGTGCCACCACTGCCATTCGAGTTGTTGCTGCCGCCACCTTTAGATTTCTTTTTCTTTTTGGTTTTAAAGCCTTTCTTTTTGCCGTACAGGTCCTTCTCACGATTCTTTCGGTTTTTCTTAACCCTTCGCATTTGCTTGCGGCTTGCCTTTCCGCGAATTACATTACCGTGTGGGCCACCAAGCATATCCATGGCACAACGGAAACCTATTTCAGAGCTGGCCTGTGTTTGCTGCAAATATCTTCTAGAACCCGGCGACATAAAGTATGCTCTGTCATTCCAGGAACCGCCTTTATATACCCGAGCTTCATCACTTATTAAAGTAGTAACGCCATAGCCATAATCGGCACCGGAAAGCGGATCTCCGTCACGGTGGTCTCTTACATCACCATCGCGGTAGTTTCTTCTATTTTCATTGTCAGCCCTGGTTTCAACTCTAGTCTTTACCCTTCCCAATGAATCCACTTCATATTCCCCGGCTTCGTTTCTGGTTTTACGGGTAAATACGTTTCCGCGGTACGGACTAAAATCTTCTACATCTATAGGGGAAAGTGGTCGATATACATCTGCCACCCACTCAGAAACATTACCAGCCATGTTAAACAGGCCAAAATCATTAGGTAAGTTTGCATAAACACTTACTGTATAACTACCATTGTCGTTTAATCTGCCGCCAACACCCATTTGGTCTCCACGACCACGCTTCATGTTAACAAGGAACTTACCGCGGTCTCGGCCTTTTTGGGCACGCATGCTTGTGCCGTCCCAGGTATATAATCTTCTTTCGCGGCTTATTTCAGTTCCTTCAATAAGATTGCCTTGCAAGGCCAAAGCGGCATATTCCCACTCTGCTTCAGTAGGAAGTCTGTAATCCGGCAGCAGAATACCATCGTTTCTCCTAACTTGTCTTGTTCCTTCCTGCTCCGGATCTAAATTCTCCAGCGCATTCGGTCCGTCTGTAGCTTCATATTTACCAATAAGGTATGCATCTGTGTTAAAGTTGTTACCCGCGGTTTGTGAATGATCGGGTTCAATGATACCTCTGCGTCTTAGCAACATCTCATTTACACGGTCCGATCTCCAAACCGCATAATCGTTGGCTTGTTCCCAGGTAACCCCTACAACAGGATATTCATCAAAAGCAGGAAATGAAAAATAATACTCAACCCATGGTTCGTTATAAGATAATTCATTACGCCAAACCAGGGAGTCGGGCCTTACCGCCGCAGCTATATGAGGATAATCCCGGCCGATAATTCTATCTACCCAATAGGTGTACTCTCTATACTGAATGTTGGTTACCTCGGTTTCGTCCATAAAAAAGGAGTTAACCGTTACGCGCTTGGGCAGATTGTTATGATCAAACATAACATCTTCATTAACAATGCCTTGTGTAAAAGTGCCTCCTTCAATGGGAACCAGGTTCGGGCCAATGGTTTGACTTTCATTAACCGATTTAATGAAACCACCCCACTCTTTATCATTAAAATTCCACCCTGTAGCGGTAGATCTTTCGTTCTTTCTTCCCTTACATCCGGCCAAAAGAGCCAAGAGAATTATAACAGGAAAAATTCTTTTCATCTTCTGCAGAATTAGTGTGCAAATAAAGGAACGCAATGATACTAAATTTATTATTCTTTTGTAGGCATGTTTCTATATTTATAGGCTGTTGGGCATGCGTTAAAACTATGTCTTTGTAAAATTTAATTGGCATTTGTTCGTTTTAATATTTTCAAAGTCATTAATTAAATGAGTATTTTCTTGTTATATTGCTATTGATTTTGAATTTTTGCTACTTATATTTAACTAAGACCTAACTAATCGATATGGCTAAGACAATCAAAACACTTTTCTTTACAATGCTTATAAGCGGAGTTTCCCTTTCCGCTTTAAGTCAACCGGATGACCCACCAATAACCCCTGTTGGTCAAACTCAAATCAATGCGCTGCAAACGGCAGTTCCATTTATGCGTGTTTCGCCCGATGCCCGTTCAGGAGCTATGGGTGATGTGGGTCTGGCTATTTCACCTGATGCCAATTCCGTTTTTTGGAATAGTGCCAAGCTGCCTTTTGCTGAAAGTCCGTTGGGAGTAACTTTGAGTTATACCCCGTGGTTGGCGGCTTTAGACCTTAACGACATTTATTTGGTAAATGCAGGTGCCTATTATAAGTTGGACGATGTACAAGCTATTAGTGCCATGGTTAAGTATTTTTCTCTTGGTGAGCTAACCATCAGAAATAGTGTAGGAGAGAAGCTTCAAGTTGACAACCCGCAGGAGTTTGCCATTCAAGGTGGTTACTCAAGGGCTCTTTCAGATGCTATGGGAATAGGCGTAAATCTTAAATGGATTCATTCTAATCTTACCAAAGGAAATGCGGGTGTAATTGGTGAAGTTACTTCAGGTAATTCCATTGCCGGTGATCTTAACTGGTACTTCGATCCGGTTGAAGCAGGTAATTTGGATATGTCTTATGGTGCTTCTATTTCAAATATTGGATCCAAAATATCCTATACAGATAATACCGGGCAAGAAGATTTTTTACCTACAAATCTTGGATTGGGAGCTGCTGCAGGATTTGACGTGGGTAATTTGAGCAAGCTCAATTTATCGTTAGATTTTAATAAGCTGTTGGTACCTACGCCTGAATCGCAGGTTGATGAAAGTTTTAAAGAAAAGAGTGTATTGAGCGGAATGTTTGGTTCCTTTGGGGATGCCCCTGATGGATTTAGTGAAGAGATAAAGGAGTTTCAGATATCCATTGGCGGAGAATACGATTATAACGACCAGTTTTTTGCCCGCGCAGGATATTTCCATGAAGATGACACAAAGGGAGGCAGACAATATGCAACACTGGGTGCAGGAGTAAAATACAATGTGGCCAACTTTAACTTTGCTTACTTGCTGGCTACCAATGGCTCACAAAGCCCGCTTGATAAAACGCTTCGATTCTCTTTGGACTTTAATTTAGAGTAAAACGAGAGTCGGATTTGGATATGACATTCACCGCCTTGCCGAAGGGGAAGACCTTTGGCTGGGCGGTTTGCTTTTGGAGCACAGCAAAGGCAGCGTAGCTCATTCTGACGGCGATGTGTTGATCCATGCTATTATTGACGCATTGCTGGGAGCGGTTGTTCTATGTGATATAGGACAGCACTTTCCTGATACTGAAGAAAAGTGGAAGGATGCTGACAGCAAAGATTTATTAGCGCATGTTAACAGGCTTGTTCGGAAAAAAGGCTACACCATAAGTAATATAGATTCTACAATTTGCCTGGAACGCCCCAAACTTAAAAACCACATTCCTAAAATGTGCACTACACTAGCTGGTATTTTAAGTATTAATGTTGACCAAATTTCAATTAAAGCAACCCGTGGTGAGCAAATAGGCTTTGTAGGAAGAGAGGAAGGGGTGAAGGCTTATGCAGTGGTGCTGCTTGAAAACTGTTAACCAACATAATGGCCTAAAATAAAGGGGTTTGTAACTCTCTCATGTCCGATAGTTGTGGTCGGGCCGTGACCGTTGTAAACTACAACATCATCTTCCAAAGTGAGTAATTGGGATCGAATACTTTCCATTAACTCGTCAAAGCTTCCACCCGGCAGATCGGTTCTTCCAATACTGCCCGCAAATAGTACATCGCCCACTATCACCAAGTTGTTTTCCATATTAACCAAACTTATACTGCCGGGAGAATGCCCGGGTGTAAACCTGATCTCTAAGGATGTGCTGCCAAAAGAATAAGTGCCTGTTTCCGGCAATAGTTCATCCGGCTCCTTAACAGCTTCCATTTGAATTCCGTACATAGGCGCATAGGAAGGAATAGCTCTTAAAATATTTAATTCCTTCTCATTGCACTTAAAAGGGATGTCGTATTTATCGGCTAGATAGTTTACGCCAAACACATGGTCGATGTGGCAGTGTGTATTAACTATGGCCGTTGGAGTGAGCTCATTATCAGCCACAAACGAAGTAATCTCGTTTTGTTCCGAGGTGGAAATACATCCCGGATCGATAAAGATGCATTCCCTGGAATCATCGTAAAGGACATAGGTGTTTTCAGAAAACGGATTAAAGGTGAAAGACGTGATATTCATAGTGTAACTCTTTTAACAGTGGTAGGCGCACAAAGCATTGTGCGCCTACCACTATTTTTTAGTTCTGTTTTTTTGTTCACTACACAGTCATTATTTCTTTCTCCTTGGCAGCAACCCGCGCATCAACCTTTTTGCCAAACTCAACCGTAACATCCTGAATATCCTGCTCGTAGTCTTTGATCATGTCTTCACCCGCATGTACTTCTTTGCCTGCATCACGTACTCCGTCAATGGCATCTCTTCGTGCTGCTCTAAGACTGATCTTTGCCTGTTCCCCCAGGTTGTGTATGTGTTTCACCAGGTCTTTACGGCGTTCTTCGGTCAGTGGCGGAAGGTTTAGCCTTATCTGTTCTCCGTCATTTTGAGGAGTAAGGCCAATATTAGATGCCAGTATGGCTTTTTCAATATCGGCTAACACCGTTTTATCCCAGGGTTTTATCATTATAGTTTTGGCATCGGGCGTGCTTATGTTTGCCGTTTGGTTTAAAGGCATTGTACTGCCGTAGGCTTCAACGTTTACCGTAATATTATTGACTATTGATGTATTGGCCTTGCCTGCTCTAACCGTTGCCATCTCATCTTCAAGATGCGCTATGGCTTTAGTCATCCGCTCTTTTGCATCATCAATATACATTTTTAAAGCTTCCATAGTTTTATATTTCTTCTGCTACCAAAGTTCCTATTTTATCTCCTTTTATTAGTTTTTCAAGATTTCCGGGGCTGTTCATGTCAAATACAATAATAGGAAGATCATTTTCTCTGCAAAGGGTAAAAGCTGTCATATCCATCACTTTGAGGCGTTTACTATATACATCGTCAAACGAAATACTTGTATATTTTTTAGCCGATGGATCCTTTTCCGGATCGGCAGTGTAAATACCATCAACGCGTGTACCCTTAAGCAATACATCCACATTAAGTTCCACACCTCTTAGCGCAGCAGTTGTATCGGTAGTAAAATAGGGGTCGCCAATTCCGCCAGCTAGAATAATTACCCGGCCCTTCTCTAAGTGTCTTATGGCTCTTCTTCTAATGTATGGTTCACAAATTTGTTTCATTTCTATTGACGACATCAGCCGGGTGTAAATGCCTTTATTCTCCAATAGACTTTGAATGGCCATTCCGTTAATTACGGTAGCCAACATACCCATATAGTCTCCTTGCGCCCGCTCAATTCCTGTTTCTTCGGCACGCATACCGCGATATATGTTGCCACCGCCAATTACTATGGCTACTTCAATTCCAAGTTCTACGGCTCTTTTTATTTCATCGGTGTATTGATGGATACGTTCGGTGTTTATTCCGTATTGATCGTTGCCCATAAGGGCTTCGCCACTCAGTTTTAACAGAATTCTTTTATAGTGCTCCGGCATGGTGTAAAAATAGGCAATGGCTGTCATTTGTTAAACCAATAAAAAAGGCCGGATTGACCGGCCTTTTCTGTTTTTTCTTTAGAGTGAACTTACTTCACGGTTTGTTCAACTACTATAGAAGTTTTATCTGCACCGCCTTTTACTCCTTTAAAAGAGATTTGCTTATCAGCAACTCCAAGGGCAACGAGCATGTCATGAACCACATTAGCGCGTTTGTTCAATACGGTTTTAGCTTCCGAACCGCCAACTTCCACTCTCAGTTTAGCATCAGGGTATTGCGTTAGAACTCTGGCCAAAGCTTCTACTTCTGCTTTTGAGTATGTTTCAATGGTGTGTTCTTTGGGGTCCCACGAAATATCGCTCAAACCGTAAGCACTACCTATTTTTTCCTTTGTGGTAAACAAGTCGGTAAATACTTTATCAAAGGCACCAGCCGTTGCATCAGCAGCCGCTCCAATAGCTTTTCCTATTTTTCCGAAAAGACCGATGCGATTTCCATCTTTATCGACATAGTAGCCATCTTTCTCTTCAAATTCACCTGCTTTCGCAACAATTTTCCCATCGGCATCAACCAGGTTACCGTCAGCATCTAAGGTTAAAACCGGCAACGACGTATAGGATGTTCCCGAAATGCTTCCGGAGAAAGAACCTGCTTTTACAAGGATCTTTCCGTCGGCATCAACAATGTTGCCATTAGCATCTATGGAATAGCCATCTTTAGAAGCGATAATATTTCCATCGGCATCAACCAGATTGCCGTCGGCATCAACACTTAATGCTCTTATCACTACTGTATTTTCACTGCCATCTGCATCCGAAGAGGATGAATCATCATCTCCATAAGTAGCATCTGTATCATCATTGGCATCGGAATCATGCGTATCTACATCTTCCGTGGTATTTACATCTTTGTCAGCTTTATCCTTATTACAGTTTCTCATAAGCCACCATGCCAATAAAAGCAATAAAAGCAGAGGAAGTAACCACTTCCACCAGCCGCCACCTCCTGACGCTGAGCGGTCGTCATCGTAGGTAGTTGTGGCTGTTGAGCGATGTTCTCTGTCCGATTCTCCTCCATACATTCCGGCCAGACCAAGAGGCATAGCATCGAACACATTCTTTCTCTGTCCGGTTAATAATTTCATGAGGCCCAGGGCATCCAAACCATTCTTTTTAACAAGGTTACCGATAACACTCATGGCAATAGGGGCCAGCATTTTCAACAAGGCAGACGAACCCGCTTTTTTAACACCGGTTGCCGAAACCAGCAGGTCTAAAAGCTTGTTTTCTCTATTACCGAAAATGGTAGATAATAAACCTCCGCCCATTTTCGTAAAGTCGTTGGTGGCTTGTCCGCCCCCAAGGTTTGAGAGCAATGATCCGAGGAAATTCTCTCCCAAACCATTGTCAGAAATAGCATTGATTAATGCTCCTGCACCTTTTTCTGTACTCCCTTTATCAACTATTCCACCCAGTAAACCGGGTAAAAAAGAATCAAGGGCAGAATTTGTTAAAGAGTCGTCAACGCCAATGGCAGATGCGATCTTTGATGTAACTTGATTTGTCAATTGATCTTTGACAAGATTTAATAGATTCATATTGTAAGATTGATTTTTTGGAATTACTGACTAATAACCGATTCCCCGGTAGTTTTATTCAGCTTAAAGGTAATACAATAAAATGAAAACTGATTTATAACCGTTTAACCAGCAAGTTATTGATAGATCAGTTTAGTTCTTTTAGTCAATCTGATGGTTTGATTATGATCATTAATTAATCGTTTTCTTCGTTAGAGTGTAGATTTTCTATTGAAATCTAATTCTGCACTAAATACGTATAACGCGGTGTAAATCAATGTTTTCAATGTAATATTTGGGGTTTTTTAATTATCTTTGCGCTCCTATTTTTAATAAAACGGTTCTTTGATATGTCAAGAAAGAAAAACTATAGAACGGATAAATTTTACTTTGAAGTAAATAACATAGCCATTTATCGGGAAACAGAAGAAGCTGCGCGACAGGCCTTTGAGGATTATAATAAAGTGGGAAAAGGCCCTAACTGGTTGGGGAAATGGAACGGAAGAAAGTTTGAAAAACCTATGAAGAAGTAAGGAGGTTATCTTTAAAAATAAAAAATCCCGCCTCGGCGGGATTTTTTTGTACTTGTTGTTTTATAAGTTTAACCTAAAGCAACTCGTTTAAAGTCCGTTACTGCAAGGTCTCCATCTATTTCTTTCAAGTATGCCTTAACGGTTTTTGAACCGTCTTTTACAAATTGTTGATTCAATAAGGTGTTTTCTTTCATGAACTTTTTTACCGTTCCTTCAGCTATCTTATCTACAATATGGTCAGGTTTGCCTTCAGCCAAAGCCTTCTCACGTCCTATTTCCATTTCCTTGGCAATTACATCTGCCGGAACATCGCTTTCATCAATAGCTACAGGTTTCATGGCCGCAATTTGCATAGCTACGTCTTTAACACCTTCGGCACTTCGGTTTAAACCAACCAAAACACCTACTTTGTAGTTTGCATGGATGTAGGGTACCACGTAGTTAGCTTCAACTGTTTCAAACGCCGAAACTTCTATTTTCTCTCCTATTTTACCCACTTGCTCCATAAGCTTTTCCTGTATAGTAAGGCCGTTGCTTTGAAACTGCAGCAGGCTATTCTTGTCACTTATATTGTTGTTAAGTGCTACATCTGCCAACTCTTTAGCAAAGTCGATAAATTTCTCATTTTTAGCCACAAAATCAGTTTCGCAGCTTAGGTTCAATACCACGCCATGATCAGCACTATCGTTCGTTACGGCAATTACTACGCCTTCAGTTGCTTCGCGGTCGGCACGCTTTGCAGCCACCTTTTGCCCTTTCTTTCTTAAATAGTCAATGGCAGCATCTATGTCGCCATTGGATTCTACCAGTGCTTTTTTACAATCCATTAGTCCGGCACCGGTTATCTTTCTTAGTTTATTTACATCAGCAGCGGTTATGTTCATTTTAACCCTCCTTGTTTTCTTTTTGTTCAGAATTTGTTCCTTTTTCTGCCGCCACTTCTTCGCCAGAAGCTTTGGCTGCATCGGCCGCCAATTCAGCCGCCTTTGCCTGTTCTAATGCCTTTTCCTGTTCACGTTTCTCCTTATCTATCTGCCTTTCACTTAAACCATCTTTAATGGCTTTAGTTATTTCACTTACAATAATATTAATGGATTTGGCCGCATCATCATTAGCCGGAATAGCAAAGTCAATTCTTGTAGGATCAGAATTGGTGTCAACCATACCGAAAGTATTAATATTCAGCTTTTTGGCCTCTTCAACCGCAATGTTTTCATGGTTGATATCAACTACAAAAACGGCAGAAGGCAGACGATTCATGTTTTCAATACCACCAAGTACTCTGTTGAGCTTATCCTTTTCGCGCGAAAGAACCAAACGTTCTTTTTTTGTGATATTGTCAAACGTACCATCATTAAACATTTTTTCTATGCTCTGCATTTTCTTAATAGACTTTTTAATCGTCGAAAAGTTCGTAAGCATTCCTCCCAACCAACGCTCGGTAACATAAGGCATGTTTACCTCTTTAGCGGCATTGGCCACAATCTCTCTTGCTTGTTTCTTCGTGGCCACAAAAAGTATCTTTCTGCCCGATTTAGCTATAGAGTTAAGTGCTGCACATGCATCATCTAACTTTTCGGTGGTTTTATTAAGGTCAATTATATGAATGCCTCTTTTTTCCATAAAAATGTAAGGCATCATTTTGGGGTTCCACTTTCGTTTTAGGTGTCCGAAATGAACGCCTGCATCTAACATCGTTTTTTGGTCAACTTGAGCCATAATAGTTTTTCTTTTGTACTAATTAACGTTTACTAAACTGGAAGCTCTTACGGGCTTTTGGTTTACCATATTTCTTCCTTTCGACCACTCTGGCATCTCTTGTCATAAAGCCTTTAGCTTTTAGTGCAGGCTTTAACTCTTCGTCCATTTTAACCAATGCTCTTGAAATCCCTAACCTTATCGCTTCTGCCTGACCCTTAATACCTCCGCCACTAACATTTACATTGATATCCAATTTCTTGGTAAGCTCAACCGTTTCAAGGGGTTCTAAAACCTTGTTGCTAAGGTTTAACACCGGAAAGTATTCGGTAAGTTCTTTATTATTTACCACAATTTTGCCCTTGCCTTTATCAAGATAAACCCGGGCTATAGCGGCTTTTCTTCTGCCTATTGCATTAATAGTACTCATATATTACAATTCAAGTTTTTGAGGTTGTTGAGCGCTGTGTTTGTGCTCTGTTCCTGCGTAAACAAATAATTTTTTTCTCATGGCATTTCCCAATTTAGTTTTTGGCAGCATGCCGAAAACTGCCTTTTCAACGACAGCTGTAGGTTTTTTCACCAATAATTCTCTCGGAGTGATTGACTTTTGCCCGCCGGGATAACCCGAGTAGCTTTTATACTCTCTGTCATCCTTTTTATTGCCGGTAAGCTTCACCTTGTCGGCATTTAAAACGATGACATAATCACCGGTATCAACATGTGGTGTATATTGCGGCTTATTCTTACCCTGAAGAATAAGTGCTATTCTTGATGCCATACGACCCAATACAAGGTCTTCGGCATCAACCACGTACCAATTCCGCTTTACATCTTCTTTACGGATCGAGACGGTATTATAACTTCTTGAATTCACAATATTGTTTTTAATTTACTAATCTGTTTCTCCAAACAGGCAGAAATATTATATTCATCACTGCATTTGGGCGCGCAAAGGTAGAAAATATAATACCTTTATTATAGCCTTTATCGCAAGTATTTTAAAAAGTGGGCGATTTTTATACTGATTATCAATGGTTTTTTGGAGTAAGTTGAAGTATTGGACTGTTTTATCTGTCCTAAATGGGGTAATCTTATGTGGCCATGGTCAAATACATAATGATTGTGATATAGCCTTTGCCGTGTGCAGTAATGAAGCCATTAGTGGTGTGACCAACGGTTTAGGTAGAAATGACTTTGCCGGCCAACCCGGGGCAGAAGGATGTTTAGACCAACTTGAGCACCAAAGTATGTGGATTAGAATTAAAGTTCAGTCAGGCACTACCTTAGGCTTTGATGTAACACCAAATAACCCTAACGATGATTACGATTTTGCTGTTTATGGCCCTAATCCATCATGCACCGCCTTAGGTAGTCCGGTTAGGTGTTCCTTTGCATCCAATAACTCCGGCGGGGCAGCAACCGGAGTTGGGAATGACACTGATACGAGCGAGGGGTCTGCCGGAGGCGGAAATATTGACGGGTATGTAAGCTGGATAAGTGTTTCGCCGGGCGAGGAATATGTAATACTTATTGATAACTGGTCAAATACCAATAATGGTTTTCAACTGGATTGGACCAGCCAGAACAATGACCTTAACCTTGACTGTACCATAACCTGTGATGTAGATTTGGGTGCTGATATTACAGAATGCGAGAACGTTCCTGTACTCCTTGATGCCACACGTACTAATGCAACTTATTTTTGGAGTACGGGAGAAACAACACCAACCATATCAGTACTAACACCGGGAAATTATATTGTTACAGTAACATCAAATCCCGGGCAGCCTAATGAGTGTGTTTCTGTTGATGATATTAATGTTTCATTTATTAGCGGCCCTTCTGTTACCGATGCTACATTACAGGGATGTGATGTTGGGAACGGGGAGGGCCAATATGCTCCGGGAAATATAACTAATGTGGTTACCGGCGGAGATAATAGCCTAAGTGTTTCCTACCATGCTTCTTTTTCCGACGCAGACAACGATATTGGTCCTTTGGGAGCAACCGTAACCACTTCTGCAGCATTATTATATGCCCGGGTTGAAGAATCAGTTCTAAGTTGCCATTCGGTAGCAACCATAACACTTGATGCGAAACCCGGGCCCGCAGCTAATGATGTTACCCTACGTGAATGTTCAAAAACGACAGAAGCTACATTTGACTTACGGTCTATAGATGCCAAGGTTATAGGCTCACAAACCGACGTTTCGGTTACCTATCACATATCGCCATCTGATGCAGCTGCCGGTTCCGGTCCTTTACCCGATCAATACATCAGTGCTGCAAAACAGATTTACGCCAGGGTCTTTAATTCGGTCACGTCTTGTACATCCGTATCAGAAATAACCCTTGAAATAAAGCAAGCACCAATAATTAACACGCCCGATTTCAATAGATGTGATGATAATGGAAACGGAATAGGTTATTTCGACTTAAGAAATTATTTGAAAAGTATTAGATCTTCAAACCAGAACTTTAGACCTTCTTTGCATCCCACTTATAATGATGCTGTAACTAACGGGCAAAGGCTCGGTTCAAGATTACGGGTTCCAACAAGCACCATCTATGTCAGAACCAGAGACCGGTCAAATGGTTGCGTAAGTGTTGACTCTATTAAACTTAATGTAGTAACCTCGCCGGTAGCACCTGTAGATGGCCGTATAATGGCTTGTGCAGGGCCCAATGGAAAGGCAACATTTGCATTAACCGATTTGAATGGCACACTTGGCAGCGGTTCGGATCAAGTGATTTCATATCATCGCCGTCAAAATTGGGCAAAGTCAGGCATTCGTGCCCTACCGGATACGGTAGCTCTATCTAATTCGGCCATTTACTTTGCCCGCATAAGTGATACTGTTTCTCAATGTACAACTGTGGTTCCGGTGGCTCTGGAAATAGGAACTCCTAATGTTAATATTTTAGATGAAAAGGAACTGTGTTATGGTGAAATTGATGTGTTGCCCGACGGACGAAAAGTAATTGACAGCGGTGAATATATAATTATTGATAAGGATGATTTCTGCACCATTGACGTATATAAAAGGACTTTTAAAGTGTGTGATGCCGCAGCGTATTGCAAACCAAATATCCCAAGTGCTTTTACGCCTAACCAAAATGGGCAGAACGACAACCTGGAATACTTAACACCGCTGGCCTGCACTGTTGATATAACCTCTGTTAGAATTTATGATAGATGGGGGCGACTGGTATTTGAAAAGGGTGGTGGCAATTTTCAGTGGAATGGCAAAGTAAACGGTATTGATTTACCTGAAGGGCTTTACCTTTATGTGGTATCGTACGACTTCGTTTCCCGCGATGGCATTACCGGCTCTGAAACGCTTAAGGGGTCGGTTGTCTTAATTAGATAAATCTTTCAACCAACTTCTTATACATATTATTCTGTCTTACTTTTACGTTAAGAGTATTCGGGTGCCAGTAAGAATTCTTCCTTTTCTTTTGATTTTTCTATTTGGAACGCAAATTTCCTTTTCACAACCGGAAGATTGTGTTGGGGCTTTGCCGGTATGTGGTAATGGCGATTTAAATATTACACCTAACGGCCGGGGAATAGATGATTTTGCCGGTGGGCAGAACCCCACATGCTTTCCATCCAGACCGGCTGAAAATGAGAGCGTTTGGTTAAAGTTCAGCATAAAAACGAGCGGAACTCTTGGGTTTACGTTAAGTCCCCAAAATTCGCAGGCAGACTATGATTTTGCTGTTTATGGACCAAATGTGGACTGCAACAACCTGGGAACTTCACTTCGATGTTCTACTACCAATCCGCAACAGGCCGGCGTGAGTGCATTAACGGGTATGAATGCAACAGAAACCGATGTTAGCGAGGGTCCGGGAGCAAATGGCAACGGTTTTGTAAAATGGATCAATGTCAATGCTGGGGAGCGATATCTCCTCTTTATTGATAAGTTTAATCAAACGCAAGGATTCAATCTATCCTGGACAGGGACAGCACTTCTTAATGATATAATTACAAAGGCTGAAGGAGGGGTGGACCTTGGCCCGGATATAAATATTTGCGAAAACGAAAACCTTACCCTTGACGCTACATGGCCTCAATCTCAGTCCTACCTATGGAACACAGGAGCTACGACTCCCCAGATTATGCCAACCACGCCGGGTCAATATCATGTTAAAGTCACATCAAATAGCGGCTGTATATCTCGAGATACGGTAAATGTGACCTTCAAACCTGTTCCATTAATTGCCACGGCAACGAGTAATATTAACAACATATGCGAACCGGCCAATATAACTTTTTCCGCTACCGGCGATTCCGGAACTTATGAGTGGTTTTACCCCGATGGAAGTGCTGCCGGAACAGGCCCAATTATAACAATACCTGCTGTAGTCGCCAATGATAGCGGGCAGTTTACGGTACGCCTCACAAATTCGGTTAACTGTTCAGATGAAGCAAAAGTTGATATTACCGTATTTCCTTTACCCAACATTCAAATTGCCGGAGCAACGCAAATTTGCGAAAATGACGACCTTAGTTTAACCGCATCAGGAGGAAATCAATACAGCTGGGAAGATCCGGGTGGAAATGTTATTTCTAATGATGCCCGTTTATTGGTATCCAATGTATCTCCTGCGAATAACGGCACATATAGAGTCACTGTAACTACATCAAATGGATGTATAGACTCAGCTACAGTTGATGTTGATGTAGAACCTGCCATACAAATGACGGCTGCATCAAACTCTCCGCAGTGCGACGACGGACAGTTAGATTTTGTGGCAACCGGCTCTCCAACATTAACCTATACCTGGTTTAACCCTCAAAATACCGTTATAGGAAACGGACAAAATTTGACTATAACCGACCTGGACGATTCAATGTCAGGAACTTACAAAGTAAGAGCAGAAAGTGCGAGAGGTTGTTATAAGGAAGAAAACCTTGATGTTACCGTAAACCCTACTTACCTGTTTCCTGATTCGACACTTATTTGCCCCGGCCAGCAATTTGTGGTGCCCCAAACGGGGCAGGTTGTTACACAAACCGATTTTATAACCGTGAATTTACTAACGGCCAATGGTTGCGATTCTATCTATACCTATGATGTGACCCGACTTGAATGCGTTGATGACAGGTGCACGGGTTACCCAACGGCATTTACACCCAATGGAAATTCTGAAAATGATGCGTTTAAACCGTTATTTAGTCCGTTCTGCATTCCTAATGAGTTCAGCATGTCCGTATATAATCGCTGGGGAGAAAAGGTATTTACAACCACTACACTTACCAATGGCTGGGACGGAAGAATGCCTGACGGCAGCCATGCATTGCCCGGTTTGTATTTGTGGTATATTGAGCTGGAGTTAGAGGATGTTTCTACGGGTCAATCCAGCCGTATAATCAGAGAGGGCGGCGTTACGTTGATTCGGTAGTGCCTATTAAGAATATGGCCGGAAGGTTTTGAATGTCGGGTATGTTTTTCTTCCACTCGCGTACAGGCTTGGTCCGAATGAACTCTTTTTTTCCCGTAATATCTGCCGCAATGCAAAACAGCGTATGTGGTTTTAAGGTCGCCAATGCCACCTTCAGCGTGTCAGCGTTTCTATAAGGTGTTTCCATAAAAATTTGAGTGCTGCCCTCAATGTTAACCACGTTTTCCATCTTAGTAATGGCTTTTCTTCTATGTGCCTTGTCTATCGGTAAATACCCATGAAAACTAAATTTTTGACCATTAAAACCACTGGCGGCCAGTGCAAGAATGATAGAATTAGGCCCTGAAATTGGAACAACTCGTATTCCCTGTTCCTGGGCCAATGCAACTATGTTTGATCCAGGGTCTGCCACCGCTGGCAGTCCGGCATCCGATACCAGTCCGACGGAACCTTTGGTTTCTATTATTTCCCGAAAACGGGCAAAAAGAACCATCCGGTCCCGCAGGGTTAATTTGTTATGGTTTTCCAAAATTTCAACCTTGTCAATACGATGCTTTAGGCCCAGGTCGATGAACAACTTCCGAAAGGGTTTAATATGTTCCACAACAAAAAAGTCCAACGTTGCAAAGCAGTCACTGGCTTTTTCGTTAATACCTGACAAACCTTCTTCAGATATAACAGAGGGCAATAAGTAAAGACAGGTTTCATTTTTCATCGGTTAATATATTCAGCCTAATTTAAGGTGCGAATTTATAGAGTTGAAGCTTACAAAGGATTTCTATTTAAACGATGATGTATTAGATGTTGCTAAGCAGCTACTGAATAAGCACCTGTGCACCTTAATAAACGGAGAATTAACTGTTGGAAAAATTGTTGAGACGGAGGCCTACAAAGCCCCAGAAGATATGGGTAGTCATGCCTACAACAACAAGCGCACGCCCAGGACAGCCCCATTTTTCATGGAAGGTGGTATTGCCTACGTTTATCTGATCTATGGAACATATAACCTGTTCAATGTTATAACCAATAAGAAAGATGTGCCGGAAGCTGTTTTGATTAGAGGGGTTGAGCCGGTTGAAGGAGTTGATATAATGTTAGAGCGAAGAAATATGAACACAGTTGCCCGGAAACTAACTGCCGGTCCGGGCCTTTTGTCTATTGCTTTGGGAATTGAACTCGAACATAATTGCTGTAAACTAACGGGAGATCAAATCTGGATAGAAGACAGGGGCTGCACAACTTCAAAGGATAACATCATCGCCAGCCCGCGGGTGGGAATGAACATCCCCGAACCATGGAAATCAATTCCGTGGAGATTTAGGATAAAAGATAGTAAGTGGACCAGCCCTGCCAAGTGATTAGATCAATCCTTTCTTGACACTCCAGTATATTTCACGTTTGGCACCGAAGCTCTTAAAGAAGGTTGCCACTCCGGGAATCATGGAACCCTCAAAATCCAGGAATGTCTCACTTTCCGCATTTTGTTGAACTACCTGATCTAAAATTGCGGTAGTGGCACCTCTCGATCTGCCATCTGTATTTGACACCGAAATGAGGTTGATAATTCTCAATTCCCCCTTGTAAAAGATATTTACTGCGATAGGGTTCTTTTTATCCTTAGCAATTATGGCCATACATTTTCCTCTTTCATTCATTGCCATTAAAAGGCGATGAAAGATTTTTACCGTTTTCAAATTCTCGTTCGGTTGACTTAAATCATTATATACCTTCCAAGCTACATCCATTGAAACTTGTGCTATTTCAAGTTCTGATTTTAGGGCCAACTTTAAATCCGACTTGCGCCCATGAGAGTAGTTGTCAAATAGAGTTTTGTAAGAGTGGTTTAAGGAGAGTTTATAATTTGTTCGTACTTCGGTTGCCAATCCGGCAATTTCTGCATTAGTATAATTAAAGCGCTGATGAAATATTGAAAAACTTTTAAAGGCCTTTTTTACAAAATCATCTATGCTGACTCCGCGTGATCCGAATACCCCAAGTTGCTGCAAACCGTAAGGTTGGTAAACCTGTTTTACTAGCTTCTTCCTGTTCCAGGGGAGAGGCATAACGGCTTCATAATCATTCAAAACCAAACCATCCCATTTATTTGATGTAACTACATTTAACGTCCATGAATAGGGATAAGGCAAGCCCGTATTTGCACTTTCTATGCAGTCATCCCATTTTTCCTGATTAATTTCGCTATGCTTTAAATATTTGATCAAACCTCGAAATGACTAAGATGAGTAAGAAAGTTCTAAAAACCCAATCAAAAAGTTACGGTCCCTACAGCTCTGCCGTATGGGCAGGAGATTTACTGTACATATCCGGAACAGTTGGTTACAGCAAAGAAGCAGATAGAATTTTAACCGATGATATTGAAATGGAAACCCATCAGGTTATGCGCAATATTCAGGAAATTCTTGGTTGGGCCGATTTAACATGGAATGATGTGGTTAAAACATCTATCTTTTTAAACGATATGAACGACTTTGAAGAAGTAAACGCTATTTATGCCCGATACTTTGATATAGAAACCGCACCAGCGCGAGAAACCATAGAAGTATCGCGCCTGCCAAAAGATGCCAATGTGGAAATAAGTGTAATTGCGAGCAAATAATATTTGAATGATGAAATTATCGAATGCCACATTCGATAATTCAACAATTAAGAACTTCAAAAATTGAATTTACCAATTTATCTCGATTACAATGCCACAACACCGGTTGATCCGGCTGTGCTTGATGCCTTGCTTCCCTATTTCAGTAAAAAATTCGGTAATGCAGCCAGCTCAACACATGCCTATGGTTGGATAGCTAATGATGCGGTTGAAAGGGCGCGCCTGCGAATTGCAAACCTGCTAAACTGTGAAGAACAACAACTGGTTTTCACCAGTGGCAGTACCGAGGCCATAAACCTTGCCATTAAAGGAGTATGGGGAGTTTACAGTCCGCGAAAAGGCAAACACATTATAACATCTAAAACCGAGCATAAGGCTGTTTTGGATGTATGTAAATACCTCGAATCTAAAGGGGCTCGGGTAACCTATCTCGACGTTGATAAAAACGGCTTGGTTGATTTGGATCAGCTTCGTTCAACCATAACGGACGAAACTATATTGGTCTCCATTATGTATGCCAACAATGAAACCGGGGTGATTCAACCAATGTGGGAAATTGCCGATATAGTTCATGAAAAAGGAGGCATTTTTATGAGTGATGCAACACAGGCCATTGGTAAGGTAGGTGTTGATATAGATGAGACCGGAATTGATTTGCTGTGCTTAAGCGGACATAAATTTTACGGCCCAAAGGGTATTGGAGCTTTATTTTACAGGCGAAAAAAGCCAAGGGTGGCTTTAGAGGCTTTGATCCATGGCGGCGGCCATCAAAGAGGTTTACGCTCAGGCACCCTAAACGTGCCGGCCATTGTAGGTTTAGGGAAGGCTGCCGAATTGGCCAGAGACAACTGGCCTGAGTTTAAAGAGGTAATAGGTTCTCTGAGAGATGAGTTTGAGAGAAAGCTGGCCGAATTTCCCGATATCATAATAAATGGAAAAAATGCGGTAAGGTTGCCCAATACATCAAGCATAATATTTAAAGGAATAAAAGCAAGTCGGTTAATTGAATTAACCAAAGGCGTTATCGCTGTGTCAACGGGTTCTGCATGTACGTCTGAAGTGATGGAGCCATCGCATGTATTAAGTGCAATGGGGCTGACCGAAGAAGAATGTTATGCTTCGATAAGGTTTAGTTTGGGCAGATACACTACAGAAGATGACATTAATCACACCTTAGGCATCTTGAAAGAGCGGTTGGCTCAGAAATAGTTGTTGCCGGTTCAACATGAATACATTACACTATTATCTTTTCAACCATTGATACGCTATTGAGAACAGGAATATGTGCTTTATTTCATTTATACAAGAGTTGTGGGGCATACAAAGAAAGAGTCAACGCACAAACAGCACATTTGGTTTTTCCTACGCAAAAGCCAAAAGAGCTATTTTAGCCAACGCTTAACGAAAACGAAAATTTGCGGACTACGTTGCATTTGAAGCCAAACCATTAACATGAAAAGAATGTTCAAATTAGTAAATTGTTTATTGTTGTTAGTTTTTCTTACAAGCACTTCATGTAAGCTTCATAATGATTACAAAGATGTTGCCTGGCAGGAAAATAGTCCGGCCGATTGGGAAAACCCTGAAGTTTTTGAACTAAACAGAGAGAAGCCACGCGCGCATTTTATACCTTTTGCTTCATTAGATGAAGTTGACAGAAACAATAAATGGGCATCATCGCTTATCCAATCATTAAACGGTAACTGGCTGTTCCACATGGCTAAAAACCCGTCTGAACGACCTTATTATTTTTATAAAACCGATTACAATACAAGTAACTGGAAAACCATAAAAGTCCCGTCAAACTGGGAACTTGAAGGTTACGAATACCCCATTTATACCAACGTTAGATATCCGCATGAAAAAACACCCCCAACCATTCAAAAGCATTACAATCCTGTAGGTTCATATAAACGCACATTTACCCTTCTCAAAGGCTGGGCTGATAAAGAAGTTTACTTACATTTTGGGGCTGCCGGATCAGCAGTTTATGTGTGGGTCAATGAACAGAAAGTAGGATATTTTGAGGATTCAAAAACCCCATCTGAATTTAATATTACACCGTATTTAAAGTCCGGAAAAAATACCCTGGCTATCGAAGTTTATAAATGGAGCGATGGCTCGTATCTCGAAGATCAGGATTTTTGGCGCCTGGCAGGTATTACCAGAGATGTATATCTGATAGCACGCAACAAACAACACATACGTGATTTTAAAGTTGAAGCAGGTTTGACCGATAACTATAATACTGGAGAGTTTAGTTTATCAGTTGATGTTGTTGACAATATGGGGTTAACGGTAAATGCCTTACTAATGGATGGAAACAAGCAGGTGAAAAAATTCACATCGGATGTAAAAAAAGGTAACACCACATTTAAAGCTGAACTTGAGAATGTAAAGAAATGGACTGCGGAAACACCTTACCTGTACGATCTCCTTATTATACTGCAAAACTCCAAAGGGGATGTTATGGAAGTGCTCAGACAAGACGTTGGATTCCGCCGCATTGAAATTCGGGATGCGCAGCTACTGATAAATGGTGAATACGTGTATTTAAAAGGGGTAAACCTGCACGAGCACCACGATGTTACAGGCCACGTAGTAGGTGAAGAAACTATGTTAAAGGATATTAAATTATTGAAAAGCCACAACATAAATGCGGTGCGTACCTCACACTACCCTCAGCCTGAACGCTGGTATGAGCTGTGCAATCAATACGGCCTGTATTTAATAGATGAAGCGAATGTTGAATCCCATGGAATGGGTGCCACGCACCAGGGTGGATTCGATAAGAAAGCACATATTGCTTACCGTCCGGAATGGGCACAGGCACATTTATACCGGATCAACAATATGTATGAGAGAGATAAAAACCAGCCATCGGTTGTAATATGGTCTCTCGGCAATGAGTGTGCTAACGGACCAGTATTTACTGATGCATATAATATTCTGAAAGAAAAAGATAAAACCCGTTTGGTACAATTTGAGCAGGCAGAAAATGGAGACAATACGGATATATACTGCCCCATGTATATGTCGATAGAAGGCATGAAGCATTATGCAAAGGAAGGCGGCTCAATGCCGCTTATTCAATGTGAGTATGCACATGCTATGGGCAACAGTGTGGGCAATTTGCAGGATTATTGGACTTTGATTGAATCAGAACCCCTGTTTCAGGGAGGTTTTATTTGGGATTGGGTAGATCAGGGTTTGTTAACAGAAAATGAAGACGGTGAAAAGTTTTGGGCTTATGGCGGCGACTTTGGCCCGGACGATGTTCCGAGTGACGGCTCCTTTTGCATAAATGGTCTGGTAAATCCCGATAGAGGAGTAAAGCCATCTTTGTTGGAAGTTAAAAAGGTATATCAATACATCAAATTCAAACCGGTTGATCTTAATGAAGGGAAAATTAAGATTGAAAACAAATATGCCTTTATCCATACCGATAAATTTGAGTTTGCCTACGAAGTAAAAGGCAATGGAAAAGTTGTGAAATCGGGAAAAATTGAAGAGGTAAATCTCAAACCCAATGAGTCTGCCGTTGTATCTCTTGATGTCTATACAGAATCGGACCCAAACACGGAATACTTCTTAAACATATATGCTACGCTAAAAAAATCAGAATGGCTGGTAGATTCCGGTGCTGTGCTGGCCAAAGAGCAGTTTAAACTAAAAGGTTCTTATCGGGCATTGTACTCAGCAGAAAGTGCCGCAAATTTCGAAGAGCTGGATGGCCAAGCCATTTATTCGGGAGAAGATTTTAAAATAACATTTGATACTAAAAAAGGCGTATTATCATCATACAAAGCCGGCGGAATAGAATTTATTAAGGAAGGGCCGGCACCCAATTTCTATCGTGCGCCAACAGATAATGACCTGGGAAACGGCTATGATAAAAGGAATAAGGTTTGGCGCGCAGCGGGTGCAAATAGGGTGTTGGAAAAATATAGTGCTGACGCAGACAAACTTACTTTTTACTTCACCCTTATGGATGGTGATACTAAGCTGGGCACCTATAACTCTACCTACTTATTAAAAAGCGATGGTAGTGTATTTATAAGCAATGCGTTTAAAATGGCACAAGGCGAATTGCCGGAAATACCTCGTTTTGGGATGAACCTTGTAATGCCACGGGAGTTTGATCAAATGAGATGGTTAGGGCGTGGGCCGCATGAGTCGTATTGGGACAGAAAAACCAGTGCCTTCATAGATGTTTACTCAGGAAGCGTGGCTGAACAATACTGGCCTTACATTAGACCTCAGGAGAATGGAAACAAAACCGATGTTCGCTGGGTGAGCATCACCAATGAAAATGGCGTTGGATTGAAATTTACAGGAGAAGACTTATTGGAGGTTTCAGCGCATCATAATTTATTACAGGATTTTGAACCAGTGGAACACACGGATAATCAACAATTTATTAGCAAAAAAGAACTTAACCGGCACTCCACCGATGTTAAGTCCAGGGATTTAACCTCTGTAAACATTGATTATAAACAGATGGGTGTGGGCGGTGATAATAGCTGGGGGGCCTGGACACATCCTGAATACAGACTAAAAGATAAGGAGTATGAATATTCTTTTACTATGAGTACTGTGAAAGAATAAAAAGTTGTACAATCATGATAAAATAGGAAATGAAAAATAGGCTTATTGTTTTAACAAGCTCCCTGATTTTAAGTTTAGGACTGAAAGCACAAACTGTAGTTGACGTGCAAGACTTGCAAATTTCATTGGCACAACAAACCTATAGTGCACCTGTAAAAAATAAAGCGGTAACAGGTGAAGATATTGTGGTTGCCGCACAGAAATTTAGCAAAGGCATTGGAGTGCATTCTCAGTCCATTATTAAAATTAATATGAACAATGGGAGCAGGTTTACTGCAAAAGTTGGGGTAACCGATTCCAATATTGACTACGGAGCAAAAACCGTAAAATCAATCCCATTAACCGATGGAAATCGCATTTTTTATAACGTGACCGATGGCCGTAAACAATTTATTGGTGTTGAAGGTCGGGATGGAAAAGTTGATAACGGGAGCGTAGTGTTTAAATTGCTGCATAATGGCAAAGAGGTTTTCAATAGTGGAGTGATGAAAAAAGGGGATAACCCCCAAAATGTTGATGTGAAAATTAGAGGCGGTATTCTGGAAATGATAGTTGAAGAAGGCGATGACGGTGCCAGTGGAAACCATGCTGTTTGGATTGAACCTAAAATAGAATATTTTGAGATTGCTCCGACTATTACCGCTGCAGGTTTTGCGGGAGTAAAAGTTGATCAACCTTCGGAAATAAAAGAAAGCCTGGCGAAAAAAATAAAGCTTCTCCCGCAAACCCAATTACCATTACCCCAACCGGCGTATGACTGGCTAATTGACGGAAGTAAAGCAATAGCAAATATTTACCGCACCGAGAGCGGGAAGGATATTGTTTTATCAAATGGGCTGATCGGCAGAGTTTTTAGAGTGTCACCAAACCTGGCAACCATCGACTATATTAATCAAATGACCGGGGAAAGCATGCTCAGAGCCGTGTCCAACGAAGGTGTGTTGATAATTGACGGGAAAGAATACAACATTGGCGGACTTAGCAAACAGCCGGAATATGGGTACACCCTTATGAACTGGGTTGATGAACTTAGCGCAACTCAAAATTCATTTCAAATAAAAGATTTTGAAATAAAAGAAATTTCAGACCGGATGGCATGGAAAAGGGTTCGATGGGCAGGTAATACCGAGATGCCAAAAGGCAAAGAGCTGGTTTTTACACTTGAAAAAGATGGCATTGTCGCCAAAGTGCATTTTGCATTATACGATGGGATTCCAACCCTTAGTAAATGGATTGAAGTAGAGAATAACTCTGATTTACCCGTGCAGTTGAATGGATTTAAGTTAGAGCAATTAGCCATGGTTGAAGTAGAAAACCCGGTTGAGCAACCTAATTACTGGGCAAAACCCAACATTCATATTGAAAGCGATTATGCATTTGGTGGGATGCGACAGAAGACTTCAGACAAAACCACATATTGGGAGCCAGACCCTCGTTATACATCACAAACCAATTATCCCTTGCAAACGCCTTGTTTGCTTGAAGTAAAGCCTCCGTTGGGGCCTGAAACTATGGTTCCGGTTGGAGATAAGCTAACTACATTCCGTGTTTGGGAAACCCCCTATGATTCGAAAGACCAGGAGCGAAAAGGATTGTTTATTCGCAAAATGTACCGAACCATTTCACCCTGGACTACCGAAAATCCGATTTTCCTGCACCTTATCTCAACCAAGCCTACGGTAGTGAGAAAAGCCATTGACCAGTGCGCCGAAGTGGGTTATGAAATGGTCATATTAAGTTTTGGAAGTGGCTTAAATATGGAAGATGAATCGGCCGCCAACTATAAAAAGTTTAAAGAATTGCGCGAATATGCCAATTCAAAAGGAATTGAACTAGGTGGTTACTCTTTGCTTTCCAGCCGATGGATAAGCGATGAAGTGGATGTAATTAACCCCAAAACAGGTAAGCGTGGAGGAATGATCTTTGGATCCTCGCCTTGTCTTAGCAGTGAATGGGGCTATAATTATTTCAGGAAAATAAAGAAATTTTTCACGGAGACGGGGATGCAGGTTTTTGAGAATGATGGCTCATATCCGGGCAATGTTTGTGCATCAACAACACATGCATACCACAATGGCCTGGGCGATTCACAATGGAAACAATATGCCGAAATTCAGGATTTTTATAAATGGATGAGAGCTGAAGGGATATACATGAATGTGCCGGATTTTTATGTGAATTCAGGAACGAACAAAACCGGCATTGGCTATCGGGAGGTCAACTGGTCGCTTCCACGCGAAAGGCAATTGGTACTCGGGCGTTTGAATATTTTTGATGGGCTTTGGAACAGAATACCTTCCATGTGCTGGACATTCGTTCCCCTGACCCAGTACCACGGGGGAGGCAGTGCCGCAACGCTTGAGCCCCTAAAAGACCATTTGAAGGATTATGAAAGTCACATGATGCAGAATTACGGCGCCGGAGTGCAAGCCTGCTACCGTGGCCCACGTTTATACGATACCATGGAAACCAAACAGCTGGTTAAAAAGGTAATCAGATGGTACAAACAATACAGAGATATTTTGAATAGTGACATAATCCATCTGCGCAGGGCTTCCGGCAAAGACTGGGATGGTTTTTTACACGTTAATCCTCAATTAAAGGAGAAAGCACTGGCGATGTTGTTTAATCCAACTGAAAAGGAAATATCAAGAAAAATAAAACTACCCCTCTATTACACCGGATTAACTACAAAAGCAAAAATCCGGGAAAAGGAGCAGGATGCGAAGACTTATCGACTTGCACGCGACTATTCCGTTGAAGTTGAAGTAAAAATAGCTGCCAAATCATACACATGGCTGGTAATTGAATAAGATATACCTATTTGCATTTCCTTTTGGGATTAGAGTTTTAATAACGATTAACGCCAATCGGCATCAATATATAACCTGATATTCAGGAGAAAGACCAACAATAAATGAACGTTGAACTTTTTCCACGCCATAAAGGTTTATAACTTTGATCTCCATAACATGATCCATATTTCAGACAGTGCTAAAAAGCAGGTGCAAAACCTGATGGCCGATGACGGGCTTAACGGCGAACACTTTGTGCGTGTATCCGTGAAAAGCGGAGGGTGTTCCGGATTGTCTTATGACTTGTCATTTGACAAGGAAGTCAATGCCGAGGCCGATGAAGTGTTTGAAGACAACGGAATGAAAATAGTGGCCGACAAACGCTCCGTCCTCTACCTATTCGGTACTACACTCGATTTTTCCGGCGGCCTCAACGGTAAAGGCTTTGAGTTTAAAAACCCTAATGCCAGCCGTACTTGTAGTTGCGGGGAGAGTTTTTCGGTTTAAGAGGTAAGAACAGGATTTAAACATTCAAGGGGTCTGAAAATCATTTCGTGATAAAAATATATGGCAAAAAAGCTGCAAGCTTTTCAAAAAATGTAAACTGCAAATATCAAATCCCTTATCTTTAGAAAATGCGACTTTTCCTATTCTTTATGGCGGCATGCTGTATCGGAGCTGCCAACTATTCGTTAAGCGAAATTTCTAAATCCGATATTCAAATAGCAGCCAAACTGGCCGGACTGGAATTTACGGACTCCGAAGTTGATCTTATGATGGAGGATGTAAAAGAAGGGCTTAACGCTATACACGCCAATAGAAAATACAAGCTCAACAACAGCGAAATGCCGGTAAACATCTTTACACCTGTTTTACCCGGTTTTCAGTTTGACGAAGGGCAGGAAGAACTGCAATACAGCGTTCCGAAGAAAGTTAAAAAACCGAAAAATATAAATGAGCTGGCGTGGTATTCCATTCCCGAATTAGCCTATTTGATAAGAAAAAAGAAAATCTCAAGCGTAGAGTTGACTCATTTCTTTATTAACCGGCTTAAAAAGCACAACGACACCTTACAATGTGTAATAACTTTTACCGAAGAGCTGGCCATAAAACAAGCCAGAAAGGCCGACAAAGAAATTGCAGAGGGAAACTACCGCGGATTGTTACACGGAATACCTTACGGTGCCAAAGATCTGCTTGCTGTTAAAGGCTACAAAACAACCTGGGGAGCCACCACATATAAAGATCAGGTGATTGATCACAACGCCCGGGTAATTGAAATGCTGGAAGAAGCAGGGGCTGTTTTAGTGGCTAAAACATCGCTGGGAGCCTTGGCCTGGGGAGATGTCTGGTACGGCGGTACAACAAAAAATCCGTGGGATACCAGCCAGGGATCAAGCGGTTCATCTGCCGGCTCAGCATCAGCAGTTTCAGCGGGATTGCTGCCTTTTGCCATCGGTTCTGAGACTTACGGGAGTATAGTTTCTCCATCAACTGTGTGTGGCACAACGGGCTTGCGCCCTACATTTGGCAGGGTAAGCCGCGATGGTGCCATGACGCTTTGCTGGAGTTTGGATAAACTGGGCCCGATTACTCGTAGTGCACAAGATGCCATGATAGTACTGGAAGCTATGTCCGGCCCCGATCCTGACGATCCGTTTACTGTTGATCTACCGTTAAACTATAATCACAAACTCGATATTAAAAAGCTAAGGATCGGCTACCTAAAATCCACTTTTGAGAGCGATTATCCGTTTAAAAAGCAAGATTCGATCGCGTTAATAGAATTTGAAAAATTAGGTATAGACCTTATTCCGGTTAAACTACCCGATTTCCCCAACATAATGAGCGCAGTTTTAGGTGCGGAGGCTGCTGCTGCATTCGATGACTTTACTGTAAATAACTTAGATGATGACCTGGTTCGGCAAACCAGATATGCCTGGCCTAATTTTTTCCGCGTTGGACGCCTTGTACCGGCGGTGGAATATATTAAAGCCAACCGATTGCGACGCGGTTTAATGGAAAACATGGCCAAATTATTTTCTGATGTGGATGCGATCATTCATCCATCGTGGTTCGGTAATGCCTTGCCTTTGACAAATTTGACGGGTCATCCATGCATAGTAATACCGAACGGTTTTAGTGCCGAAGGAACGCCTACGAGCATAACCATCATGGGTGCCCTTTTTAAAGAAGGAGAAATTGTTGCCCTAGCCCGGACATACCAAAAGGCAACAAAATGGGATGAAATGCATCCCGAAAAGTTTATTGACTAGCCGCACGCCGTCCAACCAACTCTCTAATTCTTTTCTTCACCCTGTAAGGCCCTTGTGCATTGGCATCCACAACTCTTCCTTTTTTATCAATTAGAATGTACCGAGGCAGGGCATAAACATTCATTCGTTTCGAAAATTTTGAGTCCTGTCCGCCCTTTGCCCAAAGTGCTGTTCCTATGGGCCGGTGTTTTTTGTACTTTCGTTTCCACTCCCTTTTTTTCTCATCAACATTTATCGTTACTATCTCCAGGTCATCGCCAAACTCCTGTTTGAGTGAAACCAGGCTCGGCATAGAACTAATACATGGAGCACACCAACCAGCCCAAACATCAACATAAACCACCTTGCCTTTAAACTGGTTAAGCTTTTTCTTGCCGCCTTTAATGCTGTGCAGCTTCATGCCTGTGATTGACTGCGCCTGCCCGCTTACTCCAATCCCTGCAAGGCCTAACATCAATATTCCGGTTATTATCCCTTTCATCACTTTTTTAATTATATTTCAAGTATTGTGCCGCTAAGATGATTTTAAGAATTTATGTCTTTATCCACTTATCAATCTCCGTGGCCAGGTTGGAGTTGTCTTCCGCTCTCAAGGCGGAGTTGTCTCCACCGTTTACCATCGCCTGACTCACTGCCGGAGACAACTCAGGCAAGGGTTACGCAGAATTCTGATGACATTTCTTCCTTTTTTCGATGTAGTAGTGAATTGATCACTATTAAAATCGAAAAATGAAAACACTTAAATTTCTCCTTTCCGGCGAAGTCCTCTGTGGGTGTACTTTGCCTTGCCGGCCTTGGCTGTGCTGCTTATCATCCTCTTCACCAGAATATTTGGCGTTAATGAATCATAGATTAGGTATTCTTTTTGCAACATTGTTGCAAAAAGTGCGTTTATTATGTAGGTTTGTAAAAAATTTACCATGAAAAATCTAGCTTATTTATTGTTCTTGCCAATTCTTGGCATTAATATGATTTCTTGTTCAGATGACGACAATCCGGAACCACCTAATGAAGAAGAGTTGATAACCACACTCAACGTAAAATTAGTTCCGCAAGGAGGCGGTACCACAGTCAACTTTAATTTCCAGGACCTTGATGGTGATGGCGGCAATGCCCCTTCGATTTCTGTAGGAGATTTAGCGACAAATACAACCTATGATGCAACCATTACCGTTCTAAACGAATCAGAAACTCCGGCAGAAGATATTACTACAGAGGTCCGGAATGAGGATGAGGAACACCAATTTTTCTTTGATCCGACCGGGGCTAATTTAACTGTAACTTATAAAGATCAAGATGGTGATGGTAATCCACTTGGTCTGGCCAGCGAATGGGTAACTACTACGGCAAGTACCGGAACAATAACTATCACCCTTCGTCACGAACCGGATAAAAACGCTACAGGTGTTTCTGGTGGCGACATTACCAATGCAGGCGGTGAAACCGACATAGAAGTTACCTTTACTGTTAAAATTGTGTGAAACAACTTTTAATAAATCTTATCTTATTAGTATGCCTGGCTTATGCCGGGCATTCTCAGTCATGTAATGAAACATTAACCATAAAGGTAGTTGAATCGGAAGACCGGGATATCCCTGTAGCAGCTGCTAAAGTTGTTATACAGGAAATTGATGCCGTCAAACTAACAGATGGATCGGGAAGTGTGGTTATTACAAGTCTTTGTGCAGGTCAATACCATATTATCATCTCTCAGATTGGGCACGAAACCGAAACCATATTAATAACGGTTCCTTCGCAGGAAGTAATTGTGCCTCTAAAGGTTCATCTTGAAATAATTGACGAGGTAGAAGTTGTGCCCGAACACCCTGAAGACACCCCCGGCCAGGTAAGTGCCACCATTACAGAAGAAGCTATTGACCGGCGTAGTAATCAGACACTGGCTGATATAACTGAATCTATTGCAGGAGTAAGCACATTACGTACCGGATCAACAATCGGAAAGCCAATAATCCATGGTCTGTACGGAAACCGGGTGATCGTTCTGAATAATGGCCTGGTGCAAGCCGGCCAGCAATGGGGCAATGACCATGCACCTGAAATAGATGTTAATGTGGCTCAATCCATTACTGTTGTTAAAGGTGTTGACGCTATTGTGTATGGTGGCAATGCACTTGGTGGTATGGTTTTGGTAAGACCCGGAAATATTCTTGCCGAACCGCACCTTCATGGTAAAGTCAAATACAGATACAATTTGAATGGGCGTGGCCACAGTATTTCAAGCCAAATAAAACAGGGCGGAGATTGGGCCAGGTGGCGTGCCACCGGAACATTTAAACGTTCCGGGGACCGACAGGCATCCAACTATTTTCTCACGAATACCGGAGCACAGGAGATTAACGCCGCATTGCAAGTAGAAAAGAACCTGAGTGAAAAATGGGCCAGCTCTCTATACTTTAGTACGTTCAACACTGAATTGGCCATATTGCGTGCATCACATATCGGAAACGAAACCGACCTGAAAGAGGCACTGGAAAGAGAAGTGCCATTTTTTACGGAAGATGACTTCTCATATACCATAAATGCTCCCAGCCAAAAGGTTAACCATCATTTAGCCAAACTGGAGTTGAGACACTTTATTTCTGACTACCAGGACATTTCACTAACTTATGGCTTTCAGGCTAATAACAGAAAGGAATTTGACGTAAGAAGGGGAAACAGAAGTGCTATTCCGGCCCTGGACATGCAGCTGTACGATAATATGATAGATGCACACTATCATGGTGACCTGGCCAAAGACCTTGATATTTATGCTGGACTTGGTGCAGGCTTAACAACCAATAATAATAACCCTGATACGGGCATTTTTCCATTGATACCAGACTATGATAAGCTGAGAGCCTGGTCGTTTATGTCCTTTAAAAAGAAATTCGACCATTGGGATTTTGGGGGCGGACTGCGCTATGAATTCAACAATCAGGATGTTGCAACATTTTCAAGAACTGTTCCGATCACTGTTGTTAATTATGATGATAATTTTCATAAAGTTTCTGTGGCATTTGGCGCAGAATATGAAAAGGAAAACTACAAAACACAAATAAATGCAGGCTATACCAATCGATCGCCCGAAGTAAATGAGCGATTTAGTAACGGGCTCCATCAGGGAGTAGCAGCAATAGAAGAAGGAGATCCAAACCTCCATTCTGAAAGTGCCTTAAAATTCGTTTGGAGTAACAAGCTTTCTCTTGACAGTCATAGCCAAATCGGAATTGATGTATATACCCAATTTATTGATAATTTTATTTACCTGAATCCGCAGAGTGATCCACGGTTAACTATCCGCGGTGCATTTCCGGTGTATCTCTATGAGCAAACAAAGGCCGGTATTCATGGCATAGACCTTTATGGTAACTACAGGATAACACCTCAGTTAGATGCGGGTTTCAAAGCAGCTTTTTTGAGAGGCCATGATACGGCGAATGATATTCCACTTATTTATATGCCGCCAAATAACCTTAAAGCTTCGTTGGAGTACTTGTTCAAAGATGGTGATAAGTGGCAACATTCAAGTTTTCAAGTATCCGGAGAGTATGTTTTTGAACAAACTCACTTTATTGAAGGCCAAGGCCCGTTAGATACAGTTCCGCCTCCGGGCTTCTTTTTATTGAATGCCAGAGCAGAAACGGATCTGTCGTTGGGTAAGAACCTGTTAAGGTTTAGCCTTAGCGGCACCAACCTAACCAATACTGCTTATCGCGATTACCTGAACCGCTTGCATTACTTTGCCGATGAAGTTGACCTCGATCTGCATTTTGGGTTGAATTTTGTGTTTTAGGAAAGTGAACTTTTTCACGTAGCGGCACTGTGCCGCCTCGAGAATAATTCTGATCAAAATCGTGAATTCTTCTGAATTTTATGATGGTTTTAACGGTTTTAACTAAATAATCGTTAATTAAATGTATTTTTGCTGAGAAATTCACGTTTTTAATGGCCAAGACACTTTCCGTTTATAAGAGAATAGAATATCTCCGAAATCGATTTCTTAAGCTTGCCCCGGGTAAAGAGTCATTGCTACAATTAATAGGTGAAACCGAAATTGCCGAGCAGGTTTACAATTCCAACGCTATTGAAAACAGCACGCTAAGCCTTGACGAAACCGAGAAAATTCTCCTTAAAATAGACCTTGACCGTTACATCTCCGAGCGAGAATTATTCGAAGCCAAGAACCTGGCTTACGTGGTGGATTACATAAATAATAAAGCCACCGAAAGGCAACTGGATATCGATACCATTCTCACATTGCATAAGTGGTTATTATCCAACATAAGGGACGATATTGCGGGAAGGTTCAGGAATGAGAATGAATGGGTGCGGGTTGGAAACTATATAGCCGCTGACCCAAAACTGGTACCGGAAAAAATGAAAAGCTTGTTGATCACCTGGCAAACTTCATCTCAAGAACATATCGTAAAACGAATTGCTCGTTTTCATCTCGGCTTTGAGCACATTCACCCCTTTGTTGATGGAAACGGACGTATTGGACGGGTGCTCAACAACTATTTGCTTATCAGGGAATACTACGTACCAATAAACATTAAATATACCGACAGGCAGAAATATTACAACGCCTTCAAGGAATTCGATAATGCTGAGAAAACAGCCACAATGGAAGAGATTATTGGCAAAGCACTAACCAACAGCTACCACAAACGCCTGGCATATGTGGAAGGAAAGAAGATCATTTCTCTAGCCGAGTATGCGAAGCGCAAAAAGTTGTCACATTCCAATTTATTGAACAAAGCCAATAGGCAAACCATTGATGCTTTTATGGAAAAGGGTAAATGGCAGATTGGAATGGATTGAAAGATTGCCCGGCGCTTGGTATGGCTGTGAAGTTCGGTTTCTTTAAAGTATTTTCTTTTTCCTAAAATAAGGAAGCTGTGATTTTTAATTTTTTGCAATTTTCTAAAATAAGCACACTCTATTTTTTTTCCTGTACAACAAGTTTTTCATTCCACCTCCTGCATTTTTCTTACTGTTTTCAGCAACATTCGTTTAGGCGTGAATGGTAGCATTGCCATGCTAAGTATTATTTTCTATAATGAATGGCCAGAGATGAGCAGGATTTTAAAATAACCCACGTCACTATTTTAATTTTGTTTGGTTTTTTAAAATTGTGACGATGTATTTTTTAGATTTTCGCCATTTTCTAAAATAATGATGTTTTGTTTTTTAATTTTGAGCCCAATGGATAAGTTTCAATCAGGCACATATAGTAAACAAAGAGGCTACAAAAGCTTTCAGCCGAGTAAAATAAATCGCTTTTGGAGTATTGATGATATGGCCTTGTTACATCTGCTTGGTAAAGCAGATAGACATATTGGCCGATTGGATATGTACTCAGAGCACGTTCCAAATATTGACTTGTTCGTAAGCATGCATGTGCTAAAGGAGGCAACGCAATCAAGTAAAATAGAGGGCACAAAAACAAGTATTGAGGATGCCTTGCTTGAAAGAGATGAGATACAAGAAGAAAAAAGGGACGATTGGGTAGAAGTTTGGAATTATATAGAAGCACTAAATGAAGCTATTGGTCTGTTGAATAAGCTTCCAATCTCAACAAGGTTAATCAAACAAACGCATAAAATTTTAATGCAGGGAGTAAGAGGAGAGCGTAAGCTCCCCGGAGAGTTTAGATCAAGTCAAAATTGGATTGGAGGGGCAACTCTTGCAGATGCCGTATTTATCCCTCCGGTTCAGGAGTCTGTGGGCGAGTATATGAGCGATTTGGAAAAATTCATTCACAATGATCAAATATTGCTTCCAGAGCTATTGAAAATTGCCCTTATTCATTATCAATTTGAGACCATACATCCATTCCTGGATGGAAATGGAAGAATCGGTAGGCTTTTAATACCCCTATACCTTGTCGAGAAGGAAATATTAAAAAAACCAATTCTGTATTTATCGGATTTTTTGGAGAACAACAGAAGTCATTACTATAATAATCTTACCAAGGTTAGAGAAGAAAACGATCTGTTACAATGGTTCAAGTTTTTCCTTGTAGGTATAATAGAAACGGCAAAAAAAAGTGCTGATACTTTTGATAAAATTTTGAAACTTGAGCAAAGGACAGATGAAAAAATCCAAGCCTTGGGGCCACGTGCAGCAAAGGCGTCTAAGTTAATAAATCACTTGTATCAACATCCAATAATATCACCTCGCAAAGCCCGGCAGGTCTGTCAAACATCATCTGCAACCATTTACGCACTATTGGCGAGCATGGAAAAAGTAGGAATACTTAGAGAGTTCACCGGGAGTAAAAGAGGCAAAATGTATGTGTTCGAGGAATATTTTGAATTATTCAAAACATAAACAAGTTTTCACTCCACTTCCTGCATTTTCTTTATGGACTTTAGCAGCATCTTTTTGGGGGTGAATGGAATGCTGGCCATACGCATTTTCTGTCCAAAGGTGAGCCCTGAAACCACGTCGAGCTTGCCTGCCATCATACCATTGTAACCATCTTCAGCAACGGAGCGAGCTGTCCCACTTTTTTTGAATAGATCTGTTTTATCCATCCCAGATGTCTCTGCAAATTCGGTAGCTGTAGCACCGGGAAGTAGTGTTGTTATGGTAACACCGTCTTCTCTTACTTCTTCAGCAATACCATAACTAAAGGCGGTTACGAAGTGCTTGGTTGCAAAATATACAGCTTGCAATGGTCCACCAGGTGGCAAGCTGGCCGTTGACGACACATTTAATATCCTGCCGCTATTACGGGCAACCATATCAGGTAAAAACAAACGGCACAATTCGGTTAATGCAACAATGTTCAGGTTGATCATGGCTTCATCAGCTTTCCAGTCGCGTTCATGGAACTTTCCATGGCCCCCAAAGCCTGCGTTATTAATAAGGTACTCCACTTCAATACCCTTAGATTTTACTTCGTTGTACACATCTTCGGCAGCTGTTTTTTCCGTTAGGTCCTTGGCAATGGTTTTCACTTTTATACCGTGCTTTTCTTCCAGCTCTGCTTTAAGTGCGTTGAGTTTTTCTGCCCTTCGGGCCACGATTACAAGATCTCCGCCTTTTTCTGCATGAATACAGGCTAGTTCTTTTCCTATGCCACTACTGGCTCCTGTTATTAGTGATGTTTTCATTGTTTGTAGACTTTTAGATTTTCAGACATGAGATTTTAGACTTTATGTCATAGAGTTCTAAGTGTGAATCATGTCAGCGATGTTATTAATTGTTTTATTGTCCAAATATTTCTTTTCTATTGGGTTGGAAAGAACATTGATCATGGCCTGGCCAATTTTGGTAGTAGTAGTGATTCCTTTGCTTTTTTTCAATAAGGGAAAAATCGGGCTCATCACCACATACATTCTACGATACAACTTAGTTCTTGACTTGATACCGCGTTCGGGAATGATCATGCCCGGCCGGAAGGCGTAAGCATCTTTAAAGCCTTTACCAAACACGTAATTTTCGGCCTTACCTTTTACACGTGCCCACATGGTTCTGCTGGTTTCAGTACTGTCTGTTCCCTGGCCTGAAACGAAGTTGAACACCATATTGGGGTTCAAATCGTAGAGCACATCGGCGGCGACTTTGGTGTATTCAAATGTGATGCGGTTATAGTCTTCTTCTTTCGTGCCCACGGCCGAAATACCCAGGCAAAAGAAACAAGCATCGTAGCCTGCCAGCTGATGTTTGATATTGGCTATATTACCAAAGCCTGGCAGTAGCACTTCTTCGAGTTTATAATGGCTTACATTAATGGGATTCCGGTTGATGACCAAAACCTTTTCAATATCGGAGCTGTCCAGGCATTCTAATAAAACACCTTTACCTATCATGCCTGTTGAGCCTGTTATAATTACTTTTTTCATTTGAGTTATTTAATCAATTCTTTCACTCTTTTAGTTAAAAAATATTTCCATAGTTAAATCGTTTTGCACCAGGCCACTATGAACATTTTGCTTCAAACCATAAGTGGTAATCATGGTTAGAAAAAGGGCTTTTTTTGAATTAGTACTGAGTCTGAAGTCTTCGATCTTGTTCCGCAACTGGGCGGCATATTTCTTTGTGATACTATATTCTGCCAGCGAAAACTTCATTTCACAGATGTTGATCACTTGATCTTTTCTATCTATTAGCAGATCAATTTGGGAATTTGACGAATGCCAGCTCGAAATCGAAGATTGTATGCCGCTTATTCCAAGTGCTGCTTTAATTTGCTTTGTATGACGTAAACAAACCATTTCGAAGGCGTATCCACTCCAGGATCTGTATGTAGGTGACTGTAGAAGATTTATCCATACGTTATCGTCATCAAGATGTGCATGCTGAATAAAGCTCAGGTGAAACAGCGAAAACAGATCTGTTAATTGGTAAAGGGCGTTGCGCGTAGTTTTTCCAAAATACCTGTACTTTCTAATAAAGTCGCTTTCTTCTAATTCCTTAAGAATTCTGCTTAGACCACCACCATCGGTAAGTTTTGTCAATTGAACTATCTGATGTCTGTTTAAACCTTTTCTTTTGGTTGCAAGAGCTCTTATTACTGAAATATGATTTTCATGTTTAGAGAAAAGAGATGCAAACAAATTATTAAACTCCTGAGTTAAGCGTGCGTTTCGGCCAAAACACAACTTATCAATATTTTGGGTTGCACTTAAACCAACTTGTAATTGGTCTAAATAATAAGGTATTCCGCCCAAAACCATGTAAAGGGTAATTATTTGATACCGATCATAATTTATTCGTCTTGACTTTAAAAAGTCCTTTGTTTCCGCAAGTGTAAAGGGATCCAGTTTAATTGTTGCTGTTACCCTATTATGCAGTCCGCCTTTATTGAGTAAGATTTTTTTAATCATCCATGCGGCCGCAGACCCGCAAACAATAAGAAGAATGTCTTTTCTCCGGCTGGCCCAGGAGTTCCAAAAGTGCTGTAATGCTTGTAAAAAACCCGATTTTCTTGTATCCAGCCAGGGGAGTTCATCGATGAACAATACCTTTTTTCCTTTGTATTCATATTGTTCTAATGTTTCGCCTAACATTTTAAATGCTGCTTGCCAGGATGTTGGGGTTTGGTATATAGTGCTTTTGGTAAAGTATTGTTCCATTGCCACATGAAATTGTGCCAGTTGTGCGTTTATGTTAGAATCTGGCAAGCCGGTTAACTCAAATGTGAGTTTGTTAGCGAATGTATTGCGTATGAGAAAAGTTTTTCCCACGCGCCGCCTGCCGTAAATAGCAACAAACTCAGGCTTATTTGAATTGTAGAACTGTTGCAAGCGTTGCACCTGATCTATTCTGCCTATTATTTTCTCCTGCATTATATTTGGCTTTATGTGTTAAATATACTTAGTTATCGCCAAATATAATATTTATAAGTAGCTTTATTTCGCATAAAACACAAGTTGTCGCCACGAATAAATCAATATTTTGTTATAAGGACTTCGAGAAGGTGAGTTTTGACAATAAAAGCACTTTTATCGATCATACCTGTTTTTAATTCCAATAAATATAGACTTTCGAGTTAAGAGATGTGCCTATTAAACCAGCCAATTAATCGAATTTACAATTCCATCTGCTGTTTCATCATGGCCATGTAATCTTCGTCGGTCATTGCTTTACGGGCCGCTATAAGTTGCTCTGCATCAGTACCAGCTATATAACGCATTTGTTTGGTACCATCTGTTGCCGCCTTGTAGATGGTCGCGGCAACCAAAATAGGCACAGAGCTATTGGCTCCTGCATTTTTCATGCCTTCCATAAACTTTTCTAAAAACTGGGCATATTCTGCCATACTAGGGTCAACAGCCAGGTTTTTCATAGTCGTTTCCTCAAAGTTGGTATTGATCATCCCCGGTTCGATCATTTTTACCGCAAGGCCAATGGCGTCAGTGAGTGAATACTTACATTCTGTTTGTTGCACTTTACACTTATTATTCGCTGAAACTGTGGTTTTTTGAGCTATTCAGCGAGTAATAAATTAAATAATACTCGCTGAAAGTATTATATTTGTGTACATTCAGCGGATAATAATGTTATTAGGAAGACAACAAGAACGTCATATTTTAAACCGGATAAGTGAGTCCAAACAAGCCGAGATGATTGCTATTATTGGAAGAAGGCGAGTGGGAAAAACTTTTTTAGTCAACCAACATTATAAAGACAGTCTTGTTTTTTCGTTTACCGGAACACAATATGCAGAGAAAGAAAATCAGCTCAAAAAATTCGCCTATAAACTTAAAGAGGAGTCAAAAAATAAAACCGACTTTGCCGTGCCCGAAGATTGGGCGCAAGCATTAAATCAGCTCACTATTTACATGAATGGCTTGCGAAAAACCAAGCGAAAGAAAGTGATCTTTTTTGATGAGTTTCCGTGGATAGCTGGCCATCGATCAGGCTTTTTGCAAGAGTTTACCTATTGGTGGAACAATTGGGCCAGCAAGCAACATTTAACTGTAATTATTTGTGGTTCTGCCGCTTCGTGGGTGAAAAGAAATATTGTAAACAACAAAGGTGGCCTGCATAATAGAATTACGCAGCTCATCAACCTAAAGCCCTTTACATTGGCCGAGGTAAAACAATATTTTAAGCAGAACAACCCATCGTTAGATAATTATCAAATTCTGCAGTTGTACATGGCCCTGGGTGGCATACCACACTATTTAAACCATGTAAATAAGGGGGATTCGGCAGCACAGACCATTGACAAACTTTGCTTTAATAAAGATGGTATTTTACGTAACGAATTCAACAATTTATACGCTGCTTTGTATAATAACCATGAACGGCACGTAGCCATTGTTCGTGCTTTATCACGAAAGTGGAAAGGGCTTACCAGACAGGAGATCATTGAAGCGACATTACTATCAGATGGCGGTGGACTGACAAAAATATTGGAAGAATTGGAAGCATCCTCGTTTATAACGGGCGTAATGCCCTTCGGCAAAAAGAAAAAAGACGTGCTCTATCGTTTAACCGATGCTTATTCCCTGTTTTATTTGAGGTTTATTGAAGGCCGGCGAGCCGGAAGTAGAAATATTTGGCTACAAAAATCGAATGAGCAAAGCTATAAAGTGTGGCAAGGCTATGCCTTTGAAAATGTATGTATTCAACACGCAGATGCCATTAAAATGGCCATAGGAATTTCGGGGATAAACAGTAATATTTCGAGTTATCAGGCATCGGCAACAGACGAGTTTGCCGGTGTTCAGGTTGATATGCTCATTGACAGAGCCGACAATACTATAAACCTGTGCGAAATGAAGTTTTATAATGATGAATATACTTTTTCAAAGGATGAAGCTGCCAAATTGCGCCGTAGAAGAAGTTTGTTTCAAAATCATTCGAAAACAAAGAAGGCTATATTCACCACTTTAGTTACAACCTACGGCTTAGTCGATAATTTATACTCCGGACAGGTTGATCAGGTGGTTACATTAGATGACCTATTCTTGATGAAGAGTTTCTAAAGCAATTTCCCACAGATTAGAGTAGAAAAATAAAAAGGCCACCTTTTTTTGTGACGGCCTTTTTAACCTTGCCGTTCCACTACTTCACATCATACCTCGCCATTTTCATGGTAGGCCCGTTTATCATTTCGGCAAAGTCACTTACAGATTCGTCTCCCATAAATTTATTCATGGAAGCATCTGCATCGGCCTGTGTTTCCCATTTTACAACCACAACCACTTCGTTCAAATTCGGTGAATAGCCACTTTCCCGGCTAATAAAGCCCGGTTGTTTGCTGGTGTAATCGTCCTGTATTTCTGCATCTCTGGCCCAAAAGGCATCGGCATCAACCGTGTTCTTATACTTGAAGGTGGTTACTTCTATAACATAGGGTTTCATGGCATCTGATTTTTGAGAGCAGCCCAAGGCAAATAAGCATAAGGCTGCTACGATCAATACGGCTTTCATCACTTCAGAACTTACCGTTATCGTTCTTCCATTCTTCTCTGGACGGAATGGTTTGAATCACATCCCAGTGCTCAACGATCTGGCCATTTTCCAGTCTGAATAAGTCGTAGAATGCCGAGTGTTCTCCTGTTCCAAACTTGCCTTCGCTCATGGTAAGTACGAAATTGCCTTCGCCCAATACCTTATGAAGTCTGTCGTACTCCATTACTAAACCATTCTCTGCAAAGTATTTAAGTGCATCACCCAATCCATCAAGCCCGTCTGCCACGGCCGGGTTATGTTGCAGGTATTTTTCGGGATTGATAAACGTAGTAAGATTGTCCATTTTGCCGTTCATTAAAACCTCGTTCACAAATTGTTCTACCACCGCTTTGTTGCTCTCGGTTTTGTCTTCATCTTCAATCTCCGTAGGCCCGTCGAACTGCGTTCTACCGCTTGGGTTGGGTGGCTGCACATCAATGAGGTTGTCCCAATGCTCTACAATAAGTCCGTCTTCAAACCGGAATACATCAAAGCCCGCTTTGGGTCCGAAGAAATCATATTCCATATGTGTTACAACATAGTCTCCATCCTCAAAGGAGCGCACTACCTTGGAGCTGAAACCACCTTCCGGTGCATTTTTCATGATTTCACCAAAGCCTTCCAAACCGTCACCTATAGCCAGGTTGTGCTGAATGTATTTGTTAGGGTTGATGTAAGATACCGGAGTTTGGTCGCCCGTATTAAAACTAAGTAACAGGGCTACTGCTTTTTCTTTGTTTGTTAATTCCATTTGTTCTGTTTTATTTGAATTTTCATTTGATTCCTTTTCTTTCTGACAACTTCCTGCAAGTAAGGCTAATGCCAAAAGATAACTGATATAACTATTTTTCATACTTATTGTTTTTGTTTTGTTACCACAAAGCTGAAAAGAAAGGGACGGGAATTCAAGGTAAAATACTTGCCTTAAATGGTAAAAATGCGCCGTTAAGCACTTTTTACAAATTGCGATGGTAGCATGCCCGCATGTTTTTTAAAGAACTTGGTGAAGTTGGTAGTTTCGTTAAAACCAAGGGTATAGCCTATTTCTGCTATGGTTAGTTTAGAGCTTTTAAGGTGGCGTTTGGCTTCGAGCACGATTTGAGAAACGATATAGTCTTTAGTTGTTTGACGAACAACTCCACGGACTATACGGTTTAATCTTTTTGGACTACAGTGCATTTGATTGGCATAGAACTGAACGCTGTGTTCTTTATTTAAGTATTGTTTAATCAGATTTTGAAATGCCAAGAAAGCAGCAAAGTGCGGGTTGGTGTTGAGATTTATATTAGCCACCTGTCTATATTCAAAAATTTGCAAAAGAATTATTTTAATGTAAGCTCTAACCGCTTCGCCCCGAAGCTGCCCTACATCTTCGTCTAATAATGATTTGACGATTTCCAGAAGTTGAATAATGTGTTTGAATGAAGCAGGTGACAGGCTACAAACAGGGTGAAACAGTCCATAATTATTATAATGGGTGGCCAGCGCCGGATAAGTGGCAGAAATTTCCTGTAAAAAATCTTCGGTAAACAAGAGCATCTGGCCCAAGCTGTGACTTATAACATCTTTCATGGAATGAACCTGGTCTCTTCCCAGAACCATGATGCTGCCCTTTGAATAGCTGTAATGTTTAAAGTCGATAAGATGTTTACCGGGCTTACCACCACGAATAAAGAAGACTATGTGGAATTTGAGCCTGTGCGGAAGGTCCGGAGCATGATCGGTGGGAAGGTTAACAGGATCTTTGAAGTAATCAAGGTCCAATATCTCCACGCCAAGTTTTGAAGATTCTTTGTTGTGGAATTCTATTTCCGGTAGCGACTTCATTAATGGTAAATTTACGCCGCATCATTTTCATTTGTAGCTTTTATTTCCCCGTTTTCTTTGCAAAAATGTGTGAGACAATCAGCAAAGCCATGGCCGTAACTGCCGCCCAATGCTCTCCATCTTTTGCAATAAGATGTGCTGCACCGGCTAAAAGAAAATCGAAAAAAAAGCCGGCATAAGCCCATTCTTTAAGCCAGTTTGGTTTTCGCACCCACAACATAATAACTCCAAGGATTTTCGCTACGGCTAAAGGGTAAATTATGAAGGGGGGAAACCCAAGGTTCGTAAATACTTCGCGTACCATTTCGTGCTTGAATAAATACATTCCGGCCGACATAAACATCATAAGACTGAGCAATGCCGTGCTAACCAGGAAAATGATCCTTTTGGTTTTGTTGTTCATAGATGTTGAATTTAACGAAAATATCTTCAGGTTTTAATCATCCTAAGTCCGTAGTTTTATCATTACATGAGCGAAAAATTTGATAATGTACAAATTCCGGTAAATCAACTCCCTTCGGTTCAAGAAGTAGAATACACCGGACTTCAGCCTTCCTACCTGCGAGTCTCTCAAATAAGTAATGCTATTTTGTGGGCTATATTCAGCATTCCGGCTCTAATATTCATAATTGTTAATCCGTTCTCGCTGCCTTTGTGGGCTATCATCCTTGAAGTGCTTCTCTTGCTTGCCCTGATTGGCCTGTCTTTTATTCTGATCTCTAAAGGCTTTTATAAGAAAGGATATGCCATAAGGAGTAAGGATATTATCTATAAAACCGGGCTGTTTTGGAAATCATCAACCGTAGTTCCATTCAACCGAATTCAGCACAGTGAAGTAAAACAAGGGCCCGTAGAAAGGATGTTTAATCTGTCATCTTTCCATGTTTATACAGCCGGGGGCAGTTCAAGCGACCTTAGCATTCCCGGGCTTATACCGGAACGTGCCGAAAGCCTGAAGGAATTCGTTCTGCAAAAAATAAAAAAAGAAGAAGGTGGAAGCAACGAAGAAGAGTAGTTTTCCGGCCTTCACAGAACCTACCCGGCAGAGCATTTTTGCCATTGCCATGATCATTCAAAAGTTCGTTAAGATCCTGTTCAGGCAGTTATGGCCTATTCTTTTAATACTGATTATTGGCGGTAGAAGTGGCCGGCATAGGTGGACGCTGTTCGCGGTTATGATATTTGCATCGATCTCCATGGTTCTGGCCATTATTGCTTACTACCGGTTTTATTTCTTTATAAGGAATGATGAGTTGAACATTAGAAAGGGAGTGCTTAACCGAACTTCTCTGAATATCCCTTTTGATCGTATTCAGAGCATAAATTTTCAGCAAACGCCATTGCATCGTTTGTTTAATGTGGTTAAGGTGGAAATTGATACCGCGGGTTCTGCCAAAAGTGAAATCGCCCTTGATGCCCTCAGCCGGGAAGATGCCCATCAGCTACGAGAGATCATACTGGAGCGAAAAAAAGAGCTGGTACCAGATTTAGCAACTGAATCGGAAGTGATGAACGTGAAGGCTTCGCCAAAAGAAGAAAAGATCTTCTCTTTGAGTTTAAAAGATCTTTTGAAGGTAAGCATCACTCAAAATCACATACGTTCCGGTGGACTCATCTTTGCCTTTGGTTGGTGGATATTAAGCCAGTTAGAAGATGTAGGGATGGATGTGGAAGAAGTATTGAAAGAGTTGTTTCAGCGAGCTACCGTACCAAAATTTTATACCGTATTGTTTGTTCTTGCCGCTCTCATCATAGCATCGCTGATTATTTCCGTGGCACGAACTGTGATCAAATACTACGATCTGTGCCTATGGCGATCGGGAGATAAATATCGCCTGGTATCAGGTTTATTTACCCGGAAGGAAACGGCTGCTATTGACCAGAAGATTCAATTAATGGAATGGAGTAACAATCCTTTAAAAAGATTATACAATCATTTCGATATGCGCTTGAAGCAAGCTTCAAGCGCAACAGTTCGATCCAGGAAGGCTATTGCTATACCGGGTTGCAGCCCCAAACACATAAAGCTTTTACAAGAGAATTGGCTGGGAAAAAGCTTCGCCGAAAACCCGGCCACCCGTGCTGTTAGCATACATTATTTCTATCGCCGGCTTATGTACAGAGTGCTTTTCGTTGCCGGTCTTTTTGCCGCACTATTCCTTTCCGGAAACGAATATTACTGGCTGTCGTTATTGCTACTTCCTTATTTCATTTTAACCAGCTGGCTGGCTTATAAGAAACGGGGTTATGCCATTGCTGAAGATCTATTGTTGGTTCGGCGAGGCATATTCGGTAATTGGTTTTCGGTAATGCCGTTGTACAAAATCCAAAGCGTAATTCTAAGTCAAAGGCCTTATGAGTCAAGACGAAATCTTGCCACAATAGATATAAGTACAGCTTCCGGGAAAATGACCATTCCCTTTGTTGAACAAAGTACGGCTGAACTACTTAGAGATTACTTTTTGTATAAGGTAGAAAGTGACGAAAGGGATTGGATGTGACCCTTCGTCAGGCGCAGGGTGACGGCGTATCGATTAAGTATTACAGGTTGGGCTATTCGTCATGGTGAGCTTGACGAACCATGAGAACCTACACTATAGAACAATACAATACAAGACTCACCCTTCGGCAAGCTCAGGGTGACGTGGTATAGACATTATTAGCCGTATCAGCGTCTTCGTCATGGTGGGCTTGACGAGCCATGAGAACCTACCCTTCGGCAGACGCAGGGTGACGTGGTATAGACATTATTAGCCGTATCGGCATCTTCGTCATGGTGAGCTTGACGAGCCATGAGACCTACACTATAGAACAATACAAGACAAGACTCACCCTTCGGCAAGCTCAGGGTGACGTGGTATAGACATTATTAGTCGTATCGGCATCTTCATCATGGTGAGCTTGACGAACCATGAGACCTACAGTATAGAACAATACAAGACAAGACTCACCCTTCGGCAAGCTCAGGGTGGCGTTGTATAGATACTATTAGCCGTATCGGCATCTTCGTCATGGTGAGCTTGACGAACCATGAGAACCTACTCTTCGTCAAGCTCAGGGTGACGGCGTATAGACATTTTAGCCGTATCGGCATCTTCGTCATGGTGAGCTTGACGAACCATGAGAACCTACCCTTCGTCAAGCTCAGGGTGACGGTTCTTCGAAAAGACATTAATGGAGTTGGTGACAACACCAACTATGTGCTGGTTGTTTGGATTAAGGTCTCCGTATTTTTGTTGATACAAAATGTTGCTATCAAAAAAGCGGTCTCAGCTTTGCCGAAACCGCCACTAATAACTAATCATTCATTAACTGACGTGAATAATGGATAAGATTAATTGCCGAATTTGTCATCATTTTTGGTCAAAAATGCCGCCAAATTCTCACGTTTTTCACTTTGTAGCCTGGGGTTTTCACCCCAGGCTACAAATATTAAGCTCCTACGGAGCTTTTTCCGTCCAAATTTAGGTTATACATTATTCACGTTAGCTGATAACTGTGCCTAAGGCAATCCTACCAAATCCTAACTCTCTCTTCCGGCGCTTTGTACATGGGGTCTCCTTCTTTAATATCAAAGGCCTCGTAGAAGGCATCTACATTCACCACAGGGCCAACCGCTCTGTACATGCCAGGTGAGTGCGGGTCGGTTTTAATTCGGTTTTTCATGGCTTCGTCACGCATTTTAGTTCTCCAGATGGTTCCCCAACTAATGAAGAAACGTTGTGCGGGTGTAAATCCATCAATTTCTCCCGGATCACCATGTTCATCTAAATGCAACTTAAGTCCGTCATAAGCCACATTTACACCGCCAAGGTCACCGATGTTTTCTCCCAAAGTAAACTCTCCGTTCACATTAATGCCCGGAAGCGGCTCATAGCTGTCATATTGCGCTATCAACTGATCTCCGCGTTCTTCAAATTTTTCAAGGTCGCTCTTTGTCCACCAGTTTTCCAAGTTTCCATCAGCATCAAATTGCGCTCCCTGATCGTCAAATCCATGTGAAATTTCATGACCTATAACAGCACCCATGCCTCCATAATTCATGGCCGCATCGGCCTCAAAGTTGAAGAAAGGCGGTTGTAAAATAGCTGCAGGAAACACAATTTCGTTATTCAACGGATTGTAGTATGCATTTACCGTTTGTGGATTCATGCCCCACTCTTCCTTGTCAACATCTTCTCCTATTTTGGCTATATCCTTTTCGTAGTTCCATTTTCTTGCGTTAAGCAGGTTTTGATAAAGTGAACCGCCTTCTTCCCAGCCTTTAATTTCAAGATCACTATAATCTTTCCATTTATTAGGATAACCTATTTTAACCCTAAAAGCATCTAATTTCTTTTGTGCCATTACTTTGGTTGAATCGCTCATCCAATCAAGGTTATCTATCCTTGCGCTAAATGCTTTTCGTACATTGCCTACCATTTCTTCAGCAACTTGCTTTGCTTTTGAAGGAAAGTATTCATCAACGTATAATTTGCCTAAAGCCTCTCCCAATACACCGTTTACAAGTTGTAGAACGCGCTCATTTCGTGGTTTTTGTTTCTCCGAGCCCTGTAATTCTTTTCCATAAAAATCAAAGTTGGCCGCTTCAATTTCTTCCGTGAGGTGCGCCGATGCATCGTTAAACACGCTCCAGCGCAAAAATTCTTTAAGGGTGCCAAGGTCTCCATCCGTAAATACTTCCTGAATTCTTTTCATATAGTCCGGCTCTGAAACAATAACATGTTCAAATCCTTTGGCTCCAATACCTTCATAATATCCGGCCCAATCAACAGCAGGTACAAGCGATTGAAGTTCATCTACCGTATGCGGGTTGTACATGAGCTTAGGGTTTCTGTTTTCCTCCTTGGTTCTCATGGCCTCTGCCAATTTCGTTTCAAAAGCCAATATTCTATCGGCCTGGGCAGCTGCATCACTTTCCGAGTCGCCCAAAAACTGTAGCATTCTTGTAATGTGCTTCACATACTTTTCACGCTTATCTTTTGAATCTGCATCTGTGCCAATATAGTATTCGCGTTCCGGTAATCCCAACTGGCCGGGGCCCATATACAGTGCATTAACATTGCTGTTTTTAAGATCGGCAAAAACGCCATGTCCAAACATAGTACCTCCGTAAAGTTCGGCCATTATCATAAATTCCTGAAGACCTTCCGCATCGTCAATTCCTGCAATGGCTTCAAATACACCATCTAACACCCTGGTGCCGTTTTCATTTAACTTGTCAACGTCCATGGCCGTTTTAAAGAAAGTAACCACTTTTCCTTCATCGGTATTAGGGTTAATTTTTGTGTTGGACAACGCTTTATCAACCAAGGCTAGGGTCATACTGTCGTTACGCTCGCGTAACTCATTAAAACTTCCCCAGCGTGATTCATCATCCGGAATCTCCGTTCTGGCATCCCAGCCGCCGTTTACAAACATGTAAAAGTCCTTCGCTGGTTCTACATTAGTGTCCATATTGCTGAGCTCAAGTGCCGGAAAAGTCATCGCCGAATTATCTTCTTTTGATTCTTTACAAGCCGTAGCGGATATGCAAAGGGCCAGTAAAGCGATTATTGATTTAATAATATTCATGGTACTGAAAATTTTTAGACTGCAAATGTATGTTTTTTACCTAAGATGCTGTAGCTGTCTTGCTCCTGCAGCTATTCGGTACTGTTTTATCTAAGTACAATTCGTACATCTAACTGTTACGCCCGGTTTTGGTTAGTATATGAACAGTAATTACTCCTTTTTAAAGAAAAAACAATTTTTTTCTAATTACTTTCAAGCTTGCCAAGTAATTGATAATTAGCAAGTTAGCGCGAATTATGGTATTTTATACACTACTTTGTGTTGCATAGTAGTGGGTTTTTTACATATCTTTGTGTAACAATAGTACTATATAGGCAGTCATATTGACAGTCGGTACAAAAAACAAAGAATAAAAACACAACGATGAAAATTTTAATGGCATTGATCTTAACGGTAAGCTTAACAACAAGCACACTACTTCCCGGAGAAAGTAATGTAGAAACTTACGAACCCGTGTATTTGGAGCTTCCTGACCAAAAAAGCGATGAGGCACCAAAGAAATGCGATGCTAAAAAGCATGAGGATGTGATAGAAAACAGCCTTTTTACCATAGGGCTAAATCTCCTGGCTAAATAAACCATACCTATGAAATTAGAAAATGCGAAAATACAGATGCGAAAGGGCGTGTTAGAGTATTGCATACTCAGCATAATCGCCCGGCAAGAGGCCTACGCATCTGATATTTTAAAAGAGCTAAAGGATGCACGGCTCCTCGTAGTGGAGGGCACCTTGTATCCATTGCTTACCAGACTGAAAAACAGCGGTCTGCTAAGCTATAGCTGGAAAGAATCAACCGGTGGTCCGCCACGTAAATATTATGTTCTAACTGAACTCGGCGAACAGTTTTTGAAGGAGTTAGATACATCGTGGCAGGATTTAGTACACGCCGTTAACACCACTACACAAAACCATAAAAAAACAACACCATGAATAAGACATATAATGTAAATCTTGGGGGTGTCCCGTTTCAAATAGATGAAGATGCATATAATAAGTTGCTAGCATACACCAACGCTATAAAAGGTAAATTTTCAGGTGTTGATGGCAGCGATGAAATTGTAGCTGATATTGAAGCCCGCCTTGCAGAAATGTTTGATGAAAAACTTCAGAACACAGGTAGATCAATAGTTTCTGATGATATGGTAGAAAAAGCCATAGGTATTATGGGTCGTCCCGAAGAGTTTGACATGAACGAAGAAAGTGCCCAAGGTACAGGGGACGCAGCCTATTCTTCAAGTAAAGGAAAATCCCTTGGTAAACGCCTTTACCGCGATCCGGACCGAAAAATTTTGGGTGGAGTAGCCTCAGGGCTTAGTGCCTACCTGGGTATAAAAGATCCGATTTGGATTAGGTTGGTATTTATATTGCTGCCGTTTTTAGATACCTTTTTATTCGGTATTTCTACCAGCACGGTAATTCTTGCCTATGTTATTCTTTGGGTGCTGCTACCTAAGGCCATTACCCCTACAGAAAAAATGATGATGCGTGGTGAAGCCGTGAATCTGGACAATATCTCAAAATCGGTAAAGGAAGACTGGCAAGATTTTAAAAGCAGGTCAGAAACTCGTGATGCTACCAGTGGATTAGGCAGAGCTTTCTCGCTTCTGCTGAACATTGCGGCTAAGTTTTTCATAGTTATCGGGTTGATAATTATTGGATCGATATTATTTGCTGTACTGGCCGGTTTATTTGCGACATTTATAGCATTTATTACATCCATGCCGTTTTTGAATGGTGCAATATTTAATGCCGGCTGGCAGCCCTGGACATCGGGTTTGGGCCTGGCACTTATGTTACTGGCTCCCATTGCCTTTCTTATTGCATTAGTTGCCAAGTTACTTTCAAAGCGTAAAGTGCCTCTCGGTGGTATTGCATTGGCTTCATTGGGTGCCTTTTTGGTAGGAACCGTTCTTACCGCGCTAACCGCAGGTAACATTGCAAAGGACTTTAGGGTAAAAGCAAGTGTGCATCAAAAAGATGCCTTTACACCCAGCGACAGTTTAATGGTGTTTACCATTAACGAAGACAGTGAATTGCACGAGGGTGAAAGTATCGGGCTGGTATTTACTGATGATGATAATGATTGGGATAGCAATGGAATTGAGCGTTATCCTAATATTTACATAAAAAGATCAAAGGATGATCAGGTTCATATAAAAAAGTCCTTTTCGGCAAGAGGAAGGACTTTGGAAGCTGCCCGGCAAAGAGCATCCGGTTTGGGGTACAATTACAACATATTTGATTCGTCGCGCATTGAGTTTGACAGGAACTATCATCCTTCGAGTGAGTTGTTCCGTAAACAAAGGGTAGATGTTACATTGGAAATACCGGTGGGGCAATATTTTGACCTGGATGAAAGTTTAAGAAAGCTTGACCCAAGAGGACGGTATGCCGGCCGTGACTATAGAAATTACCTGAAAACAGGTGATAGATATAAAATGACGGTCGATGGGCTGCAGAAAGTAGATGAGAATTTTGAAGTTATTCCTTTAAAAACCAGTGATTCGAGGCACAACCGTAGTGATGAATCGGTAAGTATTGACCTTTTTGGTGAAAAATTTTTAGACATTGACGTAGTGGAAAAAGGTAGTGATGGTGAGGCAGAGCGCGTACAAATAAGCTTGGGAGGCGATAAAATTGTTGACATACAGGTTAACGAAAACGGTGATGATGTAACTATTATAAACAAAGAGGCTGATATAGAAGAATAGTCTCAGTACAACCCAAATACCGAAAGGTGTTTTCCTCATAGTAAAGCCCCGGACAAGTTTCGGGGTTTTTTTATTTGGGGTTGCAAACGAAAACTCAAAACCGAAAAGTGCGATTCTTTCTCCACTTTTTCATAGCTTTAATACCAAATGGATTTATAAAATAGTTCAAAATATTTTAGAATAATTTTTTCTTTTATCAAGGTAAAAAACGCAGGCATAGCCTTAGCTATAGCGAGTATTTTTAACGACGATAGAAGGAAAAAGAAATGAAATATCGGACTATTTTGTATGTCCTTTTGGTACAACTTATGGCAGATAATTCAAATCCATTCTTTAATAAAGCCAGAGAAAAAGCCAGGAAAATGGCTGATAACCCAGGAAAGGTTAAGGAAACCGTTGATAAGGCCATGAAAAAGTCCAATCTGATCGATAACACCAAGGATAAAGCCAGGGAATTAAAAAACAATTTGGGCCTGCTGTTTCAGATGCTTGGGGCATACTTCTCGGGTAAGTATAAAAAACTTCCAATGATCACGGTTGTTAAAATTCTGGCCGCCGTTATTTACTTTTTGTTTGTGACTGATCTAATCCCCGATTTTTTTGCAGTTATTGGGTTGGTTGACGATGCCGCTGTGGTGGCCTGGGTTTTAAACTCTATTAAAGGCGACCTGGAAGCCTTTAAAGCCTGGAGAAATGCGCAGGGCGAAAGTGCCGAAACACTGTTGCTTGAGGAACAAAAAACGGATTAGGTCACCTCACCATATTCGGGTATTTTAATGTTAAGAGAAACCAATGCCCGAATACACTGCGTTTAGTAAGTAATGAAGCGGAGTGATGGAATAGGATTAGTGTTGTTAGCTATTGTGCTTTCTTCCTTTATTTTGGTTGATTCTAACCGGATAGCGTGGACACCCGACAAACGTGTGGAGTGGTTTGATTATCAAGGCCATCCCGACCATACTGACAATTTCCGTGATGCGGTTACTACTTCAGCTATAAATTATACCACACGCTGTATTGCAGATGACAAGCTTGAGGTGATAGTGAAGGCCGAATTTCTGAAAGATAAAAGTTGGGTAAAAAGCATTGCGCGCACCGACTACCAGTTGGGGCACGAAAGACTTCATTTTGATATTACGGAACTATATGTAAGAAAATTAAGAGCTGAGTTGCAGCACAGACACTTCACGTGCGGAGAGGAAGGACTGGTTGATGCCATAGCATCAAAAGTTTTATCCGATTGGCGCGGTGCGCAATTACAGTATGATAAAGAAAGCATGTATAGTTTAGATAAACACGATCAGCACTTGTGGGAACAAAAGGTTGCCAAAGAACTGATCGATTATGGATCGTTTGCTTCTGAATGAAGCTGAAAGTAGAACCGGCAGGTCAAAGGTTAGTTTTTTCATTGGTACTGATACTCTCCCGTTGACACCCTGCCGGTTTTTTACGTTTGCGATTTTTTCTTTAGTACTAATCAGCATCAAAATTGCTTCAGATTTCTTCGTTATCGCAAATTTTAAGTCCTCACTATCGGTAGATAGCTGCGGGTTTAAATTTCCTCTTGCCTTGAAATCTTTTGCTCTTTTGATCGCAAACGTAAAAAACAGTCCTGCTCGAATTCTTTGCTCTTTTAATTACAATGCGCATAAAAGCCCGAAAACCCGCGCGTCATCCTGAGGAAAACGGAAGCGAGGCTGAAGTGACGAAGGATCTCGAATCTTCAACGAGATCCTTCGCTACACTCAGGATGACGTAGAATGAATCTCAATCACAAACGCAATCATAGCTCCTGCCCAAATCAATGGCCGTTACCACTTTTGTAGCATTATTGCAGTCGGCAAAAACTACGCGTACCTGTTGGCCGTCTTTGGTGCGTCCTTCGAGGGCATAGCTCGGGCACGGGCTATCATTACTGTCACTTTTACGCCAGTTAACTTTACCATTTCGGAGTATGTCCTCCACCTCGCTTTTAGAAATATACCGGCAATCCATACGGCATTTGGCATGTTTGGTATAAACCAATTCTTCATCAAGCAATAATGCATTTACCGAATTAGGGTCAATACCGGAGAATGATGAAGTTTTCTGCTTGGTAGTTAAATAATATCCGGCAAGCACAACAAGCAGCAACAGATAAACAAAATTTCGTTTTTTATACCAAATAGCACGCATAAATAGCCCGGTTTTTAGCAGCAAAATTATCTCTTAACATCAACAGATTGTTGCATTCTTAAAATTTCTGCAAACATCTGTGTTTATTTGCCAGCCGGACAAGTTATTCCGGCGGGCGAAATCAGTGGGAGGTTTGGCCCGCAGATCGCGCAGATTTTCGCTGATAAATTAACTCAACATCAACAGATTGCAGCATTCTTAAAATTTATGCAAACATCTGTGTTTATTTGCCAGCCCGACAAATTATTCCGGCGGGTGAAATCAGCGGGAGGTTTGGCCCGCAGATCGCACAGATTTTCGCTGATAAATTAACTCAACATTAACAGACTGTCGCGTTCTTAAAATTTCTGCAAACATCTGCGTTTATCTGCAAAAATCTTTGGCTGTTTATATATCCGAGTTGGTGTTAGAAGTCATAACTAAGGCCTAATTTAAACCTTGTTTTGTTTGTAGGTGCTCCGGGTGCCGGGAATGGGTCGTGGGCAAATATGAATGACGAACTCATACCAAGACGTTTTGAAATGGCAAATGAAAAAGATTCTTCATTCAACCATCGTCCGTCTTCCCACTGTACAATACGTGGTTGATAGTATGTGGTACTATACAGTGTAACATGTTCATTTGGCTTTAATGTAAATGAAACATAGCTACTCAGGCGCGTGGTATTGGATGTGGGATCTATACCGGTACTCAAACGTTCGCGCTCCAACATAGGCAAGCTAGCAATATACAGTTTAAAAGACTTTGATTCCATAAGTTTCCAGCGAGGGCCGAATCCGGTAAGCCAGCGTATGTCTATATTATCTATATCATTGTACTGTATTTGTGTAAAGGCTTCCAGTCTTAAGCGTTCGGAGGCCTTATAATTATACCTGAAATGAAGATAGGCCGCCTGGTCAAAATTGGTATCACCGGCCTTTATCAGGTTAAATTGTGAAAGTAAAAGAAACAAGTCTTTAACTGTTTTATACTGAACGTGGCTTCCCGCATCTATTGAGAATATTTCAACATCCTGATCAATGTATGCTCCGCCGGCATTTACATCTCCCGACCACCCGATGGTATCTGTTATATGGCGCTCCTTCTCAATGTTTACTATTTGTGAAAAGTTGGAGAAATAAATGATACTTAAGGCTAAAAATGTAAAAACGTGCTTCATTTTGTCATATTGGGTAATCGAATATAAATATCAAGTTTTGCCGGGTAATAAAAACGATATGGCACATTTCTAAAATTTTTTTAGCCATGCTATTATCCTTCGTTGTGCTGGTGGTCATAAAAAGGCTCACTGTAACTTCGTTGCAGCAATCCAAATGCTCGATCATGAAACAAAAAGTATATCGCCTGCTCAATGAAAACAAGGGCGTAATCCGTTTTATATATGGACTTATCATTCTCAACATTATTTTAATAATCCTAGAGTCTTACCAGGGTTTTAGGAATAAATACGAACAATTTCTTTGGGTCTTTGAAGTGTTTTCGGTAGTTGTTTTTACCGTAGAATACATACTTCGGATTTGGGTTGCCGACATCGATCCGAGGTTTACGGGCAACCGCATAGCAAAACGTTTTAAGTTCGGGACATCGTGGCTAGGCCTTATTGACCTGATTGCCATACTTCCTTTTTACCTGCCATTCATTTTTACTATTGACCTTAGAATGCTAAGAATTCTAAGGTTGTTCAGATTATTGCGAATTTTCAAATTAGGCAGATTTTCTACTTCATTGCGAACTATTAATCAGGTTTTAAAAGAAACTAAATCAGAATTAGCCATAACGGTTTTTGTAGCCTTTATATTGATGGTGCTGTCTTCCTCTTTGATGTATTTTATAGAAGGAGACGCCCAGCCCGAAAAGTTTGCCAACATTGGAGAAGCACTCTGGTGGAGTGTAGCTACCTTAACAACGGTGGGTTATGGCGATGTTTATCCGATTACTGTAGCCGGTAAAATATTGAGCGGAATAATAGCTTTAGTAGGAATAGGAATTGTGGCATTACCTGCCGGTATTATCAGCTCTTCATTTATCGATAAAATTCAGGAAAGAAAAAGGTTAAGCAGACCTGCGCCAACACACTGTCCGTATTGCGGTGAAAAAATTCCATAGTATAAATGGTATAAGGTCAACATGCCGATATTGATATTCAGTTATGAATTAACCTGAACGTTCGTTCTCTTACTAAACATTTTCCTTTATACTCACACCTCCCACCTGGCCCCAAAACAGATCAACAAGTATTTTAATTATTATCAGCAGAAAGAAGATGCTGTACTCTCGCAAAACGGGAATAGCCACAAAAAAACCACCCAGTATAACCACAAACTGTTGCACCAAAATGCGCGCATAAGGCTGAAAACCCTGTTTTTCCATATTGTTGGCCAGGTAATTTGGCGTAAAGAAAATATTAAGCAACTCATGCAGGCTTATACTTCCAACTATTAAAAGAATAACCCACTGCATTTTTGAATTGGTAAGTATGCCTTTCCCTATGGCAATAAGGTTAAACGGATCCGGAACATTACTGCCGAATATATGCTCCCAGGCATTGCCGCCCATGGTTGTAAAGCCCATAAATAGGATAAACTGGATCACTCCAAAGAAAGTATAATGTACAAAAATGAACAGCATGAGTCCAAACGCACTCATATTTTTTGGCTTGGCCGAGGCTCCTTCCCTGCGATAAACCAGGTACATCTTTATAATGTTCCATACACCTATTACAAAGGTTTCAATAAAATAAAAGAGAAAGAGATTTACCGGTGGCCACTTTTTTACAAAATAGGCAACGATCAAAGCCAGGTTTAATAGCAAGATTGGCCAGATTTGGTCCAATCTAGGCCATTTAAGTTCGTTCCACGAAAAGCCCCTGGCGGATATTTTGGCCATCTATTTCAATCCAAGTGCCTGTACCCCTTGCTCAAATACTACATCCGTTGGTATTCCCTTTTCACTAACTCTGTCCAGGGCATTCTGAAGGCTTTCACTCATCACGCCTTTTTCAGCCATTAGTTTTGTTATTTGATCGTAATCGCCGTTGCCCTGAATGGTAAGTATCAACTCACTTAAACTGTTCATTGCGGCTTTCATAGCTTCAAAATCAACTGAATAGTGGCCTTTGTCTGCATCGAATTTAAAGGCCCCCTGATCTTCGAAATAGTTAAAGCGCAACATATTGGCTTTTCCGTGGGCACTACTGGCACCAAAGCGTGAGCTACGGAAAATACCGGCCATAAAAGTCACGAAGTTATCCATGAGCTTGTCTTCGGGAAATTCGCCCATTTCAGCCATTTTAGTGATCATGTACAGTCCAAGGATGTCGGCTTTACCTTCTTCAAGCGCGCTGGCTTGTTCTTTCAATGATTCTCGAACTGTTCCCTTACCGTTTATCGTGTTTTTAATGCCCAGTCCGTGTGCCACTTCGTGGAACATAGTGTTGCCGAAAAAAGCATCAAAAGTGATGTGCTTGCGTTGTTCAGGTGCTATCAATTCTTTGGATATTGGCACTAATATTTTATCAAACTTAGCCTGCATGGCGTTTTTTAGTTGAAGCCTCCGGGTGCCCTTAGCCAGTTGTACTTTTTCATCGTTAGGCAGGTTTATAGCAATGGTTTTGCTGCCGGCATTGCAATCGCCCGCGTAGTACACCACGTCATAAGCATTAAGGTCGCTGTCTGTACCGGGGGTTTCTGCTTTGTACTTCGCATCTACGGGAAGTCCTTCCTGCAGGGCGGGCAACATGGCCGCATACTTACTCAAACGCTCGCTCCACTCTTTGTCCTTGATCAAAACATAGCCTTCAAAAGCAGCCTTGGCGCCAATTAATTGGTCTTCGTAGGTTTCAATTGGGCCAACTACAAAGTCAATACCGTTGTCTTTCATATCCATCCAAGCCATATCACTCGGGTAATAGTCATTGCTTAAAAAGGCATCGGCTCTAAGGGTTAAATATTTCTTAAGTCCGGCGTCATCAGCATATTCGGCTGCCTGGCGAAGCAGGCCGGAGGCTTTGGTAAGTTCCTCCCTAAAATACTCGCTGTAAGGTATGGCTTTAAGAGATCCATCTTCTGCTCTTTCCACCATGGTGTAAAGGCTGCGAACGGCTTCCTGAGCACTTTCCACTTCTTCCTTTGTAACATCGGCCGGATAATAGTTGGCACCCAAAGGCTTGTCGCCAATACCATCAATAAAAGATGCGTTACCATCCAGTCTGTCCCACGGGCCATAGTTGATTTCGGAAAACCTTCGCAAATCTTCGTTTTCAATACTGCTTAAAAGTTCGTCTTTATTGCCATAAGCTTGTTTCCAGAATAAGTCATCCATTATTTTGGCCACATCTATCAAAATGAGGATCATCTTCTTTTCATTAGATGATAATTTCGACATATCCGTAGTAAGCTTAAAGGGTGTGTATTTATTTACCAAAGCCTTTCCGGGTGAGTCAATTTCTTCTACATCAGGTGTCGATTCTTTTTTTTGGCAAGATGCAAAAAGCAGGCAAGCCATCAATAAAATGATTAGTTTTTTCATTATCGTTTAGTGTTTCTATTGATAAAGTTAAGGAGCTTAGTATTAAACTATCGCATACATTCAAAAGTGCGTATTTCCTCGTGGAGTTTATACTCTTTTACATAGTTGTAGCCCAAATCAAAGATTTTGCGCGCATGCTTGGTATCCAAGATATCATACTTCCCCACTCCTTTTGGTTCAATAAGTAAACTACAGTTTCGTCTTAAGTATGATGAAGTAAAATTTGTTCGCAAGTAAAACACCCTTGATGCCACTTTAAGTACGTTGCCAATACTTTCAGTCTCTTCAATCGGACTAACATTTACGGCAACAAGGCTGTCGCATCGGCCTATGAGCGGCTTTATGGCCAGGTTGTCAAAAATTCCGCCATCGGCATAACTGTGTCCGTTTATTTTAATTGGGGCAAACAACACAGGAATACTGCACGATGCCGATACCCAATCAACAATACTGCCCTTCTTTTTATTTTCAACCTTGCCGCTATTTAGGTTGGCAACAGAAATTATTAAAGGTTTCTCTAAGTCGGAAATATCCCTGCCGCCGAAATTTTGATTCAATTCTTCAGCAAGACCCTTGAGTGTTAACAGGCCATCATAAGGTAAGTGAAGGTTGGAGTAATTAAAAATGCCTTTGTTCTCAAGCAAACGAAGGATCTTTCTGGGGCTTTTACCATCGGCCAAATACACACCTACAAGTGCTCCGGCACTCACACCGCTATAAATATCCGGTTCTATTCCCTCTTCCATTAATGCCTGTAGCACACCCAGGTGCGCAAAGCCTCTGGCCCCACCTCCACTTAGTGCAAATCCTAATTTATATTGCTTCTCTTGGTTCACCATGCAAATCTATTCCTGTTATTCCTAATTTTGTACTTGTAAACCCTGAATCATGATAAAGCTTATCCCCGCCTTCGTTTATCTGTTTACTCTTACTACCTGGAGTTCCACGTTAATGCTTTGCAGCAAAAAACCGGTATTTTCATCAGAGGTAACCCCCGAATATGAGTTGGTTTGGTTTGATGAGTTCGACAAGGACGGGCCTCCAAGCCGATTTAGGTGGAATTACGAAATTGGTGATGGCTGCGATTCGCCGGCAGGTTGTGGTTGGGGTAACAACCAAAAACAATATTACACCGATGTACATAAGAATGTACGTGTTGAGAACGGTAACCTTATAATTGAAGCCCACAGAGAGCCAAAAGGAAATTCGCAATACACATCGGCACGATTAACAAGCAAAGGAAGGGGCGATTGGAAGTATGGCAGAATTGAAATTCGAGCCAAACTGCCTTCGGGTAAAGGCACCTGGCCGGAAATTTGGATGCTGCCCACGGATAATGTATATGGCGAATGGCCTAAGAGCGGTGACATAGGTATTATGGAACATTTCGGTCATGATCAGGACAGAATACGTGCATCTGCTGACACCGAATCGTTTAACAGCATGAAAGGCACTCAGCAAGGCGTGGTTCAAAGAGTAAGAGGCGCATCAACATCCTTTAACACCTATGCCATAGATTGGTTCGACGACCGAATTGAGTGGCACGTTAACGGTGCCAAATTCAACACCTTTCCTATACAGGGAAATACAGACAAATGGCCGTTTGACCAAAAATTTCATCTTATACTTAACCTTGCCATTGGAGGTAATCGGGCGGAAGAAAAGGGTATAGACAACGATATTTTTCCGCAACGGTTGGTGGTGGATTATGTGAGGGTTTATGAACTTCAATAAGTTGACTAAGTTTCAACACTTGATATTAAAGTAACTTAATCATCGTGTAATCCGTACAAGGACAGATTATTTGGCACATTTTTAGATTTAAAGTAAGTATAAAATTTAAGCTCATGAAAAGGATTCCAGTATTATTAGTGTTATCTGTTCTGTTGTTTTGGTCGTGTGGAAATGACGATGACAACGGGCTTCCCGGTGCTGACTTTGAATTACGATTAGACGGCAGAAACGATGGGGCTCCTGTTATACAGGCCGGAACCTATGAAGATGCCGTTCGTTTTCCGGCCAGTACAATGCAGCGGTATCAAGGCGATTTTCTTGATGAAATTACGTTTTATATGGCCGATGTGCCCGATGTAACTTATGTGATTGTGTATGAAGGTGGAAACGAAGAAGATGATGAAGTATATTCTGTGAACATTTCGAACTCCGTACGGGCTAACCAGTGGAATAGCCATGTGCTTATAAATCCTATTAGGCTTAGTGGAGAAGAACTGTGGTTAGCCATTTATGTATCACATCCCGATGAAGACCTTGCCACGGTTGGCTGCGATCCCGGGCCGGCCCGAACTGGTGGAGACTGGCAGTTGTCTTATGCTGCGAACAGATGGGAATCCCTGTATTTTTGGGAAAATGGCAATGTTGACATTAACTGGAACATCCGTGGTAATGTGAGTAATTGATTTGGGATAAACAGATGGGCGATTAACCTGGCGGTTATCGCCCTTAATTTGTAAGCATTTCAATTCCCGAAGACGGTTTTACCTCCAGTATAGTAGCGGTACAACCCGTTTTCTCTTTATACCATTGCATCATCGGTTTAAATGATTGAACATCATGCAACGGATGGATTAGTGCGAGCACACAACCTCCAAAACCACCACCAACCATACGAGCACCATAAACCCCTTTGGTTTCATTAAGTTTTTCTGTTAACAGGTCAATTTCCTTGCAACTTACTTTATACTTGTCACGTAATCCGGCCTGGCCTTCATTTAATATTTGGCCCAGTGCTGTTGCCTTATCCATACCTGATGCCCTGCGAACTCTCCTGTTTTCTTCAAGAATATAACGCACTTTTTCTATATCTGAATCATCTAATCCCGAGTTCAAAGCATCAAGGTTGGCTTCCGTTAATTCGCTGACATTTGAAACTGCAAAACCCTTAGCTTTAGCAGTTTTCAATACCCTGTCGCAGCTTGCTTTTCTGTTTGAATACTCTGAATTATGCAGGCTGCGCCGTACTCCCGAATCAAATAGTACAAACCTGCAGTCCATAGGCAGGGTGCTGAATTCATAATCCAAAGTTCCACAATCCAGCAATGTGGCTTTATCTTTTTCACCATGGCAGATAACAAACTGGTCCATAAATCCGCAGGGAATGCCAATAAAGTTGTGCTCGACATTATAAGCCAGTTGAGCGATTTCCATATTTGACAAGGATTTTTCTATACTTGCGGCCAACGCTTTAATGTAACCGCAACAAAGTGCCGAAGAGGAGGAAAGGCCTTTTCCGTAAGGCAGGTCACCGCTAATACATACATCATAGCCCGTGCCGGAAAGGCGTAATTCCTTTAATGCGCCAATAAAACATTTTACCCAGTGTTCGTTATGGTCTTCTTCGTTCAGATTTATTTCTGCCGACTCATTTAAAACCTGTGTGTGTAGTCTGTGTATTTGCCTGTTATTAACCGAAACCGAGATGTACAATGCCTGATTAATACAAAAAGGAAATACAAGCCCGCCGTTATAGTCGGTGTGTTCTCCTATTATGTTTACTCTTCCCGGAGTTTTGACAATGGCATCCGGCTCATTGCCGTACAACAGCCTGTGTAGCTCTAACGCTTCGTCAATAACTGTCATCTAAAGCAAAATTATTTTCCCACTTAACCCATCTTCCGCCTGTAAAGTCAGGGAATGGAATGGGCATGCTGCCACTCGCTAAACTTTGTTCACTCAGTGGAACAATGGCACTCCATGTAACACTATCATACACATCAATAGGTGTTTGCGTTTCGCGTTTTACGGCTTCAACAAATGCGTTAATTACAAAGAAGTCCATACCACCATGGCCTGCTCCCTCGGCATCTTTGCCGTACCGTTTCCACAATGGATGGTCATATTTTTCTAAATAAGGTTTAGCTTCTTCCCAGCTATGGCTTTCACTCTTGCCCTCAAGATAAATGCTGCGGTTGTCAACCATCCAAAGGCCTTCGGTGCCCTGTACTCTAAAACCAAGTGAATACGGACGAGGAGAGTTAGTGTCGTGCTTTATGGCAATGGTTTCCCCGTTTTCCGTTTGTATCATACTGGTTACCACGTCTCCCAATTTCCAGTCTAAGTTGGCATTGGGGTGATTTGCACCTCCTATATCCTTTATATACTTGTCAAGTCCACGCGCTTTGCTGGCGAAGGAGGAAATTCTTAAGAATCTGTTTTTGCGGTTAATATCTGTCATCATGGCTACTGGTCCTATACCATGAGTTGGGTATAGGTCCGCATTTTTATGCAGCGAGTGTTCTGTTCTCCAGCGTGCCTCCGAAAACCCTTTTTCTCCAAACTCAGCCCCTCCGCCATAAGGTTCCTTGCCGTTGTTAAACTTTACATGTCGCAGATCGTGCTGGTAGCCACATTCCAGGTGAAGTAATTCGCCGAAAAGCCCCTGCCTTACCATATTTAAAATGGCCAGAACATCACGCCGGTAACAGACGTTTTCCAGCATCATACAGGGCTTACCTGTCTCTTCGCTTACCCTTACAATTTCGTTACAATCATCCAGTGTTAAAGCCAGCGGCACTTCACAACCGACATACTTTCCGGCTTTCATGGCATCAATGGCCATAGGTGCATGCCAGGTCCAGGGGGTGGCAATTATAACAGCATCTAAATCTTCCTTTAACAGTCGTTTATAAGCCAGATCATGGCCTGTAAATTGCTTGACTTTCCGGCCGTATTTATCGGCCAGATTCCGGGCTTCTGACAACGAATTGGCATCAATATCGCAGATTGCTGAAACTACAACATCGTTACGTCTTAAGAGTAAATCAAGCAGACCTCTGCCTCGCAGGCCCGTTCCAATAACACCAAATTTGGGTTTGTTGTTTAAAGATCCGGCCATAATAATTTCGGGGGCGGCTACAACACCTCCGGCTATTATGGCCCCATTCTTTACAAAAGTTCTTCTATTAATCGTCATAATTAAACTTTGTATAAAGGTAATGTTTGAAACCTCTATCTTCACATCCATGAAGATTTCCTTGCTCGATTGGATCATCGTAGGTCTCGTTTTTCTAATAACTATTGGTATTGGCGTGTGGGCGTCAAAGCGTTCAGGCAAAAGTTTTAAAGAGTATTTTTTGGCTGGAGGCAATATGCCGTGGTGGCTTTTGGGCGTATCAATGGTGGCCACTACATTCTCTGCCGACACTCCTAATCTTGTTGCCGATATTGTGCGTAACAACGGTATAAGCGGTAATTGGGTATGGTGGGCATTTCTATTAACCGGTATGCTTACCACATTTGTATATGCCAAACTGTGGAAGCGCAGCGGAATTTTGACAGATCTTGAATTCTACGAGCTGCGTTATAGTGGCAAACCCGCTTCTTTTTTACGTGGATTCCGGGCGTTATACCTCGGTGTGTTCTTTAACTGTGTTGTAATGGCTACTGTACTGCTGGCTGCCATTAAAATTGGTGGCGTACTATTGGGTATTCCTCCCTTGCAAACTGTGTTGATAGCCGGTTCTGTTACATTGCTTTATACATTACTCGGTGGTCTTAGAGGTGTGGTAATTTCAGATTTTTTCCTTTTCGTTATAGCCATGATAGGTGCCGTTGGTGCTGCAGTTGTAGTAAGCAAATTGCCCGAAGTGGGCGGTTTTGGCAAACTATTAACCCATGAAAACGTGGTAGAAAAACTCAACTTTGTACCAAATTTTTCAGATAAAAGCCTGTTGATACCTTTAATGTTAATTCCGCTCGCCGTGCAGTGGTGGGCAAGTTGGTATCCGGGTGCAGAACCAGGTGGCGGAGGATATATTGCCCAACGTATGTTAAGTGCTAAAAATGAAAAGCATGCTACCGGAGCAACCCTGTTGTTTAACCTTACCCACTATGCACTCAGGCCCTGGCCCTGGATCATTGTGGCTTTGGCTTCGTTAGTTGTTTTTCCTGATCTGGCCAGTCTCAGATCGGCTTTTCCCGATGTTCCGGACAATTTCTTGAAAGATGATCTCGCCTATCCGGCCATGCTTACTTTCTTGCCTAAAGGGCTGCTCGGACTTGTAGTTGCCTCCCTTATCGCCGCTTTTATGTCAACTATTTCAACACATTTGAACTGGGGCGCGAGTTACGTAACGCACGATTTTTACAAGCGTTTTATAAAGAAGGATGCTGATGAAAAACACCTGGTTAGCATGGGGCGGTGGTCAACTTTTGCATTAATGGTTATTGCCGGAATATTTGCTTTGTTGATGGAAAATGCCCTTGATTCCTTTAATATAATTTTACAGATTGGTGCCGGAACAGGATTAATTTATATCCTACGATGGTTCTGGAAACGCATCAACGCCTACTCCGAAATTGCGGCCATGGCGGTTTCCTTTTTGGTTGCTCTGTGGTTTAGAGTTGTGGCACCTAAAATGGATATAGCCGTGCCTAACGACTGGCAACAATTGCTTTGGGGTGTGGGCATTACAACAGTGGTTTGGATGATAGTTACCTTTTTAACAAGACCTACCGAAAAAAGTGTGCTCAATGCCTTCTGGGAAAAAATACATGAAGGAAGGAAGTCAACTGTCGGTTTGGGCGTGTTGGCTATGTTGTGTGGATCCGCATTGATCTATGCCGCTTTATTCGGCTTTGGTTGGTTGCTTTTTGGAAAACCGGTGAACGGAGTTATAGCCTTGGTTGTTGCGGCTATTCTCGGTTTCGCATTAAAAATTCTTTGGCCTAAATTAGATATGGAATGAGATATTCATTTGTTTTACTTATACTGTTTGTTTTTTTCGGTTGCACTGATAAGGGCGACCATGCCGAACCGAATTATGATGTAATTCCCAGAATGCCCATCCTTGAAAAGTCTGATGGCTGGTTCACCTTTCAACGGCCCGAAGACCTTAAGAATATTGATGGGCTCAATATCTCAGAAGAAGAAGAATCCCTTTCGCCAGGATATTATTCTCTTAAAATTGATAGCACCGGAATCGATGTTGAGGCTTCTGACAAAGCGGGAGTTCAGCATGCACTTACTACCCTGCAACAGCTTATTGACTTAAACAACGTACCAGGGTCCAACAAGGTAAGTGTACCGTATCTTTCTACCTTAGATGGTCCGCGATTCTCATATCGCGGTATGCACTTAGATGTAGCCCGGCATTTTTTTCCGGTAGAGGTTGTTAAAGAATATATTGATCTGCTGGCTTACTACAAACTAAACAGATTCCACTGGCATTTAACCGAAGATCAGGGCTGGCGAATTGAGATCAAACAATACCCCAAACTGCAGGAAATTGCCGCCTATCGACCGGAAACATTAATAGGCAGTTACAGCGATCAGCCGCATAAATTCGATGGAAAAAGATATGGCGGGTATTACACACAGGAAGAAATAAAAGATGTGGTGGCTTATGCCTCAGAAAAAAATGTTACTATCATTCCTGAAATAGAAATGCCCGGCCATGCCCAGGCTGCTATTGCTGCCTATCCTGAGTTAGGATGCACCGGAGAACAACTGCAGCCTATGACTAAATGGGGTGTGAGCGAAAACGTGTATTGCCCTACGGAAGAAACATTTGAGTTTTTAGAAAATGTTTTAGATGAAGTAATGGAGCTTTTTCCCAGTAAGTATATTCATATAGGCGGCGATGAAGTACCTAAAAAACAATGGAAAGAAAGTGAGTTTTGCCAAAATCTTATCAAAGAAAAGGGCTTAAAAGACGAGCATGAACTGCAGAGCTATTTCATTCAACGAATAGAAAAATACCTTAACAGCAAGGGGCGGCAAATTATTGGCTGGGATGAAATATTGGAAGGCGGATTAGCCCCCAATGCAACCGTTATGAGCTGGCGCGGAATGAAAGGAGGTATTGAGGCTGCAGAACAAGGTCATGATGTGATTATGACACCAACTTCTCATTGTTACTTTGATTATTACCAAAGTATTGATGACGGTGAACCGTTGGCTATCGGTGGTTATCTGCCGGTGGAAAAAGTATATAGCTTCGATCCGGTTCCCGAATCGTTAGAAGAAGAAAAGCGCAAACACATTTTGGGTGCCCAGGGTAATGTGTGGACGGAGTATATTCCTACGCGGGAAAAGTTGTTTTACATGGCCTTACCGCGTATGCAAGCTATAGCCGAAGTTAACTGGACTCCGACAGAAGAAAAAAATTATAAGGATTTTGTGAGAAGGCTGGGCAGTCATTTTACCATTTTGGAGCAAAAAAACATTAAACCGGCAAATCATGTTTACAATGTAAATGCAAGTTTCAAAGTAGGTGAAAAAGGTGTTGTTATATTGGAAAATCCAATTGGCGAGGGTGAGATCAGATACAGCTTTAACGGCGAACCGGAAGAGGTTTATACTTCTCCTGTTTCCTTAGATGGTCAAAACGAATTATCAGCTCAATTATATATAAATGGTGAAGCCATGGGTAAAAAGTATATTTTACGATATAATGATCATCTGGCAGCGAGTATGCCTATAGAGCTTAAAGACCCTCCTCATCCCAGTTACAACAGCGGTGGTAAAATGGCTTTGGTAAACGGTATAAAAGGAAGTGATGAAAAGTATGGCGACAGGGAATGGTTGGGATTTTCGGGTAAAGACTTTGATGCCACCATTGACCTGCTAAACGAGAAAAAAGTAAATCTTGTTTCCCTGCGCTTCTTCAACGGTCCGGGACAATGGATCTATCTGCCCAAAAAGGCATCTGTTTACCTTTCGGAAAATGGCAGTGATTTTGTGTTAGCAACGCAACCCGCGGTAATAAAAAAAGATACGGATGAAAGAACGGTGAGTTTAGAAATTAAGTTTCCATCGCAAAATGCTCGCTATGTAAGGGTTATTGTTGAACGGCACGGTATTATAGCAGATGGCCTGCAAGGAGCCGGAAATGAGGCCTGGTTGTTTGTAGATGAAGTGGTGGTGCATTAAGATCGTTTTCTAATTCCGGAATAAAATAAGAAATTCTGCTTTGTACCGAATGGTGTTTCGTGGTCTTGAAGGAAACTTTCCTTTTTTTCAAAAGTCGGTTCAAACAATGCGGATAAGGTTTGATCATTATAGCGGCTGACATCTAAACCGCTGCATTTTAAAGGACCATGGATTGAGAACGTAGAAAGCACCAAGGCCCTGTTCACGTTGTCCTTTACAAGATTCAAATAGCCATCAATGTCTTTTTTACGCGTGAGAAAGTGAAAAACAGCCCGATCGTGCCAAAGGTCGTAGATTGTTTCGGGTGTAAACTCAGTTATGTCTGTTTCAATCCAGTGAACCGATGATGCCATTGGGCCTAATCTTTTTTGCGTTCGCTCCAATGCGTTTTTAGAAATATCCAGTACAGAAATGTTCGTGTAGCCCAAATTCAACAGATAATCTACAAGTTGGCTGTCCCCTCCGCCAACATCAATGATGGCGGCATCTTTTGGCAGGTTAAAACCCTGAATAAGACTTAACGATGGTTGAGGAATGGTTTGTGTCCAGCTTACTTCATCAGGCTGTTTGTTGGCATAAATGTTTTCCCAGTGTGCTTTGCTGCTCATGTTGTATTTTCGATATTGGTACTTCGTATTTCTTACTAAACTAACGTGAATAATGGATAATACCTTTTCTACTTGATAGATTCACTTTAAAAATTATTCTTTTTTGTCTAAACATCTTCATAAAATTTAGCGATAGCTACGGCTATTCCGAAATTTTCTTCATCGTCTAGCCAAAAAACTTCTGCTTTTTATTCAGGAATCTATCAATAGAACTGGTATAACCTAAATTTGAACGGAAAAAGCTCCGTAGGAGCTTAATATTTGTAGCCTGGGGTGAAAACCCCAGGTTACAAAGTGAAAAACGTGAGAATTTGGCGGCATTTTTGACCAAAAATGATGACAAATTCGGCAATTAATCTTATCCATTGTTCACGTTAAACTACCCAATTACTAATCATACAGGCGAAATACGAGGTGCGAGAAAGTCGCTTACACCTCAATTCCCTTTAACATTTTGTTCCAGTACAAATACGGAAGCATATATTTTTTGAGCATCCAAAGCCGCCAATGTTCTTTGGAAGAATCGAATATGAGCATTTGCTTTAGTTTCGGATCAGGGGTGAACTTGTTGTCATAATCGAATTCGGCCAATACCATTTTTCCGTAGCCCGTAACCAGCGGACAAGAAGAGTATCCGTTATACTTTTTTGATCCGAGGCTCTGTGCCTTTTTCAAACGCAATACATTTTCAACAACAACGGGGACTTGCTTTCGTATAGCAGCTCCTGTTTTGGCCGTAGGCAGCGCACAAACATCACCCAGCCCGAATATATTTTCGTATTTAGTGTGCTGCATAGTGTATTGATCTACACTCAACCAGCCGCCTTCATTGGCCAGGGCTGAGTTGGCAACAAACTCCGGCGGGCCCTGCGGTGGGGCAAGGTGCATCATATCATACGGAATGCCTTCCAGTTCACCATCTTTCTTCATTTTAACATTGCCTTCGTTGTGTACACTGGCATGATCGGCCAATTTATACCACGCTATTTGGTTTTCACCGTCAATTTTTACCAACTGCCTACCCAACCTTAGATTAATCACCTTGCGGTCAATTACATTCATTAAGGTTTTCTTGATTTCAGGTACCCCGAAAATCACAGATCCCGGAGTAGCATAGATCACATCGGTTGAGGCAATTTTACCGGCCTTATTAAAATAATCATCGGCCAGATACATGATCTTTTGAGGTGCTCCGCCGCATTTAATTGGCGTGGTAGGCTGAGTGAACAATGCCGTTCCGCCTTTAAAGTCTTGCAACACTTTCCAGGTATGTTCCGGATTGGTGTAAATGCTGCAAACCACGCCTTTGCCGATAACTTCTGGCAAGCCTGGAACCAACTCTGGCTTCATAACCAGGCCGGGGGCAACGATTAAGAAGTCATAAGAAATATCAGTGCCGTCTTTGAGCGAAATGCTGTTGTTTTCAGGATCGAAAGAAGCTGCGTAGTCTTTAATCCAGTCGGCGCCATTAGGTATAACTCCAGACATAGGCCTGGCTGTTTTTTCATAGTTGTAAGCATTGGCACCGACTAACGTCCATGCCGGTTGATAGTAATGGGTATCGGCGGGTTCAACAATGCCAATGTCGAGGTTTGAGTCCTTTTTTAAAAGATTAGCAGCGGCCATAATTCCACCGGTGCCACCTCCTATTACGAGTATCTGATAGTGTGTTTTCATGCTGTTGATTTCTTCCATTAAGGTAAAAAGAGAATGCCACAATTCATGTAACCGGAGTTACATTTAAACATGAAGATTAATCGAGCTCAGGCTATGAATAACGCCTTATTTTCAAAGCTTCAATTTTATCTGAAGGATAAAATAGTTACATTATACATTATCATCCAATAAAAATTAAGCGAGCCATTTACCTCCGTAGGCAAATGGCTCGCATAGCGGCGTTTTGGGTTTAGGGTTTTCAAAAGATGTCATCTTTTGAGTGGGGAAACATGAAACTATATCAACTTTTACCACTATACTACCAGGTTCAACCTCCCGTAAATATGTTACCCGGCGTTAACCCAAAATCTTCCTTTATGAAATATTTAAAATACTTGGAGAGGTTACCTCTAACCGAATAACTTACCTGTAGCAACCTTTGGATTTCTTATATATTGCAATTGGTATAAAGCAATTGGCGTCCACCAGTTTGTCGGGCTGGTTTTAAACATTCAGGAGATCTGTAGTGTATTTGTAATCCAAGGTTTGAAGTTTGGAATATTAACTTCTTACCTTTATCTGATAACAAAAGGAAACTCCCAGAGATGTACGCAGACTCCGACTATGTTAGTGGCATTGCCGAACGAAATAACGATGTTTTGGCTGATATATATGATAAATTTCTGCCTAAAGTCATTGCCTTCGTTGTTAAAAATAACGGACATGAAGATGATGCCCGCGACATATTTAATAAGGCGATTTATCAGTTAAGTGCTCGTTTAGGCCGTAGTGAGTTTAATCTTAAAAGCACATTTGAAGGATATTTGTTTACGGCGTGTAAAAATCTTTGGCGAAGGGAGTTAAACCGAAAAGAACATCGCAGGGTAACATCAAACACCGTGAAAGAACTGTATTATGAAGAAAAGAATTTGACACAAAGTTTGTTAGAGCAGGAGCGATGGGAATTATTTAAAGAAATGCTCAACCAACTTTCGGACAATTGTAAAAAAATATTACAGTTGTTTTTTGAAAAATACAGCGGCCGGAGCATTATGGAAAAATTGGGTTATTCGAGCGAATCTACAGTGCGACAAAGAATATTTAAATGCAAAGGGCAGTTGGCTAAACTTATCAAACAAGATGAAAGGTATTTTGAACTTAAAAGTCTGTAGCCATGGAATTAAACAAAAATATTGAAGAATTAGCTATAAAATTCATTTATGGTGAACTGGATCAAAAAGAGGAAATCCAATTCCTTAATAAAATAGAATCGGACCCTGAACTAAAGGAATATATAAGACTTCAGAAAGAAATTGATGCCGTATTGACTGAAGATTCATGGTCAGCTACTGAATTTGATGCAAACAACCCTAAAGCCAGAACATATTTAACGTACTTTACCGATGAAGAGAACAGACGGTTTTATGAAAAGCTGAAAAGCCTATCGGTTACCAATACTAATGTTGATGACTTTATGGTTGACCAAACCGAATCGGATACACGTAAAATTAGTAGGCCCAAAACCCTGAAATGGATTGGAGCTGTTGCAGCAGTATTGGCTATTGCACTTTTGGGATGGCAATTTTTGGGAAGCAGCGAATGGAGTTCTGATGAGCTTTATGCTAAGTACTCGGCTTATGAAAACTTGCCCGGCATGACCGATAAAAATGGAGAAAATGTACTTGCAGAGGCCGAAATCGCTTTTAAGCAAGGAAACTACGAGTTGGCCGAGGAAAAGTTGAGTTCTTACCATTTTAACCCTGAAGATGGATTTTCCGATATTGCCACTATATACAGAGCCCTTTCCGTTGCTGAAATTGGCCGCCTGGAAGAAGCACTGGCTATTATTGCTCCCGTTGCCGAAGATGATAACTCACTTAGAAGAGAAGATGCCCAATATTACCTGGCCCTGTTGCTTCTGAAAAAGAACGATATTGAAAGAAGTCAGGCGTTATTAAATGCCATTGCAAACGATGCTGGCCATAAGCGAGCCACACAAGCGCGCGAATTATTGAGGAGGATGGAATAGGGCCTTTCTTATTCTCTGCCGAAAACCTTTGTACATAGCACTTCCAACTCATTTTCTCGCTTCAGCCATTGAAAAAAGGGAATATAATTTTCCCAATAAAAACCCTTTTTGGCTCCGACATCATTGCTGAAGCCAATGACTTTCTCAAGTACATCTTTCAGCAGGTTGTAATTACTCTGTGAAACACCTGATCCATTTATATTTGAAGCAACCGTCATCTTAATGAGCAGATCTACCATACTCAAATTGTCACTCTCTTTATCCAAACTTATCTGTTCTCCTAGATCTATTGCAAACTCGTTATCACCATCTTTTACACCACTTTTAAGCAGTTTCTCCATTTCTTCCTGTTGCTGCCTGGTGACGTCGGCATCGGAATAATACACATAGGCCAGTAAAGAGAAAAGGGCTTTCACCCTGTCTTCATCGTGCAATTCAGCCATTTTCAAGTGATCATTAGGGTCCGTAAACGATTTGGCAAGCCTTTCTTGCAAAGGAGATATTTCCTGTGCGGTTGCAGAGAACATGAGCATTAAGCAAAGAATGACTGTTACAGATCTCATTGGGTCAAATGTAAATATCTAAAGAAAATTGTGCATCATATCTCCCATACAATTTAAGGAAGGCCTTACGATGACCTATCTTTGGCCCATGGCCGAACTGAAACAAATATCCTTTCTTGATTTAGCGGCAGAATATAAAATGCTGCGATCGGAAATTGATGTTGCCATGAAGGATGTATGCGAGTCGGGGCAGTTTATAAACGGCCCGGTTGTTCAGGAGTTTTGTAATGCATTAGGGTCATATTTAAACACCGAACATGTAATTCCATGTGCCAATGGTACAGAGGCCTTACAGGCAGCCTTAATGGCCCTAAATCTACAGCCCGGCGCTGAGATAATTGTGCCGGCCTTTACTTATGCCGCGCCGGTTGAAGTTATACTGTTGCTGGGCTTTGAGCCGGTATTATGCGATATTAATGTAACTACATTTAATTTAGATGTTGACACTGTTCAAAAGTCTATTACCGACAAAACCGCAGCTGTAATCCCGGTTCATTTATTTGGTCAGAGTTGCGAAATGGAATCGTTATTGGAAGTGACAAAAGCAGCAGGAATTTATGTTATTGAAGACAATGCACAAGCCATTAACAGTACTTACACCTTCTCAAATGGTGTAAAGGTTAAAACAGGAAATATTGGCGATGTGGGCTGCCTGTCGTTTTTTCCAACGAAAAATTTGGGCTGCTTTGGTGATGGTGGAGCAATAACAACGAACAACGCTGAACTGGCCAGGAAGTTGAAAATGGTAGTCAGCCATGGTCAAAGTTCCAAATATCATCATCGTATAATAGGTATTAACTCAAGGCTCGATGCACTTCAGGCGGCCATATTAAACGTAAAACTTCAACATTTAGCTAAGTCTGAAAATCGTCGAAAAACTAATGCAGACCACTATCGGGCAAGGTTGAAAGAGCTTGATGATGTTGTATTGCCCTTTGTTCATCCGCAAAGTGATCATGTGTATCACCAATTTACCATACGGGTAAAAAAGGGGAAGCGCAATGCGCTGAAAAAGCATTTATATGAACTGGGAATCCCGAGCGTTCAATACTATCCTCTGCCAATTCACAGGCAGGTGGCGTATTCTAAATATTTCACCGGCCAAACCTTTCCGGCAGCCGAACAGGCATGTGACGAGGTGTTGTCTCTTCCTGTTCATCCGATGCTTAACGACGACGAAATCGGCTATATTACAGAGGCCATCATTTCATTTTTTAAACGTTAATGCATTCCGTGTGGAAGATAGCACTTATAGGGCCGGGAGAGGTAGGTCTGAAACACGTTTCCACAATTATTGACCACCCTAAATTTGAATTGTCCTCGGTTTTTGAACCAGATCTGCTTTCATCTTCAAAAGACAACTCAATACAAGCTCTCCATGGGTTTCTTCAAACATGCAACTCTAATCTAGTGTGTATTTGTACCCCAAACGGGCTTCATTATAAGCACGCCATGGCTGCTCTGCAGGCAAATAAACACGTTATTATTGAAAAACCCCTTTCCATTAAAGCACAACAGGCTAATGACATGATTGACCTGGCACGCTCAACAGACCGGCATCTGATTCCGGTATATCAACTTCGTTTTTCACCGCTCACAGTTTGGCTAAACGCCCGGGTTAGGAACGGAACATTTGGAAAAATTAAGAAAGTTAAGGTATGTTGCCGTTGGAACAGAGGCAAAGCCTATTACCTTCCGGATGGCAAAAAGCACAATTGGCGAGGCAGCATGGCATTAGATGGTGGAATTCTTTACAATCAGTTTTCGCATTATTTATATCTGTTAGTTCATTTGTTCGGCAAACCGGATGTTATGTCTGCAACTGTAGAAAACAGAGATCATTCCTATATTGAAATAGATGATTTTATAAGCGCAGATCTTCGTTTTGATGGATTTAATGCAGAGGTAGGGTTCACAACAGCGGCTGAGAGAGATGACCAATCAAGCATTTTAGAACTTAGCACGGACAAAGGTAATATTGTTCTCGGCGGTCAGTATTTCGATGAGTTGATTTCCTGCACCATTCCCGAAATTAAAGATGTTCCGGAAGCAGATATCGACTTACGCAAAAGCTTTTATGATTATGTTGCAAAAGCTTTGGCCGGAAACATTACTTCTGGAGACTATACTGCCGAAGCTTATCACACCACAGAACTTATTGAGGCCATCTATAGTTTCATTTAGGTATCATTTGATTCAGCCGTTTTTTTTATGTAACTTTCTACCAACCAAAACATTATTACTATGAGACGTTCCTTCTTTTTAGGGTTGGGTTACGCCATCCTTGTGTTTGCAACTATTTCTTGTTCCCCCGATTATGAACCCATTTTTGATGGTCCGTGGTATGTTCAAAGTCTAACCGAGTCGGGAACATCAGCAGTTGTAACAGATTCAATGAGATTTGAATTCAATGCGGATAATACGGTTAACTATAAAAAAACACTCAATAATTGCAGTGGTGATTTTGCAGCCACCAATGGCGGTGATTTTACCTTCGGGGCTCAGTCCTGTACACTTATTTGTTGCGACTCGTTTTTTACAAACAGAGCATCTTCTGCCACAAGCGAAGTGAGTAATTGGGCACTTTCAGATTCCGATAACACCTTAACACTTAGCGGTACCGACACCGAAATAGTGCTTGTTAAAGAGGGGACGGGCAATATTTCACTGGCCGGAGATGAAGTGAAACTTGAGAAAACGCCTTGCTTCGGATCTTGTCCGGTTTACGACATTACGGTTAAGCGCGATGGACGGGCCACATATAACGGAACCAATTTTGTAAATACAACCGGAACACAAACCACCAATCTTGATCAGGGCCTTGTAAATGCCATGTTTGCGTCGTTGGATGCCTTAGATTTCCAAAGTTTTGATCCACTTTACGATGCCAATATTACAGATCTGCCGAGCAGTATTGTCACATATCAGGGAAAGACAGTTACAGTTCGAGTTGGGGGGCCTGCAGACTTAAATGCATTTATCGATCAACTACACAACCTTGCCGTAACAACTGGTTTTATAAATTAGCTTTTAGCACAGCAAAAAGAACGGGGCATTGAATTGTCAATGCCCCGTTCTTTTGTCCACAGTTAGGAACTTATCTAAATAAGGTACAGGCTTTTTATAGCTCAAATATTACATTTATTTTCGCGGTGCTTTAAAACAACTAAAGCATGCAAAAAGCAACTTTAAAAAGGTATTCGGAGATGTATTCCGACCGGCTCTCGACCTCGAGTATTTTCAGTTAGCGGCTGAATCAGAAGCTCGAGCATAGACTGTTCGGCTTCGTTTTCCTTATTGAATGTAATAGATTGTTAATTTTTAAAACTGGTAAAATGGCTTTGTCATTGGCTGAAACGTACTACCTAAAAGCATTAAGCGCATATCCGTTTGATATGGAAGAGGTTTGCGAATCATTAAACTACGCATTGAGTTATGATGAGGAGCACGGCCCATCACACGTGCTGTTGGCGAAGGTCTATGCCAAGTTTTTAGGAAATTTTGAATTTGCCAGAAAGCATTTTGAGTTGGCTATGCTCTACGATGTAGAAAATGTAAGCGTATATGATGCCTTTGCAAAATTCCTGATAAACGTTGGAGATTACGAGAAGGCCGAAAGAGTGGTTGACATGGCAATGCGTATTGAATTTGCAGACCTTTCGGTTTTTTATCACCGCAAAGCTTTAATTTCTGAAGGAAGACGTGAATTCAAGAAGGCTTTAAAATTGTTGAAGCTTGCAGGTTTAGAATCACTTTTGGAGTGTCGTATTGACTTTTTCAAGGGTGAAGAGAAAAGAATAAAAGGTAAAATGAAAAGAACCTTGAAGAAGAAAAAGAAGGCTAAAGCCTGAAGTTTTTATTGTGGCGCAGTTACACCGTGCCACAATTTTTATGTTGATCATGTGTATATGCAATTGCAAACTTTTCTGCATCTTTCCGCCAAATGAATCCTATTAAACTTTTGCTATTGTGTGGGGGAAAATCTGCCGAACATGAAATATCTCTTATTTCGGCCTGGAACTTGCTGAATGGTATCGAAAACTCTTCGTTTGATGTTACGCTTGTGGGCATTGACAAGGGTGGGAACTGGTTTCTTCAGGATATTAAGGCATTCCTTGATCAGAAAGCAAATCCGAAGACCATTGATATCCAAACCGGTGGTGGTTCAATTCTATTAAAACCCGGCAAAGGCAACCAAAAATTATTTGTTGAAGATACCGGAACTTATTTGCCTGAATTAGACGTGGTTTTCCCTTTATTGCATGGGCCGAATGGTGAGGATGGCCGAATTCAGGGAGTTTTGGAATATTTACAATTGCCGTATGTTGGCCCCGGGGTTTTAGGTTCGGCAGTTTGTATGGACAAAGATGTCGCTAAGCGGTTAATGCAACATGGTGGCATCCCAACTTCAGATTTTATAACGCTTCATAAATCAAACCAGAGTCATCCTTCTTATGAAAATGTTCGTGCTAAACTGGGCGAAATTCTCTTCGTAAAACCTGCAAATCTGGGCTCATCAGTGGGAATTAACAAGGTTAGGGATGAGGCTGAATATGAGAACGCCCTAAAAGAAGCCTTCAGCTTTGACGAAAAAATAATCATAGAAGAATTTGTTGAAGGCAAAGAGGTAGAATTTGCCGTGCTGGGGAATACTGATTGCGTAGTAAGTTCGCCGGGAGCTTATACCTACTCCGATGACTTTTTCGATTACGAAACCAAGTATTTGAAAAATGACGAAGTGCGCATGGAAATACCGCCGAAAGCTCTAAGCGCAGAACAGATAAAGGAGTTAAAGGGACTGGCTCTTCAAACTTATAAAGCACTTAACTGCATTGGCTTGGCGCGGGTAGATATTTTCGTAACACCGGAAGGGCATTATCTGGTAAATGAGGTGAATACCATACCCGGGTTTACGCAAAACAGTATGTATCCCATTTTAATGGAAGATTGCGGAATTAGTTATAATAATCTAATTATACGCTTATGCCAGTTAGCGATGGGAAGATCTCAAGAAAGCTTGTAAAACAGGGGTTTTCAGGTCGCGGTTAATGGTGGTGCGTAGAATTTAAATGGATTAAATTCAGAGATGGCAGGATGATAAAGGATTCTCAGACTGAAACAAAAATTCCGGGCTTACTTCTGAAAACCCCTAAATATGTCCTTTAAGACCAGTTTAACACCCATTAGCACATTGATAAACTATGCTTAACAGTGAAGCCCAACTTTTTTGGCTCCCCAGGTTGGACTCGAACCAACGACCTACGGATTAATCCCGTAAATACGGGACTCTAACCAACCGAGCTAATCTTCCGGTGGGAGTAAAATCAGTCTGAATTAATTTTTCGATCAATACCCTGCTTTTTTGCTTCTTGATAAATCTTTCAATGCGCAAGGCATCTCCCCAGGTGCCATCTACTTTTAAAATGGCTTTAATCTGCCAGGGACGATATTTAGATGTGTATGCATTCTTATCTTGATTATTATGGCTGTCAAGCCTGTCCAGTGGGGTTTTTGATATTCCAACATAGTACTTGTTAAACTTATTAGAATGAAGAATGTATAGATAGACCATCACTAAAAGCACTTAAAGAAGATCTACAAGTGCGCACACTTTTTAGCTCCCCAGGTTGGACTCGAACCAACGACCTACGGATTAACAGTCCGCCGCTCTAACCAACTGAGCTACTGAGGAATGATCACTAAGAAATTCCAAATTGGGGTGCAAAGTTATTCTTTCTTAGAAAAATTACAACAAAAGAAATGTTCTTTTTAGGACAACTTCAACTAATTCTAAGACATATCAACAGCACTAAATTATTAGTTTTAATTAAATTTACTGTCTTTTACTTATGCGGGTTTTGCCTAAGCAACTGTTAATATTTATATTTCTTTCCTTCATTTTGTCCGTCCACGGTCAGAGAAAAACTACATCTTCCGCATTGAGCCTGGATCCGTCACTTCTACGAGTTGATGAGATTCCCGGCAATCAGGCTGCCATAGAAGACCTTGTGTTGAATGATCTCCTGGGGGGAGGTTGTCTGGAAGTTAGGAATATTCGTGCATCCAGTGTAATTGAGGGAGGCAACTACGCTCAGATAGGAAGGTTTGTGCAGGATGCAAATTTGGATATTAACCTTGCCAGCGGTATTGTTTTATCTACAGGACGCATATCTGATGCTCAGGGACCAAATACCGAGGATGGCACGGTTAACATCAATGCTACTGATGCTGACACCCCGCTCTTTCGTCCGGGAGATCCTGAGATCACTAACTCCAGAGACGCTGCAGTAATTGAATTCGAATTTAGGCCAACCGGCAACAGCATCTCATTCAACTATGTATTTGCTTCTGAAGAGTACCCTGAGTTCGTGTGTCAGTTTAACGATGAATTTGCATTTTTTATAAGAAGAGCCGGAACTACCGATCCTTTAGAAAATATTGCCTTAATACCCGGAACAACGCAAAATGTAACCATTGACAATGTCAACGACCAGTTCGGTCAACAGGGAAAGGGCTGTGTTACAGTTGACCATAGTGGCCTGTATAATTCAAATTTAAACGGCAGCCCGGCATTACGCTATGATGGTTTTACAGATGTATTTACGGCTACAAAAGACGGACTTAACCCCTGTGAGTGGTACTATTTTCGTATTGTTGTTGCCGATGTAACTGATATGCGCGTAGATTCAGCTGTTTTTTTAGAGGCAAACAGTTTTAGTGACGGCAGCCCGGTTAATATAGGTGCTTCCGGTACTGTTGCAGGCACGGCCGATGCCATTGAGGGGTGCAAAGGCGGGATGTTCACATTTACCCGGGGTCCTAACAACGATATAAATCAGGACTTTATCATTAATTTTAATATATCCGGTACGGCCACAGAGGGAACTGATTACCAAACCCTACCAAGAACTGTAACCATTCCTGCAGGCCAGGCAACCATTGAACTTCCGGTGTTGCCAATAGCTGATACCGATGCAACCGAAGGAAGCGAAACCATTATCCTGGAAACCACAAATATCAACTGTGATTGTGGAAATATTGTTATTACATCAAAGATCAATATTCAGGAATACGACCTTCCAATAACAACTTTGAACCCGGCTATATGCCAGGGTCAGGATTATACGCTTCCAGACGGAACCGTAGTTAACCAACCTGGCCCCTACACAACCATACTGCCACGAGTTAAACTACCCGATTGTGATTCGCTTATTGTAACCAATCTTACGGTAAACCCCAACCCCGTAGCCAATGCCAGTAGTCAGCAGCGGTGTTCTGATTCAAATACGGCAGACTTCGATCTGCCGGCATTGAATACAGCCATTACCGGTGGAGCTGCAGACCGCACAGTGACATTTCACAATACTTTGGCAGATGCTGAAAATAACGTTAATCCGATCGCTTCGCCATTTAATTCGGCCGCAAAAACCATTTTTGCCCGAGTAGAAGATGACAATACCCAGTGTACATCAACCAGTGCTATTGCCCTGTCTGTAAACCTCAATCCTGTGGCTCAGCAACCTACTAAGTGGGAAATATGTGATACCGATAATGATGGAGCCTTCTCATTCGATCTTTCGCAAAAGAATTCAGAAATCTTAGGTGCCCTTGCCCCTGCAGATTATAACATTACCTATCACATTAGTCAGGCTGATGCCGACAATGATGCCAACCCTGTTGCCATTCCGTTTAGCAATACGAGCAATCCGCAAACTATTTATGCAAGGCTGGAAACAAATGCCTCTGGTTGCTATGATACAGAAAGTTTTGAGGTAGAAGTATTTAATACGCCATTAGCCAATACCGTTCCTAAGTGGGAAGTGTGTGACAACAATAATGATGGAACTTTTGATTTAGACCTCACAACCAGAGATGCAACAATATTAGGTGGGCAAAATGCCAATGATTATAATATAACCTATCACCGCTCCCAAGCCGATGCTGATAACAGTGTTAATGCTTTAACATCCCCGTTTTCCAACACCGCTAATCCGCAAACAATATTTGTCCGAATTGAGAATAAACTAAAAGTTGATTGTTATGATACATCGAACTTTCAGGTTGAAATATTTGATTCCCCAACGGCAAATGCTGTTCAAAAATGGGATGTTTGTGATGATAACAATGACGATCAATGGCAGTTTGACCTGTCCACCAGAAACGCCGAGGTATTAGGAGCGCAAAATGCCGCCGTGTTTACGGTTAAGTACTACCTGACAGAAGCCGATGCCGACGCCGATACCAACGCTATAAATGGCCTGTTTACTAATGCCGCTAACCCGCAAACCATTTGGGCGCGTATAGAAAATAACGGCAACACGGTTTGCTATGATAAAAGCTCTTTTCAATTAGAAGTGTTTAATACACCGTTAGCCAATACCGTTCCTAAGTGGGAAGTGTGTGACAACAATAATGATGGAACTTTTGATTTAGACCTCACAACCAGAGATGCAACAATATTAGGTGGGCAAAATGCCAATGATTATAATATAACCTATCACCGCTCCCAAGCCGATGCTGATAACAGTGTCAATGCTTTAACATCCCCGTTTTCCAACACCGCTAATCCGCAAACAATATTTGTCCGAATTGAGAATAAACTAAAAGTTGATTGTTATGATACATCGAACTTTCAGGTTGAAATATTTGATTCCCCAACGGCAAATGCTGTTCAAAAATGGGATGTTTGTGATGATAACAATGACGATCAATGGCAGTTTGATCTATCTACAAGAAACGCCGAGGTGTTAGGAGCACAAAATACCGCCATGTTTACGGTTAAGTACTACGAGACAGAAGCCGATGCCGATGCCGATACCAACGCAATAAATGGCCTGTTTACTAATGCCGCTAACCCACAAACCATTTGGGCGCGTATAGAAAATAACGGCAACACGGTTTGCTATGATAAAAATTCTTTTCAATTACAAGTATTTAATACGCCAACGGCGGTTGATACGGCTATTCCCATAGCAACTTGTTCTGCTGCTCCCACAGCAGAGTTTGACCTTACTGAAAAAGAAGACGATGTAGCCAATTTTGTTCCGGGCATGACTGTTACCTATTATCGTACCAGAGCGGATGCACAAGCCCGAATCAATCCTATATTAAATGCACAGAATTATATTGGCACCACAGGTTCTGTTTTTGCAGTAGTTGAGGATCCGGCCAACAATAATTGTTCCGCTATAGCCGAGATACAACTCGAAGTGTTAAATGTGCCACAACGAAGAGACCCAAATCCGCTCGAAGCCTGCTCCTCTAACGGATTGGCTGACTTTGACATAGAATCGGTTAGAAACTATATAGTAAACGGCCAGGCAAATGTGACTGTTAGCTTTCATAAAACTTTTGCCGATGCCGATGCGGCAACTAACGGCGGATTAAACCCAATTGTCAATCTTACGGCTTACAACTCACCTACAGCAACAGTATTTGCCCGTTCTGAAGCCGATTATCAGGGCAGAATCTGTCATAACGTATCAGAAGTCAGGCTTGTCGTTAATGATAATCCGGTTGCTAATGATGATGTATATAGAGAATGTTCAGATACCCCAATGCAAAACTTTAACCTTGACACCAGAGCCGCAATAATTACCGGGGGCATTGCAAACCGAACTGTTACATTTTTCTCAACAAGAGCAGACGCAGAACAAAATACAGTGGCGAACCAGTTGCCCTCTGTGTATAATAGTGCCAATGCAACGGTATTTGCCCGGGTGCTGAACACCGTTACCGGATGTACATCGGTATCAGAGGTAAGCTTGTTGGTTATTGAAAGACCCAACATAACTGGGAACATTGAAATAACGGAATGTTTCCGCCTGGGCGTTGTCACTTTTGATTTAGCCGCAGAAAGAGCTCGACTTCAAGGTATTAACGCGGGTTATGATTATGAATTCTTCGCTACACAGGCAGAGGCTGTCGCCGGCAACGGGCCTCAGCTACCGGATCAGTTCGTAAGTGGGGCCACTACCATCTTTGTTCGGATAAGTGTGGCTGCCAGGCCTGATTGTCATCAAATTAAACCTATTGATCTGAAAGTTGATCCTGTACCAGTGGATGATCGAGGGGATAAAATAATTTGTATTGGAAGAGGCTTTACTTTACCTGGCGGTCAGGTAGTATTCCAGCCTGGTTTATACGAAGTTCCTATTCAGGACCCGACATCGGGTTGCGATATCTTAACGCGCACGAATCTAATAGTTGGTGAAATCTTGTTCCCCACAGCGTTTACTCCAAATGCAAACAGCGAAAATGATGTGTTTCAGCCTATGCCAAATCAGCAATGTGCACTTGACGTTACCAACTATCAACTCAAAATTTGGAACAGGTGGGGCGAATTAGTATATGAGACAACAGAATATACTAATGGCTGGAAAGGTGACTATGAAAACCGTGACGCCGCGCCGGGAGTTTATATGTGGATGGCCACTTATACCTTTAGAGGACAGGATTATGAACAAAAGGGGGCTGTAACCCTGCTGCGGTAAGCCCATCATCCCATACTACTTATAATTAGTCGAATTAAGGTTAGTGTTTACCTTTGCTGCCAAATTTATTTATGAGTTTACTGGTTGTGGGTACTGTAGCTTTCGATGCTATTGAAACGCCGTTTGGAAAAACAGATAAAATAGCAGGAGGCTCTGCCAATTTTATATCCTGGGCAGCTTCAAACTTTACCAATGATATTTCTTTAATTGCTGTTATTGGTGACGATTACGACATGAAAGAGATAGCAGAGCTTGAAAAGCGGGGTGTTAGCATGGATGGTCTGCAAATAAAAAAAGGTGAAAAGAGTTTCTTCTGGAGCGGGAAATATCACATGAACATGAATGCCCGCGATACCCTAACTACAGACCTGAATGTACTTGCAGATTTTGATCCGGTGATTCCGGCTCACCAGCAAAAGCCCGATTTTGTAATGCTTGGCAACCTTACGCCAGCTGTGCAACAACGGGTTTTCGATCAATTACAAAGTAAGCCGAAGCTGGTAGCTCTTGATACCATGAACTTTTGGATTGAGAATGACATGTTTAAACCCGATTTAGACAAAGTAATTGCTCAAACCGATATGCTCATTATTAACGATGAAGAAGCCCGAATGCTTTCTAATGAATACTCTATGGTTAAGGCCGCTAAAAAGATCATGGCCCTGGGCCCGCAATTTGTCGTTATAAAAAAGGGTGAACACGGTGCGCTTCTTTTTCATGAAAATGAAGTGTTTTTTGCCCCCGCACTCCCTCTGGAAGAAGTTTTTGACCCAACCGGAGCAGGAGACACATTTGCCGGCGGCTTTATGGGATATCTTGCCATGACCAACGATACCAGTTACGATAACATGAAAAGAGGAATAGTTTACGGCTCGGCTATGGCATCCTTTTGCGTGGAAAAGTTCGGTAATCTTCGATTAAAAGAAGTAACATCCCGGGAAATAGATACTCGAATACAGCAATTTATTGACCTGGTACAGTTTGAAATAGAATTAACAAATTAATATCGTTGCGCCCGCTGCACCATGGCAAGAAAAGTTTATTTTCTCAAAACCCGTTTCAGCCACCTTGGTAATACAATAATCCCCAGAATTAAATAGAAGTAGTAACTCAACAAGCGCCAAATAACAAGTACAACCGGCTCTGCCCCGCTCGGTAAAAACTGGCAAAATATTCCGCTAAAAGAAAATTCGGCCAGTCCGCTTGCCCCGGGTGTTGACGGAATAACCAATACTGCCCACAAAAGAAAATAGCGGGCAAACAGCACAATCTGGTCAAAAACCCCATTGGAAAAAGCCAAAACCAGGCAGTTTATAAGGAAAAAGCGGGCTGTCCAACTTAATGCTGTTCCAGCAAAAGCCTTGCCCCAAAACCCAAAAGGCTTGCCGCTCAATTCTTTTGAAGCGGTAATTACTTCGCTTCCGGTTTCAGCTGCTGATTTTTTAAACTTCCTTAAAAAGGGCAGTCGGAAAATCTGAACAATAATGTATTTGAAATTCCGAGGATTTCTGAACAAACCATAACCCAAAAAGATAAACATAGTGAGCATAATGATATATGCGATCATGAAGGGAAGGGCAAGGTTGCCAAATTGTCGAATAACGGTTATTTCACTGTTCTGAATACAATCAACATTTTCGCCAAAGAACTTTCCTCTGCCAATAATGAAAAACAGTACAGGAACACATAATAGAAAATATAAAAGATCAAGAAATAAGGTGGTAATTGCTATGGCTGTACTGCGGCCCAGGCTTATTTTTTCACGTACAAGAATTATCATTGAAACAGCAGTGCCTCCAACAGCCGATGGCGATATGGAAGAAGCAAATTCCCATAGACTGATAACACTAAAAGATTTGGGCCAACTGAGTTTATAATCGGTAAGTACTCTTATGCGGTACATATAGCCCAGGTGCCGAAAAACAACAACAGAAAGACCTATTAAAACCCAAAACCACTTTACATTGCCCCAGTTATAGTCTTGAATTTCGTTAATGTCGTACTTCCGAAAAAAGAAATATCCAACCACCGATAAGCCAATAATAATAGGTATTATGGCTCGTTTGGGTGATAGAGATTTTTGAAGATCAGGCAATTTCATTGGCGTGTTGGCAAGATAATAAAAATGAACGGTCGGCAAACCGATACCTGTAACGCTTTAAACTCTTTGGAAACAAATGTTAAGTGCGTAAATGGCACCTTACTTTTAAATACCTTTGCATAAATTTGAAATTGTCCGGAAAGCTCGGTGAATATGGATTATAAAGCCGGAAAGTGGTTAGAAAATATTAATACTCCGCACGATCTTAAAAAGTTAGACAAATTAGATCTGCCCAGGGTCTGTGAAGACCTTAGACAATACATTGTGGATGTAGTATCTGAGAACGGTGGGCACTTTGGAGCAAGCCTGGGTGTTGTGGAACTAACCGTTGCCATTCATTATGTGTTTGACACACCGGTTGATCAACTGGTTTGGGACGTTGGCCACCAGGCATACGGACATAAAATTATTACCGGACGAAGAGATCTATTTCCGACTAACAGAAAGTATGGCGGTTTAAGCGGTTTTCCGAAAAGGACGGAAAGTGAGTATGACACTTTTGGTGTTGGTCATAGTTCAACTTCGGTCTCCGCGCTTGTAGGCATGGCGGTTGCCAATAAAATAAAAGGCGATCCGAGGCAACATATTGCGGTAATTGGAGACGGAGCACTGACAGGTGGAATGGCTTTTGAAGGACTTAATCATGCAGGCGTGAGTGATACCAATGTGCTTATTATTCTGAATGATAATGACATGAGTATTGACCCCAACGTCGGTGCCATGAAAAAATATTTGGCTGAGTTTACGGCCACCAAAACCTTTAATAAGTTCCGCGATGAAATGTGGAAGCTTACAGGTGAAATAAACAAGTTGGGGGGGCCAAATGTGCGCAAGATAGCCAGTCGCATGGAGCACAGCTGGAAAGGCTTTGTAATGAAGGACAGTAATTTCTTCGAAGCTTTAAACATGCGCTACTTTGGTCCGGCAGATGGCCATGACGTTAAAAAGCTTGTAGATATTCTCGAAGATTTGAAAACGATTTCCGGCCCCAAGCTCTTACATATAAAAACCATCAAGGGCAAAGGCTATGATTTAGCGGAACAAGACCAAACCACCTGGCATGCGCCGGGCTTGTTCGATAAAGTAAGTGGAAAACGAGCCAAAGGCAGCGGCAAGCCCAGTCCGCCTAAATATCAGGATGTATTTGGAAAAACCATTATAGAACTGGCCGAAAAAAACGATAAAATTGTGGGCATCACCCCTGCCATGCCCAGCGGCTCATCGCTTAAATACATGATGGCGGAAATGCCCGACCGGGCCTTTGATGTTGGTATTGCAGAACAACATGCCGTTACCTTTTCTGCAGGATTGGCCACACAGGGTCTCCGGCCGTTCTGCAATATCTATTCAACCTTTATGCAAAGGGCCTACGACCAGGTGATCCATGATGTAGCTATTCAAAAGTTGCCAGTAATCTTTTGCTTGGACCGCGGAGGTCTTGCCGGTGCCGATGGACCCACACATCACGGGGCATTTGACCTGGCATACTTCCGATGCATTCCCAACATGGTAGTGAGTGCCCCAATGAATGAACCGGAGTTGCGTAACCTTATGTTTACCGCACAGTTAGATAAGACTAAGTTGCCGTTCAGCATTCGCTACCCGCGTGGGAAAGGCGTTACCGTTGATTGGCAAAGTCCAATGCAGGAAATTAAAGTGGGAACAGGTCGAAAGATCAAAGACGGCGAAGACATCGCTATTTTGACCATTGGCCATCCCGGGAACTTTGCTGTGGAGGCTTGTGCTCAACTACAAGATAAAGGATTAAATCCGGCACACTACGACATGCGCTTTGTGAGACCAATTGATGAAGAAATGCTGCACGAAGTGGCGAAAAAATTCAACAAGATTATCACCACAGAAGACGGCTGCATTCAGGGAGGTTTTGGCTCCGCGGTTATCGAATTCCTTTCAGATCACAATTACGATGTTGAAGTAAAACGACTCGGTATTCCCGATCGCTTTATCGAACACGGCCAACAGCCCGAGCTTTGGGAAGAGTGCGGCTATGATGCGAAGGCAATTATGGAGGCTGTGAGGGAGATGGTGAGTGAAAAAGAATTGGCACAATAGCACTTGAGGATCTATTCTTCTTCTTCCCAAGAACGGTTTAATTCTCTAACTGCTTCAACAATGTCGTGTTTTATATTCTCCCATCCCGGATTATGATCAACAGGCATGAATTGGTTATCTCTCAGGCTTGTATCACCGGCATTGGTAAAGTAGGTCAAAGACATTTTTGCATGGCTGATGTGATCGATCTTATATTTCTTTTGATACGCTTGCATCATTTGGGCAAGAGTGAAGAATTCGAGCAACTTATGAATATCAAAAAAGTCTTTTCGTGAACCTCTGCCCGTTATTGCATTGATCTTCATGGCAGCAATGTCAAGCGTGTTGGCAAGTAATAGGCCATTAAACTTCTCAACAGGCTCCAACATTTCATGGGGATAATTAACAAAATCAACCTTTACATCATCTATGTAAGCAAAAACACCTACTTCTGAAACTTTCGTCTCGCACCTGTTGCCAAAGAAGTCTTTTAGTTTAATGTTTAAGCGATTGCCTGCTTCCAGTGAAAAATCTGCGAATGTGAAGAGGTCAATATCAATAGATGTTCTGTGATTGTACCTAACAGCAAGATTGGTTCCTCCCGCAAGGTAGTATGACTTTAAGAAGGGCAACTCAACAAGTTCGTGGAGCAGGGCAGTTATTGATTCATTAACTGCTTGCATGAGCCATTGTTCGGTAATAATTAAGTACTATTGGACTGACCCCAATGTAGCTCTCCAACATAGCATATATTTCACCATATGAGAAGATGGAGTCTATATATGCGATCTCTTCATCGGAACCATGATGTACTACCCGCTTAACTATAAATTCCTTGTTCTTTTCTGGTTTAAGTTTCCGAAAATCCACATCCCAAAAAGTGCGGGCTTTTAGAAAGCGTTTATCAATCTTACCCTTCATTTTTGCTGTGGTAAAGATACCACTTTTTAATGAAAAACGGATACTACAAAATGCTTAGAAAGCTTGTTGCAGTTGAGTTGTGGTAATTTTGTCCAACAATCTTGATGAAGCGTGGTTATGATGCAAAGGCGATTGTGGAGGCCGTTAAAGAATTAACTGGTATTGTTGCAACATAGAGGTCTATTGCCGTTTACCCATTAGACAATGTTGAGATCAACATAACTTATAATTTACTTTATTGCCAGAAAAACCTTTCCTTACTCTTGCCGTACGCCCCAATTCGTTTGTAAAACTTAATGGCTCGTGTATTAAAATCAGGGGTTTGCCATTGAATAAGTGAACAGCCCAACTTGTTGCCTTCGTCTTTTATTTTGTTCACTAGTAACTCACCAATTCCCTTGCTACGATAAGCTTCAACCACAAAAAGGCAATCTAAATAAATGTATTGGTCGGCGTCCCATGTGGCATATTGGAGCATATAAGTGGCGTAGCCAACTATTCGATCGCTTTCATATTCCGCGACCAAACAATACAGTTTTGGTGATATCGAGAACAGATCTTTGGCCAGTTGTGCTGCTTTACCTGTTGCGTCATACTCCGCCCTTTCATAGGCGGCATGTGCCGCACAGAGCTCAATAATTCGGTCGATTTCTTCTGGTTTTACATAGCGAATGTCAAGACTGTTCATGGACAGATTTTATGAATATTAGAATTTGTTTTAGTTTCACTATATATGTAATGCACCCTTTCATTGCTTTATAATTTTGAGAATTTGGCATACGTATCTGGCGGCAACACACATTCTATTTTTTACTTAACCATAATAGCCAATCCCGACCAACTTTATCCCAGCCAAAATTTTCATAATTTATTTGCCCATTTTCAAGAAGCCCAAAATAATTATGTTCCCGCTTTAGGTAAGGCTTAAAAGTTATGTTTGTTTTGTTTACTCTTAGTAAATCGTTAAAAGGACAGGCAGTATCCTTTGTGCCATAAGAAACCAGAACGGGTATGGTTAATCGTTTAAGGTCATCATTCAAATTTTCTGAAAAACTAAATGTCCCTTTATAGGTATTCCACCCATGTTCCTGAGAACTATCAAAAGGTCTCTCATTAACCTTTTTCCAATAGTCAAAGTCGTTTTCAACCCAGCTTTCCTTCTCGCTTTCAAGTTTCCTGTCTTGCATTATCATGGATAAAATTCTCGAATAATATGGTGTTCCGCCTGAGTATATCAAGTGGGTTACGTTTTTATTTTTAACAGCCATTTTTACTGCTATTGAAGCTCCTTCCGAATGTCCGGCAACCACAATTTTATTGGTATCCACCCAAGGTTGCTTTATCAAATATTCGATTATCTTGTTGTTTCTCTCTGTATAGAAGTCCAAGTTAGCCCGTTCTATATATTCTTTTGGCAGCAGATTGGTTCGACGATCTCTTAATTCTCCGTTTGGCCTTAACTCGCTTTTATTTAATAGTAGAGGAATACCGGGCTTATTTATGCAGATTAAATGGAAATTTTTTGTAAATATTTCTTCGCTAAACGAAAAAGGAGAGTAATGGGATCCTTGAGAGGTGAATGTTATTAAAGGTTTTGCCAAAGACCCTTGAACAAACAATAAAATCGGTTTCTTTACACCTTCATCTCCTTTATATGATTTAACTATAAAGTCTGCAGTGTCACCCTGAAACTCAATTTGGTGGAGTATATAACCAAATTCTTCGACATTTTTTTGAGCAAATGAGCTTTGGGCAAATAACATTATAAGTACAATTGATAGTGTTTTCATGTGGTATTAATTCTTAGAAATTTGGCCAAATTATTCTAGTAATTCAAAAGTTTAAAGTCAATACCTTTTTTGATTTTGCCCTTTTGAAATTGATAGGATAAAGCCCTGTAAAAGTCAAACAGCTAATGTGCTTTTTTACTTATAATTTTCGTTGGTAATTTGCAATGTGTTGAATTCTTTCACTGTCTGGAATCTCACATCGCAAGAAATCCACTTCTCGCTTTTAATGTTATGCCTTTTTTACTCAGTAGCGGATTTTTCACTCCCCACCAATTAAGCAATAAATAATACTTTTCTTTCTTTGGCAATTCCATTTCAAATGTAAGAGACTGTGCGTCATCCTCCCATATTAAGTTGTTCAAATGGCTGATGCTGACTGTTTCGCTTTCCCATTGACTGTAATGCAATACTATATCAAACTTTTTTACTTTCTCCATGGGTTCGGAGAAATTCAATGTTATCATGTTTTTTTCGGCTGAAACATGTACAGTATCGCCGCTATTTGTTAAACGTGGTTTACTTAATTGTGATTGAATATCATTAGTCCATTCCAATATTTCAGGGTATAGATCTTTGATTTTCCTTTTTCCTTCATATGAATCGTAAATTTTATCTAGTTTTTTTGCAAAAAAATAAGAATACTTAAACCCTCTGGTATCATTCTGAAAATGCCAGTTAAGATTAACTTTATCTGCAAATTCGGGATATTGATCTGAATTAAAAATATCAAAGACGGCCCAGGTCATATACTCATTAAAAACGGCATCGCCATAACCGGAATATCCACTTTTCTCATCCCAAATACTTTCATCGAATTGGGTTTTAACATCATGTTTGCTGCTTGTAGGATTAACATACCCATGATCCATTTCGGTAAATAAAGTATGAATTTCAGTTGACTTATCTTCTTTATTTTCAAAACCGGTACCTTCTATAACTTGTTTTGCAACAGTGGGAAAGTCTGCCGTCCATGTCGTATCAATATCTCTATGCAGATTTTGAGCGAAAACGAAGGGAGATATAACCACAGAGTATTTCTTATCTGTAAAATAATCTCCAAACTCTTTGGCCAAAAACTCTTTCATTTCTTTAAGAAGGTATTCACTCTTATAGCTTTGAATTACCCTGTCATAGAATTTCTGATGTTCCTTGAAGAAGACTTTAAAGTTTGATTTGCGTGCAAAATCCTCAGTCAGTTCCTTGTACTTATCAAAAGTTGTTATTTCAAAAGACTGAAAATCATTTTTTCTGTTGAGGTTATACTCATCGTCCAAATCAAAAGCATATGAATCAGTTCTGTAACTTAGAAATTCCTGCCATCTTTTTGCTGAAAAATTAACCGAATCCAATAGGGGATGATTCATATATGGTTTAAAGTATTCTCTCATTTTACTGTAGTAGGCAATATCCTTTCTCACCTGCCATTCATCTGTTAACCCATATTCAGTTAAGGCGAGCACCACATTTGACAATTCATATGTTTCAGGGTATTCAACACTTATTATGTCATCGTTATCCGAATGAACAGGATTGCTCTTCTTACAGGATGAAATCAAGACTAACAGCATCAAGACAAATGTTTGGACGATAACTTCTTTACCAAATGAACATCTATTTTCACATATATCTTTTCTCATTTTAATATATAAGGTATTATATTTGTTAGAATAACGGGGACGTTTTCTGAAAGAAAACAAAACTTGTACTAAACACTATTTGCTATTAGGCTTCTCATATTTTTTGCATTTAAGAGTTTTTTATGGAGCCCTATTAGGATTTGTTTATTTGACTGCACCATTGTAATATTTTGTTATATATCTGATCAAAATCTGCGTTTTTATCCTGATTATATAGTTCAATTAATTGCTGATTAAAAGCTTTGAATTGTATAAAGTATCTATTCTTCTCCATTTGCTTTTCCATAAACTCGACGTACCGGTGTGCATCTTCTGTGTTGTAATTGTCATAGAGATACAGGGAATACAGAGCCCAGGTAATATATTCAGCAAAGACTCCCATAGGTGATCCGTAATACTTATCTCCCGCCTTAGAATCCACCCACTTATCACGTTGCGAAAATGCATCATTTATTTCTGTAAGGTATTTTGATGTAAGCGAACTGGTAAAATTGTGATCAATTTCGGTGAAAAGTTTGCGGGACGCAATTATTTCATTTAGCGTATCAGAATATTTTTCTTCAGGTTTCGCACGGTTTACATACATTACGGTTTGGGAAAATCCATTTTCTATATCGTGGTATTGTTGCGTATTGTGCGCGCCACCCACCAAAGGAGAAAAAACAACCCTATAACTCCCGAACCCTGTTGAGAACCTTTTCGCTAGCCAGTTGTTCATTTTCGTGGTAGGGTTCAACCGGTTAAAAGTTTTTATTAATTCATTGTAGTAGTCCTGATTGGTAGAATAGAATTGCCGGAAATTCGATTTACGCGCAAAATCTTCAATTAATTCCTTGTGCTTTGAAACAAAATCATCCGCAAAAGGGAAAGTCATATTAGTGATAGTCATGTTATTAATCAGGTCATCATTATTATCAAATGCATATCCGCTGGCATTCATCTTGGTTATATAGTAAAAGTTATAGTTATAAGGTTCAGGAAAGTAAATGTTCATTGTGTCTATAGCACGGTGTTCTTTAAATGCTTCAAAATGTTCCATTACCTTTTTGTAATAGCCAGTGGTCTGGTCAACCATATTAGGGTCGCCTTTTGCCGCTTCGGTAATGGCGATCATTATCATCATCAGTTCATGTACTTCAGGAATTTCCACACTTATTCGATCTTGATTCTTTTTGACGAAATTTGGAGTGAAATTTACGTTTTTAGGGCTTCCCACTATTTCAGTAAGTGCCGTGTCTGTGGCGTTCAGTAAAACATTAAACCGAACTGTGTCACCTTTTTTAATTGAAAACTTGACTTCATCAACATCTGAAATAAATTGAACTTCCACGGGATCTTTACCACACTCAACTCTAAGTCTGTCTGGTTTAAGTTCGGGGTTTATAAGCCAACCAGACAATTTTTGGTCAACCTTATATGTAATCTCTTTCTGGCCGGAGAGGAGAACAGGAGTTTTTTTTGTGCTGCATCCAAAAAGCATAATTAGCAAGGCCATGGCCGGCAAAAACACCTTTGACCCATTTCTCTTAGTTGATGGATGGCTAAAAGTCGTAATATTTTTTTTCATAAGAGTTTGTTTATTAGGCTTGCGCCTGCTTTCTTGAGTTGAATTACTTTAATGACGATGCTCAAAGCTTTTTGCCACATCTAGTAATATTTTATTTGTTGGTTGCCCTGGTAAAAGTTCAATAGCGGGCGCACCCTTTGCCTGTCTTTTCGTCCAATTAAAAGATAAATCAATTTTAATATGTTGCACGTCAAAATCTGATTTGCGTTGGGCCAGCAGGCAGAATTGGTTAAGGAATGTATCAGCCAGTTCGGTTAGAAAAATTTTCTTCATACTGAACATCATTTTATAAACCGATAAGTAGCTTTCAACAAAAAGATATTATCCGCTTTATTATCGGAAAGATCGTTTTGCAAATCGTCAATTAAGTTTTCCTGTGGTAAGCCATACACAGAGTTGTCCTGGCTCCACACTAAAAACAGTTCTGAGCCGGGAATATATTCCCAACGTCCTACTAAGTTCGACCTGAACTGCACAAAAGAAAAGTCAGGATTGGAAAAGCTGTAGTCCACGTTTCCGTCTAAATTTTCATCTATCTCATATTGGTTGTTATACGATGTTTGGCTGCCCCTTAATTGAACAAAACGGTCGTTATAATTCCTGGCCGAAGCATGGCTTATGTATTTAAACCGGTCAAACTCTCCCTGCGATATAAACGGCTGACCCCAATATTGAATGCTGAGGTCGGGCGTGAGAATATAGTCCAAACGTATGGGTGCGCTTACCGTTTTTTGGTTAACCCGACCAACAAGATAGCGACTATCACCATTATAGGCCTTAGTGGCAACATATTGTAACTCATCTTTTCGGTTAGAAAAAGACGGTGTTAACTGAATTTTGAGCGCATTTGTGGGCTGAAAAGTCAATGGTGCGGTAAAGCTTAGATTTGTTAAAGAATTTTTTCCGCCCCAATTGCTTTGAAAGTTTATACCATAACGCATTTTTTTACGGGTATCAGAATTATAAATTGTAGATAAGGAAAACACCGAAGGCTTTTTAAGTCGTGGCCCGCCACGCAGGTCGGTAACGGAATAATTTACCGGTTCAAAAGCCGTGGCCAAGTTAAACCATGCGCTGTTTTTCATGTTCAGCCAGGTGTTGACATTGATCAATAAATGGTTTAAGTTGCCCTCAAAATCCCAGGCAGCAAGGTGGTTGTAATTTGCTAAAAACTGCCGCAAATTTTTAAGTGGTTCTGTGGTTCTGTAGCCTAACCAGCCGTAATGCCTGAGATCATCGGCACGCAACTGAAAACCCACATCATTAAGTTCTAACTCTGGCGAACGCCAGGTAGCACCCGCTTGGTACCGCCAGTTACCCGAAGCCTTTCCATGATTGAGATTTCCGCCTGTGCCCGTTAAGGCCGTTTTCGAGGGGTCCACTTCAACATGTGTGGCATCTACTCTTTGAAACAGGTGTTGCAGGCTTTGCTGCGTTCGTTGTATAGCTGTCTCACTGCCTGTAATGTGGCTAAAAACTGTGTTAAAGTTTATATAATAAGCTCTGTCCTTCCATTGATGCTGAAAATCAAGTCCGCCGGTGTAAGCATTTTTATGTAAGAAATCAAGATTATCGGGTAGGTTGCGGTTGGTAGATGTGAAAATACCGCCTACATAAGTGTTGTTATCATTAAAATCTTTTTGTGCCCGGGCCACCATAAAATTAGTAAGCGGTTCTACAATTTCATTGCGCTCAGTTACACCATTTGAAATCTCCGCCTTTTCATTGGCTGTAATACTTTCCAGTAAACCAATAGACCAGCCATTGCTTGTTTTACCGCTTATTTTAGCTGCACCTAAAATTGAAGTAACGCTGGGCTGGTCTACAAATTCGGTCGTATTCAGCGAGGGAAAACCTTGCGGAGCCCTGCCTATTCGACGTGAATAAAACAAATTGTCGAAGCCATAAGTGTTCACCGCTGTTCCCGTTCTCGAAAAACGGTAATCAAAGATATTTTTGTTCTCAATGAAGAAAGGACGCTGCTCAGGGAAAAATATCTGAAATCCATCAAGAGCTATAGCACTGGGGTCTGCTTCCACTTGCCCAAAATCAGGATTGACGGTAAAATCCAATGTGATATCGTTGGTAATTCCCATTTTTCCATCCAGGCCTGCTTTGAATTCAGTATCACTTCCATCTCGAAATGGATTGCCAGGCTGTGCTTCATATCTTTCAAGCGCACCAACAACATAAGGTTGTAACTCCAATTGTTTTTGCGGCTTAACCCCTTTTACACCTTCCAGATTGCCAAAACTGCTCACCCAGCCGGCGGCACCTTGCGGACTGCGCTGCCAAACCGAGCGTTCTTCTTTCCTGAAATAACGACGTGTGCTTTGTATGGTCCAGTTTTGTATTTCTTGATTACCAAAACGTAGTTGAGTTAAAGGAATGCGTATTTCTGCTGTCCAGCCTTCATCGTCAATATTAGTTTTGGCATACCAAATCGGGTTCCAGGTTGGGTCCCAATTGCTGCCGTTGTTGGTGATGTATTCTTCACCTTTTACGCCAGAAACAGAAATGGTAAAGGATTGGGCTGTTCTTTGATCGCCCAGGCTGGATATATTGATCTCCACCCAATCACCATCAAAGCCATCTCTCCTGGAGAGGCGGTTTACAATGCTATCCGGAGCTGAATCAAAACACCGAAAAGCAACGTAAATATTCTTGCCATTATAGAGCATTTTTAATGCTGTTTGCTGGCTTGGAGTTGTATTTTCGTTAGGGCTCCACTCCACATAATCTCCGCTCCACTCAGTAAGCTGCCATGCTTCATCATCTAGCAAACCATCAATTCTTGGTGGTGTTGTATCGCCGATAGATGTAGTTGTATATGTACGTTTGGGGACATTGTTGTTTTGCTGTGCAGAACCAAAAACAAATAATAGCATTAAATTTAACAGGATGGTCAGTTTCTTCATATTTGACGGATTGAATTATTGCTTTTATATAAATACGTTAAAGCTATTTCCCGTGTAACGTACTGCTTCCGTACGTTCAACCAACGGTTCAGTTTATTAAACGAACTACGTAGAGAACTCCATTTCGTTACGATAATCGACAACATCATTTATGTAAGCCGGGAAATCCGGCGCTGTAGCCTTCTTTAATACTTTGTCTATCCATGCTTGCCGTTCGTGAGCGAAAACCTGTAACTCCCAAACACAAACTAACGCGCGTGGTGCATATGGCGATGCTACTATTTTTTCAGGTTCTTGAAACGAAGAGAAATAGACCTCGGTTTCCAGCATTTCACCGCCTGTCCACCAACTAAACAAGATTAACACACCTTCGCGAGCTTCATGAACTATTATAAAAGCGTTGTTATGCGTGGGTAATTTAGATTGCCCGGCCTTTGCCACCCATGCGGGGATTTCCTGCTCAACGACAGCAAGGGTTTTATGAGCCGTAAAACTGGCTTTGTTAGTTACGGAATATATTTTAATACTCCAATTGTTGCTACTAACGGTTTTTATAAAGGCGATTTGCCTGTCTTTATACATTTCAAATTCAAACATTTTAAACGGGTTTTAGTACAGCCCACATGGTCTTTACCTTAAGCGTTTCCGTGCTTTGGAGTTGTTGCTTTGCTTCTTCTGAGGTCATGCCTGCTCCCATAAATAATTCAATTAATTTTTCTTCGTTGCCGTACTTCTGTTTCAGTTCTCCTGTGGTTCCAATAACTGCTACCCAGCCATTGAGTTGGTTGCTCATGAGATTAATACCAGGTGCTCCGCCCACATTTGGCCCTTGCTCCACAATAGGATGGAGTTGAGCAAACACATGATCGTGCATAACGGTTATAAATCCGGCATCGGCCCAATGCACTATTACTGTTGTTTCATTGGTTTGTGGGTTAAAAGCCTGTAATTCCCAGCCAACTCTAACCGGATTGCCGCTGTTTACGTACTTGAGTAGATCATCCTTGCTTCCTTGAACGGCGTTGCCATTCTTATCTGCAGTGTAAATCACAGCATATAATCCGCCATATTTCACCGGGGCCGGTGATGTTTGGCTGTGCACAGCTTTTATCTTGCCGGGTGACGGCTGGTGGCCTTGTGCTTGAATTGAAATATTAAGGATGGCCCAAAGGGTTGAGATAATCGTAATTGTTTTCTTCATCTTTTTTCTAGTTTAAACTGCTTAATTTTTGAATCAGTTGCCTGGCTCTTTCAAGATTTTTTAGTTGATAGATCACCTGGGTTGATTTTATGGTACGGTGTTCGAGGGAAGGTCTTAGTTCAGGCATAGTGCTACTTTTATTAGTTTATTAGGCGATTGGTTTATCTTGATGTGAATAAGTCAAGAAAGGTTGTAAACAACCAAATTCTATTCTAAGTACCTTTCTTTTATTACTTCAATATGCCATGTATCATGCCCGGGTATTACAAAAGCTGCACCGCGCGCACTCATTTTGTCGTTGCTGGCCGTACCAACATGTTCTAAGTCTTCATCCTTTAGGCTTTTTAATAGGGCAATGCTACTCTGGCGTGTTGCGCGGTATTCACTAAGTAAATTTTCCATGGTTTTCCGGCTTGCACCAGATGGTTCAATATAAATATCCTGATCAAATCCCTGAAGCGAAGTTTTGTCTCCACGCGATATGCGGAGTATGCGATATGCGAAAATCCTCTCCGTATCTATAAGATGTTGCAGAACTTCTTTGATGCTCCATTTACCTTCTTCATAGCGGTAATTGTATTTTTCTGAAGGTATATTTTCAAAAAATGCGATGGTTTGTCTTCTCCCTGAGAGATAGGCATCGAGGAGATGCATACTTTCATCTACTTTCTCGATATATTGGAAAAAGTAAGAGTTGATCTCTTTTTCGTTAATGTTTGTTCTATTCATGAAATGACTTTATAATACAAAGCTAAAAGGTAACGAAGCACTGTTGCAAACAATTATTAAGTCTATTGTTTGTTTTGCATTATATTATTAAGTTTGTATGAAATTTTACTTTAATTATGACTGTTGACGCATCTAATTGGAAGATCTTGGAAATTTTACAAACTAATGCACGAACACCTGTGTCTAAAATTGCAGCACAAGTTAAAATGAGCTCTCCTGCGGTTAGCGAACGCATTCAAAAATTGGAAGATGCGGGTATAATTGAAGGCTATACTGCCCGATTAAATATGGTTAAACTCAACTACAGTCTTTGCGTGTACATAAGTATTAAAATACGGTTTGGGCAAGTAAAAGCCTTTACGCAGTTTATTAAAACTGTACCCGAAATAACGGAGTGCCATAAGTTAACAGGTAGCGACTGTATGCTTATGCGTGGCTACGTGCGCGATTCAAAGCACTTAGATGATCTCAACATAAGGCTTACGGAATATGGTGAACTGACCACAAGTTTGTTGTTGGATAGTATAGTTGACCGAAAAATTATTGAACCCTTTTAAATATGTACAAGCAGTTCTTCTTCACAAAGAAATTGTCTAGGGTTTTTATTTGAAAGTGAAAAGCAGCACACCTCTTTTTAATACAAAACGGGCATTATACCAAAAGGACATACAAAATAGTCCAATATTTCATTTCTTTTTCCTTCCTGTTTTGTGCGCGAGGTATTCGCTTAAATTAACAGACGTTGATTATCAATGAGTTAAGGTGTAAAGTTTGTGCAATTTGGGTGTCCCGTGGTATTTTTAGGCTGTGTTTGTTCGCAAAAAGAAGAATAAAAGTGGAAGCGTAAGCATCCAAATTATCTCGAAAGCGAGGGGAAAATATGAATTGATTAAAACTGTAGGTTGTGCCCAAACAATGCGTGAGGAGGAACTTCTTGCTCAACTGGCAAACATAGAGTTACAAAGGCTTAAGGGCTTACAATCACTTTTTGTGGAGCCGGAAGACCTGGTTATAGAAAACTTTGTAAACGGTATTGTCAACAATGATTTACGAGTGATTGGCCCCGAGATCATTTTTGGAAACATTTATGAAAAAATGGGTTTTCCTTTAGATGGGTGTCCCAATTATTTTAAATCCTTGGTATTAAGTCGATTAGTCTATCCAGGCAGTAAATTAAAAACAGTAGATTACTTCCGCAGGCACATGCATATAGATGTAAGTGTTTATTCGATTTATCGCTATTTAGATGAGTTGAGCAATTCCATTCAACCTCAAGTAGAACAAATTTGCTTTGGGCATACCAAGAAAGTTCTTCGAGGAAAAATAGGTGTTGTTTTCTACGATATATCCTCTTTGTATTTTGAAGCTTCCACCGAGGATGACTTTAGGATCATAGGTTATAACAAAGATGGCAAGCACCAACACCCACAGCTACTAATTGGTTTGCTTGTAAGCAGTCATGGCTATCCGATAGGTTATCAACTATTTGAAGGCAATACCTCTGAGACCAAAACACTTATCCCTGTTTTAAAGGCCTTTCAAAAGAGATTTTCGATCGACAAACCAATCATTGTAGCCGATTCAGCGATGTTATCTCAATCAAACATAGATGCCTTAGATCAACAGGGTTACAAATATATTTTAGGTGGCAGGCTAAAGAATGAAAGCCAAGAGAGCCAAAAAAAGATACTATCATTTAATGTACAACAAGATAAGCCCAGAGAACTCAAGACAAAAAACGGAAGGCTTATTGTCAGCTATTCGAAAAAGCGAGCCAACAAAGACCGGTTAAACCGTGAAAAAGGATTGAAACGGTTAGAAAAACGTGTACAGTCCGGTAGGTTAACCAAAAGTCATATCAATAATAGAGGATACAACAAGTATTTGAAATTATCCGGCACTATGAATGTGCGCATTGATTACAACAAGTTTAACGATGATGCAAAATGGGATGGTTTAAAAGGCTACATCACCAATACAAGGTTGTCTAAACATAAAGTAATAAGTAATTACAGCCACTTGTGGCAAATTGAGAAGGCCTTTCGCATCTCAAAGACCGATTTACGAATACGTCCTATTTATCATCGTTTAAAGAATAGAATTGAAGCTCACATCTGTATTTGTTTTGTTGCCTATGCTATTTATAAAGAATTAGAGAGATTATTGGTCAACAACAAGATAGAAGTAAGTGCATCAAAGGTTATAGAAAGCATTAAAGAAATAAGGCAGTTGCAATACACACTACCCAAATCAAGGAAAGTGAAAACCAAAATATTGCAACCTGACCAACTCCAAATACAATTACTTAACCTAAAAATTTAGGAGTGGGTGTCCCATTGCACAAAACAGGAGGTTTTTAAAGCCGGCAAAGCGGCAAACCTCAACCTGACAGGTTGAGTGAACCACAATCAAAATCTACTAAGCAATAGAATCGAAAGAGATTTTACAGTTAAAGTGCCCAGTTAACCTGTCAGGTTTTTAAAGCCGGCAAAGCGGCAAACCTCAACCTGACAGATTGAGTGAACCACAATCAAAGTCTAATAAGCAATAGAATCGAAAGGCATTTTACAGTTGAAGTGTCCAGCTAACCTGTCAGGTTTTTAAAGCCGGCAAAGCGGCAAACCTCAACCTGACAGGTTGAGTGAACCACAATCAAAGTCTAATAAGCAATAGAATCGAAAGAGATTTTACAGTTAAAGTGCCCAGTTAACCTGTCAGGTTTTTAAAGCCGGCAAAGCGGCAAACCTCAACCTGACAGGTTGAGTGAACCACAATCAAAATCTACTAAGCAATAGAATCGAAAGAGATTTTACAGTTAAAGTGCCCAGTTAACCTGTCAGGTTTTTAAAGCCGGCAAAGCGGCAAACCTCAACCTGACAGATTGAGTGAACCACAATCAAAGTCTAATAAGCAATAGAATCGAAAGGCATTTTACAGTTGAAGTGTCCAGCTAACCTGTCAGGTTTTTAAAGCCGGCAAAGCGGCAAACCTCAACCTGACAGATTGAGTGAACCACAATCAAAATCTAATAAGCAATAGAATCGAAAGACATTTTACAGTTGAAGTGTCCAGCTAACCTGTCAGGTTTTTAAAGCCGGCAAAGCGGCAAACCTCAACCTGACAGGTTGATTAAGCCACAATCAAAATCCAATAAGTAATAGAATCGAAAGGAATTTTACAGTTGAAGTGTCCAGCTAACCTGTCAGGTTTTTAAAACCGGCAAAGCGGCAACCCTCAACCTGACAGATTGAGTGAACCACAATCAAAGTCTAATAAGCAATAGAATCGAAAGGCATTTTACAGTTGAAGTGTCCAGTTAACCTGTCAGGTTTTTAAAGCCGGCAAAGCGGCAACCCTCAACCTGACAGATTGAGTGAACCACAATCAAAGTCTAATAAGCAATAGAATCGAAAGACATTTTACAGTTAAAGTGTCCAGTTAACCTGTCAGGTTTTTAAAGCCGGCAAAGCGGCAAACCTCAACCTGACAGATTGAGTGAACCACAATCAAAGTCTAATAAGCAATAGAATCGAAAGACATTTTACAGTTGAAGTGTCCAGTTAACCTGTCAGGTTTTTAAAGCCGGCAAAGCGGCAACCCTCAACCTGACAGATTGAGTGAACCACAATCAAAGTCTAATAAGCAATAGAATCGAAAGGCATTTTACAGTTGAAGTGTCCAGCTAACCTGTCAGGTTTTTAAAGCCGGCAAAGCGGCAAACCTCAACCTGACAGGTTGAGTGAACCACAATTAAAGTCTAATAAGCAATAGAATCGAAAGACATTTTACAGTTGAAGTGTCCAGTTAACCTGTCAGGTTTTTAAAGCCGGCAAAGCGGCAAACCTCAACCTGACAGGTTGAGTGAACCACAATTAAAGTCTAATAAGCAATAGAATCGAAAGGCATTTTACAGTTGAAGTGTCCAGCTAACCTCCTGTTTTGTGCGCGAGGTCTTCGCTTAAATTAACAGATGTTGATTATCAATGAGTTAAGGTGTAAAGTTTGTGCAATTTGGGTGTCCCGTGGTATTTTTAGGCTGTGTTTGTTCGCAAAAAGAAGAATAAAAGTGGAAGCGTAAGCATCCAAATTATCTCGAAAGCGAGGGGAAAATATGAATTGATTAAAACTGTAGGTTGTGCCCAAACAATGCGTGAGGAGGAACTTCTTGCTCAACTGGCAAACATAGAGTTACAAAGGCTTAAGGGCTTACAATCACTTTTTGTGGAGCCGGAAGACCTGGTTATAGAAAACTTTGTAAACGGTATTGTCAACAATGATTTACGAGTGATTGGCCCCGAGATCATTTTTGGAAACATTTATGAAAAAATGGGTTTTCCTTTAGATGGGTGTCCCAATTATTTTAAATCCTTGGTATTAAGTCGATTAGTCTATCCAGGCAGTAAATTAAAAACAGTAGATTACTTCCGCAGGCACATGCATATAGATGTAAGTGTTTATTCGATTTATCGCTATTTAGATGAGTTGAGCAATTCCATTCAACCTCAAGTAGAACAAATTTGCTTTGGGCATACCAAGAAAGTTCTTCGAGGAAAAATAGGTGTTGTTTTCTACGATATATCCTCTTTGTATTTTGAAGCTTCCACCGAGGATGACTTTAGGATCATAGGTTATAACAAAGATGGCAAGCACCAACACCCACAGCTACTAATTGGTTTGCTTGTAAGCAGTCATGGCTATCCGATAGGTTATCAACTATTTGAAGGCAATACCTCTGAGACCAAAACACTTATCCCTGTTTTAAAGGCCTTTCAAAAGAGATTTTCGATCGACAAACCAATCATTGTAGCCGATTCAGCGATGTTATCTCAATCAAACATAGATGCCTTAGATCAACAGGGTTACAAATATATTTTAGGTGGCAGGCTAAAGAATGAAAGCCAAGAGAGCCAAAAAAAGATACTATCATTTAATGTACAACAAGATAAGCCCAGAGAACTCAAGACAAAAAACGGAAGGCTTATTGTCAGCTATTCGAAAAAGCGAGCCAACAAAGACCGGTTAAACCGTGAAAAAGGATTGAAACGGTTAGAAAAACGTGTACAGTCCGGTAGGTTAACCAAAAGTCATATCAATAATAGAGGATACAACAAGTATTTGAAATTATCCGGCACTATGAATGTGCGCATTGATTACAACAAGTTTAACGATGATGCAAAATGGGATGGTTTAAAAGGCTACATCACCAATACAAGGTTGTCTAAACATAAAGTAATAAGTAATTACAGCCACTTGTGGCAAATTGAGAAGGCCTTTCGCATCTCAAAGACCGATTTACGAATACGTCCTATTTATCATCGTTTAAAGAATAGAATTGAAGCTCACATCTGTATTTGTTTTGTTGCCTATGCTATTTATAAAGAATTAGAGAGATTATTGGTCAACAACAAGATAGAAGTAAGTGCATCAAAGGTTATAGAAAGCATTAAAGAAATAAGGCAGTTGCAATACACACTACCCAAATCAAGGAAAGTGAAAACCAAAATATTGCAACCTGACCAACTCCAAATACAATTACTTAACCTAAAAATTTAGGAGTGGGTGTCCCATTGCACAAAACAGGAGAAATTGTCTAGGGTTTTTATCTGAAAGTGAAAAGCAGCACACCTCTTTTTAATACAAAACGGGCATTATACCAAAAGGACATACAAAATAGTCCAATATTTCATTTCTTTTTCCTTCTATCGTCATTAAAACGTCTCGCCGTCCTGAAGTTTCGGGATGTCTGCGTTTTTTACCTTGATAAAAGCAAGAATTAACAGCGATTGTGGATGCGGTGAGGGAAATGGTTTCTTTCTAAGTAGAAGTTTAATTTCTCAACTTCCCTAACAAATCCACCATCCAGCTTTTTTCTACTTTGTTAAGGCCGGAGGTTAGCTCATTAAGCTTTTCGTTGTCAAACTGCATACGCTGCAGCAGAGCCTTACCCCTTATGGTAGGACTTACCTGCACTTTTCTTTTATCGGTTTTGTTTTGTTCTTTTTTCAGCAGGCCTTTGATGATCAACCGATCCACTACCCGGCTGGTATCTGCGTATTTATCAACCATTTGACCTGATATTTCCGCGGTGGTAAGTTCTGTTTCGCTTCCGCCTACAATTTCCATTACCTGGTATTGTTGCAGGGTTAAATCGTGGTGTTTTATCAAATTTCGCATATCGGCTCTAAAATTATAAAGTGTTGATAGTAGATTACTTCGGAGTGTTTTGTCTATATTTTCCTCTTTCATTTAATGTAGTTGCATTGAGTGTAAAGATAATTGATTACTGAATTAGTTTATAGAGTTTATAAAGTGATTAGTTTATGTAGTTTATTGAGCTGCCGATTTTTTAACCACAGAGTACACGGAGTTGATCACAGAGTTTTTTACCCGAATTCTCTCGCTACGGCCTATTTAAAAAATCTGCGATCATCAACGAGATCTGCGGTAAACATAATCTTGTGATAAAAAACTTTGCGCCGTTGCGCCGTTGCGAGAAATAAAAGTGAATTGGTGAATTAGTTTATTGGGCTAACGATTTTTTAACCACAGAGTACACGGAGTTGATCACAGAGTTTTTTACCCGAATTCTCTCGCTACGGCCTACTTAAAAAATCTGCGATCATCAGCGAGATCTGCGGGAAACATAATCCTGTGATAAAAAACTTTGCGTCGTTGCGCCGTTGCAAGAAACAAAAAATTAACTTCGTGGTATGACGTCAACGGCCATTGTTTTAATCATTATTGCCCTTGTTGCCGGCTTACTTCTGGCCTGGCTTTTCGCAACGTTTGCCTTTAAAGCAAAGAAAAGTACGTTGGAAGAACGCGCTTCTCAACAAGCGGCACGATTACAAACGGCGGAAGCAGAATTAGCCCAGGAGCGTACACTTCTAACAGAAGCCAAGCAAGACAAAGAACGTCTCGTTGCCGAATTGGCCACTGCCCGCGCAGATCTAAAAAACCTCAACGAAAAACTCCTCCACCAGCAAGAAGAATTGGAGCAAAAATTCGAAAACCTGGCCAATAAGATCCTCGACGAAAAAAGCAAAAAATTCACCGAGCAAAACAAAGAAGGCATTGAGCAGATCTTAAAACCGCTCAATGAGAAGATCAAAGATTTTGAAAAGAAGGTTGAAGAAGGCAACAAAGAGCGTATTGCCCAACATGCTTCGTTAAGAGAACAGCTTTTAGGGCTGAAAGAACTCAACCAAACCATGAGTCAGGAAGCCAATAACCTGACGCGTGCCTTGAAAGGCGATAAAAAACTGCAGGGGAATTGGGGGGAACTGGTATTGGAGCAAGTACTTGAAAAAAGCGGACTGGAAAAAAACCGTGAATACTTCACGCAACAAAGCTTTACCAACGAAGAAGGCCGCAAGCAACCCGATGTAATTATTCACCTGCCAGACGGTAAGCGCATGGTCATCGATTCCAAGGTTTCGCTGGTGGCCTACGAATCTATGATCAACGCGGAGAGCGATGAAACTGAGGAAACTGCGGCCAAAGCACATTTGTTGGCGGTACGAAATCACATTCAAAATCTGTCGGAGAAACAATACCATACCATTTATGAAATGGAAAGCCCTGATTTTGTGCTCATGTTCATTCCAATAGAAACCGCTTTTTCTGCCGCTATTAATCGTGAGCCACGACTATACAATGAAGCTTTTGACAAAAATATCGTTGTAGTTACGCCGAGTACATTGCTCGCCACGTTAAAAACCGTGGACACCTTGTGGCAGAACGAAAAACAGCGTAAAAACACGTTAGAAATCGCCCGGCAAGCCGGAGCACTCTATGATAAATTCGATGGTTTGCTCAAAGATCTGGAAAAAGTCGGCAATCAGCTGAGAACTGTGCAGGGTAGTTATGAATTATCCATGAACAAACTTACCGGCAAAGGGAATTTAATTAAACGTGTTGAAGACCTCAAAGCCCTCGGCATAAAAGCTAATAAACAGATTGAGCAAAAGTGGCTGGATAGAGCGGAGGAAGATCGAGTTCAGGATTCGCCGGAAAGCTGAACCAAGACCTGTAGATGAATTATCAAGTTAGCTTCCACTTTTTATCGCGGTCATCCGTCATATAGCTATTTTCAGCGATACTGCGAAAAAAAGCCCATGAATTACCTGTAACTTTCTGTGAAAATTTCCATTTATTTGATAAAATTTAAGTCATGAAATATCTACTACTCATAACTGCCGCATTATTCAGCTTAAACGCATTCTCCCAAACAGACGAAGACAAAGCCGCCATTTCCAAAGCAGCGCATGACTATATGGAAAGCTACTTTAACAGTGAAGACGGCCGCATGCAAAACGCCCTCCATCCCGAGGTGGACAAAAAACACATAGTAGAACGCCACGGCTTTGAATACATCTCCAACATGCGCTACTCTCAACTACTTTCTCTCCCCAAAAATCCGGAGAACAAAAAGTGGGCAAAGGAGAAAGGCCAGCCTATGAAAGTTGAAGTGGAAATACTGGACATTGACACCAATATAGCCAGCATTAAAGTAAGCAGTAATCAATACAGCTTTTTCGATTACATGCACTTAGCCAAAACCAATGGAGAATGGAGGATCGTGAATGTCTTGTGGGCGGTGCACGAGGAGTAGTTGGTAGCTCTTTAAGTTCATAGCGGTAAATCGTGCATCAGTTAGAAACAAAACGCCGCGATAAAAAAGCTATGCGCCGTGGCACCGTTACGAGAAAATAAAAGTGAATTTCATTAGCAGTTGTCATTTGAGATTCTTCAATCGCTTCGTTTCACCTGCCTGCAGGCGGACTTGGCTCAATCAGAATGTCCGAAGGACAAAAGGGGAACCAATTTGTGGCTAATTCTCGTTAGTTAACCACTTTCTATACATACCTTGGCTTGAAAATTGAACTACCCCGGTTAAAGAGATGAATTTGAAGCATTTATTACTACTTGCATTAGCGGCCGGATCGGTGGCCGGATGTAAATCGAACAAAGGAATTGCCAAAACAGAGGTTAAGGATGCCGGCTATGAAGCGGCAGTTGCCTCACTGGGCAGCAATGCGCTTGATTTTGAGACCTTGGAGGCCAAAGCACGGTGCCGTTATGATGACAATGAAAAACGACTGAATTTCCGGTTGAACATTCGTGTCCGAAAGGATGAAAAGATATGGATATCGGGCTCCATGTTGGGTATTGAAGGAGTACGGGCCTTAATTACACCTGATACCGTTAAAGTGTTAAACCGACTTCAGCGAAAATATTACGTGAAGCCGATTGAATATGTCTCCGACCTAACAGGGCTGCCCGTAAATTTCGAAGGGCTGCAGAACCTGCTCACCAATTCAGGTATCTTTTTCGATGCTAATTCTTCGAAATACGAAAACAAAAATGGCATTGTAGAATTGGTAAGTGAATTCGAGCAATTGGTCAATGTCCTTTGGTTGGATGAAAGTACACTGCTCATGGACAGGCAAATGCTTCTTGATGAAGTAAACAGTCGCAATATGGAACTTGCTTATCACGACTATCGCACCGTAAAGGGCAAGCCCTTTGCCTTTGAACAGGATATTCAGGTTACCGGCGACAAAGAAGCATATATCGATCTCGACTTTAATTCCGTTGAAGTAAATACCAATCCGTCTTTCTCGTTCAATGTGAACAGAAATTATGAAGTTATCGACTAAGCCAAATACTTATCACACTTGTTGTAATGCCGACAAATACATGGTTTTGGATATTAATGGAAATTTTCAAACGGGAAAATCGTGAATTCTTGGTTTAAATATTATAGGTCATTTCGCCGAAAGTTGATTCTCTTGGGAGGCCTTGACAAATCATGCTTTTTACTGTTGGTTTTGATATTGATTGGTTCTAACGGACAAAGTCAAAGTAAGGAGCAGTTGCGCAATCAGCGACAGCGGTTGTTAAATGAGATCTCCGAGGCTAACTCCCTTTTGAGTAAAACGCGGTCTGACAAAAAAGTGACACTGGCAGATATGTCCCTGCTCCAAAATCAGATAGCAAACAGGCAGAAACTGATAGATGGTTATAACAAAGAGGTTGGTTTATTAAATGCTGAAATTAGAAATACTAACACCGAGATCACCAACCAGAATAAGGAATTAGATCAATTAAGGGCAAGCTATGAAAAGGCGGTTGTTTCAGCATATAAACGACGAAATGTCAATTCGCGTTTGCTCTTCCTGTTCTCAGCAAAAAGTGTGAATGATGCTTTTAAGAGATTCAGTTATTTAAAGAAGTACAATAGTTATCAAAAAAGTCAATCTGACAGGATTAAGAGTTTAATGGAAGACCTGGAAAGAAAAAGGAATGACTTGCAGAAACAAAAGACGGTCAAATTAAATGTGCTTTCAGAGCAACAGGTTCAGCAAAGGGCAATTGGCCTGGAAAAGAAGAAGTTGGAAGCCGTGCTAAGTAGTTTGAAAAAGAATGAAAAAAACCTGCAGGCTCAAATAACGAGCAAACGAAACGAAGCTAAACGTTTGGAGCGGGAGATCGATCGCATCATTGCCAGGGAAATAGAGAATGAACGGAAGCGTTTAGAAGCACTGAAGGCCAAAGAGAACAATACTTCTACGCCTGAGGCTCCCAAAACCCCGGATAAAAAACCGGCATTAGGCCTAACGCCTGAAGCCGCTAAACTGGCCAACAATTTTTCCAAAAATAAAGGCAAATTGCCGTGGCCCGTGGAGCGAGGTGCCATAAGTTCAACTTTTGGAGAACACAGCAGCAAAGAGCTGAGAGGAATAAAAACGGTTAATAACGGAATAGATATTCGTACAAATGCCAACGCACCGGTTCGCGCCATATTTGATGGCGAAGTGAGGAGCATAACTACCATTCCGGGCTACAACAGAGTGGTTATAATTAGCCATGGAAGTTACTTTACGGTCTATGGAAAGCTCAATAAGGTTGCGGTTAATGTAGGCGACAAGGTATCTACCGGACAAACTATTGGCACCACTGATACTGTTGATGGAATTAGCGAAGTTCACTTAGAAATTTGGCAAGGCCGGAATAAACTAAATCCAATTAGTTGGATAGCAAATTAGCTGAGGGTCTTTCCCCCGCCGGCGGGGGATGTCCCGACAGGGACAGGGGGTGGAAATAATGGAACATTGACAACAATCATCAGTATTATATTATATAAAAACAACAACCATGAAAAAAAACAACCTGCCTTTTGGCCTATTAATCCTACTTGTTTTAATTGGCACTACATTGCTTGCCCAGCAACCAAAGGACCCCTGCTGCGAGAACAAAGAATACATTGAAGTGCGCGCTACAGCTGAAAAGCGAGTACAGCCCGATGTGGCTTACCTTGGCGTGAACATAAGAGAGCACAATGAGAAAAAAGAGCGTATAAAATTGGCGGTAACCGAAGCTAAGTTGCTTAACATTTTGGACCAGGTTGGAATTGGGCGCGCTAATCTGAAGGTTGATGGACTTTCCAGCTTTCAACAACGGCTGCGCAAAAAGAAGTTTCAAACCATGCAATCAAAGAACTACACGCTAAAGCTCACCGACTTTACCAAAATAGATGATTTTATGGACAGGCTTGACGAAGTTGAACATGTAAGTATCTACTTGAAAAAACTGGATAAAACTGACATAGATAAGCACAAATTAGATGCTTATGCTGAATCGATGAAAATGGCAAAACGTAAAGCTGTTGCAATGTTAAGTGCTGTGGGCCAATCGGCGGGCAAGGTTATTTACGCCATGGACGATCCTACTGTTCATTATCCCATGTACAACAGACAACTGGCCAATGTTTATATGGCGGAAGATGCCGCCATGCCGGCTCCGGTTGATAATGATGTGGCTGTTGATGATATTATTATTAGACAGCGTGTTACGGTTCGTTTTGCCATAAACTAACGTGAATAATTCCGTTTACGAGATTGTTTGTGTTATTCGTAACAAATTGTTCATCAATGCTTTAATGAGTGTTTCAACCGCGAATTTGCTAATTATACCAGTATTTATTATAAATAATTTTAAGCAAATAGTGCCAATTTGGTTTCGCCCGCCAGAATTGCTTGTCGGGCTGGCAGAGCGAAACTAATCATCAGCCATAGAAAAAAATTCGTGCATTCGTGGTTAAATAATTGATTGTTAGAACTATAGTAAATAGGCTTAACCATTATTCACGTTAAACTACTTATCGGTTTTAAGACGTTAAGCAATTAATAAGTTCATATAGTATAACTAAATGGTCAAAAGACGTACTTTTGCCTATCAACAAACACAACGCACATGGCAATTTCGTTAATTGGTTTTGGATGGCAGGAAATTTTAATCGTTGCCCTAATCGTTTTGTTACTTTTCGGAGGAAAAAAATTACCTGAACTTATGCGTGGCCTGGGCAAAGGAATTCGTGAGTTCAACGCCGCAAAGAATCAGGTGAAAGATGAGATAGATAACTACGAGGAAGAAACATCTAAAAACTAACTAAGGCCTCCCTTGTCACAAAAGCCGTATTCTTTCAAGAAAGGTTTATCTAACGGCCAGCCTCTCTCCGAAATAGTTCAAAGTTATTTGAATAAGATTGCTGAACGCAATGCATCTATAAATGCTTTCCTGGAAGTATTTGACCAGGATAGTTTAAGTCGGGCAGCCCAGTTAGATAGAAAAGCCGAAGGCCAAAAAGGTAGGTTATTTGGAGCAGTCATAGGCATCAAGGACAACATCTGTTATAAAAACCACAAGGTTAGCGCAGGGTCTAAAATTTTAGAAAACTATACTTCGCCTTATTCAGCTACGGCCGTTAAAAGGCTTTTGGATGAAGATGCCATAATCATTGGCAGGTTAAACTGTGATGAATTTGCTATGGGCAGCTCTAATGAGAATTCGGCATTTGGACCAACCCTAAATCCGCATGATAACACTCGTGTTCCCGGTGGTTCTTCAGGTGGTGCAGCAGCGGCGGTAACTGCCGGCATGTGCAACATGGCTATCGGATCATCAACAGGAGGGTCTATAAGGCAACCGGCATCGTTCTGCGGTAATGTGGGTTTTAAACCTACTTACGGCCGAATTTCAAGATTTGGCCTTCTGGCCTATGGCTCATCATTAGATCAGATTGGAAGTATCACTAACTCTGTAGAAGATGCTGCCCTGCTCCTGGAAATAATGGCAGGACCTGATGAGTATGATGCAACCGCCATCCACGATCCGTTATCAAAACCTGAAAAAATTGAAGTCGGAGATAAAAAATATAAAATAGCCTACTATAAATCTGCCTTAGATCATAATGCGCTGGACGATGATGTGAAGCACAGAAGCTATGAGATAATAGATCAACTTCGGGAAGATGGTCATACAGTTGAGCCGGTTTCCTTCAATCTGCTTGATTTTCTTGTTCCCACCTATTACATAATAAGTACGGCAGAGGCATCCACTAATTTATCGAGGTATGATGGGGCGCACTTCGGATATCGCAGTAGCGATATTGAAGATTTGTCAACCATGTACAAGAAAAGCAGGTCTGAAGCGTTTGGTACAGAAGTGAAAAGACGAATTATGCTCGGAACCTTTGTGCTTAGTGCCGGACACTATGATGCATATTACACAAAAGCTCAGAAAGTTCGCAGGCTTTTGCATGATGCTACAACGGCAGTGCTCAGGAAGTATGACTTCATATTCTCTCCAACCACACCCTCTGTAGCATTCAAATTAAACCAAAAAACCAAAGACCCTGTAGCCATGTATCTTGAAGATATTTTCACCGTGCAGGCTAACTTATGCGGAATGCCATGTATTTCTCTGCCATTAGGTTGGCACAAAGGATTTAATATGCCTTTTGGGTTACAATTTATGGCCAACCGGAACCAGGATATGGAATTGTTAGTATTCGCCAAAAATGTTTTGTCTATTTTCGAGCCTACTAACACCCCCACATACTAAACAACACTATGGCCGTATGAGACCATTATTAACATACCTCTTTTTAACCTTTTTCATTTCATCTTTTGCTCAGGATGTAGTTCAAAAAACCATTATTTGGACAAAATATGAAGGCAACGAAAAAGTTGAATTCATTAAGGAAGGTGATCATGAGTATATACTACGCACATCTCTGGAAGTGCTACAGCAAATGAATCAACCAAGTGCGCCGGCGGCAACATCAAATAGCTATACGGCATATTCATATACACCGGAACCAAAGGTCATTCCATATCAAACCGATGATGTTGTAAGGGCCAGAATTGTTCCTGTAACAGTATCTATGGGGCTTCAGTACAATAGCTATGTAAAGCGCGAAATCGATCTTTTTCTTAGACATGCCCCTACGCTTGAGGCACTAATAGGCAGGTCAAAACACTTTTTGCCCGATATTGAAAGGCAATTTGCCATGAATGGGATGCCTTTATATCTAAAATACATTCCGGTTATTGAGTCGTCTTTCAAGATCAGCAATCGCTCTCGGGCAGGAGCTAACGGCCTTTGGCATTTTATGCCTTCAACGGCTCGCCTGTATGGTATGAGGGTAAACAGCACTATTGATGAACGTTTTAATCCTTCAATTGCCACGGCTACGGCTATAAAATATTTAAACTACCTGTACGACGAATTCCAGGACTGGGAGTTGGTTCTGGCTGCTTATAACGGGGGGCCGGGCAGGGTGCAAAGAGCTATAAAAAAATCAGGCATTCAGGATCCTACATTTTGGCAAATAAGACACTTATTGCCAAGGGAAACAAGGCGATATGTTGCCCGTTTTACGGCAGCGGCTTATGTTATGGAAAACTACCATTTCATGGGCATTGGGCCTGATCCCTATGCCATGGAAGAAGCCCGTTTGGAAGATGACCTGTGGCGCATTAACAATTATAAGGTAGCCCATAAGGGATCGCCCAAGTCGGCAGCCGGTACATCCGCTGTGCCTGCTAACTCATCAAAACTGACATACACAGTTAAGTCGGGCGATAATATTGGATTTATTGCCGAATGGTATGATGTAAGAGCAAGCCAGGTAAGAGGTTGGAACGGCATAAAGGGCAATATGATCAGAGCAGGACAAAAATTGAAAATATACGTTCCTGCCACAAAGCAGCATATATATGCCGATATTGACAGACTAACATTTGCCCAAAAACAAGGTCCGACTTCCAAATCATCCAATAAGCAGTTGTTGGCTCAGAACAAAGCGAGCGCATATAGTACTTATACCATGAAATCTGGCGATACGCTATGGGACATTAGTCGCAAAACCGGTGTTTCGGTCGAACAGATCAAAAAGCTTAACAATATCACCAATACCAAAAAGCTAAAGCCCGGCATGGTGCTGAAGTTAAAATCAAAGTCGTAGCAAACAACTTTTTCGCTATTACAACGATTTCATATTAGCTCTTGAAGAAAAATACTTCCAAAGTCTTTCGGCTCCAAAAAGAAGCAATGCGCTTGTAATTATAATCAGTATAAAGTTGAAGTTTATATCTGGAGATGATATTCCTTCTACTTCATCGGGTAGGCTTATACCAAAGGTATCTCTGTACGTATATAGCGTCCACAGCACGGCCGCGGCAGCAAGCAAGTATCCAAAACGCTTAAGCAATGAACTGCTCATGGACGAGAATTCAAAATCAGGCAGTTGCTGAGGTTGCCTTATCTCCTTCATTACCGAACGGGCAATTCCTTCAGGGGCTTTTACGGTAAAGTGCCCGTCTAACATTTCCTGTGATGCTACAATTTCATCGTACAAAGCCTTATACTCTTTATCCTTGATAAGCAGGTTCTCCACATATTTTTTCTCCCCTGCCGAACATTCATCAAACAAGTATCGGTACAACAAATCTTTCTTATTCATAACAATGAATTTACTTCATCCTTTAATAGATAACGCATTTTCTCGGCCATGCGTTTTCTGGCTCTAAATAATTTCACTTTTACATTATTAGCTTCAAAGCCGGTAGTTTCAGCAATTTCTTCTAAGCTTAACTCCTGCATGTAAAACAAGGTAAGCATGGTTACATCGTCTTCCAGCATTTCGTTCATCGCCATTTGAATGTATTTACTACGTTCATCCATTTCCAAATTCTGTCTTTGGTCAAAACCACCCACTTCATACTCGTGTTCATCAATATCAACCTGATGGAACTTGTTCTTCCTTCTTTTGCTGATGGCAGTGTTTAGAGCTATGCGATAAAGCCAGGTGCTAAACTTAGCCCGGCCATCAAACTTAGAAAGGGAGCGGTAGGCCTTAACAAAGGCATCCTGCACTACTTCTTCTGCATCTTCATGCCGACCAACGACGCGAAAAGCTGTTGTATATACATAATGCTTGTAACGGACTACCAACTCCTCAAATGCTTTAGTGTTTCCACTTAAAACCTCTTGCAAAAGTTCTTTGTCTTCTTTTTTGGTCGGCACAGTTGGTTTGACGCCCGGTAGCGGTTTTGGGTTACATTAAGTTAGCGTAACGAGTTCTCTAAAGCTCTCAATTCATGTTCATATAATCCAAGGTCAAATACACCAGGGCTTTTACCCCATGTATCATTCCGCTCTCGTCCAAATAGAAATCAGGTGTGTGGTGTGGGGCGACATCTTCCGGTTTAACATCTAATGGTTTGCCGCCAACGAAGTAATAAAGTGAAGGAACTTCGTTAGCAAAAAAGGAGAAGTCCTCCGCGCCGGTTATAGCATTTATCTCAACTACATTGCCTGCCTTTTTCAACGAAGGAAGCATTTTTTCCGTAAGGTCGATGTCGTTAAATGTTACGGGGTAGCCCTTCTGAATGTCCAATTCGGTCGTGGCACCATAGGCTTCTGCAATATTTTTAACCATACGATGCATGTCTTTGAACAGTTTTTCTCGCATTTCATCATTCAGCGTTCTAATGGTTCCTACCAAGTGGGCTTCTTCCGGAATAATATTACTGCGCACACCGGCTTCAATTTTCCCTACCGTTATTACTGCTGCTTCTTTGGTGAGTTCTGTTTGTCTGCTAATCACATTTTGCAGACCTAAAATAGTTTGGGCGGCCACCGTAATAGGGTCAACCCCACCCCAGGGCCGTGACCCGTGTGTTTGCTTGCCTTTAATTTTAAGTTCAAACCGGTTTACCGCTGCCATAATTCCGCCTTTTCTGTATCGTATTGTGCCTACATCGGCATCTGCCGATATGTGCTGTCCAAAAAACACTTCAATAGGATACATATCAAACAAGCCCTCTTTTACCATCAATTCTGCGCCGCCTTCTTCACCGGGAGGAGCACCTTCCTCAGCCGGTTGAAATACAAATACCACATTGCCTTTAAGGTTTGCCCTGTTATCAGTCAAAACCCTGGCGGCACCCATCAACATGGCTATATGTGTATCATGTCCACAGGCATGCATTACACCGCTTTTCTTGCCCAAATATTCGGCTTTAACCTTCGATGCAAAGGGCAAATCCACTCGCTCAGTGACCGGAAGGCCGTCTATGTCGGCGCGGAGACCAATAGTCGGGCCCGGCTTACCGCCCTTTAAATAACCCACAACACCTGTATGCGCAATACCGGTTTTAACCTCAAGTCCGAGGCCTTTTAGAAATTCTTCAATTTTTTTGGCTGTTTTAAACTCCCAGTTGCTTAACTCGGGATTTTCGTGGAAATACCTGCGCCATTCTATTACCTGTTCTTCAATGCCTTTTATATCCTTGTCTATTTTGCTCGATGTATTTTGCGTGTATCCGGTTAAACATACCAGCACAGTGATGGTTAATAAGGTTAAGGCTTTCATGGCGATTGATTTTAGGTTAAGATAAAATATTCTAAACTAAATTGTAACCTGCCGACATTTATGGTGGTCAAAGTAGGCGAAACAAAAAAGAAAATAATGATCTTTTTAATACCAACATTAGAGGTAGGCCCCGGAATGGTTGCTCTTTTAGTCCCTATAATTGTTCCGCTCGCCGTTTTTACCATGATCGTTCTCTTAAACAGAAACGAGAAAGAAGTTAAAATGAAAATGATAGAGGCCGGCATGAACCCCGATGAATACAAACACCTACTTAAAAGCCAAAGGGGTGCTGGCGGTGGTGCACTAAAATTTGGTGCTGCCGCAATTGGCGCAGGTATTGGTTTGTTTTTGGCTAAGATACTGGAGCCCGTAATTCATGGTGATCCGGAAGCTATTTACTTTGGATTAGTAATGATATTTGGTGGTTTGGGATTGATTCTCGGACACTACCTGCACAGAAAGAACGTAAAAGACGACGAGTTGTTAGACTCATAGCCTGTTGAAGATGTTTCTGATCTATAAAAAACCGCATCATAAGATGCTTCAATCACTTCTCTACGTTTCGTTCAATCAGCATGACGATTTTTTGACTGTCAAGTTGTGAAGGACAAAGGATTGAAGTTTATAAGCGATTGGTTAATAAGGTTTATGGAGTGATTGGTTGTGATGAAATGAGAGAATTAAAAAGGCGTCATCCTGAGAGAAACGAAGGATCTTATACTACGCCTTTTTATTTTCGGTTTACAGGGAACTGTTCCGCCAAGGGGTTTTCGAAGAGGACGCTGAAGAAGTGCCTCGCGTTTTGTTTTTTTTAGCGCGTAACTTTAAGTATGCCCTCTGTTTGGAAAAGACTGGTTTCCTTCTTTCTTCCGGTTACGGTTATTGTAGTCGTTCCCACCCTTCTTGAGCTTAAGTGGCCCGACTCTGACATCCTAACTCTGGACAGATCATGGCTGAAGCCCGCATTGAGTGCCGTAGCCGTTTCATTTATACTTTTGGGTTCAACGCTCATGTACAAAACCATTAAGCTCTTTCATCAAGTTGGTAAGGGAACTTTGGCTCCGTGGAATGCTACAAAACACCTTGTGGTGCTTGGACCCTATCGTTATGTGCGTAACCCAATGATAAGCGGAGTGCTCATGAACCTGCTGGGCCTGGCTATAATTTTAAACAACAAGTGGGTGCTTTTGTGGGCAGCTTTCTTCTTTATTTTGAATACAGTTTATTTTGTAGTTTACGAAGAACCTGATCTTGAAAAGAAATTTGGTGACGAATACAGGCAGTACAAGAAAAAAGTAAGGCGGTGGTTGCCAAGGATAAAACCTTTTATTCCTACCGCTTCTACCTAATACCAAATGGAGTTTGCCTTGTGGCCCGGCGTTCTTGGTAGCAGTGTCTGCCGTTGGCGCACAATGCATTGTGTGCCTGCGGCCGACAGTACTATTCGTCCATGAGCTTAATCATTTGTTCATCATAGATATTAATCATATCTGTCCAGTCATATTTTGATACAAATTTTGATGTGCTTTGTTTTCTCAGTACCGAAACATCCATACAAAACCGCTGGAGCTTATTCAACAGGTCTTCATCGTTTTCATAAAAGAATTGTCGCTGCTGCCAGTCTTCAGTAAAATGCTCAGGATAGGCCAGACGGCGCGGCAGCAAAGGAATGGTATTGCAATAAACCGCTTCTATAATACTACCGCCAAAAAAATCCTGAATGGATGTAACCGGAAGGATATCTGCCCGCCACAACCACTTAGCATATGCCTTCTTTGATTTGACAAAGCCCCAGTGCACAATCTCAGCGGCCAGCTTTTTTTTGGCTTCATCAAATATCTCCGGACACTTATCCAGTTCTTCACCCAACACAGCCAGCTTGAATTCAATTCCCCTTTCCTTTAGTTTAAACAGAGTCGTGAAAAAGCTTTCCGGGTTTTTATCATATTCCCACCTGTGATTCCAAAGTATGAGTGCTCTCTTTTGTTTTTCTTCTTTACCGTCTCGCCCGGCATCAAGGGTTTTCAAGTCCAATCCCAGGTGCAGAACTTCGCTTTTTTGCGCAATTTTTTCAACTGAGATTAAATTATTTCTATCCGGAAACTGCTTTAAAAACACCGGTAAAGCCTGCAAAAAAGAGTTCAAATGAAAGGCCGAATTAAAAAGGCATTTGTCGGCAATTAGTGCCGATTTAAAATTGATAAATGCATAATGATTATCGCGGCCACGTTTCTTGTCACGATCTTTTTCACTCCAGGGATAGGTGAGCTGGTTTTCATGGAAGTATAAGATCTTTTTAGTGCCCGAAAGTCCGTCGCCGGTAAAAGCCAAAAAAGTAGGAAGGTCCAGCATATCCGTTGCCAATATTACATCCGGTTTATAATCTGACTTGTTAAATTTTGCTGCCAATGAAATGGCCCCTTCCTGCATACGCCACTTCCAATGATGGCCCGAAAGGGTGAGAAGCTGTATTTGGTGCGCGCTGTATTTTACCAAATCATCGGCCCACTGCTTGTGGGAGCCACCGTAAAATGGTTCAATGAGCAGGGCCTTCACTCGTACAGTTGCTTGTCATTTATCTTGCGTTTTAGCAAATCGGAAACCGCTCCTAATTCCGCAGCCTTAATCCATTTTTTTACGGCCTCTGCCTTACGGCCTAATTTAAACAAAATGTCGCCATAATGCTCGTTAAGCGTAGCGTTGTCTTTGTCTAATTCAACCGCTTTTTCCATGTACGGCAAGGCGTGTTCATAGTTGCCGCGCTTAAACATAACCCAGGCATAAGTATCCAAAAACGAAGGATTGTCGGGCGACAGTTCCAGCGCACGTTCAATCATTTTTGTGGCCTTTTCTAAATTTTCATTTCGTTGAGAAAGGTAGTAGCTGTAGTTGTTTAAAACATAAACATTGTCGGGGTCTTTGATCAGAGCTTTGTCATAGCTAAGGTCGCTCTCCTTATGGTTGTTAACCATGTGATAGCTATCGCCCAACACAGAGTACATTTCTGCCGAAATTCTTTCGCTAAGCTTGTCCGATTTGAAGCCCCGGGTAATTACTTCAATAGCCTGGTCGTAGTTTTTAAGCTGGTAGTTTCCAAAGCCCGACATATAATAAGCCAGACCTTCCTCGGGGTGTTTTTCGCTAGCCCTGTCTGCTACATCAACCAACTTCCGGTAATTTCGATTTGACGAATGAATAAACATGATCTGTTCCCAAACACTGAAAACATCATCCTGCCTTTTAAGTGATTCTTCATAGGCAGCAACCGCCTCATTTAACCGGCCTCCGTTGTACAGGAAATCGCCGTGCAACGCAAAAGGTTTGGCTTTATCGTTATATAACTCGGTTAGCCTTTGGGCTGCTTCTATATATTCTTTATTAAATGCGCCTTCGGCAGACATCTTGTCAACCAATGGATACATCACTTTTATTTTGTCGTCAAGCGATAGGTTTTGGCTGTTCATAACGGCATCTATAGCCGATCTAAATCCACCTACATCGCCTTTAAGCAGTAGCAGGTCGGCTCTGGCTATTAGGACCTGAGGATTGTCTGCATCCTTATGGAGCAGGTTGTTATAAAAAACCAAGGCACTATCCGGTTTGTTGTGCATCTCATAATACTCCCCCAAATAGCCTAAATATCTTATCTCCTGAGGGTTGTCCTGTATTAATTTTTTAATTTCTGCTGCACCCTCTTCAATTTTTCCCTGCTTGGTTAAAATGCGTTGTTTCCGAAATGAAATAGCCGGATCAATGCCTACCGTCCTTTCAATTGTGGAGTAAGTGGTAAGTGCTTCCGGGTTCATTCCGGCCTGCTCATACGCCGCTGCAAGATTGTAGATGTATTCAAGATTTTTCGGCTCAGCATCAACCAGGCGTTTATAAATATCAACTCCCTTTTTCACATCACCCCTGCCAACCAAAAGCTCGGCATAATTTCGCTGGTACCAGGTGTTTTTCATGTCAAGATTAGCTGCCAATTCAGCGTGTATCAGTGCTTTTTCCATATCATCGGCTTCCTGATAAAGTCTTGAAAGTTCATAATGTGCCGCATCGTTGGTCGGGTCGGCCTTTAGTGCCTGCAGGTAAAAGGCCATTGCCCTTTTGTTGTTGCCGAGTGCCTGCTCCTTTCCGCCCTCAATGAGCAACATCTTGCTCACATCGTTCATAGGCCTTTCTGCCTGTGATTCAACCCGGGCTTGCGAAGTTTCTTCTTTGGTAGAAACTTCCCTCACGCCTGAGCATGATGCCAGAAGCAAAATTGTGATTATTAACAAAAGTAAACGCATGTGTTTGAGAAGTCGAATGTATGAAATTAACGAAATACGCGCGACTTAAGTACGGTTTCGGCTAAACAAAAGTTTGATACCATTTTAACATTCAAATTGCATAGTTAATAATTGTTCTTTCCTGCACATTTAAAAGTTAAACTGGTATATCTTATTATATACCTGAAAAATGGATGTCAAAAAACGACACAGAATCACGGAAAGAGCAAAGTCTTCTTATCTTTTTGCCCTCAACTCTGATGTGGAGAGTGCATTAGCTTAGTAGTTTTTACCCCCCTGTTCTCCCTCTTACATCATTATTAGCGGTGCCATCTCTTTTTCGTTTTGGTTTTACTTTTCCCGAGCCAAAGCTGTAGTTGAAACTTAAAATAAACTGTCTGCTGTCCCAATCGTTTTCCAGATAGTTATCTACATTACCATAGCGTGATTCTTCACGGGTGATTCCGGTGAGAAACAGATCTCGTGTACTGAAGGAAACGCTGCCTTTTCCATTAAAAAGAGATTTTGAAAGTTGCGAACCAAAGTACCAGTAACTCAAGTTTCTGGAAACTGAGTAGTATACATCTGAACTGTAATAGAAATTTAGGTTTGCCCTCCAGGTTTTAGCAAAGTTAGCGGTAGGTGAAAGGTATAAACTGTAAGCACTGTAATCGGTTATATCTTCTTTGGCTCCTAATTCAATAGACTGTTTTCCATTGGAATATGACAATCCGGAATTCAGCCGTAACCAGTTAGTGATCTTTCCATTGTACCCGCCACCGAAACGCAGGCTTTCATAAAAACCGTTATTTTCCTTATTGTCTTCAATTTCGTTGGTTGCCGGCAAATATGTACTAAACTCAAGCAATCTGTTATTAGCCCTGCTAAAGCCGGCATTGGCAAAGTAAGAGTTGTTATAAGAGTAATAGACTTCTGCAGAAATAGGGTGGTAGGAGCGCAAATCGGGATTGCCGGTATAATACTGGTATGTACTTATGTAATTTTTAAACGGAATAAGCTGACCAAACCGGGGCCGGCGTATTTTTCGTGAAAGTGACACCGAACTATAGTGCCCTTTTTCAAACTCACGACTTACGAGAACATTGGGGAAGATGTTGAAGTAATTATCTTCCACTCCGGATGTTCCCTGAGCAGTATTGCCTTTGTAGTTGGTTGCTTCCGCTCTCAATCCCAGCCTATATTTATACACGCCCCAATTTCCACGGTAAGAGGAGTACAACGCGAAAACGTTTTCACGATAGTCCAGAATATCATCTACATCTCTTATTATCGAACCGTTTTCAATACGTTGATCCAGGTCGTATTCGATATTCGCATTGGAGAACTTAACGCCTGAACTGAGTTGCCCACCAGAAAACTTTTTCACGTAATCCAGTTTCATTCCAAACAGATTGGCATTGTTCTCTGAACCTCTGTTTCTTGTTGTTGCCGGGCTACCTGTATTAATCCCACTTGGAAAATAGGTATTGATCACCTGATCAGTCAAATAATTACTATTATAGGTGTCATGGTCTATATCAAAATTCAGGTTAGAACCAATGGTATCTGTCTTATGTGAAAAGTTGAGATTGAAATTATGTGTGTAGCTGTTATTCTTTGATTCTTCTTCCAAAAGAGTAAGAGAATCGACTGTGTTGTTTGTGATAAGGTTGGATATTCCTTCTAAACGACTATTATACGCATTTGAATATCCACTATATTGTATTCCGGCAACGCTTCTGTCATTGAAGAAGTAATCCAGGCCTATATTGTAGTCTGGTCCATGATTATAATAATTATGTTCGCCGCGTTCATTCATTGCATTGAACGACTGAGAGCCAATCAACTGTCTTTCTGTAGTTAAAACTTCAATTCTGGGATCATAGTAATATCCGACGTATCCAAACATTGAGACCTTTCCAGTGCTGCCATAAACATCCAGTCCCGTACTTATTCCTGGTGAAGTAGAGCGCTGCACCATACGTGCAGACACACCGGCCGAATACCCCGCGTCTTCGTTTTTAATAGTTTTGATATTAATAATTCGTAAATCCTTGTCTGCCTCCAATTCAGCGCCGGGCGTCATATCCAGTTCAATTGCCTTGATAGAAGCTGATGTTTTATTCCTAAGCAAATTACTCAATTGTTGACCTGTTAGTTTTACCGGCCTGTCGTTTATTCGTACTTCAACACCTTTATCCAAAAAGGATATGGCATCATTGTTTATCAACACCCCAGGAGCATTCTCCAGGACTTCCATGGCAGAGTTACCCAAACCGCTTCTTCCTTCTATTTGGATTATCAGCTTATCGCTCTTCCTTTGTATCCAGGGTTTTTCTGCTACAACAAACACATCTTCCAGTCGGTTGCCTGCTTGTTTCAATGTTAGATCTATAGACGTTTCCTGACCTTTCAGGTCTCGTGTGAGATGAACATTTTCATAAGCGATATGTTGAATCGAAAATTGATACGGACCTGTGGCAAGAGTAGGAAATGTTGCTTTGCCCAGGGAATCGGTAAAAAGAAACTTCGCAGATTGGCTTCCGTGTTTTACCAGAACAAGAGCATTTGGAATGGCTTCGCCATCTAAATTGGAAACAGTTATAACGACCTTGGCATCTTGTGCGTGGAGACATTTTGGTGATAAAAGAATAATATGGAGGAAGGATATTACTAAGATGAAACACTTCATGGTTACTTTTTGACAAGGTTAGTTCTAACTGATCTGGCAAGCGCAATACGATCTACCTATGGTTACATTTTATCTACAAATGGTTTTTATTGCACAATAACCATTCATCTTCAAAAACCTTTGGTTGGCAGATGCTATTCGGTGGTTGATGGTTTTACATGTCAATAAGCCAATGCTTAGGAGTACTTTTAAGTATGCGTTTCAAAGCGGGGCAGTTATTCTTATGGTTTTTCCTGGTATACATATTGTATGACCTTCGATACATACTTCAGGAAGAATTTACACTTAGCCAGGTCATTGACTTGGGAGATTCTCACTCTGTGGCTTTAGAGGTAACCGGCGTTCTCTCCTTTTTTGCGTATACCTTATTTGCATATGCCATTCTGTTTTTTACTCGTTTAAAATCCTATTTAAAACGAATCGGGATGTTTTTATTTTTGGTTCCAACGGCTATGTTTCTGCGCTTTTTCTTGCAGGAAGTAATTATACAGACTGTCTTTGGAACTGGCAACTACCGGGATGATTACGGGACTTATAACTACTTTCTGGACAATCTGTACTTTGCTTTGGTGTACGTTCCGCTCGGCATAGTGTTCTTCTATGTGCAATATTCCAAGTATAAGGAAAAACAGCAGCAAGACCTGTTACTGGAGACCAAGAAAACCGAACTGGCTTTTCTACGGTCGCAGGTTAACCCCCATTTCTTATTTAACAGTTTGAATAACATTTACTCGTTAAGCCATTTAGGCTCTAAGGAAACACCACGGGCTATTGAGAAACTTTCTGCGTTGCTTCGGTATGCCATATATGAGAAGTCCGAATTCGTTTCAGTGAAGAAAGAGGTCAAATACATTAAAGACTTCATTGAATTGCAGAAAATGAGATACGATTACCCTTTGGCGCTTAATATAGATATAGATCCCAGGTTAGATGGTCAAAAAATCCCACCACTAATACTTATCGCATTTGTTGAAAATGCATTTAAGCATGGTGATTTAAGAAATCCTGATGCACCTTTGGAAATCACCGTTGAAAAGATGAACGAAGCTATATTATTTACAGTAAAAAATGCCGTTGCCCAACAAGAAAAAGATGAAGAAGGTGGTATAGGCCTGGAAAACACCAAGAAGCGTTTGCAACTCATCTATGGTGAAAATTACGACCTGAAAATTGATGGAAAAGACATGGTATATACTGTGAAATTAAAACTGCCCATAAAATATGATTAAGTGTGTAATAATTGATGATGAACCCTTAGCAGTAAAGCTTCTGGAAGATTATGTCGGTAAAACCCCTGATACGGAATTCATTAGAGGATTTACCAATCCGATTGAAGCTATACATTTTCTCGAAAAAAATACAGTAGATCTCATTTTTCTTGATGTGCAAATGCCTGAAATAACGGGCATTCAGTTTATTAAAATTGCAGATGGTAAATATCCTGTGGTGCTCACCACTGCATACGAAAAGTATGCGCTTGATGGCTATGATCTGGATATCATAGATTTTTTGGTTAAGCCCATTAGCTATGATCGCTTTTATAGTTCGGTAGAAAAAGCTAAAAGGCGAATTTTGGGTGCTCAAGGGGCAGAAAACCAGAGGGAAAGTACCAATCACCTTTTTGTAAAGAGCGAGTACAAAACGTTAAAAATCGATCTGGATTCAATTCTCTACATTGAAGGGCTTAGCGACTATGTGGCTATTTATACATCGAATGGAGAGAAGATACTTACGCTTGATAGCCTTAAGAATTTTGAACAACGGCTTCCTGTGGAATTTATGCGCGTGCACAAATCCTATATTGTTGCATTACATAAAATTGATTTTATTGAACGGCAAAGAATTGTAATTGGTGAAAAGTATATTCCTATTGGTACTACCTATCAAAAAGCTTTTTGGGAGCGGGTTGGGAGAAATTAAGGCATTCAAAAATTTCAAGAACCTAACTTATGTTAGAATTTATTCAAGTTTCATTTCGGAAAGTAAGTGATTAGATGGTGGAGACAACTTCGCCTTCCTGCTGTAGCAATTGCAGGGTAGTGAAGTCGTTTTTATGCTGCACCGCTGCGAATCAACTCAATGCTTAAAATGCCTAATGCCTGTAAACACCATGGCAATCTTGTTTTTGTTACACGCTTTTATACTGTCATCATCTCTAATGGACCCTCCGGGTTGAATGATAGCTGTGATCTTTCGTTCGATGCATAGTTTCACTACATCATCAAATGGGAAGAAGGCATCGCTAGCCATCACCCAACCTTCGCCGGCCCGCTTAGCGGCTTGACGTGCTGCCCAGATCCCGCTTGTTTCTCCACCTCCCATACCGGTGACCGCCAGATCTTTACCCACTACAATACCGTTGCTTTTCAAGTGCTTCACCACATTCATGGCGAATATGAGATTCTGTTACTCAGTGCCACTGGGTTCGCGATCGGTAACGGTTCGGTATTCTTAATCGCATCTCACTATTTTCAAGCGTTCTGAACTCTAAAGATCAATCGAACTCAGGCCTTTTAGAAATATAGATGCTCTAATACGGGCTCAACCCTAAAAGAGACAGGTATTTATCTTTTTTCCATAGATTTGTTATGTAAGAAACCATCATGACTTCAGCTCAGGAAAATTTTAGAAAACTCTATGATGCGTATCATGAACGGATCTATTTTTTTGCTTTAAAAAGGCTTGCTGATAAGGGCTTGGCAGAAGATATTGTACAAAATACTTTTCTAAAGATCTGGGAAAATAAATCCTATATAGTTGATGATAAAGCAACCGAAGCATTGGTTTTTAAAATTGCACGAAATCTGGTTATAGATAACTACAGAAGGAAAGTGCTGCAAACTGAAGCCATAACATCTAAAAATAGCACCGTCCCTTCCCGGGATCAAGATGTATTAACCGCTCTTGAAGAAAGAGAGAAAGTTGATTTGGTAAATGCTACCATACGAGAACTGCCGGAAATGAGACGGAAAGTATTTGAGATGAGCAGAAAAGATGGGTTAACTTATAAGGAAATTGCCTCAGAGCTCTCAATATCCTCAAAGACAGTAGAAAATCACATAAGCAGTTCTCTCAAATTCCTGCGTCAGAGACTGGCAAAAATTCTATTTATGGCCTTTTAGGCCTGGTCTGATTTAAAAACTTTTACGCTTCAATAGGGGTAAACCTGAAATATTTCGTTTACTTCTATACCACATGGACAATCTTAAACACCTGTTAGAAAAGTTTGAAAGAGGTACTTTGTCAAGTGACGAATTGTTGCTGCTTAAAGACTATTTTCAATCAGACGAGTATAACGACCTGTACCAAATTCTTGAAAGTGACTGGAACAGTTTGGATGACAGTACTTATCATTTGAATGATGAAGCAAGTTCGGCCATCTGGCATCGTATAAACAGGCATAAGCAAACAAAAAGTTTATATGAGCGTAAAAGAAGTGTATTGTTGCCTGCATTATCGTTAGCCGCAATTATGCTCCTGCTGATCTCGGTTGCCTTCTTTGGTAAAATAAAACCAGGATCTGACCAACCCCAATTAGTCGAAAAAATAAACCATCAAACACAACCTCAATATTTAACGCTAAGCGATGGATCCGAAGTGTGGTTAAACAAAGGAAGTTTCTTAAGTTTCCATAAACCCTTTAGTGGAGATATAAGAAAGGTTATATTAAGAGGAGAGGCTTTTTTCAAGGTAAAAGAGGATACCAAAACCCCTTTTGTTGTAGAGTCTGAAAATATACGAACATCTGTTTTAGGCACTTCGTTTAACATATCTGCTTACCCTAACAAGGAGCAAATCTCTGTAACGCTTGTTGAGGGGAAGGTGCTGGTTGAAACACTCGAAGCATCAGGTAAGGTTAATAAAAAAGAAATACTATCGCCGGGCCAACAATTTGTTTTAACAAAAAAGGATCGCGGAACAGACATAAGGGCGTACAAGGAAGACCTTCCTTATGCGTGGAAAAACAGCATAGTTCACTTCGATGGAGATGACATTTGGGTTGTTAAAAAAGCTCTGGAGGAGTGGTACGATGTGGAACTGATTATTCCGGAAGGCCTTGAAACAAAGAGTAAGCTTGTTCACCGTTTTAATGCAAAAGAACAATCTATAGAAGATGTGCTGGAGATTATTGGACAAGTAACCGACTATTATTTTGAACCATTAATTGATAAAAACAACGCTTATGTAGTTAAGTCTTATAAAAAATAACCGGCCGACCTCATAGGCCAGCCGGCAATAGATTCTTTTTCCCGTTAGAGGAATACTATTCCAGTTGCAGTGAAATATAGTTTCCCACTTATTGGAAAAAGGCATTGTTCATTTAAAAACAACAATATAAAATTATGAATTTACAGTCGAAAAAGAAATTCTGGATCATGGCCAGATTATTAATGTTCATTATTGGCTTTCAAACTTTAATATTTACCGTTGCATGGGCAAATAACACGTCTGCTCAGGATTTACAAAATACATCCATAGATTGCCGGTGGGATAATGTTCTGCTGGAACAAGTGTTTAAGGAGATAGAGCTTCAAAGCACTTTCTTCTTCACGTATGACCGGGCTGTGCTTGATAAGATTAGCATATCCGGTAATAACGAACAGTTAAAATTGATAGACCTCTTGGTTTTTCTTTCCGGAAAAACCGGCTTGCATTTTACAATTCGCAATAGCAATATTATTGTACACAAAGGGTATAATGGGTTTGCCAAACAAACCAGACTTCTAATACCGGACTCAGATATGCTGCCGGATGTATTAAAAAAATTAGATGATACAGTTCTAATTGAAGATTTGGACGGCACCGAGCAGGAAGATGATGTAATTAATGGTAATGTCTCTACCGAAACCGGAGAGCCTTTGGCTGGAGCTACTATTAGACTTAAGGGAACTCAAAAGGGAACTATAACCGATGCCGATGGTAATTTTTCCATTGTTGTTCCGGATGCCGAGAGTGCGATTCTTATTGTAGAGTATTTAGGGTATCGGGTGGCTAACATAGCGGTGAGTGGCCGCCCGGAACTTTCTATCGTGCTCACTCAAGCCAATATTGATATTGAAACAGTTGTTGTAGAAGGAATTCGGGAGAGTTTGGCCAGTGCACTGGAGTTAAAAAACAAATCGGTGAACATTAAAGATGCCATCGTTGCCGAGGATATTGCCAAATTTCCACAGGCTAACATGGCAGAGGCATTACAGAGGATTTCAGGAGTACAGATCAGACGGGAATATGAAGGTGGTGTGGGGAACGAGGTTAGCGTACGAGGCATGCCGCCGGAATACACACAAGTAACCATTGATGGCGTACCTTCCACAAATAATGGAAATAACAGAACTTTTAGTTTTAATTCTCTACCCTCTGAATTGTTTCAGATTGCAGAAGTAGTGAAATCACCTACTGCCAAAATGGACGAGGGTGGACTGGCCGCAACAGTCAACTTGCGTACACTAAAACCATTTGATGCCTCCAAACGAATTTTGGTTGCAAACTTAGAAGGACAGTATAACAGTTTTGATCAAAAAGTATCTCCTAAAGCCACCTTTGTAATTGGAGATACATGGAATAATACTTTCGGTGCCCTGCTTGGTGTTTCTTATAACAACTTTAGAAGGGGTGCTGAGGCCTATGATGCAGTTAGGTGGACAAAACATGATTATGATATTGATGGCGACGGAGTTGATGATCATAAAAACGTGTGGCTAATGGACCTTCCGAGATATGTTGTACAGCCCCAGGAAGTTAAACGTTTATCACTCCATCCCAGTTTTCAGTATAAACCCACAAAAAATTTCACCTTAACACTAGATGGGTTGTACAATAATTTTGACAGAAAACAAGACAGATATACGGCCTTGTGGTTTTTCAACAACGCTAAAAATCTGCAAAATATGACTGTGATCAACAATATAGTTGAGCAAGCATCCTTTAGTGATGTAAAACTGCTCCTTGAAAATCAAACACAAGACAATAAAACAAACTTTCTTCAGGGAGGTTTAACCGGAGAATGGAATTTGGATGATTGGGATATTTCTGCCAAAACCAGTCTTTCTAATAATGACAACGACTCTGAAAGATTTCGTTACTATGCCGGCAGAACAGATCAGGCCGAATATGACATAAGAAGAGATCACAGATATTGGGATTTGAATACCCCGGTTGATCTGTCCAACCCCGATTTATTCTCTATGGATGAGGCTAGAAAGTATGTGTGGGATAACTCTGATAAAAAGTACAGCGGGCAATTCGATGTTACTAAATACTCAGATTCATGGATAAGTGCTATTCACTTTGGAGCGAAATATGGAGACAGAAGCAAGAATCGAAGATATCGTTATAATCGCATTAAAAATATTGGGGATCCTTTTGGCCCGGTATCAGCTACCTATGACGGATTTTTAGATAACGTAGATGAAGCCAATGCGCCAACATCTTTTGCTATACACGACTGGGACAAGGCAAAGGAAAAATATGGAAACAGCATTGCTTTCGATGACGTTGAACGCAAACAAGACAGATATGATATAGGAGAGGGGGTTGCTTCGACTTATGCCATGGCAGACATTTTACTTGGTCAATTTGATGCTAATATCGGGCTGCGTTATTCAACTACCAGCGTGACTTCCGTGGGCTTACAACGAGACAAAAATACCGGAACCTACACCGAAAGGGAAACAAAGTCTAACTATTCCGATTTATTGCCTAGTTTGAACGCGCGTCTCAAGTTGGCTGAAGATAAGTTGTTTTTACGAACAGCTTTTGCCAGGGTATTAACTCGGCCAAGCTTAACCGACCTAAGTGCATATAGAGAGGTGGATGAGGTAAACAAAAGAATAAGCGCTAAAAACCCTGACCTTGATCCATTTAGAGCCAATCAGTACGATTTTGCGGTTGAATGGTATCCGCAAAAGGAAATGATGCTATCAGGATCTTTGTTCCATAAGGATATTGAGTCTTTCATTGTAACGGAAGAAAAAAGCGTACAGTACAACGGAGAAACCTACACATTAAAACAACCCGTTAATGGTAATTCCGCAACAATTACTGGGTTTGAGCTCAATTTTCAAACACCGTTTACGTTTCTGCCTGCTCCATTTGATGGATTGGGCACAGTTCTAAATTATACTTATTCTGATACGTCTTTTGAGGAAGAATTGGACAACGGAGAAATAAACAAGTACTCCATGCCAAACCACTCCAAAGACTCATATAACATAATTGGTTACTACGATAAAAACAACTTAATGGTGAGCCTTGCCCATAACTTTAGAGGAAAGTTTCTTAGAAGTAAGCCAAATCCTGAAGATGGGCTAAAATACCGAGATGATTACGGGCAAACAGATCTTTCTTCAAGTTATTTGATCAAAGATAAGTTCGGCATTTCCTTTAATGTGGTCAATCTTCTTAACAATAAGCGTTATGAGTACATTTTTAATGAAAGGCTCATGGATACTTATTTCAATTTCGGAAGAACATATCAGATAGGTTTAAGATATTCATTTTAATCAATTATCCACCGCATCCTCCTGAAGGAGGGTGCGGTTCTATTTCCTATGTCCAGATATATTATTGCAATAATTGCATTTGTCCTGGGGGCTTGTTCTAATCAAGACCCGGCTATATCACCTCCTGAAGAAATTCCGCCCGGAACAGGCATAGATGTTACTATTGATCGTACGGTAATTGATAAAATAATTAACCGGCTTGAAAGCCCCAATAGTAATTATTTAATGGTGGCATCTCATCGTGGTCATTGGCAAAGGTTTCCCGAAAACAGCATTCCGGCCATTCAAAGTTGCATTGATCTGGGAGTAGAAATAGTTGAGATTGATGTTCAGAAAACAGCAAGCAATGATCTTGTTCTTATGCACGACAGTTCGTTGGATAGAATGACAACGGGAACCGGGAAAATTAACCAAACAACATTGAGTTATATCCGGTCACTATATCTGAAAGACAAAGATGGAAATATTACTACACATAAAGTTCCAACCTTATCAGAAGCCATGCTCGCTGCCAAAGGCAAGGTATTGGTAATGATTGACAAGGGCAATGATTTCTTTCCAGAAATACAAAAAGAACTCATAGAAACGAAAACTATAGATCATGCAATATTTATAGAAAGGTATAACTACGCTGAGGCTAAAAATACGCTTGGGACATATTTATTCAATACCAGTCATTACATTCCCAGATTAAAAGAAACTGATTCCAATCCTGCCGAAACAATAAAGACATTTTCCGATCTGAACGCGGCTGCAGCATTTGAATTTCGCTTTACTAATGATCATGCTTCTCTTCTAGATGAGATACAAAAAGCCCATCAACGGAATGCCTGCGCATGGATTACAACTATTGGACCCGACTATTGCGGAGGCAGGGATGATAATCTGGCACAAACCGACCCGGATTCTTCCTGGGGCTGGTGTGCTTCAAAAGGAGCAAACATCCTCCTTACAGACTATCCCGGGTTAATGGTTAACTATTTTGAAGGAAGGGGCCTGAGATGAACAAAATTATTCGCTTCTTCATTTTTACGGCAGGTTTGCTTCTTTGGCAGAGTTGCAATTTACCCATTGAAAGTTCAAGAGGAAAAGACAGCTTTCTTAAAGAATATAGATGGAGTTTGGGGTTTTTGGATATTCACCACATACATACCGGACGAGGAGATGCGGCTTTAGCCATACTACCCGATGGAACCAGCCTTCTGTTTGATGCCGGAGATGCCAAACAGCGCGACAAACATCCCTATTACCCTGTTTATCCGTCAACAGATAAAACACCCGGTCAATGGATAGCCAACTACATAAAACAAGTTAACCCGAAACAAACCCTTGACTATGCCGTGATTTCTCATTTTCATAAAGATCATTACGGCCATATCGAAAACTCTACACCATTTTCATCGAAAGGAGAGTATCAATTAAGTGGTATAACAGAAGTGGGAGATATTATCACGATAAAAACCATTGTTGACAGGGGTTTCCCCGATTATCAATATCCTTTGGATATGCGCAAATTTCTCGGTGGGGATAATACATTCAATAATTACCTGAATTTTCTTTCCTTTCAGAGTAAGAGAGGTGTGCAAATAGAAAGGTGCATTCCCGGAGCTAATGATCAATTTGTGTTACGGTACAAGCCGCAAAAGTTTCCTGATGTAGAGATTAGAAACGTTAAATCCAATCAGAAAATTTGGACAGGTAAGGGATCTGCTGTTTCAGAATTTAAATTCGATCCGCCCCTCCTGCACGAGGAAGGTAAATTCAGCCAAAATTCCTTAAGCATTGCCCTAAAAATATCTTATGGCCCGTTTGATTATTATACCGGAGGAGATATTCCGGGTTTTATTGGTAATCACGACTACGATGTAGAGTCACAGGTGGCTAAAGCTCTTGCAGAGGTAGATGCCCTGGCATTAAATCATCATGGACACAAAGATGCTACCAACTCTAACTTTTTATCACAACTTAAACCTCAGATAGCAGTTCACCAGGGCATACACGACCCTCATTTCGATATGGGTGTAATGACACGTTTATTAGAACAAAAGGTCGATGTTTTTTCCATTCAAATGAGTTCAAATGTAATGACCAGGTTTCCCGACCTGATAAAAGAGCTCTACAAGAGTAAAAATGGACATGTGCTTGTGCGTGTATTGCCAGGGGGCAGGGAATTTTATGTAATTATCCTTGAAAACGATCAGGAAAAATTGGTGGTAAAAAAACATTTTGGTCCTTATAACTCAAGAAACTGATGAAACACTCAATTGGTATTTATTCATTTCTGATTTTACTTATTGTCTCAGCTCTTTCATGTAAACAACAATCAGATGTAGCGCGCAGAAACAGCATTGTAGAGCTGCAGGATAAACTGGAACAATCTTATGGGAAAGATGTAATGGTTATTGCGCACAGGGGCGATTGGCGTAATGCTCCGGAGAACTCAATACAGGCCATAGAAAACTGTATTAAAATGGGTGTAGATATGGTGGAAATTGACATTCGCATGACAAAGGACAGCCAATTGGTTGTAATCCATGACAAAACATTAGACCGAACCACTACCGGCAAGGGCAAGGTGTCTGACTGGACCTTGGATAGCCTAAAAACTCTTTACCTGAAAAATGGTGCAAATCATGCAACTCACCATAGAATACCCACTTTAGAAGAAGCAATGCTTGCCGGCAAGGATAAGATATTGATTAATCTAGATAAGTGTTACGGTTATTTTGATAAGGCTTATGAAATATTGCAAAAGACGGGCACAATAAATCAGGTAGTAATGAAGGGTAAGGTTCCTGCGGAGCAAGCCCAAAAAGAGTTTGGGGAGTATTTGAACAAAGTGTACTTTATGCCAATAGTTGACCTAGGAGAGCCACATGCTCAGCAGACGATTGAGCAATATCTTAACACGCTACAGCCTATAGCTATTGAATTTGTTTTTGAGGATGAAAAATCACCTGTACTCAATGAATTCAACAACATTAGAAAAAGAGGTTCCAGAATTTGGGTTAACAGTCTTTGGGAAAGTTTAAATGCCGGATATGAGGACGATATGGCCCTTGAAAACGAAGACAAAGTTTACGGTTGGCTTATAGAGAGGGGTGTTAATATGATTCAAACTGACCGGCCGAAACTGCTGTTGACATACTTGCGAAAACACGGACTACATGAATAACATTTCATTTCCTAAACAACTACATTTTGCGTTACTTTAAAAAATCACCTCCTATACCGGTTACCAGATCAGAAACATCTATTAACAAAAAGTATAAAAACCTTAAATGGCACGTGTTTATTGCCGCAACTCTGGGGTACGGTATATACTATGTTTGCAGACTTAGTTTAAATGTGGTTAAAAAACCCATTGTTGACAGCGGTTTCTTAACCGAATCACAACTCGGAATTATCGGTTCGGCACTGTTCTTCTCCTATGCCGTAGGAAAATTCACTAACGGCTTCCTTGCCGATCACAGTAATATCAGAAGGTTTATGTCAACAGGACTGCTTATTTCAGGCCTGGCAAATCTATTAATGGGCTTTACTGACGGCTTTATCTTTTTTGCTGTTTGTTGGGGTGTAAATGGCTGGGTACAATCAATGGGGGCACCTTCAAGCGTTGTTTCTTTATCTCGTTGGTTTAATGATAAGGAAAGAGGTAGTTTTTATGGCTTTTGGAGCACAAGTCATAACATTGGAGAAGCAATTACCTATATTCTAACTGCCGTTGTTGCATCTTATTTGGGATGGCAATGGGGTTTTAGGGCTGCAGCCTTAACGGGCATTCTTGGTGCAATTATTATTTATATATTTTTTCATGATTCTCCTGAAAGCAAGGGTTTGCCGGCTGTAAATGTAAATACGGCTAGGCTAAACAAATCAGTAAAAAGTGAACAGAAAGACGTTTTAACAAACCCATATATTTGGTTGATTGCTTTGTCGAGTGCATTTATGTACATATCAAGATATGCGGTTAACAGCTGGGGGCCGTATTACTTTGAGTCGGCCAAAGGATACTCGCTAACTCAATCTAATTCATTGGTGGCATTGAGTGCAATTTGCGGTATTTTCGGCACAGCATTCTCCGGATTTATATCTGACAAGTTCTTTAATGGCCGGAGAAACATCCCTGCCTTGATCTTTGGTTTGATGAATGTATTAGGAATTTCCTTATTTCTACTTGGACCTAAAAATACTGTATGGATCGACATTGTAAGTATGTTAATTTTTGGTTTGGCTATCGGTGCCCTTATCTGCTATCTCGGCGGATTAATGGCCGTTGATATTGCATCAAAGAAGGCTTCGGGTGCAGCCCTCGGTGTTGTAGGAATTATGAGTTATGCCGCTGCCGGAATACAAGATATAGCAAGTGGTTATCTTCTGGAAGGAAATAAAAGCATAGTCAATGGAGAACCCGTAATTGATTATTCCTCCATTACAATATTTTGGATCTCTTCCGCTATATTATCCGTTATTTTTGCTGCACTTACATGGAAGAGAACCTAAATATGATCCTATGCCTAATATATCTGCTCTGATTTTTGATCTGGGCGGTGTTCTCATTGATTGGAATCCTGCCTATTTGTATTCAAAAATTTTTAGCCGTGAGGAAGACATGAATTACTTCCTTGAAAATATCTGTACTATGGAATGGAATGAGGAACAGGATGCCGGAAGAAGTATTAACGATGGCGTTGCAATATTGATTGATAAATACCCTCAATATAAATATGAAATTGAGGCGTACTATAACAGGTGGACAGAAATGCTTGGGGGATGTTTTGATGAAAACGTTGAGCTTCTATATCGGCTGAAAAAGATAGATCACATTCAGCTATACGCACTTACAAATTGGTCAGCCGAAACATTTACTATAGCTCGTAATAAATATCCTTTCTTAGGTCTTTTTGAAGGTATTGTGGTTTCCGGATTTGAGAAAACGAAAAAACCGGATAAAAAGATCTTTGATGTTTTGTTAGATCGATACAACCTGAACCCCGAATCCAGCTTATTTATTGATGACAATTCAAGGAATATTGAAAGTGCCAGCTCCTTGGGCATACATACCATTCATTATTCGCCAAGTGTTGATCTTGTCCGAAAGATTGAACAGTATATTTAGGGAATTCAACTTAAGTATCAGTTCGGTCAAACAAAAGTTTGAGTTCTTTTCTCTCTTTAAAGAAAACTACTCCCACAAAAAACAGCAACCCCAATGTGTTAAATGCCATTTGAGTCCAATTGTTTAACTGAAGACTGTCTCCCAAAAATCTAAATAGCAGGTAAATGCCTGTTGCCATGAGGATGTAGAAAATGATGTTGCCCTTTTCATAAGGTATGGGATAATATTTCCGGCCCCATAGATAGGAGATAATGCACATAATAATATATGCTGCCAGGGTAGCTATTGCCGCACCAAGTATTCCCACCTTAGGCAGCAAAAAGTAGTTAAGCGCAACAGTAAATGCTGCCCCAACAATAGTTATGTACATTCCAATTTTAGTTTGGTCAGTAAGTTTATACCAGATGTTTAGATTGTAAAAAATGCCCAGGAAGACATAGGCCATAAGAATATATGGTACTATATAAAGCCCTTCCCAGTATGGTTCATCAATGAAGCGTTTAAAGATGTTCAGATAGAACAGCACACCAAGAAAGATTAATAGGCTGAAGATGACAAAATACTTTAGTGTTGCGGCATACAGTGGTTTAGCATCTGTTTTGTCGGCATTGCGAAAGAAGAACGGCTCTGCGCCCATACGAAATGCAGCTACGGCAATGTTCAATATCATACCCAACTTATAGCAGGCGTTGTAGATCCCAAGTTGGGTTTTGTTTTCGGCTTCACTGCCCGGAAGCCATTGATCCATAATGGCTCTGTCAAACACTTCGTTGGCTATACCAGCAAAGCCGAGGATAAGGAGTGGCCAGCCGTAATTCCAAATAGGTTTGAAAGTGGTCCACTTAAAGCTCAGTTTTGTTTTTATATAGAAAGACAGAAAGAAGAGTAACTGCACAAGGCTTCCGGCAATAAAAGCAATGAACACATAATAGGCTGCATGCTCCGGTTTAAAACTGAATATTGGCGCAAACATATCCGGCTTGCCGAGTACAGCCGGTAAAAAGAAAAACAAGTTTAAACCAATGGCAACAAGCACGTTCAAGATCTTTATGGCCACATATTTTTTGGCCTTGGAGTCAAGGCGTAGGCTGGCAAAGGGAATAACGCTCAGGGCGTCCAGCGCAACAACAATGGCAAAGAGTTTTACATAAATTGACTTGCCGGGTTCGTTTATAAACGATGCCACCGACCCTGAAAAAATGAACAATAATACCGTGAACAAGAGTGTAGTAGAAAGTAGTGCCGTAACTATGGTTTGTGTTATTTTCTTTCTATCCGGACTTTTGGTGGCAAAGCGAAAGAAAGATGTTTCCATTCCGTAGGTGTAAAGCACATTCAGGAAGGCCACATAAGCCAGCAACTTGCCAATAATGCCATAGTCGGCCTGATTAGCAAGGGCATAGGTGTGCAGCGGAACCAGTAAAAAATTAAGCAACCGTGGCACTACGGTACTTATGCCATAAAGAGCGGTTTCGCCTGCAAGTTGTTTTAGTGCTTTCAAGGTAGTTTATCAGGAACGAAAATACTCTAACAAGATGCCCGTAAGGCAACGAATTCCACAATCCAATAAATTTTCGAAGAAAACCGTTAATTTTCTGATAGAAATTTATGCGAAGGATATTTTTCATACTCGTTATTGTATTCATCAGTTCGTCTTTTGTTGACAGACCTTTAACCGAAAAGGAGTTCAATTACTTTGAGATGAGTCCTGAGGAGTTTTTTGCTTCCGATGTAGCTAACGAACCTATAAACTTGTTTGCACCGGATAACGGTTTGGCTTCTGTTAGTGTGTTTCATGCCACTAATTTGCTTCGTAAAAAGCGCGGCTATAAAACACTAAGACCAAATTATAATCTGCATTTAGCAGGGCTTGCTCACATTGAAGCTATGCAAAAGCACAATTTTTTTGGCCATTATAACAGGTATGACAGGCGCAACCGAACCATAAGCCAGCGAGTGCGCAACAGCGGCGGTAGATTTTATGTTGTAGCGGAAAACTTAGCTCGTGTGCACCCTTTCAAGCTAAAAGGCGAAGAGTATAAGTACCGGTATCGCTACGGAAAATACTATTACTATGATAGACACGACCAACCTCTTAAACCCATGACTTACGGCGAGTTGGGGAAATCAATTGTTACGGACTGGTATCACAGTCCGGGCCATAGAGAAAACCTCTTCGATAAAGATCTTACGCACCTTGGCGTGGCCGTAGTAATTGCCGAAACCCTTCATAAAAGCAGCGAATTACCACATGTTTATGCTGCCCAGGAGTTTGGAGGGTGATGCTGAACCTGACAGGTTAAACTCCGAAAATTTCTATTTGATCATTTATTATTAAAAGAGGCTTACGGTCTTGTCGGTCGCAACCTGGCCAACCTGTCTGGTTGTAGGAGCAAAACCTGACAGGTTTATTTTTATGACCTCAACGACAAAACTACTTTCGATGTAAATACTCCCAAATTAGCTTGATTACAACCTGCCCAACCTGTCAGGTTGTAGGAGCAAAACCTGACAGGTTTATTTTGATGACCTCAACGACAAAACTACTTTCGATGTAAATACTCCCAAATTAGCTTGATTGCAACCTGCCCAACCTGTCAGGTTGTGTGCTGCTTGGCAAAACCTGATAGGTTTATTTTGATGACCTCAACGACAAAACTACTTTCGAAGTAAATACTCCCAAATTAGCTTAATTGCAACCTGCCCAACCTGTCAGGTTGTGTGCTGCTTGGCAAAACCTGATAGGTTTATTTTGATGACCTCAACGACAAAACTACTTTCGAAGTAAATACTCCCAAATTAGCTTAATTGCAACCTGCCCAACCTGTCAGGTTGTGGGCTGTTTGGCAAAATCTGACAGGTTTATTTTGAAGATTTCAACGACAAAGCTACTTTCGATGTAAATACTCCTAATTAGCTTAATTGCGACCTGCCCAACCTGTCAGGTTGTGGGCTGTTTGGCAAAATCTGACAGGTTTATTTTGAAGATTTCAACGACAAAGCTACTTTCGAAGTAAATACTCCCAAATTAGCTTAATTGCAACCTGCCCAACCTGTCAGGTTGTGTGCTGCTTGACAAAACCAGATAGGTTTATTTTGATGACCTCAACGACAAAACTACTTTCGAAGTAAATACTCCCAAATTAGCTCGATTACAACCTGCCCAACCTGTCAGGTTGCGGGTTACCTACTCGATATAAACTCCGTCTTTCTTGAGTCCAATTTTAATTTCTCTGTGGAATTGTTCAAACTCTTTCAAGCCACCAAACCAATTTGTTACTGTTTCAACATTTACAAGATCGTTTTTCTGCTCTAAAAATTCAGAATAAGAATTATATGGCCATTCGGCTAATGAAGTAGTGAGGCCGTGGTGTACCGGATTTGCATGAATGTAGTGTATCAATTTGGTGAAGTAAATGTCATCACTAACGAGCTTTCTTTTAAAAGGGCGTATGAACAAGCCACCTTTTCTTCTATGGATCAGATTAAATCGTTTGGTGTAGGCGTTAAACAGATTTGAAAAATATTGATGAATTGGTTTCTTCAATTCCTTTTTTTCAAATTTTACCATTAGGTGAAAGTGGTTTGGCAGTAAACAATACGCATATATAGAGCTTATTGGCAAGACGTATTTGCGAAGTTTTTTTAAGAAATCAAAATAGTCTCCCCTTTCAAGAAAAAGTTTTTCTTTGCCAATGGCCCTATTGTATATGTGGTAGGTTTTTCCCTGTTCTAATACAATATTCGTCATATTATAAAAATAGAAATAAAAACTATGCCTTCTGGTTATCAACAACTTGACTCCCTAACCTGACAGGTTTATTTTGAAGATTTCAACGACAAAACTACTTTCGATGTAAATACTCCTGAATGAGCTTGATTATAACCTACCAAACCTGTCAGGTTATTGTAATTTTGGGCATAGTACTTTCATGCCTTTATTAAAACCACACTTCCAAAAAACGTTATTAGAGGCCGGTTGCGATGAAGCTGGTCGGGGTTGTTTGGCGGGGCCAGTAGTTGGTGCCGCGGTTATCCTACCTAAAAAGGCTCGAATAAAAGGGCTTAATGACTCAAAACTTCTGACCGAAAAAAAACGCTACGAACTTCGCACAGAGATTGAAGCCAAAGCTTTGGCTTTTGCAGTGGGCTTTGTGGGCGAAAAAGAGATAGACAAGGTCAATATCTTAAATGCGTCCTTCAAGGCGGTACATAAGGCATTAAGGAAACTGAAAATTGTGCCGGAATTTATTTTAATGGATGGCAATAAATTCAAACCCTTTAAAAACATTCCGTTTGAATGCATCGTCAAAGGCGATGGTAAATACCAAAGCATTGCGGCGGCTTCTGTTTTGGCCAAAACTTATAGAGATGAATACATGCAAAAGTTAGCCCTTAAATATCCATACTACGGCTGGGAGACCAATAAGGGCTATGCAACCCTCAAACACCGGCGGGCTATATACGAGCACGGCGAATGTGTTCGCCACAGGCAGAGTTTTCAATTACTCTCCTATAAACAGGGCGATTTGTTTGAGTGATTTACCCGCTCTGCTTAGCCAACGTCTCTTCCTGATACATTTTGAAGAGCTCGCGAGCACAGTGAACGGTTATGGCCGTTACTCCCGGAATAGGAATTACACCCACGGCGTGATCAACCCAATTAAGGTTCTCCTTAAGTCCGAAGCGGGCTATCAAACGTGATATAGCATTTTCAATAGCCTCTTCTATTACTACGCCAAGACCCAGAGTTACTAAAGTTCCGGTGGAGGTCATAATATCAATAAATGCCGACAGGGCCAATAAGGTCCAAAGCGTTCGTTTGCGCTTTTCCGGATCATGTTTTTCTTCGTATTGAATTTCAGTTACTTCTGCCATTCTATTTTGTTTATGATAATGGAATCAAATTGCATACCAAGAATTAAAAGCGTCAAATTGGCCACTTCGTCCCGGAAAATTCAAGCACCAAAATTCAAAACACAAACAACTTCCAAATCACAGTCTTCAATTCATGCCTAGGGGTTTGGAATTTGGTTTTTTGTATTTATTTGTGTTTTGGCCTTTGTTTTTTGTGATTTAACAAAAAGTAGTGTTAACTTAATATAAAATTGCCCCATTGGCGGAAGAGTCAATAACCAAATCGTACTCAAAGGGTGGCCTCACCGTGTTTTGGCGACCCGACACCTGCATTCATTCAAAAAATTGTTGGAAAGGCTTAATAGATGTCTTTGACCCAAGAAAGCGACCCTGGATCAATCTTGATGGTGCTTCTGATGAAGAAATTATTAAGCAGATAAAGGCTTGTCCAAGCGGTGCTCTCAGTTATAGTATGGACGGCGACATTGTGGAAGAAGATGCCGAAGCTCCATTAACAAGAATTGAAATTGCAGAAAACGGTCCTATTCTATATCATGGCTCCTGCATAGTGCAACATACCGATGGCAGCACGGAAGTAAAAGAAAAGGTAACGGCTTTTTGCCGGTGCGGAGCATCTGAAAACAAACCTTATTGTGATGGTGCGCACAAGCAAATAGATTTTAAGGGGTAAACAAGAAATGACGAAAACTTCAAAACATATAAAACACTCGGGTGGACACAACGTTCAAATGAGTGTTATAAAGAAAACTATATTTCTAAATCATCAATAAATCGTTAAAAATGGAGAATAACACGTTAAAACTTTCTGACTTACACAGCGAACACCAATATTGGTTAAAAGAACTTAAAGCTTGTAAAGAGGAGGTTAAGGGATTCGAAGAAAGGTTGGGGCTGATATCAAGTCGCATTGAGGAGCGTGAACGGCGAGCCAAGCTTGAACATATTCAAAACCAATTCATTAGGCAAAAAGATGTGATTGACAACATAAGACATAAGATAAAACGGCGCGAACTATACTTAGATGAATATGCCGATGCGGAAACCAATACCGTTAGTGGTGTTCATGTTGATGAATTCAATAAGTTAATTGAAGAAATCGACACTTTTAAACGCTTGTACGACGATCTGAAAAACGAGTTTCACGAGTTAGACAGCAAGGCGGTAGTGGTTTAATCTTTAAACTACAGTATTTTTACCAATGAGCTTTAACCAGGTTAAAGCTCATTTTTTTGTCTAATCGGCGCATCTTTCGCCACTGTTTAACTGTAAACTAGCAAACTGAGAGCTTTGCTGACATGAGTTTGCCGTGAATACGTATTTTTAATACATGTATAAAAAACGCCGCACGCTTATTAAAACAGGCCTGGGAGCGGTCGCAACCCTAACTTTTGGCAGTTCCCTTTTCTCTGCATGTAATTCTAAAACAAATAATGAAGGGCAACAAAAGCTTGAAATTCTTATTCTTGGCGGAACCAGTTTTCTTGGCCCCGCACAGATAGCTTATGCCCTGGGGCGAGGTCACGCTATTTCAACATTTACAAGAGGGAAAACAAAGCCAACAGTTCATAAGGAACTTTTTAAACGGGTTGAATCGCTTATTGGTGATCGTGCCAACAACCTCCATGCGCTAAGGAACCGAAAGTGGGACGTTGTTATAGACAACTCCGGCCATAATGTAGAGTGGACTAAAGCATCTGCCGAATTACTTAAAGATAATGTAGGGTTGTACGTGTACACATCTTCTACCGGAGTATATTATCCATACCTGGGAAGCGGTATGGACGAGAATACCAAGGTCCTGCTCGAAGAGCCGGCAATGTTAGAAAATGAAGAAGATGAACGAATTGAATATTGGTATGGTGTTATGAAATCTAATTCGGAGTTGGCCGCCCGGACTGCCTTTGGCGATGATCGCACTTTAGTTATTCGGCCAACATATATGATCGGTCCGGGAGATAAGTCTGATCGCTTCATTCACTGGCCTGTTCGTTTACCGAGGTGCGGTGATGTGCTTGTGCCGGGAAAAAGTAGCGATGCTGTACAATTTGTGGACGTACGGGATGTGGCCGGGTGGATGATACGAATGATTGAAAAGAAAATTGCTGGCACCTACAATGCCGTTGGGCCGCAGAGTAAGATGAACATGTACACCTTCGTTGAAAAAGCTGTGGAGGCACTTAATGTTGATGTCAACCCTGTATATGTCAATGACTATGAATTCCTAAAGAACCACAAGGTACACTACATTGTTCCGTGGATAATGCCGGTAGGAAACAACAAAGGTTCAGCATTGATCGATAACACCAAAGCAGTGGCCAACGGACTTACCTTCCGGGATATAAAAGAGACAGTAGTAGATGTACATGCCTGGTGGAACTCCGCTGCGCTTACACAAGAACGGAGAGATGAGTTTGAGAAAAAGAAGGACACCGTTCTTTTTAGAGAGCAGGAAATATTAAAGGCCTGGAAGTATCTGACCTAAGAGTTTAAAAAGAGATACTTCAAAAGTTGTCTGAGCCTATGGTTGTCAAACCGGCCTCGAATCTCACTATTTTCATGAGTTCTGAATCGGTGAGATTAATCGAATTCCTGTTATCGCTTATCAACCGTTTTAATAGAACAACCAATGGCTTTTGTAAAGGTTGTTTTCAATTCTTTGCCTGCCAATAGTGCGTCCACAGCATCTTCTACATAACGCTCATTTACCTCTTCGGGATTCCTTGAATTGTCGTCAATCGCACCAATATATTTCAATACTAACCCGGCTTCTTCCTTATTTAAAATAAATACATGCGGAGTTCTGGTTGCACCGTAAGCAGGATATACTTTCTGGCCTTCGTCAAACAAATAGGCAAATTCAAAGCCCTTCTCATCGGCACGTACCTTCATTTTGTCCGGACTGTCACCCGGTTGAGCCTCGGGGTCGTTAGGATTAATGGCAATAACCGGATATCCCTTATCGGCATATTTTTCGTGAAGTGCGATAATGCGATCTTCATAGGCCACAGAGTATGGGCAGGTGTTACATGTGAAAATGGTAATAAAGCCTTTGGCCTTGGGGTAACTGGCATAAGACACCATTTTACCATCTACATTCATTAACTCAAAATCATCTACCACGTCGCCTACTTTATAGGCAGCTTCGGTTTTAAATTCTTCCTTCGCCTCCTTCTTGTCAATCTTGGCAGTTGAAGTCTCATCGGCAGCCATTTCCTGGCTGTTGGCCTTTTGGCATGATGTGCCCGCTACATAAGTAAGGGCTACAAACAAAATAATTGCAAGGTTTTTCATTGTCGTTTTTATAGGTCTTTAAATTTTCTTAATTCAGTCATTAGTTCTTCATAATCGGTCGATCCGGCTATAAAGAAGCGTTTATTATTGTCATATATTAGGGTGCCCGGCAACGCCCCGTCCCATTGGCTGCTAACCATATCTATCATCTTCTGCTCGCTGTCGGGCAACACTACAATAACGTCCGATTTTAATTTTTGCTTCACAAATCGTGGTAATTTTTCATCTAAGTCTTTTTCAAAATCCAAACTCACCAATACTACTTCAACGCCCTCACCTTTAAGCTCGGAGTTTAGTCTTTCAAATTCGGGTAGCTCCTTCACACACGGGGCACACCATGTGGCCCAAAAGTTTACAACATGTACTTTGTCGTCTTGTTTCTCCAAAAAGTACTCAAGGCCTTCTTCATCGTACACGGGTATTTCAAGTCCTTCGGCCTCAATTATGCGTAAGGGCTCCGGTCCGGTAACCGAAGTGCTTCCGCAAGCAGTTATAAGCTGTGTTGCTATAATACCTAAAAACAGCAGTTTGCTCATTGTGTATTGATTTTGCACACCGAAATTAAACCTTTTAATCAATGCCGTGTCAAACGTCTATAATCTTAAGTTTAATACATGAAAAGCAGAATCATTTTAATATTGGCCTTTGTCTTTTTTGGCCTTAACATCATGGCTCAAGAAAAAGATCAACCTGTTGACCGGAAGAGAAAATTGATAGATCAATTAGAGTTGACCGAACAACAACGTAACCAGCTTAGGGCACAAGTAGAAGAAAGCAGAAAAGCTGCCAAAGAAGCCCGTGAGAAGTACAAACCCATGATTAAAAAAATGCGTGGCGAAGTGAAGGCTTTGAAGGAACGGCACAAGAATAGTAAAGACAGGGAACGTTTGAGAAACGATCTTAAGAGAATACGAGATAAGTACAGTACCGATCTATCTAAAATGCGCAAGGAGTTAACGGAAATTATGGGCAACTCTAAAGAGTCGATGCGCAGTATTCTTACCGAACAACAAAAATTGGGGCTACAGCAACTGCGTGCCGAAAGAAAAGCGAAACTTAAAGAAAAGGCAGGCAAGAGAAAAATAAGAAAACATAGAATGAAGCTTAAGCGTATGAAGAGGGTGAGGATACACGGGAATACAATCTAAGTTGTATTTCTCATAAGTGGTGAGGCTTTGAATAATATTCAAAGCCTTTTTTAATGCCGGACACCGGGTGGGTATCAAACACGTACCATGAGGAACGCCAACAAAAGCCCGATGGTTAATCAGTGGTTCCCGTTTTCAACGTGAGCAGTGTGATCTCCGGCGGAATACCCACACGGCCCGCAAAACCCAGGTAGCCAAGGCCCCGGTTTACATAAAGGCACTGAAGGCCTTCCCGGTATAAGCCTGCCCACCGCTTGTACCTATATTGTATCGGGCTCCATTTAAAGCCGGGAATCTCCACGCCCATTTGCATGCCATGTGTATGGCCACACAAGGTTAGATCTACTTTCGTTTTGGAAAGAACTTTCTCCTGCCAGTGCGTGGGGTCGTGAGATAGTAATATCTGAAAATCATCGTCACTACTTCCTGTAAGTGCTTTTTCAATGTTTCCAACCCTTGGGAAGTGGCCAAGACCCCAGTTTTCAACGCCTACAATTCTTATAAATTCTTCGCCCAGGGTAATTTCTACATTTTTATCCAATAACAGTTCAAAGCCCATATCGCCGTGCATAGCCTTGATTTTGTTTACATCTGCTCGCATCGCTTCTTCCGACTCAAAATCATAATAGCCTCCATAATCATGATTACCAAGCACGGAGAACTTGCCGTGTTTTGCCTTTATTTTTTTTAATGTTTTAAGCCAGGGTATTGCTTCTGAAGAGTGTGCATTCACAAGGTCGCCGGTAAAAAGAACGATGTCGGCGTTAAGATCATTAACTATCTCAACGGCATCGTTTAATACATTTCTGTTGGTTGGTAAGCTACCGAGGTGTAAATCGGATATTTGCACTACCTTAAAACCATCGAAAGCTTTTGGCAGACAGGCAAAAGATACGTTTTTCCTAAAAACCTTGTAGTTAAACCGGCCCCGAACGATTCCGTCTAAAAAGGTGGTAAAAGGAATGGACGCCACAGTTAGTCCGCTTAGGGTTAAAAACCTTGAGCGGCTCATTTTTGTGCCCGGGCTTGGTGTCTTTCTTTTTCTAAAAACCTTTTTCAGGCCAAAGAGTATGTCGCTTATCAGGTGAAAAAATCCGAAAACAAGCTTCGTAAAATAGTATGTAAGAAACAGACCAAAAATAACGTAGGTAAAGTTCATTCTACCTAAGCTATCCGCCCTGTATCTAATAAGGGTAAAGGCAAGCAGGCAGTATATTCCAATGCTTATAATCCAATAAAGGATGTTAGCTAACCTCTTTTTTCGTAAGCTCAGGGCCTTAGTTAAAAACCTAAACCCGCGATAGCCGAATATCTCGGCCACCAGCAGTCCGCCAAAAAAAATGTACATCGCTTCTCTAAAGCCCATTAGTGCGAAAGTAACTTAACCCGAATTAAGCATTAGGTTTTCTATTGCATAATTCAACTTCAATGAATGTACATTTGTCGCCGCAAAAACATTATTGTTAGCATGCCGTTAAAATGTTTTTTTAAGGCTTCTGATATTTCCAACCTTTCCGATGCTCGCTACTTTTCGGCATACGAGGTGGACTGGCTGGGTTTTAACAGAAACCGAAACGCAGAAACCTTTTTGCTACCACAGACTTTGCATGAAATTTCTTCCTGGGTGAGCGGACCTAAGGTGTGCGCCGAATTTATCGGTTGTAGTGTGGAGGACATAGCGGCAGATCTTGAAGCTATGAGTTTTGACGGAATTGAACTGGAAATGGATAACGAATTCCAGGCCGTTGGATCTGCAGGTTTAGTCACTTTCAGAAGATTGTTTGTAGAGACAGATAGTATTTCAGAACTGCAAACAAAACTCAACAATTGTACAGGTGCTGATTATTTCATCCTTGATTTTAGAAATGCCGGGCTGGGAGCTAAGTTCATACTGGAAAACGCAGAACTTCTTAAGTCGGTTTGCAAACGTTTTCCGTGCGTTTTTGATGTAGCCCTCAGCGGAGATGATGTTTCATCCATTTTGAATAAATTGCATCCGTTGGGTTATAATTTTCCGGGTGGTTTGGAACAAAAGGTTGGGCTTAAATCGTTTGACGATATACAGGATGTTATTGAATCTCTTGAAACATGGGGCTGACGTGGGAGACGTTGAGATATTGACCTATAAACCCGGTCTAAAACATCGCTTTAAAGCATTGAATATGGAGTGGTTGGGCAAATATTTTGAAGTAGAACAAGAGGATATTGATATGTTGGACGATCCTGAAACATTTATTTTGAAAAACGGCGGTGAAATTTTATTCGCAAAACTCAATGATGAAATTGTGGGTTGCTGCGCTCTGAAACACGAGGGAAACAAGGTGTACGAGCTGGTGAAAATGGCTGTTACTCCTAAATATCAAGGACTTGGCCTGGGTAAAACAATTGGGCGAGCGGCCATAGATAAAGCTATTGAACTTAGGGCGGTTGAGCTTTATCTTATAACTAATTCGGTTTTAAAAGCAGCTATAAATGTTTATGAAAACCTGGGCTTTGTTCAGGTTCCCGTTTCTGAAAAAAACATGGCCAGTTACTGCCGCTGCGATGTAGAAATGATTTTTCCTTCGGAGATGTTAAAGCCCGTTTCAATTTGATTTTGCACTATCTTTGATGGTACTAAAAACTTCTTCTTTATAAATGTTGAATATAATTTTATTTGGCCCTCCGGGAAGTGGAAAGGGCACGCAGGCTCATTTGTTGAAAGATCATTTCAACCTTATTCATATATCCACCGGCGATCTTCTTCGTGAGGAAATTAAAAATGAAACGCCCTTGGGTTTGGAGGCTAAAAGCTTTATGGACAAAGGCCTTTTGGTGCCTGATGAAATTATGATAGGGATGATCAGTTCTAAAATTGACGAAAATCAAGATGCTAACGGCGTTATTTGCGATGGCTTTCCGAGAACTACGGCTCAGGCTGAAGCCCTGGATAATCTGTTAGAGGTAAAAGGGTCATCAATAGCTGCTTTGGTTTCGCTGGAAGTAGCAGAGAAAGAACTAAAGAAACGTTTGCTTGAGCGGGGAAAAACCAGCGGAAGATCAGACGACAGGAACTTAGAAACTATAGAAAGAAGAATAGCGGAATACACGGAAAAAACAGAGCCTGTGGCACAATACTATCGTGAACAGGATAAGTATATTACTGTTGCCGGTGAAGGCGGAATCGATGAAATATTCGACAGGCTGAAAACGGTGTTTGATGGTTTGGATGAAGATGAATAATCACCTAATTCCCATCTCTTTCAAAGGAGGTGTAGCTCTTTTCAGGAATGTTTAACTGATCGGAAACGCCGCCTCCCAGGAGTTGTGATATCTTTTCCTCGGGCAGGTTGCCGCTGTTTATAAATTTCCACCCTTTTTTGCCGCTTTCGGCTATTAAGTATGATTTAACCTTTATTCCGCCATCAGAGTTGTTCAGCAATAACTCCTGCGGAATAAGAAAATAAGCCTTTTGGTCGTGTACAAAATAGTTGATAGGTTCCAAAATAATTATGCTTTCTATTGTTGTGCCGCTGGCCTCCAATAGTGTATGATTTTCTTCTATTAATTTGATTGCTTTCTTTCTTCCGCCCAGATCATCCACAATTGCCTGATGCATCATTTTTACCAAAAATTTTCCTTCTCCGCTTTTAGATAACGCCGCAAACTTTTCTGCTTCTGTTTTTACTTCTGCAATAAGTTCTTTGCTCTGTGCCTTAATACCTGAGATACTCAAAAAGAGAATAATTGCTACAGCACTCATTTTTAAAGCTAAAAGTGGGAGCTGTTGTGTATTTTCGCCAAACGTGCGAATATCCCTCTTACCTCTGATATTGTTAATTTTTTTGTCTCTTGCCATTAATGGTCAAAATAACGAAATAATTAGCTCTCCCAATAAAACATTGGCGGTTACTTCTTTTAAGATCTCCGACCTCAACAAAGGAAATACCTATTCCGGTAAAATTGATAATGGCTGGATGTTGGTTAGGGTTAATAATAATGAAGCCAGGAAACGAGATAGAAAGTTTGTAAAAAACTTAGAAAACAGGCTAAGTCCTTTGTTAGATATAAATTTCGATTACCAAAGTGATGAAAAAAATATTTCTAAACCTATTACTTTAAATAATAAACACAAGGAATATGTTTCGGGATCATTGGTTTATTCTTCCGGGAATTTAGATCGTGCAGAGTTCAGATCAAGAGCTGCTAACTCACAACAGGAAAAGGTTCTTCTGGAGTTTAATCAAAATCATCGTAATCAATGGTTTGTTGAGCGCATCGTTATTACAACAATAAACACTCGATCAGATAAACCCACCACCGATGTAGTGGTTTATTTTTATTAAAGTCCGTGCCTGGCGGATATTTCCAACATTTTATCTATTGGTGCTTTAGCTCTTAATCTAAGCTCTTCATCCATTACTATTTCCGGCACTTCATATTTCATGCAGAGGTATATCTTCTCCAGTGTATTCAACTTCATGTGCGGACAATCGTTGCATGCACAAGTATCTTCTGTGCCCGGAGCAGGAATAAACGTTTTAGAAGGTGCGGCTTGTTTCATCTGGTGAATTATACCTGATTCAGTTACCACAATAAATTCCTGATGTTCACTTTCTTTGGAATAACGAAGCAGTTGACTTGTTGAACCTATAAAGTCTGATATATCCAAAATAGGTTGCTCACATTCAGGATGTGCTATGATCTGTGCCTGAGGAAATACCTCTTTCAGCTTCGTGATTTTTTCCAGTGAAAAAATTTCATGTACCATGCAACTACCATCCCATAAAACCATGTCCCGTCCGGTTTTCTTTATCAGCCATTCGCCTAAGTTTCGGTCGGGAGCAAATATGATACCCCTATCTTCCGGAATACTTTCTACAATATATTGTGCACTGCTGCTTGTACAAATAATATCTGTTTGTGCTTTTATATCTGCTGTACAGTTTATGTAGGAAACCACCACATGGTCAGGATGTTTTGCTCTAAACGCAGCAAACTCGTCGGGCGGACAACTGTCGGCCAGCGAACAACCGGCCTTAAGGTCGGGTAACACAACTTTCTTGCTCGGATTTAGAATTTTAGCGGTCTCTGCCATAAAATGTACACCTGCAAATACGATCAAATCTGCATCGGTATCTCGTGCTTCCTGGGCTAATTGCAGGCTGTCGCCTATATAATCGGCAACATCCTGTATATCTGCCTCCTGATAATAGTGCGCCAACAATACTGCATTCTTTTCCTTTTTTAAACGTTCTATTTCATCAAACAGATCGAGTGTTGGGTCTATTTCTACATCTAAGAAACCTACAGAAGTAATATTTTTTTCAGCTATTGCAATTTCATTCATGGTTCAAATTTCGGTACTATGATATTAATAATGATTCTTTTAAAAAATTTATAACCCTAATCATCATTATCATTAGGGCTGTGGATTTGTTAGGTCAAATTTCAGTCCAACTATTGTTTTAATCATTAACAACATTAGCCCACTAAAAATTCACATTGTACCAACTACCTAATTCACCTGAAAATTAACAGATTACCATACTTATAAACCGAGTATAAATTTTATGATTGTTTATAAAAACCAGTATATAGGACTGTTGATGACATAAAAATTAGGGTTGAAAAAAGTAGTATAAAATACCAGTTATTACATCTTAGAAACAATAATATAATACCTGTCAGAAAATTGGTTTTTGCAATAGTTAGTTATTGTAAAACCATAAACACACCGTAAACAATTGTAGTAAAATCGTTTAGCGTTGACTTACAATTATTTATAAAAATTGTTTTTCTGAATATAAATATATACAGAATTTGTAACTTTATAACGGATTGATTTTCCTTCTTTTATATCTTTTCTAATGGATGTGGCAGAAATGTTAAGAAGCGGTGCATCAACCATTATAATTGACTTTGGCGTGTTGATAGTTTCAGTACTGGAATTTATTCTATTATAAACATATATATTATAGTCGCTAACCAAATCTTCATACCGTTTCCATTTGTTTAGAGTGGGTAAATTGTCACCACCCATTATAATTGAAAACTCCCTGTCAAGGTGTTGGGCACTTAAAACTTCTAAGGTATCTATAGTGTAGGAGGGCTTTGGCATTTCAAATTCAACATCACTGGCTTTGAAACTGTCATTACCGGCTATAGCCAACTCAACCATTTTTAAACGGTTATTTTCCGGTAGCAGATCATGCATGTTTTTAAACGGACTGTGCGGAGACACCACAAACCAAACTTCTTCTAGATCGGTTTCGTTGAGCATGGTTTGAGCTATAATTAAATGCCCCACATGAATGGGATTAAAAGAACCAAAAAATAAGCCTGTTTTCATTTTAGTTATCTTTCTTTATTGTTGCCCGATACTACACACTTTATATTGGCGGTAACAGTTGTGGGAAGCACAATAAAGTTATCGTTTATATATACATCATGTACTGTAATGTCATTAATATAACCCTTAAGCATAGCGTATTTACCCAAAGGTCGGGACCTTAGGCTGTTGGATATATCAAATATTAATTTCTCCTTTTGGGGCTTAATATCGTAATACAGCTTTTCCTTTACTTTATTTAGCAACCCGGTTTTTCCTTCTACGGCGCGTAACAACTTGTCGGTTAAGCGTTTGTTGCTTTCAGAATTAAATCGCAAATTGCGAAAAACGATCTTCTCTTCAGCTTTATTGAACACCGGACGACCCATTACATGCAACTTGCCGTTAAGACTACCGCTTATATAGTCCATAATAACATTTACATACTCTCCATCCGGCTCGGCAGAAAAGTTTTTAAGAATGAGCGGTTTAGTCCTTTTAGGAATTTGAATAGTCTGCTCCCCCACTTCATTATTCAAAAAATCCATAAAAGAGTCTATATCCACCATAAGTGGAAAGTTTAGGGTAGAATAACCGGCTTCAACCGAATCAACAATTCGCGCCCCGGGCAAGTCCTTAATTTCGGTTTTAGAGGTATCTCCACCTACTTGCAATTTTAATGTGGACTTAAATCCTATTGTAGATGCCAACACACCGGAATTAGTATTTTCAGGCTGAGTGATATTTGGCCTGCCCGGATTAAGATTAGCCCAAACATTTACCGGATCATTGCTCAATGCCATTGGCCTGGAGATCATTTGCCAAACCCGGTTGACCACAGATTGGGTTTGTACATTATTTTTCAGTTGATCTTCCAGCATCTTGTTTATCGTAGGCAGAGCCTTGGCCAGACTTTCTTCCAGTTGCTTTCTAAAGGATATGGTTTTTCCCAGGATCCTGGCTTCGGGAGCCCTTATAATTTCATACGATGTTTTTATGGTGGTGGCTACATCCCAATTTGCTTTTTGTTCCAGCTTTACAATGGAGTTTACATTAACATCGGCAAACATCTCTTCTTTTACATTTATAGGAATAGCTATAGGTGCCTTTACTTTCCCATCAATTTTAATGTGCAACGGAAGGTGGATATGAATATTTGAGCTATCCGTAGTTAGCTTAAACTCTTCTCTTTTCTTAACCTTATAACTAATGCTTAGCTCGTTGTTTATTCGCAGATCTTTTTCTTCATATATCCAGCCCAGGCTATCAAGGTGGTGGTTTATTTCACCTTCAAAACTATTAATATCAATTTCAATTGGAATGTGAAAAACGGAAACCCCCATCTGTTGCACTCGATCTTTCGTTGCAACAACATTAACCTTTTTAAGATCAGGTCCATATATAAAGAAAACCAATGTAGCCAGCAGAAGCCCCAACAACCCTAATGCCGCATATCGTTTTTTAAAACGCATGCTGCAAAATAAGCCTTTGCTTATAGATTAAGAAGCACAGCCTTTGTTCAATCAAAAAATGATGTAGTTTTGATCAGATTTTTGAAGGGTAGAAAAATAGACGCAATCAAAACTTGTGCTTCTTGAAGGAGTAAATGGCTTTCCTCTAAACTAATGGTGCCATCCACTTCATCAACACCAAATTTTCCGGAAAAAAACAACTCTGACCGATGCAGTTCACTATAGAAGTGGTCTAGTATAACATCGTATTCATCATCATTTAAAAAGTGATTGAAGGTTAAAACGATACGAAGATCCGTAAGAGTTCGCCTATTAGCCGAAATAACTTTGATTCTAAGAGGCCTCGCTTTGTGTTTTGATTTAGGAGGGGTTTTGGAGGACATAATTAAGCATTAAAAAATTAAACATATAAAAAATTAACTTACCAACATGCGCGGTTTTTTTACGAGCCTGAAAAGCAGTTCGTTACACATTAATCTGTGCAAATTAACATAGGTTTTTGAATTATGGCAGCAGTGCGGACGAGAGGGCGTAATATAGCGCATTTCAGACGTTAAATCACTGTTAAACAATTATTAAAGTAATGTTACATCTAAGTATAAACAATTGATAAACAGGCCGATAAAAACAACCCACATCGCCTTGTTTATAAACAATTCTTGTTGATAAATACACACAACAGAGGCGGCAGAACAGCTTAAATTTATCGTCCCTAACACTTCAAACCTATTAGAAAAATAATAATTATATAGTTATGACAGACATTGGAAACAGTAGTGGAATTATTGAGCCCATCATGCGAGAAAACAAAAACCGCTTTGTGCTGTTCCCTATAAAACATCATGACATTTGGGAGTGGTATAAAATGCAGGAGGCCTGTTTTTGGACCGCGGAGGAAATTGATCTAGAACCGGATTTGAGAGACTGGAATAACAAACTAAATAAAGACGAAAAATATTTCATTAAACACATTTTGGCCTTTTTTGCGGCATCGGATGGTATTGTAAATGAGAACCTGGCTGAAAATTTTGTGAACGAAGTGCAATACACCGAAGCGAAGTTTTTTTACGGTTTTCAAATAATGATGGAGAACATTCACAGTGAAACATACTCCTTATTGATAGATACTTATATAAAAGATGAGGTAGAAAAGAACAAACTGTTCACTGCAATTGAGCATTTCGATGCCATCAAGAAAAAGGCAGAATGGGCGTTACGATGGATTGAGTCGCCAAGTTTTGCGGAAAGACTTATTGCTTTTGCTGCGGTGGAAGGGGTGTTCTTTTCTGGTAGTTTCTGTTCCATTTTCTGGTTAAAGAAACGGGGTCTCATGCCGGGCCTCACGTTTTCTAATGAATTGATCAGTCGGGATGAAGGCATGCACTGCGATTTTGCCTGCCACCTGCACAACAACCACTTAGTTAACAAAGTACCGGAAGAACGAATTAAAGAAATTATTTGTGATGCCTTAGATATTGAGCGGTTGTTTATTACCGAAAGTCTTCCGGTTGAATTAATTGGCATGAATGCAAAACTAATGACCCAATACTTAGAGTTTGTTACCGACAGGTTGTTGGTAGCTCTAAACTGCTCTAAGGTTTATAATGTAGAGAACCCATTCCCTTGGATGGAGATGATCTCTCTTCAGGGAAAAACAAACTTCTTTGAAAAGCGCGTAGCAGAGTATCAAAAATCGGGAGTAACTGCAAATAAAGAAGACCAAACATTTAGCCTTGACGCTGATTTTTAACTGAACTGTTTTTATGTGGAAAAGATGGGGATGAAGCCTCGCTACCTTTAAACAGAAACGAAAAACATTTTATAAAAAACTGAAAGTACCTACACGCCTATGTATGTAATTAAAAGATCTGGCCGGAAAGAACCTGTTTACTTTGACAAAATTACCTCTCGTATAAGCAAACTTTGCTTTGGATTGAACAACCAATTTGTTGAACCAACCAGAATAGCACAAAGTGTTATCAAAGGTTTATATGATAGCGTAACCACAACCGATATTGACAACCTTGCTGCTGAAACTGCAGCCAGCATGGCCGTTGTTCACCCTGACTATGCTTTGCTTGCCGCCCGTATTGCGGTTTCCAACCTACACAAAAACACGATGAAGAGCTTTTCACAAACCATTGAAAAACTCTATACCAATATTAGCCCCAAAACGGGGCAGCCGGCACCACAAATTGCCGATGATGTGTATCAGATTATTACAGAGCACAAGGACAGATTAGACGGCGCAATAATTCATCACCGCGATTTTAATTACGATTACTTTGGTTTTAAAACCCTTGAACGTTCATATCTCATGAAAGTGGATGGTGCTATAGCCGAACGGCCGCAGCACATGCTTATGCGTGTTGCCGTTGGCATTCATAAAGAAGACATTGATTCGGCTATTGACACCTATAACCTTATGTCAGAGAAGTGGTTTACGCACGCCACACCTACGTTATTTAACGCTGGCACACCCAAACCTCAAATGAGCAGTTGCTTTTTGCTAACCATGCAAGACGACAGCATTCCGGGCATATACAATACGTTGAAACAATGCGCAGAGATATCTCAAAGTGCAGGCGGAATAGGTGTGAGCATACATAATATTAGAGCCAAAGGAAGTTACATAAAGGGAACAGGCGGAACAAGCAACGGTATTGTGCCCATGCTTAAAGTGTTTAACGATACGGCACGATATGTTGATCAGGGCGGAGGCAAGCGTAAAGGTGCTTTTGCGGTATATCTTGAGCCGTGGCATGCCGATGTATATGAATTTTTAGAGCTTAAGAAAAACCACGGAAAAGAAGAAATGCGCGCGCGCGACCTATTCTATGCCCTGTGGATTCCAGATCTGTTCATGAAACGCGTTAAGGAAAACGGCGAGTGGTCATTGTTCTGCCCAAATGAAGCCCCTGAATTGCACAATGTTTATGGTGAGGAGTTTGAAGCCCTCTACGAGAAATACGAAAAAGAAGGACGTGCACGTAAAACGGTTAAAGCGCAGGACCTTTGGTTTAAGGTACTCGACTCGCAGATAGAAACGGGCAACCCTTATATGTTGTATAAAGACCATGTAAACAACAAAAGCAACCAAAAAAATCTGGGTACGATCAAGTCGAGCAACTTATGCACCGAAATTGTGGAATATACCTCGGAAGATGAAGTGGCTGTATGTAATTTGGCATCTATTAACCTGAGCAAATTTGTTGACGAAGAAGTAGAGGGCGGATATGATTTTGACAAATTATACGAAGTAACCAAAACCGTTACTAAAAACCTAAACAAGATTATTGACGGCAATTACTACCCTGTGGTTGAGGCTAAAAATTCCAATATGCGTCACAGGCCAATAGGTTTGGGCGTACAGGGCCTGGCCGATGCCTTCCTTTTGTTGCGCCTGCCCTTTGAAAGTGATGAAGCCAAAGCACTCAATAAAACCATTTTTGAAACAATATATTTTGCCGCGGTTACCGCATCCATGGAGTTGGCCAAAGAGCAAGGACCTTACGATACATTTGAAGGGTCTCCGATAAGCGAAGGAATTTTCCAGTTTGATATGTGGAATGCGGCACCAACCGGTAGATGGGACTGGGATAGTTTAAGAAAAGACGTTAAGAAACATGGCGTAAGAAATTCGTTGCTTCTTGCACCCATGCCAACAGCATCTACATCTCAGATACTTGGTAATAACGAATGTTTTGAACCTTACACATCAAATATCTATACAAGAAGAACCCTTTCGGGCGAATACGTTGTTGTGAACAAACACTTATTACGCGATTTAAACAATCTGGGAATTTGGAGTGAGGAGTTGAAGAACGCCATTGTAGCCAATAACGGCTCTATTCAAACCGTTGAAGGCATACCGGAGAATTTGAAAGAGTTATATAAAACAGCCTGGGAAATAAAGCAGAAAAATCTTATAGAAATGAGTGCCGACCGGGGAGCATTTATTGACCAAAGCCAGAGCTTAAATGTGTTTATGCAAGATGCCAACTATAAAAAACTGAGCTCTATGCACTTCTTTGCCTGGGAACAAGGTTTAAAAACCGGTATGTATTATTTACGTACACGTCCGGCAGCCGACCCTATTAAGTTTACTGTTGATGTGACCAAGTTGCAAACCGTGGCAACCACAGATGTGAGCGGAGCAAAATATACGGCAAACGGTAACCGACAAAGTGTTGAGCAACCGGCCATGTTTGAGGCAGAACAGGTGTACACAAAACTAAAAACCGAAGTACCAGTTATAACCAACACATTGGGTGATAACGCACCCAAGGCTTGTTCTTTAGACGATCCGGATTGTTTGAGTTGCGGGAGTTAAAACCTTGAATCACACAACACAGGGCGTAAATTTTAGCTTCAAACAATACCAAAAGAGATTAGGCCTGCCAATAATAATGTCCAACCGTATCCATCAATTTCCAGCCGAGTTTTTGATATAAAAAACGAGCAGGGTTATCGTGCGCTGTTTCCAGCATTAAGCCCTTGGCACTAACCTCGGTACAATGTTCTTTGCATCTTTCTAAAAGGGCTTCACCTATACCCCGACCTCTAAATTCTTCCGCAACAAAAAGATCGTTGAGCAAGTAATCGCTTTGTGCGGAAACAGATGAGAAAATAGGGTAAAGCTGAATAAAACCAGCGGCATCATCGCCGTCATAAGCCATAAATACTACGGAGTCATCCTTCTCAAGCCGCTCTTTCATAAACTGCCGGCATACTTCCGGCTCCGATGGCTTGCCATAGAACATTCGGTACCCATCGAAAAGAGGAATCAGTTCTTTTAAGTGTTTGATATTTGCGCGGATGATTTTCAATTCCGAGTTTAATAATTTTAACCACAATGTAGCACAAAGTTCAGCACTATATAATAAGTGCCGTCACGCCGAGCCTGGCGAGGCGGACTCCTTCAACTGATAGATCTGCCTTAGATTCCTGCCTAAACCATCATAATCCAGACCATAACCCACCACAAATTTGTCGGGAATATTAAAGCCTATGTAATCTATGTCCAGCTTATGCTGTAGGGCATCGGGTTTAACTAAAAGCGAAGCGATGATCACTTCCTTCGGCCCCTTTTTAGCCAGTTGTGGAAGAAACCTTGCCATGGTGTTCCCGGTGTCTATAATATCTTCCAGTATCACAACAGTTCTGTCATACAACTCCACGTCAAGCCCTAAAAGAGTAAGCACTTTTCCGGTTGAGGTAGTTCCACTGTAGGATGCCATTTTCACAAAGGTGATCTCGGCATCCATGTCAAGTTTCATAAACAGATCAGTAGCAAACGGAAATGAACCGTTCAAAATACAAATAAAGATGGGCCTTTTACCTTTTAGCCTTTCGTTTAATTCTTCGGCCAATTCCTTAACCCTTACATCTATCTCAATTTCAGAAATAAAAGGCACAAACGTGAGATCCTTAACCATAATGGATTCCATAGCAACGAAATTCCAAAAAACAAACTACAAATGCCAATGAAAAAGTAATTGAATTGAAAAATCAGTTGGAGAACATGTGATAATCGCAGCCTTTGAACCGCGATCTGTTCCGCCCACAATTTTCAATAATAGATGCCGAATCGGTGTCCGGCATTGGTTATTATTACATTTACTTCTTCACCACCAACCGCTGACCAACTTTAATAGTATTGGATGTAAGATTGTTCCAGGCCTTGATGTTGGTTACCGTTATGCCGTATTTACGGGCCAAACCATATAGTGTATCACCGCGTACCACTTTGTGATGTTTAACAGGAGCGGCCTGCGGAGAGGTTGACGACTGAGTTTTTGTGATATTTTCGGTGGACAAATCAGGGGACGACACCGTGGGTGGTCGGTATGTTGGTGGCGGCTTTTGATTAACCGGTGGTGGCGGGTCGTAAATGATGGCCCGTCCTTCGTGATATTCTTCGCTTACTTTTTTTACTTCTGCACCACTCCCTGATTCTAAAAGTTTTCCTCGCTCTTCTTTTGGTGGAACTGGTTTGGGAGTATTTAACGCAGCCGGCACCGTGGCTTTTACCGGTGGTTGTAGAGCATCTATCTTTTTTTTATCTTCTTGTTTTTGCACCTCAACCAAAGGATTTGGTCGTTTCGCGGTTTCTGCCGGAGCATTTAATTTTAATGCTTTCCGTCTTATACTGGGTACAGTTTTCCGCTTCTTTCTTAAATAGATGATCTCACCCTCCGCGGGCTGGTCCGGTGCCGTAAGCAGGTTCATTTTATATAACGAAGCCGTTTTAATACCATATTTCTGGGCAATGGTGTACATGGTTTCTCCGGCCTGTACCGTATGCATGGTCAGGCGTTTATCGCGCGCTCTACTCTTTTTAGGCTGAAGGTAAACTGTCATGCCGGGCTTAAATTCATTTCTGTACTCATTCCACTCGTTGTACTTTTTTAGCCGTTTTATGGAAACGCCGTAAAATAAAGCTAAACTGCTGGGCGAATCACCATAAAAAGTTTGAGCAGATTTAATATGATTGGTAATGAAAACCTTGCGGTCTTCTAAGGATGCTACAGTAGGTTCGGGCATTCCCGCAGGCCCTCTTTTAATCTCTACAACTCTTATTGTATTATCATCTTTGGGCTTTTGTAGTTGTGGTTTTTCGGCTGTTCTTATCGGTTCTGTGTAATTACCATGTCCGCGCTTTAATTGGGCGACAAATAGCCCAACATCTTCCGGTTGCATCATGTCAAAAGTGTATAACTCCTCTTCCTCAATTATTTTTATCAATCGATGGGCATACTGCGGATCGGTGGCATAGCCGGCCTTTTTCAAACCTTTGGCCCAGCCTTTATAGTCGGTTCTATTTAACTGAAACAAGCCACGATAGCGTTTTCGAGTACTAAGAAATGCGCTGTGATCTTTAAAGGATTTTTCGGCATTGTCATATTTCCTGAAACACTCGCCTTTAGCATCGTCATCGTGCGATACGCTGGGCCCTCTCCATTCTTTATGACATTTAATCCCGAAATGATTATTTGATTTTGCAGAGAGCTCACTCAGTCCACTACGTGACTCCAAGATTCCCTGAGCTAATGTGATGCTGGCGGGAATTCCGGTACTCTTCATTTCATCCACAGCAATTTGTGCATATTTCCAAACGTATGCTTCTCGCTCCGATTGTGCCGAAACCATTGCCACTATTGCCATGAACATAACTATGCCTGAAAACCTAAATCTCATAACACACAAATTTCAACGTTAATTAACACATTATAAACGCGCTATCCACATAAGCCCGTCACGAACCGGTAACAGGCAGTTGCTTACACGCTCATCGGCTGTCACCATTTTGTTAAACGCATCTAATGCCCGTGTTCGCTTGTCTTTCATATCCTTTAAAACGTCGCCGTTCCATAAAACATTGTCGGCCAGAATAATACCACCGGGCCTTACCTTTTCCACAACCAGGCTATAGTAGCGTGGGTAATTAACCTTGTCGGCATCAATAAACACCAGGTCAAATTGCTCGTTTAGTGTTGGAATAATCTCCAGGGCATTACCCGACAAACGCTTAATTTGTTCATCTACCCCGGCTTGTTTAAAATAACGCCGTGCCATGTCCTCTAACTCATCATTTATGTCAATGGTAATAAGCTTGCCACCTGGCTGTAATCCTTTGGCCATACATATAGCGGAATAGCCCGTATAGGTACCTATTTCTAAAATTTTAAGTGGCCGCAGGGCCCGACTTATTAGCTCTAATAGCCTGCCCTGAAAAACACCGCTTAACATTTGAGGCATAGAAACGCTGGCATAAGTTTCTCTGTTGAGTGATGCCAAAACAGAATCCTCCTTTGATGTATGTTTTAATACATATCCTTCAATTTTTTCAGGCGTTATCACTTTATGTTCTAATTTAGTTGCACAAAAGTCACAAAAATTTGTAACTTTAATTTTAACCCTAATAGGACTAAAAAAAGGTTATGATGAAAAATTTACAAAAAACAATTTTCCTGTTTGCTTTTTTGGCTATAAGCGGAATCGTGTTTAGCCAATCAAAAACAGCCGAAGGATATAAAATTTGCGAAGAAGAAAAAGAAATTGGGGAGGGTGTCTTTCTCGGCGTACGTATTACAAATTGTGGTTGCAGTTTTGATGGTGTAAGGGTATTTGAAGTGTTTGAAGGCACAGCGGCCCACAAAATGGGTCTTCTGAAAAACGACCGCATTAAAGAAATAAACGGTACGCAAATGACCGACCCAAAATCGACCAGAGAATTTGTTCAACAGCATAAGAAAGGAGACAAGGTGGATGTTAAAATTTTCCGGAGCGGTAAAGAACTGGTATTAAGCGGGGAGTTAGGCTATGAAAAGTCTGAAATGGTGACCGAACGCTATATCTGTGACGAAAATTTTGGAAAACTTGAGTTGAACAACTACAACGCTTATCCTAACCCGAGTAGAGGCCGGTTTAGCATAGAATTTGATACGGACAGCAGATCTCCAATTCAAATAAGAGTTGTTGATGTGGTGGGCAGAGTGATTTATACTGACCTTGTGGAGAATAATATAGGCAATTTCCGTCGGTCTATTGATATTGAAGGGCTGCAAAGCATGGGCGAACACCTTGTAGTAGTTGAGCAGGATGGTAAAGTTCACCTGAGCAAAATGGTTTTCCTTAGATAATATTGAACAACATTGAATTTACAGGGCCGCTCAATCGGGCGGCCTTTTTGATATGTAAAATCTCTTGAACCTTGTTGTTAAACGCCGTACATTCAACCCATGCTTGTTAAAACCTACGGCGGAGCAGTTATGGGTGTTGAAGCTCACCAGATCACCATTGAGGTTAACATCGGCGGCAACTCCAACTGGGCCATGGTGGGTTTGGCCGATAGTGCTGTTAAGGAAGGTTGGTTTAGAATAGATAGTGCGCTCAAGCACAACCAAATAAAAATGCCAAGGCAGGGCATTGTGGTAAACCTTGCTCCGGCCGATATCAGAAAAGAGGGTTCATCTTACGATCTTCCGATAGCTATTGGCGTTATGGCTGCAAGTGAACAAGTTAGTGCTAAAGAGATAGAGAAATATTATATAATGGGCGAACTGGCTTTGGACGGAACCATTAGACCGATAAAGGGTGCTCTTCCTATGGCCATTGAGGCACGAAAGAACGGAATGAAGGGTATGATCGTACCAATGGAAAATGCCGCCGAGGCTGCCATAGTTAACGACTTGCAAGTGTTTGGCGCATCAAATGTTAAGGAAGTACGCGATCACTTTAGCGGAGCTAAGCCCCTGGTTAGAAAAATAGTTGACACAAGAGATGTGTTTTACAGCAATTTGAACGATTACAACGAAGACTTTTCTGATGTTAAGGGGCAGAAAATGATAAAACGCGCACTGGAAATTGCTGCTGCCGGTGCGCACAATGTAATATTGATAGGGCCGCCGGGAGCAGGCAAAACCATGTTGGCCAAAAGGTTTCCGACAATCTTGCCTCCGCTGAATTTACACGAAGCACTTGAAACCACCAAGATCCATTCGGTTTGCGGACTGTTGGAAAGCAACGCTTCGTTGGTAACCCGAAGACCGTTTCGTAACCCGCACCATACTGTAAGTGATGTGGCACTCGTTGGCGGTGGTGTAAATCCGCAACCCGGCGAAATCTCTATGGCACATAACGGCGTGTTGTTTTTGGATGAATTACCCGAATTCAAACGAACGGTGTTAGAAGTATTGCGCCAGCCTATGGAGTCCAGAACCATAACTATTTCAAGAGCAAGATTCACCGTAGATTATCCGGCCAGTTTTACACTTATAGCCAGCATGAACCCATGCCCTTGCGGTTTTTATAACCACCCAACAAAAGATTGTGTATGCAATCCCGGCATAGTTCAGAAATACCTGAACAAAATAAGCGGTCCCTTAATGGACAGGATTGACCTGCATGTTGAAGTCACTCCGGTTGAATTGGACAGGTTAATGGAAGAGGACTCTGGAGAAAACAGCGAAACCATTCGCGAACGTGTAATTAAAGCCCGTGCCATTCAGGACGAACGCTTCAAGGGTACAAAGGGAGTATTCACCAATGCTCACATGCCTTCCAACCAGGCCAAGGAAATCTGTGAGCTGTCAACCGCAGGCCGCACCCTGCTAAAAACCGCCATGGAAAAGCTAAACCTGAGTGCCCGGGCTTATGACCGCATCTTAAAAGTAAGTCGAACTATTGCCGATCTTGCCGGAAGCGATGAAATTAAGATAGAGCATTTAGCTGAGGCTATTCAGTTTAGGAGTTTGGACAGGGAGAATTGGGCGGGGTAAAATTTGTTGTAAATGAGCTCGGAACAAGGTTTGGAAAGGGAAATTAACCGAGCCAATGTGAACAACCAAAGAAAAGGTTGTCATATTTACTGTAATTTAACATAAGATTAACCTAATTTCTATGAAAACAATAATCTCCATTCTTGCTTTCATGCTATGCAGTGTCATGGCATGGAGCCAATCGACCATTACCGGAACCGTAACTGATGAAAATGGCGATCCGGTTATTGGTGCCACGGTACGAGTTGACGGAACTAATACTGCAACTATTACAGATCTGGACGGAGTATTTTCTATCGATGCCAATGCAGAAGATGTATTGGTTATAAGCTATGTTGGGTATGGAACTCAGCGTGTACCGGCAGGTAACAACACTTCAATTAATATTGCTTTAGCATCGGATAACCTTTTGGATGAAGTTGTGGTAACAGCATTTGGCATTGAAAAAGATGAAAAATCCCTGGGCTATTCCGTACAGGAGGTTGACATTAGCAAGGTTGATAAGGCGGGACACTCCAATCCCTTTGAAGCATTGCAAGGCCGTGTTTCCGGATTGCAAATTGGTAAAACATCGGGTGAAGCCGGTGCAGGAGTTGATATGCTTATAAGAGGGGTTTCCTCTGTAAATATCGGTCGCTCGAATCAACCATTGATAATTGTTGATGGCGTTACAATGAACAACGACACTTTTGTTGGAAACGTGCTACCGAGCGCCGGGACCAATGCCACAGGAAGCTCCGAGCAATTTGCTTTTTCAAACAGGGCCGCCGACATTAACCCAGAAGACGTGGCAACAATTAATGTTCTTAAAGGAGCGGCAGCCACTGCTCTTTATGGAATTAGAGCATCAAATGGAGCCATAGTAATTACCACAAAAAGGGGACAAAAAGGGAAACCCAAAGTCGGCTTTCAACTCTCAACCGCTATGCGACATGTTGTACAAACACCCGAGCTACAAAAAACATATAGAGAGGGTCATAGAACAACCAAAGTGCCGACATTGCCAAGTAACACCAGCCCAACAGGATATATCGTTTATCCCAATAGCTTCCCCTTCTACAGCTGGGGTGTGCCATATACCGATGACACATTTGTTCATCCAACAACCAATGAAGTGCTTGACTTGAGTAACGATAGATTTATTAGTCCTTATGAATTCTTTAGAACAGGAGTCAACTATAATGCTAATTTCAGCTTGAGTGGGGCTGGCGAGCACATTGATTATTTAGTTTCAGTAGGTCGAAAACATGATGACGGAATAGTACCCAACACAACGTATAAGAAGAATAATGTTAGATTAAAAGGAGGCTTTCAAATCGCTGACAACCTTAAAGTTACACCATCAATAACGTATGTTGGGTCTGGGGGAGGCAGAGGAAACGGTGGAGATAAGTCTATTTACAGTTCTATGTCCTATTGGTCTCCCACGTTTGATATAAATGACTACCTTCTGCCAGACGGCAGGCAAAAAAACTATTCAAGAGGAGTGGTGGATAATCCAAGGTACTTTGCAGAAACCAGCGGATTAAAAGATGACGTTTACAGATGGATAGGATCCGTTAATATAGACTTTAGTCCTTTTTCATGGTTAGACCTAACCTACCAGGGTCAAATTGATCACTTTGATGACAATAGAAATAGATTTGTTCCTGCTGAATTAGACGTTGGAACCCAAGTTGGTGGATTTGTGGTAAACGAAGATATTTATAACAAAGACCTGGAATCAAACCTATTGGCAACATTTAAACACGACATTAATACTGATATCGGTAGCAGCCTGACCCTTGGTCATCAAGTGTCCGACAGAAGGCGCGAGTATAATATGTTGCGCGGACAAGGCCTAATAGAACCATTCATTAACGACTTAAGCAATACCACTAATTTATTTGACGATTTTAGCTTAAGACGACAAAGAGAAGTGGGCCTGTTTGGTGAGTTGAATCTTGACTTTAATGAAATTCTCTTTCTTACCCTAACAGGACGAAATGACTGGATTTCAACTATGCCGAAAAAGAATCGTTCATTCTTCTATCCATCAGCAAGCGCAGCCTTTGTATTTGGAGACTTGATAGACCCGAACGGAGGTTTTTTATCCTTTGGTAAGCTAAGGTCATCGTATGCCCAGGTAGGAAAAGGTCCTGGATTTGGACGGGTGGGCAGATATTACTTTAAAGATGACAGCAATTTCCCCTGGGATGACAGCGGTATTGATGGATATCGGTTTGGAACCGTAGAAGGTGATTTGAATCTAACACCTGAAAGGAGTAATTCGTTTGAGATAGGGGCAGATTTGCGTTTTTTGGATAATAGATTAAGACTAGACTACACCTACTACTTGAACAATGTCACAAACCAAATTTTCAGAGTAGGATCAGCCTATTCATCCGGGCTTTCAGGAAATATTAGAAATGCCGGCGATTTTGAACTTTGGGGCCACGAAGTTTTGCTCGGAGGAGAAGTTGTAAGAGGGAATGATTTCGGATGGGATATGAATTTTAATTTTTCCACCACTGATAGCGAGCTAACGGCCATTCCCGAAGACCTTGAACAGATTGTGTATTTTGATGATAGAATTACAAATAAGGCTAAAGTTGGTGATGCCCTGGGTTCTCTATATGGTTGGGTTTATCAAACAGCACCTGACGGACAGCGGTATGTGGGATCAAATGGAAAATGGGTAACAACAGGCCATAAAAACTCCGGATACTATTACACTAATGCTAACGAAACCGTAAAAGTTGGTAATGCTTTTCCGGATTTCATTCTCTCCAACAATCAAACAATATCCTGGAAAGATATTTCACTAAATTTTTTGGTAGAATGGAAGAAAGGAGGAGACCTGTATGATAGAGGCCGCAGAAATAGCATAAGAAACGGCAACCTGAAAATTACAGAATTTAGAGACCAGGAAAAAATACTTGAAGGAGTAATGGATGATGGCAGTGGAGGTTACGTGAAAAACAATCAATCAATCACAATCTCGGGCAACAATTTTTATAGAGATTGGAGACATTATAATAATGCTGCAGAAGTTTTACTTCAAGATGGATCCTGGCTTAAATTGCGAACGCTTGGGTTGGGTTATAGTATTCCTGAAAAGGTAGTGTCAAAGATTGGAATGAGAACAGCCACGCTTCAGGCCAATGCAAACAACATAATCCTGTGGACACCCTTTGATGGATTTGACCCTGAAGGAAGTCAGTTTAGTGCAGCGAGCAATATTTATGGCTATACAGGACTTGCTACGCCGCTGTCTCAAAGTTATTCCCTCGGCCTTAATGTTACATTTTAAAAATTGAAAGTCATGAAAACAATAAAAACAATAAAAACAGCAACAATATGTCTTTTTCTTATTGGCTTAATTATAAGTTGCGGAGATGACTATTACGATGTGAACACACCAACCGATTCGTTTACCGAGGATCAATTGACAATGAATGACTTACTTGGACAAACGATATATCGAACGGTTAATGCCCAATATTGGGCGGCAAGGAGTTTTGGCAATTATGTTCAATATTTCACAGGACAGGGCGGAACTACAATTGAAGAAACGTCAATTTCCAGCACCTGGAGCAATACTTATTTATATGCCTTACCAAACTTAAAAACCATAATTAATAAAGCACAAGCACAGAAAGCTAATCATTTTGAAGGAGTAGCCAAGGTTCTAATTGCTATTAATATGGGCTTAATCGCCGATAGCTATGACAACGCTCCATATTCTGATGCAGCCTTGGGTACAGCCAGCCCCAAACCAACCTTTGACACTCAGGAAACATTGTATCAAACAATAAATACCTTATTAGATGAAGCGGTTTCTCTGTTGTCCGCGGCCGACGACTCCGGCATCAGCCCCTCTCAGGGAGCTGACCTTATTTATGGCGGCGACATTAATAAATGGTTGCGAGCAGCGCATACTCTTAAAGCCCGGTATGCCTTACACCTGACCGAAGTGAATGGCGTAAGTGCGGCTACTGCCGCACTTAGTGCCCTTGCCAATGGGTTTAATTCTAACAATGATGATTTTCAGTTGTTCTACAACACAAGAAAAATTAATCCCTGGCACTCCAGAGAAGTTTTAGCAGCTAACACGGGAAATATACACGACAAAGTAGGAGATCAACTGGTAAGCTACATGAATGGAACATCCTACCCATTTGCTTCGGTTACCGAAGATCCAAGACTTCCAGTTTATGCCGAATTAGATCCTGATGAACCAGCAGGCAATCCATTAAGAGGGTATGTTAGCGGGGGCGGTGGCCTATCCTCGGATGGAGAGGCTGGCAATGCCGACTTTGCCGATGCGGGATTTTATTCATCTGTTGATTCTCCCATTCCAATAATAACTTATGCCGAAGCCATGTTTATTAAAGCTGAGGCCGAGTTTTTGAAAGCCGGAGGTAGCGAGACCAGTATTGGAACTTCGGGGGCAGCATATTCGGCTTATATGGATGGTATTGCGGCCAACATGGCCAAACTTGGAGTAAACGGAGCCGCCTATTTGTCAGATGCCGCCATAGATGTTGGTGCTGCGAACCTGGCACTTCATCATATTATGAAGGAGAAGTATATTGCCAATTTTTTAAATCCTGAGACATTTGTTGATTTCCGCAGGTATGACTTTTCTTCTAATGTTTATAAAGACTTGGAATTGCCAGAAGACAACGCTGACGGGAACTATCCTGGCGAATGGTTTGTACGGGCACTTTACCCATCTTTGGAAGAAACCCGTAACCCTCAAAATGTAGCCGCCAATAAGGAAGAACCAATTGTAAAAGTTTGGTGGGACAGATGATAAACTAACAGAAACATGGGTTTTTCATTGAAAAGCCTATGTTCCGTTCATTTGGTTGTGGAAGTGGTGGTGTGCCACTTACAACTTCGGAATAGGAAAATTAAAAATGCCAACTAGTTGTGTTAAGACCACTCGTGAAGCGAGTGGTCTTAACAGCTAGCCTTGGGTTGCCGGTTCGCACAGCATAACGAACTTTATCAGGGTTAGGTTTAATCATGGTCTGTAGCATCAATCCAAACTTTTATTTTGAAGGAAAAAATCAACCTTTCTTTTAATTTAATGTCAAAGCTATGGCAAACCAATTATGGGCGGAAGCGTTATTATACCGGTTTTTGTAGCGTGAAAAGGTCTAAAAGTTTTGGGGGTTTTCACCCTAATCCAGGAGTAAAAACACGGAGGATTTGAGAGCCATACAACATAACCGGCTGAAAAACAGCACTATATCAAAGGGCACAACCCATGCCCCCCAAAGCAATATTTTATTTGTTTTTTGCGGCCTTAATTTAGGCCTATCAAAAGTTAACACATTATGAAACGAATTAAAATCGCCGTTTGGGGTAGTTTATGCTGCCTGTTTTTACACATCTCTTGTTCGCAATCCGAATATAAGGGAGAACCACAGATCACCATTACGCCGGAGCAGGCAAATGTCTTGGAAGAAAATTGGAAACAAACAAGAGCACCGGCGATAACTCAACGTTTAAGCCGCCAGGATGCAAGAGAATTTGTCTTCACCCTTGAATCACTTAAAGAATATATAGCTTATGTTGAACATAAGCGTAAGGAACTGGGTGTTACCCAGGAACCTGGTATTAGGGTTTATCTTGGAGCCTACCCCGACAGGTCTGCTTTTGGAGATGCGGGTTCTGCCACTATATTCCTGGCACCGGTGCACAGAAAGGAAAAACCAACGTCAGATGGCCCACAGGCAAGATCATCTGAAACTGATGATTCCTGGGAAAATACAGAGGGGATTAATCCGGCAAACATGGCACATGCAGGAAAACCTCCTAAGGAGTATGATGGAAACTAAACCGAAAAACAACAGGTGGAATTTCTAATAAATGTATTTGAACTTGTTGCGCTGATAACGGCGGTTATAAATTACAATTCATATAAAAAGAGCACAGAAAGGTTCATTTTGCCCTTTCTGTGCTTTGTTGTTTTAGTAGAATTGATGGCATTGATTTTTATTTACGGCATAAAAATTAACGCAACACCAGTTTATAATCTTTACATTACGGGATTCTTTTTGTCTTTGCTATGGTGGCTTAGGGTTATAAATAATCATAGGCCGTTCAAAAGGTCAATTACAGTTATGATGATTCTGTATATCATCTCTCTTGGCCTTATACAATTTCTACAAAACTTTTTTCAAGAATTACAGTCGTATTCATTTGCCCTGGGAGCATCTTTGGCGGCAATTGGCTGTGCGTTGTATCTTACCAGTATAATTAACAGCAACCTGAAAGTCAACCTTTTATCTGAACTCAAATTTTGGATAGTTACATCCACTCTTCTGTACTCGGTAGGCATGGTGCCGGTTATGCTTTTTTTTGAGGATGTTTTTGATAGCCCGGTATTTTTGCCAATTTGGATTGGCATAAACCTAATATTTTTTGGCGGAATTACCTTTGGCCTAATATGGACAAAGAACAGATAAGGCTGTTTGTAGTAATAATAACGGTGGTTGGAATCTCTCTCGTTTTCGCCTTACTGTTTTTGGCATTCATATTTCAGAAAAGAAAAACCTCATTAATACGAACAAGAGAAAAAGTCAGCCAGGAAATTAGCAAAGCCCAGGTAGAAACCCGGGAACAAACATTACGCAACATTAGCTGGGAGTTGCACGATAACATAGGTCAGCTTATAACGCTCGCCAAGATTCAGGTGCAAAATCAAAAAGATTCAAGTTCAAATAAAGATGTTTATACAACCCTCAAGCAAGCCCTTGAGCAACTCAGATTGTTATCAAAAATGATCAATCCTGATACATTAAAGCGGATGAGCCTTATTGAAGCTATTACTACAGAAATTGATCGGTTTAATCGCTTGAACTTTATAAAAGCGCAAGTTAACGTAAAGGAAAAACCTCAACCTATTGGAAAGCAAGCCGAGATTGTTTTATTTCGTATTGTGCAGGAATGTTTGTCTAATGCCATTAAACACTCAAAAGGACACAACCTGAATGTAGATATTATCCAGCACAAGAAATTTTTGGAAATAATCATAACCGATGATGGTATAGGGTTTAGTACGGATGAAAATTTTGACGGTATTGGGCTATACAATATCAGTGAGAGGGCCAAATTAATTGGTGCAAACGTGGAAATAAATTCTAAGCCGCAAAAAGGCACCAGGATCAACATTAAACATTATCTTAAAGAACTATGAAAGATATTTCTGTTGTAGTGGTGGACGATCATGTTCTGTTGGCCCAGGCGATTGCCGGTCTTGTGGAAGATTTTCCCAATTGCAAAGTATTGTACACTGTTGGCAACGGCCAGGAACTTTTTGATCGCTTTTCATCTCCTGTGCACATACCCGATGTAGTACTTATGGATATTAACATGCCTGTATTAAATGGCATTGAAACAACATCAATTTTAAAATCTCAACATCCGGATGTTAGAGTTTTGGCTTTGTCGGTTGAGGAAGACGAAGCGGTCATATTAAAAATGATAAAGGCGGGGGCACGAGGCTATTTACTCAAGGATGTAAAAAGAACTGAATTGGAAAGGGCAATCCGCGAAGTTGTGGAAACAGGATATTACCATACACCTGACGTAACGAATATTCTCCTGAACTCGCTTAGTGACGATGACTCATCCAACAAACCTGAATTAAAGGAACGGGAAATTGAGTTCCTGAAACTTCTCTGTACGGAAAAAACATATAAAGAAATAGCGAAAACCATGTACTTGAGCCCAAGAACGATTGATGGCTATCGTGATGCTCTTTTTGCAAAGCTGAAGGTAAAAAATCGTATTGGGCTGGTGCTTTATGCTATTAGAGAAAAAATTGTAAAACTCTAATACCATTTTAACCCAAACTATGCAGTAGAACTTTGTAATGAGTGCTGAAAGTGCAATAAAATCAGGCATTTTGGAAGATTTAGCATAGCACCGCTATGGTGAAGCTGAAAAATGCAGTGAAACGCTGATTTTGAAGCAATTTCAGCACGGAATAGATTTTCTATTGCATAATTTGGGTTTAACATTCAAACTGCGCAGAAAAACTATCCTTGCTATATCGGACATTACTTTGGAGATGAAACTATTTCCACCAGCCGTTCAACATCTTCCGACTTATGCCCAGCATGAATCACTAACCGGTTCATTACACCCGCAGCACGCTCGCTATACCCTCCACGCCATAGTAAAATGCCCTTTTCCTGCAAAACCTCGTATAATGAACCCTCTGCCTTCACATAACCAACAGGAAAAGGTGGTTGAATTGTGATCATCTCATTGTTGGACAGCATTCCGGCAAGGTGTTTCACTTTTCCTTGCTGTGCCGATATAAATCCCTCTCCAAAAGCCTTAAGTAAAGCGTGGCACAAGGCGGGGCTGGCATTGGAAGAAGATTGGTAAACCGGTGATTCTTGTAAGGCTCTTTTGGTCATTCGGTCACAAAGTACTACACCGGCATGTATGCCCAAACCCTTGTTGAGCGAACCACAGGCAAAGGCAGCATTATGGCGGCAGTATGTTTTTAACGCTTCATCTAACACGCCAAAAGCATGTGATGCATCAATGATCTTTGGGTATGTGGGGATTTCTCCGGCCGGCAATTCATTTACACGCTGTAAGGAAAGCGGATCGATAAAATCATTAGCCCATATTGTCGTAGGAGCATCTTTTTTACTACCGTCGATATGTAAAGACTGATGTGCAAAGGGCCCGTAAAGGATCTTAAACTTTTTGGCCGCAAGCGATATTAAAGCTTGTGTGGCCGCCCGGCCAGAAGAAAAAAGCAAGGCACTCTCAAAGCCATAGTAATTGGCCAGGAAACCTTCTAACTTCCCGTAAATAGATAGTCGCGGATAGGTTATTGGCGAACTTCCCAACCCACCGCCAAACAGGTCCATTCCCTCTTTGATGTAGCCCCGGAATTGACCTTCATATGGCAGGTTGAGGTATGATGTTCCCCCGAAGTAGATGTATTCCTTTCTGTCAACGAATACGGTTCGGCCGGTAATTTTATCAGCGATCATAATAGTTCGGCTCCGGTACCTGGTCGGTTTGGAAAGATAGCTTTTCCAAAGTCCAGTTTCACCCCGTCAGCAATATCTTTTTTTAATAAAATGGCCCCGTCCATATCAACGTAATCTAATAAGGGCAGTAAATGGGCAATGGCCGAAATTCCCACACTGCTCTCCGTCATGCAGCCTACCATCTTCTTCAAACCAAGCTCATCGGCCATTTTTATCATGGCCAGGGCCGGAGTTAGTCCGCCGCACTTGGTAAGTTTAATGTTAATGCCATGAAATTTTCCGGCACATTTTGCTACATCGCTCACTACCTGGCAGCTTTCGTCGGCAATAACCGGAAGAGCACAATTCTTATAAACTTCAGGCATTAAATGGAGGTCTTCAGCAGGCATGGGCTGCTCTATAAACTCCACGCCCAGGGCCTTCAGTTCATGACTTAATGTAATGGTTTTATCACCATCCCAGGCGCAATTTGCATCTATCCTAAAAATAGCATCAGTTGTTTCGCGCAGGGCCTTAATAATGTCAAGGTCATTATCCGTTCCCAGTTTTACCTTATAGATCGGCCAGGGCATCTCCTTTATTTTCTGTCGCATTACATCAACCGAATCCAGCCCAATGGTAAAATTGGACAAGGGCATTTTTTGCGTATCTAATTCCCAAAGTTTGTATAATGGCTGGCCCTCTAATTTGCCAAAAAGATCGTGAGCGGCCATATCCAAAGCACATCTAATAAACGGTTGTTCCGGAAACCACTCCAACAACTTAGCATTAAAATGTATAGGATCTTCAAATTCCCATGTTTCAATTATCGACCTTTTCTTTTCAATTGCCGATATCATTCCAGGAATAGTTACACCATAATACGGATTGGATGTACTCTCGCCCAAACCGTACTCTCCATCCAATTCCAGCTTAACAATAAGTGTAGGCTGCACATCGTGCGATTCGCGCGAAATAGTGAAAGTGTGCTTTAAATGCAGATTATATGGAATTAATTCCAGTTTCATTTTTCGAAAAATTTAGAAAGATCAGGCCGGTGTTTTCGTTTTCTATTGCATTCAAAATCATAGATCCGTTTTCCTAACTCTGCCAAAAAAGGAATGCCCACCGAGTTATATTCATACCTGCCATCGTTATATATCTCATTTGCGGAAACGTGTATTGTAGCTGCCAGCATAAATTCTACACCAGTCTCAATATCTGCAATGTAAGCTACATCTGTTAGAAAACCGTAAGCAAAGCCAACTTTGTTGAATATTCTTATCTGGTCAGGAATTTGGAAATCGTCAGGCTTGCTACCATATATAAAGAATTTGACATAATTGTCAGGATGGTCATAGGCCTGACTATTGCTGTCTTTGGGCAATTTAGACATCCACTCGTACAGAAATGTATAGTCCTCCTGTGTTAGATTAAATCGTTGTTTTTCAGGCAAAGATTCAGGAAACATTACCGCTTTAAGCATGCTGTGCAGGTTGGTTAAAGAGATAAAATTCTTGTTAGAAAAATCAAAAGGTTTATTGACAAGTTTTCCGTCATTGGTCAAAAAGCCTTTGCCGCGAACATTTCTTTTCAAAGAAGAAAAACGGCTAAACTCAAGGCTTCCGGTTTGTGACGGTTGCTCATAGATCACCATCGAATCATTGTAAAACCAAAAAGGATTGGTAAATCGGTTTTCCTCTCCGTCATACCCTCCAACAAGCCTGTGAGTTATACGTGAATTTTTAAAATCGCGTTGCCATAATTGTTTATTTATATAATTCTGACCAAGAAATTCATACAAGCGATTAAAGGCGTCGTTGTCGCTTACAACAAAGATCTTTTTTATATAGTGGGCAATGCTCGGCAAACCCGTAGCAGAACTTGTATCTGTTCTTACCGCTGTCTGCGGAAACCGGTCGGCCCCAATTCGCAATGCTGTGTTTTTATTAAGATCTTTAACCTTTAGCTCATTTAACTTTTGAAGAGAAAGGAAAGCCGCGGGCATTTTTACCGTACTGGCCGGGTAGAAATACAGGCTATCGTTAATACCAAATGTATAGCTGGTAAATGACGGCTTGTTTTTACGGTTTCGGTTTATTTGTGTGTATATGATCTGCGCCTGATACTTTTCGTTTTGAGTGGTAATTTCTTGTAATAATTGACTTTGACCAATAATTCTATCAAGAACGTTTTTCTTTTGGGCAAAAGCAAGAAACGAACATAAGATGAGAGCGAAAGTTAAATTTAATCTGAACACAAAGATCAATTTCGATTTAAGGTAAGAAATTCGGGTAATTTTATGCCAAATACATCTGAATGATCCGCGAAAAATACCGATACATTTTTGAGCCCGAATTACTTGATGAGTTGGAGAAAACGGCGACAATAAAAAATGTAATGGAGGGAGAGATCCTAATGGATATTGGCCAGAAAGTATCCATGATGCCGTTGATCATTTCCGGATCAATTAAAATAATGAGTGAAGATGAAAATGGTAATGAGTTATTGCTTTACTACATTGAAACCGGTGATACCTGCGCCATGACCATACAGTGTTGTGTAGGCCGGAAAAGAAGTAAAATACGGGCAGAAGCCGAAGAGCCGTCAACCATAGCATTTTTACCAATACAAAAAATGGAAGAGTGGCTTATCAGGTACCACAGTTGGCGCGCTTTTATTTTGGAGAGTTACGATAGTCGCTTACAGGAAATGTTAGAAGCCATTGACTCTCTTGCATTCCACAATTTAGAAGAACGCCTGTATAAGTATTTACGCGACAAAGCCATGGTAACAGGCAAGGTACAAATTAAAACTACCCACTACCAAATTGCCAACGACCTTAACTCATCACGGGTGGTAATATCTCGTTTAATGAAAAAGTTAGAGCAGGACGGAAAGGTGAAGCAAGGAAGAAAAACGGTAGATGTACTTGAGTTTGGCTAGACGATGAAGAAAATTTTGGAATAGCCGTAGCTTATGTTAACGTGAATAATGGTTAAGTCTATTCGCTATAGTACTAGCAATCAATCCCGAAGCTTTGGGATAACCACGAATGCACGAATTTTTCTTCCAGAACTGATGATTAGTTTCGCTCCGCGAAACCAAATTGGTACTATTAGCTTATAATTGTTTCTAAGAAATACAGGTATAATTAGCAAATTCGTGGTTAAAACATTCATTAAAGCATTGATGGACAATTTATTACGAATAACACAAACAATTCCGTTTACGGAATTTCTTATCCATTAATCACGTTATTGTTAGATTTTATGAAGATGTATAGGCTAAGGAGAACAACTGTTAAAGAAATGGTGTTACTAGTTGCCTTTAGGCAGAGCTGTCTCCGCCGAAATTTTACAATGGTTCAAAGTGAACCATTTTAGTTAATTTTGGTTTATAGTAATAAAAACAACCATGAAATCAATAACTATACATAAAATGGACGACCAACTGGCTGCAGCTATTGAGGAAATGGCAAAAAAAACCGGTCTGAGCCAAAATAAAGTAATACAGCGATTGTTAAGAAAGGCACTTGGCGTAGCAAAGGAAGAAGAAAAGAGTGATTTTTCTGATTTATGCGGGGTATTGTCCGAAGAGGAAGCCGAAGAATTGATAGAGTCACTTAAAGTTTTTGATGAAATCGATGAGGAGATGTGGAAATGAAACATGTGCTGCTTGACACCAATGCTTATGTAGCTTTTACCAAAGGTGATCAAAGGGTTCAACACGTTATTGCCAAAGCAAAAAGAGTTTTTCTTTCACTGATTAGTGAAGGTGAGCTATTGTTCGGATTTAAAAACGGTAGTATTGAGCAAAAAAATCGAGATGTTTTTGAATCATTTTTGAGCAAGCCAAATGTAAGGGTGGTGTATCCTACCCGTGAAACCGCCGAATTATACAGTGATATTTATATAGATCTGCGAAAAAAGGGAAAACCAATCCCGACAAACGACATTTGGATAGCCGCCTGTTGCATAGAAACAGGCAGCGTAATGGTCACTTATGACAAACATTTTCTTCACGTTACAAAACTGAGAATTTGGAGCAATCTCAGAGAATAACATCGAAGTAACTTAGGTTACCGCCAATCACCAATCCCTTCCCCATCTTTGCACACAAATTGAGCCATACAAATGAATGAAATACTAAGTGCCATTCAAAAACCCTGGCCATGGTTCGTAAGCGGACCACTGATAGCCCTAACCATGTTCTTGTTACTTTATGTCGGAAAGAATTTTGGCATGTCGTCCAACTTGCGCACTATATGCTCAATGTGTGGAGGCGATAAATGTGCCGAGTTTTTCCGCTTTAACTGGAGGGCAGACCTGTGGAACCTTGTAGTTGTGGCAGGTGCAATAATTGGCGGCTTTTTGGCTGCTACCTATCTCACCCCGGACCCCACGGTGGCACTCAATACGAAAACTATAGGGCACTTGCAGGAACTCGACTTTGAGAACGTCGGTAGTGATTATTTGCCCGGCGAATTATTCTCTTTAAAAGCCTTAGCAAGTTGGAAGATTTGGGCCTTACTCATTAGCGGCGGCTTTTTGGTAGGATTTGGAGCCAGGTATGCCGGTGGTTGTACAAGCGGCCACGCTATAAGCGGACTCAGCAACTTGCAATGGCCAAGTTTGATTGCCGTAATCGGATTTTTTGCAGGCGGCTTGTTTATGATCCATTTGCTGTACCCACTAATTTTCAGCTAACATGAAATATTTAAAGTTTTTACTCATCGGTATTTTCTTCGGGGTTGTGTTATTCAAATCTCAGGCCGTATCATGGTTTCGTATTTATGAAATGTTCCGCTTTGAAAGTTTTCACATGTATGGCATTATTGGATCGGCGGTTATCGCAGGCATTATTTTGGTTCAACTAATTAAGCGGTCAAAAATGAATAGCACCGAAGGACAAGAAATCACCTTCCAACCAAAGGACAAAAGCATACCACGCTACTTAATTGGTGGAGTTATCTTTGGTTTGGGCTGGGCACTGGCAGGTGCATGTCCCGGACCAATTTTTGTGCTTATAGGTGCCGGTTATTTACCGGTACTATTGGTACTGCTTGGGGCGGTTTTGGGTACTTTTGTTTACGGCTTACTTAAAAAACATTTACCTCACTAAGAAAAACATAATTATGAAACGAAACATGGGAAACCTCGACCGAATAATCAGATTGCTGATTGCGGTAGTAGCGGCCTATTTGTTCTTTGCAAATAAAGTAGATGGCACACTAAAATGGATTGTATTGATCGTGGGCGTTATTATGTTGCTTACAAGCCTCATTAATTTTTGTCCGCTCTATCGCTTGTTTGGGATCAGAACCTGTCCGGCAAAGTAATTGAGTTTGGAAATACTCGGCTATGTATTGGCGGTAGTAATGGGCATCACACTCGGTCTGTTGGGTGGCGGAGGGTCTATACTTACCGTACCTATACTGGTATATGTTTTGGCTGTTGAACCGGTTTTGGCCACAGGCTATTCCTTGTTTGTTGTGGGTGCCACAGCTTTGGTGGGTACCGTTAAAAAACATTTTGAACATCTGGTGGCCTGGAGAGCCGGCCTTGTGTTTGCTATTCCTTCTTTAATTGCTGTTTTTCTTACCCGCTATAAACTGGTGCCGGCCATCCCTGATCAGCTTTTTAGTATCGGATCTCTTCAGGTAACTAAAAACCTGGCACTTATGGTCTTTTTTGCATTGATTATGTTGCTGGCAGCCGGGTCGATGATCAACGACAGAAAAAACAGAATGGAAGCGGTTGGTCGGAAACGCAATTACCCTATAATTGCTTTAGACGGATTAATTGTTGGGGTTATTACCGGTTTGGTAGGGGCCGGTGGGGGCTTTCTTATCATTCCGGCATTGGTACTTTTGGTGGGCCTGCCTATGAAAAAGGCGGTAGGCACATCGTTGCTCATTATTGCCGTTAAAAGCCTCGTGGGATTTTTGGGAGATGTGGGCTCCGGTCAGTTTATCAACTGGAAGCTGTTGCTGATGTTTACATCGCTTTCCATCTTGGGCATGTTTGTTGGGATCTACCTCAACCGGTTTGCCAGCCAACGAACTCTGAAAAAAGGTTTTGGTTGGTTTGTGCTGATAATGGCTGTTTTTATTCTTGTGAAAGAGCTTTGGATGTGAATTTGTGGTCTGCCTAACTCATAGCAGTCTAACTTTTAAAATGTTGCATAAAAAGCCCGTCTGAACGCCGTACGTACAGGGTTCATCCGGGCGAACAGAAAGAAGAATGTTTAACGGCGTTATTTGAATGTTAACATGGTTTCACAACCATTTCTTTTTTTTAACCCTGAAAAGGTTACATGTTTATAATGGTTTGGCATTGGGTAAAATGCGACCCCTACGGGGTCGTATAAAACTTGCAACCGTTGCTATAAATATTAAATCCCTTCGGGATTTATTCACTTATGACCATACCAGTGTAACTTTTAAAACTTTAGAACATAAAGCCTCGTCCAAACTCTGTACGTACGGCATTCATGCAGGCAAGAAGAACAATGTTTAACTGTATGTTTTGAGATAATTTATCAGCGAAAATCTGCCCGATCTGCGGGCCATAACTTCCCGCTGATTTTGCAGATAGCCTTTGACGACATAAGGGTTTTGCAGAACCCTTTTCACAAAGAAATTAGACGCTTGCAGAAATTTTAAGAACGCAAGAATCTATTGATGTCGAGTTATCAGCGAAAATCTGCGTGATCAGCGGGCCATAACTTCCCACTGATTTTGCTGATAGCCTTTGACGACATAAGAGTTTTGCAGAACCCTTTTCACAAAGAAATTAGATGCTTGCAGAAATTTTAAGAACGCAAGAATCTATTGATGTTGAGTTATCAGCGAAAATCTGCGTGATCTGCGGGCCATAACTTCCCGCTGATTTGGCCCCCGTCAGAATGTAAGAATTCATTCTTTCCCGCCAGAATGTCTAGTCGGGCTGGCTGGTAGATAACCGCAGATGGCCTTAACCACATAAGCACTTTGCAGAACGGGTATCACTCCAACGAAAACTCCACTTCAACAGTCCAGTTTCCTCGTAAGGTTACCTTTTCAGGATATTGATATACTTTTTCCGGCAACTTCCTTTCCTCATAATTTCCACTGTCCCATTTACCGTTTTCATTGTCATCCTGTATGATCCACAATGTATAACTTCCGGGCTTTAATTTGCTGATAGTCAAAGGGTTATTTTCTGCATTAATTTCAAATGCATATATTGCGTTTCCCTGCTGTTTAAGCTGAGAAATGTAGGTTTTTGTAGAATCAATATTCCGGATCTGAAGAAAAAGTTCTGAAAGATCTTCTGCGCCTGCTGCTTTAAACTGAAATTCCAGCGTATCAATGGAACGGCCATAAATATCAGATACATCATCAGGAAAAAGAGCAACATTATATTGCTTACCACTAAGCCACGGGTATTTAACCAGTAGCGATGCCGGGTTTTTCGAATCAACTTCAATATCGGCCCCGCCGGCCACCGACAAGCTGTCCTCTAACAGGGAAACCGCCCGGTTGTTCACTACCAAAGGGGTTTTTGATATAAGCGAGACATCACCATTATAGAAAAAGGTATTTCCACTTTGGGGTTTTAATCTAATTACTGTATCTAACACCGGCTTTTTTTCATAGTCAACCCTAACCGTATCGCTGTAATCGGTTGAAACCTGACTAGCATACAACCTGAATTCATCTTTATTAAAGTTGGGTGGAAGCCAAAATGTAAGAGTGTCGTTATTTACACCGCGCGTAGCGGGTGCGCTGCCCAAATCAAAGTCATCCGATGAGAGTTTTAATGAATCGATATTTCCGTTTGCGACAAGTCTGAAGCGACCATCCCCTGTATTCTCAACATCTCGTAAAAAAGTACTTCTCTTTTCTGTGGTAAACAGTTGTAATTCAGGCACCGGCTCATCAGATGGTATTCGTACAGAAGAAGGCAAATAAGCCAGGCTCTCATCTTCAAGATCGTATTGATAGTTGAAGTTATTGTCTTTCAATGCGTACAGGTTGTACTCTCCTTCTGCCAGGTAATTGAAATTGTAGTTTCCCTCTTCATCGGTTTTGGTCAAATAATAAGGTTTTGTGGTCTGAAATGCGCTGTCTGCCAGGCTTTTATACAGCAAAACCCAAGTGTCTTCAGCCGGTTTACCATCCTCTGCATTTCTTACCATTCCACTCAGCTCAAGGGAATCTATATCTTCTCCCGTTGAAAACACGTATGTGTAGCCGCTAAGGGCGTTCCCTTCGTTCAAATCCTGAATGGCATCGCCGAAATTGAACGAATACGTAGTGTTTGGTTTGAGTTCTTCATCAATTACAACCTCTATTGACCGTGCTTTTCGTTTAATTTTTGGTCGGCCCTCCAACGGTGGCGACACAATAAGTTGATTATTAATGTTTTGTACTTTAATGTTTTCGTCAAAATCAAGTTTAAAAGAATTGCCGGAAAAGTTTGCCGAACCCTGTGCCGGACTGCTTTCAAGAATTTTTGGCGGTGTTTCGTCCTTTTCACCTCCTGAAATGGAGCCTTTATTAGCACAGGAGAACAGTACAAAAGCGAATAGGCAACCGTAGAAGATTTGTTTCATAGTTTATCTGCCGAGATGTACCAGGAGTACAGAAATATCAGCGGGGGACACGCCGCTAATTCTACTTGCCTGACCTAAGGTTAGCGGTTTAATTTCGTTCAGTTTTTCCATAGCCTCGGCAGAGAGAGATTTCATTTTACTGTAATCCAGCTCACCTTTAAGCTTTACCGCCTCTAAGTTTTGCACTTTTGCTACCATTTCTTCTTCTTTTTGTAGGTACCCGCTGTATTTTATTTGAATTTCGGCTTGTTCTACAGCTGCTGCATTTTTATCCTGAATAATGTTTAGCACTTTTTCATCTATACCGGCTAAACCCTCAATTGTTACGCCCGGCCTTAGCAGAACCGAGTCTAATTTAACCTTTTGCTTCAAGGGCGCCGATGAAATTTCTTCAAGATAACCATTGTATAAATGGGGCGATGCACTGTGTTTTTTAAAGAATGTTTTAATCTTGGTGCATTCCTGCCTTTTTTTATCTAAGGCGGCCATGCGATCATCACTTGCCAAACCGAGGGAGTGAGAAAGGGGAGTCAGGCGCTCATCAGCACTATCCTGGCGCAGGGTAATACGATATTCAGCCCGTGAAGTAAACATTCTGTAGGGTTCGTCGGTACCCTTGTTGACCAGATCGTCAATTAAAACGCCAATGTATGCCTGTGAGCGGTCAAGGATCAATGGTTCTTTCCCGTTGATCTGCTGATGTGCATTAATTCCGGCCATTAAACCCTGGCATGCGGCTTCTTCGTAGCCTGTGGTGCCATTTATCTGTCCGGCGAAGAAAAGATTTTGAACATACCTGGTTTCCAAAGTAGGTATAAGCTGGGTGGGAGGAAAGTAATCATATTCGATAGCATATCCCGGACGAAACATTTTGGCTTTTTCAAAACCCGGCACCTGGCGAAGAGCTTTGTACTGAACTTCTTCGGGGAGCGAGGTGGAAAACCCGTTTACATAAATCTCACAAGTATTCCACCCTTCCGGCTCTACAAAAAGCTGGTGCCGGTCTTTATCCGCAAATCTTGAAATTTTGTCTTCAATGGACGGGCAATACCGCGGGCCGGTTCCCCGAATTCTTCCGTTAAACATGGGTGAACGGTCGAAACCTTCTTCCAGTAGATTATGAACCGCCGGGTTGGTGTAAGTAATGTGACAGGCGAGTTGTTTTTGAGGAGGATCAATTTCCGTAAAAGAGAATTGAGCGGGGTTTTCATCGCCAGGTTGTCGTTCCATTTTGGAATAGTCTAGAGACCGACCGTCAACGCGGGGAGGGGTGCCGGTTTTCATTCGGCCACTGGTGAAGCCCAAACTTTGCAACTGAGCGGTTAGTCCGGTTGCCGCCTTTTCGCCCATCCGACCACCACCAAACTGTTTGTCGCCAATATGTATAAGTCCGTTTAAGAAAGTTCCGTTAGTAAGGACAACGGCCTTTGCTTTAATTTCAATTCCAAGTCCGGTGCGTACACCGACTACCCTATTATTTTCGACAATGATCTCTTTACCCATCTCCTGCCAAAAGTCCACGTTAGGCGTTTTTTCCAACAGCTCTCTCCACTCCCGGGCAAATAACATCCGGTCGTTTTGTGTACGGGGGCTCCACATTGCCGGCCCTTTTGATTTGTTGAGCATTCTGAACTGTACACGAGAAACATCGGCAACAATTCCACTATACCCTCCAAGTGCATCAATCTCTCTCACAATCTGTCCTTTCGCCACACCGCCCATTGCCGGATTACAACTCATTTGTGCAATGGTTTGCATATTCATGGTTATAAGCAAAACCTTTGAGCCAAGGTTGGCTGCAGCAGCTGCTGCTTCGCAACCGGCGTGCCCTCCTCCAACAACTATTATGTCGTATTCCTGATGCATTTAGAATTAAAATTGTTCCACGTGGAACAATTGTCATTTGTTTTTTGATGTTTTACTTTTGGGCAAGTTGGTTTCACGTGAAACCAACTTGCCCAAAAGTATCAAACTTTCATTCTCCGCTTTTCTCATGCTTGCTTTGGCCTCTGGGCCCTTGTCGTTAAAGCCCGACAAATGTAATAAGCCGTGTACAATTACACGGGCCAATTCCGTTTCAAATTTCTCTTTAAAGCCTTTGGCATTCTCTCTTACCCTGTCCACGCTAATAAAGATATCGGCATCGATGTGTGACTCGCTGTCGGAGTTGTCAAATGTTAATATATCGGTATAGGTATCGTGGTTTAAATATCTAATGTTCATATCGAGTAAATACACATCGGAACAAAAAACATAATTAATAGTGTTAATGTATTTGTTTTGGTCTTTCGCCACTTTTCCCAGCCATTTCGGAATAACTTCATTCAGCTTGAAGGCATCAACGTCTTCAAAGAAGAAATTAACCTTACTCATAGATCAAAGATGAAACTCAATTTCAACTACTCTTCCTTTTTCCAAAAAAGTAACGCGGTCGGCAATACGGTGGATTAGAAATAAGCCACGGCCATTGGGCTGTTCTATTTTTTCGGCACAGGTAGGATCCTGCATACATTCGCCAAGGTTAAAACCTCTGCCCTCATCTTTTATGGTAAAGATGATGCGGTTATCGAACCGAACACAGGAAAGAATGACGGTTTTCTCATTATTCAGATAGTTGCCGTGTATCATGGCATTGTTTACCGCCTCTGTAAGTACCAAACGCATATCGAACAGTATTTCTTCCTTGATGTCGAATTTTTTTCGGAGCAGACCAATAAAGTGATCTACCTCTTCAATGCTTTCCAAATGCGATGGAAATTCGCGTATTACCACGTGATCGGCTTCTATGCGCATGCGGCAAATTTGACAAAAATGATTGATTTAAAACTTGTCTTATTCACGTGCACATTGCCTCAAAAAGCTTGCCGTAATTGTTGAAACAAACAGGCACAGGGAATTTGTGCTCCAGGTATTGCCAGGCCTTGCTATAATTAATTGATCAAAGCTTCCCGGCCTTCTTCCTTGGTTTGTACTTTTTAAGGCGGGTAATAAACATGCGTACATCTTCTTTTGGCCGGTTACGACGGTCAACTTTAACCGCGGCAATTTTGTCAATCACCTCCATGCCATCAACTACCTGTCCGAAAACCGTGTACTGATTGTCTAAAAACGGTGTGCCACCAGTGGTTTTGTAAACTTGTTTCTGACTTTCCGTAAAGGGTCTTTTGGTGCGCAATTGTTCCCACTTTTCAAACATGGCGTCATCGTCGATCACTTCACCCTGTACTAAGTAAAACTGGGAGGCAGAAGATTGTTTTTCCGGATTTACATTGTCCGGTTCACGGGCAGCTGCCAAAGCTCCTTTACGGTGAAATAACGAATCGGTTACCTCCATATCGATACGATAATCGGGGCCGCCATTACCTAACATTTGACCGGGTTTGGCATTTCTTGAATTGGGATCACCGCCCTGTATCATAAATCCTTCCATTACCCGGTGAAAAAGTAAACTGTCAAAGTAGTGTTCATCAACGAGCTTAAGAAAATTCTCTTTGTGTTTTGGTGTTTCGTTGTGCAATTTCACCACTATATCGCCGTACGATGTGCTTATTTTAACATAGGCATCCTTATCTTTTTTACATGAAGTAAGGGAAATAGAAAATATGGCTATTAGTATAATGTATTTGATCATATCAACTTAAGATCTGTAAAGTATTCAATAATGTAGTGTTTCAGGAGATTTTCCTGATTCTTAATGTCAATTTCTTTAACGCTTTCTTTGGCTTTGTAGTGCGGCCATCCATCACTATCTTTTCCAACTTGCTCGTAGTACCCTTCACGGGCCAAAAGAGCACAAACCGCCACATGTATTACATCTTGTTTTTCTTCTTTTGTTAAACTTTTATTTACAAGGCCAATTTCGTTTAATCCAACCACAAACAAGGCCGATGTGAGTGAAGGATATTCTCCAAATCGTTGCTTAATGTACTCCTTAACTTTAGCCCATTCGGGCCTGTGTATTTGTAGTTCTTCTGTCACAAATATTTGTCTAAGCCTTTTACGGCCAACTCATTTACGGTGTGTTTCACCTTTTGCTCGCTGGCCCGGTTGCTTATTAGTAGTGTATCATCCGTGTCAACAACTATTAGGTCATTTACATCTTGAAGAACTATCAGTTTTTTTTCATTTTCAGAATAAACTATGCATTCTTTGGTATTTTGCATCAGGCTTTGCTCATGCTTTATCACATTTCCGTTTTCGTCCTTAACCTGATTGGCATAAAGCGATGCCCAGGTTCCGAGATCGCACCAGTTAAATGATGACGGAACCACAAAAACGTTTTCGGCCCGTTCCATAATGCCATAATCTATAGAAATACTGGGGCAAAGTCTGAATGCTTCACGCATAAACTTTTTTTCTCTTAATCCGTTGTAATATTTCTGTCCACCCTCAAATATTTCGGCTTCATCGCTCATATATTTATTGAAAGCAGCTTTTATACTGGCCAAAGACCAAATGAAAATTCCCGAATTCCACAGAAAATCGCCGCTTTGAATAAATTGTTCGGCCAATTCTTTATTCGGCTTTTCGGTAAATGTTTTAACCCGTTTAACGGGGCCTTCGCCTTCGCTCAAATACTGAATATAGCCATAGCCCGTGTCAGGTCTAGTAGGTTGAATTCCGAGGGTGACCAGGGAGTCGAGGTGGTTGGCAAATTCAACTGCTTCTTTCAAATTTTTCTCAAAAATATCGGTTTCCAGAATCATGTGATCGGCAGGGGCCACCACCATTAAGCCATGCGGGTCTTTTTTTGCCATACGCCAGGCTGTAAAACCGATACACGGAGCAGTGTTTTTGCGCATGGGTTCGCCAATTATATGGCTTTTTTTAAGCGCGGGGATCTGCTTTTTAACCAAATTGGTATAACTTTCATTAGTCACAACAAAAATGTCTTCCGGCGGAAATATTCTGGCGAAACGCTCGTAAGTAAGCTGTAACAGCGTCTTGCCAAGCCCAAGTATATCCAGAAACTGTTTGGGTCTGTCTGTTTTGCTATATGGCCAAAAGCGGCTTCCAACACCACCGGCCATTATGGCCACATAAACCTTCTCGGTCATTTTGGTAAATTGATGCACAAATATGGTGCAATTTTTGTTTAGAAAGGCACGGTAAGATAAGTGAAATCATTCTCTCTAAGTTTATTATATTAGTAACTGTAGAAAACAACTTCTTTCTCAATATTCTATCAATGGAAGTAATTACAGAAAGGTATGAAGATGCCTTAAAGCAATACTTTGGCTACGATACCTTTAAAGGTAAACAGGGTGAGATCATCCATGCCCTGCTTTCAGGTAAAAATACATTTGTTATAATGCCAACAGGTGGTGGTAAATCGTTGTGCTATCAGTTGCCGGCACTTTTGAGTGAAGGCACAGCCATTGTTATATCTCCGCTAATTGCGTTAATGAAGAATCAAGTAGATCAGTTAAGATCATATCATGCTGAAGACAGTATTGCGCATGTAATGAATTCTTCTTTGTCCCGGAAGCAGGTGAAGCAGGTAAAAGAAGATATTAGTGCAGGTAGGTGTAAAATACTATATGTAGCTCCCGAAACTTTGGTTAAAGACGAAACTATAACCTTCTTTAAAAATGAAAACATAAGTTTTGTGGCGGTTGATGAGGCTCACTGTATTTCGGAGTGGGGCCATGACTTTAGACCGGAGTACCGGCGTATAAAAGAAATGGTTAACGCCATAGATCATAAAGTGCCTATTATTGCCTTAACAGCTACCGCAACTCCTAAAGTACAAAGCGATATCCTTAAAACGCTCAATATGAAGGAAGCGGAGGTGTTTATCGATTCCTTTTTGCGCGATAACCTGCACTACGAAGTACGGCCCAAGCATAAAAAGGAAGATGTGATAAAACAACTTGTGAAGTTTGTAAAACAACACAGTGGAGAATCGGGCATTATTTACGCGCTAAACAGAAAAACAACCGAAGAACTTGCCGAAGTGCTGCTGGCCAACGATGTTTCGGCTGCCGCATATCATGCAGGATTAGAAGGAGGCTTGAGGGCTAACGTGCAGGATGGTTTTTTGATGGATGATATTGATGTTATTTGTGCTACTATCGCTTTCGGAATGGGCATTGACAAACCCGACGTACGCTTTGTAATTCACTATGATATACCTAAAAGCTTAGAAAACTATTATCAGGAAACCGGGCGTGGCGGACGTGACGGTTTGGACGGAACTTGTTTATCGTTCTTTAGCTATAAAGACATTAACAAGTTAGAGAAATTCTTAAAAGACAAGCCCGTAGCCGAAAAAGAGGTAGCAGGGCAACATTTAATGGAGGTTGTGGCTTACGCCGAATCGACACGATGCAGGCGAAAGTTTTTACTCCACTACTTTGGTGAACAGTACGAAACCCCAGAGGGGGGGTGCGGACATTGCGATAATTGTAAAAATCCGAAAGAGAGGATTAATGTGCGCAAAGATGCGCTATTGGCTCTTAAAGCCATTGAAGAGTTAAAAGAGAATTACACCATCCCATACCTTGTTGATGTGCTAACAGGCAAAGCCAACCAACAAATTAAGCTTTATAAGCACGATAAAGCAAAGGCTTTTGGTAGTGGAAAGGAAAAAGATGCCACCTACTGGAATAGTGTATTACGCTCCATGTTACTTGAAAATATAGTTACCAAAGACATTGAAAAGTATGGAATAATTAAACTGAACGATAAAAGTCGGGCTTTTATAAAAGATAAAGATGAGCTGCCCATTACCGTAAATCATAATTACGACAATGCCGATGACGGGGTAGTTGTGGCGGCAAAAACAGTGGCCTTAGACCAGAATTTGGTGAAAGAACTTTTAGACCTCAGGAAAAGGATTGCCAAAGAAAACAAGTTGCCCCCGGCCATTATTTTCCTGGAAACATCTATTAACGATATGGCTACCCAGTATCCAATAACTATGGAAGAAATGGCCAATATCACTGGAGTTTCTATGGGAAAAGCCCAAAAATACGGTAAGCCTTTTATCGAATTAATTGCCGACTATGTTGACGAGAACGACATTGACCGGCCAAGTGATTTTATAGTTAAATCATCGGCAAAAAAGGGAGGAAACAAGATCAAGATCATACAGCAGATAGACAAAAAGTTGCCCCTGGAAGAAATTGAACGTAACCTTGGATTAAAACATGAAGAATTGTTGGAGGAGTTGGTTGCAATTATTGCCTCTGGAACCAAACTGAACATAGATTATCATTTAAATGAGCAAATAGACGACGATGTCATTGAGGAGATAATGGACTACTTCAGCGAATCGGAAAACCTTGATATTGATGCGGCTGTAGAAGAATTGGAGGAGGAAGGTATTTCTTATGAAGAGATTGAACTCGTTCGAATTAAGTTTTATAGCGATGTAGCTAATTAGTCTGTCCCATTTAGTGCTCTGCTAATTCTCGAATATTTATTTTTGCGCTAATTCAATTTTGTGAACAGCCTAAAAGAGTTTTTAGAAAAGTCCATTGAACTTGGAGACAATAACATTTCGATGTTATCCTTTTTTCTGTTTCTTGTTACCCTTGTTTTAACGTGGGTGCTTGCACGTATTGCCAAAAAGATATTATCGGCGGCTGTTTCTAAGCGCAATGTTGAACCCGGTAAGAGACATGCTGTATTACAGATAGCCAAGTATATAATTTATTTTACCGGAATTGTGATTGCCCTTCAGGTTCTCGGACTTCCTCTTCAAAGCCTGATTCTTGGTTCAGCGGCTCTTTTGGTGGGTGTTGGTATCGGGCTTCAGCAATTGTTTTTTGATCTTATGTCGGGTTTTATCCTGCTGTTTGACAGAAAGGTTGAAGTCAATGATATAGTCGATATTGATGGTGTTGTAGGCAAGGTAGATCATATCGGGCTTCGAACATCAACCGTGCGTACGTTAGATAATATTTCCATTATTATTCCCAACTCAAAACTCATTAGTGAAAATGTGATCAACTGGTCGGCTAATCATGGCCTGGCTCGTTTTACCGTGCCGGTGTCGGTGGCTTATGGCAGTGATGTTCAAAAGGTAAAAGAGTTATTAATACAGTGCGCCAATGGACACGAACTGGTTTTGGGGAAACCGGCCCCTACGGTTTGGTTTACCGATTTTGGTCAGCATGGTCTGGCTTTTCAGTTGTTTTTCTGGAGTAAACACTTCCTTCAGACAGAAAAGGTAAAAAGCGACATTCGGTTTGCTATTGACGATGCCTTCCGTGAGGCCGGAGTAACCATTCCGTTCCCACAGGTTGATGTGCATTTTGATAAAGATATCCAAACAACGGCAACCTTTACTAAAGAAGAAAGCCGTCAAATTTAAAAAACATAACCATACATGTTGGCAAGGCGTTAATGATTCGAGTACTATGTCATTTCGGGTACTACGTCATAGTGAGCCTGTCGAACTATGAGACCTGCAAGTTTTTCGATCAAGAGGAGTGACGTCACACCCTTCGTCAGGCTCAGGGTGACGTCTTCGTCAGGCTCAGGGTGGCGAAGAAGAAAAGCTCAAAAAAGTTGCCGGATGCCCCAAAAATGAAAACAGGAAAATCCCCACTTTTGGGGTTCAATGATTTAGGCATAGTCAGTTTAAATTTGGGCTATAACTTTTAATCAGTGCCGAAATAATGGCCATGGATATAAGTTGAAGATTTTCGTTTTTGGAACTAACTTTTAAAAAGCGAAAAACACCTTGTTCATTTACCACTACTGTTCTAAACACTTTTGCACTAATTTGATCATTCATCATTGGGATTTGAATAGAAGTTCAATTGGAAGGGAAAGTGTTATCCTGAGTTGCTATGTTATACCAAAGGGACATGCAAAATAATCCTATATTTCGTTTCTTTTTCCTTCTATCGTCGTTAAAAAGGCTCGCCGTCCAGAAGTTTCGGGATGTCAGCGTTTTTTACCTTGATAAAAGAAAAACTTACTTTAATACCATTTTAACATTCAATTTGCGCAGTTAAAAATTGTTCTTCCTGCCCGTTCCGTAGGCGGGTTTGGCTAATACTTCATCATAAAATGAAACTATAGCTACGGGCTATACTTTAATTTTCTTCTTTGTCTTAACCAAAAACCCCTGTTTTTTATTCTGCACTTTTAAAAGTTTAACTGGTATAAAATATTTTGGACTATACAGTGTGGTTGGAGCGAAGGTGTTGCCCCTATACAGCGGTGACGGTTTTTTCATCCACTTATCTCAAACCGTAAAGTAAAATTTTGCTTAACTAACTTAGACAAATAAAAAATTGACCATAAGGAGCTTTTGTAAGGGCTCACGTTGGCGCCAAGTTGAAAAAAGGAATGGAACAAAGATTGACAATAATCACTTTAGGAGTTTCGGATTTAAAAAAATCGACTGAATTTTATGAATCCAAATTCGGTTGGAAAAAATCTAAATCAAGTAATGATTATATCTCGTTCTTCACTTTAAATGGAATTCAAATCGCTCTTTATGACAGAATTGAGTTAGCGGAAGACGCAAATGTTAATTCTAATGGAAAGGGATTTAAAAGTTTTACCTTGGCTTACAACACCAAATCTGAAAAAGAAGTTGACCGAATAATATGGGAATTAAGAGCGAAGGGGGTTGAAATAATAAAAGAGCCACAAAAAGCGAATTGGGGAGGATATAGTAGTTACGTATCGGACTTGGACGGAAATTTATGGGAAATTGCTTTTAACCCTTTCCTTGAACTCGATGAAAAAGGAAATGTAAAAGAATAAAAACAAGCAGCCAACAATTTGGCACTCGTGTGGTCGGAACGACCAAACACGAACGCAGTGATGCTCCTGTCTCGCTGACGTTACGCTTTTTTCCTTCTACTCCCTCTAAGTCCAAACAACAAAAACAAGCCTAATGCCCCGCCGGCCAAAAGGTATTTCCAGGTGTTTGATCTTCGCTTCATATTTAGCTTCTCATCTTCCCCAATATATACTAAGCCAGCCCAGTAATAAGGTGACTGAGCTTCTGTCGGATTGGTCTCTGTAAAGTCGAGTTTAGCTTTTCTAAGTGCTTGTGCCTTGGTTTCGCCTTTCTTTAGGTAACCGTAGAAATTCTCAACTATCTCCGATGTGCTTTGCTCGTTCACTTTCCAAAGGCTGGCCATAACGCTTTGTGCACCGCTGTGTATGAAAGCACGCGCCAGGCTTATTATACCTTCTCCCTGCACTTCCTTGCCGAGGACGGTTTCGCAGGCTGACAGTACAACCAGGTCGGCATTGTTACTGTGATTGTATATCTCTGGCAGAAATACCTTTTCAGCATGCGCGGCTACCCAGGGATAGTCATAAGTAGAATCACCGGCAGTAGCATGAGATGAAATATGAATTAAACCCTTTTCGGTGAGTTGAGACAGTAGGTTTTTCTTATTTGCAGCAGTATCGCTGAAGTTTTTAGGGCGGAAGGGCTTAAGTGCCGCCAATTCCTGCGACGAAAAGCTTAATTCGGCTAATTCATTGCCAGCGTATGTTTCCGGGGCGAATCCCATAGCACTTTTGTAGCGTTTGTTAGGTGTTGGGTTGAAATATGTACTGGCCGAAAAACCATAGCTTATAGTATGATCAGAGATCATTACCCTTCCATTCCCTGAGATTAAAGCATCAAAAGGTATGTAGTTTAAATAACCATCGGGCAGAACAATTATGCTCTCCTGCAAATACTCTGATATACCGTTGAATAAAGCCTTATACAGACCGGCCGACAATTCGTTGAAATCTGACAATGCCGTTCGATCGCCGAACGGAGATCTCGTAGCCGCCAGGAACTTTTCAAGCGACTTCCGGAACTCGAAATCCACGGGCAGTTGATCGACAAAATAATGCTCTTTATCTAAGTATAGCCTGTAAACGGACGAGTCCGTCCATATAAAATTAACTAAGCTGGTATTGGCTTTTAGAAATTTCGAAGTGATTTCTTCTCTCGATTTAACCTTTGTTTGATACCTCCCGCGTACGTACTCCGGATGTTTGTCTTCCAAGGTTGTCAAAAATTGATCGAACTCAATTTTTTTACTTGTTATTAGGGATTTCAAAGAGTCTTTTTCGCCTTCATTTTCTGCTTCCACAGAGGCCACTTCAAGATCAACGATTTGTTGTTTGAGAGAGAACTCCTGGTCAAGCAAGTGCTGGGATAGACCACTACGATCTCGAGAGATATTATCCAGCAGCTCATCTAACAGGAGAACGGCCTTACTTTTTTCAAAGTAATAGAATGCCTGCTCTTTATCGCCAAGTTCGTATGCCGCTTCCAGCGCATTGTTGTATAAGGGCTTAACCTTTTCACGCCAAAAGAGTTTGCTGGCGGCCTCTTTGTGGTTGCGCTTAATATCATCAATCAGTTTATCTGCTTCTGCATAAATTTCAGCCGCTTCGTTCAACCATATCTCGTTTCCTGTGGCCTTATAACCTTCCAGTAAGGCATTGGCTTTATCTGATTTATAAAGGAGGTAATCAATCTTAACCGGTGATAACTCTTCAAACCGGCTGTTTTCCGTAAGGTCGTACGATGTTAAAAGTAAGGCTATGGCTTTGTCATAACTTTCATAGGCCTTTTTATATTGGATTTGGGCTAAGTAAAGGTCTCCCAGGTTATCGTACACGACGGATTTATCATAGATGTTGACAGAATTTTTCAATGCCTTGTCTAAATAGGTATGGGCTAATTTGTAATTGTTTAACTTTTTATAGCAAACTCCAATGGTTGAATAGGCGGGGCCCACGTACCATTCCACGCCATAGTCCTGAAACGTTTCTATGCTTTTGATATAGGAACTAATGGCCTCTCTGGTACGACCTAATGCCTGTAAATTAAGAGCTAAGTTGTATGCGGCTTCCCCTTCGATAAAGTATCTTGAATGCTCCTGACTTAATTTATCATAACTTTCAATGAGTTGACTTGCTTTGACTCCATCTTTTAGCAAGTACACTATATGCGCTCGATTTAACCAATAATGCTCAATTATTTGGAGGTTATCCGTTAAATTCAAAAATTGTTCGAGCTCGTTTAGATAACTGTTAGCTAAATCATAGTCGCCTAAAGTCATATATATAATGGCCAGTTCATTCAAAGCTTTAAGATGCGTGTCGTCAGCCTTATTTTGTATTACAATATTTTTAAACGCGTTAATGGCCAGAGCGTGCTGATTCATTTTAAGGTTATAGTACCCAATGTTAAAAAGGCTTTTACGATAGCCGATGGTATCGCTTAATTCATTTCTTAAGTTTGCAGCTTTTGAGGTAAAATCAAGTGTCTTTAAGTACTCCCTTTTTTTTGCAAATAGTTTAGCCACCTCATGATATATTAAAGCGGTTTCTGCCGAATCCCCATGGCTCCAAAATGTTTCGGCCCTCTTTAAATAGAACTCAATTTTTTGATCTAAGTTTAATTTATCTGAACTTTTAACCTGATTCAATTCATTAAGAAGGGAATCTATATTCCGACCAAGCCCGGACTGGGAGGTAATTACAAAAATGAATAAGACAATAAACTTTGTCATGCTTTGGATGAAACTATAACGTGAAGCTAATTAAACCAGGTAAGAAATTTGCTTATCAATGGCCTAATTAGCATCAATATTATCTCCTATAACCTACGCTTTTCCCATTTGTTAGCGCAAGCACGTTCTATTCAAAGAATAATTTTGCCAAGATTAAGCCCCAAATGGGCTTAATACCATTTAACAGGTGCTGTTAATACCATTTCTACTTAAAAATTGTTCTTCCTGCCCGTTCCTCAGATGGGTCTCGCTTGAACTTCAGTCTTCTTCGTCCATACCAGGTTTTTCTTTTTTTATTGTACACTTTTAAAAGTTAGACTCTCCCTCCAACCTTACTTTTCCGGCCAAATTTGTAACCGGATTAATATTGGCAGGATCAATAAGTTTGGAATAAGCCTGTCCTGGTAATAGCCCTGTATCCATAATTTGTATTAAAGAACCTGTAATACCTGCTGCCGCCATAGATGTTCCTGTACCATTAGCCAAATTACCCTGGCCCGGAGGGGAAGGAACAATACTGCTTATCTCTTCACCCGATTCTGCCAGATCTACCTCTGTTTTTCCAAAATTAGAGCCAGTAAACAGATCTGATCTGCCTTTATTTAACCCCGCTACGGAAACAATGCTGTCATAAGAAAGGCCATAAGCAGATGGATAATGTTTATCCACGTCATTGTCCGATCCTCGATTTCCGGCTGAGAATACAATAACGCTGCCCTTATCGGTAATCCCTTTTATTACTTTTTCCATAAGCCCTATATCTGATTTATACCAGCCAAAACTGGCATTAATAATATCTGCACCCATTTGATCGGCAAATTCCAGTCCGCAATAAATATCGAACAGGTCTCCTACTTCCCTGTCAAAAACTTTAATCGGTAATACGGCATAAGGCACATTTGTTGCCTTTTGCCCAATAATGCCCGTTACATGCGTTCCATGGGCAACCCGGTCATCGGCCATAAGATCACGATTAACCATATCAATACCAAAATCAAGGCTGCTTCCATTACAGTCTAAACCACCGGCTAATTTCACGGGTTCAACAAAACCGGCACTGTTATAATTAATATCGAAATCGAACCCCGAGTCAATAACCGCAACCAAAGGTCTTTCTTTGGTATAAATGGCCGTTTGGTCAACTTGCTGGTCATTCGGTTCGCTATAATCTCCAATCCTATCGCCAAGGAATAATGGCACCTTAAGGTTAAACTCTACACTTTCCGGTTCAGACTCACCAATAATTCCCTTATGTTTTTCCTCTATTCCGCCTGTGCCATTCACATCTGCCGGATCAAACTCCCACAACTCGGCTGCATCTTTCACACAATAACAGCTTTTCGTATTAATAACACCATATTTCGCTTTCAACCTTTCAATATCCTTTGTATTCACGTTTTCTTTAAAAGATACAATAAGGCTGTATTTATCAATCGGAGTACCATTTTCATCTACGTCATAAGGGATATCCTCGTTTTGATTAAGATGTGCTTCCAGGTCTTTGTCAAATACTTCCGGCTTTCTTTCATCTTCTGTTTTGCCGTCATCTGGTTTAGGCTTAACCGGACAACCAATCAATATTAAGGAAGTGCTAAGCGCAATAAGGAATTTTACATAGTGTTTCATAATTCGGGTATTTCAGATGTCTAAAATAGTTATATTATCAATCCTGTCCTAAATAATTTTTTATTGGACTTGTCTATAGTTTTTATTTGAGCATTTTGTGCCCAATTGATGCTCATTTTGAAGTGCACGCCCCGGCCATGAACTGAAGAATAAGCGAATAGTGGGCACGAAAGGCAAATTTGCAGCGAAAAGCAGAAACTTTAGGCTACTTCATTTTAAAAAGGAAGATGTTCAAAGCGAAATGGTATGAGCTATTCGCCTACTTTTAGTCTATTCCGAAAAGTGTTCAAAGCATAGTCTTCGGCTCAACATATTCCGTTAAATCGAAGGCTCCTGTTTCTTTGATGGCGTTAATCCCACCTGCAACATCTATCAGATTGTCAAATCCCCTTGCCCGCAAAATTGATGTAAACACCATAGACCTGTAACCGCTTTTACAGTGCACGTGGTACGTTTTATTTTGGTCAATGGATGCCATGTTTTCGTTAATGTAATCTAACGAAACATTTTCTGCTCCTTTTATATGTTCGCTGTTATACTCGCTGGCTTTGCGCACATCCAAAATATTCACATCTCCTTTCTCTGTCAAACCCGCCAACTCTTCGGCCGAAATAGATTTAATGGTCTCCACATCCTTTCCAGCATTTTTCCAGGCTTCAAAACCGCCTTTTAAATATCCCAGCACATTATCATAACCTACCCTGGCAAGGCGGGTCACCACTTCTTCTTCCTTTCCTTCATCGGCAATCAAAAGTATTTGTTGCTCTACCGAAGGGATAAGGGTGCCAACCCAAGGGGCGAAACTACCTTCAACACCAATATTGATAGATCCGGGCACAAAACCTTTATTGAACGTTTGTTGATGTCTTGTGTCAAGGAGTAAGATGTGATCATCGGCAACGGCTTCAAACTCGTCAACGGCAAGAGCCTTTGTTCCTCTCTTTACCACCTCGTCAATGCTGTCATAACCTTTGATGTTTAGCAGTACGTTCTGAGGGAAGTAACCCGGAGGCGGCGTTAAGCCATCTAAAACCGCTTCAATAAACTCATCTTTTGACATCTCCTGTAACGCATAATTAAACTGTTTTTGGTGGCCCAAAGTATCCGTTGTTTCTTCACTCATATTTTTGCCACAAGCTGAGCCCGCTCCGTGCGCAGGATAAATGATCAAATGATCTGGCAATGGCATAATTTTATTACGAAGCGAATCGTATAAATGTGCAGCTAATTTCTCCTGAGTGAGTTCTGCAATTACTTTTTGCGCAAGATCCGGCCGGCCCACATCACCGATAAACAGTGTGTCTCCGGTGAAAAGGCCGTGCTCTCTTCCGTTTTCATCAATAAGCAAATAGCAACTGCTTTCCATAGTGTGGCCGGGCGTATGAATAAGTTTTACGGTTACGTCACCTATTTTAAATTCCTGCCCGTCTTCACCTACAATTTTATCAAAGCCGGTTTCCATGGTGGTTGGACCGTAAACAATAGGTGCGCCTGTTTTCTTTGAAAGATCAACGTGGCCACTCACAAAATCGGCATGAAAATGTGTTTCAAAAATGTATTTGATGTTCACATTGTCTTTTTCAGCTCGGTCAATATATGGCTGTACCTCACGAAGGGGATCAATAATGGCCGCTTCTCCCTTTGAGTGGATGTAGTAAGCACCTTGCGCCAAACATCCGGTATAGATCTGTTCAATATGCATAATAAGTTGTTTGGGGCAAAGTTAGAGTGAAAAATCGGGAGGTTTCGTAACCGAGGTTACGGAATTGGAAATAAAGGGATAGTTAATGAAGAAAAAGGAAACAAGAATAGCACCGGAGATAACTCAGCCTAAAGACTTGTAGCAAGGGTGCCGGTTTTCAGAGAGGATGAATTTGGAGAATTGTTTACCTATTTAAGGAGATTTTTTCAACTTCTCTGCGAAAAGGGTTCTGCAAAACTCTTATGTTGTCAAAGGCTATCTGCGGTTATCTTCCAAATCAGCGGGAAGTTATAGCCCGCAGATCTCGCAGATTTTCGCTGATAAATTAACTTAAAACATACGGTTAAACATTGTTCTTCCTGCCTGCACGGATACGGGGTTCGGACGGGCTTTTTATCCCGCACTTTTAAAAGTTAAACTGGTGTAGCCGTCTGTGAATAAACCCCGAAGGGATTGAATATTTATAGCAACGGTTGCAAGTTTTATTCGACCCCGTCGGGGTCGCATTTTACCCATGCAAAATCCATTATAAACATGTAACCCTTTCAGGGTTATAAAAACCAAAATATCGAAGAAAAGTAAGAAAGGGAATGATTGTCAGACCATGTTAACTTTCAAATAACACTTTTAAAATTGTTCTTCCTGCTTGCCCGAATAAACTCCTGATTGGACTTGCCCGAAAATTTGACTTGGTCGGGTCACCAACGTTATATAAACCTTCCGCAAGTTGACGGAGGGTTATTTTATTCCCCTCTTGAGAGGGCCCGCCCGACCGAGTCATTCGGGCGGGGAGATTTGTCCAGCGAAGCATGAGCTGATGACAAATCGGGGTGTGTAAACCATCTAACATCCAAAACTTACAGTTAAACATTTTTCTTCTAGCCTGCCCGGGTGAACCCCTTACGTACGGGGTTAGGACGGGTTTTTTATGCTACATTTTAAAAGTTAAACAGGTATAATCTGGCCAAAATATTGGCCACGAATAATTAATTGGCTTTGGGCATTTACAAATTACTCACGGTGTAATTGTCCGTCAAACCACGAAGCATACTTTATATAGTTTTTGGCGGTTCTTTTTATAAAGAATTCTTGCTGATCAGCACCTAACTTTTTAAGCTTTTTCGCCGGTACACCGGCGTAAATAAACCCTCCTGTTTTGTGCGCGAGGTATTCGCTTAAATTAACAGACGTTGATTATCAATGAGTTAAGGTGTAAAGTTTGTGCAATTTGGGTGTCCCGTGGTATTTTTAGGCTGTGTTTGTTCGCAAAAAGAAGAATAAAAGTGGAAGCGTAAGCATCCAAATTATCTCGAAAGCGAGGGGAAAATATGAATTGATTAAAACTGTAGGTTGTGCCCAAACAATGCGTGAGGAGGAACTTCTTGCTCAACTGGCAAACATAGAGTTACAAAGGCTTAAGGGCTTACAATCACTTTTTGTGGAGCCGGAAGACCTGGTTATAGAAAACTTTGTAAACGGTATTGTCAACAATGATTTACGAGTGATTGGCCCCGAGATCATTTTTGGAAACATTTATGAAAAAATGGGTTTTCCTTTAGATGGGTGTCCCAATTATTTTAAATCCTTGGTATTAAGTCGATTAGTCTATCCAGGCAGTAAATTAAAAACAGTAGATTACTTCCGCAGGCACATGCATATAGATGTAAGTGTTTATTCGATTTATCGCTATTTAGATGAGTTGAGCAATTCCATTCAACCTCAAGTAGAACAAATTTGCTTTGGGCATACCAAGAAAGTTCTTCGAGGAAAAATAGGTGTTGTTTTCTACGATATATCCTCTTTGTATTTTGAAGCTTCCACCGAGGATGACTTTAGGATCATAGGTTATAACAAAGATGGCAAGCACCAACACCCACAGCTACTAATTGGTTTGCTTGTAAGCAGTCATGGCTATCCGATAGGTTATCAACTATTTGAAGGCAATACCTCTGAGACCAAAACACTTATCCCTGTTTTAAAGGCCTTTCAAAAGAGATTTTCGATCGACAAACCAATCATTGTAGCCGATTCAGCGATGTTATCTCAATCAAACATAGATGCCTTAGATCAACAGGGTTACAAATATATTTTAGGTGGCAGGCTAAAGAATGAAAGCCAAGAGAGCCAAAAAAAGATACTATCATTTAATGTACAACAAGATAAGCCCAGAGAACTCAAGACAAAAAACGGAAGGCTTATTGTCAGCTATTCGAAAAAGCGAGCCAACAAAGACCGGTTAAACCGTGAAAAAGGATTGAAACGGTTAGAAAAACGTGTACAGTCCGGTAGGTTAACCAAAAGTCATATCAATAATAGAGGATACAACAAGTATTTGAAATTATCCGGCACTATGAATGTGCGCATTGATTACAACAAGTTTAACGGTGATGCAAAATGGGATGGTTTAAAAGGCTACATCACCAATACAAGGTTGTCTAAACATAAAGTAATAAGTAATTACAGCCACTTGTGGCAAATTGAGAAGGCCTTTCGCATCTCAAAGACCGATTTACGAATACGTCCTATTTATCATCGTTTAAAGAATAGAATTGAAGCTCACATCTGTATTTGTTTTGTTGCCTATGCTATTTATAAAGAATTAGAGAGATTATTGGTCAACAACAAGATAGAAGTAAGTGCATCAAAGGTTATAGAAAGCATTAAAGAAATAAGGCAGTTGCAATACACACTACCCAAATCAAGGAAAGTGAAAACCAAAATATTGCAACCTGACCAACTCCAAATACAATTACTTAACCTAAAAATTTAGGAGTGGGTGTCCCATTGCACAAAACAGGAAACAGGTATAATCTGGCCAAAATATTGGCCACGAATAATTAATTGGCTTTGGGCATTTACAAATTACTCACGGTGTAATTGTCCGTCAAACCACGAAGCATACTTTATATAGTTTTTGGCGGTTCTTTTTATAAAGAATTCTTGCTGATCAGCACCTAACTTTTTAAGCTTTTTCGCCGGTACACCGGCGTAAATAAACCCTGTTTCAACTATTTGATTTTCAAGCACTACTGCTCCTGCAGCCACCATTGCGTGCCTTTGCACAATGGCTCTATCCATTACAATAGCCCCCATACCAACCATAGCTTCATCTTCAATCGTACAGCCGTGTATTATGGCGTTGTGTCCTATAGATACATCATTTCCTATGGTAGTTTTAGTTTTCTTATAGGTGCAATGGATAACTGTACCATCCTGAATGTTCACCCGGTCGCCGATTATAATGGAGTTTACATCACCACGAATTACGGTATTGAACCAAACCGAACATTGCTCACCCAAAGTAACATCTCCTACAATAGTGGCGTTAGGGGCCAAAAAGCAATTACGGCCTATAATCGGCAATAAGCCATTAACAGGTAAAATAAGGGCCATTTAAGGCAAAAAGTTAAATATAATTGAATTAACCACAGTATTAGCTTCGCTATTGCGAACAGACTTTTTACTTCCTTTTACCAAAACCTGATAGAAGTAGCTGCCATCCGTTAAGTAGATCATCCGGTACCGGTTGTCCAAGGCATCGCGCACCTCATACTCGGCGAAATATGGTTTTTCAACCGGCAAAACCGTGCTGTTTTCAATTACTCCGCCAATATGAGTAAGGCCTTTGTTAATTGATGTATTAAACAACCTGAATTTATCTGCCACCTTGGTTTGGCTAATGGCCACTACATAAGCATTGCCTCCCGGCGATCGGGCAATTTTATAAGCTTGTATCGAGGCTCCGTCATCCATTTTTTCTGTAAACTCTTCGGCCCTGTCCGGCAGGTTAAGAGATAGGTTTCTTTGTGAAACTACAGTCCATACAGGAGCGGCAGCAATTTCAGGCAAGGCACCCAAATCGCTCTCCGTTTCGTTGTAAGAAATAACCGTGAAAGAGTTTAAAAAGGCCGATGCCATTGGTGTAAATATCTGTGGCGCAGGACCTTTCACAGATGCTGTATATTGATAATCTCCGGCACGTATCAGCGTATGCTTTGAGAGAATATTCTCTCTATAAACCAATTCAATGTTATTCGCCTTTAGGCCGTTGACAGTGGCATTCTTATTAAGCACAAGCTGCCCGCCGTTCCGTATCATCAGTCGTTCCACCTCATCGCTGATTTTTCCTGTATCATCATCTAAATATTTAACAGCCACCGAATACTCCAGGCCACCGTAGTTATAATTGTATGTTTCCTCATTGCGCACCTCAGCCTGTTTAGGTTTTCCGGGAAGCATAAAATATAGGGTACTATCGTAATAATAATAAGTTGACCACTGCTCAAGATTCATTAAATCCATAGGAAGATCGAGCGAAACGGGTGTTAAGTCAGCAGTATCCTCCGTTCCAGAGTTTACATTCTCTCTATTACCGGCAGTCGGTCGTAAGGGTCTTTTTGTCGGTTCACCCTCTGCTGTTACCACGGGTTGCCACTGAACCGATAGCATGGCTTCCATTTGTTTATAAAAGGGAACATCTATGGGCTTTAAAGTGAAGCCTCGTGCTCGTAAAAGTGAGATCAAACCTTCCTGTCCGCCCAAATGAATCGCATCAAGCGCAATTAAAGAAGGCTGAAGCTGCATTTTTGCTACCAGATCACTTAGAATGGCGTAGTTGTTTTCTCCAACGTATCTGTAATATACGGTTTCAGGCACGTCTAATTTTTTTCTTATCCTGCTTAATTCCTCAAACCTGCCGCTTAAATAATTCCGCTTTAGTTCGTCAATCAAATAACCAGAACCATTCTGTTCGGCATCGGCGATTAATTTACGCATATCACCTTCAGCTATTGATGACGTTGTATGATGGTAATTAAGTTTAGAATCAAGGTATATCACGGGTTTTGCCCTTTGATTGGCTATTTGACCTATGTATTCATCAGGCAATACCTGATAGTAGTTATCCAAATTCTTAAAAGATGCCGTTCGTAAGTCATTTGTTCTTGTTCTCCCAAGATCATCGTGAATTACGACTACATCTGTTTGATCAAAAAATTTCCAAAAAGAATTTGGGAATCTAAAAAAGGCAGAATCTTTTGCCGGAAAAGTACCAAACAAATATGAGCGACCCTCCAGGCCTTTGCCCGATACGCGCCACAGCATGGTCTGTTCCTTTTCACTTTGCGCATTTGTAACAAACGGAAGCGCAAGCACGACAAGTATTACAAGCTTATATATGCTTTTAAACATCGTTCAAAAATACTTTTTCAAGTCAGGAATTTATCATTTTAACGACGAATGAATTAAAACTATTTGAAATTGAATTGTGTGTGGACCTGAAGGTGAGCGAAAAAAGAATGTGCAAATATCGCAAAATTTTTTGAGTTATTTGAAACTAAATCAGTCGTTTATACGTATTTATGAATATAGTTCCAAAGAACTGAACTTAAGCGAATGAGAAATTTAAAAATAACACAACAAATTACCAACCGGAATGGTAAGAGTATAGAAGCTTATCTGAGAGAGGTTGCAAAGGAGGATATGATCACTCCTGAGGAAGAGGTAGCTTTGGCAAAAAAGGTGCGTTCCGGTGATAAACACGCTGCGGATAAATTGGTTAGAGCCAACCTTCGGTTTGTAATAAGCGTGGCCAAGCAGTATCAAAACCATGGCCTGGAACTTGAAGATCTAATTAATGAAGGAAATCTGGGTTTAATTGAAGCGGCTAACAGATTTGACGAATCAAGGGGCTTTAAGTTTATCTCGTATGCAGTTTGGTGGATCAGACAGGCTATTTTGAAGGCTATATCTGATAAATCGAGAAAAATACGTGTTCCTTCCAATCGATCTTTGGAAGCACGTCGGCTGGCTGAAGCGAAAGCCAAAATTGAGCAGGAGACAGAGCGTACGGCATCCATTGAAGAAATTGCCGTTTTGCTGAATAAAAACATCAGGGAAGTTCGTGAATTGCTGAATATCAACAGCAAAGAATTGAGTATAGATTCGGCGTTAAATACAAGTGATGACAGCAGCACCATGGCCGAAGTAATGGAAGACCCTAATGCTCCTGATCCGCAGGACGAGTTAATCATTGAAAGTTTAAACTCTGAGATTACCGCCTTGCTTAAAAAGATGGACGAAAAGGAGGCCAAAATCATTAAAATGTACTTTGGTTTGGAGGGAGAATTTCCATATACGATCAACGATATAAGCGAAAAGTTAGGAATTTCTACCTCTAACGTACGACAGAAGAAGGATAAAGCGTTAAAGATATTAAGGAGGTCGGAAAATATGGCCAAGCTAAAATCATACTTGGGTTAGGGGATAACCTTGGGTTTGGAGAATTTATCCCCACACAGGGCTGCGGTTTGAAGTGTCCGCAGCCCTTCTTTTTTTGTCACTTTACTATTCCATCTAACATCCAAAACTTACAGTTAAACATTTTTCTTCCTGTCCGGATGGGTATTTATGCTGCACTCTTAAAAGTTAAACTGATGTAGTCGTCAGTGAATAAATCCCGAAAGGATTGAATATTTATAGCAACTATGCTACATCTTAAAAGTTACACTGGTATAATATCCGCATAAGCCTTTGCTGTAGTGGAATTAAATACTATGGAATCGTTTCCTCCCCCTTGATTTTGTAGCCTTTTCCACTATGGCGGAATGCGGACAAAATCTGTCCCCCCGCCCGAATGACTCGGTCGGGCGGGCCTCCAAAGGGGGACACGTCTCCAGGTTGTTGTTGTGGGTTCTCGCCAACATCATCCACACACGTTATACCATTTTAACATCCAAAACATACAGTTAAACATTTTTCTTCCTGTTCGGACGGGCTTTTTATCCCGCACTTTTAAAAGTTACACTGGTATTACTCCTTTCTCCGGATTTTTCCCCTTCGCTTTTCCGAATATCGCTTTTAATCCTTCAATATCTGCTTCTTTACTGTCGGTTAATTTAAAGGGCGGGTGAAAAGTGACCGTCTTAGTGCCATAATCCATCACTGCCGGCACTACCGGCACATCAGCTCCTTTAGCCATATACCAAAATCCCGAACGCCATTTGGGGCTGTACTTACGTGTTCCTTCCGGGGTGATGGCCAGTTTAAAATCGTCGTGGGCGTTAAAATACGCAACGATCTGGTCGGCCAGATTGGTTTTCTGCGTGCGATCCACACCTACACCGCCAATATTTTTTAAGAGTTGACCAACTACAGGTTTATCTAACCATGTTTTTTTAATCAGGTATTTGCCTTTAAAACCCTGTATATTTTTTACGGCGAGGCCTACAAAAAAATCCCAATTGCTCGTATGCGGAGCTACTAGCACAATACACTTTTCATACCTGTTTAAATCTCCAATGATCTTCCAGCCGGCCAGTTTAAAGAATATGAATTTGGTTAGGGCTTTTAGCATGGCTCGAAAATAACAAGAATTGATGTGCTCATCTTGTTTATGTATGGCATTATATCTTTTTAACTACAGTGTACACAGAGTTATTGCTTGTTCGCCAACTGTCCGCAAGCCGCGTCAATATCTTTTCCGCGGCTGCGTCGTAGGGTGGCAGTAACGCGGGCTCGCTCTAAGGCGGTGATAAAACTATCTCTATGTTTGGCTTTGGCTTTATGAAAATCAGCCCGGTCAATGGAATTGTATTCTATAATATTTACCCGGCAGCCGGGCACTTTATGCGTTAGGTCAACCAGCCTTTCGGCGTCTTCTAAGCTTTCGTTAACGCCATCAAGCAAAATATATTCAAATGTTATACGGCCTTTGGTTCTGGAATAAAAGTAATTGAGTGCTTCCACTAGGGCTCCAAGGTTATTCTGCTCATTGATAGGCATGATCTCATTTCGTTTTTCATCGGTGGTGGCATGAAGACTAAGTGCCAGGTTAAACTTTACCCCATCATCTCCCAGTTTTTTAATCATTTTGGCAATACCTGCCGTTGAGACGGTAATTCGTTTTGGCGAAATGTTCAATCCGTTTTCGGCAGTTAACCGGTCTATGCCTGCCAGCACATTTTTGTAATTGAGCAACGGTTCGCCCATGCCCATAAAAACGGTGTTGGTCAACGGCCGGTTGTACCGGGCCAAAGCTTCATGGTTTATTAAAACGTATTGGTCGTATATCTCACCCGGACCAAGATTTCTTTCCCGTTTCAAAAAACCGGTGGCACAAAAACTGCAGCTTAGGCTGCAACCCACCTGGGAACTCACACAGGCTGTTAAACGGTCTTCGGCAGGAATTAGCACTCCTTCAATTAAGTGGCCATCATAAGTTTCAAAGCCAAATTTTACCGTACCGTCGGTACTTTGTTGTTGGGTTTTGATGGCTATTGCATCTATGAAAAAATCAGTAGAAAGTTGTGCGCGCAGATCTTTGGGCAGGCTGGTCATTGCTTCAAATGATGTGATGCTTTTCTCCCAAAGCCATTCGTAGATCTGACGTGCACGGAAAGCGGGCTGATCCCTGTCGGAAACCCAGTTCTTAATTTCATCAAAGGCGAGCGAGCGGATATTTTCTGCAGATTGCACAGGACAAAGGTAGGGCTTGGGTAAGGCAAAGAACAACCGTGTACAAACGGTTAATATAATTTAAACGTTTGTACTCGTTGGCAAGCGTAGATAAACAGATAAAAAACTGGTAAAGTGTTCTGAATTAGTTAAAACCTATTTTAATATTCAAATTCGTATATTGCAGTTATACACTAGTGGTAGACAATGCTCAAATCGAAAATTCGTATCTTTGAAAATTAAAATGTAAAAATTGGAACTCAACAAAATCATACAAGGTGATTGTCTCGAAGAAATGAGACAAATTCCAAGTGAGAGCATTGATTTAGTGGTTACTTCACCGCCATATAATCTAAAAAATTCTTCGGGAAATGGAATGAAAGACGGACGTGGCGGAAAATGGAAAAATGCTGAACTTGTCAATGGGTACAGCCACCACGATGATTGTATGCCACACGATAAATATGCTCAATGGCAAAGAGATTGTTTAATGGAAATGTTACGAATAATTCCAGATAATGGTGCAATATTCTACAATCATAAGTGGCGAGTTCAAAAAGGACTTTTACAAAATCGACAGGATATAGTAAGCGGATTTCCCGTAAGACAAATTATTATATGGCGAAGAAAAGGTGGAATAAATTTCAATGCTGGCTATTTTCTTCCAACCTATGAAGTGATTTATCTAATAGCTAAACCGAAGTTCAAACTTGCCCCAAAAGCAAATGCGTTGGGTGATGTTTGGGAATTTAAACAAGAGATGAAAAACCCTCACCCAGCCCCATTTCCAGTCTCTCTGATAGACCAAATAATATCCTCAACAAATGCAAAATCGGTTCTTGACCCGTTTATGGGTTCAGGCACGACAGCCATTGCGGCTATGTTAAACAACATTAATTTTCTTGGGATTGAACTTTCACCAGAGTACATTGAAATGGCAGAAAGAAGAATTTCCGATTTCCAAAATCAGAGCAGATTGAATTTCAGCCAGAAAGAAGTAGAAGTGTGAAGACTGAAGAAATTTTAACAAATATTCAAAATCGATGGGAGAATGTTTATTGGTTTGCGAGAATGTTAATCAGCAACGACAAATACGTTGCTGTTGGAAAAGAACCCAAATTACTATCAACCCTTGCGAGCAGTCTTCGACTAATATCCAAACAAAATAAAGGGAAGACTTATTTAAACCTGCAAAAACAAACTTTACGAAATATAATTGAAGACCGATACAAGAAAACCAGGTCAAGAACACAAAGAGTTCAGCGACTACTAAGTGAACTTGACGAGCAAATTGCCACAGTTCAAGATATGGAAGTTTTCATTTTGACTTGTGAAAATATTATGCTTCCACTGTATCAAGCTATTTCAAATATTCCAAGCAACGACCGAGAATTCACATTGAATATTGCAAAGTCATATCTTGACATACAAGGTGAACAAGGATTGGCCACAGTCATTTCTCTTTGGGACGATTTGGGTGTTCGTGGTTGCTTAACTGCTGAAAGAACTGAAATTGTAAGAGCTTTTGCAACACTTCGAGTATTACTTTCAAAAGACTTAAACATAACGCAAGAAGAAAAAGACATTGTACTAACTGCTTTTACACAAGAATTTGAAAGACGAACCGCTCAAAAAAGAAAGAAACGAGCGGGTGGCAGTTTAGAAGATGTAACGGACTTCATTTTGGGTTATTACAAAATTAAAAGAGCAGAAGCACCCTCTCATTTTCAAGCTGACCTCGAAGTGGATAATTGGGTCAAAGCAAAAGATGGTTGGTTAATCGGAATTTCCTGCAAACGAACAATCCGAGAACGTTGGAAAAATGTGAGTAGCAGCACAGAAGTTTATAATCGTTTCAAAGTAAAATACATTTTTCACGTAGTAACTTATGACGAAGATTTATCAGATGATAAATTGACTTTGCTTGGCGAACAACGCCAAATATTTTACTTGCCCGACAACAGCAGACGACTAAAATATGCGAGTGAACACGTTGGTCTTAAAAACTATGTTCGTCCAATTTCACAACTGATAAATGACATTAAGAAGGAACTGAAATGATGGATGCACTACCTACAATCGAGTAGCCCGCCCTGCCAAAGTTAACTGACAGGGAGAGGCTCTCACACCACAATACGTTTGGGTCTTCCCGCGAAGCAGGACTGGCTAGCACAGCCGTTCGTTTACCTAACCGCTGATAAATAGTATTCAGTCATTGTTATGTACCCACGTTGTTTCATTCTGGATATTAGCCGATTTAAGCCGTTTTTCATCCACTTATTCCAACCCGAAAATGTAAGCTTTCACTTTCCAGGGCCTTAAACCGGCTTTAATTAATACCAGTTTAACTTTTAAAAGTGCAGAATAAAAAGCCCGTCCGAATGGATGTTCATCCGGGCGGGCAGGGATTTTTGGTTAAGACAAAGAAGAAAATTAAAGTATAGCCGTAGCTATAGTTTCATTTTATGATGAAGCATTAACCAAAAAGAACAATTTTTAACTGTATGTTTTGAATGTTAAAATGGTATAACTTAGACAAACAAAAAATTAACCATAAGGAGTTTTTTGCCAGGACTCTCGTAACACGAATGAAGCTCTTCGATGACAAAATACGAGCCGATAAAATGCCTGCAAAACATAACGATAATACTTATGATTTTTTTGATAGAAGCGACTCTGAAAAAGGCAAGGTAATTAGAGAAGTATTGAATGCTTGGTTTGACAATTATCCCCAAGATGAAAAGCCTGAATTCAAGAAAAGATTCCGTAAAGAATTTTCATCATCACTTTATGAATTATTCATTCACGAGTTGTTTACCAAACAGGGATTTAAATTAGAACCACATCCGATATTAAAAAATTCATCAAAACGACCAGATTTTTTAGCAAAAGGAAATGGCATTGAATTTTACATAGAAGTTAAAGAAGCAACAGACAAAACCGATGCAGAACGAGCTCTTGAAAATAAGACTAACCAAATTTATGATATAGTAAACCAAACTGACTCACCTAATTTTTGGCTTCAAATAGAAAAATTAAGCTTTAAAACAGAGCAACAACCCAGTGCAAAAAAAGTAGTTAGATATTTAGAAAGTAAGTTACTAGAATATAACCCTGATTTGGTCTTGGATAACTTAAACTCACTTGGAGTTAACGGAATACCTTTTTTTAGTTTCGAAGACCAGAATTTAAGTATGATTATAAAGCTTATACCCAAATCAAATGAGATTCGTGGGAAAAAAGGTCTTCGACCAATAGGCATATTACCCGCTGAAGGATTTATTGGCGGAGCTGATGATTCGATAAAATCAGCCCTTTGCAAAAAGGCTAATAAATATGGAGAACTAGACAAGCCTTTTCTTATTTGTATTAACTCTAAGAGTCATAGAGGAACTGACAATTATGACGTAATGGATGCGCTATTTGGAAGCACATCTGTATCCTATTTAACTGATCCGAATAATAAAGACGAACGAATAGAACGTGGAATGAATGGTTTTTTCAAAGATAGTTCAGGACCAAAATATACGAAAGTCAGTGCTGTAATGATTAACCGATTGATTTTAGGACACGTAAAAGAAGGTAAGCATTGGTTTGTAAAACATCCTTTCGCTCAAAACGATTTAGACTTTGATAAATTCAATATCAACAAAACATTCGTTGAAAACAATAAAATCATTTCTAAAGAAGGAATATCAATAAGAGCAATATTGGACTTGGATAGATTTGAATTAAACTTTTGAAGAAAGTACAGCTTACAACAACTAAGCCTTCATGCAGCCTGAACAACCAAACATGAACGTGGTTTTGCTCCTATCTTGCTGTAAAGCCTTCTGCTTTTGCCGGTTTTGTAATAATAGCGTTAAACTTTTTTTATATTCGTCATGGTTAAAGGTTCATAAAACAAAAGTATCCGATCCATGAAAGGAGTTTTTAGATGGCCTGTAAATAATGTCAAACATGAAACTATCAGTTAAACTAGGGTTTATAAGTGCTTGTCTTTCTTTATTGATTTGCGGGTGCCAGGAAAAAAGTACACCATGGGATATTCCAAATGACAAAAATAATTTCCACGTTTTCATATTAATGGGGCAGTCCAATATGTCGGGATACGGTGCTTTACAGGATACAGATACTATTCCAGTCCAACGGGTTCTGAAGATTCCAACGGTTTATGAAGGTGAAATTTACTGGGAACCAGCTTCACATCCATTGCATAACAGGTTGGTTTCTGACAGGTTTGGCCTGGGTTTAACCTTTGCTAAACAGTATCTCAAAGAAAATGATGTTACGGTTGGATTAATTCCTCTCGGATATGGCGGAGCAGGAATAGATAGTTTGATGAAAGGAAGCAACGTGTACAATGACTTTTTAAATAAGCTGGAATTTGCCGGTAAGCACGGAGACATAAAAGGGGTGCTTTGGCATCAGGGAGAGTCGGATACCGTGGACGAAGAAAAAGCTAACAGCTATGGAAAGAAATTACATAAATTAATACAGGATGTAAGAAGTGATGTAGGAAATGATGAACTTCCCTTTATTGTAGGGAATCTTGCCGAATTTTATGGGACAGGCCACGATCACAATGCCCCGGAAAGGGTGAAAAGAATCAATAAGGTTAAAGATGTTTTAAGGAATGTACCCCAAAAGATTAAACATACGGGATTTGTTGAGAGTACCGGCTGCACTTCCATTGATTTACACAATGTGCATTTTGACAGGGAATCTTACATTGTTTTAGGACAGCGTTATTTTGAGGCCTTTGTAAAAATAAATGAACGTACTTACCAGGAATAAAGATGATTGATTCAGTTTCAGGTAGCTTGTTATGTATTGGTCATTATTAAGGCACCGCGGATATAGCATTTGTGCCAATTAAGCCCTCTATTATCTAACCTTAAGGGCAATAGGCATTTTAACCCAGGCATCGACCGGTTTTCCGTTTTCTTGCACCGGTGAGAGCGTGGCTTCCGTGTTGGCAAAAGCTCTCAGAGCTTCAAAAGAACAAAGGGAGCATTCCTCTATGGGTTTTACAATTTCCGCTGCACCAATGCTGCCGTCCTTGTATAAAACGAATCTAACCTCTAATTGCCCGTCCCAATTACTGCCTACATTTTGAAGCAGGATTCCGGGAATGCGATAGCCTCTCTGTACAATTTTTCGAAAGTTATTGACTTCATGAATGTCAAACTGCGGAGCTTTTAACTCATATTCTCTTAGTTCGGGGCCGTTATATTCTTCCGGTTTAAAAAACGATGGAGCTCCAAACAAATATCCCGCTCTTTTTGACTTGGCATAATCTACATACAGAACATGTCTTTGAGCATCATAATCAACCACCTTTGCCTTTACAAAGTTTACCTGCATATAGCTTTCTACTTTTTCTTTAGATGCGGGTAGTCCATTCAATTGAAGGTGAATGTTCTCTTCGGGCCAATCTTTAAAGAGGAATGTAACCTTGCCCGGGCTTTTTATTTTTTTATTATTGATTGAATACTTCGGTACTTGCGCTGCTGCCGTTAAGCTTAACACAAGCATTAGTGTAAGAGATGCTATTATTCTCATAATGATTTAATTAACAAATATTATTCCGTTAATACCCAAAAGGACATACAAAATAGTTCAATATTTCGTTTCATTTTCCTTCTGTCGTCGTTAAAAAGGCTGGCCGTCCCGAAGTTTGGGTAACTGATCTTATTTTCAAGCAAACACACATTAACAGTGGTTAGGCGGCTACTGTAAGCTGTATGATATACAACTGAAGATTGATCTCCTCAACTTGTACTACCGAGTATTTGGTCTGATCAATTAACTTTATAACGACGTTTGAGAGGGAAACTTTCGAGTCCTTCGGTGGTCAGTTTTTCCTTGTTAAAATTATTTATTATGCAAAAATTACTTATCCTGTTACTCGTTCTAACCATCCAGCTTCAACCGGCTAAAGCCAATGAAGGAATGTGGCTCCCTTTACTGCTCAAACAGTTAAATGAGGCTGAGATGCAGGAAATGGGCATGAAAATGTCTGCCGAAGATATTTACAGCGTAAACAAAGGTTCGTTAAAAGATGCCATTGTGTTGTTTGGCAGAGGCTGCACTGGTGAGCTTATTTCAGATCGGGGACTGTTGCTTACCAATCATCATTGTGGTTTTGGAACTATTCAATCGCACACCACGCTGGAAAATAACTATATAGATGATGGCTTTTGGGCAATGGAAAGAGAAAAGGAACTGGCTAACCCGGGTTTGACGGTTACTTTTTTGGTGGAGATGAAGGATATAACGGAAAGAGTACTTTCCGGAATTAACGATCAAATGGCTGAGGCAGAAAGACAAAGCCTGATAGATAAAAATATTGCCGCAATAAAAGATGCTATAGAAATACCCGATTATGAGCACATAACCGTTAAGCCATTTTACAAGGGTAATGCCTTTTATCTGTTACATACTATCACCTATTCCGATGTACGTCTGGTGGGGGCTCCTCCTTCATCCATAGGAAAATTCGGGGCCGATACCGATAACTGGGAGTGGCCCAGGCATACAGGCGATTTTGCATTATTCAGAGTGTATGCCGGTCCCGATAATTTGCCGGCTGAGTACAATGAAAACAATGTGCCGTTTAAACCTAAACACTTTTTCCCCATTTCAATTAAAGGGCTTAATGAAGGTGATTTTACCATGATATTCGGTTATCCGGCCCGCACTAACGAGTATTTGCCGGCTATTGCCGTAGAGCAGGTAATCAATGACCTTAACCCACCCCGTATCGCTATTAGAGACAAAGCTTTGGCCATTTTAGATGCCGATATGAAAGCAGATGCCGATACGAGGATAAAATATGTATCAAAATTTGCCGGTATTGCCAATGCCTGGAAAAAATGGATAGGCGAAAGTCAGGGACTGCAAAAAACACGTGCCGTAGAAAAGAAGAAAGCTCTGGAGAAAGAATTTCAAAGCAGATTATCAAAAGATCCGGCACTTAACCGGAAATACGGCCAGCTGCTCGCCTCATTTAAAGAGATCTATTCGCACAGGGGAAAATACGTAAGATCTGCAGCTATGTTTTCTGAGCTAACCTCGGTAATAGAAGCATTTAGAATAGCCGGTGAATTGAAAAAACTGGAGTCTGCTTTCAAGGAAGGAGGAGAAGCCGGCTACAATATGAAAAAGCCTGGCACTGCCAATTGGTTAAAAGGCAGGTACAAAAACTTAAAACCGGCAACTGACCAAAAGGTCTTTGACGAAATAATGCGATACTATATCGCCAACGTTCCAAAATCAATTGTGCCGAACTTAAAGAACAGCCTCAATCTATCCACCGCAAAAAAAAGAAAAAAGAGCATCCTGTACAATGAGAATAAGCTAATGGCAGCTCTTAACGGTTCACCGAAAAAACTTTTTTCAACCCTCAAATCTGACCCCATTTACTCGTTGTATGTTACGATGTCAGGCATCCATAACAAGTCTGTGGCCGCTCCCTATTCTTCAACAGATCGGGAGCGTGAAAGGCTGCAGAGACATTATATGAAGGCGTTGATGGAAGTTTTTCCGGAAAAGACTTTTTTCCCCGACGCCAATTTTACGCTAAGAGTATCTTACGGAAAAGTAGAAGGATATAAGCCGAGAGACGGAATAACATATACGCCTTTTACCCATCTGTCCGGTGTTATGGATAAATATAAGCCGGGCGACTATGAATTTGATGTACCTGAAAAACTAAGAAAACTCTACGAAGCAAAAGATTTTGGCAGATATGGAGTAAATGGCAAAATGCCCGTTTGTTTTCTGGGTTCAAATCATACATCAGGCGGTAACTCGGGTTCACCGGTTATTGATGCCTACGGAAATCTTATAGGTATCAACTTTGACCGGGTTTGGGAAGGCACCATGAGTGATATAAATTACGATAAAAGCATTTGCCGCAATATTATGGTAGATGCAAGATACATTTTGTTTATCATAGATAAATATGCCAGTGCCACGCATCTGATTGAAGAGATGAATATCCTGGAGTAACCTCCTAATTTGTTTCAGTAAAAATGGGTCTGAGGGAAGTTAAAAAGGAGTTAAACCGCATGGAAAAGGCAGAGATCATTAAGCTGATTTCTGAAATGTATAAGAACATACCATCGGTAAAAAACTACCTTAATGTATTTGCTACCGGTGATATTAAACCATTGATAGAAAAATATACCTATGAAATTGAACGGAATGTCTTTCCGGATAGTAAGGGAACGCTAAGAGAGAAGGAAGCCAGAAAGTTGATAAGGGAAATAAGAAAAATGAAGATAGTTGAGCTGAATATTGAATTGGAGCTGCACTATGTTGACTGCTGCCTTGAAATGATCAGCGATTTCGGCTTTTATGACGATGAATATTACATAGCCATTGAAAAGATGTTTTATGCCGCCATGAAGGGTATTGGCGAATTAGGACAGGAAACAAGTTATGAAAAAAGAATCCGCTCCCTTTCAGACCGGGCAAGTGAATTTGGATTAGAGTTGTATTGACTTAACGTGAATAATGGATAAGATTAATTGCCGAATTTGTCATCATTTTTGGTCAAAAATGCCGCCGAATTCTCTCGTTTTTCACTTTGTAGCCTCCAGGCTACAAATATTAAGCTCATCTGGAGCTTTTTCCGTCCAAATTTAGGTTATTCATTATTCACGTTAACTTAAACCCAAATTATGCAATAGAAAATCTATTCCGTGCTGAAATTGCTTCAAAATCAGCGTTTCACTGCATTTTTCAGCTTCACCATAGCGGTGCTATGCTAAATCTTCCAAAATGCCTGATTTTATTGCACTTTCAGCACTCATTACAAAGTTCTACTGCATAGTTTGGGTTAAAAAATTATCGGCCCGTAATTTGTGATATAAATCAGCTTTATCGATAACAACTAACAAATGAGATGTTATAGTCTAATATTTTTGATAATAATTATGTGCTCAAATAATGTTTTGGCACAGAAAAAGGAATCATTGTATAACCCTGCAGATAATGCAAAGGATGAAATTGCCAAAGCTGTAGAAAAAGCCGATAAAGAAGGAAAGCATGTACTATTGCAAATAGGGGGAAACTGGTGTAAATGGTGCATTGCCTTCGATAAAAAAGTGAACTCCACCAGAGAATTACGAAAAGCTATGGAGGACAACTATGTTGTCTATCACGTAAATTACGATCACATTAACAAGAATATGGATGTTTTAGCCTCGCTTGGATATCCGCAACGATTCGGCTTTCCTGTGTTTGTTATTTTAAATAGTGAAGGGAACAGAATTCATACCCAGAGTAGTGCTTATCTGGAGGATGGGAAAGGGCATAGTAAAGAGAAAATATTGGATTTTTTAAAACAATGGTCTCCTGATGCGCTTGATCCGAACAAATATATCTTTTAGTGAGTACTATGATCTCAAAAATCACTCCCATTCCCTTAAACTGATCTTCTTCCCTCTTTTAAAGCCTTCGACTCGTAACACATTTTTCGTAAAATTTGGAGTTTTATAGAGACCCTGAAGGAGGGAAGGCTTGTTGGAACAATGCCGGTCTCCGAACCGGCATCTACTTTACATAGATCGCGGGTCGATGCCCGATTTTACTAGTCCGTGTACAACGGATAAAGCCCCATAAACTGATGAATGGCCGGTTTCATGGCTTCCATATAAGCCTCGTTATCATGGTTCTCAATCGCTTCGTCAATCCAGCCAACTATCCGGTCCATATTTTCCGGCTTTAAATTGCGGGTAGTGATGGCCGCTGTACCTACACGTATTCCACTCGAAACAAACGGGGATCGTTTATCATAAGGCACCATGTTCTTGTTCACAGTAATATCAGCCAAACCTAAAATTCGCTCAGCAGTTTTCCCTGTAACTTTCGGATGGCTTTTGCTCAGATCAATAAGCATTAAGTGATTATCCGAACCGGCAGAGACTAAATAATATCCGCGGTTCACAAAGGCCTCTGCCATAGCCCTGGCATTGTCAACTACTCCCCGAGCATACTCCTTCCAGCTCGGTTGAAGGATCTCTTTAAAGGCCACGGCTTTGGCAGCTATTATATGCTCCAAAGGTCCGCCCTGTACGCCCGGAAATAAGGCACTATCGATCAAAGATGACATCATACGTGTTTGTCCTTTCTTTGTCGTTATTCCAAAGGGGTTTTCAAAATCCTTTCCCATTAGAATGATACCTCCGCGCGGACCACGTAAAGTTTTATGCGTTGTTGATGTAACTACATGACAGTGAGGTAAAGGATTGTTCAACAGACCTGCCGCTATCAATCCGGCCGGGTGCGCCATATCGCACATTAAAATAGCACCGATGGAATCGGCTATTTCCCTAAAACGTGCATAATCCCAATCGCGGGAGTAAGAAGAAGCACCGCAAATGATGAGTTTTGGTTTTTCCAGTTCCGCTACATAGGCCACATTATCCATATCAACCCGGCCCGTCACTTCATCTACCCCATAAAAAACGGGGTTAAAGTACTTGCCGGAGAAATTTACCGGACTCCCATGACTTAAATGGCCGCCATGTGCAAGGTTCATGCCCATAAACTTGTCGCCCGGTTTTAGGCAAGCCATAAATACAGCCATGTTGGCCTGGGCTCCTGAGTGTGGTTGTACGTTCGCCCACTCTGCGCCAAATATTTTTTTCACCCGGTTAATGGCCAGGTTTTCAATTTCATCGATATGTACACAGCCGCCGTAGTATCTTTTGCCCGGATAACCTTCAGCATATTTGTTTGTAGGATAGCTGCCCATGGCGTCCATTACGGCACGGCTTGTGAAATTTTCAGATGCGATTAGTTCAACTCCCTTAGTTTGTCTGCGGCGTTCTTTTTGCAGGAGATCGTATAATTCTTTATCGGTTTCAATAAGCGGAAGATTCAGCGACATGGATTTTGTTTAGGCCGCTAAAATAGAAACTACTTGGATGTTTGATGAGTCCGGTGAGTTATTTTTTACCACAGGGCTATACTGAGTGTGGCGCAGGGTTCACAGAGAAAGATAGCATACAAAAGAGATTGTTTCAAAAAACAGTATGTACCTGTAATCGTCAGAATGAGCTAGACGAATTCTATTTGATTATCAGATTGTTAGAAACTTCGCCAAGCTCAATTTGACAACAATTTTATGCTTTTGATACAACCTTATCCTAATAACTGATCACCAATAACTTTCTACTGCACCTTATCCAGTTTTTGTCTGGTGTAAGCCACGGCATCAGTTTGTTGCATTATGAGTTGTTCTAACTCATCGCGGGCAGCAGCGTTTTCATCAATGCTTCGTTCTGCCTTATGTATATCTTCCTTACCTTTTAAAATACCTTTGTTCGCTTTTTCAAGGTCTTTTTGCAGTTTCGCCAACTCCTTCTCTTGTACTTCCAACTCACGTTCCACCTCCAAATAGCGCATTTGGCGGGCAAACTGTTCTAAAAAATCTTTGGCAGCTTCGGCACCGTTCGGATCGTTTGAAGAACTCAAAAAGTCGCCACCCAAATTGAAGTAGGCGATCATGTTCGTTCCTTCTTCCTCGTTATCAAAATCAACGTACAGATCCATCAGTGTGGGCGATATTTCAGGAATAAGCACATTATCGACAAAAATCTCACCTTTCTGCTTTTTAATCCTATCATAACTAAACTGTTTCATGTATTTGCGAAACTCCGAATCAGCGTTCTTAGACAAAAAGTTAAGTTTAGTGAGCTTAGATCCTTCAGAGCCCAGTAAAAAAACGTTAAAACCATATTGTTCCCCCTTGCTCATATCGCTGTAAATGTCATTCACGTTAACTTTGTAACGCTCCGGTACAACCGGGTTTTCTAACTTGTCGGCATCTGCCTTAGCCCGTTCTGCTTGTCGAAGTGCCACCCTTGCTTCTTCCAGGGCATTTTGGCTTTTCATATAATCTTCCCGGCTTTTATGGTAATCCAAGAGGGCATCTGCATATTTTTTTTGTGCATCGTCCAGATCCTTATCTGCTCCTTTAATAACTTTTTCAACAGCTTTAATTTCTTTTTCTGTTGGTTTTTCCTCTTTTTCTATAGCTTCTTCAACTTCTTCTGCAGCCTGTTCTTCATCATCCATTACTTCCTCAACCGGTTGGGTAGATTCAAAAGGATCGCTATCCTGCGCCTGGGCTATGCCAAAGCCTGCAATAAGAAACGACAATATGATAAACTTCTTCATTATTTAATATTTACTCGATTAACGACAAATGCCGGGCCAAAGTTATGATTAAGTGCGCTGAAATAGCAGGGCTTATCTTCACATTCAATGTGTATTAACTTTAATCCGTGAGCCAAAAGTTTTCCAGGCATATCGCAAAAACCAGTCAGTTTCCCATTGGGTTGAACATCCGATCAGGTAAGGGCGTTTACCTTTATGATGACAAAGGAAAGGAATACATAGACATGATATCCGGTATTGCCGTATCCAATTTGGGGCATGGCAATCCGGCAATTCTCAAGGCCATAAAGGAGCAAATCGACAAGCATTTACATGTAATGGTTTATGGCGAATTTGATGAAGTACCTCAAAGAAAACTGGCTGAAAAGCTGAATGATCTTCTACCGGAACAACTCAACTGCTCCTATTTCACAACTTCGGGCTCCGAAGCCATAGAAGGTGCCTTGAAACTGGCTAAAAAGTTCACCGGCAGAAAAGAAATAATTGCTTTTAAAGGGGCCTATCATGGAAGCACCTTAGGTGCATTGAGCTTAATGGGAAACAACACTTTGCAAAAACCGTTTGAGCCCTTGCTGCCCAATGTTAAACACCTGAAGTATAATGATCTTAATGGCCTTGACGGCATTACCAAAGCAACAGCCGGAGTTGTTGTAGAACCTATTCAGGCTGCTTCGGGATGCACGGTTGCAGAACAAAAGTGGATGAATGCTTTGGAAAAAAAATGTAAAGAAAGTGGCGTACTGCTGATCTTCGATGAGATTCAAACAGGTATGGGTCGAACAGGAAAACTATTCGCCTTTGAACATTACGGCATTGTGCCCGACGTACTCTGTATAGCCAAGGCCTTTGGAGGTGGTTTGCCAATTGGTGCATTTATTTCTGATAAAGACATAATGGATTACCTTTCGGTGAATCCACCACTCGGACATATTAATACTTTTGGCGGAAACGGCGTGGTTTGTGCTGCGGCACTGGCCGGATTAGAGGTTTTAGAAAACAATCCCGACCTGATTGACAAGGCCAAAACTAAAGGTCAATTGATCAGGCAACTCATGCAGCAGTCGGCCATCGAAAAAATTACCGGCAAAGGTTTGATGCTTGCGCTTCATTTTAGTTCTACCGAAGCAGCACAAACATTTATAAAAAATTCTCTTGAACAAGGTATCATTCTCATTGGCCATTTATTTGCAGAACATACCGTGCGTATTGCTCCACCGCTTGTTATCACAGAAGATGAAATAATAAAAGCTTGCAACACGATGCTACAGTTACTATAAACATACAGTTACCTCGTAAACACAAATTCCCTATCGGCTGATAATGATTTGTGGTATCTGTAACCCTTCCGGTCAAAGGCCATAACACCTTCTTCATCCTTTATGTTCTGTTCGATAATATAGTTGGTCATATAACCTCGGGCCAGCTTGGCATAAGCGAAGCGCACTTTTAACTCACCGTTCTTTTCATCCATAAACTTACAGGAGATCGCCTTAGCACTAATATCGCCGGCCTGTAACACCTTGAAGTATTCATTTGAAGCCAGGTTTAAAACCAGATCTGAACCGGTTTCAGCTATATCACTATTCAATTGTTGGGTAACCATACCGCCCCAATATTTGTACAGGTTGTTTTTGGCCGCCGTTACCTTCAACTTGCTTCCCATTTCAAGCCGGTAAGGCTGAATTTCGTCCAAGGGCTTAAGCAGCCCGTATAAGCCGGACAGGATCCTCACACTTTTTTGAGCACGTTTAATCTCTGTTTTGTTGAATGATGCCGCATCTAAGCCACGATACACCTCGCCATTAAAAGTAAAAAGTGCTTGTTTCCTGCTATTGTCCTTTTGGTTCCAGACCTGATTCCGTGCAAAGTTTAAATCAGCGATTTGTTTGCTCACCGACATCAGTTTGGCTATTTGCCGGCTCGATAACTTTTGCAACTTCGACATTAAATAATCTGCATGTTCTAATAACACCGGAGTGGTTTTGTCGGAAACCGGCGGTGCCGTTTCCATATCTAAGGACTTAGCGGGAGAGAGTAAGATTATCATTGAATAGGGTTTATATGGTTTACGCAGTTATCAGTCTATAAAGTAAAAACTACCTAATAAACTTTATGAACTTCATAAACCGATCTCTAAAAGCTTAAACGTTAAGCATAACAGGCATTACCAGCATAAGCACTTCTTCGTTTTCTTCCGGTACACCCGGCACCAAAGTGCCTGCTCTGGTGGGTGTTGAAAGCCGCAGCACCACTTCTTCGCCCGGCATAACGCCCAACATCTCTACCAAAAAACGCGCATTAAATCCTATAGAAAGATCTTCACCATTGTATTCGCAATTAAGCCTTTCATTGGCTTCGTTGCTAAAGTCGAGGTCTTGCGCAGAAACCTGCATGCTGTTACCGCTAATATTCAATATTACTTGATGTGTGGTTTTATTGGAGAAGATAGATATTCTTCTTAATGAGTTTTGAAAGTCCGATCGATTTATTGTAAGGTGATTCGGGTTATCCGTTGGAATTACCGCATTATAGTCTGGGTAACGCGCATCTATCAAACGGCAGGCCAGATCAACGCCTTCAAAATTGAAGAAGGCATTGGAATCGTTATATGCCATTTTAACGCTGGTAACTTCTTGCGGCAGGGCATTTTTCAACAGGTTCAACGCTTTGCGCGGAACAATGAATTGCGCCGAGCCATCAATCTTCACATCCTTACGGCTGTACCGAACTAATTTATGTGCATCAGTAGCCACAAAAGTTAGGGCGTCCGGATTCATTTCAAACAAAACACCGGTCATGGCCGGTCGTAATTCATCTGTACTTACCGCAAACAAACACTTGCCTATGGCATTATCCAATACATCAGATGGTATGCTTGTCTCATTGGTTCCTTCGGGTCGCGGAATGCGCGGAAAGTCATCGGGATTTTCGCCGGCTAACTTGTACTTACCATTGTCCGAAGTGATCTCAACGGCATAATTCTCAGGATTAACGCTGAATGCGATAGGTTGTTCCGGTAAGGTTTTCAGCGTATCCAACAATATCCTGGCCGGTATGGCAATCTTGCCGTTTTCCTTAGATTCAATACCTATTTCAGTAGCCATGGAAATTTCCAGGTCGGTGGCAATTGCCTTTAATTTGCCGTCTTTTATTTCGAACAAAAAATCCTCGAGGATTGGCAAAACCGTATTGGAGCTTATTACACCACTTATGAGTTGCAACTTACGTAAAAGGGATGCCGAAGAAACAATGAACTTCATTAATGACTTTGTTTTTGTAGCTGTCAAAGATAAGTATTCACTCCGTAAGCCCGACCTCTATCTTTTACTATCTTTAGCACCGTTGAAAAGATGTTGATATATGTTTTTTAAAGTTGCACGTCCCGGTCAAAATCAATGGTATTGGTATATTTTGGGCTTACTCGTAGTTTTCTTTATAGGAACAACCATAGGGTCTATTCCGCTAATCATTGTCACTTTTTTGAAAGTCGGAGGCTCCGAATCTTTATCAAGCATAACGCAATTCTCAGATGCTTTAAATAATACATTATCAGCTTTGGCCAATCCAATAGAAGCTATGCTGGTTTTTAACAACGATAAAAACCTGTTTCTGCTTCTTCAGCTATTGGGCTTTGTTGGTGGAGCGCTGTTTCTTTGGTTATGGATAAAATTTGTACATAAACGCAGGTTTACAACTTTGCTTACTGCCGCTCCCAAATTCAGGTGGAACAGATTTTGGTTTGCCTTTGGTATTATTGCCTTAGCCCTTATAGCATTTACCGTATTTGGTTATTACAGTGCTCCGGAAGATTATATTGTTCAATTCGAACTTAGAAAATGGATTCCGTTGTTCCTTATCGGCCTGATATTTTTATTTATACAAACCGGATTTGAGGAATGGATTTTCAGAGGGTATTTAATGCAAGGCCTCGGCGAGCTGACTAAAACCCGCTGGTTTCCGCTTGTTGTTACATCTGTAATGTTTGGTCTAATGCACGGCTTAAACCCGGAGGTAATGGAACATGGCTTTTTTAAAATGATGCCGTACTATGTAGGTGTGGGCCTGTTTTTGGGTGTGGTTACACTGTTGGACAATGGTTTGGAATTAGCCTGGGGTTATCACTTTGCCAATAATTTCATAGGTTCTTTATTGATTACTGCTCCTGAATCTGCCTTACAAACCAATTCGATATTAAGAACTAAAGAGCCTATGGATCCTGTGGGAGAACTGTTGCCCATGTTTGCAACTTTGGTTGTTGCCCTGGGTATCTTTTGGTTTCGCTATCGATGGAAAAATTGGGGGAATTTGCTTGCCGGCACAGTTGACAAAACCAGTGTTATTCACTCTCACGGGCAACCCAGACTGGCTTAAATGATTAGAAGGCGAAAAAGATCAACCATTCCCTGGGGATGGCTACGGGCAGCCCTTTACGGAGTTTTTTGGCTGGTGATAGTACTCGTTATTACTTTTCTTGGGCCAAAGTTGGCGGGAGGAAACGCGGACACTTCATTTGGATTAGAAAACATTAAAACTAATATTCTCTCCTGGCTTGTGCTTCTGGCTATCGCACTTGTGATAACCTTTGCCTTCAGAAAATGGATTGATCTGAAAAGCTTTGCCAGCCTTGGGTGGCAAATAAAAAAGTTTATCGTTGACCTTCCCATTGGCGTAGTACTTGCTGCCCTTCTTATGGCTATCGGCTCTTTTGTTTTAAGTAAGTTAAATCTCATAGATTTTAATGCCGGTGAACTTGCCTTAGGCGGTGCCGGGTTATTCTTTCTCTTTTTCCTAATCCAGAGCACTTTTGAAGAATTGATCTTTCGGGGTTACATACTCAATAACCTCATGGACTCCATGAATAAGTATATTGCCCTTATCATCTCAGCCCTTGTGTTTGCCATTGCGCATTGGGGTAACCCTAGTTTTGATCTGCTACCTAAGGTCAACCTCATCCTTGCAGGTATTTTGCTTGGGGCAACCTACATTTTTACCCGAAATTTGTGGTTTCCTATCGGTTTGCATCTTGGCTGGAATTTCTTTCAAGGCCCTGTTTTTGGATATGAAGTAAGCGGCTATGAAACAACCAGCGTGTTTGAGCAGGATATGGAAAAAAGCAATATCCTAACCGGTGGCGATTTCGGTTTTGAAGGCTCTATTTTGGCTACCGGCCTTATGGTGTTGGCTACTTTGGGTATAATTTGGTTCTATAGTAAGCGTAAGCAACATGCTTAAATCTTTTAGTGCGGATATTATATTCCCTGTTTCCGGTCCGCCTGTTCGTAATGGATTCATAACGGTTAATGAGGAAGGATTTATCACCGAAATTGGTCAGGGAAATAAGACCGCTGAACATTATCATGGGGCTATTTGTCCGGGCTTTGTGAACACACATTGCCATTTGGAGCTTTCCTTCATGTTTAAGCAAATTCCGGAACAAACCGGCCTTATAGATTTTGTGAAGCAAGTGGTGGCTATTCGAAATAATTTTTCTGAAAACGAACTAAAACGAGCTGTTGCCAAAGCTTCGAAAGAAATGCAGGAAAGTGGTATTGTAGCCATAGGAGACATTTCAAATGATGACCGTTCATTCTTTGAAAAAGCCAAAGGAAATATACGCTTACACACTTTTGTAGAGGCCTTTGATCTTGGGCCGGATGGTACTGCTAATGCCATGCAAGTTGCCAAAGATGTTTATGAAAAGGTACCCAAGGTATATAACTCAAGTGCATCCATTACACCGCACGCCCCTTATTCCTGCACTCCGGAACTTTACCGGCTTTGCGATTCCTTTACCGCCCAAAATGGTCATATACTAAGTATTCACAACCAGGAAAATCCTTATGAAAATCAGCATTTTATGGATGGCGAAAGTCCCTGGAAGAAGTTGTTTGCAGACTGGGGAACGGATGGAAACTGGTATAAGCCTTACGGCCAGAGTTCACTCCAGGCTATGAGTGCACAGCTTTCCGGAAAAAACAAAATGCTTTTCATACATAACACTTTCACATCAGAAGAGGATTTTCATTGGGCCCACAGTTACTTTGATGATGTTTATTGGTGCACCTGCCCCAATGCCAATAAATACATTGAACAAACCCTTCCTAACTATGACCTGTGGCGTAAGTGTGGTGCCGAAATTACTGTCGGGACCGACAGCCTGGCCAGTAATTGGCAGTTGAATATTTTGGAAGAGTTGAAAACAATTAAAAGTGGGTATGCTCACATTCCAACCACCGAGCTTTTGTTGTGGACCACCCTAAATGGTGCCAGAGCTTTAAATTTTGACAAGGAACTCGGCAGCCTGGAAGTCGGGAAAAAGCCGGGTTTGGTTTTATTGGAGCATCTTAACTCCGAGTTTGAGATAACGGAAAGTTCCGTTTCTAAAAACCTGACAGGTTAGCTGGACACATCAACTGTAAAATGTCTTTCGATTCTATTACTTATTAGATTTTGATTGTGGTTCACTCAACCTGTCAGGTTGAGGTTTGCCGCTTTGCCGGCTTTAAAAACCTGACAGGCTAACTGGACACTTCAACTGTAAAATGTCTTTCGATTCTATTACTTATTAGATTTTGATTGTGGTTCACTCAACCTGTCAGGTTGAGAGTTGCTGCTTTGCCGGCTTTAAAAACCTGACAGGTTAACTGGACACTTCAACTGTAAAATGTCTTTCGATTCTATTGCTTATTAGACTTTGATTGTGGTTTACTCAACCTGTCAGGTTGAGGTTTGCCGCTTTGCCGGTTTTAAAAACCTGACAGGTTAGCTGGACACTTCAACTGTAAAATTCCTTTCGATTCTATTACTTATTGGATTTTGATTGTGGCTTAATCAACCTGTCAGGTTGAGGTTTGCCGCTTTGCCGGCTTTAAAAACCTGACAGGTTAGCTGGACACTTCAACTGTAAAATGTCTTTCGATTCTATTGCTTATTAGATTTTGATTGTGGTTCACTCAATCTGTCAGGTTGAGGTTTGCCGCTTTGCCGGCTTTAAAAACCTGACAGGTTAGCTGGACACTTCAACTGTAAAATGCCTTTCGATTCTATTGCTTATTAGACTTTGATTGTGGTTCACTCAATCTGTCCTGACTTCATCAAATTTTATATTTGGACACTTCTGTTTTTCATAATCAATTGATTTACATTTAATTGTATTTTTTTAATTTCTTAAATTGGGTGTTAATTGATGTTTTGTAGCTTCATATAGTGTTTGTTAGAAAGCTGAAACATCCAAACGGCAGGACCTATATTCAGGTCATTGAAAAGAAAGCGGGTAAATTTCTTGTCAAAAAGAGTTTTGGTTCAGCCATATCGGCTACTGATATGGAAAAATTAGTCAAAAAAGCCGAAGGTTGGATTGAAAACACCACAGGTTCACTTGAGTTTGATTTTGACAATGAGTCTGCTATTTATCAAAACCTGCTCAATAATATTACCTCTCACAAGCTTGTGGGTATTGATCTTGTTTTGGGCAAAATATTTGACCAAATAGGGTTTAATAAGATTGAAGACAATCTTTTTCGCCATCTTGTATTGTACAGATTGGTTTATCCAAAAAGTAAATTAAAAACCACAGAATATCTGTACCGTTATGAACAAAAGCAATATAGCGAAAACGATATTTATCGCTACATGGATAAGTTGTATGCTACACAGAAAGAGTTGGCTCAAGATATCAGCTACCGGCACACACTAAAAGTATTGAATGGTAAAATTAGTGTGGTGTTTTATGATGTAACTACTATATACTTTGAGATAGACAAAGATGATGAATTGCGAAAAACCGGTTTTTCCAAAGATGGCAAGCATCAAAACCCCCAAATTGTATTGGGTTTGTTGGTTAGCCGGGATGGATACCCGTTGGCTTATGAAATATTTGAAGGTAATAAGTTTGAAGGACATACCATGCTACCTGTCATTGAATCTTTTAGAAAAAAATACAAGCTTGCTAAACTCATTATAGTGGCAGACTCCGGCTTGCTGTCAAAACAAAACATGGAAGATCTTCAATCAAATGGCTATGAGTTTATACTTGGCGCAAGAATAAAAAATGAAAGCAAGCCAATAAAAGAACAGATAGAAAAACTAAAACTTAAAAATGGAGAAAGTGCTGTTATAGACAAAGATGGCTTACGGCTTATTATTACCTATTCCAACAAAAGAGCCATTAAAGATGAGTACAATCGAAAAAAGGGGATTAAAAGACTTGAAAAACAGCTTAAAACCGGTCGACTTACTAAAGCCCATATCAACAAAAGAGGCTACAATAAATTTTTAAAAATGCAAGGAGGTATTTCTATATCCATAGACCGACAAAAGGTGAAGCAAGATATAAGATGGGATGGTTTGAAAGGCTACATCACTAATGCTCAATTAAACACCGATGAGTTAATGGATAATTACCAGCAACTATGGCAAATAGAAAAAGCCTTTAGGATAGCAAAAACGGAGTTAAAAATACGCCCTGTATTCCATTACAAGCAACGTAGAGTAGAAGCACATATATGCCTAAATTTTGTGGCCTACAAGGTCTATAAAGAATTAGAACGTCAACTGAAAGAAAAACAAACTAATATGAGTGCTTCAAAAGCCATTGAAATTGCGCAAAACATATATCAAATTGAAGTAACCACGCCTAAAACAAAAAAGAAACTTAAAAAAATACTACTATTTACAAGTGAGCAAAGGCAATTAGCCCAATTGTTTGATTTTGGGTGTTAATTTGCGGAAGTCAGGAAAAACCTGACAGGTTAGCTGGACACTTCAACTGTAAAATGCCTTTCGATTCTATTGCTTATTAGACTTTGATTGTGGTTCACTCAATCTGTCAGGTTGAGGTTTGCCGCTTTGCCGGCTTTAAAAACCTGACAGGTTAACTGGGCACTTTAACTGTAAAATCTCTTTCGATTCTATTGCTTAGTAGATTTTGATTGTGGTTCACTCAACCTGTCAGGTTGAGGTTTGCCGCTTTGCCGGCTTTAAAAACCTGACAGGTTAACTGGGCACTTTAACTGTAAAATCTCTTTCGATTCTATTGCTTATTAGACTTTGATTGTGGTTCACTCAACCTGTCAGGTTGAGGGTTGCCTATTCCTCCTGTAAAACAAACGGAACCGCTAACACTACTACATCTTCAACCGCTTTACCGGCTTTGGTTGCCGGCTGCCACCGTGGCATATTGCTCAATAAACGGATTACCTCGTCATCCATGCCATAACCGCGGGTTTGAATAATTTCCGCTCGTTTTATTTTCCCCTTTTTGTTCACTGTAAAACGTGCTGTAACCGTACCTTGCTTCCCTTTTTTCCTCGCTTTTTTCGGATATTTCAGGTTTTCATCAAAATACTTCTGCATGGCATTATAACCACCCGGAAATGTTGCCGCTACAAAATCCCTGCCCTTACCCTGATCTGAATCAAGCTGAACAACTCCACCTGTAGAGCTTGCCACTGCAACAATTTCACCATTTTTTTTGAGTACCGCAGTTGAGCCTTTTCGTTGATTTCCTTCCTTTTGACCTTCATCTTCCGTAAAGCTGAAAGGGGCTGTATAAAACATCTTTGATGGCTCTCCACCAGCCATTCCCGGCTCAAACGGTGGCATAAGATCAAGCACCTGGTTTACTTCAATATTAAAGGCCTGCCCCAGAGTTTGTACAAACCGACGGTCAACAATTTTTCCTTCTTCGTCAATAGTCAGTTGTACTACCACCGCACCTGCTTTTCCGCTACCCTTTTCGGCTTCGGGGTATTCCAGATTGTCTATTATAAAATCGCGCATAGCTTTTAAGCCCCCCGGATATTTAGGTAAACTTTGAAACTCCTTTCCTTTGCGTACCTCCTTAGGTAAACGAAAGGACACAAACAACCGGTAAAAGCCATCTACGGCTTCATCATTACGCGTGGCCGGTTTAAATGTAGGCATAGCCTGCACCAATCTGAGTGCCTCTTCATCAAATCCGAAACCATACTTTCTGTTGGGCCTTATTTCCGTAATTTTTCCTTCCTTGTCGATATCCAACAAAATAGCCACATTGGCTTCCTTGTTATTATCAAGGGCTTCTTGGGGGTATTTAAGATTTTCTGAAATAAACGTTTCTAACGCTTCTTCACCGCCTTCAAATTCAGGCGGGTAAAGCACATCGGCCTGAGCGTATAGGTTAACTGCCACAAGGTTTAACAGTACGATTATAATTAGATTCTTCATTTATTCTATTTCAATGTTCACTGGCAGGGGTATTTGTTTGCTCACCAGATCTTCAAAATTTTCTCTTTCTCGAATCAGGTGTGCCTCACCATTAACAATCAAAATCTCTGCCGTTTTATAACGCGAGTTGTAATTAGATGACATGGCAAAGCAATAAGCGCCCGCATTTTTAAACACCAACAGGTCGCCCGGTCTTATTTCATTTATCCGCCGGTTCCATGCAAAGGTGTCCGTTTCGCAGATATAGCCTACAACAGAATATATCTTTGGCTTGCCATTCGGATTGGAAATGTTAATAATGTCGTGATGCGCTCCATAAAACATCGGTCTAATAAAATGGTTCAGTCCGGAATCGACGCAGGCAAAAACCGTTGACGTTGTTTGTTTAACCAAATTGGTTTTTACCACAAAATACCCCGATTCACTAACCAAAAACTTGCCCGGCTCAAACATGAGCTCAGCATCGAGGCCGGTTTCCTCACAAAACTTATTAAACCTTTGGCTCATTTCCTTTCCAAAGCTTTTTATATCGGTTTCGTAGTCGCCTTCTTTATATTTTACCTTAAACCCACTGCCAAAATCGATGTATTTAAGCTTGTCGAATTTCCGGGCTACTTCAAACAAAATATCGGCTGCGCGCATAAACACGTCAACATCCAAAATATCGGAGCCCGTGTGCATGTGCACACCCTCTACATTTATATTTAAAGTATTTACAAGCCGCTCAACCAGCGGCAACTGATGCACTGAAATACCAAATTTAGAATCGATGTGGCCTACAGATATTTTTGAATTACCACCGGCCATTACATGCGGATTAATACGTATGCAAACAGGCAGATCGGGGTAATCATGGCCAATATGTTCAAGGTATTCAAGATTATCAATGTTGATCTTCACCCCAAGTTCAATAGCTTTTTCAATTTCTTCAAAAGAAACCGAGTTTGGGGTGTAAACAATTTCTTCGGGTGCAAAACCGGCCAGTAAGCCCAACCTTATTTCCTGTATTGAAACTGTGTCAAGGCCGGCACCCCAATCCTTAAACAGTCTTAGCACTGCAAGGTTCGACAGGGCCTTAACGGCATAATTGACCCTTAACTTTGGCACATCAAAGGCAGATGTTAGTTTTTCATACTGTTTCTTGATCCTGGCCGCATCATATACATATAATGGTGTTCCAAATTCTCCGGCCAGCGAGGCAATATCTACTCCTTGTATTTTCATATTCAGGTTAAACGCTGCAAGATAAAGGCTTATTCTGTAATAATAACAGTAACCTTAGATGTTTTGAGCCCGACAGGAAACTTTTGATAATTTTTTAGTTTCCTTAGTGGAAAAATCAATCTTAACATGTACTTTTGCGCCCCGTGTTAAAAATTGAGCCACAAACAGAATACATTTTGAAGCAATGCTGCACATTATTCCAAAAGTATGGAATTAAAAGCGTTACCATGAGCGATATTGCAGCATCGCTGGGCATGTCTAAAAAGACTCTTTACACGCATTTCCCGCATAAAGAAGACCTCGTTGTTAACTCTAAGAAACTCAAGAATAAAGAAGTTAGTGAAGCATTAAGTTCAATAAGGGAAAATGCGAAAAACGCCATTGACGAGCTAATAACGATTAGTAATTATATAGCGCATGAATTTGGTGACACTAATCCCTCTATGCTTTTTGACATGCAGAAATACTATCCTCGTGCCTGGAGAGTACACGAAGCCTTTAAGGCCGATTTCATATACAATAATATGATATCGAACATGGACCGTGGTATTGCAGAAGGATTATACCGAACAAATTTTAATAAGGATATTTTAACCCGACTATACCTGATACGACTTGAGTCGTTTTTCGATCATGAAGTATTTCCGCCGCAAACCCATGGTTTTGCCAAGGTGCATCGTGAGTTTATCAATTACCATATACGCGGCATTGCAACCCCGCAAGGCATAAAAACATTGGAGAAATATGAAAAAGATTAGGTTTATCATTTTTGTACTCTTTGGGATACTGGAGTTGACAGGATTTGGACAGAATTCGCTCTCGCTGTCTCTTGAAGAAGCCAAGGAGCTGGCTATTACAAACAACTTAGATTTAAGACAAAATGCGCTTGATGTTGAAATACAAAAAGCTACCGTTAAAGAAAACATTGCCGAAGGACTCCCTCAGATAAATGGAAGTTTTGGCTATAATTACAATATCCTTAATTCATTTGATGGCAGAACGAGTGGATCTACTATGATAGAACCCGGTCCTGTTGATCAGTTAGATGGCTTTTCGCAACTTCAAAGTGAGTCTATTGATGATTATGTCAACGGAGCTCTTGGTAGTCTTTTCTCAGGTTTGGGAAGTGCCTTTAGTGGAAAACATTCCGCTAATGCTTCCGTTACAATATCACAGCAGTTGTTTGATGGTGTTTATACCCTGGGAATTAAAGCTGCCGATGTGTTTGTGAGTCTTACGGAAAAACAAGCTATTGTTACAGAAAGAGATATTCGGAAAGAAGTAGAAAAGGCTTACTACGCCGCGCTCATCAGTCAGGAAAATCTCAACATTCTGGATAATAATATTAAAAACGTAAACCAAGTTCTCTCTGAAACAAAAGCTACGTATCAAGCCGGCTTTGTTGAGCAACTTGATGTTGACAGGCTGGAGCTATCATTGGCCAATATTGAAACTCAGCGGGTATCAATAGCTCGTTTGCAGGATTTGAGTTATGCCGTTTTAAAAAATCTCCTCACAATCCCATTAAGTACGGATATCGTATTAACAGAAGATATTGATGAAATCGAAAGAATACTATATGAAGAAAGTCTTGACCTTATGGCCCTTGAGACCGGAGACCGTGTTGAGTTTGAAATTCTTGACATTCAGGAAAAATTACAAGAAATAAATGTTCAGCGATATAAGAAGGGTTATTTACCTACAGTTGATTTGGTAGCAAGTGGTGGTTATGATTATTTGAGCAACAGCCTCCCATTCACCCAGGGATTTGATGGATGGTATCCCGGTGTAAGTGCAGGTTTGCAAGTGGGTATTCCCATTTTTGACGGGAACAGAAAAAAGGCACAAATAGCAAAGGCCCAACTTGAAGTTGATAAAGTTAGATTATCCAGAGATGCTCTTGTGCAGGGCATTGATATTGAAACAAAAAGTGCTGCCATTACTTTTCAAAATGCGCTAAACAATGTGAACTCGCAACGTGACAATTTAGAATTGGCCCAAAAAATTTACGATGTAACCCAAATTAAATACAAAGAGGGCGTGGGCTCTTCTTTAGAACGAAGTGCCGCCGAACAAGACCTTTACACAACACAACAAAACTATATTAACGCTTTATACGATCTGCTGATCGCAAAAGTTGACCTTGAAAAAGCACTTGGGAAATGAAAAAAATTATAATTCTGTTGGTAGCAGGCATATTCATTGTTTCAGCCTGCAAAAAGGAAAAGGAAGAAATGACCCTTGACCAGGTTTTGGCCAGTGGCGATCTCATAAAGATGCGCGAAAGGTTTGACAAGGAGCAGAAGGAAAAAGCAGAGCTTGAAAAAGACATTGCCCTTTTAGAAGCAAAAATAAATGAACTGGATACCACGGTTAAAAAGCATCCTTTGGTAACAGCCATAAGATTGCAGGATTCCATTTTCAAGCATTTTGTAGAAGTGCAGGGCAGTGTTAAAACAAAAGATGATGCAATGGTTTTTCCGGAATACGCAGGGGTAATGACCAACCTGTACGTTCGGGAAGGACAATATGTTAGGCGCGGAGCTTTGGTGGCAAAGGTTGATGACGGCGGCTTAACGCAACAAATAGCCCAACAGGAAGTACAACTGGCTTTGGCAAGAACAACTTACGAAAAACAAAAAAGTCTGTGGGATCAGAATATCGGCTCCGAAATGCAGTATTTGCAAGCTAAAAGCAATGTAGCAGCCTTGGAAAAAGCTATTGCCGCAATGCGGGTCCAACTAAAAAAAGTAAATGTGTATGCTCCTTTTGGAGGAATAGTTGAAGAAATAATTACTAAACAGGGGCAGGTTGTTAGTCCCGGAGCTACCCCTTTATTCCGGCTGGTTAATTTGGGAAGCATGTATGTTGAGGCGGAAGTTCCGGAATCTTATTTGCCGAAAATTAAAAGAGGAACAGAGGTAGAAGTTACGTTTGAAGCCTTGGATAAAACATACTCCAGCAGAATAAGGCGGGTGAACAATACCATTAATCCTGACAATCGCAGTTTTATTGTGGAGGTGAATGTTCCAAATAGAGATAAACTTATTAAACCGAATCTTATAGCCGAGTTAAGGATAAATGATTACACGAACAAAGAAGCTATTTTGATACCGGGTAACATTATTAGTGAAGATGCCGTTGGCGGCCAGTATGTTTTTGTATTGGATACTATAATGACCGACAGATCGGCTACAGCCAAAAAAACATTGTTGGAAACCGGTGAAACCACGGAGAATGATTACGTGGAGATTCTGGAAGGATTGGCTCCGGGTCAAATGGTAATAGATGAAGGTGCTCGTACATTGGAAGACGGCGACCAGGTTGAAGTTTTAAAATATTAATTGCCCGCCGGTTTAAATATCCATAACTGATGCAAAACAAAATCAAAAAGTATTTCGGCCTGTCTAATTGGGCGATTAATAATCCGCTCACGGTTTATGTGATCATATTCACGCTTCTTACAGCAGGTATTGTCACTTATGTAAATATGCCGAAGGAAGACTTTCCGGAGATCATTGAATCAACCATATATGTAAGTACGGTAAACCCGGGGAACTCTGCCGAAGACATTGAAAAACTGATAACCGAACCCCTTGAAGATGAAATAAAAAATATTTCCGGTGTAGGTGATATTACCTCTCAATCTTTGCAGGATTACTCTATAATTACGGTTGAATGGGACGACCTCAGTATTAGCCCGGAAGAAGGTAAACGTAAAGTAAAAGATGCCATAGATGTAGTAACCGCTACCAGCGATTGGCCTACGTTAGACAACGGAGCACCCGTTGATCCTTCCGCATTCGACTTAAATCTTTCAGAAGAATTTCCGGTTATAAATATTAATCTAACGGGGGCAGCTTATACCCGGCAACAACTGAAGGAGTATGGCGAATATCTTGAAGATAAGATAGAAGCAGTACCTGAGATAAAAGCAGTTGATATACTTGGAGTTGAAGACAAAGAGGTTGTAGTTGCGCTTGATCTGTTTAAGATGAGTGCATCAGGCATTACCATGAATGATGTAATTGGCGGAATACAGGGAGAGAACAGCACCATTAGTGGCGGAGAAGTTATAAGCAATGGCCTGCGCAGGAACCTACGTGTTGTAGGAGAGATCAAGGACCCGAAGGAGCTGGAAAAAGTGGTGGTTAAGAACGATGGAGGCCTGGTTTTTCTTGAAGATATTGCCGAAATAAAATTTCAGGAACAGGACAAAACAACCTACGCAAGAAACTATGGTCAGCCGGTGGTTATGTTAAATGTGAAAAAGAAGAGTGGCAAGAACGTACTTGATGCCAACGACAAAGTACACGAAATCGTAGAGGAAGCACAGGCTAATTACCTTCCCAAAAATCTTAATGTTGAAATTACCGGAGATAGTTCATCCCGTATCCGGAACCAGGTTTCGGAACTTGAAAACTCTATCATTTTTGGCGTGATACTCGTTGTAGGAGTTCTAATGTTCTTCCTTGGATTTAACAACGCCATTTATGTAGGTATTGCCATTCCGCTGTCTATGCTGCTTTCCATGCTTATTCTGCCCATCATCGGGCCGAAGATCACCGGCACTAATATTTCTCTTAATACCATGACTTTGTTCGCACTAATAATGGGATTGGGAATGTTGGTTGACAATGGTATTGTGGTAGTGGAAAATGTGTATCGTAAGTTAGACGAAGGCCTTGATCGCAAAGAAGCTGCTAAACAAGGTGTTGGCGAAATTGCCTGGCCTATTATCGCTTCAACAGCCACAACTTTGGCTGCCTTTTTCCCACTGGGTTTGTGGCCCGGTTTAATGGGTAAATTCATGATATATTTTCCGGTTACACTGTCCATGGTGCTGGGCGCATCATTATTTGTTGCTCTGGTAATAAACTCAATGCTCACATCGCAGTTTATGAGTGTTAAACCGAGTACAATGAGCTTTAAAACACTGCTTTACAGCTCAGTAGTCTTTTTTGTTTTGGGCGCGTTATTTCTTTTCGCCGCACAATTTAAAATGCCCCAAATTCTCGGTGGTCTTGGTACACTTTTACTGTTGGGCGGATTAGGATTAATACTGTTCGGTTGGTTAATCAGGAGTAAAACCCATCTTTTGAAAATTGGCATTGGTGTACTGGTGGCAGGCCTTTTTATGATGTTTTTCGGACGAAGTACCAATTTTGAAGCATTAAGAGGGTTTGGTTCCTTGTCTATTGTTATCGGACTTCAGTTATGGCTGTTTAAGTATGTGATCAATCCGGGAACCAATTGGTTTCAGTATAAGTTCCTTCCGCGTTTAGAGGCTGTTTATCAAAAAGTGCTTCGTTTTGCCCTTAAAGGAAGGTGGATGCCATACATATTTATTGCCGGCACAATAGGTCTGTTTGTTGTATCTCTCATGCTCTTTGCCAATACACAGTTTAAAGTGCTGTTCTTTCCTGAAAACAGAGCTAACCAGGCCATTGTATATATTGAGTACCCCGAGGGAACCGACATTGAAAAAACCGATGCACTTACTCAAAAAATTGAACGACAGGTATTGGATATCGTGGATCAATACAGTGTTTCATCATCTGATCCGGAATACGGACATCTTGCCAAAGAAAACGGTGAAGGCTATAACCGGCTTGTTGAATCGGTAGTTTCACAGGTGGGAAATGGAGCGGGAAATCCTAACACCGATGGCGGGAACCAAAGTGGCATGCCGCATAAAGGAAAAGTAACCGTTCAGTTTAGGGAATACAGATATAGAGACGGAGTGAATACCAACGATATTCTGGAGGAAATCAGGGGGGCCGTTGAAGGTTATCCGGGAGTAGTAGTTACCGCTGAAAAAGATGCCAACGGTCCGCCGGCGGGACCACCCATAAACTTAGAGATAATAGGAGACAGAAGTTACGATGAACTTGTACATGTGGCCACAGACATCAAGGCATATATAGACAAACAAAGTATTGCCGGTATTGAAAATTTGAAAATTGATGTGAATACCGATAAACCCGAAATGGAGATTTACGTCGATAGGAAAAAAGCCGGGCAACTGGGTATAAGCACATCATTTGTAGGGCAACAGCTCAGGCAATCAATTTATGGTTGGGAGGCCTCAACCTACAAGAAAGACGGCGATGACTACAAGATAATGGTGCGGCTTAATGATAAATCACGCTATGATGTTAATGCCTTGTTGAATCAGAAAATTTCGTTTATGAACAACCAGGGAAGGTTTATGAGCGTGCCTATTTCATCCGTTGTTACTACACAAAAAACAGCAACTTTCAGCTCTATAAAACGTAAGAATTTGAGCAGGGTTGTTACCGTATATTCCAACGTGCTGGAAGGAGGTAATCCTTCGGAAATTGTAGGTAGAATGGATGAGGCCATTCAAAAATATGACGGATTACCTTCCGGTGTTACCTACAGATTCACCGGCGAACAGGAAGAACAGGCAAAGAACATGTCTTTTCTTATGAGGGCATTTATGATAGGTATTGCCATAATACTTCTGATAATTGTAGGACAATTTAATTCACTGTCTAAGCCGGTTGTAATATTCCTGGCTATAATATTGAGTTTGATTGGCGTGTTGTTTACCATGATCATTTTTAAACTGGAGTTTGTAATATTAATGACCATGCTCGGTATTATTGCCCTGGCCGGAATTGTAGTCAACAATGCGATAGTGCTAATTGATTACACTCAATTAATGATAGACAGAAAGAAGGCTAATGTTGGTGTAGATCAAAGAGATCACCTTTCCCGCGATCAGTACAGAGATGCCATAGTACAAGGAGGAACCGCAAGATTAAGACCGGTTCTGCTAACAGCTATTACTACTATTTTGGGCCTAATTCCCTTAACAATAGGCTTAAACATTAACTTCTTTACCCTGTTTACCCGTTTTGATCCACAGATCTTCATCGGCGGTGATAATACTATTTTCTGGAAACCGATGTGTATTACTATTATTTCGGGGCTGGCATTTGCAACTTTCTTAACACTCATAGTTGTTCCTGTAATGCTGTTTATGATCAAGCGGGCAACTCTCAGATTTTCAGGAGATTAGAAAAGCACCCTAACCTCAAAAATCGTGCGAAAACAGCAGCTTAGTGTAATAAGCACACATTGATAATTTTAATGTTTAGAATATTTCTTCTACTTTAGTGCACTTTCTAATATTTGAGGAGACTAATTTCTAATCAACCAAAAATCAATCACAACATGAAAAATTTACTAATCGCATTGCTCGCAGTCGGTCTGTTCGCAGCATGTTCAGAAGACTCCGAAACATTGAATGAATCGCTAACTGCCGACGAAGCAAACCCATTGGTGGCTTTTGAAGTTTCCGATGCCAAAGACGGTGACCATAAGTGCGCCGCTATGAATTATCTGGAGCAGCAACTAAAAGAAAATCCGGGACGCGCTCTTGGCCTGCAAAAAATTGAACAACACACACAACGCTTTATAGCCGCTAAAAAAGGCGGCGGAGGAAATGGCGGCGGTAAGCCCGGCGGTGGTGGCGGTAGTGACCCTACTCCTTATGAAGGGGTTGTAAGTATTCCGGTTGTAGTGCACGTTCTTTATAACAATAGTGAGGAAAACATTAGCCAGTCACAAATCGAATCGCAAATAGATGTTCTGAACGCTGCATTTGACGGAACTGATGCCAACAACAACAGTGTTCCTACAGAATTTGTTGGTGTTAAGGCAGGTGACATTGAAATTAAGTTTACTCTGGCAGATGTTACACGTACTTATACCGAAAGAACTTCATGGCCCTATTCAACTACAAAAGATTATATGAAAAAAGCCTCAACGGGTGGTGTTGACGCATGGAATACCTCTGAATATTTAAACATCTGGGTTGTTAGCCAAATGCCATATAACGGTGGTCGTATTCTTGGATACGCTCAGTTTCCCGGTGGTGATGCGGATACTGATGGTGTTGTAATGGATTATAATGATTTTGGCACGGAAGGAGCGGCCACAGCTCCAAACCACCTTGGTAAAGTAACCGTTCACGAAGTGGGCCATTGGTTGAACTTACGTCACATCTGGGGCGATGGCCGTTGTAACAGAGATGATTTTGTTGAAGACACACCTCGATCAGATAGAGCTAACAGGGGATGTCCGAGTTATCCGACTGTTCATTGTCGCTCCAATGATATGACCATGAATTATATGGATTATACTGATGATGCTTGTCTCTATATGTTCACCAAAGGACAAACCAACAGAATGAAAGCACTATTTGCATCGGGAGGTGCCAGAGAAAGTTTTGTTCTACCATAAAATAAAAATTATTAGTCTCCGGAAAGCAGCCATTATTGGCTGCTTTTTTTATTAAAAGAATAGGGCAACCGTCAATGTTATATTGATATTATTTCATGCTCAACTTGGTATATTTAATACACTTTATACCAAACGGATTTATAAAGTAGTCAGAAATATTTTAGAGTAATTTTTTCTTTTATCTGCATCGTCCTATAATTTCTCCAAAAGATAAATCCCATTTTATAACTTGCATCACCAGCCAAAAACTTACATGACTACTGAAAAACGACTATTTCTCCTCGATGCCTATGCCTTGATCTTCAGAGCCTACTACTCACTCGGATTTGACCGTGCAACCGGTGGCCCAAGGGCACTGTATAACTCCAAAGGGCTTAACACAACAGCAATTCGGGGCTTTACACAATATTTAAACATTATCCTTGACAAGGAAAAACCTACACATATTGCCGTCGTTTTCGATCCCAAAGGCGGTACTTTCCGTAATGAGGAATTCGAATACTATAAAGCCAACAGAGATGCTACTCCGGAGGATATAAAAATATCGGAACCCATCATTCGTGAAATAATTCAGGCCTATGGTATTCCCATTCTGGAAGTACCCGGTTTTGAGGCCGATGATACTATTGGAACCCTGGCAAAAATTAAAGAGAAAGAAGGTTTTAAAGTGTTTATGGTAACGCCCGACAAGGACTTTGCCCAACTTGTATCTGAAAACATTTTCATGTACAAACCCGGGCGTAGCGGCAATGAACAGGAAATTCTCGGTGTTCCTGAAGTATTGGAAAAATGGAAAGTTGAAAGGCCGGAACAAGTGATAGATATTCTTGCTCTTTGGGGAGATTCGGTTGATAACATACCCGGCATACCCGGCATTGGCGAAAAAACTGCCCAAAAGCTAATGGCTATTTACGGAAGTGTAGAAGGTCTTATAGAACATGTTGAAGAATTGAAAGGAAAACAAAAAGAAAATGTTGAAACCTATGCACAGCAAGGGCTTGACTCCAAGAGACTTGCGGCCATTAGACTTGACGTTCCCATTGAAGCAAAAGATGAAGACCTGATATTATCGGAACCTGACAAAGAAAAACTGACACAGCTTTTTAGAGAATTAGAATTTAGAACCCTCGGCAAACAACTTTTGGGCGAAGAATTTACCGTAAATAAAAAAGGTAATAAGGACCAGTTAGATCTTTTTGGAAGTGAAACTATACAAGCACAAACGGCCGTAGCACAGGAAAAAGGTAAAAACATAAGTAATACAAAGCACAAGTACGTTCTGGCCGAAACTTTCGAAGAAATTGAAGCACTTGTGGCCCAACTTGAAGGCAGTAAGTATTTCGCCTTTGATACCGAAACTACAGGCCTTAACGATTTAAATACCGATTTAGTTGGCCTTTCTTTTGCATTAAAAGCCGGCGAAGCCTACTATGTTCCCGTGCCTGAAAAACACTCACAGGTTAAAACAACGCTTTCCTACTTTAAACCTGTGTTTGCCAATGAAAAGATCATGAAAATTGGCCACAACATCAAGTTCGATGTAAATGTGCTTAGCCAATATGATGTGGAAATAAAGGGCAAACTCTATGATACTATGTTAGCCCACTACATTCTTCAGCCCGATATGCGCCATAGTATGGATTACCTTGCTGAAACATATTTGGGTTATACGACGGTTTCTATAGAATCTTTAATAGGAAAAAAGGGGAAGAACCAAAAGAGCATGCGCGATGTACCATTGGATGATTTGGTTGAATATGCCTCTGAAGATGCCGATATTACCATGCAACTTTATAATAAGTTTAGTCCATTGGTTAAGGAAGAAAAGGCTTTGGCCAAGGTGTTGGAAAAAGTGGAATTGCCCCTCGTACCCGTACTGTCTAAAATGGAACAGGAAGGCATTGCTCTTGATGTAAACTTTCTGAACGAATACAGTGCTGAGCTGGGCAAAGAATTAGTTAAATTACAAAGCAAGGTTTTTGATCTTGCCGGCGTAGAGTTCAACATGAACTCTCCTGCACAAATGGGCGAGGTGCTTTTCGGTCAAATGAAAATTCCGTACAAAGGAAAAAAAACCAAAACCGGTCAGTATTCTACTAATGAAGCCACCTTGCTAGGTTTAAAAAAGGAACATGAGATCATCGAACACATTTTAGATTTCCGGCAGATAAACAAGCTTAAATCAACTTATGTTGATGCCTTACCTGAGTTGGTTAACCCTAAAACAGGTCGTATCCACACCACATTTAGTCAGGCCGTGGCGGCTACCGGCCGGCTAAGCTCCATTAACCCAAATTTGCAAAACATACCCATAAGAACCGAACGTGGAAGACGTATAAGACAGGCCTTTGTTCCGCGTGATACCGATCACATTTTAGTCGCTGCCGACTACTCTCAGGTTGAGCTTAGGCTGGTTGCTCATTTAGCGAATGATAAGGCCATGATAAAGGCTTTTAAGAACAATGAAGACATTCATACCACAACTGCTGCAAAGGTTTTTGGAATAAAGGAAAGCGAGGTAACGCGCGAAATGCGTAACAACGCAAAAACGGTCAACTTTGGCATTATATATGGTGTTTCGGCATTTGGCCTAAGCCAGCAAACCGATCTTTCACGCTCAGAAAGTAAAGAGATAATCGATAATTATTTTAAAACATATCCGGAGCTCAAAGCCTATATGGATAGCAATATTGAAAAAGCCCGTGAACATGGCTATGTTGAAACCATTATGGGCCGTAGGCGTTATTTGCCCGACATTAATTCTAAAAACCATGTAGTGCGTAATGCTGCTGAACGCAATGCCATAAACAGTCCGGTGCAAGGCTCTGCCGCTGATCTTATAAAAATTGCCATGATACATATTGCAACAGAAATGGACAAGCGAAAATTGAAGTCGAGAATGTTGCTTCAGGTTCATGATGAACTCGTTTTCGATGCCCGTAATAGCGAGCTGGAAGAACTGGAAGATTTGATCATCGCTAAAATGGAAGCAGCCATTCCTAATCTTAGGGCTCCTCAAAAAGCTGAGGTTGGAACAGGGAGGAACTGGTTGGAGGCACATTAGTACTGGTAATTAGTGAATTGGTCAAAGGTAAAATCGGTTGTATGTATTCTCTTTCCGGGTATCTTAATGGCTGCATTGGGCTGTTGTTGGAATCAACCTAATGAAGGTTGGGTTGAAGACCAGTTTTCGTTACGAGAAACAGTAGTAAAGGTGTTGGATGTTGAGTCCACCGGAGTGAGTACCGGCTTTATCACATTTAAGGTTCACTGAATTGACAAGGACATTATTGCAGCTACCTTGCAATATCAGGAGCATGATCTCTGTCAATACGTTTTGGTTCATGAAGAGGGTATGGAGTAGATAGGTGAACCTATACGTACAATTTTTCGTTATTAAATACGTAAATTCGTAATTATGAATACCAAGCTAACATTAAGTATAGAAAAAGATGTAGTAGTAAGGGCCAAGAAATTAGCCACTAAGCGAGGACGAAGCCTTTCAGATATAGTCGAAAATTATCTAAGGCTAATTACAGCAGGTGATCTTTTTCAAGAAGAATTTAAGTTTTCCCCCAAGGTAAAAAGGTTTAAAGGGATATTTAAAACAAAAGAACCTGTGAATTATAAGGAGATCATTGGTGTGGAGATAGTTGAAAAGTATGGCATCTAAAGTTTTTCTTGACGTTGATGTTATAATAGATTATTTAACGGAGCGCGAACCGCACAGCACATATTCCGCTCTTTTGCTAGAACTACACTACAGCAAAAAACTTGAAATTTACATTTCAACCGCATCGGTTAATACAGTTTACTATGTAGCTAAAAAGCTAATAGGTAAAGAAAATGCCAGAAGACTTACTCGTGATTTGATTTTAGACCTTAGTGTTGTTGAATCTTCAAAGTCAAATCTTCTCGAAGCTTTTGATTCATCATTCAAGGATGTAGAAGATGCTATTCAATATACTACTTCACAAAATATTAAAGGGTTAGAGGCTATTATTACTCGAAATGTTAAGGATTTCAAACACGCAGAAGTAGCCATTTTCACTCCCAAAATGTTTCTGGAAACCTTAGAAAAATAAAAGGGTGCTTTTTTTGTAACGAATGCGGTAATTTCAAGTAATAATAACCGAACATGAGTGCTCAACGGCCGATTAAACCACTCAACGTGCTTGACGATGCAGCCTTAATGATAAAAATACAAGCGGGCCAGTCGGACAAGCTTGGACTGCTGTTTGAACGTTATAACAAACAGTTGTATGGTTTTTTTGTGCGCCTTACACACGATACGGCTTTGAGTGAAGACCTTGTTCAAAATGTTTTTTTACGTATTCTGAAATACAAAGGATCTTTCAACCCTGAAAAGCGTTTCACAACCTGGATGTACCAAATAGCGCGCAATGTATTTCACGATCAATACCGTAAAAAAAGCAATAAAGAAAACCCGGTTGATGAGTTTAAACAGCATGAACCAAGTGAGGAAATGAATGTGATGCAAAGTGAGCAGGATGAGCGTGTAAAGTTATTGCAAAAAGCACTTGAAGCACTGCCGGAAGATAAAAAAGAGATACTGATTATGAGCCGTTACCAGGGTTTGAGGTATAAAGAGATAGGAGAAATTTTTAATTGTAGTGAAACTGCCATTAAGGTAAAGGCGCACCGGGCCATGAAGGAATTGAAAACGATTTATTTAAAGCTGGAAAAAGACTTAGCCGTATGAAGCCTGAAGAATATTCAGATAAGTTGATGGACAAACTGGCCGGCGAATTGACCGAAAATGAAATTTGCTCATTTGAAGCTGAGATCTCTGCCAACCAAAGCCTAAAAGACGATCTTGCTTTTTTTAGTGATAAGTGGGAAGCTCTCGGTAAAATTGAAGCAGGACAACCTTCCGAGGAAATGTCAAGCAATTTCTATGCACTACTTAATAAGCAAGTAAAAAAGGAAGAAGGGTCGTTTAGGTCAAAGTGGAATAAGTGGGTGGGAAAAGCCCTTCAACCGGTATTTCTCGCAAGGCTTTCCTTTGGTTTACTTCTGTTGGCTGTTGGTTTTATTTTGGGTGGTAAATTCAATAATCCCAAGGTAATAAATGTAACTACTGCCGAACAGCCTGCCGAAGCTTCAAAGTCCATTTCATCAATACCGGCAAGTGTTAGGTTAGAACAGCTATACGCATCTTCCAGGGGAGATGACATCAATAATAAGGCTGTTGCAGATGTATTAATGGGTGTACTTGAGAATGATCCCAATGTTAATGTGAGGCTTGCGGCAGCTAATGAGTTAGCTGTATTGGCAAACAGCAGCAAAGTGAGGCAGCAAATGGTTAAACATTTAAGAAATGAAGAGTCACCTCAGGTTCAGGTTTCTTTGCTCAACGTTTTAAAAGAGCATGCTAAGCCTAAGGAGAGCATTTCCACCATGGAAAAAATGCTTGATGTTAAACAATTGAATCCTTACGTGAAAGAAAAAATTGAACGAGATCTTACTACATTAAAAGCCGGTTATAAAACAACGAGATGAGAAGTTGGATATTAACTGTAATGTGTTTGTGTGCGGCCTTGGGGCTCTTAGCTCAATCGGGAAGTGCCGATAGCCTTGTAATCAACTTAAAGGATAACAAAAAGGACCCGTATGTACTGGTGTATCACAACATGGGTAATGTTTCTGTTGAAGGCCATCAGGGACGGAAAGTTTTTGTCTATTCGCAGGAATTGCTCCCCTCCTTGAGCTATTTTTTTAATAATGGCCGAAGAGTTGACCGCACAGAGCATAGCGCATTTGTTGACCAACAAACCGGTATGGTGCGCGAAATAAACCAAAACAGTAAGTTCAGAGTAATTGAACAGGATAATATTGTACAGGTGCAAACCAATGCATTCTCATTTAATACAAATGTGTTCGTTATGGTACCTAAGCCATCCGATATATTGGTAAACATTACCGATATGGGAAGTATAGAAATTAAGAACATTGAAGGGGATATTGAAGCCAATACACGCACCGGGAATATTTACGTAGAGGGAGTAAATGGTTCGGTTGTGGCGAATACCGAGCATGGTTCTATTGTTGGCGATTTTTCCAAAAGAGGTATAAACAGGCCATTAATGGTTTCTACCCTGGTGGGAAACATTGAACTCATTGTACCGGAAAAGACTACAAGTAATTTAAAGCTATATTCCGAACTCGGAAAAATTTATTCTAACCTTTTGAATTCTAATGATTTAAACCTACTTTCGCAGTCGTTGTCAAAAAATAATCGAAAAATAAATTTTCAATTGAACGGAGGTGGCACGGAGTTTGTAGCTAATGTATTCAAAGGAGATATCTACTTACGACATTCTCAATGATCTTAAGTAGTGATTCAATCTCATAGTGTTTTGTTTTGGGTTAAAGGGTGCTTCGGGAGAAGCACCCATTTTTAATTCCATCTGCTTTTTCCATCTATTCTTTTCCTTGTTATTACATCGTGACATATCTTAGTCGCTTGCCTGAGAGATGTATAGGAATTATTCCATCTTACCATTATTAACTAAACCTGTTATCTTCTAATGGATATTTTAATCATTGCCATTTTTGCTATCGGCTATCTAGCCATTACGCTGGAACACCCCATAAAATTAGATAAAACCGTACCCGCTTTAATAATGGCTGCCTTAATGTGGGCAGCTTTGGCCATAGGTTTCAACAAAGGTTTACTGAGTGTAATTGATGGTCATGATAACATTTTTGATCTTTTAAAAGGTGGTGGTCATGGAGCAGGCGATCATGGCGGAGCAGCAGATGGATTCAAAAACACCCTACTTCATCATCTTGGTAAAACTGCCGAGATACTGGTATTTCTCATCGGTGCCATGACCATTGTGGAGATCATTGACCTTCATAGAGGTTTCGATATCATTAAACGATGGATTAAGACTAAAGACAAGAAAAAACTTCTTTGGATAATCGGTATTCTGGCCTTTATACTTTCGGCCATAATAGATAACCTTACTGCCACCATTGTACTCATAACCTTGTTACGTAAGCTGTTTAAAGACAAGCATACACGAATATGGTTTGCTGCTATGGTAGTAATTGCTGCCAATGCAGGCGGTGCGTGGTCACCCATTGGTGATGTTACCACTACCATGTTATGGATAGGAAACAAAGTAGGAACCGTTGGGCTTATTAAAAACTTAGTTATACCTTCTATTGTATGTTTTGCCATACCCTTTTTCATAGCTGGTTTTATGAAGCCGTTTAAGGGCAGTATTGAAGGTATTGACGACATTGAGGACGTTAACTCTCAGAAGTTACTAAGTTCTCAAAGGATGTTATTTCTCGGTCTCGGGGCCATTGTATTCGTTCCTATTTTCAAAATCATTACCCATTTGCCTCCATACATTGGTATGATGTTGGGTATGGGTGTAGTTTGGTTGGTGTCGGAGTATATTCACCCGGAGGAAGATTTCGCGGAAGAACGAAGACACATGTATTCGGCTCATAAGGCATTGTCGCGTATTGAAATGTCAAGTATTCTTTTCTTCCTGGGTATTCTTATGGCTGTTGGAGCATTAGAATCTTTGGTAGTTGGCGGTGTAGGTACGCTGAGGTTCGTTGCCGAAAATTTAGACAAGGCCATCCCTAATCAGGATGTAGTGATCATGTTGTTGGGCGTAGTTTCGGCAATAATCGATAATGTGCCTTTGGTAGCAGCCTCTATGGGTATGTATGATTTTCCGGTTGATGACAGACTTTGGCACTTTATAGCCTATGCTGCCGGTACAGGTGGTAGTATGCTAATTATTGGAAGTGCTGCCGGTGTAGCTGCTATGGGCATGGAGCGAATTGATTTTATCTGGTATTTGAAAAAAGTTACCTGGCTGGCGGCTCTTGGATTTGTTGCCGGTGCCATTGTCTTTATGTTGATGACAGGAAGTCTGGTTTAACCAAATAGTACGTTCTGCTTAAATTTAAGTGCCGGTAAATCGGGCTTTATCAACGTTCTGTCTGTTAGCAGTAGCTTTAAAGCGGTGGCGCGTACTTCTATTTTTAAGTCATGAATTTCGATTTTCTCGATCCTATTGATCCTGCGTTCATGGATCATTTGCAACTGCGCGACTTTAACGTTGGAAAGCATATTCTTTTGGATGAGGAAGACTGGCTGCCTGGAGAAACTCAGGTGGCTATAGTTGGTGTTCGTGATGATAGAGGCAGCTTAAACAAGGGCAGCTCAGAAGCACCGTTGATCATTCGTAAAGCTTTGTTTAAATTGTTTATGCCGCCAACCATAATAGGTATTGGAGATGTCGGCAACATTGAGGCCCAGGAGTCCATTGAAAAGACCATGGAATGCGTTGGAATAGTATGTAACGAACTGATGGACCGCCAAATAATCCCCATTATTATTGGAGGTAGCCAAAACCTGGGTTACGGACAGTATAAAGCTTTCCAGCAGCGAAAAGAGTATGTCAACTTTGGATTGATTGATAAAAACTTTAGGTTTGAAAAAGTAAAACCGAAAAAGGAAAAGCACACCGAAGGATACTTGTACGATATGGTTACCACCAAGCCTAATTTCCTTTTTAATCTGGCACTTATTGGCAGCCAGGGTTATTTAACCGATCCACGTTATTCTAAATTGTTGAACAAGCTTTTTTTTGATCAATTGAATTTAGGGAAAATACGAGACGACATTCAGGATGCCGAACCGCTAATTCGAGAGCTTGATGTACTTTCCATGAGCATCAACAGTTTAAAATACGCCGAAGTATCCGGACAACCGGAGGCCAGCCCCAATGGTTTGTATAATGAAGAAGGCGCCCAACTAATGCGTTATGCGGGCATGAGCAGTAAGTTGAGCAGTATTGGATTTTACGATTATAACCCTATGTTCGACAGCAATGGAATGGCCGCCCAGTCCATGGCACAGCTTATATGGTGTTTTATTGAAGGTGTGAGTCGCAGGAAGATCGAAGACCCTAAAGATGATCCATCTCAGTTTTTTAAGTACACCATACATAATAAAGATGCCGATCACGATCTCGTGTTCTTAAAAAGTCGTACAACCAACCGTTGGTGGTTTGAAATGCCTATTGAAAAGGCCAGACACAAACGGCAGTTTTATGTACCGTGCTCATATAAAGATTATAAAAGCGCGCTTTCGGGAGATATACCAGACCGGTGGATTCATGCGTATAATAAACTTGGCTAATAACCTAAGTCACTGGTTTCGGTTTGAAATGTCCGTACCCTTTCTTTTTTGTTATTTCACAAATACCGCAGTGGCTTGGTCAGCCTTACCAACTAATTTGGCGAAATTGCGGTAGGCCTTATACTGGCTTTTTTCGAATTGGCCGCTGTGTCTGACAAAAGTTCTTAAATAAGACAGTTTGTTTTCTTCAAGTTTATATTCCACAGAATAACTCGAAATTCCCGGCAAATCTTTTGCAACGCTTTCCGGCAAAAACTCAATTTTATAGTTTTCCGGAACAACAATTTCAAGTTCATCAATTTCCATTAAGGCATTTTGAAATACTAACGGAAATCGTCTTTCATTATACTTTTCCGGTACCCGAAGAGCAACATTAAATACGTTGGGCTTTAGAAACAGTCTTCCACCTGCCACCTTTGCCACATTCTTAGCCATTAATTTCATTCTAAGTGTACACTCGGGTTTATCAGGGCTTACGTCAATTTCATAACTTTCCATGTCATAATTTGCCAGGTCAATTATTTTGGAAAGTTGTTGGTCTATTTGGTCGTCAGTTCCAATAAGCTTTAAAGCTCTCAAATGTCGATGCCAAAAGCCAGTTTTTCTCATTTCAATTTCAATACTTGCATCACCGTATCTATTAATTGTAACCAGCGCTTTTGAATGATTCAAATTACCATCAGGTTTGAGAGCGGGCATTTTTACCAGCTTGCTTTTGCCCTCCGCTTCAACCCACAGGGCTCTTCTATTCATATTAGATGCGCCAATATAACCCATGGGCAGAATTTGGCTGGTACATTCGAGAAAAAGGGTGTCTTTTTCAAGCGGAACACCCAATATTACGTGGTTAAACGGGTCCCACACAAAGTCATTTTTTACCGAAACAGGCTTTGTTTCATTCTGAATAATTATTTCGTGAGATTTTATATCGCACAGTTCTAATAATGTTTTAGTAAAGTTTGATAATGCCTTGCAGTCACCATAACCTTTACTGGCCACATACGAGGCCGGAAAGCATTGTAGGCCGCCAATGCCAAGTTGTACGCTCACGTAGCGTGTATTGTTCTGAACATATTTATAAATTGCTCTTATTCGCTCTTTTTTGTCGTTAATAGCCATGAAATCAGCCCTAAGGGAATTCGCCAACTCATCTTCCAACTCATTTCTATTCTTATTCAAATTATAATAGAAATCGCCAAGTGCAGCCCAGTTCTCTTTACTTCCTTCGTAACCCGATAAACTAAAATTCTTTGGAGCAAACATTACTTTTGGGAGTTGATCGTATGTGGCCGGACCGTATTCCTCAATACCTAAAGGTCTTATATTGGAAATCTGCCAGGCAAGTTCTGTGGGGCTTTTAGTTCTTTCAACACCACTTAGGCCATGTAAAATTTCTGAAGTGATGATGTCGAAATCAGCAGGTTTTTTTATTATAAACCGGCTCTTTTCAACCGCCACGCCCTCATATTCTACAAGGTGCCACGACGGTAAGTTGTACGTTTTATCCTGGCTCACTTCAGAGATAAACTCCACGGTGTAAGGTGTGCGAGCCTCATCAAATTTGAAATATTTAACCCGATCGTCTTCATAAATTGAAAAGTCTGAAATGGCCGAATTATCATGGACCTCCTTACCCTTCATATCTCTAATATGGTGCCCGAATTTGTCGTATAATGCAGCTTTAAAGGTTTTTACCTTAACCCCTGGAGCATAGTGTTCAACCAGGGTGCGGAGCCTTGATGGAGCCTTACTATTTAATATGGTAACAATAAGCCTCTCTTTTCTTACCAAACGATCAATGCTTTGAATTTCTACAGTTGTTTCGTGCAACCTTATAACCGCATTTGCCCCTTTAAGTAAATCAGCATCAATTTTACTTACGGCATATTCACCGTCCGTGGAAAAACCCGGAAAAACAAAGAGCATTATGCTTAATATGGAAATAAAGGTTTTCAATTCTTTTTTAACACAATTTGAGTAGCATAATTTTCGACCAGTATGTCGTGAAACTGCCTTACTGCACTATATATATCCGGTGGATATATCGTTTCCTGCAAATGGTATTTATTAACTATTTGTATTTCATTACCAAAAGCACTTACTGAATAAATTAAAGATGCCGATTTATCAGGTAGGGCTACCTTTTTTGGTTTTGGTAGTTCCTGTGCGCTGTAACCTTCAGGTATTTTAAGTCTTATACTCTTGGTGGAACTAAATGGATAGGGAAAATTTACCGGAAAAGAACGATTCTCCGACTTAAACGGGTTCTCTTCCAATCGACCTAAAATAAAAGGATTTAAGTATATAAGATCTCCTGCCACTTGTGCATAATTATTGATCTCAATAGATGCCTTGCACCTTAGACTCTCGGTGACATCATCTAGGTTTTCCACCTCAATCTCACTTGCCTCCACATCGGTGTATTCGTCTGCCAGCATTTCTTCAATAATTTCTACTTCTTCCTTCTCCTTCAAATCTGCTCTTGTGCTTAGAGAGATGTAACCCGTTTCCTGCAATTGAATTTCACCGCTGAAGTTTCCGTCATCACTAATTTCCCCGGTCACGGAGTAAAGCGCTGAAGACATGGGGATCAATGACTTAATATCAGCAAACTCAACTTTTCCTTCCTTGATTATTAAACCCTGGCTGTTTAAGTCCTGAATTCTAGGGTAATTCATTGCTCTGGTTTGGGTTGCTGCATTCATCAGTATTTTCTTATCATTGATCTCGGCAATTACAATTGGGTGTGAAAAGGCATCTGGCTTAGGATGAAACATGTTTACTTCCCCTTCACTTCTTCTGTTAACCAATAATGGGTTTGCTTCAATACCGGCAAATCTTAATGCCGCACATAAAAGCAAGTTAATATCTGCCATATTTCCTTTTCCACCTTCCCAGGTTTTCTTTAAAGAATGCGATGTGGTTAGACTGTAAAACTCGGTCCAGTTGACTTTATTAGTTATACCGTAAAATATTTTTTCTGCTTTTTCCTCAGGACCGTTGGCTCCAGCCGTTAATGAAGCAACCACCTCTTCAAGCCAATTATTTCCATTAAGTTTTTTGCCGAAATCTTCGTTTTCAAGAAACTGCTTTTTAACCTCGTGCCATGTATTGTTGTATTTCTTAATGGTTTGTCCTGGGAAATTAATGGATACCAACTGAATATCGATGTGCGACCTGTGGTCATTCATAGTAGTTACATAGGGTTCGTCAAGTAGTGCCTTTATGTCATTCATCCACCATTTAAACTGGCTTCCCGAAACGCTTTGATATCCTGCAGAAAGGTTGATTTTTATAGGTCTTTCATCTTTATTAAGGTTACCTACATTTCCTCTTGCAAAAAAGCGGTAAGTCACCCATTCCGGCACATCTAACCTTACCTCAGAGTAAAGGTTGGGTATGTCAAATTCAAAATACCATTTCGGAACGTCATAAGCGGCTTTTTTTGATTTTACATACTTATACTCAAATACGGTTCCGGCTTTTACTTCCGGAATTCCAAATTTCTTTTTAGACCAGTATTTGTTCGTCTCTACGTCAAAAATATCTTTCCTTGTTAATTTTGTTTCCTGTAGTTTTCCATCAACCATGTTGTAAGCAACCGCCTTAATACGCTGAATCTCTTCAGACCTTCCATATGCATAATATGGAAGTTCAATATTAGCCCAGTCAGCACCGGCTTTGTCCAGAACTTTAACTCTACGGTGATGCTCCTCATGCATCACAAAATCATCGCCATCAATACCATAAGTATATAATACTTTATCAAATAGGATTACGGCATTGGCAGAAGGCCCTATTTCATAATTTGACTTTTTCAAGAAAGGCTCAATGCCCTTTCCAAATTTTAGGTGTTTGGCATCAATTTGTGCAAATATGTTCATTCCTGCAAAAACAAGCAGGATAGTTAAAATCTGTTTCATGGTTTGGAATTAATACTGCTGCAAATATATTCATGGCAGCAATGTGATTAAAGCAAAAGCGATGCCAAATATTGGTCTTTCCTACAATACCGTATCCTCTATCCAGTCGTTTTTTTGCAAATGATCAAGATTATAATGAAGACCACGACTTTCTTTACGAAACTGAGCACTTTTGGTTATCAAATAGCCAATGGTAATTAAGTTTCGCAGTTCCATTAATTGCGGAGATACCTTGGTGCTTGTATATAGTTGCTCTGTTTCTCTCCAAAGCAATTGCAATCTGTCAATGGCCCGCTTTAAACGTACGTTAGTGCGTACAATACCTACATAAGTACCCATTATATCTTTAAGTTCTTTGTGCGATTGGGTGATCAAAACCATTTCATTAGGCTCTGTAGTGCCCTCGGCATCCCATTGCGGAACTTCTTCCTTAAATGCAACCTTTTCTATCCGATCTGTTGCTGCTAACGCCGCCCTGTGCCCGAATACAAGGCCTTGTAACAATGAGTTTGATGCCAGCCTGTTTGCGCCATGTAAACCTGTTGCGGCACACTCACCCGCAGCGTAAAGATTGACTATGGACGTTTGTCCCATTTCGTTAGTTTGTACACCGCCACACATATAATGTGCAGCAGGTACTACCGGAATCCAGTCTTTTGTAACGTTGATGCCAAGCGATGTGCACTTCTCCAAAATATTAGGAAAGTGGTGCTTTAGTTCTTCATGATCCACGTGCGAGCAATCGAGGTACATGTGTTCTTCGCCGCGAACCTTCATCTCGTTGTCGATGGCCCGGGCCACAATATCACGCGGAGCAAGGTCTTTTCGCTTGTCATAGCGGGGCATAAAAGCTTCTCCGCTTGCATTTCTGAGAATAGCACCTTCGCCCCGCACTGCCTCGGAAATAAGAAAGTTTGGCGATTCTCCCGGATTAAATAAACCTGTAGGATGAAACTGCACAAATTCCATGTTGTTTAACCGTCCCTTTGCCCTGTACATCATGGCAATACCATCACCTGTGGCCACAGTCGGGTTTGTGGTATTTCTATATACCTGACCCACTCCGCCCGTGGCAAGCATTACCGTGCGAGCCAAAATACGCTCTATATCCAAATTCTCAAGGTCCAGAACATACACACCATAACATTCAATGCCTTGTGTTAAGCGACTTACATGTCTTCCGAGGTGATGCTGACTGATCAGATCAATTACATAATAGTTTTCCAGAATTTTTATGTTGCTGTACTGTGCTACTTTTTCCAATAGGGTGCGTTCAATTTCCCAGCCTGTTATGTCCTTGTGGTGCAGGATGCGATCTTCTGAATGGCCTCCTTCCCGCCCCAGATCATAGTTGCCATCTTCATTTTTATCAAAACGACTTCCCCAATCAATGATCTCATCCACACGCCCCCGGCCTTCCTTAACTACTATTTCAACTATGTTCTTTTTGCAAAGTCCATCTCCGGCAATAAGTGTGTCTTGAATATGCTTCTCAAAGGAATCGTTGTCGAAATCTGTTACCGTAGCTATACCTCCCTGCGCATAAGCCGTATTACACTCTTCCTTTTTGGCTTTGGTAAGGATGGTAATGGACAGGTTGGGGTTTAGTTCGGCCATTTTTATGGCAAAGGACAAACCGGCCACCCCGGAACCGATTACGAGCACATCGGTTTTACTCATAGAGCAAATATAGGTATTGAGGCTGAAGCGAACAGGCTTTAATAAGTTCTAAATAAATCATATTTTTAAAGTATGGAATTAATTGGTATTGGCTGGCAAGAGCTACTTATTATAGGGCTTATCCTTTTTATGAACATCGCATTCATATTAGGTATTGTTTGGCTCGTTAAAAAACTTTCAAATAAGACGTGAAGAAAAAAGTGCTGTTTTTTCACAATAATTATTCTCACAGCTTGTTCTTCGCGATTCAAGATCAAAATATAAGTAGTGGTAAAATGTCATAATCAAAATCCTTTGGCCATAAACGCTGCTAAATCCATCAAGAAGGCAATGCCCATGTGCACAATAATGCCACCCCAAACCGAGCGGCTGTAGTAGGCTATAATGCCTAGTATATATCCTCCGAAAATAGATCCAATACACTCTCCCAAAGGTTTTCCGAAATGAAAGGTGCAATAGAGAACAGTCATGGGTAACACCGCTCTATGGCCCATTAGTCGTACCATTCCCACCACGAGAAAGCCCCGGAAAAACCACTCAACCATTACAAATTCACCCATATATAACGGCTCGTAAGCAGCAAACCACTTCCAGTAATTTTGCTGAAAATATTCGGGCCGAAGCTTTGGATAAACCGCCAGAAAATCATCCTGTGTTGCAGCTGCTCCGATAAGAGGAACCATTATCAATAACATGACTACATAAGGTTTCCAGTTAAAACCCTTGGTTGTAAATCCGTACCAATTTCGGTTTTGGGTTTCAAAGAATTTATAAAAACTAACCATGCCGATAGTGTAAATGGCCAGACTAACAAGCCGGTTTACTATTCGGCCGTAGCCGTATTGCTCGGCAAAAGCCCAGTTTTTAGGAATTAAGCCATAATGTAGAAAGAAGAAGACCTTAAAACTGATGAGTGCCAGGGCAAAAAGCGTTTTGAACCAAAACTTACGCGATTTGATGGCTTGTACTTCCTTTTTAAACAACAGGTACAGTACTATCACAAAGTAATAGGGGATGGCAAAGTAAATGAAATACAAAGGCCATGAATACCATTTACCCCATTGGCTATCTAAAATATCATCTTCAAAATTGAAATGGTAATTGAGCGAAATGGCCACTATCAGGAATAGTGCTGCCAAACCATATATTGCCGGATGGAAGTCTTTGCGCCAGAAAAGCTGGAAATATTTTATTATCTGTTTCATAATGAGTAATTACATTCCCCGATTTGTCATTCGCCGGGTAGCTGGCAGACAAATCTTCCCGTCCGAATGACTCAGTCGGACGGGGCCTTTTAAGAGGGGAAGTCCAGGCATTAATTATTCATATTCCTTATTCACATATCCGGCTGCAGCACAAAGATCGCGGTAAAACTCCTCGCCAAACCGCCGGATGAGTGCATCTTTCAAAAATTTATATACCGGCACCCCAAGTTCTTTACCAAGTGTACAGGCATCTGAACAGATTTCCCAAACATCGTAGTTGAGTGCCGTAAAATCTTTGTATTCTTTAACGCGGATAGGATAAAGGTGGCAACTTACCGGTTTCCGAAAATCTATCACTCCTGCCTCATAAGCGCGTTCTATTCCGCAACAGGCAGTTCCGTCTTCCTCAAAATTGACGTATGCGCAGGCTGTGTCAGAGTTCCGTAATGGAGTGGTAAATTCATCATCTTCCTTATCGTATATGAACGGACCTTTTTCGTTCAGGGTATTTATTCCTTCCTCGGTAAGGTAAGGTTTTACCTTTTCTAAAATGGATTTAAGAATTTTCTTCTCCTCACCGGTCAAAGGGGCACCTCCATCGCCTTTAACACAACATATCCCCTTACATCTTTCAATGTGGCAAATGAAGTGCTTCTCTACAATGTCGTCGGAAATGAGTTTATCGTCAATGGAGATCATAAAGCAAGTGCCAAAGATAGGTTTTCCACCCCCTTAATCCTCTGCCAGCGAGAGAAATTACCATTGCTCTGATTAAGAAGCCACATAGCAACTAAAGTAACTCATAGCGCCAAAAAGGCAGGGAACTTTTCATGGTCTGTTTTTTGTAGTTTTAAGTGAAACAAAATTTAGATAATGAGTTTACTATGGATGACTATGATAGCCTTTGCCGCCATTGGTGGCTTGGTGAGCATGGTATTAAGGTCAAAATTTGCAAAATACTCCAAAGTGCCCGTTAGTTCCGGTTTGTCAGGGGCACAGGTAGCGCAGAAAATGTTGCGGGATCACGGAATAGGCAATGTAAAAATTGTTGAAGGACGGGGTTTTTTAACCGATCATTATAATCCTAAAACAAGAACTATTTCACTTAGTCCGAACGTTTTCAGAGGTACTAACGTAGCTGCATCAGCGGTTGCCGCCCACGAGTGTGGTCATGCCGTGCAGCATGCTACCGAATATGGCTTTTTGCAAATGCGCTCTTCTCTGGTTCCGTTGGTTAAGCTAAGTTCATCTATGTGGCTATGGATAATTTTGGGCAGCACGATGATTGGAGGAATCGGAGGTCCACTTTTTTGGCTGGGTGTAGGTATGCTGGGTGTAGCCACTTTGTTTGCACTAATAACACTTCCGGTTGAATTTGATGCCAGCAACAGAGCTATTAAATGGCTTGATATGACCGGACTAACCCACGGAAGGGAAAGTGCCGGAGTACGCGATGCCCTTAAGTGGGCAGCGCGCACTTATGTTGTGGCTGCCATTGGATCTGTGGTGCAGCTGTTAGTGTTAATTGGAATGAGGAGGTAGGGAGTTTCCTTAATAGAGACAGGTACGTATTGCCTGCCTTTCCTCCTGCAGAGTCTTCGGCTCGTACGCAATTATTGTAATATTTGGAGAGCACCTTCTATTTTGCTAAGGGTGGTTAGTAATGCATTGGGTTATAAACTGTAAGATAGTTTTATGTAACCGGTAAGAGCGTATATAGGTAGGTACTCGGCAGAGCCGGGTGCCAAGTGGGGCAGGCGGGTTTAGTGTCACAATACTCAAAATCAACCCTTCGGCGGGCTCAGGGTGACAATGACATTGTTTTATTTTCTCGCCCTCCCTCATACCAATCAATTGCCTCTGCAATATCTGCGCAAATCAGCCAGCCCGATTAGTCATTCTGGCGGGCGAGATCTGTGGGAAACACTTTGCGCCATTGTGTCTTTGCGAGAAAAAAATAGTAGAGAGAATGTCAATCAAAATCAAAATCAAAATTGAAACCCCGCAGGTCAATCGCTCTTCACTTTATGAGTAAGAGTAAGAAGATTTAAGTAGTAAGACAAATAGAATCAAGAGCCAAGAATCAAGACTTTTTAACTTCAATCAAAATCAACCCTTCGGCAGGCTCAGGGTGACGAGAATAAAATGAAAACGCCAAGAGCAAAAACAATATCAATAACTTTTCACACTAAAAATTAATCCCCAGCCCCGGAGGGGCGCAACATCAGTAAAGGGCTAAACAATCATATGGAAAAAGCTCCGGAGGAGCGACACCTTAATGTCAAAAATAAAAATGCTGCCCCGGGCGGTGTTGTCACCGCCGGTTAGAGAGAAGGAGAATCAGCCTGAAACCGAAAATTAAAACTGCATCGTCCTGATTTTGGTTGACACTTTTTTACATTATCCACAGCGGGATCAGGATGACGCCGTTTTAATTTTCTCGTTCCCCCAAATAGACCAATCAATCACCTCTACAATATCTGCGCAAATCAGCCAGCCCGACTAGTCATTCTGGCGGGCGAGATCTGTGGGAAACGCTTTGCGCCATTGTGTCTTTGCGAGAAAAAAATAGTAGAGAGAATGTCAATCAAAATCAAAATCAAAATTGAAACCCCGCAGGTCAATCGCTCTTCACTTTATGAGTAAGAGTAAGAAGATTTAAGTAGTAAGACAAATAGAATCAAGAGCCAAGAATCAAGACTTTTTAACTTCAATCAAAATCAACCCTTCGGCAGGCTCAGGGTGACGAGAATAAAATGAAAACGCCAAGAGCAAAAACAATATCAATAACTTTTCACACTAAAAATTAATCCCCAGCCCCGGAGGGGACGCAACATCAGTAAAGGGCTAAACAATCATATGGAAAAAGCTCCGGAGGAGCGACACCTTAATGTCAAAAATAAAAATGCTGCCCCGGGCGGTGTTGTCACCGCCGGTTAGAGAGAAGGAGAATCAGCCTGAAACCGAAAATTAAAACTGCATCGTCCTGATTTTGGTTGACACTTTTTTACATTATCCACAGCGGGATCAGGATGACGCCGTTTTAATTTTCTCGTTCCCCCAAATAGACCATCAATCACCTCTACAATATCTGCGCAAATCAGCCAGCCCGACTAGTCATTCTGGCGGGCGAGATCTGTGGGAAACGCTTTGCGCCGTTGCGTCTTTGCGAGAAAAAAATAGTACAGAGAATGTCAATCAAAATCAAAATAGTGAAAGTAAATTTGAGCAGTAAGATTTTTAGAGCCAAACTGGAAGGTCTGTACTCCCGAAGGATCAACAGGCAACACCGATTAATCAACGGCATCGCCTTTTTCCCCTTCAAATCCCAACCTGAGCATACACTCTCCTAATCTGCTCTAATACTTCAAACACATCCTCAGCATTATTGAGGGTAACCAACTTTGTGCGGTAATCTTTTATCCCGGGAAGGCCTCTAAAGTAGTTTGTGTAATGCCTTCGCATTTCCAACACTCCGAGCTTAGGGCCTTTCCATTCTAAGGAACGTTGTAGGTGTTCTCTGGCTGCATCAACTCGTTGTTCCAAACCCGCCACCTGTAGTTCCTCGCCTGTTTTTAAGTAATGTTTTATTTCATTGAATATCCAGGGGTTGCCAATGACAGCCCGACCGATCATAATACCATCGACACCATATTTTTCTTTATACTCCTTAGCTTTTGGCCCGCTATTTACATCACCGTTACCAAATACCGGAATGTGTAATCGAGGATTGTTTTTTGTTTCGGCTATTAGTGTCCAGTCAGCCTCGCCTTTATACATCTGCTTGCGAGTTCGGCCATGAATAGAGATGGCTTTTATGCCTACATCCTGGAGTCTTTCGGCTACTTCTACAATGTGTTTTGAGTTTTCGTCCCAGCCTAGACGGGTTTTAACCGTAACGGGTAAGTTGGTGCTGTTTACCACAGCCTTAGTCAGCTCCACCATTCTGGGAATATCCTGCAATATTCCAGCACCGGCACCTTTACATACTACTTTTTTCACCGGGCAACCAAAGTTGATGTCAAGCACTTCAGGTTTCGCTTGTTCAACTATCCGGGCACTTTCCATCATGCTTTCCAGTTTAGCTCCAAAAATTTGAATGCCAATGGGTCGCTCGTAATCATAAATGTCCAGTTTTTGAACACTCTTGTCCGCATCACGGATCAGGCCTTCAACGCTAATAAATTCGGTGTATAGCATATCGGCACCGTGGCGTTTACATAGGGCACGAAAGGGAGGATCGCTCACATCTTCCATAGGAGCGAGCAACAGGGGAAATTCACCTAGTTCTATGTTGCCGATCCTGATCACGCTGTAAAAATATCAGAATTGGCATTTTATAACCACAGAGTACACAGAGTTTTTCACAGAGAACCCAGAGTTTGGCTGCGAATTTTTAATTGCTTTCAACCTCATCAGAGTGCAGATAGCCTGCCAGTCCAAAGCTGGTACGTACATGGTAATAGGTTGCCGTTACACCGAGAACATCAAGTATGTCATTATTATCAAGCACTATCAGCACCTTAGAAGACTCATCGGGTGAGGCACGAAGCTGGCCATTCATCCTGGCTGTGACTTGTTTCTCCGTTTTAAGCAGAATTTGAATACCTGGCGGCAACGTTTCCTTGATCTTTACAAAATGCAGCGGGTCAACGGCTCCTCTTCTTGAAAGATAGGTGCCGAAATGAACGTGCGGAGACGTAGTACGGGCATTACCCGTATTACCAACTGTACCAACAATATCACCTGTTTTCACTTTTTGTCCGTCCCGGGCTATTTGCTCATCAAGGTGTGCATAGTAAATTCGTATTCTACGTTCATTATCTCTAAGCCATACCTGCTTTCCGCCAAGGCCTCCGTTCCGTAGTTCCACCTTGCCATTAACCACAGCCACTAAGTGGGTTCCTTTGGGCGCAAAAATGTCTATACCCTCATGCTTGCGCTTGCCTCCATCACGCGGATCACCCCAGAAACTTTTAATGTCGTCATTGTTACCGCCCTTTACAGGAAAGGCATAGAGCGGTGTCGAAATTATTTCAAGATTGTAGGATGTAAACGTTTTGGCAGCAGGCTGAATGCGTAACTGATAATTCCCACTCTTCGTTATTTCGTGCCTTAGCCTGTTTTCGTCTTTTTCGTTAAAAGCCAGTGCATCTTTTTCAAGAGTATCAAACAATTCAATAAACACCAGTACGTCTTCATTTTCTGGAATACATTCTATCTCCAGTACTTCGCCTACCTCCAGGTTCAGGTCAAAACCCAGGGCATTGGCCTTATCAGTAAAAAAGTAGCCTTGCTGTGCATAAGGAAGTGGCGGATTAACCTTATCCTTAAGCGACTGGGAACTCCCTGTGTTCCACTGTTCATAAACAGTATTATCTGTTCTTTTTAGTTTTTTAGCATAGTTACTTCGTGGGTTAGATGAGCAGGCTGACACCATAACAGCCGTCAGGATAATACAATATACTTTTCGAAACACGGCTGTAAAATAATTCTTATGAGCCGTTTACTAAAGTCATACCATTTCTACTTAAAAGATTCACTTTAAAAGTTGTTCTTTTTTGCCTATACATCTTCATAAAATTTAGCAATAGCTACGGCTATTCCAAAATTTTCTTCATCGTCTCGTCAAAAAACTCCTGCATTTTATTCGGGAATCTCTCAAGTAGAACAGGTATCAATCCACTCTATTGATCTGTACCGGCCGATAAATCAAGAACTATAATTTCTTCTTCTTCTATCTTCTTTCCATCAAATATCGCAATAGCAAACAAGGCTAAAAGCAAAGCCACTAAGGTCAAGCTAATTATTCTAGACAAGCTGATGGGGGGCCGCCTTTTACCAATGACCGGCCTGACTATTCTTAACTTATAGCCTTTTTTCGGAACTGTTTCAATCTCCAATATCGAATCAAGATCGTTAGCCGCCAGTACTTTTCGCAGGCGGGAAATATTTTTTGTGAGTGCCTCCCGCCCAACCAATTCGTTGCCTTGCCAAACATGCTTAACGAAAGTACTCCGCTGAACTACTTCCCCTTCATTTTGCCACAACAGAACCAATATTTTCATTAGTTGATTTTCTATGGATATACGATTTTGAGAGTTTTGGCCATTAAGTATTATCTCATTTGAAGTTGGTAATAGGCTAATATGTTCCGTTATGTTGATTTCGGTTTTCATAGCAGAATGTTTGAATTAAGATATTTTTAAGACCTCGTTATTATTACTACTTGGACGCGAGGCTATTAGTTTCGTTACCATTAATCAGTTGGAAAATGAAATCATTACTTATTACTATTGTGGCTGTCGTCAGCACCTTAAACCTAACCTGCAAAAAGGCCGGTACAGAGAATGTGACCTTGGAAGAAGCTATGAAAAAGCATGAGGCAAAAGGATTTTATGGTGGTGCTTTGGTGGCCGAGAAAGGTAAAGTGTTATTTAAGGATGGATACGGACTGCAAAATAAAGAGCAGGAAATAAAAAATACGGCTGAAACCATTTTTCCATATGGTTCAATAGTAAAAGATTACACTCGCGCAGCGGCCCTGCTGTTAGAAATTGATGGAAAAATTTCGCTTAGCGATAACATTACTAAATACTTCAGTAATATTCCTGCTGACAAGCAAACCATTACTGTTGAGCACCTTGTAAGTCATCGTTCGGGCCTTCCGGCATACTTTGATATGCACCCTGAAATTGAGGCGCGCTGGCCTGATATACCCGGAGACTTTAAGCCAGTGACCAAAAAAGAGGCCGAAAATTATATTTTGGATTTGCCGTTAGGATTTGAACCTGGCACTAAAGAAGAGTACTCCAATGCCGGTTATACTCTACTGGCTCTGGTTATAGAAAAAGCCACAGGTATGTCCTTTGAGAATGTGGTTGCCGAAAAATTCTTTAAGCCTGCAAATATGACACATACCGATTTTATTGGAAGTCGGTTATGGCCGGAAGACAAAGTGGCGACCGGCTACGGTATGAAAACGTACAAGAAGAACTCACCCTATCATTGGCCAAAAGGATCGAATGTATTATTGGGTGGAGGTGGTATGGCAGGAACAATGGAAGATATGTACAAAGGCAAGCGTTACCTGGTCGAACTATATAAAAACAATGAAGCTTACAGGGCACTTTACGATAAATACACTACTCTATATAAACCGGAGGGCGGGTTTTTAGGAACTGCCGGAGGTAACGACTTTGGCTTTGTTACGGTGATTATGTTTAATCCTGAGACCGATCAATATTTGATTATTGCCCAAAACAATAATGATGGCGGAGGGGAAGATCCCAGGCTTATGCGCGATGCCCTGTTGGCAGCCTTTGATTTTGACTTGGCCAGGAAATATCCTGATGCCTATGATGAAGCGGTGGAGGAACACGCTGGCCAGACGGGTGAACCCGGTAAATGGGGTCTTCCGGAAAGTCCGAAGTTTACGAGATTCAATGCCTTCTGTGATCTTATTTCAGCAGGGACCGAAGCCGATGTTTGGCCATTTATTCAAGAAAATTTTACTCAGGAATTCCAAGACTTCACAAGCAAGCAAAACCATGAAGAAGTGTTTAGCAAGTGGTTGAATATGGAAGACCTAGAACTGTTAGGACTTAAAAGGAACAATAACGAAGTAGAATTGGAAATAAGCGCAAACAACAAAGAGTACCTGTTCGTATTTGGAATTGCCCCGAACACCAAAAGGCTTTTCGAAGGAATACAGTTGAAGTCTGTTAAAGACCTGGAATGATCACTCTACCGAAAGCATGGTACTGATAGCTTCATCGTTGTTTATAATTACTGTATATAAGTTATTATAGTCATCATGATCAATCTGCTTATACTCTTCCCTTCCCAGCAACTTGTTAACTAATTCCGGAGTTGTATTTGAATGACCAACTACAAGAATTCTCTGGCCCTTATGTTTACTCAAAACATCTTTTAAGGGAAATTCCAAGGGTGTGTAGGCAGCTATTTCGCAGCCAATGGCCTCAGCAGTCGGTTTGGCGGTTGCCATTGTTCTGGCATATTCCGTAGAGTAAATTGCCGTAATATTTTCATCTACAAATAATGCTTTCCACTTATCTGCCCTTTTATGGCCCTTTTTAGAAAGTGGCTTGTCTTTGTCATTCCGATTGACGGTCTCGGCATGACGAATAAAATAAATGACCGTGGCCTGTTGAGCCGGAGGGTCGGCATTCACCCAGGTATAGCTTCTTTTCTGAGTCCAATTATCTTCTTCATCAATGTCAAAAGACTCGGTTACATGCCCGCCATCTTCATTATAATGACTTTTGTGTCCGCTCCTAAACGAATTGCCGTCAGGTGCCGTAAATAATTGATCCATGACCTCAACTCCGTCTTCGGTCATTTTGCTTGTGCCTGTTCCAACCATTCCTCCCCAACCGTACTGTGTGGCTATAACCTGCTTTCTAACCGGATCGTAGTAACTCCTAAACTCCCAAAACGGACCCACTTCCTTTCCATCTTTATAGGCCACCATTCGGCCAACAACATTAGTTTTGCCAATTCCGTATTTCCAATAAATTCCGTATGATTCATAAGGTTCATTCTCACTAACATACCTGGCATTATCGGTCAACCAAAAGCCGTTATCCTCGGTCATTTTGGCCATTTGGTCGGTAAACCATTTGGGGATTTTAGATTTTTCCTGAGCTATAGTAAGGCAAGGAATCAAAAACAATGACAGGCAGAGAAACAAGTTCTTCATAATATGGTTTGTGAGTTGAATAACGTTGGGTTATTGTTGATGTTACTGCTTAATCTATTTCATCTGCCCCGGCATCGGCAGTGGCTACATTGCGCACATCCCCATCAATATCTGTATTTGGTGTTACGGATGCATTCACCGCAGCATTTCTTGCTATGCTCGATGGTAATATGTGTAAGTCTTTGTCAGCCATATCAACAAAGCCAATATCCTGAGTTCCGGTAATATTAGCTTCTTCGGTAGTGCAGCTATCATTTATATAGTGAGGCATCTTTCGGTCGTATTAACAACGATGTTACCTATAATATCGGAGCTCGGAAAATCTGCTGTGAGGTAAATAACAAATTACCACTTTAAACTCAAAAAATCTATTTAGGCACGTAATTCAATGAATTTTCTAACTTTATGATACTTCGTCACAATCCAAAACAAATGCACAGAGGTATCAAAATTCCAACTGGTGACAGTTCCTGGGGCTTCAAAGGCCAAAACTACCTTCTTACAATTGGTATAGATAAATATGAGCATTGGAAGTCGCTCAACAATGCGGTAAAAGACATTGAAGATGTCACGAACCTGCTTATTTCAAAATACCAGTTTGAACCAGATCATGTTATTTCCCTGACGAATAAAGACGCAACAGAAGACGGAATAAGGAAAACCATAATTGGTCTAAAGAAAAAAATCACTAAAGAAGACAACCTTATATTATACTATAGCGGTCATGGCTGGTTTGATGAAGATATTGAAGAAGGTTACTGGGTGCCCTCCAATGCCAGGAAAAACACCTGTGCCGATTATATTTCCAATGCCGATGTGCTCAAGTGGATCAAAGCCATAAAAACACATCATACCCTTATCATTATCGATTCGTGCTTCAGCGGTTCATTGGTAAGCCAAAGCCGTAGTGATGTGCTTTCTGAGAAGTACCCCTCATGCCGTGTGTTCGCTTCAGGCAGGCAGGAATTGGTAGAAGATGGCACTCCCGGCGATAACAGTCCGTTTGCAAAAGCCATTATCCATCAGTTGAGCCGAAATGTAAATCAGGTATTCAGGGCATCAGATATGATTGGACATGTTACACAGTATGTAGAGTCAGAGGCGAACCAAAGCCCGGTTGAAGGCAGAATTAAAGATGCCGGTGACGAGGGAGGCGAATTTGTATTCCACTTAAAGGTGAGCGAAGAGGAGATTTGGGAAACAGTAACAGCAGAGAATACCGTAGAAGCGTACAACAGCTATCTCGAAATACATCCTGAAGGAATGTACTCTCAGGCAGCTATGGACAACATTAGTTCATTATCTGAAGAAAGCGAGTGGAAACAAGCCAGCAACAGTAAGAACAAAATTGATCTTACCCGTTTTATAGAAAATCATCCGAAAGGAAAGTATTACGATAAAGCCTGGACTTTACTTGAGAAAATTGAAGAAAATGAATTATGGAACCGGGCCAAAATCGTTAATCAGCCCTCGGCTTATCTAAAATACATCAAAGCTTATCCGGAAGGGGATTATACCAAATTGGCGAGGCAACATTTAGCAGATCTGGTAAAAGCCGATCCCGAATATACACCAGAGCAACATGATGTAGATGTTGACGACATAGAAAAGGAAAAGGGAAAAGAAAGACAGAAGAAAGCTAAATACAAGCACAAAATTGAGCTGGCAGAACAGGCATTAAAAGACAAAAAGTATCAAGATGCCAAAGTCCTGTATAAAGAAGTATTGGCAATACATGAAGATGGCTACATTCCTGATAAAAGATTTGTTCAATCAAGGATAAAATACTGTGAACAGGCCAAAGCGTACTACGAGTTGTTAGCAGAAGGAAAGGAATATTACAATAAAGGAAGCTATGATTTAGCCCTACAGTATTTCAACAAAATGCGAAGCATTCACGACGGAGCAAACGTTAGAGGCTGGATAAACAAAGCTCAGCTCGCTAAAAAGGGTGATGCGCCAAAAGCAAAGCCCAAGGTATCAAAAGTACCGGTTCATGCAACGGGTTTTCAGCAAAGTGGCGGCATGCAACAGACCGGGGTAAGAACCCGACAACCTGTAAAACGTAAAAAGAAGAGCCGATGGTGGCTTTGGTTGCTTGTGCTTATACCTGTTGTAGTTATTGCAGGATTTTTTGCCATTGAACAGTGGTCCCGGCCTGTATATGAACAAGGTTATGTTCCTGCCGATTCTGTAATCGATAACAATCTTGTCGGAAACTGGACGGTAACCTCTGAATATGTGAATGGTTATCCGGTCGATTTCTCTAATAAAAGTCATAGGATTTCATTTTATGCTAACGGACTTTACAGTTTTTATTGCTCGGTTGACGGAGAAGTCAATGGCACGTGGAAAGTTGATGGAGAAGTGCTAACTATGTTAGAAAACAATGTATATTACCAATACTCTATTGATGAGGAAAGCCTGTCATCGGTAAGTTTGTTCAATCCTGATGGCACCTTGTTTAGAACATTAAGTAAGTAGTTTGACTCGTTCACTTTACGCTCTCTGCATTGGTATTAATAATTATTTACCGCCCGTAAAACCTCTCAAAGGTTGTGTTAATGATGTATATAAAGTAGCCGAATATCTCGATGGCCTTACCGATTTCAAAGTTGAAATAAGTACACTATTCAATACTTACGCCCTCAAAGAGTCTATTGTTGGCAAGCTCGCTGAAAACCTTCAAAAGGCCAAAGATGGAGATGTTGTTTTCTTCTATTTTTCGGGGCATGGTATGCGAGAAAAAGCCGGAGAGCTTTTTTTCAATATTGAAGAAGATAAAAGACTTGAAACTTATATCTGTTACGACAGCATTGTTAGAAAAGGTGATTCTGTTTCCTATAACTTGTTAGCCGACAAAGAGTTGCATTACGTTTTAAGCAAGTACAGCAATCCCAAAAGTCATGTTGTTGTGGTTTTTGATTCTTGCCATTCGGGTGGAATTACACGCAATATGAGTGCAGCCACCAACTTAAAAAACTTACTTGAAAAACGGCACAGGGTCGGCCGAAAAGAAGCCCTGGCCCCAATGCGTGAGTGGCAGCACTTTGTCTTCGCCCGGGATTACTCTCTTGAAGAAATTGAGAAAAAGGGCTGGTACAATTTGCTCCCTGCCAGGCCACACATTTCGCTTTCCGCCTGCCAAAATAATGAGTCGGCCTTTGAGTATAATAGCGAGGGTATTTTTACCAAAAACTTAATTGATGTGTTGCACCGAACCGACGGCACCATTAGTTATCACAATCTAATGTCAAGGGTGCGAGGATTTGTGTTAAACCAATTTGGTCAACAACCCGATATGTACACTCCATCTGGTGCAGCGAATCTTCGACATTATAACTTTTTGGGGCAAAAAGGTCCCTCAGGTACTTTGACCGCTAATTGTCAGTTTAAGAAAGGTGAGGGTTGGTGCATTGATATTGGTTCTGTTCACGGCTTCTCACTCAATTCGTTCAAACCATTACTGCAGGCAGGTGGGGCTGCCCATCCGGTTACAATAAAAAACATTGGAGCTACATTATCAAGCCTTTCTTTAGAAAAACCGGTATTAAAACAACTCGACAAAAGTCAGGCTTATAAAGTTATACTGGATCAATTTTTTTCCGGCCCAATTACCGTTTTCGATGAAACAAAAACCATAAAATCATCTTCAGCCATAAGCGCTGTTAAAGGAAAACACAACGCCCAGTACTTAGTAAAACAAAGAGACGAAGAGTTCTATATCTGTTATAACGACGACGCTGAACGTCCTGCCGTTGCCGGAGTTTCAAAACAGTCGCAAGAGTTAGTGGAGCGTTTAACAAGTTCTCTTAATCATATTGCCCAATGGGAATTTGTCAGGCAATTTTCGTCGAATAAAGATCATGGACCATTGTTAGAGATCAACATTACGCGCAGCGATGAAAGTGGCAGAGAAATACAATTTTCACGTAACCATGTTGAACTTGATTATTCAAAGGAAGGGCAAAACTATGGTGGGGCTATTAAAATGTGTGTGACAAACAAAAGCGCACAACGGCTGTATTGCGCTGCCCTTTATTTATCCATGAATTTTCAGATATACGATCTGTTTGATGGATCTGTGAGGGGCCTTGACCCCGAAGAAAGAGTTTGGATATTCAATGGGGCCGACCTTGAATTTACTTTGGAACGGCAGGTAATAGACTATAATTTTCCATACAGTACATTTCATTTTAAAGTACTGGCGGCTTCAGAGCCGTTTGATGTTTCACACTTTGTACAACCGCCGTTGCCGGAGCCAAAACTTAATATGCGTGGTTCCGATACCAAAGTCAAAGGCAAATTAGAAGTTGAAAAGTTAGAGAACGATGAATTCTACGAACGTTTATTGACGTTTAATTTGAGAAATCCACACTATAAGGGTGGAGAATAGAAGGCCTATTCAGACTCAACTTTGCTCGCTTCATACTCCTGTATAAACTCATCCCACTTTTGTGTTTCATACTTTTTCTGAAACATAAAGTGCATTATAGGAAGTAATGATTCCGCCTTTTTATATCCGGGTATGGGTTGAAGTAATTCGGCCTTATCATTTAAGAAAACCCAGGTTGGATAAGATAATTTACCTTGTAAAAGTGCTGCGGCTAACTCGTGGTAACCTTTTCCGTTTTCAGTAGCTTTGAAAGTAAGCGTAAACTCTCCATGCTTAATGTCACGCTTTTCTTCGCCATTCAACTTTACAGGATAACTGTGTTCATTCATATAATCAATAACGGAATCGTCTAACAAAGTTGTTTTTTTGGTTTCTTTGCACCAGTAGCACCAATCGGCATACACAAATACTATTATCGGTTTGGGGTTAGCCTTTGTCTTTTCGGTAGCTTCTTCCCACGTATTCCAGCTAATATCTTTGGTTGAAACACTATCTTTTTGACCGAATAAATTCAGGCTAAAAGCCAAAGCCGTAAACATTAATAAAACAAACTTCATTATTACTTTTCTAAAGGGTTGGCAAATATCGTGCTAATGTTAGAACTTTGGACGCTTTCTAACAAGGGGACTTACAGTTAATGATAAATTTTAAAAAATTCACACTCGCCAATGGTCTTCGCGTTATCGTTCATGAAGATAAAACAACACCATTTGTAGTAGTAAACATTATGTACGATGTGGGCGCGCGCGATGAAGACCCCTGCCGTACCGGTTTTGCCCACCTGTTTGAACACTTAATGTTTGGTGGAAGTAAAAACGCCCCTGAGTTTGACCGACCACTGGAGCTTGCAGGGGCTAAAAACAATGCCTTTACCAGCAATGATGTAACTAATTACTACGATGTGGTTCCAAGGGAGAATTTAGAAACTGCACTTTGGTTGGAAAGCGACCGAATGAAGTTTCTGGACATCAACGAGCGAACATTAGCTGTTCAGCAAAAAGTTGTAATTGAAGAATTTAAGGAGCACTACCTTAATCCGCCTTACGGCAAGGTATGGCACTTACTGCGCGACACAGCCTACAAAACACACCCTTACCGCTGGCCTACCATTGGTTTAAATACCGAACATATAGCGGAAGCAAGTTTGGAAGATGTGCAGGATTTTTATCACAAACACTACAATCCAAATCAGGCGGTATTGGTCTTAACAGGCAATATAAGTTTGAGTGATGCCGAAACGCTCTCAGAAAAATGGTTCGGTAGCCTCACCAATACCGGAAGTTACACGCGGAACCTACCAAAAGAAAACGAGCAAATCACAGAACGAAGAATTACCCAAAAAGCCAATGTGCCTTTGGACGCCTTATACATGGCCTTTCCAATGGTTAATAGAACCGATAGGAATTACCATAGGTTCGATCTGTTGAGCGATGTGCTAAGCAATGGTAAAAGTTCACGCCTGCACCTCTCGCTTGTTAAGGAGCAACGCTTATTTTCCAACATTAATGCATATATAACCGGTAGTATAGACAACGGCCTGTTTATTATTGAAGGCAAAGTAATGAAGGGTACGGGTATTGAAAGGGCGGAGAAAGCCGTTTGGGATGAATTAGAAAAAGTGAAAACAGGTATAACGGCAAAGGAAGCGGAGAAAGTAAAAAACAAGGTGGAAGCAAATCTAACCTATAACCGAATGAGCAATATGAATAAAGCGGTTGATTTGGCTTTCTTTGAATTGCTTGGAGATGCCTGCCTAATTAATGACGAGATGGAGAAATACGCCGAAGTTTCGTTGGATGATATGCAGAATATTGCGGCTAAAGATTTGGTTTCCTCAAAAGCCAACATCATACATTACCTGGCTCAAAACGGTTCTTCAAATGGTCATTGACAGAAGTATAATACCTGAAATTAAGGCCATTCGGGATGTTCACCTTTCCAAACCCTTAGTTGTTGCCGGCAGCGTTCCGATCTATGCCTATAGCGGCGGTGACCAGCCTGTGGTTCTGTTAGAATTAAACTTTAATACCGGAAGAGCTGAAGAAAGTAAAAAACTCACATCGGCCTTTACATCAAGGATGTTAATGATGGGAGCAGGAAACCACTCAGCCGGGGAGGTAGCAGAAATAATCGATTTTAATGGAGCAAAGATCAACTGCCAGGCGGGATATGAAAATGGCAGCATTTCACTTTTCTGCCTGAAAAAACATTTCCGAAAAATGCTGGAGTTGTTGGTTGATATATGGCGTAGGCCGCACTTTCTACCTAAGGAACTAAAAATTCAGCAAGAGAATAGTATTCAAAGGCTAACGGTGAATAAGCAAAAAACCGATTTTTTGGCTCAGCGTGCCTTCCACAAATCATTGTTCGGTAAAAGTCATAAGTACGGCTACCATGCGACAAAGCCTTTGTATGAAGCCATTACAGTCGAAGATCTTAAGGCCTTTCATGCACAAACATATACCAAACCTAAGTATGCACTTCTCTCAGGTATGGTTGATGATGATGAGATAAGATCAGTCCGGGAGGTCCTTTCAAACACACAGAAAAAGGGGGGAACAAACCTCTCAACCGAACCCTTTGTGCCAATGCCCGGCAAAACCAAAGTACACAAAGAAGGAGCTCAACAAGCTTCTATTAGAATTGGGAAGCCTACTATCAATGCCAATCATAGCGATTATAATGAACTGGCCTTGCTGAACGCGGTGTTGGGCGGTTATTTCGGCTCTCGATTAATGAGCAACATTAGAGAAGATAAGGGCTATACTTACGGCATATACTGCCAACTCGGAAGTTTGACAAATGAAGGCTTTTGGCTTATTAGCACAGAAGTGGGGAATAAAATTTATCCTAAGGCTTTAAAAGAAATTTATTTTGAGATTGAAAGGCTGCAACAAGAAACAATTTCTGAAAGCGAGCTCAATCTGGTAAAAAACTATATGCTCGGTAGTTACTTAAGCAAAGTCGATGGCCCTATTTCTCAAACAAAAACCTTTAAATCTCTGTTAGGTCATGGCCAGAGTGTGGAAGATTTTCACAACGGAATTGAAGTGATAAAAGCTGCTACGCCGAAGAAACTTAAGGAGTTGGCCAACACTTATTTATCAACGGAGGATCTGATTGAGGTGGTTGCCGGTTAGTTGAGGAGTTGCACAAGTATGTTCAGAATATAACCCCTTCTTTAAACCCAAATTATGCAATAGAAAATCTATTCCGTACTGAAATTGCTTCAAAATCAGCGCTTCACTGCATTTTTCAGCTTCACCATAGCGGTGCTATGCTAAATCTTCCAAAATGCCTGATTTTATTGCACTTTCAGCACTCATTACAAAGTTCTACTGCGTAGTTTGGGTTAAAGTTTTACGGAAACGTCAAATTTTACAGAACTGTGGTACGAGTCGAAGACTCTGAAGAAGGGAGAGATATTATTGATGTGATTGCTTGTTATGTAGTCAGGGCAATACATCTGACGCATTACCTGCTCTCAGATCATCCATCCAGGTAGCCATATTTACACCGTTTACATTTATACCGGTATATCTGTTCGCCAAAAACGTATGGTTTGTTGAGTTTACGTAATAGACATTCCAATTATTCAATGTGGTCAGGTGTTGTTGCACTTCGTCTAACGCATTATCAAACTCGGCACCGGTAATTGTACCCTGCGTACCATTGCAACCGTTTTTACCAAATGCAAAAAAGGATCTTATCACAGCGTCACGCGTATCACACATTAATCCGAAATGGGCGTTAGGGTATTTTTTCGACAGATATTCATAAATGCCCTGTACTCGCTGGTCGTAAGTTCCAGTAACTATAGTATCATAATCTGCCGGATAGGCAAACTGAAACAAGTTATCCCACACATTTGCCAGGCAATCGTCAAACACAACATCATCAAGCAGCATTGGTCCTGCATCAATAAGGCCGGTCATTTGCGCACCCGGGAAACGGTCTGCCATTTGCGCAAAGTTTAAATAGGTGCCGTAGCCTCCTGCGCTGGAACCGGTTACCATAATCTCACTAAGGCCATTTGCGCCAAAATACGCTCTTAATGCATTGGCTATAACTGTAAAGTTGTCGTATCCTGTCATGTGTTGATCTGCCGGGCCACCATTAGGCACATCGGCATCCGCATTGCTGCCTGAATGCACATCTCCAGTTGAATACGGGACAAAAACATAGCTCCAATCGGTATATGAGTTGACCGGATTGTTTCGGCTGAAAAGCGTTAAGGCATTGGAATTCCCGGCATTGGCCAGATTTACGCCCTCTGCCTCATCGAAGTGATTATCATTGCCGTTACAGGTTGTGGCGTTGTAACAAGCACCTCCACCTTGTAAATAAACCAGCAGCTTGTCAGAACTTGGATTTATACTGGCGAGGTATCCGGTTGTAGTGCCATCACGTGAAAACATATTATTATTTCCGATCCAAAACCATGTTTTTGGTGTTTGGGCTGCCTCGGTTAGATTGGCTGCCGTTCCGGGCGGACTAGGTGGTCGGGTAGTAGAATCGGTACAAGAAATTAACAGGAAAATTGTTGCCGCCAATAGAATTCTCATAATCTGTAAGTTAAAGTATTTTATTATGATTAAAACGAAATCATAGGACACGAAATTATAAGCTTATTGAAGTCAAAAGCGATAATGCCAGGAGTTCTGCTATCTTTGGCTCGAATTGAGAAACTTTCTATGCTTCGGTTGAGATTGCTTCCTGATTCATTTTTTTAATTTTTTATTTTTTTTGATGAACATTTATGTAGGCAACCTGGACTACGGGTTGAATGAAGCGCAGCTTGAAGCGGCCTTCGCAAAATTTGGAGAAGTAACCTCTGCAAAAATTATTTACGACCGTATTACACAACGCAGCAAAGGCTTTGGTTTTGTGGAAATGGCCAACGATGAAGAGGCAGAAGCCGCCATTGAAGGTTTAAACGGTACGGAATTGAACGACAGAGAGTTAGTGGTTAATAAAGCCCGCCCTCCGAGAGAGCGTTCGTTCTAAGTCTCGCCGTTTATATTTAAGATAACAGTGGCTAGCAATTAGGTAGCCTTTTAGATTAACAGAAACTGTTGATTACACTACCGTATTGCCCGAACTTTTTGTTTTCAGCTCTCGGGTTTACTGCTTAGCTTTGCGCATGGAAAAACTTCAAGCACTTTCCGGCTCATCCAAACTTTTGGGAAATGCACTCACTTTCGATGATGTGCTATTGGTACCCAACCACTCTCAAGTACTTCCGCGCGATGTAAATATCCATACTAAGCTATCCAAAAACCTGGAGTTGAACATCCCTGTGGTGTCTGCTGCAATGGATACAGTTACGGAGTCTGCTATGGCTATCGGTTTGGCCCGACAGGGTGGTATAGGCATATTACATAAAAACATGTCGGCAGCTCAGCAGGCTGAGCAGGTGCGCAGAGTTAAACGATCTGATAGCGGGTTGATCCTTGACCCTATAACACTTGGCGAGGGGGCCTTAATTGGAGAGGCCATGGAGATAATGCGAAAGAATAAGATCGGTGGAATTCCGGTTACCAATGGCGACGGAAAACTTGTAGGCATAGTTACGAACAGGGACCTGCGCTTTGAGAACAACCCTGAAAAGCCTGTGGCAGAAGTAATGACTACTGAAAATTTGATCACCGCCCCTAAAGACACAACCCTAAAGCAAGCAGAAGAGATTCTCCACAAATACAAAATTGAAAAACTGCTTGTTGTTGATGACGACTACAAACTCGTTGGCCTTATCACTTACAAGGATATTCTAAAGGTTGAAAGTTATCCCATGGCGGCAAAGGACAGGTTCGGACGGCTCCGTGTTGGCGCAGCAGTGGGCATTACTTCCGATATGACCGATAGAATTGCTCAGCTTTCCGATGCTTCGGTTGATGTTATTATCATTGATAGTGCCCACGGTCATGCGCAGGGTGTTTTGGATGCCGTAAGCTTAGCCAAGAAATCCTTTCCCGATCTGCAGGTTATAGGAGGTAACGTAAGTACGGCGGAAGGGTGTAAAATGCTCATTGATGTAGGAGCAGATGGCGTTAAAGTAGGTGTTGGCCCGGGTTCAATTTGTACTACCCGGGTAGTTGCCGGAGTTGGAGTTCCGCAGATGAGTGCCATATTTGAAGCGGCCAATGAAGCGGTTAAAACCGGAACACCTATTATTGCCGATGGCGGTATTAGATATACCGGAGATATTGTGAAGGCAATAGCTGCCGGTGCAGATACTATTATGGCAGGCAGCATGTTTGCAGGCACTGAAGAATCGCCAGGTACAACGGTAATATTTGAGGGCCGTAAATTCAAAACCTATCGGGGCATGGGCTCTTTGGATGCTATGGGAGAAGGCAGTAAAGATCGATACTTTCAGGATGCCGAAGACGATATTAAAAAATTAGTGCCCGAAGGAATTGTTGGTCGTGTACCGTATAAAGGAACCGTTGAAGAAGTTATTGTTCAGATAGTTGGAGGTTTGCGGGCTGGTATGGGTTATTGCGGTGCGGAAACTGTTAAAGATCTAAAGCAAGCAAAGTTTGTACGTATAACCCAGGCAGGGGTTACCGAAAGTCATCCGCACGATATCTTCATTACCAAAGAAGCTCCAAATTATAGCAGAAAATAGGGTTCATACATCGTTGTCCCGCGTACTCATCAATAACATGGTAAATTTCTTATTTTAATGCTGTGGGATTAAACAAATTCCTGAAAACACTTGGGCCGGGAATACTCTTTGCCAGTACAGCCATTGGCGTAAGCCATTTGGTGCAGAGTACAAGGGCCGGTGCCGGCTTTGGATTTGCACTTCTTTGGGCGGTGGTGTTGGCCAATTTGTTAAAATTTCCTTTTTTTGAATATGGGAGTCGGTATGCCAACGTAACCGGCAAAAGTTTAATAGACGGCTACGAACGAACCGGAAAATGGATGTTGTGGCTCTACGCCCTTATAACCATCGGCTCTATGTTTTTTGTAACCGCCGCCGTTGGAGCCGTTACCGCCGGTTTTATGGATAACCTGTTCGGCCTTTCAGGCCTTTTTCCAAAATTTTCTCTTTTTCCGGCATTCCTGGTTTTTACCATCTGCTTTATCATTTTGGCCGTTGGAAGGTTTAATCTGTTGGACAGTTTGATCAAGATCATCGGTGTTGTGCTACTTGTTTCAACCGTGGCCGCCTTTATCATTGCCTTATTTAAAGGTAAGCAGGGTACTGTTCCTTTCTCAGAAGCACCCGGGGTTTGGGATTTGGCTACCCTACCTTTTATTATCGCATTAATGGGCTGGATGCCAACAGCTGTTGATCTGAGTACGTGGAATAGTTTGTGGACGTTAGAACGAATTAAGCAATCGGGGTATAAGCCATCTCTTAAAGAAACATTGAACGAGTTTAATTTGGGTTATTGGGTATCTGCCGGACTTGGAATTTGTTTTCTCACCCTGGGAGCTTATATGATATTCGGCACCGGTATTCAAATGCCTGATGCGGGAGTTCCTTTCGCAAACCGAGTCATCAGTTTATATACTGAAACTATTGGACCGTGGAGTTACTACATTATTGCAGCCGCGGGTTTCAGTATAATGTTTGGCACTTTGATAGGTGTGTTTGACGGTTATTCAAGAGCTTTGGAACGAACCGGAGAATTGCTCTTTAACACAAAGGGTAGTATTACTGCCGACAAAAGAGCCTACCTTATAGCACTTTGTGTAACGGCCCTGGGAGGCTTTTTTATCATTTGGAAATTGGGTGGAAGTCTGAAAAAACTGGTGGATATAGCCACTACCATTTCCTTTTTAATAGCTCCTGTTGTGGCCGCCGTTAATTTTTATTTAGTGACAAAATCAGACTTTGCCAGAGAAGGAAGACCGAAAACGTTTATGCGTATTTTAAGCTGGTTGGGTTTGATCTTTTTAACCGGCTTTAGTTTGTTCTATCTGTGGTTTAAGTTCTTATCGTAGAACATACATCAAACCATGTGAAATTGAAGCACTTTATTCATCTTAAACGATGTTTACGAATCATATAACTTTGTTACATGCTTAAAATAAGATGTATTGCAATGGTGATTTTAGCAGCATTGCTATTCAGTGGTTGTAAAAAAAGTAATAAAGAACAGAACACCACACCCGATCCGGTTGAGGTTCAAAGCTATTCCACAGGAAAAATAAGCACGTTATATCTCTATCTCGATGATGTGTATAAGAATCTGCCATTCCGTGATTCGCTGCACTTATACCTCGACCAACCTTATTTACTGGTGCCCCGCCCTCAGGCCAGGTTTGATATATCTGAAAAAAGCTTTTCAGCTTTCAATTTTGCCAACAACATGAAAAATGCGAATAACCTCTTTGTAGTGCATACATCAGAAGAATCGGACCTTTTGAATTTTACACGCCAGCTAATAGGAGAAGAAAAAATTGAAGAAGCTCTAAGCGGAAAAAATATGGCCCTGCTCAGAGTAAAAGATGTGTACTCTCAACCTCAACAACTGTTCTTTCTGCTATCCAAAGTTTATCCCAATGTGAACGATGTGACAATAAAAGATGAGCTAAAACAGCATGTTTCGAGTATTTACGACGAGGCGACAAAAATAGACAACCAGCGCCTGGTGTCAACATTTGCCAGGGATAGAAACCGATCGCTTGAAAAGGTAGTGGCCGATAAGTTTGGGGCCAACATTTGGCTACCGGACAGCTATCAACTTGTTGACAGCACATCAAATTTTATTTGGATTATTAGAGAATCGATCGATCTGTACAGCAATATAGTTTTATACAAGAAACCGGCAGATGAAACGGGCAATTTAGCTGAAAAAGTTATTCCGTTGCGCGATGAATGGGGCGTTAAAATAACCACCGATGTAGATGGCTCGCGCATGTCAACGTTAACCAATCGTAAGCCCTTTCCGGTACAGCGTGAGTTGGTCATTGACAGCGTTGATGTGTATGAAACACGCGGACTATGGCAAATGAAAAACGACCACCTCGGTGGTGGCTTCCTTAACTATACCTGGCGGAATGGGGAAGGCAATATTATTACCATGGATGGCTCGGTATATTATACCGATGAGGATAAACGCCGCAAAATGCGTGATATCGATGCCATCTTTTCTACGTTGTCGTTCTAACTTGCAGAAAGTTCGCACCAACCTGTTGATATTGAGTTAATCTATCAGCGAAAATCTGCGCGATCTGCGGGCTATACTTTCCCGCCGATTTAAAAGATAAACGCAGATAGCCTTTGACACCATAAGAGCTGTGTAGAACTCCTTTTGCTAACAGATTCAATGCTTGCAGAACTATTAAAAACACAACAACCTGTTCGGTATAACCTACAATTCTTACCTTCGCATTCCCATATTTTATGATTGAATATATAACCGGAAACCTAGTTGATATAAGCCCTGCTGAAGCTATTGTAGAACAACGAGGCGTGGCCTATAAAATTAAAATTACTTTAAATACCTTTGATGCGGTTAAGAAGTCCGCTGCGGCTAAGTTATTCATTCACTTACATGTTAAGAATGAGGGGCAAAACGTATCGGGTTTTGACTTGTATGGATTTGCAACCCGGGAGGAGCGGGCCTACTTCGAAGCCATTATTTCGGTGTCAGGAATAGGAACAAGTACAGCCAGGCTCATGCTTTCGTCGTTAAAACCCAACGATATAGCAACAGCCATCGCTCTTGAGGATGTAGAACGTATAACAAGCGTTAAGGGAATAGGCCCTAAAACCGCAAAAAGAGCCATATTGGAGTTAAAGGATAAAATAGGGGCAATAGATATTGCTACGGATGGTAAACAGCCCGCTGTATCACACAATACGATGTTTAATGAAGCGTTAAATGCTTTAGTATTGCTCGGCTTTAATCGCAATGCTGCTCAAAAGGTTCTTAGGCAAGTTATGAAAGAGGAAGATTCGCTTAGCGTGGAGGCACTTGTTAAGGAAAGCTTAAAGAAACTGTAGAATTGGTTTGGATGAAACAAAAACGCTTCTGTCTATCAGCTTTAACAGGCTTATTAATATTATTTGCGCTGCCTTTGGCAGGCCAGCAAACAGATACGTTGCGTTATCCTATAAACGATGATCAAAATCCTTTTATTGATGACAGAAACAACATGGATTTTGATGACCCGCAAAACCTGACAAGGGAAATTAAATACGACCCGGATTCCGACACTTACCTACTCATAACCAAAATAGGGGATGAAGTTATGGATGTGCAATCCATGACGTTTGAAGAATATCAAAAATTTGCCCTGGAATATGACGTAAAGGATTACTGGCGAAAACGTTCCGATTTTGATATGGATATGGCCCGTGGAGGGCGCGAACCGGACCTTAGCCGCTATCTCGACACGACTAAAATTCCGTTTTTTGACGTTCAGCCATCAGGTAGTGTTGACCTTACTGCCGGTTCCCGGTTTCAAAGGGTTGATAATCCTACCATTCCTTTAAGACAAAGAAAAACAGGAGGTATGGACTTTGACATGGGCGTGCAAATGGGCATTACCGGCAGCATAGCCGAAAGACTTCAGTTTGATGCCACTTACAACACCGAATCGAATTTTAATGTTGGCCGAAACTTATTTAAAGTTGGATATCAGGGCAAAGAAGACGACATTTTGCAAGTTGTTGACTTTGGTAATGTAAGCCTGCCTTTGCGCAGCTCTTTAATACAGGGCAACCAGAGCTTGCTTGGTGTAAAAACCGAGATGCAATTTGGTCGGTTAAACCTCACTTCCGTTATTTCGCAGCAGGAGTCCAGAACTCAAGGCCTTCAATTGGAAGGAGGAACACAGAAAAGAAATTTCTCTATTAAGGCCGATGAATATGAGGAGAATAAGCACTTTTTCCTGGGCCACTATTTCCGTGATCAGTACGAACAAATACTTACCACGCTGCCAACGCTCTCAACACCATTTAATATTACCCGGTTAGAAGTTTGGGTAACCAACATCAATTTTCAAACAACCAACATTCGTGAATTTGTTGCTTTTACCGACCTTGGAGAGTTTAGCCGTATTAACCAACCGGGTATAGTAGTGCCAACACCGGGAGCCACCAATGCTGATAACGGATCAAATTCATTGTACAAAACTTTAACGGCATCCGGTGCACAAATACGACGCTCCGAAACAGCACCTGCCTTTCTCGGCAGCTTAGGTCTTAATGAAATAGAAGATTTTGAAATTATAACAGCCCGCCAGTTAGAACGAAATGAGTTCGACTTTAATCAGCAACTCGGCTTTATCTCTTTAAATCGCTCACTGGCACCGGATGAAGTGTTGGCGGTAGCCTATGAATACACCGATTTAAACGGAAACCTACATCAGGTTGGAGAATTTTCGGAGAATTTAGGATTGGATCAAAATCAACAAGATCAACTTTTAATTCTTAAGCTACTGAAGCCCAAGGCACCGTTATCCAATGTGCCGTCGTGGGATTTAATGATGAAGAATGTTTATCCCCTGGGCGCATTTAGAATTAACCGTGAAGATTTTAGATTAGACTTGTACTATGCAGATCCGGGTGATGGAGTGAAACGCTATTTACCCGTAGAAGATGATACCCAACCCTTGTACAAACAGGCCTTAATAAGAGCTACGGGCTTAGACAGATTTGATTCGGGTAATTTTCCAAGGCCCGATGGCGTGTTTGATTTTTTGGAAGGAAGTACCATTAACACAAGAACCGGAAGACTTTATTTCCCTGTGTTAGAGCCATTTGGCGACTATCTAACCGGTCAGCTTTCAACCGGAGATGCAGAAAAATTCGTGTTTGACGAGTTGTACGACCTTACAAAATCAGAAGCACAACAATTTCCGGAGTTTAACAGATATAGTATTGTCGGCACGTATAAATCCGAACTGACAGATGAAATATCCCTCGGTGCATTTAATATTCCGCAAGGCTCATTAACGGTTACCGGTGGTGGAAGACACCTGATAGAAGGAGTGGACTATACCATTGACTACAACTTAGGCCGGTTAAAGGTTTTAAATACCGCTTTAGTTCAATCAGGTGTTCCGTTAAATGTACGTTATGAGAACAACCTCTCGTTTGGTTTCGACTCAAAACGGTTAATGGGAACCAGGGCCGATTATTACATTAATGACAACTTCAACCTGGGCGGAACATTTATGAATCTTCAGGAAAAGCCTTTCAGCAATAAGGTAAACCTGGGTGATGATCCTATATCTAACAGCGTTTTGGGCTTTGATCTTAACTATGAAAAAGAATCACCCTGGCTAACAAGACTGGTTGACAACATTCCGGGCATTAACACCAAACAACCATCCAGTGTAAACTTTGTGGCAGAAGCAGCCAGGTTTATTCCCGGCCACTCCAAACAAATAGGCCGGAAGGAAGCCGGACAGGTTTATATAGATGATTTTGAGGGCAGCAGTGCCAGCTACGATCTTAAGTTTCCGGCCCTGGGCTGGATCATGGCCAGTACCCCGAGGCGTTTCCCGGAGTCGCAGGCACTTAACATGCTGGAGTATGGGTACAACAGAGCAAAACTTTCATGGTATAACATTGATCCTGTTTTAAGTATAGATAATAACAACCAGAACGAACCGCCAAATATTGGCCCTAACGAAAGATCTGACCTATACGGCCGGGCAATTTTTGAACGTGAACTGTTTCCTAATTCTGTTAATGAACGAAGAACAAATCTTCCACTCACCACCTTTGACCTCACCTACTATCCTAACGAGCGCGGGCCATACAATTTCGATGCGCAGAATGTAAATCTAGATGGTTCGCTCCAAAATCCTGAAAGCAGGTGGGGCGGCATAATGCGAGAAATAAGTGTTACCGATTTTCAGGAGGCCAATGTGGAATTTGTGGAATTTTGGTTAATGGATCCTTTCCTTAACGATCCTACCAACAACGGAAAACTCTACATTAACCTCGGGAATATTTCAGAAGACATTTTACGTGATGGTCGCAAGTTTTTTGAAAATGGCCTTCCTGAACCGAATCAGGTGCCAAATTTAGATCAAACCGTGTGGGGAAATGTGCCCAATACCCTAAACATTAATAATGCTTTTTCTTCAGATAATGCTGCTTTACTGGCTCAGGATGTTGGTTTGGACGGACTAAACAACGATGAAGAATTATCATTCTTCCAGCAGTATTTAAACAACCTTCAAACCAATGTAAGCAGCGGAGCTTTTCAATTAGCGCAGGAAGATCCTGCTTCAGACGATTACCACCACTTTCTTGGTGATGACTATGACCAAAACGCCGTTGACATTGTAAACCGATACAAGCATTACAACAGTCCGCACGGTAACTCTTCGGCCAGTGGTAGTGGCTCTGTTAGCTATAATGCCAAAAATGCTCCTGATACAGAAGATATCAACAGGGACAATACACTGGAAAGATCAGAATCGTATTTCGAATATGAAATTGAACTGGACAGAGCTAAATTCCAAATAGGTCAAAATTATATCGTTTCCGAAATTGACACTTTGGTCGATTTGCCGAACGGAACATCTGAACAAGTAAAATGGTATCAATTCAAAATTCCGATTAGCAGTTATACACAAGCCGTTAATGGCATTCAAAGTTTTCAAAGCATTCGGTTTATAAGAATGTACTTAACTGAATTTGAACGTGATGTGACCTTAAGGTTCGGAAGTTTTGACCTGCTGAGAAATCAGTGGCGACGATACCAATACGAACTGGACGATAGAAATGTACCGGTTAATCCGATTGTCGATTTCAATGTATTTCCGGTGAATATTGAGGAAAACCAAAATAAGGTGCCCTTTGGCTACGTGCTGCCACCCGGAATTCAACGCGAAGAAATACAAGGTTCTACAAACACATTGTTGCGTAATGAGCAATCGCTGGCTATTAATGCCTGCAGTTTGCCGGATGGCGATGGACGTGCAATTTACAAGATCCTTAATCTGGACTTACGCAACTACGAGGAAATGAAAATGTTTGTGCACGCCGAATCCTTAATAGCCGAAGCCGGTATTAAAGATGATGATGTGGAGCTGTTTATACGGTTGGGTGCCGATTTCTCTGAAAACTATTATGAATATTCCATTCCGTTAAAAGTAACCCCTCCTGGCATGAACGACCCGTTTAGCGTGTGGCCCGAGGAGAATAATGTGAATATTGACCTGAAAGGCTTAGTTGATTTAAAATTGGAGCGAAACCGTACATCCGGGGCTTCGCCTTTTGATCCTTATTATAATTCAGACAGCACGCACCTTGTACTGGGAACACCCGACCTTGGACTGGCTTCGCTGATTATGATCGGGGTTAGGAATCCGGCCCAAAAATCTCGGCCAGACCCTAATGATGACGGTCTTGCTAAATGCGCAGAGGTTTGGATAAATGAACTTCGTGTAACAGGTTTTAATGAGCAGCCAGGTTATGCTGCGCTGGCCCGCGCCGATTTTCAAATGGCCGACTTTGCCAATGTGTCGGTATCGGGGAATTTGCATACATCGGGCTACGGCAGTCTGGAACAAAGAATTGACCAACGCTACAGAGATGATTATACCCAACTTGATGTGAGCGGAACCTTTAATCTCGACAAGTTTGTAGGAAAGAAAAGCGGGCTGAAAATTCCATTGTTCGCCAGTTATTCCCGAACAAGCTCCAAACCGCAATACGATCCGTATGAGTTAGATGTAGAGTTAAAACATGCTCCCGACTCGGTAAAAAATGCCGCCCGCGATCTGGTTCAGATAAAATCTATAAACCTTACAAATGTGCGTAAGGAACGAACAGATCCAAATAAAAAGCAAAAAATATATGATATAGAAAACTTTAATCTATCTTATTCCTATACCGAAAAAACATCGCAAACTCCGAATATTTTCGATGAAATGGACAAAACGCATTTCGGAGCACTGGCATATAATTTCTCACCCCGTGAAAAAACCATTGAGCCTTTCCGAAAAATATTTGCCAAGGGTAAATATTTGGCCTTCTTAAGAGATTTTAACCTCAACCTGTTTCCTTCAAATATATCGGTACGTACCGATATGAAAAGACGTTTTCAGGAAACCTACCTGCGCGACATTCAAAATCCTTCAAAAGCACTTGAACCTTACTACTACAAAGATTGGACATGGAACAGGCACTACGACCTGGGCTGGGATCTTACCAAATCATTATCGTTGGATTTTAGGGCCAGCAATCAATCGAGGATTGATGAACCCGAAGGCAGAAACGATAACGATTTTAAAAAGGATTCTGTTTGGAACAATATAAAAGACCTTGGCCGAAATATTTTGTATGATCACTCTGCTACGGTGAACTATCGTGTTCCTTTAGACAAATTCCCTATTCTATCATTTATAAATATTGATGCCGGCTATAAAACCAACTATACCTGGCGTGCCGGAGCTTTAGAGTTGACACAGTTGGGCGTTCAGCAGGAAAATAGGTTTGGCAATGTAATAAACAACAGCAGGGGACTTTCGTTAAGTGCCGATCTTAATTTCAATGATCTGTATAACCAAAGTAAGTTCTTTAAATTGTACAACGAAAAACGACGAACCAGATCCGGTGGTAAACAACGTGACAATACAAATAAGCAAAGGCCAAACACCAACCCCAAAAAGGATCCGAATGATCCCAATGCCAAAAAAGAAAAAAGAGAACCGGTATATAGTTCCGGAACTGCCTGGTTGGTTAAACCATTGCTAAGTATTAAGCGGGCCACATTTAACTATACAAGCCAAAGAGGTACTACGGTGCCCGGCTTTACCCCTACTCCAAAAAACTTTGGACAAGATTTAAATATAAATGCGCCGGGGTGGGGCTTTGTGTTTGGCAGCCAGCCAGATCCGACAGCGTTTTTAGATAACGCCGCTGCCAATAACTGGATAACAACCGAGCCCGACTTCAGTTACCGGTTTTTGCAGGATAAGACAACGGTACTGAATGCTACGGCATCGCTACAGCCATTTGATGATTTGAATATTGAGGTAAACCTGGATTACAGCAAAGCAACCAATTACAACGAGTTGTTTAGAAATGATGGAACGGTAAGTGCTCCCAACTTTAAGCATATTAATCCATTCACCTCTGGCTCTTACGATATTTCGTTTATTTCGTTTAACACGATATTTGATGGAATTGGAGATGACGATATTCCGCTTACTTTCCGTGATTTTGAGACCAAAAGGATTGAAGCTTCGCAGATATTGGGGGATCTCAACCCATCTTCTACAACAAGCTTTGTTGATAACCCTGCTTACCGCCAGGGTTACGGACCTTATTCGCAAGAGGTACTCATGGCGGCCTTCCTGTCGGCTTATACCGGAAAAGAAATAAGCAGTATTGCGTTAGATCCTTTTGATACCAAACCGCTGCCTAACTGGCGACTATCTTACAATGGTCTTACACGTATTCCTTTTTTCAATAAACACTTTACTAGCTTTAAGTTAAATCATGCGTATCGTTCAAATTTCAGTATCAATCAGTTCAATACTAATTTGAATTATGAACGAGGTAACTTTCAGGGATATGATGACTATTTTTTACCATCTACTTTCGATACATTAAGCAACAATTTCTACTCTTTGTACTATATTCCACAGATTAGAATTACCGAAACATTTGCGCCATTGGCAGGTTTGGATTTGGCTATGAAGAATGGTCTTACACTAAATTTTGATTATCGTAAGAGTCGTACGTTGGGTATGAGTTTGATAGACTATCAACTAAGTGAGCAAAGCTCAACCGACTTTGTAATTGGTGCCGGTTTCCGCACTAAAAACTTTAAGCTGCCCATTAGATTTGGCGGTAAACAAACTATACTTAAAAACGATCTGATCTTCAGATTGGATTACTCGTTACGAGATGATATTGTGGTGAACTATAAACTGGACCAAAATACGGCACTTCCAACACGTGGCTCAAAAACTACATCGCTAATTCCTACCATTGACTATGTGCTTAATGATAGAATGAATATGCAATTGTATTTTGATAAGCGAAAATCAGAACCTAAAACCCGCAACTCCTATCCTATATCAAATACGCGGTCGGGTATTAAGTTGAGTTATGTGTTTACGAGATAATTGATACCTATATCAGGTTCAGTTTGACGATTTTTAGACAACATAATTGTTTAACTTACAAGTTTAATTATTTCCGATCTTTCACCTTATTTTTACATTTAAACATAGTATATAATGAATATTCCGGCAGAACTTAAATATACTCGCGAACACGAATGGGTAAGCATTGATGATGATATTGCTACCGTAGGGATAAGTGACTTTGCCCAGGGAGAACTCGGCGATGTAGTTTATGTTGAGGTTGATACGGTAGGAGAAACCTTTGATAAAGAAGCGGTGTTCGGAACCATTGAAGCCGTGAAAACCGTCAGCGATCTATTTATGCCCGTTGGTGGTGAGATAGTAGAATTCAATGCAAGCCTTGAAGACGACCCGGAAAAAGTTAACAATGATCCGTATGGCGAAGGTTGGATGGTGAAAATAAGGATGAACAATCCTGCCGAGTTAGATGAACTGCTGAGTGCAGAAGAATACAAAGAAATAATAGATGCCTAACCGGGCAAATCCATTTTCACAACATTTTTTTATCTGGAAATGGAAACCACTAATTCCGGCCGTACTATGGTTTTTGGCCATGTCGGCAGCCTTGTTGTTTCCGTCTAACACCCTGCCTAAACCCGATATAGGTATCAATTATGCCGATAAGTTGGTGCATTTGTTCTTGTTTGGCGGCTTTACTTTTCTTTTACTTCGATACCTCTCTTCAAAATATTACCAACCACGTTATTTCTTTTTAGCTGCCAGCCTCGCTATTTGCGGCATTGTTGTTTATGCCGGTTTAGTTGAGTATTTGCAGGAGCATCATTTACAGCGCGATGGCAACTTACCCGACTTTATAGCTGACCTGGCTGGTGTTGCTTTGGGAGCCTTTGCTGGTATTAGAAAATACAGTTAGCGTGTAATACCAGTATCTCTTAAAAACTTCCCTTCTTCAGAGTCTTCGACTCGTGACACAGTTTTCTTGTTTTCCGCACTCGCCAGAAAAAGTATCATAAGTGATTGAAAATCAACACCAAGTTTTTGAAATTGGGTGCTGCAGACCTATTTTCAGGTGTGTTTTTACGAAAATTAAAAAATCGATCAGGAAGCATTTCGGTACAGATTATTGAAAAAATCAATAGGTCTAATAAGGTTGTTAAGACCATAGGTTGTGGTAAAAGTGCTCAACAGATTGAAAGGTTGGTAGCTATGGGCAGGCAAGAGATAGAACGGTTGCAAGGACAATCTCAATTGTTTGTTTCTCCATCAGATGCAGTCATAGAATCTGCTATTGATCAGTTAAGTAATGCCAGCATTCGCACCATTGGCCCTGAATTGATATATGGGAGTTTGTTTGATCATATCGGTTTTGGTAATATCAAAGAAGAGTTGTTTCGTCATATAGTAATCGCTCGATTAGCTTTTCCACTAAGCAAGTTAAAAACCATTGAGTATTTGTATCGTTACCAAGGCGTTCATATAAACATAGACAGCATATATCGTTTTTTAGATAAGTTAAATAGCCAACTCAAGGACAAGATTGAGCAAATTGCCTTTGAGCATACTAAAAAACTACTTGGCGGTAAGTTGTCGATCGTATTCTATGATATGACCACTCTTTACTTTGAGGCATCTGAAGAAGATGACCTTCGTAAAACCGGCTTTTCAAAAGATGGAAAACACTCACATCCTCAAATCTATCTTGGCTTGCTGGTAGGCTTACAGGGTTATGCAATTGGTTATGATATTTTTGAAGGCAACACCTATGAAGGGCATACGTTAATCCCCTTCCTTGAAAAAATGAGCAATCGATTTGATTTAGGAAAACCCATTGTAATTGCTGATTCAGCTCTTTTGTCCAACAAGAATCTTCAAGCCCTTGAAGATCAACAGTACGAATACATAATTGGCGCAAGAATAAAAAATGAATCGAAAGCAGTCAAAAAGCAAATTACATCCCAACAGTGGGAAGATGGTCAGGTGAGACAAATTACGCGAAATGCTCAGCGATTAATTGTCTGCTACTCATCAAAAAGAGCAAGCAAAGATGCACATAACCGAAAGCGTGGTTTGCAGAGATTAGAAAAACGATTGCGTTCAGGAAAGCTCACCAAGTCCAATATCAATAACAAGGGATATAATAAGTACTTAAAAATGACAGGCAAGGTGGATATTGAAATTGACTATCACAAGTTTGATCAAGACGTAGTGTGGGACGGACTTAAAGGATACATAACTAACTCCAAATTGAGTAAAAAACAAATTATAGATAATTACCATCAACTTTGGCAAATAGAAAAAGCATTCAGGATCTCAAAAACAGATTTAAGAATAAGACCCGTCTATCACAGGTTGGTACATCGAATTCAGGCACACATATGTATATCTTTTGTAGCCTACTGCATTTATATGGAAATGGATAGATTGTTAAAGAAGCAAAAGTCAGATATCTCCATCAAAAAAGCACATGAAATAACTCACAACATGTATCAAATCACTTTTCAATTACCTGAATCTAAACATTTTAAATCTACTACACTAAAAATGGATGATCAACAAGCTGAACTATATCAAATCATCCAAAAAAATTGTTGGGTGCTGCAAAAATGAAAACAAGAGTATTTGCAGGAGCATCATTTACAGCGCGATGGCAACTTACCCGACTTTATAGCTGACCTGGCTGGTGTTGCTTTGGGAGCCTTTGCTGGTATTAGAAAATACAGTTAGCGTGTAATACCAGTATCTCTTAAAAACTTCCCTTCTTCAGAGTCTTCGACTCGTGACACAGTTTTTGTACAATTTGGAGTTTTAGAGAGACTCCGAAAAAGGAATCCTGATTTAACCCAAATTATGCAATAGAAAATCTATTCCGTGCTGAAATTGCTTCAAAATCAGCGTTTCACTGCATTTTTCAGCTTCACCATAGCGGTGCTATGCTAAATCTTCCAAAATGCCTGATTTTATTGCACTTTCAGCACTCATTACAAAGTTCTACTGCATAATTTGGGTTTAAGTTGACTTACCCACAATTATTCTGTCAACCTATTTCAGGACTATACAGACAACTTATGGAATTTCCAACCTTCCCACATCATGTTATAGGATATTATTATTAACCACTAAATCTAATCATATGGGTGTATTCATTACAATTATTGTCATACTTAGCATTGCGCTGGTAGTTGCCTTCGCCATTAAACGCATGGTAAACTTATTTGGACCTAAAATAAAAGAAGAGCAGTTGAGGGGAATTTTCACCAAGATTGGTTTGATCATAGCTCTATGTGTGATAATTTTTACTTTTGAAAGTTATACTGATAGGAGCCCAGTTGTACTTTCAATACCTCCCGGAGTAATTGTAGAAGACACATTAGGTGTAATTGTAGAGTATGAGCCGGAAATACCACCGCCACCTGAAGTTATTCAGGAGCCTCCACCTTCTGCCCAACCCGAAACGCCAATAATAGTAGAAGTTGAAACAGATATGGAACAAGGGGAAATTGAGACACCTGAAGAAACTGAAGAACCGAAGCCTGCTCCGGTAATGCCCACAACTGTCACTAATCCTGAGCCCACTATGGAACCTACAGCCGAACCAATAACAGTAGTTGACCCTCCAAACAACGACCCTAAACTATGGGTTGAACAAATGCCCAAATATCCCGGTGGTATGTTGGCCCTGAGAAAAGAAGTTGCGAGAAAATACCGGCCGCCAAGAAAAATAAGCCGGACTCCGGGAGTGAACACAGTAATAGTAAGATTTGTGGTTGAACGAAATGGAAGTCTTGGTGATATAGTCATCCTTAAGGCCATTAAAGATTGCGATGCCTGCAGCGAAGAAGCTATTCGAGTTCTAAAAAAACTAAAGCACAATTTTGAACCCGGTATTCAGGCCGGTAGTCCGGTTAGAGTTTGGTTTACACTACCCATTACAATAGAAATCAGATAAACTAAAACCTTAAAGAACGCCTTGTGAAATATTATTTCGGCATTTATGGAAAAACCGGATGCAGTGCATCATAATACCACAACATTTCGTTTATAAAAATTATGATAACTGCTTAAATCCTCTTATTATTACTTTTCTATCAGTTTTGAAAGGAACTAATAGAACAGTTGAACCTTAAAAACATAGTGTATGTCAATTGTATTTGCTTGTTTGATTTTGTTTGCCGCAGCACTGCTTATAGCTTATATACTGAAGTTGATTCTAGGCAATAAAACACCGGAAAAAGTTATGGATGCGCACGCCGATGGCGAGCAAAAAGGCAACATTTTTGTTAAAAAATATCCGGAGGTTGATACCGAACGCCTGCGTGGAACTCTGGGCCGTTTAGGAATGATCACCGCCCTGGGAATTCTGCTTGTAGGTTTGGAAGGTTTTAAGGAGAAACCAAAGAAAATTGTGGTTCAGCAACAAGCCGAAAGTTTTGAGGCTATTACGGAGTTTGTTGATGAGGAAGATATCCCTGACACTCCTCCACCACCTCCTCCACCACCTCCACCACCACCGCCGCCTCCACCTCCTCCACCTCCGGTTGTGGAAATTAAGGAAGTAGAGAAAGAGGTTAAACCAATAGTTATTGAAACCCCTGACGAAGAGGAACCACCACCTCCTCCGGCTCCACCGCCCAGGGTAACGAGTAAAAAGGCTGAGGCCGCCCCTCCTCCACCGCCGCCACCACCGCCACCACCTCCGAAAAAGGAAGTGAAGCAAATTTTAGACTTTGCTGAGGTTATGCCGGAGTATCCGGGAGGGATTAACGCATTGCGTAAAGAAGTGCAAAGAGCCTATAAAATTCCACGCCAGTACCTTAACCAGGGTAAAGCCGGTGGAACAATTACAACTCGCTTTGTAGTGAATGAAAATGGCTCTATAGGACAAGTTAAGATCCTGAAAGGAATACCCGACTGCGGAGGCTGCAACGAAGCCGCAACAAAAGCTATAAAGAGCGTTAAACATAAGTTTAAGCCAGGCATGCAGGCCGGATCACCAGTCAAGGTTTGGTACACTTTACCTATTGTTGTGAAGATTAAATAATAAAAAGCTTAGAATAAAACAAAGCCTCTCCAATTGGAGGGGCTTTTTATTTTAGCGCGAGTTCGATATAAGCAGGCGCACAATGCATTGTGCGCCTGCGGTTGATTTTTTTACAAAGAAATCATATCATTTTAACATTAGAATTGTGGGAATCATAAGCGACACATTTTATATACGTCATTTTGGGCCCGCCCGGATGAAGATGCATTCGGGCAGTTCCGCCCGGTTTAATATCCGTTCGGATGGGCATTTATGCTGCACTTTTAAAAGTTAAACCGGTATAATCCGTCAGTGAATAAATCCCGAAGGGATTGAACGTTTATAGTAACGGTTGCAAGTTTTATTCGACCCCATCGGGGTCGCATTTTAACCTGTGCAAAATCCTTTATAAGCATATAACCCTTTCAGGGTTACAAGGACCAAAGGATCGAAAAAAGATAAGAAAGGAAATGATTGTGAGACCATGTTAACATTCAAATAACGTCGTTAAACATTATTCTTCCGCGGATAAACCCCTGTTTGGACTTGCCCGAAAATTTGACTTGGTCGGGTCACCAACGTTATATAAACCTTCCGTAAATTGACGGAGGGGTTTTTTATTCCCCTCTTGAGAGGGCCCGCCCGACCGAGCCATTCGGGCGGGGAGATTTGTCCAGCGAAGCATGAGTTGATGACAAATCGGGGTGTGTGAATCATCTAACATCCAAAAACATACAGTTAAACATTTTTCTTCCTGCTCGGACGGGCATTTATGTTGCACTTTTAAAAGTTACACTGGTATGGTCGTCAGTAAATAAATCCCGAAGGGATTGAATATTTATAGTAGCGGTTGCAAGTTTTATACGACCCCGTCGGGGTCGCATTTTACCCATGCAAAATCCATTATAAACATGTAACCCTTTCAGGGCTATAAAAACCAAAATATCGAAGAAAAGTAAGAAAGGAAATGATTGTGAGACCATGTTAACATTCAAATAACGCCGTTAAACATTGTTCTTCCTGCTTGTCCGGATGAACTCCTGTTTGGACTTGCCCGAAAATTTGACTTGGTCGGGTCACCAACGTTATATAAACCTTCCGTAAGTTGACGGAGGGTTTTTTTATTCCCCTCTTGAGAGGGGAGATTTGTCCAGCGAAACATGAGCTGATGACAAATCGGGGTGTGTAAACCATCTAACATCCAAAACATACAGTTAAACATTTTTCTTCCTGTTCGGACGGGCATTTATGCTGTACTTTTAAAAGTTAAATGCTCCAAGACTACAAAAGGAACACACCAAAGGGTACGCGGGCAAATTCGTTGCCTTTAGAACATGGATGGAAGAAATAACATAAGGAGATCACTCATAGTAAACAATGCGGTTGATCCTTGGACTCACATTGGTAAGGAACTCATACGGTATTATATCAACCTTGTCTGAAAGCTCGGTCACCGGCAAAGCGGGAGATGTTAAGATCACTTCATCGCCAACCTTTACGTCTTTCAGATCGCTTACATCTATCATGGCCATATCCATGCAGATATTACCGACAACCTTGCACCGTGCATTACCTATTAAAACCTCACCGACTCCCTTACTAAATCTGCGGTCAAAGCCATCGGCGTAGCCGATGGGAATGACGGCAATAATTACATCATTATAAGTTTTAAATGCCCTGCTATAACCAACGCTCTCGCCTTTTGCCACCTTCCTTATCTGTGTAATGTGCGTTTTTAAAGTTCCAATTTGGCGCAACCGGTCAGTGAGTTTTTCAGATGAATCGATCCCATAAATTCCCAGGCCCAGACGCACCATATCGTATTGTGCCTGCGGATAGTTTACTATACCGGCCGAATTGAGTAAATGTTTAATTGGATTTATCCTGAGCGCATCTTCAATCTTTTTACTTAATTTTTCAAACTTATTTATCTGGCCGAGCGTGAACGCCTTTTCGCCCAGGTCATCGCTGGCTGCCAGGTGTGATAGAATTCCTTTTACATGAACGGTGTCATTATCTTTAAGAAATTCAATTAATGCATCTATGGATTCTTCGCCAAAGCCTAAGCGATGCATACCTGTATCTAACTTAATATGGACAGGATAGTGTGTTATATTTTTTCGATTGAGGAACTGCACAAAAGAATGGAGTTGGTCAATAGCGTATAACTGCACTTCAAGTTTGTTGTCAATCACCTTTTCATACAGTCCGTCCGCTGCATTCATTACCAAAATATTCGATTGCAGGCCTGCATTACGCAGTGCCTCGCCCTCTTCGGGAAATGCCACCCCGAGATAGTTAATGTGCTGATGTTCCAACACTTTAGCAATTTCATCAGCACCGGCTCCATAAGCCAGGGCTTTTACCATAACCAAAACCTTGGTTTTTGGCTCCAACAATGATTTGTAAACATTCAGGTTGTTGATGAGGGCACTCAGATTGATTTCCCACTGTGTGCCATGCAGTTTCCGGGCAAGGGCATCAACAATTCGCTCAAACTTAAATTTTCGGGCACCTTTAATAGTTATAATTGAGTTGGAAAGCAAGGCTATTTCATCAGAAATTAAAAGAGAGTCAACGCTTTCAAAAGCCGTAACTGACTTTGTTCCGGTGTTGAGTTGCTTCTCATGTTCTTTCATCCATTTTCCTACAGCTAAAATCCGGCTTACCTGGTATTGGTCAAGTAAAACGTTAAGTTCCGATAGCAGATCTGCATCAGATTTACCGCTTTGCAAAAAATCTGATAGTATTAATACAAGATCTTTATCCTTTCCCTGTTGCCTGCTGTGTTGAAGGGCTATACTCAATGCCTGAATATCATTGTTGTAACTGTCATTCACTAAAATGGTGCCTCGTCTTCCTTCTTTTACATTTAGGCGCATAGCCACGGGTTGAAGCCATCGGCTCCATTCGTTTATTTCATCAGCGGAAATGGAGAGGTGGAGCATTAGTGCAGCACAATTACCCAGGTTTTCATTGTAAGCTTTATTCTGAAAGCGTTGCACAATGGGATATTCAGTGCCATTAAATTCAAGGGAGTTTTTGCTAAGCCATTGCCAGCTTTTTATGGTGCTATTTGGAAGTTGGCCCTCAAGTACCTGATGATAGACGTTATTACAAATAACCGTTTCAGCATTTGAAAATAGCCTCAGTTTTTCCTGAAGTTTTTGATCACGGCTTGTAAATCCCGAGTCATGGGCACTTCCCAAATTCGTGAAAATGCCTAATGTGGGCTTTAGTATTTTTTCCAACTTCTCCATCTCGCCAGGCTGCGAAATGCCTGCTTCAAATACAGCCAGATTGTGGTGCTTATTCAATTGCCAAACGGATAGAGGCACGCCTACCTGCGAATTATAACTCTTAGGATTTTTAACCACATTGTAATTAGCACTTAGCATCTGAAACAGCCATTCCTTGGTAGTTGTTTTACCGTTACTTCCTGTTATGGCTACTACCGGAATATCAAATTGCCTGCGATGGTGGGCAACAATTTGCTGAAAGGCAGTAAGCGGGTCTTTTACAAGGACAAAGCTGGCTTCATCTGTTGTAAAGAAGCTTTCTTCAACCAAAAAAACCCTAACTCCTTTGCTTATCAGATCGGGAATAAAATTATGGCCATCGAAACGTTGTCCTTTAATGGCCACAAACATAGCTCCCCCGCCTGTGGAGGGCGTACGACTGTCGGTTAGAATGTGCTTTATCTTAATTGAGCAGTCACCCCGGAGGGTTCCACCAGTTATGTCTTCAATATGTTTAAGAGAAAAATTTCCCATGTTTACAGTGCCACATATAAACCATCATGCCGCATTTCGCAAGGGTAGTGTTTAAGATAAAACCCTTCTCCGGAAGCATTGTAGCCGTTTTTGCAGTTAAATTTAAACCTGTGCAAAGGACAGATCACATTTCCTTTTGTGTCCAATTCACCTTGTGAGATGATACCGCCCGCATGCGGACATTTATTTGTTACAGCATAATAGGCATCTTCATACTTTACAATGCACAATTTTTTACCGCCAACGCTAACTTCTGTGAGTGGTGCTTTGTCGGCAAAGTATTCAATGCGTTTCCAGACTTTTTTCTTTTTAAAGAACATCAGTTTTGTTCTTTCATTTTTTCGGTATTCTCAGCTAATTTAAGTTTCTCAATAATCTCAGAGATGTCGCCATCAATTATTGCCTGTAAATTGTAGAGTGTTAGGTTTATCCTGTGGTCGGTTACACGGCCCTGAGGATAGTTATAAGTTCTGATTTTAGCTGAGCGGTCTCCGGTTGAAACCATAGTTTTTCGGCGCGCAGCAATTTCGGCCTGGTGCTCTGCCAAAGCCTGTTCGTAAATACGAGCCCGCAGCATTTTCATGGCCATTTCGTAATTTTTGTGTTGTGAACGGCCATCCTGGCATTCGGCTACCACCCCTGTTGGAATATGGGTTAACCGAACGGCACTCTCCGTTTTGTTTACGTGCTGTCCGCCTGCGCCCGAAGCTCTATAGGTATCGCGCCTGATGTCTTTTTCATCAATATTAACATCTACATCATCCACCTCGGGCATAATGGCCACGCTGGCGGCTGAGGTATGCACGCGTCCCTGCGATTCCGTTACCGGCACCCGCTGCACCCTATGCACACCGGCTTCAAACTTCATTAATCCGTAAACTTCCTCACCCGTAACACTGGCTGATATCTCTTTGTAACCTCCGGTCGGTGCTTCGTTCATAGTTAGCATTTCCACCTTCCAGCCCTGCCCTTCAAAAAAGCGTTTATACATTCTAAAAAGATCGCCGGCAAAAATAGCTGCTTCGTCACCTCCTGTACCGGCTCTTATCTCTATAATAATATCCTTATCATCTTCCGGATCGCGCGGAATGAGCATTTGCTTTAACTCTTCTTCCAACTCAACTTTTTCGGCTTCATTTTCTTCGAGTTCGGCCTTTGCCATTTCCAGCATTTCATCATCTTTTTCACTCCTTACCAATTCTTTATTGAATGAAATATTACTCAACAAGTTTTTATACCGTTCATATTTCTTCACTATGGTTTCCAATCGTTTGTATTCTTTGCTTAGCATTGAATACTGTTTATGGTCCGAAACAACTTCCGGTTGCACGATAAGACGACTTATCTCTTCCCAACGGGCTTGTATGGCATCGAGCTTTTCTAACACCACGTAAAGATAGGAGAGTCGTGGTATTACATGACCGCTATTGCGAAAATTCGATATAAGTAGTATTTGTGGCAATCTATCACTACGGCCGATGGCAGCATCTATAGCCAAAACTCAAAAAGCCGAAGAAAAAATAGTTGTAGCCGTCTGTCAATAATCCGGAAGGGATTAAATGTTGATTTTCTCTTTAGTTCGACCCCTTCGGGGTCACACAGAGATACGCATCCTAAAACTATACACGTATAACCCCTTTCAGGGTTAAGATTTGCCAAATCAATTGTGCAACAGCCACCGTTGTTGCCGGTTATTTCCGATTCGTGTACGACGTCATAGTGAGCCCGCCTGAATGAATTAGTCGGGCAGGCCTGTCGAACTATGAGACCTACAAGTTCTTCGATCAAGGGGAGTGACGTCACACCCTTCGTCAAGCTCAGGGTGACGTCTTCGTCAAGCTCAGGGTGACGACTATATTTCTATGTGTTTAAAAGTGCCCTTATCAGGCGTTAACGTAAACCGTTGTTGCCGATCATTTCCGATTCGAGTACGACGTCGTAGTGAGCCCGCCTGAATGAATTAGTCGGGCAGGCCTGTCGAACTATGAGCCCCGTTAAGCTGCTCACTTTAATTGTCTCGGCGCATTATACCTGAAGGCGTAAGGATATACAAATGATCTTGTGTTAATTGGAAACCATTGTGTGCGGGAAGGTTTTCAAATAACATGTTACGGTTGAAGAAACGCGTATAATAAGAGTGAATGCCGCCGTCTAGACCAAATAAAATATGCTCACCGGCTAATTGCAAGTGTTTTACATTTTTTATGGGTACCAATTTGTTGAACTTACCAAACTGGTCAAAGAGCAGCAAGCCCCGTTCAGGAGCATTTAGAATAAGTGTGTTTTCGTACTGGACCATATAATTTACCTGCGGCACAAAGCCAAGGTCTTCAAAGAAAGGTGGAGCAATTTCAATTATATTGCTCTCTTCACCTACTTTAACAAGACGAATATTGTTATCGTCATACACCCATATTTGGTTATCATCTGCGAGACAGAAAACGGTAGAATCCTGTAGAAGTCCGGCATCGGGCAAATAGATCCGGGATGTTTCCCTTAAAGTGTTATCCAATACCGATATAGTGGCCATGTCAGGATGTCCGACCAATATTTTCAAAGGGTTGGTTACATCAATATAGTTGATGCTGCCAAGCGTACGATTGCTGTAGTTATAAGTTTCAACGCCTTTACGAAATAGAAAAAGTGTGTCGGTGCTGCTTTTGGCATACACATTTTCCATTACATCAACATTAAAATTAGAGAAGGAACCTTCTATGTATGACTCAAAATGTATCGAATCTGTTTGACTAAACCCTGAAAACGGTATAAAAAGCAGAAGGGCGAATCTAATCTTTAAAATACTTGAGCTGAAGATTTTCCCCGTCAAATTCGGCATACGAATACTGGCTAATCCACTCACCAACATTGATATATCTGCTACCTTTTTCATTTAAAATAAGATCTAACGGAAGATGTCTGTGCCCGAAAATAAAGAAATCGTAGTGTTTCTGCTTTAATTGCTGCTTGCAGAATTGGTACAGATACTCTTTTTCCTTTTCGGTAAATGGTGCTTCTTCTCCGCTTTTCTCCCTGCTTTTTCTACTCCATAGTTGTGCAAGTCGCATGCCAATATCAGGGTGAATCCATTTAAATAACCATTGCGAAAGGCTATTATGGAAGAATTTACGAAGTACTTTATAAAAGCCTTCTCCCGGCCCCAGTCCATCACCGTGGCCAACAAAAAAGGATTTTCCACTTATGGTTCGCTCTTCCGGTTCTTTATAAATATTTAGGCCCACTTCTTCCTCAAGGTAGCCGTTCATCCACAAGTCGTGGTTACCGGTAAAGTACTCTATTTTAATGCCTGCATCGGAAAGTTCGGCGAGTTTGCCTATAAGGCGCGTAAACCCTTTGGGGACAACTTTTTTATAGTCGTGCCAAAAGTCGAATACATCTCCAAGAAGGTAAATGGTTTCTGCATCTGCCCTTACCTTATCTAACCAGCGTACAATTTTTTTCTCTCGAATGCGCGAAACTTCAATATCCGGTGCACCAAGGTGAAAGTCTGAGATGAAGTAGGTTTTTTTCATGAGAGTCGCGGGAAGTACTAAGCTGGAAGCATGAAGTTATTTAATCTTTTTCCTAAAGGCGGTCATCATATTTATAAGATTGAAACACTTTTCATAATGCTCATTAAAAACCTTTGATGTGATATTTGAATTTTATAACCCAAAAATAAAAACGAAACAGAACTACTTCGGGCTTAAACTTCTAACTCCCAGCTTTACGCCTCCGGTTCCAATTTTTCTATCTCTTCAGTTTCATCAGGCGAATCGTCTAACAACTCTCCTACATCTCCATCAAACTCACCATTTTCTTCAACTACAAGTTCTTTCTTTTTGTCGCCAAACGGACGCGGGCCAATAAGCTCGATCATATCATCTTTAAAGATCACTTCTTTTTCAAGCAGTGCCTGTGCAACTTTTTCCAAGTCATCTCTATGCTCCTGCAGTAGGTTTTTCGTTCTAGTGTAGGCATTGTCAATCAAAGTGCGCACTTCATCATCTATAGTTTTGGCCGTTTCATCGGAATAAGGTTTTTGAAACTGATATTCGCCCTGCGGATCGTTAAAGGATATTTTTCCGATTTTTTCGCTCATACCATAAATGGTTACCATTCCGTAAGCCATTTTGGTAATTTTTTCCAAATCGTTTTGAGCTCCGGTAGTAATTGAGCTAAATACAATTTCTTCGGCGGCACGTCCACCAAGGGTCATACACATGCTATCTAACAACTGCTCGGTGGAATACAGGTATTGGTCTTTAGGCATATACTGGGCGTATCCCAATGCGGCTACACCTCGTGGCACAATGGTTACTTTCACTAACGGATCGGCATGTTCCAAAAACCAGCCGCAAATGGCATGACCGGCTTCGTGGTATGCCACAATTTTTTTCTCGTGCGGGGCAATTAATTTGTTTTTCTTTTCCAGTCCGCCAATAACCCTGTCAATCGCATCCTGAAAGTCTTTCATGTTAATTTGCTTTTTACCCCGGCGGGCAGCGAGTAAAGCAGCTTCATTACATATATTGGCAATGTCGGCCCCAACAAATCCGGGGGTTTGCGCAGCTAACTTGGCGGTGTCCACACCCGGGCCGGTTTTAATATCCTTGCTGTGTACATCAAAGATCATTTCGCGGCCTTTAAGATCAGGTCTGTCAATAGATATTTGCCTGTCAAATCTTCCGGGACGAAGTAAGGCTTTATCCAAAATATCGGGTCTGTTGGTGGCTGCCAGAAGTATAATTCCCTTGTCGCCGGAAAAACCGTCCATTTCAACCAAAAGCTGATTTAAGGTGTTTTCTCTTTCATCGTTGCCGCTAAAATTGGCATTTCTTCCCCGGGCACGGCCAATGGCATCTACCTCATCAATAAAAATGATACATGGTGCCTTTTCACGTGCTTGTTTAAACAAATCGCGAACACGTGAAGCACCCACACCCACAAACATTTCTACAAAATCGGAACCCGAAATACTAAAGAAGGGCACTTTTGCCTCCCCGGCCATAGCCTTCGCCATAAGGGTTTTTCCGGTCCCCGGAGGGCCTATTAGTAAGGCTCCTTTAGGTATTTTACCTCCGAGTGCCTTGTATTTATCGGGGTTTTTGAGGAAGTCAACAATTTCCATTACTTCTTCCTTGGCCTCATCTAAGCCGGCAACGTCTTTAAAGTTTACCTCCACTTTATCATCTTCATCAAACAGCTTTGCCCTTGATTTCCCAATGTTAAATATCTGGCTGCCGCCACCCATGCCGCCACCTCCCATACGGCGGAACAGATATATCCAAATAAACAGAATTAGCGCTAACGGTAATAAATAAATTAGCCAGCCCATTGGATTTGACGCCCGGCGTGGTACAATCTCAATTTGAGCATCATCATCCAATTTATCGGTAACTGCGGTAAGTCTTTTTGAAAACTCTTCTAGAGAGATCACTTTAAACTCAAAATGCGGTCCGGTTTGGCCCGGAAGCAGAGGCTCTTTGTATCTGTCTTTATATTTGTCAAGACTTGATTCCTTAATATAAACACTTACCGTATTATTATCATACACATCAACTTTCTCCACATCACCATTAGCTACCATTTCGTTTAAAAATTCGCGTTCCGAAATTTTCTCTACCCTGCTAATGTTATTCAGGAATAAACTTCCTAAAATTAAAGCGGCAATAAGGGCATATATCCAATAAAAATTAAAGGATTTTTTGTTTCCCGTATCCGGCTTCTTTCCTGTATTTTTTCTTTTATCGCTCAAATTCAATCTTTTTAAAACAAATCTTCATATTCGGTCGATTCCGCATCGCCCCATAATTCTTCTAACTGATACATCTCTCTAACCGGACTTAAAAACACATGCACCACCACATTAAAAAAATCGACTAATGCCCAGTTACCCGTATTTAATCCTTCCATTCCGAGAGGTCTTTCGTTCACCGTTTCTTTTACAGACTCAGCCACATTTTCGGCTATAGCTCTAACCTGTACCGGATTACTTGCTTCACATATAATAAAGTAGTCGGCTACGGCCTCTTCAATGTTCCTAAGGTCAAGTTTAATGATCTTTTCTCCCTTTTTATCCTGTATGGCTTCTACCACCATGTTACTCAGCAGCGCAGAATCTGTAACTTGAAGGGCTTGTTGCTCTCTTATCAAATTAGTTTTTTAAGTTTAAACAAAAATAACCAAATCTTAGTTGCAGAACTTAAACAACGCAGGTTTTATAGGAAAGGTATTATACGGGTTGCCTAAGATTACCTCAACTAACGACTTTCTGTATAAACTTATCGCAAATGACAGGCCAAGTAATGGAACTGTCGTAATGGCAGATGAGCAGACTGCCGGTAAGGGTCAAAAGGGCAAAAGCTGGCTCAGTTCTCCGGGGAAAAATCTAACGTTCAGCATTTTTCTCGAACCGCATTTTCTTCCGGTAAAAGATCAGTTTAGACTTAATATGGCTGTTTCTGTTGGCATCTGCAATGCTGTGGAGGCCCTTACAGATGCTGATGTATGCATAAAGTGGCCAAATGATATTTTAATAGATGAAATGAAGGTTGGTGGTATTTTAATAGAAAGCGGTGTTGTGACAGATAGACTTGATTACAGTATTGTAGGCATAGGTTTAAATGTGAATCAGCAAATTTTTGATACATCTTTGGCCAATGCCGTTAGCCTTAGTACTGTATCCGGTACAACGTATGATTTGGACTTGTGCCTTTATAAAGTGTTGGCTGCCATTGAAGCCGCGTATGAAAGCCTGCGAACGATCATGACAGTTGATGAACTTAAAGCACAGTATCTATCACGGCTTTATCGGTATCAGGAGGAACATACATTCCTTATAGAAGGAGCAAAAAAAATGGGGCAAATAGTTGGTGTGGCTACCAGCGGTGAACTGGTTGTAGAAATAGATGGGAAATTGCAAGAGTTTGGTAATGGAGAAATACGGTTTGCCGATAGTTTAAAGATGAACTAAAGCCTCTCTGAGATTATAGTCGTCAAATTCAAACCCTTCCTGTTGTATTTTTTCTGCGCTAAGCGCGAGGCTGTCGGTAAGGATGGACTGCATTTCACCGAACATTAGTTTAAGAACAGGCCGCGGCAATTTGGGTTGAATTATTCGTTTGTTTAAAACGGAAGCAATGCATTCATTGAACTGTTTTTGACTAACCACTTCGGGGGCAACTGCATTGTAAATGCCATTGGTTTTGTTGTTTTCAAGTTGAAAAATGATCATTCGCACCAGATCATGAAGGCTTATCCATGATATTTGATGGTTTCCATTACCAAACACCGGAGCAACACCGAATTTGAAAGGGGGTAACATTTTCTCCAATGCACCGCCTTCTTTACTTAATACCATGCCAATACGATTTATCACTACTCTACACCCCTCTGCCGAGAAGGGTTGAACTGACGACTCCCATTGCTGCACTACCTGGCTTAAAAAGTTGTTTCCTGCCTCGCTGTTCTCCTTAAGCAGCTTGCCGGTATTTGGCTTATAATAGGCCGATCCGCTGGCCGATATAAGAGTTTTAACCTTGTGATCAATTGAATTTAAAGTGTTCAAAATAAGCTGTGCAGAATCAATTCTGCTTGAGAGAATAAGTTTTTTATACTGCTTTGTCCAGCGTTTAGCCACGCTCGCTCCGGCCAGGTGAACTATAGCGGAAACATTTTCTAATGCAGAAGGGTCTATTTCCTTTTTACCTATATTCCATTGGTAATACCTGACATTTGGCGTATTTGATCTGAGTGAACGTGTTAATACATGAACCTCATATCCTTGCTGTACCAGTTGATTTACCAACTTTTCTCCAACCAGGCCGGTTCCACCCGTTATCAAAATAGTTTCAAGCATTTGTTAAAAATATACCTCTAAAAGTTCTGTTGAAATAAGTTTGGCAGAACATTTGTTATACAGGACATTAAAAGAGCAACATTGTTCAATTAAAACCGTTGTAAATAAAATATATGCGAATAGTTTTAATAGTACTTATAGGAATTTTCTGCACCGGCATGTCAAACGCACAAACTAATCCGGTTACCTGGAGCGGAGATGTGGCTGCTAATGAGTTCGGAGGCTATACGGTAACCCTACGTGCAGATATTGAAACCGGATGGTATTTATACTCCCAGCATCTTGAGGACGGCGGACCTATCCCCACGCAAATTGCATTTAACGCAGGCAACTACGATCTTCGGGGAGGTGCGAGTGAATCAGGTGCGATCACGAAAGAAGGAATGGATAAATTATTCGGAATTAACATTACAAAATTTGGTGATCAGGCACTATTCAAGCAAAATCTGTATTCAAAAGATCTTAACGAAAAGATAACAGGAACCCTGGAATATATGTCTTGCAACGATGTTCAATGTACAAGGCCACTTCGTACTGAGTTTAAAATCGACTTAAAAAGTGAAACTATTTCTTTTTTCTAGCGTATAATATTTTAGAAACGAAAGTTTTTAACTCCTCATAGTTTAAATTGCGCCGGGCCGGGATGGCTCGGCGCATTAATTTATAAAGAAGGAAAGACCTTATTCCAAACGGATTTATAAAATATTCCTAAATTGCGCAGTGGTGAGTTTATGAAGGGTGGTTTTCAACATAATAAAAGCAGTTTCGAAAAGATCTATCGAAAGTTATACCCCCGTCTGTGCACATTTGCTAACAAATATGTAAGGAGCCATGCTGTGGCTGAGGATATAGTATCTGAGGCCATGATCCTGCTTTGGGAAAAAGATATCAACTTCATTAACTCACAAGCTATTAAATCTTATGCCTATAAAACTGTTCATTCAAAGTGTATCAATCATCTCAGGAAACATAAAAAAGAAGATTTATTTACGGTTGTTACTAATGAAAACGGAGGGCCAAATGTTGAACATATTATCATTGAACAAGAGGTGCATGGGCAATTATATGAAGCCCTGCAATCCCTGCCTGAGGGTTGTAAAAATGTCTTTCTCCTTTCCTGCGTGGAAGGCCTCAAATACAAGGAAGTTGCCGAAGACCTTAATATTAGCATTAATACGGTAAAATCACAGCGTGCCAGGGCTTTGGAGCTCTTGAAAAAGAAACTTGGCACATTCGCTTTTATATACTTGCAGGTATCCTTTTTTTGCAGTTGAAATTATTAAAGATCAAGGAGCTTTAGGCTCTTTATAATATTTGCTGATAGGTACAACCAGGCTAAACAATATACCGTTGGGAAGCCCATTTGGTATTACCATGCATAATCTAAATTAACCGGCCTTTCCACCCGAATTCGCCATTTCGGTGTTATAGAGTAAATAAAAGGCACATTCTTGATGTCAAATGCTCTTGAAATATCGCAACTCATTTATAAATCGGTTATTGGAACATTAACCCCGGCTGAACAGAGTAAACTAAATGATTGGTTATCTGATCCTGATAACAGAGAATTCTACCAAAGTATTTTGGAGAAGAATAAATTGGAAAGAAAATTTGAAAATTTTGAACAATTCAGAGCAGACATAGCCTGGGAAAAGATTAAATCAAAAATTAAAGAAAGATCAACACTTAAAAGAACTCCTTTTCTACCTCGTTGGTCAAGATATGCAGCCGCTGTATTGCTGTTAATGACTGTTGGCACTTTATTTTGGTTGAAGACTAAAAATACTCCGGACTTAACGGCGGACCAGGGTATTGTCCCCGGCTCAGCCAAAGCATTGTTAAAACTGAGCGACGGTAACATTGTAAATCTTGCCGAGTTTCCGGGAGAGGATAAAATTCCAAATGCCGTAAGTAGAAGTGGCGAAATTGCTTATAAGACAATATCAGGCACCGGCGAAGCAACGGACGAACTGCACGTGCCTATTGGCGGAGAGTATAAAGTAGTATTAGCTGATGGAAGTAAAGTATGGCTGAATTCGGGTTCTACTTTAAAGTATCCTGTGGCCTTTTCCGGTGAGCAACGTAATGTAATACTAAGCGGAGAAGGGTATTTTGAAGTGGCTAAAGATGACAAACCCTTTATTGTTAATGCAGGAGGCGTGGATATTAAAGTGCTTGGTACATCATTCAATATTCGTGCATACCAAAACGATGACCGCATTATAACCACCCTTATTGAAGGCAGAATTGAAATTAAAGATCACTTTGGGAAACTTTCTTCCGTATTCCTTGAACCGGGAAACCAGGCTATATTTCAAAGAGAAGAACAGGAAATAATAAAACTGCAATCGGATAATCCTGCCGCCAGTAACGCATGGACTAACGGAAAATTCGATTTTAATAATGAATCCTTAGAGGAGATAATGACGCAACTTTCGCGCTGGTACAATTGCAAGGTAGAGTTCAGACAAGAGCATTTGAAAGATAAGTTAATTACAGGTATCGCTTTTAGAGATCGCCCTGTAAACAATGTTATGGAAATGTTGAGCAAGGTAGCGCACTTTCAATATCAGGTAAATGAAAATAAAATAATTATTGACAAGAAATAACATAATTCCGGGAAATGCGGCAACATTTCCCGGATAAATGGAATAAAAACTAACGCAAATTAATTTTTAACCAAACACTCAAATCTATGAAAAATTATGTCGTTCTAAAAAGGAAAATAAACCTGGAACGCTACTCTAAAATGTTTTGGTATATGATGAGAAAATCACTATTCCTGCTTTTTATCGTTTTGTTCAATTCTATTGGACTTTGTAAAGCACAAGACATTACGCTTAGCTTAAAAGATGTTACGCTTGAGAGTGCCTTTAAGCAAATAAAAGAAATGACCCATGTTGATTTCTTTTACAGCAATGACCAATTGGATGTAACCAAAGTAGTAAATGGTCATTTTGAAAACGAACAGATTGAAACTGTAGTTCAGACATTGGTGGGCCGTGAGTATAATGTAACCCTGGTAGATGATAAGTTATTGCTTATTACCGCTGAAGAGGATTTACCACTAAGGGGTTCAGTAACAGATGCCGACACAGGAGATCCGATAACAGGAGCTTCGGTAAAGGTTAAAGGAACGACAATAGGAGCAATTACTGATATTAATGGTGAGTTCTATATTCAGGATGTACCCACCGGTACCCAAACCATAATAATCTCACATGTTGGATACGGGGTGAAAGAAATAGCTTATACCGGACAGACAAGTATAGATGTAGGTTTATCAATTTCTGATAAAGAGTTAAATAAGGTTGTTGTTGTGGGATATGGTACAAAAAAACGTAGCGAGGTAACCGCTGCGATTAGTTCTGTAAATGTAGATGCAGCCAAAAGCTATCTTGCCAGCAACGCAAGTTTCGACCGTGGTTTAGCCGGTTTGGCAAAAGGACTTTTGGTTTTAGAAAGATCCGGACGACCGGGGGGAGGTGTTGATATTAACATTCGTGGTGTTACCTCACCATTTTCCGGCGCGGATAACGAGCCGTTATTTGTAATAGATGGGGTGCCATTTCAAACTAACCCAACGCAGGATGTAGGAGGAACTGGTAATGCAGTAGGCGTAAACGCATTACTTTCAATCAATCCGGATAATATTGAGAGTATAGACGTGTTAAAAGATGCGGCGGCCACAGCAATATATGGATCTCGTGGGGTAAATGGGGTCATTATTGTAAAGACCAAACGCGGTGAAAAAAACCAGAAACCTAAAGTAACCATAAATTCAGATATTACTATTTCTGAACCTATTGGCAGAATTAAGTATATGAATACAGCACAGTATAAGGAAACGGCTGAAGATTTATTGAGAAATAGTGTTGATGCCGCCAATAATGGTAGTTTTTCAGTGTTTTCGGTGTTTAATCGATTCAACGATATTGCAGATATTTCATTGGATCCTTCTACGTTTAAACTATCGTTTAATGGCTTGGTAGATGCCGGTTTTGGTACCATGGACACTGATTGGGCCGATTTGGTGTACAAAAATAATCCCTTTGCGCATAGAAACAACATTACTATAAGCGGTGGTAGCGAATCTACAAATTATTCATTCGGCTTTGGCCATATCTCCAAGGAGGGGCTTGTTAGAAACGATATTCTAAACAACTCTAATTTACAATTTGCTATAGATTCTAGAGTGAACAATGCCATAACCGTAGGTCTAAATGCCAATTTAGGGTACTTAAATAATAAATCAGGTGGCGGTATCTACACAGGAAGCTTGAACAAAAATCTTAATGCCCGACCGGACTTAGAGCCTTTTGATGAAGATGGAAATTTTGCCTTGTTGCCCGGATGGGGGGGATTTTTAAGTGCTAATCCGCTGGCAGACATAACCGGTGCGGATGTTGTTAATAAATCGCTAAGCGCTTTAGGAAGTGCGTATGCAGAAATTAAACCTATTAAAAATGTGACCTTACGGTCGGATGTCACCTTGGGAAGATTTAATACCGATGGCCGTGACTTTACTCCTATAGGTTCACAGGGTTATAGACCTCCTCTGGATACTCGACTTGCCGCCCTGACCAATTCAAGTGTCATCAACACCAATTTGGGTGCCAATCATCTATTGACCTATGCCAATAACTTTGGTAAGCACAATGTTTCCGCTATGGCCGGTTTAACTTTTGAGCGGTTTTACACCGATAGGGAAGTTAGTTTCTATGCAGGTTTTCCGGATGATAAGGTACTCGTCCTGGCCCAAAATGCAGAAAATGTTACGGGAACGGGTTCTTCTAAAACCGAAAGCGGACTAAACTCAGCCTTAGGTCGTGTAAGTTACAATTACGATAGCAAGTACTTTTTAACAGCTGCCTTAAGAAGAGACCGATCCAGTAAATTTGGACCACAGAACCAGAATGCGCTTTTCCCATCAATATCAGGTAGTTGGACCATTACCAACGAAGATTTTTTTAAAGAGGAATCTTTTGTAAACTATTTAAACCTTAGGGCTGGTTATGGGCAAACCGGTTCCAACAACCTAAGAGACTTTTTGTTCCTGCAATTTTTTGCATCAGGAGATCGTCCTGCTACGGCACTTTATAATGGTCAGGCGGCAGTTGGTTTAAATGGTACCTTACCAAACCTGGAAATCGGGTGGGAAGAGACCCGGGAACATAACGTTGGGTTAGACTTTAAGTTCTTTGAGAATAGGTTAACAGGTAATATAGATGTTTACAACAGAAAAACAACAGGAGCGTTACTGCCGGCATTTTTCCCATTAGAAACAGGTGCCCTTAGTTATACCGCAAACTTTGCTGATATTACCAATAAGGGTGTCGAATTGTCGCTTGGCGGCGATATTGTTCGTTCAGAAGATTTTACATGGTCGGCAATGCTTAACATTTCACGAAATAGAAATATTTTAAACGATTTTATTTTAACGGAAGCCAACGATTTTTTTGCCGATAGTTACGAAATAGGAAAAGAAATAAATCTTATAAAAGGGTATATTGTAGATGGTATATTCCGTGATCAGGCAGAAGTAGATGAATATAATAATAAGGCCGATGATGGTATTTACCAGTATCGAGGTACGGGTCCGGGCGATTATCGTTATAGGGACATTAATGGAGATGGCAAAATAACATTAAAAGGAGACCAGGTTAATTTAGGTAGTTCGCAAGCCGATTTCTTTGGAGGCTTTAACTCAACGTTTACCTATAAGCGATTCCGGCTATCTCCTTTATTTACCTTCTCAAAAGGGGCAGAAGCCCAATGGGAGCCTTTTAATTCATTTAATCAGCTTTTAAATCCCTATAAAAATTATGATGCAAGATTATACAACAATATCTGGACACCGGACAATCTTGATGCCAGGTATGCAAAATCTGCGGTTTCGGATCCAAATTTTAATTACACTCTTCGATCAGATCGTGTAGTTCATGATGCGTCCTATATCAGATTAAAAACGCTTGCGCTATCTTATAATATGCCTACGGAAGTATTAAAGAATATTGGTTTGGACAATATGTCTCTTTCTTTATCCGGGTTTAATTTATGGACCGGAACTAAGTTTCCGGGCATTGATCCTGAAGCACTTTCAGGCGGGTTCGCCAGCCCGGGTGGAAGCACAACAAATAATGATCCTTACCCATTGGCCAAATCGTGGAGTTTAGGTATGAGAGTTCAATTTTAAAATTTGTTAAAATGAAGAATATGTTTAAAAATAAAATATACAATAGTATTATAAAATGCAGCATTCTGATTTTATTACTAATAGGTTCAGGTAGCTGTAGTATAGATGAGATAGAGCCAGAAAATCTGTTGACTGAAAACAATGTGGTAAGCAATAGATCATCCGCACAGGCTTTGCTTAATAAAACATACATTTCTTTTAGAAATTTCAATTTACTTGGCTTATATGGCGGTTTTGAGTTGGCATCGGGGTATCAGGCCGGTGTTTTTTTCGGATCATCAGGTTTTGCAGAAAATGACGTTCAAACAGATAATCTATTATTGACGTCAATCTATAGAGAACTGTATTTGGCTATTAACAACAGTAATTTCTTGATAGATCAGCTCGAAAAAGGAAATGCCAGGGATATGTCTGCAGATGAAGTGGCACTTATGTTGGCCGAAGCCAAAACCTTAAGAGGTTATGCACATTTTATACTCTTGCGTACATTTGGCTACTTTTTTGATTTAAACTCGCAATATGGCATTGTGGTATCGCAATCACCAATTAGAGGGTTTGTAGAATTTCCACGAAAAACCGTGCAAGAGTCGTACGATGCCATTATTGCCGATTTGACCTTTGGTGTCAACAATGGTTCCGATAGAAGAGAAACTTTTTATGTTTCTGCAATTACGGCAAAATCGATTTTAGCAAATGTATATCTATATATGGGAGACTATACCAATGCGGCAAGTACCGCTTTGGATGTTATAAATAACCCTGGGGGATATGCCCTTAGCCCAATTTATAAAGATATTTTTAGTGATAAACTTAACTCAACAGAAGTTCTTTTTGCACCATTCTTGAATGGTTTTTCAGGAGAGGGATATGGTAATTTATTTACCTTTTCCAGTTTTTCTGCGAGTAGCTCCCCGTTATTTATCGCTTTGGCAGATGCCCAAGATCCCGCGCCTGGAAATAAACCACTATTCACCGAGGGGTACGATAGCCGTTTTATTGATACCTATAGGTTTGATTCCGGAGCATTCTATGGAAATTTTAAATACATTGTTAGAGACTTCTTTACCGAAGCCGCTTTAATTTATCATATGCGTTTGGCAGAAGTATATTTAATACATGCCGAAGCAGAGGCCAGACGCTCCGGTGGCGACCTGAATGTAGCTTTGGGCAGCTTAAATACCATTCGCCAACGTGCCAATATGCCCGACAGGGTATTGTCTGACAAGGCAACACTTCTGGAAGATATACGTACAGAAAAATTATTGGAAATATTTGCGGAAAATGGTACGCCATGGTTTGATTTAGTGCGCTATGATAGATTGGGAGACCTTGACGCTACCACTATAAAACCTGAATTGGATAATGTAGAAAAAATGGCTTTCCCAATACCCAGAGATGCCCTTGGCGGTAATACGAATTTAGAGCAAAATCCGGGTTATCCAGAAGATTAATACAATGAAGCATTTTACAAGATCACTAAAACTTTTAGTGTTTCTTTCCCTGGTTATAGCAGTACAATTAACTTTTGCACAACAGCCAACACAAGCTGAAATAAAAACCGTAGCAAATAGAATTACTTTAGGAATAACAAGTCACAAAAATCCGGTAGTAATGAACGCGGTGTTAATGAAAAGTGAAGTTGCTGCCAATAGCAAAGCCTATGTTGTTGTAAAGATTAAGATAGAAAACAATTGGCATATTTACGCCTATGTGCCTGAAGGAGGCTATTTTATAACCTCAGAGGTGGAATTAACGTCTGACAATGCGGCAATTTCAACCGAATTGATAGAAGAACCAAACGTTCATGGGTATCAGGCAGACCCCAACATTATGGTGTACAAAGATGAGTTGGTGTTTGTTTATGAAATAGAAGCCAAGTCTGCTGGAACATTTAATCTTGATGCGGTACTTAACTATCAGGCTTGCGACCCTTACAGTTGCTTGCCCCCAAAAGAATTAAAAAAGAGGTTAGAACTAACTATTAAATAAGTTGTTGATATAGAGTTAAATAATTTCTCAAAGTCAGTTCGAGTGATTTTTTGATAAAAAAATTTATCGAACCTGTCCTTCCTTAACAGATAGGTTGAAGAAATTTTAAAAAACATAACAGCACAAAATTTAAACGTATGAAAAAATTAGCAGTAGTATTATTTGTAATTTGCTTTACGTTAAGTGTAGGGGCTCAAGATCAACCCATACAGAAGTCGGACTTAAAAGTACTGTTTGTAGGGCAAAACCCCGATGCTCCCTTAGGTTATTATAGTGGAGGAGTCGCGGCAACCTGGGATGATATAAAAAAGGAACGTGCCAAAGTATTCCACGAGTTCTTACAACAGTACTTTAATACGGTAACCTTGGTCTATGGTGAAGATTATAAAGAAACACTTTCAGATCAACATGATGTAACCATTTTTGATGCCCTAATTCCGCAGTTGGATGGAGAAATCACCAAAGTATGGAGCGAGCATAACGCACCTGATTATTTATCGGAAGACTATGATGCCGCGACCATTCTTATTGCAAACGTAAGCGCACCAATTTTACGCAACAAAAAGTCTAAGATCAATTGGTTATGCCACTGTTTGGATTCGCACGCCTTCTCTATAAATGAAGCCCATCCTATTTTTAATACACCTTTTAAGGTAAACATGACCAAAGAAAACAGAAAACATAACAATGGAGTTTTTTACTATTATTCGGGTAAGGATATTTCAACAGATGAAGTTCCTATGTTGCGTATGCAAGATATAGATACCATAAAAGGCTATGGTGCAGGATTTGTATCAAGTCCGGGATTTGGCGATTCACCGGATGCCGAAGTCATAGCACGCGGGCCAAGTATTAAATCGGTCAAGTCAGTATCCATTGGGCGCCATGGTAATTTTTTTCAATGGGGGTATAAGGCAGACCCGCGCCACTTAACGGAAACGGGTAAACAAACGTTGATAAATGCCATTCACTATATAGCAAAATACAAAGGGCAGAAACCATTTGTAAAACGGGTAACACCGCATAAACTTGCCGGTTTGGATTTGGTTTTTAGAGTTTCGGATAAAGGCTATGCGCATGAAATGGCATTTTCCACAGAGTTACACCACAGATATAATGATGCTAAAGTAAAGAAAATGAGTGGTGAAAAATTAAGTGCTGGAGAATCATTGGATTTGAAGAGAAATACCAAGTTTCCGGACAGAACACACTTTCTAAGTATTTATGTACCTAAAGAACTTATAAAGAAATATAAGAACGATTGGAATGCTTATATGGCGCATTACGAAGACAATATGGGCTACTTGGTGGCAGAAAAGAAAACAATGTACGGGGAAAGGGAATTTGTTCACTATAGAGTTGAAATTGATAAAGACTTACAAAAATTAGCTATTGCCAACAACGATATAAAGCTATTGGAAACCTGTGTTACAATGCTGGAAAAAGGTGAGCAATCTGAATTGGCACAAAAACTATTGACCAAGTACACCACAAAGGAATTTACCTCAGCCAGGCAATGGAAAAAATGGTTAAAGAAGAATAAAGACAAACTGTTTTTTACCGAAACCGGAGGCTATAAATGGATGGTAAACCAATATCTGTAAGTTACCATACCACTAAAATATTCTCATTTGAGAAATCATGCAATTTGTGTTTGTATGGGTTTTACCTTTTAGGAGCATTTTGCCAATTAAAAACCATACTTCTTTACAAGGGGGCATCAATATGTTAATCGTAACAATGTAAATATATATTAAAATTAGTTATACAAAATGTTAATTAAAATCGTTTTTAAATCGTTTGGGTATTTACTCCTTTTAGTTGGGCTTGCCGGCCCGTTATCAAGTCAAACTACCCATCAGAAATTCACAAAAGTAAAAGAGCTTGCAGGTATCGAAGAATACCTGTATGAGCCAAACGGTATGAAAATATTATTAATGAAGGATAATTCAGCTCCTGTAGTTACCGTTCAAGTAGTCTATCACGTAGGATCTAAGCACGAGGTAACGGGCAACACGGGCTCAGCACACCTTTTAGAACATTTAACCTTTAAAGGCACACCAACCTTTAATAAGAAAAACGGGAACTCCATATTAAATGTGCTTCAAGGTATTGGAGCCCACGCGAATGCCACCACCTGGTACGACAGAACCAATTATTACGAAATCATTCCGAGTGATAAATTAGAACTGGCATTACATATTGAATCTGACCGTATGCGAAATTGCCTGCTCTTAAAAGAAGACAAAGATGCCGAAATGACCGTGGTTAGAAATGAATTCGAAAGGGGGGAAAACACGCCCCGCCAGGTTTTGGATAAACAAATTTGGGCCACGGCCTATATGGCGCATCCCTATCACCATTCTACGATCGGATGGCGTTCTGACATCGAGAAAATGCCTATAGAAGTGCTACGTGATTTTTATAATACCTATTACTGGCCAAACAATGCCACATTAACCATTATCGGTGATTTTCAAAAAGACAATCTGTTTGGTCTTGTAGATAAATACTTTGGTAAAATTACCAAGTCCCCCCATGATATACCACAACTTTATACCGAAGAACCTACACAATTAGGTCCGAGAAAAATAGTAATAAAAAAACCGGGGCAGCAAGCTGTACTCGCTGTTGCATACAAGATACCCGGCCGAATGCACGAAGATTTACCCCCATTAACTGTTTTAGGGCAAATTTTAGGTTCCGGAACAAATTCAATTTTGAATAAAACGTTCATTGACAGCAAAAAAGCAATGTATGCTTATGCCTCCCCCAGTTATTTTCAGGAAGTAGGTTTATTTAACGTTGGATTAGACTTTGCACCTACATCCAGCCACGATGATTTGAAAAAAGAATTATTGGAAACTTTAGAGGTAATTAAAAAAGAAGGCGTAAAACAGGAAGATGTAGACAGGATAGTCGCCAAACTGAATGCTAAAAGCATACTATCCAAAGATGGTTCCGGAAGTATTACTTATTTCTTAACCGGAGCCATTGCCGGAGGTGATTGGACAGATTATGTAACGGGTTATGAACGGTTAAGTAAAGTTACGGCAGCAGATGTAAAACGTGTAGCCAATAAGTATTTGGTAGAAGACCAAAGCACCACGGGCTATTTTGTACCACAAATGCCCGGAGCCAATAAAGCAGCAACCCAAAAGGCGGCAAACTACATTGAAAATCAAGATAGTAAACAGTACTACAGAAACCCGTTACACGACCATAAGGCACAGAATGTAGTGGTTCACGAAAACCAAAAAACGGAAGAACTTATCTTACCTGAATATCCTAAAGATGCGCAGTCAAGCCCGGCCAATAGAGAATTCACACGTAAAAAAGTATCCGGTATTGACGTTATTACTACAAAAACAGGAGCGAAAGGTTTTGTGACCGTATCTGCCAGTCTGCCAATAGGTAGTTATTTCAATACCAATGGAAATGATAAAGTGCCCACGCTTACAGCGCAAATGCTAAGTAGAGGGACTACTAAAAACAATAAGTTCGCTTTTTCGCAAAAACTGGAAAAGCTGGGAGTTGACCTACGTGTAGGCTCCAGAGGTCAAAAAATCAATATTGACTTTAAATGTCTTAAAGAGGATGTACCTCAGGTAATTCACCTGTTGGCAGAAGAGTTGCGCTATCCTTTGTTCGATGCCGAAGAGTTTGACATTTTAAAAAGTCAAATGACCGGCAATGTAAAAAGAGCTTTATCCAATCCCGATGCAATGGCTCAAATTGCCCTGTCACAAGCTATTTATCCAGAGGGGCATCCTAATTACATTCCGAGTGTAGAAACATATATAAAAAATCTGGAAGCGGCTACTTTAGAAGATATCAAGGCCTTCCATAAGAAATACCTTGGCCCTAAAGGAATGCACCTGGTGGCTGTTGGAGATATTGATACCAAAGTATTACACCAGGCTATTAGAAAATCATTTCATAATTGGAAAGGTGGTGTTACCGGTAAAGCTACTTATAGTACCCCCAAAAAAGTTAAAGGAACAACAAAAGTGGTTACCATACCTGAAAAACCAAGTGCCGCAATGTATATAGGCCAATATACCGGTATTCAACGTAGTGATGCGGATTATTTACCATTTTATATAGGTACTTCAATTTTAGGAGGAGATTTTTCAGGTAGATTGATGCAAACCGTAAGAGATCGTGACGGATTAACTTATGGTATATATTCATCCCATACCGGGCATACTTATGCGGGAGGACATTGGCTTATCAATGGATCCTTTAATCCTAACTTGTTCCAAAAGGGATTGGACGCTACTATGGTTGAGCTAAAAAAATGGGTGGACGAAGGTATTACGGCAAAAGAACTGGCAATGAGGAAAACCAATTTAACAGGGAATTTTAAATTAAGTATGTCAACTACGCACGGCTTGGCAGATAGGATCTTAGGCTTTGTTGAAAGAGGGTTAACGCCAAATTACATTGACCAATACTCCAAAGACATAGAGGCGGTTTCCCTGAAACAGGTGAATAATGCTATTAAAAAACACATTGACCTGAATAAATTGATAATTATTAAATCAGGCTCCTTAGATCAGGACGGTAAACCCTTAAAGAAGTAAAATATAAATTTCATCTTTCATCCGCTAAACGTTGTTTTCATTGAATTAGTTGATTTTCAATGTTGCCGAAAGATGCTGTTAGGGTTGTTGCTTAACCGTAAACATCCCAATTTTAAATATGCCGTAACCAATAAATTATTAAAATTTAAACACATGAAAAATTTACTAATTATTGCTGTCGTTTTTTTTCTAATGGCTTGCAATAAAGAAAAAAAAGAAACAGTTGATTACGCTGTTATTTCAGGTAATCTTGGCAACTACAAGGATACTGAGATAGGCATAAGTGGTGATAGGTATATGAAATTTAGCAAAATCATTCAAGTTAATGAAGACGGCACATTTAAAGATACACTTCGCTTACCAAAGTGGAATAGGAATTATGATTTTTATGTATTAAAAAACTGGATGGTTGTGCATTTTCGCCCGGGGGATAATTTAGTTTTGAATATTGACACCCTGAATGTAGATAAGCCCGTAAGCTTTAGTGGCGAAGGAGCAACTTATGCCGAATACCTGTACCAAAAAAATAAAATAGAAGATGGTTTAATGCCTCCAAATAGTGGAGAGTTCGCTTACGACGAGCAAAAATTCATAGAAGTACAGAACGAGCTTAAAGGCAAATGGTTGAATTTGCTGGATACCTTCGAAGGACTTTCGGAAGAGTTTATGGCACAGGAAAAAAAGGAAATCGATTATCAAATTTTAGTCAATTACGGTAATTATGATTTCTTTCACGCAAGAGCAATAAAACAATCCGATTTTCAAAGCTCGGATGGGTTTATGGATAAGTTCCTGGCTTTCGATTTTGACAACGAAGATGAGTTTGAGAACTCCTATTATTATCAAGAATTGGTTTACAACCGATTAAGATACTTAAAACGCATCGAATCGATAAGATTAAATTCAGAAAATATAGACTATGATAAAAATGTATTATGGCTAAATACTATAGTCGATAACACCAATAATGAAACGCTAAAAGAAAAGCTATTAGTAGGAAGTACTAAAGATTATTTGAAGTCTTCCCAACTAACCCAAGACGAGAAAATAGAAGTTTATAATTTTTATACTGCCAATGCCAAAGATGAAAAATGGATTTCTGAAGTAAATGCCGGTTTTGAAGAAGCTAAAAAACTATGGAAGGGTAGCCCATCGCCAAAATTTGTTGATTATAGAAATCATGCCGGGGGCACTATGTCTTTAGACGACTTAAAGGGTAAATATGTGTATATAGACATCTGGGCTACCTGGTGCGGACCTTGTAAAAAAGAATTTCCTGCGCTTAAAGAGGTGGAAAAGTCGTACCACGGCAAAAACATCCAATTTGTTGGCCTCAGTGTAGATGAAGAAAAGGACTTTGAGAAATGGAAAAAGATGGTTAATGACCTTGAACTGGAGGGTGTTCAGCTATTTGCAGATGCCGCCTTTACTTCCGATTTTGTGAAGCGTTATGGTGTCACTGGCATACCCCATTACATTCTTTTGGATCCGGAAGGTAATATTGTCAGTGTTAACGCACCCAGACCATCAGATAATAAATTAATTGAACTATTTGATTCGCTGGGTATATAAAAATCTGCAGATTAGAATTAAGGGAAAAATTAAAAAGCGCAATGACAGCAAACACGCTAATATCAAGATGTAAAGTGATCGTTAGCTTAATTCTTTGCCTGATCTCTCTGCTGATCCGGATGCCAAAACACTGGGAATACCTAACAATTACGTTCGACTTTTGGAAACATGCGTGCGTATGCTCAAACAAAAAGACCGGCCGGAGATGGCTCAAAGACTATTGAAGAGATATACGAACGAAACCTTTGACACCGCTAGACAATGGAAAAAATGGTTGAAGAAAAACCGATCAAAGTTGTTCTTTACCGGAGTGGGAAGATATAAATTTAGGGTAGCCCAATAGTTGCTGCACTTGGTTGACAATGAAAAGGCTGTTAAACACGTTCCTGAGTTTTAACATAGAAATTTTAAAGAAGTTAAATAATAAATCAAATTAATGCATAAGTTTAAGAAAAGTAAGATCAAGTTACTGTTATACCTTGTACTACCCTTGGTTGTGGTATCGTGTAGTAATGGTAAAAGAAAATCCAAAGTGGCAGATCATGCCATCCTGACGGGAGTGATCAAAAATGCCCAAGGTCTTAATATTAAGATAAAGGGAAACCGGTATGACCAATTTGACAGATCCATTGACATTAATGATGACGGTTCATTTCTGGATACGCTTAAACTTGATAAATGGAATATCACATATGAAGTGCTATTCCCCGATTCTTTACGGACAAGATTCCCCATGTATATTAGTGCCGGAGACAATTTACATTTTACCGCTGATCTAAATGATGTTGAGCATACGCTGCAATGGAGTGGCTCCAGCACAGCCACACAAAACTATTTAATTGCCAGGCGTACATTGGATAAAAACTTTTTACCGGAAAAAACGCATCTTCATTATTATGATGAAGACGAGTTTGTTCTTAAGAATAAGGAATTAATGGCTAAAAGGTTGGAGCTACTCTCAAATACAGAAGGATTAACAGATGATTTCAGAGAACAGGAGGAAAAGGATCTGTATTATGACTATTTAAGAAATATTTCTACCTATGAGTTTTTTCATGGTATGTATATCAACGATACAGATAATTTTGAAGTAAGTGAGGGTTTCGGAGCTGAATGGGATGCATTTGCCCCGGAAGATGAAGATCAGTTCTTTAAGTCTTTTTATTATGAAGATCTGGTTTATAACAAATTGAGATTTGCCAACAGTGTTAAGCGAGGGGAGTTAAAGGAAAAAAATATTGATTTCTCCAGAGATGAAATACATTGGTTTCAAACTATTGAAGAGACCATAAAGAGTCATAAGATAAAGCAACATCTGTTTGTAGCAGGTCTCGCCTCGTCATTCGAGTTCAACACAGATCCGGAATATAACAAACGCACATACGAATACGTTTATCCAAAGATCGAATCCGATTCAGATAAAATGCGAGTTGATTCACTATACGCAGAAAAAATGAAAATGGCACCGGGTAGTCCCTCTCCCGTTTTTATTGATTACCGCAATCACGACGGGTCAGTCACATCGCTCACAGATCTGAAAGGAAAATACACCTATATTGATTTTTGGGCTACCTGGTGCGGACCGTGTAAAAAAGAATTTCCCGCGCTTAAAGAGGTGGAAAAGTCGTACCACGGCAAAAATATCCAATTTGTTGGCATCAGTGTAGATGAAGAAAAGGACTTTGAGAAATGGAAAAAGATGGTTAATGACCTTGAGCTGGAGGGTGTTCAGCTATTTGCAGATGCAGCCTTTACTTCCGCTTTTGTGAAGCGTTATGGTGTCATTAGCATACCCCGTTATATTCTATTGGATCCGGAAGGCAATATTGTCAGTGTTAACGCACCCAGACCATCAGACAAAAAATTAATTGAGCTATTTGATTCGCTGGGCATATAAATATCCGTAGATTAGAATTAAGGGAAACATTAAAAAGCGCAATGACAGCAAACACGCTAATATCAAGATGTAAAGTGATCGTTAGCTTAATTCTTTGCCTGATCTCTCTGCATGGAATAGGGCAGAATGGCGAAAAGAAAGACTCTGGCCTGACAAAGGCCATGGAAAATATATCGCTCCCGCCAACTTCGAACGAACATCCTGTAAGCATGCAAATGGATGTCTATCCCAAAGCGGCAAAGGCCGGCGACATAGTAACATCCATTATTAAAGTAAAGGTGCATCCGGGCTGGCATATTTACGCCCGTGATCCTTCCGGTATGTTTATTGAATCGGAAGTAGCCATTGTTCCACCGGCAACAGTGGAAAAACAGGGCAAATTAATTAAACCGAGAAGTAAGTTTTATCCGGAGGATCCGAATATCTCTATTTACAAAGGTGAATTCTACTTCCTTCAAAAACTGAAGGTATTGGCAAATACGCCTAAGGTACAAAAGGTGCAGGGCGAATTATTTTTTCAGACGTGCAACAAGTACAAGTGTCTGAGGCCGGCTACCATAAGCCGGGAAACGCGGATAGAAACATCTGCCGATTAAACAAGTATCCTTGAAATATTTTCAAACTAAGAGCCTGTTCAAATTTCAAGACAAAAAATTAATTGAACTATTTGATTCGTTGGGCATATAAATATCCGTAAATTAGAATTAAGGAAAACATAAAAAAGCGCAATGACAGCATACATGTTAATATCCAGATATAAAATAATCCCTGGCTTATTGCTTTGCCTGATCTCTCTGCATGGAATTGGGCAGAATGGCGAAAAGAAAGACTCTGGCCTGACAAAGGCCATAGAAAATATATCGCTTCCGCCAACTTCAAACGAACATCCTGTAAGCATGCAAATGGATGTCTATCCCGGAGCGGCAAAGGCCGGCGACATTGTAACATCCATTATTAAAGTAAAGGTGCATCCGGGCTGGCATATTTACGCCCGTGATCCCTCCGGTATGTTTATTGTTTCGGAAGTATCTATTATCCCACCGGCAACATTGGAAAAACAGGGCAAATTAATTAAACCGAGAAGTAAGTTCTATCCGGAGGATCCGAATATGTCTGTTTACAAAGGTGAATTCTACTTCCTTCAAAAATTGAAGGTATTGGCAAATACCCGCGGGGTACAAAAGGTGCAGGGCGAATTGTTCTTTCAGACGTGCAACAAGTACAAGTGTCTGATGCCGGCTACTATTAGCCGGGAAACGCGGATAGAAACATCTGCCGATTAAACAAGTATCCTTGAAATATTGTCAAACCAAGAAAATCATGCATGTCCTTTGACAATAATGTTTCATAATAATCATAAAATTATAAAAATATGTCACTAAAATTTGTAATATTTAGTTTAGTTGTATGGATCGCTATTCCTGCATTTGCACAGAATAAAACCATTGAAAGATCTGATCTTCGCATATTGTATGTGGGCCAGAACCCGGATACTGAGGAAGAATACTACTACGGAGGAAACCCGGAAGTTATGGCCGGGCATAAAAAAGTAAGAGCAGCCGATTTTATGAAGCTGCTAAACCAATATTTTATAAATGTTACGCTGGTTTATGGCGAGGATTATAAAGAATCCATGTCAGATAAGCACGATGTAACGATCTTTGATGCCCTGATACCCAAATTGACAGAAGCCGAATTTAAGATGAACGAAGAGTTGGGCCATAAAGTAAGAACGAAAGATGCTACTTATCTGTCGGATGATTTTGATGCTGCATCTATTCTCATTGCCGGAGTTTCGGCACCTATGATGGTGCCCAAAAAACTTAAGATCAACTGGGCATGTCATTGCCTTCAGGAACATGCCTTTGATCTGACGGAGGATCATCCGGTATTCAATACGCCATACAAGGTAGAGATCGTAAAAGAGAAAGTAAAAACGCCCGGTAGTTTCCGCCGTTTTTATGCAGGACGCAATCTGGGTGACTCCGTGCAAATGGTACCCATGCAAACCATATCGTACAAGGATTATGCTCCCGGTCTTGTCTCATATCCGGGTATAGAGGACTCTCCTGATGCCGAGTGGATCTCCGGCGGTACGAACATTAAATCATCAAGGTCCGTAGCCATTGGCAGGCATGGAAACTTTTTCCAATGGGGTTTCAGGGCATCTCCCACGTATATGACCGAAACCGCAAAAATGGCTTTCATCAACTCCATACACTACATCTCAAAATTTAACAGACAGAAACCCTATGTACACAGAGTATCTGAGGACCGGGACCATAAACTGGACTTTGCCTATCTCGTGTCCGACAAAGGTTTTGAGATCTTTACCAAGGGTATTGAGGCAAGCAATAAAATGATCAATAGTGTGCGAGCCAAAAAAATGGCCGGTTGGGAATTGAATGAAGAAGAAGAATACTATCTTGAAGAAGACTATTATCCGCCTGACAGGCTATTTTATTTTCGAAACCTTCCCAGGGAACTCATACAAAAATATGGTGATCAATGGAACGACTATCTGGCATATTACGTCGATAATTATGATTACCTCTATCAGGTTGAGCCTTCAGTAAGAGGTAGTGTAAATTTTGCCATTGATCCGGATGCCAAAACACTGGGAATACCTAACAATGACATTCGGCTATTAGAAACATGCGTGCGTATGCTCAAACAAAAAGACCGGCCGGAGATGGCGCAAAGACTATTGAAGAGATATACGAACGAAACCTTTGATACAGCCAAACAATGGAAAAAATGGTTGAAGAAAAACAGATCCAAGTTATTCTTTACCGATGTGGGGGGATATAAATTTATGGTAGCCCGGTAGTTGCTCCTGATGTACTTGGTTGACAATAGTTGGTTGTTAAATTCGTTAATTTATTTTGTCAGGCATATTTAAAAAAATGAACAGATACTTTTCATGGATCTTGGGCATAATTGTGTTGGCCCTGATGACTTCTTGCAAAAACACACCCGACACTAAATTTAAAGTTTACGCCAACGATCTTGATGCTTATGAGGGCTTCAATGTTGTTTTCGCGCCTTATGGTTGGGATGATTCTTTTCTGACTACCACCGTAAAAGACGGCTCATTTAGCCTTGAGGGAGATGCAAGTGTTGTAAAAATGGGAGAATTGAGCTTTCAGAAGGATATGGAGGTGATGGAAAGATGGTCCGTACGACCTATAGTTTTAGAGCCGGGCGTTCTGGAGCTTGTGCCGGATGCCAAGAACAGATTACGGGCAAAAGGAGACAATCTGACCTCTAAAGTCATCGATGTATGGCTTTATGAAGATAAGGGATTTAGTATGAGACAGGAAATAATAGACATGCAGAAGGATCCGGAAAGTGAGAAGGACCATCCTGAGCACAAGGATTGGCTAGAAAAATTTGGTAACAAGATCAGGGAAAGATCAGCACATATTCGTAAAATTGTTGAGGACCAAGCCTTTAACAGCGATGACGATATGGTGGCACTGATAGCAGCCCTTTGCCCAGATCCCAGCTTATCTCCAATACAGTGCAAACTTGTACTGGATAATACCACTCCAACAAAGGAAAATGCTTATCTGTTGGATTGTTTAAAATCCAATGTTGACATAATGACAAGGTTAGATGCCAAAACCAGTGATCAAATGATCGGTCAGACCATCGAAGATTTCTCAGTAAATGATATTGACGGGAAGCAATACAGTCTATTAGATGTAATTTCTAAAAATAAATACACTTTGATAGAGTTTTGGGCATCGTGGTGCGTACCCTGTCGTGCGGAGATCCCTCACATGAAAAAAGTATATGCCAAATATAAAAGTAAAGGTTTTGAAATATTCTCGTACTCATTAGATGATAAAGAGAAATCATGGATCAAGGCAAGCGAAGAGGATGGAATAGACTGGATAAATACTTCCGACCTGCTCGGGCATAAAAGTCCGATAGTAGAATCATTTGCCGTTTATGGTGTGCCGAGAAACTACCTGGTTGACAGTGAAGGAAAGATCCTGGCTATAGATCTGCGGCAGGAAAAATTGGAGGAAAAGGTGAAGGAATTATTATAATAGGATCTGTGTGCGCGTTCTATTTCCGTTACCGCCAAACAATGGAACAAATGGTTGAAGAAAAACAGATCCAAGTTATTCTTTACCGATGTGGGGGGATATAAATTTATGGTAGCCCGGTAGTTGCTCCTGATGTACTTGGTTGACAATAGTTGGTTGTTAAATTCGTTAATTTATCTTTGACAGGAATATTTAAAATAGAAATGAACAGATATTTTTCATGGATCTTGGGCATAATTGTGTTGGCCCTGATGACTTCTTGCAAAAACACACCCGACACTAAATTTAAAGTTTACGCCAACGATTTTGATGTTTACGAAGGCTTATCGGTGGTCTTCTTTCCTTGCGATGAAAATGACTCTTTACTGACTACCACCATAAAAAATGGCTCTTTTAGCCTTGAAGGGGATGCAAGCGTTCTAAAAAGGGGAGAACTGGCCATTAATGTGCCGAATAAAGAAATAACCCGGTATAAACGGCCCATAGTTATAGAGCCGGGTGTTCTGGAACTTGTGCCGGATGCCAAGAACAGATTGCGGGCAAAAGGAGACAATCTGACCACCAAAGCCATTGATATATGGCTTTATGATGAGAAAGCATTGCGCATGGAAGACAAACTATTAGATATGCAGAGGAATGATCCTGAAAGCAATGAGAACCACCCTGGGTTTAAGGAGTGGCGAGAAAATCTTTGGGAAAAAAACCGTGAAAGAGGAAGATACATTAGAGGAATTGTTGAGGATCTTACCTTTAATAGCGATGATGAAATGGTGGCACTGATAGCAGCCCTTTGCCGTAGATACTCCTTATCTACAATACAGTCCAAGCTTGTATTGGATAATACAACGCCAACAAAGGAAAATGCTTATCTGTTGAATTGTTTAAAATCCAAAATTGACATGGAGATCCGGTTCGATGCCAAAACCGGAGATCATATGATCGGTCAGACCATCGAAGATTTCTCAGTAAATGATATTGACGGGAAGCAATACAGTCTCTTGGATGTAATTTCTAAAAATAAATACACTTTGGTAGAGTTTTGGGCATCGTGGTGCGGACCCTGTCGTAGAGAGATACCTCATATGAAAAAAGTATATGCCAAATATAAAAGTAAAGGTTTTGAAATATTCTCGTACTCATTAGATGAAAAAGAGGAATCATGGATCAAGGCAAGCGAAGAAGATGGTATTGACTGGATAAATACCTCAGATCTCCTTGCAGATAGCAGCCCGATAGTAGAATTATTTGCCGTTTATGGCGTGCCGAGAAATTACCTGGTTGACAGTGAAGGAAAGATCCTGGCTATAGATCTGCGGCAGGAAAAATTGGAGGAAAAGGTGAAGGAATTATTATAATAACGTGAATAAAGGATAAGAAATTCCGTTTGCGGAGTTGTTCGTGTTATTCGTAATAAATTGTCCATCAGTGTTTTAATGAATGTTTTAATCACGAATTTGCTAATTACACCTATATTTCTTAGAAACAATTATAAGCTAATAGTACCAATTTGGTTCCGCTCCGCGAAACTAATTATCAGTCCTGGAAGAAAAATTCGTGCATTCGTGGTTATCCCGAATGCTTTGGGATTGATTGTTAGAACTATAGCGAATAGGCTTAACCATTATTCGCGTTATAATAGGATTTGATAAAATTTTATAGTGCATCAGTCAGATCAAAGATCCTTGTGCCCTGACAATCTTCCTGAATTTTAACCCAAACTATGCAGTAGAACTTTGTAATGAGTGCTGAAAGTGCAATAAAATCAGGCATTTTGGAAGATTTAGCATAGCACCGCTATGGTGAAGCTGAAAAATGCAGTGAAACGCTGATTTTGAAGCAATTTCAGCACGGAATAGATTTTCTATTGCATAATTTGGGTTTAAGCCATTAGATGAAAAAAAGATTGCCTGGAGTCACCCTTTTTAATAAATGGTGTTATTAACTATAGATAGAAGTTCTGTTAAAAAAACTTAAACAATAATATTTTTTTCTCATAGTATATCAATTAGGTTAAACAGGCATGTTCTCTGGGAGGAGAGCATGCCTGTTACTTTTTGGCTTTTTGAAAAGAATACTTAAACTTTTTTGCACCCTACTCAATAATATTTGTGTTATATTAAGGTAAGTCCTGCCAAGAAAGTAATAGTAGCGAATAGATTTTGTAATAATACTGCAACAATTAAGAATTGATTAAGTAATTCTAATAATTTTACCGAATGCGAAGAACTAAAATATTCCTGGGAATTCTCTTTACACTTGTATTAAGCCATGCGGCATTTTCTCAAATGCCTGAACCGGTTAAATGGAAGATCAATGCGGAAAAAATCAGTGATGATGAAGCAGAAATAATTGTTAAAGCAACAATGGATCCGGGATGGTATATCTATGCCCAGAATATTAAAGAAGGCGGCCCGATACCTACCACATTTACATTTGAAGAAAGTGATGCCTATGAGTTGGTGGGTGAGAATGTTGAAACAGGGAAGAAAACGAAAGAAGGAAACGATCCTCTTTTCGACAACATGTTCGTTAAAAAATTTGGCGAAGGTGCTGAGTTTAGACAAAAGATTAGAATAACCAAGCCTGAGGGTTACTTTAAAGGATCGCTTTTATTCCAAACTTGTGATGATGAACAATGTTTACCACCGACAGACGTGCCCTTTCAGGTTGATCTTTCTAATTTGAAATCGGCTATTTATGAAGATGGGATAGAAGCAGCTTTTGGTTCCGGTAGTGCTGCGACAGAAGTAGCACAAGGAGATGCACGACAATGGCTGGCCGGAAGCGTAGGAGAACAACCTATAAGTAATTGCACCGATTCGGAAGAAGAAACTAAAAGCCATTGGGGAATATTTGTCCTGGGGCTTTTGGGCGGTTTATTGGCATTGCTTACGCCGTGTGTATTTCCAATGATACCACTTACGGTAAGTTTCTTTACCAAGAAAGACGACTCTAAGAAAGGCAAAGGCATTTTTGAGGGTAGCATGTACGGCTTCTTTATTTTCCTGATCTACTTTTTACTCGGTATTCCTTTCTTACTTTTTGGTAAACAAATTCCACCGGACACTATATATAAAGTAGCCACATCGCCGTTGTTAAACTTTATCTTTTTCGCTATTTTCCTGGCCTTTGCACTGAGTTTGTTTGGCTATTTTGAACTTACATTGCCATCTAAATGGGCTAACAGGGCAGATAGTGCTTCCTCTAAAACAGGCGGATTGTTTGGAATCTTTTTTATGGCTCTTACTTTGGTTATTGTTTCTTTTTCATGTACCGGACCGCTACTTGGCAGTTTAATGGCCGGAGTTATGAGCAGTGCCGATGGTCCTATTAAACTCATTTGGGGGCTTAGCGGCTTTGGTATAGCCCTGGGCTTGCCGTTTGCCATATTTGCCATGTTCCCGCAGCTAATGAAAAAGCTGCCAAAATCAGGTGGTTGGATGACAACGGTTAAAGTATTCCTTGGATTTGTTGAGTTGGCCCTTGCACTTAAATTCCTTTCCAATACCGACCTCGTGAAGCAGTGGGGCCTTATCAAATATGAAATATTTATTGCTATTTGGATTTTGATCTCGCTGGGGTTGGCAGCATACATGCTTGGCTTTATCAAGTTTCCGCACGATCCCAAAAAACCAAAGATCGGTTGGGGGCGTTGGGTTACTGCCTTGCTATCTCTTGGCCTGGTTGTTTATCTAACATCCGGACTAATTACAAACAAACCCCTTAAAGCACTTAGCGGATTTCCGCCACCCAAGTTTTACAGCATTAAAAAGGGCGACCATCACGAGATAAGGGCTGTAAACGATATTGATGAAGCACTTGCGCTTGCAAAAAAGGAAAACAAGCCGGTGTTGATAGACTTTACCGGCTGGAGTTGCGTAAACTGCCGTAAAGTGGAAGAAAATGTTTGGACCAATACCGAGGTAGCCGATAAAATGAATAACGAAGTAATTGTTGCTTCTCTTTATGTCGATGACAGGGAAGAACTCGCTGAAGACAAAAAATATTTCTCCAAAGCATTGAACAAAACCCTGAAAACGCAGGGCGATATCTGGGTAGATTTTGAAGTGAGTTCTTTCGGTAAAATATCGCAACCTCTTTATGCCATGGTTTCGCCTGACGGAAAGTTGTTGAATGCTCCAATTACCTACAAACAGGCTAAATCAGTTCAGAATTATATAGATTTTATAGATTGTGGTGTGGAGGCCTTTAAAAATGGAGCCTTAGCAGCACAAAACTGAGCTACGAGAGTAGTTTCATGTGTTCTCATAGTAGAAATGTCGGCCCTAACGGGCTGACATTTTTAATTTACAGCGGCTCATTTTGGCGTCCTTGCCAACATGCCAGGGAAGAATGGTACATCTTTTGTTAATTTACTATTACACCGTAATGACCGTAACTTTGGGTTGCACAGAGCGGTATTAATACCAGTTCTACTTGAGAGATTCCTAAATAAAAAGTAGGAGTTTATTGGCTAGACGATGAAGAAAATTTCGGAATAGCAGTAGCTATTGCTAAATTTTGTGAAGATGTATAGGCAAAACCCGCCCACGGAACGGGCAGGAAGAACAATTTTTAAAGTGAATCTTTTAAGTAGAAATGGTATAAGAACAGAAGATGAAAATTATACTTACCATACTAATGCTTGTTGGCGCAACACTGGTCTTTGGTCAGGAAAGTGCATCGGTTACAGTTGGCGATGATGTACAGGCCATAGTAAAAGATATGGAACAATACAAAGTCGTGACCGGCTATAGCTCAGGTATTACAGGCCAGGTTTCTGAGCAATATCAATTATTTATCAGGCTACGCGAAAAAGCTACAACAGAAGAATTAATTGAGCTTACTAATCACGAAAATGCCCTTGTAAAATGCTATGCCTTCTGGGCTTTGAAAGCGCACAAAGATGTTGACCGAAACGTATTACTTGAAAAACATTACGATGATGATCGTAAGATCACCTTTCTGCATGGATGTATAGGCACTGCAACCACTGTATATGAACTTATGCAAAGACTTCGTTTTGAGCCATTGATAGATAAGTTGCAGGAAAAGGAGAATGACACAAAGTCTTCGGCAGCTAAACGTATTTGTTGAAATTTTAAGTAGCAGCCCGGGTCCAGTTTATCACGTTTGTTTCTAAAGGCTTAATACCCAGCTCTCTGTAACGAGTGGCTAACTGGCCGCGGTGGTAGGTGGCATGATCAACTATATGAAGCAGTATTTCTTCAATTGTAGAGTCATATTCAACCCCTTTGGAATTGACGTATTCTATTTTGGCACTTAAATCTTCGTTTTCAAAAATATCGCGCAGATCAGCCAATAGGTCCTCGTGAATATTCGGCATATCATCTGCGCCGTGTTTTTGCCACAGACTATATCTGGCGGCACTTTCGCCATAAATGCGCTCAATCCAGATACTTTCTGCATTTAGAATATGACTCATTAAGGATAGCACCTTTTCATCTTCAATTTCAGAATCGATAATAGAATTGATGACCTGATTATTGGCCCATTTGTTAAAGGTGTGGAGCCTTTCAAGCAAAGCACTCATCGTGTGTATTTTCTTCTTCTAAGATAATTATAGATAAAGCCAAAAAACAAAATAAAAATTACAGGCAGACCGATATTCAAAAACTGCCATTTTGTTCGTTCCTGTTCCGCCTTATTCCGATTAAGCAAACGTAATTCAACTTGCTTGTTTCTTGCCTCAAGCACGTTGTTTTCAAAGGTAAGGTATTCCACAGCGTTCATTAAAAAAGCCTTATTCCCAAATTGCTGTCTGAGTGACCTGTCAAAGCCCAAAGGTAGGGTTTGTCCGTCGGGCAGCACTTCATTTTTGGCGATATCTCCATCGGCAATTACAAGCATTTTGGTGGGTGATGAAACATCCTTTCGAGGGTTTTGCCAATTTTCCAATGGACTTGCACGGTTCTTATATACGGAAGGGAACTCTCCTTCAAGCAGCACGCCTATTGGGATGTTCTGTCGCGCAAAGTTAGCCGCATCAGGTGGCCGGCGCAGTTCCTCCAAGCTCACCAATACCGGGTTGGCCACAACCCCTCCTTTGTCCGATGTGCTTAAAACAACTGTTGGTTCAATACCTTTAACATTTAGCATATCAAGGGAACTTGCAAACTCAAGGCTTAGCGGATCGGTATTTTGACCAATTATATGATCTGAACTTGGAGAGATCAAAGGATAAAAAGCCCAGGGCAACAGCCGGGTTTGGCCACGCTCATCAACCACAACAGGAATGGGCTTATTTTGCAAATCGCGTACAAGATTGCGGTTAAGCCTTACACCGTATTTGAAGAGAATATCATCGAGGTTTAGATCGAAATCCACCGCTACATTTGTACCACCCCACTGGTATCTAAGGCTATCTAAGTTCATTTTCATGGGGTCTATCAACCACATCATTTTACCGCCATTCATTACATACTGGTCAATTTTGAATTTGTCAATTTCTGAGAATGGCTTGGTTGGCCTGGCAACGATGATCAGATCAAGGTCTTTGGGAATAGAGTCTAATTCATCGGGGTTGAACCTTCCGACTTGATAAAAATTCTGGTATAGCCTTTCTTCAAGATCGAAAGTTGCTTCACGCGAAAGCTCACCATGTCCTTCAAGAAATGCTACTTTGGGAGGTTCATCGTTTTGCACCTTGTTTAATGCCGACACAATTTGATATTCAAGTAGTTCTATGGAGCGATTGAGGTCTTCCTGGCCTCTATCTCCTGCTAACAATTGCACCGGAATTTGACGGTCTTTGTAATTGATAAGTGCGGCAGGAAATATCAGTTTTTCAATGATGCCGTCTTTAGTTTTTATCCGGGCGTTTGTAGGAATAATGCCCCGTTTTCGCAGGTCCGTCAACTGCTGGAGCCGTTCTTCACCACTTAAACCATCTAACGGATCTTCAAATTCAAAATATATTTTTCCCTTTGCGTGGACATTCAGGTCCGTCAGCAGATCCCGGGTAGCCCGTTGCAGTCTTTTAAATCCGGAAGGAAGGTTTTTATTCTGAAGAAATATAAATACATCAACGGGTTCTTCAAGTCTTTCAACCGTTGAAATACCCGATTCACTCAATGTAAAACGCTTTTCTTTGGTGAGATCAATTCTGAAAAACGTATTATTAAGAAAGGCGTTGAGCAATACCAATAGCAGGGCTATAATACCAAAGTGCAGCCATATTTTCTGTCTGTTACTCATGTACTCTTCCTGTGTTTAAGAATGGTATGCGTAAGTAGCAGAAACAGAGCAATGACGGAGAAAAAATATAGCAGATCGCGACTATCAATTACACCACGACTCATAGAACGGTAGTGTTCCTCTATACCCAGGTTTTGAATAAGGTAATCGGTTTTTCCGCTGAAAGTCCTTAGACCGCTTAAAGATTCAAATGCATAGTAAAACAGAAAACATAGAAAAACAGCTACTATAAAAGCTACAATTTGATTTTTTGTAAGTGCTGAAGCCAATAAGCCAATGGCGGTAAAAACCGCGGCCAATAGGAATAAACCTATGTATGATCCGAAAATTGCTCCGGTATCTATATTGCCAACCGGTTCGGCCAAGGCCGACAAGGTTTTAACGTATATTAAGGTTGGCAGTAAGGCAATAAGCACAAGTAATAAGGCCGCCAAATACTTGCCCATTACAATTCCGGACAGCTTAACCGGCTTGGAATACAAAAACTCTAAAGTTTTTGCTCTTCTTTCTTCAGCAAACAGTTTCATGTTTATGGCCGGAATTAGAAAAAGCAAAACCCAGGGTGCAGAGTTGAAAAAACTATCCATATCGGCATAACCATACTCGAATAAACTGGTTTCAGGAAAAACAAAAACAACCAGGCCCAATAAGATCAGAAACACGGCAATGGCCAGGTAACCTGTTACCGAACTGAAAAATTGACTGATCTCTTTTAGAAGTATGTTTAACATAGCACTTGGTGAACTTAACGTCTTTGTCTTTTATATTTCAGGCACAGATTTACGCACATGTAACACAAAGTAAGGTAAAATGCTTTTTTCACTATCAGGCCGGTGTTAGGTCTTTAAATACAGTTTCTAAATCGTTGGCCCTGTTCCTGGCCAGTATATCCGCCAATTTACCATCCGCGGCAATCTTACCTTTATGAATAATAATTAACCGATCGCAGATCTGCTGTACTTGTTGTAAAATGTGGCTCGAGAAAATTAGTATTCTGTTCTGCCCTAACTCCTTAATAACTTCCCTTATTTCGGCTAATTGGTTTGGGTCCAGACCGCTAAGCGGTTCGTCAAGTATTAGTACTTCAGGGTTGTGAATGAGAGCCTGTGCCAAACCAACGCGCTGTCTGTAGCCTTTAGAAAGTTGGTTAATTGTTTTATTGGCTTCGCCTGTTAATCCGGTTTTGGCAATGGCATCTTCAACAGCGTCTTTTGGATTGGCAACACCATGAAATGCGGCAGCCATTCGTAAAAATTCCCGAACATACATTTCTGCATAAAGAGGATTATGTTCGGCCAAATAGCCTATTTTACGTTTGGCTTTAATAGGTTCTTCCAGAATATTCAAACCATCAATAGAAATGGTTCCTAAATCAGGCCCTAAGGCACCCACCAACATTTTAAGCGTTGTACTCTTGCCTGCGCCATTAGGTCCCAAAAAACCGGTTATTTCACCCTTTTTTAAGATGAAGCTGATTTCATCAACGGCCTTTTGCGAGCCATAGACCTTCGTTACATTGTTTACTACAACCGACATAAAGTGCCAAAGTTATATTGTTAACTCAAAAACAATATTAAAATTGTACCCAACGTAACCAACTTGGTATGATGGTTGCCACGTCCTTTAACCGAACTAAAATTATAAAAATGAAAAAAGTGTTTTTATTAACCGTATCCGTTTTATTCTTCGGAGCGGCTTTCGGTCAGCAGGAAACAGTAGAATATACCGGAAACCAGCATGTTGCTAAACTCAATCCGTTAAGTTTTGCATTTGGAAAACTTTCATTGGGTTATGAATATGTATTGGACAATAACAACTCTCTGGCCCTACAGTTGGGCATACCATTGAAAACCAAATTAAACAGTCAGATTATTGAGGAATTAGAGTCAGATAATGATCTGACACTTTCCAGTGCAGAGTACAAAGGCTTTAGCATAAGACCCAGCTACAGAGTGTACACCAGTAAAAAGAAGCGTGGTCCTCGAGGGTTGTATTTTGAACCTTCCATTAAATACCAAAAGTATGATTTGGATGCAACAGGAACCTATATTGACGGCCCTGATAGTTTCAATTCTAAATTGGAGGGTGAAGTTTCAACCTTCGGATTAGGCGCACAGCTTGGCGCACAATGGCTAATTGGAGACGCTTTCGCTATTGACTTTTTCTTCCTAGGTCCTGAAGCGAATTTCGGAGATGTAGAGTTAGTTTATACCGACTTAGACGGTGATGCTGACCTTAATCAAATTAAAGCAGATCTAGATGAAGATTGGGATGATATTCCATTACTTGGTGAGGTAACTACCACAGTTGATGAAGCCAATAATACAGTTACTGCAACTACGGACGGTAGCTTTATTCCCGGTTTGCGCTTTGGTATAAACCTTGGATACTCGTTCTAAGAGAGAACAACTTTATATAACAAGCGGCTGTCTCAAAAGCGTTAAAAGCTGTCAGATTGAGCCTGACGAAGTTTCTCGTATTCTGGTAATTCAATAGAATTCGTCAAGCTCATTCTGACGTTCGCTGGTGCACAATGCTTTTGAGACAGCCGCTTTTATTGGTATAATGCGTTTTAACAGATCGCGACTCAGGGGCTGCGATTGATATTCTTGTCATTCCACAACCAATCTAACACCCTCACTATGACTGCTGAATTCCGGAGCATACATGCTTTGAATGCTCGTGATACCATTGCTAAAGTCACCGCTGTGACTTACACGTAGCGGATATTCAAATACGTAAATACCTTTTGGCAAGTAATCTATAAAGAAGTTGGTGCTGGCATCTTTCGTGCTTTCGTAATAACCCAGACCATCTTGCCATTTGTATTGACTGATGACATTGGTTGGCTCCAGACCGGCAGCTCGCATATCCTTCATGTGAATGAATTCCATATCACGATCAACCCGGAGTTCAATTCTGATTTTCAACAGGTCACCGATGGCCAGTTTTTGTCCGTCTTTTACTTCACTTATCTGCGGCCCTTTATCTGTATTCGTTTGCTTAAAAACCTTTTTATTCAGTTTTAACGGAGTATCTTCAAAAGCCGTTATCTTGTCCAAATCTTCGAAGTATTGCCAGTACAGGCCGCCCCAAGCCACGCCATCGTTACTCTTGCTAATGGTTACTTCGGCCATATCCTTGCTTACTTCAACTCCATTCCAACTGGTTTTAAAGTAGCCTGTACCGGCCTCTAATTTTATATCGGGCATACCAGAAGGGTCAATCTTCTGTTTGCCAACGGTTATATCCACTACTTCATCAATAGCCAGCCAATCGCCACCCCTAAGCAACAACGCATAAACGGCCTCACTCGTGGCTTTAGTCGTTTTCCAGCTATTGGTTTGTTTGTGTTTTAGCAACCAGGTCTTAAGATCGTCAACGGCTGTTTGATCATTACCCACTTCATCAAATGCCTCCACCATTAAAGCCTGTGTTTCAATAGGTGCCTGGTACCAAAACCATGAACTTGTATTCTCCTTCCAGTACATGCCCAGCTCTTCGTTGATGATGCTGCGTTCTTTCAACCATTTAAGAATTTTGGCCGGAACACCTGCTTTGTCGTATCTGTGCAAGGCAAGTGCTGTCATGCCTTCGGCATAAAGGCCATTGTTCAGATAGTATTTCTCCAACTGACCTAAGTAATAGTCAAAGGCCTCTTTATACTCCTTGCGAACGGCTTCATCTTTAAAGAAACTGCGGGTATAGAAATAATGGATCTGCGTATAGCCGATGTGCTTTTCGTCCAATTTAACTTTTGGCCTGCCCTTAAGCCTGCGGTAATCCTCTGCCAGTTCCGCATCGAGGTAGCGTAAAGCCTGTTTGGTCATGTTCCAAACGCTTTTGTCTTCACGTACTGCTGCTACATCCAGATTATCGAGATGTCCGAGGCCGGCCACAATATGTTGGCTTATGAACCTGTTTTCGCGCCCGCCTTTAAACCATGGCCAGCCACCGCTTGACATTTGCATTTGCTTGAGCTTGTTCAATGCTTTGCGCTGTTCGTTGCCCATTTTGTTCATGTCAAAGAGGAGGGCAATTCGGCGTTTTTGCTCCGTTTCACTTTGTGCTTCGCGTACCCACGGACTTTCCTGCAAAATGATGTTTTTCAGCTCTTCATTCTTCTCCAAATTACTGAGCAATGCTTCCGGTTGATAGTCTCGCCAGGTGTCAAATACCTGTTTGATCTTAGGATTGCTGTTGGCAATGTGCGATGCCAGTGTATTTGCGTAATATCTGCTAAACACCTGCTCTGCACATTCGTATGGATACTCCATTAAATAAGGCAGGGCCTGTACGCCATACCAAGCCGGATTGCTTGTCATTTCAAGCGTTAGCTTGTGATGCCTTAGTGTAGAGGAGTTGTTATTCTTCAACTTATCAAGTACATACTTTTTTGTTTGTCCGCCACGAATTGGGAGTGGCAAAGTTTCTGTAACCAACATTCTGTTTGGTAAAACCGCCAGACCGTTTTCCTCACCATCGCTAAAGTTGCCTGCTTTGGCCACAATGCGGTAGGTTACGGCGTCAATGTTGTCGGGGATTTGGAGGTTCCAGGAAACGGTGGTGTTGCCCCTGGTATTTATATCAAAGGGTAACACACCCCTGTCCCGCGTTGCGGGACTTTCCCCTCTCAAGAGGGGAGGTGTGAGCAAATCGATTTGTTTATTAGTGAATGCGTTGAACAACTGCAACTCAGCATGTCCTTTTAAATTCTTTTTACTCAGGTTAGCAATTTTGGTTGAAATAGTAATATTATCGCCATGCCTTAAAAAACGTGGTGTATTGGGCAGTACCATTAATTCTTTTTGCGTAACCACAGAGCCACTATACCTGCCTGTGTTCAACTCTTTTGTATGAGCCAGTGCCATTACATTCCATTCTGTTAATGCCTCTGGCGTGGTAAATGAGAAGCTTACGTTACCGTCTTTGTCGGTGCTGAGCTGCGGAAAGAAGAAGGCTGTTTCCTGTAGGTTTTTGCGGGTTACTACTTCACTGAGGTCTTCAGGCATCTGTTCTTTGGTATCTTGGCCAGGTGGAGGTGATGGAGGGGCTGGAGTCACCCCATCTGTGGCAAGCATGTCTGCATCGCTAGCCTCCACAGCCATAGCTCTTTTCTCCTTCTTTCCTCCATAGCCAGTAACAACAACTTCTTCCACTTCTCCCGGTGGAACCGGAGCATATACTGCCCGCTCTCTAATCATGTAACTGCTCTGCCCAAAATAAAATCCGAACCAATCTAATTGATCATAGGCTTGATATGCATAATTAGCATGGGAATTCCAATCATTCCAAATATTATACCTGCCGGTATCAAAGCTCCAGGGCCTGAATGAAAAACGGTTGTAGTTTATCCGGTTTACTGCCGGACTGAAATACCAGTTATGGCCTTTAAATTGATCTAAAGATGCATCATACATACCGGCCAGCATTTCGGCTGCGACTTTTTCGCCTTTGGGTCCTTTAATAGTGAAAGTCCATGTTTCTTCATCGCCCGGCTTTAGCTTATCGCGGAAAGTGGCCGTTTCAATAGTTAAATCGTGTGGTTTAAACGGCACGCTAATAGTTTCGGAGCCTGTTTGTGCAGAGTTATTCCAAACAAATCCCCAGTTGACGCTTAAGTTGCCTCTGTGTTCTTCTTTTATGGGGAGGTTTATGGTTTGTAGTTCGTTGTTTATGGTTAGCTCTTCGGTGCGAATAAGATTATCACCGACAAAGACCTCTAATCGCACATTTAATTCGCCTGCTGCCGAGCCCACAATTAGTGTAGCAGTTTCGCCGGGTTGGTATTCCGCCTTATCCGTTTCAATAGTAAAGAGCTGGTTATCCGCTACTTTTTTACTTTTTGTGTTCGTAAAGAAGAAGTATTTTTCCGCTTTAATGTCTTTGCCAAAGGCATCTTTAGCCTCTGCCTCAGCCACATACCATCCACTTTCCCAACGGTTTAAACGTTTCAATTCCAATGAATCCAGACCTTTTTCTACATCGGTTTTAAATTTCTTACTGATCACCTCCTCGCCTCTTTCCCATTTCCTGTGGTCATCCAAATTCGTATATGATTCATACGGGAACAGACGCTCGAATTCGGCCTTATCAATAATGTGCTGATCACCGGCCTGCCAGGGTCTCGTCCTGACTACGTTATCAGGTGCTTTCAATTTAAACACCTTCAGGTTACCAACTGTTTCAACCGGTTCACCGTTCAAATTTTTCGATGAAACGGTGAACTGACCATCAGCGGTACTATCGGTTAACGGATCGGTTACATCTACATCTAACTCCATAGCGGTGTAGCCCACTCTTACAACGGTTTCCGTACTTCGTGTTTCGCCATTTAAATCAATTACATCGGCATAAACCGTATAATTAAATACCGGAAGCGTTTCTTCATCAATACTTTTATCAGGTATGGCCTCGAAAGTGATCTCGAACTTTCCGGTCTCATCGGTTGTTGTTTCGCCGTGTGCAATTTCTACCGGATTGTTAACGGGATAGGGACGCCAGTAACTATATCGCCCCCACCAGGGATACGGAAAGTAAGCTTGTCGAGTGACTCGGTAAACTACACTGGCATCGGTAATGTTGCTTCCGGCATAAGCTTTAGCTTCGCCTACAACCGTTATTTCATCACCCAGTTTAAAGTTGCCTTCAATGGGAGTAAACTCCGGTTTGAACTTAGGTCTTTTGTATTCTTCAACAGAGAAATAATGTGTGCCAATCTTACCTATACGAATGCTAAACTGACCGTTAAGCCTGTCGTCCGGTAAGATGAACTCTCCACTCAACGAACCATAATCATTGGTTGTAAGGTTTAGTTTGTTCACCTCCTGATTATTTGCATCCCTAAGTACTACCTCATATTTTTTGCCTGTTAGCAACTCGCTTTGCCTACCGTTACTTTCCAGCGCAATAGCTTTAAAATATAGTACCTGCCCCGGGCGGTATATGCTTCTATCGGTAAAAACAAAGGCGCGGTCGTTCCATCTTTCCTTTGGCTTTTGGCTTTGACCATAGCGGTAATTGATAAAGTAATTAGTGTGCCCGGCGTGCTCCATTTCAAGCTGTAAACCATAATGATCCTGCCTGTTTCCGATCTGTATCAGAGCTTTACCTTCGGAATCGGTAGTGGCGGTTTTTACTGTTTTCAGTATATATACCTGATCTCTGTTCCGCACCTGTTTTTTTACCGTAATCTTAACGTTAGAAACGGCTTTTCCGGTAATTCTGTCGCGTACATAAATGGTGGTTCCGGCATAGTCGGTTTTGGTAAAGTAGGATAGTGGCGAGCTGTGCACAATGCTGTATCCTCTTGCCCTGCTCTTCTCAAAATCTTTATCAGTTGATGACCGCACTAAATAGATACCCGAACTTAATTCCGGATACTTCGCCTCAAAACTATGTTGCTGGTAGTCGCCGGGGTTGTCTATATCAACCTGCCAGGTTATATCTGTTCTAAGATTTTTAAAATACGTTTGCCGGGTATTGTAGTTCAATTTGCGTATTTCGTTCCATTGATCAGGCGTGATCTTGGTTAAGGCGAAATACAGGTTGTTCAGGTTTTTATAATTAACCAGCAGTTTGTTTGCCTTGTTGGGCATAACATGTAGTTCATCAGTAAGGTAAAGGTTTGGCTGACTTATTTGTGCTGCCAGCGCAGAGCAATTTTTACCGCCAATGCTTTGCGGGTATTTTGATGCGTACTTAGTGGCCAGATCATATGCTTTCTTCTTTAGCCACTGTATTTTCTCATCAGGCTCAATGGCATTGAATCCATCACCTTGTTGGCTATAAAATTGTGCTAATTGATAGGCAATGGCGGCACCTTCTTCCTTTTTGTATTTGTTTAAGAGGTCTGTTAACGCTTTTTCATATAACTCGTCCTTTTCCGATAAGCGGGCAATGGTATATACAAATTGCAATCGCTGCAGATCAACATCAACAAGTGCGTCTGTATTTTTCGTTTCTACATGATGATCAATAAGTTGTTGATAGATCAAAAGAGCTTTGCGCTTCATGGAAGACGTGTCACGACTGTCGAAGCTGGCTTTGGCAAAATCCTTTGCCGGAGCAAAGGCCTGTTCATCGTTTATTTGGAATTGATAAGCCGGCTGCGTTAACCCTGTAATATCGTTTTGATAGAACTGAATAGCCCGGTGGGCCAAAAGATCGTACAGGCTTGGCCTTAAACTCCGGCTATTATCGCCATTACCATCTTTATAGTTTTCTGTTAACAGAATATCGGTATATCCTTCTATGTCTTCTGTGCTGAGATTTGACTTATCCATTAGTGACGCATCGTAGAGTGATGCCGTTTCGTCAAATATTTTTTGGAGGTCCCATGTGCGAAAATCTCCCGGTTTAAAGTCGGGATTGGTAGTTGTCCGCTGCATAAAACGCCAGCGGTTTGCGTTGAAATATTGCCAGTAAAGTTCTGCCAGGGCACTTTGCAACAGGGCTTTGGCAGGCATTTCGGCTTCGGCAATTTCTTTCTTGAAATCTTCCACAATGCTGAGATGAGCATCTTCTTCCAGAACCATGTTGTATTTGCTTCTATACACAAGCGATTTATAGGTTTGTGGCGGATTGTTGTCGGCCCGGGCCTTTAGGTAAATCTTCTCTACTACTTCCAAAGCCGATCTCGGAAGGTCTTCACTTTCAAACTTCTCTACTTCGTTCCACATTTCGGTATAAGAAGGATAGTTGGTATAGTGCATAGATTTAGACTTATTCTTACTTGAGCTGGAAGTTAAACCAGCCAAAGCTAAAAGTATAATTATGGTTAGTGCTGTTCTTTTCATCATGGTATGTATCTAATATAACAAAAGCTGTGCTAAGCTTATTTTATTTTAAGATGCGGATGAGGGATTATTCCATAATGGGATTTTGTTATTTTCATTATCTTAATTACTGATATGAGTGATCACCTTCTCTTTATAGATATTGAAACAGCACCTGTTGCATCAAAATTGACTGAATTGCCCGAAGGGTTGCAAAAACACTGGCTGCATAAGAAGCAGTTTTTACGGCTGAATGAACGGGAAGAAGCAGATGATGAGCTTGCCTTTAGAAGACATGCCGGCATTTTTGCGGAGTGGAGTAAGGTAATTGTTATTGGGTTAGGATATCAAAAAGGGAATACGCTAAGGCTAAAAGCCTTTACACATGAAGACGAAAAGGCATTGCTGTCGGAATTTAAAGAAGTTGTTACGGACTTTTGTATAAAGGGCGATGTGTGGTTTTGCGGACATAACATCAAAGAGTTTGATATTCCGTTTTTGTGCCGAAGGATGTTGGTTAATGGCATTAAACTCCCTTCACCATTGGATATTGGCGGACTAAAACCCTGGGAGGTACACCACATGGATACTATGAAAATGTGGAGTTTCGGGGATTATAAACGCTATACATCGTTAGACCTAATGGCACAGACCTTTGGTATTGAAAGCTCTAAAACCGATGAAATTGATGGCAGTATGGTAGCTGACTTTTATTATGACCGCAATGGTTTGGATAAAATCGTTGATTATTGTCTGAGAGACGTTTTTGTTACAGCGCAGTTGTACTTTAAGTTGAGAGGGGATTTTGAAAGAAAGCTAGTTGCAGAATACGTGTAAATCTGCGTTTATCTTTCAAATCAGCGGGAAATTATAGCCCGCAGATCGCGCAGATTTTCGCTGATAAATTAACTCAAAACTCCCAACTCTCTCCCAACCTTAGTAAATGCTTCAATCGCCTTATCTAAGTGATGAGTATCATGAGCAGCCGACATTTGTACTCTGATCCGCGCCTGGCCTTTTGGCACCACAGGGTAGAAGAAACCAATCACATAAATGCCTTCAACTAACAGCTTAGCTGCCATTTCCTGGGCAAGATTGGCTTCATACAGCATGATAGGTACTATAGGGTGATCGCCCGGCTTAATATCAAAACCGGCCTCGGTCATTTTACTTCTGAAGTATTTGGTGTTTTGCTCTAACTTATCACGGAGATCCGTGGTTTCACTGAGCATGTCAAGTACCATGAGCGATGCCCCTACAATGCTTGGTGCCACCGTGTTGGAAAATAAGTACGGCCTTGATCTCTGCCTCAGCATCTCAATGATCTCTTTTCTTCCGCTGGTAAATCCGCCGGAGGCACCACCTAAAGCCTTGCCAAGGGTTCCGGTAATAATATCGATCTTGCCTATTACACCGCGGTATTCATGTGTTCCGCGGCCGGTTTCTCCTAAAAAACCCGTTGCATGGCATTCATCAACCATGGTAAAGGCATCGTACTTATCGGCCAAATCCACAATTTTATCTAATTGAGCAATGGTGCCATCCATAGAGAATGCACCATCGGTCACAATAATTCGGTTGCGCAAATGCTGACTTTCTTTAAGTTTTTCTTCCAGGTCGGCCATGTCATTGTGCTTGTACCTATAGCGTTGTGCTTTGCACAAGCGCACACCATCGATAATACTTGCGTGATTTAAGGTGTCGGATATAATGGCATCTTCGGCATTAAACAGGGGCTCAAAAACCCCGCCGTTGGCATCAAAGGCCGCGGCATAAAGGATGGTGTCTTCGGTGCCTAAAAAGTTGGCGATCTTTTGTTCTAGTTCCTTGTGAATGTCTTGGGTTCCGCAAATAAATCGCACACTGCTCAATCCATAACCATGGCTATCAATGGCGGCTTTGGCCGCTTCAATAACCTTGGGATTAGCCGAAAGTCCGAGATAGTTGTTAGCACAAAAGTTAATGACTTCACTGCCGTCGGCCAGGCCAATATCGGCTCCTTGCCTGGTAGAAATAATTCGTTCGTTCTTGTAAAGGCCGGATTCCTTTATTTCGGAAAGCTCACTTTGTAAGCGTGATTGCAGAGATTTATACATGCTTGAAATTGTAGGGCTAAAATACCTTGATTAAATCCCAAAACCCAAATATCAAAAAGCAAACAAATACCAATGCTCAACTCTTAAATCTCAAAAGTTTGATTAGAGGTATTGACAAATTGAACTTTATTTGGAATTTAAATTCTGTTATTTGAGATTCTTGAGCGATCTCTTGAGAAAGATATCCAGCTCAACTATAGGTTCCTCCGGTTTCGGTTTCCTGCTCCACCTGTTCTTTAATACACTTTATAAGATGATCGGAGCAGCATTTTCGCTCCAGTTTGTTAGCGAGAAACAGCTTATAGCTTTGTTCAATCTCCAGTTTATGTATGCAGTCTTTATGGTGTTCAATAGATTTTAAGAACTCCTGTTCTTCAGGTTTGCTCATGGCACCGTCAACAAGGCGGGTAACGTTTTTCAAAAACTTAGGACAGTTAGGACTTTCGGGAGGTTTCATAACATCAATTTTTCTTTTTCTCCTTTTCAGTTTTATACCCTAAACTTTGGGCGTATTCTTTCAATTTTACTTTAAGCATGTTACGGGCCCGGTGCAACCGGCTCCGCACTGTACCAATTGGTATATCAACTATCTTTGCAATTTCTTCATAAGTAAACCCTTCCACATCGCACAACAGAATAACGGTTTTAAAGTCAACCGGTAAACTATTTACGGCAACAGTAATTTCATCGCCCATCATGCCCTGAAATATCTCCTGCCTCAGATCTAAATGACCTATATGCGACATATCATCACCTTCCTGATAGGTCAAAAAGTCTTCATAATCAACTTTATTAGGCCGCTTGCTTTTTTTGCGGTACTCGTTTATAAAGCCATTCTTCAAAATTCTAAACAACCACGCTTTGGCATTAGTTCCTAATTGGTAGCTGTTGATAAACCTATACGACTTTAAAAAGGTATCTTGAACCAAATCCTGTGCATCGGATTCATTGTAGGTTAAATGAAAGGCAAAATTGTACAGGGCATCGGCATGAGGCAGAAACTCTTCCGTAAAAATTTTTTGCTTTTCCTTTCTTGTAAGTGTAGCTGCCGGCATTGGCGTTAAAGATAGTTTGTTATTGACGATAAAGAAATTCCGAAATTAGGTTTCCTAAATTTGCGGCATGTTATCGAGTTTTCGAAAAGCCTTAAATTATCTAACCAACTATCGTTTTAAAATTGCGATGAACATTGTTATCAATGTGCTCACCTCCTTCCTGGAGGTTGTTTCGTTGGTTTCCATTATACCTTTCCTGGAACTGCTTTTTCTTAAAGACTCAGCCATTGGCAGGCTTACAAAACCAGATCCTATCAGTTTTTCACCAATCAAAGAAGGTATTACGGGTGTTAAGGATCATTTGGCCTATCAATTTCAACACTTCGTACAAAGCAACTCGAAGTTGGAAGCACTTACTTACATCTGCGTTACGGTACTGATCATATTTTTCTTGAAGAACATACTGTTTTATATAGGCAGACTAATTGATGCAAACATCAGATATTCTGTTTCGAGAGATCTGCGCAGGTCTATGTATAAAAAGGTTCTTGAGTTACCCGTGGGATATTTTACCGAGCAAAGAAGAGGAGATATCATTTCCCGCTTTTCAGCCGATATAGGTAAGCTTGAAATAAATGTACTCAACGCCTATAAAATGTTATTCAATAATCCGGTGATGATTTTGTTCTTCCTCATTTCCATGATTGTACTAAGTTCAAAACTTACATTGTTCATTCTCATCCTACTTCCTGTTTTGGGCCTTGTAGTAGGCAAAATATCAAAAAGTCTGAAACGTCAGTCGGTAAAAGCTATGGAAAAACTCGGACAAATAGTTTCAACCTTAGACGAAACCTTGTTTGGAGCCAAAGTAGTGAAGGCATATACCGCCGAAGATTATCTGGCCGATAAGTTCGATGAATCAACTCATGAACTCTATCGTTTGGATAATAAAATAGCTAAGAGGCGTGATGCCGCAGGACCGGTTTCAGAAGTGATTGGTATTGCAGTAGTGACTTTGGTTTTATGGTTTGGAGGAAGACTTATTTTAAAGGATGAACAAGCTTTGACAGGGGCATCTTTTATTGCGTTTATTTTATTGTTTGCAAGGCTATTAACTCCGGTGAAGGACTTGAGTAAATTATATGCCGGAATGCTGGAAGCCTTGGCATCAGGAGATAGAATAAATGAAGTGATCAATACAGTTAACCCAATCAGCGACTCTACAGATTCAATTATAAAAGAAGAGTTTGACTCTTCTATTGAGTTCAAAAATGTTGGGTTCTCTTATCTAAAAAACAATCCGGTTTTAAAAGACCTGAACTTTACACTCAAAAAGGGAGAAACGGCCGCTCTAGTGGGACAATCAGGAGCGGGAAAATCAACGATTGCCGACCTGATACCGAGGTTTTTTGATATTGATGAAGGAGAGATATTAATCGATGGAGTGGATATAAAAAATATGTCACTCAAAAGTATGCGCAACCTTATTTCCTTTGTTTCACAGGATTCAATACTCTTCAATGACAGCGTAGTGAACAACATAACATTTGGCCAACGGAATTATGATTTGAATGACGTAATTCATGCCGCCCGAGTGGCGAATGCGCATGAGTTTATTGAACAATTGGAAAATGGCTACGATACTCATATTGGGGAGAGGGGAAACAAGCTTAGTGGAGGCCAAAAGCAGCGTCTAACTATTGCCCGGGCTGTGTTCAGAAATGCGCCAATATTAATAATGGATGAAGCTACCTCTGCTTTAGATACAGAATCGGAGAAGCTTGTGCAAGAAGCTATCAACAATCTATTGAAAAATAAAACAGCCCTTGTAATTGCCCATCGACTGTCAACCATTCGAAATGCAGATAAGATATATGTTATTAAAGATGGTAGCATAGTTGAAAAGGGAACCCACAATTCACTTATGCAGCTGGAGAAGGGTAAATACCGAAATTTATTTGAATTGCAAAGTGTATGAAGGTTGCTTTGGTCGAGCTGGCTTCAACACATACAGAGTGCATGCCGGCCCAAATAAAGTTTTTACAAGACGGCAACTGCCATGTCACCATTATTTGTACTGAAGATATTAAACACCGAGTAAAACCTTTTGGGGCTAACGAACTGATAGTTCTACCGCCACCAGGACTGAGCAAAGCGAGCATTGCTAAATTCTATGAGATAATAAATCAAATCAGGTTTGATAGGGTTATATTTAATACGGCACAGGGGTCGCTCGCAGCAATTTTTAATGATTTACAGGTGTGGCCAAAAGGTCTGACGGGCATTCTGCATAATGCAGACCGGTTAAAGCGAAGTAAAAGACAAAATCGTATAAGTAAGTATGTTAAAAAATATTTGGTTCTTAACGACTACTTATTACCTGCAAAACCTATAAAAGACTTGCTTTTTGAGTCTTTTTATCCCATTTTTTTCGATTGTGATAATATTCCTGAAGTTGACAAACTGCCGAATGAAATTTGGATAAGTATTCCCGGCTCCATAGAATTTAAAAGAAGAGACTACAAGGGATTATTTCGTCTTTTAAGAAAGATGAAAGTTAGTCGGCACATCAAGTTTTTGCTTTTAGGTGTGCTAAAGGATGATGTAACAGGTAACTTCATTAGAAAGAATATCAAGAGAGAACATCTTGAACATCAATTCAGGGTTTGGAATGCTTCCATCCCTGATAAAGAGTATTACGCCTATATGCTGGCTTCAGACTACGTGTTACCTCTTTTACATAAAGGATCGAGAGGGTTTAACGATTACAAGAAACATAAAATATCAGGAGCTTTTAATATGGCCTTTGGCTTTCAAAAACCACTAATTATTGACCAAAACTTTAAAGGAATTTCGGACTTTGACGAAAATGCCATCTTTTACAAAAAGAGTAAGTTAATTGAACTGTTAAATAGCCTGGAAAATTATGACCTGGCTGATTTATACCAAGACAAAAAATGGAGTTATGAGTATCAAAAACAAAACTACCTGAAGTTTGTTTTGGATTAGTTACTTCTCTCTTATTTTCATGGAGTGTTCCATTTTATAAACCCAACTATTTTCCTTACTCGATCGCATGTAATACTTTTCTTCTTCACTCAGATTTTCACCATCGACGTACCAGGGCAAATGCCTCACCTGGTAAGGATGGGCTGTTCGGTATATTAGCGCGGATCTTGATCGGACTAAACTATTGCTACGTGGCCTGTATAGGGCAAAGGTTGTATCAATAGGTGCTCTGAATAAGTTCTCTCCCACAGGGTGGGAGTAATACTGTTTCTCCCAGTCTAGTACCTGATCTTTGAGAGTGTAATGATCTGGAATATCATCAAGTTTAAGGGAGAATCCGACCTTATAGCATAGCCTGTTTTCTTTTAGAATATTTCTGAAATGACCTAAGAAGTCTGCCGGGCAGTCATCAATAATTTCTAAATCGGAATCGGTATATACAAAGTAGTTTTTGGCGAAACGCCTGTAATTTCCCGAAAGCCATAATGCTTTATACCCATAGTTTTCTTTTAGGAAAATCACTTCATGTTTACAGGTCTTGTAAAAGTTAAGCAATGGCAGATAGGTGGATTGATTATCTAGTATGTAAACGTTCTTGTATCCGCGTTTCTCCAATCCGTTAAGCAACTTTTTTAAATACTCAAGCCTATTAAAGTTGTTGATGATAATCGGAATCTCGGAATAAGGTATTTCTTTGGGCGGAAACAGAGTTTCTACTCCAGTTCGGAATACCGCAATGATCCAATATTTGATTTTTTTAAAGAACATTTTTATACGGGCTCTTACCGTGTAAAATTTTATAAAAGGCATTGTAAAGGGCCTTAGTATTGTTCTCTACGGTGAACTTTTCGAACAACCGCTTTTGGGCCTTCAGGCCCATTTCGAGTCGCTTGTCATAATTGTTATACAAATACATTATGGCCTCGGCAATGGCTTTTGCATCTCTGGGCGCTATAATCAGTCCTGAATCACCGTTCTCCACCAACTCTGTGGGACCGCCTGTGTCCGTGACAATTGGTGGTACTCCCAAAGCCATGGACTCCATAACGGTTTTTCCCAGTCCTTCAATTTTCGTTGAAGCTAAAACAGTGGCTGAAAAACTTTTGGTTAAAGGAAGAATGTCTTTTCTATGACCCAGCAGTTTGATATTTTTTTTGTAGTTGCTCTCCTTTGATAGCTGCTTCATTAGATCAGAATCAGTTCCAAGTCCCACCAAAACATAGTAAATGGGTAAACCCTTGGGTAAATAGTTAGCTGAATTTATAAAATAATCAAAGCCCTTCGTCTTTCTCAAATTGGCTACTTTGCCTACTACAAATGCATTTCGGGGAATGCCCAGTTCATCTAAATCAGCTGATTCTACACCTTGAAACCACTCTTTACGCTGGCCCTTATACGCTACAAACGTGTTGATCTTCCGATACCAGTTTTGCTTTTTCACCACCTTTTCCACTGCATTTGATAGGCAAATAGTTGCGTCAATACGAGGGTTTAAATGGGTTAAATAGTAAGTTGGATCGTGCCAGTAAATTTTGCCTGCTCCACGGTAAGAGATTAGTTTAATTTCGGATTTTTTTAACGCTCGAATACTGTTGCTAATGGCATTGTTGTTTACTGCATATACAATATCAGGTTTATATTCCGCAACCATTTCTTTAATTCTCTTAATAGCACTACCACTTATCTTTTTATCAGGTACAAAGTCATAAACCTTTAACCCGGCTTCAATAAGATCCTTGCCGTGGTGACTTTGAGCATTGGTAGCAAAGGCTAGTTCCACGGTATATTCTTGACGCAACCCCAGCAAGGCTTCTACCTCAGGACGGTGAATGTGCGGGTTGTTGCCATAATCGCTAATTACCAAAATCTTCATGCAATGTTTCGTTTAGTTTGCCCCGACGGAATCGCCAACGCGCCTTTTTATTATGGTAATAAGCTATGGATTCAATTATTCGTGGTCTGTCAACTTTAGGATAGAAGGATGCATACTTTTTGGAGAATATATTCAGCCATTTTAATCGTAAACTTAGGTTTTCAAAATTCCTGCACCTTGCCTTTAAGTTTAGTTTTTCAAATCGAAGTCGGTTAATATCAATTAAATACATTTTATGGACGTCGTTTGCGGAGAAGAGTACATTTCCGGGTGAAAGATCTAAAAAATTCACATCATTGCTGTGCAGCTGGTAGGCCAGAGATGCAAGGTTATCCAAAATGACCTTCTTGTCGGAATCTACCTTGTCTAACAGCACATCCCAGAGGGTAAAGGTGTTATCAATGTATTGGTAGATAAAATAGCTGTTTGTTAAACCCGGGACTCTTTTCTCGACATAAGCATATGGTTTCGGAACGCCTACACCCAGTTGTAGCAATTTTTGAGAATGTTCAAATGAACGTTGCGCCTTGCTCTTCCGGAAATAGCCATAAATAAAACGATTTATGATGTTCGGCTTTTTGAATGACTTTACGGCCAATGCTCCATATCTGGATGGGAATTGCTTTATTTCATTTCTCTGGGAATAAACAGTTTCTCCCGTTGAATAGAAATTCGAAAGGATATTTCTTGCATCTTGAGCGTTAAAATCGAGTTGGCTGTTTACATAAACTTTCATCAATAGTCGGGATTAGGCAAAGTGAATGCTTATCTCGGCATATATTTATCTTTACGCCATAAAGCTATGCAATACAGGCATGACAGTTGAAATTTCCGTGATAATCGTAAATTATCGTAGTTGGAATGTGCTTCGCAATTGCCTGGCTTCCCTTGCTGAAATAAGTCAACGTCATTTGGAGATCATTGTAGTTGACAATCATTCAGACGATGGTAAACTCAAGAGATTTAGCGAAGAATTTAAGCAGGTAAAGTTTATTGAGAATACTGGTAACAATGGTTACGCTCACGGTTGCAATCTTGGTGCCGAAAGGGCTTCGGGGGCTTATTTACTTTTCTTAAACCCTGATACAGTTGTCACGGAATTGGCCCTATCCAATATGTTGAATGCAGCTAAGGAAAGGAGTGATCTCGGAATTATTTCTTGTTTACAAAAGCGTGATGACGGAAGTCTGGAGAATAACAACAAGGTATTTCTCCAACTCTCTACTATGTTCGGACTTTATAGGGCAGTAGCAAAAACCTTTAGGGGAAAAGCAGATAATATAACTTTGAACAACGGTGAGAAAGCTATGAGCCGCGATTGGGTTTCCGGTTCAATTGTGTTTATAAGCAGAGAATGGTTTAAGAGAGTCGGCGGCTGGAATGAAGATTATTGGATGTACTTTGAGGACATGGACTTATGTAAAAGGGTGGAAAATTCAGGCGGGAAGGTCGTAATCCTGGATAACACCTTTATATCGCATTTGCATGGTGGAGCATCACGCATTAATGAGAAAACATCTGTTCAAACCAGAACCGAAGTGCTAATATCCAAACATGTTTACATAGAAAATAACTTCGCCGAAGGGTGTCGTTGGCCGGCGCATTCGCTCCTTTTTGCCGTTAATTTTATTGAAAAACTTATAGTAGCCATTGTTGGAGTGCCGCTGTATTTTGTACCAAAAATGAGAGTTCGGGTTAAGCTATTCTTCAGCGTATTGGCCTACTATGGCCATGTAATAACTTCCGGAATTTGGTTGAGTGTTAAATCAGTTAATTATCCGCACTAGAGATGAATAAGAATGCACTGAATGTAAAAGAAGAATCATACTATGAGAATAGTAGGCCTGAGATGCGTGCTTTTATTCCGACTAAGGCCGAAAAGATTTTAGAGGTCGGTTGTGCCAAAGGGAATTTCGGAGCCGTTCTTAAATCTGATAATAATGAGATATGGGCTATTGAGCCGGAAGAGGAATATGCCAACGAAGCCAATCAAAAATTGGATAAGGTGATCAATGCCTCTATTGATGAAGCTCTTGGCCAGATTCCCGATGATTACTTCGATGTAATTATTATGAATGATGTACTTGAGCATTTATTAAATCCCTGGGACGACCTGAAAAACTTAAAGAGTAAGTTGAAAGATGGTGGAGTGATCGTTTCTTCTATACCGAATGTTCGGTATTTGAAAAATTTGTTTAAGCTCTTTGTACTAAAAGACTGGAAGTACACAGAAGATGGCACTTTAGATGAGACACATTTTCGTTTTTTTACTCGCAAGAGCATTAAACCCAAATTATGCAATAGAAAATCTATTCCGTGCTGAAACTGCTTCAAAATCAGCGTTTCACTGCATTTTTCAGCTTCACCATAGCGGTGCTATGCTAAATCTTCCAAAATGCCTGATTTTATTGCACTTTCAGCACTCATTACAAAGTTCTACTGCATAGTTTGGGTTAAAAGAATATATAAAAGAGCCGGCTATGAAGTGATAAAGATGAAGGGAATTAATATGACCAAATCGGTAGCCTTTCTGCCACTTGGAGTGCTTATTAATATTCTGACTTTATTTGCGCAGTGGGATGTGATGTACATGCAATTCGCAACGGTGGTAAGGAAGGCGGGACATACATACTAAACCGTATTTATAGAGCTGCTAGAAGTAAGTACCCTTAGGTTAAAGGAGAAGATTGTATGCGCAAAGGCCTGAGCCTACCTAATCTAAAGTCCGCTTAATCTCAATAGTTTCGTAGCCTTCTATAATGTCACCAACCTTAATGTCGTTAAACCTATCTATGTTCAAACCACACTCCTGGCCTGATACTACTTCTTTTACGTCGTCTTTAAAACGTTTTAGAGAAGCCAATTCTCCGGTGTAAACCACAATTCCATCGCGTACTACACGCACTTTGGTTTTTGGATTTACCTTTCCTTCAAGCACAATACAACCTGCTATGGTTCCTACTTTGCTCACCTTAAAGACCTCTTTCACCTCAATGTTACAGGTTATTTTCTCTTCAATGGTAGGCTCAAGCATACCTTCAATGGCCGACTTAACTTCTTCAATTGCATCATAGATAACGCTGTACATTCTAATCTCAATTCCTTCTTTTTCGGCAATTTGACGGGCTTGCAAACTTGGTCGTACCTGAAAGCCCATTACCACAGCATCGGAGGCCGATGCCAATGAAACATCCGATTCGGATATTTGACCTACGCCTTTGTGAATGATATTTATACCAACTTCCTCATTACTCAGGTTTTGCAAGGAATCGGCCAGTGCCTCCACCGATCCATCCACATCACCTTTCAAAATGATGTTGAGTTCTTTAAAGCTGCCGAGAGCCAACCTGCGGCCAATTTCATCAAGGGTAATGTGCTTACGGGCTTTAAGTCCTTGCTCACGAATTATTTGCTCCCGTTTGGTTGCAATAGACTTAGCCCTGCCTTCATCTTCATAAACCTTAAACGACTCACCAGCTGTAGGAGCACCGTTCAAGCCTAATATTTCTACCGGAACTGCCGGTCCGGCCTCATCTTTTTCCTGGCCTCGCTCATTGAACATGGCTTTCACCTTGCCATAATGCTGACCGCTAACCATAAAGTCACCTACTTTTAGCGTGCCTTCCTGAACAAGGATAGATGCCACATAGCCACGACCTTTGTCCAACTTGGCTTCCAAAATGGCTCCAAGGGCTGGTTTGTCAGGGTTGGCTTGCAGTTCTAACAACTCGGCTTCTAGCAACACTTTTTCAAGGAGTTCATCTATGTTGGTTCCGTTTTTGGCCGAAATTTCCTGCTCCTGGAAATTACCACCCCAACTTTCCACCATTATGTTCATTTGCGAGAGTTCTTCCCGAATTTTATCGGCATTGGCTCCTTCTTTGTCCATTTTGTTGTACGCAAAGATCATGGGTACATTAGCAGCCTGCGAGTGGCTTATGGCCTCACGGGTTTGAGGCATTACGCTATCATCAGCCGCAATAACAATAATGGCAAGGTCGGTTACTTTGGCTCCACGGGCACGCATGGCAGTAAAGGCTTCGTGGCCGGGTGTATCCAGAAATGTAATTTTCTTACCGCCTTTCAGTTCCACTTCATAGGCTCCGATGTGCTGTGTAATACCACCGGCTTCACCGGCAATAACGTTGGCTTCACGTATGTAATCTAACAACGACGTTTTACCATGGTCAACGTGGCCCATTACCGTAACAATAGGGTGTCGGGGTTTTAGATCGGCCGGATCGTCCTCTTCTTCCTCTTCCTCACCAACCTGTTCGGTAGCGCTGGCAAATTTTATGTCATGGCCAAATTCTTCGCCCAACAATTGAATAACCTCCGCATCTAAGCGTTGGTTAATAGTTACTATCATGCCAAGGCTAAAACAGGCAGTTACCAATTCGGTAGGCTCTACATCCATAAGGCTTGCCAGCTCACTCAAGGCAATGTATTCCGATACAACCAATTCGGTTGAAGCCTCAGCTGCAGCCTGTTCAGCCTCGCGGGTTTCGGCGTGTTCCTTACGTTTTTCACGGCGATGTTTAACCTTGGAGCTTTTTCCTTTCCCGCCGCTTAACCGCGCCATAGTGGCCTTTATCTTATCCTGAATTTCCTGTTCGGAAACCGCTTCTTTTTCTTCAACGCGCTTTCTTCTGTCACCGCGCTGCCGCTTACGTTGTTCGTTTATGTCAACCTTCTTGACTATACGCTTTCGTTTTCGGCGTTTACCATCTTCCTTTTTAGCTTCTTTTTTAGGTTTTTCCTTTTCAACCGGCAGATCAATCTTACCAACGACTTTTGGACCGTCAAGTTTCTCAACTTTAGTCTCTATTTTTTCGGCAGGTGGTTCCTCCGGCTTCTTTTTGGCTGGTTTCTTTTTCTCTTCTTTTTTAGCGGCTGGTTTCTCAACTTTAGGTTCGGCCTTTTTTCTGGTTTTAGGCGCAACCTTTTCAAGATCGATTTTATCAACCACTTTGGGGCCGTCAAGTTGTTCGGCTTTTGTTTCTACTTTTTCAACTTTAGGCTCTTCCTTTTTGGCGGCCGGTTTTGCTGGTTTTTCCTTTTCTTTAACCGGCTCTGACACGGTTTCCTTGGGCGGAGGGGGCGGTACTACTGTACTTGACTGCTCCGTAAAAGCTTGTCGGCGTGCTTCGCCAATATGAATTTGCTCTGCTTTTTCTTTCAAAGCAATCTCATCACTGAATTCGCTTACCAGCATATCCATCATTTCGGGCGTAAGCTTGGTAGTTGGCTTGTTAACTACATCAAAGCCTGCATCCACCAAAAAATCAATGATGGTTGATGTGCCCACATTCAGTGTTTTCGCTGCAACAGCTAATCTTGTTGGTTTGTCTGCCATACAGTTTTCGTAGGTTGCCGGATCAAGTCCGGCATAAATTATTCTTCTTCGCCTTCGTCGCTAAACTCAGACCTTAAAATTTTAATTACGTCTTTAATTGTTTCTTCTTCCAGGTCAGTTCTTCTTACCAGGGTATCAATGTCCAGAGCAAGTACGCTTTTAGCCGTATCGCACCCTACTTGTTTAAATTCTTCAATGATCCAGCTTTCAATCTCATCGGTAAATTCGTCCAGGTCAATATCTACTTCTTCGTCATCGGCAATATCTCTGAACACATCAATTTCGTAACCGGTTAACTTACTGGCCAGTTTAATGTTGGAGCCGCCCCGGCCTATGGCTTTAGAAACCTGATCGGGATTCAAATACACGGCAACCCGTTTGTTTTCTTCGTCAAATTCCATTGAATTGATCTTAGCCGGAGCCAAGGCCCTGGAAACATACAGGTTTTTATTATTTGTGTAGTTGATGATGTCGATGTTTTCATTGCGTAGCTCACGTACAATTCCATGAATACGCGAACCTTTCATACCTACACAGGCACCAACGGGGTCTATCCTGTCGTCATAGCTTTCTACGGCAACTTTGGCTCTCTCGCCCGGATCGCGTACTATACCCTGAATAGTAATAAGCCCATCGAAAATTTCGGGTACTTCCTGCTCCATTAATTTGGCCAGGAAATCCGTACTGGTTCTTGAAAGAATAATGCGTGGATTGTTGTTGCGCATCTGCACCTCTTTAATAACAGCCCTTAAACTTTCGCCTTTCTTAAAGTAATCGCTCGGAATTTGCTCAAATTTGGGAAGTATCAGTTCATTGCCTTCATCATCCAAAAGCAATATCTCTCTTTTCCATATTTGGTAAACTTCTCCAGAAACTATATCTCCCTCCCGGTCTTTATACTTCTTGTAAATTTCATCTTTCTCCAGTTCTAAAATTCTGGATGAAAGCGTTTGCTTCGCTGCCAAAACAGCTCTACGTCCAAAACTTTCAATGGTAACTTCTTCATAGGCTTCTTCGCCTATTTCGTAGTCTTCGTCCATTTCTTTGGCTTCCGAAATACCTATTTGCATGGTGGGGTCTTCCACTTCTTTATCTCCCACTATTTCTCTTCTTCTCCAAATTTCAAGGTCGCCTTTATCGGTGTTAATTATCACATCAAAATTCGACTCTTCACCATACTTGCGTTTAACAATGGTGGTAAACACATCTTCCAATACACGCATCATTGTAGGCCGATCAATGTTCTTGAACTCCTTAAACTGCGAAAACGATTCAATTAAGTCTGCACTGTTCATTTCTGCTATTTAAAACTGAAAATCAGCGTTGCTTTTTTAATATTATTAAACAATAATTTCACTTCTTTTTTGTCAATTATTTTCTTTTTCTCTACCACATCTTCCTGTAGTACAATACCATCTTCTCTCACCTGCTTTAGCATTCCCTTATGATGTTGGTTTTCAGTAGTGTAAATATCCAGCACCTGACCTATTCGCTTTTTATACTGCCTTGCGTGTTTTAGCGGATTGGTCATTCCCGGGCTGCTAACTTCCATCACATACTTTTCCGGAACCAAACCCTCTTCTTCCAAAGTATGTTCAAGCAGCCTGCTAATTTCAGCACATTTTGCAATATTTAATGTGTTGTCGCTATCTATAAACACCTGGTATTTACTGCCACTTTGCTTTACATCAACCAAAAAGAACTCACTGCCTTTAAACTCTGTATTCAATATGTCTTTGATCCTGTCTCTCGCCGTCATTTTGAAAATTTTCTTTAATAAAGAAGGGGACACGAATGTCCCCTTCTCTCAAAAGGCATTGCAAAGATAAGCATTTGGGTGTAAAAAACCCCGATTCAGCTAAGCCGAATCGGGATCACTCATCAAACCAAACTACAAATCAAACCAACTTCTATTCTTCAGATGTTCTCTGTAAATGCGACTCTAATCTTCAATTGGAAGTCTTTGAAAGATTATAAGGGCTAATTTTCAATGGTAGGAGCGCAATGCATTGCGCTCCTACCATTGAAACCCAATTAAGCTCGTTGGCGTAAAGACCTTTTGTTTCGCCTGTTCATTAATGTGGAAACGGGTATTAAACCAATAATGAAAAAAATACTGAGCATAAGTAATCCTTTGCCACCGTTATTTCCTGAGTTTGTTGATGCCCATTCCGCGGTAGTTTTTTCCGGATGTTCGTTTTCTATTATCCGGAAATTTTTCATACCGAATTTGGGCTTGAGTTTTTCCAGTTTGGCTTCAATTTCAGCCACATATACTTCGCTGGTTTTATCAGAAATATCCCAGTTAGCATAGCGTTCTAAGTTTTCCAGTTCATCATTTCTGCGGTCTAAAACCATATCGAAATAACCTATGGCCTCCTCGCAGTTTGCTTTTTCAACCGACCGGTTTATTACATATCTGCCCTGGAAATTACGTTTGTTCGGTGTTTCCTGGAACATAAGATCTTGCGGAAAGTCGGACCGGCTGTAACGAACATGCTGCCGGGTTATAAATACATCACCGCTGTAATCTGCACCTCCGCGATTCCGTTGTTTTCCGATCCACCGCACACCGGCATCAATTAGTTCGGCATAAGCAGGTGGTGTGGTAGCACAAGGATCGCACCTAACAAAGTTGCTTGAGCTCAAATCCCAGGCATACTCCAGGAATACTGCATTCGGACTTTTATTCCAACGAGTATCGAATACCTTACCATAGAAATCGCCAAACTCTTCATCAATAAACTCCGGCACATTAAAGTCGGTTGGGATTTTAACTGTGCGGTAGTTAGTTGCTTCAACCCTTCCTTTTTTGGTAAGGTGATAAACGATCATATCCTGATAACCATTGCTGTTAGCCATTCCGAGACGAATAGGCAGCATGTATCTGTTGCTTTCGTAGCTGATCTGCAGGGGCCTGAGATTTTGTGTTTCGCCGTCAATTTTATCGAGGTTTACTTTAACTACAAAAAATTTAAGTTTGCTTTTGATGTAGGGTTGGAGCACTTCTTCAGCTTTTGCGGGAATTTTATAGCCGTTGTGGAGCAACCAGTTTTTCAGTCCGGTGCTTTCTTTGGCCGAAAGAATTAAAATGTCATATTCACCTACGGTGTATTGCGCTTCAATCTTTACGCCTCTGGAAATGTCGGCAGATTTAGATTTCATTTTCATTGCCGATCGCGGAGGCCCGGCATCTTCTGCTTCCATCATATAAAGGATTTGCGGCTCGTAGCATGGATTTTGATCGTAATATTCCGCCAATCTTGGGCCGGAATACGCATCCAGTTTATCAAAGATGTACTGCTCGGCAATTTTTATATCGTCTCTTTCTAATACGGTTGGCACAGGTACTACCATAGCAAATTCATCCAAAGGTCCTTTGTAATCATTGCTCATAGTTACGGTATATTGGTTTCCGTCTTTCGCAATGATCACCTGCGATGCTTCATTGAAAATATCTACATCGGCTTTTGCCACGTAAAAGCCGCAAAAAGCCATCATGTCCATCGGTAAAAGAAAAAGCGGGGCCAGCATAGCGCACATCACTTTCATCATTTTTCTTTTCATCTTATTCATGTCCATTCATATTTAGGTTTTGTAAAAATTTTGTCTATAAGCGGTGTAAAAGGCGCGAGCATAAAGAGTGCCCAAATAGGTGCGGTAAAAACGTAGAGCCAATTGGTAAGCACAAAGGCCAAAACGGCCAGTGTGGCAGCCCAGAGTATTCTGCCTTTAGGATGGTTGGGGGCGGTCATGGGGTCGGTGATCATGAAAAAGGCAAAGAGTAAAATGGTTCCGTTGGTAATTTGCAACCATAAATAATCGGGCGGCCACCCTTTGAAAAGAACACTTCTAAGGTATTCCAGGCCGAAATACACCAACAAAAACGACACCGAAGTGTCTATTCGGCCTACTTTGAACAGCACCATTAGGGCAGCCGCCGTAAAAAACATGAGGATAACCATGCTGCTTCCCCACTGGCCAGGAGAAATCCAAGCCTGACCGGTAAGCAATACGGCCAGTACAATTCCTGCATTTGCCGGATTAAAAACATGCTTGCCTTTTACCCTTATTAAAAATTTTCCGCTTATGGCTATTGCAGCAGCCAGTATTGAGATTGCTGGATTTGATGTCTTTAGCAAAAGACAAAGTGCCAGGCCGGTAATTAATCCGCTTTTTAACGAGTGCCAAGGAATGTTTTTTAGTCTGATCCAATACAACTGGGTGATCAGTGCGGCTGACAGCGTAGCAACGTAATGCTCAATGTTAGCCGTCCATTCAAGAGCAACAAGTCCGTAAGCGATAAAGGATGAAAGGCAGATTATCTGCATCCATCGGGCATCTTTTATGCGGAGTTTTTGAATCAAGCTTAATTTTTATAACCAATGGATGCGGCGGTGGGAAGGATTCCATAAATGGATACAATAACCTGAGGTCGGTCAATAAAAGTCATTAAAAAAGAAAAATCTGTGTTATATTATAGTTTGTTCTTAATTTAAAATTGTCGCCAACCTCTATTATGGAATTTTTCATCGCGGGCTTGCATATATTAAGATAATAAGGTACTATTGTATATTCTTTTTTTTTGATATAGCTAACTTCGTCAATGAACACACTTTACAGAATACTTGCCCTTATTGCTATAACCGTAATTATTAACGGTTGCCAGGAAGAAGCTGCTACAATTGAAGAGGAACTACCTATTGAAAAATTACAACTAAGTCCTACTCAAATAGTCGATCAGGCAAAAACTATTGTTGATCATTTGAATAAAAATATGTCACCGAACTGGCGGGATAATTATGGCTTACCAAATGAGGGATTGACGGCAAGTCAATCTAGTGATATAGTAATAGATGAGCAGTTTCATGCACGGTGGGGAGTGCCGGACTATGAGCACGTAGCAAGGTTGAGAACCTTGGATAGTAATGATTTAGTGCTTATCCCGCTTATTCTCGACTCAAAGAATGTAAAACATATCCTTATTGGCTATTCGGGTGAGAATGATGCTGATTTCAGAATAGTAACAAAAAACAGAAGGCTTACAAACAGAACGTATGACCATACACCTTTGACGCCTTATGTTCTGCCATTCTTTAATTTATTTAACAAGGCATTGGTTTCAAACTCTACATCGTCCAGTTCATCATCTACATTGGAAGCCAATCAGTCTAATGATATATCGGTTGAATTTGACTGGTGTGTCGATGCCCTTGGTGGCCTTAATTCTGCTGGCTGTTTTGAGCCGCGACTTGGTGCAACAGAACAGGAAAATGGAGCTTTGTTAGTGTGCTGGGATTTTCAAGCAATAGATTGTCCACAGCTTGATCCTGAACCTTTGCCTGTTTATGTTCCTGACCCTGACCCCAATCCGGTTCCCGATCCAAATCCAGATCCGGACCCAAATCCACCGGGCGGAGATCCTGCAAATGACCCACCAGTTCCACCAGAGACGATTGATCCCGACTGTAACCCTTATGATCCTCCTGATCCGGACAACCCTGAATGTCCACTTGACTTTAACTGGGAATTATACCTCGCTTGTATCGATTTAGGTAGCCCTGAGTGGGAATGTTGTGCTTTTACTCCGCAGGGTTGTAATGGGTTACAGGAAGCCCGTGCTACGATACACAACGCAGGGCTTAACCTTACTGCCCAGGAGTGGGCCTGGGTGGATGGTTTGGCGAATAGTGCTTTTGTAATTGAGATAGGTACTTATCTGGATAGCCAAACCACTCCTTTACCAACTTATGCAATAACCGCCAGTGAAGAATATATAAGATGTGAAGCTGGGAACTCAGTTGAATGTAATACACTGGCAGAAGAAGATTATATAGCTCAGGCCATTGAGCTACTTACTGGCGATGAAGGAAATCCTATAAAAGAACTTTTAGAAAAGTTAAAAGTTATCAGGGACTTTTTGCAAGATTGTCAAGATGATAATTGGGCCAGTTACAATAACCAAGGTATTATTCCCCATTGTTTTTGGAAAAATGCAGTAACACCCCCTGCACTTCAAAACACTCCTTTAGATCCTCCACCAATGGCAGGCATGGCTGACGCTGTTTACCAGGAGATTGATGCAATTCTGAACTTGCCAGAGACCCTGGATGAGTTGGAAAATAATATTGACTGTTTAAGACATGCTCTAATTAAAGCCTATCTGTATTGCGATTATGGAATAAGTGATCAGAGCGACGAATTGAGCGATGTGTTTAGAAAAATGATAAATAGACTATTAGCTAATGCCCTAGAATTTACCCACTTAGTCAATCCGCTTAATGGTAGTTCTTGTCCAATTGATGAAATTTCTTGTGAAGAAGCAACCCAAACAACAGATGATGTTCATGAAATATTGGGTATGGTTGATAGTTGGGAAGACATTAAAATACTTGTAGGTAATATCCAAGATATTATTGCAGAGTACGTAGATTCTCTTGGAGTTGGAGATAATGAAGCCCGTTATGAAATTGGAAGATTGACAATTATTATCGCTTCTATTTTTATTCCTGCGGAAAAATTTGTAGGAATCACCTCAAAAGCAGGTAGACTGAAGAAAATCCTAGAAGAAATAAGAAATTTCAGTCCAAATAAATTAGATGAGTTTGGAGATGCGCTTCAATATCTGGCAAATGGAAGAGGTAATAGAATATTATTGGAGATTGAAGAAGCTCTGGGAGGTCATTCTATTGGAAGACATGGGGCGCATCTTTCATTAGATGAGATGCGGCAAAGAGTAGTGGGGACTCATCCCACAATGCCCCAAACTACGAAGGCTCTCAAGTTTAAAAGTGATGATATACATATCGATGCCGTAAACAAGGCTTTTCAGCAGCACAAAGATGAAATTCTCGCTCACTTTAACTCTGGGAATACAAGTTATTTGAAGAAAGATATTGATTATGGGGCACAAGTGGGTGATGGATATTATAATGCTGGAACTTGGGATAATCCAATTCCGCAATACGTTACAACAAAAAAAGTACAAGTGGCTTTTAAAGCTGATCCAAGTAATCCAACAGGATATATTCTAGATAGTGCGTATCCATTATATGTTCCATAAAAATTGAGTATGATAACAACAACAAATATCCTTAAAAGTATTTTAAGCGAGTTCTTTTGTGACAGGTTCTATGAAGAAGGTATGACTGAATTAAGAAATTCAGTTAAAGAAAATAAAAGTTATTCAGATGAGTGGGGTAATATTATCAAACTAATTATAAATAGATGTTTGAAAACTGGCGAACCTTTATATATGCTTCATAACGATGCTAATTTACCTTTGTTTAAAAATACTGATGAGGAGGCTTATAGGTGGTTAACTTTGATGCTTATTAATGCAGTTCAGCCAGTAGGGGCTCCGATAATAGATTACAAGGATTTTCCTCCAAATGAAAATCGAGAAAAAGTATAATTCCCCCCATCGTTAGGACAGTAAAAATGTAAAGTTAAGTGAGACATGGAGGCTTTACCACATTTCAATACATTGAAAAACCATTCTTTTTTCCTTCCATAGTGTTGAAATGTGGTAAAGCCGTTTTCATGCCACTTGCTTGTTTCGCTGCTTGTATAAATATACCGGACATTCATCTTGTAAACTTTGATGCCGTCTTTCACAATTGTAGTAAGTAAAATATCTGGCTAATCCGTTGTAACACTCCAAACCATCGCCTGCCGGGTAAAGATAAATTTGCTCATATTTTACACTTCGCCATAAACGTTCAATAAATATGTTATCAATGGCTCGTCCTTTCCCATCCATGCTTAAACGTATATCCTGTTCGCTAACCCAGCTACTAAATTCATTGGCTGTAAACTGGCTGCCCTGGTCGGTATTGAGTATTTGGGGTTTGCCATGCTGGCTTACAGCTTCTTGCAACACATCTTTACACCATGCCGAAGTCATGGTATTAGATAAAGACCAACCTAACACATAACGGCTATACACATCTATAATGGCACATAAATATAAATAACCACTCTGTATAGGAACGTATGTGATGTCTGTTGCCCATACCTGATTGGCGTGAGTAATATCTAAGGATCTCAATAGATACGGGTAAACCCGGTGTCCTGAGCCTTTGCCCCTTTTAGATGTATTTGGCTTTGGCCCTATGGCACTTATACCCATCAACCGGTATAGTCGCTCAACACGCTTTTTGTTGATCTTATAGCCCTTGTCTTTTCTTAGCCAAGCCGTCATTCGCGGTACACCTAGAAAAGGATATTTCATATACTGTTGGTCAATCAGACGCATCAACTCCAAATTTAAAACTGTTTCTCCCACAGGCTTGTAATAAAGCCCGCTACGATGGATACTTAATAACTCCGATTGCTTAACAATACTAAGCACGTGTGCCTTATCAACATGTGATCTTCTCTGTTGCACATCCTCTTTCATGATAAGGCTTTTTTTAAAAAATCAATCTCAACTTTCTGTTGGCCAATGGTTTTTAACAAGGCTTCCTCCCTTTCTTGTTCCTCGGTCTTCTTATCCTTCGCCGGACGATCAAAAACATGCTGTCCGTTCATGATGAACTGGGTCTTCCAATTACTGATCTGGGTAGCGTGTATCTCATATTTACGCGCTAACTCCTGAATACTGTAGCGTTCGCTTAAGGCTTCCAATACAACCTTAAACTTGAAATCTGATGTGAATTTTCTTCTCTTCATTTGACAATAAATTTAATTCTAAAGTATAATTTAATTTACTGTCCTAATTTCGGGGGGAATTATAGAAGATTTTACCCAAGGACCGCCTAATCTGTACCCATAGTGTACCTAAAAAGAAAACCCCGGCTCACTGGCCGGGGTAAGCGTTTGATTGTCAACGTGGTTCGGGGCAGGATCGAACTGCCGACACCAGGATTTTCAGTCCTGTGCTCTACCAACTGAGCTACCGAACCAGATTTTGGTATTGCTTATAAAAACTCAGTAATACTAAAAATGGCCTGCAAATGTACAGCCTTTTGGCATTTTGAAAAAGTTATTGGCAATCAGTTTATAGAGTTAATAGAACCTGGTAACCACTCAGCAGCATCTAAAGAGGCACCTTAACCCTATATGTCTTCCCGGCCGGTACTTTCAAGTAGCTATCACGCAGCCACGGATTTAATATTTTAAGTGTTTTATAGTTGGTATTGTGCCGCTTGGCAAAATCAGCAAAGTTGCTTACATCACTATCAAGCATAACTTCGTTATATACATAGGGCCGGTATTGATCTTGCGAATCAATAATAAATCCATAGGCAGCCGGATTGCTCAACACTTCTTTAAAAGCTAAAATTCTAAAAACGTAGAGCGAAGTTTCGTTGTTCAATAACAGATCGTAATAATCGCGCTCCTGCTGCCGGTTAATTTGCTTATTTAAACCTGAAACACCCATGTTGTACGATGCTGCTGCCGCACTCCAATTGCCAAATTTTGCTTTAGCCTGCTTTAAGTATTTACAAGCCGCACGGGTTGATTTTTCCATATGATAACGCTCATCAACCAGGCTGTTAACCTCCAGTCCGTATGATTTGCCCGTGCTGCTCAAAAACTGCCAGGGGCCTTTAGCTCCTGCCGGCGAAACAGCCGTCATACTCAAAGCACTTTCAGCCACACATAAATATTTAAAATCATCAGGCACTCCCTCTTGCGCCAGTATAGGTTCAATAACCGGAAACCAGCGCGTTTTACGCTTTAGCATTAAAAAGGTGTTTGAGTGTCTGTAGGCCGTAACCAGCAGTTCGCGCTCAAAACGTTCTTTCACATCATCGATGTGCAACGGTACCTGTTCACCGGCAAAATCCATGTAGCCCGGTGTTTTAAACGAATAGTAAACCGGACTTTCGTCTGAAACACTATTCACTTTAAAGGCGCTGTTCTTATTCCTGGAATCGGCAGAACTCGCTAAAAATGCAAGTCCCAAAAAAAGGATGGAAACTGCCAGAAGTGCTTGTATATTATTTTTCATGGCTTGGAGCTTTTATTATTTCTTTTTACCACATAGGAACATAGGTGTACTCAAATTATAATCTATGTTTACTAAGTCAAGTTTTAAAATGTGCTGACTTTATTTGAGCACATGTAAGTTGTTTTTGAGTAAACATAGATAAATAGGAATACTCAAAAAAAATATGTTTCTATGTGGTTCATGTTTTTATTTCTTTTTAAACACCGGAACTGTGGAACAGGCTTCGCCAAACATTAAACTCTTAACAATTGGCAACAACTTCTTCGATATTTCAAGATAAGCGGCATCCGGAACTTGTTGGGCACTACATCCTTTAATAATCACACGCTTGTCAGCATACTCATTTACGTCTAAATTACGTATTGTATTGGTGTATATATCAACAAGTACTTCATCTTTCGTGCCGAAATATACTTCCCTTGCTATACCTTGTAATTTTGATGCTACTAACATCCAGGCCCATTGTTGTATCAGGGCTTCGGAGGAGCAAAATACAGCTACATTTTTATCTGCCAAAGTATTCCGGTCAAAGGCATCAATTTTTGTCCGAAACTCTTTTTCCTTGAGCAACATACCCCGAAATAAAAAATCCTTCAGATCTAATTCACAAATATCTGAAGGATAGAATTTTTCAAGATCGATGGTAATTAAATTGCTTTGTGCAACCTTGTTTACCAAAGGTTTTAGTTCAGAAAGGTTATCTGATCTTGTATCGGTCATCTTTAATTACGCCTCGTTCTTTCATAGCATTAACAATGGCGAATACACTTGCGTTCCTTTGCAGTTGAGAAGTTTTTTGACTTTTCAATTGATCGAGATTGGCCGGTGGAGGGGCATCATTTACAGAGGTGATCTTAACCATATATACCCCTTGATCTCCAATTAGTGGACCAACTACTTCATCTACCGGTTCAAAGAACAACCTTGAAATAACCTTAGGCTCAAAACCTATTGAACCACCGCTGGCACCAAACTTAGCATTTGTTGCACGTTGTACTCTGGAACCCACGTTAGTAGCTAACTGCTGAAGGTCAACTGCCTTATTATCATTAAATTTTTTGATCAGTTGGGCGGCTTTCTTTTCCTTTCTTACATCATTTGTAAGCACAGATTTTTGATTAACTATATCCAAATCACCGTCTTCGGTTTTATTTGTAAGTCGGGCTACTACCAAGGCATTCGGCAGGTTGGTATAATACACATCGTCCACATCGGCTCTAAATGCCCACCGTACAATTTCACGTGCTTCGCCAATACCGCCAATTTGGTCAGAATCGGGTAATATATTGTTTGCCGTTTGCTTGCCTCCAAAGGCCTGAGCGTTCTTCTCAAAATCTTCGGCAGTTTGGCTATTGCGCTCAAACTCTTTGGCTTGCCGGTATAGGTTTTCAGTAGTTTCTTCACTTACCGGAAAATTAGTGCCAATGGCAAATACTTTTACTGCCGGCTTGCTGCCTTTTGTACCGAGGGGTTCAATAATATGGTATCCGGCTCCTCCCTGGTAAAAGCCTGTTGATTTACCCAATTCACCTTTTTTATTAAAGAAGGCAATGTTCTCAAAATCGGGGTTTCCAAATCGCCCGTATTCAAAATAATCATATACTCCGCCTTTATCCTTTGAGCCGGGATCGGATGAATATTCTGTTACAAATTCTTCAAATTTCGACCGGTTATTTTGCAGAACAGTGAACAAGCTATCCCGGAGTTCTCTCGCATTCGGATAGTCCGATTCATTTACCACAATGTGTCTTACTTTGGCCGAATCGGCAAGGTTTAGCCTTTCTTTTACTTTTATAAGAAATGCTTTACCATTATGTTTAAACGGCCCTATAATTTCATCCGGATCGGCATTTAATATCTGAGATTCAATGTCAGCAGGAAAATTCATTGATTCGGCTGTTTGCACCGGCATACGCGGATTGATTTCACCACCCGTGGTTGCAAAAGGAGCCGTTGTGCTGTTAAAAGCTAACAAAGAATCGCGCGTATTGTCAGCAAATTTATTTTTAAGCTCCTGCATGGCAATCATGTGCTTATTAGAATCGGCATCGCTTGGGACCTTAGGAAACATCACATAGTCGATATTCCGGCTTTTAACAGCGGTGAATTTTGAAGCATGTCTTCCGGCATAATCCCGCAGATCGTCTTCGGTTATTTCTATGGTATTGTCGGCAATGCCGGTGTAAGGCAGCCTAACAAAATCAAACGATAATGTTTTATTATCCTTTGTATGTTGGCTCATGGCCAGCCAGTTTGGTGCCGATACACCGTTGCGCAATACATCGCTGTACTTGCTTTCCAGCTGAATTTTTTGAAGGCTTTGTACAAAGAAATCATAGTTCCGGATCAAGTTAGGATCTTCCAGATTTTCAATCCATTCAACTACTTTGTTGTGGTCGTAGTTACCCTCGGTCATTAAAGGTTGAAAAAACCGGCGTGTTTGAGGGTGCGGATTTGGCCCTTTAACCAAATTAGCCATTTCTTCGGCCGGAACGTTTAGTCCTAAACTTTTATATCGGGGTTGAAGTGCTCTTTCGGCAACTATTTCGTTCCAGGCCTGTTCTGATATTTGGTCAGAAGGAATATTGGGGTTTCGTTGGGCTATCTCTGCCTGTTTGTTTTGCAGGTCAACGGTTGTGATTTTTTTTCCTCCAATGGCACCAATTTTTTCGCCTTTAGTGCCTACACTACCCTGGGTGGAGTCCATAAGCATAAAGCCTAAAACCCCCAGTCCGACAAGGATTAGCATCAACCAACTTAAATTTCTTCTTATAGTTCCGGTAATCGACATATTTTCTGTTTATTTCAAATTCCGTAAAGTCCTTTTATTAAAAGGCCTGCAAAGTTAAATTTTCTACAGTAAAAATTGAGAATGTGGGCTAATGAATGATCTCTCCCTGCGCCAATCTCTTTTTCCTTACCCTGACAGCAATAGTATAACCAAGAATAACAGGTACAAACAAGCCAATAAGCACATTTAGGAAAATGGACATAGTTAACCAATAGGTGAAAGCCGGTATATCGGTAAATTTCCATTTGATGGCAGCAACATCTTTAGTGAGGCCAAGTCGTTTTTTTAAGTCTTCCGGAAATGAATTCAAAATTTCCTCTTCCGTCAAGCCACTTGTATATAGGTTTGAAGTTCTTCTACCTCTTAAAAAGGCACGCAATATTTTTTTCGGATGAAGAAATAGTCCGAAAAGTATGGAAGGGCCATTCAACAATATGGCAGCTGGAAATCTGCTACAGTCCGAGGCAATTTCCCACGATGCAATTTCGGTTTCACCCTTTATTTCTGCCTTGTATCCTGTAATAAGGTGATGTACATCATGCATTAAAACCGCTTTTCTCCTATCGTTCCAATTTGGTATATACACGTAAAACTTATCTGTTAGTTCCAGTCGAACTGTATTTTCACTATCTCCTCCATCCGGTGGCAGGTCATAGTCACGATAGAACTGAGGTAGAAGGTCTTTTATTCGTTTTCCTTCCTTTGCCGTTTTCATGGTTAGAAATTGGATGCAAAGTTACCATAGGAGAAGATAGGATGACCGTCCAAATAATGCCTAATACCAGTTCTACTTGAGAGATTCCCGAATAAAAGGTAGGAGTTTTTTGGCTAGACGATGAAAAAAATTTCGGAATAGCCGTAGCTATTGCTAAATTTTATGAAGATGTATAGGCAAAAAAGAACAATTTTTAGAGTGAATCTATTAATTAGAAACGGTATGAAACAAGTTAATGCAGGAAGGCCTGCGCAAGCGGTGGATGATAAAAGATCTGATGGCACAGGATAGAGATATTCAAAGCAGCAGGATGAAGCATATTTTCCATCAATGTCTTCTGATATACAGTATGCAAAAAGAAATAGAGATCACAATACGTACTTTATATAATTGATACTTTTTCATCGCGGGCTTGCATATATTAAGATAATAAGCTACCATTGCATATTCTTTTTTTTTGATATAACTAACTTCGTCAATGAACACACTTTACAGAATACTTGCGCTTATTGCTTTTACCGTGCTTATTAACGGTTGCCAGGAAGAATTAGAACAATTTCCTGAAGCCAGCATAGAACCGGCAACGATAAAACTGGAACAACCCAGCGGAACGGATGGCGAAAAGGAAAAGTTATCCCTGCTTGAATTTGCTAAAGGAAAGTACCACACCTTGGAAAACTTGCATAAAAAAGGAGTTATTGACCAAAGTTTTAAAAGTCAGTTTGGCACCCCGTTATGGCACAAGGCAATAACAAAGCCCAGTTCTGTTGGTAAAACACTAATTGTTCCTTTGGAAAACAATGGTGGGCAAAAAGATATTATTGTCGGTGTAGAGGCTTTTGGAAGGTATTACTACAATGTTATCTCCGATGTAGGCTACCTTAAACCAAACTCAAACGATGCAGACTGGTTAGATAATTTTTCTGTACAACTCTCTTCTGATATAACTACTAATAGAGTGAGTGTTGAGTGCATTTTGATTGATTCTTACAAAGTTTGTTATAGTTACATAAGTAATCGAGCGTTCTCGATGCAGGAAAGTACTGCCAACAACACTAATTGCTATTTAGTAGAAGTGTATTACTGTTATGAATACGACGACAGCCCTCCACCAATTCCACCTGGGGGTGGTGGAGGTGGCGAAGGAGACCCAACGCCTCCGCCATGTATATTCAATAATGTATCCCCTAAGTTGCTTGCAATAGATAGCGATCCCTGTGGTGGCAGCGACCCCACATGCGGGAGTAACGACAGCAACTGCGATGGCATTGATGATTCATATTATTTTACAGTATTGGAAGAAGTCTATAATGGAGATGAATCAAACGCTGATTTTGTGTGGTTAACCAGTCGTCCTTCAGAATTTAATAGTGTAGCCAGCTTTATAGATTCAAGCAATTCAGACCCAAATGCAGTATTGGCATCAAGAGCTTATGTGCATTGTCTTGCTGAGGGTAATACCGGTTGTAATTTGGCAGAACTATTTACTACCTACGCTACCGTACACAACGCAGGGCTTAACCTTACCGATGATGAGTGGGCGTGGGTGGATGATTTTGCTAATAGCCAGTATGTTTTGGCCTTGGGGGGTTACTTTCATGGCTTTAGTACAATTCCATCTTATGCAATAACTGCCAGTGAAGAATATATAAGATGTGAGATTGACAGTACAGGCAACTGTGATTTAGATGAAGAAGACTATATGGCGCAGGCAGTTGAAATATTAACAAGTGATGACGCCAATCCTATAAAAGAGTTAATTGAGAAGCTAAATGATATTAAGGAGTTTCTTGAGAATTGTAATGAAGACAACTGGAAGAGTTACCGGAACCGTGGTATAGTGCCGTATTGTTTTTGGGAAAACGCGAATACCCCAGAAGATGAAAAATACGGACCGTTGGACCCACCGTTTATGGCAGGTATTGCAGACGGTGTTTACAAGGAGATAGAAGCAATTGTGAATCTACCTGATGCACTGGATGACACTTTAAATAAATTAATATGTCTGCAAAGCTATTTTATTAAGGATGGGCTATGCACATATATTGCGGATGATCATCCCGGGGAGAATATTGAGCGTTTATGGAAATATTTAAGAGATAATTACACAGATTGGTATGATAGACTAAATCCTTTAAACGATGCCTGTCCTGTATCCCAGATTTCATGTAATGAAGCACAAGACATCATAGATGACATAGAGGAAATGTGGGATATGATAAATAGCTGGGAGGATATAAAGAATTTAGTTGGAGATGTGGAAGAGATGATAGAGAACTATATTGACACCGTTTCGGATGGAAGCAATGAAAGTCGCTATGAAGTTGGACGATTAGTTGTTATTGTAGCAACTCTTATCATTCCGGCAGATCGTTTGGCAAATCTGCCAAAAGTGAATAGGACAAAGAAGGTTATTGAAGAGTTAAGAGATTTTACGCCATCTCAATTAGATGAGTTTGGAGATGCTGTAAATGCAGCATATAAAGCAGTTAAGGAAGACATACCACGTTCCGTTTGGGATGATTTGGATTTTCTAAAAGCTTTTGATGATCTGTTAAATAATGCTTCGGCTAAAAAGCATATTTTTGAAGGTGAAATCAATTCTTCAGGAAATGCAACAGGAGCCCATCATATTAATGCCATAAATCAGGGAACAGCAAGAAAGATACCAGGGACTCAAATATCAGGTCCGAATGACCTTTATAAGGTCAAGGTTGAAGTTAGAAAACCTGATGGGACTTGGGTGCCTAAGACAGCAAATGGTGGATACTCCTCTTTTTTTCCTGATAATTGGAGTGTAGATAGAACAATGGCAGAAATTGCACATGCTTATAAGAATAAGACATTAGTCGGAGGAAATGAGTTTAAGGGGTATTCTATTGATGCTAACATTGCAATACATATGTACTTAAGATCAGATGGCTCAACCATAACAGCATTTCCAAGTTTTTAAATGGTATTGGAGATAACAAGATTCATTAAAGTCTTTGAGGACAGTACTCAAATTCCACTTCTTCATGTACACCCTAGGAAGTATGAAATGTTATCTGATCTTGCAAGGGGGCATTTATCTCAATCGTTAAATGTTGCGCATGAACTTGAACAATTAAGAAAAGTACTTAATAATGATTTATACGACTATTCATTTGGTGCAACTGACTGGTGCATTCTTAACGCAAATAAAGAAATAACCCTGATTACAAATGGGTTTGATGAGTTTGAACCTATTGAGATAAAGACAAAGGAAATTGTAAATCTCTTAGAAGGTTGGTACGATTTTCTTTTAAAATATGAGAATGGGCAAATACCGGGAATTATCCCTGAGAACAAGAAAGATGAATGGATTATTGTGCCTAAAACAGACGAAGATGAGTAAGCCAGCAACCAAGAAGAATGCAACACCGGTGGCTGGCACAAGCAACACTTACCGGGGATTTTCAATAGACGGAAATATCGAAATACGTATGTTCCTAAGACAAGATAATTCTATTAACGTGAATTCGACGTAAGAAACTTTTACAGTGAATTGATTATCAATTTTTTAACCACGAATGCACGAATTTTTTCGTTGTCAACAACCTCAGTTTCGCTTCAGCGAAACACATTAGTGCTCTTCGTTCAAAATTAATCACCAAGATTTTCGCGCTAATTCGCAAATTCGTAGTTAATCTAATTATCTAATCCGTTGATAAACAGCACATTGTTATTTCACAAATAATCCCGCCTGCGGGATTCCTTATCCCGAACTCACGTTATTATTTCAGCATTTCCCTATTTTTGAGTTTGATTAACTACAGTTTTTATATTGCCTGTGACGAGAACGGAAAGCAAGAGCCATTTATAAGAATTGGTTCACATGCCGACCTGATTCATCTTTCTCATTTGGCATTTGGACATATGTCAAAATCGAAAGGGGTTAAACACGAATTGAAAGAAATAGAAGCCGTGCTAAAGGCGAATAAAAAAACCCATTCATTTGGAGGTGACGACTGGTGTATTGTAGAGCTAAGAAAGAAAAAGGCAATTGTGATGAATGGATTTGATGAATTTGAACCTTTCGAGATTGACACAAAAGGGATAGTTAATCTTCTAGAAAGGTGGCATGAATTCCTTGTTAAATATGAGAACGGACAAATACCGGGTATTATCCCCGAAAACAAGAAAGATGAATGGATTATTGTGCCTAAAACAGACGAAGATGAGTAAGCCGGGAACAATATGCTTTGCTTTTGCTTTTTTGGTATTAAGCTGTTATGCGCAGTCGGACTCTGTAATGCAATTAATAGATACCAGAATGGATGAATTTGCAGCGTGTATAAATAAATATGGGGTTACAGATACTTCCGAATTCTGCATGGAGCCGTTAGACTTTATTCGTGATTTAGATGATGATGAGCGAAAATATGCATCTGCCAAATTCAAACGAATATATAAGGACTCATTCCTGTCCTAAATAATTTTCAATCTTAAAAAATAGGTTCCACAACCCTTATAAACAGGCTTAGATTTCGTTATTTAAAATTTAGAACCCCCTGAAGTGATTTTGGTGGCGGTTTTCCGGGCTTTTGAAATGGATTGTTTAGCCATTGTAGTAGATCAATTTTCACAAAGCAGTTGAGCCTGATGAAAGCTACCAGATTGGACAAATTCCACTTGAATTTAGCCTTGGCTTTTAAGTATTTGAGCAATAATATGGTTGTCAGAGCCGTCCATATTTGAATCATTACCGCATTTTCACTTGTACCGATAAAGGTTTTAATGTGCGTTAATTGCTTGATGTCTCTGAAGAATATCTCAATCTGCCATCGCTGCTTATACAACTGCCCTATGGTTTGAGCTGCCCACTTGAAATTATTGGTAATCAGTTCTATTACTTGCTCGTTTTTTTCGTCCCACACCGCTACTCTGCGAAGTTTTTCAGGATACTTTTCTTTTGACTGTGCATGAAGTAGTTCAATCTCCTGGTCTATAAGTATGTGTTGAGCGTGCTTTTGGAGCAGTTCCCGTTCTTTTACTTGCCGATATCGAAGATTGCCTTTATGTCTAATAACGAAATAAACATCTCTGCTGTCCCAAACCTTGAGCATAGGGAAGTCATTGTAATACCTATCGGCTACAATTACAGATCCGGCTTGTAATGGAATACTTTTGGCCCCTTTATTATCACCCACTTTGCCATCGGTAATGTTTACATAAATCGGCAGTTTGCTGCTGTAGTCTAGTAATGTATGCAGTTTAATCGCACCTTTTGTTGTTCTAAATTTAGCCCAGTCAAATAAGGATAAGCACAAGCTAACTATGGTTGAATCCAACAAATAAACAGGCACTTTTATGCGTAGGTTTATCCGTTTGCCCTTAATCTGCTGTCCTAATTGTTGAAGTAAGAGAAAATAAAAATCTTTAAACAAGGTGTAATCTCTGTTTTTATTTTGATAGCTGATAGAAGATTTGCTTGGTGCCCGTTGTATGCCCAAATGATTTAAGTTGCCCGTGGCTGAACGCAAACCGTTAGAAATATTCCGAACAGATAAACTGTGGGCAAAATGGCAAAACAGCATAGAAACCAGGTGTGTCCAGCTATCAAATCCTTTGTTATGCTTGTCAGTTTCTTTTTTAACAACTATTTTTTTGAAATTTACTCGATCTATTAGTGATATAATCTGAGAAAATAATGTGAAATTTGACATGGAGGTTTTGTTTAAAATCAACTCGAAATTATTCGAGAAAATTTAATCTCCATCTTTTTATTTAGGACGGGATTGATTTGCAATGACAGTAAACTCACTGATGCAATGTGAACGCAGCAATTTTCTATCTACTCAAGATGGTAACAAAGGCAATGGCTACAGATGTGTTACTAAACCTGGTTTGGGTAGTGCCTTGCAATTGCGCATACCCAGAGACCGTTTAGGTTTGTTTAAACCTGTGATTTACGGTTTGTTACAAGATCAGGACGAACGGATAAGACAGCTGGGCTATAGTCTTTATGGCAAAGGTTTAACCACACGTCAAATAAGCGATGTGTTAAAGCAGATCTATGGTAAAAACTTTTGTAAATCAACTATATCTGAGATATCAACAAGTTTTTATGATAGTGTAGAAGCTTGGCGCAACCGTTGTTTAGACAGCCACTATTTGGCTGTATTTGTAGATGCTTTCTTTGTTAAAGTCAGAAGAGATGTAGTGCAGACCGAAGCTTATTATATACTACTGGGTTTAAAGCAAGATTTTACTCGCGAAGTACTGGCAGTGGTAAATCTTCCAACTGAATCCGCATCGGGTTGGAAAGAGGTGTTACAAGACATTAAAAGCAGAGGAGTGGAATCTGTCAATTTGTTTGTATTTGACGATTTAACCGGATTAGATAAAGCCATAGGAAGCGAGTTTAGCACAGCCCTTCAACAAAAGTGTACGCTCCATTATCAAAAGAGTTTATCACGGAAAATAAGAGTAAGCGACAGGGTTGAATTTTGCCATGGATTAAAGAAAGTCTTTGATGCCGACCAATCCATCAGTACATCTCAGGCTGTAAGTAAGTTAAAGCAGTTTTTAACCCAATGGTCGGGCAAGTATAAAGCACTTGAAACACAGGCTAACAGAGATGATCTGGATGTTTACTTCACCTATTTTAACTTTGATATTAAGGTTAGAAGAATGATCTACACAACTAATTGGATTGAAAGACTGAACAAATCCTTTAGAAGAACACTAAAGATAAGAAATGCACTTCCTAAGCCGGAAGCAGCTATAAACCTTATTGGCTTTGTAGCAATGGAAATGGAAAATAAAACCTATAAATACCCGATAACCAACTTTAAATTTGACGACAAGTTCTTTAAATGGAGTATTCAAAATAGTTAAGAAAGTGAACAGTGGAAAACCTTTCGTAGAGACACACTTTTCTGGGCAGTACCATTAATTACTTCAAAGGTCGTAAAAAATGAAGGCGGTAGAGTAGATAGGTTATAGAGCATATATAAGCACTCGATAATAGCCGGACGAGATGTAGGGGAAGCTTCTTCATATTCTTATCTCAAATGCCCGGTAAAGTCCTTTACTTTTTCGCAACCTATTTGCTCCATAACCTGCTGTAGCTGCGCTTTTAGAATGGAAATAGTGTGGTCTCCGCCTTGTTTCCCCAACGCGGCCACGCCGTACATGAAGGCCCGCCCCATAAAGGTAAAAGCGGCTCCGCTAGCAAGCGATCTGGCTACATCGGGACCGGAACGGATGCCCCCATCCATCATAACCGTAGTTTGATCGCCCAATTTTTTGGCAATACGCGCTAACGGTTTTATAGTGGATTCGCCGGCATCGATCTGCCTTCCACCATGATTTGAAACAATAATGCCATCCAGTCCCAGCTTAAGTGCTGTTTCGGCATCGTGTTCCGTAGCCACGCCTTTCAGCACTAGTTTCCCCTTCCACATATCTCGAATAGGTGCTATTTTCTCTTCATTCAACCGGCCGGTAAATGTTCGATTCATAAACTGCCCTAACTGAGCTAAGTCTAAATTCTTAGGCATATAGGGTTTCAGCGTTTCAAATGCAGGCTGTCCGTGTTTAAGTGTTTGCATTGCCCAGTGCGGCCTGCCTAATATTTGCAAAATATTTTTAAAAGACATTTTGGGCGGCATGGCCAGGCCATTTTTTATATCTCGCGGCCGGTATCCAAAGGTGGGCACATCGCATAATATCACCAAAACAGGATAACCGGCTGCTGCTGCTCTGTTAATAATATCATCGCGCAACTTGTCTTCGGTAGGATGATACAATTGAAACCAGGCTTTGCCTTCGGAAAGTTCACTAATACGTTCTATACTGCTTGTACTTACCGTACTCAGCACAAAAGGTATGTTGTGCTTAACAGCAGCCTTCGCTAATATCTCGGGAGAATTGGGCCACATTAATCCCTGTAATCCTACCGGAGCAATACCAAACGGAGCGTCATATACATGATCGAACAGTTTGGTTTTCATTGATGAATGGTCATGCTTGCGCAAATAGTTCGGAATTAACTCTACTTTACGCAGTTCAGATGTGTTCTTATAAATATTTACATCTTCGTTGCAGCCGCCATCGAGATACTCAAATGCGAATTTGGGGATCTTTTTTTTCGCCCGGTCTCTCAGGTCTTCTACTGAAGGATATTTAGGGTTGAATTTGAATTCCACGGCACTAAGTTTTGTCTTTCAGATTGTAAATTCTTTCCATTAACATCCATTTCTCGCCCTGTTTTGCCATAGGTAATTTTTGTTGATATTTCCACATAAGTTCTTCCCAGGCCTGCACCGTTTCATTACTGCTGTCTATTTCTGTTTTTCGTTCAAACGAAAAGGTAGGGTTTACTTCCATTATCATAAAGAGTCGGTTCTCAACGAGGTAAATTTCAAGCTCTTCAATCCCTGCTTCCTTCAAACTGTCAATCACTTCAGGCCATACCACCTGATGGTGTGCTTTGTACTCAGCAATTAATACAGGGTCATCCTTCAGATCAAGCGCGAGGCAATATCTTCTCATTATCCTAAGTTTTTCTTTTGATACTTTTTAAACACCCGTAAGCCATACCAGCCTATATATACAAAGCAAACCAATGGCAGAATAAAAGAAAAATTCACTTCCGAAGCACCCATAATAACAGAGTCATTGACTCCGCTGCCCCCAATGTCAATGATCATACCCTGGATTTTTGGCATAAGTGCACCACCAACAATAGCCATTACCAGACCGGCAGCACCTATTTTAGCATCTTCCTCCGGTAAACCATCAAGGGCAATTCCGTAAATAGTCGGGAACATCAACGACATAAAGAAGGATATCCCTACCAGGCAAATCAAACCGGTGTGTCCGGGTATCCAAATAGTTCCAATAGTAAACACAGCCGCCAATATGGCAAAATACATTAACAGTTTGCCCGGGCTAACATACCGCAGAAGCCAGGTGCCGGTAGCTCTCCCTATCAGAAATACGATAAAGGCAGCAAATTGATAGTTGGCAGCAACTGCACTACTCATTCCAATAGCTTCTGCATACTGGTAAATGTATGTCCAGCACATAATCTGCGCTCCTACATAAAAGATCTGGGCAATAACCCCGAGTACATATTTTTTATTCTTGCGTAATGCCGCAAATGTATTTCCAAGGCCCGGAATATTTCCCTGGTTGTTTGATTGGGGTAACTTACTGAATGCAATCAGCAACAAAATTCCGAGTATTACCAATCCTAAAACAACGTAGGGGTTGCGTATAACCATTAAATCAGAAGTTTTTATCAATACCTTTTTTGCCTGATCTAAAGTGCTGAAGTCTGCAATGTCATCAGACTGTAATTTTTTAAGCACGAATTGTTGTGCAACAAGCAAACCTGCCAGTGCTCCTACCGGATTAAAAGCCTGAGCCAGGTTTAGTCGCCGGGTGGCTGTTTTAGGACTGCCCATAGAAAGTATGTAGGGGTTTGCCGTAGTTTCAAGAAAAGCAAGCCCAAAGGTTAATATGTATAATCCAAGACAGAAAAACCAGAACTGCTCGGTTATAGCTGCGGGATAGAACAACAACGCCCCCAGTGCGTACAACGACAACCCAATTAAAACACCGGTTTTATACGAATATTTTCGTACAAACAAGGCTGCAGGTAATGCCATACAAAAGTACCCGCCATAAAATGCCATTTGAACCCACGCTGCCTGAGAGTTGGTTAACTCCAATACTTTTTTAAATGCCTGTACCATAGGATCGGTAACCGCATTGGCAAAACCCCACAGGGCGAACAAAGAAGTAATTAAAATAAAGGGAATAAGGATTTTCTTTGAAACTACTGGCGGTCTGTCGTCTTTAACTTTAGATGTGTTGGTAGAGTTCATAATTATTTCAGGTTAGGGCACGGTCTAAATGCGTATAACCGCCATCAACAAAAAGGAGTTGTCCGGTAGTATGGCTGGATCTTTCTGAGAGTAAAAAAGCTACGGTATTTGCTATTTCCAGGTCTGTTGTCATTCTTTTTTCAAGAGGAATTTTTTCAATTATACTGTTTAGTTTTTTCTCCGGATTGTCAAAAGTCTTTATCCAGCGATCGTACAAAGGCGTATAGCATTCGGCAACAATAACAGCGTTTACCCTTATGGAATAAGGAAGCAGTTCAACTGCCCACTCTCTCGTAAGGGCATTTCGTCCGCCATTGGCTGCCGCATAGCCCGATGTACTTCCCTGTCCGGTAAAGGATGTTTTAGACCCGATGTTTACAATGGCTCCTTTACTTTTTTTAAGCTCAGGAAGGGTGAGTTGTGCCATAGTATAATAATGCACTACGTTGCGTTTTAACGAGCGAATAAAATCATCATAATTACCATGTTCCAGCCCAATGCCGTCATTCACTCCGGCGTTATTTACCAATCCGTCAATTTTCCCAAACTCGGCAATTACACGATCAACGGCGGCTTTACATTCCTGCGGTTTGGTTAATTCTGCCAGGGCGTAAAAGGCCTTTACACCATCGTTTTTAATGTTATCAACCGCTTTCAAAACATCGGCTTTGTTCCTGCCTACAATTACAGGAATTGCATTTTCCTTGGCTAAAACTCGACTAATGCCATTGCCGATGCCTTTTGAACCGCCCGTAACTATTATTACCTTATCCTTTAATTTCAAATCCATTGGCTAATCATTTAGATCATAAACCTTAATCGCGTTTAAGGCCAATATTTTATCCTTGTCAGTTTGGCTGAATTGTTCCATGTAGCGGACTAATATTTCCAGAACGGCAGAATATTCTGCTGCGAGAAGACAAACAGGCCAGTCGCTCCCGAAAAGCAATCTGTCCGGTCCGAAAGCATTAAATACCACATCGAAATAGGGGTTAAATTCATCAGGAGACCAATGTTGCCAACTGGCTTCCGTTACAAAGCCCGAAACCTTGCAAAACACATTATTATATCGGCTTATGTGCTGAATATGCTCCGCCCAGGGCTGGAGCTCGCCCTCTTTAATATTAGGTTTGGCCAGGTGGTCTATCACAAATACCTGGTTAGGAAATCGTTCCACCAACTGCAAAGCATAAGGCAGTTGCCTGTGGAAGATTAGAATGTCATAAACAAAATTGAAGGCCGCTAACTTTGATATACCCTTCAGGAAATCCTCCCTAAGCATGAAGTCATCGGATTCTGTTTGTACAATATGGCGAAACCCCTTTAGTTTTTCAAACCTGGAAAAATGCTCCAGTCGTTGCTCCACATCTTTTTCCATTAAGTTTACCCAACCTACAACACCCTTTATAAAATCATGTTTTTCAGCAAGTTCTAATAAAAATGTCGTTTCCGTTTCAGACTGGTCAGCTTGTACGGCAATACACCCGTCAACACCGTTCAGCGTAAATTCTTTGTGCAGGTCTGACGGGAGAAAATCTGATTTCAGGATGCTCATAGAGTCATCTATCCAACTGTCCCGTTCAGGATCATATTTCCAAAAATGCTGATGTGTGTCAATGATCATACTGAATATGCCTTAACGTTTTGTTTGGAACTTCCCAGTCCGTCAATTCCCAGTTCTACCACATCTCCTGCTTTTAAATACCGTGGAGGATCAAATCCCAGTCCAACTCCTGATGGCGTTCCCGTGGAAATGATATCTCCGGGCAACAAAGTCATAAAGTTGCTTATATAACTAACCATTTCGGGTACATTAAAAATAAAGTCGGAAGTATTGGCCTGCTGTAATTGTTCTCCATTTACAGTTAACCAAAGATTAAGATCATGCACATTTTTAATTTCATTTCTCGTAACTAAGTAAGGCCCTATCGGTGCAAACGTATCACAGCTTTTGCCTTTAACCCACTGTCCGCCCTTTTCCAACTGAAAGGCACGTTCACTCACATCATTATGCAACATATAGCCTGCAATATGATCAAAGGCGGCTTCCTTATTTATGTAAGAAGCTTTTTTACCAATTACAATGGCCAGTTCCACTTCCCAATCGGTTTTTTTACTTCCGGGCGGAATAACTATGTCATCGTAAGGACCAACAATAGCTGTAGTGGATTTAAAGAATAATACCGGTTCATCAGGAACTGCCATTCCGCCTTCTGCCGCATGTTTGGCATAGTTTAATCCTATGCAGACAATTTTTGACGGAGCGCATACAGGCGGACCCAAACGCTCATTTCCCGAAACAACGGGACAGGCATTTTGGTTTTTCTCTAACCAATGCACTAATCGCTCTAAACCACCGGTTTCAAAAAAGTGTTGGTCGTAGTCATATCCAAAGGCAGAAACATCTATTCTGGTATGGTCATCTAATTGAAGTCCTGGTTTTTCGTCACCAACCTTTCCAAATCGAATCAATTTCATATTATCCGTTAAGTTTTATAAATCCGCCATCAATGGGGAAATCCGTTCCTGTAATAAATGCTGCTTCATCAGAGCACAAGTATAGTGCAAGGTGCGCTACTTCGGCGGGTGTACCCATTCTGCCAATAGGCTGTGTTTTAGATAGTTTATCAAACATTTGTTGCTCTTCTCCCGGATAGTTTTTGGCAAGAAAGTCATCAACAAACGGAGTATGGATACGTGCCGGCGAAATGCTGTTACATCTTATACCATAAGGCAAATAATCTTTGGCAACTGAGTACGTCATGGTAAGTACGGCTCCTTTTGTCATGGAGTAGGCAAAGCGGTCGGCAATGCCTACCCAGGAGGCAATAGATGCCATGTTAATTATCACCCCTCCCGATTCCTTCATGGTTTTTATACAGGCATGCATGCAGTTATAAACTCCTTTTACATTAACCTGGTAAAGCCTGTCCATATCTTCTTCGCCGGTTAATTCAATATTGCCGACATGAGCTATACCCGCATTGTTCACCAAAATATCAATATTGTTTTCTGCTGATATAGAGTTTACGGCTTCCTCCACCTGGTTTTTATCGGCCACATTACAGGCCAAAACATGTACTGCACCATCGTTACTTTCTATTTCACTTAGCGCATTACGGGTTTTGTTTTCATCTATGTCTAAAACAAATACCTTAGCTCCCTCTTGCGCAAACAGACTGACTATCGCTTTCCCGATACCGCTTCCCCCTCCGGTAACAATCGCTGTTTTCCCTTGTAAACTAAATTTCATTGTCTGTTAGATTGTATAAATTAATTTTAACCTTCATTTGCCCAGGCTTCTCCATTTGGATAGCTATGTTTATTTAGTGATTCACCTTTCATGGTAATGCTGTAGCCCGGTAGTTTCGGAGGCATATAAGCCCCGTTTTTAATTACTACCGGATCAATGAAATGCTCGTGTAAATGATCTACATACTCAATTATTCTGTCTTCAGTAGTTCCGCTAATAGCAATATAATCTATCATGGACAAATGTTGTACGTACTCGCATAGGCCGATACCGCCTGCATGAGGGCAAACAGGGATTTTAAATTTTGCGGCCATCAATAAAATAGCCAAATTTTCATTAACACCCCCAACCCGGCAACTATCAATTTGGCAAATACCAATGGCATTGGCCTGCATAAGCTGTTTAAATATTACGCGGTTTTGGCCGTGTTCACCCGTAGCCACCTTAACAGGGCTTATTGCCCGGGCTATTTTTGCATGGCCCAGAACATCATCAGGACTTGTTGGTTCTTCTATCCACCAGGGGTTAAACTGACTTAGTACTTTCATATTCTCAATAGCTTCGTCCACATCCCATTTTTGGTTTGCATCCATCATGAGTTTCAAGTCAGTGCCTATTTCTTCTCGGATTATGGCTGCTCTTCTTACATCATCATCCAAACTGGCCCCAACTTTCATCTTTAGGTGTTTAAATCCGGCTTTCTTTGCTTCCCGGCAAAGTCGTCTCATTTTTTCATCGGTATAACCCAGCCAACCCGCCGATGTGGTGTATGCCGGATAGCCGTATTCTAACAATTTGTCAATTCGGTCTTGCTTTGTAGCCTCTAATTTTTGGAGAATAGCAAGAGCTTCGTCAGGAGTAATAGCATCGGTTATATAAGTGAAATCAACACATGACACCAGCTCTTCCGGCGACATATCAGCCAACAGTTTCCAAAGTGGTTTTTGTTCTGCCTTGGCATACAGATCCCAAACTGCGTTTACAATAGCTCCGGTTGCCATGTGAATTACCCCTTTTTCAGGTCCTAACCAACGTAGCTGGCTATCGCCTGTTATCATTTTCCAAAACGCCCCCATATTTTGTGTGAAAGATGACAGGGACTTGCCAACAACTAATGGAGATAAGGATTCAATTGCAGCCACACAGAGTTCATTGCCCCTACCAATGGTAAAAGTCAGGCCGTGACCTTCTAATTCATTATGATCCGTTTTAAGAATAACATAAGCTGCAGAGTAATCAGGGTCGGGATTCATGGCATCGGACCCATCTAAGAAACTACTGGTTTTAAACCTTATGTCTTTGGTTTCAACACCGGTAATGAGAATATTGTTAATCACGAAGTACGAATATGCATTATAAATTTAACTTATACAAAAAGGTAATTAATAGAATTTACCCATTGAACGCTCTAAAGATAACATCTTTAAAACCTATTAACAGTAACAATCACGTAGTAGGTCTGTCTATTGTTTGCTAACTTTAGCTTCAACTTAAATTTATCTATGAAGGAGATCAGATTTACCCTTGCGATAATTCTTTCGTTAATCGGCTTCTCAGCTTTTGGCCAGGAGACTTTTCCTGTAAACGGCCCATACGATGAGCGAGATGATTTTTATGCTTTTACAAATGTAGATGTAGTTGTTTCTGCCGATAAAAAGATTACAGATGCCACATTGGTCATAAAAAAAGGTAAAGTAGTTTCTGTTAGTTCAGGCGGTTCTACGCCGCAAGGTGCCGTGGTCTATGACCTTACAGGTAAAACCATTTATCCTTCCTTCATTGATGTATATAGTTCGTACGGCTTACAGTTGCCAAATAATACAGGGGGAAGTCCTTTCGGCCAGGGGCCACAATTCGTATCAAAGAAAGAAGGGGCATATTCCTGGAACGAGGCCGTTAAACCAGAAATACATGCCCACGAACTCTTCAAACATAATAGTAAGGAAGCCGAGGCTCTAAGAAAAGAGGGTTTTGGTGCGGTGTTAAGTCATGTTGCAGATGGCATAGCACGGGGCACTGGCGTGCTTGCCACTTTGGGTGATGAAAATGAACACGAAATTATTTTGAAGGATAAAGCCAGTTCTCATTACTCTTTCAGGAAAGGGGTTAGCAGGCAAAATTACCCATCCAGTTTAATGGGCTCTATAGCACTCCTAAGGCAAACACATTATGATGCGCAATGGTATAAAAACAACAGCGAAAAAGAATATAACATCTCGTTGGCCGAGTGGAATGCACAATCATCACTACCTGCCTTTTTTGAAGTTAGAGATGTTTTGACCGCCCTGCGGGCTGATAAATTGGGCGATGAGATAGGAAAGCAATTTGTCATAAAAGGAGGTGGCGACGAGTACAAACGGATCGATGATCTGAAAAAGACGAATGCGACATTCATTATCCCATTAAATTTCCCAGAACCTTATGATGTTACCGACCCGCTTGACGCCGAAATGATTGATCTGTCTGATATGCTGCATTGGGAATACGCACCTTACAATGCGGGCTTTTTGGAAGAACAAAGGCTGCCATTTGTACTAACTGCCAGTGGTCTAAAAGACAAAAAGACCTTCCTGAAAAATTTAAGAACAGCGGTGAAAAAAGGCTTGTCTGAGAAAAAAGCTATTCAAGCACTTACCAGTGATGCCGCTAATTTAATTGGTGCCGGTTCTATGTTGGGAAGCCTTGAATCAGGTAAAATGGCCAATTTCTTCATAGCCAATGGCAACATTTTCGAGGGTAAAACAAAGATCCTTGCCAACTGGGTTAACGGACAGCCGTATGTATTTGAAGAATACGAACATGAAGATCTGAGCGGAGATTATGACCTGAAAATTGCCGGTAAAAGTTATCAGATGTTGATAGAAGGCGATGCCGGTAAGCATGGCTATAAGGTTAAAGTGAACGATACAACAGAATTCAAAACAAAGGCAACATACAGCAATGATGTATTGAGTCTCAGCTTTACCGAAGATGGTAAAACTATACGCTTAACCGGATGGCGAAGCGGTAAAAACTTTAAGGGAACGGCTGTAACAGCCAGCGGTAGCGAAACAAAGTTTTCGGCCATCCGAACGGGTGATATAAAGTCGGAAGACGAAAAGGATAAAAAGGACAAAGAAGATAAAAAGAAAGAAGACAGAGATACCGATGATACCAAGCCTTCATTCACGCAAATACCTTATCCTTTTAACGGCTATGGCTGGAAGTCGAAGCCAGTGCAAAAGGCTGTGCTGTTTAAAAATGCAACCGTATGGACGAGCGAAGATGAAGGTATTTTGGAAAATACCGACGTACTGATCAAAGATGGAAAAATCGCTAAAATCGGGAAAAACCTGTCAGCAGGTAATGCAACCGAAGTGGATGCGACCGGCAAACACTTAACTGCCGGAATTATTGATGAACATGCACATATAGCCATTTCGCGAGGGGTAAACGAAGGCACACAGGCAAGTAGTGCAGAAGTGAGTATAGGTGATGTGGTAAACTCGGAGCATGTAGCTGTTTACCGCTTACTTGGCGGTGGCGTTACAGCTGCCCAATTGCTGCATGGTTCGGCCAACCCTATTGGTGGCCAATCCGCCATTATTAAAATGCGCTGGGGGCAATCGCCCGAAGAAATGAAAATTGAAGGAGCGGCTCCATTTATAAAATTTGCCCTCGGTGAAAATGTAAAGCAAAGTAATTGGGGTGACAATAATGTTATCCGTTATCCGCAAACACGTATGGGTGTAGAGCAGGTATTTATAGATCACTTTACACGAGCGCGCGAATATGAAAAGGCTAGAAAAAGCAACCCTCAGGGCACGCGCAGAGACCTTGAGTTGGAAGCACTACTTCAAATTCTGAATAAAAAAAGATTTGTGACTTGCCACAGTTATGTACAAAGTGAAATAAATATGCTTATGCAGGTGGCCGAAATGTTCAACTTTAACATTAACACTTTTACACACATTTTGGAGGGCTACAAAGTGGCCGATAAAATGAAGGAGCACGGAGCAGGTGGTTCAACTTTTTCTGATTGGTGGGGCTATAAATATGAAGTGATAGATGCTATTCCGCACAATGCTGAATTAATGCGCAGAGCAGGTATAGTTGTAGCTATCAATTCAGATGATGCCGAAATGGGCCGAAGACTTAATCAAGAAGCTGCCAAACTGATCAAATATGGCGGTATGAGCGAGGAAGAAGCATGGAAAACCGTTACCATCAACCCGGCTAAGTTGTTGCATCTCGATGATAGAATGGGCAGTATTAAGCAGGGAAAAGATGCCGATGTGGTACTGTGGTCAGACAGTCCGCTTACGGTTTATGCCAAAGCAGAACAAACTTATGTTGACGGCAGAAAATTGTTCGACATTAATGAAGACCTTAATAAGCGTAAGCATATTCACAAAGAGCGCGAGCGGTTGATACAAGCTATGTTGAACGACGGTTCAAAAAACAAGAAGAAAGTAGAGAAGAAGCCGGATACCTATTATACCTGTGATACGGTTTTGGATGAAGCGAGGTAAATGAACAGTGAATAATGAAAAAAAGAAAAATTATGAAATTATTTAAAATATTGTTTGTGGCTTTTGGCGTTTTTGGTTTCATTTCGTCGCAAGCTCAATCTGTGCCCACACCGGCTACAGAGCAAAGTCAACCCATTGTTATTACCAATGCCACCATTCACATAGGTAATGGTGAGGTAATTGAAAACGGATTTGTAATTATACAAGACGGAAAGATAACGGGGGTGCACGCCACTCAGGAAGCTGTTGGATTACCCGCCGGAGCTAAAACAGTAGATGCCTCGGGTAAACATGTATATCCGGGTTTGATAGCAGCTAATACTAAGTTGGGCCTAACGGAAGTAGATGCATTGCGCCAAACGCGCGATTTTAGAGAAGTAGGTGGCTTAAACCCTAACGTTAGGTCAATTATTGCTTACAATACCGACTCCAGAGTAACCCCAACCATAAGATCTAACGGTATAATGCTGGCTCAGATAGTTCCCGAAGGTGGCAGAATATCCGGTACATCGTCCATTGTAGAATTGGATGGCTGGAACTGGGAAGATGCGGCTTACAGAACCGATGACGGCATTCACATGACCTGGCCCAACTCGTTCAGACGATCGGGTTGGTGGGCCGAGCCGGGAGGTATAGAAAAATCAAAAGCCTACGACAAAACTATTAATGAGATGCGCCAGTTATTTAGCGAGGCAAAAGCCTACTCTAAGGGCAAATCGGCAACTAAAAACCTGCGACTTGAAGCCATGAAAGGCCTTTTCGATGGCTCAAAAAAACTCTTTATAAGGGTTAATTTGGCAAAGGATATAATCAGTGCCGTAAAATTTGCGCAAAACTTTGGCCTAAAACCCGTTATCGTTGGCGGGTCGGAGTCTCATCTGATCACCGACTTTCTGAAAGAAAACAAGATCAGTCTTATTATCAACCAAACCCACCGCTTGCCCGGTCATGAAGACAGCGACATTGACCAACCCTATAAACTCCCCAAAATTTTGGACGAGGCCGGTATAGCGTTTTGTATGGCCCTGCCGGGCTCCTGGGATGTGCGCAACCTTCCGTTTGAGGCCGGAACTGCTGCTGCTTACGGTATGGATAAGGAGCGAGCTTTAAGGTCCATAACGCTGGATGCCGCCAAAGTACTGGGTATTAGCGATAGACTTGGCTCAATTGAAGTGGGTAAAGACGCCACTATCATAATTTCTGAAGGTGATATCCTTGATATGAAAACCAGTAATGTGGTTGAGGCTTTTATTCAGGGGAAACAAATTGATTTAGGTAACAAACAGAAAGATCTGTTCAAGAAATTCGAAAAGAAGTATAATCGGATAAGTAATTAGTGGATGACGAAATTGTTTAATTGTAGGCGCGCAATACATTGAGGCCTGCTCCGTAGTTGTCAATTCTTATTCGCACGAGCCAATAACCAATAACTAAAGCAAATTGGGAAAAAACAAACTCGCCAAGTTTGCCGAGCTGGAAAACTTTCCGCATGTGTTTCAGCATGATTCATCTTTGAAGGGAAAGTGGGCTTCTGCGTTTTTCAAAAACAATAACCCAATTACGCTTGAATTAGCCTGTGGTAAAGGTGAATATACCGTTGCGCTGGCCGAAAAATTTCCCGAAAGAAACTTTATTGGCGTGGATATAAAAGGTAACCGTATTTGGAATGGTGCCAAACAAGTTTTAGAAAAGGAGTTGAAGAATGCTGCATTCCTGCGCGCTTTCATTCATCATCTCGATGATTACTTTGAACCGCACGAAATAGATGAGATCTGGATCACTTTTCCCGATCCATTCTTAAGGAATAGCAAAGCCAATAAAAGAACCACATCGCCGCGATTTTTAGATGTGTATCGGAAGTTCCTTCAACCGAACGGATTGATCCATTTGAAAACCGATAGTCCGGAGTTGTTCAAATACACGTTGGAAGTGATTAAAGAGCAAAATCTTGAAATAATACGAAGGGTTGACAATGTTTATACCGAATGCCCTGATGATGAATTACTTGCCGGCATTCAAACCTATTACGAACGAAAGCATTTGGCGGAGGGGAGGACCATTCGGTATCTGGTTTTTAGGATTTAACCCAAACTATGCAGTAGAACTTTGTAATGAGTGCTGAAAGTGCAATAAAATCAGGCATTTTGGAAGATTTAGCATAGCACCGCTATGGTGAAGCTGAAAAATGCAGTGAAACGCTGATTTTGAAGCAATTTCAGCACGGAATAGATTTTCTATTGCATAATTTGGGTTTAAGCGTTGCTAAATTTTATGAAGGCAAAAGAAACGAAATATTGGACTATTTTGTATGTCCTTTTGGTATTATTATACAACAGCAGCCTATCTAAACTGCTCCAAAAACCGTTTGTCATTTTCAAAAAACAGGCGAATATCATCTATCTGATATTTGAGCATGGTAATACGCTCAATGCCCATACCAAAGGCATAGCCCGAGTATTTGTCGGGGTCAATTTTACAGTTTTCCAACACGTTGGGATCTACCATGCCACAGCCCAGAATTTCTACCCAACCGGTCTTTTTACAAATACTGCAGCCCGATCCACCACAAATAAAGCAGCTAACATCCATTTCGGCACTGGGTTCGGTGAATGGGAAGTAACTTGGCCGCAATCTTATCTCCGTATTCTCTCCAAACATAAGCTTGGCAAAGTAGAGCAAGTCTTGTTTCAGGTTAGCGAAAGACACACCTTCATCAACATATAAACCTTCTACCTGATGGAAAAAGCAATGCGCGCGGGCACTAATGGTTTCGTTCCTATAAACCCGTCCCGGAGCCAAAATACGAATAGGCGGTCTTTGGCTTTCCATAGTTCGGATCTGAATATTGGATGTATGTGTTCTCAGTACGAAATCAGGATCTTTGCTAACATAAAAAGTATCCTGCATGTCGCGGGCAGGGTGATCTGCCGGAATGTTCAATGCCGTAAAGTTGTGCCAGTCGTCATCAATCTCCGGGCCGTGCACTACGTTAAAACCGATGCGTTCAAAAATGCGTACTATCTCATTTCTCACTATACTTATCGGATGTCTTGTGCCTATTTCTAACGGAGTTCCGGGCAAAGTAAGGTCAATGTCTGAATTGTCAACGGCCGAGCCACTTTGTCCGTCTAAGTTTGCCTTTGTTGTGGAGTATTTATCCTCGGCTAACTGCTTTACTTCGTTTAGCAGTTGTCCAAATTCACGCTTTTTTTCATTTGGCACATCTCTCATGTGACCAAACAGTGCTTTTACTTTGCCTTTACTGCCAATAAACTCAATTCTATAAGCTTCTAACTGCTCAACCGATGCAATCTCAACCGCTTTTATTGCCTCCCGAACCTCTTCTATTTTAGAAAGTATTTGCTCCATTCGGCGCAAAGATAGTTATCAATTTACGATGGCTACCTGGCGTATAGCCCTATGGAAAACTCCATTAACGCTGAGAACAGGATATAAGGCTGTACAACTATATTTGGGGAAAAATAGCATATGGCATACGGTATAGGCTCCATCATAAAACATTCATCATTCGGACAAGGAGTAATAGTTGACCAGGAAGATGATTTTTACAAGATCTACTTTCAGAATAGCGAAGAAGTAAACGAAATAAGCAAAACATTTGAAGGGTTGGAAGCCGTGGATGCAGTTGCCTCCGGAGGGCCGGATTATTCTTTGGAAGATATTGCCGATGCCCTTGAAGAAGCCTTGTACAAACACGGATTTTTTGACAAACCCTTTAAACTGGCCAATAAGTGGGAAGGCGGGAAGGTAGTACTACACCCCGAAGATGAAACGATGCAAGGCAAAGAAGTGCCTATGGAAACCTTCTTTAAAAAAATCACTTCCGTTAGGGAGAAGCTGCGTGTTTTGGAGCAAAACATCAATAACCACGAAAAGCTAAACGAAGAAGAAAAGATACACCTGCAGCAATATATCTCGAGGGCTTATGGCAGTTTAACCACCTTTAATGTGCTGTTTGCGCATAAAGACGACCATTTCAAGGGAATGGGAAAGTAGTTTTATCCGTTGTACACGGAGTGCTACAATCGCGGGCATCGACCCGAGATCTGTATAAAGTTAGATGCCGGCTCGTAGGCCGGCCTTGAAAGGTCAATACCCATGCTTCCCAACTTCCCAGCCATCCTTAGCTAAGAACTCTTTGCCTGAGTCAATTGCTGGTTCCTCCATTTCTGTGCCCATACTGTCATTCCAGCGGTTGAGATAGCCAAACAGACCTATTACTCCGAGCATTTCTACAATTTCACCGTCATCCCAATATTTGCGCAGGTTGTCGGCAATTTCGTCATTAACCTTATTGGGTATGGTGGAAGAGGCAAATGCAAAAGCCAGGGCAGCACGCTCCGCATCATCAAAAGCCGGATGTGTTTTATACGTCCAAACATTCTCCAACTGCTCACGACTTGCACCGTAACGCTCAGCGGCCCTAATGGTATGAGCCTGGCAGTACCGGCAACCGGCCACATTACTCGACACATAACCGATCAGCCTCTTTAAGGCACTGGTCACTTTGCCGTGGTTGGCCATTACCGCATCATTGAGCATTACAAAGGCGTTGGCAATATCGGGCCTGATTTGCATCGTCAGCACACTGTTAGGACAAAAACCCAAAGTTTCGTTGTAGAGCTCTACCAACTTTTGCAGTTCCTCATTTCCTTCAATGGCTATAGGGTTTACGAGAGGTTGTTTCATTTAAGTTTATAATATTGGTTTATAAGACGCAAGTTACCCAACTCTATAAACTCCATAAACTCTATAAACCGTTTACTGCTTTGAAATATCTTTGCGGCCATGAGTTCAGATCTGTTTCCTAAGATTATAGCACATGCAAAAGAGTATGGCTTTGTGTTTCCAAGTAGTGAAATTTATGGCAGCCTTGGAGCTGTTTACGATTATGGTCCAAACGGCGTGGAGCTGCGCAATAACCTAAAGCAGTATTGGTGGAAAGCTATGGTACAAATGCATGATAACATAGTTGGGATAGATGCATCTATTTTTATGCACCCACTAACCTGGAAAGCCAGCGGCCATGTCGATGCTTTTAATGACCCATTGATTGATAATAAAGACAGCAAAAAGCGATACCGCGCCGATGTGTTGGTGGAAGAACACATCGAAAAGATCAAAGCAAAAATTCAAAAGGATGTGGACAAGGCACACAAGCGGTTTGGTGCTGATTTTGACGAAGCAATGTTCAGAGAAACCAATCCGAATGTAAAACGCCGTGCCGGACAGATAGCCGAAATAAAAGAGCGACTGAAAACAGTTATGGACAATGAAGACTGGCCCGGATTCAAACAACTCATCGAAGATCTCGGAATTGCCGGTCCGGTTTCGGGAAGTAAAAACTGGACAGATGTACGTCAGTTTAATCTCATGTTCAACACGCAACTCGGCAACATTGCCGGCGAAGAAGGCAAGCTATACCTAAGGCCTGAAACCGCTCAGGGAATATTCGTCAACTTTTTGAATGTTGTGAACTCCAACCGTCAGCGTATTCCGTTCGGTATTGCGCAGATTGGTAAAGCTTTCCGCAATGAGATCGTGGCTCGCCAGTTTATTTTTAGAATGCGCGAGTTTGAGCAAATGGAAATGCAGTTTTTTATTCGCCCCGGGGACCAAATGAAATGGTACGAATACTGGAAGGATGCCCGCTTGAAATGGCATCACGCGATTGGCCTCGGAACGGAAAAATACCGTTTCCACGATCATTTGAAGGTAGCGCACTACGCAGATGCTGCATGTGATATTGAGTTTGAATTTCCGTTCGGGTTTAAAGAATTGGAGGGTATTCACTCGCGCACAGATTTTGATTTAGGCAATCATCAGGAATTGAGCGGTAAGAAACTGCAATACTTCGATCCTGAGTTAAACAAAAACTATGTGCCCTATGTAGTAGAAACATCCATCGGATTAGACAGGTTGTTCCTATCGGTATTGAGCAGCAGCTTTAAAGAGGAAGAATTGGAGAAAGGCAGCAGGGTGGTGCTTAACATTCCGCCAAGCCTGGCACCAACAAAAGTGGCTGTACTGCCATTACTGAAAAAAGACGGACTACCGGAGAAAGCAAGAAACATCTTTGATAGTTTAAAACTAAAACACAACTGTTTCTACGAAGAAAAGGATGCCATTGGCCGTCGTTATAGAAGAATGGATGCTATTGGAACACCCTTCTGTATTACGGTTGACCATCAGACTTTGGAGGATAATACGGTTACCATACGGGAGCGTGACAGCATGACGCAGGAGCGTATTTCGGCAGATGCGTTGGAAGGGATTGTGGGAGAGAAGGTGGATATGACAAAATTGCTCATATCTGTTTAGATTTAGGCAGGCATAACGCTTTCGTTGTTTAAGAATCAAGCCATATCATGGAAGGAAGCTTAAGTGTAATTTAGGTTGATCCCGGTTTCTTAATTATTGTTAAAGTATAGTGAATTCGTAACCTCAATGATGTTGCGTAGTCTAATTAAAAGATGGACACATTGAGTGTATTAAATGGCAAGCAAGTGTACGAACCTCAGATACTGCCAGATTATCTTGAGAGTTTGTATTATCATTCTGTTCAATCTACCCAACCCAATTTTTACATTCCTCGAGGTACGGTGGAGATCTTTTTCAGAAGAGGTAGTTTTAGCGACAATGCTATAGGTAAGAAACGGTCATGGCCGCTTTTTTTTATAGCCGGCCTTCATTCCCGGCTTTATGGCATTTACCCGGGTAAAAACGCCCAAGGTTATTATTCCATTAATTTTAAAGCAGGCAGGGCAAGGCATTTTCTTAGTCGTGGAGCTCACACGATCAAGAACCAGATAACGGGCAAAACATTAACTGTAGATGAGCAGCTTATAGAAACTTTTCAGGAAGGCGAACCAAATGAATTATTGGCCCGGCTTGAACATTTTCTTTCAAGCTTGTATAAACCGATTTCCTATAGTGAGATAAAAAATGTACTTGTAGCTATTGAGCATTCCAATGGTTTTCTTGGCGTAGAGGAACTGCGAGGCAAAGCGTTTTTAAGTTCGGCTCAATTCCGTAAGCGCTTTAATGTCGAAGTCGGGACTTCTCCTCAAGAGTACTGCAAATTGAAGCGAGTGGGTTATTCGGTTGAAATTATGAAGTCAGGCTATGAAGGCTCATTAACCGACCTAACCTACGATTTGGGCTACTATGATCAGTCACATTTTATAAGAGAATTCAAATCTGTCACAAGGTATTCTCCAAAAGCTTTTCTGGAATTACTTAAAGCCGGGAAGGTGGCATAAATCAATCTTTATTTTTCCAAAGTTTTAATTTTTCTATTTATGAAACCGATCATAAAATGATCCGGTGTATTCAATTCATCAGTAAAATAATTGACAGACTTGTTATAATAGTCAAGTGCTTTTTCTTGCTTTCCGGATGCTTCAGCCACCTTTGCCAGATGATAATAGCCAAAAGGTACCAAACGCCTAACCTTGAACTTTAGAGATTCGTTCAGTGCCTTTTGATACAGTTCTTTCGATCCATCGATTTCATTGTTCTGATAGAGCATATTGCCATAATGATAAACGGATTCCAGGTAGTAATCAATATAGTTTGGTATCGGGCCTTTTTCGATTGCTTTTTTATAGTGGTTTATTGCCAGTGAATCCTGTTCTAATTCTTCGTAAATATATCCCAACAACCAATTCGATTTTAACGCAATTAACGATCTAGGATTATCATTAATTCCATTCAATGTGGTGATGGCATCATCTGCGTTTCCGTTATTAACATCTTGGAATGCAGAAAACCATTGGTAATCAGCGTCTTCTTCATCCATGTTTGGTTCGTATAGAGCACGTAATTGTTCAACACTGGTTTCTCCCCTCAGCAAATTCCACTCAACAGCAATCTTCGTTAGCTGCGTTACCAGCTCTTCGTTGTTTTCTTTACGAGCATCATCTATCCGGTTGCGTAGTTTTTTCGAGAAGATGGAGTCCTGTGCATATTTTCCCTCATAGCGTAGTCCAACAAATTCCGAATTGATGGCGTTGAGCGTTTCAGTTTAAGTTTTATTCTTGCATGACGTTCCTAGAATCACAAGAACCAAAATCAGACAATCCAATCTATTAAGCATTTGATTAGTTGTTTGATATTTTATTGAACAGCAAATGAATACTTAGGGCAATAAAAACTGCACCACCGATCTTTTTTAGGACAGTTTCTACTTTAGGACGTTTGCGCAACGTTGATGTAAAATATGACGCAGCATGTACCAGAACGAAACCCCATATTGCTCCGGTGACCAGGAATGTTCCACCCAATATTAAAAATGGTATGGCACTGTTTACGTAATCTTGTTTGATAAATTGGGGAAGAAAAGAAAGGAAGAACAAGGCCACTTTAGGATTCAAAAGATTTGTGAAAAATCCCTGCCAGTAAATTTTGCTGTTCTCTTTCTCCTCCGGGATGGTGCGATCTGTTTCTAGCAATGAAGATGAGCCACTAAGCATTTTAATACCTAAGTACACCAAATAAACCGTGCCTAAGTATTTAACAATATTAAAGGCTGCGGCAGACTGTGCCAGTAGGGCCGATAACCCTATACCTGCTGCAATGACATGGATAAATGCACCAGTAGAAATACCTAATACCGAATAAACACCCGCTTTATTGCCTTGTGCAATACTCCGGGTGAAGATATATATGGAATCTGCTCCGGGCGTAAGATTCAGTAATATGCCTGCTAGCAGGAAGCCGATATAATTTTCTATTCCTTGCACTATCTGCTATTTTTTTCGTGATCTATAGAAGCTGCCGTAGTCTTCGTAGGAAAGTGAAATTCTATTGTTCGTACTGTTTATCTGAAACTGCTCAATTTTGCCTGGGATCAACTCAATTAAAAAACTGTCGCCTGAATCTGACTTATAGAGCGGGCTTTTCAAGTCTCCCATTTTCATGATGTATTTCCCTTTTTTCTTTTTGATCCTTAGAGTTCCATACATTGCATTATAGTATTTTCCTTTAAACTTGTGTTTAAAATCTTTTACTGAAATTTCATTTAAGCTTTCCTTCTCCTTAATTACTGATTGTTGCGAAAGAAGTCCTAAGCCCATTTGCAGAATATTGTCCTTTGCCGGGCTCTCATTTACAATTGCATGGAACATCAAGTTCAATAACAATGCGGCATATAAACCGTTGTCGCTATTGTTTACAAAGACGTAAACACCTGTTTTTTTATCAGGCATGTATGATATATAGCTGGCACTGCCCGGAAAATTACCCGTATGAAAATTGAAGGCCTCACCCAAAAATTTGCCAAAGTTCCAACCCAAACCGTAACCATGCATAGTGAGTGGTCCAAAGCTGTCTTCATGTTCGGTTAATGGGCTAAAGTACAATTTGTTGGCTGTGGACTTGTGGTCACTTTCGGTTAGGTACTGCAGAAACTTCCCCATGTCGTTAAGTGTAGAATACAATCCACCGGCTGCATGTAGTGTATTGTTCGTTTTTTCGAGGGGCAATATTTTACCGGAATGCATTCCAAATGGTTGGGCCAATTCTTTACACGGTATTTTAGCAACAGTACCATTCAAACCCAGGGATTCCGTTAGTTTTTCGAGTCGCTCTTGCCAGGTTTCACCGGTTAGTTTTTCAATGATCATTCCCGCAACCAGGTAACCGAAGTTGGAATAATGGAAAGTGCCTTCCTCTCTCGGTTCTCTTTCTGTAGTATGCCTCAGAAGTAGCCGAAGGTCTTTGGGATATTGGCCGGTGTACGATGTCCTGAAAGCGAGACCATCATTAGATAAACCGTGAGAATGAGTGACAAAATCTTTAACCGTGATTCTCGAAATACCTTTGCCTGTGGGCCAATAGCTTTGCGGAATGTATTTGGTTATTGGATCGTCCAGATTAAGCTTACCGCTGCTAACTAAATTGGCGAGTTCCAGCCCAATGAAAGCCTTTGTGAGTGAAGCAATGTAAAAGTTTGTGTTATTAGTAAAAGGCCGCCCTTCATCCCTGGCACCAAATCCTTTTTTATAGACCACGTTCCCATCCTTTACCCCGACAACGCCAATACCTTTTATGTGGTAATTTTCAATTAATTTTTGAGCCAGGTCATCTAATTCATCTAACTCCCGGGCTAATTCGAATAACGGAAGGATACAAGCTAATATCAGGCACATGCAATACTTCATAACCTCTTTGGTGCCAAAGTATTATATGGGAAAATCAGAAAATTGTACGATTCGCTCGTTTATTCATTTTGGATGGAATCCATCTTCCGGTGAAACTCTTCCTGCCGCTTGCGGAGGTTAACTCCTACCTCATCGAGACCTTGCTGAATGGAATCAATGTTATTCATGGCATCTTCATTCATCTGTTGCATGAAGTCTTCCTGCTGTTGCTTATCGCGTTCAACTCTGTCTTTTAATTGTTGATTGGCCAGGTCATTGATCATTTGTTGCTGTTCTTCGCGCGCTTTTTTCTGCTGTTTGGAGTTGTACATACGGAATGCGAAGAGAGCTACAATGGCGAGTAGTGCGACGAGCCGTATAAAATTATTTTTTTTCATCGAATTATCTTCTCCGTCTGTCAAATGTAATAACTCCAATCCTTACATAATTCATATCTTAGTTTTTAGAACGCCCATTTTGTAGGCCGCTTTAGCCAGCCCAATTGGCCCGTGTGATTGTGTTTTATTGTAAATGCATTTTCGTAAAACTTCCACTTGACCTAATCCTAAATTAAGGCTTTTTGCTATTTCATTGCCCGATGTTTCTTCCATCATCATTTGTAGTACAAGCCGTTCTTTTTTTGTTAAAGGCTTCATCGCCCAACCTGGATAAGGTTATCGCTTTGGCGGAATCATCCTGAGTTGCCAAAATGTTTAATAACGAATCGGCCTGCCTGGAAGTTTGCGCCTGAGAAAGCAGGGTGGTCAGCATCAGGTTCAGAAGAAGTACTAAAGCAGAAACTTTATTCATTTTTAGGACTTGGGCATTAACAAATATAGGCTATCTTTCGCTTTTAAGTAAATTAGTTTATGCAGCCTGTCTTTACCAACGATGCCATTGTACTAGGACTTTTACTCATCATCCTTGCCGCCATTTTCTACACATCTCATCTTAAATCAGCTTTTTGGCAAAAGTTTTACCGCTTTGTACCTGCACTGTTGCTGGCTTATTTTATTCCGGCACTGCTTAATTGGCCGTTAAACCTGGCCGACCCCGGCATATCAAAACTCTACCATGTGGCATCACGGTATTTACTGCCGGCCAGTTTGGTATTGCTTTGCCTTAGTATTGATTTGAAAGGAATACTACGTCTTGGCCCCAAAGCATTGATCATGTTTTTTGCAGCTACTATTGGTATTGTATTGGGCGGGCCTATTGCTTTACTCATTGTAAGCAAAATAGCCCCGGATCTCATTGGCGGTGTTACACCTGACCAGCTTTGGCGGGGCCTCTCCACCGTTGCCGGCAGTTGGATAGGCGGCGGAGCCAACCAAACGGCCATGAAGGAGATCTTCGAAGTGCCCGATAACCTGTTCGGGACTATGATAGTAGTGGATGTGGTTGTTGCCAATATATGGATGGGTTTTTTGCTCTATGGTACCAGCATCAGTGATAAGTTAGATATAAAGCTCAAAGCTGATAACTCAGCCATAACCGATCTTAAACAACGGGTTGCCGACTACCGGGCAAAGGTGGAAGAAATGCCAACAGTCACCAAATTGCTCATGCTATTTGCCATAGCGTTTGGAGGCGTTGCTTTAGGTCATCTCGGTGCTGATCTTATTGTTCCTGCCCTGGAGCCCGTGCGGCCTGCTCTGGAAAAAGCCGGATTAACTTCACTGCTCTCCAAATTCTTTTGGTTGATAGTTATTGCCACTACACTGGGCTTAATTCTGAGCTTTACCCGATTTAAAAAGTTAGAGGGAGTTGGTGCCAGCCGGTGGGGAACGATATTTATTTGGATTTTGGTGGCCACTATCGGCATGAAAATGAATTTAGGCGAAGTGTTCAAAAACCTGGGTTTGTTTGCGGTCGGATTGATCTGGATGGCCATTCATGTAACCGTGTTACTGGTGACTGCCAAGATCATTAAAGCACCTTTCTTTTTTGTTGCTGTTGGCAGCCAGGCCAATGTTGGTGGTGCAGCCAGTGCACCGGTAGTGGCCAGTGCTTTTAGTCCGAGCCTTGCACCGGTAGGAGTATTAATGGCCGTTCTCGGCTATGCCCTTGGAACTTACGGGGCTTTAATTTGCGCCTGGTTGATGCAGTGGGCAAGCGGAGGGTAATTGTTCCGGAAAATCAGGATTAACGCACTTTGTAAACTCGTAGGAACAAATGCATCTTTACCTCTTTTGGTGTTTCATTGCGCCAAAAACTCTTCATTCTCGCTTCTACTTTTTGTACCGGATCTTCTCCTTTGTCTTTTATATAGTTCTGTACACCCGACCAGGAAGTTAAATAACCCGTAAGTTCCTCCCTTGTCCACTGAATGGTATGGTCGAATTCTTTATAATCCAGCTCCTCAAAAGGCAATTGAATGCTCCTGTACTTTGTATCAACGTACCTTCTTTCCTGAGACCAGTATTTGTTCGTAGTTCGGAAATAAAGTGTGTCAACTAAGTCATCGGTATTAACATCAACTCTTGGAATGCTGTAGCCCCAAATAGCGAGGATGGCATTAGGTGCCGATGTACGCAATACTTCCTCGGCAAAGGAGTCAAAGTCAAGCCAATGAATGGACTGGGCCACGGTAATGAGGTTAAAAAGTCCTGTTTGAAAAGGAGTATGCTCTGACCGACAAACAAAGTAATAAGTATTGTCGGCGTGCATAGCGTTGTCCAATTGATTTTTACTTACATCGTTGGCAAAAACTGAAGTAAAGTGCGGACTAAGATCGTAGGCAGCCTGTCCGTTACCCGTACACGAATCCCAGGCTGCATCACGTGTTTCAACAAACTTTAAAATATGATCGTATATAGCTTTCGGATACGTAGGCCTGTGTTGGGCGTACGTTTCAGACTGAACAGAAAATTGATCCTGAATTAATTTCATCCCTCCGTAAAGTTACAAGATAAGGATTACAAGGTATTTAATTGGAATAATTTTCCGGATTTACGCTTTCAATTTTCCCTTCCAACTGATCGAAAAAGGCAACAGCTTTGATCATAGGCAGGGCATGAATGGTAAAAATGGCACCAATGTAGCAGGCATAAATGCCCAAAGAAGCCATAAATCCGCCAATTATTAGTAAAAGCAGCCAGTACCAAAAATTCTTTTTTGTGAAGCGGAAGCTGTTTTTAAAAGCATCCAATGCACTCATATTGCCATAAACGGCAAAGTGCGGTACAACGGCAAACCAGGTTTGGAAGGCATAGGCCAAAAGGAATAACGGTATGTAAAGAAGGATCATTCCGGCGGCAAAAAAACCGGCAAACTCCTCGGCACCCTGATTGGCAAAAAGACCCATAGCTATTGCTGCAATAAGTATTGGAAGGGCTATTATCAAGAAGACCAAAAAGTATAGCAGGCCAACCTGCAGGAGTTTACCAAAATGGTCAAAACCACTAAATAGATCAGATGTTTGTATCTGTTCGCCTTTGTTAAGTTTTCTAGTGATCTCGGCATACCCGAAGGTTAAAGCCGGCAGGGCTAACATGCCAACCAAAGTAAGGGTTAGCAATAGAACTAACAGAAAATAAACCAGATTAATTACAACCAAAGTGCCCAGGTGTGCCTTGGTAAATTCAAAGGCTTTGGAAATGTAATCGCCTATCCTAAACTCACGTTTACCGGTCTCATTGGCCATTTCACGAACGGCAACTTCATTCAAATTATCTATGAGTTCCATTTAATTTTGTTTTGGTTTATTGAATAGATTCTACGATCAAAGAGTTCTCCTGCTTTGTAACTTTAACCAATCCATGCTTTCTAAGGCCTTTGATGCCTTTGTCCCATTGTTTGTTAGACAAACCTGCCGCTTCCTTTAGCACGTTTAAATCTATGGAGCCGGTTTTTGAAATGATATCTAATATTGCCTGTTCATTATCGGCCAATTCGGGTGTTGATGTTTCGTTAAACTTTTCAGGTCTCATCTGCGGAAAGAATAATACTTCCTGAATCGATTCCTGTCCTGTCAGCAACATCACCAGCCTGTCAATGCCAATTCCCAGCCCCGATGTCGGTGGCATTCCATATTCCAGCGAGCGCACAAAGTCCATATCGATGAACATGGCCTCATCATCACCACGATCCATAAGCTTGGTTTGCTCTTTAAAACGTTCAAGTTGATCTATAGGATCATTTAACTCACTGTAAGCGTTTGCAATTTCCTGTCCGTTTATCATTAGTTCAAAACGCTCCGTAAGTTCCGGATCACTGCGGTGCTTCTTACACAGTGGCGACATCTCCACAGGATAATCGGTAATAAAAGTGGGCTGAATAAAGTTTGCCTCACATTTTTCGCCAAATATCTCATCAATCATCTTTCCTTTACCCATACTATCATCCACATCTACATGGATCTCCTTACATATAGCTCTTATCTCTTCCTCTGATTTGCCCGATACATCAACGCCGGCATACTTTTTAATGGCTTCGTACATCGTTACACGCGGATAGGGAGCTTTGAAATTGATCTCTTTACCACCGACATGTATTTTAGTTCCGTTAGACAGATCTACGGCTACCCTTTCAAGCATTTGCTCGGTAAAAGACATCATCCAATTATAATCTTTATAAGCCACGTACAATTCCAACATAGTGAACTCGGGATTGTGGGTTCTGTCCATGCCTTCGTTCCTGAAATCTTTTGAAAACTCATACACGCCGTCAAAGCCACCTACAATAAGCCTTTTTAAATAGAGTTCATCAGCAATACGCAGGTATAACGGAATATCCAAACTGTTATGGTGTGTTATGAACGGCCGGGCCGCGGCCCCGCCGGGAATGGGTTGTAAAATAGGTGTTTCTACTTCAAGGTATCCCGATTTGTTCATGAAAGAACGCATACTGTCAATGACCTTGGTTCTGGCCAAAAACACCTTTTTAACCTCATCATTCACCACCAGATCTACATAGCGCATACGGTAACGCAATTCCGGATCGGTAAAGGCATCGTGCACATTGCCTTCGGCATCGGTTTTAACAATGGGCAACGGCCTAAGCGACTTACTTAACAAAACCAACTCATTTACATGTACGGAAGTTTCACCCACTTTAGTTTTGAAAACATGGCCTTTTACACCTATAAAATCACCGATATCCAACAATTTCTTGAATAAAGTATTGTACAATGTTTTGTCTTCACCGGGAGCAATTTCGTCCCGGTTAATGTAGAGCTGAATTCGCCCGGTGGAATCTTTAAGTTGAGCGAAAGAGGCTTTACCCATAATGCGTTTGCTCATTATCCGGCCGGCCAGGCACACATCTAAATAATTGTCAGGATTGTTATCAAAGCCCTTCAATATTTCTTCTGCTGAATGTGTAACGTAATACTCCGCAGCCGGAAAAGGGTCGATACCCAGTTCACGTATAGCCTTCAGGTTTTCTCGTCGTTGTCGTTCTTGATCTGTTAGTTGTTGCACTTAAATAATTAAGGTGCAAAAATAGGAAAGCCATCTAACCTGACAGGTCAGGCTGTTGTAAATTGTTAAGTAGGGGAGAATCATCGACCTTACCTTCTTTATAGAATGACGGTATCAGACCTGTCAGGTTGGATTGGTCAATCTGTTGCAAATTGTTGATTTGGGGAGAATCATCGACCTTACTTTCTTTATAGAATGACGGTATCAGACCTGTCAGGTTGGATTGGTCAATCTGTTGCAAAATGTTGATTTGGGGAGAATGATCGCACCTTACCTTCTTTATAGAATGACGGTATTAGACCTGTCAGGTTGGATTGGTCAGGCTGTTGCAAAATGTTGATTTGGGGAGAATGATCGCACCTTACCTTCTTTATAGAATGACGGTATCAGACCTGTCAGGTTGGATTGGTCAATCTGTTGCAAAATGTTGATTTGGGGAGAATGATCGCACCTTACCTTCTTTATAGAATGACGGTATCAGACCTGTCAGGTTGGATTGGTCAGGCTGTTGCAAAATGTTGATTTGGGGAGAATGATCGCACCTTACCTTCTTTATAGAATAACGGTTTTGACCTGTCAGGTTGGATTGGTCAGGCTGTTGCAAATTGTTGATTTGGGGAGAATGATCGCACCTTACCTTCTTTATAGAATGACGTATCAGACCTGTCAGGTTGGATTGGTCAATCTGTTGCAAATTGTTGATTTGGGGAGAATGATCGCACCTTACCTTCTTTATAGAATGACGGTATCAGACCTGTCAGGTTGGATTGGTCAATCTGTTGCAAAATGTTGATTTGGGGAGAATGATCGCACCTTACCTTCTTTATAGAATGACGGTATCAGACCTGTCAGGTTGGATTGGTCAGGCTGTTGCAAAATGTTGATTTGGGGAGAATGATCGCACCTTACCTTCTTTATAGAATAACGGTTTTGACCTGTCAGGTTGGATTGGTCAGGCTGTTGCAAATTGTTGATTTGGGGAGAATGATCGCACCTTACCTTCTTTATAGAATGACGTATCAGACCTGTCAGGTTGGATTGGTCAATCTGTTGCAAATTGTTGATTTGGGGAGAATGATCGCACCTTACCTTCTTTATAGAATGACGGTATCAGACCTGTCAGGTTGGATTGGTCAATCTGTTGCAAATTGTTGATTTGGGGAGAATGATCGCACCTTACCTTCTTTATAGAATGACGGTATTAGACCTGTCAGGTTGGATTGGTCAGGCTGTTGCAAAATGTTGATTTGGGGAGAATGATCGCACCTTACCTTCTTTATAGAATGACGGGATTAGACCTGTCAGGTGAGAGTTAAATTTAAAATTGCCTTCTGCTAAGCGTTACTTTTTCCTTGTACGATGTAGTATTTCCGGAACTATCAAACAAGGAGATAACTACAATGTAATGACCAATGGGCAGTTGTTCGCCATTATCATTAAGGCCATCCCAACGGATGAAATTATTGTTGCCCAGCAGTTGATTGTTCACCAGCTTACGAACCGGGTTGCCGCGGATGTTGAATACTTCAATAGTAGCTACCTGGCCAATTAAGGAAGAATTAAAGTTGATGGAAAGAAAATCATCCATTCCATCGCCATCTGGCGTAAAAGCAGCAGGAGATATTTCAAATTGATCTGCATTTGGTGCTTGTACAAAAAACTGAGAGTTCTTTAAAGTTGGACTGGCATTACCAACTGTGAACGACGCACTATGCCAATTGTTAGCCAAATTGCTTTCACCTGAAGGGTCCAGCCTTTCAAGCGAAACACCGTTCTCATCCGATATAAGATCGAAATGCCAATTACTGCTATAGCTCACCTTGTCCAGCGTGTCGAGCGAACTGTTTAGCACGGCTACAACACCTTCATCATCAGGATAATTTGGCAAGGAAACATCCACAACTTTGTCTATGTCTGTGGTTTGGTAGGTGCTTTCTATATGTGCCGGATCTTCTGTAAAAACCCAATATTCTCCGGGTAAGATCAGTTTGTTGGTTTGTTCAATGCGTACAAAATCTTCTACAGCATCTGTAAGCGGATCTAATTCAAGTATGGTTAGTCCATCAATGGAAATAATATTCTCACTTCTATTGAACAGTTCAACAAAATCACTTCCGCCACTAACCGGATTAAACAATATTTCATTGATAACAAGGTCCTTAGCAGAGGGTTTAACCGGTATGCCAAAAGAAAAAGGCGAGTTGTCTAAAGTATTTCCATTACAATCATCAAGCCCTGAAATAGTAAGTGAATACAATTGGTTTCCCTGCCAAACGCTTGTAATCTCGCAAAAGAGCGTTTTTCCATCTGAGTTGGGAGTGCAGTTAACCAAACCACCAATTCCGCCATCTACCTGAAATGTACCTGAGCCGACCTGTGAAACATCCGGCTTTTTAGTAAAACCAATAGTTATGAGGTTTGGCTGAACAGCCTCAACATAACTTATTGAGAAGGCTGAGTTATCGAAAAAGGTATTGTCAAAAACACTGTTCTCAGCACCGGGGCTGCCGCCCGTGCTATTGCTCGAAGCTGTCCAGTTGCTTTTCTCATCGCAGTCGTTTAGTGGGTTTATTCGCTCAAGTGTCCAACCACCGTTATCTTTTAGTGCATCGTTGTACCACGCTGTAGTATAGCGTACTGCATCTAACAGCATGTTATTATTGTCATGTAATTCAATTTCATCGCCTGAGTTGTTCAATGTTGGGAAATTGGAAAGGCTTAACACATCACCAAAAGGTGTGAAGAGTGCAATATCATCGTCATCGCAAAGGATAACATAACTGCCGGCTGCCAGTTGAAATGCAGGTAAAGTGCCGGTTCTCGTTGGGTCTGATATGGTGTAGCCGGTAAGATCAACGGTTGTGATTCCGGCGTTATACAGTTCAATAAATTCGGCGTTGGGCAGGCTAACTTGCGGACTTGGGTCGGGCAATAACTCGTTTATAACCAATTGTGCCCGTATTGGAATAAAAAGAAGAGACAGCAAGGCAATAGTAATCAACCGCATTACGTATTTTTACCCCGTCTAATGTATATAATTCTTTGTTAAAATGAAAATAGCGGTTGTAGGAGCCACCGGTATGGTTGGCCAGGTAATGTTAAGGGTTTTGGAAGAAAGGAATTTTCCTGTTTCCGAATTAATTCCGGTTGCATCGGAACGTTCTGTGGGTAAAGAAGTGATGTTTAAAGGCAAGGCTGTAAAGGTGATATCCATGGAAGATGGTGTTGCTGCCGAACCGGATATTGCTTTATTTTCGGCGGGTGGCAGCGTATCCAAAATATGGGCACCGGCCTTTGCCAGGAAAGATTGTGTGGTTATTGATAATTCATCGGCCTGGAGAATGGATGAGAGCAAGAAATTGATCGTGCCTGAGATCAATGCCCATCTGCTTACCGAAGAGGATAAGATCATAGCCAATCCGAATTGCTCAACGATTCAAATGGTAATGGTGTTGGCTCCTTTGCACGAAAAGTACGGATTGGTTCGTCTGGTAATTGCAACCTATCAGAGTGTAACAGGAACGGGTGTTAAGGCCAAAGAGCAATTAATGAACGAACGTGAAGGGAAAAACGGCGACAGGGCATATCCGCACCCTATAGACTTAAATTGTTTGCCGCACTGCGATGTGTTTCTGGAAAACGGTTATACCAAAGAAGAACAGAAGTTAGTGAATGAAACCCGCAAAATACTTGGCGATGACGACATTGCGGTTACGGCAACATGTGTTCGGGTGCCGGTAGTGGGTGGCCATTCAGAAGCTGTTAATATTACCTTGGAAAAAGAGTTTGAACTGGATGAAGTTCGTCAACTCCTTGCAGATGCAAAAGGTGTTACGATATTAGATAACCCTGAAGAAAACGTATATCCGCTGCCATCGCTGGCCCACGGAAAAGATGAAGTTTTTGTGGGAAGAATACGACGCGATGAATCACTGGAAAACAGCCTAAATTTATTTATTGTGGCCGATAATTTGCGTAAAGGTGCGGCAACCAATGCTGTACAAATTGCGGAATATTTAGTAGCGAAGAATTTGATTAAACCCGACTCTGTTTTGGCATAATACTTGCTTTTAGCCAACAAGCAAATAAATATTTGTATTATCCAAAAATGGAGGGGGATAGTATAAAACGGTGGTTGTCTTTTTAGGCACCGCCGTTTTTTGTTTATGGCTTTTTTACGCGTACTTTTAAAGCAAATCACTATATGTTTCCAATTGGTGACGACAATGTTAAAGGAGGTGTTTTTCCGTACGTTACGTACGCCTTTCTTGCCATTAATGTTTTAGTGTTTCTTTTCATCCAGCTTCCCATTATGTTTCAGGGAGAGGATGCCGTTAAAGCTTTTTATAACATCTATGCAGGCGATCCCTGTGAGTTAAAGGCGGGTACAGATTGGTTTACAGCTATTACCAGTATGTTTCTGCACGGAGGCATCTGGCACATTATAGGTAATATGCTGTTTCTTTGGGTATTTGCCGATAATATTGAATCGACAATTGGTCATATCCGATTTATCATCTTTTATCTTTTGGGCGGTATAACAGCGGTATTAGCCCACACCTACCTCGGATCAGGAGGCGATTGTACACCTATGGTTGGAGCGAGCGGTGCTATAGCTGCGGTGCTCGGTGCTTATTTTGTGATGTTTCCAGGGTCAAGAATAAAACTTTGGGCCATACTCTTCACCTTTCGATTGGTAGCCTGGTTGTTTCTTGGACTGTGGATTGGGCAACAATTTTTGGCCGTATTGGCCAATGTAAATATGGATAAAGTACAAGGTGGCGGGATTGCCTGGTGGGCCCATATAGGAGGCTTTATTTTCGGAATTTTTGCCGGATTATACTTTAAAGTGCGTTTCCCTAAGATCAAAAGCTTTATGGATAATGTACGCAAACAGCGTGAATACCGAAGTGTAAAAATCCCACCTAAGAGATACAATAACAGGTTTGGATGACCTCAGCCCGGTTTTAGAATGTAGTTTTGAACCGTGGACGAAAGTAAATCCATAATATTATTTGATGGCGTATGTAATCTGTGCGACCGGTCGGTTCGTTGGGTTCATAAGAATGACAAATCGGATCAGTTTCTGTACCACTCCCTGCAATCAGATTTTGCCAAAAACGTATTAAAAGAGCACGACTTATCTTCTACTGCATTGGATACAATGGTTCTTGTTTCTAACGGTAAAGTATATACGCGCTCATCGGCAGCATTGCAAATAGCAAAAAAACTACGTTTTCCATGGCCAATGCTGTCTGTATTCTTTATTATTCCTCCTTTTCTAAGAAATGCGGTGTACAATTTTGTGGCCAAACACAGGTATAAATGGTTTGGTGAAAAAGAAGAAGTATGTGAGTTTGATCCTTTATTTGCAGCAAAAAGGGCATCGTAACAGAAAATAAATGAACAAGGTTAGAATCGATAAATATTTGTGGGCCATACGGCTCTATAAAACCCGGACCAAAGCCACTACCGCATGTAACAGCCGCAAGGTAAAGATTAACGGACAGGCAGTTAAACCCTCTTACATGTTGGAAGTGGGTGAAGAAATACATGTAAGGATCAATTATGCAAATAGAGTCTTCAAAGCCTTAAAACTTATCGAAAAAAGAGTTGGAGCTTCAATTGCTGCAGAGTGTTGCGAAGACCTTACTCCACCCGAAGAAATGCCTGAATTTAAGCAAGCATCGTTTTACACTCCCGAAAAACGGGAAAGAGGAGCCGGCCGACCCACCAAACAAGAACGACGAAAAATTGAAGACCTGAAGAATGAGATGGAAAAGGATGAGTGGGATTGGTGATCCACTTCAATATCAATATCAATGTCAATGTCAATGTCAATGGCAACGTCAATGAAAATGAAGTGAGAAGTAAAATGAACAAAGCCCCGATAGCTACCATTATTAAAATTGTATTGGTCCATGTTGATTCAGAAGGCTAACTAATACCACACGGCAAAACACTTGAAACAGTCGGGTGAATTGTGATGTTACAATTGCTATCTTCGCGAAAATTTTAATTAAATGATAAAATATTTGGTATTAGGACTTGCATGTACTGCACTCCTTTCTTGTAAAAACAATAATTCCGGCGGCAAAACCATCGGCTCAGATTATAAAGTGAAGGACGTAAAGGTTGATATGGATTCTGAAAGTCAGAAATTCAGCTATGCCTTAGGCACCAACATTGCTCAGGGATTAAAGGCTCAGGGCGAAGACAGTATCAGCTATGGCGTTTTGGTTGATGCCCTTAAGGCCAGTGATAGTGATCAGAAAGCCATGTTGATAGCCACTAATATTGCCCAGGGGCTTTCTCAAAGCGGTGTTAGTATGGATGTGGTTAACTATGATGTTTTAGTAAAAGCGGCTAACCAGGTTTTTCAGGAAGACAGCCTGTTGTTAACCGATATGGAAACCAATATGGCTTTACAAACCTATGTGTCCAATGCTCAACAGAAATGGGCTGATAAAAACTTTGAGGCCGAAAAAGCTTTCCTGGAAAAAAATAAAGAATCGGGCGACATAACGGTTACCGACTCAGGGCTTCAGTACCAGCTTATTGAGGAAGGAACAGGCAAAAAACCGGGTGAAAAGGATTATGTTTTGGTCCACTATACCGGTACCACAATTGACGGCGAAGAGTTCGACTCATCTCGTGGCGGGGAGCCAGTTATAAACAGAGCGCAGGGTTGGATAAGAGGATTCAACGAAGGATTGGCCATGTCAACAGAAGGTAGTAAATACCGGATCTTTATTCCCGGTTCTTTGGCCTATGGTATGAACCCTCCGCAGGGCTCCAAGTTTGGCCCTAATGCTTGCCTTATCTTTGATGTGGAGCTGATAAAGGTTATGAACGAGAAAGAAACTCAGGAGTATATACAGGAACTCAACGAAAAGATGGGGGCACCTGCTCCGAAGCAGTAAATACTTATAAGTTTACTGAGTAGATATAGTATGGAAACAGTTCCTAACCGGTAACATATTAACGACTTGCTAAACCTAACCAAACGTTTGTTTGAACTTAATTGAGTAATTACGTGTTCTTAATTGAAATAAATCATTAAACCATGACAGGAATATTATCCTTCCCACTTATTGCACTTATAGTGCTGTTTATTCTTTCCGGATTCAGAATGGTACGTCCTACGCGCAGGGCCATTATTGAACGTTTCGGGAAGTATCGAAAATTTGCTATGCCGGGTCTGCACTGGATCATACCTTTTGTTGATCGTATGATCAAAGTAAACATTACAGAGCAAATGACAGATGCGCAACCTCAGGAGATTATCACAAACGATAACCTGAATGCACGTGTTGATGCTCAGGTATATTTTAAAGTAAAATCTGATGAGGAAAGCGTTAAAAACTCGCAGTACAATGTAAACGACTATCGCTACCAAATTGTAAACCTTGCCCGAACTACTTTGCGTAACATTATTGGTACACTTACATTGAAAAGTGCTAACAGCGAGCGAGATCGTATCAATAAGGAATTACTAAAAGTATTAAGCTCCGAAACCCAAAACTGGGGAATGGAGATAGTACGTACAGAACTTAAGGAAATTGAACCTCCACGCGATGTACAGGACACCATGAACAAAGTAGTAAAAGCCGAGAACGAGAAAATTGCCGCCCTTGACTTTGCCAACGCTTTAGAGCGCGAAGCAGATGGTCAAAAGCGCGCAGAGATCAAGAAAGCCGAAGGTATTAAACAAGCCAAGATCCTTGAAGCTGAAGGTGAATCGGAGTTTATTCGTTTAGTGAACGAGGCTGCTGAAAAGTACTTTGTGGGTAATGCACAACTTTTAAAAAAGTTAGAAACGCTTGAAGCTTCTATGAAAGACAATGCCAAGATCATTGTTCCGTCTGATAGCGATTTGGTAAATGTTATTGGCGATATGGCCGGAGTGCTGCCGTTGAAATCAAAGCCAAGAGAAGAATAACATCGCTCACAGAAAGATATATGGCGTGGGCTTCGCCCACGCCATATCATTTGAATTTAATTGTAGGTTATACCAGTTCTACTTGAGAGATTCTTGAATAAAAAGCCGGAGTTTTTTGGCTAGACAATGAAGAAAATTTCGGAATAGCCTTAACTATTGCTAAATTTTATGAAGATGTATAGGTAAAAAAGAACAATTTTTAAAGTGAATCTTTTAAGTAGAAATGGTATTATTTACTTAAAGCTTGCAGAATATCATTTTTTAGATCTTCAATATCCTCCAAACCAATAGAAAGCCTTATTAAATCATCACTTACACCGGTACTCAGTTGCTCTTCTTTACTTAACTGTTGATGCGTGGTACTTGCCGGGTGAATGATAAGAGACTTAGTATCACCAATATTGGCTAATAGGGAAAACACTTTCGTACTGTCAGCTAGTTTTTTAGCCTTATTATAACCACCCTTTAAACCAAAGGTTACAATACCACTTTGTCCGTTGGGCAGGTATTTTTGGGCCAACGGATTGTATTTATTACTTGTAAGACCAGGATAATTGACCCAGGCCACTTCATCAAGTTCTTCTAGCCAGGTCGCTAAATCTAAAGCATTTTTAGAATGCTGTTTTATACGAACATGCAATGATTCCAGCCCTTGAATTATTTGAAATGCATTATACGGACTCAGTGCTCCGCCAAAACTTCTCAAACCTTCAATCCTAAGCTTAACTATAAAAGCTATATCTCCTAATGCCTCATGATAAACCAGACCATGATAGCCAGGTGATGGCTCTGTAAACTCAGGGAACTTGCCATTCGACCAATCAAAGGTGCCTGCATCTATAACAGCACCACCCAATGAATTGCCTTGCCCGCCAATAAACTTTGTAAGGGAGTGAATTACAATATTTGCACCATGATCAATAGGATTTAATAATGCCGGTGTTGCAACTGTGTTATCTACTATTAATGGTATTTGGTTTTTCCTGGCAATTGTGGCAATGCCAGCGATGTCAAGCACATCAAGCTTGGGATTACCTATGGATTCAATAAATATGGCCCTTGTATTTTGCCGAATAGCACCACTAAAGTTTTCTAATTCATCAGCATCAACAAAAGTTGTTTCAATTCCGAATCTTAGCAGTGCCACATTTAGCAAATTATAGGTTCCGCCATAAAGACTGCTTGAAGCAACAATGTGGTCGCCACTTTTTAACAAGGTTAGCAATGTTGAGGTAATGGCCGACATACCTGACGCAAATACCACTGCACCAATTCCACCTTCAACCGAGGCTAACCTTTTTTCCAGTATGTCGTTCGTAGGGTTGTTTAACCTGGTATAGATATACCCAAACTCTTTTAATGCAAATAGGTCTGCAGCGTGGTCGGTATCATTAAATACATACGATGAAGTTTGATAAATTGGAACAGCCCTTGTTCCTTCTGTCAAAGCCGTGTTATGCCCGACGTGTAAAGCATTTGTTTTTTGTTTTAAACTGCTCATGATGTTTTTTTTTGTGTTCAAACAATTATCAAAAGCAGCTCAGGAAGAGTCATTAAAAAAGACTTTCCAGATAACCAGAAAGTCTTAATATTTAGATCGAATAATCTTTATTCGAATAACTTAATACAAATTCTAACTTATCTTTCTCCACTTGTGTAGAGTTGGAATTAGCACCACATCATTAGTTCGATAGGTTGCTAAAGCTTCATAGGGCCTATCCCTCAGCTTTTCTTGATAAATATTTTAAGAACGATTAGTAATAGACTACAAATGTAAATACAGAAATTTTTCATTTCCAAGGAATACTTGAATTTTTAATTCAGTTCATTTCCTTCTTGGCCCTAATTGTTAATTTTTAAAGCGCAAAATTCCTAACCCAAAAGAACAATTTTAAATGTATGTTTTGAATATTAAAATGATATTACTCCTTGTTCAACTCAGCTTTGTAAACCGGATGCATTAAGTTCTCGATACTTAAAATCCGGTCCAACTCTTCTTCTGAAAGCAGTTCTTTTTCAAGGATCAACTCCCTGATGGATTTTCCTGTTTTAATGGCTTCCTGGCCAATTACATCGCCCATGCGATGTCCTATATAGGGGTTTAGATAAGTAATCAGTCCAACCGAATTCAGTACCATCTGCTCTGTAAGTACGGGGTTGGCAGTAATGCCCGAAATACATTTGTCGGCCAGCGTAGTGCAAGCTTTGTACAACAGTTTAATAGATTCAAAAAGCGATTGAGCAATTACAGGCTCCATTACATTTAACTGTAACTGACCAGCTTCTGCCGCAAAAGCAATGGTAATATCGTTTCCTATTACCTTAAAACACACCTGATTAACCACTTCGGGAATAACCGGATTAACCTTAGCGGGCATTATAGAGCTCCCGGCCTGCAACTCCGGAAGATTTATCTCATTGAGTCCACAGCGCGGACCGGAAGACAGTAAACGTAAATCGTTACAGACCTTTGAAAGCTTTATAGCGGCTCGCTTTAAGGCACCCGATATCATAACATAAGCCCCACAATCGGAAGTGGCCTCTATAAGGTTTGGTGCTTTAACAAAGTCAACCCGGGTGAGTTGTCTTAAATAGCCTATAGATACATTGGAGAAATCTTTGTGGGCATTAACACCTGTTCCTATGGCGGTTGCCCCGAGGTTAACTTCAAGTATTAGATCACGGTTGTTTTCAAGGTTTTTGATCTCTTCTTTCAGGTTGGTAGCCCAAGCAGCAAATTCATCACCAAGCGACATGGGTACGGCATCTTGCAATTGTGTACGTCCCATTTTTATTACCTCTTTGAATTCAATAGCTTTTCTGTCAAATTGTTCTATTAAATAATTCAGTCGTACTATTAACCGGTTCATATATTGGTGAATGGCTACACGGAAGCCTGTCGGGTACAGATCATTGGTTGATTGAGATTTGTTTACATGGTCATTGGGATTCAGCACATCATAGTTGCCTAACTCGTAGCCGTTGAGTGCTAAAGCTGTGTTGGCGATAACTTCGTTTACGTTCATGTTAACCGATGTGCCGGCACCACCCTGAAAGACATCAACCGGAAAGTATTGCAAGTAATCAGGGAGATTGGTGAGTATCTCATCGCAGGCATCTATTACCATATCTGCTTTTTTGGCCGGAATAGTTTGCAGTTGCTTATTGGCAAGGGCGCATGCTTTTTTTGTAATTACCATACTTTTAATAAAGCTGGGAAAGTCGCCTATTTTGATGTTTGATACTTGAAAGTTGCGGATTGCCCGCTGTGTATGAATTCCATAGTACACATCTTGTGGGATGTCAAGTTCGCCAAGGAGATCAACTTCTTTTCGGTATTTCATAATGTGCTTGATTGAGGCTTTAAAACTAATTAACTACCCTCAATAATGTGAACGAGAGCTTTAGAGAAGCCATTTGGCGAAGAAATTCAGGGCTTACATAAATTTTTTAGCGATCCGATTTTCAGAACCAAGCTCTTCAGTGTTTGTACACTTTTATACTATGGGGTAAAGACTGTTACATCGAACTGGTAACACCGTCTTTATCACATATCTTTACTTAAACAAAAGTTTCGCATGAAAAAGTTATTCTTTCTGCTATCAATTACTGTAATTTGTTCCCTGGCTTTTGGCCAGGAGCGCATTGAAAAGGGCAACCTTGTTATGGAAAATGTGCCTGAAATTCCGCTGGACATCAAGGAGCGAGTTGCGCAGTACCAAAATACACGATCAGCCAGTTTGAGCGATTGGCACCCGAGCGGAGACGGAATGCTTATTAGCACACGTTTTGGCAATGTGAGCCAGCTCCACTATTTGGAGCAACCCTTGGGTGCACGCCAGCAAATTACTTTTTTTGATGAACCCGTCGGTGGAGGCAGCTTTTGCCCTGACAAAGAGCATAATGGTTTCCTCTTTTTAAAGGACATTGGAGGCAATGAATTTGACCAGATATACTGGTACGATTTTGAAAAAGCCAAAACAACCATGGTATCGGATGGCGAAAGCAGAAACCTAGGCATTTCATGGAGTAATTCCGGAAATCAATTTGCGTTTACCAGTACACGAAGAACCGGAAAGACATTCGATGTTTATGTGTCATCCATGAATGACCCCCAAAAAGCCGAACTCCTGATTGATAAGGGTAATGGCTATTGGATAGTTTCGGACTGGTCGCCTGATGATTCAAAGTTGCTGTTGCTTCAATACATTTCTGCGAATAAGTCTAATTCTTTTATTTATGACATGGCCACCAAAAAGTTGGAACAAATAAATAATGCGGATGATAAAAGTGTTTTTCAGGCCGTTGCCTGGGATCACAAAGGTGAGAATGTTTATGTGATCACGGATAAAGAGGGCGAATTCAATACAGGTTACAGCTACAATGTGGCTAAGAAAAAATTTAAACCTATAACCCATAAAATCCCATGGAATGTGGGCGGTTTTGCCATGAGTGATGACCGTAGGAAAGTGGTGTTTACCATGAATGAGGGCGGAATATCAAAACTGTACTCGTTAAACCTCGAAAATTATAAGTATAAAGCAATTAAAGGCTTACCCGCCGGCCAGGTCTATGGCCTTAACTTTCATCCAACGGAAAATAAGCTGGGAATGGTGATAAATTCTACCCAATCGCCCGGAGACATTTATGTGCTGAACATGGATAGCGGAAAAGTAAAACGCTGGACTAAAAGTGAGGTAGGCGGCCTCAACACTACCAATTTTGCCAAGCCTGAACTTATAGAATTTAAAACCTTTGATGAACGGATGATCCCTGCTTTTATGTACAGGCCAAAAAATGAAACAGGTCGTAAACTACCCGTTGTAATCAATATTCATGGAGGCCCCGAGGGTCAACACAGGCCTTTCTTCTCTTCGTTTACATCCTTTATGACAAATGAATTGGGTATAGCGGTTATAGCTCCAAACGTTCGAGGTTCTGCCGGTTATGGTAAATCTTACTTGCAATTAGATAACGGGTACAAAAGAGAAGAAAGCGTAAAAGATATTGGTGCTTTACTGGATTGGATCAAAGCTCATCCGAATTTGGACGAAAACCGTGTGGCAGTTTATGGTGGTTCTTATGGCGGATACATGGTATTGTCCAGTATGTTCAACTACAACGATAGGCTTAAATGTGGTGTTGACATTGTCGGTATAAGCAATTTTGTAACGTTTTTAGAGAATACGGAAGATTACCGCCGCGATCTCAGAAGGGTTGAATATGGCGATGAACGTGATCCTGAAATGCGGGCCCATCTCGAAAAAATTTCTCCCACAAACCATGCAGAAAAAATCCAAAAACCTTTATTTGTTATTCAGGGAGCAAACGATCCGCGCGTACCGGCAAGTGAAAGTGAGCAGATGGTACAAAAAATACGGGATGCCGGCGGACAAGTGTGGTATTTACTTGCAAAAGATGAAGGCCATGGATTTGCAAAAAAAGAAAACAGAGACTTCATGACCAATGCGGTTGCCTTGTTCTTTACTAAAAATTTAATTGTGCCAAGCAATTAGCAGGAATTACAGATCCCGGTCACCATGCCGGGATCTGTAACTTCATTTTAAACTCATTTATTTTCCTTAATAATTTCCAAAAAATGATCTAATGCAATCATTTCGGCTCCCATACTCTCTAAGTGATTGGTGTGTACCTGGCAATCTATAACCTTGTATTCGTTTTGTTTAACAAGATGAACAAGAGCAACCTTGCTGGCATCTCTTACTTTGTGGAACATCGATTCTCCGAAAAAACAATTATTCAGTTCAACACCATACAGTCCGCCTACCAACTTGTCATCTTTCCAAACTTCTACCGATTTGGCATAGCCATGCTCCTGTAGTTTTGTATAGGCCTTGAGCATATCGTTTGTGATCCATGTATCGGCTTGTCCGGGCCGTTTGGCTGTGCGACATTTTTCAATGACACGCCCAAATGCCTTGTTTGATGTTACAGCAAATTCTCCACGGCTTATTCTTTTTCTCAGCGACTTAGAAACCTTCAACTTATCGGGAAACAGCACGAACCTCGGATCGGGCGCATACCAGCAAATAGGCATGCCTGCACTGTACCATGGGAAAATGCCGTTTTCGTAAGCCAATAGCAGCCTTTGGGTGCTTAAGTCGCCACCCATAGCAAGAAAACCATCGGCTTCAGCCAACGATGGATGCGGAAAAACAAGCTCAGATGTAAGTTGGAAAACTGGCACAAGGGGAAATTATAAATAAGGACAAGTAAAGTTTATCAAAAAACGTCATGATCTTTCATAAATTATTTATATTTAGTGTATGAAACGAGGAATTCTTTTTTGGGTTGTAGTATTGATCGTTACGGGTGTTATTGCGGTTACGCTCGGAGCACTAGCAAAATTGAATCATACTCTTTTTTTAGGTCATAGTGGAAATTCGCTTATTAGCATAGGGTTAGTGTTAGAATTAATTGCTTTCGTTCTAGGGGTTTTCCTTGCGGTTAGGTTTATACAAAAAAGGATTACTCAATAGTTGCACTAATTCCCCTATCGGTTAAACCATCTTTCATGGGCTTTAGCTTTTCCAATAAGCCGTGCTTAACGGCATATTTTCCCTGAAAGTGAATCAATAAAGAGCATTGTTCGGCCTGCTCCCAGGTGTGTTTGCAAATTTCAACCAACGATTCAATTACCCAATCGAAAGTGTTCACGTCATCATTGTGTACTATTAACGCGTTCTCTTCCTTTACTTCTTCATCGAGTAAAACATCATCTTCAATATGTGTTAACACGTCCGGACTGGCCATTTCTACTGTCTAAATTAAAAGAAATCCAATAATTTAAGGTAATCTTTATCCGCATTACCATTTACTATTATTATGCCAATTTACTTTGATTCAGTCAAGTGATTCAACGTTTATACATAGCGTCTATCTCCCTGATTTTGCTTCTTTCGGCCTGTAATCAGGTTTACCATACCGATGTTATAGGTGAAATGCAAGCTGCTTTTAGTGACGGAGATTGCGCAAAAGTGAACCAACTTGCTACCGAAAATCTGAATACGCATAAGGATAATGGCGTTTTCTTTTATTACAAGGGAATTTGCGAAAACCGTAACGGCAATTATGAAGCATCTATCCTGAGCCTTGCCAAAGCGGAGGAGCTTAATACGCAACCAAGAGCAGGAATTTACCTGAATATGGCTGCATCACACGCATCTTTGGGCAATGGGCCTGAATCCTTTCAATACTTAGAAAAACTGGCCGATACCGGATTTAAGAACGAACAACTACTTCAAAGAAAGGATTTTGATTCTATAAGAGAAAGTAGCGAATTCAAAAGTGCAGCAGCCCGAATTAAACCAAGCTACAACCTGTGGACATCCTTGTTTTTGTTTGTTTCACTTCAGGCATTGTTTGTGGGCATTACCCTGTTTTTCTTAAAGAAAAGTCAAAGCAATGCCAATAAGTTGCTGGGCATACTAATGCTTAGTTTCGCCCTGGTTATTTTCAGCTTTACGCTGTATTGGTCGGGTTACAGCTACAAGTTCCCTTATTTAAACCACCTGTATCATTTACTACCTTACGCGGCCGGGCCGCTTCTGTATTTATATGCTCGTAACCTGGTTAAAAACAGGGAATTGCAGATCAGAGACAGTATTCACTTTATTCCTCTGATACTGGTGGCGGCAATGCTCTCTCCGTACATCATAGCTAATTATGTAAATGTAAACACCGCCTCTATCCCGCAGTGGATGGGCAATGTAGGTTCTAATTGGTACAGTAAAATAGGTTTCCTGGTTTTATACACAGTACTCACCATAAATCTTATAAGCAGTGTAGATCGTAAAGACCAAAATGTGAAAAACTGGCTCATATATCTGGCTTTTGGTTTTTCAGGTTACGTTTTAGCCATGCTTTCGTATTACATTTTGATTCAGTTCAGCTTTTTTAGCCCTGCCTGGGACTATGGAATTTCCTTTGCACTTTCCTTTTTCATTTTCATGGTCAGTTTTATGGGTTATTTACAACCCAGGGTGTTTGCAGGTGAAAGTGTAAAGGAAATTCTTAAGCCTGCTAAATATCAGAAAACGGGTTTAACCAAAAAGGCGGAGTTGGAATTGCGCGACAAACTGGAAGAAGCCATGATAATGGATAATCTATATACCAATGGCGACCTGCGACTTGATGATCTGGCTGAATTTGTTGGATCGAACAGGCACAATGTGTCATTGGTGATCAATAAATATTTTGATGGCAATTATTTTGATTTTTTAAACCGCTACAGGATCGATCATGTTAAGCGGCTGATGAAAAATCCTAAAAACCTGCATTATACGCTTATACAGTTAGCTTATGAAGCGGGTTTTAACAATAAAGTTTCATTCAATAAGGCATTTAAAAAATTTAATGGTATGACGCCAACTGCGTATAAAAGATCAGCTTTTAAGGATATTACCGAAACCGATTAAACTATTTACTATGAAATATATTTTTTTGCTGGCAACGTTATCTCTTTTTTACCTTGCCAACGGGCAAAACCAACTCTCTGATAAATACGATTTTTGGATCGGCAATTGGGAGGTTTCCTGGCCCGAAGCTGATGGAAAAACCGGCAAAGGCACAAACCTAATCGAAGCTACGCTTGATGGGACCGTCATCCAGGAAAATTTTAAAATAACCGAAGGCCAGTCTAAAGGTTTTAAAGGAACAAGCGTTTCGGTGTACAATCCTAACACAAAAGTTTGGAAACAAGCCTGGGCCGACAACCAAGGCGGTTATTTCGATTTTACAGGTGGGGAAGATGAAGAGGGCGACCCAACATTCATAACAGCGGTTAGAATGACGGATACCAGTGCTGTAGTGCAGCGTATGGTTTTCAAGGATATTAGCGAGTCCGGTTTTGTTTGGGATTGGGAAGGCAGCCGGGATGGAGGTAAAACCTGGAAAACCAACTGGCAAATAACCTATAAAAAGATTTTGCCTGAAACCACTTCGGCTGCACTCACAGATTTTGCCCCAATGATAGGCACTTGTAACTGCGAATCTCAAAGAATGGGGCAAGATGGTAAATGGTTGGATCCGGTTAAATCTACATGGACATTCAAATATATAATGGAAGGTCGGGGCATACAGGACGAATTTACACAAGTTGACGGTCTGTCGGGTGGCAGTATTCGTCAGTTTAACGATAAAGAAAAGAAATGGTACGTTCACTATTATTCTTCAAGGGCAGCCAGTCCAAGGTTACAAAGTTGGGAGGGAGAAAAACAGAAAGACGGTTCTATCCTTTTATACAGTCCACAGAAATCTTCATCCGGCGAGGGGGGGTTCCTGAAACTAAGGTTTTATAACATATCGGAAAAAGGATATGACTGGATTGGAGAGTGGGTAAATAAGGATGAAAGCAAAGTAAGTCCTTTTTGGAAGATCATCTGTAAAAAATTATAAAAATGAAAACTATTTCTAAAACTTTCTTAATAGCTATGGCACTATTAATGAGCCACAACTTACCAGGTCAAGATTGTCCTGTGGGTGCTGAATATTTCCAGCTGGGAGATTTCGAAAGGGCTACCACGGAATATGCTAACTGTCTTAAAGAATTACCTAATAATCCTAACCTGCTATATATGAATGGATTAAGCCTGGTGCGGGCGCAAAAATATAATTTGGCCGAATCATTCCTGACAAAGGCCAAACAAGCCAACTATCAACCGACAATGGCCATCGATTTAAATATAGCCAAATGTTTTGCTGCAACGGGTCGAAAAGAACAGGCTTTAAGCCTTATAGGTGAGATGGTTTATAATGGATTTAAAGGATACAGACAATTTACATCTCCTGAATTTAATGAGCTCGTTGCTTACGAGGAATTTGGTCGGCTAAGCGAAAGATCTTACGAGAATGCCCACCCTTGTTATATTAATGAAAATGATCGAAGATTCGATTTTTGGATAGGCAATTGGGATGTGGTTAGTAACGGAATTAAGGTTGGTGATAGTTCGATTACCAGACCTGAGGGAGGTTGCGCTATTCATGAGGATTACCGGACCACAGGCATTTTTGCGGGACAGAGTATGAACTTTTATAACAACGAATCTGATAAATGGATGCAGATTTGGGTAGATAGCGTAGGCACGAAGACAATCTTTACCGAATCCGACAAGCCGTATAAAGGAGATATCCAGTTTATGTCGGAGCAAGTGAAAACTGATGGCTCAGTTTTAACAAGAAGAATGACATTCACCCATAATGTGGAAGAAGATACTGTAACTCAGGATATTGAAACTTCAGTTGATGGTGGTCAAACCTGGACATCTGCCTTTGTTGGAATCTATAAAAGGAAATAATCCGGTTTGCGATCGGTTCGGCCGGGGTGCGGAAAATAAAATGATGTTAAATCTTAGATATGAAGTTCAAAAATATTAGGATTGATGAATTTTTGATCGGACTTTATCTTGCTGTTTCAATTCCGGCAGTAGGACAACAAACAAATTGCCCCTGTTGCACTCCTCAGCATACTGCCTTCGACTTTTGGGTAGGCGATTGGAATGTGTACGATACACTCGGCAATCAAATTGGCGAAAACCTGATAACCAAACTGGAGAACGGCTGCATTGTAAATGAGAACTGGAAAGGTGCAGCCGGGGGCTCAGGTAAGAGCTACAATTATTATAACCGAAATGATTCTACCTGGAACCAGGTTTGGGTGGCAAGCAATGGCAATTCATTGGTGTTGAAAGGCCATGCCGAAGCAGGGAAAATGACACTACTAAGCGAATGGCAAGAAGGTAATAGAGTACCCTGGTATGCCAATCGGGTAACCTGGAGTCGAAACCCTGACGGCTCGGTAACGCAGATATGGGATATCATTGATAATGAAGAAAGGGTTTTGCAAAATTCCTTTTACGGCATTTACAAAAAGAAAAAAGAAATTGCCATACCAAAAAAGAACGGTACTTCTAAAGTGGCAGAAGTAACCAAAAGCAACGTTGAACCTTTTTTACCGGAATTATTCGCCGATTTTCCGGGAGTAAGGGATATAGCCATTTCTCCTAATGGCAAAGAGATCTATTTTACGATTGATGATATACGCTCAAAGTTTGGTGCCCTGGCCTTCATAAAAAGCAAGGGAAAGGGAAAGTGGTCGAAACCGCAGATCGCAAGTTTTTCTGGGCGATTTAGAGATATAGAACCATTTTTTTCTAACGATGGAAATACCTTGTTCTTTTCATCGAACCGACCTTTGGAAGATGGAGAGCCGGTTAAAGACTACGACATTTACTATGTGACCCGGGAGAGTGCAAAGTATGCATGGTCAGAGGAGCCTGTGCGACTATCTGAGAATATTAATACTCCCGGAAATGAATATTACCCTTCTCAAACCGACTCCGGTGATCTTTACTTTACGGCGGAGCGTGCGGAAGGATTGGGCAAAGAGGATATTTATGTGAGTCGCCTTGTTAACGGAGAGTATCACGATCCGGTAGCTTTGCCAGATGCAATTAACTCAGGGCATAATGAGTTTAATGCCTTTATAGCACCTGATGAAGAGTTCATAATTTTTACTTCCCAAAGACCTGGAGAAGGTAAGGGAAGGGGAGATCTGTATATAAGCTTTAAGCGAGATGGCTTGTGGGCGGATGCCGAATTGTTGGATGCGGTTAATTCGGCGGGTTTGGACTTCTGTCCGTTCGTTGATATGAAAAGCCGGCATTTATACTTTACCAGTAATAGGTCTGAAGTAAATAACCAATACAAAAAGCCTTTAAACATAGGTGAACTGACTGAAATCTTCACGAAAAAACCACATGGAGCGCAAAGGTTGTATAGGGTTCTATTGAATTTCAAAAAGGATTAGAAGGTTTTCCGTAAAAAAGGTAAAATTTTATAGGGATTTACCAATTTACACGCTCTCAGGTGTAATCACTTACGTGTCTTACCGTCATTTATACAACGCGCACAAACATAAACTAACTAAATCACCGTCTTAATAGATAGCAACACCCATTAAACCAAGCTCACTTTGAGGAGAATCAGGTATATATTGTTACTGGCCATTGGCTTATTAGTTTGTAATAACTTGGTTGCTGCAAAGAAATTCTATTCTGTAAAAAGCAAGCTATTAAAAGCCTACTTTGATTCAACATGCCATGATGTTCTTCCTCTTGAGCCATTTGTTATTTCCAGAAATATTACCGATGGCGAATTTTGGTACTACAAAGGTTTGTGTGAGAAGCAGCTGAAACAGTTTGAAACAGCACACACCAGTTTCAATATGGCTTTACGGCATAATTATATGCATAAAGCAGCAGTATATTACAATATAGCAATATGTGAAAGCCAGGCAGGTAGAATTGAAAATGCTATTCACTATTTAGAGGAAACCAAACGATTGGGCGTTACCGAGAAAGCACTGTATCAAAAAGCAGAGTTTGATCCTATACGTAATACAGCTGAGTTTAGGAGTTTTTATGCATCCTTAACTTCTAAACTTGACATTTGGGCATTGGTGCTAATTGCAACCACCATTATCGGATGGTTGCTGGCTGCACACCTTATAGTTAAACCGGGCTATACTGCAAAAGCAAACCTGTGGCTTGTATTACTTATTTGTGTATTCACACTCAATGCATCAGAACTATTACTGTACTGGACGGGCTACTACGAGCAGTTTCCCTATCTGCGCATGTGGAGGCAGGTAAGCCCATTACTCATAGGGCCTTTGGTATTTTTTTACATCCATGATACTGTTCAGGTGAACAAACTCAGGCAAAAGTGGTTGCATTTTATTCCGGCCATTATAGCTACTGTCTTTTTACTTCCCTGGTATTTTTACTTTTTAAACAGATACGGCGGTAACGCAACGGTTTCATCACCTATAATGTTATGGGGAGGTGAGATTTCACGTGTAGGATGGATTAAGGTAGTTCATATGTCATTATATGCAGCCCTCATCTTTCCGTTAATAAAACGGTTAACACACTCAAATCGGGTATTTAACCAATGGATTAGATTTATATACATGGCCTTTATAGCCATTATCATCACATTCTCGTTGTATTATCTGGTGGTTAACACCCCGGTTTTTAATGCCCGTTTTGACTATGCACTGATACTGGGAAAATCCTTATTTGTATTTGGTATAGCGTACCTGGCGCTGGTGCAGCCCAATGTGTTTAGAGGGTTACTGATACCCGGAGGATTGCAACAATCCGGACTTAAAAAGGATTTTTCAAACGCTGAATTCTCTGGTTCAAAATATAAAAAATCATCGCTAACGCCATCGGCCTCCACGTTTTTAAAACTTAAATTGGAGAAATTGATGGAGGAAGAAAAACTCTATAAGGACAGTAATATAAGATTGGAGGAACTGGCCCGGCGGCTTGATACTTCGAGGCATAACATCTCTCAGGTAATCAATGAGCAATTCAACTGCAATTACTTTGATTACATTAACCGCTACCGCATCGACTTCGTTATTAGTCGGTTTGAGGATAAAAAGTATGCCTTCCATACTATTAGTGAATTATCCTATGAGGCCGGCTTTAATAACAAAGTTTCCTTCAGCAATGCTTTTAAAAGGTTTATGGGTAAAACACCGTCGGCATACCGAAAAGAAATCGCAAACAAAAACGGACTAGGGAAACAAGCTTAAGAGTTGTTAATCAAGTCTTTACAAGATAATTCTGATAATAACTTACCTGGGGTAAATCATTAATTGGGCAACGACTATCGGATTTGCCAACGCCAATTCCGGCATACGGTTCTTTTGAGGTGTTAATCGAATTGTTTAATACTTCAATTTTAAAAGTCAAACTATGAGAAAAGCGTTTCTTTTTCTTTTTGGAATGTTGTTGACATGTACAACGGTGGGTTTTTCGCAAAACTCTACAATATCCGGCACGGTCAGCGATGAAAATGGAGAACCTTTGGTAGGTGCCACCGTAAGGGTTGAAGGCACATCAATAGGTGCTATAACTGATTTGGACGGACGATATGTATTAAATGATGTTCCGTCATCTGCTGAGAGACTTATTGTAAGTTATGTTGGGTATGATCCGGCATCAATTTCTATTACAAGCTCGACCATTAATGTGGAAATGACATCTGGTGTAGCCTTGGATAATGTAATTGTTATTGGATACGGAGAAATAGATAAACGGAAATATACCGGATCCTATACCAATATAAAATCAGAAGAGGTTGAGAATAGCCAGTTTGCCAATATTGAGCAGACATTACAGGGGCTAAGCCCCGGTTTGCAAGTTATTGCTCCGTCAGGAGCTCCGGGATCAAATGCATCTGTTATATTAAGAGGGCAAGGATCTTTATCAGCTGAAACCGGACCACTTTGGGTTATTGACGGAATCCCGGTGGTTGCCAATGATAACTCCCAAAACACTACAAGTTCTACTTATTTGGCTGGAATTAATCCAGCGGATGTCATGGACATTCAAGTTCTAAAGGATGCATCGGCAACGGCCATTTTTGGCTCACGAGGCTCTAATGGAGTTATTCTTTTGACTACAAAAAAGGGAGCTGAAGGTAAAACTAAGGTCAGGCTCAATACAGAATGGGGCTTCCAGGATGATGCATTTTATGACTTTGAAGTTTTGGATGGTGCAGGATATGTTGAGCTTTTGGCCCAAGGTCTGTTTAATACAGGCAGTCCTAATTATCCGACTCTTGATGTGGCCAGGCAGGTGGCTACCAATTTTTCCAGGTGGGATGGGACTACAACCACTAATTGGAGTGACGAAGTTAGAAGAAGCAATGCCATTCAGGCCAATAATGTATTATCTGTTTCCGGAGGTAATGACAAAACGAACTTTTACTTGTCCGGAAGCTATTATAAAAACGAGCCATTAATTACAGACTCGGAGTTTGATAGGCAAACAGCCGCCCTAAGGGTGAATCATAGTGCCGGCAAACTGCAGTTAGGCATGAAGCTTAGCGCAGGCTTCTTTAAACAAGTTATGCCTTCAGAAAGTGCTGCATTTAGAAATCCTTCGCTGGGATCGTTATTATATACCCCAACCATTACTCCGTATAATTCTGATGGTAGTTATAACGTGAATGGTGTGAGTTTGATAGCAGGTTCAAATGCAAACCCCTTGGTTTATATTTTGGAGGATGACGAGCAAAACCTTAACCAAACTTATAGAGGATCGGTTGATGGTACTTTGGATATTGTAAATGGATTGAAGTTTACATCAGCGGCTTCATTTGAGAATAATATTACGGAAGAAACCCAGTTTCAGAATGACACTTATGGCGATGCGCGAAATCAAGGCGGTAGAGCAATTGATATTAACGGACGGTTCTTTAATTGGTCATGGGCAAATTACTTAGGGTATGCCAATGATTTTTTGGATGAAAGATTGGAGCTTGATGCCACTATTGGAATGGAAGCTCAGGAGTATGAGTTCAAAGATTTAGGACTTCAGGTTATAGGCTTTAGTCCGGGAAATAAAATTAGAGTGCCTGATGGAGGATCAACTGTAGAGGCCAACTTTGGGAATGTTGATGGCTCCTCCTTTGTAGGTTATTTTGCCAGAACCGGATTTACATTTGATAGAAAGTATACACTTTCTGGTAGTTTTAGAAGAGATGGTTCCTCCAGATTTGGAACAGTGAATCGATTTGGAGACTTTTGGTCGGTAGGAGCAGGATGGGATATTGCTCGCGAAGACTTTATATCTAATACAGACTTTATAAATACCCTTAAACTGCGTGCAAGTATTGGCGAAGCAGGTAATGCAGATGGAATTGGTTTGTTCGCTCATATTCCTAAGTTTGCTAGCGGTGTAAATTACGGGGGAATTGCAGGAGGCGCCGTAACTCAAGTAGCCAACCCGGGCTTAGCTTGGGAGGTGACCCAACAAACCGATATTGGACTTGATTTCGATTTGTTTGAAGGACGAATTGGCGGTTCAGTAGATTGGTATCTCAAAGAAAGTAAGGGCCTGTTGTTTAACTCGAATTTGTCACGGACAGGAGGTTATCCATCAGTACTGGAGAATTTGGGAAATATGGATAACACAGGTGTTGAGGTCGCTTTGAGAATAATAGCTGTCAATAAACCTGATTTAAATTGGACCATAAGCCCTTCATTCAGTAGCAATAAGAATGAAGTGAAATCATTGGCAGGAGGCTTGAATGAACAGGTAGCCGGAACTAAGATTATTAGGGTTGGAGAATCAATACGGACATGGTATATGAGAGATTATGCCGGAGTGGATCCAAATAATGGAGATCCGCTTTGGTATGTAGATGAAACTAAAACTACCACTACGAACAATGGGAATCTGGCGGCCAGGGTTACAGGTTATGGAGAATCTATACCACCAATAAATGCGGCACTTACAAATTCTATACGCTACAGAGGATTTACACTTTCAGCCCTAATGAATTATGCCGGTAATTTTAAAGTATACGATCAATGGGCATTTATCTATGACTCATCCGGTGGTTTTGGAGCAGAAAATAAACTAAGTCGAATTTTAAATAACACTTGGACACCTGAAAACAAAAACGCTAAATATCCTAAGTATGTGTTTGGCGGTAATAACAATGCGAATAGAACGTCATCTAGATATCTATATGATGGCGACTACATACGCCTTAGAGATGTAAAACTTCAGTTTGCTTTCCCTCCTGAGTTTTTTGAGAAACTTAAATTACAGGGACTGGACCTCTATCTGCATGGGACTAATTTGGCCACATGGACATTTGATGATGATCTCTATTTCGATCCTGAAACAGGTTTAAATGGATTATATAATCTAACTGTTCCGCAAATGAAGGCGGTTACTATGGGAGCTAATATTACATTCTAAGAACACAAATTATATTATAATGAAAAAGCTTAAATATATAATAGCATGCATTGGCTTGATTGTTATTGCCGGTTGTAGTGAAGACTTTCTTGTTAAGGAACCTACAGATTCGGTGCCTCAATCCACGGCTATTGTTAATGAATCAGACTTATCTACTGCAATTATTGGTATGTACAGTGGATTTCAGTCGGCATCAACATGGGGAAGAAATGTTATGGTTTATGGTGATGTAATTGCAGATGATGGCTTTGTCAGTCAAACCAATAGTAACAGATTTGTTAGTCACCAGGATAGGAACTATACCGTAAACAATGGATTTAATGACGGAACCTGGGATGCCCTTTATGTAATAATAAGAAATGCAAATTTTGCGATTTTGGAGGGTAGTAAACTTCCTCAAACGGCCAATCGTGATGCGTTACTGGCTCAAGCTTATACTGCACGAGCATGGTGTCACTTTGAATTGGTAAAACACTTTGCTAAAGCTGCTAACTCAGGCCTTGATCAGGATTTAGGAATACCGTACGTAATGACATTCGATCCTACTCAACGTCCTGGTCGTAATACAGTTGCCGAGGTATATTCGAATATGAAAACAGACCTTTCAACAGCCCTGTCAATGTTTAATGGTGCCGAACCGGGTCGAATTTTTGTCGGCACTACAGCGGCTAATCTGTTAATGTCCAGAATTGCGCTGTATGAAGAAGATTGGCAAAATGCCTTAACATTTGCTGAGGCAGTAATCAATGCACCTGGATTTAGTTTAACATCCCGAACTGATTATGCCGACTATTGGACTACGCAGAATGCCTCTGAAACTATTTTTGAAGTAAGCCAAACACCTGACGATAATCTAGTCACCAACTCATTATCATATATATACGATAAGTTAGGGTATGGACAAAACCTGGCAAGTGCAAGTTTGGTTAGCGCAATGAGTTCAGATGATATTCGCAAGTCTTTGTACACGTTAACCAGTGATCTTGGAGATAGTCCAACGGGTTATTATGTAGATAAATGGCCTTTTGTTGCCGGCGAAGTAATTGACGTTAAGGTTTTGAGAGTTTCGGAAGCCTATCTGAATGCAGCAGAAGCAGCCTTTCATCTGCCAGATGAGACAAAAGCAAAAAAATACCTCAATGACCTGGTAGCAGAGCGTGTAACCAATTTAACATATACTTCTTCAGGAGCACAATTGCTAAATGATATTCTAACAGAACGCCGATATGAATTGGCTTTTGAAGGACATAGATTTTTTGATTTGGTGAGAAATAAAAAAGATGTGATTAAAACAACTAACTGTAACATAAACTGTAACATGGGATACTATAATGATGGCTACGTCTTTCCTATTCCTCAAGATGAGATGGATGCAAATCCTAACATGACCCAAAATCCGGGTTACTAATGAAATTGTTCGGGAGAACAAGCGTGACCTAGTCACAGGGCCGGCTCAAAATCCACATATTAAACAATCTCCTCATAGTTTGATTTTGGCGGGCCGGCCCATTTTTTCTTAACATAACTAATTGAAATTATGAGAAACATATACAAACTTTTCCTTTTCACCATCCCTGCACTTCTTATTACTTTATCATGTAACGATGATAACGGACTGGAAGCTGATGGCCTAGATATTCTAAGGGCAGAGAATTTTATCTTTTTTAAAGATGATTCTCCTATTACCCTGTCGGAGGGAGGTGGTGTGGTAGAAATACCTATTCTATTGAACAAACGGAGCGCATCTCCTGTTAATGTAGTTCTAAGTGTTGAAGACCCGTTGGGTTCGTCAGGAAGTGCCAATTTTAACATAGTAAACAGCAACGATCAACCGGTTGTTGAGGCTAATAAAACGTTTGCCTTGCTTTTGGTAGAAGCACCGGATGATCAGGTATTTCAGGAAACCAGAGATGTAAAGATCACCTTAGAAGCCATTCCAACCGAAGGTGTGGAAAGTGGAATTCAGGGACTGGGTATTAAAAACTCCATTACCATTACGGTTAAAAACAATGATACGTTTTCGGCTATCGGAGGAAATTACGTAGCATCTTCTTCCAATGCTTTCGAAGGGCCATCGAGCTCACCGGTAGCTGTTACACTAACAGATGAAATAATAACCTTTACAGCGGTTACTTTCAATGATGAGGTAGCCAGGTTTAAGGTTAGTGATGTAACCTTTGGTTTTTACCCTCAGCGTTACGGCATTTTTGGTGCAGGGCCGGTACCTGGTGTTATAGTTCATTATCGGGCCGATAATAGCATTGAAATTATAACCGATGAATCACCCGATCCTTTTTTCGGAGATAATTTTTCCGGTTCAGGTACTTATAACCCCGCAACAGGAAACATGCAAATAAGCTGGGATGACCTTTACGGAGATAAGGCAGATGTAAGCCTGACCCCGCAATAATTTTTTCTTTTTTTAAATCAATTATATGAAACGAGTAATTACTTTTTTTACTGCAGTGCTAATTCTTACAGTTAGCACGGTGTTTGGGCAAACCGGCCCGGTTAACGGCACCGTTGTTGATGCTCAGGGTGAGGCCGTTATTGGCGCAACCGTGAGGGTTGAAGGTTCTCCTGAAGGAGCCATTACCGGTGTTGACGGAAGCTTTATTATTAATGCCAGCCCGGGAGATAACCTAATTATCTCTTTTGTTGGGCTGGAAACACAAACTGTGGTGGTTGGCGCGGACACATCTCTGGGTCAGATAACTATGGTACAGGGTGCAAACCTGTTAGACCAGGTTATAGTAACCGGGTACGATACCCGTACATCGGATGAGTTTACAGGGGCAGCCTCCGTTATTCGAGCTGATGAAATAGGCGGATTGCCCGAAGGATCTTTAGATCAGGCCCTTGTGGGTAAAAGTGCCGGATTGTTAGTGGTTGGAGGCAGTGGCCAACCCGGTGCCAACGCCCAGGTACGAGTACGTGGAGCAACGGCACCACCACTATATATTATTGATGGTGTTCCGGTTGAAACTGCTGATTTTAGATCGGTAAACACCAACGATATAGAATCTATATCAGTTCTGAAAGATGCCGCCGCCTCAGGATTATACGGTGCGAGAGCTGCTAATGGAGTCGTTTCCATTACAACAAAAAAAGGTAGTGGCAAACCTACCGTATTCTTTAATACGCAATACGGAAGTGCAATTGCACCCGGAAAGGACGATTTTTTACCGCTACTTAGTACTGACCAAAAAATAGACCTGGAGCTGGAACAAGGTGTAAATTCGGCAACATTGACCCCGGCCCAGATCGATGAACTAAGAAAATACGAAACCGATTGGGTTGATGTATTATTGGATAATGGCATTTACCAACAGTATGCTCTTGGCACAACGGGTAGTTCAGGTAAAGTGAACTACTATTTAAATGGGCAGTTCCTCGATCAGGATGGAGTAATAATCGGGTCTGAACTGAAGAGATACTCAGGAAGAGCTAACCTTGAGATATCTGAAAAACTCTATGATATTGGACTCAATTTAACCGGGGCCTATTCAGAGCAAGTTGGAACCCGCGAAGGTGATGCCTTTATCGGCAGCCCATTAAATGCAATCTATTGGTCAAATCCGTATGAAACACCTTACTTTTCCGATGGTAGTTACAATGCTAACAGCGGCGGAAGGCTTGCCATTGTTCAGGACCTGTTCGGGGCTAATGCCTGGGGAACACAACCTAACGGGTTGTTGGAACTGTTGGAGAATACCAGAACCAATCCGCAAATTAAGTTGCTTGGCGACATCAACGGAACTTTTCGGGTACCGTGGGTTGATGGCTTGAGCGTTTCAGCACGAATTGGCATGGACTTTAGAGACAACCGTCCTGAACGTTTTTTAGATCCTCAAACATATTCGGGTGTACAGGCTAATGGTCAACAGGGGTCTTTGCAACTATCAACCAACCATAGACGTGAATATGAGATTTTTAATAAGATATCCTATGAAAGATCCTTTGGTGATGATCACAACATGAATGTGAACCTTTATCACGAATTCATTAATCAACGCTTTGATAACTTCAACGTTACGGCGTTTGGATTTGGTGGTTCAAAATTTGAGAATCTAACAGGAGCTACTACCAACAATCCGGCATTTATTCCAAATTTTGGAGGTGGAGATACCGAGTTTGCGCTTGACTCCTACTTCGCCTCGGCGTATTATAACTTCAGAGAAAAGTACTTCTTCGATGGTTATGTGCGCAGAGATGCTGCCTCTAAATTGGCCCCTACAAACAGGGTAGTCTGGTATGCAGGTGCCGGTGCCGGTTGGATCATTAGTGAAGAAGATTTTATGGCCGATAAGGAGTGGGTACGTTTCTTGAAACTAAGAGCATCCTACGGCAGTGTAGCAGACCTGGGAGCTTTAGGAAATTTTCCTTTCCTTGAAAATTATACAACCAACTCATATAATGGACAAAACGGATTAGTACTTGGTGGATTGGGTAACTCCGAGTTGATCTGGCCATTAAAAAATAAATTAAACATTGGGATTGATGCCGAATTCTTTAATTCAAGACTTAGTACTACCGTAGAGGTTTATAATGACAGAACTGAAGACTTACTTTTTACCCGCCCTGTTTCCAGAACCACCGGATTTAGAAACATAAACGCAAATACCGGATCTATAAGAGACAGAGGAATTGATGTGAACCTAACGGGAGACGTGTTGCAAAACGCAGACCTCGAATTGGAATTGTTTGCCAACTTCAACTACAATAAGAACAAATACATTGAATTGCCGGACGACAATGCCGATATCTCAACTACTACTACATTACAAAGAGTTGGAGAAGCTGTAGGTACTAATTACGTTGTACCTTATGTGGGCGTTAATGCGGCCAATGGAGATGCCCTGTATTTAACAGAAGATGGACAGGTTACCAATGTATTCAGCCAGGCAGATCAACGCGTATATGGAACTCGCATTCCACCGTATAAAGGCGGGTTTGGTTTTAATGCAGATTACAAAGGGATTTTTGCAAACACCTTGTTTTCCTGGACGGCAGGTAACAAGATTTATAACAACGAACGTACTAATATTGATAATCCCACATACATTTCTGATCAACTCTCCACAGAGTTTTTACGTATGTGGCGAAAACCGGGCGATATAACAGATGTACCCAGATATGATAACCCGTATCAAACAGCTACATCAAGGTATATTGAGGATGGATCATACCTCCGCTTCAAAAACCTGAAAGTCGGTTATGACCTGCCTAAGAGCTTGTTGAAGAATGTATTTAAGAGTGTGAGCATCTACGGGCAGGGAAATAACATTTTCACCTGGACTGATTTTACCGGATTTGACCCCGATGTGTACAACGGAATAGCATTCGGGGCATATTATCCTTCATACGAAACATTCAATATTGGTATTGACGTAAAATTCTAATTCAAAAACATGAAAAAATTAATTATTATATTATTTGCTGTTGGCCTGTCCGTTTCATGTAATAATGATCTGGATTTGGCACCAACAGGCTCATTAACCGAGGAAACAGCCTTTGAAACGGTAGATGACCTCTTAACGGGTCTGATTGGAGCATACCATGTGTTCACGTTTAACTCCTATACTTCAAGGATGTTTTCCGAAGCTCCTGATATGATGGCAGATGACTTAGCTGAATATATTGAGTCATTATCTAACTCGGCAGCTCTATCCAATTGGACCTATATAGCCAGTAATGGAGATATTACCAATTGCTGGACGAATATTTATTTACTTATAAGCCGTGTTAATACGGTAATAGCCAATGCGAACAGAATAACCATAGATCCGGCAGATCAGCTGAAATTAAACAGAGTTTTAGCACAGGCATATACTATGAGGGCTATGGCGCACTTTGATCTGTTGCGCTATTTTGGTCAGAGTTACAATCGCAATTCAACAGAATTAGGGATACCGGTTATTACCGAAGTTCCTGAAGCACCACTAAGTTTCAATCCGGAGCGTAATTCAGTAGCCGAAGTATATGATCAAATCTTTGCAGATCTAACCGAAGCCGAAAGTCGTTTTGCGAATATAGATCAGGCCATCAATACAAGCAGTCAAAAACAATTTATTGATAAAAACACAATGAACGCCCTTTACGCTCGAATTTACCTATATACAGAAAACTGGCCAGAAGCTATCGCCAGAGCAGGGGCTGTAATTAGTGAAGTTCCGCTCGCTCAGGGTACTGCCTTTAGAGATGTTTGGCAAAACGACAATGAAAGTGCTGAAGTGATCTTTTCCGTACAACATACAGCTAATGATACCTGGGTTGGTTCGCGTGCCTATTTTGCTCCTAACGATATCGTAGGCTATATAGCAACAGATGCCTATGTATCCTTGTTTCCTGTGCCGGCAGACGATATACGTTTTGAGAGTTACCTGAGTTCAACTTTACGTCCCGGGGTAATGACGGTTGATAAATATCGAGGATACTTTGGCCGAACAGATGGTGTAACGGATATGCCCTACTTCCGTGTTGGAGAAATGTACCTAATACGCGCCGAAGCTAAAGCACGTGGCGGCAACAATAGCGGTGTTGACGATCTGAATGATTTGAGGGCAGCCAGGATCAACGGATACGTAGATCAAAACCTCAGCGGCAATGCGCTGATAAATGCAATAAAAAATGAGCGTAGAAAAGAGCTGTTTATGGAAGGGCATAGATGGTTTGACTTAAAGCGGTACGGAGAGGGAGTTACTCGCGGTGCAGATTGTGTGGCTCCGGCTTTAGCGTGCAGCCTGCCTGCCAACAGCGGCAAATTTGTGCTTCCTATTCCTGATGCTGAGATGAATAAGAACCCCAACATGATTCAAAATCCAGGCTATTAAAATTTTAACTATGAAACAATTATGTATAAAATCACTTTTGACATTAAGCGCAGTAGGGCTGTTGGCCTTATCGTGCAGCGAAGACGATGTTATTGGCAACCAGGTGTTTAACGGACCCCATTTCGTTCAGTTTGACGGCGGTGCCGTAGCATTGGCAGAGGATAGCTCAGAAGACCTTGTGATAACCGCCAGTATTTCACAGGCTCAAAGCCAGGATGCAGTAATCGGTTTTGATGTGATTGATGAAAACACACAGGCCGGCGTTGATTACGAAATATTGGGAGGTAATACTATTACAATTCCTGCCGGAGAGTTTACAGGAACTGTGATGGTAAGATCAATTAATAACGACAATCCTGACCTGCCAAGAACCATAACACTTGTGCTTTCTACAGTTAACATAGGTGAAATTGAAGTAGGACATGCCAATCCGGCTTCTAAAGAAAAGGAGATCACGCTGAGCGATGATGACTGTGCAGAGAGACCAGCATGCGTTTGGTGGGGCCCGTTAAATGTTTATGACGCTCCTTATGCCAATTACGATGGTATTGGAGAACCTAACACCGGCAATCCGAGTGGCGTATTAACTCTTACGGGTAATGTAGCCGGATCGGGCTGGTACGAAGAACGACCGATGAACATTGAACTGACACCCGATGCCCCGGGTTCGAGTACAGGTACAGCAGTCGCAGCCAAACAATTATTCTGTGATGATTGTGGAGGTAATGTCGGAACCACAAGGTTTTACGAAGGTTCAGGTACGTTCGACATTAATGCCAAATTAATTACAATAAGTTATGTCTATTCCAGAGGAGACGGATCCGTAGTTTGGACCGGAACAGATGAAATAACACCGAAATAAGAATAAATGTTTCCAGGTCGGCTTACCCTTGATATACTAATTGTTTACTTGGCAGTCGGGGTAAGTCGGCCAATTTAAAAATCGCCAATGCGGCAGGCTAACATGGTAATATCATCATTGTACGTTGCCTCACCCTTGTGAATATCCAATTTGGTTAGTAGAGATTGGTTTAGCTCTTTCGGATCTTCAAAGCTGTTTTTTTGCAAAAAATGCATTAAACCTTCCAGCTTGAATCGTTCATCGGCTTCATTCATTACATCTGTAAGGCCATCGGTATAGCTGAAAATGGTTGAGTTCGGAACCAGCTTTTCAATTCCCATATCGACAAAAGGTAACTTTTCCATAGCACCTAAAACTGTTGTTCCTTTATCAAGCAAAACTATTTCTCTGTTGCGCTTGTAAATAGCCGGATTGTGGCCCGCATTTAAGTACAGAAGCCGTTCATTGTCGAACTCTAATTTGGCCATGAACATGGTGATGAAACGCTCTCCCTTTGTGATCTTAAACACTTCTTTATTCAAAGATTGAACAAAGGTCACATAGTCATCATCTTTATTAATGGCTGAACGAATTGTGGCTTGAAAATTTGCCATTAGCATAGCTGCTGAAAAACCCTTCCCGGCCACATCAGCCACCAGGAAGAAAATGCTTCGCTCCTTTGGGTGAGGGATCACATCAAAAAGATCTCCACCAACGCCCTTAAACGGAATGTACTCTGCGGCAAACTTATAATAGGTTGTTTCAGGAAATTCAGTAGGAACCAAAGCACTTTGTACTTGCACGGCAAGCTCCATTTCTTTACTGCCAACTTCTTGCTTAACCCGGGTGTTGAACAACCGCTTGTTCTCAACGGCAGTTAACGTAACGTTTGAAAAAGTTTGAATGAAGCGCAATTCTTCTTCAATATTCCCTTCAATTCTATTTAAAATACCATTAATTAAAATGTAGGCCAGAGGTTCGCTCTTATGAATTACAGGCACGGCAACATCAAAAGAACCTAATGCCAAAGGATTGTCCAGCATGGTTAAAGCGTCTATAGCTTGCAACTGATCTAACGAAGCCCTATCTACTTTTTTTATGCTGCCTCCTTCCTCATACATTTCCCACTTCCCGTCATTTTTATATATTATGTTAACCTTATCGTAATTAAACTGTGCCTTTAGTGACTGTCTGTATATTTCAAAAAGCTCGTTAGTTTTAATATTCCGGTTTATAGCCTCCGTAATCTCCAACAGTGAGTCAATACGAAGTTGTTTATGTTCTACCTCTCTAACCAGTCTCTCCGATTCAGCTATATCATCGTATGGTTTATGCGATATCACAACACTAAAATAGCTTTTATGAAATAACAAACATCAAATAAAATTCAATTCTCTAAAACGCAGTCATTGTCCCTTTAGAATTTGGTAATTGAATCTTTGGAAATTGTTTGCTGTTTGTGCTTTGCTATTTGAGATTTAAGGATAATTTATCTTTTTACATCAAAAGCATCGCGCAGCCCATTGCCCAACAGGTTAAAAGACATAACCAGCAACATAATGGCTATGCCGGGTACAAGTGCCATAAAAGCATTTTTACCTGTAAATAAATAAGATTTGTTTTCACTTAGCAAAACACCCCACGAGGGCTCCGGCGGGTCAATACCTATACCAATAAAACTTAAACCCGCTTCAATTAAAACAGCAGAGGCGAAGTTTGCAGCGGCAATAACTAATATAGGGCCTATTATGTTTGGTAAGATATGTTTGGTGATCACCCTAAAATGCGAAGCTCCAAATCCTTGTATGGCCTGCACATAAGGCTCTTGCTTAACACTGAAAACCTGCCCGCGTACAATACGTGCCACATCAACCCACATCGAAAGGCCAATGGCAATAAAAACGATCATTTTAGGGTTGGTGATGTTAGCACCTTTCATAAGAAATGCAATAGCCATTGCCAGCAAGATTGTCGGTAAAGACCACACTACATTGGCCAGCCACATAAGCACATTGTCAAGTTTGCCACCATAATACCCGGCTGTTGAGCCTACGGTTATTCCAATTAACAGAGAAATGAGAACGGACATAAACCCAACCCAAAGCGAAACACGACTTCCTAGTAAGATCCGGCTGAACATATCTCTCCCAAATTGATCGGTACCCAGCAGAAATTTTTTATTAACGATCCCGGGCTTTACAGAAAACTCCATAACCTCGGTTGTGCTGTGTCTGCCTTCGCCGTTGAACTTTTCAAATGAAATGTTTTTTCCCTCTACATGCCAGTGTTTAACCGGAATATAAGTATCGTTATCCGGACAACCTTTGGTAAGTTTTACGAACAGACCACAATTATATGATGTAGTTACATCGTCTTTTACAATCTTAATAAAGTCATGCTTGAAACCCGGTCTTTGACCGGCTATTTCAAGTAATTGCCTGTTAGCATTGGGCGTGGCATCAGGAGATATGAGTTTGGCGAATAAGGCGCAGAATAGTGTTAAAAGAACGAAAACCAGTCCGGCAATAGCCGCTTTATTCTTAAAAAATCTGTTCCAGGCTGCCTTGCCGGCCATAGTTGTTATTTAACTCCGTTATGATGCAGTAACCCCTTTTTGGTAGCCAAAAAAGCACAGTCTTCTATGCGATTGATCTCTTCCTGAGGGATCTTTTGGTAGTCACCATTTGTGTAAACCAGTGCATCAATCCAGCTGCATGTAATTAATTCGTTTAACAGGCTACTTAGCACTTCATCACTTAATTCGGTTTGGTTTTTAAGGTCGGAATAGTCCGTAACAAAGTATAGTTCATCAAGGAGGTTGTATGCATCTTCTGATATTTGGTTCATAACTTCCTGTTTTTCCATTTGTATTTGACGAATTGGCTAAGCAAACCTACAATTATCATAAACGGAAAATGAACTAATTGCAGGGGCAAAAAGTACTTTAAAAGCTTTTTTTGTTTGAAAAATGAACTTACATCATTCACAAAAGCGAACTCCACGGCTAATTTCACAATAAGCTGTAACGCAAAAAGCGCAAAGTATTGGTGCCAAATTAAGCCAAGAATAAAAGTGGAGATTAGACTAACGTAAAAGAGGAGTACGAGAATAGCGGCAGACTTTGTACGATTATCGCTGTAATACTTAGTTTTAGATACCCAACGCAGTCTTTGATTAAACAACGCGTTAATATCTTTACAGGGTTGAGTTCTTACAATGGCACTGCTTTGTTTCAGATATCCAATCTTATTCGGATACTTTCTTCCCATTTTTTCCATTAGAAAAACATCGTCGCCTGAGGCACTTTTATCAATATCTTTATAGCCGCTTACCTCAATGAAGGCAGCACGCTCATAAGCCATATTGGCACCATTACTCAAGCTGTACAATTTGTTTTGAATTGTGGCTCCCGTAACGCCCATTATGGACATAAAATCCAGTGCCTGAAATTTATCTAACCAACCATTTAACGGACTATATTCTACAGGAGCAGCTATAAACTTACATTGCTGTTTCTGATAAAAATCGGCAATCGTGGCCAGCCACTTGGGCCCCATAACGCAATCGGCATCAGTAGTTACAATTAAGTTGCCGGTAGCCTGCTTTATAGCCACTTCAACGGCTCTTTTCTTGTAAGCAATTTCTTTAGGATCTACATGTTCGGCAAGATCTACCACTTGCACATTGTCTGCCGGATAGGTTTCGGCAATAATGGCTGTATTATCGGTGGAATGGTCGTTGACAATAATTACTTCAAAGAGATCTTTAGGGTATTGCTGACCGGTTATGGCATCTAACAATGGTTTAATGTTTTGTTCTTCATCTCTGGCCGGAACTATCACCGTAATAGATGTTTTTGAAGCCTTACCACTGGTTTTGTATGTGGGCATCATTTGCCATCCGATAAGATAATAGAGTATCAAAGCGGCGTAAAGAAAGGTTATGATAAGAACCAAAGTGATATACAATAGTGCTGCTGGCAATAGGGATAATCTTGCTCCAAAATACAACCCCGGTATAAAAAAGCCCTATTTTTGCGAACCAATTTTTGTTATGGTAATTCTTCGGTATCTATTTTTCTTTTTGTTGTTTATTATTCTTTATCGGTTCTTTAAAAAATGGCTTACAGTAACTACAAACAGAAACAGGAAGCCAACCTGGAAAAAAGAAAAGAAGGAAAAAACAAAAAGATTCAGCGAAGGGGAATATATTGATTACGAAGATATTACAAAAAAGGAAAATCAGCAATGACATTAGAAGATAAGGTAATGGCGGCTATTAAAGATGCCATGAAATCAAAAAACCAGGCAAGATTACGCGGTTTACGGGCTATTAAATCGGCCATTTTATTGGCGAAAACCGACAAAAACTATAGTGGAGAAATAAGTGATGAACAGGAGGTTAAGATTTTACAAAAGCTGGTAAAGCAACGCAAAGATTCGCTTGAAATATATGAAAAACAAGGAAGAGAAGACCTGGCAAAAACAGAGCGGGAAGAAATTGAAGTAATAGAAGCCTACCTGCCTGCCATGATGGGCGAGGATGAGATAAAAGCCAAAGTAGAATCTTTGATTAGCGAAAGTGGAGCCTCCAGCATGCAGGATATGGGAAAAGTAATGGGTTTGGCGAGTAAGGCTTTTGCCGGCAAAGCGGATATGAAACTAGTTTCGGCATTGGTAAGACAAATGCTTGCACAATGATTTTAGATATTGTAGTGGCCATCATTCTTCTCCTGTCGTTTCTTACCGGTTACAGGCGGGGTGCCATATATATGCTGTTCTTTTTTATAGGTTTTATAGTTGCGTTACTCGCAGCCTTAAAACTTTCGCATATTACACAAGGGTATTTAAATCAGTGGTTTAACATTGGCGATCAATGGGCTCCAATGTTGGCTTTTGCAGTTACTTTTCTGCTGGCCTTTTGGCTAGTACGCTTAATAGCCAACTTTTTGGTGAAATTATTGAAGATCGTGCATCTGAATTTCGTAAATAAACTAATTGGAGGTGCACTAGGTGCGGTAATTTCAGTGTTTGCTTTGGCAATTACCTTATGGTATGTTGCAGGCCTTGAACTTTTTACACCGCAATTAAAAGAAAGTTCCAGAACCCTCCCCATGCTTATAGAGCTTGCTCCGAAGGTAATTGAAATAGTACAGGATATTATTCCTTTTATGCATGATTTATTAGACAAGTTGAACGAAATGTTCGATAAGATTGGAAATGAAAAAAGCGCATAATAGACAATTTCAATTGATGCCGTTATCTTCACCACATTGTTTATATTACCTGCAATAAATGGGTTACACTATACAGGAAGAGAAAGGATTTAAGTTTTTGGACACCGGCAAAGGTGAGAATTTGCTTTTGTTACATGGCCTGTTTGGTGCGCTTAGCAATTTTGGCAAACTCATTGACCATTTTAAGGAAAGATACCGTGTTATAGTTCCTATACTGCCGTTGTACAGTTTGGCCGTACACGAAACCACCGTAAAAGGCTTAGTTAAATATGTGCGCAAATTTGTAGAGCATAAGGGATACGAAAGGCTTCACCTTGTAGGAAACTCGCTCGGTGGCCATGTTGGTTTGGTATATAGCCTAAACCAAATGGAAAAAATTGCGTCTTTAACATTAACAGGTAGTTCCGGATTGTTTGAAAATTCGTTGGGTGATACCTTTCCAAAGCGCGGCAGTTACGAATATGTAAAAGAAAAAACCGAACTTACGTTTTACGATCCGAATGTTGCCACTAAAGAACTGATTGATCAGGTGTACAACATTGTTAACGATAATAAAAAAGCGATACGCATATTGTATATGGCGCGCTCTGCTCTAAGGCATAACCTTAGAAATAAAATTCACAAGCTTAAAATGCCAACTTTACTCATTTGGGGTAAAGATGATACCATAACTCCTCCCTTTGTGGGAGAAGAGTTTGAGAAACTTATGCCTAATGCCAGGCTAATATTAATGGAAAAGTGTGGCCATGCACCTATGATGGAAAAACCGGAAGAATTCAATAGTCACTTAGATAACTTTCTTCAAAAAGTTATTGAGTAATGTACCTTCGCGACATTCTATATAGCAACAGCGAGCACATTTCGGTTACGGAAAACCGTACCCCGGCATTAAACCTATTTAAAAAACTGAAGGTACCTAAGCTTCCGGTAGTTGATGAAAAAGGTTATTGTTTGGGGGTTGTATCGCGTAGTAAAATTGAGCAGGCGTTAACAGGCAATTTCATAATACAAGAGTTTGTAGATGAGGTAATGGTGGAAAGTGACCGGCATATCATTGAAGCCTTAAGAATTTCACTTTTTTACGAGGTTCAATTATTGCCTGTGGTTGACATAGACAAGTTATTCCTTGGTAACATTTCACAAAGTGACATTGTAACACACTTTATCCGTAGCAGCGCACTGTTGGAAAAAGGCAGCTTAATTGTTCTGGAAGGACATAGAAGCAAATATTCTTTAGTGGAATTTGCCAAGATAATTGAAGGACATGGTGCTACAATACTTCACCACTATCTTTCTTCACACGCTAACACGCAAAATGTTGTTGTAACTTTAGTATTAAATACAAATGATATTGGCGATATTCTCGCCACATTTGAACGATATGAGTATGATGTGATTTATTCATCCACATCAACTGAGCAAGATGATCACATGAGAGAAAGGTATGACTCGTTAATGCATTACTTGGAAATTTGAAAATCTCTATCTTCTTTGGCTTAGCCGTTTTATTTACTTCGCTTAGCGGGCCTGTAGTTAAAGCCCAGGATATACCCGTTTTACGGTCAAACTCAAATGTTTTTGTAAAGGTTAAAAGTTTGACAGTTAGCGGTAATAAACGTACCAAGGATTATGTAATACTGGCAGAATCAAAGATAAATGTAGGTGATAGCATTAGTTTAAGGTCATTAGCCCGGGCATTAAAAACGAGCAAGGAAAACATACTTAACACCAACTTGTTTAACGAAGTTGATATTAATATTGAAAGTTGGAAAGGAAATGAGATTGAATTAAATATTGGAGTAAAGGAGCGTTGGTACGTTTATCCCAAACCTATTTTTGAGCTAACCGGAATTACATTTCAAGAGTGGCTTGATGTATATGACGCCGACCTTGACCGCGTATCGTATGGAGCAAAAATACAGCACTATAACCATAGAAAAAGGGCCGAAAGAATGAATTTTACCGGTAAAACCGGTTTTGAAAAGCAACTTGGCCTTGGATACACGTTCACCGGTTTGGATAAGGCAAGGCGTTGGGGCCTGGGGCTAAATTATGCCTACATAAGTAATAAGGGAGTTGCTTACGACATCACCAACAATATCGGCAGATCCACCCTATTTGATATAAATGCCCTGGAAAGAAATATAGCATCTGTTGCAGTTAGATATAGAAAGGATATTAGAAAGCAACATTCATTTGGAGCATCTTATCACAACTATCGTATTGCAGATACTATTTCCCGGTTAAATCCGGAGTACTTTCTAGGAAATAAAAGGCAGGCCTTTGGTGCCGTGTTTTACAATTTGCATATTGAAAACAGAAATCTCGTACAATACCCCACAACGGGAAACTCATTTTCGGCAGGAATAACATACCGGGGTATAGGAAATGAAGATTTGGATTTATACAGCTTAGGTGCCGAGTATAACCGCTATGAAAAAATTACACCAAAACTTTATGCAGCCGGATTAGCAAGTGTAAGGATAACCAAAGGGAATAAACTACCTTTCTATAACCGGCATGCCCGGCCTTTAGCGGATAACCTTATTCGTGGTTATGAACAATACAGACTTTTTCCCGAAGATGCTTACGTACTCAAAGCAGAATTAAAATACCAGGCCGTGCACCATACTATAAAAAAAATACCCGTACTTCCCAAGGCCTTTGAACCGGTAGTACTTAGGATATACCCAAAAGTATTTTTTGACACCGGAAAAACATCATCAAACACATTTGCAACGCAAAATCCTTTAAATAATGATTTTTTATATTCTTTTGGTACCGGCGTTGATGTTGTAAGCATATATGATATTCCTGTTAGAGCTGAAATTTCTCGCAACCATTTAGGTGAAAATAATCTATCTTTCAGCCTCGGAAAGGTTTTCTAAAGTTTTGTAACTAAAGAAATATATGACCATAGGCGTTTTTGGCCGATCGGCCGAAGAAAAAAATATCAAGGCATTAAAAAGTTTGGTTGAAGCTTGCAACAGACATGGCGTTAATCTTTTTCTCTATAAAAAGTTTAAATCATTACACCCAACCAACAAATTCGCCGAACTTGAAACCTTTGATGTAAATGATTCTAACTACAAAAAATTAGACTACCTGTTTAGTGTGGGTGGAGATGGCACCATGCTCAATACCGTTCATATTATCCGAAACCGACAGATCCCTTTGGTTGGCATTAATACCGGGCGCCTGGGCTTTTTGTCCAACTTTACCAGCAATGAATTGGATGAAGTAGTTGAACTCGTCAAAAACAAGAAGTATGAAGAAGACCATCGGACTTTAATTGAAGTTTCATGTAACCATGAACTATTGGGTAATGATAACATCGCTTTAAATGAGTTTACCCTGCAAAAGCGCGATCCATCTGCTGTAATTGAAGTACACGCCTTTCTAAATGGAGAATTTTTAAGCTCCTACTTCTCTGATGGGGTTATAGTTTCAACACCAACAGGCTCAACTGCTTATGCCATGAGTACGGGTGGCCCTATAATTTTACCCGGCACCGGAAGCTTTGTGATCTCTCCTATAGCTCCGCATGCACTTACGCTCAGACCTATAGTAGTTTCAAACAATTCTATCTTAAAATTTAAAGTAGTTGACAGGCGGGGCGATTTTTATTGCACCATTGATTCGCACTCATGGTTGGTACAACCCGATTATGAGTTTACCGTTAAGAAAGCCGATTATACCATTAATATAGTACGTAAGCCGGACAACACATACATTAATACGCTTAGAAATAAATTAATGTGGGGAGCCGATAGCCGAAATAAATAACCATATTTGGCGTTTCTTTTTTTGACATGTACAAGCATACAGCAATCATTGCAATTACGCTTATCTTTTTTACGGTTCCGGTTGTCGGGCAAAGTATTGAAGCAGGTGCCTGGGCGGGGGGTATAAACCAATGGAGCGATGTAAATACAACTTCTTCCGTGTTGGATGCAAGACCATCCGGCGGGATTTTGGGCAGATATAACCTAGATTCAAGACTATCAGGCAAGTTTTCGTTAAATTATGGCCGTGCTACGGCCAAGGATAAAAACTTTGAACCGGCCTTTATCTATCAGGGAGGCAGAAGAGAGCAAGTGAGAACGAAAGTATTGGATGCGCAGGCGCAATTTGAGTTTAATTTTTGGGATTTCAGACCCAAAAACCAGTTTCAGGAAAGTTTACCCTGGACACCCTACTTTTCGGCCGGAGTGGGCTTTTCCGACATTTCACCGCAGTTGTTGTTTGATAATAATGAATGGGTTGATGTAAGCACCATGCCTACCGAGGATCTAAAAGATTTTAACAGAGGTCAAATTCACATTCCGCTGGGTGCCGGAGCCAAATATAAATTAAATGAACGTTGGAATATTGGTGCAGAGTTTACATCGCATATTTTATTTACCGATTATTTTGATGACCTGAGTACCACGTACAATAGTACATCAGTAGATTCTGCCGGTGGTATTGACCAGGTTGACCGGCAACGAGGCGATAGATTTAAGAAAGATGTTTATAATCATTTCGGATTGCAATTAACCTATGTCATTCCCCTGGATAACTGTCCTACAAATTAGTCTTTTTCCGCTTTGTTTCTTCAACATCCTAAACATCAACTTTAAAGCCTGCCGTATTCCGTGTAATTTGTAATTTTGCGCCGCCTTATTATGGACTTAAAAAGCCGCATCAATATTGACAAACTACCACAACATGTTGCCATAATAATGGATGGTAACGGCCGGTGGGCGCAGGAAAAGGGGCTTTCGCGCGTGCTGGGACATAAAAGTGGTGTTAAAGCTGTACGTGAAATTACTGAAGCAAGTGCTGAGTTAGGAATATCTTATTTAACACTTTATGCGTTTTCAACCGAAAACTGGGACAGACCTAAAGAAGAAGTAGATGCACTTATGGAACTATTGGTTGAAACAATTAATGTAGAGATAAGTACTCTAAATGAAAATGACATTCGGTTGAATGCCATAGGAAATATTGCAGATTTGCCACCTACGTGCCGGATAAAGTTACAGGAGGCTATTGATGAGACATCGGATAACAGCCGTATGACTTTAACATTGGCTCTAAGCTATAGTTCCCGATGGGAAATCACAGAGGCCATAAAAAGTATTGTTAAAAAAGTTGAACAAGGCCAGGTGACGTTTGATGGTATAAACGAGCAACTTTTGGAAACACACTTAACTACATATAATATGCCAGCCCCGGAACTATTGATCAGAACCAGTGGAGAAAGAAGGGTAAGTAATTTTTTACTTTGGCAGATAGCGTACAGTGAACTGTATTTTACCGATGTTTTATGGCCTGATTTTGGCAAAGAAAAGTTTTACCAGGCATTACTCGACTATGAGCATAGAGAACGACGTTTTGGAAAAACGAGCGAACAAGTAAAAGGATTATGACAAAAAAAATTACGATTATAGGAGTACTCCTGTTTTTTGCTGCCGGATTAATGGCTCAGGAAACAATAGCTGAAGCAAAGGCGGATACTACCGGTCAGCCAATTTTAGCTATTGATTATGGCCAGCCTAAAACATTCGAAATTGCAAATATTTCAGTGTCAGGCACTCAATATCTTAACCATGAATTGCTTGTAGATAACTCGGGATTGAGTGTAGGGCAAATCATTTCAATACCAGGCGATGAAATTTCTGATGCTATTAACAGACTTTGGAAATTAGGTTTATTTGAAAACATTCAGGTTCGGCTTGAAAAAGCCGAGAATATTGACGACCCCAATAATCGCATGGCGTGGTTGAATATAAATCTTATTGAAAGAGATAGAATTGCCACTGTTGCCTTTGACGGAGCCACATCTACCGAAGTTACCGAACTTACAGATGCACTTAAATTGATAAAAGGGAAACCTTTTACTAATTCACTCAGGCTCAACATCAATAAAATCATTAAAGATTTTTATGCCCGCAAAGGCTTTTTAAATGCTAAGTCCAGTTTCGCTGCCCGGCCCGATACGGTTAACCTGCAAAGCATTCATCTTACAGTTAATGTGAATAAAGGGCAAAGAGTTAAGATCAGTAACATTGTTTTTGAAGGGAATGAAAATTTGCCTTCGCATTCGCTTAAAAAACAAATGAAGGGAACTAAGGAAAAAACCCAACTACGGCCACTTCGCCCATCTGATTTTAGGAACGTTAAAAACTTCAGCTTAAAGGATGCGATCAATAAACTTCCAAATTTAACCTTAGATGATCTGAAAGCATTTGCGGATAACCGGCTTAGTTTCCAACTGTTTAATTCATCTAAATATGATAAAAAAACATTTGAAGAAGATAAGCGTTCGGTAATTATTAAATACAATGAAGCGGGTTACAGAGATGCGGAGGTAACCTTTGATACAATATACACAGCAGACCCAAGAAACATAATAGTTAAAGCCAATATTGATGAAGGACGAAAGTACTATTTCCGCAACGTTACATTTAAAGGAAACACAAGATATTCTGATGAAATTCTTGAAAACGTAATTGGCATTCAAACAGGCGATATTTATAACGAAACCCTGTTAGAAGAACGAACAACACACGATCCATCAGGGAGAGATATCAGTTCATTATACATGGACGATGGGTATTTGTTTTTTCGGGCTATACCTGTAGAAAAAGCAATTATTGGTGATTCGGTTGATGTGGAAATTTTTGTGAATGAAGGCAAACAAGCCACTATAGGTGAAGTGATCATTCTTGGCAACGATAAAACGCATGAACATGTTATTAGACGTGAACTCTATACCGTGCCGGGCGATAAATTCAGTCGTAAAAACATTATAGCCAGCCGACAGCGTATTGCCGGTATGGGCTTTTTTGATGAAACACAAATTGGTGTTAGACCCATTAATGTAAATGAAAGCACGGGTAAAGTTGACCTTGAATACACAGTGGTTGAAAAAAGTAATGATCAGGTGCAAATGCAATTTGGTTATGGGGGCGAACGTGTAGGAGTTGTAGGTCAGTTAGGCCTTACATTAACTAATTTTTCGGCAAACAAAATATTTGAAAAAGGTGCCTGGAGGCCGCTACCTACAGGCGATGCACAAAACCTAAGTATTAATGCATCCTTAAACAGCCTTACCCAACAAACTTACTCCTTTAGTTTTACCGAGCCCTGGCTTGGAGGTAAAAGAGCCAACTCATTAAGTTTAGGTTTTTTTAAACAAAACTTTAATTTCTTTAATAATCCGTTTAATCCTGTTAGAGAAGAAAAGATAGGTAAGCAGAATACCACAGGTGGCTCCATATCTATTGGAAAACGCCTGAATATTCCCGATCAATGGTTCTTGTACCAGGCCGGTATTAGCTATCAGAGCTATGATTTGGAAAACTCCAATGCTTTTATTATTAGAGATGGTAATTCTAAAAACATTGCACTTACTCAGGCTTTTGGCAGAAATTCTATAGGTCAGACATTTTACCCATATACAGGCTCAAAGGCTGTAATAACAGCTAAAATAACCCCTCCTTATAGCTTATGGAGAGATAAATCGAAATACCAATTGCAAGCCGGAGAGGATGCCACCCTTATTACCGCCGAAAATCAACGCAGACTTGATGAAAAGGATAGATATGGCGGGTATTGGCCATTAGTGCCCGATGGTAAACCCATTCCAAATGGATTTAACTCGAGGCTGCTGATAGCAACCGAAAGGGATTTTCTCCGTAATGAAGAAAATAAACGGAAATATGAATTTGTAGAGTACCATAAATGGCGTTTTGATTCGGAATGGTTTCAACGTCTCGGTAATTCAAAATTTGTACTTCGGCCTTATGCTAAATTAGGTTATGTAGGGTCTTACAATAAAGACATTTTTATAAATCCTAATGAATCTTCTTTAGATCCCGGCAACGATGGAATTTCTCCATTTGAGCGTTTCCGGTTTGGAGGAGATGGTTTAACACAGGGCTTTTCGACATTTGGCACCACTATTATTTCACAACGTGGTTACGACGATGATAATGATTATCCTTTGAACTCAAGGGGCGGATACCCTATATTCAACAAGTTTGGTACTGAATTGCGGTATTTATTATCGGGTGAAGGATCAACACCTATATACGCACTAACATTTCTGGAAGGAGGTAACGCTTATCGCAATTTTGAGGAGTATGATCCGTTTAACCTTAAAAAATCAGCGGGCATAGGGTTACGTCTCCAACTACCATTCTTTGGTTTAATTGGCTTTGACTATGGAGTAGCATTTGATAAAGATTTGGCACCGGGTGCAGGATTTGGAGAACGAAGTCAGTTCAACCTTATTTTAGGCGTGCAGCCTGAGTAGAAAACCTTATAACTATGAAGAAATTACTTATCGTTTTTACTTTGATCGGTGGCCTTTCACTTGCCGCACAAGCGCAACGTTTTGCATACGTGGATACCGAATATATTTTAAACAAATTGCCCGCCTATAGCAGTGCACAAGATTCTATTGACGTAATTGCCGATGGGTGGAAGGATGAAATAGCCACTCTGCGTACAGCTTTGGAGCAGAAAAAGACCAACTATCAGAAGAACGAGTTACTGTTAACAGAACAGCAGAGAGTAGCCAAACAAGATGAAATAGATGCTGCCGAAAGAGAAATAAGAGCACTTCAAAACAAACGTTTTGGAGTACGGGGCGATCTTTATAAGAGAAGACAGGGAATGATAAAGCCCCTGCAGGATAAAATTTATAATGCAATTAAAAAGATGGCAGAAAAACGTGACTTTGACTTTGTGTTAGACAAATCAACCGGGGTATCTATTTTGTACGTTAAGTCAAAATTTGATATGAGCGATGAAGTTTTACGCATTGTTGAAGGAATGGAATAGTTATTGCCATACAAGTGAAAAGAATTTAAAAAAACAATTAAAGATGAATAACTTAAAGAAATACTTAGCGTTGGCCTCAATGGCCCTGTTAATGCACTTTAGTGCAACGGCGCAACAACAAAAGGTGGGATATGTTGATCCAAGAGCAGTAGTTAGCATATTACCAAGTGCTAAGGCTGCCGGAGAAACTTTGGATAATTATGTTAAGGAATTGGTACCGGCAAGCCATCAAACCAAGGTTACTGATTTTGAGAACAGGATTAAAACCCTCAACGAAAAAATTAAGGCTAAAACCATAAGTGATGCTAACCGCGAGTTGGAACAGAATGAATTGGCGAAACTGCAAAATGAACTGGCAACTGCGGAGCAAGGTTGGTCGCAAAAGATTGCTGCCAAAGAAAACGAAGTGATGACTCCTGTGGTAAAAGAGGCAGGCGAACTTATTGATAAAGTAGCTAAGGCCAATGGCTTTACTTTGGTTATTGATGCCAGTCAAGGGGTAATACTCTATGCTGTAGATGCAATTAATCTATTACCTTTAATTCAGGCTGAAGTCAATAAGGGAAGTTAAAGCATTGAAAGCAGAACAACCAATTGGAATATTTGATTCCGGTGTTGGCGGCCTAACGGTCGCCAATGCTGTTTTAGAGCATTTACCAAATGAGAATTTGCTCTATTACGGCGACACCCTGCACTTTCCTTATGGTGATAAATCTGCCGAATCCATTAGCAGGTATTCTCTTAAAATCGTAGAATACTTTTTACAACGAAACTGTAAATGCGTAATAATTGCCTGTAACTCGGCTTCATCGAGTGCGTATGAGGCGGTAAAGCAATTGGTCGGTGACAAAGCCATTGTAATTAATGTAATTGACCCTATTGTAAGCTATATAAAGAGCCGTAACGGACGATTTGATAAGGTGGGCATCATCGGGACGCGAAGAACCATAGAATCTAACGTATATGCCGGCAAATTAGCGAGAGAACTACCTGAGTTAAAGGTAGTATCTATGGCAACGCCATTGCTGGCACCAATGATAGAAGAAGGCTTTGTAAATGACGAGATTTGTACAGCGGTTACAAAAAAGTATCTGAGCGATGAAAAGCTGAATGGTATAAACGGTATTGCCCTGGCCTGCACACACTATCCTTTGATAAAGGAAGAAGTAGAGCAGTTTTATGAAGGACATGTTGATGTAATTGATGTACCCTCGGTAATAGCACAATTTGTAAGTAAAAAGTTTGAAGAGTATAGCCTGTTCAATAAAAGTGATGGTTCTGAACATCACTTTTATGTATCAAAACTCATTGATACTTTTGAAAAGACATCCCGAATCTTTTTTGATAAACCTTTTAGGTTAGAGGAGTTAAACGTGTTTAATGATTAACAGTTTCCCAACAAAGCATCTACTGCATTATCCAAGGCACTGGCATGTGTTTGCCGGTTAAATCCTTCTACATTTTCTAAACGAGCCAGTTCTGCCTTAACATCTAATTTTTTCTGGTTGGCACTAACTATAAACCCTCTTTTCTCTAACCATTTACCAAGATAAACCTGTTCGGTTTGTCCGGGAGTGGCCACCATTAGTGCTTTTTGTTGCAGTACAGCCAAATCTAAAACCGTACTATAACCGGAGCGGCAAATGATGCATTTAGATTTCAGAAACAGATTCATCAACTCATCGGTTTGCATAAATGATCTCACCTGAAAGCCGGGTCTTACTTCATAGAACTCATCCTTCCCTGAAATCCCCTGTACTAACACCACCTTAAGATCGGTCATGGACTTAAGCTGGTTGATCAGTTTTTCTTCAAAAAGGGTACGCTGTGGCTCTACTCCCGACAATACAGCGCAGATGTCATATTCCGGCAAAGGGAACTGCCCGTCCCAAACATCCATAAAGCGCGATACAGGCCCTAGAAAAGTGATATTATCTATAGGTTTATGCTTGTGAGCCAATGCTCCGGCTAGATTTCTTTTGCCTTCATAATCGGGTACCCAAAGTGCCTGATATTTTTTTATCTGGCTTTTGTTATACATATACAAAAAGGGTTCGGCCCAGTACAGGTAAGGCCCCATGCGCATATCTATCTGATGCGTTATAAAAACGTTGTAAACATTAGGGTGCCAAACACCAAAACGGTTATCCGAAATAATGGCATCAATATTATGCTCTTTTACAAAATTGCGTACTATTCTTCGTTCATTGGCTACCGCCTTTAAGATATAAGGCACGCGGGTGGCCATTTTAAAAATAAAACTTCCCCGTTTTTGGTATTTAATGTTCCAGGATGGGAGTTCTAACACCTGTAGATCGGGGAACTCTCTTTGCCATACATTTTTTGCGGCTCCATCGCTTGCCAGAATAACATTGGCTCCGCGCTTTAACAACCTGTTTATAATAGGTATATCGCGTGTGGCGTGGCCAATACCCCAGTTTAGGGCAGCTACAAGAACGGTTTTTGGCATGTTGAGATTTCCTAAGCCCGCAAGATAACCGCAAAGGTGCAAAGCCCCAAAACGGAAAGAGTTTAAGTTTCTTGATTGCCGTGGTTAACTTGAATCAACCCTTCGCAGAACCTGCCCGAGTAGGCGAAGCAGGCGGGCTCAGGGTGACGGTGAAAATCAAAATATCACTCCATAAACTTCATAAACCTTGTAAACTGATCGATTTGAAGCCCCATAGGGGCGATATCTCAGTAACAAGTATAATATAATGTCTAAAAAGCTCCGTAGGAGCGAAACTTATTAATGGCAATAACAATATCAACTTCAATACCAATCCACTCTTCACTCAATCACTCAATTACCATTCCACCTTAAACTGATCATCTAATTCCAATAGTGCCACAGCCTCAACATGGTAAGTATGCGGAAATAAATCAATAGGCTGAATTTTGACTACATTGTAGGCATCGCCTAATAAGGCTACATCTCGTGCTTGCGTTGCCGCATTGCAACTTACATAAACTATGCGCGATACCTTTAATTTCAATAACTGTTCAACTACGTTTTTATGGATACCGGCTCGAGGAGGATCCAGTATAATTACATCGGGCTTACCATATTGGGCTAAAACATAATAGTTAAACAGGTCTTCAACCTTTCCCGAAATAAAGTGACAATTTTCATTACCATTCAATTCGGCATTGGCCCTGGCATCTTCAATGGCTTCCGGAACAAGCTCAATACCAACAACGCTTTTAGCTTGTTTGGCAATATAATTAGCAATAGTTCCTGTTCCTGTGAAAAGATCATATACCAATTCATTACCGGTCAGTTGGGCAAAATCGGCGGTTAACTCATATAGTTTAACACATTGCTCACTATTGGTTTGAAAAAACGATTTCGGCCCTATTTTAAAGAAGCAGTCGCCAATTTGTTCCTTAATGAATTTATTTCCGGAATAATTAACAACTTCCTGGTCAAATATGGAGTCGTTCTGTTTAAGGTTTATCACATAATTCAGCGATGTTATAAACGAAAATTTTTGTCTCAGAAAGTCCAGAACAAGCTCAATGTTAGCTTTCTGTATTGCACCAAAACATACAATAACCATCCACTCGTCAAGTGATGTATTTCTGATGATCAGGCTACGCAGTAGCCCTTCATTCTTTCGTATGTCGTAAAACGAAAGGTTATGCCCTATGGAAAATTCACGCAGGGCATTTCGAATGCCGTTGCTACGCTCATCTTGCAAGTAGCATGTTTGTACATCTACTATTTTGTCAAAAAAGCGCGGAACATGAAATCCCAGGGCATGTTCTTTGTCAAAATCATCTCCCGAATTTATCTGCTCAGTTGTAAGCCACCGGTTATTGGAAAAGGTGAATTCAAGCTTATTTCTGTAAAATTGGGTGTTGTCTGCGGCTACTATCGGATCAATAACCACATCTAATTTGCCTATTCTTTCAAAGGCCTGTTCTACCGTATCTTGTTTAAACTTGAGTTGATTGGTATAGCTTACATGCTGCCACCGGCATCCTCCGCAGGTGTAAAAATGTTCGCAAAACGGCTCAATGCGAAGGGCTGAGGGCTCCAGCAGGTCATCTATTTTGGCAAGGGCAAAATCCCTTTTCGATTTATATGTAAAGGCATTTACAACATCACCCGGTATAGCATAATCTACAAATACTATTCGTCCGTCATCTTGTCTCCCAAACCCTCTACCTTCACCGCCAATGGCTTCAATTTTAAGGTTTTGTATTTGTTTTTGTCTTTTTCTAGCCATGCTTTAGGAGGCGAATATGAGTATAAAGCTGTATAAAGACAATTTCGGAACACAATTTGCACCTGCAAAAGCGTTTAAACCTCTATTGGTTTGGTATTTTTGCGACGTAATTTTTATATGATGAAAAAAGCTCTTTTTAGCGTTTTAACGGTGCTTATGGCATCTTCTGTTAGTGCGCAAACTTTGTTTACGGTTAACGGCGATGATGTTTCTGTTGCTGAGTTTAAGCGCATGTACGAAAAGAATTCTCAGGATAAATCTGAAATGTACAAGAAAGAATCTCTTAACAAGTACCTGGATTTGTACATTGCTTATAAACTAAAGTTAAATGAAGCCAAAGAGCTTGGTATGTATGAAGATCCGAAGATCAGAGCCGAGATAAGACGATACCAGGAAGATCTTGTCAGAAGCACTTTTGATAAGGCAATAATGAACGATTTACTTGCCGAAGCGTATGAGCGAAGCAAGGAAATGGTATGCGTGAGCCATATTCAGATAAATGTGAGGCGAAGCGCGAGTAAAGCAACGGAGGAAGCGGCTTATCAAGAGGCTATAAAAGTAAGAAACCTAATTTCTCAGGGCATGGATTTTGCCAGTGCAGCAAAACGGCACAGCAACGACATGGAAACTAAGTTCGATGGGGGTACAATTGGCTGTTTTACGGCATTGCAACTATCGCTTTATGACCTGGAGAGTGCGGCGTACGAACTACAAAAGGGCCAAATATCAATGCCGGTGCGTACCAGGCTTGGTTACCATATACTTAAACTTGACGATCGTAAGAAAGTTAGTGGCGAGGTACAGGCGGCGCATATTTTTGCCCGGGCTAACGAACATTTGGCCGACAGTACCAATGCCAAAGCAAGAGACCGGATATACAAGGCGTATAATGAGCTGAATAATGGCAGCAAGTGGAGTGCCGTAGTGAGAGAGTTTTCTGAGGATAAAAGAACAAAAGCAGATAATGGCGAAATTGGCTGGTTTGGTGTAGGAACGTATGATGCCGACTTTGAGAACCCAATATTCAATATCCGTAAGGTAGGCGACTATACTAAACCTGTAAAAACCAGTGTTGGGTATCACATTTTTAAGTTGTTGGACAGAGAAGCACTACCATCGTTTAAAGATATGGAGCCCGACCTACGCCAACGAATAATGAATGATGAGCGTTATGAGGCTGCACGCAAAAACTACGGTGAGTCCTTAAAAAACAAGTATGGATACAAAAGGGAAAACGAAACAATTACCGATTTTATTAAAGAGGTTGCATCGGGGATAAGCATAAGCGGGTGGCAAGTGCCAACATCTTTCGATCTAAGCCGTAAGATGTTCTCACTGGGTAAAACTGTTTACACAGCAGCCGATCTTGTAAACTATGTAAGGCAGCAGCATGCTAAGGGTCGTTTTTTATCTTTTACACGCTATTACAACAACTTTGAATCTGAAAAAATGATGGATTATCACCGCAAGCAACTTTTGTCTGAAGATGAGAATATGCAATATCTTATGGATGAATACCGTGATGGGATTGTACTCTTTAATTTGATGGAAAAGCGTATTTGGAGCAACGAAGAGAAGATTGATAAAGATGCGCGTACTTATTTTGAGCGGCATAAGGAAGACTATGTTTTGCCACCTACCGTTGAAACGAAAGCTTATAGCTGCAAGGATTCTAAAACAGCGAGAAAAGTTAAGAAAATGTTGTCGAAGAATAGTGGCGATGCAGCCATTAAAGCCCTAAACTTGAAAAGTGAAGGTGCGGTAAGCATTGAAACGGTTTATTTGGAAAGAGGTGAAACAAATATTGGCAGTAAAGACCTTTGGCGTTTAGGTGCCATTGCCAGTAAAACGGTAGATGGAAGAACAACATGGTTCAAATCAATAAAACTAAAGCCGGGCAAAAGTCGGACTTATGATGAGGTAGAATCTGAGGTTAAACAGGAGTATCGTAAAAACCTGGAGAGTAACTGGATTGATAACCTGAAGCAAAAATTTGAAGTGAAGGTGAATGAAGAAGTATTTAACAGTCTTATTAGGTAAAGCACCTCTATTTCTATTGGGCCTGTTGGTCATCTCTTGTAAACAAATACAATTAGAAGAAAAGAAGGTGGCACGTGCCGGAAATTTTTATCTCTATGAATCTGAAATTGCCAGCCTTCAAACCAAAGGTCTTCCCGTTGAAGACAGTACAAAACTTGTGGATGCATTTATTAATAATTGGCTGGTAGAGCATGCATTTCTTGAAAAAGCTATGGTTAATCTATCGGATGATGATGTAGAAAGTATTGATAAGCAGGTTAAGGATTACAGGGCCTCATTATTGAATTTTTACTATGAAAATGCGCTTTTAGACAAAGAACTTGATACCGTTGTAAGTTCCGGGGAAGTTCAGACGGTTTATGATAGCTCCGATGAACAGTATGAACTTAAATTCCCGATATACCGATTGGCATATATTGAAATAGAAAATAAAAAGAATAAAAAAGACTCCGTTAAATTGTGGTTAAAGGAACTTGACGAAAATGCCAATGATGCGAACCTTCGCCAATTTTGCAGTTTTGAAGCTCTAAACTGCCATTTGAGTATTGACGATTGGGTTGGGGAAGATAAGTTGACTGAAACTTTGGTGTTTAAATCGGGTAAATCACTAAGTGAATTAAGCTTAAACAGGGTGTACTCTCTTGAAGGCACTAATTCAAATAATTATTGGATTAAGCTATATAGGGTTCAAAGTTCCGGCAAAGCCCCGTTGAGTTATGTAAAAACCGATATTGAAAAGCGGATAATAAGACAGAGAAAAAACGCATTTTTGCAACGCATTAAGGAAGATATTTACAAATCGGCCTTAGCAAACAATGAAATTGAAGTTTATGATTAAGTTAAAAGTGGTTGCCGTGTTTTTGGCATCCTTAATGGCAATGAATGCACTAGCCCAAAGTCAGGAAGAAGAGGTAATTGATGATGTTGTGGCTATTGTTGGAGAGGACCTTATTCTTAAATCACAGATAGAAAGCGGTTTTTTAGATATATATTATCAAAACAAAGGCAATGTGACTCCCGATGCACGATGCGGTGTTTTGGATCAAATAATTTTAAACAAAGTACTTAAAACCCATGCTTTGCGCGACAGCCTGGTGGTTGCTCCGGATGAGATTGAGTATCAATTAGAATCAAGATGGAATGTATTGGTTAATCAGGTTAACTCTGAAGAGGACCTTATCGAATACTATGGTAAAACAAAAAATCAGATATTGGCCGGTTTCAGACCTTTGGTTATAGACTATTTATTGGCTGAAAAAATGAAGGACAAGGTTACGGAAAAGGTACGGGTAACACCTGCAGAGGTAAAGCGTTTTTTCGGTCGTTTACCGGAAGAAAGCCTTCCGTTGTACAATGCTGAGGTAGAATTAGCTCAGATAGTTGTATATCCTAAGCCAACAGATGAGGAACAAAACCGTGCTATGGAGATGATTGAAAGCCTTAGAAAAAGAGCTTTGTCGGGCGAGAACTTTGAAGATCTGATAAAAGAATATTCACAGGAGCCCGGTGCAGCCGAAAGTGGTGGTGACCTGGGGTACTTCAAAAAAGGCGAAATGGTAAAAGAATTTGAAGAAGTAGCCTTTAAGCTGGCACCCGGTGAGATCAGTCGGATAGTGGAAACCGAATTTGGCTTACATATAATTCAGGTAATTGACAGAAGGAAGGAAGCCGTACGTACACGTCATTTACTACTTACACCCCAAATTGCCGATGAGCAAACCGAAAAGGTTAAGCAAACCATGGATAAGGTATATAGGCAGATAAAGGGCGATTCATTAATATTTGAATATGCTGTGGCCTTGTATTCTGAAGACGAACAAACCAAAAAGATCGGTGGCTTACTATTTAACCCACAGACAGGAACCTCTTATTTCGATATTGATCAACTGTTGGAACACGACCCAAATCTCTATGCAGCTATTGCTGATTTGGAGAAAGAAGATATATCAGAGCCTTTTTTGTTTACTGATGCTTACGGCAGAAAAGGATATCGCATTCTATATGTGCAAAATCAACGCAATCCGCACAGAATGAATCTTGAAGATGACTTTGATGTGATAAAATCGCGCGCATTGGCCTTTAAAAAGCAAGAGACCTTATATAGCTGGTTAGATGGTGCCACTTCTGATATTTTTATAAGTATTGACGACTTGTATAGATCTTGCCCTAATACTCCGTTGTGGCTCAGAAGGAATCAACCATCCAACTAAGTTGAACTTATATGAGTCTTTGAGATCTTTTTGATTTTAAGTTGCTTCTTCAATCTTACCAGCAGTATGCTAAGTAGAATGGCAATTGCAAGCATAATACCTATTAAGGGCCATGAACCCAAATGTCTTAACTGAAGTGCCAGTATTATAAAACCTACATGCAACAGGGCAAGAATGTATGTCGATTGCATATGGCTAAGTCCACAGTCTAATAATAAATGGTGTAGATGATTTCTATCGGGTTTAAAAGGAGACTTTCCCCGCACTATTCTAATCGAAAAAGACCTTAAAAGGTCAAACAAGGGAATAACTAAAAAACCAATGCTTACTGCTGGTACTGATTCAATATAATATGGAGATGCGGCATCAGAATTTATGGTCACAAACCGTATGGCCATAACGGCAGAGAGCAGGCCTAACAACAATGAACCTGTATCGCCCATAAAAATGGTAGCCGGACTCACATTAAAGCGTAAAAAGGCAATTAGTGCACCAAGTATAGCTGCACAAAGCACAACCATTTGATAATCGCCATGCAGAAAAAAGTAAATGCCAAATGCCGAACTAATAATAGCCCCAATAGTGCCTGAAAGAGCATTAATTCCGTCAATGAGGTTAAACGAATTGATAATTACAAGTATGGTAAACACCGTAACTATTACACTTAGCACGTATGGCACCTGCCCGCCACCAAATAGATCGTGAAAAGTGGTAAATCTTAGATCTCCAAGTACAACAATTATAAGTGTGGCAATAATTTGTCCTATAAATTTTTTGTGGGCATCAATTTCCACAATATCATCTTTAGCCCCTATAAGGAATATAAGACAGGAAGCCGCTAATACATACTGTAACAGTTTAAGTTCCTGCATATCTCCCCATAGTGTAAGAGCAATAATAAAGCCCCCAAAAATAGAAACTCCACCCAGTGTAGGTATCATACTTTTATGGGATTTGCGTACACCAGGAACATCAAAGAGGTGTTTAATGTTGGCCACATTTATTATGGAAGGTATGGCAATAGTGGTTATGGCCCACGCGGTTATAAAGGCCAAGGGGATTGCAAATTCCGGTTTGTCAAATCCAAACATGGGATCAAAGTTAAAAGATTGGGCTTAAAGCCTGATATCCTTCAGCCAGGATCTGTTCTCAACATACCAATCAAGGGTTTTTGACAGGCCGTCATCCAGTTCCACACCTGGTTTCCAGTCAAGTAGTGCTTCCGCCTTGCTTATATCTGCCCAGGTTTCCATTATGTCGGCTTTGTGGAAGGGTTTGTTTTCTATTACAGCCTTTTTGCCCAGAAAATTTTCAATAAATTCAATAGTATAGTTTATCGAAACCGGCCTTTGCCCTCCGCCCAGGTTTATTATCTCAAACCCCAAGGGTTTCATGGCTTTTATGGTTCCTTTGGCAATATCATCGATATAGGTAAAATCGCGCGATTGACTGCCATCGCCAAATAGTTCTATAGTGCCACCTTCATCTATCCATTTAATAAAGCGGAAAATGCTCATATCAGGCCTTCCGGCAGGGCCGTAAACTGTAAAGTAACGCACCACAGATACATCAATGCCATATTGATAATTGTAGGAGTATGCCATTACCTCGGCAGCTTTTTTTGAAGCGGCATAGGGTGAAATAGGAGAGTTTACCGGCAAACTTTCCAAAAAGGGCATGGGCTGTCCGGCGTATAATGACGAGGTAGAGGCCAACACCAACTTTGGCACTTTACACTTACGCATCAACTCCAGCAGATTTAAAGTAGCATTGGCGTTGGTTGTCATGTAAACATGCGGGTTCTCTAAGCTGTAACGCACGCCAGCTCTGGCAGCCAGGTTTAACACAGCATCAAAGCTGTGAGTCTTGAACAGTGTTTCCAAATCATGCAAACTTTCGATATCAAGCCTGTGAAACTCAAAATTGCCATGATCTTTGATCTGATCCAAGCGATGTGTTTTTAATCTCACATCATAGTAGTCGTTCATATTATCAACGCCAACTACTTTATGTCCGCTATTAAGTAGAAACTGAGCTGTTTTATTGGCAATAAATCCGGCCACGCCGGTGAGTAAGATTGTTTTCATTGGTTGAAGGGGGCAAAGGTAGCTAATTAGCTAACCAACGCAAATACCATTTATTTAAAGTATAAAGGAACCAAACGAAATGAGCGTTAATCTGAGCTTTGTCATTATTGAAATTAGTAATGATGTTCTTCAACTCGGCCTTGTCCAGTTCAAAAAGTTCCACAAACTCATTATCATTTCTTATCTCATCAATATCATCTTTTAAATGATTCTGAAGCCATTTTTTTACAGGAATGCTAAAACCTTGCTTGGGCCTGTCAATTAAGTTTTTTGGAACGTATTTATATAAGATCTTGCGCAACAAATATTTCGAAGTATTCCCATTTAACTTTAACTCATCGGGCAGCTGCATGGCAAATTCTATGATCTTATGATCTAAAAGTGGATCTCTGCCCTCAAGTGCTACTTGCATGGTAGCGCGGTCAACTTTGGTAAGGATGTCACCTTCCAAATAGGAGGTAATATCCAAAGTGCCCAAATACGACAGCAATCTGTCATCAGTATTTTTAATTGATGTTTTACTTCTCGGTGTATTATGGTTGTGAAGTCGCTGAAGATCTTTTTGTGCAATGTAAGAAGATGAAATATTAAAGAAGTCCAATATGGAAGTCGCCTCCATTGCGTTCTGGAGCTTGGGAAGTTTTGCACTAATATTTTTATAGTTTTTTAAAAATGGAAATTTATCTGCATTTTTTTCCAACCAATAAGGGTCTAACATCCTTGATGAAGTAGCCAAAGCTCTTCGTACCGATTTTGGTATCCGAGCCATCTTTGGAAAAAAATTCTTTGTGATCTCATATTTTGTGTATCCACCGAAAATTTCATCCCCGCCATCAGCCGAAAGGCTCACCTTCACTTTTTCCTTGGCCAGTTTGGCAACAATGTGAGTCGGTATTATGGATGAGTCACCCATTGGTTCGTCCAACATTTCGGGGATCTTCGGAACAATTTTTAAAAACTCATCTTCACCGCAATACATCTCGGTATGATCGCTGCCGATATGTCGTGCTACTGCATTTGCATGTTCCGCTTCGTTATAATCCTTATCATTAAAGCCGATGGTAAATGTTTTTACCTGAGAGTTGGTCTTTTTTTGAATTAAAGATGTAACTAAAGAAGAATCCACTCCTCCGCTTAGGAACATTCCCACCGGAACATCGGACACCATTCTTAAGTTGAAGCTATCGGATAAAATTTCTTCAAGTTCTTCAGTTAGGCTTTCTTCTTTTGATGTGTTAATGCTTGAGTTACTATATACATCTTCAGCACTCCAATACCTTTTATTAATAATATCACCATTGGGCTTTAGAATTAGTATTTCACCAGGTAGAACCTTATGCACATATTTGAAGATGCTCTTGGGAGCCTGAATATAGCCTTGTTGCAGGTAAAGCGAAACGGCACTTTGGTCAATAGTTTTGTCAAAATCGGGATGCTGATGAAATGCCTTGAGCTCGGAGGAAAAAAGGAATAATCCATCTTTCATGTAGTAATATAGCGGCTTCACTCCAACACGATCGCGAATAAGGATGAGTTCAAGGGTTTTTTTATTCCATAGCGAAATAGCAAACATTCCCCGGAACTTATTTATGGCATCTAATCCCCATTTTTCAAATGCCTTTATCATCACCTCGGTATCCGTACCTGTATTAAACTTATAATAAGGGGCTAATTCCTGTCGTACATCTTTAAAATTGTAACATTCCCCATTTTGAATGAGCACCAGGTCATTCCAATAAAAGGGTTGATTGCCGGCTTCTGATACGTCAAGAATAGACAGTCGTCTGTGACCAAGGGCAAGGTTGTGTTCTTGCTCAATAAATTCTCCGGCATTGTCGGGTCCGCCGTATGCCATGCAATCGCGCATATTGCGGAGGGTTTCTTCCATGGAATTTGCCCTTCCCGCACGTAGGTCATAAAATCCGGCTATTCGGCACATATCAGTTCAGTATTGAGTGCACCAGGTTTAAGTATTGTGCATTAATAATCTTACCGTCAAATTTTTCTACGGCTAATTCCCGGCCAATTCTTCCCATATCTGTCAATTTTTTATCAGATTTATTACACATTTCTGTTAGACAATGAAGCAAAGATTCAACATCACGCGGTGTTGCCAGCAATCCATTTTTTCCATTAACAATGGTTTCCCTACATCCGGCCACATCGGTAACTATAATTGGTTTGGCCATGGCCAAAGCTTCCAAAATAACCCGTGGGAGACCCTCTCTGTAAGATGGTAAAACTACGAGATTGCTTTGTGACATAATTTCTCGTGGATCCTTTAACTGACCATGAGAAATAATTTTTTCATTAATAAACCATTCTTTAAGGTCACTTTTTTTATATGAATTGGGGTTGCCTTCGTCAACATCACCCACAATATGTAACTCCACATTATCATTTGAATCTAAAAGTTGCTTGAATGCAGAAATTAATTCTGTCAAGCCTTTATCGCGCAGTAGTCTTCCTACAAACAATATTTTAAATGGTGAAGTTGGCGGATAAGGTTGTGCAGAGAAATATTCGGTATCAATACCACTTCCGAGTATTACCCGTGCTTTATTAGTACTAACCAGCTTTTTTTTGATAAAAAGATCCTTGTCATCAGTATTTTGAAAAACTGTAAAACAGTTCGCCTTAAAGGCCCGTTTATACAAGGCTTGTGCAATTTTTGATGTAAGTCCTTTATTCGCGAATGTGTATCCCAGACCGGTTACCACAGCGATGGATGGTATTTTTAGCTGCCCGGCTGCCAGTGAGCCATAAATGTTAGGTTTAATGGTGAAATGAATTACTGCATCGATGCTTTCCTTGGAGTAGATTTTCTTTAGTTCATTTAAAAGAGCAATTTCCTTGAAAGGATTTTTACCCTTTCTACTCAACTTATTTAGTATGATTACCTTCTCAAATCGATTCTTAAATTCCGGAACAAATTCATCGTTTGGGCACACAGCTATCACATCATACCCGTTTGATTTAAGATAGTCTGCCAGTAGTAAACGGAAATTATAGATATTCCAGGCCTTGTTGGCCACCAGTGCTATGCGCTTTTTCAGGAGTTTTCTATTAAGTTTAGTAGATACTTTCCATAACCGCTCTTAAGCAAGGGTTCTGCGAGCTTTTCAAGCCGGTCAGCATTAATAAACCCCATTCTATAGGCAATTTCTTCAGGGCAGCCAATTTTAATACCCTGGCGTTTTTCAATTACCTGTATAAACTGACTTGCATACATAAGGGAGTCAATGGTGCCGGTATCTAACCAGGCCGTTCCACGTTCTAATACGGCAACTTTGAGTTTCCCTTGCTCTAAATAGTGCTTGTTAACATCGGTGATCTCGAGCTCTCCGCGCGGGCTTGGCTTCATTTTTTTGGCTACATCAACAACGGAATTATCGTATAAATATAAACCCGGTACGGCATAGTTTGATTTAGGTTCCGGGGGTTTTTCTTCAATGCTCAAAGCGTTAAAATCATCATCAAAATCAACCACTCCATACCTATGCGGATCCGAAACCTGATAGGCGAAAATGACACCACCATCAGGATCATTATTTTCTTTTAACAGGTCTTGAATATTTGAGCCATAAAAGATGTTATCACCGAGAACCAGAGCAGCTTTGTCATCACCAATAAAATCTTCACCGAGAATAAAAGCCTGTGCTAAACCATCGGGGCTGGGCTGCTCTTTGTAACTAAAGTTTAAACCCCACTGATCACCTTTGCCAAATAATATTTCAAATTTAGGCAGATCATGTGGTGTAGAAATTATAAGGATATCCTTAATGCCTGCCATCATGAGCGTGGAAAGCGGATAGTAGATCATTGGTTTGTCATATACAGGCATAAGTTGTTTACTTAAGGCCTTTGTAATAGGGTATAGCCTTGTTCCAGATCCGCCTGCCAAAATTATTCCTTTCATCGCTCGCTGTATTGTTTATTGTAATAGTTGCGGTATTCTCCACTGGTAACATTCTTGAGCCACTCCTCGTTGTTAAGATACCAATCTATGGTTTTGCTCAACCCTTCTTCAAATTGAAGCGAGGGTGTCCAGCCGATTTCATCTTGTAATTTACTTGCATCAATGGCATACCTTAGGTCATGTCCGGCTCTGTCTTTTACATAGGTAATGAGTTTTTCAGACGACCCGGAAGGCCGGTTAAGCTTTTCGTCCATTAGTTTACAAAGCAGCTTTATAAGAGCAATGTTAGTCCATTCATTATGTCCGCCAATGTTGTATGTTTTTCCTACTATGCCCTTATGGAATATTTGGTCAATGGCTTCAACATGGTCTTCAACGTAAAGCCAGTCTCTCACATTTATTCCTTCGCCGTACACAGGCAGGGCCTTTTTTTCAATAATGTTGTTTATGAAAAGGGGAATTAACTTTTCGGGAAACTGATATGGCCCGTAGTTATTGGAACAGTTGGAGATTTTAATTGGCAGTCCGTAGGTGTGATAGTAGGCTCGCACAAAATGATCTGATGAAGCTTTAGATGCAGAATACGGGCTTCTCGGATCATAAGCTGTGGTTTCTTCAAAGTATCCTTCGGCACCAAGTGAACCATAAACTTCGTCAGTTGATATATGGTAAAAGAGTTTATTGGTAAAATTGTTTTGCCAGTTTTGCCTGGCGGCTTGCAATAAGTTGCAGGTTCCTATTACATTGGTTCTTACAAACGCAAGTGGATCGGTAATCGATCTGTCCACATGGCTTTCTGCTGCACAGTGTAAAACAGCTTCGAATTTGAATTCGCTGAAAAGGTTGGCAACGAATTCTTCATAACAGATATCTCCTTTTACAAATCTGTAATTATTGCTACGTTCAATATCCCTGATATTTTCAAGATTACCCGCATAGGTAAGCGCATCTAAATTAATTATTTGATAATTTGGATATTTGCGCACGAAATGCCGCACTAAGTGTGAGCCGATAAAGCCGGCTCCGCCGGTGATAAGGATGGATTCCATGTGGAGCAAAAGTAATAAAGAGGAAGTGAATTAATGTTTCAGACTATAGATATAATAGCTGGTCCGATATTCCTGCTTACTATTATAGTGTGCATGCTGGTGTGGCGCAATTTGGCGTTTAAATATACACCAGTTAAGAAATTCTTTCTACCCGGTTTATTCTTAAAAATATGTGGAGTTTTCATAGTAATTATTTTAAACCAACTCTATGAATACATAGGTGGTGGAAGTGCAGTGTTGGTTGGTGATGCGAGCTACTACTACCGAGGAGGCTCTATTTTGTATAAATCCTTTTTCGAAAACCCGCAGGCAACGTTCATACTTCTTTTACAAAAGAGTAATGTAGTTGTTGATGCAACTCAGGTTTACAAAGGACAAATGGTTGGTTCAGGTTTTGGCGAAACCTATTTTATGTATAAAATCTCCGGATTTATAGGTTTAATTACCTTGGCAAACTCATTTTTTGTTACTTCCCTGGTATTAGGCGTTTTTTCTTTTACTGGTCTATGGGTTAGCTATGTACAGGTATGCAAAAAATTCCCTAAAGCCGGATTTTCATTAGCCATAGCTTTTTTCTGCATTCCTTCTGTACTTATGTGGACTGGAACCATTCTAAAAGGTACGGTTTGTTTAGGGTGTTTGGGATGGTTTTATTATGCGGCAATGAATTTATTTGAGTATAGAAAAAAAATTGTTTTTTCTATAATCATAATGATAATAACATCATGGGTAATTCTTCATTTAAAAGCTTACATCATCATTGCTTTTTTCCCGTCTCTACTTCTTTATTTTTATATGAGAGTCAGAAACGGAATAAGAAGTGTACAGGTTAGATTAATTACATCATTTTTACTTATTCCTTTTTTACTGATCGGAGGGTTGGTTATGGTTAAATATATGTCCGAAATTTCTGGAAAATACGCTTTGGAGAATATAGAAAAAACGGCTCAAGGCTTTCAGGGTTACCATACGCGATTATCGACTTCAGGTAATTCTGGAGGAGGTTCGGCATACTCCCTGCCTATAAGTGATTTTACTCCGACTTCGATGATCAAAGTTTTTCCACTCGCAGTTAATGTAACTCTTTTTAGACCTTATTTATTTGAAGTGAGTAGCCCGGCGATGGCTTTGGCAGCTTTGGAAAGTTCTGTGTTTATTATTTTGTTGCTTTTAGTAATTGTAAAATTTGGCTTAATCAGGTTTGTCATAACCTCTGTAAAAAACCCGACGGTAATATGTTTTTTAACCTATTCAATTATACTTGCTTTCGCTTCCGGTTTAGTAAGTTACAATTTTGGAGCCTTAACACGATTTCGAGCACCTATTCTACCCTTTTTTATATGTGCAATTATATTAATATATCATATAAACAGGAAAAAGAAAATTGAAGGAAGAGTAGATGAAGCCAAAGTCTAGGAGTTGAACAATGATAAGAATGCCTTTTGGGTGGCTTGGACCGAATAGTTTTTGATGATTTTTTTTCTTGCAGCATCTCCAAGATTTTGTCTAAGATGATGATCTTCCAAAAGAGTTTTCAAATTATTAAACCAATCACTTTTCGACACGCACACAAAGCCATTTACACCATCTTCTACTATTTCTCTATTTACCCCTACGTTGGAAACAACCGCCGGTATGGCCAAACTCATATATTGTATGGCCTTAAAACCACACTTCCCTTTGCTCCATAAATCTTCGGTAAGCGGCATTATACCGATATCGAACGCAAGAATATCTTTTATTTCGGTCTCTTCGGTCCAGGGAATAAAGACCATGTTATTTAACTCGAAATTAGGCTTTTTATTACTAATTACATGAAAGGCGAAATGGCATTCATGATTTAATTTTCTTAATTCCGGTAAGATCTCATTTAAATATCTTGTGGTGGAGTGAGAGCCAGTCCATCCTATTGTTGCAGAATTGGCTGAATGTTGTTTTACAATTGAATGATAGTTACAAGTATCTACCACGGTCGGTATCACAACTACATTGGAGTTATACTCTTCTGCATATTTGGCGAGAAAGTCGTTACCAACAGAAACTATATGAGACCACTTGCATATTTTAGAAACCTTGCCGGAAAATTTTAATTTATTGATAAGCTTGTTACCAACTGTTTTATCCTGTAGCCATATTGCATCGTCAAAATCGTACACTATTTTCTTTCTAAACACTTTGCGAATCAGCCATGCAAAAAGTGGGAAGCCAAACGGAGAAGCTTCTCTATGAATGAATACGTAATCTGCCTTGATAATATGAAATAATTGAACTAATCTCCTAAAATAACCAAAGAATACTGCTGTTATTTTTTGAACGGTGAATCCCTTTTTATAAATAATAGAAAAATGCCTATCCGAAAGAAAAGAGTAGATGGAATAGGTATAACCATTTGATTCCAAAATATCGAGATAATGAACGAAGCGAAATCTTTGTGATGCTACCTTTTTAAGTGGGTAAGGTATAACAAATGCGATGTGCATGTCAGTTTCTTAATAGTTTTTGATAAAGAATCCGCATTTTCCCCATAGTGTTTTCATAGTTAAACTTCTTCTCAACATATAGCTTACCTTGTTCGCCTAGCCTCTGCCTTAATGCCTGATCGTCGATTAGTACTTGTAAGGCTTCGGTCATTTGCTTTAAATCACCCACACTTACCAACCAACCCGATTTCCTGTCTTCAAAAAGTTCTGCCGGGCCGCCACAATCTGTTGCAATCAGAGCCGTACCTGCAGCCAGTGCTTCAAAGCAGGTATAGGAAAACGATTCTGACTCAGAGAAATTCAAGGCTATATCCGCATTGCGGATAAATGTATGTATATTTTTAATAAAACCATGAAACCTTACTCTATCAATTATTCCTAATTTTTCGGCCAATTTGATTAAATCTTTCTTATAACGCTCATTCTTTTTCAAGCTCATAGTACTACCCGCAAAATGTAATACTGCCTTGGAGTGGTTAGCAGCATTACTGAAGGCATATAAAGCATACTCATGGCCCTTTCCCTTGGTATAATTTGCAACATAGGCTATACTTACCCAGGGCGCAGAATCATTGTCAGATTCTTCATCAATGTAGGTTTCAATACGAGGTTTGTCATAGATCATTTGGGCTTTGGGAGAATGAATTTGTCTTTTAACTGCTTTAGAAACGCATATTATGGCTTCACTCAACCTAGTGTGAATGCTTAACCACAGCGCACTTAATAATCTAGGTTTACTTGATGGCATAAACCTCACATGAGTAATAGATTTAATGTTGGTTCCTGTTGTGGATAGAGGGCTACATAGGTTGTAATAGTCATTTGAATGTATTAGATGAATCCTCTCTTTTTTTAAAATTCTTCTTAACCTGAATGTGTTAGAAAACAACATGGGCAAATACAGGGCTATGACCATAAAGCTTTTCCTAATTTCCAAGAAAGGCAACTCATAATATTTGAAGTTATATAGCTGTAGTTGTTCAGCAATTTTTGATTTCTTTGGAATGATATACACGAAATCATAATATTCGCCTAAATCCACTCCCAGGTTCAGGATGGCCTTAAAGGCTCCCGTTACATCTTTCGAATTAGCCACTAAAGCAATCCTAGGCATGGGTACAAATTTCGGCAATTAGCTTTTCCCATTTTTCAATTATTCGTTCTTCCTTAAAGTTTACCATACGTTTTTGAGCCGCCATCGCCATTTCCAAAGCATACGATCGATTGTTAAGTAAATGCTCTATACCGTATGCCCAAAGAGCACTACTGCCTTCCTTGTCTTTCATTGGGGCCAATATGCCATACCTGGTATGCTCTAAAGTTTTAAGTTGATATTCATGAGATTTGGTCTCAGGAGCAAGTATTTCCCGAGGACCGGTTGGACAATCGGCAGATATAACAGGAGTTCCGATGATCATCGCCTCGGCCAAAACATTTGGAAATCCTTCCCATGATGAGGGCAGAACGAACACTTGTGCCTTTTTTACATATGGATAAGGATTATTTGTAAACCCAAGCCAATATACATCGGCCGAAGTAATTTCATCCGTATTCTCGGTGATTTGACATAAATCAAGATTCAACCTTTGAATTTCATTGAAAATCATATTTCTCATTTTTCCATCACCAATTAACAGGAGTCGGGTTTGAGGTATTTTTAATTTTAATTGGGCAAAAACTTTAAGCAGAAATTGATGTTCTTTTTGCGGATGCATACGCCCTATATGAACAATGGTTGGATGAGAAAAAAGCTGTTCGTGCGGGAAAGGAATGATAGAAAGACTTTTTTTACGAATAGCTTCATGATTGTAGTAATTAGGAATAGTCACTATAGCTGATGCAGGTATTCCAAAGTATTTGTTGAGTTCATTTGCAATTCCCTCTGATACCGTTACAATCTTATTAGATTTTCGAAATAAACGTGGTATTAAGTAGTTAGTTCGTAATTTTCCCAATGAACCGTTAATAAGCTTGTCGTACTTTTTTGAACCTCTTACACTCAATACTATTTTATCATTTTGCCGGGAAAGCACATTAATATAATTTGCTCCTTCCATGAAACTTATCGTTAGGCTTATATTATGCTGCTTTTTGAGCTTTTTCAGCCTTGCTACACGTTTATAGAGCATATATAATTTATCAAAGGGATTGGAACCGGCTCTTACATCCAAAGATATTGGAGCCGTGGGCAGACCATACTGATCTTCCATATCCATGTTAAAAACAGCAATGGTTATTGGGTATTTTATCCTTAGAGCATTTGCCAATTTAGTGAATGATCTTTGTGCCCCTCCATGTCCGAGATTCGGGATGAGAAGCAGTATTCGGCGGGTATTTTTACTAGCTGGCAAATTGAACTCCATTACGTGAAATTTACTTTGGCATTAAATTAAATGAGTTCGAGTTTACTTAGTTTATTGTTCCAAATCCTTTCCCGGTTTCTCTTAAACACATAACTAAATGGCCATATATTTTTTTTATCTAAAAATCTCTTCAATTTTAATAGCCGTCCAGCTTTTCCGTAACCAATTTCACTAATTTCATAGGTAGGCAATACCGGAAAAGGATATACACATTTTAAGTTTAACCCTGTTGCATTGCTATGATGAATCCAGGCATCTGCAGCTCGTTTTATAGGGTAAACTTCATGGTACAGTTTGACAGCAGCACTCCTGTGCAAAATGTAGGCCCCTGCAGCCCCTACCCCCCATTCGGGCTTAACAATATCGACCAACTTATAGTCACCCGTTAGCTTTGTGCCTTCACTTAACTTAATTTTCGTGTTATTGGACGGAATGAAGTACAACAGAACTATATCATCTACTTGCATGTGGTTTTCAATTTGAGGAAAAAGTTGTTTTAATTCAGAACCAAACATCACATCATCTTCAAAAATGGCAACATATTCATCTTCTGAGTTAACCACTTGCTGATAAACTCCATAATGACTTAAAGCACAACCCAAGGCCCCAACGTTGAAATGCCCGGTTCCGTCCCTGTGTAAAGAGACTTGAGTATGTAAGTGTTTTGTTATTTCTGATGGACTTAAAACCCTACCATCAATGGCTTTATAGAATTCATGCTGTAAACCTGTTTTAGAAAAAAGATGTGCTGCCCTCTTTTTTCTCTCCACCGACCTTTCCATGTTAATGATTATACTCTTCATACCCTTTCTTATGGAGCTGTAGAACCAAATATATACAAATACTATGTTTATCTTTGAAATGTGAGCTCACCTTGTAACATTCCTTAATTCATATGAAGCTATATTATCATAATAAAGTAAATTTTGGAGATGCCTTGAACCCCCTATTATTCGATAAACTTCTCCCAAATTTTTTTGATGGTAAGGAAAACGAAGTTTTCTTAGGAATCGGCTCTATATTAGGAGTATTTAAGGCTATGCCAGGCTATACGCAAAAGATTCATGTCTTTACAAGCGGTTTTGCCTATGGTAGCGTTCCAAATTGGGACTCAAGTATTGATGTAAATTATTTGGCGGTAAGGGGTCCCCTTAGTGCAAAAAAAATGAAACTTGGTTCAGAAAAGGGAATTGCAGATGGAGGTATATTAATAGAACAATTGATTTTCGACGCTGATGAGAAGTTCGATAGGGTAGCAGAGTTTTCTTTTATGCCGCATCATTATAGTTTAGACAAATATGATGGTTATGCTGGCTTGTGTAAACATCTAGATATACAGTTTATTAGCCCGGTAGTAACATCTGATAATGGGATATTTCAAATTATTGACCAAATAAGAAGGAGTGGTGTTCTTATTACAGAAGCTTTGCATGGTGCTATAATTGCTGACGCCCTTAGAGTGCCGTTTATACCTGTTAAGTCTTTTCAACATGTTAATGAATTTAAGTGGAAAGACTATCAGAAATCTCTCAATATGGATTTTAAATTAAAAAAACTCCAACGACTTTACTCGAAAGAATTTTTAACAAAAAAAATGTATCAAAAGGCTGGCGTTCCTGGAAGTTGGGGACGACAAGCTCATAGATTACTGCAAAACACCAAGTTATTAAATGAGGATAAGTTATTAAAGCAGTTGGAAAATTTGAAATCAAGCTGTCCGGCAATTCAATCGAACTCCCACTTACTTAATTCTAAAAAGGAACAGCTATTAGAATTGCTTCGTACGTTTCGTCATCAGTCAAAACTGGGCGTAAATTAATCTTGAGGGATAAGTTTATTTAGAGTGCGCAGTGTAGCATTCATATTTCGAGCATATCTTAGTTCCATTATGAGCTATTCAATGGACAGATGCATTCAAGCTTATACCATTCCTAATACTCTGCCATGAATAAACTAAGATCACTATCCACCTTGCTAATGACTCAAAATTTTTCGAATTATTAGTTCAAGTTCGCCATTATCTCTAAGTGTTTTTATTAAATTGTGCCCACCAAAGTTGTATTTATGATGTACTATTTCATTTCCTTTTAGTCTTTTACTGTGAATGTTATCCAACCTATCATTAACATTCCAGTACAAATGGAACTTTGTCTGTTTCAAAAATTTCTTTTCCTTATGAAAGAGATGAGTTAGGTTCATATATTTTCTATTCCCTTTACTTCTATTGAGACGCTTGATTTGTTTGCGCCATCTAAGGTCCCTGTGATATATTCTTAAGGCAGGTGTAAGAAATGTTTGTGGCACGAATGCATGAACTGAATCAGCATTTGTTAAAAGTCCAAATACTAATGCGGCATACCCTCCGGCAGAGTTCCCAAGGAAGATTTTCTTACATCGAGAATATTTTGACAGATATGTACCAATAAATTGGGCAGTATCGTCAATATTCTTAGAAAATCCTGGCAATCCTTTTGTGTACCAACTCTGCGCAAAATCCCGTAAAAAGATTTTATGAACACGATACTCACTCAAAAAATTCATAAATTCAAAAACCGGAACGGGAAGCCCTTGAGCAATTCCTCCAAATATTATCATCAGGATATCGGCTCCCTTGGCTTCTTCAACTAGAATAGGAGATTTATCTAATTCCAGCGAGTTTTCATCCCACATGTTCATTCGTTAAATCTATATCCAAACCGCTTTATGATCGTTTGATCTTTTTCATAAACAATATCCTTTGTTTCCCTATCATAATAATGCTGGTATTCAATGTTTCTTTTAGATTTATTTGCACGATTGTTTTTACCATCTATAATGGAGGCAATAAGCTCTTCTGAAAGGATAAGGTTCGTTTTTCTTAATAAAGCCAATAGATCTTCCTCCAAACTTTCTGTTTTTATAACGTATTGGGGAATAAAATTTGTCTCGGTCAGGTTTATTATAGCATCGTAGGTTTTTATGCGCATATAATTGTCTAAAAAATCTTTAATGTACATTCTAAGGAACCTATATGTATATAACCCTATTGAATCATGAATGGGGGACTTGTTGTAATTTTTTTCTAAAAGCGGGGCATTCTTGGCTGATGTGATCATTTTTAACCACTTTCTGAACAGATGAGGGTTTTTGTGGTTACGGTACGTCTCAACAATAGCCTTAGTTTTCCAGAGATGAAACAACGTTTCCGGTTCTTCACAAAGGAGTTTGAGTTTTCTTTTCATGTTCTTTTCAGTAAGTCTGTCATAAAGTCGTCCTTTTTGCATGCATCCGAAAGCCCAAACAGATACGTACCAATCCCACGGGTTTCTTATGCTTCCTACAATTACTTTATCGTACAAGGCGGCCCTCTTTTCTAATGAAAATGAATCAATAGTATTGTGCTTTCCGATTTTATAGGCGCCCTTTAACTTCAACAGTTTTTCCTCAATGTGTGTTGAGCCCGTTTTCTCCAACTGTAGGAATACTATTTTATCGGTTATAACCATTTTTAGTTATGGCTGAGACGATTTAACTCTTTCACAGTTTTTTTAATCGAAGTATGAGCACTGACTTTAACTACCAATTCATCTAAAATCTTTTCAAGAAATACTGCATTGTAGATTTTGGAATTAGATTTTCTGACACGTACATCGCATATTTTTAAACTACAAAAATCAGAAAGCCTACCTAAGCCATCATCATCAGACATGTAATTTTCATAATTTAACATGATACTGTTATAAGGATTAGCTTTAACAATATTAACTAATCTGGCATTGTATGCTTGCCAGAGCGATAATACTTTATATCTTTTAGGGCTGCTCAGGGCACCATAATGCCTTATTACGTCATATGGGTTACGGTACACGCCAATAATCTTATGTTGGGGTAAATGGCGGTTCCAAAAATTATAGGTAAAGCAAAGCCTAGGGTCTTTGAATCCCCAATCCGAACATTCTTTCTGAACTGAAGAGATTATGTGTTTGGCCTTTGAACTTATGGCGGGATTAGGCTTTAAAGGGCCCGGCACCCCCAACTTGAGGGTATTAGCCCAATTACCCTGTATAATATCATTATTTATTTCAAGGGTCGCAAGGCGCTCGTATTTTTGATCAAAGTAGCAGTCGCTTGCACCCTCAACCGAATGAACCATATTGATCCCACTTTCATGGAGAGACTTAGAGATCAATGTGGTCCCCGACTTGTGCATTCCAATAACAAGATATATCATATTAACTCTGATATACGTTTAAGTAACTTTGATAACATGTATTCATATCAAAAGAGGCGTAGATCTCAGTCAATTTATCCTGTTCAGTATATTGGGAGTAATGATTTTTAATGTGATTCATAGCCTCGATAAACTTTAAAATAGATACTTGATTGTTTTCTATCGGTACTGTTATACCGGCCTTGTAGTTTTTCGTGGAAATCATATTGTCTATCTCTCCGGTATTTGATGCGACCACTGGTTTGTTAAGCGAAAGATATTCAATGATTACTGTGGGTAAACTCTCTGAAGGGTACGTGGTTGGTAGAAGTCCTACATCAAATAAAGACACCCATTCCAATGGGTTATTTGAAAATCCAACAAAGTGAATACCCTTTTCACCTATATACATTTTTTGCAAAGTTTTTAAATGCGGGCCGTCACCTACAAGGATAAGCCTTGCTTTGGGATCCTTACAGGCAAGAAAGGCTTTGATAGCTACTTCCCATCCTTTGCGTTTATCATCGCGAGAAACCATCCCATAAATAAACTCATCATTCTTAATACCCAGCTCCTTACGGCTCTTTTCAATAAAAGATAACTTAGTGAAACCATTATAAATTTTACGAACCTTCATTCTACTTTCCAGTCCCAATAGCCGCTCATGTATAAATTTTAGTTGCTTATCGGATATGCAAACCATACTTTGGGCATGGTTAAGGATATATTTTAGTCTGGCATGGAACCTAAGATTACCGTACACTTTTTTACCGCTTACGACTTTACCGTAGAAATTCATGTAGTTTCCATGATTGGTTATGATGTGCTTCGTGTCAGGGAATCCTTTTAAGGCTTTAGCGGCAACGTAATCAACGTTGAACAGATGGCTATGAACAACATCGATGCTTCGATTTCTAATGATTTTGTTCAAGTGTCTTGATACAATTTTTTCCCTGATAAGAATATTTAACCCCATTTTATAAAACAGACCATCTAACTTCCTAATGATTTTATCAAATGGAATCTTTGGTGATAGAATTTCCAAGCCATGTCCAAATGTTTCAATAGTCTGTTTAGTGGACAGATCAGGGTAGAACGAGTAAACAAATACCTTATGTCCTTTCGATTGGAATGCTTTGGCAAGACGTAAGGCAAATATCTCTGCTCCCCCGGTTGTAAGTGTTTCAATGCAGTAAAGTACATTCACCTGTTCAGATATTGCCTTATAATAAAAAATAATGTACTGAAATTCTGTTTCCGAAAGGGATACTCAATGAACGCCTTCAATAAGTATTTTGAGCTACTCTTGAAATCTTTGAAAACTGCTCTCATGGCAGCATAAGATTGATACTGCTTGCTTATCCATTGTTTATCTTTAAGAAAAGTTTGCTCATACGTCTTGGCCAAATCAAATTCCTTCCTTTCAAGCCAGTCAGTTCCGGTTTCCTTTCTCAATTTCTTTAATTTCTTTACTAACTCCTTTGACGCATGCTTTTCAAGACTGCCAAAGGTTTTTGTAATTGAGACGGGATTTTTTCGATAGTAATACAAAGGATCTTTTAAGGCTATCATCTTATACTTTTCCCGAATTAAATACAGCCAATAATTATCGTCCCCTAACTTATTCACGAAATAAGTGTTAAGGCCTCCGATTTCTTCATAAACCTTTCGCCTTATCATTAAAGTGGGATTCCAGATCGGCAATGGTTCCTGGCTATCGGTGGTTAGTATTTTGTTTTCGTCTATATCAACAGCTTTCTTGTAATTCATTTCATTGAAGGCATTAAAGTAGTTAGTGCCACATGCGCTAAGTTCAGGATCGTTTTTAAATGCTGCTAGTTGTTCCTTGATTCGATTAAGTTCAGACCAATCATCCCCATCTTGTATAGCAATAAAATCGCCGGTTGCCTGATCAAACATTTCATTTCTGCTGTGTATATATCCGTGGTTGGAATTATGAATTGTAAGCTTTATCCTTGGATCTGTATATTGTTTGAGAACAGAAAGAGAATTATCTGTAGATGCATCATCGCAAATCAGGATTTCAAGATTGGGGTAGGTCTGATTTAGAATTGATGGTAAGGAAGTTGACAGATATTTAGCATGGTTATAAACTAAAAAAACAATTGAAACCAAAGGAGAATTCCTCATTCTGACTTATTTAGACCCTTTTTAACCCTAATCTGTATAAGACTGCAAAGGCAATATGCCGCAGAGAACCTAACAGTTTACCTGATTTATACAAAAGCCATATTCCTTTCATCAGACTCACCTGGTTCAAATGTAAGAATGTGTCATAGGTCATGTTGGAATAAATTTCCTTTTCGGTCATATATTTTCTATAATATCTCAGATAGATCTTATCTGAATCCCGTACAAAATCTTTGTCGATCATACTAGAACTGATCCCATCTCCGGAAAAATATGATATAACATTGTGAATGTATTTAACATTAAGTATATCGTTGGTGAGAAACTTAATGTTCATTAAGTTATCGGCTCTTATCTTGTATTTGAGAGTGTAACCCTGAAATTGATGTATTCTCTCCCTTCTGTATAGTATTGCCTGGTGAGGAATATTTGTTTTTAGAAGCCCATACCTTCCTACTTCTCCATTAGCGGTTTTACCTCTACCGTTAATAATATTACCATAAATCATATCTGCATTAGATGCCCGATCGATCATCTCAGAAATAACATTTCTGGAATATAGCATGTCGTCAGAACCAAGGTACAAAACCCAGACTCCACTGGCCATTTCCGTACCCTTATTCATGGCATCATAGATTCCTTTATCAGGTTCCGAAATGTATTTTATATAAGGATACTCATTTACATAAGCTTTTATGATTTCAAGGGATCCGTCATCGCTAGCATTATCAACTATGCATAACTCAATACTTAGAAATGATTGTTTAATAACAGATTGTATTGCCCTGTCAAGCGTTTTGATTGAATTATAAGTAGGAATGATAATGGAAACAACCGGATCTGATTTAGGATCTCTAACAGGAACGGAAGCATCGTAAATCCACCTGGGTGGTAATTCGGCAATGGCTTGCATTATTACAAACAGTATTTTTTTATGAGGCGTGTTAGATAATCATCAGTAAAATCAATGTTACAATCAGCGGCCTGTTTCAATATTTTTGGAGCAAGTTCAATCTGAAAATCATCGCCTCCCATTTCAATAAGATGCTTTTCTCCGGCTTTATTCATCAGTAATTCCATCGTATTGTAGATGTCAACTACAGGGAAACTCCTGGGGTTAGCAAGGTTTACGAATGGTGCACTTAATTCAATTGAATTTTTAACGATTGTGTTTATCCAGCATACGGCATCATCAATATCCAAAAGGTTTCTGTAGGCATTTTTCCATAGGGTTACTTTATTTCCATTTTGAATGGACTCATATAAATACCTAAAGATCGTGGCACTATTCCCTCCTTTTCCGACAAGATTAGATACTCGAAAAATGTAATAACTATCCGCATTAGCCCTCACTATGTCTTCCATCTCTTTCTTATGAGAGACATACGGAGATTTGCTTTGCGCGGGATTGTAAATACTGCACGTGCTAAAGTAAAGGAAAACCTTTTCCGGGTATTTTTCCAGGTGATGAAGTAGTAGTTTTTTTTCCCTTTCAAAATCAGATGAGTTTGTACTCTTCGAATTGGAAACGCCGGACGCAAAGATCAGATTTCGAACGCTGTTTAAATGCGACTCTTCAAAAGCCGTGGCCATCATGCCGTTTCCTACTATCATTTTTTGTTTACCTCCAATAAGTAGGGTAAGGCCAAATCTTTTTCCGAAATAATCATATCCGATTCAGGAATTTTCCAATCAATGTTCAGGACCGGATCATCAAACCGAATTCCACTTTCATGTTGTTTGGAATAATAGTTGTCGCACTTATATGAGAACACCGCCACATCACTTAATACGACAAAGCCGTGGGCAAATCCCCTTGGAATGAACATTTGCCACTTGTTATCTGCACTAAGTATGGCAGTATAATGTTCTCCGTACGCTTTAGCGCCAGGACGAAGATCCACCGCTACATCCAATACTTTACCATGCAGCACTCTAACGAGCTTGGCCTGAGCAAACTCACCGGCTTGAAAATGCAGGCCTCTTAACGTGCCATATTTAGAGAGAGATTGATTGTCCTGGACAAATTCACAAGCAATTCCTGCTTTTTGACAATCCAGTTTATTATAACTTTCAAAGAAATAGCCTCTAGAATCTTTAAATACAGTTGGCTTGCATATAACCAAACCTTCGATATGCGTCCTCTCAATTTTCAACGACGAAAAATTCTTCTTTAAAGTTTTTATAGACAGATCTCAAACCATCATCCAGGTCTATGCTATGTTTCCAACCCATAGTGTGAATCCTGCTCACATCCATCAACTTGCGCAAAGTGCCGTCTGCCATGCTCTTGTTCCAGGTTATTTGGCCACCATAGTCCGTTATTGTTTTGACTTTCTCTGCCAGTTCTTTAATGGAAACATCAGTACCTGTGCCTATGTTTACTATCTCATGACCATTATACTCTTCCATAAGAAATACACAGGCTTCCGCAAGGTCATCAACATGTAAAAACTCTCTCCTGGGTTTACCACTTCCCCATACCTCTACTTCACTACTGCCGTTTTCTTTAGCCTCGTGAAATTTTCTGATCAATGCCGGAAGTACATGCGAGTTCTTCAGGTCGTAATTGTCTTTGGGACCATAAAGATTGGTAGGCATAGCACTAATAAAATTACAACCGTACTGTAATCTGTAGTTTTCACACATTTTAATACCTGTAATTTTGGCTATGGCATAGGGCTCATTAGTGTATTCTAAGGGGCCGGTTAGCAGATAATCTTCTTTTAGCGGTTGAGGTGCCATTTTGGGGTATATGCATGACGAACCAAGAAACAGCAGTTTTTTAATGTTATGTTTAAAGCTTTGATGAATTACATTGCTTTGGATCACCAGGTTGTCATGTAAAAAGTCTGCCCGGAAACTGTTATTTGCATGTATGCCACCGACTTTTGCTGCAGCCAAAAATACATAATCGGGTTTTTCTTTTTCAAAAAAATCAGCAACGGCCTGTTGGTTCCGTAAGTCCAATTCGGTTGAGGTCCGAGATACGAAATTTGAATATCCTTCGGACTTTAAATTCCGGTATATTGCCGAACCTACCATACCTGTATGCCCAGCTATATAGATTTTTGCACCCTTTTCCATGCTACTCGTGATAATTCATGGTTTTATGTCCGCTTTCGCGGAGTAGTTTATCCCTTTTGAAAAGTTCAAGATCAGATTGTACCATTTCTTCAATAAGTTCGGTTAGACTAAACGAAGGTTGCCAACCCAACTTTTCTTTTGCTTTGCTGGCGTCTCCAATAAGCAGATCGACTTCAGAAGGTCTGAAATAACGTTTATCGACTTCGACCACGCACTGACCTGCACTAAACTTATACCTTGCATTATTGCTTTGCACTATATAAACCTTTTCTTCAGCATCTTCTCCCTTGAATTCAAGTTCGGCCCCTACCTCTCTAAAGGCTAACCTTAGGAAATCGCGAATACTGGTAGTGTTTCCCGTGGCTATTACATAATCTTCGGGTTTATCCTGCTGAAGTATGCGCCACATAGCATCTACGTAATCTTTGGCATGACCCCAATCGCGTTTGGCATTTAAGTTGCCCAGGTACATTTTATCTTGAAGTCCCAGAGCTATTCTCGCAACTGCGCGTGTGATTTTTCGGGTAACAAAAGTTTCACCGCGCAAAGGAGATTCGTGGTTAAACAAAATTCCGTTGCAAGCGAACATGTTATAGGCCTCCCGGTAATTTTTGGTTATCCAAAAGGCGTATAGCTTGGCTACGGCGTAAGGCGACCGGGGATAAAACGGAGTACTTTCCGATTGCGGTGTTTCCTGGACTAAACCATAGAGTTCGGAAGTGGATGCCTGATAAACTTTTGTGCAATCAGTTCTTTCAAGGAATCTAACTGCTTCTAATAATCTTAGTGCTCCCAGGGCATCTACATTTGCTGCATATTCAGGTATTTCAAAACTAACGCCTACATGGCTCATAGCGCCCAAATTGTATATCTCGTCAGGTTCCACCTGCTTAATTATACGGGTAACATTCAGTGAATCTGTTAAATCACCATAGTGTAGTTTTAGCCTAACATTGGGTTTGTGCGGATCCTGGTATAGATGATCAATCCTATCCGTATTAAAAAGCGATGATCTACGTTTAATTCCATGCACTTCATATCCTTTCTCTAACAAAAGCTCTGCAAGATATGCTCCGTCCTGGCCGGTTATTCCTGTAATTAAGGCTGTTTTCATAAAAAAGTAAAAATATGCTCTTGTATCAGATTACGACAAGTGATTGCTTCTTCTTTTGGCAAGACAGGTTTAAAGAAAATCATTCTGATAATTAAATGTCTTAATGTCAATAGCATAAGCATCCTCAATCATTTTCCAGGTCAGGTGATTATAGTACTGTTTATAAGAAACATGATCACTTTTGTTAAGATGGGGTATTACGCCTTGTATGTTTAAATGGTTAGCGAGCCAATTAAAATCTTCATGTAATGCCTCAAATCTCCCAACAAAATTCAACGATATTGGAGAGTTTTCATCATAATTGTCACTCAGCCATAAATATTGAGATTTACAATCATGATGTACCCGCCAGTCTATATACTCGTCAAAATTTCTAAATGATTTGGCAAGATCGTGTTGATGATGTTTCTTATCTTTTAACATATAGAAGTACAGACTTACTTGCCAATCCCAAGGATTTCTAACAAATGCAAAGGTGTAATAGCTGTCGAAAAGCCTTCTTCCATGTTTATTTATCCACCTTGATGGAGGAAAATGTTTAGGGGCCTTAAAGTCTTGATATTTTTCCAAAACATGCCTTAATGAGGACCCTGCTACCTTATAAAGATGAAAGAAAATAAATTTTTTCTGATGAGACCCTACCATCTTATTCGTTAATTTTTATATGTAACCTAAGTTGCGCCCGAATTTGCTATGTGCCCCTTTGTATAAGCTTTGGTATAAAAAGAAGTAATCATCTGCCTCCCTAATAGGATTACATATTAGTCTGATTTTCTCTATTATGCTCTCCCTTGTCAACCGCTCCGGATTTTCCAGCCATTTATTAATTGCATATAGAAAAACATTGGGTGTGCTTCCCTTTGCAAGGTATCCGTTAATATTATTTTCAATTATCTCTGACATCCCACCAGTATCAAAGCTGATTACAGGAATGCCGCAACTTAAAGAGTGCAGCATGGTTAAAGGCATATTGTCTTGCCTGCTCGGAAGCAAGCACACATCTGCACAGTTATAAAGAAAGGAAAGGAGTCTTTTATCCGTGATTCTTGGAAGTGAAATAACACCTTCATGCCGGATTATCTTATCGGAATTGTCAAACATCAGGAGTACGTTGTCCGGATTATCAAGAATTTCTGGAAGAATTTTCACAATAATATCTCCTCCTTTTCTCAAGTCAGATAAATTATTACTCATGAACAGCAGAATGTTCTTGTCCTGAGGGAGATTAAACATATTCCTGCACAGCGTTCTATCAAATATTGGTTTATACAGTGAAAAGTCAACAGAATATTGTATGACCGAGTGTTGGAATTTACCCAAAGCCTTTGATGCCAAGGATTCTTTTCCTAGCCACTTAGAAGGAGTTACAACGTTAATATTCTTGCCCTTATATGCATGGTTCTTTAAGTCAGCAAATTTTCTTTCTTTTTTCAGAATATGTTGATCGGCTCTTTTTAGATCCATGGAATAATGAAGCCCTCCAAGGAAAGGATTCATGTCGTGCAATGTCCAAATGATAGGTTTATGGATGTTTCTGAAGAAAGTAGGAAAATTTAAGAAATTTGAAATCCAATGTAGATGTACAACATCTGCATTCCTAACCGCAGGTAGCTCTTCAACCCTAAAATGGGTTTGCGGTGAGGTAAAAAATACCTGGGAGATATTAGAAGTATTTGGCCTAGCCAATCGATTCAATAATTTGGAATAAAGCTTAACTCTTGCCGATGTTTTTGATTTTATTACATGTACGTTTCTTTTGGGTAACCCAATGTTACTATATGCTGAACATACAAAAGTAGAATCTATCCCATTTTCAAGTAAGTTTAGATGAGTTGTGTAGGCCTGAATCCCCGCTCCACCAAAATTTTTATTCGATATGGTAGCAACTTTCAGCATATAGACCTGTCCAGTAGCTATTCCTTAAGTTCTGTAGGCAAAAATGTTAACCAAGAGGTCATATCCTCCCATACTCTTGATTTCAACAAATGGTTGTTTTGATCTAAAACTATTGCGATCTAAATAATATCTATAGCCTGAATCCTTTAGAAATTTTAGAATGTCGTGCAATTTCTGATCTTGACCAATGGAAGAATGATACTCAACAAATAAGTTTGAAACGGATTGCAGTTTGCTTTTACAGTCATTTAGTACTTCGAATTCAGATCCTTCAATATCTAATTTTAGGAAATCAACTTGCTGATCCAGGAAATCAACTAATCTTACTGTTTCTATCAGTGAAGTGGGCTTAGATTCCGCTAATATTTTACCACCATCAGCTCCATCACTTTTGAAACCTATTGAGCCATTAACGTTGTAAACACCTTTATTAATTAAATCAACGTCTTTATGGTTAAAGACGTCATGAACATTATGCTTTAAATACCTAAAAATTTTAGGGTCAGGTTCAAAGGCAATAATTCTAGCAGCAGGGAAGATGGATTTAATATATATTGTACTTAGTCCAATATTTGCACCGCAATCAAGAATAAAAGGAGTAGTACTGTTTGTTTTGAATTTGTAGATTCCATGTATAAAAATTTCATTGTACGCCGAAAAGAAAGAAGCTTCGTCAGGTACAAGAATTTTTTTACCGAGTAACGGCATTTCTTTTTCTATAAATCTTGTTAATGGCACTTTTTGATGTGTATGTCGTATGATATCTAATCCAAATTTGTTTAATATTGATTTGAAGCTTCGTTTCAATGAAAACGTTTTCCGTTTGTTATTTTTTTGTTTATAAAAATCCTTCATGGCCTTACGGGCTAATAAATTCTCTTTAATGGGAATTGTGTCAACTTTTATGGCCTTACTTAAACCATTCCATTGATATGCATCTGTTTTTTGTCTTATATTCATTCCACTGCCATCGACTCCTATATTCTGGCAGAGCGAATGATTCGGATGTAATGAATAACCCTCATTAAGATGAATTGAGCCATACCATTTTACTGCCCATGTTTTCATTTCACCGGAAATATTTCTTAGTAATTGTTTTTCAAAATCAGCAGTTCCATCAATGTTAAACTTCAAAAGATCGCCATCGCGCTCAATAATCTTTTTATAAATTGTAACGGGATCTGCCTCATATTTTAACCAGGCGCGTTTCCAGGTAGCCCAACCCCAGCAAGATGCTGTATTATAAAAAAAAGTGTTAGGAAGTCGGTATTTAGCTCGAATGGGGAACCAGTATCCGCTAATGTGCATGACTCTGTCTTCCTTTTCATAAAGACTGAGAGCATCATTCATATATTGCAAAAATCCCGGCGATGTTATGATGTCATCTTCCAGTACTATGACTTCCCCATGTTTGTTGAGCACTTGGGTTATTCCATCAACGATGCTATCAGCTAATCCCCAGTTTTCTTGTCTTTCAATAATGTTTACTTCTCCACACCAATTTTTCTCAGCAACTACATTTCTTACATCATTAATATGTTTTATTTCTATATCTGAAGCATCTTCTTTGGGTCCATCACAGAAAATGTATAGCACGGATTGTTCTGCCAAAGTGTTTTTTGAAAGGGCATCTAAGGTCCTTTTTGTGTGATCTGGTCTATTATATACGAAAAGAACGATTGGTGCTAAATCCATTATACGTAATAACTGCTAATTTCCAAAAAACCATTTATATTAATGATTATAAGCGATTGGCCAGGATGAATATTGTTTCCTACTCTGCCAAAGCGTGTATGTATGAAACTTTATCGGCTTAATATCTAACATTTTTGTCAATTCCTGAGCTATTTTTTGCTCTTCAAATCTGTCCGTGTCGTCCAAACAAACCAAATAGTCCTCTGCCAAGTATTTTTTAACAAAGGGCAGGGCACCATGCCGAGAGTATTTTGAATTCGCCCCTTTGGGGCCATCTACAATGATCATATCAAACTTAAGTTTCTCTATATTATCCTCAAGATGTTTCACAGAATACCATTGGTAATTATCGGTTAATCCCCAATCCGAGCTTATTAAAGGAGCATATATAAGATTTACATAATCACTAAGACCTTCCTTTTTCAAAAGTTGTTTCAATAACTTTATCCAATCAAGATCTGAATCAACCGTGATGAACTGCGCTTCTTTGTCATTTAATTTTATTGCCTTAGCTATGCAAAGCGTGCTCAACCCCCCTCCAAACTCTATTATTGATGACCGATCGTTTACAATTAAATCATTTATCAAATGAACTAAAGTGATCGGCTGAATGGAGAAGCCTGTAACAGGAAAATAAGACTTTTCAGGCATCACCTGACTTAAATACAGTTGCGCATGAATGTTTTCCAGGTGCCTTGAATTTTGGGCTAGTAGCTGCGGAAGATTTTTCCATCTCCTGATGGTGGCTGAAATATTTGTCATCTCCTTACTGTTTTGATTTGTTCTTTTTCTTTAAAGCAAAGCCTTTGAAAAAGGAAGCTGACTTTTTATTTGCAATGATTGTTTTATTGTGTGCAACTTCGAATTCTTTAAGCGCTTTTTCCAAATTGCCTTTGGCGTTGATCCCTTTCCAGAAAATAACAAAATCTGTCTTGATCTTCTCAATGTGTATCTCCTGGGTTTTGGTTTTATCTTTTAAAAAGAGCTTAATACTCGAATTGGTTGTATTAACCAAATCTTTGCACACTATTTGCTTCTCGTCATCGCTAAGGCTTTTAATATCTAACATTTTTAGTCCTGAAGTAAATGCTTTTAGAATGCTAACATGGCCATCCCAACGGTGGTTGAAGCTTTCCGCAACTTTCTCAGGGTTACGTTGTAAGTGTACAAAGTATGGTTCATCGCCATACTCAATATCGAGATCGCCAAGGAAGTATGAAAGCCTATTATCAATTTCAATGTGATTATCAGGAAATGATAATCTTTCACTGCCCAATCTTCTGACATTTGTTTCATGACCAGATGTAAAATTTTCAATATGTGAACATGCCTTTGCAAATGCAAGAGACCCACAACGACCAGTACAAAGAACAAAAACTCTCATTATAAATAGTTGTAATTAATTAATACGCTCTGACGTGTTTGCGCAGGTAGTTTTCCGGTGCCAAAGAAGTTTCCATTTTCAACGGATATTGAGCCTGCATCTACAATCCAGTCAAGCAATGTGTTTTTAGCTTTAACTAATATATTATAGGAATACAAACCTCCTGATGTAGGCCACTTTTCAAAGTGAAGTATAATAGAAGTTTTGGTTTTATTTAAGTGATATGTTTTGCCAATTGCGCTGCTAAGGCAGGCGAACATTAACTCTTTATTAGAGTTGTAAAAGGATATTCCGATTTCAAGATCTTCAATCGCCGATTCAACCCTTTTTCTAAGTTCAATACACATCTTTACCGACTGACCCGAAAATAACATGCTCAAAGACTGACCACTATTAACTTCTATAAAATTAACAGATGATATTAGTACATCTTGACTGCCCTTTCTGTTGGTCACCGCTTCCAACTCTTCATATGAAGAGACACTTTGATTCGATACATAATTTGATACTGCTGCTTCAGGACTTCCTCTAAATGAAATTTCTCCCATTTCTATAACTACAGCCGATTTGCAAAGGTTTACTACACTCGCCATATTATGACTCACAAACAAAATTGTTCTTCCTTCACCTTTACTTATGTCTTGCATTTTACCTATACAACGTTTTTGGAACTCTGCATCTCCAACGGCTAAAACTTCATCTACTATCAGTATTTCCGGTTCTAAGAAGGCGGCTACGGCAAAGCCCAATCTCACCTTCATTCCGCTACTGTATCGTTTAATAGGGGTGTCAACATACTTGCCAACACCGGCAAAGTCAATTATATCGTCAAATTTCTTACTCACCTCGTTTTTCATCATTCCCAGTATGGCACCGTTGAGATAGATGTTTTCACGGGCAGTCATTTCCGGATGCATTCCTGTACCCACCTCAAGCAATGAGCCTACCCGGCCTTTCATGGCAACCCTCCCTGTAGTTGGCCCGGTAACCCTTGATAGAATTTTTAATATAGTAGATTTCCCGGCCCCGTTTTTTCCAATTATACCCAGAATATCACCTCGCTTCACTTCCAAATTGATATCTCGTAAAGCCCACACATAATCCGAAGAACTTTTAACGGCACGATCGTTTACGTCACCCACCAAACTATAAGGGTCTTCCTTTCCGCGTACTTTAGCCCACCAGCGGTTCAAGTCATGACTAAGTGTACCTGTTCCTATCTCTCCCAGGCGGTATTGCTTGGATACATTTTCTACTTTCACGACCACATCGCTCATACCGTATCGATAAAGTTTTGTTCGGTTTTATTGAATACCAATACACCAAGGGCCAAAACCACCAGCATAAATATGAAACTGTAAAGCAACATAAAAGGACTATAAGTTCCGGCATTTAAGAAACCATGTTTAAAGGTTTCAATTACAGGGCCAAGCGGATTGTATTTAATAAATGCGGAGGCCAGGGTTGCAGTTAAACCGCTCATGTTTTCATTAATCTTTTGAATTAAGTCGGCATAAGTCATAATAATACCCGGAGTGATATACATTAATAACTGCATCCCAAAATTGATCAGGAATTTAAGGTCGCGGTATTTTGTGGTTAACGAGGTGATTAAAAGGCCAATGCCCAAACCCAGCCCCGCCATAATTACTATAAGTACCGGAAGCAGTAATGCCGTTGAATTAAGATGCACCTGTTGTCCTTGCCATTTAAAGATCAAAAACGCTGTAATGAAGAGCAGTAACTGAATGCCCAGTTGTAGTAAATTGGATGTTACTACAGAAAGCGGAACAATTAGGCGAGGGAAGTACACCTTGTCGAATATGTTTTTATTCTTAAGAAAGGTATCAGACGTACTTACAACGCATTGCTGAAAGTAATTCCAGATTACATTACCGGCAAGGAAAAACAAAAACGGATGAACTCCACTGGGAGAGAGTTTCCCTATACTTCCAAAAACAAAAGCCTGAATTAGACTGGCAAACACTGGCTGGATAAAAAACCATAATGGGCCTAATATGGTTTGTTTAAACTGGGTAACAAAATCTCGTCTGACAAATAATAATAATAAATCACGATAACGCCATATTTCGCTGAAGTTAACCTGAAAAAGGCTGCGTTTAGACTCAATTATGTGAATGGCTTCATCTCTCATAAGAGCAAACTACTTTTCGATATACTTATTATTCGTTTTAACCCTGAGTACCGTGTGCAGGTTCTCAATCAATAATGTAGTTTCCTTCGGAAACTTGTTAAGCACGGTACCTTTTTGATGTACAAAGGGCCCGGATTTAATGGTAACCCGATCTCCCGGCTGCCATGTACAGGCAATAACTTCGAAATCAGTATTGTCGGTTAGAAAACTTTCGATATTGATAATTTCAGCTTCAGAAAGCTTTGCGGGAACACCAAGATACGAAACAAACTTAATGACTCCGGGGTCGTCATAGGCAATTGAACGATCATATTCGTCAATTTTAACAAACACATAAGACGGAAATACCGGCACCTGCACTTTCTTTTTTCGGTCGCTCCACTGCCGTAAAGTGGTTTGCAGCGGACAATACACTTCCACACCTCTTTTCTCTAAACGCTCGGCCACCTTTTTCTCCGCCCTGGGCTTCGTATAAACTACGTGCCATTTCCGGCGGCTCATGCGCTCCATAGTAAAAAGGTGTTTTCTTTGTTCGGAATGGCCAAATCATATTCCCCTTCGGAATAAATAAGAAAGCGAATACGTCTGTCAATGAGCCGTTCAATTTTTTCTATGGTTTCAAGCAGAAAGTCCCTGTTAACATCACCAACAAGAATAAGGTCTATTACCTTGCTGTCCTTTCCTTTGGCAATTTCTCCGGTCAGATAAACATACTTTAAATCTCCCAGTTGTTTAATGATATTCTCCAAAAGCACATCTAATCCAACATACCGGCGGATTATCTGATGTACGCCATCGTACAATGGATGCGCCTTGTTTACCTGAAACATCTTTTTATTGCCGTTGTAAGAAGATGTCAGCATTCCGGCGTCCTTCAAACGGTTTAGCTCTAACCGGATTGAATTACTGGACTCGCCCAACTCACTCTCCAGGCCACGTAGATAGGCCGATGTGCTGGGATTAAGGAAAAACTTGAGTAACAGTTTGATCCTCGTCTTTGATGTAATTAATGCCTCTAACATCCTACAGCTTCGCCAGGTCAGTCACATAATTGACATGACTGAAAATCAAGGTCAAATATATAAAACCACAAAAAATTGAGCAATTATTTTACTCAAAGTTTTTTAATTGTAAATATGATGGTTGTTTATTATCTCAAATGGATAGTGAAAGGAAGTATTCACATAATAAATGTTAGGCAAATTCAATAGATTAAATCCTCTTCCAGTTGATTTAAACTGTAAATGCCTACCCCTATTTTCGACTGGTATGGGCAGGGCGTAAATATTTCCCCTAATCTTAGTCGGTGTTAGAACGTTACCCGTCAATGCATAGAACCTGATCTTTTTTGGATTAGACGAATAGTATAAGGTATCAAGTGTTGGTGGTATAAATATGTAGCGTTGGGTACTCATAACTTTTTTATGAGTGTACACATGGGGAATTGAAAAGCTTAAAAGTCCATTTGGACTGGCATTAAACTGAATACGGTAAAGAGTTTGAGGTTTGACTGACAAGGAAACACCATACTTGCCTTGTCCTGTTTTGGGCATTTTCAAATTGTTCATTTTGATTGTTCCAACTTCATTCCAGTATATGTTTGCCTCCGAAAGTTTACTAGGCTTATCAGCAACTAAAGTCATCAACAATTTATTATTGTTTCCAGAATATAAGTACGTTGTTAATCTTTTTATAATGGGTGTGATGGCCCTTTGATCAATTGAATTAACCTTGGGATCTTTTCTCGAATAGGAAATTTGAACATTGTCAAATTTTCCTAGATCGTTAGCTATTTCGTAATGAAGTGGTTCAGGTAGTCGAAAAAATGCTGAATCGGTTTTTTGTCTATTAGATGCCATTTTCTTGATAGTTACAGCATCGGGATTCTTTTTAAGAGCTGTCTTGGAAAAGTGATTTCCATTCAATCTTCCACTTTGAACGATAGATTTAGGATAAAGTTTCCATGTATAGGAGTAGAGGTTAAGACGTGCTTTGGTCATTTCTTCGCCCCTTGGACCGTATAATGCCTTGTTCAGTAAATAAACATAGTTTACATAAAGTTTCAAATCATTAACACGTTGAAGAACTTTTACATTATCGGTTGATTTTTCTGCTAGTCGCAGAGCATGACTCATGGCGGAGATACTAGTAGGATATTTATACATTGAGTCATAGAAATTTTTGACATGAGGTGCTGCATTCCCAAATGCTTTGGTATAAAAATCATTTAAGATAATGTCAACGTTTTGGTCGGCATCCCATAACAATTTACCTGCCACGTAAAGTTGTAATCCGTCTGGAATCTTGCTATACGATGTTTCAAGATTTACGCCTGTAGCTCCCATACTATGCCAGTATTTAACTCTTTTTGCTGCGCTGTTAACAGAAATGGAAGGCCGGTCCGCTTTCCAGTTTGGCATGTTCCAATAATCGTATACCCCAAACTGGCCTAATCTTCCCGACCATTCAGTTATGAATGAGTCGGCTTCATAGTTTTTTTGCCAGTTGTACGGGATAATTTGAGCTCTAATGTTGTCTTCTATTTCCAAATTTGGTGGACCCGCGTGCTCACTGTAAGCATACAGAGTAATTAGTGCGTCATGATATCCTTTTTCCTTGAAGGCCCTTGCCACCTGATTGGCCAGGAAAAAGGTTCTGTACGATATTCCGCCCATTTGCTTACATTCGGAACAGGTGCAGTGACCGGGACCATCAGTCGGTTCAACATTTATTGTGATTGTCTCCCTATCATTTTGTTTTTGCTTTTTATTGAGGTATTCTTTTAGTTTATCATCTACATAGAGTTCTCTGTATCCCGGATTGCTAATACAATGTTTCACTGTTTTACTATATGGTTTTCTTTTTCCTTTCCGTTCCGCCATGTATTCCGGATGCTTTAATAATTCTTCCTTATGATCAATATTGAAGTTAATATCGCCTCTATGCCCGCCCATTTTTATCATGTAACCAAATCTGTTGTGCTTTTTCCAGAGAGACCAATCTTTCTTCGGATCATCAACGGTCAAATTGAGACCTCTTCCACCTGAAATTCCTCCTGAACCAAAGAAACCACGGTTAATAAAATCTGGTTGACTTATCATGGACTCGATATTTGTCATGTCAATTTGATCAGGAACTATAGTCCAGTTTTTACCCGGTAAAAACCATCTATATCCTATTTGTTCAAGTAATTGAAATACCCCATATACAGTAGCAAGTCGGGTTTTTCCTATGACATAGAAAATTCGATCATTCTTAGCTATAATGAATCCATGATCATTTAAACGGGAAAAGGTTCCAGCATAAGAGCCCTCTAATTCTCCCGGAAGTTTTGAAGAGATGTAAAAGCCACATTCAAGGCTCTCGATATCATTTACTTTTTCAGCATTAAAGGATGCTTTATTTAGCCAAATAATTAACTCTTTGCCTGCCTGTGGTGCATCCTCCATATAAACATTGTTGCAGTCTGACTCTGGTTGGTTAGCCTGGATTCCCTCAGAGACCAACAGTAAATTAATTAGCAATACTAACCTTATCATTATTCGTAAATTGTTGAGAAAATTACAATAACCGTTCCTTTTCTTATAACCAGTAGTACTTTTGTCACTTTTAAAATGATAAAAACCGACATAATCATTATAGGTGCCGGCCCTTGCGGCTTATTTACGGTATTTGAGGCGGGATTACTTAAACTGCGCTGCCATTTAATTGATGCTTTGCCTGAGCCCGGTGGACAGTGCACGGAGATCTATCCCAAAAAGCCTATTTATGATATTCCCGGATATCCGGAAATTCTGGCGGGTGAACTTGTTGAAAAGCTTTTGGAACAGGCCGCTCCCTTTAAACCGGGCTTTACCCTGGGCGAACGGGCCGAAACCATCGAAAAAGACGAGGATGATGATTTCCTGGTCACAACCAACGAGGGAACGGTTCATAAAGCTCCGATTGTGGCAATTGCCGGCGGATTGGGTAGTTTTGAGCCTCGAAGACCACCCATCGAAAACCTGGCCGAGTTTGAACAAAAAGGGATAGATTACATAGTTAAAGACCCGGACAAATACAAAGATAAAAATGTGGTGATCTCCGGTGGTGGTGATTCAGCCCTGGATTGGGCAATACATCTAGCAGAGGAGCAAATTCCGTCAGATCTTACCCTCGTTCACCGCAGACGGGGATTTCGAGGTCATCCCGATTCGGCCCAAAAGGTCATTTCCCTTGCAGAAAGTGGTAAACTTAACCTACTTACAGAAGCCGAGGTGAAAGCCATTTCAGGGAATGGAAGACTGGAGAAACTGATTGTAGAACTCAAGGAACAGGACAAAAGGGAAATACAGAGCGATTATTGGATCCCGCTTTTTGGTTTAACCCCAAAACTGGGCCCAATGGCGAATTGGGGTTTGGAAATTGAAAAAAATGCCATTGTCGCCGATAATGTTGATTATCAGACTAATATAGAAGGAATATATGCCGTAGGCGACTGCAATACTTATCCGGGGAAACTAAAACTAATCCTTTGTGGTTTTCATGAGGCCACCCTTATGGTCCAAAGTGCTTTCAGGAAAATATATCCTGATAAGAATTTGGTACTCAAATATACCACGGTACAGGGTGTGCAAGGCTTTGAATAATGATAAGAGTTAAGGTAGAAGATAGAGACGGTACAGTGCACGACCTGGATGTACCAATAGATATGAATTTAAACCTGATGGATGTTTGCAAAGCCGCAGGGCTTGATGTGGAAGGGATTTGCGGCGGCATTGCATTATGTGCTTCATGCCATTGTTATGTCGAAACGGATCATGAACTCCCTGAAAGATCAGAAGATGAAGAAACTATGTTGGATGAAGCCTTTTTTGTAGATGAAGAACAAAGCAGATTGGCTTGTCAGATTGCAATAAGTGATAAGCTGGATGGGTTAAAAATAAAACTGGCCCCGATAGGCTGATTTTTACTTGGCCGATAGTATGCTGATGTTTACTTTACAACGTTTTGAAGCACATATTAATTTTGTATTAGGCTAATTGTATATTTTTTCAATAAAAAGTAGCTTAGACCTTTGGCAAATCAATAAATGACTTATATTTGCCCTTTCAATTTATTGAGTAATAAATAATTCAAACACTAGTAAAAATGAAAAAACTAGCACTTTCAGTTTTAGCGTTAGCTCTGGTAGCAGGGAGCGCTTTCGGACAAGGCCGACTTATCAAAAGTGATAAAGATGTGCCAGATGAATCAAAAGTACCACAATCCAGAATGGATCAGCACGAAGCATTTGTTAACGGAGAATACATTTATCCGGCTAAACCCCGCAATATGTGGGCACTTGGTTTGGAAGGCGGATACGCTCAGGTTTCAGGTGATGTGAATCCTGATTTTGGCTGGAATGCCGGAATTAACTTTCGCAAAGCCTTAGGTTATGCCCTTTCACTACGACTGGGAGCACTTTATATAAAGCCGGAAGGTCTCGATTTTGACCGTAGCCTGTCTGCCATTGGGGCGGCTAAGCGCGATAGGACAGGAAGACTTAATGGTGATTTGGGGCCGAATCAAATTGCCTTATACCAGCATGGTTTTGAATCGGAAATGATTATGCCTTTCGCTGAAATTGTTCTAAACATGAATAATATTAATTTCCACAGAGAGCAAAACCGCTGGAATTTCAATGTTTCAGGTGGCCCTGCAGCTTTATTTTGGGATACAAAGACACAATTCAATAATGTAAGAGACATTCAAGGTGCTCCCTTGGGAATTGCTAATCAGACACATGATCTTGGAAACTCAGATGATACCCGAGAAGATGGTTTCATCGGTGATTTTACGGTTATTCCAGCGGCTACATTTTCCGCATCTTTGAGCTATAGGGCCAGTGACCGATTTGCACTTACGTTACAGCCGCGTTATACCCGTACTTGGGATGATTGGCTTGATGGTGAAGCTTATGACGATACAGACCAATTAACTGGTGTAAATCCAGATTATTCTCCTGATAAAGACCAATTATTTAAAGCCAACTTACTGCTTGAATTTGCCCTTGGTAACAAGGACAGAAGAGTTCAACCGCTTTGGTGGGAAAATCCGCTTAACCTTAATGAGCGTTATAAAGATGAGTATGAACTTGAGCTGAACGACTGCTACAGCAAAGATGCTGACGGCGACGGTGTAAGCGATTGTACCGATAAAGAGCCTAACTCTCCTTGTACATTTGTTGATGGTTCAGGTACGGTTATCGATTCTGATAAAGACGGTATTGCCGATTGTGTTGACGTTTGTCCTTTCACTCCTGCTGAATACAGAGACGAAGTGAACGAAGACGGTTGTGCAGACATTCCTGATCCGGACTACTGTGAGTATATTAAGGATTGTGACTGCTGTAATAAACCAGCTCCACAACCTCCTGTAGATCCTTGCGCTAACTTAACTTACCCAAGTGTAAGCTTTGCTGCCGGATCAGGTAGAATCAGAGCAGATCAAAATGCAACTATCCAAAGTATTGCCAGCAAGCTTGCTGCTAATCCTGCTTGTAGAATTGTAGTTGAAGGTTTTGCAACCGGCAAACGCAAGTACGCACAACAAATGGCATGGAAACGTGCTAAAGCAGTTGCTGATGCCCTTGTAGATACTTACGGAATTTCTAGAGATAGAATTATTGTACGCTACTCCGGTGTGGACGGATTTGGTGACATTGTTACCGTTCGTACTGCAAGAACTGGAGAGTATGGATCTGGTGATCCTGCTGCCCCGTTCCCCGGAACTAACTAAGAAACTGGAAGTGCCTATATATATAAGACCCCGAATTTTCGGGGTCTTTTTTTATACATACCGATTGTAGGCGTACTATGCATTGCGCGCCTACTATGGATTGAATTACTTTCCCATCGTACTTCAAACTTTGCGTAAACGTATAAGGGTTGTATGTTTGCTCACAACCATTTTTATTCTACAGAACACCAAATATGCCTTCGGCACTTAATCATATCAAAAGCCCGGTATCGGAAGAGCTGGACATCTTCAATAAGAAGTTTAAAGCGGCGATGAAGAGCAAAGTCCCCATGCTCAACAAGGTTACTTATTTTTTGCTGCAACGAAAAGGAAAGCAAATGCGGCCTTTAATGGTTATGCTCTCGGCTAAAATGTTCGGTGATATCAATGAGAATACTTATACCGGCGCATCCCTAATTGAATTATTGCATACGGCCACCCTGGTTCATGATGATGTAGTGGACGATGCGCATAAACGCCGGGGCTTCTTTTCGGTTAATGCACTCTGGAAAAACAAGGTGGCCGTGTTGGTTGGTGATTATTTACTCTCGCGCAGTCTGGGTTTGGCCATGGAAAAGGAAGCGTTTAACCAGCTAAGGAATTTGAGCGAAGCCGTACAAGCCATGAGCGAAGGTGAATTGTTACAGATTGAAAAAGCACGTAAGCTCAACATTGATGAAGAGGTCTATTACGACATCATCAAAAGCAAAACCGCTTCCTTGGTTAAGGCGGCGTTTAAGGCCGGTACCATGTCAACCGCAAGCAACCTGGAAAGTACTACAAAGATGGGCGAAATAGGAGAGAAGATAGGTCTGGCATTTCAAATTAAAGATGATCTCTTCGACTATGACCACTCGAATACCGAGAAACCCTCAGGCATAGACATTAAAGAAAAAAAACTCACCCTGCCGCTGATATATACGCTAAACAATGTTTCGGGTAGTGAAAAGAGAAGCATTATTAATACGGTGAAAAACCACAATACTGATAAGATCAAAGTGAACGAAGTGATACAGAAGGTGGTAACAACAGGTGGGATCAAGTATGCCACCGAAGCCATGCTTCAACTCAGTATTGAAGCTATCGCCTCCTTAAAAACGTTCCCGGAAAATGAAGCGCGAAATGCATTGATCGATCTGGTGACATACACAATAGAAAGGGAGAAATAATGCAGCAGATATTGGATGTTTTATTTGGCCAGTACGCCGATTATAAGACTGCTAATATTATTTTGGAGTTAATTGCTATGGCCTTTGGAATACTTAGTGTTTTTTATAGTAGAGCCAATAATATTCTGGTTTATCCTACCGGTATAATAAGTACGGGTATTTATGTTTATTTGCTTAACGAATGGGGCCTTATAGGCGATATGATTGTAAATGCTTACTACTTTATAATGAGTATTTATGGTTGGTGGGTCTGGACAAGAAAAGTAGATGCCACTCATGTAACACCCATCACCAACATGAATAAAAAGGACCTGTTTGTTGTTGTGGCTCTATTCCTAGCCACTTTAGTGTTTGTGTATATTATTTATGTCTGGCGTAATAAACTCATAGTTGAAAAACACCCCTGGATCCCATACACCGATATTGTTACTACCGCAATATTCTTTTCAGGCATGTGGTTAATGGCAAAAAGAAAACTTCAGCATTGGTTATTTTGGATTGTGGCCAACATCATTTCCATCCCATTGTATTTTTTAAAGGGTTATACTTTCACCAGTATCCAGTATATAATATTTCTTGGTCTGGCTGTTTGGGGTTGGATAGAATGGAATAAGATCATTAAACAAGAACAACTCGAAATGGCGGACTAATGATCACTGTTGTTTTAACCGGTCCCGAATCTTCAGGTAAAACAGTTTTAGCTGAAAAACTGGCTATTCATTTTAATTCAATTTTTGTCCCTGAATATTTGCGATCTTATTTCGATAAAAAAAAGGCCGTTTTTGAAGAAAAAATGCCAAAAATTGCCCAAAAACAATTAAATAATGAGCAAAATGGTCGAAAAATGACCAAAAACATCCTTTTTCTGGACACTAACATTTTAACCTTAAAAGTATATCACGAACTCTATTTTAAGTCAAAACCCATGTGGTTTGATACAATGTGGCAGCGCAAAAGATATGATCATTATTTGCTGTTAAAGCCGGATATTCCCTGGATAGATGACGGACAACGAGATATGCGAACGCGTCGTAATGAAATATTTGATCTTTTTGAAAAGGAGTTGAAGAGTGTGAATGCTGGGTACTCAATAATATCAGGCACTTTTGAAGAGCGATTTAGTCAAGCTGTAAAAATCGTTGAAGACTTATTGATCGGCGGGCAATAACTTCCCGCTGATTTCGCAGATAATCGCAGATGGCCTTAACAACATAAGAGTTTGTAGAACTCTTTTCGCAGCGAAATTAGATGCTTGCAGAAATTTTAAAAACGGAACAACCTGTTGGTGTTGAGTTAATTTATCAGCGAGAATCTGCATGATCTGCGGGCTATAACTTGCTGTTGATTTGGCAGATAACCTTAGATGTCATTTTACAACGTTAGCGTTTGGCAGAACTAATTCTGTATTAAATTTGCAGCTCAATGTTTAGGGGTGTCCCGTATGTACGGGACTGAGATTAAACCCTTGGAACCTGATACGGATAATGCCGGCGAAGGGAAAACGACCTCTCAATAGCTTTTATGGTTATGGTTGGCTTTCCTGCCAACATTCAGGTTCATCCCCAAACAGATGGTAAAAAGTTAACAATGAGAGCAGTATTTCTAACCTTATTTTATTTTGTCATTTGGAGCGCGTCAGCTCAATATACATTTGAAGGAGTTGTCCTTGATCCATTCAACGAAGGCGAGCCAATGATTGGAGCTTCGGTAAGAATTCAAGGTGAAGAGGTTGGCACAGTGAGCGATATGAATGGGAAATTTTATTTATCATATCACGAAAGGGAGATTACGGTAGTGGTAAGTGCTTTGTGTGTACCACAGGAATACGTTCTGAACCATGGTGAATTTGCAACGGTTTATGCGTGCGGAAAGCCAAATGAAATTGAAAGCGTTTATGTTTTCTCCAAAATACCATTTGACTATAGCATTGTTGGATCGGATGAGCTTGCAGAATCCAATGTCGGCCAGGATTTCCCCTTCCTTTTAGATCAATTACCATCTGTAACCACAACTTCTGATGCCGGGGCCGGCGTGGGTTATACCGGAATTAGAATTCGGGGCTCCGATCCTTCGCGTATTAATGTTACCATAAACGGAGTACCCTTAAACGATAGTGAGAGCCAGGGAGTTTTTTGGGTTGATTTGCCCGATTTTGCCAGCTCTGTTGAGAATCTTGCCGTGCAACGTGGTGTAGGCACTTCCACTAACGGAGCCGGTGCCTTCGGTGGCTCTATTAATGTGAAAACCAACGATGATTCACCAAAACCCTTTGCCACTTACAGCAGCTCTATCGGCAGCTTCAATACATTCAAAAATTCTATACAACTGGGCTCAGGAACGTTAAAGGAAAAATGGAATTTTGAAGGCCGGTTATCCAAGATCACATCAAACGGCTATATTGACAGAGCGAGCAGCGACCTCAGCTCTTACTTCCTTTCCGGTGGATTTAAGGATGATGAAACCAGCGTTAAGTTCATCACTTTTTCAGGACATGAAGAAACCTTTCAGGCCTGGAATGGGGTAGAAGAAAGCCTGTTGGAAACAAACAGAACCTACAATGTGTACGATTATGAAAACCAGGTTGACGATTACCGGCAAGATCATTATCAGCTGCATTTTGCTCAGGGAGTTGGTGATGTACGGTTAAATGCCGGTTTGCACTATACCAAAGGACAAGGTTTTTTTGAAGAATTTAAAGAAGACGAAGCACTGACAGAATATCAGATCACACCCTCAAATCCGGCAAATACAAATTCTGATCTGGTACGCCGGCGATGGTTAGACAATGATTTCTATGGCATAGTTTTTTCCGGCCAGGTGTTCAAAGCCCGTCACGAATTCATTGCAGGCGGTGCATGGAACAAGTATCTGGGCGATCATTTTGGTGAAGTAATATCCGGAGAGTATGTGCCGCATGTATTTATTGGAAAGAATTATTACTTCAATGAAGGGGATAAATCCGATTTCAACCTGTATGGCAAATGGACGTATGAAACAGGTGCGGGCTTTACGCCTTTTGTCGATCTGCAGTTCAGAAATGTGAACTACGACTTTTTGGGCAAAACCTTAGATGGAAATAATAACGTGGTCAATCTGCCTCAATCCGTCAGCCATAATTTTTTCAACCCAAAATTAGGTGTGACCTATGAAAGGTTTGGCCACCTTGCCTATGCATCCTTTGCCGTTGGCAATAAAGAACCAAACCGAAGCGATTATGTAGATTCACCTGCCGATAAACTTCCCAAAGCCGAACGAATGCATGATTTTGAATTGGGATACAGAAATAATTTCGGACGGTTATCAGTTAGTGCCAACGGTTATTATATGAATTACAAAGACCAATTGGCTATTACCGGCGGGGTAAACGATGTTGGAGAATATACAAGGCAGAACGTAACTGATAGCTATCGTGCAGGTATTGAGTTGGGCACGGGATATCATTTTGGCAAATTTGATATCACTTCTAATGCTTCCTTTAGTAAAAACAAGGCTAAAAGTTTTGTTGAGCAGCTCGATAATTTTGATACCGGAACTCCAACCCTCATCCAACACCGTAATACCGATTTGGCTCTTTCGCCAAATACCATTGTTAATGGAAAACTGGAGTACCACGCCACGAAGGATCTTTCGGCAAGTTGGATTAGCAAATTTGTGGGCAAACAGTTTTTGGACAATACATCTACCACCGAAAGGGCCATAGACAGCTATTTTGTAAACAGTGTAGGATTTAATGCAACCTTGGGAAGCAAATGGAAATGGATTAAGGGTATAGATATTAATGCGCGCATTAACAATATATTGAATGAGAAATATGAGAGCAACGGCTACACCTTCGGTTACATTTACGGCGGAGATGCTATATACGAGGAGTATTATTATCCGCAGGCAGGTACTCATTTCTTAGCGGGGCTGAATGTAAGATTTTAACCCATGCCCATTTTGAGTGAGTACTGAGTGCATTTCACTAACCCTAAACGAATATCACGCATATAACTTTATTTTAACTTTCCTGCATTTCAAAAAATTGAAAAGTTAAAACTGGGTTTTTAATATATTTTTCTTTAAGTTAGCATTAACCAAAACAAAACAATATGGGTTATGCAAATCACATTTTGCGTTCCATACCTTACGGAACGCTTATCGGAGCCCCTTTACGGGCAGCTATTCACGCTCAATCTCTCGCTGCACAATCAACGGTTGATTTTATCAGAGAGGTAGGCTTTAAACCAAAGGAAGAAGATCAGGATCCCTTTTTCCCTTTAGACCTTACTACAAAGGATAAGGTTGATGTTGGAGATGTACGTAACGTTGTATTCAAATATGTGTCAACAAATACGACGGAAGACGGCGATACGGAAACGCGGGATGTAACACTTACCGTCCCGGTACTTACCATTGTACCAATACCCTTTATCAGGATATCGGAAATGACCATTGATTTTTCCTCGAAGATCACTGAAGAGCTTAGGCGAAAACAAACAAAGGCAACCGGAGTAAACTTTAGCAGTAGTGTTAGCGGTGGTACCGGTGGTTTTGCTTCGTTCTTTTCACCGGTTAAGGTACAGTTTAAGTCATCTCTGGCCATAAGCCATAGATCTACTTCGGCAAGAGAATCAAGATTCAATACAGAGCATCGTATCGATATTAATGTAAAGGCTGTTCAGGACGATCTGCCCAAAGGTCTGGCCCGTATCCTGGATATTCTTGAAAATGCGATAACTGAAGCTCCGTCTGAAGACTAAAATCAAGCCTGATGGCCAACATCAATGATGTAATTGGTTCTATTTTACAGAACCTCTCAGAAGCTCGTAGTAGTGCCGACAACTTAAGTAAATTTCTAAGTGAGGGCTATCGAAATGACCCGATATTGAGGTTATTCCCGGTACCGCGAACCGAAATAAGGAATGTAGAAATTGACCTAAAGTTTGGCATTACCGATGTAAAACCAAAAACCACAAATTTGGTAAACAAATCAGCCAAAAGAGATGCTGCCATTCTTAAGTTCTCTAACGATTTTATTTCAGAGATATCTAAAGAAGTAAAAGCTAATGAAGGGAAGAGTGAGGAATTTGACAAGTTGGCGAAAGAGCTAAATAACCAAAGTTTTAAAGATTCGTTGGCCGAAAAAGTATCAGACAATTTAAAAGCAGGCATTGATTTAGATAAGGACATTGCGCCTCAAATAACAAAGCCCACAATAGATATACTGGTAAATATTGATAAAGACCTGACTAAAAAACTTCCCGCGAAAGGGGCTTTCGAATTTGAGATAAACAAGAATGAGAAAGGTGAGTTTGGATTTAAAATAGAGGATATTCCCAGTAAAAAGGTGTTTACGAACGACAAACCTTTTAAAACCGAAAAAGCCGCGTTAAAGGCTATTACAGAAGTAATTGACAAGGGTACCCGAACCAATAATTTTGCTGCCGTACCGGCTAAAAGCAGCGGTAAGGTTGAAATTCAGATACGCGACGGGGATAAGGTTTTGGCAAGGTCAGATGTGATTGATAGCGGTAAGCCTCAGGTTAAGGAAAAGGACATTGAAAAGATCCATACTGAATTTTTAGATAGGAGCGGCCTGCGAAACAGACTAAATTCCATAAAAAGAACCAATGCTTTTAAATCGGCGGTATCAACCGGGGCTGTTCCTACGGTTAAAGCATTAGATACTAAACCTATAATTGACAATTCGGTAAGTAAGGTGCTCCCGGCCTTTCAAAAAGAAATTGCCGAAATTTCCAAAGGAACTTTCGACTTTGATGTAACCACCGAATTAAAAGCAGATGTATTGTCCCAACTGCCGGAGAATGCCATTTCAAGTATAAAACTAATAGCGGGTATTGAAAACTACAGTTGGACGAAGATCATACGTGACGATGGTACGGAAACGCGAAAATTGGTTGATGAATAAACCGAAATTATGGATGAATTAATTGTTGAACTAAAGTCTATTCCGTTTGAGGATATAATTGGTAATCCAACTGCAGCCATTATACAGGGAGAAAGCCAGGCAGCACGGGCTACAGCCGATTTTATCCGCGAAGTTGGTTTTATACCACCTGATAATGATGAATTTTCAGAGGAATTAGGCCCGGTGCGTATGGTGTTTTTTACCATGGAACGCCTTAATGCGAATGGTGATAAAGAAACCGTTAGCATACAGGTGCCCTTATTATCATTGGTGCCCATACCGGCCATACAGGTTAAGGAGGCGGTTATTGATTTTTCCGTACGTATTCATGAAATTGAAAAGGTAAAGGGTAAGGTGCCGGTTACATCAGGTTCATCATCTGGTGTAAGCGCACCTGTAAAATTTTTAGCGCATAGGAAACATCATTTATATGGAACGGTAATGAAACGAAGAAATCCTGTTACCACTCCGGTTGATAAGAATACCAAAACGGAAACCAATGTGGATATGAATGTTAAGATCACTTTGGGACAGGCCGATTATCCTATTGGTGTGCAAAGACTGTTTGATCTTTTAGAACAAAATATTACTGAAAAAGATGGCTGACAAGGAAGAAAACCAACAAAATCAACAAACACCAGGCCTTGATTGTCCGGAGTGCGGCCATAGAATTCCAACGAGCATTCCAATTTTACTTTCGGGCAGACCATTGTTCTGTGGCGGATGTGGTTTGAAACTGGAAATCGATATGCAAAAATCGTCTTACGTACTGGACAAGCTTCAGGATTTGCAGGATAATCTAATAAAGGCCGAAAATCTGGCTAAGCAGGCAACGGATCCAAAGGGCTAACATAACTGCAACAACGAATCCAAAATGTCTCTATTGTTACTTAGCCGGGGCACCTTATGTTGACCACCCAGTTTTCCTTTGCTTTTCAACCATTGATTAAATGAATTTGTTGGCATCACTTGTACTTTAGGCATCTCCAAAGCTATGTTCTTGCTTCGTTTGGCTTCGTAATCACTATTAATTGATTGAAGGGTTTTGTCTAGTACTTTAGCGAAGTGATTTATGTCACATGGCTCTTTTTCAAATTCAATAAGCCATTCGTGGCAGCCCTTACTTTCAAATTCCAGATAAACCGGCCCGGCAGTATATTCTCTAAACACTGCGTTGCATTGTTTGCATGCTTCTGCAATTGCCTTGTCGGCATTTTCAACTATCACTTCTTCTCCAAAGGCATTAATAAAAGATTTGGTTCGGCCGGCAACCTTTATTTTATACGGATTAACAGATGTGAATTCTATCATATCACCAATTTTATATCTCCATAAGCCACTATTTGTAGATATAACTATGGCATATCGTTTTCCTGTTTCAACTTCGCCAAGCTGTAGGGCTTTGGGGCTTTCCGAATCTATTTCATCCGAAGGAATAAACTCATAGTAAATGCCATAATCAAGCATTAGGAGCATGTCGCTCGCAAGGTTCTTACTTTGAATGGCGAAGAAACCTTCTGAAGCATTATAAGCCTGCATATACTTCATCTTAGGTGAAGAAATAAGGCCCGTGAACTGCTCCCGGTAAGGTTCAAAATTCACTCCGCCATGTACGTATAACTCAAGCTCAGGCCATATTTCTGAGAGATCATCTTTACCGGTGAGTTCAAATAAGCGTTTTATCAAAACCAGGGTCCAGGTTGGCACACCGGCTATATTGGTAACATTTTGCTTCAGCGTTGTTTGTGCCATAAGTTCCAGCTTCTCCTCCCAATCGTCAAGCAAGGCAATTTTTAGTTCAGGGGTTTTAAGAAGTCTGCCCAAAAAGGGCATATTCTGCATCATTACAGCTGAAACATCACCATATTTTGAATGTTCGTTTAAGTGATTTACCTGATGACTTCCACCCATTACCAACCCTTTTCCATTAAAAAGTCCTGTATCAGGATTATTGTGGCAATGAATAGCCAAAATGTCTTTGCCAGCCTTGAAGTGGCACTCATCCAACGACTCACGACTAACCGGAAGAAACTTACTTTTTCCACTCGTTGTACCTGATGATTTAGCAAACCAGGTTATAGGTGAAGGCCAAAGAACCTGCTCTTCTCCTTTCATGGTTCTTTGTATATAGGGAAAAAGTTGCTCGTAGGTTACTATAGGTACTTGTTCTTGAAATTGATTTGGCGTTTTAATATCGCTGAAGCCATACTTGCGCCCATATTCAGTAGATGCTCCTTGTTGTAAAAGTCCCTGAAGCACACGTTGCTGGGTTTGATAAGGCGTTTTAATGAAATGGTTTACTTGTCTAATTCGCTTTTTAAACGCCCAACTTAATATGGAGTTAACTAATCCCAAGGTGCTTTAGGTTGATTTCATGAAATTACTACTAATACCTAATAACTTATAACCTTATAAAGCAACGATATACGAGATACTACTCAACAGCAAATACCTTCCGTTTGAATTCAAAGTTAGTTCCAAGGTAAATGTTGCGGACCTGCTCATCGGCGGCAAGATCTTCAGGTATTCCTTCTCTAAAAATATTACCTTCATTCATAATGTATGATCTGTCTGTGATAGACAAGGTTTCCTGTACATTATGGTCGGTAATAAGTATGCCTATATTACGGTATTTAAGCCGGGCTACAATGGCCTGAATATCTTCAACGGCTATTGGATCTACACCGGCAAATGGTTCGTCCAATAGAATGAAAGCCGGGTCAACAGCAAGGCAGCGGGCTATTTCAGTCCTTCTTCGCTCACCACCACTCAAAAGATCTCCGCGCCGTTTACGTTTTTCGGTAAGGCCAAATTCTTCTAACAAGGTTTCTAATTTCTCCTTTTGTTCGACCTTACTTTGTTTGGTAAATTCAAGCACTGCTTTTAAATTATCCTCAATACTCAATTTCCTGAATACGGAATCTTCCTGGGGCAGATAGCCAATGCCCAATCTGGCTCGCTTGTACATAGGCAATCCGGTTATCTCTTTATCATTTAGATAAACCTGGCCTTTATTGGGTTTAATTAGCCCGACAATCATGTAAAAACTGGTTGTTTTTCCGGCACCATTCGGCCCCAGCAAACCAACAATTTCACCCTGACTTACATCAAATGATACCCCTTTTACAACTGTGGAACTACCATAGCGCTTTACAATGTTTTCTGCCCTAAGTTTCATGTATTAATTACTTGGTCTAACATCTTTCAGTTTCAATTGAAGGTCCGTTCTCCCATTCCAATGGTTCTCTTCAATATTAAAACACACGTCAAACTTACCGTTCTTAACAATGTCGAATTTATCGGCCATTCCAAAACCAATGCCATGCATGTACCTGGTATATCCGTTTCGCACATTTAATCTAAGGTGTTTATCTTTCAATATCTTACTCCGGCCGGCATCTTTTAGTGCTTTGGTTATAAACACAGGTTTCATATTACCCGGCCCAAAGGGAGCAAACTGCTTAATAAGGTTATAGAATTTGGGATTAACATCGTCTAAAGCAATTTCGGCATCCAGTTTTATTTCGGGTGTTAAACAGCGTTCATCAATATTTTGTTTTACTGCCTTTTCAAATCTTTCTCTAAATAGTTCAAGGTTTTCACGCTTTAAGCTTAATCCGGCCGCATATTTATGTCCTCCAAATGATTCTAGCAGATCACTACAAGCTTCTAATGCGTTATAAATGTTAAATCCTGAGACGGAACGCGCCGAACCGCTAATGATTTCTCCTTCGCCGGTAAGCACTATGGTAGGCCTGTGATAAGTGTCAATTAACCGGCTTGCCACTATACCGATAACACCTTTGTGCCATTCAGGTTTAAACATTACGGTTGATAGACCATCCTTCATCATTGGATCTTCGTCCAGCATTTGCAGAGCTTCTTCCGTAATGGATTTATCAATATCCTGTCTGGCTGAATTGTTCAGGTTGAGATTAGCAGCTTTCTTATCTATATTAATCGTACCTCTATCCAAAAGCATATCAACTGCAAGTTTGGCGTGTTCCATGCGTCCTGCAGCATTAATACGCGGTCCAATTATAAATACCAGGTCACTAATGGTAATTTCCTTATCCAGTTCAAGGGAATCGAAGATCACTTTTATTCCCGGGCGTGGATCTTCGTTCAATTTTTGTAAGCCATAGTAAGCTAAAACCCTGTTTTCACCGGTTATAGGCACAATGTCAGATGCTATACTTATTACCACGAAATCGAGAAGATCATGAACCTTTCCCATATCAATATTGTAGCGCTGGGCATAAGCCTGACATATTTTAAACCCTATTCCGGCACCGCTTAACTCTTTATACGGATAATTGCAATCGGTTTGCTTTGGATCGAGGCAGGCAAATGCCGGGGGTATTTCATCTCCGGGTAAATGATGATCTCCTACAATAACTTCTATTCCCAGGGTTTCGGCATAAGCTATTTCATCAACGGCGGTAATACCACAATCTAAGGAAACTATCACCTCAACACCTCGCTCCTTTGCCCAATCAACACCTTCTTTAGACAAGCCATAGCCTTCCTTGTATCGGTCAGGAATGTAATACCGAACCTGATCAGTAAGATTACTAAAAAAAGTGTGAAATAAGGCAACTGATGTTGTGCCATCCACATCGTAATCGCCGTAAACCAATATTTTTTCTTTCTTAACAATGGCTTCATGAATACGATCAACGGCTTTGTCCATGTCCTTCATTAAAAAAGGATCGTGTAAATCATCTAACGATGGCCTGAAAAACTTTTTGGCATCATTATAAGTTTCTATTCCGCGCTGTACAAGTAGTTGACATATAGTAGGATGTACCTTTAATTGCGCTTGTAAATTGTCAACCTTCTCCCTATCGGAATCGCATAATACCCATCTATTGTCCATTTCTTTGTCATTATTACTCTAAAGGTACAAAGACTAAAATTTCTATGACACAGTAAAAAGGATTCTGAAGGAAATCACTTTATGATCAACCGCTGCCCAATGGATAACACCGAACTTTTGGATATACCATTGACCTTACAAATGGCATCAATGCTCTTACCGTAAACTGAAGCAATTTTGGCCAGGGTATCACCTTTAGTTACCACATGCACTTTCTCCTTTACCATTGAGGTTGAGGGCTTGTTGGTTTTTATAATACCCTGTCGGGAATCTGACCGAATGATCGGTTCGGACTGTGTAGTTTTTTGAATACTGTTTTCAGCCATTAGTGGCTGCGTTCTAACAGCAATGGCACTTTGCTTGTAAGATCTGTGTTTGCGCGGATCGGTCCACCGGTTATCAACATATATGGTAGATGATCGAATACCGGTTTTTTCGGCTAATCCGAACAGGTATTCGGGGTTGATAGCCTGATTCATATACCGTGCTTCAAAGTGCAAATGGCTACCTCTTGAACGGCCGGTATTTCCACCCTTTCCTATAACCTGTCCGCTATAAACATAATCGCCGGGCTTTACCAAAATTTTAGATAGATGAGCATAGAAGGTTTCCAAACCGTTGTAATGCCTTACCACAACTACTTTCCCCAGTCCTCCGTTGTATTTGGCGTAACGCACTTTTCCATCCATTGCTACACGAACATTGTCGCCTGTTCGCAGGTCAATATCAATACCTTTATGCGCTCGTCCACGTCGCCAGCCGTATCTTGAAGTAACAGGTCCGTCAACAGGAAGCGTAAATTTTTGTCCGCTAAAATCCAGTTTAAAAGGATATTGCGCTTTGACGTCTTTGTATGGGTTGATAACACTTGTATCCCAGTGGCTATTGATGTGGTCTTTCTTAACCAATGGTTGTCCGTGGGGATTTAATTTTACAAAATTTCTATTGTAAATCTCTTTGGAAATGGTTGAGCGCAAAACCGTGTCGCCATTTAAAATTATCATCTCATACTCCGATGACATATTCATTGGCGGAGGATCATGCAAGGTGTCTCCTTCCAAGGTAATATTGATCTCATCATCTAACTGGCTAAAGCCGGAGGTTACAAGACCCAGGGAAAAGGTAGTAATACTGATCCAAAATATGCTAAGTTGGCAAAACCTCATTCAGAGTGCAAAATTAGGGTTATTTGTTCGAAAGCTTTCGGTATATATTACGCTTAGGTAAAGAAAAAGTTGTGCCGATTGAGAATCTATTTACATTTCAATAGATTTTGAAGCAGGAGTTTAATATTTTCGCAGTGCGCCAAAAGGTGCTTTCATTTATTGATTAACAGATAATATATCCGCCAGCTTAATGGGGCTTTTTGATTTTTTTTCGCAGGAAATTGCAGTAGATCTTGGTACGGCCAATACCTTAATCGTTCATGAAGGAAAGGTGGTTGTTGATGAACCTTCCATCGTTGCCTTTAACAAACGAACCGACAGGGTGATTGCGGTTGGGCATAAAGCCCAGCAAATGTTCGGTAAAACACATCCTGACATTGAAACTATTCGTCCGTTAAAAGATGGTGTAATTGCCGACTTTAAGGCTGCAGAGGATATGATCTCCGGTATGATAAAAATGATAAGCAAAAACAAACGACCATTTGGGAAAACACCCCTTGTAATGGTTATCTGTATTCCTTCCGGCATTACGGAGGTGGAAAAAAGAGCCGTTTTTGATAGTGCAGATCATGCAGGAGCTAAAGAACGATATCTGATATATGAACCCATGGCAGCAGCCCTGGGTATTGGCCTTGATGTGGAAGCGCCTATTGGTAATATGGTTATTGATATTGGTGGCGGTACAACAGAAATTGCCGTCATATCCCTTTCGGGTATAGTTGGTGGCCAAAGTATTAATATTGCCGGTGATGAGTTCACACTTGATATTGTGGACTATATGCGCAGGCAACATAACCTGCTTATTGGAGAGCGCACCGGTGAAACCATTAAAATAAATATTGGATCGGCATTGCCCGAATTAGATGATGCGCCTGAGGATTTTCCGGTAAACGGAAGAGATTTGATGACGGGTATTCCAAAGCAAATAATGGTGAATTACGCGGAAATTGCCAGTGCCCTGGACAACTCAATCGCTAAAATTGAAGAGGCAATTATGAAGGCTTTAGAAAACACCCCTCCGGAATTGGCATCTGATATATATAAACGTGGCCTTTATCTTACAGGTGGTGGTGCTTTACTACGCGGCTTGGATAAACGAATTGCTACCCGAACCAAGCTAATATGCCACGTAGCCGATGATCCTTTAAGGGCGGTGGTTCGGGGTACCGGAATTGCACTAAAAAATCGTGAAAGATATAAGAACAGCATTTTAATTGATAAGTAGGTGATATGCGGCAGTTTTGGCAGTTGTTAGTCAGATTCCATCTGCTGTTATTATTTCTTGTACTCCAATTAATGGCCGTACTTTGGTCACGCTCGGAGTTAAATGTTGGTCAAAGCAACATCAGTAATGCCCTTAATGAAGCATCAGGCAGAGTATTCGCCATGAGCAATAATGTAACCGATTACTTCAAACTTCAACGTATTAATAAGGAATTAGCAGATGAGAACGCCAGGTTAAAGGCTAAAAAACCTGTGTCCAAAGGTTCAGTTGATCAGATGACTGCGGACAGTACCTGGGCACACCTATTCGAAATTAAGCCTGCGAAAGTGGTAAGCCTTTCAGTATCTAATCTGAGAAACTACATCACTATCGACAAGGGGCGAAAAGATGGTATATCAGAAGGCTGTGGCATAATTAGCTCTACCGGTTTAGTGGGTAAGGTTGTGAGAACCAGTGCTAACTACTCCATTGGAATGCCGGTTATTAATAACCGCTGGCGGGTAAATGTACAGCATGCCACATCAGCCTATAACGGTTATCTAATCTGGAGTACAGGTAATATTTCTACAGCCAGGGTGCAAAGTATTCCCAGGCATGTAAAGGTGGCCGTAGGCGATACACTTATCACAAACTCTTACTCTAAATCCTTTCCCGAAGGACTTCCGGTGGCAACGGTAAGTAGCATCGACCATAACTTTACAGGTACGTTTTACGACCTCGAGGTGAAACTGACCACCGATTTCAGACGGCTGAATTATGTATATCTCACGCAACGCAACGACATTGAAGAAATTGTAAAACTGGAGACAGAAGATGAGTGAATCATTAAGACTTGTTTTGAGGTTTATAGTTCTATTTGTATTGCAAGTAGTGTTTCTCAATCAAATGGCAATCGCCGGCTTGGCAAAACCCTTTCTTTACATTTTCTTTTTACTCTTTTTACCTATTAAGTGGAAGCCCTGGATCGTACTTATTATTTGTTTTCTTACCGGAGCTTTAATGGATATTTTCTCTAATACCTACGGCCTGCATGCAGCTGCCTGCAGTTTTATAGGCGTTGTGCGCCCATTTGTTTACAGGCTTATTACACCGCAGTTTGACCCGGATGATGAAGTTCTTACTGACGTTTATTCAAGAACGTTAAGCCAGTTTGTAGCCTATGCTGGCATTTTGAGCGTTTTGTTCTGCGTATTTTTCTTTCTGTTTCAAGGAGGAAAAAACGTTGATTTTATAAACTTGCTACTGTGGATTGCAGTAAGTTCCGTTCTAACTTTTATTGTAATTTTAATTTACCGGTATCTATTTGTTTCACGGGTCAGAAAACGGCGCCTCTCTTAATAAATTGAAAAAACCTGACTTTAGAATAAAATTTATTTGGTTCTTTTTTGGAACATTGCTGTTACTGCTTGTAAGCAAGCTTTTCTATCTGCAGGTTATTGATAAGAACTACAAAGTTGAATCTTCCGAAGTTTCCATTGCCGAGCGTGTTGCCATACCGGCCAGAGGTATGATCTATGATAGAAATGATTCGCTCATAGTTTATAATGCGCCGGTTTATGATGTTTATTTTACTCTGAATAAGCTTAAGAATACGGATACATCTGCCCTATGTGATTTTTTGGAAATTGACACAACCTTTTTGGAAGAGCGCATTGCTAAGGCCAGGGAAGCCGGTTTTTATGTTAAGCCGTATCCTTTGGTGAGAAACCTGCCGCAAGAGGATTTTGCCATGATTTTGGAGGATATCTATAAGTTTCCGGTGTTGAGCATTGAAACCAGTACAGAGCGCAGGTACAACTATCCAAATGCAGCCTTACTATTGGGTTACATGGGCGAGGTGGATGATGAGGATATTTCCAACTCCGACTCTTATTACGCTATGGGTGATTATATGGGGAAAAGCGGAATGGAGAGCACTTACGAAGATAGTTTGAGAGGTATTAAAGGAAAGCAATACGTGCTGCGTGATAAGAGTAATTTGCTGCACGGAAGTTTTAAAGATGGCGAACTTGATGTTAAGGCCATACCGGGCAAGGATTTACTTACAACTTTGGATATTAATCTACAGGCCTACGGCGAACAACTTATGCAAAATAAGGTGGGAAGTGTTGTGGCTATTGAACCGGCAAGCGGCGAAATATTGGCTATGATCAGTACGCCTTCGTTCAACCCTAACTGGTTAACCGGCCGAAACCGTAATAAATATTTCAAGGCTCTTTTGAGCGACACACTTAAGCCAATGTTCAACAGGGCTATCCAGGCGGTATATCCTCCAGGTTCTACTTTCAAACCGCTGGCATCGCTCATTGCACTGGAGTGGGGCGCTGTTGATTCCACCTTTTCCTATCCGTGTAATGGAGGCTACAACCGTAACCGCGGGAAACCCGGTTGCCATGCTCATGCAAAATTGAGCAATGTTTCCGATGCTATTAAAAGTTCGTGTAATGCTTATTACGCAGAGAATTTCAGGCGGTCTCTAACTATGGATCGGTTTAACGGTGATGTGCGTAAAGCCTTGGATGAATGGCATAAATATGTCCGATACTTTGGTTATGATACCGAGCTCAATATTGGCGTTGGTGGTGTAAAGCCGGGTCACTTTCCTTCATCGGAGTACTATGATAATATTTACAAAGGATGGAATTGGAAACCCATGACGGTGATAAGCCTTTCAATTGGACAGGGCGAAACGCTGGCATCAACACTGCAAATGGCTAATACCATGAGTGCCATTGCCAATCGCGGCTACTTCTATACGCCGCACCTCGTCAAAAAATTCTCTGACGGAAGCGTGGTGGAAGAGGCTATTAAGAAAAACGAAATTCCCATTAAAAGAGATTATTTTGATGTGGTTATAGACGGTATGGAACGTGTTTTTATTGATGGCACGGCAGCATCACAAAAGATTGAAGGTATTTCGGCATGTGGTAAAACAGGTACTGCGGAAAACCCACATGGTAAGGACCATAGTATTTTCGTAGCCTTTGCTCCGAAAGACAATCCCCAAATAGCCATCGCGGTTATAGTGGAAAACTCCGGCTTTGGTTCCACTTATGCAGCCCCGGTAGCAAGCCTTATGATAGAAAAATACATTAAAGACTCTATTCCCGAAGACCGGCAGTTTTGGGAACAACGCATGTTTGATGCAGATTTAACCGAAAGAAAGGATAGAGAATACCTTGAAATTATTAAAGAGCAGCAAGAGTCTATTAAGAGACGAAAAGAAGATCTATTAGCAAGTACTGCCAATCAAAATTAATGAGAGAAAGAGATAACCACCTAGGCACACAGGATAATGTTGACAAAGAAATTCTTAGACAATCTGACCTATAAGGTAATTGGAGCAGCAATTGAAGTCCATAAAGAACTTGGTCCGGGTCTATTGGAGAGCGTTTACCATAAATGTATGCTTTTGGAGTTAACGGAAAGAGGCTTGAATTACCAATCTGAATTAGTTGTACCTCTCAAATACAAAGAGAACATAGTTGAGACCGAATTGAGATGTGACCTATTAATAGAAAATGTTATTGTAGTTGAATTAAAGTGTGTTCAGGAAATACATCCCGTCCATAAAGCGCAGTTGTTATCTTATATGAAGCTTTTAAAAAAGCCTAAAGGAATCTTGATCAACTTTAATGTATCTAATATATTCAATGAAGGACAACAAACTTTCGTAAACGAATACTTTTCAGAATTAGATTGATCATCTATGTCACTATGTGGTAAACAAAAATGAGAGAACGAGAAGGCATATTAAAGCACGTTGACGGTATAAGTACCTTGCTGTGGTTTATCTTATCGGTAAGTGGTATTATAGCCATTTATTCGGCTTCCAGCGGCGGCGAGGAAGTAGGTATCCTGAACTTTGGCGCAAAACACGGAAGACAGGTGATCTTTTGGGTCGTTTCCTTAGTCCTTGGATTTGTAGTGCTCACAACAGACTATAAACTGATCAAACTCAGTGCGCTTCCGGTTTATGGGTTAGCGGTTTTCTTGTTGCTCCTGACTTTGATTATTGGTACTGAAGTAAATGGTGCCAAAGCCTGGATTCGCTTTGGTGGCCTTCAACTACAACCGGCTGAGTTTGCCAAATTGGCTACTTGTTTACTCTTAGCGGCCTACATTAGTGAAAAGGAAAAGTGGTACCAACATCTAAATCAAACCGCTTTTATCGGAGGTATTATCCTGCTTCCGTTGGCACTCATCATTTTACAACCTGACCTTGGCTCCTGCATACTCTATGCCGGTCTCATATTTGTACTTTATCGTGAGGGACTTCCGCCGGCTCCAATCTACCTTGGCCTTATTGCCATTGGGTTGGCTCTAACAACACTTGCATTTGGCTTTACCAAGGTTGCTGTCGGATTGTGTGTAGTAGCCTTACTTGTCTTATTTCTAACCAGAAAGAATAAAAGAAAAAGAATGCTTAAACCCGTATTGAAACTCGGATCGCTGGCACTTATATTCTCTCTCATAGTAAGTTTTCTGTTTACAAAAGTGCTTAAGGATTACCAACAAGACCGGGTTATGCTCGTATTAGGGAAAATTCAGGATAAAAAAGGAGCAGGCTACAACCTTTGGCAATCAAAAATGGCTATTGGTTCCGGAGGGGTGACAGGCAAAGGGTATTTACAAGGTACACAAACCCAGGGTGATTTTGTTCCTGAAATCACTACCGATTATGTTTTTTCTTCTATCGGTGAGGAATGGGGTTTTGCAGGTTCCATCTTTGTTTTGGGATTACTTTCGGCACTCATTTTCCGATTGATGTTCCTTGCCGAACGCCAACGCTCAACCTTTAGCAGGGTATTTATTTATGCTATAGCTTCCTTCATATTTATGCATACATTCATTAATGTTGCCATGGTCATCGGGCTGTTTCCAACCATAGGTATTCCTCTGCCCTTTTTCAGCTACGGCGGCTCCTCACTGCTTGCCTTTTCACTTATGATAGCCATTGCCCTCCGATTAGATGCACAGAGGCTTTATTTGTTTAAGTAGGGTAAGATTAAGCAATTATAAAGTAATATTTTTGCAGAATGAATGCCATGCTTATAGATCATAAATCGGCTATTACCGAATTGTGTAAACAATTCAACGTTAAACACCTATTCGTTTTTGGCTCAGTTCTTACAGAAGAATTTAATAGTAAAAGCGATGTTGATTTTTTAGTTGAATTCCATAACATAAAGTATAAGGACTATGCGACAAACTATTTTGACTTTAAAGATGCACTTAATGCTTTATTGGGTCGAAGTGTGGACATAGTTGAGTATAAGGCAATCAAAAATCCTTTCTTTCGGGCAACTGTAAATGCCAATAAACTTCAGATTTATGGATAACCAAATAAAAACATGGTTATTCGATATACTTAACTCTATTACTGAAATTCAAGGCTATTTTGAAGGTGAGATAGTTAGTTTTAAACACTATAAAAACGATACTAAAACTAAACGTGCTACGGAACGTGGCTTGAGTATTATTGGTGAAGCGGTTAACCGAATTAACAAATCTACCTCTACCGTTATGCTATCTAACAGTAGGGAAATTGTTGGAACCAGAAATATTATAGTTCACGGGTATGATATTGTGTCAGATGAACTTGTGTGGAGTATTGTTGATGATCATTTGCCCAAATTAAAGAAAGAAGTAGAAAAATTACTTTCACTAATAAACGAAGAAGAATAATTTCAATCAGAACATGTATAGAAACAGAACTTGCGGTCAGTTAAATATAAATGAGGTTGGGAAAGATGTAACGCTCTCCGGCTGGGTACAAAAAACCCGCGATTTGGGCGGAATGACCTTTGTGGATCTGCGCGACAGATACGGCATTACCCAATTGGTGTTTAATATGGATGAAAATGCAGAACTCTGGAAAAAGGCGAGAAACCTTGGCCGTGAGTATGTAATACAAGTAACCGGAAAGGTGATGGAACGAAGTAATAAAAACCATGAAATTCCAACAGGTGAGATTGAAGTAAAAGTAGATGAACTTAAAATCCTCAACAGGGCTAAGACACCTCCGTTCACCATTGAAAACGATACCGATGGCGGGGATGAACTGCGCATGCAATACCGGTATTTAGACTTGCGCAGACCAGAAGTGCGTGAAAACATTTTGCTAAGGCATAAGCTTAATGCTGAAACAAGAGCTTATATGAATGAGCTGGGCTTTCTGGATATAGAAACTCCCTTTCTTATCAAAAGCACACCGGAAGGCGCACGCGACTTTGTAGTGCCAAGCCGCATGAACGAAGGACAATTTTATGCACTGCCCCAGAGTCCGCAGACCTTTAAGCAATTGCTGATGGTAAGCGGTTTTGACAAATATTACCAAATAGTTCGTTGTTTTAGAGATGAAGACCTACGTGCCGACAGACAACCGGAATTCACGCAAATTGACTGCGAAATGAGCTTTGTGGAGCAAGATGATATTTTCAGAACTTTTGAAGGACTGATAAGACACTTGTTTAAAGCGGTAAAAGGAATTGACTTACCTGCCTTTGAGAAAATGGACTATGCCGATGCCTTGCGATTGTACGGCTCTGATAAGCCTGATTTGCGTTTTGGAATGGAATTGAATGAGTTGAATGACCTGGTTAAGAACAAAGGCTTTAATGTTTTTGAGCAGGCAGAACTTGTTCTCGGTATTACAATTCCCGGTGGAAGTTCTTTTTCAAGAAAAGAAATTGACGGCTTGACCGATTGGGTTAAACGTCCGCAAATTGGCATGAAAGGCCTGGCTTACAGCAAGTGGAACGATGATGGGAACTTCAAATCAAGCGTTGACAAATTCTACACTCAGGAAGATCAGGCCGAATGGGCTGTTAGATGTGAAGCTAAACAGGCCGATATGGTATTGATCCTTGCCGGAGATGCAGAACCAACCCAAAAAGCAATGGGTGAGCTAAGACTTGAAATGGGCCGTCGGTTAGGCCTAATGAAAGACAATGAGTACAAATGCCTTTGGATAGTTGATTTTCCTCTGCTGGAATGGGACGAAGAAACAAACCGGTACCACGCCATGCACCATCCGTTTACATCACCGAAACCAGAAGACCTGGATAAGATCAATGATGCACCGGGAGAAGTGCGGGCTAACGCTTATGATATGGTAATAAATGGGGTAGAGGTAGGCGGAGGATCTATTAGAATTCATGACCGGGAATTGCAAAGCAGAATGCTCGACCTTCTCGGTTTCAGCAAAGAAGAAGCGCAGAAACAATTTGGCTTTCTTATGTCGGCCTTTGAATATGGAGCACCACCGCACGGTGGCATTGCCTTTGGTTTCGACAGGCTGTGTGCTATTTTTGGTGGCTCAGATTCTATTCGCGACTTTATAGCATTCCCTAAAAACAACAGTGGCAGGGATGTGATGTTGGACGCCCCTGCCAGCATTGATGAAGGACAGTTAGATGAGTTGGGATTGAAACTTATTACATGAATCAGAATATCGGGAAGTATATAATCATCTTTGGACTACTATTGGTTGTGGTTGGTTTGATAGCCTACTTTGCCGGGGATAAACTCAAGTGGATTGGCCGTCTTCCAGGAGATATCAGGATTGAAAAAGAAAATTTCAAGTTTTACTTTCCGATAACTACCATGATCTTGTTTAGTGTAATAATCACTTTATTGTTACGAGTGCTGCGCAGGTTTTTGTAATCAGATAGTTTCGACTTTCCAAAATATTTAACGTGAATAATGGATAAGAAATTCCGTTTACGGAATTGTTTGTGTTATTCGTAATAAATTGCCCATCAATGCTTTAATGATTGTTTTAACCACGAATTTGCTAATTATACCTGTATTTCTTAGAAACAATTATAAGCTAATAGTACCAATTTGGTTTCGCTCCGCGAAACTAATCATCAGTTCTGGAAGAAAAATTCGTGCATTCGTGGTTATCCCGAAGCTTCGTGATTGATTGATTGTTAGAACTATAGCGAATAGGCTTAACCATTATTCACGCTATTTACATTTGAACTTTAGGGTAGTACTTGCTTTTTAGCCAAAAAGCTACTCTCACCAATATAATGAGTGCCGGAACTTCTACCAAAGGCCCTATCACACCTGCAAATGCCTGTCCCGAATTAAGCCCAAAAACGGCAATTGCAACAGCAATGGCCAACTCAAAGTTATTTCCGGCAGCAGTAAACGAGATAGCCGCATTTTTATCATAGGATGCGCCCATTGCCTTACTAACAAAAAATCCAATAAAAAACATTAGGGCAAAGTAAATCAGTAACGGAATTGCAATCTTCAAAACATCCATAGGAATTTGTACTATCAACTCACCCTTGAGCGAGAACATTACTATGATCGTGAACAACAGGGCAATAAGGGTTAATGGTGAAATAGCCGGAATAAAGGTATTAGTGTACCATTCCTCACCTTTTGTCTTTACCAAAATCAACCGGCTTAGAATTCCCATTAAAAATGGAATGCCTAAATAAATGGCAACACTTTCGGCAATTGTACCTATTGAGATATCAACTATAGCACCGTCAAAACCAAAAAATGGCGGAAGAATCGTAATAAATATCCAGGCATAAAAACTGTAAGCAAAAACCTGAAAAATACTATTAAGTGCTACTAATCCGGCACCATATTCGCTGCTTCCTTCGGCAAGATCGTTCCACACTAAAACCATGGCAATACATCTCGCCAGGCCTATCAGAATAAGTCCTACCATATACTCCGGATAATCACGCAAAAAGATGATTGCTAATGCAAACATTAAAATGGGTCCGATAACCCAATTGAGTAAAAGGGATATGGAAAGAATCTTTACATTTCTGAAGACCTTGGGTAGTAAGGCATAATTTACTTTAGCCAGCGGCGGATACATCATTAATATCAAACCAATTGCAATAGGAATGTTGGTTGTTCCGCGGCTAAATGAGTCAATTACTTTTGGGAACGAAGGAATGAAATAGCCTATGGCTACACCTAATGCCATTGCTAAAAATATCCATAGGGTTAGATAGCTATTAAGGAAACCTAATTTCTTATTGACGGCCATGTTGCGAAAATAAAACGCCCCGCCGGAAGGCAGGACGTTTGTTAAGTAATTTAATGATATAGTAACCCTCAGGCATCACTCGGAGCAATAGCTTTCCAAACAAATGCAGCTAACAATGCGCCCAGAATAGGGGCTACAATAAACAACCAGACTTGTTTAAGTGCTGCTCCACCTGCAAAAAGCGCAGGACCAATGCTACGGGCAGGATTTACTGACGTACCCGTAATGGGAATAACCACTAAGTGAATCAACACCAACGCCAAACCAATAGCCAACCCGGCCATGGTCGGGTTGCCAATTTTTGAAGTAACTCCAAAGATCACCAACAGGAATATGAAGGTGAATACCAACTCAGCTATAAACGCCGCAGTCATATTGTAGTTGCCGAGATAACCTTCACCCCAACCATTGGATCCTAGTGCCCAGTCTCCAAGCCCGCTAAATCCGGCCTGATTACTCACTAATAAATAAAGAATACCGGCTCCGGCCAGTGCTCCCAAAACCTGGGCAATTATATAGCCTATCAGGTCGCCGATGCTCAATTTACCTGCCGCAGCCATAGCCACGCTTATGGCCGGGTTAATATGACAACCCGAAATATTACCAATGGTGTAGGCCATAATAACCACAGCCAAACCAAAGGCTAAGGCGATACCAAGTAAGCCGATTCCTGCCGGTCCTGTTGAAGAGATGCCGGCAATTACAGCTGCACCACAACCACCTAATACCAGTACCATGGTGCCAATAAATTCCGCTAAATACTTTTTCATAAAATAAAATTTAAAACAGAGATTTCCCCCTCTGTACGGTTATATGGCCGAAAGTAGGGAATAGGTTTGGCTTATATAAATCAAGTTTTGAACATAGAGGACTAGGTTTCTAATGTCATATGACCCATTTCGAAAATGGGTTAAAAAAAGTAATGCAAAATTTGGAAAATTGAAAAAAAAAAAATGAACTTTAGATTTCATCAAAATCTGTTATCACATGAAAAAGCTTATTCTTCTTGGGGCAAGTTTGTTTGTTTTTCAAACTACTTCTGCTGTTGAGGTTGAAGCTCAAAGCCCAAATTTACCGTGTTATGAAGCTTATAATAATACTACTACCGCTGCATTGGCGGCTTATGCTCTATGTGTGTATGCTGCGGGAAGTACGGGTATAGGTTTAATAGCTTGTTCTGCAGGGCTTGCAGCTGCCTTTTATATTGCTGATAATGAATATAACAACTGTCTTTCTAACAACTACAATCAACAATAATAATGAAATATTTTATATTAAAAACTGTCTTTCTGTTGTCAATAATTATAGGCAGTTGCGTGTCTAGTAGCAATGACTTGGAAGCCGATTTAAGTGAAATTGCGAATTCACTGGAGTTCCATTTACTTCAAAAAGAAATTGAGAATAGTGCACAACTTATCGCCACGGGTAATATTGATGTGATTGGAATAGTAGATAAAATGAGAGAAAATAATGATGATTCTTTTTGCGATGTTGATTTGTCAGAGTATGAGGGTTTGACTGGGATAAAAGAATATTTTAACACAAATTGCAATATGCAACGCGCGGGGGAAAAATTGAGAGCGGCCTATCCCGAGTATCAAGGTTTACCAAGAGAATCAGTAGAAAAGATTATGGATATCTATACAATGAAACATGGAAAACTGTCCGATAGAGTACATATAAAGCCTAGAGAATATGAAGAAAATTAAATTGTTTTTAATTAGTATTTTTATTTTGGGTTCTTTACTTATAATGGCCGAACCATGTGTTCTAAACTATAATATAGAAATATCTGCGGTTATAGATCAGTATAACGTAAATATTAATCATTGTAATACGTATCACTCCGGGGCAGTTTATTGTATTCAGGAAGCTGAACTGCAGTATTCCTCAGGAATAGATAGTGCCAATAGTAGCTTTTTTGGATGCTTAAATAACTTTAATAATCAATAATCTCATCACCCTGCCTAACCTTAAACTCCATAATACTGCGTATGGATAGTGCTCTTTGTTTTGCTTCTGCAGCCTTTGGGCCCTGAAACAACTCGTCAATATTATTTGTCCAAAGCTTAGTCCACTGATCAAAGTGTTCGCTTGTTAACTTTTCCTTTTTATTCAAGTGCATGTGCACTGTCATTGGATTTCCTTCAAAAGTGGCTTTGCCTAATAATATACTCTCCCAAAAGCTGTACATCCGGGGCAAGTGCATTTCCCAGTTGGTTTTGGCTACATCATTAAAAATGTATCCGATGATATCATCGCTGCGTACCGTATCGTAAAACGAATCGACCATTAATTTGATGTCTTCCGAAGTTGTAATGTCTTGTTTCTTCTTCATTTTCCTTTATTTTTCAGCCGATGTCTCATACCTGATCTTTCCTCCCACAATCGTGTACATTACCTTCGTATCCAGAATATCAGCATCACTGCACTCGATTAGGTTATTGGAGAGAATTACAATATCCGCCAGTTTACCTTCTTCAATAGAACCTAGAATATCTTCTTGAAAACCGGCATAAGCATTGGCCATAGTCAGGCTATAAATGGCTTGTTCGCGGGTCATTTTTTGATCGGTGTAAAACTCAAAACCATTGTCGCTTCGCTTACGTGTAACCGCGGAGTAAAAATTGGCAATCGGACTCACATCTTCAACCGGGGCATCGGTGCCATTGGCTACAGTTACTCCTTGTTGTAATAGTGTTTGCCAAACATAAGCTCCTTCTTCGGCCCGTTTCTCTCCCAGCCGTTTTTCAACATAGGGGGAGTCTGATGTGCAATGCACACTCTGCATTGAAGCGATTATTCCAAGGTCGGCTATTCTATCAATGTCGCCCGGATTAAGGTGTTGTGCATGTTCAATGCGCCAACGTTTTTCTTTTAATTGGTAGCCATGCACTTCCTTAAAAATGTTTATTACCTCTCTGTTTGCTCTGTCGCCAATGGCATGAATACATAATTGAAGATCTTTTTGTTTGGCGAGTTCTGCCACAGCTTTCAAGTCTTCAAGGGGAGTTACACTTTGGCCGCTGTTGCCCTTATCGTCTGTATAGTCTTTCAACAACCATGCTCCACGCGAACCAAGTGCGCCATCGGAGTATGCTTTAATGGCCCCGCATGTGAGCATACTGTTTTTGGTTTGAATAGGGTAGTCGCTCAAATTCTCGGCAGTGAGCGGCTGGGCACTCCCACTGCTTAGCATTATATAAAGTCTCAGGTTAAGATCATCGTTCATTGCCAGATCGTGCAGCAAGTTTACATCGCTAAACAAGGCTCCCGCATCATGCAAGCCGGTTAGGCCTTTGCTTAAACATTCCTGCTCGGCAAGCCTTATAGTCTTTAATTTTTGTTTGTTAATCTCTTCCTTACTTCTGTTTTTTAAGTATTGTTCCTGAACTGCATCAAATAATTCCATGGCATTTTCCTGAAATACACCGGTTAAATTTCCTTCTTCATCAATAAGGATCTCACCACCTTCAGGGGCTATGGTTTCAGATGTAATTTCAGCCAGCTCCATAGCTCTTAAGTTGGCGATTAAACCATGGCCGCTAGCATGCCGCAGCACAACCGGATTGTCAGGTGCAGTTAGGCTCAGGGCATCGTGATATGGAAATCCTTTATAAGTTCTATCCGTTGTTTTTATCCATTTTTCCTGATGCCAACCCCGGCCTGTAATCCATTCTCCCGGTTCTACCTCAGCCACTTTCTTTTTTACCTGCTGTACAACTTCATCCCAGCTTTTAGTGTCTAACGAATTAATGTTTTGAAGGCTTTCTCCAATGCCCATAAAGTGGGCATGTCCGTCGGTGAAGCCGGGCATTACAAACTGTCCTTTGGCATCAATTTCCCGCTTAGCCTTTATAGCCAGGACATCTTTATTAGAACCCACTTTTAGGATATTGCCATCTTTAATGGCAACAGCTTGAGCACTTGGCTGATCTTTGTTAACGGTGTAAACTACGGCGTTATGAAAGATAAGATCGGCCTTATCTTGATTTGAGCCACATGCCACTAATAGGAAAAAGTAAATAGGAAGAAAACATTTTTTCATTGTTTAAAGTTACTAAGTGCTATGATCAGAAAAGTATATCAAGCATGGTTGACCAAAAAGGCCGCCATTGCTGGCGGCCATCAAATAAACAAGGTTCCGGCGTTCTAATGTTCTAAATTATATTGCGTTGGCCAGTTCCATTGCACGCATCATACGTGTGATGCCAATTCCACCACCGGAGCGTGGTATAAATTCGTGCGAAAGGAAATCTTCCAGTTCAGCAAGTACGCGCTCTTTCCCGAATAAGTTGTAAAGTTTATCGGCATACTTTCCATCCTCTATGGTAAGGAAGGCGTTGTACTGTTCCTCCCCGTTACAGCTTCTTTCGGCAGATCCGATAGTTTCTTGGCCGTATAACAATACATCTACCTTATTGGAAATTTCCGGGTTGATTTCATTTCGTTTCATATTCCAGAACGGGCTGGTTCTTTCAGGGAAATTCTTCAGGAAGAACACCTGATCAAATCGTTGACAAAGCTGTTCTTCATGGTAGTTGGTAAGTAAATGTGCACCATAATCCAGGCATACGTCTTCATAATCACCTTGTGCAAACACACCACCTTTTCCACGTGCAAAACCCAAATGATCCAATAATTCAATTTCCAGCTCTACTAGTTCGTCCATGCCACCGTGCTGCTCAAATTCAAACATGGGAAAGATTCGGCAATGCCTGCCGGGTACAGGATTAGGTTCATTTCTAAAACTCGTACTTACGCAGAAATAGCCCGGCACATCGGGTTTAGTAAGCAGTTCGTGTTCTAACCACATTTGCCCGGTTTGTGGTAGTGGCCAAATAGTGCCGGCATAGTCGTATGTGGCAATGGTACTGGGATCTTCGCAGGCTGCCATTATGGAGAGACGGTTTTGTGTGTGTACCTCCTGGAAACCTTTAGACAGAAAAAAAGTTCTCATTTTGTTGGTTACAAGAGAGAACTTTTTAGGGTCAATAATCGGAACAAATGAATTTTCATTTTGTTCCAGAACCTTCGATTTTGGTTTAATTGCTGTTGCTATCATGGATATTAAATTGTTTAAAAGGCGGGCATAAAAAAACAGCCGTGCTTTTGGCACGACTGTTTATTTTTTTCTTTTCTAGAATCTTCATTCTAGGCCCCAAAGATGAGAAGACTTAATTTCTCAACAAAATCTCCAGCGCATTGATTGCCAACACAATGTGAAGAAATGATTTTGCGGTAAGTAATTCTTTATTTTAACTTTATCTCTTTATTCCTTAACCTAAGGTCTTATTTATATCCCTGATCAACTTCGGTCCTTCATAGATCAATCCGGTGTAAAGCTGTACTAAGTTAGCACCTGCATACAATTTTTCCTGTGCATCTTCAACTGAATTAATTCCACCCACTCCGATAATGCTTAGCCTTTCACCGGCCAGCTTTTTCACTTTTTTTATCATTTCCGTTGACCGGTCTTTAAGTGGAACACCACTTTTTCCGCCAATTCCAATCTTTGAGTTGGTTTTTAGGGTATTGCTGCAAATAATTCCTGCCAGTCTGCTTTTTATGCATAAGGTCACAATCTCTTCTATGGCATCATCTCCTAGATCGGGAGATATTTTTAGCAATACAGGTTTTGACTTTGCCTTGGCTTTATTATGATTCTGCAGCTCAGTAAGAATGTGTTCCAGGGCATTGATCTGCTGTAAGTCGCGCAAACCGGGTGTGTTTGGTGATGAAACATTAACCACAAAGTAATCGGCAAACCGATACAACTTGTTAAAACAATAGACGTAATCTTCTACAGCATTATTATTTGGAGTATGCTTGTTCTTACCAATATTAATGCCTATAACTACATCCTTTTTATCAAGTTTTTGTAAAGTGGCAGCCAGGGCATCTGTACCTACATTGTTAAAGCCCATTCTGTTTATCAGGGCCTTTTCTTTCTTTAGTCGAAGTACTCTTGGTTTTGAATTTCCCGGCTGCGGTTTGGGTGTTACGGTGCCTACTTCAATATGCCCAAAACCAAGTGTTGTCATCAGTTCAAAATACTTACCGTTTTTATCGAAACCAGCTGCCAGCCCAACCTTATTGGGAAAGCTTGTACCGAACACTTTAACCGGCTTACATGTGGCTCGGTTTGTCCTTGTAATGCTACTTTTGACACCTGGAATAAAGAACAATATGCGCAACAATAATAGGGTAAAGGAATGCGCCTTTTCCGGCGGAAGCAGAAAAAGCAAAGGACGTAAGACGGTCTTATAAATCACTAAGACAAAGTTACATTTCCCGGTTTATCCTCAGGCACTTGTTTTGCTCGAAATTTTAAGTACGAAATATCCAAACAAACCCGATAGCAAGGATCCGATTAATATTCCAATTTTAGCCGAGTCAATAAGTACTTGATTACCGGCAAAAGCCAGGTTGGCTATAAAAATAGACATTGTGAATCCAATACCTGCCACTAAAGCCACGCCAATGATCTGTTTCCAGGAAATATCATCCGGTAAGTCAATCATTTTTAGCTTATGGCCGATAAAAGTCATTAAAGGAATACCAACCACTTTTCCTACAAGCAGACAAAGAGCCAGTTTATATATCAGGTTAACATCAGCTGAAGCATTACTCTTTAACAGTACTCCTGCATTAGCCAGGGCAAATAATGGTATTATAATATAGGCGACCCATGTATGCAGCTTGTGCTCCAAATGTTGCAAAGGCGATTGCAATTTCTCTGTCCAGTCTTCAAGCGAATCAATTTCTTCAATCTGCTTTTTTGTTAATACAGGCGAATCAGGATCTGCTGCAGTTTTGATATTATGTACAATTTCGGTAAGTTGATCGGCATAAGTTCCGGAATCAATTTTCTGCCTAATGGGTATGGTAAATGCCAGCAACACTCCGGCAATGGTGGGGTGTATCCCCGCCTTCAGAAATAAATACCAAACTACCAGACCAATGAGAACCAGCAGATATTTTGAATATAGATATTTGAAAGACAGAAAGGCCAAAAATAGCACAAGAAACAACCCTATGGCCAAATACAACCATTTGATGGAGGTAGTATAGAACAATGCAATTACCAGTACGGCTCCAATATCATCAATAATGGCAAAAGCGGCCATAAATATTTTTAAACTCAGCGGTACTCTTTTACCGAGTAAAGCCAGTATGGCCAAAGCAAACGCAATATCTGTAGCCATTGGAATTCCCCAGCCCTTAAGAGTTTCGGGGTTTTTATTTAAAACAAAGAACAGTATAACCGGTCCTAACATACCGCCAAGTGCTCCAAAAAACGGAAAGGCTGCTTTCTTAAGACTGTTCAATTCACCAATAAGTAGTTCCCGCTTTATCTCTAAACCTATTAAAAAGAAAAATATGGCCATTAACCCATCATTTATCCAAAGTACAAGAGGCTTCTTTAGCTGAAAATCCAGGGCACTAAAACCAAGTTCACTTTGCCATAACGATCTGTATGAATCGCCCCAGGGCGAGTTGGCCCAAACAAGGGCGACAAGGGTGGCGGCAAAAAGCAGGATAGCACTAAAGCTTTCAACTTTAAAGAATTTCTGAAATGGTGAGAGCAGTTTTGTTGGCATATACACTAAGATAAACGCTCTTAACTTTTTCTATCCGTTTTGAGTGTTTTTTTCTGGATAATGGTAATGGCAATAACAACTTCAATGAAAATGAAAATCAAAATCAAAATGAAAACTCTGTTACACTCTGTGGTTAATACCAATTAGTACAGAGTACTAAGATATGAGTGCAGAGACTTTTAGATTCGAGACCTTTCAATATCAATATCAATATCAATATCAATATCAATGTCAATCAAAATCAAAATCAAAATCAAAACGAGAAGCAAAACTTTGTGTTACTCTGTGCCAAACTTCGTGTACTCTGTGGTTAATACCAATTAGTATTGTGACTTTTAGAGATAGAAACCAAGACTTTTCAACTTCCATTTTTCTCTACATGCTCACAGCCCCTAGCGGTGTTGTCACCGCCGGTCATGCCGGAGACAACTCCGGCCAAACGGCTATGGATTTTTAAAACCGAAAATAAAAACAGCGTAATATGAGATCCTTCTCCCGCCGTGCGGGATCAGGATGACGCAGTTTTTATTTTCTCGTTCCTCCCAAAGACTAATCACTCTATAAACTCTAATTAAAACCTGAAATATCTGCGTAAATCAGCCGGCCCAACTAGTTATTCTGGCGGGGAAATGTCCGAATGACAAGGGGGGTGGAAAATTTCAATCAAAATCAAAATGTAAATCAAAATCAAAATGAAAATGAAAATCAAAATGTAAATCAAAACGAGAAGCAAAACTCTGTGTTAGTCTGTACCAAACATCTTGTACTCTGTGGTTAGAACCAATTAGTACGGAGTACCAAGAAACGAGTGCAGAGACTTTTAGATTCAAGACTTTTTCAATTGCAATATCAATATCAATATCAATGTCAATCAAAATGAAAATGAAAATCAAAATCAAAACGAGGAGCAAAACTCTGTGTTACTCTGTGCCAAACTTCGTGTACTCTGTGGTTAATACCAATTAGTACAGAGTAGTAAGATTTTCAGAGCCAAGAGTCAAGACTTTTTCAATTACAATATCAATATCAATGTCAATGTCAATCAAAATCAAAATGAAAATCAAAATCAAAACGAGAAGCAAAACTCTGTGTTAGTCTGTGCCAAACTTCGTGTACTCTGTGGTTAATACCAATTAGTACAGAGTAGTAAGATTTTCAGAGCCAAGAGTCAAGACTTTTTCAATTACAATATCAATATCAATATCAATGTCAATGTCAATCAAAATCAAAATGAAAATCAAAATCAAAATGTAAATCAAAACGAGAAGCAAAACTCTGTGTTAGTCTGTACCAAACATCTTGTACTCTGTGGTTAGAACCAAATAGTATTGTGACTTTTAGAGACAGGAATCAAGACTTTTCAACTTCAATCAAAAAGTGAAAATGAAAATAAGAACCGGGGCCAGTCCCTCTTCACTTTATCACTCCAAAACTACTTCTCCGGCTTAATGATAATTTCGTAGGAGCCTGGCTTTTTGAGCAGCTTTTTAACCATCTTTTTAATGTCTTTGGCGGTAATGCTGTTAACAATGTTCTCATAGGTAGCAGGGTCGTTCATGTTGTAGTCTTCCAGAAAATAATTTTGCAACAAGCTCATATCGTAGCTGTTGTAATTTTTCCAGTCTTCGCGTGATTTCAGGTAATTAGACAAAGTTTTATCTAAGTCTTCCTGATTTACTTCTCCGCGTTTCAGCTTGTTTATCTCGCGGTAAACAATTCGGCTTAAATGCTCTGCTTTTTCAGGATTGCAATCAAAACCAACATGGAGAAATAACTCTTCTTTTGGCCGTTGTGAAAGATTAACCTGAACCCTGGCCCCGTAAGTGCCACCTTCATCTTCCCGAAGGGTTTCGGTATATCTGAGTTTTAATACATCGCCCAGGGTATTGGCAATGAGCACGTTTTTTAAGCTGTGTTTATACTTTCTTTTATACGCTATACGTACTGAGCTTTTGGGATCTTCCATTGGGATATACACATCTTTGTCAATGTTTTTCTTTACCCACGGAACGTTTTTATCTTTCCACTCTTCACGACCCTCATTGGCTCTTAAACCGCCAATATATTTTGCAATTAATGGTGCAACCGTTTCTCTGGGTACATCTCCAACAATAAAGAATTCGAAATCTGCCGCATTGCTAAACCGGTTTGAATATATCTCTTTGGCTTTTTCAAAGGACACATCTTTCACATAAGATTCATCGAACAGCCTCTTTCTGGGGTTGTTTTTACCGTATAATGAGGTGGTAATGCTATCCTGAATTTTTTGCCCCACGTTTTTCTTCTTCCTGGCTAAAGAATTGTTCAATTGGTTTTTAAGCACCTGAAAGGCATCTTCGGTCATGCGTGGGTTCTCAAATGTAAGATATACCATTTGCAGCATGGTTTCTACATCTTTGGTGGTAGAACTGCCGCTAATACTCTCTCCCAAAGCAGACAATGATGTACTCACATTGGCCGATTTACCCGCCAAAACCTTGGGCAGATCGCTTGCCGAAAAATTGCCCAGTCCCGATAACTGCGCCAGATTTATAGATGCACCTGCAGATGGAAGGTCTTCGTCTTTAAGCAAGGACAGTCCGCCATAGCTTATACCAACCAGTTTTACATCGTTTTTGTTTTTATCAGCAAATTTGTAGTGGACTTTCGCACCATTGTTCAGTGTAAAAGTGATGCTTCCTAACTCGTCGTTCGCTTTCTCCGATACAATTTTTCCGGCTTTCAGGTTTGTGCCTTCCAGCAGGTCTCTGTCTCCAAACTCATCTTTATAAGCTGTGAGTGTTTCGTCATTTTCAATGGATTTAATGATATTAAGTGCTTCTGTTTCAGATAAATTATTCTCTCCCGCCACGCCGGTAACGTTGAGCACTCTGTTATTTTTCGAATATAATTTTTGAAGATGTTTGTGCAGATCTTCGGGTGTAAAAGATGCAAGCAAAGGCTTAACGATCTCAAATTCTTTGGCCACATTAGCATATTGCCGGTTGCTTAAATAATCATTTTGAATTCTCTGCGCAATAGAGGTATGCGATAAGTCATCTTCTTTGGCAATGTAAGTAGTGTAAGTATTTTCCCTTTCGGCCACAGCTCTGTTGATTTCCCCCTCGGTAAAGCCGAATTTCACCGCCCGGTTCAGCTCTCGCATAACGGTTTCAAAAGCTGTCTGCTGCATGCCTTTTTTAGGGCTTATCCTAACGCTGAAGGCTCTCTTTGTTCTGCCCAGCCCCCCGGAACTGACACTCGAGTTAAGGAAAGGTGCGTCGGGGTTTTGGGCAACTTCATTTAAACGTGCCGAAAGCATGTTGGACACCATAGATGTAAGCAAGCCGGTGCGCAGGTCTTCTACCGTTCTTCCTTTTCTGTTCGCATCACTTTTGATCAAAAAGGTTATGAAAGCTGTAGAAATCTCTTCGTCCATGCCCAAGTGGTAAAGCATTTTTTCATTATCCGGAATATCAGTGATGTACCGCTCTCTGGGGTTTTCTACGGCCGGAATAGATGAAAACATCTTTGTAATTCTTTGCTCTATATCGTTCACATCTACATCGCCAATTACGGCAATGGCCTGCAGATCTGTGCGGTACCAATCGTGATAGAAATCACGCAGTACCTTATATTCAAAATTATCTACTACCGACATTAAGCCAATTGGCATACGCTCGGCATACCTGGAGTTGTTATATATTGCGGGCAACGATTTCTCCAACAAGCGCATTTGCCCACTCTGACGGGTTCTCCATTCTTCTTTTATTACACCTCGTTCTGCGTCAATTTCTTCATCTGTGAGCAGCAAATAGTTCGACCAATCTTTAAGAATAAGCAGGCAGGTATCAACCAAACCCGGCTTATTGGTGGGAATGTGGTTGATGTTATACACCGTTTCATCGAAAGATGTATAAGCATTAATGTCTTTGCCAAACAGGGCACCATGTTTTTGCAAGGTGTTCAATATGCCTTTACCTTTAAAATGCTGGGTGCCGTTAAAGGCCATGTGCTCCAGAAAGTGGGCCAGACCTTCCTGCCCGTCGTTTTCCAATACAGAACCTACATTTTGAATAATGTAGTAACTGGCTACGTTTTTAGTCACATCGGTAGGATAGATATAATAGGTAAGGCCGTTGGGCAAAACCCCTTTAGTAATCCGGTCACTGCGCGGCAGTTTTTCATTTAAATCAATTGTTTGCGCCGAAACAGTGGCAGCAAGGGCGATTAATGCAATTACGAGTTTTATAACTTTCATGTATAATTTTTCTTGAAATATGAAAATCGCAAAGCATTGGCTGCTTTGCGAAAATGTTTGTCTTTATATACCGCGGCACACCTTTTTAGGTGACAGGAACGGGAGATAATATTAATCAATGTGAGCCGCAAATGTAGTTAGATTCACTTTAAAAGCGACATCCTTCGGCGGCAGACACATTTCGCCATTACAGGTTTGGTAATTCAACGAGCCGATTAACTGGCCATTGTTGCGATGCAATTTTATTTTTTGCTGGAAAACGACCGTTCCGCCTAATTTCTTGACCTGCATATTGCCGAACAGGGCATCATTGTATTCTTTTTCCATACTTCCGTTTTCCGTTGCTGTTCCAATGAGAACGTACGCTTCACTTTTTGCGTAGGTGATCTCGGTGGGCCGCGGACCGCCATCTTCTAAAAACTGAGAATACAGAAACCAGGGTTCGTCAATGTTAGCGGTAATGGTAAGCTCAGCTTCGTTACTGCCGGTTTTTACTGCTTTTATACTCCAGCCCACCGGATTTGGCATTTGACTAAAAACGGTGAAAGGAAGGATGAGCAGGAATAAGATTATAATATGATTTTTCATTTTTTGTGATTGGTTTATGGAGTAACTGGTTACAGAGTTTATGAAGTTTACAAGGTTTGTAGAATTAAGAGTGATTTTGTGAAGAGACTCTCACTATAGGTGCTGACTGGCGGTGACAACACCGCCCGGGGTTGCGAGTAAAGAAGTTTACACCCTCCTTTGTCCTTCGGACATTTCCCTCCTTGAAAGGTGGGAAAAGCTACCGAGAAAGATTGAAGATGCGAAGTTTTTTTCTCGCAACGCCGCAACGGCGCAAAGTTTTCCCGCAGATTTCGCAGATACTGCAGCGGAGCTATTGATATTGAAGTTGTTATTGCCATTGCTATTGAAAAGTCTTGGTTATAAAAATCTTACTACTCATATCTCGCTAATCTGTACTATTAAATTATTTGGTTATAAAGTTTATGGAGTGATGTGTGATTTAGTGAAGGAGCCTCCCACTACAGGCGTTGACCGGCGGTGACAACACCGCCCGGGGTTGCGAGTAAAGAAGTTTACACCCCCTTTGTCCTTCGGACATTTCCCCCCTTGAAAGGTGGGAAAAGCTACCGAGAAAGATTGAAGATCCGAAGTTTTTTTCTCGCAACACCGCAACGGCGCAAAGTTTTCCCGCAGATTTCGCAGATACTGCAGAGGAGCTATTGATATTGAAGTTGTTATTGCCATTGCTATTGAAAAGTCTTGGTTATAAAAATCTTACTACTCTTATCTCGCTAATCTGTACAATTAAATTAATTGGTTATAAAGTTTATGGAGTGATGTGTGATTGAGTGAAGGAGCCTCTCACTACAGGCGTTGACCGGCGGTGACAACACCGCCCGGGGTTGCGAGTAAAAAGTCTTGGCTTAATTTCCTTTTTGATTTTGATTGAAGTTGAAAAATCTTGGCTCTTGAATCTAAAAATCTTACTACTCTTATCTCACTAATCTGTACTATCTCCCGCCTATCCCAGCAGTTCTTTCAGTTTTTCGTGCAGGTTTTCGCCGCGCAGGTTCATTTCAATGATCTTTCCGCTTTCTACATCCAATAAAAAGTTAGTGGGGTAGCCGGTTACATTGTAGAGTTCTCTTGGACCTTCATCGGGGCCGTAACCGCTGTTTGTCCATGGAATGCCGTCTTCTTTAGATGCTTTTACCCAGTCTTCTTTCTTTTCATCAACGGTGTAAGAAAATATCTCAAATCCTTTAGGGCCGTACTTCTCATAAGCTGCTTTCATGTTCGGCATTTCGCCACGGCAAGGTGCACACCAACTGGCCCAAAACTCTAACAGCACATATTTTGCCTTGGTTTTTTGTATCATATCGCGCAAGGAAACCACATTACCTTCCAGATCCTGAGACATAAAATATTTGATATCAGTACCCACACCCACATACCTGACATTGGCTTGTGCCATGGCCTCTTTTATTTGTGCTTCTTTAGCCATAAGGGCTTTCACCCGCGGGTCTTCAGGAGCTAGAGTTGATAATGCTTCTACGGCCTTAACCGACCAGTTGGAGCGTAATTTACCTGTTTCCAAAAGCAGCAATAAGGTTTCTACATCTTTGCTTGAAGTGGCTACTTCTTCCCGGTATTTCATTTCAATTTCCATCATGGTTTTTTGCAGGGCGGCGGCTTTTTCATCCACGCCTTTGCGTCCGGGCTGAGCATTTTTAGGAAACAGGGCGAAAAAATCTGCCGTGGCCTTTTCGTATTCGGGTAAATTGCGATAGCCCAAAATCAAATCATTCAATTTCTTGTCTCCGCCCTGAATGGTAAACACGCCCGGGAATTTGGACATAGTGAAGGTGAGCTCACCCGGCTCAAGGATAAATACTGACCTGCCCATTACGTAATCATTTATGAGGTGTTTATTATCGGCATTGGTCATAACATATTCTACTACGGTAGGCTTGTTCAGCTTACCTTCTATCGAAAATTTACCGCCTGTAATTTTAGATTCAGCATAGGGCGTACGCGGGTCTTTAGGTCTGGTTGGTGGAGGTACGTTGGCAGCTCCACTGTTGGCTGTAGTGGCTTTTACCACCTTTTTGCCGTTGTTTTCTCCTATTGGAGCTTGCGGCTGTGTTTCTTTGGCAACAGGCTCCCATTTTCCGGTGTTAGGGTTAAGCTTCATTTCTACCTGACCCTTCTCAACAGGTGCTTTCGCCGGAGCATTCTTCGTATCACTTGTACCGGCAGAAGGACCGGCCGGTGTAGTAGAATACACCTTGGGCTTGCTATCGGGTTGTGTGGCTGCGCCCTGGGCATAAAGCGTAACATTCCCGTTTAAGAAAACTCCTGAAACATCGCCGTTGAGCGTATATGAACTGTCTTTTGCCGACGACTGCACTTTAGAACCGTTAGAAGCACAGCTAAACGCAAATAAAAGAACGGTAAAACAAGCAGCTATATTCATGGTATAATTTGATTTTATATAATTCATTGTATTATTTTTAATTAGGTAGTAGATTTTAATAACCCGGATTTTGTTGTATCACATTCTCACTAATGTCAATATCGCGCTGCGGGATGGGCAGCACTTTTTTGGTTTCAGGTGTTTTAAGGTCTCCGCCTGTTCGCAATAGATCATACCTTCTGTGGCCTTCAAAAGCCAGTTCCAGTTTACGTTCCTGGACAATAGCGTTTATTAGGTCTGTGTTATTGGCAAAATCGGCCAGGGTAAATGCAGTTGCACCGGGCCACGAACGGCTTCGCACGGCATTTAACAGATCAACCGCTTCCTGTGTTATGCCATTAACCCGTGCCAGGCCCTCCGCACGCGTGAGGTAAACCTCGGCTGTACGTATTAGCGGAAGGTTGTCTTTACCAAAAAAGTGGTTGAACTTCAGCGATTTTCCTCCGGCTGTAAGCTGGGCTTTGCGGTTATCGGCATCATCTAATTCGGCCAAAAAACCCGCCTCCGGCAAAAACACCCCGAAAGAATAATACCGGCCCAGCAAATTGGCTCCTTCCTGCCAGGAAGGTAAAGCCGCAGCATCCTGACTTACCGGGAAGGCAAAAACATGCTCCTTGGTAAGGTTTTGCGGAGTGCCGGCGGCATTAGGCGGAAACACGGACAACAGGTCATTTACCAACTCGTACGTTTGGGAGTTGTCTATCACTTTTTTAGCCGCATCTGCCGCATTGGCAAATTCACCGGAATACAAATACACTCTCGATAAAAGTGCATAAGCCGAGCCCTTTGTGGCACGCGCACGACTTTGGTTGTCATTATTATGTGCGGTGGGCAGATCGGGAATGGCTTCCAACAGATCTGCTATCATTTGTGTAAATACTTCAGCATTTGTATTTCTCGGAATTACCATGCCTTCTTCATAACCTTCAAATGCTTTGAGCTGCAGCGGAAGGCCGGGGCCGCTATCATTACCCGAAAGTGCTCCATCTCCAAAAAGAGAAAGCAGGCGCAAGTAACAAAAGGCCCTTATGAACTTGGCTTCGGCAATGTGTTGGGCTTCTTTTGTTTCATCATATTTTCCCAACACCGGTATTTTCTGTACCATGTTGTTTGCCAGGTTTATGGCTTTGAAATAGGCAGCCCAAATACCTTCAACCACAGGATCTGTTGGAGAAACGGTATTGGTGTTAAAATAGCTTACATTTGGCAATCCTGCCACAGCTACATCGGTGGTCACATCACCTATCACGTAGGAGTGTCCTTCGGGCTGGCGATACAGACATGCCGTTAAAAACTGGTTGTATGCATCGGCTAGGGCAGATTCGGCCATAGCTTCAGAGCTGAACAGATCACTTTCTACCAGTGTGTTTTCAGGTTTCAGGTCGAGTTGGCTTTCGCATCCTGAAAAGATCATTACGGCAGCAATTAGGGTTAGATATATATAATTTTTCATGATTTTATCTTTTTAGAATCCGAAACGAAGTCCCATTGAAACAGACTTCGACTGCGGCAGGGTTAATTCATCAAATCCATTAAGCAATCCCGAAGAGCCAAATGCACTTACTTCAGGATCTACTCCGCTATATCCGGTTAGGGTTAGCAGGTTGGTACCTTCGAGATATAATTCCAAATTGCGCATGTTGCCCCATTTGCTGTAAAATGATTGCGGGAACCTGTACTTCGCATTTATGGTCTTTAAGCGCAGGTAGGAGTTGTCTTCCAGAAAGCGGCTCATATTGCGGGCAGCGGTGTAATCGGTTCGCTGAAAAACAAACGGCCCAAAACCACTCTTGATCACCGAGTCGTTATCTAAGGCAGGAATGTCGGTATTATCTCCGGCAGCCTGCCAGTAGTTCAATATTTCCCGGCCCAGGTTATTGGTGTCATTGGTTAAATACGTGAGCAATGTGGCTCTTGTACCGTTAAGCATTTTACTTCCTGATGAAAAAGTGAAATGCGCATTTAAGCCGAATCCTTTATAATTAAATGTGTTCGTGAATCCACCGAAAAAATTGGGTAAAGAAGTGCCGAATGGACGGCGGTTAGCATTGTCAACCGGAATAAGTGATGCCGGTGGCGTTTCGGTTACGTTGCCATCTTTATCTAACCACTGCGGGTTTCCATTTTCGGGATTTACGCCAATCCAATCATACAGGATAAATTGGTCAATTGGTTCGCCCACCTTAAAATATTTATAGCCTAGTTCTGCTCTCTGCACATCTTCGCCTTCAAAATTCAACTTGAGGAGTTCGTTTGTATTCCGGGCAATATTTAAGCTGGTTGACCACGAAAAATCATCATTTTTAATATTTACCGAATTCAATGCCAGCTCCAGGCCCTTGTTTTCCATATCGCCAATGTTCTGGTCTTGAATCTGCCAGCCCTGATACAGCGGAACAGCTGAAGGGTAAAGCATGTTTTTAATGCGTTTGCGGTAATAGTCTATGGTAATATCTAATCTGTTTTTGAGCAATACGGCATCCAGACCAATGTCCAGGGCACGGCTCCGTTCCCACTCCAAATTGGGGTTGCTGGGCTGCTTTAGCTCAATAATGGGTGTGCTGGCATAAGTAAGCCCGCTGGGGTGCAATACAAACTGCCCCTGGTTGCCGTAATAACCGCCGGAACTTTGAATGCCGGAAAAGCCCAGGCTTGCTCTCAATTTCAATTCGTTTACGGTTTCGCTCTCTTTCAAAAAATTCTCTTCAGAAATGCGCCATCCAAGGGAGAAAGAAGGAAAACCGATGTACCTGTTGTTTTTGTTAAAGCGCGAAGAGCCATCGGTTCTGAATGTTACTCCGGCCAAATATTTTTGCTGAAACTGATAGTTAAATCGACCAAAAAATGATTCCAAAGCCCATTTTTGGCTTAGGTCATTTAGCACTCTCGAATTTCTTGCAGAGCTAATGCTGTTTACTTCATCGCTTAAAAAACCCTGACCGTAAACGCGCAATGTGTTTTCGTTTGATTTTTCAAAGCTATGGCCCAGTGTAAGGTTAAACAGGTGGTCGGCAACGCCTTTGTTTACTTCGGCGTAGGTGTTTACTAAGTGTTTTTTCAGTTGGCCGGTGTTTTCGGTAGCTTCTCCGTTAATAACACCGCCTTTATCGGGTAAACGTGTAAACCCCCTTGAGTTGAGCCAATCCACGCCAAATTCCGAGTGAAGTTTTAGCCAGTCAAAGGGTTTAAACTCTGCGAACACATTACCGATGGTGCGGGTATCGCGCAAAAAGTTAGTATTGTCGGCGGTCATGGCAACAGGGTTATTTACCACTACCGGCCCGTGCGAATTACTGCCGTTGGTATATAGGTAGCTCCCATCTGGGTTACGTATGGGCAGGTTTGGGGCTTTTAATATAGCATTCCGGTATATCTGTTGGGCATTCAATGCGTTGTTGTCTGAAAACGATAAGGTGATGTTAGAGCCGTAATGAAGTTTACTGCTGGCATCATTGCTGAAGTTTATTCTTCCGTTATACCGGTCGTAGTCGTTGTTTCTTATATAAGAATCCTGCTTGGTATAGCCTCCGCTGATGTAGAAGCTGTGTTTTCCTGCATTTCCGGAGAAATCGATATTAGCTTCGGTGTAATTAGCCTGGCGGGTAACTTCATCTAACCAATTTGTTTCGTAGTCTGTAGAGAAATTGGGTGCAACCGGCGTAGGAAACGGTACAGCACTTTGATTTTTGTAAGTAATGAAATCGGTGTAGAAATCGGAATACTCCTGTGCGTTGAGCATTTGTGGCAGATCTACCGGATCTGCAACGCCTGATTTAACATGAAAATTTACACGGGGTTTTATTGATCTGCCTTTTTTTGTGGTAATCAAGATCACTCCGGTCGCTCCTCTTGAGCCGTAAATGGCCGTGGCAAAAGCATCTTTCAATATTTCTATGGATTCAATATCATCGGGATTGAGATGGGCTAAGGGGTTTCGTTCAAATTCCTGTTTGTTTGGGAGGCCACCAACTACCTGGCTGCCACTGCCTGTAGTTGCAGTAATACCTCCCGAAAAATCTATGTTGTTGATGTCTTTTCCCGTTCCGTAAACAGGCACTCCGTCAATGACTATCAGCGGATTATTGGCATCGGAGTTTATGGTGCTTAACCCGCGAATGATCATGCTTGTGGCAGACCCCGGCGTACCGGAACTGGACAACACCTGTACACCTGCGGCTTTTCCGGCCATGCCATTATCAAAACTGACCGATGTATTGTCCAAATTTTCACTATTAATAGTAGATATGGCACCGGTTACTTCTCCGCGTTTTTGCGTTCCATAGCCAATAACAACCACATCTTCCAATGCCTTGGTAGCTTCAATTAAGTGTATTTTCTGAGCGGGCATGCCGGGAGTCATGCGGGTAACTTCGCTGTTGGGTTTAAAGCCCATGGAGCGTACGAGCAGGGTATCGCCTTCATTGGCAATAATTTCAAAAGATCCGTCGGCTTTGGTAACGGCAACAGCACTATTTGCTTTATTAATTACAATGGCACCTACAATGGCCTCGCTTTCTTCTGTTTGCACCGTGCCTTTGGCTACCTGGCCAAAAACTCCTGTTGTGCAAATGATGCAGATGGCGGTAATGAGAATTTTGGGTAATTTCATACTCTGATTTTTAATGGTGGAAATCATTCAACTTTATATGCGATTTCCTGCTGATAAAGATGGATATTGTTTTTGCTGATTCCGCAAAAAGGTTCACTACAATTACCTGACAAGGAGTTAAAAAACACCCCTACTATGCCACTACAAATATGGCTTATATGGCTGTTTTTGTAGTGCTACAACGATTTGAGTACGGAAATGCGGAATTCTTATTCATAATTCATCTTATCAGTAAATTTTGTACCAACGGTACAGGAAACGGAACATTGGACACTACTGTCGAACTACGGTCAATTTCACATGTGGTTGTGTTATTTCACACTTTATTATGACAACGAAGCCAGAAAGGTGCTAAGGTCTTTATTTGTATTGGTGATGTTTAATTTTTTGCGCAGCCGGGTTCGGCTTACCTCTATGGCTTTGTAGTTTTTATGGGTAATAGCCATTATTTCCTTAGTGCTTAAGCCATGGCGTAATAAGCTGCATAACTTTTTATCGTTGGGAGTGAGCTTTGGGAAACGGTCTGTAAGTAGTTTATGGAAATCTTTATCGAAATAGTACTCGAACTCCGTCCATTTATCCTGGTTCTGGTTGTGTTCTATTTCATTTCTAAGGTCGCTGAGTTTTTTACGGTTTGGGAATTCTTCACTAATGTTATCGATTCGGCTAAGCACGGTTTTCAATAAATTATTGAGTTCAACAACGTGCAACGATTTTGATGACAATTCTCTCTCCATGGAACTAAGGTTTTCCCTCAGGTTTTTACGCTCCATTCGAACCTTAGTAAGCCGATTACCAAAAAAACCGAGAAAAGCTATTGTTCCAATTACGATTACACTGAGCAGGCCAATCAAAGTTCGCACCTGATTTTTCAGCCGTTTTTCCTTGAAATAGCGTTCTTTTCTTGCCATATCATTTTCAAAGCGCAATCTTAGAATCTCTAATCTTTCTCTTGAATCCGTAACCGGATCATCAAAAGCATCATCGAAAAACACAGGCACATTGAAGGCCTTAGCCGGATTTTGTTGCAAGGCAGGCAGGGCATTAACGGCATTACCGACAGCAGTGGTGTTTCCTAATTGTCTTTTTTTGGAGGGATCATCATAGGTAGCGAGAAGATTGCCGGCACCTGTAATTTCATCTACTCCAAGCATTAGGGCATATTTACGGGCCTTATCTAAATACCGGGTTGCACTTTGTTTAGCATTCGTCATTAAATAAGCACGTCCCAGGGTATAGGTAATGTGGTATATGAGCCGGTCGTCATTGGTTTCATCCTTAGCCATATCATACGCCAGTTGTAAACTCTTAATGGCCTCTTTTAACTGATCGTTGGTAAATTGAAATACCCCCAACTGTTTATACAGTTTTGCGAGGTGATACTTGTTTCCACCCAATTCAATTTCTGCGGCTACACCTTGCTCAATAAGTCCCATTGCCTCCGATGCACTTTTACAGATGGTGAAACTGGCCAGGTTGGTATAATACCTATGTATATCTTTTTTACTCTCATGGGATGGGTTGGTTCTAATGATTTCCATGTACAAATCAACTGCCTGTTTATAATGCTCAAAGGCCCTGGCTACCCGGTCGTTAAAACATGCCTGGTTGGAGCCTGTGTTTAAATGTGAATAGCCGTATCCCATTAAAAAGTGGCTGCGGGCGATATCTTCGTTTTGGCCGGTTTGCTGTAAAAGCCGTGCTGCACTGTTAAAATGCTCCCAGGCGTTGTCTCTTCTGTTTAATCCGAGTTTTATATAGGCAAGGATCTCGTGGGCCTTTGCTTTCAGTTTGGCGTTGTTATTTTTTTCGGCCAGAGTTAGGGCTGCCACTGCATACTCATGAGCTTTAAAAAAATCGTTCAGATTGTAGTGCTCGGCCTTGGCAATTAAGTAATCAATTCTTTCTGTTCCCTTTAGATCGGCGGGGACATCCAGTTCAAATATGTCTTGTTCGGGTGCTGCCGCCAGCATTAGATTGACACATAACAGAATGAATAACGCCGTTTGTTTCATGGTTGTATAAAGTTGCGAAATATTTTTTGGGATTGGTGTGGGGTTTGGTTTGTGGAGTGAAGAGTGATTAAGTGAGGAGTGGTTTTATGAAAGGACTATGTTTAGATGATTAGTTTGGGAGAGGGGTTTATAGAGTTTATGAAGTGATTAGTTTATGGAGTGAAGAGTGAATATCATTGAAGTTGCTATTGATATTACACAAGTTTTGGCTCTTGAATCTAAAAGTCTCAGTACTCATTTCATTAACTTTTTTTTCACGCAAAGACACTGGCCTGAATGACTTGTCGGGCTGGCTGGCAACGGCGCAATGTTTATGGTCAAGAAATTTATGTGGTAAAGAGTCATTATATTACCATAAAAAAGACTTAATTTTTGGCTCTGAAAATTCTCAATATTTAAGTCTTACCGATACTGTCTTATTTCACAAGTTTAAGGAATCAAAAAGCTCAATCAACTTATCTGAAGATGGCCGCGGTGCATCTACAGAAACTATATTTCCTTCAGGATCTAAAAGTATGTAATGCGGTATGCCTTTAACTCCGTATGATTTAACAAAGTCAGATTTAAAACTCTTATCGGCAAACAACTGAGTACCGTCTAATTCCAGATCGTCCACCATCTTTTTCCATTTGTCAAAATCCTTTTCTTCATCTACACTAATGCCCACAAATTGGATGTTCTTATCATGGTACATTTTCTCTACTTTTTTAAGAAAGGGAAACTCTTTTTTACAGGGCCCGCACCAGGTTGCCCAAAGATCTATGTAAACATATTTTCCTTTTAAATCTGCCAGTGATGTTTTAGAACCATTGTGATTGTCATAGCTTACAAAAACGGGAGACGGATTTCCCGGGGCCATTTTCATTTTTTTGGTATAGAGGGTATCCATTTTAGCCTGGACAGAATCGTCGGTCAGTAATGGATAAGCAAAGTCATAAGCTTGTTTTACCAAATTAAGATCGGTTTCGTACAGAAGAGTTTCTTCTAAAGATGATGAAAAAAGATATTGTTTTAGTTTGTCATTTTTTATGTTCTCCTCTATGGCTTGAAACCAAAGGGTTTTATCCTTGTCAGGGTCAATATTTTGTGCTCTTAGCTGCCTTCGTTTAGCTGCGTTTACATTTCTCAGTTTTGTGTAAACTAATTCCTTGTAGCGGTATGATGCAAAAAATTCCTTTTCATTATCATAGTTGAAGGTTTCCAGGTCCTTGGCATAGTTATCACTAACTTTAAAATCACGGTTATTTAAGTGGCGCCCGTGATGGAACGGATATTGGGCTAAGTTTATCAGATAATCATATTCAATTTCTTTTTTCTCCCGGTTTCTAAAATCATCCGGCAGCTCCGGAGTATTATTTAATAGTGCAAGTTTATCAATCTTCAATCCCTGGTTTTCAGTCATAAATTTTTCTTCATTATAATGCCACAACCGTTCATTTTCCGGTAAAAAGTTCTTCTCCAGGTCAGATTTGGCCTTTAAATACTCCTGTATAACAAGGGTATTTCCTTCCCATTGTATGGTGGAATCAAGATCAGTCAGGTCGGCTATGAGTTGAATATGATCTCCGGCACTTACATACATATTGATTTTGGATTTGCCAGGGAAATAGACAGAATAATCAGTATTCCATTCCTTAAGCTTCAAAGTATCCGTAAAACTTCCATCTTCATTGAGTTCAATGCTCTTTCTAATTCTTGAATATCGGTTTCCAACAAGGGTAATTTCGGGTTCTTCTGCATTTAATATTTGACCTGAAAATATCGCATAGTTTACATTATCGACTTCTTTACCGCATGAAGCGAATAGCAATGTCAACACAAAATACAAGAGGACATCTTTTATCATTAGAATATATTTAATTAAAATAACAACAGACAGGTTAACCCGGATAATAACCCGAGCTAACCTGTTTAACAAAGAAGATTACGTAAGTTGAATTATCTGTTTCTTAGTAACCCGGATTTTGAATCAATTTATTGTTTGCTACCAAAGCTGTTTCAGGTATCGGCCATACTAGCCTGTCATCGTTGGTGATGTTGGGTCTGTAGGTTTTAATGTCGATATCTCCCAACTTATGGTACCTTACCATATCGTGCCAGGGCTGTGCCCATTCGAGAAACAACTCCATATTTTTCTCAATACGAATGGCTTCTAACAATTCGGCTTTAGAGCCCGGCTGTTTTTCGGGCATATCGGCACGCCTTCTAACAACATTCATAGCTTCAACGGCATCAGCATCAACACCCGCAGTTAATCTGGCTTTAGCTTCAGCGTATATCAGATAAACTTCGGCCAGGCGTAAGATATGTTGCGAATTTGCCTGCTGATCTCTTGCTCTCCTGTGAGGATATTTTCCGTGCCTTATGGTTGGGGGAAGTAGATCCGAGGCATGCCCTATGGCAAATCGTTTATCAAAACCATCTCCCGTAGTCATATCACCATCATCAGGATCTCCCACCTCTGCATCGGCCATCTTGGTTAACTGGTCGGTTACAGGGAAATATATGCCGGTTACATCTAAGCTCAACGCATCAGAGTAGTTCACAGCCCACGGTGTAAATAAAAATTCATCAGAGTAAAAGCCATTCCAAAAAATCTGGTCATATTCATCTTCTAATTTGTAATGGCCATTTTGCATAACCTCCGAAGCCAATTGGGCCGCGCCGGCAAAGTCATTCATCGTTAACAAAACCTGAGCTTTTACGGCCTTAGCTGTTACCTGCGACATTTTATGTGCATCACTTGTTGCCGGGGCATTGGCAATGGCAAAGTCAAGGTCGGCCAATACGGCATCATAAACTTCCTGTACCGTATTTCTTGCCTTTACCTCATATGCTCTTTGCGGTTCTAAATTTACCACAATTCCATACTTGGAACCGAGGTCCCATGATTGTCCGAAAATACGAAGTAATTCAAAGTGTGCCCAACCTCTTTGCAGCCTGGCTTCACCTTCTACTTCTGCCCGTCTAACAGCGGTTAGATCAGCTATGTTATCAGAGCTTTGCATTGCTTCAATCAAAAAGTTGGCTTTCTGGATCATTATATAATACAATTTATATGCATCAGATGGATATCGGGCATCCGCTTCAATGGCATTGATGTCATAATCACTTCCACTTCTCCACTGATAATTTCCGCCATAGGCCATTAAATACCCCGGCATATAACCGAATCTGCGCCAGGTCAGGTAAACTCCGTTAAGCAAATACTCCACTTTATCAGCAGAATTAAATGCATTGTCTTCGGTTAATTTGTTAACCGGTGCCACTTCATCAAATGATTCCATTTCACAAGCCATTACTCCAAACAATAGGAGTAAAACGGCTGCTATTTTATTTATACTTTTCATTTCTAAAATTGTTTATTGGTTAAATTCCCAGTTTAACTCCCAGTGTTATTGACCTTGCAAAAGGATGTGATGAATAATCAAGTCCCGGACCTGTAATTGATGTAGTATTGGAAGATTCGGGATCTAAGCCCGGATATTTTGTAAAGGTTAACAAATTGCTACCTGCCAAATAAATTTTTGCAGAGTTGAAATAATTCTTTACAAACGCCTTAGGAAAAGTGTAATCCAGCGTAAGGGCTTTCAGCCTTAAGTATGATGCGTCAAAAATATAGGCTGAAGAAAGATCATCATTTGCGTAGTAGCCGTATTTTAATATAGGTACTGTGGCATCGGTGTTATCCGCTCTCCAACTGTCTAAAGCCCCTGTTCCCATATTCTCAAAATCAAAGCTGGAATATAGCAGATCGCCAATTAGCTGATACCTTTTATCAACTCCTACTGCATATTGAAATCCCCCGAACAGATTAAAATTCTTGTATCTCAGATTTGTTGAGAATCCTCCGAAGTAGTCAGGTTGAGAGTTCCCGATCAATGTATAATCACCGGAAGACGTAATACGTCCGTCTCCGTTAACATCTTTGAATTTGAAATCCCCTGCTCCGGTGTAATTATCCTGATACCAACTGCCTACACCTGCAGCCCGGGCGGCGGCATTTAATTCCTCCACCTCTTCATTACTCTGGAATATGCCTTCAACCTGCCGGCCGTATAGATCTCCAATTCTTGCTCCTTTTTGATAAAGCCTGAACAATGAAGAACTTAAGTTGGCATTATACAGTTCTTCTACTATGCCCTTATTTTTTGCATAGATCAAATTAACCGACCAGGCCACATCATCATTTTGAATAATATCGCCGCCAATTTCCAACTCCATACCTGTATTACTAATGTCTGCCAAATTAGACGTGTATTTGGTGTGACCGGATTCCACGAAAATTGGAGTAGGTGAAAGGATATCGCTCGTAAACCTTCGGTACAGATCAAGGCTTCCGTATATCCGGTTGCTTAAAAACCTGTAGTCCAACCCCAGGTTTCTCTCAGTGGTTGATTCCCAGGAAATAACAGGGTTAGGGAACTGGTCATCAGGATTGAGTGCAATTTCATCGGCATAGGTTCCCCTGTTTCTAAGTCCCCGCTCAAAAAATACGAGATAAGAAAAATCGTTCACATTGGTTGATCCAGTTTTCCCTAAACTGGCCCTTAGGGCAAGATTGCTTACAAAGCCCGCATTTTCCATAAATTTTTCATCACTTATATTCCAGTTAAGTGCTACGGATGGAAAATAACCTCTTTTTTTACCGGGACCAAATTTCGTGGATTTATCCGTTCTAAAGTTCAATGTGGCCGTGTACTTGCCTTTATAATCGTATTGAACCCGCGAAAACATTGAATTTATTCCATTTTCATTTTTACCACCTCTTACTTCAGAAAAAACCGAAGCCGATCGGCTGTCAATTAATACATAATCGTCAGGTGTTTCTCTAAAACTGTAGCTTTTGTTTTCGTAGTACGCTCGGTCCAACGCTCCTCCAGCCATGGCATTAACTGTGTGATCACCGAAGGACTTATCGTAATTCAGTCTAAGGTTAGTGGTAAAAGAACGTGAAGAAACTAATCCATCCAATACACTACTGAGAGGATCCGCACCATATCTTGGTGCCTGAATCCAACCGGTTCTGATGGGTGTAAAATTATAGTTATCCGTTTTAAATAAACCGGCATTAAAGTCAGCTTTAACTTTCAGATCTTTTAATGGTGATACCTGAACATAGGCACTGCCTAGAAAATTACCGGTATTTCGATTTATAGTATTCTCCATGAGTCCCAGCGAATGTGGTTTTGTGGCCCGTGCTGCATATTGACCAGGGGTAGATGAACCGGCTATGGCAAAAGGGATCCTTGTAAAAAAGCCTTCTTCATCATAAATTGGATAATCGGGTCGGGTAAGTGCAGAAGTTTCTGTTGCACCTATATTTGATGAAACATTCAAACCTGTATTATTTTTTGAACCATTGTAGTTCAATGTGGTTCCCACGGCAAGCCAGTCCTTAACGTCCGAATCCATTGCCAGTCTGATGCCATATCTCTTATACTCACTATTTACCATTAAACTGTTTTGATCATCGTACGACAGGGCTGCACTGTAGTTTGTTTTTTCTTTTCCGCCCTGAATGTTCAAATTCAACTTGCTTGAGTTTGCATTGTCTCTGTAAATCACATCCTGCCAATCGGTGCTTGCATTACCAAAAACCGGCCTGTTAATTTGCCAGTCGCTATCGTAAACCGTGCTGCGTAACTCTCTGGTTACCGGGTCCATAATTGATGTTGCCAGCCTGTAACCCGATATCCTCGTGTATCCGCCATTTTCATAGGCATCTATGGTGTTGTTGGCTATCATAGTATGCAGTTTCCTGTAACCTTCTGCACCTAAAACATCATGAAGTTTTATAGGATTGGAAATTGAACTGCTCGCTTTAAGTGTTATACGTGTTGGTGAATTTCTTTTGCCGCGTTTTGTAGTAATTATTATAACTCCATTGGCACCTCTTGAACCATAAATAGCTGTTGCTGCTGCATCTTTCAGAACAGATACACTTTCTATATTATCCGGTTCAATGGCTAACAACGGATTTTCAGTCTGAGTAAAGGGACTTTTGGTTTCTGAATCTACAGTAGGTTCTGTAAAAAACGGAATATCATCAATAACGATCAAAGGTTGATTTCTGCTACTACCGAACGGTGATGTAATTCCTCTAATATTAAAAGTAGATGCTGCCCCAATGGCACCAGTAGATTGAGTTAATTGAACTCCTTTAATCTGGCCACCAATAATACTCTCAATATTTATATGTCCGGCAGATCTTTTCTCAATTTCTTCAGATTTCATTTGAGAGATAGAACTACCGATCTTATCTTGTTGAGCTACTCCGTAACCTACCACAACAACATCATCAAGAAATTGCGAAGAGACATCCATTCCCACATTAATATTGGTTTGGGAGCCAACGTCAATTATCTGTGTTTCATAACCTACAAAAGTGATTTGCAGTTGTGGGTTGACACCAACAGGTGTGATTTGATAACTCCCGTCAACATTGGTGATAACTCCATTTGATGTTCCTACCTCCAGTACAGTAGCACCTGCGAGTGGATCACCGTTTTCATCGCTTACCGTACCGGTAATTTGACTTAGAGCCATAGAACTTATGATGGATAGTACCATCACAAAGCCGAATTTTAATACGACTTTTTTACCTTCTCCGACCAGTCGGTTAAAGCCATTTAGTAAATGTGTTTTGTCCATTGCTTGTTTTTAATTTAAAAATTATAGTTTCTCCGAACCCTACCTGTAGGATTTAAGGGTTATTAACCTTTTAATAACATGGAATGCCAAAGAGGGTGACAGGCAGTATGGAAATATGAGTTGAAGTTTATGGAGTGATTAGTTTATAAAGTTTATTTGCGTGGAGTGATATCGATATTGACATTGATATTTCTTTCCTCCCCATGATTTTGTAGCATCTTTCGGCTGTGGCCAATATGGATAAAATCGTCCCCCGCCCGAATGACTTGGTCGGGCCTCCGGCGGGGGACAGGAGCCCCGGATTTTATGAACTGATCGGTTGAGGAGTACGAGAAAATGAAAACGGTGTCATCCTGAGAGTAGCAAAGGATCTGACATTACGCTGTTTTTATTTTCGATTTGAAACATGTATGAATTAACGGCAAAGGCGCAGAGTACGCAAAGTTTTTGCTCTTGGCTGGCAGTTTTGATTTAGATTGAAGTTTTCCACCCCCCTTTGTCCTTCGGACATTTCCCCGCCCGGATGACTCGGGCGGCCGGCCCCCTTGAAAGGTGGGAAAGGTTTCCGAGAAAGATTGGAGTTGAAAAGTCTTGACTCTTAAATCCAAAAGTCTCTGTACTCATATCTTACTACTCTTTACTACTAAACCTCTACTTATTCTTCACATATTTTTCCAGCCATTGATCTTGCTCCCACAATAGGTGCATTATGCTTTCTTTGGCACTGTATCCATGACTTTCCTTTGGCAGCATTACCAGGCGTGTTGTTGCTCCCAATCCCTTGAGTGCATTAAAGTATCGCTCGCTTTGCATAGGGTAAGTGCCGCTGTTGTTATCGGCTTCGCCATGGATGAGCAGCAACGGATGTTTCATTTTACTGGCATGCATAAAGGGCGACATTTGATAGTAAATTTCCGGAGCTTCCCAATAACTGCGTTCTTCGCTCTGAAACCCAAAAGGTGTAAGTGTTCGGTTATAGGCTCCGCTACGGGCAATGCCGGCAGCAAACAGATCGCTATGTGTGAGCAGATTGGCCGTCATAAATGCTCCGTACGAATGACCTCCAACGGCTACTCTCTCTCGGTCAATATAACCAAGCTCGTCCACGGCATCAATAGCCGCTTTTCCGTTGCTTACCAATTGCTCAATAAACGTATCGTTGGGCTCTTCATCTCCTTCGCCAACAATCGGAAACGAGGCATTATCCAGCACTACATATCCTCGGTTTAGCCACAGTAAAGGTGATGTGTAGCCAATGTAGCTAAATTGATTTGATGAAGTTACCACCTGTCCCGCACTGCTCTTATCCTTAAACTCTCTCGGATAAGCCCACATAAGCATAGGCAATTTTTCCTTCTTTGATTTATCATATCCGGGTGGCAAATAGAGGGTAGCACTTAAGTCAAGGCCGTCTTCTCTTTTATATGTAATTACTTCTTTGTGAATACTGGCAAGGTTTTCAAACGGACTGTCAAATTGGGTTATTTGCCTGGCTTCTCCGCCTTTCCTTATGTTTCTTATAAAGTAGTTCGGGAATTCACTTTTCGATTCAATGCGCTCAAGAATTAATCCTTTCTTAGCGTCTAATACACCTATAATTCGCTCCAGATTATTTCCCTTTTTAGCCCGCCATAATCTTTCGGTTTTTTGCGTTTTCAGATCAAACTCATCTATAAAAGGCAAAGTACCTTCTTTAGATATACCTCTACCTTCAAACAATATTTTATTGTTGTTTATGGCTAACACGTAAGTACCATACTTGTTTTTTTCACTCACCGGGTTTCCCGGATCATTATACACATCCTGGTAGTTTCGATTTATTATCTCCCTGACCTCTCCTTTTTTTGAAGGGTTGAATAAATAGCTTCTTGTATTTCTGGTGTTCCACCAATAGTCGGTGGCAATGGCTACCTGGTCGTTTCCCCAATCCACACTCCCTAATCGATCGATGGTTTTTAGAAGCTCTTGCTTGTTGCCGGTAAAAGGCGCGGGCAGTTGATAGAGTGCATCGCGATAATCAACTTTATTATTGGCATCACCATCATCAAGAGCCTCCATCCAATAAAGAGTAGCCCCTTTATCATTACGCCAGGCAATATTGCGCATACCTTTTTGGACTGACATAAAGCCCTTGGGTCTTTCTTCTTCTAAAGGCGAGTTCAAAATTTCTTTTACCTTTTTGCCTGATGCCGTATAAATAGTTGTAGTAAAAGGGAATCGGCCTAACGGAACGATATACGAAAAAGGTCTTTTAATCTCCGAAATGAGCACGTACTCTCCATTCGGTGAAAAAGATACCCACCGATGCATTCCGGCACTTTTCCAGTCAGACATATTGCCACTCAGATCCACTTTTTTGATCTCGGAGGTGCTTAGCTGTTCAAAGTTATACTCATCGTTTTTGTTCTTCAACAGGTCCTGATAGGTTCTGTTTTGAGCTTGCGCGCCGTCATTTGATGAGACGATTGGTCCTCTCGGAATAGTATTGGCTACATCAATAAGTTCTTTTCTGTTTTCGGGAAGTGCTTGCACCAAAAATCCGGAGCCATCTCTAAACCAAACAAACGGCCGTCCCATGTTGGCATTTAGTATGTCTTTAGTAAGCCTGGTGGCTTTGGCTTTTTCAACATCCACAAGCCAAAGCTCCACCCCACTTTTTGTTGTGTTGGTAAAGGCAATGTGTTTTTGAGTGGGCGACCAGCTAACGCTAGCTATTTTAGCATTATCGGGCATTCCTGAAATGCTCCTTTCCTTCTTTTTTCCCGGATCGAAAATGGTCATTTCATTTCTAAAATTTATTCGGCTGCCTATATTGGTTACCGGATTTATACGCAACCCTGCCAGTCTTAGCTCTTTCTGAGAAAGCTCCTCAATACTCTTAAACCTACCACTAAATAATAATATGAGCTTGTCGGCATCGTCATTTATCATGGCACCCGGTGGCATTTTAACATCAGCCCATTGTAGAATATCCTTATGAGGAGTTTGATATGTAAGGTCTTCCTGAGAAAAGGAATACGATGTTAAAATGGTAAAAAGAAAAATGAGATATGATAGCTTTTTCATGGAAATGTATTTTTTTGTTATGATAAGAACATGTTTTATCGTTTGTAGTTACAACGTTGGTCACCAGGTGGAATAGAATTTTGAATGCGAATTTTACAATAACTCTTTCACTTTTTCTTCCAACTCTTGCCCCCGAAGGTCTATTGCTACAATTTTCCCTTCGTTGTCAACCAAATAGTTTCTCGGAATGCCATAAACAGCAAAAGATTCAACTATCGGGCTTTTATCACGCAACAGATCCGATGTGTTTATCCAATCCAAATTTTCTTCTTCACTGGCTTTAATCCAAGCTTCTTCTTTCGTATCTAATGAGTAGGCGAATATTTCAAAGCCTTTGTCTTTATAGCTTTTGTACACCTTTTTCATATACGGAATTTCGGCCCGGCATGGAGCACACCACGAGGCCCAAAACTCTACTAAAGTGTATTTATTGCGGGAAGTTACATCTGAGAGCCTTTTTTGTTCGCCGTTGATATCATTCACAGAAAAATCTTCAATGACTTTGCCCAACATGTTCTCTCCGGTTTTGGCCTCCTTTCTTGTTATCATATCTATTTTCTCCTTTAGGCAATTCAATAAATATGCGTTTTCTTCCGTTGATGCGGTGTTTGAGACAATTTGATTATACTCATCCACAGTCATTCCGTGAGCTCTGTTAAGTGCCACTATGAGCGGTACCGATTCGTTATTGCTGTTAAAAGCCAGGTTATGCAGGATTCCCCGAATAACGTTTAGTCTTTCCTGGCTTTTTACCTTCACTTCCTCTATATATTGTGAATAATCCGGATGATCTTTATTACTCGCAGGAAGGTCTCGCATACTCATCATGCTATCATACAAGCTATCTGCTTTTTTATTAAAACGCCAGGAGTCTATGGCAATTGTATTCAAATTATCGCCCTCGGCACGTAACCTTCTTTTGGAATCAATAACAAGCTCCAGGGTGCCAGGCTCTACAACGAGCATGCGACTAATTACTTTCTTCTCATCGGCATTTAATACCAGCAAATCTCCAATTTTTATAACGCTTGCGTCTCCTTCAAAACTGAATGCCCCGTTTTTAATGGTAGTATTTAATACCAAAGAGTCGTTTTTACCCATAGGGACGAACCGTACTGTAAAATCTTCAAAAGCATCTAAGTTGTTAGCGTATATTTTAAACCCGGTGTCAGGTTGGTTATTACAGGAGGACACCACAGCTATTATAGCCATAGAACTGAGGAGAGATAGTGCCATTACAAAACTCAGTATAAAGGTTACCTTACTACTTTCTCCAAATACTTTTACAAAGTTTTTATGTAATTGTGCTTTATTCATGTTCGTTTTATTATTAATAAATATTATCCCCAACCCATCTTTATTAGAATACAGGCCTGTTAAACTTATAATAACACGGAATTGCTAATTAGGTGACAGGAAGCATGATGTTTTATTAATTGAGATGTTGTTAAGATAGTATTTTTATACAATCGAGATAGATGCAACCATAAAATCATCCAACCATTCTGCAAAGCTCGCGATTCGACGAAGAAAACCAGAACATGTAGCAGTGCTATTTGGACTAGGTATTATTGGGAAGAAGACCGCTGTTTCAGGCGAAATAGAGTTATTTTTGGATAGAAGAATGATTAAAATAGATTTTACTTATTAAAGAATCAGTAAATATGCTTCGTTGCAATTGCTTGATATATAAGTAATAGCTGAACCTATAATTATTTATCGAACTCAGATTAGTATGAATTTGAAACAGGTTGAAAGACTCCATAGGGTGGGGCTGCTTGAAAAGGAAATTGAACAACTGCTGAACAACGATTTTGAAAAACTCATTCAGTTTTTATACCGTATTGATGTAAGTGAAGAAAAAGTATCTAAGGCTTTAGCTAATAAAGAGCTAAAACCTTCAGAAAATATAACACAATTGGTACTTGAGCGATGCGATCAAATTTTGAAAACACGAGCCAGGTATAAAAGTGATGACTTAAACGCCGGTAATCAGTAATTTATGCATCTTTTACCCTATATGTTTTTTCGAATACTTGTATTTCTCATCGCGCTCACTATTGTTTCATGTGGCAAGCAGGAAATTTCCAAAAGCCATGAACCCACTCCAAAAGTTGAGCTTGTATCAACCATTGATACAAAACTATTAGAAGCATACTTAGCCTCCATTTATGAAAACAACAAATGGATTGGCAGTGTGGCCATATCTAAAAATGGAAACCTGGAATTCGTTAGAGCTTATGGAAAGGTGCATCCTGACCATGATGAACCGGCTGCTATAAATACCAAATACAAGATTGGCTCTATTACAAAAACCTATGTGGCCGCTATCATCATGCAAATGGTTGAAGAAGGCAAGTTGAACCTTGATACTAAGCTGAGTGATTACTTTCCAAAGATTAAAAATGCGAATAAGATCACCGTTGAGCATCTGTTGCGACATAGAAGCGGAATTTATAATTACACAGATCACGAATCATTTGACCCAACCAGGGAGATAAGTCCTACAGAAATGATTAAAATGTTGGAGAACTTTTCGAGCGATTTTGAACCCGGCAGTAAATACGCCTACAGCAACAGCGGCTATTTTTTATTAGGTCTTATAATGGAAGCAGTTGACAAAAGCAATTTTCAAAAGATTTTACAAAAACGCATCCTAAGCAAGTTAGATGCTACAAGTGTAGGGCTTTTTGATGTTGCCGAAAGGGATGAAAATGAAGTGGTATCTGCCATTTACATGGAAAAGGATTGGGTGCCCATACCCGAGTGGCATTACAGCCAGGCTAATACTGCCGGCGGTTTACAGACAACAGCTATAGATCAAATAAAATTCGTTGAAGCCTTATTTAATGGCAAGCTGATTTCAGAAGTATTACTGGCCAAAATGATGGATATAAAAGACGGCTACGGACTGGGCCTTATGCAAGTGCCCTTTAATGAAAAGAAAGGCTATGGCCATAATGGCGGATTAGAGGCTTTTCGCAGTGCACTGTACCATTTTCCGGATGATGATGTAACCCTGAGCTTATTGAGCAATGGGCTTAGTATAGATAATAATGATGTTTTAATTGCTTTGAGCCTGGCAGCCTTTGGGTTACCTATTGAAATTCCGGAGTTTAAGGAGGTGGCCTTTGAAGAGGGTGAGTTTGATATGTACACAGGTGATTTTTCCTGCGATGCACTGCCCATGGATATAAAAATATTTGTGAAAGAAGGTGCTCTGTTTGCTCAAGCCACCGGTCAGGGTGCTTTCCCGTTAAGCAAGGAAAAAACTGGTGTACTTACATTTGACGGTGCCGGCATTAAGATGGAGTTTGCCAAAAATTCAGATGGCAGGTATGGTAGTTTTACGCTATTGCAAGGGGGCGGGAATTTCCTTTTCAAGCGTAAAAAGATTAAATAATGGTGGAAATTGCTTAATAAGGTTTAATTGTATTAAGGTTTGTGGGAGTAGTAACAGCCTGTTTAATTTAGTCAGAACAAAAAAGCAGTCAGTCTTTTATCTCCTTAATTACCGGTTTTGGTTTACTAAGTGCAACCCCATCATCGTTAACCTTATATTTAATTACTACAGGGGGACATCCTTCAACTTTAATCACCACGGTTACCCACCCAGTATTAGGATTAATAAATAGAGTTGTTTTTCCCGAAACTTCACCACAACCTTCCAATTTGGTTTTGCCTTCCCATTGCACTGCTCTTGCACCTTCAGCTTCCAACATTTCGGCCAATCCCTTATTTGCCAAATCCTTTATTCGGTTGCCGGTAAATTTATTCCCAACCAGTTTAGGAAAGATTTCACCGCCCATAACATCAAATAGATTTTTAGCCAACTCATCAGAAAACTCCTGGCCTCCAAACATCTCACTCATCAAGGCCTTTATGGCACCAATACCTAAACGTCCACCAAGGGAAACTCCCGGAAATGCCTCCAAAGGTGCAAAACCAACACCAACTCCTATGCGTCCTACCAGATCTTTTACTATGGAATTAGTATTGTTTGCCAATGCCAAAGCTTTGATGGTGCAACCACACTTGCCTTTTAGCAGTTCATCTAAATACAGTCCTTTGAATAAAAGTTGTGCTTGAAATTTTAACTGGTCGTCACTTGGATCAACCGGTTCACTTAGCAAAGGTGCCGGTGACGGGCCTTTGTATTTTAACTTTTTTTGTTTGTTTGCTGCTGCGGCTTCTTTGTCTTTTTCTGCTTTGGCCCGGGCAATTCGCTGTTTTCGATCTTGTTCCTCCTGAAGTTTTCTTTGTTTGGCCTCCTCTAAGGCATCTATAGCATTTTTTAAATTCTCGTATTCCTCGTCCAAGTCTTCCATCTCATTTTCAGCTTCTTTTACGGCTTCTCCGAATTCTTCTTCTATCTCTTTTTTCTTCGCTACCAAAGCTTCAAAACTTTTCCAATACCGTTCTAGTTCTTCTGATGTCTTTGGGCACTGAGCGCGTACCTTATCTACATCACTTGTTGTACAATAGTCAGGATTATTCGCACACCAATGCCATAACCTTCCCAACAACCTTCTAATTTCAGCACAAAGCTCCTCAAGTTCTGTTTCTACAGCTGATGCTGCATCTGAGTTTGCTTTAGCTTCTTTGGCTTTCCGGAGAGCATCTTCCAGTGCATCACAGTCCTTTCCGGCATCTTTTATTTGATCGGGAAGGTTTTTCAGTTTTTCTAATGTTTCATTGTATCGCTCTCTCTTATCCTTAAGTTCATCTTCTATCTCATTAATAAACTCATCTTCATCCTTTATTTTTTCTTTATCATATTCAAACATGTCATCGTCATTCTCTGAAAAACTAAAGGTGCCATCTTCGTTAAATTCATATTCTATTTTAATATTGTAATCTCTTAATATATTTTTTAAATATTCAACTGATTTTCTCAGCTCGACCTTATCCTTTTCCAGTTGTTCTTTTAGTTTTTCCTCTTGTGCCTCCAGTTCCTCAATCCGTTTTTTGCATGCGTCAATTCGCTTCTTTGCATCATCTACTGCTTTTTGCAAAGCAGAACCATCAACGTTTTCGGGCATGTTTTTTTGAACGCGTATTAAAGAATCAATTATTTTTTTGAACTTATCCTTATAGGTGTTTGGGATACTATCTAATACTCTATCGATACTTACCAAATTATTGTAGCCACGCTCCGCTTTTATTTTCCGTTTCTTAACTTTTTCGTAGGCCTCATTGTTTTCCTCTACTTTATCTTCAATTCCTGAAATATCATCATCTATACTATAGAAACTATAATATAACCATCTGGCCGAATGATCTGTGACATCCGGATTAGTAGTACTTGTTCGAAAATAATCTGTGTGTTCACTATAAGGAGAACCTCCCAATTCTTCACATGCTTCGGGGCTAATTAAGTAAGAATAAGAGTCTATTATACAATTGCAAAGTGGTCCCTCAGCTTGTACTACATCCTGTTCAGGAGGAACGATATTGGCCGAGATAGAAAAGCTGCCATTATCTGTGGCCTGTACGGTTTGCGTTATTTGAAAAGTACCGGAGGGAGCATCTTCCGGACTAATAGTGATAAGTTGTTGGTTGCCACCTTCAAGTGTAATGTTGCCCGGGCTGTTATTTACCAGCTCCATGAGAACATCCAGGTCGAGGCCATCTAAACCTTCAACAGTAACTGTTAGCCGTGTTTGCTGACCACGCAACAGATCTAATCGTTCTGCTGAAAGGTCAAGTTGTAAAACATTTATGGTTTGTTCGTACGTAGTTTCTCCTTCTTTGATCACCAATTCCTGTTGGCCAGTGATGTTATCCGGTACCTGAAGGATGAGGCTGTTCTCCGATTCTGCTAAAATGCTTACAGGCTGCCCAGCCAATGTTACACAATCCTGACAGGCAATACCGTCAAAAGTGCCTGTTATCAGGGGTATGTCGGAAGTAACGACATAGTCCGGAACATTGATGCCAGCACCGGAACGAATAGCTGAATGTATTCCTACGGTAGTTGATGCCAGGTTCCGTTGGTTTTTAACAAGACTGAGATCGAGGTCAATTTCAGCATCCGGTAATGTAAACTGATCATTAGATAAGGCCACCGGTTTTCCACCCACATCCAGCGATAATTTGCGTAGTTTTTTAAGGTTTTTTTGCTGCTTGTTTTTATTCTTCCCTTTTGGCTGAAGGTGAACAGTGCCCGAAATAGTCTGCCTGGCATTAATATTGGGCAAATATACATTAACGTTTCCCTGGTCATTGGCAAAAGTGACGGTGGTAAGGTGGTTGTTTTGTTGAACAACCGGTTCGTTTTGGGCAGAAACAGAGATTTCAAGGAGAAACATAAAGAAAATCGCTACATTCCTGACGAATCTTTTATTTTGGGTTGTCATAGTACTTAGGCTTACAATTAAAAGTGATTGTAAGTTATAAAACGCTTTGTTAATTCTCAACAAATCTTTGGTTCGCTTTAATGTAACTATTGCGACAATACAATCTAATTCTAATAAGTGCCTTATCTCCACCATGTCCCCTGGCTGTGCTAAACATAAGGCAGTACCTACTGATAACTCCGATAAGGGGTGGTCATGGGGACACGAACGCCACTTATAACCAATCACTCAATAAACTGATAACTGTAGTCGAAGACTATCACACATTCTCCTTCACTGCACTCACCGACTTGCCTAAACTCTCCCTGGCATCGACGAAGTAGTGTACAACGTCATTCCTTTGTAAAATCATCTTTTATACATCGGTTTTCATCCCTTTTTACTCCCCGTTTTAAATGCAAAAGAAGATAGCTTTGAAGATGTGAATCCATATACCATGAAAAATCAAAAAAACAAGGCAATCTTTCTCTTCGCCATGCTATTTATTTGTCTATTACCCAATTTGTCTGCACAAAGTTCTTCACGAATGGAATATACTTATGAGTTGGAGTATAATTCTGAAAAAATAGAAAATATTGTAGATGTTAAAAATAATTCCGAAAACCTGGCTATCTCGTTTCAAGGAGTCATTTTAGAGGGAGCATTAACCATTGTGGCTTATGATCCAAGCGGTAAAAAAGAAACCACGCTTTCTCTCATTTCCTCTGGTAGTGATACGTCAACAAACTCCGCGAAAGGAAACATTCAGGAATTATTTGATAACCCCAAACCGGGAATTTGGAAGATTTTTATTGATACCAAAAATGTAACAGGCCGTGCAGTCGTTCTAGTAGATGTATTGAAGAGCAATTAAAGGCATTGAAGTTATATAGCTTACTTTGGTTATTGATATTATCACAGCTAAGTACTGCGGCAGAAATACGCGGAAAGATTCATTTAGACAGCACTTGGCAAGAAAAGGTGTTTTTAGCATATATCAATTCATTTGATCAGCTAAATACGGCATCATACGACTTTCTTATTGCTGAAAGCACTGTGGATGCTGATGGGAATTTCAATTTTACCGATTTGAACCTGGATGAACAAGATCGATTATACCGTTTATACTTCTGTAAAATAGGTGATCCGGTTTCTACGATTACGATAGGTGGGAAAAGCGAAAATTTTGTTCATTTTATCATGAACAATCGTTCGAAAATCCTAATTTCTACAAAATCCGGTGATTCCATTTTTGAAAATGTTTTAATAAGCGGACATCCCGCAAATAAGACATTGGAAAGCTTATTCAAATGGCGCAGGGAATTAAGAACAGCCCCGGCCATATCTACTACATCAGCCAGGAATATTGCCAGGCAAAAAGTCCGTACAAAATTGGAAAACGTATTCTACAATGGTAAATACAGTATAAACATATTGTTGGCCATTCACCTTTACAGCGAACTCTATCCTGAAGATATTGATAGGATCAATTTCGGAGATATTCTAAAGGACCTGGATGAAAATGCAACTTCTTCTTATTTACAAGAACTCAAGCTTAAAGGTATATTGACACAGAAAAGAGAGAAAAGAAATAATCTAAACCTTTGGATTGCAAGTGTTTTGGTATTAATTACGTTAAGTGTTCTTATTGCCTTTTTCAACAAGAAGAATAATACAAGTGTTGATATTTCTCCACTTCTGCAACAACTGTCAGTTCAGGAAAAAAAAGTATATAATTTACTAAAGTTGGGCAAAACCAATAAGGAGATCTCCCAGGAACTAAATATTGAGGTTACCACAGCTAAAACGCACGTCCGGAACGTCCTATCTAAATTAAAAGTCCAATCCAGAAAAGAGTTGTTCAGGATAGATTAGACTTCAGGAACAAATACCCACTTCAAAAGGCACCAGCTTACCCAAACCTTGCCGGCATCAAAATTTATAAGGGTTTAATAAAAGAAGATAGGTTTTGTTCTGTATGCTGCCCCAGCATTTACCAAAACCACCATATCAAACCCACGCCCTCAGGCGGAGTTGTCTCCGCCGTGTCCCCTGGCTGCACTAAATATAAGGGAGTACCCACTAAAGCTGTCGGAGACAACTCCGACAGGCGGCGGTCGTGGAGACACGAACGCCACTTATAACCAATCACTCAATAAACTGATAACTGTAGTCGAAGACTATCACAAATTCTCCTTCACCGCAGCCACCAGCTTACCCAAACTCTCCTTGGCATCGCCGAAGTACATACGGGTTTTATCGTGGAAGAAGAGTTGGTTTTGGATGCCGCTGTATCCGGTGCCACGGCCCCGTTTTAGTACAATAACGCTTTTGGCCTTTAAGGTATCAAGGATGGGCATACCGTAAATAGGGCTGTTGGGATCGTCATCCGCTGCAGGATTTACTACATCGTTGGCCCCAATAACCATTACAACATCTGTATCGTTAAGGGCATCGTTGGCATCATCCAGATCCAGGAGTTTGTCGTAAGGGACATCGGCTTCTGCAAGCAATACGTTCATGTGGCCTGGCATACGACCCGCTACCGGATGAATACCGTACTTAAAGTTGACTCCTTCTTTGGAAAGTACATCATCTAATTCCTTGGCTACTTTTTGCGCTTGTGCCACGGCCATTCCGTAACCGGGTATCACCATTACATTCTCTGAGTATTGCAGCATAACGGCCAGGTCGTCGCTGGTAACTTCCTTAAAAGTGCCGGCTTCACCAGCCTCAATGGCCTTAGCTCCGAAGTTAGCTCCTGCACCCACTACATTCCAAAGAGACCGGTTCATGGCTTTACACATGAGTATGGTAAGAATAGTACCACTGGCACCTACCAAAAGTCCGCCAATGATCATGGCTTTGTTCTGATAGACCAGTCCTGCAGCTGCGGCAGACAGTCCGGTTAGTGAGTTAAGCAGAGAGATCACCACCGGCATATCGGCCCCGCCAATGGGTACTACAAACGACAGTCCGTATAGCATGGCCAAACCTGCCATTATAGCAAAGAAAATATTTCTGTTATCCGGCATAACAAAGCAAAGCACGCCGAGAACGATGAGTGCACCAAGCATTAAAAAGTTGACGACATCATGCCCGCGGAAAGAAAAATTCTTCCACATGACCCCTTGCAGTTTCGCCCAGGCAATGATGCTTCCGGTAAATGAAATAGCACCAATAGCCAGGGCAGCAAAGAGAATGAGTAATTCGCCGGTGGCCATGTTAGAACCGCCTTTTTTCATATACTCCACAATAGCCAAAACCATGGCACTGGCACCACCCAGACCGTTGAACATAGCTACCAATTGCGGCATGGCTGTCATTTGAACGCGTTGTGCAATAGGCCAGCCAATGGCCGCTCCCGCCAGCATAGCCCCTGCTATCCAGATGTAGTTGCCTGCACTGCCATCCATGGGCTGAATAAGGGCAGTAATAAGTGCTATGGCCATACCAACCGCACTTAACAGATTTCCTTTTTTAGCCGTTGACGGCGAACGAAGCATTCGTATGCCGAAGGCAAACAAAATAACAGCAACCAGGTAAGCGAAAAGGACTAATCCGTTCATGCTTTCTTCTTTTTAAACATACCAAGCATACGGTCGGTTACCTTATAACCGCCGACAATATTTATCATACCAAGCATTACGGCTACTGCACCGAGGGCCAGCAAAAAATAACTGTCGGGTGCCAGCGAGCGCAGCAGCAGAATACCGCCAACCGTTACCACACCGCTAATGGCATTAGTGCCGCTCATTAAAGGTGTGTGCAATACCGTGGGCACACGGCCAATGAGTTCAAAGCCCAGTAATATGGCCAACATCAACAGAAATATCATGTCGATGTTTTGTTCTATGAATTGGAAAATTTGTTCCATATTTTCAGTTTATAAAGTGATTGATTTATAAAGTTTATAAAGGATTCTCATACCACCGTCTCTTTAAACCCTGTAAACTCCATAAACTAATCTGTAATCAATGCTCCGGCCAAAATCTCATCTTCCAGATCTACATGCAACGCGCCATCCTTCACCATCAACTCCACAAAATTATACACGTTATTGGCGTACATCTCGCTCGCTGTTTGTGGCATGGTATCGGCCAGGTTGGAATTACCAATTATAGTAACGCCGTTGTGTTTAATTATTTCGTTGTTCTTTGTATATGCAGCGTTTCCGCCTGTTGAAGCCGCCAGATCCACAATAACAGAACCGGGTTTCATGGCATTAACCGTTTGTTCAGGGATAATGAGCGGTGCCTTTCTTCCACGAATTTGAGCAGTGGTAACCACTACATCAGCCGCTGCACTATGCTCACGCACCTTTTCCTGTTGTCTTCTTTTGTAATCTTCACTTTGCTCAACGGCATAGCCGCCGGCATCTTTATCGTCTGTTGCACCTTCTACTTCTACGAATTTTGCACCAAGGCTTTCCACTTCTTCTTTCACGGCTGTTCTTGTGTCAAATGCCTCCACCACCGCTCCAAGTCTTCGTGCGGTAGCAATAGCTTGAAGGCCGGCCACTCCGGCACCAATAACCAAAACTTTGGCCGGTTTCACCGTTCCGGCGGCCGTCATCATCATAGGGAAGTACCGGGGTAGTTTTTCAGCTCCCAATAAAACAGCCTGGTAACCTGCAATGTTGGCCATAGAAGAAAGTACATCCATGCTTTGCGCCCGTGAAATACGCGGTATCATATCTAAGCTAAACGCTTTAACACCTGCATCCTTGAGCTTGCCTGCAATGGATTCATCGTTAAAGGGCTGGAATTCGGCGATCCAATATTTGCCTTTTAATTCATTAAAATTCAGATCAGACGGAATGCCCTTAGTCACCAGCACTTCTGCATTGGTTATCACATCTTGCCTGCTAACGCAATGCACATTTTCAAATTCATTATCTGCCAGGAAGGCGGCCTCTCCGGCACCACATTCCATATACACATCAACGCCAAGTTTTTTGAATTTTGTTGCCGCCTTAGGTGCCAGTGGCACAATAGGGCTTTGGTCTGATTTTAATATGCCAAGTTTCATTGGGCGTAAATTAAAAAATAACCGCTAAGGTAATACGGCAAGAACAGAAAACGGCTTCTATTGGTCGTGAGTTTGCGCACACCTTTCGACCCTTAATTTTTTAACTCTAAATTTGAGAACGTCAATTCTATAATATGAACTACTTACTCCGTTTTTGCCCTGCCATCTTCATCACAATTTTTCTTATATGTCCTTTATTCTTACTTTCTCAAACCACAAATACCACCGATAATGCCATCATTCAGCTTCAAAAAGAATACCGGCAAGATGCAGGCAGCTTAAGCCGGTACTACTTTGTGCAGGGTTCGCATGAGCGGAATAACCGGTTCAAAGCATTTTATAACCGTTATAAAACCGAGCTCAGCCGCCTGTCTTTTAACAATTTAAGTACATCGGGCAAGGTGGATTACATCTTATTCCAATCCGAACTGAATAATGAATTGGAACTTCTGGCAAAGTCAGTTAAAAGCAGAAATGAAGTGGAGCCGTGGCTGGTTAATGCCGAAATAGTTTATCAGCTGGAAAAGCAGCGCAGAAGGGGTAAGCACTTGAATAGCAGGAATATAGCCGGTAAATTAGATCAGCTTGCGAAAGATGTTGCCGGAGCAACACAAAAACTTAAAAAGGAAAAACCAACGTTTTCCAAACTGGCTTTACAGGAAGCGGATAAAGTCATACAAGGCCAAAAAGAAGCCCTGGAAAGTGTCTATCATTTTTATAGTGGCTACGATCCTTCCTTTAACTGGTGGATAGAACGGCCTTATGATACTTTAGTTCAAAATCTACATTCATTTCGGGAAGAGTTTACACGCCACCTCGATTCTTTATCCCTTTCAAAAGATGACGGCAGTGGTATTATGGGCATTCCCATCGGCAGGGCCGAAGTTATACGCCGTCTTGAAAATGCTTTTATTCCCTACACGCCCGAACGGCTCATTGAACAAGCCGAAAAAGATTTCGCCTTTTGCCAGAACGAACTACAAAAAGCAGCGACAGAAATGGGTTATAGTAGGGACTGGAAAAAAGCACAGGAAAAAGTAAAGCAGGCGCATGTCAAAGAAGGGATGCAGCCCGATCATCTTATGAAGATCTATGATGAATCCATTCAGTTTTTAAGAGACCATAACCTCATTACTATCCCCGATCTTGCCGAAGAAACCTGGCGAATGACGATGCTCTCGGCGGAAAGGCAAAAAGTGGCTCCTTTCTTTTTGGGTGGTGAAGTGCTGCAAATTGCCTATCCCACTGAGGAAATGCCCCATGATCATAAAATGATGAGTATGCGAGGCAACAATCCCCACTTTAGTAAGGCTGTGTTGCACCACGAGATCATACCCGGCCATCATTTACAGCAATATATGAACAGGAGGCACAAAAGTTACCGTCAGTTTAGGACACCCTTTTGGACAGAAGGCTGGGCCCTGTACTGGGAACTGCTGTTGTATGATATGGATTTTGCCAAAACACCGGAAGACCGTATAGGCATGCTGTTTTGGCGTATGCACCGCAATGCCCGCATTATCTTTTCGCTCAATTATCACTTAGAAAAATGGACACCCAAACAATGCATTGACTATTTGGTGGATAAAGTAGGCCACGAACGGGCCAACGCTGAGGCGGAAGTACGTCGCTCCTTTACCGGCGGTTACGGCCCGTTGTACCAAATAGCTTATATGGTTGGCGGACTGCAATTTATGGCCTTGAAAGAAGAACTGGTGGATAGTGGAAAAATGACGATCAAAGAATATCACGATGCCGTTTTACACGAAAACAGCATGCCCGTAGAAATGATTCGGGCTATATTAACCAATGCGCCATTGACTAAAAACTATAAGACAAATTGGAAGTTTTTGGATTGAATTGACCTAATTCAATCCTTTCTACAACTTTTTTCAATCTTCCGGACTCTCCTGTTACCAGGTTACGAGTATAGTTTTGAGAAATTCAAAATTGCGAACTTTAAAACACAAAATCATGAAAAAAATTATTGTAATTGTAGCTGCTTCCCTTTGCCTGCCACTTTTATTCTTAGGGCAACAAAGTGGTGAAGACTTTGAAAAAAGATATGAATTCAATGAAGACACTGATAAAAGAACTGTAAGCGTTAAAGTGCCGGCTAAAACATCTGCATTAGCAATTGCCATATCCGGAATGATAAGCGAAGGCAAGCTTTCTATCCATACAATTGATCCTAAAGGAAATAAAAGTGCCAATATGACTTTAATGACCTCCGGAGGAAAAAGTAAAACGAAAAGTAAGGTAAAGGTTAAGAAGAAAAATAGCTCGAATGATAAAGTAGTTGTTTCAGGTTCAGATGGAAGAGTGGTAGGAACGACAGTAACAAGCCCTGATGGAACTATAGTTGCCGGCACAGCTGGTGATATAGTTTGGGCTACCTCGAAGGATGGCGGTGTTGTTGTTTCAGTAGGTAAAAATGGTTCTGTTAGCAGATTAAGCAGTAAGGGCGATAGTGTAGCGTATGAAGTGGTTTCAAAAGCAGGGACAGTAAGCGTGCGCTCAAGTGCACTCTCCGGTTCAAAAGGAAGTATTGCTGAAGTATTAAGTGATCCCGCACCGGGCATTTGGAAGTTTGTAATTGAAACAAATGGAGTTACGGGTCATTTAAATGTAGATATTGATCAAGATTAAAATGGTGCATCCCTGATGCGTAGAAATAGATTTCTTTTCGCGATACTATTTGCTTCATTTAGTATGCAACTCAAGGCCGCCGATGTATCAGGCAAAATTATTGTGACCGATGAGTGGCGGCCTGTGGTGTATCTGTCGGTTATCGATTCATTTGATAAGCTTAATACGGCATCCATTGATTTTGTTTTGGCCGAAAGTGAGATCCGGGATGATGGAAGCTTTACGTTTAAGAACATTACTCTACCTGTGCAGGATCTATTGTTTCGACTGCACGTATGTAAAAAGGATGATCCTGTATCAAGCATTATTATTGGTGGAAAAGACGAAAACTTCATTCATTTTCTAATGAATGATACCACCAGCATTACTATTGATGCATCAAAGGGACCGGGTATTTTTAGTATAGATAAACTCAACGGATACCCAGCAAATAAAGAGTTGGGTATTATAATCCATCTTGCCAGGAAGATCAACGGTCCTCTGAAAAGCCGCACCTTTAAAAGCCGTGAAATGCACCGTTCTAATGTGCTTGAAGAACTCGTGCAATATACCGAAGACGAGTCGGCAAATCCTTTGGTCCGGCTGTTTGCGGCCCATATTGTCAGCGATCAGTTCAGTGCCACCGACCATTTAGACACATTTCAGAAAATGGCCGCCGACCTTAATGAGCTTAACCTTAACAGCCCTTATTATTATTCGTTTAAAGAACAGCTTAAGTATATTGAGTTTCAGCATGAAGTAACCAACGAATTTCCTCTCAAAAGATCAAACACTCTCCGGATACTGGCACTAAGTTTCCTGGTTCTTATTACCCCGCTTGCCGTGTTTTTTGCCATCAGAAAGAAAGTGGGGTCGCGAAAAAAGTCCAACGGATTGCTATCCCTTCAGGAACGAAGGGTACTTGATCTGCTCAAAAAAGGCAAGACCAACAAGGAAATATCATCCGACCTGCATATTTCAGTCAGCACAGTTAAAAGCCATGTGCACCGGATATATAACAAATTAGGCATTCGATCAAGAAAAGAACTGATCCAATAGTTGCCATAGTTATAATTGCAACAAGCACATCACCTTAGCGTATCTTAGCATACGCTATATAAGCTTGTTATGATTATCAGATATCTACTCTTTGCCTTTCTTTTTATTGGAACTACGGTTTTTGGACAGCAAACCGACAAGTCCCTTCTTACAATTGACCGCGTTTTTGCTTCAGGCGAATTCAGGCAACAACCCATGATCCAATACCAGTGGGCTGAAGACGGCGAGGCTTTTATTACCAGGGAACCGGCAAAAGACGGCGGGTTTAACATTATGAGCTATTCCACGGCCAGCCAAAAGGGAAAGGAATTAGTAAAGGCCAGGGAAATGAAACTCGGCGATGAGCCTTTAGCCATTGAGTCTTTCAGGTTGAGCCACGATGAAAGCAAACTGCTCATCTTCAACAACAGTAAAAGGGTATGGCGCAGTAATACAAAAGGAGACTACTATGTGCTGGATCTTGGATCAAAGAAGTTGAAACAAATTGGAAATTCCAAACCGGCCAGCTCGCTAATGTTCGCTAAATTCTCTCCAAATAATAAGTATGTAGGCTATGTGAGCGATTTTAATATTTATATCGAAGATTATAAGTCCGGGAAGGTTACGGCTTTAACAACCGATGGAACGAAGGATATTATCAATGGAACATTTGACTGGGTATATGAAGAAGAGTTGGGTTGTCGTGATGGTTTTAGGTGGAGCCCTGATAGTAGGCATATCGCCTTTTGGCAGTTAGATGCCTCTAACATTGGCACCTTCTATATGATCAATAACACCGATTCGGTTTACTCTAAGATCATCCCTTTACAATACCCTAAAGTTGGCGATAAACCCGCATCAGCCAAAGTGGGCACGGTAAATATTGCAAATAAAAAGATCGAGTGGATACCCATTCCCGGTGAAGCAGACAATAATTACTTGCCGAGAATGCAATGGATCAATGATGATGAACTATTAATACAGCAACTCAATCGCCTTCAGAATAAACTAACGGTATGGAAATACAATATTACCAGCAAAGATCTTAAAAAGTTGTACATAGAGAAGGAGGATACCTGGGTTGATATCAGCTATCCCGATGCAGTGAGCAACAGTTGGGGAATGAAAGATCTGGAAATTGTTGAAGACGGGAAGTATTTCCTTCGAATGAGCGAAAATGGTAAATGGCGCCATGTTAGAAAGGTGAATATTAAAACGGGCAAGGTTACCCAACTTACTCCCAATACCTACGATGTAGCATCTGTGCTTGGCAATGACGGTAAGCATTTGTTCTACATGGCATCGCCTAAAACCAGTACGGAAAGATATTTATACAGCGTTCCGTTGAAAGGTAATAAAAAGGACAAACAGCTAACGCCTGATTCGTATAAGGGCATGAATAATTATAACATTTCACCGAACGGAAGGTTTGCCTTTCACAATCATTCCAGCATTAAAGATGTGCCAACCACGAGATTGGTTAACCTTTCCAATCACCATACCTTAAAAACTTATGTTGACAATAAAGAATACAATAAGAAGTTAGCCCAACTTGCTCTGCCCGATGAAGAAATGTTTACCGTAACTACAGAAGACGGTATTGAAATAGATGGTAAGATCATGTATCCGGTTGGTTTTGACAAAACCAAAAAATATCCTGTTCTGTTTTATGTATATGGCGAACCGTGGGGAGCGGTTGCACAGAATTCATGGAGCGGTATGTGGAATAAAATGCTTGCCCAGCAAGGCTACGTAATTATTTCCATGGATAACCGGGGCACACCATGTTTAAAGGGTAGTGAGTGGCGCAAAAGCATTTACAAGCAAATTGGACGAATTAACGCCAACGACCAGGCCAAAGCAGCTAAAGAAGTACTGAAATGGGATTTCCTTGATGCCGACAGAACGGCTGTATGGGGGTGGAGCGGTGGCGGCTCCATGACGTTAAACCTGATGTTCAAATACCCGGAAATATATACCACCGGTATGTCGGTTGCTCCCGTCGGGAATCAGTTGTACTACGATAATATTTATACCGAGCGATACATGGGTTTGCCTCAGGATGATATGCAAAACTTTATCGATGGTTCGCCTGTAACTTATGCAAAAGGTTTAGAAGGAAATCTTTTGATAGTGCATGGTACGGGTGATGATAACGTACATTACCAAAATGCCGAAGGTGTGATAAACGAACTCATTAAACACAACAAACAGTTTGATATGATGAGCTACCCTAACCGCAGCCACGGCATCTATGAAGGTAAGAACACACGAAGGCATTTATATACGTTGCTAACCAATTATTTAAATGAGCATGTAGAGCCGGGCCCCAGGAATAGGATCAGTAATTAATTTTGGTATAAGATCTCCATCAATTATACTAAACTGTTTTCATAAGCCTCCCAACCTGCCCGTTGATAATCTGCCGCCGCACTTGCCGGATCATCGGCCTGGTAAATACCACGGCCAACAATAATTACATCGGTACCTCTTTGTGCAAAGGTATGTTTTGGAGTATTGTATTGCTGACCATGAGCATCGCCTCTCGCAGCTAAGTTTATTCCCGGTGTAAACTGCAAAATTCCGGCTTCTTCGCCAAGCAGATCTTGCTGTGCTACAATAGCTGCAAAGTGTTCTTTTTTGTTCAACACAATTTCCAACGCATGCTGAACGTAACCTTTGTCTGTGAGGGTGTCGGAAGTGGAAAGGCCAACAATGCCTACAAGAGCTGTATTGTCTAATTTGCCCGATGCTTCCAAGGCCTCTACCACACTTTGGCCTGCGGTTAAATGAACGGTTATCATATCTGCCCAATTGGGTATATCATAGTGTCCGCTTATAAACTGCAAGCGCACCGTATTACCTATGTCGGAGAATTTGCGGTCTTCGAAAAGAAGAAAGTTGTGACGTTGCGAAAGGTCCTTCAACTGAACGATCAGATCTTTATCGAAATCATGAACAACATCAATATGGGTTTTTAGAGCACAAATATGCGGCCCTACTTTATCTGCCAGGGTAATGAGTTCTGATTTAGAGCTTACATCGGCAGAGCAGATCAAATTGCTTTGCTTGCTCAGCATAATGTTCAGCAACCGCTGTGTGCTTTTGTGGTATGCAGCGTTTTGTTTTTCTTTATAGTTATACCTGAACTGCTTACGCGCCTGTTTAGATGTGGTGATCTTGTTGTTCTGCACAAAGTTCTTCACTTCCGTGGCCGTTTGTTCACCTATCTTGCCCGTATCCACTAAAATATCTAACAGGTCCGATACATTAAAAAGGGCTTCAACCCGCAATCCTCTCTGGCGCAGAACATCGCAACCACCCTGTTGCCGGTCTATAACCACAACGGCTCCCGTTACATTCAAGCCTTCTTCTTCACAAACATCGGTGGTTTCTAACAAACTGGCACCACTACTCACAACATCCTCTATTAACACCAATTTGTCTCCGGCCTTAAAATCTCCTTCTACCTGTTTTTTAGTGCCGTACTTCTTACGTTCTTTACGCTTGGTAAGCATGGGTTTATCATAATTAACCGCTACAGCCGATGCAAAAGAAATACCCGAATAGGGTACACCGCATATAAAATCACAGTCCATAACTGCTATCTTTTCCCACAGCAGTTCGGCCAACTGGTTAAGCAGTTGAGGATAGCTCACCATCGGCCTCAGATCAATATAAAAGGGTGATTCCACACCGCTTTTCAGCTTAAACTCTCCGAATTTAATTACGCCTATATCATATAAACTGGAAACAAGACTTTGTCGTGCCGTCATAGAATTTTTACTAAAATGCTCCGCAAATCTAACAGGCTTTAATGTGCGAACCTAAAAAGGAAATAGACAATTAACGGAGGTGTGGGAAAGGTAATACCAACAAGCATGGTTTTACGGATTATTACGGGAGTGAAAATCAGAAATTCCACGATCTGCACCATCTTTCCTGTGCTTATTCAATAGGGTTAATGCCAGTGCCGGCAGAGCGAATGATTTTTATATCTATTTAATTATTATTATTTTATTGACAAAAGTTAATCAAAATTGATTTGACTTAAATAGGGGTTTTAGTTCTTCACATAATATGTGTAATCCCCGCCTTTAAAAAATTAATCCGTTTTTGTGTCAATTCTTATTGATTTTGTGGGAATATAAACGGTTTGGCAATAAATTTGCATAGTACTACCTAAGTAAAAACAACGCAATGAAAATCATAAGTAAAATAGTTTTTTTAATCTCCATAACAAATTTAACATTTAGCCAAGAACTTAAATTAAATTCTAATTCATCTTTTAGTATTTTTGGCACATCAACCCTGCATGACTGGGAGGTAGTAGCAGAGCAGCAAAGCGGTACCATTTCGATCGATTTTGCAGACCAGCCGCATATAAATAAATTGGAAATGGTTATACAAGCCGAAAGCTTAAAAAGCGGTAAAACCAAAATGGATAAGAACACGTACAAAGCTCTGAAAACATCGGAATACAAAACCATCACATTCAAATATACCGGCACAAAGGATGTTAAGGACCTTGGAAACGGCAAGTACGATGTAACCATACTTGGCAATTTGACCGTAGCGGGCGTAACAAAACCGGTTGCTATAAAATTTATTTTGAAAAAAGATGGTCAGAAATTGAATTTAACTGGCCAAAAACATATAAGAATGACCGACTTTAATGTCGATCCTCCTACAGCATTATTGGGAACGATTAAAACAGGAGATGACATCACATTAAAATTTAACTCATTTTTTCACTAATTAACAAAACATAAAACATATAAACATGAGAACTCTGATTAAAGCATTATTGACAACCACAGTTGTATTACTTGGCATTAATGTTACGGCACAAATCAACAGAAGCTTGGATAACTACCGCGAACCGGATAAAAATGGACTTAATGTTTTTGAAAGCCCGAAAGACACCGAGTCCACTTTTGATGGTGTGAAAGTACGCGTAGGAGGATCATCAACTCTACAGTTTCAGGCTCTGGATCATGAAAATTCAGGAGCTGTTGATCTAAAAGAAATAGGGCACAACTTTAACCTTGCAACGGCTAATTTGGATTTGGATGTTGCCCTGCATGATGGAGTACGCATGCACTTGCGCACTTATTTATCATCGCGCCACCACCCTGAGCCGTATGTTAAAGGTGGTTACCTTCAAATAGATAAACTTGATTTTATTGACGAAGGTTTCGCTGAAGGGTTTATGGACCATGCTACTATTAAAATAGGCCACATGGAGAACAACTATGGCGATGCCCATTTTAGAAGAAGTGATAATGCACAAACCGTACACAATCCTTTTGTTGGTAATTTAATTATGGATGCATTTACTACTGAAGTAGGCGCTGAGATGTACTATAGAAATAACGGTTTTTTGGGTATGCTGGGTATTTCCAATGGTAAACTCAATCAGGATGTAGCTAATCCGGATACCGGAGGAGCTTCATTATTGGCCAAATTTGGTTACGATGATCAGGTAAACGATGACCTTAGGTTACGATTAACAGGTTCTGTTTACCATACGGGTAAAGTGCGCCGTTCATATCTGTATAGTGCCGACCGGGCAGGCTCACGATACTATCTTGTTTTGGAAGATGAAGATGCTTCTGCGAGAAGTAATTTTAGATCGGGCAGATATAACCCGGGGCTAAATAACGAAATAACCGCTTTTATGTTCAATCCGTTTGTGAAATATAAAGGATTGGAAGTCTTTGGAACAATTGAATCTGCCAAGGGTAAAGCAACCGCCGAACCGGATAAAAGAACAGCAAATCAATTTGCCGGTGAAGTTATTTACCGACTCGGCCCGGATGAAAAATTCTTTATAGGCGGCAGGTATAATACGGTTGGAAGTGAACAAGTAGGCGGAAATGAAATTGATATTTCAAGAACTCAAATTGGAGCTGGTTGGTTTATGACAAAGAATATTCTAATGAAAACAGAATATGTAAATCAAAGGCATGATGGATATGCTGCAGGTAGCATATTTGAAGATGGAAAGTTTAATGGATTGATGTTTGAAGCAGCCATTAGTTTCTAAAGTTTTGTCAGTAAAGTCTAAATAACAGCCTCATCATCGCGATGGGGCTTTTTTAACAGGATAATCTTTAATCCAAAATTCTTTCTGCAAAACAAGAATAATCTTATATCCAGCATTGAAAAGATGGCAATAGGCACTAACTTAAAGGTGTGAATTATTTATCGTAAATTTTAGTCTTAATAATTATGAAAAGCGAACATAAAACAGAAAAATGGCTCCGGATTTTACTTGGTCTGTTTCTCATCATATATGCCCTTAATCAATTCCTCCATTTCATTCCCGGAAGTTATGGTAAAATGCCTGAAAATACCAGGGATTTTATTGATTCGGTGGCTGCTTATTTACCTGCACTTTACATATTTGAGATTATAGTGGGCGTGTTTTTACTACTCAACAAATGGACGCCATTTGTACTTATTGTTCTTTTTCCGCTTACCGTTGCCTTTTTGATTTTTAATTTTTCTAATGGTGACATTAAAAATATGTGGCCGGCCTTGATCGTCGCAATACTAAATATTTATTTAATGTATTTTTGGAGAGGTAAATACAGGCCGCTTTTTGATTAATTTTTAGTTGATACCATTTAGCCGGGAATTCACCCTACAGGCTTAAACAATTTTCCTCCGGGAATTTTAATAAGTTTCAGAGATATGGCGGCTTGTATGGTGTTTTGAATCTCGCGTAACAATCGTTTTTTCACAAAGTACTTATGCACCAGCAACCCAACCGACCGATACGGAATTGGTGCCTTAAACGCCTTTATACGTTTTTTGTCTGCCTTGCTTAGATCAAGAGTAGCCATATGAGGCAACAGAGTAATGCCTTTATGCACCTTAGTAAAGCGTATTAAACTGTCAATGGAACCCGCCCTGAATTCAAAGTTCATGGGATATTCATCCTGTACTTTGGATAACTTACACAACTGTTGTACCTGTGTTCTGAAACAATGACCTTCTTCTAACAGCAACAAGTGAGAATAGTCAATGTCTTTTATGCCTACTTTGGTGTTGTTCCCCGCTTTTGAAAAACAGTCGAACAATAGAAAAGGCTCATCGTATAAAGCTATTTCCTGCAATGCGAGATCTTCAAGAGGTATAGCGGCAATACCAATATCCAGACTTCTGTTTTTGAGGTTTCGCTGAATTTCGCCTGTTGTCATTTCCTGCACTCTTATCTGCACTTTAGAAAATCTTTGGGCAAATTCAGACAAAAACAACGGCAGCAAATACGGAGCCACCGTAGGTATTACACCTATTTTAAGCTCCCCGGCCATTTCACCTTTTAGTTCCTGCACCTTATTCTCTAAAGAATTGATCTCCCTCACTACGATCTGTATTTGCTCAATGATCTCTTTACCTTCGTTGGTAACGGAAACAGGCTTCTTTCTCCTGTCAAAGATCTTTATTCCCAGTTCGTCCTCTAACTTCCGTACCATGGTGCTTAAAGTGGACTGCGTTACAAAACACTTTTCGGCAGCGCGTTCGAAGTGCCGTAATTCGGCAACAGCCAGTACGTATTGAAACTGTTGAATGTTCATTTACCGTACTAAAATACTACATATCTATGGTATCAATACTTATATCTAAACTATGGTTATCATCGATGTTTTCTGTGCCGTATTTTTGCGTTGAACATCAAGTAAAAAATTAAAAAATCATGAGTAACTCAAACGGAAATCAATGTCCTTACCACAACGGACATGCAAAGCAAACAGCTGGTGGTGGCACCTCAAACAAAGATTGGTGGCCTAATCGGCTTAATCTTGGAATTCTCAGACAACATTCCTTGTTGTCAAATCCGATGGATCCGGATTTTAACTACACCGAAGCATTTAAACAGCTAGACTTAGATGCAGTTAAAAACGACATAAAAGAAGTAATGGTCAACTCGCATGATTGGTGGCCGGCCGATTACGGTCATTACGGTCCATTGTTTATACGTATGGCCTGGCATAGTGCGGGTACCTACCGTATTTCCGACGGACGCGGTGGTGCATCAACGGGTAATCAGCGCTTTGCACCGGTTAACAGCTGGCCCGATAACGGTAACTTGGATAAGGCCCGTTTTCTGTTATGGCCTGTTAAGCAGAAATATGGTAAAAGCTTATCGTGGGCCGATCTGATGATCCTTGCCGGCAACTGTGCCCTGGAATCTATGGGTTTTAAAACCTTTGGGTTTGCCGGTGGCCGCGTAGATATTTATGAACCGGAGCAGGATATAAACTGGGGAAATGAAACGGAGTGGCTGGGGGATAAGCGTTACAAAGGTGAGCGTGAATTAGACGATCCCCTGGGAGCGGTTCAAATGGGCTTGATATATGTTAATCCCGAAGGGCCAAACGGCGAACCCGATATAATTGCTTCAGGAAAAGACATTCGGGAAACCTTTGGTCGTATGGCTATGAATGATGAGGAAACCGTTGCCCTTGTGGCAGGCGGACATACCTTTGGAAAGTGCCACGGTGCTGGTAATCCGGAACATGTAGGCCGCGAGCCGGAGGCTGCCGGGATTGAAGAACTCGGAATGGGTTGGAAAAACAGCTTCGGCTCGGGAAAGGCCGGTGATTCCATAACAAGTGGAATTGAAGGTGCCTGGACACCCACACCTACAAAATGGGACAACAGTTATTTCGATACCTTGTTCGGCTATGAGTGGAACCTGGTTAAAAGTCCGGCCGGAGCCTGGCAATGGGTGGCCGTAGGAGAAGGTGCAGACACGGCTGTACCTGATGCGCATGACCCCGACAAAAGACACGCCCCTATTATGACCACGGCTGACATGGCCTTACGTTTAGACCCGATTTATGCACCTATCTCGAAAAGGTTTCATGAAAATCCCGATGAATTTGCGGATGCCTTTGCACGGGCATGGTTCAAATTAACACATCGTGATATGGGACCGATATCGCGGTATCTTGGTCCTGAAGTACCGGAGGAAGAACTGATATGGCAAGACCCGATTCCGGCAGGTAATGCAAACCTGAGTGATGCAGATATCGCCGCATTAAAGGACAAAATTCTAACCTCAGGGCTAACTGTTTCACAACTTGTTTCAACGGCCTGGGCATCGGCATCAACCTACCGTGGTTCGGATGGAAGAGGCGGAGCCAACGGTGCACGAATACGGCTTGAACCCCAAATTAACTGGGAGGTAAATAATCCTTCTCAGTTAAAGTCTGTTATAACAAAGTTGGAAGGCATTCAAAAGGACTTTAACGATGGTCAACCGGGCAAGGTCGTTTCCCTGGCAGATCTAATTGTGCTTGGGGGTGCAGCAGCCATTGAAAAGGCCGCTAAAGCTGCCGGTCATAACATTTCTGTGCCTTTTACTCCGGGACGCGGAGATGCAACGCTTGAGCAGACCGATGTGGAATCCTTTGAAGTATTGGAACCCAGAGCCGATGGTTTCCGAAATTATAAATCTGCATCGCAATCTGCCAGGGCAGAAGATCTGCTGATAGATAAGGCCCAACTTTTAACGCTTACTGCACCTGAAATGACGGTACTGGTTGGAGGCATGAGAATGTTGAACACGAACTATGATGGCTCAAAGCATGGAGTATTTACCGAAAACCCCGGAACCTTAACCAATGATTTCTTCATTAACTTACTCAATCTAAAAACGAAATGGAAAGCCGTTTCAGAAAAGGGAGAAATTTTTGAAGGTATTGACCGGGCGAGTGGAGCATTGCAATGGACAGCCACACGCGCTGATCTTATATTTGGTTCCAATTCTGAATTGCGTGCGGTAGCAGAGGTTTACGGATCTTCCGATTCGGGCGAAAAGTTTTTGCATGACTTTGTGAAAGCCTGGGTTAAGGTGATGAATTTGGATAGATCGTAATTTATAAAACTTATTTAGAGTTCGGTAACAAAACAATAGCCCCTTTTCGGGGCTTTTGTTGTTTTTACATCAACCGGGACACATGATGAATTATAACTTTTTATGCTATAGGATAGGATAACTTCCGGTGCGTTTCGAATCATCATTACACTACATGTCACATAAACTGCTGTTTGACAATAGCTTAAAGACAAGCTAGGCTGTAGTTTAATTTAGCTATTATTATCTTAGGAGTATGAAAAAAGAAGAGATAAGAACCTATTTCATGGGTCTTTCAACTGAAGATCAAGAGAATCTTCTAAGAGAACTTGAACAGGTGAAAGATGAGCATTTTCTGCCCAAATGCCAGCAAATGAGAAGACATTTGTTAAACAACAAGCAAGGCTGTTGTGCTCATTGCGGTCACTCAAAATATGTCAAGTTTGGTATAGACAAAGGTGCACAACGTTATAAATGTAAGTCTTGCAATCGCAGTTTTACGGAATATACCGGCACTTGGATGGCAGGTATTCATAAAAAGGATAAGATAGATGATTATTTGCAGTTGATGGCAAAGGAACAGAGTTTGGACAAGATAAAGGAGAAGCTTCACATCAATAAGAAGACGGCTTTTGATTGGAGACATAAGGTGTTGTCATCTTTTGATGATAATGATACAGATAGCTTTACCGGTATTACTGAAAGCGATGAGACTTTCTTTCTACATTCAGAAAAAGGCATGGATGTAAATGATAGAAAGCCGCGTAAACGAGGCGGTTCTTCCAGCAAGAAAGGGGTTAATAATGATCATATAGCCGTCATTGTTACCCAGGATAGAAAACGACATATGGAATTAACAGTAGCCACCACCGGCAGGATAAAGAAAAAAGATATCGCAAACTCTATTGGACATAGAGTTACAGCACAAACTATTTTGTGTACAGACTCTCATGTAAGTTATAAAGGTTTTGCCATAGACAATAATCTGGAACATCATCCTTTAAGGGCAGATATGAAACAGAGGGTTAAGCAGGGTCTCTACCATATTCAGCATGTTAACTCAACCCATAACAGAGTGAAAAAATGGTTGGATAATAAGTTTTGGGGAGTATCCACCAAATACTTACAGCAATACCTCAATTGGTTTAAGCTAAAACAAACGCTAAAAACCAGTAGAAACTTCCTAAATGAGTTTGCTCAAAGGTCGGTAGAAGACATTCAGGCCTATGCTAAGTACAAGGCCATACCCGACAGGTATGAACTATTAATATCAACGCAATGTTAAACTACAGCCACAAGCTACAACACTCTTTTAGTTAGAAATTTTAAAAATTTAACAAAAAAACCACTATATAATTTGGAATTACCAATATATATATATATATATATATATATATATATATATGCAGTGACAGTTGAAGAAACGGTTTCATAAGTGTTTAAATAGCTGCAGCCACTTTCATCAGCCATACTTCAACACTATTTATTCAAAAGTAAAATGTATTATTATGAAAAACGTTTTAAGAATTGGTTTTTTTTGTTTGGCATTAGGTTTGATGTCTTTTATAATGCCGAGTTCCGGCTCATCTATTGAACCTACTGGGAATGTTGTAACGGTGGATGAAGTAGTTGAGGACGATGCCTTGCGTTGCACAGTAACCATAACAACAGATGATGGTAACACGGTTACTACCAGTTGTTGGTTCTGCGATTGCAAAAAATTGTTGGAAGACACAATTGATGCATTACAGTAGGCGATTGGAAGGAGACTGTTATAATCACGGCCAAATATGGCCGTGGTTTTTTAAGTAAAACTTATCTGATATGACACGCTTATTAAAATTATTTGTTGTTGCTTTTTTATTCAGCGTGCCAACTTTTTTTTGTACAGCACAGAACACTTTTAAAGCGATATATTCTAAGGCACTTACATTCAAAGGCTTGGTTAACGAAACTAACATTACACTTTTATATAGTAATGGAAAATCGCAGTCTATCTATTTACAAGAGCAAAAATCATTGGCAAAAGACGGTTTTAAACTACAATTTGATTACGCGCATTCCCAAATAGATTATAACCTGAAAACAGAAATGATCTCACAATATAGAGTCTTAGATGACAAGAAAACAGTGGTAAAAGGTGAGTATAAAAATGATATGGAGTGGACGATATTAAATGAATCAAAGAAGATCGGCAAGTTTAATTGCCAAAAGGCAGAAGGAGAATTTATTAATTACTTTAACGGAAAAAGAAAGAAAGTCACTGCATGGTTTACAAATGACATACCCATAAGCACCGGCCCACTTAGATATGTGGGATTACCCGGTCTTGTAGTTCAAGTTCAAGTTAGTAAAGGTCAACTGATTAAACTAGCATCTATTTCCTATAAATCAACAGAGAATTTCACAACCTATAAAAACGCCATCGAAGTGAGTAAGAAAGAAGCTCAGTTCCCAAACTCAATTGACAGAAAGTGGCTGAAAGCGCAAAAAAAGAAATATAGATAGATTTATGAATGACTTAAATCCCGTTTTAAAAAGTGCTCTATTACCAGTTGTTTTGTTACTGATTTGTTCTTATAGTTTCGCTCAAACAGAGTTTATTGCAACCTATGAATATTCAAGTTATGGTGGATATAAAAACAGCTATGATTTAATAGTGAATAACGGGGCTTCATTGTTTGTTTTCCATAAAGATTATACGAGGTCAACTGATAATGACAATACTAAATATTTCCACTTCCCTAGTCATTATGAGTTTTGTTATAAATGGAATGGGTCAATTACTGAAAAAGCCATTCAAAAAGATGGAACCCCTTTGATTGCAGAATGGCAAGCGGACCTGGAGTGGGTAATAAAAGATGAATACAAAACAATTAATGGATATAAAGTGCGCAAGGCAGTAACCCCCGCATATTTGAAGGCCCCAGGAGAAACATGGGATTACGGTGATGCCATTGCATGGTTTACTGAGGAGATTCCGGTTAGTGCCGGGCCTGATAGGTATTATGGTTTACCCGGCCTTATAGTAAGGCTGGAACATTCCAGACGGAAGAACGTATTCTTTACACTAACATCCATTACTTTTGATAAAGTGCCGGAAATTTCGAAACCCGAAGGTGGAATTAGGGTTAGTAAAGATCAGATTATCAGACAAAATAAGATAAATAAGGCATGGCTAAAACGGGAAAGGAAGAAACACCGTTTTAACTACAAGAAACTTGCAGGCGTTTTCAAATAACGGATTGTGTGTGAAATATTGGTTTAAGACTATAAAACAACTCTTTTTTTCAACTTGCTTATTGATCGGTTTTGGAAGTACAGTAAAAAGCCAAATTGAGATCAAAGGATATATTCAACAAGCCAAAGACAGCCTGCCCATCGGCTTTGTGTCTGTTACACTAAACAAAGCCAATTCAAATTCCATAGTTAATTATACCCTTGCTGATGAGCGGGGTCAATTTTTTATGACAGAAAACCTTGCCATTGGTGCGTATGATATTATTGCCCGTCATTTATTGTACGAACCGGATACCGTTCAGGTATTAATTGCCGAAAACAGCCATCAAAAAGTTAATGTGTCTTTTTACATGGTAGAAAAAAACAACGAACTGGAATCGGTTATAGTAAAAGCCAGGCAACCCATTGTAGTTAAAAAAGATACAACCATTTATAACATTGAACATTGGACCAAAACCAACGATCAAAGCCTGGAGCAAGTACTGGGTAAAATACCGGGTATTAAAATACAAGCCAACGGTGAAATAGTGGTTGATGGCAAGGCCGTTGACAAAGTTTTAATAGACGGTGAAGAGGTTACTGATGCAGGAGCCGGTATTCTTACAAAATCGTTAGATCCCACGCAGATAGACAATGTGGAAGTGCGCTTTAAAGAACAAAATGATAAACTAAAAGACGATCTTTTGGATACCGGTGATTTTGTGGTGTTAGACATTAAACTTAAACAGGAGCTTAAAAAAGCATGGTTTGGAAAAGCCAGGGCCACAGCGGGGTATTTAAACAAGCCGCAATTAGGAGGCTATGCCAATGTGTTTTCTCTTAAAAAGATATTTAAGGCACATGCCTTTGCCGAAAAAGATGATTTTGGTGAGCAAACCATTTCTTTAAAATATATAAGAAACCTGGGGCGCGAAGCTTTTGAAAAATTGTTTGAATTGCCAAGCGATTTTCAAACACTTACCGAAAAAGAAGCATATAACTCGGAGATTTTTGGTTTTGATAACGGTTTCGATAGTTATAATCGTAATGTGGCTGGCTTTACCTCACGCCTTACGGTCAATGATGAACTCTCTGTTTTGGTGGGCACATATAATGCATTTGATAAATTGCTTAAAAGCAGGAGGTATGATCAACAATTTAACTATGCCAATACCAATAGCTTTTCGGAAAACTCAAAGGAAAAACTGACTTCAAGCAAAAACAAAGTAGAGTTGAAGTACGACAAATCCAATTTAAAAGCTCGTTTTGATGTTAATCTTGTGTACAGTAAACCTGACAGAGCTTTTACCAACTCTGCAACAGAGTCCCTGACAGATCATGCATTCAGCACCAATGAAAAAGGAACTAACTGGTACACCAACCTTTTGTTGCAGAAAAAATTCTCTTCAAAATTGGGTATAGAATTAAAGTCTTCTTTTGCGAATACCGTCATAAATAAGCAAAGTGCTTTGCGGCACAACAATTTGGGATATACGTCTTTTTTAAAGGACGATGCCGGTAATGCCGTTTTCCATTTCGGGCAAAACGAAGATATTAACATCACTACTTTTTTTATACAGCCCTTACTTCAAATAAACGCTAAAATGGGCGAAATAGGTTTGAGTAGTCTTTATGAGAGCCATAGGCTTAAATACGCTTCGCAAGCTAGTAATAGGGAAAACGACATAGCTCTAACATCATATAATCAGTTATTAAAAGCAGAGTCAACCCGAACCATTAGGCCCGAGATAAGCCATAGTTTCCAAATGGCAAATTTTACCTTTTCAAACAAAGCCGGTATAGCGTTTTTGCAATATCCTATTTATATAGCTGAAACGGCAAAAAAAACAGGCGGGAATTATTCTTTTAATGGAGCTTATTCTCTAAGAAACATGGAAATTAGTTTGGGCTACAACAACAGGTTGGCCTCCTTTCCTTTAATGAAAAGAATTTTAGCTGATAAATTGTTGAACTTTCAATCCATTCAAACAAAAGCCCAATCCGTAGAACCTGTAAGGGAACGGGTTATCAATGCCGGTGTATATAGAAAATTTGATGCACTTAATTTAACAGCCGACATCAACTTTCTAACGGGCAAAGCCAACAACCTTAATACCATAAGTTCTGATATCAACAATCCCTTCATCATTCAACAAACGGACCAGTTGGAAAGTAACTATCAGATCTATTCGTTGATATTTACCAAGAGTTTTGATAAATCGGCATTGAAAATTATTCTGGAACCGGAAGCTTTGATCAATACAAACCAAAATTTATCAGGTAATAGTACATATAAAACAACTACAAGAAGATGGCTGTTGGGATTAAAACTAAGAGATGACGATGTGCAAAAAAGACTTAATTATTTCATTTATCCAAAATATACCATTTTCAACTTCAATAATGAGCTTACCAACACAACAACTCAAAGCGCAATGTATTCCTTTACCGCAGCACCAAAGTATGAGCTTATTCCACAGTTGCTGTACGTTAATCTATATGGCAGGTATGTTCTTTTTAACCGAACGACCAATAGTGATTTTTTTCAGATGAATTCGGGCATAACTTTCACAAAAAATAGGTGGCATGTTGGTGCCAATTTAGATAATGTGTTAAATGATGATCTTTTTGTTCAGGATTTTATATTCCCTACCTACAGCATCAGTCAGCAACAATCTGTTTTTGGCAGGTTTTTTAAAATGGGTATATCTTATAAATTTAAATAGTCAACTATTCCATTGAAGACTTGAATTCAGCAAAACAATTTTTCCTGAAGCATCAAAAAAACGTCAACCTCAATACAACTCAACAACTACCTGCAGCACATTCTGCATCTCTGTTTTAACCTTGGAAGAAGGGATAGTGAAATTGTTGTTCATAAAGCTAAAGACGTACCATTTGCCACTTTTGGCCTGTACCAGACCGGTTAAGTTATGATTGTGGCGTAGAGTGCCCGTTTTGGCAAATACTCGCGGCGGAGTGTATTTATACCAATTTTTAATGGAACCCGAATGTCCGCCCGCCGGATAAATTTGCTGCGTACGCTCCAGGCCGATTTCGTCAACGAGATAGTTGGTGATCTCAACTAATGCTCTCGGAGTTATTTGGTTGTACCTGCTCAAACCGCTGCCGTCAACCCATCTTATTTCACTGCGTACTGCTTTAAAAATGTCATCTAAAGCGTATTCGATTATAGCGCGGGAATTCATCACCCTCAGCTTTAACATACTTGCCTGAAGCAACAATTGCTCGGCAATATGATTGTCACTATTCTGCATTAACAAGGTGTAAGCGCTGTCAGCAAGGCAGCTGTATATAGTTGTAATCAGCTTCTCGTGCGTAGGGTTTGAAGCTGCTATCTTCAGCTCTTTACCCTGTGCTTTAAAGTATGCTCTGTAAACTTCTTCATCTACTTTGAAAGGAATATGATAGGTTTTAGACACATCTTTTACGGTAAATCTATTTTTATCCTTATGCCTTTGGTAAGATCGTTCCATCTCAGGATTGACAAATACTTCTGCATTTAACCACCCGGGGTTGACTTTTCCGTTTTCAATGGTCACTAAATTGCTGTGAACAGGAAACGGGCTTTTCTCCGGCTGATAGTAATCCTGATAATCATCCCAGGCCCATCCGCTTCCGTAAACTTCATCTTTAAAATGGTTGAGGGTAAGTAGAATGGTATCTCCTTTGGGCTGTGTGCTAAAGAATTCAGCAATACGCTTATCGGTTTTCAGATCGGGATGATGAAATGTAGGGTCACCCAACGGTGCATAAATGGTGCTATCACCATTTTTATAGATATTCATCCAGGCAATAGAATCGGCCAAATATTTAAGCGAGGTATAAAGGGTGAGTATTTTGGTGTTGGATGCAGGTGTAAAAAATTTGCGGCTGTTTTGCTCAAAGATGTATTCATCCTTTTCCAGGTCGTACAAGGCAAATCCTACAAAATATTTATTCAGTATTTCTGACGTTTTAAAATAGTCTTTAACACCGGTAATGCGTTCAGTTTGTCCGTTCTGCATTACCAAAGGAATACTTGTACAAGAACTCACCAAAACCAGTATGGCTAAAAACAGTAGTAAATTATATTTCATGGGTCAGTCTGACTAAGATAAGGTTTATCGAACTTGGGTTAATATCTTGCAGGCTCTTAATTGACCGGCGGCGATTTGGCTCTTAACTCTAAAAGTCTCTGTACTCAAATCTTAGTACTCCGTACTTATTGAGTGAAGAGAGATTAATTGAGGAGTGATGGGCTACCGACTCACCATTTTGATTTTCATTTTGATTGATATTGCCATTGAAAAGTCTTGGCTCTTAACTCTAAAAGTCTCTATACACAAATCTTAGTACTCCGTACTTATTGAGTGAAGAGAGATTTATTGAGGAGTGATGGGCCACCGGTTCACCATTTTGATTGATATTGCCATTGATATTGCCATTGAAAAGTCTTGATTCTTGAATCTTGGTTCTAAAATCATACCACTCTGTATTAATTGGTATTAACCACAGAGTACGCGAAGTTTGGTACAGAGTAACACAGAGTTTTGCTTCTCGTTTTGATTTTCATTTTGATTGATATTGACATTGATATTGCCATTGAAAAGTCTTGGCTCTTGACTCTAAAAGTCTCTGTACTCAAATCTTAGTACTCCGTACTTATTGAGTGAAGAGTGATTAAGTGAGGAGTGATGGGCCACCGGTTCACCATTTTGATTTTCATTTTGATTGATATTGCCATTGAAAAGTCTTGACTCTTGGCTCTGAAAATCTCATTACTCAAATCTTAGTACTCTGTACTAATTTGCTATTTACCCCCCCTTGCCCTTCGGACATTCCCCCCTTGAAAGGTGGGAAAGGCTACCGAGAAAGATTGAAGTTGAGAAGTTCTTTTGCAGTTTTTTTCTCGCAACGCCGCAACGGCGCAAAGCTTTTCCGCAGATTTACGCAGATATCCCAGGGGGGCTATTGATATTGAAGTTGTTATGCCATTGAAAAGTCTTGGTTCTTGAATCTTGATTCTAAAATCATACTACTCTGTATTAATTGGTATTAACCACAGAGGTACACTCTGTTTGGCACAGAGTAACACAGAGTTTTGCTTCTCGTTTTGATTTTCATTTTGATTGATATTGCCATTGATATTGCCATTGAAAAGTCTTGGCTCTTGAACCTAAAGTCGCACTACTCAATACTGCCAACTCCTTCTCCAAACAAAGCAAAATCGTACTTCACCGGATCACCCGCATCAAATTGTTTAAGGTTCTCAGTAAGTTCCATGACCGCTTTCCAATCACGGGATTTTCGAGTGACCAAGCCGAGATGTTTAGCCAGCCGCTCCACATGCACATCATAAGGAATAAGTAGATCCTTCGGTGCCAGCGAGTGCCAAATGCCAAAATCTACGCCTGCATTATCCTTTCTCGCCATCCAGCGCAGGAACAGATTAAGTCGCTTACAAGTGCTTTTTCGGGCGGGTGATGGCAGGTGTTTACGACTGCGAAGTGGATCATCTTCACAAGAAAAGAAGAAGTTGTGAAGTGCGGTTAGTCCTTGTTCCACTTTGTTTTCGTTTCCATTAATCTGAGCTGAAAAGAAATCGTCTAACGAGTTGAATTCAACATAGATCAATTTTAGTTTATGAATGAAATGCAAAACATCCGTTGGCTGAAAAGTACGATGGACAAACGTGGTAAAGGGCTTAAGGTCTTTTTCTTTGTGGTTAACAATGAATTTGTGCGGTTCATTTCCCATCAATTTCATTAGCTGCTTCGCTTTGGTAATGGAAACACTTCTTCTGCCAAAGGCCAGAGTAGCTGCAAACAAACCACTTATTTCCCTGTCTTGCTTTTTGGTGAATTGATGGGGGATTGAGATGGGGTCGGAAGGAATGAAATCCCTGTTATTGTATGCATTAACCCTGCTTTCCAAAAAATTGAATAACAGATCGTGGGCTACTTTATTATCTTTCACTTATAACTAATAACTCAGATTAAAACTGCGTAATAAAAAGCCCGTGTCTTGGCTTCGGTTCAAATAAAGATGATTTCGGAGGCAGATCAATTCCTTTAATGGCTGCCTGCATGATGTCACCTATGGTAATCGGCTTTAATCTGACGGCAAGTTGTACGCGTTTTTTGTCAACCAGCCGCTCCATTTCCCCCGGCCCGTTCGTATCCTTAAAAAATAAAACCCTGTCATCAGATCGTTGGTCGTTTATCCCGAAAATATGCTTTAGAAAATATTGGTCAAAGGCTTTTAAATAGTCAATTCCGGTTTTTTTGAAATTTGACGTGATCGCTTGTTTAAGGGAGTAGTTCTTCCAGCCATCTCTGCGATAGATTTTATAGGTAAAAAAATGGTCGTTAACACTTTCTTCGAAATATACATTGAGCTTATTTTCAAAATTTGCGAGATCCTGCTCGTCTATATCTCTGATCAACCTTGCAAAAGCCATTACATTAACTTTTGATGCCGGAAAAAGAATGTTTACCAGTTTTCTTTTTTCTTCAGATACATTCAAATCAATGAAAACCTGCTGCAGGGTAGCCAACCGGTGGTGACCATCGGCAAGAAACACCTGCGGTATTTGTGTAAACTTGTCCTGGAGCGAGTCAATGGTATCCTGATAATCGATCTTCCATATCGTATGTTCATAGTCATCCGGGGTGTTAAAGGTCATATCCGGACTAAACTTCGAAGTGTATTCTTCCATTGTTTCATCAACTCCTTCCGAGTCATTAAAAAAGGAGAAGATATTACTGCTGTTTAACCTCAACTCAGACATCCGGTTATTCAGGTAATCTAATGTTCGTTCCCTGGTTTTCTCGTGACCCAGTATTTCCCGGTTGGTGTTTTCGTGTATTTGCTGTGCACAAACTAAACCGCGGTGCTTTGACTCTCCCGTATCAATTTGATAGATATACATGTGCGGGTTGATCTCAGGGAAAATAAATCCTTTTCTGAACAAATGACTAAACTGCTTTTTACCTGCTTCATAATCTTTGTTAAAGAGTTCGGGTTGTGTAATTGAATATATGCTTCGCCCTAAAAGCTTTTCAATGTTCTCTGAACGTTCCAGAACACTAAAGTCAGAAGGACGTAAAACAAATTTGTTTACAAGAGAACGTGATGGTCTGAAACAGGAAAAAGGTAAAATTTTCGTCACAAGAACAAAAGTAACAATTAGTTATTCGAAATGGACTAATAACAGAATTGAAATAAAAATGACAATATTTGTTTCAAAACCGATAAAAAAGCCTGTAATTTAATCGAAAACCACGTAAAAAATGACAATTTTAGTCAGAAGCTACCACTATCCGAATACCAAATATTATAATCTTCGTAATATTGCAATATTACGTAAAACTATTCTCTTAAAATGTATCAATTTGCTCTAACCTGCCGTCCGCTCCAACTCCTTCATCACATCAACCAAAACTTCAACACTTTCCAGCTTCAGTGCATTATACATACTTGCCCGATAACCACCAACCGACTTGTGACCTTCAATACCAACTATTCCGGCGTTTTTACACATGTGTAAAAAGCCTTTTCGCACTATGTCGCTATTTTTTCTAAGATCAAATACTGCATTCATAATGCTTCTGTCTTTCTCAACCGCATGCCCCTTAAACAATCCGTTACGGTCAATTTCTTTGTACAGCAGATCGGCCTTCTTTCTATTATGAAGATCGAAGTATTGCAATCCTCCTTTGGCTTTAATCCACCGCAACACCAACATGCTCATATAAATAGCAAACACCGGGGCCGTGTTGTACAAAGAGTTTTTTTCTATGTGTGTGTTGTAATCTATCATGGTTGGAATACTTCCTCTATCTTTCTTAAGTAATGATTTACGAACCATAACAATAGTAGTGCCCGCAATACCGGCATTTTTTTGTGCGGCAGCATACACTAACCCAAATTGGTTGTAATCCATTTCACGACAGAAGATATCGCTGCTTTTATCCACTACAACTGGCATTTGGCATTTTGGAAATTGGTGATACTGCGTGCCGTAAATAGTGTTGTTACTCGTAATGTGAAGATAAGAACCCTCGCCTGGAATTTTAAAATTCTTTGGAATGTGCCGATAATTACTTGCTTTTGATGAGGCTATTTCTACGGCTTTACCAAAAAAGGTTGCTTCATGAGATGCGAGATGTGCCCAGCTGCCCGTATCGATGTAGTATGTTTTACTGAAGGCAGTAGAAAGATTAAACGGCACCTGAAAAAACTGCTGACGGCCACCGCCCTGAAGATAAAGCACGGCAAAATCGTCATCAAGATTGGCTATTTCTTTAACGAGCTCAATGGCCTCATCAAGAATAGCGGCGAACATATCACTTCTGTGGCTTACTTCGGCAATTGAAAGTCCGCTACCATTGTAATCTAACAGTCCTTCAGCAGCTTCTGCTATTACTTCCTTTGCCACAACAGATGGCCCGGCGTAGAAATTATGCTTGTCCAAGTGAAATTTTTATCAAAGGTAGGTAAGGCCTTTTGCTATTTGAATTTTTATATGTGAAAAGCACAGGTAGAAAAATTTGGTTAATTTCAAACTCTACCCGATCTATTAACTGCAAGTTTTGCATGTTAAAATGGCGTAATAAATAGCCGTTAATAAGCTATAAGTATGATAGAAAGGAAGATGAAGAAAATTTATTTTGTATTGATTCTTGCCGGCCTGCTGGTACAAACAGGTTTTACCCAAATGACTCCCGTTTCATTGGAAGAACAGTTGAAAAAATCTACGGCGGTTATTGAGGGCGAGGTAGTTGGAGAAAGGTCTTTTTGGGACGATGGCAGAAAGAATATTTATACGGCTTACAGGATAAAAGTCTTTAAATCTTTTAAGGGTAACATAACAGATTATTTTGTTGACATAGTTGTACCCGGCGGTCAGGTTGGCTTGAACAAAGAAGTAGTTTATCCCCGGCTTGAATTACAGAAAGGCGATATTGGTTTGTTTACATTAAGTGGCAATAGCATAGCTACGAAAAGAACAACTTTTCTTTCCCATAGTCATTTCAACAGCTTTGCCGCGACGCAGTCTTTTTATAAGTATGACTTAGAAAGAGGAAAAGTACTTGGCGTATTCGAAAAGTTTTCAAATATAAAAGATAATTTTATTTCCAAAGTACAATCCATACTACCTGATTTTCATGCGGTGGCGCAGTTGGATTACCTTGAACCACAACCGACCAGCCTTAATCCGGACATAGAGGTTATGTCGATAAGCGGGGTAAGCCCAACGATGGTAAATGCCGGTACCCAAACTATTATAACTATTACCGGAAACAACTTTGGTTCTACAAAAGGAAGCATACGGTTTGCAAATGCTGATAATGGTGGTTCAAGTACTATTACGGCCTTAAATTCCGAAATACTTAGCTGGACGAATACGCAGATTAAAGTACAGGTACCCTCAAAAGCCGGAGATGGAAATAATAATTTGGAGGTGAGGCCTGCATCAGGAGGATTTTTCTCAAGCACTATTGATATAGGTTATAGTATAATAAACATTCAAAGTGATGCCGTTACCACCGGTACCGATGTGGCGTATAGGGCCCAACACGTTGATGATGATAACTCGGGAGGCTACACCTGGCAGATGAACAGTGCTTTTGCTTCCAACACGCCTGCGGTTGAGGCTTTCACTCGATCATTGGATCTTTGGAAATGTGCCAGTGGAATAAACTGGAAAATAGGTTCCAATACAACGGTTGATACGGTTGGAGTAGCAGCTGATGGCATTAACATCGTAATGTTTGATGATACAGATCAATTGCCTTCTGGTGTTCTGGGGCGAAACACCAGCCGGTTTTCCGGGTGTTTTAATTCCGGAAATACTGATATAGACTGGATCATAAGTGAGTTAGACATTAATTTCGACAGCCAGCGGAACTGGAACTTTGACCCCGGGGCACCTGCCAGTAATGAATTCGACTTTGAATCGGTAGCATCTCATGAGTTAGGCCATGGACATCAGCATGGACATGTGATAGATAATTCTGCCATGATGCATTATTCCATTGCCCCTGGTGTTATGAAACGTACCTTATCTCAGGATGACTTAGATGGTGCTATAGATGTTATGAACCTGAATACCGGTACTGCGGTTTGTAGCCGGGGACTTATGACGGCAATCACATGTGTAAGTGCCTCTTGCCGGGATATTACAATTCAGTTAGATGCCACCGGTAATGCTACGATAAGTACAGCTGACGTGGATAATGGTTCAATTGGAACAAACATAAGCATTGATAAAACTTCGTTTACCTGCGCTGATGTAGGACCTAATACCGTAACCCTTACGGCCGATGACGGCAATGGAAACCAGGATACATGTATATCTACAGTTACCGTTGAAGATGGCTTGGATCCTACTGCTGTATGTCAGGATCTTACCCTCACGCTAAATGCAACAGGTACTGCAACTATCAGCGTTGCACAAATAGATAATGGCTCATCTGATAATTGTGGAATTGCTTCTATGGTGCTTGACAGAACGGACTTCGATTGCAGTAATATAGGAGTCAACACGGTATTATTAACTGTTACCGACTATTCGGGCAATACGGGCAAATGCAACGCCACCGTAACGGTTCAGGACAATGGTTGTGCCAATAATGATGACGACGGCGATGGTGTAATAAATGCTGATGATACCTGCCCTGATGATCCGGGGCCACCTACGCTTGACGGCTGTCCATTAGCTGCTGATGCCGTAAGTTTTACCGTTACTGACCCCTCATGCCCGGGTAAGAAAGGAAACCTGCAATTTGATAATCAAATAGCCACAGATTTACCTTATAGTATTGATGGCATTGATGTTACTTTCAACACAACGGGTACTTTTTCGGGTAATACGCAATCAACGGTCAATAATTTGGAAAAAGGTTCTTATTGGCTTGTGTTGAACCTTGACAACCGGGAAATATTTAGGGCCAGATTTAATGTGATAGAGCCTGATGTTGCCGGCATATTTACAACAAGTACTACCACAATTGTTGCCGGAAGAACTATAAGCTTTGAGCTGAAACCTGGAATTTCGGCTTGCCAGATTCCGGATTATGCTCAGTTGAAAACGATAAAGGTGTACAATAGCGTTGGCCAACTTATAGATGTGTTGCCATTTAAAGAGCAGTTTGAAATACCGGCTGCTCCTTCAGGAATATATATGATTCAGATCGTTGATATGGACGGTGGATATTCAAATCAAAAAATATTGCTGCAATGATGAAGAAGTTATTACTTATAGCTACTCTTTTCTCATTGACTTTAAGTTTTCAAAGCTGCGGAGGCGATGATGGAGGCGATGGCCCCGCGCCACCACCCGACGGCGACAATGATGGCATAGCCGATACACGCGACCAGTGCCCTAACACGCCTGCCGGTGCAACCGTCAATTCGGTGGGTTGTTCGGCTTCCCAGCGCGATACGGATAACGATGGGGTTAAGGATAATTTAGACCAATGCGACAATACCCCTGCCGGTGAAACCGTTGACGGCAATGGTTGTTCCGAATCGCAAAAAGATGATGACCAGGACGGAGTGAACAACGCCAATGACAAATGTCTGAATACCGCCGGAAGCTCAAATTGGCAGGGCTGTCCGGAGCTAATTGCAGCAAAATCTACCTTTCCGGTAAACAACGATGTTTGTGTGCCTGATACCAATGGGCAAATTACCCATAGAGCTGATGCGGGTTCCGGAGGCTCCGGTAATTTGGAGTATCGCCTGCACTATGCCGACAATAAAGACTTTAATAATGAGCAAACAAGCGCATGGTCAGCCGCACTTACATTTGCCCAAACCGTTACACCGGGTAACTCAGTGTGGGCTTTCTGGGAAACTAGAGATGATGTAGGAAATACACGAAATGACGCCACTATACGGTTTCGCCCTGAACCCGATGCATCAAGTATAACGGCTCCGCAACCAGCTTCCAACATTTCCGTAACCAATAACGGAAATGGAACGGCAGATGTTACGTGGACAGAAGCAGAATCCAATTTAAATGCCGATGTATATGTGTTGGCACAAGGTGTTACTGACTACTCGATTGCTACACCGGAGCAAACAAATGTTACAACCAAAACGGCCACAGTAAATGTGAACAGCGGTACCTGGAATCTGGCCGTTGTACTTAAAAAGCAATTCAATAACGATACGCAAACATGGCGTTTCGAAGTGAGCTCTTACAAACAGTTCAATATCCCGTAGTGGTAATGGCGTGTCCATTTTGTCCCCTTTGGAGGCCTACCCGAGGGAGTCTTCGGGTGTCCCTGTCCTACGCTGGAGGGGGAAGATTTTGTCCGAATTGAGGCACAGCCGAAAGAGGCTACAAAATCAGGGGGAGGAAACGTAGGATAATACCAGTTTAACTGTATGTTTAGAATGTTAAAATGCTATGAATTGTATCTTTACTGCAATTGACACAAGCACTTAAACAACGAGCACGAATATCCCGAGCCGCCATTGAGCGGCTTTATATTAATATGCGCCACCTTTTTATCCGTGGTCATTACAAACCGAACGGGATTTCAGGCAGGGCTTTGAAAGAAGGCCTGCTCACATTACAACCGGAGATTTACGGCTCTATGTCGGACCCTGACAGGGTAGAGCTCGTTGGGTTAAAGTATGTTTTAGACAGACTGCCTTTGGGGATTGAAGAATGCAGGTTTATTCATTTAATTGCCCGCGAAGGATTTGAAAATTCCGGCTTTGAAACCATTATACCTGCTAAAAGAAGACGTAATTGCTACCGTATTGATAAAGACCGCATGTACATTGAGCTTACGAGAGGCCGGTCCGATATATACGATATTTTAACACACCTTACTTTTTTAAGCATTGAAGCCGACAAAATAAAAGAGCATGCCCTGGATAAAAACGGCCGGTTAAACGATGCCTGGAAAAAGTTAGAAGAAGTAGTGGAGCTTCAACTTAATGAAGTAGATTTTAATCACGATAAAGCTGTGGTATATCTGAGCTCTGCTATTGGCCGTACCGTGGAAGAAACAAAAATGGCCGTGGAAAAATTTGCCGAGGGCGGCTTAAACAGGAACTTGTTTCACATTATTTATTGGTTGGGTAAAGTGGCTGTTAGGGAGCAAATTGACGATCAGGATAAAGAAATCTCTTTTTCTACTACATTGCGCGATATTATTGGCCAACATACCTATGGAAGCCAATGGGCCGGTAAGATTAAAGATTATTTAACGGAAAAAAACTGGTTGGAAAGGCCTGTTCATATCATAAGTGCCAATGAACATAGCACGCTAAACAGTCTATACGGAAAAGCTGTTTTGGAAGATGCGTTTGAATCCATTGAAAAGACAGCCTTTTTAACAGCTGATGATGATAATACAACGCTAAGAAAAAAGATAAGAAGCTTTGCCTTTAAAAACGGCGTACACGTTATTGAAGACCGGTCCGGGACAAACCTGACCGTACAAATTTTCGACTTACAAAAACTGCCTGGCACCTTACCACCGGAACTTACCGATTTTGAGAAGAGCTTAAACCAGAATGCCATTCTTTTGGTTATGGATTATGCCTTTGGAGAGCAGGCCTATGAGTGTTTTGACGAATTGCTCAAACCACACGAAACTAAAAACCTGAACATTCATTCCATATCCATAATGGGTAAAGCGGGTACATTAAAAGGACAGAAAGGAGATATCATGATCCCTAATGCCCATGTATTTGAGGGTACCGCCGATAATTATCCTTTTGATAATGATTTTACCGCCACAATGTTTGAAGGCCATGATATTGAGGTAGAGGAAGGAACTATGATAACAGTACTTGGAACATCGCTCCAAAACCGCGATGTGTTACGGCATTTTCTCACATCTACCTGGAATGCCATTGGCCTTGAAATGGAAGGAGCCCACTACCAAAAAGCAATACAGAGTGCGGCCAGAATAAGGAAAAGCATTGACCCTAATGTTAAAGTGCGCTACGCCTATTATGCATCGGATAATCCGTTAGAAACGGGATCAACCTTAGCATCTGGCAGTCTGGGCATGGAAGGTGTGAAGCCGACATATCTTATTACCGTTAAGATATTGAATAGGTTGTTCGCGTAATTTGTTCCGGGTCCCTTGTTTCCGGATTATTGTTAATGATTCAATTTGATCATACCAGTTCTACTTGAAAGATTCCTGAATAAAAAGCAGGAGTTTTTTGGGTAGACGATGAAGAAAATTTCGGAATAGCCGTAGCTATTGCTAAATTTTATGAAGAAGTATAGGCAAAAAAGAACAATTTTTAAAGTGAATCTTTTAAGTAGAAATGGTATCATAGGTCGTGATCGTATATTATGAATCACCCATCTTCATCTGTCTGTGTAGGAAATACACCTAAAGTACTACTTTGAAACCAACAATTTTTATTAGCTTTAGAAAGCAAACTCAAAGCTTATGCCGCCAAACACTACTCGTAGAAGATTTCTTCATACCAGTCTTCTAACAACTTCAGCACTTGCTTTAGGACTGCCGTTCACCGGTTTTAGCAAATCGTGCCAGTCATACAAGACCGACATCAGCAGTTTCTTTTCTGCTGGCAAGAAGGTAAAAATTACCGGACAGGTTTTTGACCTTAATGGTAATAAAAGGATAAACCAAACCTTAAAAATTTGGCACTACACGGATAAATTAATGCAAAAAAGAAAACTAGGCCATCTTAAAACTGATAATCTGGGTCAATATTCTCTAATATCTGATTTTCCCGGTAATGTTGCTGGCAAAATGGCCAGGATCTACTTTGAGTTAAAAGGGCAGAGACCGACTGAACTTCTGATTAGTAACTACGGAGCACACATTACAGGTAAACATTGGGAGAAAAATCGGCATTTAGGTGAAAAGCTTTTCCCAACTTATATATCAAAGGATAGAGAGCAGCAAATAAATTTCAATTTTTCAGTTTAATAATATCAAATCAAAATAACACTATGGAACCGTTTATTGGACAAATAATATTGATCGGCTTTAATTTTGCCCCAAGAGGTTGGGCATTATGTGATGGGCAATTGTTGTCTATTAGTCAGAATACCGCGTTGTTTTCCCTGTTAGGCACTACATACGGTGGTGACGGAAGAACCACTTTTGCATTACCTGATCTAAGAAGCCGGGTACCGGTCCATGTTGGTACAGGACCGGGACTATCGATGGTAAGATGGGGAGAGAAAGGCGGATTGGAAGAAAATACACTAACAGTTAACAATTTGCCGGCTCACGGGCATCCCATTAATTTGGCGGCAAAGGAAGTTGGTGATACCGATGATCCTAATAATGGTGTAATTGCCGGAAACGGGCTCAATTCGTTTGGTAGTTCGGCAAATACCTCCCCGGGTGCAACTTTGGCCGCCGGAACTAGTGGTAGTGTTGGAAATGGCAGCCAATTTGAGAACCGGCAGCCTTTCCTGGGGTTGAACTATGCGATCGCACTTACCGGTATTTACCCAAGCAGAAGTTAACCCTCCACTTGAATTAATCTAAATGTTATTGCCCAAACAACTCTTATGAAAAAAGTTATACTCTCTTTCTACGTCTTTTTTATTGGAATGACAGCTTTGGCGCAAACAACTTTAGCACCCGGAGATATTGCTTTTATTGGAACTAATACGGATGGATTGCTCAATAGCGATGATAAAGTAGCTTTTGTTCTACTTAAGGACATAGATGCGGCTACAACGATCATCTTTACCGATAGAGGCTGGAATGATGGTGTAGGGTTTTCCAGTCACCCGGGTGATGGTGAGTTTACCTGGACGGCAGCTATGGCCATGACTGCCGGAACTGTTGTAGAAATTGACATGGGCCCTCTTTTATTGGTGAATTTAAATAACGCTTATGCCATACAAGGTGACCAATTATTTGCCATTCAGGGCAGTATAGCCAGCCCCACATTTATTGCAGGTCTGCAATTTAATGAAAGCGCGGGTAGTAATGATACCAATTGGGATGGGGCCGCAACAGATAATCAAACATCTGCCCTGCCAGATGCATTAACAACAGGTAATACAGCTGTGCGCCTTTCCCCCGAAGCTGACAATTGGCAATTCAGTTGTGCAGCCGCAGGAGGAAGTCCTATTATCGGTTCTCCATCTGAGTTAAGAGCGATTTTGCATGATCCATCCAATTGGGTTTCCAATGATACCATGCCTTATTCGCCGGTTGTTGAAGCCTTATGTTTATTAATTGTTGATGTAACTCCTCCGACAGCGGTATGTAAGGACATAACAGTTGACTTAGACCCATCAGGAATGGCTACTATTGTGGCTTCGGATGTTGATGGTGGATCAACGGATAACGTGGGGATTGCATCTCTCAGTATTGACATTGATACTTTCACTTGTTCGAATGTGGGCAACCCTGTTTCAGTTACGCTCACCGTTACAGATTTAGCTGGCCTCACTGATATGTGTACTGCAAACGTCACCGTAAAAGATACAGTTTCTCCAATAGCTCTTTGTAAGGATATCACCGTTCAATTGGACGTAAATGGCATGGCAAGTTTCACTACTGCCGATATAGATAACGGCAGCTCGGATGCCTGTGGCATAGCTGATATGAGTTTGGATGTATCAGAGTTTACATGTGCGAATATCGGAGCTAATACAGTAACCTTAACTGTAACCGATTCTGCAGGAAATAGTAGTACATGTATGGCCACGGTTACTGTTGAAGACAACTTAGCACCAACAACCGTTTGCCAGGATATTACCGTACAACTTGATAGTACAGGTATGGCTTCTATAACACCTGCTGATGTTGATATTGGAAGTATCGATAATTGCGGAATAGCCTCCATGGCAGTAAGCAAAACAGAGTTTGACTGTGACGATGTTACTGATCCTTTAGGAACGCTTTATGCCATTTCAGGAGGAGATATATACTCGGTTGATCCTTCAACCGGTGTGGGTACCATGGTGGGAGCATCAGGATTTAATTTTGGTTCAAGCCTGGCCTTTGATCCAACACTCGGTAAAGCTTATTCTCAGGCCGGTGGAGGAAGGGATCAGGCTGCAGAAATTGATCTGGCTACAGGTGCGGTCTTATACACGATACCTAATACACCATCGACCTTAAGAGGCGTGCAAGGTTTAGCATTTAACGGAGGTATGGGTTACATTACCTATACCGGAGTTGGCGGTGGAGGTGGCCCTGCATTTTTCGCCACCTGGGATCCGGCTACCGGAACAGTAACTGATATTGGTTTAACAGGAACCAACAACATCAGCGGCCTGGCTTTTGACGAAAATGGAGTTTTATTTGGATGTCAGGGCGGAGGCGTATCTACAAATCTTTATACGATTGACTTAGATACCGGAACAGCTTCATTAGTAGGCGACATGGGTGTTGTTTTAGGAGGAATTGAATTTGCCGATGGTAAACTTTTTGGAATTGGTGCTCGCAGCGATTCAGGAAATCTGTTTGAAATTGATCCGGCTAACGGTTCCGTACTCAACACTTTTGCTACCGGAATTGGAGGGGCGGCCTCAGGCTTAACCTATTTGCCCGGCAATGTGGTAATACTGTCGGTTACAGATGATAATGGTAATACAGCAATATGTACAGCAAATGTTACTGTTGAAGACAATGTTAAACCTACTACTCTTTGCAAAGACGCAACAATTCAATTAGATGCCAATGGTATGGCAAGTATTGCACCGGCTGACATTGATAATGGAAGCAATGATGCCTGCGGAATTGCAATGGTTAGTTTAGATAAAACCGATTTTACATGCGATGACTTAGGTGATTATACTGTGACTTTAACAGCTACCGACATAAATGGAAATAGCGCAACGTGCATAGCTACAGTAACGGTAGAAGATAACATACCTCCTGTAGCTGTAGGTAAGGATATTACGGTTTCATTAGATGCCAACGGCATGGCCACAGTAACAGGGGCCGATATTGACAACGGTTCAAGCGATAACTGTTCGTATGTGCCTACGGCTTCGCCAAATTCTTTTGACTGTGATGATATTGGCGACAATACGGTAACGCTAACGGTAACCGATCCAGCAGGTAATGCAGACAATGTTGATGTGACAGTTACGGTGGTGGATGACCTTCCGCCGGTGGTTGTTTTGCAGGAACTGGATATTTGCTTAGATAATTTAGGCTTTGCCTCCATTATTCCGGATGATGTAATCGTCAGTTTAAATGATAACTGTACACCAACAAACGGCATAAACATTTCTTTAAGTCGTGATGAGTTTTTCCATGCCGCACACTTTACAGTCTTTGTAACTGCTGTTGACGCAATAGGAAACATAACACATTTGCCTGTATTGGTAAGGGTAACGGAGTGTCCGTTACCTGCCGGAGAGGAGATCATTGTTTATCCGAATCCGACCAGCGGTAATTTCAGCATTAAGATAGATCAGGCCTGGACCGGAGCCTTTGAGTTGAGCATAGTGGATGAAATTGGAAGAGTTATGTTCAGAGTTAAAGAGGGCAAGGAAGATGCCGTTTGGAGAGGAGTTTATACTGCAAATCGGTTTAACCTGGCTGCCGGAAATTACTTTATCTACCTGAATACACCGGTTGGATTTCAGGCCAGACAGTTAATAGTTATTGAGTAGCAACTCCTTAAGTTCTTAATAAATTTCATTAAGGCATTATAGTAATATAGTGCCTTTTTTATTTACATAAATAAGTATAACAGCAACAACTCCACATTATTGTTGCTTGTAGAATGCCTTCTCTTGCCGGTTGATGGCATTTGACCATGCTTTGGCTGACCCATATTTAGGTTTATGGAAATAAAAAAGGCAACGGCAATCAATAATAGATGTTTCATTGGCAACTTTGCACAATAGTGCAGCCAATAGCTAATACCAGTTCTATTTAAAAGATTCCTGAATAAAAAGCCGGAGTTTTTTGGCTAGACGATGAAGAAAATTTCGGAATAGCCGTAGCTATTGCTAAATTTTATGAAGATGTATAGGCAAAAAAAACAATTTTTAAAGTGAATCTTTTAAGTAGAACTGGTATAAGAAACTATAACAGAATATATTCAGGCTGCTTTTGCTGAATAAATGAAAACCTGGCAAATAAGAGTTGAAGGAATCGTTCAGGGCGTCGGTTTTAGGCCGATGGTATATAAGTATGCCAGGGAAAAATCTATCTACGGCGAAGTGAGTAACGGTATTGACGGCGTTACCATAAATTTTAATGAAACAGAGAAAGGAGCCCGCGACTTTTATGAGGCTATTCTACGTAACAAACCGCCTGTTTCTCAAATTACCAACAGCAGTTTAACTCCGTATAAGGCCAGGTTATTTACTGACTTCGAGATTATTGAAAGTAAAGACGGAAGCATAAAAAGTGTTCTTTTTGCACCTGACTACGCGCTCTGTTCAGAATGCCGGGAAGAACTGACTGAAAAAACTAATAGAAGGTATGCCTACCCCTTTACTACCTGCACGCAGTGTGGGCCGCGATATTCAATAATCACGGGCTTACCATATGACCGCCCTCTAACCACTATGCACACTTTTAACATGTGTCAGCCTTGTTTGGAAGAGTATAATTCGCCATTGAGCCGACGTCATTTTTCACAAACCAATTCTTGCCCGGATTGCGGTATAACGTTGTCACTTATTTCCGCCCACGGACATACCATTTCTTCACAGGAAGAAGAAATTAAGCATCTGGTTTGCCAGTCCTGGAGCAACGGCAGTATAGTTGCTATTAAAGGAATTGGTGGTTATTTGCTTACCTGTGATGCAACAAATTCAAACGTAATAAAACGTTTACGGGAACGAAAAAACAGAACGTCAAAACCATTGGCTGTAATGTACCCTTCTGTTGAGCATTTGAATAATTTTCATGTAAGTGAAGCGGAAAGCTCTGAACTCACCAATACCTGTTCGCCCATAGTGTTGCTACGCTACAAGCAGGCCGGCTTAAAAGAAATAGCACCCGGTTTAAATAGCGAAGGTGTAATGTTGCCATACACCCCTTTATACCAATGGCTGCTCAATGATTTTCAAAAACCTGTTATCGCTACAAGCGGCAATGTTAGCGGCAGCTCCATAATTTACACCGATACCCGCCACGACGACCTGTTTAAAGTTTGTGATCTTATTTTGTCAAACAACCGGGAGATCGTATTGCCGCAGGATGATAGTGTTATAAGATATAGTCCGTCCAAAAAGCAACGAATTGTTTTAAGGCGATCAAGGGGAATAGCCCCGACCTATTTTAACGCCGGTAACTATCCATTGCAGCAAAATGTTCTCGCCTGCGGTGCAGATATGAAATCTGCATTAGCTTTAACACATCAGGGCAATGTATATATAAGCCAGTATTTAGGAGATCTGGAAACGCTTGACAGCCAAAATAATTTCAGTCTGGTATTTGATCATCTCACCCAAATTTTAGGTTTTCAGGCAGGAGAATTACTGGCTGACAAACATCCGGGTTATGCCAGTACAATTTTGGCCAAAGACATTGCTTTGAGCAAAGAACTGCCGCTTACCAGGGTACAACACCACGAGGCCCATTTTGCCGCTGTTTTAGGTGAGAACGAATTGGTTGAAACTAGAGAGAAAATACTGGGCGTAATTTGGGATGGCACAGGCTACGGCAATGATGGCAATATCTGGGGCGGCGAGTTCTTTACTTATGTCAGTAATACGTTTACCAAAGTTAGCCACCAGGCCTACTTCCCGGTTGTGGCCGGAGAAAGAATGGCCAAAGAACCAAGGGTTGCAGCCTTTTGTCTAATGCCCAATGCTGAAATTGTTCGGCAGAAATTTGATGATATCGAGCTGAAAATTTTGGATAATTTGTTGCAACGCAACGACTTAAAAACTTCAAGTATTGGAAGATTGTTTGATGCCGTAGCATCCTTACTCAACCTTAAAGAAAAACAAAGTTTTGAAGGGGAAGCAGCCATGCATCTGGAAAGTTGTGCACTGACTTACTTAGATCAGGCAGATAATGTACCCACAAAAGGATACGATTTGGAGTTCTGTGCAAACAACTTTAATCCCATGGGAATTTTGAAACAGATCATTTTTGACATAGATAGGGAAACTCCCGGGGGCGAAATAGCCTACAAATTCCATCTCTCTCTGATTTCGGTAATTGAGCAAGTAGCCGAACAACATGGCACCAAACAGCTCGCGTTTAGCGGCGGTGTGTTTCAAAACGGCCTCTTAGTAGATCTGATCATAGAGAAACTGTCAAAAGATTTTAAACTATATTTTCATAAACAACTTAGTCCGAACGATGAGAATATCGCTTACGGACAATTGGTTCATTTCTCTATAAAACAAAGATGTAAATGATATTTTTGGACCTGTTTCCTGGCACAATAGAATACAAGCGATGAAATACTTAGATGAATACCGCAATCCTGAGCTCGCCAAGAAGTATTTGGAAGAGATTAAGAGGATAAATTCAAAGCCATGGAACGTGATGGAAGTATGTGGCGGACAAACACACAGCCTGGTAAAACATGGAATTCTGGATGTGTTGCCGGATAAAATAAATATGATACACGGCCCCGGTTGTCCTGTTTGTGTTACGCCATTGGAGGAAATTGACAAGGCCATAGAATTGTCGCTAATGCCCAATGTAGTTCTTTGCTCGTTTGGTGATATGTTGCGCGTGCCCGGAAGTGAAAAAAGTTTGCTGCAAGCCAGAGCCGAAGGTGGTGATGTACGAGTTTTATACTCACCTTTGGAGGCCGTTGAGCTCGCTGCTCAAAACCCTGACAAGGAGATCGTGTTCTTTGCAGTAGGCTTTGAAACTACTGCGCCGGCTAATGCCTTGTCGGTGATAAGAGCCGGTCAATTGGGTATAACCAATTACAGCATTTTAACATCACATGTATTAGTGCCGCCGGCTATTGAAGCTATTATGAACGATCCGCAAAGCAAGGTGGATGCATTTCTGGCCGCTGGCCATGTGTGCACCATTATGGGTGTTGATGAGTACTATCCTTTGGTGGAGAAATACAATGTACCCATTGTGGTAACCGGTTTTGAGCCCATTGATCTGCTTCAAGGTCTGCTTATGGTTATTAAACAATTGGAGAGTGGCGAAGCCAAAGTGGAAAATCAATACTCCAGGATTGTAAGTGAAGAAGGAAATGTACTGGCAAAAAAGAACATATTCAAGGTGTTTGAAATTGGTGACCGAATGTGGCGTGGCATTGATGTGATCCCTGATAGCGGCTATCAGGTGAACAAAAGCTATGCAGCTTATGATGCCAATAGGAAATTCGATATAAAAGAAATAAAGACAAAAGAGAACCAGGAATGCATTGCCGGAGATATCATGAAGGGTATTAAAAAACCGGTGGAGTGCCCTAATTTTGGCGTTGATTGCACTCCGCAAAACCCTTTGGGAGCACCAATGGTTAGCTCCGAAGGAGCATGTGCAGCGTATTACAATTTTTCAGGAATGGTACAAGCAACATAAACAATGAATAAACCTGCTTCGATAACGCTACAATGCCCAATGCCTGTGTTGGATTATGAGATTGTAACCATGGGACATGGTAGCGGTGGCCTGCTCACAAATCAGTTGCTCGACAAAATGATATTTGATGTATTGAGCAACCCAATGTTAGATAAACGACATGATGGAGCAGTATTTGAGTTGGATGGTCCGCTGGCCATATCAACAGATAGTTTTGTGATCTCACCCATTTTCTTTCCTGGTGGTAACATTGGCGAGTTAGCCGTAAACGGTACGGTGAACGATGTGGCCATGAACGGAGCAATTCCCAGATATTTAACGCTCAGTTTTATTATTGAAGAAGGAATGCCTATGACCGAATTATGGGAGATCATTCAAACCGTTAAAAGAGCCAGTAATGAGGCAGGTGTTTCAATTGTAACAGGAGATACCAAAGTGGTTGAAAAAGGTAGCGGTGATAAAATTTTTATAAATACAACAGGTGTTGGCCAGGTACATCCCAAGGCCAATATTGATAGTGGCCGCATTACACCGGGCGATAAAATTTTGGTAAGCGGGCCGGTGGCAACTCATGGTGTATCCATTTTATCGGTGCGCGAAGGATTGGAATTTGAAACAACCATTAAGTCTGATACGGCATGCCTTAACCATGTAGTAGTTAAGCTGTTGAACGAGTTTGGTGAAAACATTAAGCTGTTAAAAGATCCTACCCGTGGCGGTGTGGCTGCCGTGCTGAATGAGATTGCAGGGCATACAAACCTGGGCATTGAAATTGAAAGTAGGCAAATACCGGTTTTACAGGAGGTTAAAGGTGCCTGTGAATTGTTGGGTCTGGATCCGTTGTACGTGGCTAATGAGGGAGTCTTTATCTGTTTTGTTGATGAAAACGTGGCTGATAAAATACAGGAACACCTCTCAAATTTGGATGGCTTTTCACGGGCAAAAATTATCGGAAGTGTAGTGGTTGAACATCGCGGACAAGTAACCATACAAAGTGGTATTGGCGGAAAAAGAGTGGTACAAATGCCGGTAGGTGAGCAATTACCCAGAATTTGTTAAAAAATTGAGCAGAGTATGGAAAGCATTTTTCTAACGTCGTTTCCCGTATTATTGGCAGCCTTAGTTGGCTTCGGACATGCTTTTGAAGCCGATCATGTGCTGGCAATGAGTACACTTATCTCAAGATCGGACAACAAAAAACAACTCATTTTAAAAGGCCTGATGTGGGGTCTTGGGCATGCATCTATTTTATTTGTGTTTGCCATTATACTCATATTTCTCAGACTCAATTATCTGACAACGTACTTTGAGTATCTTGAGCTTCTGGTAGGAATTATGCTTATCGCCCTTGGATCGTTTCGTTTGTGGCAACATTATTCGAACAGGCCGGTTAAGGCCCGACATAAAGAGGCATACGGTGTTGGCCTGATTCATGGCTTGGGGGGTAGTGCAGCCGTTATTTTGTTAGCCGTGGCAGATATTTCATCCAACGGAATGGCTATGGTTTATCTAACGTTATTTGCCCTGGGCTCACTGGGAGGTATGGCAGTAGTAGCCTATTTACTCCAGTTGCCGCTTCTTGGTAACAAAGGTGCCAATACCCGAAGAATGATTTTCACCTGGTTCTCTTCTCTTCTTTGTATTATTTACGGCGGTGTAATTCTGTTCCAAGTGCTCTAAGTACACCGGATTAGCTCCCGACCAATGCCGGAGTTGTCTCCGGCGAATGAAATGCCATGATCCGGAACGTAGGATACCGTACATCTGATCCCAGTTTAACTGCGCAATTTGAATGTTAAAATGTTATCAAACAAAAAACCTGATAAAAAATTGCATACTTAATTCCTTCTTAATTCAGTGGTAACGATCTTTGCAAGTTGACATTTTTAGGCGCAATTAAGTTTAATAAATACTTTGAATAAATAAGTAAGATGGATCAAAACAAACTGGTTTACGCATTCGGAAACGGACATGCTGAAGGCAATGGTAAGATGAAAGAACTGCTCGGAGGAAAAGGAGCCAACCTCGCAGAGATGAACCTGATTGGCGTACCTGTACCCCCCGGCTTTACAATAACTACTGAAACCTGTGCTATCTACGGCAACGAGGGCAAAGAAGCCACTATAAAGAAATTATCAGATGAAGTAGTAAACGGAATTCGGGAGATAGAAAGCATCATGGATGCAAAATTCAATGGAGATGAGTTTCCACTCTTAATTTCCGTTCGTTCAGGTGCAAGGGTGTCAATGCCGGGTATGATGGATACTGTACTCAATTTGGGATTGAATGACAAAACGGTGGAAACACTGGCCGAAGTATCAAATAATCCGAGGTTTGCATGGGACTCTTACAGGCGGCTTCTGCAGATGTATGGCGGGGTGGTTCTCGGCATGAAACCTGAAACCAAAGAGGACATTGATCCTTTTGAACATATCATAGAAGAAATAAAAGAAGAAAAGGGAGTTGAGTTAGACACCGATTTGGATGTAGAAGACCTTAAAACGATGGTTGATCGCTTTAAGGAGGCGGTTAAAACGAGAACCGGTCATGACTTTCCTCAAGACCCGTGGGAACAACTTTGGAGTTCTATTATGGCTGTGTTTGACAGTTGGAATGGAAATCGCGCAAAAGTTTACCGGCGCATTAATCAAATTCCGGAGGAATGGGGAACCGCTGTGAATGTACAGGCAATGGTGTACGGAAATATGGGCAATGACTCCGCTACAGGGGTTGCCTTTACAAGAGATGCCGCGACCGGTGAAGATGTTTTCAACGGCGAGTATTTGATAAATGCCCAGGGTGAAGATGTAGTGGCCGGTGTGCGAACTCCACAGCAGATTAACATTGAAGGCTCGAGAAAATGGGCTGCTTTGGCCAATATTTCGGAAGAGGACAGAGCCGAAAAATATCCTTCGCTGGAGGAAATAATGCCCGATGTTTACCGCCAACTGGATGAAACTCAGCAAAAGCTGGAAGACCATTACAGAGATATGCAGGACCTGGAGTTCACCGTGCAAAAGGGTAAGTTATGGATACTGCAAACCCGTGATGGTAAACGAACGGGTTTTGCCATGGTCAGGATTGCCATGGAAATGCGTAAAAATGGGCTTATATCGGATAAAGATGCCATTTTAAGAATGGAGCCTGATAAATTAAATGAACTGCTCCATCCGGTTTTTGATGAAGAGGCGAAAGAAAAAGCAGAAGTAATAGCGAGAGGACTTCCGGCATCGCCGGGAGCTGCTACCGGCCAGGTCGTATTTCATGCCGATGATGCCGTAAGATGGGCCGAGAGAGGAAAAGCTGTTATCCTGGTACGTATGGAAACATCTCCCGAAGATGTGGCAGGAATGAATTCGTCAAAAGGTATCCTTACGGCAAGAGGAGGAATGACCAGCCATGCCGCCGTTGTTGCCAGAGGTATGGGCAAGTGCTGTATAGCCGGAGCCGGCGAGTGTGCCGTAAATTACAAGGAAAAACAGTTTGTTATAAACGGATCAACCGTTGTTAATGAAGGCGACTGGATATCGCTTAACGGGACAACAGGTGAAGTCTATAAGGGTAAGATAACAACACAGGAACCGGAATTGAGCGGTCACTTTGATCAACTGATGAAACTATCTGATAGCTATGCGAAACTGAATGTCAGGGCAAATGCAGATACGGGTAAAGATGCCAGAACAGCCCGGTTGTTAGGAGCCAGGGGAATAGGACTGGCAAGAACGGAACACATGTTCTTCGAAGATGAAAAGATCAGAGCGGTACGCGAGATGATCCTGGCCGAAGATAGTGAAGGTAGAGAGAGAGCCCTGATGAAAATTCTTCCACTTCAACAGCAGGACTTTGAGGATCTTTTCAGAGAGATGGACGGCTTGCCGGTTACTATCAGATTACTGGATCCGCCATTACACGAGTTCCTTCCTCAAACAGAGGAAAGCCAGGCGCAGATGGCCAAAAATTTGGGCATTACCGTAGAACGGGTTCAAACGCTGGTTGAAGAGCTTGCAGAATCTAATCCTATGCTGGGTCACCGGGGCTGCCGGCTGGGAAATTCCTACCCTTCCATTACCCGAATTCAAAGTCGCGCAATTCTTGGAGCTGCCTTAAAACTGAAGAAAGAAGGAATAGTGGTAAAACCCGAAATTATGGTACCGCTGGCCGGTATTCGGGAAGAATTAAGGCTACAGGTTGATGTAATACACGAAACTGCTGAGCAATTATTTGCCGAAGAAGGCGACCGTATTGAATTTAAAGTAGGTACTATGATAGAAGTACCGCGAGCGGCTTTGGTTGCCGACAGATTTGCTGAACTTGCCGAGTTTTTCTCATTTGGTACTAACGACCTTACACAGATGACCATGGGATATTCAAGAGATGATGTAGGCCATTTCTTGCCAACCTACATTAAACGAGGCATTTTACCCAACGATCCGTTTGAATCTATTGATGAGATAGGTGTAGGTCAGTTGGTAAAACTGGGCTTTGAAAAAGGCAGAAGTGTTAATCCTGATCTGCCGGTAGGCGTTTGCGGAGAACATGGCGGAGATCCGGCATCCATCGCATTTTGCCATAGAGTAGGTTTAAATTATGTCAGTTGCTCACCTTTTAGAGTACCTATTGCCAGGCTGGCTGCGGCTCAGGCAACATTGTTAGATACAAAGAAAGAAGTTATCAGATATTGACTGATGTAAGTTCGATATAGGATAGTCAATAATATTAGCCGCACAATGCATTGTGCTGCTACTATTGACTTTGACTATCATTAATGGGTGTCCTAAATAGCGGTCGACATACGCAACCCCAACCTCTATTGATAGGCTATTTCAGTATTTCCTTCCTGAAGTATTCGACAGCCTTCTGCAAATTGTTTTTGGCAGTTTTGGTCATCTCTTCACCCAATTCCCATTCATATCCCTGAATTTTTAATAAGTAGGCTTTCGGAAAATGATTGAAAAGTGAATTACACAAATGGACTACCGATTCTGAACGCAGGGCATGCGTTGTAAACTCAATGTCCAATGATGGCTGGCAGGGGCTGAATTCAAAACCATTTTCCAATTCTTCCTGACTGGCATCAACAAAGATCACCGTGTCCGTTCTGGTGATAAGATCGGCATCTTCAATGTTTAGCTGATAGGCATAAAACAACTTCCCTTTAAAAAGATCATCTTTTTTAACCGCATCGGCAAAAGCCCATCCCAAACCATCATCCTGCCTGCCACTGTTTCCAATGGCGATCATATAGGAGGTGTTAAGATTTGCTTCGCTCATCAATTACATCTCCGTTATGATCAACCAAGGTTGCCTTCAACGGCATTTTACCTATGGCGTGCGTTGCGCAACTCAGGCACGGATCATAAGCGCGGATAGCTACTTCCACCTGGTTGAGCAACTCATCGGTCAGTTCCGGTTGTTCGTCCAGAACGTTTTTAGCCACCCACCGAACACTTTGATTCATGGCATCGTTATTATGCGTTGTTGAAACAATGAGATTACATTTTTCAACCCGGCCCTTTGGTCCCACTTTGTAATGGTGTATCAAAGTTCCCCTGGGTGCTTCAATAATTCCGATACCTTCTTCTCTCTGTGTTCCTTTTCTCACCAACTCAGTGCCCATGATGTCATCATCATAAAGCAGTTCTTTCATGAGCTCGGCACAGTGCAACACTTCAATAAGCCTGGCCCAATGGGTATGCATGGTCATATTGTTTGGCTTGCCTTTCGTATATGCTTTAAACTCTTGTCGTTCTATTTCGGCAAGCGGAGTACTTATCAAATCGCATATATTCAACCTGGCTAAAGGGCCAACTCGGTTCCAGCCGTTTTCTCTTCCCAGGTGTTTTATATAGGGGAATTTTAAGTACGACCAATCCTCCACATCTTCAGAGAAGTACTCGGAGTACATGGTGTCCGGAATATCATTTAAGGTAATGGCACCTTCACTGTTAATAGCTCTAAGTCGGCCATCATAAAGGTCCATAGCTCCATTAACAGGATTTACCAGACCGAGATGGCCCGACGGGTGGGCGGCAAAGGTATCCAGCCAATCGGCATTGGAATAATGATAGTCTTTCATGAATTTAAGTACCTCCACACACCAATCGATCATGGTATCAACCGAAGGAATATCCTTTCCGTTTAAGAAATAATCGCGGGAAGCGGCACTCAGGCTACTATGAACACCTCCGGGTACGGCTGCTACACCATGAATTCTTTTACCTGCGGTTGCACGAATGATCTCCTGGCCAAACTGCCGCATTTGAATTCCTTTTTTAGCAAGATCGGGATGTGCCATGGCAACTGCCACTACATTTCTTTTTTCTACCGGTGCATCTAAGCCAAATAGCAGATCCGGCGATGCCAAATAGAAGAAGTGCAGTGCATGTGATTGAAATACCTGTCCGAAGTGAAGCAGCCTCCGGATTTTAGATGCTGTAGGTGACAACTCTTCCGGATCCAAACCAACGATTTGGTCAACAGCTTTTGCGGCTGCAACGTGATGACTTACAGGGCAAATACCGCATAATCTTTGCACCAGGGACGGTACAGTCCAGTATGCATGCCCCTGAATGAACCGTTCAAACCCTCTAAACTCTACAATATGAAAAAATGCATCTTCAACTTTTCCGTTTTCATTCAATTTAATGGTAACCTTACCGTGTCCTTCAACCCTTGTTACAGGTTCTATAACTATTTTTTGAGCCGTGCTTTTCATCTGTTATTTTTTAATTTTTATTGGTCAGATGGAACCTTTGATGACTAAAACAACTATCCTGTGTTTTGATGATTTTTTAGTCATGTCGGTTTCATTAGTCGTATTTAAATTCTGTATAGGCGATGGAATATTGTTCGCCAAATAAAATGTTTTTTACCGCTTTCCAAATGTGACTTGCACTTGGCGGACAACCGGGAATGAAGTGATCTATTTTAACGATCTCATTACACGCATAAACCTTGTCTAAGATCTTTGGTATGTCCTCGTGGTAAGGAATTTTTGTTTCTCCGGGTTCGCTGGTCATTGAGTGTAAGTAAGCTTCTTCCAAACACTCCTGCAGCGGAACCGTATTTCTCATAGCCGGTAATCCGCCCCAAATGGAGCACTCACCAAGTGCTACTAAAATGTCGCATTTCTTTCTGAACTCGCGCAGCACTTCAATGTTCTCCGTATTACAACAGCCGCCTTCGATAATTCCGATATCACATTGTTTGCTGAATGTTTTAATGTCGGTGAGCGGTGATTTATTAAACTCTACGAATTCAACCAGATCCAGCAATTCGGTATCAATGTCGAGCATGGACATGTGACAGCCAAAACAACCTGCCAACGAAGCGGTAGCTACTATTTTTTTGCCGTTTGAACTGCTCTTTTCAATATCTCCGAAATCCAATGGAATCTTCTCCACGGTAGTGCTTTGGTCATACTTTCTTACACCAAATGGCTTTGCCAGACTTTTTCCTCGTACCAGTATTGCTCCTACCGGACATATATGGGATGCTCTCATTGCGTCTTCTTCGGAGAGGGTAGCTTCTTTTTCATAGTCAATTGATACAAGCGTTTTATTGCCCCTTTCAACAAAGGAGAATATTTTTTCACCCTGATCGCTTAAAACTTCCTCTTCACAACGACGGCACAAAATGCACCGGTTATGCTCAATTACCAGGCGTTTCGGATCAAAATCCATCACTTTATCCTTGAACAAGTGCGGAAAACGGGAAATAGAAATTCCCATTTCATAACCGTGGTGTTGCAGATCGCAGTCACCGCTTTTTTCACAAGCCGGGCAATAGTGATTACCCTCGGCAAAGAGCATTTCGATAACCGCTTTCCGATTGTCGATCAGTTCTTTGGTTTGAACTTCCACTTCCATTCCTTCTCTTACACGAGCAGTGCAACCGGCATTTACCTGCCCGTTGATCTTACATGAACATACCCTGCAAGTTCCAAGCGGTGGATATATATTCTCAAAATGACAAAGCGTAGGAATGTATATATCATTTTCTTTGGCAACGTCAATGAGAGATTGCCCGTCATTCGCTTTTATTTCCTTTCCGTCTATTGTTAAAGTTATCTGCTTGCCCATTACACTTTATTTAATTCATTGATAGAATGCATGTAGTCAACAACCGCTTCTTCCATGTCAAAGTCTTTGGCTTTGTCAATGTCAGCATCCACCAGATCATTGAACTCATCAGGAAACTTGTCAATGGCTTCCAGTAAGGAATTTGGTGCGGTTTTCCCCAATCCGCAACGACTGGCATCTTTAATTATACTTCCCCATTTTCGTATTTCGTCAATTTCACTGTCGCTTGCAAGCCCGCGCCGCAAACGGTCCAGTTTCCGGCCTAAAATAAAGTTACCGGCTCGGCAGGGAGTACATATACCACATGATTCATGTATAAAGAAATCGGAGAAATTTTTCAGTATCCTGAAAATATTCATCTCTTTATTAAAGATCATAACAGATCCTTCGCAGAGCAGGTCTTCGCCGCAAATTCTTCGGTCCAGATCTTCGGCAGAAAGCACTTTGCCTGATGGTCCGCTTAACTGTATAAAATAAGGATCATCTGCTTCACATAAATCCATGATCTCTCTAAGTGTTACTCCCCATTCCAGTTCGTAAATCCCGGGTTTACGAACATCGCCCGATATGCTAAATACTTTGGTTCCCGGCGTTTTTTCCGTTCCGATACCGCGCCATACTTCAGGTCCTAATTCAATTACCCGCGCAGCTACGGAAAATGTTTCTACATTATTAACTATGGTTGGCTTGTTAAGGAATCCTTTTTCTACAGGAAAGTACATTTTTACTCTTGGCTCTCCTCTCTTTCCCTCCAGAGATTCCAATAGAGCGGTTTCTTCGCCACATACATAAGAACCTGCACCCATTTGGATTCTTAAATCGAAATCTACATCCTCCCGGCCCAAAATATTCTCACCCAGCAAGCCCATTTTATAGAACTTATCAATTTCTTTTTGAAGCCCTTCTCTCAGGTATGAATATTCGGCACGTAAATAAATGATGCCCTGGTTTGCACCAACGGCATAACCGCCAATGATCATCCCTTCTATCATCAGGCCGGGAAGTGCGCTTATCAATACCCGATCTTTGAAAGTTCCGGGTTCGCCTTCATCGGCATTGCAAACGACATACTTTTGGTAGCCTTCATTCTTTCGGCAAAAATCCCACTTGAGACCGGTAGGAAAAAACGCGCCTCCTCTGCCACTCAAACCTGATTCTTTAATCTTCCCGATAACTTCTTCAGGACTCAGGTCTAACATCTTTTTTACGGCTGCGCCCATCTCATAATCCCTGAAACAAACGGTTTTATCTTTTGGTACATGCTGAATATTGTCCGGAACATCATCTTTCAGCTCATCAATATCCGCTTTAGCTCGTAGTTTTTCAATGATGTCGAAAACCTTGTCGGGATTAAGGTTTGTAAAAGGTCTGAAATTGATAAGTGCCGCAGGCTCCTGATCACTCAGACCAATACAAGGCGTTTCAAATAACCCGAAAGTCAGGGTTGGATCAACGCCATCAAACTTTCCGCCGGTAGCCTGCTCAAAGGCTTGTTTAACCTTTTCGTATCCTTTAAGGTCGGAAACAATGCTGTTGTTCAAATAGATAGTGTATTTACCGATCGGCTTACGGTGAAAAAAGTGGTAGAAACTTATAACACCTTCCAGTTCAATACCGGAGATGTTTAATTCTCCGGCTAATTTTCGAACAGCGGCATCGCTTATAAAACCATCTTTATTTTGAATTTCCCACAGATAATTTAAGAGCTGTGAGCGCTCTCTTCGGGATTGAGATGCTTCCATAATTTTACGCTATTTAATATGTACTACAAAGGTATCTCACAAACCAATGGATTTAAGCAAAAAAAGGGTAATTCGAACTCTATTTATACCTATTCTTTTTTAAGGATGCTAAAGAGTTAAAACCCCTTATTTACGGGCATTGGATATTATCTTTGTAAATTGCCTTTTTCAAAATAATTATCTCAAATTTCTACAAGTGAACGAACCGAAATCAGACATCACATCATTCCCGGATCTACTGGCTCATGATAAGGGTACCGGAGCAATCAGAACACAAAAACCTATATATGTTGATTCATTGCCACCGTGTAACCATGCATGCCCTGCCGGAGAAAATATTCAGGCCTGGCTTGCCCATGTGCAGGAAGGAAATTATAAAGCGGCCTGGCAGCAATTGATAGAGGATAACCCTATGCCGGCCATTCACGGCAGGGTGTGTTACCATCCTTGCGAAGATCACTGCAACCGGGAGTCAATTGACAGCACGGTAAGTATCCATGCCATTGAAAGATTTTTGGGCGATTTGGCCATGAAAAGCAACTGGGAGATGGAAAAACCAAAGGTTAAATCAGGTAAGAGGGTGCTTATTGTCGGTGCCGGCCCAAGCGGATTGTCGGCGGCTTATCATCTTGCGCGTCGTGGGCATGAGGTAGAGATATATGAAGCCGGCCCCACTTCAGGAGGTATGATGCATTTTGGTATTCCGGCATACCGGCTCCCCAGGGATGTTATGCAAAAGGAAATTGACAGAATTACTTCCCTGGGTGTAAAAATTCGGCACAACTACAAAGTTGATGATCTGATAAAAGATAAAGAAGAAGGGAATTTTGATGCCGCTTTTGTGGCCATTGGTGCGCATTTGGCTAAAAAAATTGATATCCCCTCACGCGATGCGGGTCAGATCTTTGACGCGCTTTCTTTTTTGAAAAAAGCGGAGGAAGGTGATGTTCCCAAATTGGGACGAAAAGTAGCTATTTACGGTGGAGGTAATACAGCCATGGATGCTGCAAGGGTGGCCAAAAGACTGGGTAAGGAACCGCTTATTATTTACCGGCGCGACAGAGACCACATGCCCGCCCACGATTTTGAAGCTGACGAAGCACTGTCTGAAGGTGTAAAGATCAATTGGTTGCGTACTATTAAGGAAATAGACCACAACAAGTACAAGGTTGAAGTGATGGAAATTGTTGACGGTCGTCCGGTTGGTACGGGAAAATTTGAAGAATTGGAAGCCGATACATTGATATTGGCATTGGGACAAGATACCGATACGGGATTTTTACGAAAAGTAGATGGAATAGAATTTGACAGAAGCGGAACAGTACAGGTGGATGAAACTATGATGACAGGCCATGAAGGTGTTTTTGCCGGGGGAGATATGGTACCGAGTGAACGAACAGTTACCGTTGCGGTTGGCCACGGAAAGAAAGCGGCAAAATACATTGATGCTTATTTGATGGGAACAACGGTGGAAAAGGTTAAAAAGCACCCGGTTGTAGGGCCGGAAAAACTGCATATGTGGTACAGAACTTATGCACCGCAAAAAGAGCAGGCTGAAAAAGATGTAGAGACCAGAGTTAAAGACTTTAGCGAAGTACTGGAGGGTTTAACGGAAGCACAGGCTGTGTATGAGGCCGGCCGTTGCCTTTCCTGCGGCAACTGTTTTGAATGTGACGGTTGTTTCGGTGCCTGCCCCGAAGAAGCCATTATTAAACTGGGAAAAGGTAAAAGATATAAATACGATTATGACCTGTGTACAGGATGCGCTATATGTTTTGAGCAGTGTCCGTGCCATGCCATTGAAATGATTGATGAATCCACTGAAATTCAACAAGGATGAAAAGGAAAACATTAGACGCGAACGAAGCCACAGCATACATTGCCTATAAATTAAACGAAATCTGTTCAATATATCCTATCACACCTTCATCGCCAATGGCTGAACTGGCTGATGCCTGGGCTGTGAAAGGAGAGAAAAATATTTGGGGAAATATACCAACGGTAGTAGAGATGCAAAGTGAAGGCGGTGCCGTAGGTGCTGTGCACGGTTCATTGCAGGCTGGTGCGTTAACCACAACCTTTACCGCCTCACAAGGCTTACTGTTAATGATACCCAACATGTTTAAAATTGCCGGCGAACTTAGCCCCACAGTTTTTCATGTAGCTGCCCGCACAATTGCAACGCAGGCATTATCCATTTTTGGAGAGCACAGCGATGTTATGGCAACCAGAACAACCGGCTTTGCACAACTTTGTTCGGCATCTGTTCAGGAAGCACATGATATGAGTTTGGTAGCCCAGGCAGCCACTTTGGCATCGCAAGTGCCTTTCCTGCACTTCTTTGACGGATTCCGTACATCGCACGAAATAAGCAAAATTGAAATGCTGGAAGATGATGTGCTACGTGCCATGATAGATGATCGTTGGGTGCAGGATTTCAGAAACCGAGCATTAAACCCGCAAAAACCGGTTATTAGAGGAACAGCCCAAAATCCTGATGTGTTTTTCCAAAGCCGGGAAACGGTAAACCCTAAGTACATTGAGCTGCCAGGTATTCTCGAAGGACTACTGGAAAAATTCAAATCACTGACCGGAAGAGCATATAAACTGTTTGAATATTCAGGACATCCTGAAGCGGAACACCTGGTTGTAATAATGGGTTCAGGAGGTGAAACGGTAGAAGAAACAGTTAAACACCTGAATAAACAAGGTGAGAAAACCGGAGTATTACAAGTCAGGTTGTTCAGACCTTTTTCCACCAAACACCTTCTGGAAGCCATTCCAAAATCCGTTAAACGAATTGCTGTTCTTGACAGAACTAAAGAGCCGGGATCAACCGGCGAACCTTTGTTCCAGGATGTTTCTCTTGCCTATGTTGAGGCTGTGAAAGAAAACAATGCTCAGACCATACCTGAAATATATGGGGGACGTTACGGCCTGGGGTCCAAGGAATTTACACCGGCAATGGCCAAAGGGGTATTTGATGCCATCAGGAATAATACGTTAAAAGACAGTTTCACGGTGGGAATAGTGGATGATGTAACGCATTCGCATGTTGATTACGATGCTTCCTTCTCCCTTGATGATGAAAACATGACTCAGGCCATGTTTTTTGGCCTTGGGGCCGACGGTACTGTTGGTGCAAATAAAAACACTATAAAAATTATTGGCGAAAACACCGACATGCATGCTCAGGGGTATTTCGTGTATGACTCCAAGAAATCAGGAGCAAAAACCGTATCTCACCTACGCTTTGGTAAAGATCCAATACGTGCGCCATACCTAATTGATAAAGCCGACTTTATCGCCTGCCATAAGTTCAATTTCATCAACGAAGTTGACATGCTTAAATATGCGAAGGATGGAGCTACATTTCTTGTAAATAGTCGTTACGGTAAAGATGATGTTTGGGATAATTTGCCAAAGAAAGTTCAGGAAACGATTCTTGAAAAAGATATAGAGCTTTATGTAATTGATGCATCTACAGTGGCAAGGGATGTAGGTATGGGAAGCCGTATCAATACTATAATGCAAACTTGTTTTTTTGCACTCTCAGGAGTTTTGCCCAAAGATGAGGCCATCGGTAAGATCAAAGAGAGTATTGAAAAATCCTATATAAAGAAAGGACAGGATGTTGTTGACCTGAATTTTAAAGCAGTTGAAAGTGCTCTGGAACACTTACACAAAGTTGAATATCCTGAGAAGATTACGGGTAAGGTTAGTGAAAAAACAGATGTATTTAAAAACGCACCTGACTTTGTAAAAAATGTTACTGCAAAAATGATGGAAGGTCAGGGAGACGCTCTTCCTGTAAGTGCATTTCCGAACGATGGAACCTATCCGTTGGGAACGGCCAAATACGAAAAAAGGAATATTGCAGATTTTGTACCTGTTTGGGAAGAAGACCTTTGCATTCAGTGTGGTAATTGCGCCTATGTTTGTCCGCATAGCGTTATCCGTGCCAAGTACTATCATAAGGATACCTTGAACGATGCACCTATTAAGTTCAAGCACGCTCCAATTAATGCTAAGGGATTTCCTGAAACCAAATACACACTTCAGGTTTATTTGGAAGATTGTACAGGTTGTCAGTTATGTGTGGAGGCTTGTCCGGTTTCATCCGAAGAGAATAACGGCATTAAGGCTATAAATATGCACGCTAAGCACGATATTGCCGATGAGGAGTTAGAGAACATAGAATTCTTTGACACCATTCCGTTTAACGACAGGTCTAAAGTGGATTTTTCCCTGGTGCGGGGTACACAGTTTTTACAACCTATGTTTGAGTTTTCAGGTGCTTGTGCAGGTTGTGGTGAAACGCCTTATATAAAACTCGTTTCGCAGTTGTTTGGAGACAGGGCGGTTATTGCAAATGCAACCGGTTGTTCTTCCATCTTTGGAGCCAATTTACCAACCACACCCTGGACAACCAACGATAAAGGTCATGGACCGGCATGGGCCAATTCACTGTTTGAAGATAATGCCGAATTCGGCCTGGGTATGAGAGTAAGCATTGACCATCAAAGTAAAATGGCCGGAGAATTACTCGAAGAAATGGCCGATCAAATTCCGGGCAACCTGGCAGCAGATATATTGAATGCAGAACAGAAAATCGAATCACAGATTCAAGACCAGATCAATCGTGTTTATGATTTAAAAGAACATTTGAAAACCGTTGAATCTCCGACAGCTAAAAACCTGCTCGCCATTGCCGATAATTTAATCAAACGAAGCGTATGGTTGATCGGTGGTGATGGTTGGGCCTATGATATTGGCTCGGCAGGGCTTGACCATGCTATGGCTTCGGGTAAAGACATTAATGTAATGGTGTTGGATACCGAAGTATATTCCAATACCGGAGGCCAAATGTCGAAGGCAACCCCAACTGCTGCTACTGCAAAGTTTGCAGCAGCCGGAAAGCAAGTAGGTAAAAAAGATCTGGCTATGCAGGCTATCTCTTATGGAAATGTGTATGTTGCTCAAATATCCATGGGAGCTAACCCCCAGCAAACACTGCTTGCCATTAGAGAGGCTGAAGCTTTCCCAGGCCCGTCTTTGATACTGGCATACAGCCCATGTATTGCGCACGGAATTAAAATGGAGAAAAGTCTTGAGCAGATGAATCTTGCGGTTAAATCGGGATACTGGCCTTTAATTAGATATAATCCGGTGTTGAGAAAGAAAAATGAAAACCCGTTTATCCTTGATTCACCGCGGCCTACAACAACTTTAAAAGATTACGCTTACAGAGAATTGAGATATAAAGTGCTGGCTAATTTTGATCCGGAAGAAGCAGAACGGCTTATGAAAATAGCTCAGGAAATTGTGGATTTGCGCTGGAAGAATTATGAAGCAATGGCAAGAAGTGAAGCCGAAGCATTTACTCCGTTTGCATAATGCACGAGCTATCAATTGTAGAGAGTATTATTCAAATAGCCGAAGAAAACACGGAGCCTAAAGAATCTTCAGTAATTGAACGCATTGAGCTGGAGATTGGCTCACTTGCAGGAATAGAAATGTCGGCGTTTGAATTTGCCTGGAAATCTGCCGTTCCGGATACAGTTTTGGAGGGCGCGGAAAAAGTAATTCATCATGTATTTGCCAAAGCTAAATGTTCGGAATGTAACTTTGAATTTGAAGTAGAAGCGGTTTATGACCCATGCCCCGATTGTGGGAACTACTTTACGGAAATTATTGAAGGAAAAGACCTGAAAGTACTGTCATTGACATTAAATAACAGCAAAACGTAACAATTATGTGCGGAACCTGCGGATGCAATCAACCCGGTGAAAGATTTGTAATTAACCGTCCGGGAATGGAACAAACTATGGATATTCACAACCACGACCATGGTCACCATCACGATCACGATCACCATCATCATAACCATGATCATCATCACCACCATCACGATCATGCCAAAACCGTGGTTGAAATTGAACGGGATATATTGCATAACAACAACCTAAAAGCCGAGAGAAACCGCGGTTTCTTAGAAGCTAAAAATATATTCTGTTTGAATCTGGTCAGTTCGCCGGGTTCCGGAAAAACCAGTTTGTTAGAAGCAACTTTGGCTAAAATGAAAGATGATGTAAACTTTTACATCGTTGAAGGAGATCAGCAAACATCCAATGATGCCGATAGGATTGCCAAATTCAATGTTCCTGTGGTGCAAATAAATACAGGCCAGGCTTGTCATCTCGATGCTGAAATGGTAGCATCGGCATTAAAGGAATTAAAACCGGCAGAAAATGGAGTGCTCATTATTGAGAATGTAGGAAATTTGGTTTGTCCGGCTTTGTTTGACCTTGGAGAGAACTCAAGAGTGGTAATTATGAGCGTAACCGAAGGGGAGGATAAGCCCATTAAGTATCCGAAAATGTTCAGCTCCTCGGATATATGCATCATTAATAAGGTAGATCTGCTTCCTTATGTAGATTTTGATATGGAGAAAGCCAAAGAGTATGCACTCAGAGTAAATCATCACTTGCAGTTTTTTGAGGTATCCGCTACTAAGGGAACCGGTTTGGATGCGTGGTGTGGCTGGTTAATGAGTTCTGTAAAAAGTGAATTGGTATAAATTGAAATTATGTGTCTTGCCATTCCCGGAAAAATTGAAACAATAGATAAAGCGGTAGATGAAACATTCCGTAATGCCAGGGTTTCATTTGACGGCATAATAAAGGAAGTAAATGTAGCTGTTGTACCTGAAGCCAAGGTTGGCGACTATGTGCTGGTTCATGCCGGACTGGCTATAAGCATCGTTCATGAAGAAGAAGCACTCAAAACGTTGAACTACTTAAATCAAATGAACGAGTTGGATGAATTGGCAGATAGTGATACCAGTTCTACTTAAAAGATTCCTGAATAAAAAGCCGGAGTTTTTTGGCTAGACGATGAAGAAAATTTCGGAATAGCCGTAGCTATTGCTAAATTTTATGAAGATGTATAGGCAAAAAAGAACAATTTTTAAAGTGAATCTTTTAAGTAGAAATGGTATGAGGATGAATAAGGAGGCCGAATAGTATCATTAAAGAACTTTCAAGTAGAACTGGTATAAAACCAAAAAACCTCTGCAGTTTTACTGCAGAGGCAGGATTATTTTCAAAGGTAGCTTTCTACCGGTTAGTTAATCCCGGATTAAACTCCTGTATAGATGCCGGAATTTCTCGCACGTATTTAATATCACCGGGAGCCAGGGTATATTGTGTACCGTTAGTGTCTTCACGTACAATGGTTCTAGTGTATTCACCCAAAAGAATAAGCCGTTTCTGATCGAACCAACGCGTAGCAGAGTTAGCACCTTCCCTTCTTCTTTCATCAATTATCTCCTGAATAGCATCGGCTTGTGAAACCCCTGTAAAATCAAGCTTATAGTTAGAACCCGTTTTAAATCGCTTTTCTCTTAGCTGGTTTACGGTGTTGGCTGCAGCATCAAGATCGCCCAGCCTAGCTTCAGCTTCGGCTTTATTAAGAATTACCTCGCCAACGAGTAATCCTACTGAAGAGGTAGTAAGAAAAGACCATTTTCCTGATGAAATAGTTCTATACTTAAAGCTTAGAGGTGCTATTCTTAGATCATCTGTTTGATACAAATCAAATAAATCTTGCGGCACCAACGGATCACACTCCGTAGGATTGTCTTCACCTTTATAACCCTTTCTGCTGGCAAATGGTGACACTTTTCTCCAAACGTATTCATTATTATCACTATGAGCGGGATAGCTGCTGATATTTAAGTCTTCGAGAAAGTTATAAATGGCCAGAGATTTGGCGGCAGCATTTTTGGCTTTTTCCAAAAATGCCATACTTTCTGAACCTGTATCTGTTGCCATATACAGATATACGCGGCTTAAAAAGGCATTAACACCAACTTTGCTTGGTGCAAACTCGCTAAAAAGACCACCGGTAAACGGCGGTAAATCAGGTAAATGCGGTAAAGCCGCTTCACAATCCTGTACAATTTGGTCATAGATATCTTTTACAGAAGCCCGGGGTGCTATTTCATCTGATGTAACCAACGGAAATGGTACACCCGGATCATTTGCCGCTGTAGCAGGATTATAATGCTTGGCAAAACTATTTACAAGAACGAAGAAAGCCCATGCCCGTTGAGAAAGTGCTGTGGCTTTGACAACAGCACGTTTATCTTCATTTCCGGGCGACACAGGGGCATCGTCAATTTTCTCTAAAATATAATTTGTTCTATAAATTGATTTGTAGGGCTCGGTCCAATCCCATGCCTCATTACCATCTTCATAAGTATTATCTTCCCACAAATAGGCATTTAAGCCCTGGGAATTGCGTGAGTCCTGATTTGAAATACATGTAACCGTTTCAGGAGACCAGTAGTAACTATCAGACATTAGTAATTGCTGAGCCGGATTATACCTGAAGTAATTAAAGTTGTTTAAAAATAATTCGAACTCTTCAACGGAGTCAATAAACACTTCATTATTAGGTTGTTCCTCTAAGGCATCTGTACAGTTCCACAATGTGAAGATCAGTAGTAAGGTATAAAAAGTAATTTTTTTCATGTTCGTATTTTAGAAAGAGCCTCTGAGGCTAATAGTATAACTTCTCGGATTTGGTTGGTAAGGATACTGCGGATCTATATTGTAATCGTTATTGTTCCAGACCAATAGGTTATCAGCCTGAAAACTTAAGGTAAGATTGGAAAGTCCAATTCCTGTTTTGGCAATAAACTCTTTAGGTAGCTCATAACTTGCATTAACATATCTGAGCCGTATATTATCTGCATTAATTATCCTGTTGCTTGCATAGGTTGCCCATTGCTGGTGGTTCGAGTTTTCAAATAATGTGGTGTAGTAGGGGTCATTTCGGTAATTACTGGAAATCAATCTCGGTATATTGCTCCCGGATTTGTAATTTTTCTGACCAAAGTTCTCAAAAATGTCTTTTCTCGGTATTTTGTTCAAGTAATCTTCGAAGTAAATACTGGAATAAGGCATTCGCATCTTATGGCCTAACTCATAGTTTATGTTAAAGGATAGTTGCACATTTTTATATTTCAGGGTATTAAACCAACCTCCGTAATTCTTTGGTACTAATGTTCCGCCATGCACCAAATCAGTTAGTTTAATAATATTGTAACCATAGACTCCGTTACCTCCATCGTCCTGAACATTTGTGGAAATGGGTTGGTCATTAATATTTATCGTTGGGTTGCCGTTAGCATCTATACCGGCGAAATCATAGCTGAATATGCTGTTCACTTCATAGCCGGGTACTTTGGCAGCACCATTCAATAATAACCTGTAGAATCGCGGAGATTCGTCAATGGAGTATTTTTTTACCTCACTTTTGTTATGACCAAAGTTTAAAACTGAATTCCAGACAAAATCCTGCTTTTGAATAATATCATAATCCAATTTAAAGTCAATACCTGTGTTGCTTATTTCACCATTATTTAGCCTACCGCTGGTAAAACCTTTAAATGTAGGATCTGTACGTTGGTTTACAATCAGGTCTGATGACAGGTTATTGTAAATATCAAAAATCAATCTTCCTCTATTTGTAGCCGTATGTAAATCTAAACCCGCGTTAAAATTTCTGGTGCGTTCCATCTTTAATCTCGGATTAGACCCGTTTGGAACAACCAGGTGATCCAGGTTCCAGGATGGATTGTAGTTAGGAATTCCAAATAGAAAATCTACTGCGGAACGGTCCACATTTCCGGTATAACCAAAACTGCTTCGCAAACGTGCCAATTTAAAGACTTCGCTTAAAGGTTGAAAAAAGTTTTCGTTTGAGATAGTCCATCCTGCACCTACTGACCAGTTGAAGTTGTTTCCTGCTGAATTGATGGTTAAGTTCGATTTATCAACTCTTCCGCTCGCGGTTATATTATATCTGCTATTATAATCATATCCCAAAACCGCAAATAGTCCCAGGTCTCGTTGCTTGTTGAAGCCGTCGTGGTTGGCAAAAGAGCTAAGCCGTCTCGGAGTTCCGTTAAATGTATAATCACCTGATTCTTCATTGAAATCAAGTATCAGATCTCTAAAGTTTATCAGGGCATTGCCATGATTTCCTGAAACAGGGTCATATCCATAAAGAGTTCTGGTTTTATAGTCGGTATCCACCTGACTAAAATCTGTTCCGGCCTGCACGGAAATATCATGAATATCGTCAAATAATTTGTCAAAAAACAAGGTGTTTCTAAAGTTTAATCCCGTGGTATTGGTATTAACACTTTGGTTATAACCTTTGCCCAACGGTATGCCATAATTAAAGGATTGCCGCCCTGATACCAGTTGTGTACTGGTATAGAAGTTAACTTCATTTCGAGCAAAATATGACCTTTCGTTATAATAGATATCTTTTTCATTTCGTTCGGGTTGGTATTGTAATTGAGAAGAAAACCTAAACCCCTTGGGTAGCTTAAGGTTGGCTTGCACTTGCATAATATCTAACCTTCCGGTATTTGTTATATCGTTGTTGTTTTGTTCTTCGAGGGCATTCCAATGCCAGGGTAAGTAACCTAAGGCTCTGTATTCGTCTCTGGTTCTGTATGAAGCGGTTTGTGCACTAACTCCTTCTCCTACAAAACCGGAGGAATTAAGAAATCTTCTTCCCCGGGTCAGACTCATAGGCAGATAGTTACCATTGGCATCCATCAATTTCTCATAAGGTCTTAAATTACCTGCTGTAAAGATCCCGGCCAAACTGTTGTTCTCCCCGGATGAGAACTTATTCGTGTAGCTATAATCAATATCAAACCAATCTGCTATTTCATAATTTCCTCTTAAACTCACATTAAGCCGGTTGTTTTTATTTCCTATAAAAGAGGGCCTGTTATTATTAAAGTCTGCCGTAATAATATTAGATAATTTACCTGCATTGTGAGCTATTTCAATACTGTAATTTTGCGTAAACTGTTTTTGTAAAAAAGCATCTTGTGCCCGGGTGTAATGGCTTTGCCGTTTTAGGTCCTGTATCATCCTTTCAGCTTCGGGATAGGTGATCTCTCCGGTAAAATCTCTTTTGTAATAAATATCCTGAAGTGCGGAGTTGCCAAAAAATTCGTTGGTGCTGTTCCTCCCTCCCAAAGAGTCTAACACATACCTTTCAAAATCAAATGCTTCATGGGGTTGCACATAACCGTAATCATCGAAACCCGGTTGGTCATTCATGGTGGCATAAGAAGAAAATGAAACTTTAGTGCCTTTTCGGGCTGCCTTTTTTCTTGTAATAACAATTACACCGTTAGATGCTTTTGTTCCCCAAATGGAAGCAGATGCAGCATCTTTAAGCACGTTTATACTTTCAATATCGTTTGGGTTGATGTCATTAATATCCCCTTGATATGGAAAGCCATCTAATACTATTAATGGCTGAGACGGATCAGTTCTGTAACTAAACTCGCTTCCATCAGCCAGTAACACACCCGTAGGTGATGGAATGGCCGGGTTATCAATCTGCTCGTAGTCCAACTGTCCTGTATTAAAGGTGTTTTGCCCGCGAATAAAGATCTTGCCATCCCGAACATCAAGTCCTGAAAGCTGACCGTCTAATTTGTCTATCAAATTTGGAGTTACAATTTTTCCCAGTTCCTCCTCTCCCAGAGTTGAAAATGAGCCTGTTGCCCGGTCAATAGGGAGTTCGTAAAAACCTGTAACTACAACTTCCTGAATTGAGGTAACATCTAACTGCAATGTCGTATTAATTACCGACTGGCCGTTGACAGGAATACGAGCGGTATTATATCCGACATAACTGAAAATTAGCGTTTGCTCACCGTCAGGAATATTATCTAACGAATATTCGCCGTCAATTCCGGTTATAGCTCCAAGGCTGGTGTCTGCAACGCGTACGGTAACACCGGGCAAACCTTCTCCGTTTTCATCGGTAACTGTACCTGTAACTTGATTCTGTGAAAATGTGAGCGCGGCAATAAGGGTAAAAAAGACTGTTAATAAATGTTTCATTGGTCACTAATTATTTAAATCAGGGTAATACGATTTCGTTGGGGCTATTTATGGAAGGTGGTACATCAAGTGATGAGGGCACTTTATACATCCAGGCAAATAGGTCGGCACCTCCATTGTTTTGAAATATTCCAACAACTACGACTCCTCTAAATTCTGGCAAGGAATTAGCGGTTTCAGTAAGTCCGTGGGCATAATTTCTTTGACCATTTCCGGATGTACCGGAACCGCCAATTCTGATATTTGACTGAGCCATTACGTCGCCTGTTGAAGAATTTGTCCTGTATATTTTGGCATACCTTAGATCGGGTGCTTTGAAAGTTGCTACAGTAACAATGTTGCCATCGGCTCCTTTGGTCGATGATGTATATCTTCCAAAAGGTTCTATATCATCCGTGGATGGTAGAAAAGTAAGCCACTCGTTATCTCCGTCGGCGTTAAATTTCACTAGCTTATACTGGTCGGTATTATCCACACCTGTTACTGCATAGCCTCCATCTGTTGTAGAGATAATGTCAAAGTATCTACCTTTAATTTCTATCTTGGTTGCCGGGTCAGTTTCATAGTCTTTTACTTCAATAAAATCTCCGTTGGAATCGTACATCCAAAGTATTAAGCCCAAAAAATTACCGTACGTGGCAATACAGATGTTTCCATTATTTCCTACGGCAACTTTCTTTGTGTATCCATATCTATAGGCCAAACCGTTTGTACCCAGGCTGGCTTCTGTCAATACAGGTTTTGACCACTCTATGGTACCATCGCTGCTAAATTTTACAGTTTCATGGTTTCTGGCAAATGGATCGTACACCAAAAGGACAAATCCCCCATCCGGCGTAGCGTCCAAGCCGTAAATTATTAAATACGTAACAGGAACTCCCGAAGGTTCGTTGGTCATTGCCGCTGCAATCACATCACCTGCTATTTCAAACATAACTGTTCCATCTGTGGAATTTACTTTTCTTACCATCGCATTATCGTTACGGCCAACTTCCGGAATGTAAGCATTAGTCGCACTTACCACATTGTCATCCTTGAGGGTAATAATATCATTATGAAAAACTTGTGCCCTGGAAAGTTTCGTTCTCCATAGCACATCGCCTTTGGTATTTGTTTTAGTATAAACCGGTTCATATTGCCGTGATGCAGGTTGATAGTCGCCCAGTATCACCAGGTCGCCGTCTCCCACTTGTGTTACAGATGCATTTACCGTACTGTTTTTATCTATTATGCTAAATTGATCAAATGGGATGGCCTCCGGCTGGGTGTTAATCTCTCCGCCACTTCCTCCGCACACGGTAAAAGGTGTTGGACCAGCAGATTGCGCTACCGAATAGTTTGTGGCAGAGTTGTATGCCACCCAACTGTTTAAGATATAGTCTCCGCATTCAAAGTCCCAAATTTCGGTTATAAAGGAACCGCTTGGCAACTTAGTGATCTTTGCTCTGGCATTAACTATATCTCCCTTAGGCGTGGTAATATTAGCCACAAGAAGATCGGGTTCTAAAGAATAAGTGCCTCCAAATTTGAATTGCACTTCTTCAGTTACCCATTCCGGGGCCGGTTCATCTGTTACATCGGCATTACAGCTTATGAAAGTTACATGAGCTAAAAACCCAAACAACACCATAAGCATTAAGGAATACAAACTTTTCATAAAGACTTTATTTTTATACAGAAAACTAAAGACACGTTTATTACATGTTTTGTTTTACGTTGACTGTTTTCTGATATATAGTAACATTGGGTTAAAAAGAGGGTGACAGTTTCTCTCTTTTTATAAATATTTATTTAACAGCGGTCGAATTTCTTCGGATGAAGGCCTTGGAGCCTTATAACTGATGATGTTTCCTTGATCATCAATAAACATAAAGTGAGGAATACTCCCTATCATAAAGGTTTCTTTTACCTTTTCCATATCGTCACCGGCAAAGAGTTGAGGCCCGTTGAGATTATATTTGATCAAATCTGCCTCCCATTTTTCTCTAACACTTTCAACATCCAAAGAAAGCCCGACAAATTCAATAGGTTTACCGGCGTATTCTTTTTTCAGCTCTTTTAAATAAGGGAATTCTCCTTTACACGGCCCGCACCAGGTAGCCCAAAAATCTACATATACATATTTGCCCTTAAAATCGCTCAAGCTTAGTTTATTGTTGTTTTTGTCTCTTAAAGCCAAGGCTGGTACGGGCATGCCCTCTTTAAGCTGTTTGGCTGCGCTTACTTCGTTTTGTATTTCTTCCTTAAAATTTTCGTTTGAAACGTTTTTAACGAAAATGGCCAGTAAATCATCCATTTCCTGTACTCCCAATGCAGTAAGGTTCTTTGAAAAAACCTCTTTGTAAACATAGTCTCTCACTTCGGGTGACTTAATGTTTTCTTCCTCTATTAACCGGAACCTGGTTGCTACGTCCTCTGCCGTATTCCCTTCTTCATTTTTTTGCGCCAAAAGTGCTTTGCTTTTCTCCTTGAAATAATTTATAATCACATACCTGAAGGGCGAATACTTCAATAGATCTTTGTTATCCCACTCTATTTCATCATAAAACTCCTGTGCTATTATTTCATAGTTATCCGGTAAAACAGCTTCTTTTCCATTATTCCTGCGCGGGTAGTTATTACTGTAGTTCAGGAAGCTGTTTATCATGCTGTATTTTGCCAGCACACTTTCTTTTTCATACAGTGCTTTATCAATTTCAGGATTTTTCTCCATTACTTCATTAATGAAAGCCTTGTTCTTATCATAGACCGATCTTATTTCCGTTACATAATCAGTAAAGGGCAGGGTATATGGATCTGTTTTTGAGGTGTACCTTTCCCGTAAAAGCATAGCGTTTTCGACTACACCGGCTATTTCTTTATCAGTAACTTTTTCCCCGTTGTATGTTATAACCGCCGTAACGCCGGGTTTAAGATAGGTGCGTGCATGATCCTGCTCCCCGTAGGCTAGTATATAATATCCCAAAGAATCTATTTGCATTTGTTTTTCGTACGTGCCATCGGTTTGCACTTCAATGCTATCGAGCGGCACCGGATCTCTTCCCTGGTGCAGATATACAAAATCTGTTAAACCGGGTTCAACCTGGCCTTTAATGGTTGCTACATTTTTTGCTTGTTCAGTTTCACAAGCACTAAACAATACCAGTAGCAGGCATGAAAATATAGATATACGCTGAATCATTCCTTAAATATTTAAGCTGTTAAGAAGTTCTTTTAATTCGTTTGAAGAAGGCCGGGGAGCACTGGCTTGTAGAATAAGGCCTTTATCATCAATTAGTATAAAGCGGGGGATAGCAGTTACTTTATATTCGGTTAAAAATTCCGATAAAAAATTATTGTCGGCAAATAACTGAATGCCTGTGAGTTCCATATCGTCCACCATTTTTTTCCATTTGTTAAAATCTTTTTCTTTATCTGCGCTAAGACTTACAAAGGCAATATTGCTGTCACTATATTCTTTTTCCACTTCCTTTAAAAAAGGTATTTCCCTTTTGCAGGGTCCGCACCATGTAGCCCAAACATCGATATATACGTACTTTCCTTTTAAATCTTCGAGAGATGTGGTACTTCCGTCGTGGTTTCTGTAATCAACAAAGGTTGGTGATGGGTTTCCGGGCCACAGTTTGGATGCCTCTTTGAAGGCCATACCTACCTCATCTTGAAGTTCTTTATTGTCAGATGCTTCTAAATAATAGTTATAGGTCTCCTTCATTTCTTCTTCTTCGCTAATGGCTTTCATTGAAGAAAGCATGGAATTGTGGAGCATGAGCTCTCTGATCTCCGGATTTTCTACATTTTCGGCTACTTTTCTCAACCACCTTTTTCCTTTTCCTTCCTTTATAATACTACCATCTTCGGCGGTAAGTTCGGTTTTTGGGAGACGCCTGATCTTTCCAATTACCAGATCCTGATAACTGAAAGATCTTTTATATTCTTCAACATCACTTAGGTTTACTGTATTGTACTCATCCCAAAAGGATTCACTAACTGAAAAGGAAGGATCTTTAAGGGTTCTTCCTCTAAAGAACTGATAGGTGTTATAGGGCCTGAACCTGTCGTACAAAATGTTTTTTTCTTCCTGTTCCACAAATTCTTTCGGAAGTTCGGTTTGTTGATTAAGTAAGTTGGCAATTTGATCACTGAGTTCTTTGGATTTGGCAATAAATTCTTCTTCCGGATAATTGTGTAATTTCTTGCCTTCAGGTAAAAAATTGCTTACTAAGCTCTTTTTGGCCAACATATATTCGTCAATGGCTGCATTTTTTCCTTCATATTTTATTGTGCCGGGTATATCGTTCACATCCATAGTTATTTTTACATGGTTACCCGGCGTTGCCCAAAAAGAATAGCGCGCTTTATTTGGAAAAGTCAAATTGTATTCTTTATCATATACGGGTAGATAAAGCGTGTCGGAGAATGAACCGTCCTCGGCCATTTTAAGATTTTGGGTAAACCGCATATATCGGTCTCCTGAAACGATGATATCTTCCGGTATATCAACATTCTCTACAACTCCGGAAAGGATCACGTAGTTTTCTTGTACTTCTTTTTTTCCGCAAGAGATCATTGCCAGTAAGGCAACAAGCATAAAAAGCGGGTAAGTGATTTGTTTATACATAAGTAATAGTTATAATAATTTATCAAGTAATGTGTATATTTCTTTTGATGAAGGGCGCGGTGCCCCGTTTCTTATTATTTTCCCATTTGTATCCACCAATAGGAAATGGGGGATCATTTCTATAAGAAATCTATCCCGTATAGTTTGCTGTTCATTCCCCGCAAAAAGCTGTATGCCGTCAAGCACGGGGTACTTTTTTAAGTCTGCTTTCCATTTTTCCAGGTCTTTCTCATCATCAAGCGAAACACCTATAAACTCAATATTTTTGTTTTTATAGACTTTTTTCAATTTTTCGAGATGCGGAAACTCCATTTTGCACGGCCCGCACCATGTGGCCCAAAAATCAATGTAAAGGTGTTTTCCCCTCAGGTCTTCAAGGTTTACCCGTTCTCCTTTAGCATTTCTTAAGGATAAACCCGGTACCGGCACTCCTTTTGCCAGTGTGGTTACAAATGCAATATCATGCAACAACTTTTCGGCGTACTCCTTTTTGGTTACATGATCGTTCACCAGATCTTTTAATTTACTTAGCGACCCGGAGTCCAGTTTGGCTACCTTTTTGTTTAAAGCGGAATAGATAATTTCACTTTTGATCTCCGGGTTCTTGATCACACCGGTCATAAATTCAAGCCGGTCAATAGTTCCCTTATAGTCAGTGGGAGGTATAGCTCCGCTCCAGTTACCTTTTTTATAGCGCAAGTTGTTGATGATGGAAGCCACCAACTGACGGTATGCCGGGTTTTTATATTTTTCAGCATCGTTGATATCTGTTCCGGCTATTATTTGTTCTGCCTCTTCTTTTATTGCAGTACATGCCCGGCTATCCTCTTTAAATATAAAATATTTTACTATTGCCGCCTGCTTTCTCCAGAGTAACTCATTTTTTTGGTTTGAGGCATATACCGGATCATAATCGGAGTGTGCAGTAATGTAAGAATCGAGGTTGTTTGTTTGAAGGTTGTACAAAGAATCCTGAAATTTTAGAAAAGCACTACACGACATTTCATCGGGATTAACGCTTGTTATTCTTTTTTTTCTTGTTCGGGTATGAGCCATATATTGATCCATCTGATATTGAAACTCCGGCCCCAGATGGGTTATCATAGTATCCGGTGTAACCTCAAAACGGTATTTCCGGTTGTTTTTGGCATAAACCGGAAATAGACTATTGCCGGCCTCTGTATATTTAATTCTAATAGCCTCCGGCCCATCCAGTTCCAATGTGTGCTGAAAACTGCCATCCTCATTCAGCCATATTGTGTCTAAACTTTCTTTGGTGAAGTGTTCTTCAATTACTAAGTAATTACCCTGTATTCCGGCGTCAAAATCGGGTGAAATAAGACCGGTTAGCTTAATGATCTCTTTTTTATTCGTATTGCAGGAATACAATAAAATAGCCATTAATACTAAGGACAGCCAACTTAAGATGATATTGCTACGATATTTTCTCATGCTATTATTTAAAAGTTACCTCTGAGACTTACGGTAAAACTTCGGGGATTGGGTTGATACGGAAATTGCGGATCTATATTATATGTGTTGTTGTTCCATACCACGAGGTTGTCAGCCTGCAGGCTCAGGGTAAGGTTTGACAAACCTATGCCGGCTTTATCAATCCATTCTTTGGGGAGTTGATAGCTGGCATTTATGTATCGCAACCTCATATTGTCGGCACTTATAACATTGAGACTGGAATATTCCGACCATTGCAAGTGATTGCGGTGTTCAAAAGGAGTAGTATAAATTTTGTCATTTCTGTAATTAGCAGGAATCAATCTTGGCACATTGCTTCCCGGCACGTAATCTTTTTGACCGAAAGCGGTATAAACATTTTTGCGGGGCAGGTTATTTATGTATTTATCGAATACGTAATCGATAGCCGGCAGTCTCATTTTATGTCCCAGTTCATAGTTAAGGTTAAAGGAAAGTTGTACACCTTTATATTGCAGGGTGTTAAACCAACCGCCGTAACTTTTCGGAACCAGTGTTCCGCCAAATACAAGATCATCTACATTAAGGAGATGTTCGCCATAAACGCCGGTATTACCTGCATCGTTGGTAACATTGGTTGATATCTGTTTTCCGCCAACATATATCATAGGGTTGCCCTGGGCATCTATGCCTGCAAAATCATAGCTGAAAATACTGTTAACCGGAAAGCCCGGCAGTTTGGCAACACCGTTTAACAGTAACCTGTAAAACAGAGGGGTGTCATCAATAGAGTACTTTTTTACCTCACTATTGTTATGACCGAAGTTCAATACCGAATTCCAGACAAAATCTTGCTTTTGAATTATATCATAATCTAATTTTAAGTCTATGCCTGTATTTTTTATTTCACCATTATTTAGTTTACCGCTGGTAAATCCTTTAAAAGTGGGATCAGTTCTTTGATTTACTATGAGATCTTTTGACCTGTTATTATATACATCGAGTATAAGCCGTCCTCTGCTGTTGGCGGTATGAAGGTCCACTCCAATATTGATGTTCCGGGTTCGTTCCATCTTCAACCTGGGGTTAGAGCCTTCGGGAACAGCGAGATAGTCCTGATTCCATGTTGGGCTGAAATTGGGTATTCCAAAGAGGAAATCTACAGCAGATCTATCTACATTGCCTGTAAATCCAAAGCTGCTTCTCAACCTCAGAAAGTTAATTTTATCTCTGAAAGATTGAAAAAACTCTTCATTAGTTAATGTCCAGCCCGCACCCACTGACCAGTTAAAATTGGTGCCTGCAGAATTTATGGTAAGGTTTGATCTGTCAATCCTTCCGCTGGCAGTGATATTTATTTTTTGGTCATACCCATAACCCAAAACGGTAAAAAGTCCAAAGTCCCGTTGCTTGTTAAAACCATCGTGATTGGCAAAGCCTGATAATCTTCTAACTGTGTTATTAAATGTATATTGAGCTGATTCGGTTAAATAATCCAGGATCAGGTCTCTGAAATTGATCAAACTGTTCCCATGCATCCCTGAAATGGGATCGTAACCGTATAATGTCCGGGTTTTATAATCGGTATCCACCTGACTGAAATCTGTTCCGGCAATAATGGAAACATCATGGATTTGGTTAAAGAGTTTTTCGTAGGTAAGGGTATTTCTGAAGTTAAGACCCCTGGTACTTGTTTTAGCGGTTTGATGATAGCCCTTACCCAAAGGTATGGCATATTCATAAGCAGGGACTCCAGATGTATTGGTTACCGTGGTATAGGAGTTAACCAGGTTTCTAGCCAGGTAAGATCTTTCATTGTAATAGAGTTTCTTTTCGCTGCGGCCCGGTTGATATTGTAATTGAGAAGACAGCGTAATCCCCAAAGGAAGGGAAAAACTTGCATTTAATTGCATGATATCCCGCCTTCCGGTTGTTGTAATATCGTTGTTGTTCTGTTCCTGCAGGGCATTCCACATCCAGGGCAAATAGCCCTGAGTTTCATACTCTGATCTTGTTCTTAATGAAGCACTTTGTGCCTGTATTCCTTCAGCTTTGAAGCCGCTGGAATTAAGAAAGGTTCTGCCGCGTAAAAAACTCATTGGCTTGTAATTTCCGTCGGCATCATATAATGTTTCATAGGGCCTTAGCCTACCCGAGGTAAACAGGTGGGCCATACTGTTGTCTTCACGGCCCAGAAATTGATTGGTATAACCAAAACCGATATTAAACCAATCTGCCACATTATATTTTCCACGTAAGCTTACGTTTAGACGATCGCTGTTATTACCGATAAATGAAGATTTTTTATTATTAAAGTCAGCGGTAATAATGTTAGACAGTTTACCGGCATTATAGGCTAATTCAATGCTGTAATTTTGGGTAAGTTGTTTTCTTAAAAAAGCATCTTGTGCCATGGTGTAATGGCTTTGCCGCTTTAATTGTTGCATTAATCGTTCTGCCTCTGGGTAGGAGAGTTCTCCCGTAATATCTCTTCGGTAGTAAATATCCAACAGAGAGGTTGTACCATAGTATTCGTTGGCAAGTCCTTTACCTCCAAGAGAATCAAGAACAAATCTCTCCATTTCAAATGCCTGATAGGGTTGCACATAATTATAATCATCGAAATTGGGCTGATCTGTTAACGTAGTATATCCGGAAAAGGAAATATGTGTCCCTTTTTTGGCTGCTTTTTTTCGAGTAAGCACAATAACTCCATTGGATGCTTTAGTACCCCAAACAGATGCCGATGAAGCATCCTTGAGCACATTTATACTTTCTATATCATTGGGATTGATGTCGTTGATGTCTCCCTGATACGGAAAACCATCCAGAACAATAAGCGGTTGTGAGGGATCGGTACGATAGCTAAACTCACTTCCATCAGCCAACAGTACACCGGTTGGTGAAGGCGTTCCATTGTCAAGATCATCATAGTTAATTTCACCTGTGTTGAATGTATTTTGACCTCGTATAAATATTTTGCCATCACGTATATCAAGTCCTGCCAGTTGGCCGTCCAATTTATCTAACAAGTTTGGAGAGAGAATTTTTTGCAGTTCTTTTTCTCTTGCAGTTGAAAATGAACCGGTAGAGCGTTCAATAGGTAATTCATAAAAACCGGTGACTACCACATCTTGTAATTCATTAGTTAATATTTCGAGTGTAATCGGTTTTAAATTACCTGATCGCATTACTGTTTCGTTTACAGCAACCTCTACTGTTTTATATCCGATAGATGAAATAACCAGGTTTTGTCCTTTTTCTGCAAAAACCGAAAAACCTCCGTTGGTATCTGCAATAGCACCCTGGCTCGTGCCTTTAATTCGCACTGATGCACCCGGGATGCCTATATTATTATTGTCTATTACCACACCTTTTAAGGTTTTTTGATCTGTTATGCTTCCCGGATTTAGTACAATTACTCCGTTAACATAAGCGTAGGCTATACCTGTACCGTTAAGCAGTTGATCCAAAACTTGCGAAACGGGAATATTATCTGCACTTATACTTAAAAGCTCCGGGTCCTGAATATTATCTCCGTAAATAAATCCAATTCCGGTTGCCTGTTCAATTTCAACCATTAGCTCCAACAGGGTAACATTGTTAAGGTCGAGCGTTATAAGTTCATTGTCGAGAACGGAAGACTGGCAATACGACCTTGAGGTAACTGAAAAGAATAAAATTATGGAAACGGAGACATAAGTCACCCGTACTTTTAGCTTTTCCAACCTCTTCTTTCTCATAGTATAAGCGGTTAAAAACCTTATTTGCGACCCACAATAATCGTTTTACCCTGAATGTCCAGTTTAACTGAATGTGTTTTCTCTAATATTTTTAATAAATGATTGCCGTCTTCAAATCGCGGAACACTCCCCGTGAAAGTTTTTTGAGCCAGTTTTTCATCTTCAAATACTACATCTACATCATACCACCGACTGAATTTTTTGAAAAGAGATCCCAGCGTTTCTCCACTAAAGATCAATCGGCCGGTTTTCCAGCTTGTGAATTCCTGTACTTTAACCTTACTCACCATTAGTTGTTGTTCAAGAGTATTATAATATGCTTGTTGGCCGGGGTACAGAACCCAGGTGTTTTTATCACTGCCTTTTTCCTTGCTTATTACCACTTTACCTTCTTCTAAGGTTGTATGTACAAAATCATCATCTTCGTAGGCCGAAATGTTGAAGGCTGTTCCCAAGACCTTTACTTGTATATCATTAGTATGTATAATAAAGGGTTTATCGGTGTTTCCGGCAACTTCAAAATATCCTTCACCTGAAAAAGTGACCTCCCGCGTATCACCGTTAAAATTGGTAGGATAAGACAGGGAAGAACCGGCATTCAGCCATATTTTACTACCATCGGCAAGTTGTACTTTATACTCTCCGCCTCTTGGCACATCAATTTTGTGTTGTTCAACATCCGTTCCTTTCTCATAGATCAATGTGCCATTTTCCACATGATATGATGACGATATATTTTGTTTGGCATCGGTATTGTGCAGAGCAATAGATCTTTCAGGAAGGGATAAATTTGCCCTGGATGTGCCCGGATTTAAACTAGCCGTTTCCGGAAAAGTGCTTGCCGAGTTAATAAACTGGAAGTATGCGAACGTAACAAGGGCCAATAAAACTGCAGCTGCCATCGGAATTCTAAATTTCCTGAGTACATTTCTTTTGGCAACTTTTTTCTCTGATTCAATATGGTTTCGCACACGTTTCCAGGCTTGTTCTTTTCTAAACTTACCGATAATCTTTTCCCTGTCTTCACCCCCAATATTTCCTTCTAAAAGATCGTGGTAGATTATGGCATTTTCTTCTTTATTCTCTATCCACTTCTTCAGCTCTTTTCTCTCTTTTTCAGAAAGGACATCCAAAGCATCATGAGCAATTTGCTCTCCCCGAGTTATATATTTTTCGTATTTCCGGTACATTGTCAATTTTAAATAACTTTCCTTGTTAAAATGGGTGACAAAAAAAGATCGATCTTTTTAATTTATATAAATTAAAAGAAGGAAAACCAATATAGCCCCTTTCGTATTAAATTTTTCTCGTATGGTTTTATAAGCCCTCAGTTTCAATGTTTTTACAGTATTTATAGATATGCCCATTCGCTCTGCGATATCCAAATTTTTAAAACCCTCAATACTCAATTTTAGAATGTTTTGCGAACGGGGAGCCAGGTCGTTAATTACCCTTTCAAGCTCTGCACAGGCTTCTTCTCTAATAATATGACTTTTAACAAGCAGATCATTGCCGGGTAATTCCTGCAACAATCCAATATCATACACTCTTTTTCGGCTCCTTAAAATGTTTAAACATTTGTTGCGGGCCACACCATATATAAAGGCTTTAGCAGAATTCGCGGTACTGAATTCGGTTCGCCTGTCCCAAAAAACCATCATACTTTCCGAAACAACATCTTCCACATATTCATTACTATTAAGCATTTGCACACTGAAAACTGCCAACGACGGAGAAAAAGCATCGTAAAACATTTTAAACGACTCCGTTTCAGAGTTGGCTATTTGAAGAATATGCTTATCTGTAATTTTCATTAACCTTTGGCAATTTAACAATTTGCTGCTAAACAGATGTTCTTTAAACCCAAACTATGCAGTAGAACTTTGTGATGAGTGCTGAAAGTGCAATAAAATCAGGCATTTTGGAAGATTTAGCATAGCACCGCTATGGTGAAGCTGAAAAATGCAGTGAAACGCTGATTTTGAAGCAATTTCAGCACGGAATAGATTTTCTATTGCATAATTTGGGTTAAACTGAACTTAGATTATTACATACAAAAAGACGTTAGTTTATAGTTATGTAGTTTGAAAAAGAACTTATTTAACGTGAATTCGACTTAAGAAACTTTTACAGTGATTTGATTATCAATTTTTTAACCACGAATGCACGAATTTTTTCGTTGTCAACAACCTCTGTTTCGCTTCAGTGAAACACATTAGTGCTCTTCGTTCCAAATTAATCACCAAGATTTTCGCGCTAATTCGCAAATTCGTAGTTAATCTAATTGGCTGTAGTTTAATTTAGCTATTATTATCTTAGGAGTATGAAAAAAGAAGAGATAAGAACCTATTTCATGGGTCTTTCAACTGAAGATCAAGAGAATCTTCTAAGAGAACTTGAACAGGTGAAAGATGAGCATTTTCTGCCCAAATGCCAGCAAATGAGAAGACATTTGTTAAACAACAAGCAAGGCTGTTGTGCTCATTGCGGTCACTCAAAATATGTCAAGTTTGGTATAGACAAAGGTGCACAACGCTATAAATGTAAGTCTTGCAATCGCAGTTTTA
>OZ244113.1:2402500-3205684 GCA_965215685.1 Chitinophagales bacterium
CTAACCTTTGATTAGAGTTAGCACTGGTTTCTAACGTTCTTTGACGTATTGAAGTAAAGAATCCTCAATGACAATTTTGAGAAAAAATTGTCTTTGAAGAATAATTGAATCTTATAAATACCGGACTTGTCCGGTATCTATAACTAACGCTGCAGTACTTATACTGCAATTATTAAATTCAATTTCATCAAAAACGAATCATTTTATCGTATGATTCAAGTTTTAATTAATAGTAGCCGGCTTTAAGTCGGCAACACCATAAATTAAAGCTCATTATACGTATCAATATAGCTGAATTTATTTCAGCATTAACAATACGAAAGCGAACAAGGGCATACGGTGGATGCCTTGGCTCTCAGAGGCGATGAAGGACGTGATAAGCTGCGATAAGCTGCGGGGAGTTGCAAATAAACTTCGATCCGCAGATTTCCGAATGGGACAACCCAGCTAGTTGAAGACTAGTTATCCCGTTTATACGGGAGGCGAACCCGGGGAACTGAAACATCTAAGTACCCGGAGGAAAAGAAATCAATAGAGATTCCCTTAGTAGTGGCGAGCGAAAAGGGACCAGCCCCAAAGCCTTATTATTTATAGTAGAATTTTCTGGAAAGTAAAACCATAGAAGGTGATAGTCCTGTACACGAAATAAATATTAAGGTTATACGAGTAGGTCGGAACACGTGAAATTCTGACTGAATATGGGAGGACCATCTTCCAAGGCTAAATACTCCTGAGAGACCGATAGCGAACAAGTACCGTGAGGGAAAGGTGAAAAGCACCCTGAATAAGGGAGTGAAATAGAACCTGAAACCGTGTGCTTACAAGCGGTTGGAGTCCCGTACATACGGGATGACAGCGTGCCTTTTGCATAATGAGCCTACGAGTTACTCTTTACTGGCAAGGTTAAGCGGTTAAGCCGTGGAGCCGAAGCGAAAGCGAGTCTGAATAGGGCGCACAGTCAGTAGAGGTAGACGCGAAACCTGGTGATCTATCCATGGTCAGGTTGAAGGTGTGGTAACACACACTGGAGGACCGAACCGCCAGACGTTGAAAAGTCTTCGGATGAACTGTGGATAGGGGTGAAAGGCCAATCAAACCAGGAGATAGCTCGTACTCCCCGAAATGCTTTTAGGAGCAGCCTTGAGTACAGCGTGTTATGGAGGTAGAGCTACTGATTGGGCTAGGGGGCTTCACCGCCTACCAAACCCTGACAAACTCCGAATACCATAACATAAACTCAAGAGTGAGGGCATGGGTGCTAAGGTCCATGTCCGAGAGGGAAACAACCCAGACCATCAGTTAAGGTCTCTAAATCAGAACTAAGTTGATCAAACGTGGTGTGGTTTCACAGACAGCTAGGATGTTGGCTTGGAAGCAGCCATTCATTTAAAGAGTGCGTAACAGCTCACTAGTCGAGAGACCATGCGCGGAAAATAATCGGGCATCAAGTTCTGTACCGAAACTATGGGTTCTAGACATTAGTCTAGAGTGGTAGGGGAGCATTCCAGTAGCGCCGAAGGTGTAACGTGAGTTATGCTGGAGCAACTGGAAAAGAAAATGTAGGCATAAGTAACGATAAATCAAGTGAAAAACTTGATCGCCGTAAGACTAAGGTTTCCTGATCAATGCTAATCAGATCAGGGTTAGTCGGGACCTAAGACGTACCCGAAAGGGGAAGTCGATGGAAAGCAGGTTAATATTCCTGCACCTATTTATACTGCAATACGGGGACGGAGATGTGTAGCTGCTACGTACTGACGGAAATGTACGTTGAGCCTAGCCTTCGGGCGAAGCGAAGTAGTGAAACAGCTTCCAAGAAAAGCCGTAGAAGCTTCAGGTATATAATAGCTCGTACCGTAAACCGACACAGGTAGTCGAGGAGAGCATCCTAAGGCGCTCGGGTGATTCATGGCTAAGGAACTAGGCAAAATTGACCTGTAACTTCGGGAGAAAGGTCTCCCGGTTAATTCCGGGACGCAGTGAATAGGCCCAAACGACTGTTTAGCAAAAACACAGAGCTCTGCAAAATCGAAAGATGAAGTATAGGGCTTGACGCCTGCCCGGTGCCGGAAGGTTAAGGAAGCTTGTAATTTCTTCGGAGAGAAGCTCGCGACTGAAGCCCCGGTAAACGGCGGCCGTAACTATAAAAGAGGACCTCTCGGCTTAGTAATGCTGAGATCAAAGTTGTAGTTACGAAAAAAAATCTGGCTATATGCTGGAAACTCCGATGTATCCAATGGTACTCGTACTATATTTATGTGCAGTAACAATCCAATTGGTGCGGACAATCAGCAGGAAAGATTTTTAATGATAGATTTCAAAAGGATTCCTTCAAACATTGGCTATTACATTGCAGGATTCTGCGATGGAGAAGGGAGTTTTAACCTTTCATTCAGAAAAAGAAAGGATTATAAACTACCATGGAAAGTTTCATTATGTTTTAATGTTTCACAAAAAGATAAGGTGATTTTAGCATTGCTGAAAAAACATTTACAATGCGGAACATTAAGATCAAGGCCCGATGGAGTTTGGTATTATGAGGTGAATAACCTTAATAGCTTACGAAACAACATCATACCCTTCTTTAAGAAGTTTCCGTTTCTCTCAGCCAAGAAAAAACGCGATTTTTCCAAGTTTACTCAACTGCTAAAGTTGATGGAAGATGGAAAACACCTGCGAACGGAAGGAATTAAGGAAATTCTTACCATTCGAAACAAAATGAATGACGGTGGTAAGAGAAAATATTCCAATAAAGAGATCTTAGAAACATTAAAAAAATCCTCAGAGACTAAACGCCAGACAAGGCAATAGAAAAACCATTATTGCCCGGATGATATAGTCCGATCTCTGCAGCGATGTAGAGGCTTAATGAGATAACATCAAGTTAAGCGTCCCGAATTAATCGGGATTAACAACATGAACGGTCCTAAGGTAGCGAAATTCCTTGTCGGGTAAGATTGTGGAACTTGCCCCTTTTACGAGTGATCGTAATCGAATAAACCAGCTCATATCGGTGAAGTCCCGTATGTATGGGATAATACCGAGGGAAGTCTTCGTCATTTATTGACTAATGACCCCGTAACGACTGAGTCGAAAGATGAGATTCGTTCCGAAAATTCGGAATGAATAACACGCTGGTCCCTTGTTACCGATTTATTCGGTATAAGTATCCACGGAGTTAACTATGTTTGTGGGCATGGATAAATTAAATCCATACTACATTACCGGATTAACTGAAGGAGAAGGTTCTTTTTCTGTAAGTTTTAGTCTGCGAAAAAAACTAAAAGTAGGCATTGAAACACGCCCATCTTTTAGTATTACGCTGAATAAGAGAGACTTACCACTAATTAAAAAATTACATAAATATTTTAATTGTGGTGGAGTAAGATTTAGCAAAGGAGACAGAACTTACAAATTTGAAGTACGCAGTGTGCCTGACCTGTGTAAAAAGGTTATCCCACACTTCGATAAATATCAGCTTCAAGGAAGAAAAAAAACCGACTTTGAAATTTTTAAAAGCATTTGTTTAAAAATGAAGGCAAACTTGCACTTGAACGCAAAAGAACTTTCAATGATAATTAAAGATGCTTATAAAATGAATCCTTCCGGTAAACGATTGCACAAACAAGCTAACCTCCTAAAGGTGCTTGACAAGGTGATGGTATAGTCTGATCCTTATTGTAAAGTAAGCATAATTCGTGAAGTTCCGACCTGCACGAATGGCGTAACGATTTGGGCACTGTCTCGGCCATGAGCCCGGTGAAATTGAAGTATCGGTGAAGATGCCGATTACCCGCAACGGGACGGAAAGACCCCGTGAACCTTCACTACAGCTTCGCATTGACTTCGTGTATATCATGTGTAGGATAGGTGGGAGACTATGAAGCGGCCACGCTAGTGGTTGTGGAGTCATCCTTGAAATACCACCCTTGATATACTTGGAGCCTAATCTGTTTTATAATGGAAACAGTGCGTGGTGGGTAGTTTGACTGGGGCGGTCGCCTCCAAAAAAGTATCGGAGGCTTCCAAAGGTACCCTCAATACGGTTGGTAACCGTGTATAGAGTGCAATGGCATAAGGGTGCTTGACTGAGAGACTGACAAGTCGACCAGGTACGAAAGTAGGGCATAGTGATCCGGTGGTTCCGCATGGAAGGGCCATCGCTCAAAGGATAAAAGGTACTCCGGGGATAACAGGCTAATCTCCCCCAAGAGCTCATATCGACGGGGAGGTTTGGCACCTCGATGTCGGCTCGTCGCATCCTGGGGCCGGAGAAGGTCCCAAGGGTTGGGCTGTTCGCCCATTAAAGCGGCACGCGAGCTGGGTTCAGAACGTCGCAAGACAGTTCGGTCCCTATCTGTTGTGGGCGTTAGAGATTTGAGAGGAGTTGACACTAGTACGAGAGGACCGTGTTGAACATACCTCTAGTGTACCTGTTGTGGCGCCAGCTGCATCGCAGGGTAGCTATGTATGGAAGGGATAAGCGCTGAAAGCATCTAAGCACGAAGCCCACCTCAAGATGAGATCTCTTTTAAGGGTCGTTAAAGATGATGACGTTGATAGGCTACAGGTGTAAAGGCAGTAATGTCATAGCCGAGTAGTACTAATTACCCGTAAGCTTTCTTTTTATTTTTTCTTAATACCAGTTCTACTTTGGAATTGTTGATTTAGTAAGCAGGAATTTTTTGTTTATACAAAGAAGAAAAATTCAGCATAGCATTAGCTATGGTTAATTTTTATGATGAAGTATAAGCGAAAAAGGCCAATTAATAAACATCACATTTCAATGAAGAAATGGTATCCAAATTGTCTGAGTATTCTTTCTTCTATTACGTCAAATAGTATTGTTACCGAATGTAATCCGGTACACCAATCTTACGGTGACTGTAGCATTAGGGTCCACCTCATCCCATTTCGAACTGAGAAGTTAAGCCTAATAGCGCCGATGGTACTGCGAAAGCGGGAGAGTAGGTCGTCGCCAATTTTTAATTAAGCCTCTGCATTAGCAGGGGCTTTTTTATTCCCCTCTTGAGAGGGGAGATTTGTCCAGCGAAGCTTGATACCAGTTCTACTTTAAAGATTCACTTTAAAAACTAATCTAAAGGAATTTCTCAAGTAGAACTGGTATGAGCTGAAGACAAATCGGGGTGTGTATGACCCCGGAGCCTCCTGAAAGGAACTCCGAAGCATGATCTTGAACACCAGTGATTTTCAGAATCCTCTTTCCGGAATCTCTGAATTGCCCAAACTGACAGGTCATTACTCAACTAAAGGTAGTTAAAACCTAAGCATGTAGAACCGTCCTGTTAACTCAATATTGATCACCAGACCTGTCGGGATGGGATCAATCAACAAGCACCAAAGTTTTACTTATCTCTGTTTCACCTGCCTTAATCTTAATAAAATAAGTTCCTGCCGGCCAGTTCCAGTTTAGGTTGAGCCTTCCACTCTTGTCTATCGTATCGGTAAGAAGGTGCTGGCCGCTCACATTGAACACTGAAACTTGGATCTCGCCATCGGTTTCAAGGCCGGAAACGTCAATGTTTAGTATGCGTTCTTTATTTGGGTTGGGATAGATCTTAACAGCAAATTCTCCATCTTCCTCAAACAACACTGATCTTATATCCGTGTACGACGAGCTGCCATCAAAATCTATCTGTTTAATACGGTAATAGTTGTATCCGTTTAACGGGTCAAAGTCAACATCCTGGTAATCCTGCCTTTGGCTGGTGTTTCCGGCTCCGGACATTTCGTTAATCTTTACAAAAGCTATCGCATCTGCACTGCGCTCCACTACAAATTTTTCACTGTTGGTTTCGGTAGCTGTGCTCCATAGCAACAGCACTGATGTTTCTTGTTTTACCGCTTCAAAGCTGATCCATTCAACAGGTAAAATGGCAAGGAGAAAACCGGTTAATTCATCAACGGTAAAACCATCTCCATGTCCACCATTGAGTAAAACAGCAAAATCAAATCCGTCCAATAAGGTTGTGCGTGTATGATTCGTAAAGCCATCTCCAATACCACCGGAGTATATATCCAGCGGACTTGTTAGCAAAGTAGCCTGGCTTGAGGTTAGATCAAAGCCATCACCTTCTCCACCGGAAAATAATACCGAAAGGTCAACATTGTTGAGCAAAGTATATGAAATCGAACCGGAGTATCCGTCATCTCTTCCTCCGGTGTACATAAAGTCTAAATTTTCAAAAAGAATTGTATAGGCTTGATTATTCACATATCCATCACCAACACCGCCTACAAACGGTGCTATGTTGGGATCAGACTTACCGTCTATGTGAGTAGCAACTACATCCTTGCTATCATAACCATCGCCGGTACTTCCTTCAAATTGACCAAATACCGGGTGGAGCAGACCTAATAATACGAGTAAAGTCCAGATACGTGTCATGGTTACATTAATTCAAAAGGCAGTTCTGCCGCCTCGAAAACCTCTGTCTGCACCTGCTGAGTTTAATATTAAAGCAATATGAGATCTATCTGAAACAGCCACTAATGAGGTTCCACCGTGGCGCCAAGCCCCTCCTTTATACCCTAATCCTCCGTTGGTAGTGGGCCAGTTACTAATGTCATGATCTCCGGTAACAGAATCAACCTTTCCATTGCCGTGCTCCCCGTCAAATTGTCTTCCATCGGGCAGGCCCACGGTAATATATCTTTCGTGGGCGTTACCGGTGAATTCCATAATTCCGTAATAAGAACCCCCGGTTTCCTCCCTGTTTTTATTAACCGCGCTGGCAGAAAAAATCCCGCAACGAACCGGACCAACTAAGGATCCGCCGAGACCATTCATCCACGCATTGCCACTTCCAACCGCAGGATTGGCTACTAAAGCACCGGGCTGTCCATCGCTCACCAATGTATAGTTATTTGCAGTAATTTTTACGCTTCCCCAGGCGTATTCATTAGGAACCGGGTTAAGCGGACCTCTACATGCTTTTTCGTGTTCTAATTCAGTAAGTGGGCGCAGGCCTGCCCAATCCAGGTAGGCCAGCACATCTGAATGATCTAACCAACCAAGAGCCCTATTGGGAGCTTCGGTTGTAGCGTTCGAAGTTCCGTCTAACCAGGCAATCGTATTTCGGTTGTCAACGCCATCCGTGCTCTTATGGTTCGAATCGGTTATATCATGATTTGCTTTTTGTGAGGCATTTAAGGTATTGAAAAATCCTACCCATTGATCTTCAGAGGTTTCGTACTTCATACAATAGAAGGCGTTAAATCCCTTAGGAAAGGTGGCCGGTACAGGACCCAACTGGTCGCCACTTGTATTGTAGTATAAATTACTGGAAGTATTTGCAATGGGTATTGCATTTTCGGATGTAATTTGAAACGGCTGGTTAGCCGTTCCACCTTCGAAAAATGCTCCAGTTTCTGTACCTCCACTTCCAACATAGAAAGCTCCCTGGGGCACGTACACCATTTCAATGGCAAATACCTGTACGTCTAATACATCATTTTCAGTAATGCCGTTCTTACCATAATCCCAGCGTAGTTGTACGCTTTGGTAGTTCACATCACCCGAGCCGTCGCTATCACGATGGATCATGGCTCCTACATTATCAGGCGATATACCTACTGTAGCTCCGGTTACACCGGGAGAGTTGGTATTTAAATTGGCATGACCCCAATCACCGTTGTTTGCACGGTATTTAACAAATACCCAGGCGGCATCCCAATTGCTTGGGCCCGAGCTTACACGCCAGGAGTTTTCCCAGCTTAGATCAAATTGCACGAGTACGTTCTGATTTGTAGCATCTAAGTTTTCAAGGGATATGTTACTTACTTGGATGTTGTTGGCCATGGAGTGGCTGGTTCCCAGAATTGTAAGGGCAACGATCATTGATTTTATTAGTTTTTTCATGATGTTTTATTTTTCGTAGTTCGTTGTTCGTATCTTGTATTTCGCAATTGGTATTTGGTATTTCGACTTTTGATTTCAGTCATCCCGCATCCAGCCCTATTAACCACAATGTTTCGCTATGTTTTTTGCAATGTTTCACAATGTTTCGTAGTTTGTATTTAGTATTTCGTAGTTTGGTCTATGGTCTATGCGTATCTGGTATTCGACTTTTTATTTCTATTGCTTAATAAGGTTAAAGTGTTGAACTGATCCTTCGGTTGCTTACAATTCAAGCAGGTATGCGCCTGAATCAAGTGATAAAATAGCGGCTGGCAGTATGCTATCATCGACAACTTCCGGTTTGCCTTCTACATCTGAAGCCTGCGTTGGGTTGTTGGTGTTGACCCCAACTTGTGTGATGACGGTATATAATAAGATAAGCGAAAATTTAAGGGTAATGATCAAGCGTTTCATCCTGGGTAATTTTGTTTAAGGTTCTCAAAACTATCAAATGATTACTTGCTTCCTTATAATAATTATATGAGCGTGGCTTTTCGTTGTACCTGTAGCACAATTGATGTATAATTGGTTACGGGCGTTTTGATAATTTTCATATTTCACGCTCCTGAGCAGGAGGTGGTGGAAAAACGGTAATATAGCACGTTCACACAATTCGCTTTATTAAAATACCCTGATTCACATAGTATTACTGTAAAAAAAGGTAGATTTAATAGGTGATCCGATCTGATCTACATATGGTTTTCGTCTTGATTTTCAGCATGTTGGGCATTAACATACAATATGGTCAGAACCACAGTTCTGCTAATGATGGAACCGAAAATATAGATCTTCTTTCATTGATCAACATATACGATAACATAGCTACACACAAGGCTAAACAAGATTATTTTAATAATATACCTACTTACCTCCGAGGCAAAAGCACTGATTCCTTGTTAGATGTACTCGCTACGATCAGAAAAAACCTTAACGAGTCGTTGATTCCTATAGCCCACTTGGTAGAGGCCGAAATATATAATGGGAAACAGGACCGTGAAATGGCCGAAAAAATTTACCGTGACAACATAGATGCTCTAACGACGGCTAATAGCGAGGATTATGCATTACTCAGTAATTTATACCTGAATTTAGTTCACCTGTTTTATTACAAGCATAATTCCCAAATTGAACGATTGACCATATCGGAAAAAGGCTTAGTCTATGCAAGGAAATCAGAAGAGCCACTCTGGATCAATCAATTTTTATCTCACCTAAGCCGTAATTACCAGTCAATAGGTGAAACGGATAAGGGTATGAGATATGTGCGGGAGTCAAGGGAACTTGCTGCTATTCTTAAAGATTCAACAACCCTTTTGACGCGAAGTGCTCAGATCATGGAAAATCTGGCCATCAATGGCGAGGAGCGAAAGGCCTTGGAGTTATGGCATCAATTAGATAATCATGTGCACACCTTTAAATTTAAAAAATCGTATGCTGATAGAGATGGTAAGTCGGCCTATTACTCCAGAATATTGGTGGATGCCGCCGAAACTTACTATAGAAATAATATTCTGGACACGGCCCTAACTTATATTCAAATGGCCGAAGAAAAGGCACCAAACCCTAAACTAGAACCCATTTCATTAATAAAGGGGAAAATTTTCATGGCGGACAAGAAATGGGACAGGGCTAAGAAATCCTTTAAAAAAGAGCTGGCAGTAGTAAACATTAATGCATTAGATCGAATATTGGAGGCATCCAATTTATTGGCACAATGTTATTTAAAAACCGGAGATGTTGATAGTGCCAAGCAGGCAATTTACAGTGCAGCAAACTCCGAATCCCGGATCCAAACTATCATACGGCAGGTTTCATTGCATGATATGAGGGCAGATATGTATGTAACAATGGCAGATGTTTTTGAGAAAAGCCAGCAGCTTGATTCGGCCCTCTATTTTACTAAGTTAGCCAACAGGTCAATTCAAAAGGGAGATTCACTGAATAGTGAAATTCAGTTGGCCTTAGCTAAAGTAGAATTAGAAGTTAACGACCTGCTAAATGAAAATGAGGCATTGATAACCTCAAAGGATATGTTGAGCGAAAGAGTTAGTAAAACCAAGCGGACCTATAAATTCATTATTCTGTCCTTCTTTCTTGCTACATTACTTATTGGACTCTTACTCTACAACCGAAATCAAAAAGAAAACCTGAGGGCCAGCCTGCTTAAAGAGCAAGTAGCCAATAAAGAACGTATAGCCATTGAGGCCGAGCTCAATGCCATTCGCTCGCAAATGAACCCGCATTTTATGTTCAATTCGTTGAATTCTATTAATGAGTTTATACAGAACGATAACAGTGAAAACGCCTCTAATTATTTGGTTAAGTTTTCAAGACTTATGAGAGCCACTTTAAATTATTCGAAAAAGAAATTCGTGCCCCTGCAGGAAGAAATTGATCTGTTAAAGCTTTACGTTGAATTAGAGAATTTGCGCTTTTCTAATTCCATAGATTTCTATCTTGAAATAGATGATTCTATCGACACTAATAAGGTAGAAATACCACCCATGATGATACAGCCTTTTCTTGAAAATGCCATGTGGCACGGTTTAATGCCTAAAGAAAGTAACAGAAAACTCAAGGTCGACTTCACCCGGATAAACGGCAACCTGAAATGTGTTGTTGAGGATAACGGCATTGGTCGTAAAGCCAGCAAGCAACTTAGAACGCAGCGGCCCGGGCATAAATCGCAGGGCATTGGGTTAACCCAACGCAGAGTGGAACTCCTTGAAAATTTGTACGGCTCGGATGCCAATATTGAAGTGGAAGATCTTTACCAGAACGGTACGGCTAAAGGAACCAGGATTAATATGGTATTACCGATTAATAAAGCCGGCGATGATTAGCCCGAAGATTTCAGCCATGATCATAGACGATGAGCCAATGGCTATCTCATCGTTGGCAAGAATGTTACAAAAACACTGCCCAAAGGTTGATGTAGTGGCCACCACCCAAAACCCGGTAGAAGGACTCAAAGAAATTAAGGAATTGCAACCCGATCTCCTTTTCCTGGATATAGCCATGCCGCGGATGGATGGCTTTAGCCTGTTACGCAATATACCGGATCTGGACATTAAAGTCATTTTCATAACTGCTTATGACGAGTATGCCATCCAGGCTTTTAAAGAAGAAGCCGTTGATTACCTTTTAAAACCTATTGACAAGGAAGAACTTATCAATGCTGTTAAGAAGGTGGAACAATCTCTGAAAATACATTTTACAGAAGAAAGACTACTTAGTCTGTTTGACCGTTTTCAGAAAATGTATTCGCCAGTGCAAAGTATTGGCCTGCCAACCATGGAAGGCCTCAACTTTGTAAAAGTTGAGCAAATAAGTCATTGTAAATCGGATGGCAACTATACCGAAGTTTTTCTTAATGATGGTCAAAAGGTTGTTATCTCAAGGCAATTGCAATTTCTTAAGGATAAATTGAACCCACAGCAGTTTATACGGGTGCACAGGTCGTACCTTGTTAATCTAAACTACATTAAGAAATACTTGCGCGGACGCGGAGGTAGCCTCATTATGCAAAATGGGGAGGTGATACCTGTTTCATCTCGCCGGAAAAATGATTTGATGGATAGCCTGGATGGGTGATCCTAAACTATTGCCGTTGTCTCCAATTACTTGTGCAAGCCCTGAAAGGGTTAAACCCAAACTATGCAGTAGAACTTTGTAATGAGTGCTGAAAGTGCAATAAAATCAGGCATTTTGGAAGATTTAGCATAGCACCGCTATGGTGAAGCTGAAAAATGCAGTGAAACGCTGATTTTGAAGCAATTTCAGCACGGAATAGATTTTCTATTGCATAATTTGGGTTAAATATTTATTGTACTTCTCCTTCGGAGTCTCCTGAAAGGGACTCCGAAGGATTTCTCTCCGAAGCAATCTTAAAGTGCTATCATCTTAGCTTAACCTCAATTAAAAAACCCCGCCTGACTTCCGCAAATTAACACCCAAAATCAAACAATTGGGCTAATTGCCTTTGCTCACTTGTAAATAGTAGTATTTTTTTAAGTTTCTTTTTTGTTTTAGGCGTGGTTACTTCAATTTGATATATGTTTTGCGCAATTTCAATGGCTTTTGAAGCACTCATATTAGTTTGTTTTTCTTTCAGTTGACGTTCTAATTCTTTATAGACCTTGTAGGCCACAAAATTTAGGCATATATGTGCTTCTACTCTACGTTGCTTGTAATGGAATACAGGGCGTATTTTTAACTCCGTTTTTGCTATCCTAAAGGCTTTTTCTATTTGCCATAGTTGCTGGTAATTATCCATTAACTCATCGGTGTTTAATTGAGCATTAGTGATGTAGCCTTTCAAACCATCCCATCTTATATCTTGCTTCACCTTTTGTCGGTCTATGGATATAGAAATACCTCCTTGCATTTTTAAAAATTTATTGTAGCCTCTTTTGTTGATATGGGCTTTAGTAAGTCGACCGGTTTTAAGCTGTTTTTCAAGTCTTTTAATCCCCTTTTTTCGATTGTACTCATCTTTAATGGCTCTTTTGTTGGAATAGGTAATAATAAGCCGTAAGCCATCTTTGTCTATAACAGCACTTTCTCCATTTTTAAGTTTTAGTTTTTCTATCTGTTCTTTTATTGGCTTGCTTTCATTTTTTATTCTTGCGCCAAGTATAAACTCATAGCCATTTGATTGAAGATCTTCCATGTTTTGTTTTGACAGCAAGCCGGAGTCTGCCACTATAATGAGTTTAGCAAGCTTGTATTTTTTTCTAAAAGATTCAATGACAGGTAGCATGGTATGTCCTTCAAACTTATTACCTTCAAATATTTCATAAGCCAACGGGTATCCATCCCGGCTAACCAACAAACCCAATACAATTTGGGGGTTTTGATGCTTGCCATCTTTGGAAAAACCGGTTTTTCGCAATTCATCATCTTTGTCTATCTCAAAGTATATAGTAGTTACATCATAAAACACCACACTAATTTTACCATTCAATACTTTTAGTGTGTGCCGGTAGCTGATATCTTGAGCCAACTCTTTCTGTGTAGCATACAACTTATCCATGTAGCGATAAATATCGTTTTCGCTATATTGCTTTTGTTCATAACGGTACAGATATTCTGTGGTTTTTAATTTACTTTTTGGATAAACCAATCTGTACAATACAAGATGGCGAAAAAGATTGTCTTCAATCTTATTAAACCCTATTTGGTCAAATATTTTGCCCAAAACAAGATCAATACCCACAAGCTTGTGAGAGGTAATATTATTGAGCAGGTTTTGATAAATAGCAGACTCATTGTCAAAATCAAACTCAAGTGAACCTGTGGTGTTTTCAATCCAACCTTCGGCTTTTTTGACTAATTTTTCCATATCAGTAGCCGATATGGCTGAACCAAAACTCTTTTTGACAAGAAATTTACCCGCTTTCTTTTCAATGACCTGAATATAGGTCCTGCCGTTTGGATGTTTCAGCTTTCTAACAAACACTATATGAAGCTACAAAACATCAATTAACACCCAATTTAAGAAATTAAAAAAATACAATTAAATGTAAATCAATTGATTATGAAAAACAGAAGTGTCCAAATATAAAATTTGATGAAGTCAGGAAACTATGCAGTAGAACTTTGTAATGAGTGCTGAAAGTGCAATAAAATCAGGCATTTTGGAAGATTTAGCATAGCACCGCTATGGTGAAGCTGAAAAATGCAGTGAAACGCTGATTTTGAAGCAATTTCAGCACGGAATAGATTTTCTATTGCATAATTTGGGTTAAATATTTATTGTACTTCTCCTTCGGAGTCTCCTGAAAGGGACTCCGAAGGATTTCTCTCCGAAGCAATCTTAAAGTGCTATCATCTTAGCTTAACCTCAATTAAAAAACCCCGGAATTTTTCCGGGGCAGGATACAATCCACCAATAATTACCTGGTGGGGAATTTAAAAAGGCGACAGTCTCAACATTAGTTCTGGGTAAAGGGTTGGTATTTTCAGATACCTGTTGGAACTGTTGCCTTATGTTTGGGCTTGCATAAACATAAGTGAATATTCAGACTAATTAAAGCTCTAATTAATATTCGGTAATAATTGATGATAAATGGTTCAAATGGTTGTATGAACGGTATTTTTATTTCCCCAAAATACAGGTGAATAGTCAAGCCTTAGCCCTTACTATAGGCTGAATTGAACTATAAAATCTTGCTTTTTTGCACGGCTTACATTCAGGTTTTTTCCGTCATCCATTACCACATACCCGGCATTGCCTTTTACGTATTTAGTTACATGGTTTAAATTAACAATGTGCGATTGATGAATACGGAAAAACTCTTTGTGTCCAATTAATTTCTCTTCAAAATGACCAATGGCTTTGGCGCAAAGAATGTAATGCCCGCTATTTAAGTGAACATAAGTATAGTTACCATCTGATAGCAGGTACTTTATGGCTTCCTTTTTAACAAACTCCAAGCCATCCATAGTAGGCAGGGCTATTCGTTTAAAGCTGGCATGATCTAACTGATTGTATAAAGCGGTCAATTTTTTTTGTGTATCTCCATCATGCGTTTCTATCACTCGTTTCACAGCTTTTTGTAATTCTTCCTCATCAATGGGTTTTAGCAGATAGTCAATTGCCGAAACCTTGAAAGCTTTTATGGCGTATTGATTATAGGCTGTTGTGAAAACCAAGCTAAAATCATGATGATTTAGATGACTTAACAAAGTAAACCCATTCATCCCGGGCATTTCTATATCAAGAAAAAGTATATCAATACCGTTTGACTGATCATTCAAAAATTTAACCGCATCGTTGGGCGAAGTAGTACTATAAACAAGGTTTACCTCGGGGCAATAATTCTTTAATTGATAGGTAAGCGTTTGAATGCCCAATGGTTCATCATCTACTATGGCGCAATTTAACTTCACGCTACAAATTTTTGATAGGGCAACTTAATCTCCACAACAGTGCCCGTTGCCCGTCCGTTATCGTCATGTTTGTCATGTATTAAAATTCGTTCTTCACCCTTTCCTTCCATACCAATTAGTTCAAGGCGTTCTTTAGTCATTTTAATACCCAAAGCTGTTGATTTTCCCTCACCATGCATTTCTGCCGATCGTTTGCGGCCTACGCCATTGTCCTCAATTCTTACAATTACGTCATTTTTGTTTCGGCTTACCTCTACGTTTAAAATACCCTGATCCTCTTTGTGAGATAGTCCATGCCAAATGGCATTTTCAACAAAAGGTTGGAATATAAGCGTTGGAATTTTGAGGTTGGAAGGATTTATATCTTCATCAACTTTAATGTTATATACAAAAGCATTATTCAAACGTAGTCGTTCTACTTTAATGTAGTCCTCCACAAAGTTCAGTTCTTCTTGTAAAGACACATGTGGTTTTTCGGCAGAATCCAACGTGTAGCGCACCAAACGGGCAAACTTGTTCAAATAAAAAGATGCCCGCTTACTGTCATTAGAAACGATAAACGATTTAATTGAGTTTAGAGAGTTAAACAAAAAGTGCGGATTCATTTGGGATACAACCATTTGCTTTTCCAACTCACTTAGCCTTTTTTGAGCTTTTAATTTTCTCTGTTTTGCGTTAAAGTACCATCCCAAACCGGCAAGTAGGAAGGCACCGGCCAGCAAGCCAATCAGAATCCTATTATCCCTCAATTTCAACGCTTGCAACTCCTTTTCCTTGGTCAAATTCTCAATGGTTCGGTCCTTCTTTTCTTCATTGTACAAAGTCTGTAACCTGGCAATTTCTTTTTGTTTGTTTTCCCTTTGCAAGCTATCGGCGTAAACCTGACTTTCGCGGGTGTAGGCATAAGCCAGCTTGTAATTATCGTTTTGTTCATAAAGTTTGGCCAGGAGATCAAGCGCAATTTGGACCTGGTTCTTACTGCTAATGCTTTTGGCAAGATTAAGACCTTTAACCAAATTCACTTTCGCCTGTTCAATGTTATTTAGTTCAAGATAGGCTTTACCCAAATCTATATAGTTGATGGCGATGTATCTCTTATCACCCATTTCCAGGTTAAGAGCCAAAGCCTTTTTATAGTAATCCTCGGCTTTCCTTATTTCATTTTTCAAAAAGTGGATATCACCCAAACTGTTATAACTTATGGCAATGCCTATTTTGTAGTTTTTCTGCAAATCAAGTTCTAAGGCATTTTCATAATGTACCAGTGCACTATCATATTTATTTGTTCTTTCAAATAAACGACCCAAATTATTATTATTCACGGCCTCTCCTATCAGGTTATTTGTGTTATGGGCAATGGCTAAGGCTTGTCTAAAGGCTTTTTCGGCTTCATTCATATTTCCCAGGGCCATATTAGCGTTGCCAATGTTATTTAATGCTATGCTAATACCTTTACTGTTATCTAATTTTTCGGCAATTGGAAGGGCGCGCAGGCTGTATTCTACAGCCCTGGAATTCTCGTCAATTCTTCTTGATGTAGTGGCCAGTGCGTTCAGATTACTGAGGATGTGATAGTCCAAATTATGTTTCTCGGCCAGGACGAGCCCCAGGTTTAGATACTCAAAGGCCTTTTTGTAGTCGCCCTTGTTTCTATTGCGCCACCCCAGCGTATAATAAGCCTTAATTTGTCCTTCAATGTAGTTTGCTTTGTGGGCAAGTAATAAAGCCTGGTCAAGCAGGGTGTCAGTTTCATAGTTACTCTGCACTTCGTTATAGTACTTACCCGATGCTTTTAAAAGCATTTCTACCTCAACGCTATCTTGTTCATAAGTGCTTTCGGAGCCAGTTATTTCCTGAGCAAAAGTATGCTCTGAAAAAAAACAGAATAAGGAGAGTAGAAAAAGGAAAATCGGTTTCACAAGTCTTGCTTCGGTAGGTTAAATTACGAAATGAATAGCTCATACTCAATATTGAAGCCAAATATTAAAACAGACTTCATAGATGGTCGTTATTTAATATAATTGGCAAGAATGAGCGTATAAATGGAAACTATAAAATTAACTAACCCAAAATAATTGGGCCATAATGGAATCTGCCAGTAACTTTCCCTCGGCGGTTAATATATAGTTGTTGTTTACGCATTGTATTAATTCAGAGCCTATCTTTTTCATTTCCTTTTCAAAGTGATCAGCAAATTTTGTGAATCTATCAGAAATTATTTGTGATGAAATACCTTCTTTTCTGCGCAGGGCGGTCATTACGTATTCATTGTATTGGTTTTGAGCTGTTAGTATTTCTTCTTCGAAGTAGTCAGTTCCTTCTTCTATTGCCTTAATATATTTCAGGTTATTGGCCACGTTCCAACGTCGCCTGTTTGCTCCGTTGAAACTATGGGCTCCGGGTCCGAACCCTATGTATGGCCTACCCTCCCAATAAGATGAATTATGAATAGCCCTATGCCCTGTTAGGCAAAAATTAGAGATTTCGTAATGGTCGTAACTATTACCGGTAGCCCAATCCATAAGGTATTTGAATTGCTGCTTAGCTGAATTTTCATCAAGTTGTACTTGTCCTTTATCAATATGGTATTGTAAGGCGGTTTTTGGCTCTGCCGTGAGCATATATGCCGATAGATGTGGCAAAGCGTAGTTCTTGAAAATCTCTAAGTTTTCCTGCCACATTTTGTCTGTGGTAGTTGGTGAGCCAAATATCAGGTCAATCGTAATCTTTTCAAAACCTGCAGCCTTTGCCAACTCTATGGAATTATGAGCAGATTTACTATTATGCACCCTGTTCATCCATTGCAGATCAGCATCAAAAAAGCTTTGAATGCCAATGCTCAGTCTGTCAACTCCTATAGTTCTTAATTCGCTGAGATACTGCGGGTTTAAATCATCCGGATTAGCTTCCAAAGTGCATTCTCTAACCTTCTCCACCGAAACGTATTTAACTATTCTATCAACAATATCCTTTATTTTTTTTGCCGGCCACAGTGAAGGTGTTCCCCCGCCAAAGTAAATGGTATCAAGTTTTAACTCGTTAATTTCCCTTTCCCTTGCATCTATCTCTTTTAAAATGGCCAGATGTAGATCTTCGTGATGTTTTGTACCCGTGCTGAAATGAAAATTACAGTAATGACAAGCTTGCTTGCAGAAAGGAATATGTATGTAAATGCCGGCCACTAACTATTTTTAGGATTAATATCAAAAATAGGTGCAATCTTGTAGCCTGAAAATTCTATTTGAATTTATTGAAGAACATAGTAAAACAAAGTAAGCCGATTGTACTGTTCTTAATCCTGTTGCCGGTTGGTTTACCGGCTCAGGAATACAGACTTCATATTCAACCTGATTCGCTAAGGGCTGAGAAGATCTTTGATGATCGGGTAGAATTTGCTGATAAATTAATGGCGGTTGAGCATTTGAATTATCAGGTTGACAGCCTAAGAGAAATTGGCTATCTGGCACTTTCTGTTGATACATTACACGCCGATTCAACTAAAATGACAGCCCGGGTACATTTAGGTAAAAAGTATCTGTTTGGCCAGCTCAGGAACGGAAACATTGAGAAGGATGTATATGAGAAGGCAACGAAATTTCATAAAAGTGATGAGTTGCACTGGAATTCGGTAAAGACAGTACGAACAGCACTACTTAAATCTTTGGTTGATAAAGGTTATTTACAAGCCAATGTCTGGTTAGATGATTTTGAATTTAACAAGGACGTGATCAGTGCTGCTTTATACGCAGAAAAAGGAAACCAATTCACTATCGATTCTATTAGATTAAAGGGCAATGTTGAGTTAGATGCCAATTACCTTCAAAAGTATTTTCGATTGGAAGAAGGTCAGCCTGTAAGCCAAAGATTACTGGATATGGTTGAGAGAAGGGCTTCACAATCGGCCATATTTAAAACTAATGGCCAGCCCGGCTTTGTAGTTAAGGAAAACGGAAGATCCGATATCCTTTTAAATCTTGAGAAGCGAAAAGCCAGTGCTTTTGACCTGATATTTGGCTTTATTCCAAATCCGGTAAATCAAATTACCGATAAAAAGCTGCGGATAGTTGGAGAAGGATCACTAAACCTTGTAAATCCTTTCGGCGGCGGTCGTCGATTAATTGTTGATTATGAACAATTAGAGCCCCAATCTCCTCGCATGGATCTAGCTCTTGATTGGCCCTATATGTTCAATAAACTTATTGGTTTTAGCGGAAACTTCAATTTGTATAAACAAGACACCTCCTTTGTTAATGTTGATTTTAATGTGGGTGCCAGCTATAATTTCGGTGGAAATAACGAACTGAGTTTTTTCTGGAATCGTACATCGAGCTTTCTGCAGGAGATAGATACCTTATCAGTGAAAACAAATCGGGTTTTACCACCGAGTATTGACTATTCGCAGAATTTATACGGATTAAGGTTGAACTACGACCAAAGAAATGCTCCACGTAGTCCGACAAAAGGATATTTTATCCATGTTAAAGGGGCTGTAGGTAACAGGCTTATAGAGCCAACGGCAGATATCACCAATCTAATTGACGAAAATGATCCAACCTTTGATTTTGCTACATTATACGCAGGTGTTAATGAACGTAAACTAACCGCTAGCACTGAGCTCATAGCTGAAAAGTATTTCCCTTTGAAAGAAAGAAGTACCATACTCGTTAGGAACAGAACGGCTTTAAAATTCTTAAGTAACTACTTCGAAAATGATTTATATCGTTTAGGCGGAATAAGTAACATCCGGGGTTTTGATGAGCAAAGCCTGCTGGCTTCAAAATTCAATCTTACCACATTGGAATACAGGTTTCTTCTAGGTGAAGAATCTTTTTTCAGCATCTTTGGCGATGGAGCATTTCTTAAGGATGACCGTGAAGCCTTTGATGTAAGTAATTCGGCCCTTGGAATTGGAGGAGGTATAGATTTGGCCACCGGAGCTGGAATATTTAAACTCAATCTGGCCATAGGCAAACAAGATCAAACATCTTTTGACCTCAACCGCTCAAGAATTCATATAGGTTACATTAATGTTTTCTGAAAAAAGGACTGGTTATAACCCTTTTTTCTTAGAATTTGCTCGTTTTCAGCCCATTAAAACAAGCTATTTTTTAATTATCTTTGCGCTCGCAAATTTATATAGATGAAAGCACTTTAAAGCTTTTTAACTATAAATCAATAGGGAAGAAAAAGACCATATGGCAACAATGACCGCAGTGAAGAAAGACGTTAAGTCCATTTTAATTAGCCAACCCGCTCCGGAGAACGGAAAATCACCTTATACTACATTAGCTGAGAAATACAAGATCAAACTTGATTTTAGACCATTTATTGAAGTAGTAGGTGTTGACAATAAGTTTTTCAGACGCCAGCGTATTGGCATTTTGAACCATAGTGCAATAATTTTTACCTCGCGTAACTCAATTATCCATTTCTTTGAAATGTGCGATGAAATGCGTGTGACCATGACCGCTGAGATGAAATATTTCTGCAAAAGTGAGGCTATAGCCCTGTATTTACAAAAGTACATTCAATACCGTAAAAGAAAGGTATTTTTTGCCGATGGAAGTGTACAGGATTTTAAGGCATTGTTGGCAAAACACAAAGATTCGTTAAAGTACCTTCTTCCTGTTTCAGATGTGGCCAAGGGCACACTGGCCCAATATCTTAAAGAAAACGAGTTTAATTACAACAAAGCCATTTTCTACCGAACGGTGGCCAGTGATCTTTCCGATTTGGAAAACATTTTTTATGATATGATCGTATTTTTCAGCCCATCGGGGTTGAAATCTTTGTATGAAAATTTTCCGGATTTTAAACAAAACAATACGCGTATTGCTGCCTTTGGAGCCTCCACAGCCGAAGCAGTAGAAAAAGCCGGTTTGAGATTAGACGTTAAAGCACCGGCTCCGGGATTACCGTCAATGACCATGGCCATTGAAGATTATATTAAGAGAATGCGCAAAAAATAGGACAAAAAGTACAGAATTTAAAACAGAAATAATTTCCGCGTTTTACGAATTTTATTGACTAAATAATATCTTCGGGAGCATTACGTTATTTTAAGGCTAAAGGAGTATTTATAATCTTAGGAATCACTTCAGAGTATGAAAAAATTTACAGTATATTTTTTCCTGATCCTGATTGGGGGTTGGATTACAGGATGTAAGTCCAATAAAGGTGCCGGTCAACTGATTGGTGTACAGGACAGACCAAAATGGAAGGCCATGGCCCCTCCTTACGGCATGGTATATGTTCATGCCGGACATTTATTTGTAGGTCAATCAGACGAAGACATTAATTTATCCAATTATCAAAAGCCAAAATCAGTAACTATTGCAGGCTTTTATATGGATGAAACCGAAATAACCAACAATGAATACCGCCAGTTCACTCATTGGGTGCGCGATTCCATAGCCCATGTGGCCTTAGACCACATGTGGGACAGAACAGGTAACGGTGATATGGTTATTGATTGGGATAATTACCCAATTGATTGGACTGCCGGAAGTCCTGATTCTGAAGACCTTGAATTTATGTATTATGATGAGTCGAACAGAGTGAACGGAAGGCGTGAAATTGATACAAGAAAATTGGTTTACCGATGGGATTGGATCGATTTAAAGAAAGCGGCAAAAATGAAAAGAGATGATGCCGCTAACAGACGATCTGAACTTATAGAACGAGATTCGGTTGCTATTTACCCGGACACCCTGGTTTGGATCCGCGATTATGAATACGCTTATAACGAGCCAATGACCGAGGGCTACTTTGCCCACCCGGCTTACGATGATTATCCGGTTGTTGGAGTTACCTGGAAACAGGCCAAAGCCTTTAGCAAGTGGCGAACCGAGCTAATGCGTAACAACACCGGCGGAAAACCGGTAAAAAGAAACAAAAAGGGAAGAATTAAAGGTAAAAACCTATATTCAGAGGTACCCGACTTTAAACTCCCAACAGAGTACGAATTTGAATATGCTGCCCGTGGTGGAAGAGTATCATCTACTTATCCATGGGGGCTTAATTACCTTAGAAATAGTAAGGGTTGCTTATTAGCTAACTTTAAACCGGGTAGGGGAGATTATGCCGAAGACGGCGGTTTCTATACTACAAAGGTTGGATTCTACAATCCTAATGATTTTGGGTTATATGACATGTCAGGTAATGTGAGTGAGTGGACCGAAAGTGCATTTATAGAAAATGCCCACTCATTTATTCACGATATGAACCCCTCCGTAACCTATAATGCGCAAAAAGATGATCCTGAAACCTGGAAACGTAAAGTAGTACGGGGCGGATCATGGAAAGATATTGGCTATTATTTGCAAACCGGCGTTCGCGATTATGAATTTCAGGATACCACCAAATCCTATGTAGGATTTAGAACAGTAATGGCCTTTAGAGGACGATCATTGTCTGACAAACCTTAATAATATTCACTCACTATATTTAAATTTTAGAAAGAATGGCATTTTATAAACAAAAGTGGTTCAAATACTTTATTAATCTACTTTTTGGATTGGGGGCAGCCATAGTAATGCTTGGAGCATTGGCTAAACTGAACCACACAAGTGTATTTGGCTTTGGAGGTGATTTTCTTATCGCTGTAGGACTTGGTACTGAGGCATTAATGTTCGCTATTCAAGGCCTTATCCCGCCGGTAAACGATTACCACTGGGAAAGACTTTACCCCGGGTTAGATCAACCGGGCAGCGAGTTGGAAGGAGCTGCTGCCGTTGGCGGCAATGGCCTTTCATCGCAATTAGATATGGCACTGGTTAATGCCGATATTGAAGGAGCATCATTGCAAAGACTGGGAAGCAATTTGGAAAAATTAAATAGCAATATCTCGCAAATGAATGGTGTGGCAGATGTGGTTAACTCATCTAATGATTATGCTAATAATGCACGTGAAGCTGCCGCAGCTTTGGCCGAAGTAAAAACGGCTTATTCAACCGCCGCTCAAAGTATGTCAACCATGAGCAGTGCTTTGGAAGATACGCAGAATTATCATTCTCAGGTTCAGGAGGCTACCAAGCATTTGGCAGCATTAAACCAGATATATGAACTGGAATTGCAGGATACCAATATGCACATCAAGTCGTTGAACAAATTTTACGGCAGCATGAATTTAGCTATGGAAAGAATGCAGGAAACAGCTTCCGATGCTGAAACGTACAAGCAAAACATGGCCGTTCTTAATAAACACCTGGAAAGTCTTAATTCGGTTTACGGCAGAATGTTAAGTGCTATGAACCCACAAGGAGTTCAACAATAATTATATCAAATTGAAAAACTAAGAAATCTGATATAAATGGCGTTTCCTAAGGACTTACGACAAAGAATGATCAACCTGATGTACTTGGTTTTGATGGCTATGTTGGCTATTAATATTGATCCATCGGCGTTGAAGGCATTTAAAAATATCAACGAAGGAATGAAAACATCCTTTGGTGCCTTTTCTTCAAAAAACAGTGCATCATCTAATGCTATAAAAACTAAGGCAGATGAGGAGAAAGAAGACTTTATGGTGGATTACTCCAACAGGGCGGCCAAAGTGAATGCATTGGCTGCGGACTTTCAAAAATACATTGATAACCTAATTACTGAAGTTAGAAGTAATGCAACCAATGCGAAAGGTGAATACTTTGATAAGGATAAAGATGCATCTCAAGTAGTAATGATCACCGATGATCCTAAAACCGGCGGGGCAGCAAAATTGAAAGGCAGGATCAATGAGTTGATTGAAGAATACAAGAAAACAGTAAGGGGAGCCGAATTCTTTAAAGATGAAGAGATTGAAGAGTTGTTCAAAGGTTTTGCTTTAAAAGCAGCACCGGATGGTGTTATAGATGATGAGGACAATGTTGAAAAATTAAACTGGGAAGAGTGGAATTTTTCAGGAAAACCAGCCATTGCACTTGAAGCTATACTACGTCAGATAAAAAATGATGCTACGGCTACCGAAGGCCAGATTTTGGACGAATTTAGAACTAGATTGGATATAGGAAAAATAGATTATGATGTATTCCAGGCAGCCGTAATACCATCATCTACCTATTTGCAACAGGGCGATGCCTTTAGTGCAGATATTTTCCTGGCATCAACCAGCAGTAAATCGCAGGGGTTGATTAAAGTTTATGCCAATGGTCAGCCTTTAACAGTTGATGCCGATGGCAAAGCGACCTATACTGCGAGAAACGGAGTTGGAGAGCATACGCTTACAGGATATATAGTTCACACTAATCCTACTACCGGAAAGGAAACCAAAGTGGAAATGAAACCGGTTAAATACTCGGTAGCTGCACCTTCGGCAACCGTATCGGCAGATAAAATGAATGTGCTTTATATTGGCGTTGATAACCCATTGTCGGTTTCAGCTGCCGGTATTCCACTTAAAGATGTAAGTGCTTCATGTCCGGGTTGCGGTTTAAAGAAAAGTGGCCCCGGTAAATATATTGCCAGGCCTACCAAACAAGGAAAAGTCACAGTATCCATTACAGCTAACGGAAAAACAATGGGTACGCAGGAATTCAGAATTAAGCGTATTCCCGATCCGGTTCCTATGATAGGTACAAAACGAAATGGGCAGCCTATTTCAACAGGAGAACTTGGAGCGCAAACTTACCTAAGAGCGGTACTTGATGGCTTTGATTTTGATGCCAAATTTAATGTGCTTAGTTACGATATGATGCTGGCTGCACCTGGAAAAGCATCGGTAAGGCATCGTGCAAATGGCCCTAATTTTACGGCGGAAATGAAAAGAGATATAGGCAGAGTACGCCCAGGTTGGTTTATAGTATGCTATAATATTAAGGCCAAAGGCCCGGATGGATCTACTAGAAACCTGGGTTCTGTAGTTTATCCGATTAGATAAATCTTTTGTATGAAAAAACTTTTGATCATATTATTTGTGTTGGCTCCAATTGTAATATTGGCGCAGGATGACGATCCGTTTGCAACACCGGGTTCTGATGATCCGTTTGCAGATCCTGCTCCACCACCACAGGAACAACCGCAAACTCAGCCGCCAACGCAACCAGCAGAAGATCCGTTTGCCGAACCTGCCCCCGCAGATTCCGACGATCCGTTTGCGTCGGACGATAGTACCTCAGGCGATCCGTTTGCCGAAGGTTCAGTTCCGGGTTTACCTGGCGGTAACAAGGCTTCCGGAAGTATATTGGATAATTTAAGTGATACACTTACCCAACCACTAAGGCCTGAATTTCCCTGGAAAAAAAGAGCTTTGGAAGAACGGCAAATTTTGGAAAAATATGCTATTCGCGAATCAGATGTTTTTTGGGCGAAAACTGTTTGGAGAGAAATTGACATCAGAGAGAAGATCAATCACCCGTTTGCTTATCCTTCAGCACCATTTTTAACGATATTGTTAGATGTGATAAGGAATAATGATGATGTTAAGCTATATAAGTATGACCCGTTTTCGGGCATTGAATTTCAAGATGAAACAACCTGGGCTGAAGTTGAGGAAGGCCTTGGACAAACTACAACCGTTGACGTGCCCAGATTATTGGATGACGGAACGGAAGTGATTGAACAACAAACTGTAACTAACAAATTTAATATAGGTAGTGTCACTCGTTTCAGAATAAAAGAAGTTTGGTATTTCGATAAAAAACACAGCCGTATGAAAGTGGATATTATGGGTATTGCACCACTTCGCCAGATCAATATATCAGATTTTGGAATGGTTGATCCATCTCTGGCCGGAGCCGCGAGCTCTCAGGATGTATTGTTTTGGATATACTATCCTGATATTCGCAAGCATTTGGCGCGTTACGAAACCTTTAATCCCCTCAATGATGCATTGCGCATGAGTTGGGACGATTTGATGGAACGAAGGATATTTGCTTCATACATTGTAAAAACCAGCAATCCTCTAGATAGAGAGATTTCTGATTATACTCAGGATCAGTTAGATGCGTTGTATGAGAGTGAATATCAAAAAGAAAAGATTTTCAACTTTGAGCACGACCTTTGGAGTTATTAACCAAAGTTGCTGTAATATAATTTTAAAGCCGCCCATTTGAGGCGGTTTTTTAATGTCTGAACATTTTAAAACAGGTACCCTAAAAATTTTATTTCGTTTTTCTCACACTTATATTTGCCATCCCGATTTTTTCTAACTGAAAATTTTAGGGCGATGAACTTGAAGGGCTGGTACATATTTCTTGGGTTTAAATGTGCTAAGCCCTTCATTGTTACAATAACATTAGCCGCACCTTGTTTCAATAAGTACTTCAATCTCCAAGGGTTGCCTCTCTCAATCTTCATCGCATAGCGGACTATTTGAAAGTATTATTGGTAAGAAGTTGGCTTCAAATAAAAACTTTATACAACTTCATTATCAGAACCTGTAATTATTAACCTATATTAACGTGAGTTCGGGATAAGGAATCCCGCAGGCGGGATTATTTGTGAAATAACAATGTGCTGTTTATGAACGGATTAGATAATTAGATGGCTGTAGTTTAATTTAGCTATTATTATCTTAGGAGTATGAAAAAAGAAGAGAACCTATTTCATGGGTCTTTCAACTGAAGATCAAGAGAATCTTCTAAGAGAACTTGAACAGGTGAAAGATGAGCATTTTCTGCCCAAATGCCAGCAAATGAGAAGACATTTGTTAAACAACAAGCAAGGCTGTTGTGCTCATTGCGGTCACTCAAAATATGTCAAGTTTGGTATAGACAAAGGTGCACAACGTTATAAATGTAAGTCTTGCAATCGCAGTTTTACGGAATATACCGGCACTTGGATGGCAGGTATTCATAAAAAGGATAAGATAGATGATTATTTGCAGTTGATGGCAAAGGAACAGAGTTTGGACAAGATAAAGGAGAAGCTTCACATCAATAAGAAGACGGCTTTTGATTGGAGACATAAGGTGTTGTCATCTTTTGATGATAATGATACAGATAGCTTTACCGGTATTACTGAAAGCGATGAGACTTTCTTTCTACATTCAGAAAAAGGCATGGATGTAAATGATAGAAAGCCGCGTAAACGAGGCGGTTCTTCCAGCAAGAAAGGGGTTAATAATGATCATATAGCCGTCATTGTTACCCAGGATAGAAAACGACATATGGAATTAACAGTAGCCACCACCGGCAGGATAAAGAAAAAAGATATCGCAAACTCTATTGGACATAGAGTTACAGCACAAACTATTTTGTGTACAGACTCTCATGTAAGTTATAAAGGTTTTGCCATAGACAATAATCTGGAACATCATCCTTTAAGGGCAGATATGAAACAGAGGGTTAAGCAGGGTCTCTACCATATTCAGCATGTTAACTCAACCCATAACAGAGTGAAAAAATGGTTGGATAATAAGTTTTGGGGAGTATCCACCAAATACTTACAGCAATACCTCAATTGGTTTAAGCTAAAACAAACGCTAAAAACCAGTAGAAACTTCCTAAATGAGTTTGCTCAAAGGTCGGTAGAAGACATTCAGGCCTATGCTAAGTACAAGGCCATACCCGACAGGTATGAACTATTAATATCAACGCAATGTTAAACTACAGCCAATTAGATTAACTACGAATTTGCGAATTAGCGCGAAAATCTTGGTGATTAATTTGGAACGAAGAGCACTAATGTGTTTCGCTGAAGCGAAACTGAGGTAGTTGCCAACGAAAAAATTCGTGCATTCGTGGTTAAAAAATTGATAATCAAATCACTGTAAAAGTTTCTTACGTCGAATTCACGTTGTATTAAGTCTAATAGCAAAATACACAAATTAATTGTAAGCCTTTGATTTTGAGATATTTGAGTCTTGAGTCTTGTGTCTTGTGTCTTGGTTCTTGGCTCTTAGAGTCTATATAATTCGGGTTATTAGGTGGAAAGATCGGCGTAGTACTCTATGATATGACCACTCTGTATTTTGAAACTTCAATGTGGTAAAAACTTGAATGGCATAAGCGTGTAATTTTACAAATGAGTACTCTTTTTCTTTTTCAATTTAGTCCGGAAAATATTTTTTCACTTATATTTGTTCTTGACATAACAAGGGGAGTCGCAAGCGGCTCCCTTATTTTTTAATTAATACCTTTTTAGTTCATCAATCATGATAATATTTAAGCTAAAAAGGGGGATGAGAGTATTAGGCCAGCCAAGGATTTACAGGCCAAATTTACACAAACATAAAGTGCTTCAAGGAGCATATTTAACAATCGAAAAGTTATCGATTGTTCAAGTATGTAAAAGAAATAAACCAATATTTTAAATAGGGTTTACCCTTGTTAACGGCACTTATGAAAAATATAAATCTCTAACGTGGGGGATGATTATTGGGCTATTGCTATGGAGTAACTTTCTATTTACTCAGCATCAAAGCAGGCCTGTAAACCGAATAGATAAAAATGTACTACTCAATAGTATAGATGACCAGTTTACCCCTGAACAACTGGTTGATGAATTGTTGCTCAATTCGAACTGTATTAATGTAAGCAATGTTAGATCGCAGGGCCAAAGTGGAATTGGGTACTTCCAGCAATCGCAGTATCTAAATATTGGAATTCCTTCAGGAGTGGTATTAACAACCGGAAGCTTGTCACAGTTGGAAGGCCCAAATACAGGAACATCCGATGCATCTTCAGATAACAATAATCCAAATGGAGACGCAGACCTTGAAGCATTATTTAATGTAACAACTACTAATGCGGTAACTCTGGAGTTTGACTTTATTCCTACCGCAGATAAAATAGCATTTACAATGGTTTTCGCCAGTGAGGAATATCCTGAATATGTTTGCTCAGGCTTCAATGATGTGGTTGGAGTTTTTGTAAACGAAATAGGTAATAGCAATGCAGATAATTACGCTTTCATACCGGGAACGAAGATGCCGATCTCAATTAATTCACTAAACAATGGCAGCCCCGGTTCTCAAGGGAGTTCTGATTTATGTATAAGCCTTAATCATAGCAATTTGTTTGAAGATAATTTGGCACCGAATAGTCCTGATACCAGGTTAGACGGATATTCCAAGCCTATTACCGTACAGATAGAAGGATTGAATACATGTGCGCAATACCGTATAAAATTTGCAATAGCAGATTCCGGAGACAGTGTTATGGATAGTGCATTGTTTATTGGCAGTAATAGCCTGGTTGATGGTAGCGGTTTGCAAATTGATGCCCTGGGTTACAATCAAATTGATGATTTGGCTGTAGAAGGATGCCATCCTTCTTTCTTTCGTTTTACTCGTCCGGCAAATTATCCCGTTGATGTTCCTTACACGTTAAACTTAACATATGGTGGTACAGCAACTGCCGGAGATGACTATGCGGCTTTGCCGGCAAGCATTACCATTCCAGCGGGTGAAATGGAATATTTGTTAGATGTTGAAGTCTATTTGGATACGGATTTATTTGAACCGACAGAAACTATAATCGTTACAACTGAGATTAAGGACTGCTCATGTGCCAGAGCCTTTATTTCTTCAACACTAACTATTCTAAACCGGCAGCCCTACACTATTGACACGGCTATTTGTGAAGGAGAAACGTACACACTTCCGGATGGTAAAGTGGTTGATAGTGGTGTAGGCGGATCATATACAGGCATAATGCCGGAACCGGATCCTAATTATCCTGACTGCGATTTTATTTATTACGCGCTTATTACAGTAGCACCGGTTTATGACATGAATGTTGATTTAAACTTTTGTCCTGATGATACTCGTGAACTGCCTAACGGCGAAACAATCTCCACAGAAGGAGAATATGAGGTATTGTATGAATCGCAGGCCGGTTGCGACTCATTGGTTACTTATCATGTCTCCTTTAGAGAAGATATTGTTGAAGAACAAAAAGCAGAAATATGCGAAGGCGAAGAATATGTTCTTCCGGGAACGCTTGAAATTGTAAATCCGTCACCCGGTGAATACAATTATAACTGGACAGGGCTTACACAATATGGCTGCGACTCGATTATTAATACACATTTAACTGTATATGATGCCTTTGAGGAATATTTGAACAAGGATTTATGTGAGGGTGAAGTTTATCGTGGTCCGGACGGAATGGACTATAATAAGAATACTCAAAAAACCTTTGTATATACAAGTTTAAGAACCGGATGTGACTCATTAGTTTACATGAATTTACGCTTTCATCCACCATATAAAGCGTTGCAAGCCTCTGCGATTATTAATTTTTGCGAAGGTTCTTCAACTACATTACCGGATGGTAGAGAAGTTTCGCAACCAGGAAAGTATAGTGCAACTTTCCAAAATCAATATGGATGCGATTCAACCGTAATTTATCAGGTTAATGAAATTCTTACCGAAAGAGAAGATGTTAATTACAAGCGATGCGGCCTGGGTGAATATACCCTGCCCGGCGGTGATGTTGTTACAGAGCCGGGTATATATATAGACACCTTGGTTAGCGCACTTGGTTGCGACTTAATTGTAACTACGGAAATTGAAGAATTCAATATAGTATTGGCATCGGCCTTTACGCCGAATCGTAATGGTCAAAACGATTTTATGTTTGTCTCAAACCCTGAAATATGTGGTGTAGAGCAAATAGAGTTGAATGTTTACAACAGGTATGGTGAGTTAATATTTGAAAGCAGGGATATACAAAACCGATGGGATGGCTCAGATAGGAATGGCGAACCGGCACCGGCGGGTTTATACTTAGTTACCGGAAAAGCAGTTATGCGTGATGAACTAGGCAATGAAAAGACAGTGAAGATTGAAGGAGGTACTACGTTAATTCGATAATTACATAGTGGGTTGGGTTATATGCAGGGTAAGTACTCCATCAGGGAGTGCTTACCTTGCTTAATTTTTTAAAAATAATATTGGCCTTACTATTACCTGCTACTGCCTTAAGCTCGGCCTTGCTTGCACTCTTGATCTTAGTTACCGATTTAAAATGTGAAAGCAGCTTTTCGGCCGTTTTAGGACCAATGCCCTTTATATCTGTAAGTTCGGTTTTAAGTGTTTTCTTATCTCTCTTTTTTCTGTGAAACTCAATGGCAAACCGGTGGGCTTCGTTTCTGGCTTGTTGTATAAGTTTTAAAGAGGGAGATCGTTTATCAATGTACAGTGGCAGCGAATCACCGGGGAAATATATTTCTTCTAATTTTTTAGCTATACCAATTACGGTAAGCTTATCGCTAATGCCAAGTAGCTTAAGACTTTTTACGGCAGATGACAATTGTCCCTTGCCACCATCTATTATAATTAGTTGGGGCAGGTCCGAATCTTCTTCAAGTAGTCTGCGATATCTTCTAAAAACCACTTCTTCCATGCTGGCAAAATCGTTAGGTCCGCTAACTGTTTTTATATTAAAATGCCGGTATTCGCTTTTAAACGGCTTACCGTTTTTAAAACAAACCACCGAAGCTACCGGGCTATCGCCCTGAAAGTTTGAGTTGTCAAAGCATTCAATATGCACGGGCAATTCCTTCATACGCAAATCTTCCTGAAGCTTTTGCAGTACCGGATTAACTCTAAATCGCCGGGCCAGGTTTAGCTTTGCCCGTTCTTTTTCCTTCAACTTCACCATAGCATTGTGCGTACTCAGATCAAGCAGCTTTTTTTTATCTCCGATTTTGGGCACAATTACCTTCGTGATTTCTGAAACTGTTTCAAACATTTCACCGGCTAACAACTCTTTCCCGAAATCAATGCCCTGTGATTCCAGTTCCAGATAAGCTATTTGAAGTAAGTCTGATGTGCTTTCATCTAAATTTTGCTTTATCTCAAGGCTTTTTATCTGAATAATGCTTCCGTTGCTCACCTTTAGGTAATTCACGAAGGCCTGGTTTCCCGCACTTGCAATTCCCATTACATCCAGGTTTTTTAAGCGCGGATTAACCACGGTTGATTTAAGCTTAAAAGTATCAATGTAGGCCAAGCGGTCCTTGTCTTCCTGTGCTTTTTCAAAATCCAGATTTGCCGCATGTACCTTCATGCTTTCCTTCAGGTCACGTACAACACCGCCAAGATCACCACGTAAAATCTCTCGTATTCGACCAACATTTTTGTCATAATTACGCTTAGGGTGTCCACCAACACATGGTCCCAGGCAGTTTTTGATATGGTACTCAAGACATACCTTGTATTTGCCGGCTTCTACTTTTTCGGGCGATAGATTCAAATTACAGGTACGAAGCGGATACAGGTCTTTAATAAAATTAAGTATGGCCCTGCTGCGATGTAATGAAGTATATGGCCCGAAATATTCGCTGCCGTCACGTATAAATTTCCGGGTGAAAAATATCCGTGGGAATGGCTCCTTTTTTATGACTATGTACGGATAGGTTTTATCGTCCTTGAGCATCACATTGTATTTGGGTTGGTGCTTTTTGATCAATGTGTTTTCCAGTAACAAAGCATCACGTTCGTTGTTGACTACGCTGTATTCAATTTTATTAATTTGACGAACAAGCAGGGTGAGCTTTGCGCCCATATTCTTTTTTTTGGTGAAATAGGACGATACACGCTTTTTTATATTCTTGGCTTTCCCGACATAAAGTAGTTTACCGCCTTTGTCGTAATAGCGGTATATGCCCGGGTTGTTGGGCAGCGATGGTCGTATGCCGGCAAAAGCTTCGCTAGTCATTTGTTGTAAAGATATTGAGTTAGCTGCTGTAATTCTCTCGGAGAACATACAACCGTGAAACTGTGAAAGTTATCTTTACCACTATTAATTGATATCACCATATAATAAATGACCAACTCTTCCCAAATAAAACCCATAAGAAAACTGCTTGTAGCCAATCGTGGCGAAATTGCCATTCGTGTTTTTAGAGCTGCATCAGAATTAAATATTACCACAGTGGCTATTTATACCCACGAAGACCGCTATTCCTTACACCGATACAAAGCAGATGAGGCCTATCAGGTAGGAGCTGACAATGAACCGCTTAAACCTTATTTAAACATTGAAGAGATTATTCGGGTGGCTAAAGAAAACCAGGTAGATGCCATTCATCCGGGCTATGGATTCTTGTCGGAGAATGAAAATTTTGCACAAGCCTGTATCGAAGCAGAAATTATTTGGATTGGTCCTTCTCCGCGGGTTATGGCGGCGTTGGGAGACAAAATATCAGCCAAAAAAGTAGCGCAAGGGGCGGGTGTACCAATTATTGATGCAAGTAAGGGAGCCATTAAGAGTTTAAATGAACTTAAATCCGAAGCTCAAAGAATAGGTCTTCCGGTAATGCTAAAGGCTGCATCGGGTGGTGGTGGACGTGGAATGCGAGTTGTACGTAATGATGCTGATTTGGAAAAGGCATTTAAAGAAGCATCAGGCGAAGCTAAAACAGCCTTTGGAAATGCCGCCGTTTTTGTAGAAAAGTATATTGAAAAGCCGCGGCATCTTGAAGTGCAGTTACTTGGTGATAGCCATGGTAATCTGGTGCATTTATTTGAACGTGATTGCTCGGTTCAACGGCGTTTTCAAAAAGTGGTTGAAATTGCGCCCTGCACCAATTTAAAGCAGGAAACCAAAGAAAAACTATATAGCTATGCACTGGCCATTGGAAACGAGGTAGGCTATCAGAATACAGGTACTGTGGAGTTTTTGGTGGATGCAGCTGAAAATATTTTCTTCATTGAAGTTAATACCAGAATTCAGGTAGAGCATACAGTTACCGAGGTGGTAACCGGTGTGGACATTGTGCGCAGTCAAATACTAATTGCTGAAGGTTTGCCCCTGCATCATGAACAGGTGGGTTTAGCAAATCAGGCCGAGATAAACTATCGTGGTGTAGCACTACAATGTCGAATTACCACTGAAGATCCAAGCGATAACTTTAAACCTGATTATGGCCGTATAGTTGTGTATAGAAGTGCGAGCGGCTTTGGAATTCGTTTGGATGCCGGAAATGCCTATCCGGGCTGTACTATCTCACCTTTCTTCGATAGTATGTTGGTAAAGGTAACCGCCTGGGGTAACAACCTTGAAGATGCCGCAGCCCGCATGCACCGTGCCCTGCGTGAGTTTAGAATACGGGGTGTTAAATCCAATATTGGTTTTCTGCTCAACTTGTTAAAACATGAGGAATTTAGAAGTGGAAATACCACTGTTCATTTTATTGGCGAGCATCCTGAACTATTAGAACCGCCCGCGTGGAAAGACAGAGCCACCAAACTAATTCGTTACATCGGGGATGTAAACGTAAACGGCCATCCCGATATAAAATATGTGAATCATGATAAAATATTGAAAGAAGCTGTTGTTCCCGAAAGCAAAGCTGCCAGGCAAAACGGCAGTAAACAACGACTTACCGAACTCGGCCCCGAAAAATTTGCTAAATGGTTGAAAGACGAACCTAATATACACTATACCGATACTACTTTCAGAGATGCCCATCAATCCTTGCTCGCTACACGTGTACGCACATACGATCTGATGCAGGTGGCCGAAAGTTTTTCAAAAAATGTGGCCCACGATCTTTTCTCTATGGAAGTTTGGGGCGGTGCCACTTTCGATGTGGCTATGCGCTTTTTAAAAGAATGTCCCTGGCAAAGACTAGCCGTCATACGGGAATCCATACCTAACACCTTGCTACAGATGCTGCTTAGAGGATCTAACGCGGTAGGTTATAAGGCTTATCCTGATAATCTGGTAGAAGAATTTGTGGAGCAGGCCTGGAAAACGGGTATTGATGTTTTTCGGATTTTCGATTCATTGAACTGGATGGAAGCCATGAAAACCAGTGTGAAAGCGGTTAGAGAACGTACCGATGCCCTTGCCGAAGTTTGTATTTGCTATACCGGAAATGTATTGCAGGAAAAGGATAACAAATTCAACATACAATACTATCTCAACCTTGCCCGACAGATAGAAGATGAAGGAGCTCATATCATCTGTATTAAAGATATGGCCGGCTTGCTGAAACCCGATGCGGCGACATTCCTGATCTCGAGATTAAAAGAAGAAGTTGACCTTCCAATTCACCTGCACACGCACGATACATCTTCCATTCAAACAGCAACGTATTTAAAGGCTGTTGATGCCGGAGTAGATGTAGTGGATGTAGCCCTGGCATCGCTGTCCGGCCTTACTTCTCAGCCCAGCTTTAACTCTGTAGTAGCTATGTTGGAAGGCCACAACCGTGAGAATAAAATTGATTTAGACGAGCTTAACCGGTACTCTACGTATTGGGAGACAGTACGAACTTATTACTATCCGTTTGAAACGGAGTTAAAGGCAGGAACAGCCGAAGTTTATGACCATGAAATACCTGGTGGACAATACTCGAATCTCAGGCCTCAGGCACGCGGACTTGGGCTTGAAGATAAATTTGAGCAGATAAAGGAGAACTACAAAACGGTAAATAGGATGTTGGGTGGTATGGTAAAGGTTACGCCCTCATCTAAAGTTGTGGGCGATATGGCTATGTTCATGACGGCCAACCATTTAACAGAAGAAGATATATGGGAAAAGGGTGAAAGCCTGGCCTTCCCAGACTCTATGATCTCTCTTATGAAAGGCGAGTTAGGTCAGCGGGAAGAAGGCTGGCCCGAAAAGTTGCAAAAAATGGTTTTGAAAAACGAAAAACCATTTACCGACAGGCCCAATGCTCATCTGTACCCTATTGATTTTGAGAAAGAGTATGCTGTTTTCAAGAAAGACTTTCCGGAAATGAACGCTTTTGTCAATTTTCTGAGTTATAAACTATATCCAAAGGTATTTCAGCAGTTTTACGAACATTACGAAAAATATGGAGATACCAGTATTCTGCCATCACCGGCATTTTTCTATGGCCTTTCACCACACAAAGAGATTTTGGCCGGTATATCGGAGGGTAAAAAAGTCATCATTGAATACTTGAATACCAATGCGCCTAATGAAAAAGGTGTTCGCCTTGTGTTCTTTAGGGTTAATGGCTCTATTCGTTCCATTCGGGTGAAAGATCAGGCCATCAAAACCGAAACGGTAATTCATGTTAAGGCCAATAAAGAAGAGGAGATAGGTTCACCGCTGCAAGGCAGTTTATCGCGGGTGTTGGTAAAACCAGGTGATAAGGTAAAAGCCAGCGATGCCTTGTTTATAATTGAAGCCATGAAAATGGAAAGCACTATTACAGCCCCCAAAGCCGGCAGAGTAAAGAAAGTATATATCAAAGAAAACACCATGGTAGAGCAGGATGATCTGGTGGTGGAACTGGATTTTGAATGAAATGAAATGTATAGACCCTGAAAGGGTTCAATGTTTATAGCCATTAGATTTAAGGGTAATTCGACCCCTTCGGGGTCGCAGCAATAACCACCAATCTTGTAATAAGCATTTAATCCCTTCGGGATAATCACCTGCGAAGCCTTCGTTTGCCGGTATTTATAAGTTGGTGTAAACACAGCACGTTATGTCTATCTGCAATTAAGATTATAGAACCCTGAAAGGGTTCAATCTTTATAGCCATTAGATTTAAGGGTCATTCGACCCCTTCGGGGTCGCGGCAATAACCACCAATCTTGTTATAAGCATTTTATCCCTTCGGGATAATCACCTGCAAAACCTTCGTTTACCGGTATTTGTAAATTGGTGTAAACACAGCACGTTATGCCTTTCTGCAATTTTGATATAGAACCCTAAAAGGGTTCCATGTTTATAGCCTTTAGATTTAAGGGTAATTCGACCCCCTCGGGGTCGCAGCACTAACCGCCAATCTTGTTATAAATATTTTATCCCTTCGGGATAATCACCTGCAAGGCGTGAGTTTACCATCATTTTAAAGGTGCTGTAAATAACCTTGATTTGATATGCCCGTTTAAAATTTGGAAGTAGAACCCTGAAAGGGTTCAATGTTTATGGTATGTACGTTTAAATGTTATTCGACCCCGAAGGGGTCGCACCTAAACCCCTGATCAAATAATATCTATTTAATCCCTTCGGGATCTTTCCGATGCAAAATTTACGCTCATACGAAAACGAACTCCGTACTTCCTTCACTTACCATTGCTTACGGATTATCGTTGACCTATCTTCGCAGCAATAAATTCAACTTTAAAAAACTTACCATGCCACAATTAAAACCAGGTGTTATATATGGCGAAGAACTCGCTCAACTACTAAGACATGCTAATGATAACGACTATGCTTTACCTGCTGTAAACGTTGTAGGAACGAATTCGGTAAACGCTGTTTTAGAAACAGCCAGAGACTTGAATTCTCCGGTAATGATCCAATTTAGTAACGGCGGAGCCACATTCTTTGCGGGCAAGGGCCTTGGTGGAGACGGTCAATTCAGTGCTATCCAAGGTGGAATATCGGGTGCTTACCATGTAAATAAAATGGCTAAGGCATATGGTGTAACCGTGGTACTTCATACCGACCACTGCGCACGTAAACTCCTGCCATGGATAGACGGCTTATTGGAATATGGTGAAGCATATTACCAACGACACGGAAGGCCATTGTACAGCTCGCACATGTTAGATCTTAGTGAAGAACCAATTGAAGAGAACATTGAAACATGTAAACCGTACTTGGAGCGAATGGCAAAAATTGACATGTTCTTAGAAATTGAGTTAGGCGTTACCGGTGGGGAAGAAGACGGTGTTGACAATACAGATATAGATTCATCAAAACTATATACACAACCCGTTGAAGTAGCCTATGCCTACGAACAGTTGAGCAAGGTTAGTCCTAACTTTACTGTGGCGGCTGCCTTTGGAAATGTGCATGGGGTATATAAACCAGGTAATGTTAAGCTAACACCTAAAATCCTAGACAATTCTCAGAAGTACGTGGAAAAAAAGTATAATACCCGAAAAAACCCGATCAACTTTGTATTCCACGGAGGCTCTGGCAGCAGCCGTGAAGAAATTCGCGAAGCCATTGGTTATGGAGCCATTAAAATGAACATTGATACCGATATGCAATGGGCATTTTGGGACGGTGTGCGGGCTTTTGAAGCTGAAAACCGAGGTTATCTCCAAAGCCAAATTGGAAACCCTGACGGCGATGATAAGCCTAATAAAAAATTCTACGATCCGCGTAACTGGTTGCGCAAAGCCGAGGTGAGCTTTGTGGAAAGACTTAAAGGAGCCTTTGAAGACCTTAATTGCGTGAATAGAAATCATTAATAAGTAGCATTAAATAAAAGCAGGCACTATGAATCAACTGCCTGCTAAAAAGTTCACTAATACTTTAAGAATAATTGCAACTAATTATTAAAACGCTCATCTACTAAAGTATAATAAAATCAGTATGTATAGATTAACATTAATAGTGGCAGCAGCACTGCTTTTTGCCTCGTGTAATACAATAAAAATTTCAGGAACCGAGGTTGAAAACATGGTGTTTAACTCCATTGATTTGGTCAATGTGGTGGACGACCGGATAAAGGTGGAAGTTTCTGCCCCGACCATGACCGGTTCTGAAACCATATTTCATTTGCCAGCCATAGTACCCGGTACATACGCAATGAGCAATTTCGGACAGTTTATATCCGATCTACAGGCAATGGATAAAAAGGACCGCTCCTTAAAAGTTGAACAACTTGACCAAAACTCCTGGAAGATTGAAAAAGCAAATAAATTGGACAAAATATCTTACTGGGTTGATGACACTTTCGACTCCGAAAAAGATCATGGCATTTATGTAATGGGTGGAACCAATATTGAAGTGGGTAAAAACTTCTTGCTAAACCTGTATGGCTTCATCGGTTATTTCAACGGAATGAAAAACACGCCCTATACGATTTCGGTTAAGCACCCTGCTAATTTGTACGAAAGCACTTCTTTAAAAGCCATAAACAACACAGATAACACTACTGATACCTTTAGAGCTGCCCGATATGAAGAAGTAGCGGATAACCCGTTAATGTATTCTGAAAGCAACAATGCCACTTTCAATGTTAGCGGAATTGATGTGAACTTAGTCATATATTCTCCAAATAACATCCATAAAGCATCCGATTTAAAAGACGATCTTGAAAAAATGATGCTTGCGCAAACCAAATTTCTGGAAGGCTTTAAAACTACCGATGAATACAATATTTTGGTTTATTTGTTCGATTCAGAAATATATCCCTGGGCTTCTTTTGGTGCACTGGAGCATACATCTTCAACCACTGTGGTTTTTCCTGAAACGTTTACAAAAGAGATGTTGGCTGAAAGTATGATCAATAATGTAGTCTCACATGAGTTTTTTCACATTGTTACGCCATTAGCCATCCATTCAGAAGAAATTCACGACTTTAATTTTAACAACCCGGATATGTCAGCCCACCTTTGGATGTATGAGGGTACCACCGAATATTTCGCCAAATTGTTTCAAGTTCAGCAAGGATTAATTGATGCAAATGCCTTTTTGGAACAGATGATAAATAAGGTTGGAAATGCATCTGTGTATGCCGATGATATGTCGTTTACCGAAATGAGCGAAAATATTTTGAAAGAACCCTATAAATCAAACTATGCCAACGTGTATCAAAAAGGTGCGTTAATAAGCATGTGCTTAGATCTAATAATGCGCGAAAAGAGCAATGGCAGCAAGGGTTGGCGTGATGTAATGCTTGGCCTGGCACAACGTTACGGAAAAAATAAACCATTTAAAGATGAAACAATTATTTCCGAAATAACCGAAATGACCTATCCTGAAATAGGTGTGTTTCTGCAAAAACATGTTGTGGGTGGTACGCCTATTGACTATACATCTTTTCTTAATAAAACAGGGGCTCAGGAATCAGAGAAAATGGTAACAGGCAGCTATTTGATCGATGCCAAAAATACCCCCTTTTTGGATGGTAACTTAAATGGCTTGTACTTTAGCAGAACAAATGCTGCTTTGGAGCATATTGGAATTCAGGTAGGTGACATATTAAAGTCGGTTGACGATATAACCTTAGACCTAACCAGGCAGGAAAGTATTCAAAATGCTATTATGAAATCTTTTTCATGGAAAGAAGGCGATGATATCACCATTGGTATAGAGCGCGACGGGAAACCGATGGAAATGAAGGGAAAAGCCGTTAAACCACAATATTTGGGTAAAACCACTACCTTTTTAACTTTGCCTGATGACGATCCAAAAAAGAAATTAAGAAATTCCTGGTTAGGCATATAAGTTATGAACGGAAAGCAGATATTCGATATAACAGTTGTTGGCGGTGGTATTGTTGGTTTGGCCACTGCCTATAAGATCCAAAAAGGTCGTCCGGAATTGAAGATCCTTCTGCTGGAGAAAGAAGTAGGCCTAGCCCAGCATCAAACAGGGCACAACAGTGGGGTTATTCACTCCGGAATTTACTACAAGCCCGGCTCTTATAAAGCTAAAAACTGCGTTTATGGTCGTAAACAAATGGTTGCCTTTGCAAAAGAACATAGCATTGACCACGATGTATGCGGTAAAGTAATTGTGGCGGTTGAGGAAAGTGAAATACCTTTCATGAATAAAATATTTGAACATGGCAAGGCTAATGGTGTGGAAGATATCCGGTTAATTGATGCTGATGAGATAAAGGAAATAGAACCATCCGTAACCGGTATAGCAGGTATTTGGGTAGGTTGTGCCGGTATTATCGATTATGTAGCCGTGGCAAAAAAGTTGGCCCAACTAATTCCCCTATTAAACGAAGAAAGTGAAGTAAGGCTTGGCTATGAAGTGCAAGATTTTTCTAAGGTCAATGAGGTAAATGTAGTACATACCGATAAAGGCACTTTTCAAACGAAAAAAATGATCTTTTGTGGAGGCTTGTTTGCCGACCGACTGGCACGGCAACAAGGTGTTGAGCTACAGGAAAGGGTAGTAGGCTTTAGAGGTGATTACTATGAGCTGACAGACAAGGCCAAGCATAAGGTAAATAACTTAATATATCCTGTGCCAAACCCTGAGTTTCCTTTTCTTGGTGTGCACTTTACACGTATGACCAATGGGGAAATTGAGTGCGGCCCCAACGCAGTCTTTACTTTTAAACGTGAAGGCTATGGCAAAACCGACTTCAGTTTAAAAGACACCATTGATGCGTTGGGTTATAAAGGAACATGGAAATTGTTCAGGCATAACTGGCGCTTTGGAATAGATGAGTACCGAAGAGCTTTTTCTAAAGAGCGGTTTTTGAAAACATTGCAACGCCTTATACCAGACCTGGAAATGGACGATCTGAAAGAGGGTAGAAGCGGAGTAAGAGCAATGCTTCTGAACAAAGAGGGCGATACACGCGATGATTTTAGGATAGAGTTTGGAAATGACAGTATTCATGTATTAAACGCACCAAGTCCTGCTGCAACAGCAGCTCTGGCTATTGGCGATGCAGTTTGGGAAATGGCCGGTGAACAATTCAACTTTTAAATTGATTTTAACCTACATCTTTATGAGAGCTAAGGTTCTTTTTCTTTTTTTCTTTATCTGGACATACAGTACATCCGCACAGGTAACAGTTGATTCTGTAGTAGTAACCGGAAGTAAAATTCCGCTTACTTTGGATAAACTACCCCGACAGGTAACCATTATAAATGCTCAGGAGATCAATGAAATACCGGGGCACGGACTCAATGAGATATTAGAGGTTGCCTTAGGTGCCGATATTCGACAACGCGGCCCATTTGATATACAGGCCGATGCAGGAATTCGTGGAGGAACATTTGAACAAACATTAATATTGGTTAACGGTATTAAAATGACCGATGCACAGACAGGGCATCACAACCTAAATCTTCCTGTAACCAGGAGCCGGATTGAAAGAATTGAGATTTTACAAGGCGGCGGCTCAAGGCTGTTCGGAGCTAATGCATTTTCCGGAATAATAAATATTATCCTTAAAGAAAATGTTCCCAACCAAATTCAGCTTAACCTTCAGGGTGGTGAAAACGATTTGATCCGTGGTGGAGGGCACCTTTCATATAACGGCTGGAAAGCAGGGTATGAAAAAAGTAAAAGTAACGGATATATTACTAATACCGACTTCGATCAAAACCGGTTGTATGTACAGAAGGATTTATACACCGGCGTCAACCTGTTACAGTTTTATGCGGCTCAGGAAAGTAAAGATTTTGGTGCGCAAAAATTCTATAGTTCAAGGTTTCCTGATCAATTTGAAGCGACCAAAACACAATTTGCATCGGCAAAAATATCGGGTGGACACAAAGTAAGTTACAATGCCGCAGCCTATTTACGCCGCCATACCGACAGGTTTGAACTGTTTAGAGAGAGCGATGGCTTTTACCGCAAGGAAGGTGATGTTTATGTGAGAAACAGCACGGATACGGCTAAATTTGTTCCCGGTGTTTTCGCTGCCTGGAATTATTACTCAGGCCATAACTATCACAGATCCATTGGCAGCGGACTAAATGCCAACATCTCGCGTAATTGGAACGATCAACATGCATCTTCCATTGGTCTTGAAGGCAGATATGAAGATGTAAGAAGCAATGTATTGGGAGAGCCCATGGACATTCCAATTGAAGTGCCGGGTGAAGATGCTCAGTTTTTAAGATCAGCCAACAGATATGATATTTCACTTTACCTGGAACACCAGTTGAATTCGGGCAATTGGAATGTATCAGGTGGTACAATGGCATATCATAACAGTGATTATGGATTTCAACTATTCCCCGGCCTTGACGCAGCGTATAAGATCAATCATTTATCAACGGTATTCGCATCGGTAAATCGCTCCTTCCGATTGCCTTCTTATACCGATCTGTATTACAGCCTGGGCGGAGCTGAAGGCAGCAAGGATCTGAAACCTGAATTTTCAATGAACTATGAACTGGGTTTTAGAAGGTTGGCAAAAAACCAAACCTGGAATGCATCATTTTTCAGAAGAAGCGGACGGGACTTGATAGATTGGGTAATTAAGCCAAATGATACGGTACTGCGTGCATCAAATATTACGGAGTTGGATGTTAACGGAATTGACTCAGAATGGAAATTCCGAAATCCAAATGAAAATGATCAAGGATTAAAACTCAGCACCCAACGAATCGGTTACAGTTTTTTATGGAGCGATCAGGTTGATTTTCCATTTGAATCGCTATACGTGCTTGATTTTCTGTCGCACAAGCTGGCCTTACAAACTACATTATCCTATGGTTCCAACTGGTACCTCAATCTTTCCAATAATTTTCAGGATAGAAAAGGAAGTTACCAAAACAATACCGGGCAAACTGTTGATCACAAACCCTTTTTATTGACTAATGCACGGCTTAAGTATTCAAAGCATAGATTTGAAGCTTTCGTAAATGCTAGTAACCTTTTTAATGTCGATTATTTTGATAGAACAGATGTAGCCCAGCCGGGACGATGGATAACCGGTGGATTGAACTATACATTTGACTTAACTCCGAAATAGGTAGGTTGTTTTCGCTGGCGAAAACATTCGTGTAATTCGTTGAATTCTCATAAACAGAGATACAAAACGAGATGTCAAAATCTGAGTTGCCACATGTCTACTTAGCTTTCATAGTGCCACACTCTAATTCGTGGTTTAAAAAAAAAGATAGGCTTTCTCCTTCACTCAAAAGCCAAAGTTGTCCTTCTTTCACTCACACTCAAATCAGCTTTTCTGCCCAAAATAAGAGCTCTATTATCCTTAATATGCCCGGCAGGAAAGCCATAAGCTACAGGAAAATGGTACGATTGAACATGTTCAGCAACAATTTCCTGAGCATTTTTTCCAAATGGAATGGTATTATCATTCATACTGGTTAAGCCACCAACTAAAAGCCCGGCCAGTTTATGTATCATGCCTGCCCGTTTCAGGGCCATCATCATTCTGTCAACATGGTACAGGTATTCATCTAAGTCTTCAATGAAAAGGATTTTACCCTCCGTATTTAACTGAGATGAACTACCCAAAAGGCTATAAAGAATAGATAGATTGCCACCGACCAATTCGCCGCTTGCATGACCGGAACTATTATAAGGATGTCCCGGCACAGTACAACTCACTTTCGCGCCAAAAAGAGCCGCCTTCATACTCTCCAGCGATTCTTCAAAGGTTGATTTGAACGAAATAGGCATGGTGCAATGCATGGTTTCAATACCAAAGTTTTGGTTTACATGATTGTGTATCACGCATACATCACTAAATCCGCACAACCACTTTGGATTCTCAATGAAATTCTCAAAGCTCAGCTTATCCAAAATTCTCACCGTTCCATAGCCACCCCTTGCAAAGATCACTGCATCTATATCAGTACTATCCAGCATAAACTGCATATCGCGTAGGCGAAGCTCATCGCTGCCGGCATATTGGTTCAATTCTGCGCCTATAGTTTCACCCACAACCACTCGCAATCCCCATGAGTTTAACGTGTCAATACCATACTGCAGATCTTCCCGGCTGTACATTCTGGCCGTTGATACAATACCAACTGTATCATTCGCTTTTAAATAAGGAGGAGTTTTCATTGGGCTTAAGTTAGTATTTTAGCGGCAGTTAACCTTCTTTTTATGGCAAAGTATTCTATACGCGAAGTAGAAACAATAACTGGTATAAAAGCACACACCTTGCGCATTTGGGAAAAAAGATTTGGAATTCCTAATCCTGACCGAACCCAAACTAATATTAGGTTCTATAACGATGAAGAGTTAAAATATCTGTTGAACATTGCCCTGCTTACGAGTGAAGGATATCGTATTTCAAAAATAGCCCAGTATTCACCACCTGAGTTGTCGGGTTTTGTAAAAGACCAGGAAAAGTATTTGGCTGAGGAGGACTTGAGCGTAAATAGAATGCTTATTGCCATGGTAGAGTTTAACGCGCAAGGAATTAAAAAAGTTATAGAAGATGCTAAATCATCTGTTGGATTTGACCGCACAGTAACCGAAATAATTTTTCCATTTTTAGAGAGGTTAGGCCTGCTATGGCAACTGGGAGAGGTTACACCGGCCCACGAACATTTCGTATCCAATATATTTAGGGCCTGGCTAATTGGAGCAACGGAAAAGCTGGAAACCCTTAATCCTTTGGGTAAAACATGTGTTTTGTCTTTACCGGAAAACGAATGGCACGAGTTGGGTTTAATCTATAGTAGTTTTCTACTTAAAAAAAGTGGATTTACTGTGTTGTATTTAGGCCAGTCGGTACCTGTAACATCTTTAAATCGAACGTTAGAAACCGTTAATCCAGCCTTTGTAATAACAGGGTTTATCAGTCCGCGCGAAGCAGATGAAATAAATGATTATATTAATGCTGTTGATTTTGAAGCTCCTATATATATTGCTTTATCGAAACAAAATGAAAATAAACTCACACCCAAAAACAACACTTTCATTATTAGGTCGCACAAGAATTTGAAAGATCTTTTACAATCTCACATTGTTTAATTTTTTTTAAAAAAAATTAAACAAAATGCGCTAACTTAGAAGTGTGAAAAGCGCATCCAACCCAAGCGTGGTTATAATAGGAGCTGGATTTTCTGGTCTTGCAGCGGCAATATGTTTAGCCGATGAAGGATATATTGTAACCGTGGTTGAAAAGAATGAACAGGCAGGTGGAAGAGCAAGGCAATTTTCTACTGATGGATTTACGTTCGATATGGGTCCGAGTTGGTATTGGATGCCTGACGTTTTCGAGTCTTTCTACAAAAGATTTGGATATACGACATCTGATTTTTATACACTGAAAAGGTTAGATCCATCTTATAAAATCTTTTGGCAGGATGAAGCATTAGAAGTTCCTGCTGGAATCGAAGCTCTTAGCAATTTGTTTGAAAAGTATGAGCCCGGGGCGGCTAAGAACTTAAAACTATTTCTTCAACAGGCCCATCAAATGTATGAAACCAGTATGGATGACATGGTATTTCTTCCGGGCCATAGTATTTGGGAATATGCTCAGGCACGTGTGCTAAAGGCAGCTTTTAAAATGAATATTTTTTCTTCTTTTCACAGCTATATCCGAAAGTTCTTTAAGCATCCCAAATTACTTCAAATGCTTGAGTTTCCTGTACTTTTTCTTGGGGCTACTGCACGACAAACCCCTGCTATGTACAGTTTAATGAACTATGGCGATATGGTTTTGGGAACGTGGTACCCGGAAGGAGGAATGTACGAAATAGTTAAAGCTCTGATGAAAATTGCCAGGTCAAAAGGTGTGGAGTTCAGGTTTGGTGAAGCAGCAGAATCAGTTCATTGCCAAAAGAAATTTGCTGTCGGCGTGCAAACTTCAAGGCAGATTTATTCATGTGATTATGTGGTAGCCTCGGCCGATTATCAATTTGTAGAACAAAATTTGTTACCGCCTGGTTACCGGCAATACTCCAAAACATATTGGAATAAAAGAGCCATGTCACCTTCTGCCTTAATTTTTTATTTGGGTATAGAAGGAAAATTGGACGGACTAAAGCATCATAACCTGTTTTTTGATGCAGATTTTGGTAAACATTCTCATCAGCTGTATAATAAGATTAGTTGGCCCGACAACCCGCTTTTTTATGTTTGTAATGCCTCAAAATCAGATCCTGGCATGGCACCGTTGGGTCATGAAAATTTGTTTGTGCTAATACCTGTTGCCCCGGGTCTTTCGGGTAATGACGAAATCCATAACCATTATTTTGAACAGATTGTACGTCGAATAGAAAACCATACACAACAAAAATTGGGTAAAGTAGTATATAAAAAAGCCTATGCCCACCAACACTTTATTGAAGATTACAATGCATTTAAAGGTAATGCTTATGGCTTGGCAAATACACTAAAACAAACAGCTGTACTTAAACCTAAACTGAAAAACAAACTGTTAAATAATTTCTATTATACAGGGCAACTAACCGTACCCGGGCCCGGTGTGCCCCCTTCATTAATATCTGGCCAGATTGCTGCTAATGAGATAATTAAAGCGCGAGCATGAAGCAAATGTTTGATGACATATCATTTAAGACAGCAAAAAGCATTACAAAAAAGTACAGTACTTCTTTTTCTATAGGCACAAGACTTTTTAATAAACGAGTGAGAAAAGACGTTTATGCCATTTATGGTTTTGTAAGGGTTGCCGATGAAATAGTTGACTCTTTTCACAACTATGATAAACAAACTTTACTTCATCAATACCGTAGTGAAACTTACAATGCTTTAGAACGGGGAATTAGTACAAACCCGGTGATTAATGCCTTTCAGGATGTTGTGGTTAGAAACTCGATCGGCCGCGATCTTATTGAAGCTTTTTTTTCCAGCATGGAAAAAGACTTGGAATTAGATTACTTTAAAGAACAGGATTATAAAAGCTATATCTATGGTTCGGCAGAAGTAGTTGGCTTAATGTGTCTCAAAGTTTTTTGCGAAGGATTGGAACATAAATACAACGAACTGAAGTCGTATGCGAAGAGCCTTGGCGCGGCATTTCAAAAAGTTAATTTCTTACGCGATATAAGAGATGACTTTCATGATTTAGGACGGACGTATTTTCCCAATCTCGATCTAACTGATTTTTCCGAAACTGAAAAAGGCGCTATAGTAGGTGATATAAAAAACGATTTTAAACATGCATACGCGGGAATCAAAAAATTACCGCACGGAAGTAAGCTCGGAGTGTATGTAGCCTATGTTTACTATAGAAATTTGCTAAGAAAAGTTGAAAAAAGAAAAGCTAAAGAATTGATGAAAAGGCGTATTAGAATTCCAAATGGAAGAAAATTATATCTGTTAATGAAAAGCTATTTTAATTATAAACTTAAAAGAGTTTAGTGCATAAACATTATAATAATATTGTGCTTTTAGTAGATGACAACGATAAAGTTATCGGAAACATGGATAAATTGTTGGCACATGAGCTTGGCGTATTACACAGGGCTTTTTCTGTATTTCTGTTTAATGGACAGAATGAGTTATTATTACAAAAGCGTTCCAGCCAAAAATATCACTCGGCTGGGTTATGGAGTAATACTTGTTGCAGCCACCCTGTTACCGACAACATCCAAACCGAAGCCGAAATCAGGCTTAAAGAAGAAATGGGAATAGAAGGAAACTTGGTTAAGCTGTTCACCAGTCAGTACAATTTACTTGTAAGTGAAGACATGAAAGAGCGCGAAATGGATCATGTGTACATTGCCTACAGCGACTTACAACCCAAGCCCAATCCTGATGAGGTGGAAGACTATAAATGGCTCTCGATTGATGAATTAGACCATGATCTGCTAAGAAATGAAGATCAATACTCATCATGGTTTAAGATTTTATATCCAAAGGTTCGTAAACATATATTGGAAAACAATGTTTGATCGAAGTCATATATTAACCAGGCAACAAATAATAAAAGCAGATATAAAAGATGTTTGGGCTTTTTTTTCTAATCCCGCCAACTTATCCTTGATTACACCACCTTCAATGAACTTTCAGGTGGTTTCAGAATTAGGTGAACAGGTCAGGGAGGGTCAGATAATTGAGTACCGGGTAAAGCCCCTGCCTGGATTAAGGATGAAATGGGTTTCAAGGATCAGCAAACTTATTCCAAACAAAAGTTTTACCGATGTACAGCTCCAGGGTCCATATAAACTTTGGAGACACCATCATGTCTTTAAAGAAGTAGAACAAGGAGTTGAAATGACGGATACAATTGAGTATGCGCTATCCTTCTGGCCACTCGGAAATTTGCTCTTGCCTGTGATAAAGCACCGACTAAGCTTTATATTTAACTACCGGTACAAATTTGTTGAATCGTATTTTAATAAATGATTATAGCCCTTTACATATTAATTGTTGTTGTTGCATTTCTGATCATGGAATTTTCAGCCTGGGCTATGCACAAGTTTGTAATGCATGGTTTCCTATGGCATTTACACGAAGATCATCATGTACCGCGGAAAGGTTTCTTTGAAAAAAATGACACTTTTTTTCTAATATATGCTGTTCCGACCATCCTGCTTTTTTACTTTGGGTCGCGTAACGGTATTGATTACAGGTTCTTTATCGGACTCGGCATTTTTCTTTATGGCACTGCCTACTTTTTAGTACACGATGTGCTTATTCATCAACGATTCAAGTGGTTTCGCCGCACGAACAATGTTTATTTCAGGGCCTTACGAAAGGCGCACAAGGTGCACCATAAACATTTGGGTAAAGAAGATGGTGAGTGCTTTGGTATGCTTATAGTTCCTTACAAATATTTCAAAGAGGCGCGTCAAATGGTTAAAGCCGCAGCTTCCTGATTTTCATGGAAAAGTACTTATACCTATTAATAAATGTAGCATCAGTGAGCATTCCGTTACTGGCTTCCTTTCACAGGAGGTTAAAGTTCAATAGACATTTTAAACCCCTGTTGTTTGCACTGATATCAACAGCCATCCTGTTTCTTATTTGGGATGAGATTTTTACCAGGCAAGGTATTTGGGGCTTTAATGACAGGTATATCACCGGCTTTAAAATAGGCGCATTGCCCGTTGAAGAAATTCTGTTTTTCTTCTGTATTCCTTTTGCATGTGTGTTTACCTACTATTCATTAGGAAAAATAAAAAGGTCAGCTTTCGGCATTAAGGGAATAAATCTTATCTATGCTTTCTTAGGAGTTTTATTCATCGTTTCCACTTTTGCCTTTCCCGCACAACGTTACACACAAATAACGTTTTTAATTACAGGAACAACCTTATTACTTTCAAACCTCGCGCTAAGCAAGGAACAACAAAGCCGTTTTTTAGTCAGTTATTTAATTCTTCTAATTCCCTTTTTTATAACCAATGGTGTTTTAACAGGTTCATGGATACCGGAAGAGGTCGTTTGGTATAATGATTCTGAGCACCTGGGAATCAGGGTAGGCACGGTACCGATAAACGATATGGCTTACATGCTGGCACTTCTCTTAATGAATGTGTCGCTGTTCGAATGGTTCAGATCCAGGGGATAACGCACAATGTGTTTGTTTTGAAACAGATAGGCACATAGTTTCTCTTAACATGCTCAATAAACTTTATAAACTAATAACTCTGTAAACTGAAAATACCGAACTTCGCACCTTTGATTAAACATATAGGCATATAGTTTATTAAGTGACTAAACGGCATCTATCTATGTACACTTTGTTAAACTGATATGAACTAAAATATTTAAGATTAAAAAGTGAATGCTGCTATGTTCCTATGTGGTTAGAGAATGAATGCTTAAAGCTTTAATAGTGCCAGAACCGAAAAGATATCTTGTAACATCCGCTTTGCCATACGCCAATGGCCCTCTGCATATTGGACACCTGGCCGGTGCGTACATTAACGCCGACATATATGTGCGCTATTTACGTGCTAAGGGAAAGGATGTAGCCTTTATCTGCGGTAGTGACGAGCACGGCGCAGCCATTACCATTCGGGCTAAGAAGGAAGGAACCACACCCAAAGCCATTATTGATAAATATCACAGCATCATAAAAAAGGCATTTGAAGATTTTGGCATTTCATTCGATATATATCACCGCACTTCCGATCCATTACACCATATAACTTCGCAGGAAGTATTCACCAGACTGAACAATGACGGTAAGTTTGTTCAAAAGGAAAGCGAGCAGTATTATGATAAAGAAGCTAACCAATTTTTGGCCGACCGTTATATAAAAGGAACTTGTCCTAACTGCAACTACGAAGAAGCCTATGGTGACCAGTGTGAGAATTGCGGTACCAGCCTAAGTCCGCGTGAGTTAATAAATCCGCGTTCAACACTCAGTGATTCCGAACCGGTATTGCGAAAAACCACGCACTGGTATTTTCCCTTAAATGAATATGAAAACTGGCTGAAGGAATGGATACTTGACGGACATAAAGATTGGAAGAAAAATGTTTACGGCCAATGTAAAAGCTGGTTGGAAAACGGTCTGCAACCACGTGCTATGACGCGCGATCTGGATTGGGGAATTCCTGTACCTGTTGAGGGTGCCAAAGGCAAAGTCCTTTACGTTTGGATGGATGCGCCTATTGGCTATATTTCAGCAACAAAGCAATGGGCTGAAGATATGGGCAAAGATTGGAAAGACTATTGGATGAGCGAGGACAGCCATTTGATTCATTTCATAGGCAAGGATAACATTGTATTTCATTGTATCACCTTCCCGGCGGTTTTGAAGGCACATGGAGGCTTTAACCTTCCGGTTAATGTGCCGGCCAATGAGTTTATGAATTTGGAAGGCGATAAGATCTCCACTTCAAGGAATTGGGCAATATGGTTACATGAGTATTTAGCTGAGTTTCCCGGTAAGCAAGATGAATTGCGCTATGTTCTCACAGCCAATATGCCTGAAACCAAGGACAGTGAATTTACGTGGAAGGATTACCAAAGCCGTGTGAACAGCGAGTTGGTGGCCAACCTGGGTAATTTTGTGAATCGTGTTTTTGTGTTAACCAATAAGTACTTTAATGGGAAGGTGCCTGCATTGGATGAATCAGCCCTAACGGATGAAAACAAGGCTGTCATTCGGGAACTTGCAACATTCAAGTCGAAAATATCTGATGAACTGGACAACTTTCGCTTTCGTGAAGCCCTGGCTGAAATAATGAATATTGGCAGGCTTGGAAACAAATTCCTGGCCGATACCGAGCCCTGGAAATTGATAAAAACCGATGAAGATTCAGTAAAGAACATCTTGCACATAAGCCTTCAAATAGCTGCGAATTTGGCCATTGCCATGAAACCATTCCTTCCAAACTCATCTCAAAAATTAATTGATATGATAAAATTGAAAAACGAAGGTTGGGAACTTTTGGGCAACATTGATCTTGTGCCTGCCGGCCATCAACTTGGCGAATTTGATCATCTTTTTTCTAAAGTGGAAGATGCCGTTGTGGAAGCTCAGGTTGCCAAACTGCATGCGACAAAAGAAGCCCAAACTTTAAATCTTGAACCTGAAACCTTAAACCAATATAAACCTATGATCCAATTCGATGATTTTACAAAAATTGACCTTCGCATCGGCACAATTAAAGAAGCTGTGAAAGTACCGGAAACCGATAAACTCCTTCATTTTAGCGTAGATATGGGTAATGGTGAAATACGGTCGGTTATATCGGGTGTTGCGCAATACTACCAGCCCGAAGAAACCATTGGCAAACAGGTTTGTGTAGTGGCTAACCTTACACCTCGAAAAATGCGCGGTATCGAAAGTCAGGGTATGATATTGTTTGCCGAAGATGCCGAAGGCAACCTCAAATTCATGAGCCCTGAAGCTGTAATGCCAAATGGCAGTGTGGTGGCGTGATCTTCCTGGGTGTGTTATTGGTGAATTAGTAAACTGGTGAAATAGCAAAAACTCTGTGAAACACTCTGCGTACTCTGTGGTTAAATAAAATGGAAAAACCGCAAAGTCGCCAAGCACGCAAAGGCCTGTACTTATGCTTCACTAAAATCTTGTCACACTGGCTCGTCGAAATATAGAAAATTTGGTAAGCAGGTGAACCAAACATTACCGATTTATGTTATACTATTAAAATGCCTTCCTTCAAACCCAGATTTAGTTGGCAGCTTATAGAGCGAAAGTGGATGATTACCGGAATTGTTACCGGATTAGGGGCCTCTACAGCTTTCTATTTATTGATAACTGGAATACGGTATGGTCTGGGACTACTCTTATCCCATAATGTTTACAGCCCATACATTTTCTACAGCACTAGCTACAATGAGCAAACTGTATTCTTTGCCGCCATCTCATCTTTGCTTGGGCTATCCATTTGTTTTTCATTTTGGATTCATAGAATTAAAGTTGGAAGAAGAAGGTTTAGAATTACTACTTTGATTGATCAATGGAATGTTTTATTGACCACCTTGATGTTTTCTACACGAATGGCCACACTTGTTCCTATAATCATCATGCCTGGCTTTGCCCGTGGTCTTGATTTAATACGGTTTAATCTACTTCCTTTATACATTTTAGCGGTTACGGTATTATGCCTTAACCAATATCTTAACTTGCGAAGATGGCTCATACTTCCTATTAGTCTATACGTAAGTCACCTTCTTGGTATGTTGGTTCTTTCTTCTGTCCTTTGCCTGATTAATCCATTTGACCTAATCAAAACGCAAACTAGAATTGCAGGGGAACATCAGGTCTTCTTACAAGAAATTGACTTACCTGTTCTGGAAATTCAGTTTAGAAATAGGCATTGGAGGGGAAACCCTAAGAATATATATGTGAATTCCTCTAACGATGAATTTCCATATAGTATTGATGGAATTCAGACAAGTCTTAGTGATATTGGCCTTGTAGATTCTCTTGATCAGGAATTTTGGAGAAGAAGTTACCATTTAATGTTAGACCAAATGGCCTTCATATTTGCCGATAAGTCCACCCCTATGCGGAATGTATTAGCACTAAGGGCCATTCTTTCGGAACAAGGTGTAAATAATATAGGCTATAAGTATGGAAGAATTAAACAGGCAGGCAGAATTCTACCTTCTACGTATTTATTTGAAAGGGATTTTTACTGGAATTGCGCTAAAATTGGGAAATACAGTATTGAATTTGACGAAGATATTCCTGAAACACCTCCTCCGCCTCCGAATAACAACTTGGACAAACCTCTGACTTGCGATGAAGTTTTAGCATACATAAAAACGGAATATACCAGGGCTTACATAACAGACGCAGGTGTACATATTCAAGATAATTTAATTCCCTTTGAAGACTTGCATGAAGCGTTGTTAGATAAACTTAGAGAAGATCAGCAGTTCTACTTTGAATACACACTTAATCTTGAATATCAACATTACCTACACACAAAACTGATCTTCAAAACGGTATTGGATGAGTTAAGAGCAGCAAAATCGAAAGAGTTATACGGTCAGAAACCATATTTAACTTTCAATGAACAAAGACTCGTTAATCAAAAAGTTCCAATGTTCTTCACTGATGCGGTCATGCACTATGAGCTTAAAAAAGAATTTGAACCTTAACCAATTATATCAACCCTTTTGGAAGTTTGGCAAATGCACTTTGTGTAACTCCGTGTTAAACTTTGTGTACTCTGTGGTTAATAAATAAGGGTAATCGTAAAGTCGCGATGTTTCAATAACTAAAAACCGCTAACTTTATTATTCTCTAAAAATTTTAATATGGCCTTACTCACCGAACCAAAAGAAGCCAAAAACTATATCGACGGAAAATTTGAAACCAACGGTCAACGCCGTATGCCTGTAATAAGCCCCATTGACGGGAGAAATATAGGAGAACTACCCCTTTCGGGTGTATCTGATTTGGACAAAGCAGTAAAAGCAGCTACGGCAGCATTGTCCGCCTGGAGTGGCCTTACTATAAAAGAGCGAGTGCAGTTCTTCTTCAGATACCGCCAATTATTGGAAGAAAATAAGGATGAATTGGCCGGGATCGTTCACATTGAAAACGGAAAAACTATGGGAGAGTCCATGGCCGAAGTACTCAAAAGCATTGAACTCTGCGAGTTTGCCGTGAGTATGCCGCAGATCATTACTAACGAAGTACAAGAGGTGAGTAAAGGGGTAGAGTGCCGAACAGAACGCAAACCCGTTGGTGTAGTAGCATCAATTACTCCTTTCAATTTCCCCAACATGGTACCCCACTGGACGGTGCCTAATGCTTTAGTTCTCGGAAATACTATGATCCTCAAACCCAGCGAAGTCGTGCCTATGAGTGCTATTCGCATGGCTGAATTACTAAAAGAAGCCGGCTTGCCTGATGGCGTGTTCAATATTGTTCATGGTGATAAAGAAATAGTTGAAGCCATTTGTGATCACCCAGGCATTGAGGCGGTAACCTTTGTAGGTTCTACCAAGGTGGCCAAGATCGTTTATAAGCGGGCATCATCAAACTTAAAAAGATGTGTGGCTCTTGGCGGGGCTAAAAATCATTTACTTGTTCTTCCTGATGCCAACCCGGAAATGACGGCCAACAACGTAGTGGCCTCTATGAGTGGTTGTGCGGGACAACGATGTATGGCAGCATCTGTAATGGTTGGCGTAGATAAGGTGCAACATATTATTGACAGAATGGTAGAAGAAGCTAAAAGTATTGTGCCGGGTGAAAGCTTAGGCTCGGTCATTACAAAGGCAGCCAAGGAAAGAATTGAGGGATACATAACCGAAGCTGAAGAGCAAGGTGCTAAAATTTTGGTTGACGGACGCGGTACCACTGTTGAAGGGAAGGAAAACGGATTTTACGTTGGACCAACCATCATCGACTATGTAACACCCGAAATGAAAGTGGCAAAAGAAGAGATCTTCGGGCCGGTCATTTCCATTATAAGAGCCAAGGATTTAGATGAAGCTATTAAAATAGAAAACAGCAGCAACTACGGAAATGCAGCAGCCGTATTCACACAAAGCGGCGGCTTAGCAAAGAAAGTAATGGAAAAAGCATCTGCCGGAATGATTGGCGTGAACATTGGTGTGCCGGTTCCGCGAGAGCCATTCTCCTTCGGCGGTTGGAATGAAAGTAAATTTGGCGTAGGTGATATAACCGGAAAGAGCTCTATTGAATTTTTTACGCAGAATAAGAAAACAACTATTAAATGGAACCCCGAAGCAAAAACAAATTGGATGAGCTGATGAGAAGAAGTGTAATTGCCTGTTAAAGGAGACTTACAGTAGAGTGGGGCGTGGCGTAAAGCAAATAGTTTGGCATGCTGCATTACGGTTTTTCGAATCGAAAATAATAACGCCGTAATATAAGTTTTGAAGTTGAGTGAAGAAGAAATTCCAATCCATCATCAATAATCCTGACATTAGGGAAAAGATCTTTTGAATACTTTGGCTTACCAACTATGATCCATATCCTCATATCAAGCCATTGGTAGCTGTGTAGAGGCTTAATCCAAAGTATTCCATTGTAGCCACCTTTGGCCTTTCAAAAAAGGTGTAACATTCTAACTACTACATTTACTAATAATTGTTAGGTCATGGCTCGCTTTATCCAATACTTAAAACTTGCACTTCGCAATATTCGTGGTAATCTTCTGCGCACCATACTCACATGCCTGATCATTGCCTTTGGAATTATGGCCCTGGTGGGTATTCAAACAGCTATAAAATCGTTGGGAAATAGTGTAAAAGGAGTGTTTAATCCGTTGGGTGCCAATGTGATAACTATAACAAATCAAAACCGGTCATTTAATGTGGAAAATAGCGGTAAAAAACCTAACCCCCGAATTACTGCAGAAGAGGCCGATGATTTTAAAGAAAAATTCACTTTTCCGGGATCAAAAGTGTCAAGCTATGTTAGCTATCCAGGCACCGTTGAACTGAAGCATCAAGGTGAGAAAACAAACCCTAATTTTAATATAGTTGGTGTTGACGAGCACTACTTAGAGATTAGGGGTTTTGAAATAGAGCATGGCCGTTATTTTACAATTAGTGAATTACAAAGCGGTACAAGCGTGGCATTAATTGGGGCTGATGCTGTTAATGATCTCTTTGACAAAAAAGCAGAAAATGCCATTGATAAATCCATTTTAATTGGCAACCGGCGCTACAGGATTATTGGAGTTGTGAAAAAAGATGGTCAGGGCTTTAACAGCAATGGCCGTTTAACTTTTGTTCCTGCCAACAATATAGATAGGTTTTACTCTTTTCTGCAAAACCATGTAGTTAGAATTGGTGTTTCAGAACCTGAGGATGTTAACCGTGCTGTGGCAGAAGCAACAGGTACTATGCGTTTGGCGCGTAAACTAAAAACCACCGAAGAAAACGATTTTGATGTACGCGATCCGGGCAGCGCAAATAATGATTTAATAGATGTACTGAATAAGGTAAGCATGGGCGGCTTGCTAATTGGCATTATTACCTTAACAGGTGCTACCATTGGTCTTATGAATATTATGTTGGTTTCGGTTACGGAGCGTATAAGGGAAATTGGGGTGAGCAAAGCCATTGGAGCCACGGTGGGTAACATCCGGCTTCAATATTTTATTGAAGGAATTACTATTAGCGTTTTAGGCGGACTTTTGGGTATCATCTTTGGGCTGTTGATAGGACTTATAGTAGCCAAACTAACCAAATCGGTTTTTACCATACCCTGGAACTGGGTTTTATGGGGACTCCTGATCTGCATTATAGTTGGAATTATTTCCAGTGTAATACCGGCTTACAAGGCCAGCAGGCTAAATCCTATTGAGGCATTAAGAAGTGAGTGATTGCCAATTACTACTTACCAACTACCTAATACTCTCCGCCACCTTCTCCGTCAAAGTCTCCCGGGCCACCTTGACGCTGCCGCTGTTTTTTCTGATTTATACGGTAGTTAAAACCAACGGTTGCCGACCGACCGCGCCATTGAAATTCGCCATAACGTAAAAAATCATCGGTTTCCTGCTCAAAACGTCGTTTGCGCGTGTTAAATATATCCCGAATGCTGAGCGTAAATGTACCCTTACCCTTAAATGCATCCTTACTCGCACTTAAATCGGTTGAGAGCATACCTTTTCGCCTGCCTTGAGCAGAATTTCTGGGCGCACGGTAATTAGCCCGTAACTGGGCGTCAAAGTCATTCGTGATCTTATATCTTGTATTCAACCTGCTTTGCCAACTAAAGCCCTCGGCATCCAGATCTTCATTATCAGTATTACCTAAGGTTTTAAAGCTGTAAAAGTTGGCACTTAAATCTGACCTTAGCTTATTGGTAATATCGCCACTGAATATTATTTCGGCACCATAGCTGTTTTGTTTGCCCAAATTTACCGGCTGGGTAAGCGTTACATCGGTTGTAATTAGCTTCGATATCCTTTGTATCACATCCTCGGTATGCCGGTAATACAGCGATGTGTTTAAGGTAAGTCTTTCAAATTCTTTCAAATGACCAAATTCAAATGAATTGGTGTATTCCGGATCGAGATTCGGATTACCTGAAAAGCGGTTTTCCGAATCGGAGTAAGTGAAGAATGGATTTAAGTCCCAAAATCTAGGTCGGCGTGTACGGTAGCTGTAGCTTAGTTGTAATGCATTGGACTGGCCCAGATCGAAGCTTAAAAATGCCGACGGGAATATCTTGAAATAGTCGCGTGCATTTTTTTCGTTGGTTGTTTCAAGCAGGGTAGTAAGACTGGTGTTTTCACCTCTCAACCCAAACTGATAACCGAGTTTCCCCGTTTTATTTCCATATTGAGCATAAAGGGCAGATATATCTTCATTATAGTCGAAAATGTTACTCAACTGATCCAATACTTGCCACTGATTACCTGCAAACTCTTCAACGAGATAATCATTTTTAATGTCCCTAAAAGTTGCTTTCCCACCAATTTCAAGTTTTCCATTTTCTGAAAATGGTTTGGTAAAATCAGCTTGAAGGAGAAGTTCATTCTGGCCTTCTTCATTTCTACTCCGTTCCATAAATGAAGTAGAGTTATCTAACTCGAATTGGGGTAACTGATAGAAGCGCGTGAGGAGATCAGAATTTTCATTTTCAGAGTCTTCTTCCCATTTAATGGTTGCTCTTAGTTTGTGCTGCCGGTTATCGGTAAATTGTTTATCAAAATTTAATTCGTATGATTGCTGCCTTTCACGCTCAGATTCGTCTTCCTCCCTAAGCTTTGCATCTGTTAATTCTTCACCGGTATTATAGTACTTATAGAATAGTTCGGAATCATTGTTATCGTCTCCCAGCCCAAATTCAAAAGAACCGGTAAGTTGTGTTTTCGGTGAAATATAATAATCGAGACCTGCTTTTACATTACCACTTAAACCACCGCGATTAAATTGGCGGTCTAAAATGGAGATAGGATTATCGGCCGCACCATATCTGTTAGAATATAAATTACCACTGCCCGGTCGTCCCCGGTAATTGCCCCCAAGGTTGGCAAACCAGTTAATATGCTTCTTACGAAAATTAAGATTTACGGAGGCTCCATAATTGTCAGGTATCCCGGTGTTTGCATTTAAAGCTGCATTAAATCCTTTTTGTTCTTCTTTTCTAATTATTACGTTAATAATGCCGGTCATGCCCTCAGCATCATATTTTGCCGAGGGGTTGGTAATGATCTCCACTTTTTCAACACTACCTGCCGGCAGGCTGCGCAACCTGGTCATCGGACTAATTCCGGATTCTTTTCCGTCAATTAATATTCTAACTCCACTACTGCCACGCAGGCTCACGTTTCCTTCCACATCAACGGCAACAGACGGAATGTTATCCAAAACCTCGGTAGCATCACTACCGGTATTGGCAAGATCTTGTCCAACCGTAAACACCTTCTTATCCAACTCAAAGGAGATGGTACTTTTCTCACCAATAACCTCAACGCCTTCAAGCAAGTTAGCATCAGGATATAAGGCAATACGGCCCATCATTGTAGGCTTGCTATTTGCAACAGTAATGTTATTGACGAAAACGGTTCGATAAGCTATATAATCAACCTTTAACAGATATTCACCACTCCCGGCTTCTACCCTGAATCTGCCTTTATCGTTGGTTACGCTTCCGTTTACCACGCTTGAATCAACAGGGTTAAGAAGTGCTACCGTGGCATATTCCAGGGGAGTTTCGGTGTCGCCATCAATAACTGAACCTCCAACACCTGTAAAACCGGGTTGACCTCCGGGTCCACCTCCCGGACGATTGCCTCTTTGCTGTGAATATAGTGTAGTTGCCAATGATACTACCAGACTAACAATAAACAAGATTTTCCTCATTAATAGATCTTATGGTTGATTAGATGTCATCTTAACTGAAATCTTGCGCAAAAGTCATAAAAAAACCCGAATCGAAGCCGATTCGGGTTTGTATTATTTTATTAATGGTTATCTAATTATTGCAAACCTTTCCGTATTTCCTCTCTTGCCGTCTGAGAGATGCACATAGTACATTCCTTCGGCCAAGCCAGCCATGTATAAGTTTTGCACATATTTAACACCTTTATTTAGATCGCGACTTTCAATTGTTTTAACAACTCTGCCATGTGTGTCAAGAATTGTAATATCAAGTTGCGCCATATCATAATGCGGAATGAAACTTACTGTTCCATTTATTTGAATGGGATTAGGTGTTACCTTCAAATCAAGGAACATCTCTTCAGCAGGTTTGTCTTCTGCCAAAGTGATTCCTCCTGCACGTGTATGGTTCTCATTACATGTAACTCCGTGAGCAATGATGTATATCTCATCACAGCCTAATTCAGAGACATCAACCGTTAAAGGGACACCATCTTCCAGACCACTAAACGGATACCGACCGGGAGCATTATTCTCATTACCGATCTGTAATGGCTCACACCCGATATACAGATGTGTTTCCGTCAGGCTATGTCCATCCGCCATGCTATAAGTCACTTCTACCTGGCCGTTGTCATATACAACATACAAGTCACCTACATAGGTATCGCTTGAAGCATTGCAATGGGCGGCTCCGGCATGTAGCTCCATGGTGTAATTGTCTTCAGTCAGCGGTCCGTTAGTCCAACCCCATTTATTGTTGGAAGCACCGGCATCAGTAAAGCAAGTGGCGTTGTCAGCCGACATAGCATATAATGTATCGCAATCTTCTTCACAATCTTCATAACAAACTTTCTCACATATTACTCCATGAGTTATTATCCAAAGCGGATCGCAATCCAAAGATGTAACATCAATGGTGTAAGTATATGTTTGAACGCCGTCATGTGATTCTGAAGATGGATATTGACCTGGAGCTACAGTAGGTTTTCCTCTCTTTGTAGGATATTTATCACATCCAACATATACATGACTTTCGGTGAGTACATAACCGTCAATTACTGAGTAAGTAACAACTACCTCATCTCCTTGATAACTCACCATTATATCACCAACATCCAATCCTTTATCCGTATCGCAAAGAGCAGCACCTGCATAAAGATCTAATGTATATGAACCACCTTCAGAGATTTGGTTTGTCCAACCCCATCGGTTAAACCCATCATCAATGAAACAATCAGAATCATTACCGCCTAAAGCGAAGGCTGTTTCACAATCTACATATTCACATACTTCTTCACAGTCAGGATCAGGCTCACAATCACAAACTTCCTGACAGGTATTACCACCATGTACAATGATGTATAATTCTCCATTATTATCACAATTAAATTCAGATACATCAACAGTATAAGGCACACCATCTTCCAAACCACTATATGGATATTGACCCGGTGCCACAGTTGGTTTACCTTTTTTATTGGCAGGAATTGGACCACAGCCAATATAAAGATGTGTATCGCTAATGGTAAATCCATCATTCATATTGTAGGTAACGGTTACTTCATCATCATGATAGGATACGGAAACCGTACCTGCCAGTTCACCTTTAGATGTATCACACTGTCCTGCACCGGCCCATACGTCGTAGGTATAATCGTTGCCTTCGATGATCTTGTTGGTCCAACCCCATCTGCTAAATCCGTATTCACTAAAGCATTCGCCGTCATCTCCTTTGGCAAAGGATGTTTCGCATTCGCCAATTTCACAGCAACGCTCAACTGTTATAGTTTGCGTGTGCTCAACTGGGTTACCGCATTCATCTTCGGCAGACCACGTTCGTGTTATCACTTTTTCGATAAATTCATCTTCTTCGCATGTGAATTCCATAATATCTTCAACGTATGTTACTTCTACATTATCATCACAGTTATCATCGGCAGTAACAATTGGTGCAACCGGTATCTCCTGATCACATTCAACAGTAATGTCTCCGGGTGTTTCGCTTAAGACCGGTGCTGTTTCATCGTAGTATCTGGTAACTTTTACTGTTACTTCTTCTGCTGCATTTCCACATTCGTCATCTACATTAAATGTATAGATACGGTATTGACTACAACCGTCGTCACCGTTCATGATCGGACCGCTTACCCCTGTAATGGTACCTCCGCCTGAGCAGTTGTCAGTCCAGGTAGTGGTAGGAGCTGCCGGCCAATCTTGATTACAAACCGTAATGTTCACATCATCTAGTGGAGTGATTTCCGGTGCTGTTTCATCGTAGTATCTGGTAACTTTTACTGTTACTTCTTCTGCTGCATTTCCACATTCGTCATCTACATTAAATGTATAGATACGGTATTGACTACAACCGTCGTCACCGTTCATGATCGGACCGCTTACCCCTGTAATGGTACCTCCGCCTGAGCAGTTGTCAGTCCAGGTAGTGGTAGGAGCTGCCGGCCAATCTTGATTACAAACCGTAATGTTCACATCATCTAGTGGAGTGATTTCCGGTGCTGTTTCATCGTAGTATCTGGTAACTTTTACTGTTACTTCTTCTGCTGCATTTCCACATTCGTCATCTACATTAAATGTATAGATACGGTATTGACTACAACCGTCGTCACCGTTCATGATCGGACCGCTTACCCCTGTAATGGTACCTCCGCCTGAGATGCAGCAGAAGAAGTAACAGTAAAAGTTACCAGATACTACGATGAAACAGCACCGGAAATCACTCCACTAGATGATGTGAACATTACGGTTTGTAATCAAGATTGGCCGGCAGCTCCTACCACTACCTGGACTGACAACTGCTCAGGCGGAGGTACCATTACAGGGGTAAGCGGTCCGATCATGAACGGTGACGACGGATGTAGTCAATACCGTATCTATACATTTAATGTAGATGACGAATGTGGAAATGCAGCAGAAGAAGTAACAGTAAAAGTTACCAGATACTACGATGAAACAGCACCGGAAATCACTCCACTAGATGATGTGAACATTACGGTTTGTAATCAAGATTGGCCGGCAGCTCCTACCACTACCTGGACTGACAACTGCTCAGGCGGAGGTACCATTACAGGGGTAAGCGGTCCGATCATGAACGGTGATGACGGATGTAGTCAATACCGTATCTATACATTTAATGTAGATGACGAATGTGGAAATGCAGCAGAAGAAGTAACAGTAAAAGTTACCAGATACTACGATGAAACAGCACCGGAAATCACTCCACTAGATGATGTGAACATTACGGTTTGTAATCAAGATTGGCCGGCAGCTCCTACCACTACCTGGACTGACAACTGCTCAGGCGGAGGTACCATTACAGGGGTAAGCGGTCCGATCATGAACGGTGATGACGGATGTAGTCAATACCGTATCTATACATTTAATGTAGATGACGAATGTGGAAATGCAGCAGAAGAAGTAACAGTAAAAGTTACCAGATACTACGATGAAACAGCACCGGAAATCACTCCACTAGATGATGTGAACATTACGGTTTGTAATCAAGATTGGCCGGCAGCTCCTACCACTACCTGGACTGACAACTGCTCAGGCGGAGGTACCATTACAGGGGTAAGCGGTCCGATCATGAACGGTGATGACGGATGTAGTCAATACCGTATCTATACATTTAATGTAGATGACGAATGTGGAAATGCAGCAGAAGAAGTAACAGTAAAAGTTACCAGATACTACGATGAAACAGCACCGGAAATCACTCCACTAGATGATGTGAACATTACGGTTTGTAATCAAGATTGGCCGGCAGCTCCTACCACTACCTGGACTGACAACTGCTCAGGCGGAGGTACCATTACAGGGGTAAGCGGTCCGATCATGAACGGTGATGACGGATGTAGTCAATACCGTATCTATACATTTAATGTAGATGACGAATGTGGAAATGCAGCAGAAGAAGTAACAGTAAAAGTTACCAGATACTACGATGAAACAGCACCGGAAATCACTCCACTAGATGATGTGAACATTACGGTTTGTAATCAAGATTGGCCGGCAGCTCCTACCACTACCTGGACTGACAACTGCTCAGGCGGAGGTACCATTACAGGGGTAAGCGGTCCGATCATGAACGGTGATGACGGATGTAGTCAATACCGTATCTATACATTTAATGTAGATGACGAATGTGGAAATGCAGCAGAAGAAGTAACAGTAAAAGTTACCAGATACTACGATGAAACAGCACCGGAAATCACTCCACTAGATGATGTGAACATTACGGTTTGTAATCAAGATTGGCCGGCAGCTCCTACCACTACCTGGACTGACAACTGCTCAGGCGGAGGTACCATTACAGGGGTAAGCGGTCCGATCATGAACGGTGACGACGGATGTAGTCAATACCGTATCTATACATTTAATGTAGATGACGAATGTGGAAATGCAGCAGAAGAAGTAACAGTAAAAGTTACCAGATACTACGATGAAACAGCACCGGAAATCACTCCACTAGATGATGTGAACATTACGGTTTGTAATCAAGATTGGCCGGCAGCTCCTACCACTACCTGGACTGACAACTGCTCAGGCGGAGGTACCATTACAGGGGTAAGCGGTCCGATCATGAACGGTGACGACGGTTGTAGTCAATACCGTATCTATACATTTAATGTAGATGACGAATGTGGAAATGCAGCAGAAGAAGTAACAGTAAAAGTTACCAGATACTACGATGAAACAGCACCGGAAATCACTCCACTAGATGATGTGAACATTACGGTTTGTAATCAAGATTGGCCGGCAGCTCCTACCACTACCTGGACTGACAACTGCTCAGGCGGAGGTACCATTACAGGGGTAAGCGGTCCGATCATGAACGGTGATGACGGATGTAGTCAATACCGTATCTATACATTTAATGTAGATGACGAATGTGGAAATGCAGCAGAAGAAGTAACAGTAAAAGTTACCAGATACTACGATGAAACAGCACCGGAAATCACTCCACTAGATGATGTGAACATTACGGTTTGTAATCAAGATTGGCCGGCAGCTCCTACCACTACCTGGACTGACAACTGCTCAGGCGGAGGTACCATTACAGGGGTAAGCGGTCCGATCATGAACGGTGATGACGGATGTAGTCAATACCGTATCTATACATTTAATGTAGATGACGAATGTGGAAATGCAGCAGAAGAAGTAACAGTAAAAGTTACCAGATACTACGATGAAACAGCACCGGAAATCACTCCACTAGATGATGTGAACATTACGGTTTGTAATCAAGATTGGCCGGCAGCTCCTACCACTACCTGGACTGACAACTGCTCAGGCGGAGGTACCATTACAGGGGTAAGCGGTCCGATCATGAACGGTGACGACGGATGTAGTCAATACCGTATCTATACATTTAATGTAGATGACGAATGTGGAAATGCAGCAGAAGAAGTAACAGTAAAAGTTACCAGATACTACGATGAAACAGCACCGGAAATCACTCCACTAGATGATGTGAACATTACGGTTTGTAATCAAGATTGGCCGGCAGCTCCTACCACTACCTGGACTGACAACTGCTCAGGCGGAGGTACCATTACAGGGGTAAGCGGTCCGATCATGAACGGTGACGACGGTTGTAGTCAATACCGTATCTATACATTTAATGTAGATGACGAATGTGGAAATGCAGCAGAAGAAGTAACAGTAAAAGTTACCAGATACTACGATGAAACAGCACCGGAAATCACTCCACTAGATGATGTGAACATTACGGTTTGTAATCAAGATTGGCCGGCAGCTCCTACCACTACCTGGACTGACAACTGCTCAGGCGGAGGTACCATTACAGGGGTAAGCGGTCCGATCATGAACGGTGATGACGGATGTAGTCAATACCGTATCTATACATTTAATGTAGATGACGAATGTGGAAATGCAGCAGAAGAAGTAACAGTAAAAGTTACCAGATACTACGATGAAACAGCACCGGAAATCACTCCACTAGATGATGTGAACATTACGGTTTGTAATCAAGATTGGCCGGCAGCTCCTACCACTACCTGGACTGACAACTGCTCAGGCGGAGGTACCATTACAGGGGTAAGCGGTCCGATCATGAACGGTGATGACGGATGTAGTCAATACCGTATCTATACATTTAATGTAGATGACGAATGTGGAAATGCAGCAGAAGAAGTAACAGTAAAAGTTACCAGATACTACGATGAAACAGCACCGGAAATCACTCCACTAGATGATGTGAACATTACGGTTTGTAATCAAGATTGGCCGGCAGCTCCTACCACTACCTGGACTGACAACTGCTCAGGCGGAGGTACCATTACAGGGGTAAGCGGTCCGATCATGAACGGTGATGACGGATGTAGTCAATACCGTATCTATACATTTAATGTAGATGACGAATGTGGAAATGCAGCAGAAGAAGTAACAGTAAAAGTTACCAGATACTACGATGAAACAGCACCGGAAATCACTCCACTAGATGATGTGAACATTACGGTTTGTAATCAAGATTGGCCGGCAGCTCCTACCACTACCTGGACTGACAACTGCTCAGGCGGAGGTACCATTACAGGGGTAAGCGGTCCGATCATGAACGGTGATGACGGATGTAGTCAATACCGTATCTATACATTTAATGTAGATGACGAATGTGGAAATGCAGCAGAAGAAGTAACAGTAAAAGTTACCAGATACTACGATGAAACAGCACCGGAAATCACTCCACTAGATGATGTGAACATTACGGTTTGTAATCAAGATTGGCCGGCAGCTCCTACCACTACCTGGACTGACAACTGCTCAGGCGGAGGTACCATTACAGGGGTAAGCGGTCCGATCATGAACGGTGATGACGGATGTAGTCAATACCGTATCTATACATTTAATGTAGATGACGAATGTGGAAATGCAGCAGAAGAAGTAACAGTAAAAGTTACCAGATACTACGATGAAACAGCACCGGAAATCACTCCACTAGATGATGTGAACATTACGGTTTGTAATCAAGATTGGCCGGCAGCTCCTACCACTACCTGGACTGACAACTGCTCAGGCGGAGGTACCATTACAGGGGTAAGCGGTCCGATCATGAACGGTGACGACGGATGTAGTCAATACCGTATCTATACATTTAATGTAGATGACGAATGTGGAAATGCAGCAGAAGAAGTAACAGTAAAAGTTACCAGATACTACGATGAAACAGCACCGGAAATCACTCCACTAGATGATGTGAACATTACGGTTTGTAATCAAGATTGGCCGGCAGCTCCTACCACTACCTGGACTGACAACTGCTCAGGCGGAGGTACCATTACAGGGGTAAGCGGTCCGATCATGAACGGTGACGACGGTTGTAGTCAATACCGTATCTATACATTTAATGTAGATGACGAATGTGGAAATGCAGCAGAAGAAGTAACAGTAAAAGTTACCAGATACTACGATGAAACAGCACCGGAAATCACTCCACTAGATGATGTGAACATTACGGTTTGTAATCAAGATTGGCCGGCAGCTCCTACCACTACCTGGACTGACAACTGCTCAGGCGGAGGTACCATTACAGGGGTAAGCGGTCCGATCATGAACGGTGACGACGGTTGTAGTCAATACCGTATCTATACATTTAATGTAGATGACGAATGTGGAAATGCAGCAGAAGAAGTAACAGAGGTTGTGCTCAATGAAGTTGGCCAATCCTGGTTACAGTTAGGTAAAGTATAGTCAGGAATGTCAACGATCTCAGGAGCTTCAGTGTCTGTAATCGTAATCGTTTGCACACAAGTTACCGGAGTCCGGCCTTCACAGGGTGGAGTAGCTGTCCAGGTTCTTTCAATTACCTCTGTACAACCATCATCGCTTATCGTAACATCGTTATAAGTAATCTCTGCTTCACAATTGTTGGTAATTGTGGCTTCACCAAGAACTGCAGGGTCAATAGATTCATCACATTCAACCGTAACATCATCCGGACAATCTAAAACCGGTGTACATTCTTCACAATCTTCCGGTCCCGGAACATCTGTAAAATATTCATTCGGACCTGCCTTTATAGCAAATTGAATAGTGCCAACGGGTTGAATACCATCAACACATAGGAAATACATGGCAGAACCACCCTGGTCAAATTTAACTCCACATATACCTGTTGTCGGATCTTGCCCCTGCGTTGGTGCCCCATTTCCCGGTACTTGTGTTATATCACAGGTGGTGTCGTCAATTGTCCAGGTTCCCACCGTAGTATTCTCAGGGTCATCGAGACAAGTGCTTTCACAGTCGTTTTCTCCAAAAATTACATGACTTATCCCGGGGCTTTCATTGTCATCAATACAGTAGTAGAAATATGACTTACAATTAACGTAATCATATTCCACTCCCGCAAAAATGATCGTATGCGTGGTTCCAGAAATGGTTATGGGTGTGTTGGCATCACAAGCAATGTCACAATGGTTTAGCAATTCAGTTCTGTCGTCGTAAATAGGAAATACTGAAAAATCATCGATTGCTATTTGAGCAGATATATTCAGAGATAACATAAGCAAAACGGCAGTTTCTAATAGCAGAACGGCCGTTTTTCTTATAGACGAAAATACTTCCAAATTTGTGCAACAAGAGCGTACACATGATGTTGATATTGTTTTGAAATCTATCATTTCTAGGGTTTTAGGTAGTAAAAAATATTTTTTAAAATGAAAATGCTAGCATGCAGTAAACCAGATATTGTTAAACTATTGGAACTGGCATGTTTATTTTTAAGTTTTTCCGTAAACCGCAGCCTGTTTAGGAAAAATTGAAATGATACTGATAACTTCCTTAAGCAAAAGTTGGAAATTATTGTTACGTATTCCGGATGGTTACATTGATGGGTTGGGTTGAAAAGGTAATATTGAATAGGCTCAATGGGCACACAATATTTCGTTATGGGGTTCATACTTCTTGGGTTTACTAAATTTTAAATATTATTTCATTAAATACACAAATTAAAAATTTAAAAAATGTTTACTTGTTGACACGGTGAAGGGAGGTAATAAAGTAAGACTGTAGTTTCTTGTAAATCTCAAACTCCCCCTGTGATTGAATTTTGCTTTGAACATTTTTCTTAGGTTACAATAAAGATAAACTTTTTTCCGAAAAAACCTAACCTTGTCATAATTTTTGGGTGAAAACACCTGTTAGCACCAAGGGGTTTTCCTTTGCTGTATATAAAAAAGCCCCGTTATACTTAAATAACGGGGCGTTGTATTTTTTACACTAAGCTTTGGCTTATTCCGATACTACTTCAAACTCAAACTCAACATTGGTTTCTTTCGGAAGACTTATTTCTGCTTTATAAGTTCCCAATTCCTTAACATCATCAACAATGTTAATTTTTCTTCGGTCTATTTCGTAACCTGTTTCGGCTTTTATAGCATCGGACAACTGTAGAGTAGTAACACTACCGAACAATTTACCCGAAGTACCTGTTTTACCACCTACTTTAATAGTTGCGGCTTCAACAGCTTTAACTACTTCCCGCACTTCGGCCATTAATTTTTCTTCTTCGGCTTTTCTAACCTTTATTCTTTCTTCAAGTTTAGCTTTGTTATCGGCATTTGCCACAACGGCCATTCCCTTAGGAATTAAAAAATTCCTGGCATAACCGGGTTTTACGCTTATCAAATCATCGGCGTAGCCAAGGTTTTCCATATCTTGTAATAAAATGATCTCCATAACTTTTATTTATAAAGGTCAGTAGTATATGGCATAAGCGAAAGGTGCCGTGCACGCTTTACAGCCTGGGCAATTTTACGCTGAAACTTAAGGGAGTTACCAGTTAGTCGGCGCGGTAACATCTTGCCTTGTTCGTTTACAAACCGCTTTAAGAACTCAGGGTCTTTATAGTCTATATACTTAATCCCGTATCGTTTAAAACGGCAGTACTTTTTATCGTCTTTTCCAATATTTACACTGGAAAGGAACTTGATGTCTTTTTTAGAGTGCGCCATTATTCTTCAACTTTTTGAGGTTCAACATTCTCTGCAACTTTTTCGGGTTGCGGATTAGCTATCTTTTGCCTTCTTGTTTCAGCGTATGCTACACCGTACTTATCAAGTTTAATGGTTAAATAACGCATTACTTTTTCATCGCGCTGCAATCCTACCTCAAATTTTTGAATAGCACTGGCCGGAGCCTTGTATTCCAAAAGAAAATACAAACCTGTAGTTTTCTTTTGAATAGGATATGCAAGCTGCTTCAACCCCCAACTTTCACGGTGAACCATTTCCGCTTCCTGGCCTTTCAAATACTCTTCGTATTGATCGACCATTTGCCTGGCTTCACCTTCAGTGAGAACGGGAGTTACGATTAACATGGTTTCGTAGTGGTTCACAACTTACTTTTTAATTTATTATTTAATTTCTTTTTCCTGATTTTGTAAAATCGGGCTGCGAAGATAATGGTTTTAATTATTAACCTTAGTTAGAATAATAATTATTAGGTTCAGATTTTTAACAAAATCTATAATTCCCCCTGAAATTAGGACAGTAAATTAAATTATACTTTAGAATTAAATTTATTGTCAAATGAAGAGAAGAAAATTCACATCAGATTTCAAATTTAAGGTTGTATTGGAAGCCTTAAGTGAACGCTACAGTATTCAGGAGTTAGCACGTAAATATGAGATACATGCTACCCAGATCAGTAATTGGAAGACCCAGTTCATCATGAACGGGCAACATGTTTTTGATCGTCCGGCAAAGGATAAAAAGACCGAGGAACAAGAAAGGGAGGAAGCCTTGTTAAAAACCATTGGCCAACAGAAGGTTGAGATTGATTTTTTAAAAAAAGCCTTATCATGAAAGAGGATGTGCAACAGAGAAGAGCACATGTTGATAAGGCACACGAGCTTAGTGTTGTTAAGCAATCGGAGTTGTTAAGTATCCATCGTAGCGGGCTTTATTACAAACCTGTGGGAGAAACAGTTTTAAATTTGGAGTTGATGCGTCTGATTGACCAACAGTATATGAAATATCCTTTTTTGGGTGTACCGCGAATGACAGCTTGGCTAAGAAAAGACAAGGGTTATAAGATCAACAAAAAGCGTGTTGAGCGACTTTACCGGTTGATGGGTATAAGTGCCATAGGGCCAAAGCCAAATACATCTAAAAGGGGCAAAGGCTCAGGACACCGGGTTTACCCATATCTATTAAGATCCTTAGATATTACTCACGCCAATCAGGTATGGGCAACAGACATCACATACATTCCTATACAGGGTGGTTATTTATATTTATGTGCCATTATAGATGTGTATAGCCGTTATGTGGTAGGTTGGTCTTTATCTAATACCATGACTTCGGCATGGTGCAAAGATGTGTTGCAAGAAGCTGTAAGCCAGCATGGTAAACCCCAAATACTCAATACCGACCAGGGCAGCCAGTTTACAGCCATTGAATTTAGTAGCTGGGTTAGCGAACAGGATATACGTTTAAGTATGGATGGGAAAGGACGAGCCATTGATAACATATTTATTGAACGTTTATGGCGAAGTGTAAAATATGAGCAAATTTATCTTTACCCTGCAGACGATGGTTTGGAGTGTTACAACGGATTAGTTAAATATTTTACTTACTACAATTGTGAAAGGCGGCATCAAAGTTTACAAGATGAATGTCCGGTATATTTATACAAACAACGAAAGAAGCAAGTGGCATGAAAACGGCTTTACCACATTTCAACACTATGGGTGGAAAAAAAGAATGGTTTTTCCATGTATTGAAATGTGGAAAAGCCTTCATGTCTCACTTAACTTTACATTTTTACTGTCCTAACGATGGGGGGAATTATAGTATTGAAAATATCGCTTGGGTGACCCATTTACGGAAGTCAGGAAACTCTTGAATCTTCCTATTTTCAATCGTTCTAACCCCGAGATATTAGCCGAACCCAGGTTAAACGTGAATAGTGGATAAGAAATTCCGTTTACGGAATTGTTTGTGTTATTCGTAATAAATTGTCCATAAATGCTTTAATGAATGTTTTAACCACGAATTTGCTAACCATACCTGTATTTCTTAGAAACAATTATAAGCTAATAGTACCAATTTGGTTTCGCTCCGCGAAACTAATCATCAGTTCTGGAAGAAAAATTCGTGCATTCGTGGTTATCCCGAAACTTTGGGTTAACAACCAGAGAAGGAAAAGTAACGAGATATTGAATTATTTTGTATGTCCTTGTGGTTATTTACATTTGTCTTCATAAGTCAATCGTTGTAAAACGGTCAACATGTTTGAGGGATGAACAACTCCCTAAATTCGAACTACGAACACCAAAAAGAAAACACTATTTTCAAACGCATAAAATGAACGCTAAAAATCATATTACAGGCTTTGTGCTTTTTTGTTTCCTAAGTATTTTTTCCATTCCGGAGCTTTCGGCCCAACATCAGTACCTGCAGGGGTATGAAGAAACGATAGCAGGAACAAACTTTACCTATCATTCTCCATTACCTGATGTGGACGCATCTTTGTTGGTAAGAGCGCGGGCAGATTACGAGCCCATCAGTTGGAGAACAGAAAAAATACCACAAAGCTGGAAAGGTGAACGCGTACAATTTATTTGGGTCTATGGCATAGACGTAAGTGCTAATACCGTAGCCTTTGATTTGCTTATCAACGGTGAAAAATGGCTTACGTTCACTAATCCGGCCACCAATGAGGCCGAGGAAATGTCCTTTCAGGGAAAACACGCATCTACACTTACGCTAAGAAAAAATATGGTGGACAAACATAAAGACCAAATGGGATTTGCCGTGCTTGATCTGCCTGTTGCACAGCTTAAAAAAGGCCGGCCCCTGAAATTAACGGTTGATGGCGGCGACCAAAACAGCAATTTATGGTTTATGACATACCGTACGGCGTTGCGTGAAAGTTCCTCGGTAGAACAGAACAAAATAGCCGTAAAAAATAAAGACGGGTTAAACTATGTTGCCCGATTCCACTTTACCCATTTGGGAGAACCCACTACAGCCCAACTTAAAATAAACAACAATCGGAAAAAAGTGATGTTGCAGCCGGGCCATAACAGCTTCGATTTGCTCCTGCCCGCCGTTAAAACGACCAAAAAATTAACGGCTGCAACAAAGGTCGGCAACAATAACTGGAAAGAACTGCCTCTTACCATTGCCCCTATAAAGGAATGGACAATTTACCTAGTACAGCATAGCCATACAGATATCGGTTATACCCGGCCGCAGACAGAAATTTTAGCTGATCATCTGCGGTACATTGATTATGCATTAGATTATTGCGATCAAACCGATAATTATCCTGAAGATGCTCAATTCCGCTGGACCTGCGAAGCATCCTGGGCCGTGCGCGAATACCTTAAAAGCCGGCCTCAATCACAAATTGACCGTCTGCTTAAAAGAATTAAAGAAGGCCGGATAGAAGTAACAGGTATGTTTTTTAACTTCTCTGATGTGGTTAGCGAAGCAGCCCTGGCCCAACAAGTTCAACCCGTAAAGCGATTTAAGGAAAACGGTATTGTAGTAGAAACCGCCATGCAAAACGATGTGAACGGTATCGGCTGGTCTATGATCGACTATTTTGCCCACACCGATGTAAAATACCTAACCATGGGTCAGCATGGCCATCGTGCGCGCATACCATTTGATAAGCCCACTTCTTTTTACTGGCAGTCAAAGGCCGGAAACCGACTATTGGCGTACCGAAGCGAGCATTATATGCATGGTAATGCACTAAGCTTAACATCGGGATATATAGATGTGTTTAGAGATAATCTCATTCAGTATTTAAACAAATTGGAACGCAGAAAATATCCGTTCGATCGCACAGCCATACAATTCTCAGGTTATGTAACCGACAACTCTCCACCATCTACCCTGGCTTGCGACATTGTGAAAGAATGGAATGAAAAATATGAATGGCCAAAACTTAAACTAACCCTTGCCAGTGAGTTTATGCGCTTTGTAAATACCCACAAGGCAAACCAACTACCAGTTAAACAAGTGGCCTGGCCAGATTGGTGGACAGATGGTTTTGGCTCTGCAATGAATGAAACCAAGGCCGCAAGAAACACAAGTGCCAACCTGGTAACCACGTCAGGGCTACAGGCCATGGCAAGGCTTTTGGGTAATACATTGCCCGAAAATTCTGTAGCCGATATCAGCTCCTGTTATGATAATTTATTGTTTTATTCTGAACATACTTTCGGATCAAGTGAAAGCATCAGTGACCCAATGTCGGAAAGCACAACACTGCAGTGGAATGAAAAAGCGGCTTATGTATGGACGGCACGTAAGCAGGAAGGTATTTTACGCGAGAAAATATTAGGCGTATTGCAATCAAACATAAATAAGCAAAATGTTCCAACGCTTACCGTTTTCAATACCTTAAGCCGTAAAAGATCGGGTTTTCTCACCAGTTACATTGTACATAGAACATTACCGCCTGGCTATGCCTTTACTATTACTGATTCAGAAGGCAAGGAGGCTAAAGCATATCCGGTACTTAGTCATAGTGATGGAACTTACTGGATGATTTATGCGGAAGATGTGCCAGCTTTCGGCTTTAAATCGTACCGAATTAATGTACAGAAAAAACAGGCAGATAATAAAACTATAACATCCAAAGCTAATGTGTTGGAAAACAGATTTTACAGAATTGAAATTGACGAAGATAATGGTGGTATATCCTCGTTAATTGATAAGGAATTAGACCATGAGTTATTGGATAAAGACGCTGAACATAACCTGGGGCAACTTATTTATGAAGAAATAAGGTCTCGAAGAGATTTGGAACGGCTTACAAATTCAAACCGCGATACAACGTATAGAGAAATTGACAGAAAATGGACGTTATTAAAAGATGTTGAAATTGTGCAACATGAGAAGAATGACATTTTTGACGGCTTATTAATTAAAGGCCGGTTAGACAATTGTGTTGATGAACGCGGAATTGAAATAAATATTAAACTATTTCATTCTCAAAAACGCATTACCTTAAACTACTCTATGAATAAGCTGGAGAACACATCTCCAGAGGCTTTGTATGTTGCCTTTCCGTTTCATGTGAAAAATGGTTCTTTATCTTTTGATGTGCAGGGCGGAAGTATTGAGCCGGGAGTGGATCAACTTGAAGGCACTGCGCACGACTGGAATACCATACAAACCTTTGCAGCCGTGCAAAACGATGAGGAACAAATTCTGTTTTCATCGGTAGATGTGCCTTTAGTGCAGTTTGGAGCCATAAATACAGGCAGGTTTTACTACAAACACAGGCCCCAAACAAACCATATTTATTCATGGGTGCTGAACAATTACTGGACTACAAATTTCAAGGCGAGCCAAAGTGGGGGCATGAAGTGGACATATACCCTGACATCAGGAAAAAAAGACCATAAAGTAACTCCCGAAAACTTTGGATTAGAAAACTACGTTCCGCTGGCAGCAAGGGTGCTTCCGGCAGGCACGGGTATTAACGAACCACTATCACAGGTATCGTTACTTCCCGAAATGCCCGATAACGTATTATTGGTAAATGCAACCGCTACCCCTAAAGGCGATGTAATACTGCAACTGAGGGAAAGTCGGGGAGGGCAGGCAAACGTAGATTTTACGCCGGCAGGTACAAATACCCATTGGTATATAAGCGAAGTAAATGTAATAGGTGAGCCTTTGCGCGAAAATATCACTTCCTTAAGCTTAGATCATTTTGAAACTAAGTTTATTAAAATTACTATGAAGTAGCCGTAAACAGTTATAAAGTCGGCAGTCAACCAACATTTCTTATCTTTATCGTCCTTCCAAAAAGAAGTGATAGAATATGTCAGGTTACGTAGTAAGTGCAAGAAAATACAGGCCCATTCGCTTTGATGAGATTGTGGGTCAATCGCACATAAGCAAGACTTTAAAAAATGCCATAAAATCTGATCATCTCGGACATTCGTTTCTTTTTTGCGGACCACGAGGCGTTGGAAAAACTACAATGGCACGCATTTTAGCCAAAACACTTAACTGCCAAAACCAGACAAAAGATTTTGAACCCTGCAATGAATGCGATTCCTGTAAATCGTTTAATTCCGGAACGTCTTTTAATATCCACGAATTGGATGCGGCCTCCAATAACTCGGTTGACGATATAAGGGCACTTACCGACCAGGTTCGGTTTGCACCGCAGGAAGGAGGCTACAAAGTATATATAATAGATGAGGTACACATGCTTTCGCAGGCTGCCTTCAATGCCTTTTTAAAAACCCTGGAAGAGCCTCCGTCTTTCGTCAAATTTATTTTGGCCACCACGGAGAAACAAAAGATCATTCCCACCATATTGTCAAGGTGTCAAATCTTCGATTTTAAAAGAGTTCAGGTAGTCGATATTGTTGCGCATTTGCAGATGATATGCAAAGATGAAGGAATAAAGGCCGAGGATAGTGCGCTTCACATAATAGCCCAGAAGGCCGATGGTGCCTTGCGTGATGCCCTTTCCATTTTTGACCGGCTGGTATCTTTTTCCGACAGAGATATTACCTACCAAAGTGTAACCGAAGCCTTAAATGTATTAGACTACGATACCTTCTTTGAACTTACCGAGAAGATCATCCTGGGCGACAGAGATTCAGTGTTAATACTGTTTGACAAAACTTTAAAGCGCGGTTTTGAAGCCGATAATATCATTCTTGGATTGGCTGAGCATTACCGTGATCTGCTGGTGTGTAAAAATGAATCAACCAGGGTGTTGTTTAATGCTCCCGATGATGTGAAAAAGCGATTTGCCAGGCAAGCAGCTGTTGCAGACAGCAGCTTTCTTCTAAATGCTATTAATTTGGCAAATGCCTGCGATCTGTCATATCGTGAAGCCCGAAACAAACGATTACATGCCGAATTAGCCTTATTGAAAATGACTTCATTGCAATCCTTAAAATTCGGTGTTCCCATTTCCGGGTCTGTAGAATCAGGTAGTGCAGAAGAGAAGCAAGAAATTAAAAAACCCGAACCGGCTTCGGTTGATGAGTCTGACAATGTGATGGTGGAATCTGTTGTGGAAGAACCTGCTGTAGAGGAAGAAATTTCAGAAGAAACTCAGGAAACCATTCCTGAACCTGAGGCCAGTGCTGAAAAAGTAAAGTCTGAACCTGAACAGAAGGCTGAGAAAGATCCCGAACCGGAAAAAAAAACCCTACACTCTTCGGATAGTGGGAGAAGCGGCGGTTTTAAATTAGCGGATCTTAAGGCTCAGGTAAAGAGCCAGCATGCCGAAAAGAGCCGGAAGAGAGAAAATTCTGCAACAAAAAAGGAAGAAGACTACATCACTTCAGAAATTATACCTGATGATGTATTGAAAACTGCCTGGAATGAGCTCACCGCGCATTACAATTCATCGGGCAAGGCGGTATTGGCCCATGCCACATCGGTGGCCGAAGTTGGTTTTTTTAATGAAAAACTGATCATTAAAGTACCCGGAGACAATAACAGGGAGCTGCTTGAAGAGCAATTGCTTTTTATCTCTGATCATTTAAAAAAACATGGCGGGGTAAAACGACTTATTATTGAAGTAGTTGCGGAGAAGATGGACCACCAGGTAACCATGCCGCTTACGAAACAAGAGCAAATGGATTGGCTCGTACAACAGAACCCTGCGGTAAAAACCCTGAAGGACAGGTTTGATCTGGAGATTGATTATGATTAAGTTAATCAGTTCTACTTATCCTTTTGGTGAAGCCTGGCTCAGGGTGACGTTGCGTCAACATTGCTAATCGTATCGGAATCTTCGTCATGGTGGGCTTGCCGAACCATGAGTCTTGTTAACGGTATTGATCTCTTCGTCATGGTGAGCTTGACGAACCATGAGACCTACACTATAGAACAATGCAACACAAGTATCACCCTTCGTCAAGCTCAGGGTGACGTTGCGTCAACATTGCTAATCGTATCGACATGGTCGTCATGGTGAGCTTGACGAACCATGAGTCCTGTTAACTGTATTGATCTCTTCGTCATGGTGAGCCCGCCTGATTGACTTAGTCGGGCAGGCTTGACGAACCATGAGACCTACACTATAGAACAATGCAACACAAGTATCACCCTTCGTCAAGCTCAGGGTGACGTTGCGTCAACATTGCTAATCGTATCGGAATCTTCGTCATGGTGGGCTTGCCGAACCATGAGTCTTGTTAACGGTATTGATCTCTTCGTCATGGTGAGCTTGACGAACCATGAGACCTACACTATAGAACAATGCAACACAAGTATCACCCTTCACTTCGGCTTCGCTCAGTGCAGGCTGGCTCAGGGTGACGTCGTGTCAACATTGCTAATCGTATCGGAATCTTCGTCATGGTGAGCTTGACGAACCATGAGTCCTGTTAACTGTATTGATCTCTTCGTCATGGTGAGCCCGCCTGATTGACTTAGTCGGGCAGGCTTGACGAACCATGAAACCTACCCTTCGTCAAGCTCGGGGTGACGTATTATTGGCTAAAGCCAAAAAGTTGAAAGAAAAAATCAACATGTTTTTTTGGTATCTTTCTTGAGTAGATTAGAGAAAGAAAACGAGAAAATCAATGAAAAAAGCACTTCTAATATTATTTAGTCTTTGTTTGGCATCTCCCTTTCTGGCCCAGGAAACCGAAGTTGGACCGGTTGAATACATGGAGGCATTGGGTAAAGATCAGCGAAAGATCTCCGAAAACTTTCTTCGATACACCAGTGCTCAGGCACATAGTAAAAACATGGCCAATATTGAATCAAAGCGACAGAGGTTTATTCAGTCGATACAACGGGCAAAAGATGCAGTACAGGCCGGTTCAAGCTATAATGGTGACGATGAATTACGGCAGGCAATGATCACCTATCTCGATTATTCGGAGAAGATGATGAATGATGATTACGGTGCTTTAATCAACATGGAAAAAGTATCTGAGGAATCTTATTCTTCCATGGAAGCCTATATTTTGGCGAATGAAGCGGCAAACAAAAAACATGAAGATGCCTATAAAAAACTAACTACTGCCAAATATGCCTTTGCAAACAGATATGAAATTGATTTAGTAAATGCAGAGGATGAACTGAGCCGTAAACTCAAAGAAGTTGAGAATGTAAACAATTATTACCACGCTGTATTTCTCATTTTTTTCAAAGCCTACCGTTCCGGGAAGGATCTTGACAAAGCTCTACAAGAGAACAATCTGGAAGAAGTTGAAAGGCAAAGGGCAATTGTAAATAGCACGGCCATTGCCAGTTTGGACCAATTAGATGCTCACCCCGATTACAAAGGTGATAGCAGTTTAAAGGATGGAGCACGCGGACTTATTCAGGCTTTGATAGATGAAACTTCTACTTATATTCCTCTCTATGTGGCGTATGAAAACTTCTCAAAACAAGTTGAAGAGGCCGAGGCCAGGGTAAAGTCTAAAACTCCCAAGACCAATGCATCAAAAGGAGAAATTGCCAAATATAACAAAGCGGTAGATGCATACAACAGTCTGGTAAAGGAAAGCAAAAGCAAGGTGAATAAACTTAATGCTGTAAGTAAGAGTAATTACGAGAATAAACTTCGTCAATTAAATATGTGGGAATTATCAATAGACCAGTTTATGCATAAGCATATACCGGTTTATGGTGGAGAGGAAGAGATGTTTAGTTGATAACCCGGACCTTCTTCGTCTAATCTTTCCTGTCCAAAATTGTAAATGTAAAATCGTAGGCATGTTTCTCATCTGCCGGATGAAAAGCTTTAAAATTGATTTCCCATTGATGGTCAATAAAATCCGGGAAAAAGGCATCGGCATCTTCAATTTCGGCGTTTACCAGAGTGATATATAACTTATCGGCCAGCGGTAAAAACTGTTCATATATCTGTTGACCACCGGCAATAAACACCTCATCTTCTCCGTGTTCTCGTGCCAGGTCAAGGGCTTCCTTAATACCGTAAACCACACCAATTCCTTCAGCATTAAATTCCTTATTTCTTGTTATAACAATATTTCTTCGCTTTGACAAAGGTTTATTTCCAATGGCATCAAAGGTTTTGCGGCCCATAACAATGGTATGCCCCAGGGTTTTGTTTTTGAACCACCTAAGGTCATCAGGTAAGTGCCAGGGCAGTTCGTTGTTTTTGCCAATGGCCCTGTTCTTATCATGGGCAACGATGAGAGAAATAGTCATGGAGTAAAGTTAATTAAGTTGCCTGAAGATGGCAGTGGATGCCTTGTGCATTCTACTCCAGATAAAGTTTCTCCAACCTTGAAGAAACTCCCTTACAGTAATCATTATGGCATGTAATGCAGCTTTTTACGGCGAGATTGTAACGCCCTTTCGCATCGCTAAGTTGTACGGCTTTCTGCAAAGAATTTAAAGATGAGACCATATCGTTGGCAAATATGTCAAACTGCTCATCCCTGCGAAATCCTTCCGTCATTTCAACTTCCTGAAAATCAGCAAATTCATTCTGTGATGTAAATGCCGGAATTTGACCTTTGCTTAACTCCTTTTTCCAAAGTTCCATGTGTGCTTCAAAGCTGCTCATTAATGCAGCCATCTCACTCACTTCGCGCATTTCAAATTCCCTGGCCTGCGGTTCGTCAGGCACTTTTTCTTTAGTACAACCGACAAGGCCAAGACCCAACCCGAAGCCGGAAAGTAATAGAAATGAAAAGATCGTTTTCATTACCTGAGCATCACAGCATCAGCCACAAAACCGTAACCTACTTCCGGTTCGGTAATAGTTTCAATTTCTTCGGCCGTTTTACCGGCATCTTCAGCAAAATGTTTGAGCTGATCAACGGTTGTAACATTTAAAAATGCCTTGCCCTGAACAACGGCTTCGCTTTCAGCTGCATTCATTGGCACAAAAAATCCGTAATCTTTAAAAGTTACTCTTACCTGCTCATCATCACTGAGTTTGGCCATCATCCAGCAACCTTTCTTCTGACAGACTTCGTTTACCGTTGTTTTAAATTTTACGTTCACCGTATCCCCTTCTTGCAGGGTTTTGTAATTGGCTAACATAGCGGAGGCATCAACGGCATCTTTGGCTGTTATCTCTGCTTCACCAAATTGCGTATATGGTGTATCATTTACCGGGTTTCTTTCTTCTTTTTTGCATGACATAGCCATTAGGACAAATGCCAGTACAAGTACTATCAATTTCATAGATCTGTTTTATATAAAGATACAAGAGCTTTGCAGAATGGATTAGAAGTGGGCTAATAACTTATTTCGTTTTTGAACTTCAATGTTCTAGATGCTCTATTGAAAATAACGCACCCCATTTTCAAAAAGTGCCTGGTACTTATTGCCCGGAATGTTCTTGTAACAGTTTAATCCGTACCGTTCTCCATGGCCCATTTTACCAAATATTTTACCCGTTGGATCGGTAATTCCTTCAATGGCAAAGTAGCTGCCGTTAGGGTTGTGTGGTCTTTCAAGGGTTGGGTTGCCAGCATGGTTAACATATTGTGTAGCCACCTGCCCATTCTCGAAAAGCTCTTTGGCCAGTTTTTCACTAACGATGAACCTGCCCTCTCCATGAGAAATAGCAATATCGTGCATTTCTCCAATTTCAAAACCGGCAAGCCAGGGAGAAGTGTTGCTAACCACTTTGGTTTTCACGATCTGGGAAATATGACGACCAATTTCATTATGAGTTAGAGTGGGAGAGTGCTCATCTACTTCACCAATTTTTCCAAATGGTAGTAGTCCGCTTTTTACCAATGCCTGAAAACCATTGCAAACTCCAAGGATCAAACCATCACGCTCCAACAATCGATAGATCGAATCCTTTATTCTTTCATTGCGCAATACGGCCGTTATAAACTTCCCGCTTCCATCCGGCTCATCACCGGCGGAGAAACCCCCTGGAATCATAAATATTTGACTGTTGTCAATGGCTTGTGCTAAAGATGTTATTGATTCCTTAATATGGTCTTTGGTCAGGTTTCTGAAAACATTGAACTCCACTTTCGCACCTGCCCGTTCAAAGGCCAGTTTGCTCTCGTATTCACAGTTCGTGCCGGGGAATACGGCTATAGTCACCTTTGGATTGGGATTTCGAATTTGGCCTCCCTTGTGGGCATTCGCCGACATTTCCTCCACAATGTGGGAGGAAGAGTATCCCTCCTTATTAAAGTGGGCTCCTTTCCCCCCCTGCCAAGGGTGGGATGTCCGGAGGACAGGGGGGGAAGTCGGAAATATCTCCTCCAAACCTCCCTGCCACACCGTTAGTGCTTTTTCACCATCTATTTTTTCATCGTCTATAATGAATGAAAACGCTTCGGTTGTAATGCCAATTTTAGCGAGGTTTTCATGTTGTAATTGTTCCCTGCTTTCAAATACTATGGCACCATAATCCCTTTCAAACCAATTCCATTCTCCCTGAACGGCAAAACCAATCTTATTGCCGAAAGCCATTTGTGAAAGGGTTTGAGCCAGTCCGCCTGTTTTAATGGATGCTCCGCTCAATATTTTACCTTCTTTCACCCAATTGTAATATTGACTGAAATTTTCTTTCAGAGTTGAATTATCCGGCATACCATTTTCAAGCGGAACATGCTGTAGAAGATAGATGTAACTACCGGGTTGTTTAAATTCTGCCGAAACCGCTTTTTCAGTATCAATAGTAGTGACGGCAAATGAAATTAAGGTTGGCGGTACATGAATGTCATTAAAGGTGCCACTCATGCTATCCTTTCCACCAATAGCTGCAATGTTAAAAGCATCTTGTACATATAATGTGCCCAGGAATGCCTGGAACGGCAAGGCCCAATTCTTCGGGTCTCTGCCCAACTTTTTAAAATACTCCTGGAAACTTAAACGAACCTTAGAAACATCACCACCCATTGCTACTATTTTGGCCAGTGATTCAATTACGGAATAAGCTCCTCCATGAAAAGGTGACCAGCTACTTAATTCGGGATCGAAGCCCCAGGTCATGGCACTGGCAGTAGTTGTATCGCCCTCTTCAACGGGGATTTTTTGCAGGCTGCCTTCCTGCGGACTTAGCTGGTACTTTCCGCCAAAAGGCATAAATACTGTGGTGCCGCCAACTGTGCCATCAAACATTTCATGCAAGCCTTGTTGAGAGCAGTGGTTGAGGTGGGAGAGTTGGGTGAGCCATTTGTTCCTTGATACTATTGCTTCACTTTCTTGAGCAGGAGTATTAGAAGATTGACCCCCCTCGGCCTTCGGCCACTCCCCCCTTGATAAGGGGGGAGACTCTCCCCCCCTGTCAAGGGGGGGATGTCCCGATGCTAATCGGGACAGGGGGGGTACTTCAACACTCGCCTCCTGCCGTACCCCATTGCTATCCAAAAACTTCCTGTCAAGATCAACAATGATTTTTCCCCGCCAATGCATAACCAGTCTATTGGTATCTGTTACCTCGGCAATTGGCGTGCATTCCAGGTTTTCTTCGTCAGCGAGGTCTTTAAATTTTCTGACATCACCTGCTTCCACAACAACAGCCATTCGTTCCTGGCTTTCACTTAATGCGATCTCTGTTCCATTTAGACCTAAATACTTCAATGGAACTTTGTCCAGATTGATCTGCAAGCCATCGGCCAATTCTCCAACAGCCACGCTTACTCCTCCGGCACCAAAGTCATTACATTTTTTAATGAGTTTGAGTGCTTCGGGGTTTCTGAAAAGCCGTTGGATCTTTCTTTCTTCCGGGGCATTACCTTTTTGCACTTCGGCTCCGGCAGTAGTTAGAGATTCCTCGGTATGTTCCTTTGATGATCCGGTTGCTCCGCCCACTCCGTCACGGCCTGTTCGTCCGCCAACTAGCAGAACTACATCACCTGCCACCGGACTTTCTCGTCTAACGTATTCTTCTTTGACTGCACCCACTACCGCACCAACTTCCATGCGTTTGGCTTTGTAACCATTGTGGTAGATCTCTGAGATCTGTGTTCCGGCCACACCAATTTGATTGCCGTAGCTGGAGAAACCATGTGCAGCTTCGGTGGTTATTTTTCTCTGGGGAAGTTTTCCCGGTAAGGTGTCTTCCACTGTCTCAAACGGATTGGCACAGCCCGTTACCCGAACTGCCTGATACACATATGCTCTTCCGCTTAAAGGGTCTCTAATGGCACCACCGAGACAGGTACTGGCTCCACCAAAAGGCTCTATCTCGGTAGGATGGTTGTGTGTTTCATTTTTAAACATAAGCAGCCAGGGTTCCTGCGTTCCATCTGTTTTTAACACATTTATTCTTACACTGCAGGCGTTTATTTCTTCACTGACTTCCAGATCACTTAATAAACCGCGTTGTTTCAGGTCTTTTACGGCAATGGTAGCCATATCCATTAAACATATTGGCTTTTCATCTTGTCGCGTTCCATAAACATGTTCTCTTTTGGATAAATAGGCCGAATAAACTTCCTGCATTTGGCTACCCAATTCATTTGCAGGAAATACAACGTCTTTGATCTCAGTCAGGAATGTAGTATGCCGGCAATGGTCGCTCCAATAAGTGTCCAACAGCTTTAGTTCTGTTTCTGTGGGGTTGCGATCTTCGGAACTAAAATATTGCTGAATAAATGCGAGGTCATCTAAGTTCATGGCCAAACCGAACTGTGATTTTAGTTGAAGCAGATCTTCCTGTTTGGCCGTTATAAAATCTTCTATAACCGGAACTTTTTGTGGTTTGGGTGCAGTCTGAGATTGTGGTAATTTTGAAAGATCTTTTTCCCGGCTTTCCACAGGGTTGACCAAATAGGTTTTGATCTTTTCTTGTTCATCCTGCCTCAATGGCCCTTCAAAAACATACAGAACAGCACTTGAAATTTTGGTAGAAACAGATTCTGAAGCAATCAATTGCAAACACTGAAGAGCTGAATCTGCCCGTTGATCAAACTGACCGGGTAAAGGCTCAATGGCAAGGTGAAACCTGCCTGCAAGATCGGGATGATCAACCTTTTCATCAGCTACCGCATCTATTAGAATGGCGGAAGTGAATTCATGGTATAGCTCTGTATTTATACTTATAACATCATATACGGAGTACATACTAATACCGGAAATATTATTGATATCCAAATCTTGTTCAAGTCTTAATTTAAGCCTTTGTGACACATATCTGAATTGGGGCTTTTTTCGAATGAATAGGCGATAATCCGGCATGAATTCTATTGAACGGCAAAGTTGTTTTTAATAGACTTTAGAAAGAACTATTCCAGCCTATTATTTTCAACATTAAAAATAATGTCCTTCGGCATGCTCAGCGCGATGCACTTTGGTGAGCCCCCCGACTGAACGAAGCAAGCGACTAAGAAAGATAAACTAACCCTTACATGCCCTTATGTGCCTTATGTGGTTTCAAAAACAATGCAAAACTAACCATATAAGTTCATATAAGGTTATTCATATAAGAGCATATAAGCGGTGTTCAACTCTTCGGCAGGCTCTGAGCTCTACGCTTCCCGATTATACGAAGCAAGCGATTGAGAAAGATATACCAACCCTTACATGCCCTTATGTGCCTTTAAAATAATTTTACCAAATAAGGTTATCCTAAATGATTACCTTTTGAAGATTCGCTTAAAAAATTTTTTCTCAAACTCCCAAAAGAACTTGAATTGGCCAAAGATAAAGCCATAAATGAGCAAAAAGAGATTGTAAACAGGAAGGATGAGAATATAGTACAGAATGGTGAATAGAATGGGTTGTTTTCCATCTTCGGTGAATAAAGAAACGATGGGTTTTTTTAAAAACATAATAGTAAAACCGGTACAGCCAAAAACAAGCAGAATAATAAAAACCTGCTTACGGCCTACTCCCCACCTATCCTCGAGCTTTTCAACCCAGTTTTTCTTTGGTTTCTTTGTCATTCTACCCAATCGGCCACAAATATATTGGTGTCTCTCGTATCGCCATTATTTCTGTTAGAGGCAAATACAATGTGCTTGCCATCGTTGCTAAACATTGCGAAGGAGTCAAAGGCATCATCATAGGTTATTTGCTCTAATCCGCTACCATCTGTATTGATCATAAACAGATTGAAGGGAAAGCCACGCTTGCTTTTATGATTAGAGCTAAAAATCACCTTCTCACCGCCTGGATGAAAGAATGGTGCCCAGTTGGCGTTGCCCAAATCGGTTATCTGTTTAAGATCGCTGCCATCGGCATTACACATAAATAACTCCATTTCCGTTGGTTGTACCAGGCCCCGGGCCAGCAGATCTTTATAGGTTTTAACCGCTTCATCGGTTTTTGGCCTCGATGCTCTAAAAATGATCTTACTCCCATCCGGACTAAAGAATGCGCCGCCATCATAGCCCAGCTCATCAGTGATCTGCGTAATCTCACTTCCATCGAGGTTTGCGGTGTATAATTCAAGGTCGCCGCTGCGGGTGGAAGTAAAAACGATCTTATCACCTTTGGGAGAAACGGTGGCTTCGGCATCATAGCCGGGTCCGCTTATAAGCTTTTCTGTGGTTTGGCCACCATCCCGGGTAATGTAAATATCAAAATCGGCATAAATTGGCCAAACATAGTGACCTGCATTGGGTGGCGGTGGTGGCGGGCAGGCATCTCCGCCTTCGTGTGTAGAAGCATACACAATGGTTTGATTATCAGGAAAATAGTAGGAGCAAGTAGTACGCCCTTTACCTGTGCTCACCATGGGGGCTTTCAATTCCACCTTATCGGCCCAGGGATCCATAGTGAATATTTGATCACACTCAACGCCCCAATTTCTGTTGTTACTTTGGAAAACGAGCATTTTATCATCAAAACTCCAGTAGGCTTCTGCATTGTCTCCACCAAATGTAAGCTGACGTATGTTCTTAAAATGTTTTTCCTGTTCGTAGATCAAACTGTCTTCTCCGTACTTGTTGTTGACTACTTCCTTGGTTTGTTCAACATCCTTGGTTTGTTCAGCTTTTTTCTTGCAAGAAGTCAGGCTTAAGAAAACAATAGTTACAATAAGAATATAAATAGTGTTGTTAGCTTCTTTTTTCATGGGTGGCAAAGTTAATCGCCGGTTAGAATTTTCTGCGACTCAAAGCTGAAAATGACAAATGATTTACAATGTAAAAGGCCTGTCTTAAAGAGAAAATTTTCCAAGAATCGTTAGAATGAGCCAGCCGCTAATTTAACAGCATAGAAGTAGATGTAGCCTTACATGCCCTTATATACCTTATGTGGTTCAAAAATAATTTAACCATATAAGTTCATATAAGGCTGTTCATATAAGCACATATAAGCGGTGTTCCACTCTTCGGCATGCTCTGAGCTCTACGCTTCCCGATTATACGAAGCAAGCGATTGAGAAAGATATACCAACCCTTACATGCCCTTATGTGGTTTCAAAAACAATGCACTACTAGCCCTATAAGTTCATATAAGCACATAAAAGCACTGCTCAAACCTTCTTAAGGCTTAGGGCAATGGTTCTTAATGAACGATCAGTTTCAAAGTTTCATTCCGGTTAATGCGAACCAGATACATTCCGACTGCCAGGTTATTAGTTGGAAGAAGCATGACATTTTTACCGGTATGATCCCTTGTAAACATCAATTTCCCGGTTGAATCAAATATCTCAACATAGCGGATATTATGAGCTACGAGTTCCACTTCTTTACCTGATCTTTTAACCGGATTCGGGAATAATTTGGCCGCATCTAATGAAGAGGATACCTCAACCGCTATAATATCGGAATATGCAAACGTTCCGTCAAAATCAACCTGTTTTAAACGGTAGTATAACACATCATACCCCAATAGAGCTGCATTTTTATGTGTAAAGCCATATACTGCAGCAACGTTGGTCGTTCCCTGTCCCTTTACATTACCAATAGATGAGTAATTTATACCATCAGTTGAAAACTCCACATCGAAGTAGTCATTATTTTCTTCACTGGCGGTTTTCCACTGAAGAGCTACGTTGTTGTGTTCTTGCTCACCAGTGAACCACAATAATTCTACAGGTTGAAGTATCGGGTCGATAAAACCAATTACGCTCAGATCATCAAAGACAAAGCCGTCTTCTACAACAGAACCATCAGAAGCGAATGTTAATCGAATAAAGATGTCACCGGATGCCAAAGTGTTAATGTTAGCACTTCCGGTATAGGCCGACAAATCAAATTCCTCCATAACCCAGGCAAAATTCTCACCTTCGTACACCGGTTCTCCCTGTGGTTGCCGGCTGTTCGGTGCTCCGGGTTTGGAATATTTACCGCATAAGGTTGTCCATGATGCTTTGTCGTCATCTGAGATCTGTACTTGAACGAAATCTGCCTGCCTCTCCGTATCCCATTTGGCATACATTTGAAGTACTGCACTGTCAACACTACTTAAGTTAACGGGATTAATCAGAGTTAAAGTTTTACTTTGATTGTTTCCGTAGTTACCAGAGGCAGATTCGGTTATGGCACTTGATCCGGAAAATGAATCAGATGTCAGTTCCCAACCGTTTCCTGTCCAGTTTAATAACCCATCAGTATCAGGATCATCACTAAAGAGAACCATTGGGTCAAATACTTTCGTAATTTCTTCATCGTACAAAGTGAAGTCGCCATTGGATAATTGTACCTTGAAAACAACTTCTTCATTGGAGATAGTTTTGCTGTCCAGGGTAAAATTTACATCAACTCTGTTAGCGTTAAGGCTCAGAAATCCCGGGTTGTTGAAGTTGTGCACGTTATTGGAAACCGAAACGATGTTGGAAGAAACCGGAGTAACGGTAAGTGTATAATTTCCATCGGTTCTGCCCAATCTTTCAAGGCCAAATGTTAAGATTCCGTTCAATGCAGAAATATTGGCGGTAGTATAGTCATGTATTTGGGCATATTTGCCTGTGTAAGCGGCAAGGGTAAGATTGGCTAAAACAAATTCCTTACATTGGGGCAAAATAGACGAACTGGGAGGATAGAAACCTCCTGTAGGCGAGATCTCCGGAGTAAATGCAAATATTTTTGGTTTTTGTGCCAGGTCTTCTGCGTACATCCAGTCGTCCGATTCACCCCCTATTGGGGAAAGCAGCCACCCGTCGCCATAATTAAAGCGGTTTAATTTGGTCATATCGTGTGTCCACCGCCTTAGAATGTCGTAATCTGCAGGTGGATTCGGGTCTCCATCAGCCCACTGGTGGAAAAGAAGGCCGCCCGACGTATGTGCATTCATAGCCGTTTTAAACTCATGGTTGAAACAAAACTCTCTGATCATTTGTGTTTCGGCTTCTGAAAAAGGATTGGGACCTCTGTATGTTTCACCAGAGCAATTACTTGTAGAGCCTATACCCCAACTATAGGAATAGTTCCTGTTCAGATCAACCCCTACACAGCCTCCGCCAAGGTTTCTCCTGTTCTTGCGCCACCAATTATCTACGTTACTCACATAGTTGTACCCGTCGGGGTTTACACAGGGAATGAAGTACAGTTCATGGTGGTTAACAATATTGGTTATAAATGGATCTGATCCATAGTTTTCCAGCAGATACCACATGGTATAGATCAATTGCATCATACTTACGGGTTCACGGGAATGGTGCAGAGAAGTGTATAGGGCCTCCGGTTCGCCGGCTTCATCTGTGTCAGGATTGTCACTGATGCGAAGCATATATACATCACGATTTTCGGCAGTTTTAAGCGTACTGCTTATGGGAGTTGGTGCCGAAATTAAGTTTGGGTATTTGGCACGCATGTCATTCAACTCGGCCATAAGTTCGGAGTAGTTGAGATTACCTGATAAACTGCCTAAATTAAAATTTGTGGGGGTTACAATATTATCGGAGATACAAGCGGAAGGCTGTAACCCGCTTTCGATCAAATTGAGTAAGCTAAAATCCTGATCTTTGGATCGTGCTTTGTCATACTCTAATTCGTTCAATGCTTTTGCTTTTTGAGCCGGTGTTTCACCAGGTAAAGTGCTCAGATCTTCATGTATAAAGGAAAATTCCAAACCTTTTGCCTTAAGTAATTTCAACTCATGGCTTGATACTATGACTTCAAGATTACCATCAATAAATCGTCCTCCACACTTTACATCAACACCCATGTCCGCAATTTCCTTAATGGTTTCGGTTTTTATGCCGGAGAAGTTAATCTTGGAGTAGGTTGTTTCCTGGGCAGGAGTAAATTGGCTTGCTATAAAGAGAAAAAATACAGTGTAAAAATATTTCATACAAGTAAAATATTTAATTTAATAATTACTACGTGTTTTGCATGAGGTTCTTTATTTTATATAACAGCACCGGCAAAACTGCCGGTGCTGTTATAGGGCTTATCCTAATTATCGTATTATCAGTTTCAACGTTTCTTTCCGGTTAATACGCACCAGATACATTCCTGTAGCCAGGTTGGAAGTTGGCATTATGGTTACATTTTCACCGGCATATTCCTTGTGGAACATTAATCTTCCCTCTAAACTGAACACTTCAATAAGTTGAATGTCTTTGGCAAGTACGGTTACTCCTTTACCCGATCTTACACCCGGATTTGGGAATAATTTCGCCTCTTTTACAGAGCCGGTAACTTCAACCGCTACAATATCAGAATATTCGAATGTTCCGTCAAAATCAACCTGTTTTAAGCGGTAGTATAACACTTCATACCCAAGGTTCACTGCATTTTCATGCAGATAGGAGTAGTAAGACGTTTCATTTGTCGTACCATTTCCGGATATTTCGGTTAAAGTGTTAAATGTTATGCCGTCAACTGAGTATTCAACCACAAATTTGTCGTTATTCTCCTCGGTTGCGGTTACCCAATTTAATTCAACATCATCATTGATAACTTCTGCGGTAAAGCTAACAAGTTCAACAGGCAGGGAAGTAAGGAATTCGGTAAAGTTATTATCTGCGCTAGCTGCACCCGGATTTACCACAATCAACTGAACATCTCCAACAATATTCAAATCTCCGCCATCGGTATCTCCCATACTTGAATAATCTGCCGGTTGGGTCTGTACCACCTGATAGTTCCCTGCAGGAACATTGGTGAAAGTATAATTCCCGTTACTATCCGTGGTTGCGGTGATCGGATTGTTTGATACATCTAATACCGGATTTCCGTTTTCATCCACCAGGTTGAGTTCAACGTTTTGTAGTGGTGTGTCCACATTTCCATTTCCTGTAGTATCAGCCCATACACTTCCGCTTATGCTGCCCAATTCCTGATCTACAAAATCATTACCGCCGCTGTCGGCTCCCGGTGTTACGGTTATCGGAGTTTCATCTCCTACGGTATTGTTGTTTGCGCCATCTACATCGCTTACGCTTATATAACCTGTAGGATCTGTTTCCACTACCTGATAGTCGCCGGCGGGTACATTATCAAAGCTGTATGTACCATCAGCTGCTGTGGTTGTGGTGATTGGATTTCCGCTGCCATCCAATACAGGTGATCCGGTGTTGTCATATAAGGCCATCGTTACTCCCGATAGGGGTGTGTCGCCTGCTCCGTCGCCAGTGGTGTCAGCTAATACCGTACCGCTTATACTACCCAGATTGGTATCTACAAAATCATTACCGCCGCTGTCGGCTCCCGGTGTTACGGTTATCGGAGTTTCATCTCCTACGGTATTGTTGTTTGCGCCATCTACATCGCTTACGCTTATATAACCTGTAGGATCTGTTTCCACTACCTGATAGTCGCCGGCGGGTACATTATCAAAGCTGTATGTACCATCAGCTGCTGTGGTTGTGGTGATTGGATTTCCGCTGCCATCCAATACAGGTGATCCGGTGTTGTCATATAAGGCCATCGTTACTCCCGATAGGGGTGTGTCGCCTGCTCCGTCGCCAGTGGTGTCAGCTAATACCGTACCACTTATACTGCCCAGATTGGTATCTACAAAATCATTACCGCCGCTGTCGGCTCCCGGTGTTACGGTTATCGGAGTTTCATCTCCTACGGTATTGTTGTTTGCGCCATCTACATCGCTTACGCTTATATAACCTGTAGGATCTGTTTCCACTACCTGATAGTCGCCGGCGGGTACATTATCAAAGCTGTATGTACCATCAGCTGCTGTGGTTGTGGTGATTGGATTTCCGCTGCCATCCAATACAGGTGATCCGGTGTTGTCATATAAGGCCATCGTTACTCCCGATAGGGGTGTGTCGCCTGCTCCGTCGCCAGTGGTGTCAGCTAATACCGTACCGCTTATACTACCCAGATTGGTATCTACAAAATCATTACCGCCGCTGTCGGCTCCCGGTGTTACGGTTATCGGAGTTTCATCTCCTACGGTATTGTTGTTTGCGCCATCTACATCGCTTACGCTTATATAACCTGTAGGATCTGTTTCCACTACCTGATAGTCGCCGGCGGGTACATTATCAAAACTGTATGTACCATCAGCTGCTGTGGTTGTGGTGATTGGATTTCCGCTGCCATCCAATACAGGTGATCCGGTGTTGTCATATAAGGCCATCGTTACTCCCGATAGGGGTGTGTCGCCTGCTCCGTCGCCAGTGGTGTCAGCTAATACCGTACCACTTATACTGCCCAGATTGGTATCTACAAAATCATTACCGCCGCTGTCGGCTCCCGGTGTTACGGTTATCGGAGTTTCATCTCCTACGGTATTGTTGTTTGCGCCATCTACATCGCTTACGCTTATATAACCTGTAGGATCTGTTTCCACTACCTGATAGTCGCCGGCGGGTACATTATCAAAGCTGTATGTACCATCAGCTGCTGTGGTTGTGGTGATTGGATTTCCGCTGCCATCCAATACAGGTGATCCGGTGTTGTCATATAAGGCCATCGTTACTCCCGATAGGGGTGTGTCGCCTGCTCCGTCGCCAGTGGTGTCAGCTAATACCGTACCACTTATACTGCCCAGATTGGTATCTACAAAATCATTACCGCCGCTGTCGGCTCCCGGTGTTACGGTTATCGGAGTTTCATCTCCTACGGTATTGTTGTTTGCGCCATCTACATCGCTTACGCTTATATAACCTGTAGGATCTGTTTCCACTACCTGATAGTCGCCGGCGGGTACATTATCAAAGCTGTATGTACCATCAGCTGCTGTGGTTGTGGTGATTGGATTTCCGCTGCCATCCAATACAGGTGATCCGGTGTTGTCATATAAGGCCATCGTTACTCCCGATAGGGGTGTGTCGCCTGCTCCGTCGCCAGTGGTGTCAGCTAATACCGTACCACTTATACTACCCAGATTGGTATCTACAAAATCATTACCGCCGCTGTCGGCTCCCGGTGTTACGGTTATCGGAGTTTCATCTCCTACGGTATTGTTGTTTGCGCCATCTACATCGCTTACGCTTATATAACCTGTAGGATCTGTTTCCACTACCTGATAGTCGCCGGCGGGTACATTATCAAAACTGTATGTACCATCAGCTGCTGTGGTTGTGGTGATTGGATTTCCGCTGCCATCCAATACAGGTGATCCGGTGTTGTCATATAAGGCCATCGTTACTCCCGATAGGGGTGTGTCGCCTGCTCCGTCGCCAGTGGTGTCAGCTAATACCGTACCACTTATACTACCCAGATTGGTATCTACAAAATCATTACCGCCGCTGTCGGCTCCCGGTGTTACGGTTATCGGAGTTTCATCTCCTACGGTATTGTTGTTTGCGCCATCTACATCGCTTACGCTTATATAACCTGTAGGATCTGTTTCCACTACCTGATAGTCGCCGGCGGGTACATTATCAAAACTGTATGTACCATCAGCTGCTGTGGTTGTGGTGATTGGATTTCCGCTGCCATCCAATACAGGTGATCCGGTGTTGTCATATAAGGCCATCGTTACTCCCGATAGGGGTGTGTCGCCTGCTCCGTCGCCAGTGGTGTCAGCTAATACCGTACCGCTTATACTACCCAGATTGGTATCTACAAAATCATTACCGCCGCTGTCGGCTCCCGGTGTTACGGTTATCGGAGTTTCATCTCCTACGGTATTGTTGTTTGCGCCATCTACATCGCTTACGCTTATATAACCTGTAGGATCTGTTTCCACTACCTGATAGTCGCCGGCGGGTACATTATCAAAGCTGTATGTACCATCAGCTGCTGTGGTTGTGGTGATTGGATTTCCGCTGCCATCCAATACAGGTGATCCGGTGTTGTCATATAAGGCCATCGTTACTCCCGATAGGGGTGTGTCGCCTGCTCCGTCGCCAGTGGTGTCAGCTAATACCGTACCGCTTATACTACCCAGATTGGTATCTACAAAATCATTACCGCCGCTGTCGGCTCCCGGTGTTACGGTTATCGGAGTTTCATCTCCTACGGTATTGTTGTTTGCGCCATCTACATCGCTTACGCTTATATAACCTGTAGGATCTGTTTCCACTACCTGATAGTCGCCGGCGGGTACATTATCAAAGCTGTATGTACCATCAGCTGCTGTGGTTGTGGTGATTGGATTTCCGCTGCCATCCAATACAGGTGATCCGGTGTTGTCATATAAGGCCATCGTTACTCCCGATAGGGGTGTGTCGCCTGCTCCGTCGCCAGTGGTGTCAGCTAATACCGTACCACTTATACTACCCAGATTGGTATCTACAAAATCATTACCGCCGCTGTCGGCTCCCGGTGTTACGGTTATCGGAGTTTCATCTCCTACGGTATTGTTGTTTGCGCCATCTACATCGCTTACGCTTATATAACCTGTAGGATCTGTTTCCACTACCTGATAGTCGCCGGCGGGTACATTATCAAAGCTGTATGTACCATCAGCTGCTGTGGTTGTGGTGATTGGATTTCCGCTGCCATCCAATACAGGTGATCCGGTGTTGTCATATAAGGCCATCGTTACTCCCGATAGGGGTGTGTCGCCTGCTCCGTCGCCAGTGGTGTCAGCTAATACCGTACCGCTTATACTACCCAGATTGGTATCTACAAAATCATTACCGCCGCTGTCGGCTCCCGGTGTTACGGTTATCGGAGTTTCATCTCCTACGGTATTGTTGTTTGCGCCATCTACATCGCTTACGCTTATATAACCTGTAGGATCTGTTTCCACTACCTGATAGTCGCCGGCGGGTACATTATCAAAGCTGTATGTACCATCAGCTGCTGTGGTTGTGGTGATTGGATTTCCGCTGCCATCCAATACAGGTGATCCGGTGTTGTCATATAAGGCCATCGTTACTCCCGATAGGGGTGTGTCGCCTGCTCCGTCGCCAGTGGTGTCAGCTAATACCGTACCACTTATACTACCCAGATTGGTATCTACAAAATCATTACCGCCGCTGTCGGCTCCCGGTGTTACGGTTATCGGAGTTTCATCTCCTACGGTATTGTTGTTTGCGCCATCTACATCGCTTACGCTTATATAACCTGTAGGATCTGTTTCCACTACCTGATAGTCGCCGGCGGGTACATTATCAAAGCTGTATGTACCATCAGCTGCTGTGGTTGTGGTGATTGGATTTCCGCTGCCATCCAATACAGGTGATCCGGTGTTGTCATATAAGGCCATCGTTACTCCCGATAGGGGTGTGTCGCCTGCTCCGTCGCCAGTGGTGTCAGCTAATACCGTACCGCTTATACTACCCAGATTGGTATCTACAAAATCATTACCGCCGCTGTCGGCTCCCGGTGTTACGGTTATCGGAGTTTCATCTCCTACGGTATTGTTGTTTGCGCCATCTACATCGCTTACGCTTATATAACCTGTAGGATCTGTTTCCACTACCTGATAGTCGCCGGCGGGTACATTATCAAAGCTGTATGTACCATCAGCTGCTGTGGTTGTGGTGATTGGATTTCCGCTGCCATCCAATACAGGTGATCCGGTGTTGTCATATAAGGCCATCGTTACTCCCGATAGGGGTGTGTCGCCTGCTCCGTCGCCAGTGGTGTCAGCTAATACCGTACCGCTTATACTACCCAGATTGGTATCTACAAAATCATTACCGCCGCTGTCGGCTCCCGGTGTTACGGTTATCGGAGTTTCATCTCCTACGGTATTGTTGTTTGCGCCATCTACATCGCTTACGCTTATATAACCTGTAGGATCTGTTTCCACTACCTGATAGTCGCCGGCGGGTACATTATCAAAACTGTATGTACCATCAGCTGCTGTGGTTGTGGTGATTGGATTTCCGCTGCCATCCAATACAGGTGATCCGGTGTTGTCATATAAGGCCATCGTTACTCCCGATAGGGGTGTGTCGCCTGCTCCGTCGCCAGTGGTGTCAGCTAATACCGTACCGCTTATACTACCCAGATTGGTATCTACAAAATCATTACCGCCGCTGTCGGCTCCCGGTGTTACGGTTATCGGAGTTTCATCTCCTACGGTATTGTTGTTTGCGCCATCTACATCGCTTACGCTTATATAACCTGTAGGATCTGTTTCCACTACCTGATAGTCGCCGGCGGGTACATTATCAAAGCTGTATGTACCATCAGCTGCTGTGGTTGTGGTGATTGGATTTCCGCTGCCATCCAATACAGGTGATCCGGTGTTGTCATATAAGGCCATCGTTACTCCCGATAGGGGTGTGTCGCCTGCTCCGTCGCCAGTGGTGTCAGCTAATACCGTACCGCTTATACTACCCAGATTGGTATCTACAAAATCATTACCGCCGCTGTCGGCTCCCGGTGTTACGGTTATCGGAGTTTCATCTCCTACGGTATTGTTGTTTGCGCCATCTACATCGCTTACGCTTATATAACCTGTAGGATCTGTTTCCACTACCTGATAGTCGCCGGCGGGTACATTATCAAAGCTGTATGTACCATCAGCTGCTGTGGTTGTGGTGATTGGATTTCCGCTGCCATCCAATACAGGTGATCCGGTGTTGTCATATAAGGCCATCGTTACTCCCGATAGGGGTGTGTCGCCTGCTCCGTCGCCAGTGGTGTCAGCTAATACCGTACCGCTTATACTACCCAGATTGGTATCTACAAAATCATTACCGCCGCTGTCGGCTCCCGGTGTTACGGTTATCGGAGTTTCATCTCCTACGGTATTGTTGTTTGCGCCATCTACATCGCTTACGCTTATATAACCTGTAGGATCTGTTTCCACTACCTGATAGTCGCCGGCGGGTACATTATCAAAGCTGTATGTACCATCAGCTGCTGTGGTTGTGGTGATTGGATTTCCGCTGCCATCCAATACAGGTGATCCGGTGTTGTCATATAAGGCCATCGTTACTCCCGATAGGGGTGTGTCGCCTGCTCCGTCGCCAGTGGTGTCAGCTAATACCGTACCACTTATACTACCCAGATTGGTATCTACAAAATCATTACCGCCGCTGTCGGCTCCCGGTGTTACGGTTATCGGAGTTTCATCTCCTACGGTATTGTTGTTTGCGCCATCTACATCGCTTACGCTTATATAACCTGTAGGATCTGTTTCCACTACCTGATAGTCGCCGGCGGGTACATTATCAAAACTGTATGTACCATCAGCTGCTGTGGTTGTGGTGATTGGATTTCCGCTGCCATCCAATACAGGTGATCCGGTGTTGTCATATAAGGCCATCGTTACTCCCGATAGGGGTGTGTCGCCTGCTCCGTCGCCAGTGGTGTCAGCTAATACCGTACCGCTTATACTACCCAGATTGGTATCTACAAAATCATTACCGCCGCTGTCGGCTCCCGGTGTTACGGTTATCGGAGTTTCATCTCCTACGGTATTGTTGTTTGCGCCATCTACATCGCTTACGCTTATATAACCTGTAGGATCTGTTTCCACTACCTGATAGTCGCCGGCGGGTACATTATCAAAACTGTATGTACCATCAGCTGCTGTGGTTGTGGTGATTGGATTTCCGCTGCCATCCAATACAGGTGATCCGGTGTTGTCATATAAGGCCATCGTTACTCCCGATAGGGGTGTGTCGCCTGCTCCGTCGCCAGTGGTGTCAGCTAATACCGTACCGCTTATACTACCCAGATTGGTATCTACAAAATCATTACCGCCGCTGTCGGCTCCCGGTGTTACGGTTATCGGAGTTTCATCTCCTACGGTATTGTTGTTTGCGCCATCTACATCGCTTACGCTTATATAACCTGTAGGATCTGTTTCCACTACCTGATAGTCGCCGGCGGGTACATTATCAAAGCTGTATGTACCATCAGCTGCTGTGGTTGTGGTGATTGGATTTCCGCTGCCATCCAATACAGGTGATCCGGTGTTGTCATATAAGGCCATCGTTACTCCCGATAGGGGTGTGTCGCCTGCTCCGTCGCCAGTGGTGTCAGCTAATACCGTACCACTTATACTACCCAGATTGGTATCTACAAAATCATTACCGCCGCTGTCGGCTCCCGGTGTTACGGTTATCGGAGTTTCATCTCCTACGGTATTGTTGTTTGCGCCATCTACATCGCTTACGCTTATATAACCTGTAGGATCTGTTTCCACTACCTGATAGTCGCCGGCGGGTACATTATCAAAGCTGTATGTACCATCAGCTGCTGTGGTTGTGGTGATTGGATTTCCGCTGCCATCCAATACAGGTGATCCGGTGTTGTCATATAAGGCCATCGTTACTCCCGATAGGGGTGTGTCGCCTGCTCCGTCGCCAGTGGTGTCAGCTAATACCGTACCACTTATACTGCCCAATTCCTGTATTCCAAAGTCAACATTGGTTGTATTTCCCGTAATACTTATTCCCAGGCTACCATCCACAGTACCATCTCCACCTGTACCACCCGGATTATTGTGCTCCTCTCCCGTATTGATCCAACCACTAGGTAAGCTCGGTCCCGTACTTGGCGCACTTCCTACATTACCACTTTCATTGGTTGTACTTATTTGAACCGTATAATCTCCGTAAATGACATCAGAAAAACTGTACGTACCATCTGCATTGACGGGAACACTTTGATATACATTGCCGCTGTCATCAACCAATGTCGCATATAGCTGTGTACCGCCAGGAGATCCAATGCCTGTACCATCTACTGTACTATCGGTTAAGCCGTCTGCATCGTTGAATACATTACCGCTTACAGTATAAAGATCTGCCACACAAATAATGTCGAAACCATCCAGAGTAATGGCATGGTCATCACTCAACCCAGGGTCGCCAGCCGGATGATTTACATCAGCAGGGCCATTAGAGTAACAAACCGTGAAACTATCAATAAAGGCTCCACCACTTGATACGCTCACCGTACCTGCCGGTTGTTCCGGAGTAACATCTCCATTGGTTCCCGGGAAATTCGACCCGGCCACTCCATCGTAGTTTGCTAAAGCCGTTTGCCCATTTATGGTATAAGATGAAGTTGCCGCACTGCCTGAAGCATACGTAAGCGTTAAAGGCACATTATTACCTTGATAGGATGCACTAAAACTTACCTGATCCTGGTAAGTAACATTATTGGGAATATCACCGGCTACCCATAAAGCCTGCCAGTCAATGTCTGACACTTCAAATGATGCTACAACTGCCGGAGAACTTAAATCATATGTAAAGCAAACATCCTGATTAGGGGCCGTGGATGTCACCTGTAACATAAATCTGCCATCTCTCCAATTTTGCGGATAGCCACTTGCATTGTATGTTCCCGAGTAATCACTATTAACACCATTCGGGAAAAATGTACTTGGGTTACAGGGATCAGTGTTTTGATTATTTGGATCAGAGAGTGTTGTGTTTACATTGAGTAATCCACCGTCTGATGGATAGACCACCGTATGGCTGGTGGTGCAGGGATCGGTGAAAGTGGCCGGGTCCCACACGGCTCCTTGTCCGGTTGCGGAATTGTACCAGGAAAAAGAATCTTGCGTACTGCCGGCAGGGCATTGTTGGGCGGATAGATGGTTTAAAAATGTTAAGTTGAAAATGACGAATAGTAGAATACCATATTCTACTGGTAGTAAAGATTGTCTCATCCTACGCTTATTTTAATAGTTTATATATATATAACCCAAAGTGTGAGGGGAACTCCAAAGAGTATAACACTCAAAACGGACTCAAATGTAGTTACTATTTTCTTGTTTTTTTAATTTTTCGATGAATTGCAGAAATAACAGGTTGAAATGCAGACTTGCCAATTAATGGCTGTTAATATTTCACATACTGTCCAAAAAAGTGTGTCTATAGTGCAAAAAGGTTTCCCACAATATCACTTTCTTAGTGATGATAAAATTTTATAAAAATTAAACTAAGAAAAACATGAAGGAAACCACTTTAAAGTTAAGCAACGAACAGTTAGAATTGGCCATATCTGAACACTTAAGATCAGAAAACGGTTTACACGAAGTATTTGCAATGACAGTAAACTCACTGATGCACTGTGAACGCAGCAATTTTCTATCTACTCAAGATGGTAACAAAGGCAATGGCTACAGAAATGTTACTAAACCTGGCTTGGGTAGTGCCTTGCAATTACGCATACCCAGAGACCGTTTAGGTTTGTTTAAACCTGTGATTTACGGTTTGTTACAAGATCAGGACGAACGGATAAGACAGCTGGGCTATAGTCTTTATGGCAAAGGTTTAACCACACGTCAAATAAGCGATGTGTTAAAGCAGATATATGGTAAAAACTTTTGTAAATCAACTATATCTGAGATTTCAACAAGTTTTTATGCTAGTGTAGAAGCTTGGCGCAACCGTTGTTTAGACAGCCACTATTTGGCTGTACTTGTCGATGCTTTCTTTGTTAAAGTAAGAAGAGATGTAGTACAGACCGAAGCTTATTATATACTACTGGGTTTAAAGCAAGATTTTACTCGCGAAGTACTGGCAGTGGTAAATCTTCCAACTGAATCTGCATCGGGTTGGAAAGAGGTGTTACAAGACATTAAAAGCAGAGGAGTGGAATCGGTTAATTTGTTTGTATTTGACGATTTAACCGGATTAGATAAAGCCATAGGAAGCGAGTTTAGCACAGCCCTTCAACAAAAGTGTACACTCCATTATCAAAAGAGTTTATCACGGAAAATAAGAGTAAGCGACAGGGTTGAATTTTGCCATGGATTAAAGAAAGTCTTTGATGCCGACCAATCCATCAGTACACATCAAGCTGTAAGTAAGTTAAAGCAGTTTTTAACCCGATGGTCGGGCAAGTATAAAGCACTTGAAACACAGGCTAACAGAGATGATCTGGATGTTTACTTCACCTATTTTAACTTTGATATTAAGGTTAGAAGAATGATCTACACAACTAATTGGATTGAAAGACTGAACAAATCCTTTAGAAGAACACTAAAGATAAGAAATGCACTTCCTAAGCCGGAAGCAGCTATAAACCTTATTGGCTTTGTAGCAATGGAAATGGAAAATAAAACCTATAAATACCCGATAACCAACTTTAAATTTGACGACAAGTTCTTTAAATGGAGTATTCAAAATAGTTAAGAAAGTGAACAGTGGAAAACCTTTCGTAGAGACACACTTTTCTGGGCACTTGTTTTCCGCACTCGCCAGAAAAAGTATCATAAGTGACTGAAAATCAACACCAGGTTTTTGAAATTGGGTGCTGCAGACCTATTTTCAGGTGTGTTTTTACGAAAATTAAAAAATCGATCAGGAAGCATTTCGGTACAGATTATTGAAAAAATCAATAGGTCTAATAAGGTTGTTAAGACCATAGGTTGTGGTAAAAGTGCTCAACAGATTGAAAGGTTGGTAGCTATGGGCAGGCAAGAGATAGAACGGTTGCAAGGACAATCTCAATTGTTTGTTTCTCCATCAGATGCAGTCATAGAATCTGCTATTGATCAGTTAAGTAATGCCAGCATTCGCACCATTGGCCCTGAATTGATATATGGGAGTTTGTTTGATCATATCGGTTTTGGTAATATCAAAGAAGAGTTGTTTCGTCATATAGTAATCGCTCGATTAGCTTTTCCACTAAGCAAGTTAAAAACCATTGAGTATTTGTATCGTTACCAAGGCGTTCATATAAACATAGACAGCATATATCGTTTTTTAGATAAGTTAAATAGCCAACTCAAGGACAAGATTGAGCAAATTGCCTTTGAGCATACTAAAAAACTACTTGGCGGTAAGTTGTCGATCGTATTCTATGATATGACCACTCTTTACTTTGAGGCATCTGAAGAAGATGACCTTCGTAAAACCGGCTTTTCAAAAGATGGAAAACACTCACATCCTCAAATCTATCTTGGCTTGCTGGTAGGCTTACAGGGTTATGCAATTGGTTATGATATTTTTGAAGGCAACACCTATGAAGGGCATACGTTAATCCCCTTCCTTGAAAAAATGAGCAATCGATTTGATTTAGGAAAACCCATTGTAATTGCTGATTCAGCTCTTTTGTCCAACAAGAATCTTCAAGCCCTTGAAGATCAAAAGTACGAATACATAATTGGCGCAAGAATAAAAAATGAATCGAAAGCAGTCAAAAAGCAAATTACATCCCAACAGTGGGAAGATGGTCAGGTGAGACAAATTACGCGAAATGCTCAGCGATTAATTGTCTGCTACTCATCAAAAAGAGCAAGCAAAGATGCACATAACCGAAAGCGTGGTTTGCAGAGATTAGAAAAACGATTGCGTTCAGGAAAGCTCACCAAGTCCAATATCAATAACAAGGGATATAACAAGTACTTAAAAATGACAGGCAAGGTGGATATTGAAATTGACTATCACAAGTTTGATCAAGACGTAGTGTGGGACGGACTTAAAGGATACATAACTAACTCCAAATTGAGTAAAAAACAAATTATAGATAATTACCATCAACTTTGGCAAATAGAAAAAGCATTCAGGATCTCAAAAACAGATTTAAGAATAAGACCCGTCTATCACAGGTTGGTACATCGAATTCAGGCACACATATGTATATCTTTTGTAGCCTACTGCATTTATATGGAAATGGATAGATTGTTAAAGAAGCAAAAGTCAGATATCTCCATCAAAAAAGCACATGAAATAACTCACAACATGTATCAAATCACTTTTCAATTACCTGAATCTAAACATTTTAAATCTACTACACTAAAAATGGATGATCAACAAGCTGAACTATATCAAATCATCAAAAAAAATTGTGGGGTGCTGCAAAAATGAAAACAAGACAAGTTCTTTAAATGGAGTATTCAAAATAGTTAAGAAAGTGAACAGTGGAAAACCTTTCGTAGAGACACACTTTTCTGGGCAGTACCTATACACCTTACATGCCCTTAAGTGCCTTATGTGGTTTCAAAACAATGCACTACTAACCATATAAGTTCATATAAGGTTATTCATATAAGCACATATAAGTGGTGTTCAACTCTTCGGCATGCTCTGAGCTCTACGCTTCCCGATTATACGAAGCAAGCGATTGAGAAAGATATACCAACCCTTACATGCCCTTATGTGGTTTCAAAAACAATGCACTACTAACCATATAAGCACATAAAAGCACTGCTCAAACCTTCTTAAGGCTCAGGGCAACGGTTCTTAATGAACGATCAGTTTCAAAGTTTCATTCCGGTTAATGCGAACCAGATACATTCCGACTGCCAGGTTATTAGTTGGAAGAAGCATGACATTTTTACCGGTATGATCCCTTGTAAACATCAATTTCCCGGTTGAATCAAATATCTCAACATAGCGGATATTATGAGCTACGAGTTCCACTTCTTTACCTGATCTTTTAACCGGATTCGGGAATAATTTGGCCGCATCTAATGAAGAGGATACCTCAACCGCTATAATATCGGAATATGCAAACGTTCCGTCAAAATCAACCTGTTTTAAACGGTAGTATAACACATCATACCCCAATAGAGCTGCATTTTTATGTGTAAAGCCATATACTGCAGCAACGTTGGTCGTTCCCTGTCCCTTTACATTACCAATAGATGAGTAATTTATACCATCAGTTGAAAACTCCACATCGAAGTAGTCATTATTTTCTTCACTGGCGGTTTTCCACTGAAGAGCTACGTTGTTGTGTTCTTGCTCACCAGTGAACCACAATAATTCTACAGGTTGAAGTATCGGGTCGATAAAACCAATTACGCTCAGATCATCAAAGACAAAGCCGTCTTCTACAACAGAACCATCAGAAGCGAATGTTAATCGAATAAAGATGTCACCGGATGCCAAAGTGTTAATGTTAGCACTTCCGGTATAGGCCGACAAATCAAATTCCTCCATAACCCAGGCAAAATTCTCACCTTCGTACACCGGTTCTCCCTGTGGTTGCCGGCTGTTCGGTGCTCCGGGTTTGGAATATTTACCGCATAAGGTTGTCCATGATGCTTTGTCGTCATCTGAGATCTGTACTTGAACGAAATCTGCCTGCCTCTCCGTATCCCATTTGGCATACATTTGAAGTACTGCACTGTCAACACTACTTAAGTTAACGGGATTAATCAGAGTTAAAGTTTTACTTTGATTGTTTCCGTAGTTACCAGAGGCAGATTCGGTTATGGCACTTGATCCGGAAAATGAATCAGATGTCAGTTCCCAACCGTTTCCTGTCCAGTTTAATAACCCATCAGTATCAGGATCATCACTAAAGAGAACCATTGGGTCAAATACTTTCGTAATTTCTTCATCGTACAAAGTGAAGTCGCCATTGGATAATTGTACCTTGAAAACAACTTCTTCATTGGAGATAGTTTTGCTGTCCAGGGTAAAATTTACATCAACTCTGTTAGCGTTAAGGCTCAGAAATCCCGGGTTGTTGAAGTTGTGCACGTTATTGGAAACCGAAACGATGTTGGAAGAAACCGGAGTAACGGTAAGTGTATAATTTCCATCGGTTCTGCCCAATCTTTCAAGGCCAAATGTTAAGATTCCGTTCAATGCAGAAATATTGGCGGTAGTATAGTCATGTATTTGGGCATATTTGCCTGTGTAAGCGGCAAGGGTAAGATTGGCTAAAACAAATTCCTTACATTGGGGCAAAATAGACGAACTGGGAGGATAGAAACCTCCTGTAGGCGAGATCTCCGGAGTAAATGCAAATATTTTTGGTTTTTGTGCCAGGTCTTCTGCGTACATCCAGTCGTCCGATTCACCCCCTATTGGGGAAAGCAGCCACCCGTCGCCATAATTAAAGCGGTTTAATTTGGTCATATCGTGTGTCCACCGCCTTAGAATGTCGTAATCTGCAGGTGGATTCGGGTCTCCATCAGCCCACTGGTGGAAAAGAAGGCCGCCCGACGTATGTGCATTCATAGCCGTTTTAAACTCATGGTTGAAACAAAACTCTCTGATCATTTGTGTTTCGGCTTCTGAAAAAGGATTGGGACCTCTGTATGTTTCACCAGAGCAATTACTTGTAGAGCCTATACCCCAACTATAGGAATAGTTCCTGTTCAGATCAACCCCTACACAGCCTCCGCCAAGGTTTCTCCTGTTCTTGCGCCACCAATTATCTACGTTACTCACATAGTTGTACCCGTCGGGGTTTACACAGGGAATGAAGTACAGTTCATGGTGGTTAACAATATTGGTTATAAATGGATCTGATCCATAGTTTTCCAGCAGATACCACATGGTATAGATCAATTGCATCATACTTACGGGTTCACGGGAATGGTGCAGAGAAGTGTATAGGGCCTCCGGTTCGCCGGCTTCATCTGTGTCAGGATTGTCACTGATGCGAAGCATATATACATCACGATTTTCGGCAGTTTTAAGCGTACTGCTTATGGGAGTTGGTGCCGAAATTAAGTTTGGGTATTTGGCACGCATGTCATTCAACTCGGCCATAAGTTCGGAGTAGTTGAGATTACCTGATAAACTGCCTAAATTAAAATTTGTGGGGGTTACAATATTATCGGAGATACAAGCGGAAGGCTGTAACCCGCTTTCGATCAAATTGAGTAAGCTAAAATCCTGATCTTTGGATCGTGCTTTGTCATACTCTAATTCGTTCAATGCTTTTGCTTTTTGAGCCGGTGTTTCACCAGGTAAAGTGCTCAGATCTTCATGTATAAAGGAAAATTCCAAACCTTTTGCCTTAAGTAATTTCAACTCATGGCTTGATACTATGACTTCAAGATTACCATCAATAAATCGTCCTCCACACTTTACATCAACACCCATGTCCGCAATTTCCTTAATGGTTTCGGTTTTTATGCCGGAGAAGTTAATCTTGGAGTAGGTTGTTTCCTGGGCAGGAGTAAATTGGCTTGCTATAAAGAGAAAAAATACAGTGTAAAAATATTTCATACAAGTAAAATATTTAATTTAATAATTACTACGTGTTTTGCATGAGGTTCTTTATTTTATATAACAGCACCGGCAAAACTGCCGGTGCTGTTATAGGGCTTATCCTAATTATCGTATTATCAGTTTCAACGTTTCTTTCCGGTTAATACGCACCAGATACATTCCTGTAGCCAGGTTGGAAGTTGGCATTATGGTTACATTTTCACCGGCATATTCCTTGTGGAACATTAATCTTCCCTCTAAACTGAACACTTCAATAAGTTGAATGTCTTTGGCAAGTACGGTTACTCCTTTACCCGATCTTACACCCGGATTTGGGAATAATTTCGCCTCTTTTACAGAGCCGGTAACTTCAACCGCTACAATATCAGAATATTCGAATGTTCCGTCAAAATCAACCTGTTTTAAGCGGTAGTATAACACTTCATACCCAAGGTTCACTGCATTTTCATGCAGATAGGAGTAGTAAGACGTTTCATTTGTCGTACCATTTCCGGATATTTCGGTTAAAGTGTTAAATGTTATGCCGTCAACTGAGTATTCAACCACAAATTTGTCGTTATTCTCCTCGGTTGCGGTTACCCAATTTAATTCAACATCATCATTGATAACTTCTGCGGTAAAGCTAACAAGTTCAACAGGCAGGGAAGTAAGGAATTCGGTAAAGTTATTATCTGCGCTAGCTGCACCCGGATTTACCACAATCAACTGAACATCTCCAACAATATTCAAATCTCCGCCATCGGTATCTCCCATACTTGAATAATCTGCCGGTTGGGTCTGTACCACCTGATAGTTCCCTGCAGGAACATTGGTGAAAGTATAATTCCCGTTACTATCCGTGGTTGCGGTGATCGGATTGTTTGATACATCTAATACCGGATTTCCGTTTTCATCCACCAGGTTGAGTTCAACGTTTTGTAGTGGTGTGTCCACATTTCCATTTCCTGTAGTATCAGCCCATACACTTCCGCTTATGCTGCCCAATTCCTGATCTACAAAATCATTACCGCCGCTGTCGGCTCCCGGTGTTACGGTTATCGGAGTTTCATCTCCTACGGTATTGTTGTTTGCGCCATCTACATCGCTTACGCTTATATAACCTGTAGGATCTGTTTCCACTACCTGATAGTCGCCGGCGGGTACATTATCAAAGCTGTATGTACCATCAGCTGCTGTGGTTGTGGTGATTGGATTTCCGCTGCCATCCAATACAGGTGATCCGGTGTTGTCATATAAGGCCATCGTTACTCCCGATAGGGGTGTGTCGCCTGCTCCGTCGCCAGTGGTGTCAGCTAATACCGTACCGCTTATACTACCCAGATTGGTATCTACAAAATCATTACCGCCGCTGTCGGCTCCCGGTGTTACGGTTATCGGAGTTTCATCTCCTACGGTATTGTTGTTTGCGCCATCTACATCGCTTACGCTTATATAACCTGTAGGATCTGTTTCCACTACCTGATAGTCGCCGGCGGGTACATTATCAAAGCTGTATGTACCATCAGCTGCTGTGGTTGTGGTGATTGGATTTCCGCTGCCATCCAATACAGGTGATCCGGTGTTGTCATATAAGGCCATCGTTACTCCCGATAGGGGTGTGTCGCCTGCTCCGTCGCCAGTGGTGTCAGCTAATACCGTACCACTTATACTGCCCAGATTGGTATCTACAAAATCATTACCGCCGCTGTCGGCTCCCGGTGTTACGGTTATCGGAGTTTCATCTCCTACGGTATTGTTGTTTGCGCCATCTACATCGCTTACGCTTATATAACCTGTAGGATCTGTTTCCACTACCTGATAGTCGCCGGCGGGTACATTATCAAAGCTGTATGTACCATCAGCTGCTGTGGTTGTGGTGATTGGATTTCCGCTGCCATCCAATACAGGTGATCCGGTGTTGTCATATAAGGCCATCGTTACTCCCGATAGGGGTGTGTCGCCTGCTCCGTCGCCAGTGGTGTCAGCTAATACCGTACCGCTTATACTACCCAGATTGGTATCTACAAAATCATTACCGCCGCTGTCGGCTCCCGGTGTTACGGTTATCGGAGTTTCATCTCCTACGGTATTGTTGTTTGCGCCATCTACATCGCTTACGCTTATATAACCTGTAGGATCTGTTTCCACTACCTGATAGTCGCCGGCGGGTACATTATCAAAACTGTATGTACCATCAGCTGCTGTGGTTGTGGTGATTGGATTTCCGCTGCCATCCAATACAGGTGATCCGGTGTTGTCATATAAGGCCATCGTTACTCCCGATAGGGGTGTGTCGCCTGCTCCGTCGCCAGTGGTGTCAGCTAATACCGTACCACTTATACTGCCCAGATTGGTATCTACAAAATCATTACCGCCGCTGTCGGCTCCCGGTGTTACGGTTATCGGAGTTTCATCTCCTACGGTATTGTTGTTTGCGCCATCTACATCGCTTACGCTTATATAACCTGTAGGATCTGTTTCCACTACCTGATAGTCGCCGGCGGGTACATTATCAAAGCTGTATGTACCATCAGCTGCTGTGGTTGTGGTGATTGGATTTCCGCTGCCATCCAATACAGGTGATCCGGTGTTGTCATATAAGGCCATCGTTACTCCCGATAGGGGTGTGTCGCCTGCTCCGTCGCCAGTGGTGTCAGCTAATACCGTACCACTTATACTACCCAGATTGGTATCTACAAAATCATTACCGCCGCTGTCGGCTCCCGGTGTTACGGTTATCGGAGTTTCATCTCCTACGGTATTGTTGTTTGCGCCATCTACATCGCTTACGCTTATATAACCTGTAGGATCTGTTTCCACTACCTGATAGTCGCCGGCGGGTACATTATCAAAGCTGTATGTACCATCAGCTGCTGTGGTTGTGGTGATTGGATTTCCGCTGCCATCCAATACAGGTGATCCGGTGTTGTCATATAAGGCCATCGTTACTCCCGATAGGGGTGTGTCGCCTGCTCCGTCGCCAGTGGTGTCAGCTAATACCGTACCACTTATACTACCCAGATTGGTATCTACAAAATCATTACCGCCGCTGTCGGCTCCCGGTGTTACGGTTATCGGAGTTTCATCTCCTACGGTATTGTTGTTTGCGCCATCTACATCGCTTACGCTTATATAACCTGTAGGATCTGTTTCCACTACCTGATAGTCGCCGGCGGGTACATTATCAAAGCTGTATGTACCATCAGCTGCTGTGGTTGTGGTGATTGGATTTCCGCTGCCATCCAATACAGGTGATCCGGTGTTGTCATATAAGGCCATCGTTACTCCCGATAGGGGTGTGTCGCCTGCTCCGTCGCCAGTGGTGTCAGCTAATACCGTACCGCTTATACTACCCAATTCCTGTATTCCAAAGTCAACATTGGTTGTATTTCCCGTAATACTTATTCCCAGGCTACCATCCACAGTACCATCTCCACCTGCACCACCCGGATTATTGTGCTCCTCTCCCGTATTGATCCAACCACTAGGTAAGCTCGGTCCCGTACTTGGCGCACTTCCTACATTACCGCTTTCATTGGTTGTACTTATTTGAACCGTATAATCTCCGTAAACGACATCAGAAAAGCTGTACGTACCATCTGAATTGACGGGAACACTTTCATATACATTGCCGCTGTCATCAACCAATGTCGCATATAGCTGTGTACCGCCAGGAGATCCAATGCCTGTACCATCTACTGTATTATCGGTTAAGCCGTCTGCATCGTTGAATACATTACCGCTAACGGTGTACAGGTCGGCAATGCAAAAATCAAAGCCATCCAGGGATATAGCATGGTCATCACTTTGACCCGGATCCGTCTCAAACCAGGTAACTCCATCTGCGACCGGATGGCCCGCATCGTCCGGACCGTTGGAATAACAAATGGTGAAACTGTCGATAGGGGACGAATTACTGGAAACATTAACTATTCCGGCCGGATCTGTACTTGCAACATCTCCATTAGTTCCAGTATTATTATCAACTCCATCGTAATTTGCCAGAGCAGTTTGGCCTGTAATGGTATATGAAGATGTAGCTGCAGACCCTGTAGCATAAGTAAGACTCAAAGGAACATCTGCACCATTAAAAGATGCCGTAAATTTTACCTGATCCTGGTATGTAGCATCTATGGAAGTAGGAATGGCATTAGGTTGCAATATAGCAATCCAGTCAATATCTGAAACCTGGAAATCTTCCATAAATGTAGGCGTGTCAAACGTGTATGTAAAACATACATCCTGGTTTGGCTCGGTTGACTTAATCTGTAGCATAAACTTTCCATCAATCCAGGTGTGCGGAAGTCCATCAGCATTGTCGTCATGCGTTCCGGAGTAATCATTAAATACACTTAGATTACATGGGTCTGTGTTTTGGTTATCCGGATCTGAAAGTGTTGTTGTAACCTGCACCCCCCCCGGAGTGGTATAAACTTCGGTGTGTCCTGTACATTGTTCCGTACCAAAGTTAACCGGGTCCCATTTGGCTCCTTGTCCGGTTGTGGAATCGTACCAGGAAAAAGAATCTGCCGTACTGCCGGCAGGGCATTGGGCGGATAGCTGGTTTAAAAATGTTAAGTTGAAAATGAAGAAAAGTAGAATACCATATTCTACTGGTAGTAAAGATTGTCTCATCCTACGCGTATTTAATTAGTTTATATAAATAATTAGAGTGTGAGGGGAACTCCAAAGGAATGTAACACTCAAAACGAGAGCAAATGTAGTTATTATTATCCAATTTTTTTAATTTTTCGATTACTGCAAGATTTAACAGGTTGAAAAGCAGGCCTTACCAACTTAATGGTTGATAATTTCAGTCGTATTTTTAGCCCATGGCATTTAAGAATTTACCTGAATTTATTCTTGCCCTGGATAGTGCCGGGGAACTGATAAGAGTTGCGGAATACGTAAACCCCATTTTGGAAATGACCGAAATTGTTGACCGCCTCTCCAAAACACCTGCCCAAAACAAAGCCGTTCTGTTTGAAAATACAGGTACGGATTTTCCGGTACTCATGAACATGATGGGCAGTGAACAGCGCATGGCTATGGCTTTAGGTGTAAGCGAAATTGACGATGCGCGTAAAGGCATCGAAGTACTTTTTAAAGAATTGATGGCCCCTAAAGATGCCCTTTTAGATAAGCTGAAAATGCTGCCCCAACTGAGTCGAATCGCCGGGTGGATGCCGAAAGTAGTGAAGAAGAAAGCAGCATGCCAGGAAGTAGTATTGCAGGGAAATGATATTGATCTGTTCAAGCTTCCGGTTCTAAAATGCTGGCCGGAAGATGGTGGCCGGTTTATGACCTTACCTATTGTACATACCAAACATCCTGTAGATGGAACAAGAAATGTTGGTCTGTACCGGGTGCAGCTGTTTGAAAAGAACATGACAGGCATGCACTGGCACAAGCATAAAGTAAGTGCCGGGCATTTCAATGAATATAAAAAACTGGGCAAGCGCATGCCTGTGGCTATTGCCCTTGGTGGTGACCCTTTATACAGCTATGCAGCAACTGCGCCCATGCCACCCAATATTGATGAATATATGCTGGCCGGTTTTCTAAGGAAGAAAAAGGTGGAGCTGGTCAGCTGCATTACTCAACCCGAAATTCAGGTGCCCATTGATGCGGACATAATTATCGAAGGCTATGTAGATCCGGAAGAAGACTTTATACTAGAAGGTCCTTTTGGAGATCATACCGGTTATTATTCACTGGCCGATTACTATCCGCGGTTTCATGTAACCGCTATCACGCACCGTAAGGATGCTATTTACCCTGCCACCATTGTAGGCATTCCGCCCCAGGAAGATGCGTGGATAGGAAAGGCTACGGAACGCATTTTTCTAGCCCCAATTAAAATGACCTTGATCCCGGAGATCATTGATATGGAATTACCGGTGGAAGGCGTATTTCATAACCTTACCATTGTGCAGATCAAAAAAGAATTCCCGGGTCACGCCCAAAAAGTGATGAATGCCATGTGGGGTGCCGGGCAAATGATGTTCAACAAAATATTGGTGGTAGTTGATGAAGATGCAAACATTACTGACTACGAAGGATTAGCAAAATTGTTTACAGAACACGTAAACCCGGCTACGGACATCTATACCAGTACCGGCCCAATGGACGTATTAGATCATAGTTGCTCGGCCTTTGCATTTGGTGGTAAGGTGTGTATTGATGCAACGAGGAAGTTTGAGGAGGAGATCCCCCTTGGTCCCCCGCCCGAAAGACTGAAGTCTTTCAGTCGGGCGGGCCCCTTGGAAGGGGGGATGAATACTCCTGCCGGAGGCATTGGGGAATTAGAAGCAATAAAATCCCAGTACCCCTCCATAAAACAACTCAACACCTCCTATCTCCGAAAAGGCATCTCCATAGCCTTTGTAGCTATAAAAAAGGATAGAAAAGATCATGTGCAGGATCTTGCGACAGAGATGTTCAGATCAGCAGAGTTTGAAAGCGTGAAATGCCTTCTTTTTGTTGACGATATTTTCGACATAAATGATACCGCCGATGTAGTTTGGAGGGTAACCAACAACATAGATGCCCGCCGGGATACACATATTTACGATGCGGGAGAAAATGGTATCTCTCATGTGGCATTTGACGGCACCAGAAAAACCAAAGAGTTCGACAACTTTCACCGTGAATGGCCCAATATCATAACCAGTGATGAAGCTACTATTAAGGCCGTTGATGAAAAGTGGGATAAACTTGGCCTGGGACCATTTATTGAATCGCCTTCCAAAAAATACTTAAAACAACAGTATAGTAAAGGAGCTGTTGTTCAACCGGAATAGAACAAAAAGGTCAGCAGCATGGTAAGCAAAATGGCTACCGGCACGGTGAGGGTAGTGAAGAGTAAGGATATAAGGCCAAGCTTAATACCTGCTTTGAAAAATCCCTGTTGGTAAAACCTCATATAACTGATCAAAAAATAAATTGGAGGAATGATCAGAAACAGATACAGCCATTTTGTCCAGCCGGTTATCCATATCAAAATGAGTACCTGGGTAGCCAGTAAATACAAAAAGCTAAACAAATACATGCTATGCACCAGGTTTTCCACAAGGGTCTTCTTTCTTCTAAGGTGTAGAAGCCAGAGCATTAAGGCATAAACAGGGATCAATAAAAAGATGGCGAGCGGTATTTGTGCCAGTGCAGTACTCAACAATCCACTGCCCTTGTTTCGGTAAATATCAAGCATTTTTCCGGCAAAAAATGCACCTACTTTTCCTTTGCTTACTTTAAGCTCTTCAAGAATTTCCTCATTGGTTTTATCTACGGCTATAAGAGAATCAAGTTCATGGATAAATGTATTATTCATAATCACTTTCCTAACAGAATCGATCTCCTCAACCTGAAGGCTGTCGAGTTCCTGCAAAGTAACTAAACTATCTACTTTGGCATTAAGAAGTGAATCTCCCTCTGTCCCTAGGTCGAACTTCAGATTTTCAGGACTCAGCTCTGCAACCTTCCATGATTTTGTGTAAATAGAGAAGAAGAAAAAGAAAATAACCGATGCCACTACATAGGCCTGGGAAGGATGCAGGTAAAGCTGCCTTTTCCCTTCAACGTATGCACGTGCCACTATACCCGGTTTACATAAAAAAGGAATTACACTGCGTTTCAACCTGGAGTCAATAGAAAAGTAGCTGGCCACCGTATTATGAAAGAGCTCTTTGAGTGTTAACCGTTCTTTGGTATGTTGCCCGCAATTAGGGCAATACTCGTACGACGGATCATCGAACTCTCGTTCACAGTTTAGGCAATATAGTTGTTGTTCTTTGATGTGTAGTGATTAGTTTGCAGAGTTTACATAGTGATTGATTGTACACGAGGAGTGGAGCTTATTCGGCATTCTTAAGTTCATCTTCAAGGCAACTGATTAATTCCGGCACATCGCTCCTAATTGTTTGCCAGACTTCTTCAGCATCTACTCCAAAATAATTATGAGCAATTATATTTCTAAATCCTTTGATCTGTTCCCAGGGGACGTATGCAATTTCGTTCAGGGTTTTTTCCGAAAGTCGGCCAACAGCTTCCCCAATAACCACGAAATTCATTAGAACGGCATCGAATATTTGCTCATTATCGAATAGCTCGTCAGCACTGTGCAATTGGCTTGTGTATTTCTGGATTTTCCGGGCTGAATCTAGAATCGCTAATAAGTTGCCCTTATCTTTTTCAAACATAAATGGCGGAACTTAAGATCTGCTCTTTAAAGTACGGTTTAATATATCGCTCTCTGCATATATCAACGTCTTTGTTAAAATAGGCAGAAAGTAAATTCTTAAGCTCGGCCTTCCTTGCTCTGAGATTACTCGTTTTCGGCTCAAACTCGACTAAAATATCTATATCACTGTTTTCATTGAAATCATCAGTTGCATAAGACCCGAACAAGGCGAGCTTGACCAGATGAAAACGATCAAATAGTGAATCCTTATTTATAGTTAAATAGGTTAATATGTGCTCCTTTTGTGACATGTGTCTAAAATAAACAAAAGAATAAAGTTACTTGTTCCAAATGTTTGGCAAACCTTCGAAATACAGACTGCGAGCTACGAGATCAAATTCACCTCCGGTTCCAGCTTAATCCCAAACTTCAATTCCACACTTTTCTGTATTTCCATAGCCAGGTTCCAAACTTCTTTACCGCTTGCTCCGCCATGGTTCACCAACACCAGGGCCTGCCTGGGATATGTACCAGTTCGTCCAACTTTTTTACCTTTCCAACCGCATTGTTCTATCAACCAACCTGCCGGTATTTTGGTATTCTTTTTATCAACGGTGTAGTAAGGCATTTCCTCAAATTCATTCTTTAATTTATTGAAAAGCGTATTGGGCACTATCGGGTTTTTAAAGAAACTCCCTGAATTACCTGTCTCAGCGGGATCGGGTAGTTTGCTCTGCCTTATCTCAATTACCGCTTCGCTTACATCTTTAATAGTAGGTTCTGCAATGCAATGGTCATGTAATTTTTGTTGAATGGCACCATAGCTTGTATTTATCCTGTGATCTTTTTTTGTGAGCCGATAAGTCACATCCCAAATGATGAACTTGTTCTTGTACAGATTCTTGAAGATGCTGTTTCTGTAGCCGAATTCACATTCATCAGATGTAAAATCTCTCCACACTTTGTTTTCAATATCAAAAGCAGTTAGTGAATGAAAGCATGCGTTTTGTTCCTCTCCGTAGGCCCCAATATTTTGCATGGGTGCTGCACCAACCGAACCCGGAATGAGAGACAGGTTTTCCAGTCCGCCATAGCCGTTCCCTACGCAATACATTACAAAGTCATGCCACACTTCACCGGCACCAACCCGCAGTATAATAGAAGATTCACCCTCTTCAACCACTTTAATTCCTTTACGGCGAATATGAGCGGTTATACCATCAAGATCATCCAACAACAAAATATTACTGCCGCCGCCAAGTATAAACCGATCCATCTCCCAATAATCACTCTCACGCAATTTCTGCAGATCTTTTTTCTTCTTGATCTCCACATAATACCTGGCAGTCACATCAATACCAAATGTGTTAAATGGCAATAGAGATATGTTGGATTTGACTTGCATTACATCAAAGGTAGGGCTTCAATCAAAATTTATGCGGTCTGCTCTTCAGCACTTTTGCGGTTAAAAATCAAAACCAACTTAAACCCAAACTATGCAGTAGAACTTTGTAATGAGTGCTGAAAGTGCAATAAAATCAGGCATTTTGGAAGATTTAGCATAGCACCGCTATGGTGAAGCTGAAAAATGCAGTGAAACGCTGATTTTGAAGCAGTTTCAGCACGGAATAGATTTTCTATTGCATAATTTGGGTTAAAACTTTCCGCAGCTCCGGGCAGTGCTGTCACCGCCGGTATTATGATTACAAACTTTGTAAACCCTATAAACTGAAACTCACTAAATACGAACTACAAACTACGAGTTACAAAAGAAACAACTATCTTACAGCACCATGCAGATCATTGAACCAAGGAAAACCTACGATGTAGTTATAGTTGGCTCGGGAGCCGGTGGCGGAATGGCCACCAAAATACTTAGCGATGCCGGATTGTCGGTGGCTGTGTTAGAAGCCGGGCCTTACTTCGATCCCAAAGATCCCGAGACGATGACCCAATTAAAATGGCCCTGGGAGAGTCCGCGTCGTGGGGCAAATACAAAATTCAGACACTTTGGCGAATTCGATATGGCTTACGGTGGCTGGGAGTTGGATGGCGAACCATACTCAACCACAGAAGGCACCGATTTTCGCTGGTTCCGCTCACGTATGTTGGGAGGTAGAACCAATCATTGGGGCAGAATATCACTCCGCTTCGGCCCCGATGATTTCCGCAGAAAAAGCATAGACGGTTTGGGAGATGACTGGCCTATTACTTATGACGATGTGGCACCTTACTACGATAAAGTAGATAAGTTGCTCGGCATTTTCGGCAGTAAGGAAAATCTGCCTAATGAACCTGACGGATACTTTTTGCCCGCCCCTAAACCACGCTTACATGAGCTTTATTATATAAAAGGAGCTCGTAAAAGTGGGGTAACGGTTATCCCGTCACGGCTTTCCATTTTAACCAAGGCCATTAACAAAGACCGTGGCGTTTGTTTTTATTGTGCACAATGCAACAGAGCTTGCAATCAATACGCCGATTTTTCCAGCGGTTCCTGCCTTATTTTTCCGGCGCAGAAAAACAGCAGCCAGGTTGATCTTTTTGTTAATTGTATGGCCAAAAATGTTGTAACTAACACCGAAAGCAGAGCTGAATCGGTTTCTTACATCAACAAAGAGAACGGCAAAGAATACAACATTAAAGGCAAGATCATTGTTTTGGCGGCTTCGGCGTGTTCAACGGCAAGAATTCTATTTAATTCTAAAACAACGCAACACCCCAACGGACTGGGCAACAGCAGTGGAGTACTCGGCAAATATTTACATGATTCAACCGGAACTTACCGTGGTGCATTTATGCCCCAATTGATGAACAGAAAGATTTATAATGAAGATGGAGTAGGCGGAATGCACGTATATAGTCCCTGGTGGTTAGACAACAAAAACCTTGATTTTCCACGCGGTTACCACATTGAAGTCTGGGGCGGAATGAGTATGCCCAACTACGGCTTTGGTTTCGGCATAACAGATATGAATAAATTTATTGGTGAACGAACAGGTGGTTACGGAAATAAGTTACGCGATGATGTGAAGAAGTTTTATGGCTCCTGGGTGGGCTTTGGCGGACGTGGAGAATGTATTGCCCGCGAAGACAATTACTGCGAATTGGATCCCAATGAAAAAGATAAATGGGGTATTCCCACCTTGCGGTTTAATTATACCTGGAGCGATCATGAGATCAAACAGGCCAAACACCAGCAGGATACCTTTGAAGAGATCATTCATAATATGGGCGGAATAGCAAGTGGTGACAAACCGGGCGCAGACAGTAATTACGGACTGCACAAACCCGGCGAGATTATACACGAAGTGGGCACTACAAGAATGGGCGATGATGCGAAAACGTCGGTTACCAACAAATTCCAGCAACTGCATGATGTTGATAATGTCTTCATTGCAGATGGAGGTCCGTTCGTTTCTCAGGCAGACAAAAACCCAACCTGGACTATACTGGCCCTTAGCTGGCGAATGAGTGATTATATTATTGATTTGGTGAAAACACGGGGACTTCAGTGATTAGTTATGAAGTTTATATGGTTTAAAGAGTGAAGAACTAAGAGTGATTGAGTGAAGAGTAAGGAGTAATGAGAAATTATTATAAATGAGCAACCAACTATGGATAGCATCGGGGTTTAGCCCGATAAGCTGGTGAATGGATAAATGAAAAATAAAAGTAGAAAAATGAAGAAATCTTTGTGCCGTTGCGGTTAAAAGATCTGCGGCAATCTGCCAGCCCGAAAGAATGAATTCTTTATTCAGGCGGGTGCTATCGGTGGGAAAAATGGAAAATTACCAGTAACTCAATAACTAATAACTCAATAACTAATAACTAATAACTAATAACTTTTAACTAAACAATGGACAGAAGACAACACATAAAACTACTCCTACTCGGCTCAATGGCCGGAACTACCTTATTCCTGCCCGGATGCAAGACAGAAAAAGAAAAGAAAGCAGCCATAGAACGAATACTCTACGGCCGCACACCGGAAGAATTGGCTTATGATGAAGACATCTACGCCGAACAGTTTTTCGATAAAAAAGATTTGGAGCACATCGCCCTGCTTTGCGATATTATTCTTCCTCCAAAAGAAGGAGAACAGGATGCCGTAGAAAGTGGCCTGGTAGATTTTATAGACTTTGTGGTTAAAGACATGGAAGGCAATCAAGAACCCATGCGCAATGGCTTGGATTGGCTATATGCGGAAGCCCAAAAACGATATTCAAAAGAATTTATTCAGGCCACAAATGAAGAGCAAATAGCCCTTATCGACGAAATCGCCTATCCCGATGAAGCCAAAGAAGAGATGAAAGAAGGTGTCGCTTTCTTCAGTCATTTGCGTAATTTGGTAGTTACCGGTTATTACACATCCAAAGCCGGTATTGAAGATCTGGGCTACATGGGTAATACTCCTAATGTTTGGGATGGGGTTCCGCAAGATGTGTTGGACAAACACGGACTAACCTATGAAGAGGAATGGGTAGCCAAATGCACTGACCAGGAAAAACGCACCGATATTGCCCGTTGGGATGACAATAAGAATTTGATAACATAAATAGAATCAAAATCAAAATTTTAACCGCCAATATTCCTATTTTAGTTCTTTTCGTGATATCATTTTGTTATGGGTGTTGCTCTAAAAATATCCCTGCCAATCAATCTTCCAAGGATTTCAGTTTTACTTGCCAAGAAGCCCTTCAGATATTCGAATCTAATCTTTTAGCAGAAGTTCCAATTAGCCGAGGCCCTGAACCCGTAATAGAATATTTAAGCGGTTTAGAAGGCTTTTATAGAAATAAAGATTGGGATTTTGGGAACGGGTCGGTGAGATTCAATGCGAAGAATGCCAGTTTATTTGGCAAACACTTGGTCGATGATAGAAGTTTATTTCTTCTGAATTATTCATTGAGAAAAGATGGTTTTGATGCATGGTCACTATTTCAAGCGATATATTTTTTCGATTCTAAAGAAGATAAGGACGATGTCGTTAAGGCTTTATATAAAACATTGTATGATGATTTGGATATTGAAATTATAGATAAGTACGATATTGAAAGGAAAGGGTATGATAGAATACATCTTCCATGTGGTTCAGGATTTAATTTTAAACATGGAGATTTTGGGGATAGGCATGTTATAGATATTCTTTGGGTGCCTGATGTAACGCAGTAAATAGAAAGCTTTTTTTGATTTTGATTTACATTCCTATTTTGATTGAACTTGATTTTCCTATTTTTAGAAAACATAAAAACTACACTATGAGAAGGCGCCAATTTATTCATAACGTTTCTTACACTGCGGTAGGACTGGGAATTGCCGGTATTTCAGCCTGTAAATCAAACAAAGTAGAAAACGACAAACAAGAAAATACACGAGCAATGGCAGAGCCTTTCTTTAAACTGTCCTTGGCGCAGTGGTCATTGCACCGAGCTATTGGCAGTGGCGAATTAGACCCTAAAGACTTTGCTAAAAAAGCAGCAGAACTGGGTTTTAAGGGCCTGGAATATGTGAACCATCTTTATAATAAGGAATTTGCCGATTCAACAAATATGCTGGCTTCGTTAAAAAACCTTACTACAACTTTGGCAGAACGGGCAAAAGAACACGGCCAGCAAAACCTGATCATGATGGTAGATGAAAAACAAGACCTTGCCGTGCAGGATAAGGCAAAACGCCAACAAGGCATAGAAGACCATAAGAAGTGGTTAGATATGTCTCATGAATTGGGCTGCCACACCGTACGCACAAACCTGTTTGGCTTTGATGGCAGTGCAGAAGACCGAGCCAATTGGGGTGCCGATGCCCTTATGCGGCTATGTGAATATGCCAAACCATTAGACTTGAATGTAGTTATTGAAAATCACGGCTGGCTGTCCAGCGACCCCGAGTGGTTAACAGGAGTGATCAAAAAAGTAAACATGGAAAACTGTGGCATACTACCGGACTTCGGCAACTTTTGCATTAAACGTAAAGAAGGTGAGAAATGGGGTGAGTGCTTAGAAGAATATCCCGATATTTATAAAGCCATTGAAATGATGATGCCTTACGCCAAAGGCGTTTCGGCAAAAAGTTATGCATTTGATGAAGAAGGAAACGAAACCAAGATAGATTACAAAAAAATGCTGCAAGTGGTGAAGGACTCCGGATATAAAGGATTTATAGGCGTGGAATATGAAGGCGAGGCACCGGAGGAAGAAGGCATTGTGAAGACGAGAGATCTGTTGGTGCGGGTAGCAGCAGAGCTTAAATAGTTGGCAGCCCCGTGTCCCCCTTGGGAGGGGGACAGATTTTGTCCGCATTCCGCCATAGCGGAAAAGGCTACAAAATCAAGGGGGAGGAAACATTGATATTTTAATTTTAATTGACATTTTAATTCTATGAAAACTTCCATATTCTCCAAACTCTCCATCATGATGTTCCTCGAATTCTTTATCTGGGGTGCCTGGTTTGTAACCATGGGCACCTACCTTGCCGGTGAGCTGAGTGCCAGCGGCGGACAGATAGGAAAGGCTTACATGACACAGGCCTGGGGAGCCATCATCGCGCCATTTATCATCGGTTTAATAGCTGATAGATTTTTCTCCGCCCAAAAAGTATTGGGGGTATTGCACATCCTTGGAGCGGTACTCATGTTCTTGGCATCCAAAGCTGAAAATTTTACCCAGTTTTTCCCGTACATCCTTGGCTATATGATCATTTACATGCCAACACTGGCACTGGTAAATTCTGTTGCTTTCAATCAAATGAAGGAAGACAACCGAAAATTTGCCTGGGTAAGGGCTTTCGGTACTTTCGGCTGGATTGTGGCCGGAATGATCATTGGCTATGCCGTGGGCTGGGAAGCCAAAGGACTATTGAAAAACACGTTTTTAATGGCTGCCGGGGCATCGGCATTGCTCGGTTTGTTCAGCTTTTTCCTACCCGATACGCCACCTCGTGCCAAAGGACAGAAAGCATCCATCGGTGATATACTGGGCCTGGATGCCTTGTCTTTATTGAAAGACAAAAATTATCTCATTTTCTTTCTATCATCTATCCTGATATGCATTCCGCTTGCTTTTTATTATCAGAACGCCAATCTGTTTTTGAATGATATCGGTATGAAAAACGCTGCCGGCAACATGACCTTAGGGCAATGGTCAGAACTGGGCTTGTTGATCCTTTTGCCCTTTGCGCTCAAAAGATTTGGTTTAAAACTAACCCTATTATTCGGGATGCTGGCCTGGGCTCTCAGGTATTTGTTGTTCGCTTATGGAAATGCCGGTTCAGGACTTTGGATGCTTTTTCTCGGAATTATTTTACACGGAATATGTTATGATTTTTTCTTTGTAAGCGGTCAGATCTATACCGATCATAAAGCGGGTCCAAAGATCAAGAGTGCTGCCCAGGGACTCATTACACTTGCAACTTACGGTTTGGGTATGCTCATTGGCTTTAAGCTGGCAGGCATGATCTATGATAACAACGCCCTGGCCGATGGCAGTCACAACTGGAAAACTATCTGGACCATTCCGGCCATTATAGCAGCAGCTGTTATGGCCTTCTATTTCCTGTTTTTTAAGAACGAAAAAATTGATGCACAAGGCACATGAGTAAGAAACTAAAAATGGGCATGGTTGGTGGTGGCCCGGGTGCCTTTATTGGGGAAGTACACCGCATAGCTGCCAGGTTGGATGGGCAAATAGAATTGGTTTGCGGCGCATTTAGTTCAGACCCGAAAAAATCACAAAAGGCGGGACGTAAACTGTTTGTAGATCCGAAACGAACTTACGGTTCGTTCGAAGAAATGATTAAAACGGAAAAAACCTTATCCGTAAGGGAGCGCATGGATTTTGTGTCCATTGTTACGCCTAATCACATGCACTTTGCTCCTGCAAAAATGGCCTTGCAAAATGGCTTTCACGTGATCTGTGATAAACCGGTTTGTCTCACAAGTACAGAAGCCAAACAACTAAAAAAAGTAGTGGATAAAAGTGGTCTTGTTTTCGCCCTAACACATAATTACACCGGTTATCCCATGGTGAAAGAAGCCCGTGATATTGTTGCTTCGGGTAAGCTGGGTAAGGTCAGGAAAGTAGTGGTGTCTTATCTCCAAGGTTGGCTTTCTACCAACATAGAAAAAAGCGGACAAAAGCAGGCATCCTGGCGTACCGATCCCAAAAGAAGTGGCATTGCCGGAGCCATGGGAGACATTGGCTCACATGCCGAAAACCTGGCAGAATATATAACGGGCCTGGAGATCAACCGTATTTGCGCCGACATCAACACCTTTGTTAAAGGCAGAAGATTGGACGATGACGGTGCGGTTTTCATAGAATATAAAGGCGGGGCGAAAGGGGTTTTGTTGGCAAGCCAAATAGCTGCCGGCGAAGAAAATGATCTAACGATTAAAGTCTATGGCGAAAAGGGCGGTTTGGAATGGCAACAGATGGAGCCAAATTCTCTTGTGGTAAAATGGCTCTATGGGCCACCATACGTTAGGCGAACGGGAAGAGGAAATCAACCAAAATCAGCAGTAAAAGCAATTCGGCTACCGGCTGGCCACCCGGAAGGATACTTGGAAGCATTCGGGAATATTTACACTGAGTTTGCCCGGGCAGTGAGAGATCATAAATCAGGCAAAAAAGGCAACTACGATTTCCCAACCATTGAAGACGGAATACGCGGCATGCGGTTTATTGAAAAAGTGATTGAGAGTGGGAAGAGTAGGGAGAAATGGATTCGATTTTAATTTAGGTAAGAGTTAAGAGATACGAGTTAAGATATGAGTTAAGAGTGAAGAATGAATGAGTTATGGGTAATTATGACAAAGAGCTTGATGATTTAATCGCCTGGCAAAAGGCAAGAGTTTTTCGGAACAAAATGAGGGTTTTAGTAAAAACATTCCCCAGGCATGAACAATTTGACTTAACCCAACAACTAAGGCGTAGTTCGAGAGCTGTTTGTGCCGCTCTGGCTGAAGGACATGGCCGGTATCACTATCAGGAGAATATTCAATCATGTAGAATAGCTCGAGGAGAATTGATCGAAAGCTATAATCACCTTACCGAAGCATTTGATTGTGGCTATATATCGGAAGAAGAATTGGCAGCGTACAAATCAGAGACATATGAATTAAAGAAAATTATTAATGGATTGATCCGATATCTTCAAAAACAAAAGAAGAAAAACTCTTAACTCATCACTCCTAACTAAAAAAGAATGAAAACAATAAAAGGACCAGCAATTTTCTTAGCTCAGTTTGTTGACGAAAAACCACCGTACAATTCCCTCGAAGGAATGTGTGAATGGGCAGTTGGATTAGGCTACAAAGGAATTCAGATTCCGACCTGGGAAAAATTCATGATAGACCTGGACACTGCTGCCGAAAGCCAAACCTACTGCGATGAACTCAAGGGAAAGATCAATTCCTATGGACTGGAGATCACAGAACTGAGCACCCACCTGCAGGGACAACTTGTTGCTGTCCACCCTGCCTACGATGTTATGTTTGATGCCTTTGCGCCGGATGAAGTGAAAGGTAAGCCGAAAGAAAGAACAGAGTGGGCTATACAAACCGTTAAAAAAGGATTAAAGGCCAGTCAGCATCTGGGATTGAAAAGCCATGCCACCTTTAGCGGTGCACTGCTTTGGCACACCTTTCATCCCTGGCCGCAACGTCCGCCGGGCTTGGTAGATATGGGTTTTGCTGAATTAGCCAAACGCTGGAAACCGATCTTAGATGTAGCGGAGGAATGCGGTGTGGATGTTTGCTATGAAATTCATCCCGGAGAAGACTTACATGATGGCGTAACCTTTGAACGATTTTTGAAAGAAACTGGAAACCATCCACGATGCAACATCTTATATGACCCCAGCCACTTTGTTTTGGGTAATCTGGACTACTTAGCGTACATTGATCATTACCATGAATTCATCAAAGCATTTCATGTAAAAGGAGCAGAATATCGTTACAACGGTAAAAGCGGTGCCTGGGGTGGTTACCAGGATTGGAAGGATAGGCCGGGCCGGTACAGACATCCGGGAGATGGAGATATAGATTGGGTAAACATCTTCACCAAACTCACCGAATACGGCTGTGATGTATGGGCGGTATTGGAGTGGGAATGTTGCGTTAAAAGTCCGGAGCAAGGTGCGCGTGAAGGTGCTTCATTTATTGAGAACCACATCATAGAAGCCACCGAAAAAACCTTTGATGATTTTGCAGGAGGCGAGAGTGATGATGAGGGGAATAAGAAAATTTTGGGAATGGATTAATATTATTTCTCGCCACGGCGCAGCGGCGCAAAGGATTTGAATTAGATAGCGTAGCGACGTTGCGAGAACCAAAAAATAGTATGACGGAGAATGAGATAGCCAAAATTGTTTTAGATAAAGCCTTCGAGATTCATCGCACACTAGGCCCCGGTCTTTTTGAATCTGTCTATCACCAAATTCTTGTTCATGAGCTAAGAGAGGCAGGGTTAGAAGTTAAAACCGAAGTTCCCATTCCTTTGATTTGGAAAGATCTAAAATTTGACAAAGGATTTCGTGCCGATTTAATAGTTGAGAATAAAGTACTTATTGAGATAAAATCCATTGAAGCTGTTGCAGATGTCCATTACAAACAGGTCTTGACGTATCTTAAACTTGCAGATCTGAAATTAGGCTTACTCCTTAATTTCAATGAAGCATTATTGAAAGATGGAATTAAAAGAATTGTAAATAATTTATAAAATACGTTGCGCCATCGGGTCGCTACGAGAAATAAAACAACATGAAATATATACTAATAACTGCATTAACTATTTCACTATTCGCCTGTAAAACGGATAAAAAAGACAACATGGACAATGACAGTACCCACAGCGAAATAAACAACAATGATGAAAATCATGGTGTCAATACCGATGAAGTGTGGGAAAATCTTTTCGATGGAACATCAATGGAACAGTGGCGAGGCTATTTAATGGATGATATGGCAGCCGGCTGGAGTATTGAAGATGAAACCTTGTTTTTTAATCCGGAAGTTGCAGCCGATGTGGAAGGATCTAAAAACATTATCTCAAAAAAAGAATTCGGCAGTTTTGAATTACACGTAGAATGGAAGATAAGCCCCGGAGGTAACAGCGGTATTTTTTGGGGAGTATTGGAAGATGAAAAATACCCGGAGCCCTATCTCACAGGCCCGGAAATTCAGGTATTGGATGATGTTGCCCACCCTGATTCTTTTCAAGGTGGAGGTATGCATAAAGCCGGAGCACTGTATGATTTTGCACCACCAATAGATACCACAGCAGTTAAACCGGCAGGAGAGTGGAATGTTTGTGAAATAAAAATTGACCACAAAGCCAATCTCGGCCAGGCATGGCTGAACGGTATTAAAACTGCGGAGTTTGTACTCAGCGGACCAGAATTTGAAGCGGCTAAGGCTAAAACCAAATTCGCCGATTGGGAAGGTTTCCGGCATAACAATCCCGGCCATTTAAGCCTACAAGACCACGGAGATAAGGTGTGGTACAGGAATATTAAAATAAGAGAATTATAGCGTCAATCAACGAAATATGATCGGGACTTGGTAAAACCACCATCTCTTTCCTTATGATGGAGCACATACCCAAATCCAGGATGGATACAGTATGCGCCAATATTCCCTTTACGATCAAATGCTATGTATGCCACCTGAAAATCAGGCTTTTGCCCCCCATTCTTTTTTACAATTCGTGAAATAGCTTCCTCACAAGCAGCCTGCGGACTTGCTCCCTGGCGCATTAGCTCAACTATTAAAAATGTTCCTACTGTTTTCAAAACTTCCTCACCTAGCCCTGTGGCTACGGCTGCTCCAATTTCGTTATCTACAAAAAGCCCAGAGCCAATAATAGGCGAATCACCCACACGTCCTCTCATTTTATAAGACAGTCCGCTGGTTGAACAACCACCGCAAATTCTACCTTCACTATCCATGCCTATCATTCCTATAGTGTCGTGCATTTCAATGTTGATCTTAGGTTTGTAGTCCGATTCTTTTAACCATTCTTGCCAGGCCTTTTCACTTTCAGGAGTCAGCAGATCAATTTTTTCGAAGCCACTTTCCACAGCAAATTGCGTAGCACCTTCTCCAGCCAGTATAACATGCGGAGTGTCCTCCATCACCTTTCTGGCAACACTAACCGGATGCTTAATATCCTCCATAAAAACTACAGATCCGGCATTTCCTTTTTCGTTCATTACGCAGGCATCCAACGTAACACGACCTTCCCTATCCGGATTTCCTCCATACCCTACCGTCCGGTCTTTCGGATCGGCTTCTTCAACTTTAATTCCCGCCTCAATGGCATCAAGTGCATAGCCGCCATGTTTTAGTATTTCCCAGGCCGCTTGGTTGGCAGCTTGCGGATTCCAGGTTGATACAACAAAAGGTTTTTGAGCTGTATCAGAGGTGTTTGCAGGTTTAACAGCTTTCTTGGATGAAGTACAAGCAATTATCTGAGTAGCTGATAATCCACTACCTACCAAACCTGCAGCTTTAATGAATTTTCTACGTTTCATGTGCAAAAAATGGGCATTTCAATTTAATTAAAGTCAGGATTGTACTAAGCTTCTATTTTTTGCCTGGTATTAATATGACTGGCTGCCATGGCCGCACCGATTATCCCGGCATGGTTTCCCTTTTGGGCAGGTAATAACTTCACTTTGGAGGTAAGTCCAGCTTTAAACCTGTGGTAATGCTTGCTTGCACCACCACCTATAATAATCAAATCAGGACGAACAACTGTATTTGCCCAATCCAGGAACATATTAAACCGTATGATCCACTCCTTCCAACCCAGCCCATCTCGTTTTCTTATGCCATCAGAGGCAAATAGTTCAATGGGTTCACCTCTGTAATCCATACATCCCAGTTCAATATTTGGAACCAGTTTTCCTTTGTAGAATACGCCAGAACCCAAGCCTGTGCCAACGGTTACAACAACTACCTTTCCGTTGTGTCCTTTACCGGCTCCAAACTTCATTTCTGCCAGGCCGGCGGCATCAGCATCATTTATCACTATAAAAGGATTGCCGGTGGTCTTTTCAAAGAGTTTATCAAGTGGTACATTTTCAATACTGGGATGCAAATTTCCTGATGAAGCAGCTCTGCCCTGTTTTACAACAGTAGGAAATCCACAACCTACAAGCCCTTTATACTTAAAGTGATCCACAATTTCTTTAACTACACGGGCAATAGCATCGGGCTTTGCCGGCCGAGGTGTACGAAGCTTAAACCGGTCACTTAAAAGTTCTCCGTTTTCCAAATCAACCAGTGCACCTTTAATTCCGGAACCTCCTACATCAATCCCTAAAATTTCCTTACTCATACGTCACAGATATGAATGGCTTCTTCAAGGCTTTTGAGTTTATTGTCAGCTGTTGGAATAAACTCTTGGGCCACAAAGCCGTTAAAACCGGTTTCCAGTATGGCTTCCATAACTGCCGGATAATACAATTCCTGGCTTTCATCAATTTCGTTTCTACCTGGCACACCGGCTGTGTGATAATGGCCAAAATAGGTATGATAATCTTTGATGGTTTGAATGATGTTGCCTTCTTGCACTTGCATGTGGTAAATGTCATAAAGCAATTTAAAATGGTCTGATCCTAATTTGTCAACCAGTTCAATTCCCCAGGGTGTGCTGTCGCACATGTAATCCGGATGGTCCACCTTGGTGTTAAAAAGTTCCATTTGTATCACCACATTCTTTTCTTCGGCGTAAGGAATGATCTCTTTTAAGCCATTCACACAGTTCTGCAATCCCACTTTATCGTCCATTCCTTTTCTGTTTCCGCTGAAACAGATAAGATTTTTATACCCTGCCTTGCTTACCAAATCTATATGTTTCCGGTAACTTTCAATCAATTCCCGATGATATTGGGGATCATTCCATCCTTCGGTGAGCGAGATTTCGGCACCGTTGCACATGGAGCATTCCACCTCATGTTTTTTAAGGAGCGGCCAGTCTTTCGGCCCAATAAGATCAATAGCACTCAATCCTATTTTTTTGATGGCGACAAGAAGGTCTTCCAGTTCCATATCTCCATAACACCACTGACAAATACTGTGGTTGATGTTATTGTTTAACATTGCTGAAGTTTTGCGTTCTTCCTTTTGGGTTGAGCAACTGTTAAATGCCAGCAGCCCACTTGCTGTTACAGCTGTTGTTATTACCCCTGTTTCTATAAAGTTTCTCCTTTTCATTATAAAGAATAAGTTTTGCCTCCGGATGCTTCTTCAAGTGATATGCAACCTCTTTGCTCGCCCGGTATTGGTACATAAGCCAGGTAATTTTCACCAATTAGTTCCGATCCGAAGTAACCCGTTAAGGCCATGTTTTTCACATTTCTATAAATGCCGCGGATCTTATTTCCCTCGCCCTCAATTGCTTCCAGGGTTGCTACTGCATTGGTGAAATCTGCTGGTCTGGCTTTATTAATTGATTTGCCCATTTCCTGTTCCATAAACTCTCTCAGCTCTTTCAGCTTAAGCCGAAAACTGATCTGGTTTTCTTTGCTGAAGACTTGATGTATCATTGCATCAATGAATTCAGGTACCAGAGCTTCTTTGGCTCCCGGAGTATCTGTTTCAGGTAAAATAACCTCAACCATTTCAGCTATCATTCTTCCTTCGGTATTGTCGAAAAATTTGGGTTTCCAGTTTCCTGCGGCTTTTTCGTTTTTGCAAGAAGCGGCTACACTTAGTATTGCGGGTGTGGCAACAACATAACCTGCTGCAAATGTCATTGATTTTATCGCCTTACGTCTATCCATTGTTATTGGTTGATTGGTAAATAGTAATTAGTAATGAGTGCCCCAATTACTAATTACCAATTACTCATTACTAATTGCTAATTCCCTATTGTACAATTTTTCCCATTTCACGCTTCACCATCTATATGTTCCGTTTATTCAACTCTTCTACTGCATGATTTGCTGCTCTTGCCGTTAGTGCCATATATGTTAACGAAGGATTAACGCAACTCGCACTTGTCATGCAGGCACCATCGGTAACATATACGTTTGGGCAACCGTGGACAGCATTGTTTTTATCCAGTACCGATGTCTTCGGGTCGTGTCCCATTCTTGCCGTTCCCATTTCATGGATTCCCAGGCCAACGCCTTGTGATTTATCGTTCCATGTACCAATATCTTTAAATCCTGCTTTTTCCAGCATTTCTGCAGCTTGGTTCATCATGTCTTCGCGCATGTTCATTTCATTTTCTTTGTATGATGCATCAAAGGTGACGGTTGGCAAGCCCCATTGATCTTTCTTATCATAATTGAGATACATACGATTTTCATGGTAGGGCAGGCATTCTCCAAATCCACCGAGACCCATGCGCCATTTACCGGGTTTGAACAGTTCATCTTTGAAATCTCCGCCGAAGCCCTTTTCATTTCCGCGTCCCCAGCCTTCTCTTCCAGCCCCACCCTGGTAGCCATAACCACGCAGGAAGTTCACTTTTTCGCTTGAAGCGTTCAAGTTTCGGAAGCGTGGTATGTATATCCCGTTCGGTCTTCTGCCGGTGTAATATTTGTCTTCATAACCATCAATAGATCCAGATGCCCCAACGGAGAGATGATGATCCATTATGTTGTGTCCCAACTCACCGCTGGTGTTGCCTAAACCTTCAGGAAATGCATCTGATTTAGAATTCAATAGTATGGAGGCCGAAGCTATTGCAGATGCACAAGAAAAAATTACCCTGGCTTTGAATACCGTTGTTCTATGGGTCTCACTATCAATTACACGGACACCAGTTGCTTTACCTGATTCTTTATCGAAAATAATCTCATATACAATAGAATTGGGTCTTATGGTAAGATTTCCAGTAGCTTGAGCCGCAGGAAGGGTAGAGCTTTGGCTACTGAAATAAGCTCCGTAGGGACAACCCCGCATGCAACGATTTCTGTATTGGCACGTGCCTCTCTGTGGAGAATGCTCTAACTTTTCGGTTAGGTGCGCAACACGTCCAATGGTGAGGTATCGGTTGGTGTAATTTTTGGCCATTTGCTCTTGCATGTATTCTTCCACGCAATTCATTTCCATAGGCTTTAGCAATTGCCCATCAGGAAATTGGGGAATTCCCAGATTTGAACCCGAAATGCCTGCAAAACGCTCTACATAATCATACCAGGGAGCAATGTCTTTATAGCGTATAGGCCAATCCACTGCAATTCCTTCTTTGGCGTTTCCTTCAAAATCGAGTTGGCTCCACCTGTAGCTTTGCCTTCCCCACATTAAGCTACGGCCACCAACGTGGTAGCCTCGCATCCAATCAAAACGTTGGTCTTCGTTATAAGGATGCTCTGAATCTTTGACAAAGAAATGCTTTCTCGCTTGATGGATTGTATAACCGGTTCTGCTTTGCTTGGGATAATGTTCTTCGATCTCCTCTTCCGGAACCCGGCCATTGTTAGGTAAGTCCCATGGATCATCATGCATAAAGGGGTAGTCCTCTACATGCTTTACCATAGGGCCCCGTTCCAGTACAATTGTTTTTAAGCCTTTTTCACAAAGTTCTTTTGCAGCCCAGCCGCCGCTAATGCCCGAACCTATTACAATGGCATCATAATTATTTTTAACCGGCATGTATAAACATTAGCATGTGCACTAAAATTAGTAAATACTTAAGTGATTGTAAAAAATACACTATCATTTTACCGGAATAAAAAAACGCCCTGCCTTGCAGAGCGCTCTTAAATGAATGACTTAAATCTTATGCTTCCACAGGTTCTTCGGCAGTAGATACAAGAACGCGTGCGCAATTCTCACACTGAATTATGCGCTTTTTTCCGGCTATTTCCAACTGTACCTGCGGGGGAATTTTATTGAAACATCCGCTACAAGATTCTCGTTCAATAGTTGCAACGGCCAAACCGTTTTTATATTTATTACGGATACGGTTATAAGCTTTCAATAAACGTTCTTCAAATAATTTGATCTGCTTATTGCGTTCGCGGTTTAACTTGGCTTCTTCCTTTTCTGTTTTTGCAATAATTTTGTCAAGCTCTACTTTTTTGGCTTCAAGATCAACTTTTCTTTTTTCAACAAGTTCTTCCGACTCTTCTAAGAATTTCTTTTGGACCTGAATTTTTTCATCGGCTTCTCTCATCCTCTTTTCAGCAATTTGCACCTCCAGATTTTGAAGCTCAATTTCCTTTGTAAGGGCATCGAATTCCCTGTTGTTCTTTACGTTGCTCTGTTGCTTATTGTATTTAGCAATTAGTGCCTCGGCTTCTTTTTTCTTGTTCTTTTTGTCGGAGATCTCTTTTTCGAATACTGCTATTTCTTCGTTGATCCTGTCAAGTCGCTTTCCAAGGCCGACTATCTCATCCTCAAGGTCGGCTACCTCCATGGGTAACTCACCTTTGAGTCTATGAATTTGATCTAACTCTGAGTCAATTTTTTGTAATGCATAAAGCGCATCTAATTTTTCCTCTGTACTTAAGGTTTTGGCTGCTGGCATTTAATAGTATTTTACCGGATTTGTGTCCGTTTTTGAAAAATGAAGCGCAAAATTAGGGAATTTTTGGCTCAGAACATCGGCAAAAATCTCTTTGGTGTATTGCTCACTTTCATAATGCCCTATGTCGGCTATAATAATTCTGCCATCGGCATCAAAAAACTCATGATATTTAAAGTCGGCAGAAATGAAAATATCGGCTCCCGCCGCTTTGGCTGTAGAAAGTAAAAAGCTTCCGGCTCCCCCGCAAAGTGCCACGGTCTTAACGGTATCGCGTGCGGCAAGTTCGGTGTGTCTTATCAGGTTACAGTTCATTTTTCGTTTTAAATACTCCAGAAAATCACGGGGCTTCATTTCATTCTCCAACAAGCCTGCCATTCCCGACCCGATGCCGCTATAGCTGTTGTCTAAACCAATTATATCGTAAGCAACTTCTTCGTAAGGATGCGCATTTAACAGGGCATTTGTAATTAAGTTTTGCCGGTAAGCCGGGAAAATTATCTCTACACGGGTTTCATGTTCTTCATGATCCTGACCTGCCTGACCTGTGTAGGGTTTGCTGCCTGTGCCACCCCTAAAAGTTCCATAACCTTCTACATTAAAACTGCAATGATCATAATTTCCAACATGACCGCCCCCGGCATTAAACAAAGCCAGCCGGATTTTAGCAGCCTGATCGGTTGGAACAAAAGTAACTAGCTTTTTTAGCCATTGAGCTTTTGTTTGAAGAATACGGCAATTTTTCAACTCCAGCTTTTGGGCAATTTTGGCATTTACGCCATGAATCACGTTGTCAAGGTTCGTATGACAGGCGTATATAGCAATGTCGTTTTTAATGGCCTTTATAAGGGTTCGTTCAACGTAGGTTTTTCCTGTTATACTCTTTAAGCCTTTAAATAGGATGGGGTGGTGGGTGATTATGAGATTTGCTTTTTTATCAATAGCCTCATCAATTACATTTTCTATACAATCGAGCGTGAGTATGGCACCTTTGGTTTCCCACTGAGGTGATCCGGTGAGCAAACCACAATTATCATAGCTTTCCTGTAACTCCCTGGGAGCAAAATCCTCCAAACAGGCAATGATTTCCCTTATTTTCATTCAGCTAACTTATTGAATAAAGATTAGCTGAAAAAACCTAAGCACTATTTAAATGGGTATCGCCGGAGTGGCGATACCCATATTCTGCTGATGACTAAACAGGTTCCAAAGCAAACGCTGCTAAATCACCACTGTCATACTCATGTAACCTTCTGTTTCCATTAACGGCTAAGGCATCAAGATCGAGATGTTGTGCAAATGCCGCTTTTCCTTCTGTGCCATCAGGTTTAAGGCTGCAGGTGCCTAGCAAACCGTTGGGTGTAAAATCCTTCTTAAATCTACTTTGAACATTACGCAAATAATGATTCACAGACCCTCCAATGGCAGGGCTGCCAATTTTAGACAATACCATCCCTGAAGAATTTGCATCGGGAACGGTACCGCACGTTCCTTTGTTTACCCTAAAACTGTAATTTGCCAGATTTTGAGGATGATAGGCCCTAAACTCTAGCTGAACTTCTGAATTAGCATGATATGGTACAAATCCACAGCAGTTAGGGCTTGCACTTACAAACGGAGCACCTCCACCTGCGCTGATTTTTACGGAGTAAATCTCTGCCTGGCACAAACTGTTATCAACTCGCATTACCATTTTAAAAGCATCGCATGTTCCGGGTCCGCTATTGTGTAAATTAATAGCAGGCGCATTAACTGACGGGGCAAATGTATCAAAATGAGGTACTTTAAAGAGTTCGTTCGGAATGTTGGTTTTCCTGGCACCTGTTTTGTCAAAGAGTTCAAGAGTTAGTTCATATAAACCATCTCCGCCCATTCCTGTTGTGTCAAAACCAATGCTAACAGTGTTTTGATCCCAGTATGTACTTGATTCAGGTGCATTAACCGGGGCATCAGCAGGAGACGGAGGGGTTATGTGATACAGATTAGATTCTGCACCAACTGAATAAGGCCCAAGTCTGAAGTGGTTAATTCCGAATTGCTTATCGCCATCGGTGTCAATAAACTCATATGTGTAATGCTTAAATCGCTCATTTGCAATTTGAACAAGTGGGCCGGAAACAGCACTGAGATCGGCATTACGTATTTTTTTATAACTCCAGCGGTAGTAGTAATAGTTATTTACGGGTAAACCGCTGCTGAACTGTACTATTATGTATAGCGATTTGCCAAAAGGACTTCGATAGTCACCTTTAGAAAACAGTTTGTCAGTTAATCCTATTCGGTTCATAGATGTACCTTGAATAAAAGTGCCACTGTCATTTACCTGTTGAATTCTGGAAACACTTGTACCGTGTCCGATGGTTTTAATCCAAATGATTTCTCCATCAATTTCATTGTCACAACCCCACATCACTCTAGGATCCGTTACCAGTATATCTACTTCACTTCCACAATTGTAGTCCCAATACGTGTTGCAAGGTATATTGGGCTTATATACCGTAGTCCATTCACCATCAATATATGCTTCTACCCAAAAGTATAAATCGGGTTTATCACCAAATAAGGAGTAAATAATAGAGGTATCAAACTGACCGTTTAAGTCTGTCTGAACCACAGCAAGTTCATCGCAACGATAAAAGTAGGGCCATAGCCACGGTATATGACAAAAGATGGGATGAAATAATTCAAAGTTTTCCCTTAAAACAGCTTGTATCATAGCCGGTTCACGTGTTAAAAGTTTCGCTCTTATATCCTGATTGAATATGGAAGGCTTAACTAGTTCAGGGTTGATCGGTTTATTTACCAATGGCCGACGTAATTCGCGTACTACAGGAAGGTCAAATGGATTAACGTCACGTCGAAAAAGTCGTCTGAAAGCCGGACGATTTGGAAATACAGGGGGAAGATCAGGGATTCTAATAGGAGGAGGATCCGGCAGCGGCACAGGAATAGGGATTTCCGGCTCGAGTATTAGATCCGGTATCTTTGTCAGAATGTCATCCGGAATTCGTGGTATTCTTAATATTAGTCGGTCAACCTCACAGATGTGAACTCTAACATTACACAGCGGTAATTTTTCGGTTTGACCGCTGATCTCAAAGATCTTTGATACATTGCCTCGAACTCTGCATTTTCTGAAAAGCCAACCCGGTATAAAAAAGTCAGGAACCGGTGAAAGTTCGATTTGGTTTTTATCAACAGATATAACAGGTTCAAAGGCCTTAAAACGGTCTTTAAGTTCAGAAATTCTCCCAACATTCTCAATACCACTTTTAGAGGGAGCTAAAAGAACTCTAACTTTACGATGGTCCGGAATTTTTCGAGAAAAAGAAACTTTTTCATTCTTAACATCGGCTATTTCGAGTAATTTTCCGTTCCTTGAAAAAAGAAAGGCCTTTAGTTTTAAATCCTCGGCCGGAGGAGTGGTAAACTTAATAGGTAAGCTTACCATCTTAGCAGTTTTCTTTGCCATGATTGTTTTGTTTTAGGTTAATCCGGGCCAAAATCAAAGGAACGACAGCTCGGTTGATGATGACTAACGGGAAAATAAATACTGTATAAAGTTAGTGTTTTATTTTTCCGTATTACACAAAAATAAAGATGCGGCACTCTAATTAACACTTACATTGGCTCAAACACCCATCAAGAATCTATTGATGCAGTAGATTAGTACTTTAAATCGGAAAATCTGTTAGATATCGCAAAAATATTACTTTACCCCTTTGCCATTCTATGGGATGCCGCTACATCCTTTAGAAATTGGCTGTATGATAAAGGTATTTCCGGCAGTCAGGAATTTGATCTTCCTTTGATAGGTGTAGGCAATTTGGCCGTTGGGGGTACCGGAAAAACTCCTCATGTTGAGTATTTGGCCAATGTACTGAAACCGGATTATCATGTTGGTATTTTAAGCCGTGGCTACGCAAGGAAAACCAACGGATACATTTTTGTTAGCACACAGGGAACACCAAAACAAGTGGGCGATGAACCATTATTGTACAAGCTAAAACATCCTGATGTAGGTGTGGCGGTATCGGAAAGCCGGGTGCTCGGCGTTCCCAGGTTATTGATTGACGATAAAGATATTGAGGTTGTATTGCTGGATGATGTTTTTCAGCACCGGGCCATAAAACCCGGCTTGCAGATATTACTAACCGACTATAACAGACCATACTATACCGATGCCGTATTGCCTGCCGGTTTATTACGTGAAAGCAAGCGCGGAGCCAAAAGAGCAGATGTTATTGTTGTAACTAAATGCGCGTATGATCTTAGTGCGGATAAGGCGGAAAACATGCGTGAAAGGATCAATCCATTGCCGCATCAAAAAATATTTTTCAGCTCTTATAGATACGGACAACCGTATGATCTCATAACCCCGGAGAAGTATTACAACATCAATGGAAAAAAAATATTACTGGCAACCGGTATAGCTAAACCGGAGTATTTAGAGAAGCATTTGAAAGATATGGGTTGCGCATTTCATTCGCTTAATTACCCCGATCATTACAAGTACGAGGAGCGTACTTTTTACGACATACAGGAAACCTGGAATAACTACGGCTGTGATGCCATAGTATTAACTACCGAAAAAGATGCCGTTAAATGGTTGCAATTTCATAAACTCTTAAAAGAATTGCAATTACCAGTGGCTGTACAACCGATAGAAGTCTCGTTTTTACATGAAGACAAAGCTCGTTTTGACAATTTGGTCAAAGCGTTTGTAAACAACTTTTGATTATTGCAACTTACTCAATTTCTCCTCCAGCAATGCTTTATCAAGATTGCCTGCCGCTGAGTCGATCAGCTTACCGTTCGAATGATAAAAGTAAGTGAGCGGTATGGCATGTATTCCGTATTTAGAGAATGGTTTAGGACTACGTACATAGTTAAAACCGTATTTTTTCGATGTCTCAAACTTTTCAATCAGTTTTGCTTTCTCATCCGAAATAAAAACAAAATTCACTTCATCACCATATTGCTCCAATGCCTCTTTAAAATGCGGAAACTCTGCAATACAAGGCTTACACCAGGTTGCCCAAAAATTAACAACTGTTGGCTTACTGCCTATACTGCTAATGGCATACGGTTCGCCATTAAGGTCCTCAAGCTTCATTTCGGTTATTGATAATTCGGGAGTTTCAACCGTTGTAAGAAACACTTTGGCTCCAACTGCGGCAAAGATCAGTGCGCCAACTATAAATCCAATCCAAAAAAACTTACGACTCATAATATTGATTATTTTAAGATTTAAGCAGTTAGCTTAAAGAAAAGGATGGTAAGCAGCAAAAGCGAAACGAAGCCGGCTACCAGGCCAACAATAAATCCGATTATTTTTTTATTCATGATTTCACTTATGGGCTATTAGTAGAACAAATTTGGCGAAAGTTACATTACTTCTGCGCTAAGCTTAAAATAAACTTTTTATACGCCTGTATTGTTTGATTGCGGTAAGACGATTACCTTCAGCCTAAATGCCTCCAAAGCCATCCGTACCGAAATAGATGGTCAAAAACTCAAGATCACCATTTAGGAACCGAAGTTCCTTCTTGCGGAACATGCAATTATAGACATAGAACTGGTTTACCTGGTTCCCGTTTTCTCAGATATTATCTCGCATATACACAGCATTGGCGAGGCCAGGATCAAGACCCAACGAAAGGCCAAACCTGCCTATATGTATGCCTTTGATATCATGAACTTGAATGGTAAGGACACAACCAATATGCCATTTACTAAGCGGTACGACTGGCTAAGAACCATATTACGAACCGGCGATATCTTCCGGTGAGTGAGATTGTAGAAGACGGGAATGCCCTTTATAATGCTGCTCAAAAAATGGGTTTGGAGGGCATTATGGCCAAAGAGAAAGATGCCAAGTATAAAGCCGGACAGCGGTCAAGTGCCTGGAAGAAGATCAAATTCCGTCAGGAAATAACCCTTAGTGTAATTGGTTTTACCAAAGGTAAAGGCGACCGCTCCAACGTGTTTGGTGCGCTCCATCTGGCAGAAAAGGAGGGCAATGGATGGAAATACTACGGCAAAGTAGGCACCGGCTTTGATATGGACAAGCTGAAAGAGATACAAGAGTTACTAAACCGTGTGCCGGTCACCGCTAAACCGATACAAGAGCAAATCGAAGAAGAAAGCCGCACTACCTGGATTGAACCGGAGTATTTGTGTGAAGTCACTTACGCCAGCTTAAGTAGTAATGGTACATTAAGGGAGCCGGTGTTTGTGAATTTAGTTAAAAGTGATTAGTTATCAGTTATTAGCGAGCACAGAATTATAAACTTTCAAGTAGCTCAATAAGTAAATAGACATTGGTATATGGATTAGTCTCTACCTTCATTTGCTTTGCACGTTTTATTGCATCTTTAACCTTAGATTCCAATCTGGTTTCCAGCCTGACGCCTATCTCCCCCTTTTTATAATTCTCCTTGAGTCTTTTTGATATTTCTTTGGTGCAATAGTCGCAATCAACTTGTGTGCTTTGATTCTTAAAGTGCAACAAATACCAAAGTTCGAAGCATGGATTAGAGATGATCAATTCTGCATTCGCGATCTTGTTTAAACGTTGAACCGTTTCGGGCACATCACTATCATACACTAAAAAGTTTTTGTCTGATTTATGCGTGAACTGATGACGCTTAAAACTTCTTATTTTTTTCTCTGTAATTGAACTCCCCATTACTTTTTCCTTAATGATCATGGGTGTCCGGTATTTTCTTCGTAACCATCGTACATAACTGGCCTCAGTTTTACCCTCGCAAAAAAACCAAAGCGTGGGCTTAATATGTTTCCCTTTTGGTGGTTTTCTCTTTCTCACTGTAAAAGATCTGCTAACTCGTCAATAGAATCAGTTATGTATGGTACAGCATCAAAACGGCCCTGATGATAGGCTTTTTCAAGGTCCATAGTGTCTCTGAAATCCTTATAATCATACAGCGAATACAGATCTGTAGAAGCATCTTGTCTCTTATTCACAAAATAGATCTGGTCTTTTCTGAAAAAATCCAGATCTAAAAACCGTGTATTATGGGTAGTGCAAATAAGTTGAGCCCTTTCACCTGCCTTAAATAAATTAAAAATATACTCAATGATCTCAGGGTGAAGGCTTTCTCCAATTTCATCAATCAATAGAGTTTTATTCTGCTTTACAACCATTAATATAGTGAGCATTATAAAGAAAAGTTTAATGGTGCCTTGCGACTCTTCCTGAAAGAAATTAAACGGAACAGATGGTGCCGAACGATGAAACGTAGTGATATTAAGAAACTCTTCTTCTACATCTTCAACCGTTAAAGTAAGGTCTTGAATATTAGCATTGTAATTCTTGCCAACCTGTCTTTTTTTACTGATCTTGATATCTACAATATCGCTATCGGCAATCTGCAGAGCTTGCAAAAGCGTCTTTTTATATTTACCGGAAAGCACTTCTACATTAGAAATGCTTTGTGGAAGATAACTTAAAATAAACTGCTCATTAAAGTATCTGAACACTTCTTTGGCAATCTCTCTGTCCATTTGGCTGGCACGGGATATAAATAGCGTTTTGTCCGATGTGTTTTCAGCAATATCCCAGGGTCTGTTTATTACAGCACCAAATTCATATTTGTTCTTTTTCGCTTTTCCCTTTTTCTCGTTGCGCACAAAAACCTTAACAATACGCCCTTTTGGGTAGTAGTATAGGCTTTCCTCAACTATTCTATTTTGTGTAAGGGAAAAACAGTATTCATACTCAATACTATTATGAACAAAGCGAATAAAATATTTACTGGGTTTTCTATTGAACCCGTTAAACTTATATGGCTTAAAGTTGAACTGAGTGCTCTCATTATGGTTGTGAGAATTCAATACCATTCTGTGGCAAAACCGAATTGCTTTAATAATGTTGCTTTTGCCAGATGCATTGGCACCGTACATTACTACGGTTTTTAAGCCGTTTATTTTGTCATTAATGGGAAAAATGTTTCTGGAAAGCGCCTTTGCCTTTTTGGTATTAATATTAGCGGCGCGCATATCTAAAACAATCTCTTCTTTAATAGAAAAGAAGTTTTCTAACCGAATTTCTAAGACCATATTTTAGGGGGCTTATTTGAAAGTGAATTGCAAAATAAACAACTAAATGCTAAATGTGTATAATTAAATGGATAAAATTGCAAGAATTTTGCAAAAAGTAACACTAAAATCAATTTAGGTGATAAACTTGCAAAGTAAATTTTTAGGAATGAAAACATACAAAAACAGAAGCGGAGAATCCGGCGTTAGAGCTTACAGTTATGACAGTGATTCGATTTCCGTACAATTTAAAGACGGCTCAATATATGTCTATAATAGGGTAAGACCGGGCTTTGCCGTTGTTAACAGAATGATTGAACTGGCTGAAAGTGGAATTGGACTGAATAGCTTTATTAATACCTATGTGCGTAAGAACTATGCGAGAAAAGTAAGAGCAAGGAGTTACTTCTAAAAGTTCATAAACCTAAGTCATCTGCCCTTAAATTCTTTAATCCAGTCCCGAATCTGAAATAAATCTGCTAGGATTTCATCAGCGTTCAATTGATTAGTAGGTAATTCCGATGACTGTGAATGCTCGAAGATCGAGTATTTAGTCATCATTGCGTCAATCAGGTCAACGTCCGTTTGATTTATTTTAACCAGAGCATCGAGTCTGTTTTGAGTAGTTATACTTCTTCGATACCTGCGTACGATTGCATTGAGTAAGTAATCTTCTACAATTCGTTCCATAGTAATACGGAATTCAGTACATATACTTTTTGCCAGGGGTTTGAACTTTTCATATCCTTCGTTGTTAGCCACTTTCTTAGCTCGGTTCATACTATCAATTAAAGTGTTTATCGCCTTGTCTGGTTTCTGCGAATCAATTATTGGTCGTACTGGCTCTCCGTTTCCCCAAACCTCTGATATTATAGATACGTTATTAGCCTTAAACCCACATTTAGTAGCTTCATCGTTTAATAGGCTTAAAAACGATAATCTATGTGTGAAAACAATTACTTGCCTTGTTCTTGATAGTTCAACTATTCTTTTAACAGTTTTCTCCTCAAAATCGATATCTAAGGAAGAAATCGGATCATCAAAAATAAACGGTGCGTCAAATTCTTTTTCGAAACATCTGCGAGAAATGCAGCAAGGGATACAACTTTAAACTCTCCTTCGCTAAGAACATTCTGAATAGGTTCAGAAAGAACATTTCCTTTTAATTTAATCCGGTGATAAACCCTAGCCTTTGAAACGCGGGTCTTTTCTATTGTTACTTTTAGATGATCGGCACCTAATTTTTTCAGTTCTGAACTAAATCTTTTTATAAAACCCTGTGAAACAAGGCTTTCGGCGAGTGCAGATTTTTTGGAAGAATACGATGCTGTATTACACAAGCGTTTTGCGTTCTCAAGCATTTCTTTCTTTCTTTCTTTCTTTGCTCCTTTGAGAACTTATTCACATCGAGTTTATTCTCACATAACCATTGCTCAAATTGTAATCCTAATATTCTCTTTTGTAACTTCCTGCTTCCTGAACTCGTTTTGGATTCCTTTAGTTCAAGAAGCTCCTTCTTTACTAGCCCTAAGAAATTTTTTAAAGCACTTTTACAATTGCTTTTCCTTAGTCCTACTAATTTGGACGTTGTCTTCTGCGAGATAAATGAGTTTCTTCTTGAGTTTAGATTTTTAAATCTAGCCAGAACGGATTTTTTCAATTTTTCCGGAATCTTTGACTGCTTTAAGTATTGGGAAAGCAACTGTGACTCCCAAGCGGGTTCCAAATTAGTATCGAACTCATTAAGTTTAGCTTGGAGGCTTTCCAACTCTTCGTTTTTCTTGTTTTGTACAAATTTCTCTAGAGCCTTTAAGCGGAGCTTGGCTTCTCTATCTAATTCCTGTTGACAAAGGACGCATCTTTGCTTATTGGGGAATTTTGATTTAGTATAGGCTAGTTGTTCAGAAAATTCTCTGGCCGATTCCCACATGTCAAGCCATAGCTCTGAGGGAACAGACTTTATTTTTTGCCCCTTTATTAGCTTGCCAATGGCCCTTACTTCTTTTTTCTTCTTCGAAATTCTAGACAATAGTTTTTCTTTTACTTTGAACTTTGAATCTCTCAAGCCTGTTTCTTCCAGCTGAATCTTATCAACTATTTTAGTGATGCTATTAATCTGCTCATTGATTGAATCCTCCACTCTAGAATTGTCAGCATTAGCTAATTGTTTAGTCACTTTATCGAGTTCACTTGCTTTTGATTTATTCCATTTTAGGTCACCAAAGATGTCTTTAAATAATACCGTTGCTCCAATCTGGGAGTACTTTGCGGCCTCGGTGAGATTTTCGAACTTATTTGGAAGACTTGGCTTAGCAATAGTCAAATTATTTATCTCCTGAGTTAGAATCGTGTTAACCGAATTAGATATTTCGGCTAAGTAAGATAGAAACCTCATAAGGGGAGGTTCATAAGTAGCCTCGTTTTCTTCATGGAGATAAGAGAATCCACTCGATGTGTCAAATATGTCAAAAGTGCGTAGGTCTTCTATCAAATCTTCACTAGGCTTCCATACTATGCTCGACGATTTTCCACTTTTGTTTAGTTGAAATGTGCATTCCTGGGCTTCTTCACCTTTAAAAACATTACATAACAAATTTTCCGAAGTTTTAGCACCGCAGGCACTCTTTAATATCCGAACATATCCGGATTTACCGGACCCATTCCGGCCATAGATAATGGACAGGTTCTCGGTGCCGAATTCAAGGGGACTTTTCGGATTTAGATTATTAATTCCTTTGACATTGGAAATGGCTTCAAGACGAAGGGCTTTACTTTTAGGGTTAGGACTAAAGTAGGTTTTAAACTGCTTCCTGTTGATTTTACTCTTCTTTGCAAGCTTTGAAGAAGCTTCTCGTTTACATATTGCAGCTAATTTTTCAATATTTGATTTGTCAAATGCCTTGCTATCTCTCAGCATTATATTAACGGCAGTAATAACCCATTCGGGCCGGTCATTTAACCAATTCATTAGTTCCTTAATATGCTTCTTCTTAGATGCCATCTACTTTGTTGGTTGTTTCTTTGGATCTGCCATCAACGGCCTTACATACTCCTCATACAACGCAAACAAAAACTCTATTCTGCTGCTGTCGTTGGCAAAGGGTTGCTTGCGGTAGCACTGGTCAACCGCTTTGTCTAAGGCAGCGTGGGCTTTTGCCAGTTTAGGCGGCATGGTTAACGGATCATACAGATCTGCCAAACTGCTTTTGGGAAACTCCTTGCGCACAGCCAAAACGTGTTGCGCCTTTTGCTCAACGGCCTTCTTTTGTTTTTCGGTGGGGTTTTTTGGCCAGGGGTAGTTGTTGTAAACCAAATTTTTGGAATAGCGGTAATCACTTTTTAATCTGCCACATGTATGGTTAACCCAAACCATGTGAATTTCAGACATGAGTACACCAAAATGAAATAGTTTTCCCTCGGGGATAAAAAGGCATGAGTCGCTTATGATGCAGTTCTTAGGAAAGAATCCCATTGGAATGTATTTCCTGTTTTCAGATGTTACCCTCGGTACAACAATACTTGTTTTCGGTCTTTTTCGGTCTCTAAATAATGCCGGGGTTTCTGCATGTTTTCGTGTAGATGGTGCAACACTTGCCATCCTAAATTCTCTAACGGCTTCAACTCTTTCTAAAACAGAACGCATGGCTCGTAATTCTTTTGGTGGTATATCTTCAAGCCAAAGACACCAGCGCTTTTTATTGTTAAGATATTCTCTTGCGCTAATGAGAGGGCGAAACCACCTTTTTGATTTTGGTTCATTAAGAGTGAACTTTCTTTTTTCTTCATCAGAAAAAAGGAGGTTGCCACCATCCAATGGCATATTACCAAATGCCATTGCAGGTACGTTGCATAATGGTTTACTTCTTCTACTTATAGTTACATTGACTGCATCAACCAAATACGGATTTATATTCTTACAGGTAATTTCATCGGGTTCACCTTTAATATCGGAATATGAAAACAGTCTTTTCCTGGCAATATCATTAGCAGCAAATCCAATGATCACACAATAAACGGCCGCCTTTCCTTTGGCCTCATTAGTCCATTTAAAAGTAGTGTGAGCAAAATGGATATTTATTCCAAATTCATTTATCAGAACAGGCCAAAGCACACCAACTTGTTCACCTTGGATTATTGAATTTGTAGAAACGAATGCACACTTTATTTCTGAATCCTGAATAAGTTTGCTTGCCAGCAAGTACCATGCTGCCACATAGTCCAGTATTTTACCATTGGCAACTTGCTGGAACAAATCAGCCATTTCTGCTCTTTGCTCCCTATTTAGAAGTTTTGAACCCACAAACGGCGGATTCCCCAAAATATAGCTCAACTCTTTTTTCGGTACTACATCTTCCCAATCAATTCGCAGGGCGTTACCATGTACTATGGTGGCAGAGCGGGTTAATGGCAGGCGGGCGTAGTATTGGCCAAAGGCCTCAGACACTTGTAAGTTCATTTGGTGATCCATAAGCCAAAGGGCCACCTCGGCAATACGGGCAGGGAACTCGTCGTATTCAATGCCGTAAAACTGGTCCACATCTACATGGAGTATCTGGTCAATGGCGGTAACTTGTTGCTTACCATACAGCTCTTTCAAAACCTGCAACTCAAGTAAACGCAGTTCACGGTAAGTGATAATTAAAAAATTCCCGCAGCCGCAGGCGGGATCAAGAAATTTTAGCTGCCCTAATTGTTTGTGAAATTCCCGCAGTTTGTTTTTATTGCGTTTGGCCTTTTTGAATTCAGCCAGTAATTCATCTAAAAACAATGGCTTTATAAGCTTTAGTATGTTCTTTTCAGAGGTGTAGTGTGCCCCCAGGTTTCTGCGTTCTTCAGGGTTCATTACGCTTTGGAACATTGAGCCGAAAATGGCCGGTGATATCTCTCCCCAATCAAGTGCACTGCATTCCAACAGCATTTCGCGCATGCGTGAATTGAAAGCCGCAATGGGCAAATTTTCTTCAAACAACTTGCCATTTACATACGGGAAAGCCGCCAAATGCTCATCTAAGTTTTTCAGTCGTTTATTCTCAACTGTGTTTAGCACCTGAAAGAACTGCGCTATCCACGCACCAAGGTCACTACCGTCTTGGTTGGTTTTAACCTCAATAAACTCCTTAAACGTATGCTTTTCAAAAATACCGGTATCATCAGCAAACAGGCAAAAGAGCAGGCGTACTAAAAATACCTCTAACGGATGACCTTCGTAGCCACTTTCTTCCAACTGGTCATGCAGTTTGCCCATAAGCTCTGCTGCCTTAATGTTTACGGGGTCTTCATCCTTGAATGCTCGTTTTTGATAACCGGCAATAAATCCAAAGAGTTTTATGTGCTTATGAAATTCTTTAAGGGCAAATTCATGCTCACTTCGCTCGTCAAGATCATAGAGTTTAAAACGTTCAAAATCAGATACCAAAACGTATTTAGGCAGCTCGTGTTCTTTAATGCCATGGAAATAATCGGTGGCTTGTTCAAAGGCGGCATCAAGGTTTTTACCTTTTGATTTATGTTCTACCAACAAGGTCCCCTTCCAGAACAGATCAATGAAACCTTGCTTGTTATTGAGTTTTTTGACGGGTTCTTCAAAGGTGGCCAACCTTCTTCGCGATATGCCGAAGACGTTAAAAAAGTCGTTCCAAAATGTGTCTTTTTCGGCTCTTTCGCGGCTTTCTCCTTCCCATTCACGGGTAAACTGTAATGCTCTATCCTTTATTTCGTTCCAACTTAACGCCATTAGTTTCTTCTGCTCTCAAATGTATGAAGATCATAAAGCAATAGCAATGTTTATTACAATATCAATGGCAATGCTACATCAACAACTACCCCATAAACTTTATAAACCAAACACTCCATAAACTTCAATTGTAAGCATTGATGAAGACGATGAAGATGACAAGCCTGTGGTTGACATTATGGATTCATTGAAGAAAATTATTGAGGAGGCAAAGAGGAAGACTGCGTAAAAAAAAATGCTGTCTTAGCGGGTTCGGCGATAGCGGAACTCGCTATGATGCACCATATTAATTGGATAGATGTCCCCCTTTGGAGGGGGAAGATTTTCTTTCCGAAGAATGAGGAATTAGAAAATCAGGGGGAGGAAGTCGGCGAAATTAAAAACCGTAATATGAGATTCCACGCTTACGCTCTGAATGACGATTTTTATTTTCGCCTCGGTTCAGAAGAGCTGAACCAATTACAATTTTACCAATTCACTAATCACTAAATGTGCTAACATTTTTATCCTGGAACATACAAGCAGGCGGCGGCAGAGCATAAACGGTATAGCGAGTTTTGTAGCATCAAAAAAGCACGATGTTGTTATCTTCTCTGAATTCCGGAACAATAAAAGCGGAGCCATACTCAGAAATAAACTACGAGAGCTTTGCAGAACTCATTTCGCAAAGAAATTCAACGCTTGCAGAAATATTAAAAACGGAACAACCTATTGGTTTTGAGTATTTTGAATATTTCAAAAAGGAAGAAGTTCAAAGCGAAATGAGTTAATAACCAACTTTTAGTCAATTCTGCAAAGCTCTCACTACTTGAAGGTGGCTATAGTTGGGATAGGTAATCTCCATGACAACTGCGTTCAGGTGGATTAAGCAAAAAAAAAGCCCCGACGCTTTGGTCGGGGCTCTCATTCAAATTGTTACTAGTATATTATACAACTTTCACGTTTACCGCGTTTAGTCCTTTTTTACCTTCTTTTAATTCAAATTCAACTTCATCGTTCTCACGAATTTCGTCGATCAATCCAGATACGTGTACAAAGTACTCTTCACTGGTGCTGTTGTCAATAATAAATCCAAAACCTTTGGACTCATTAAAAAATTTAACTTTTCCGTTTTTCATTATAATTATTAAAAATAGGCGGCGAAGGTAGGTTTATTATCTGACAATATGTTTTTTATTCGATTTATTCTCAAAGCTTTATAAATCCTTTTGGCATAACAAAGCCACTGCCGAATTTCAGAACCGTTATATATAAAGCACGAAGTACGATTTCCTACCTTTGCCAACCAATTTTTAAAATGAAGAATTTAGTTGATAAAATACAAGAAACAACCGCTTACATACGGCAACGTACAGATTTTGTGCCGCATGTGGGAGTAATACTGGGCAGTGGCCTCACCGGACTGGCTGCTGAAGTGGAAAGCGTAATGGAATTTGACTATTCCGATCTTCCGAATTTTCCGGTTTCAACGGTTGAAGGACATGGAAAAAAACTAATACTCGGATACATTGAAGATGTACCCGTTATTATGCAAAGCGGCCGGTTTCATTTTTATGAGGGTTACACTATGCAGGAGGTTACTTTTCCTGTTAGAATTATGAAGGCACTTGGTTGTGAACATGTTATGGTCTCCAATGCTTCGGGCAGTACCAATGCCGATATTCACACCGGACATATTGTTCTTTTAAAAGATCACATCAACTTTACGGGCGATAATCCGCTTATCGGCCCCAATGATGAGCGGCTTGGACCCCGTTTCCCCGATATGTTAAATGCTTACAACAAAGACCTTAATAAAAAAGTACTGGCTTATGCAAACTCAAAGGGTTACCACGTGCATGAAGGTATTTATATTGGCGTAAAAGGTCCTAACCTGGAAACCCCGGCTGAATACGCTGCATGTCATCATCTTGGAGCCGATGTAATTGGCATGAGCACCGTGCCTGAAGTTATTGTGGCTGTGCATTCCGGTATGAAGGTTTTTGGTATTTCGGTGGTTTCTGATCAAGGGTACCCGCCTGAAATAGTAACCGTTACTACCCATGAAGAAGTGGTTAGCGTTGCAAGAGCACAAACTCCCGTAATGGTTGATTTAGTGAAGTTTGCAATAAGAGAACTTTGATGGAAAACATACGTAACTGAAGTATATATTTTCAGTAGGTTTAACAAAGTTTTGCATAAATACAATACATATTTGGTTGTTTTACTCCTGCAGTTTTTTGCCGGAATAAATAATGCCCAGGTTACCAGACCGGTTGATGAGCCCCGCGGCTTCGGAGGAGATGACGACATTTTCTTTGAAACAGATACGCTGGACCAACCCATTGATACCACAGGTCAGATCATATATAAAAACACCGACACCATAAATTTTCGCACTATTATTAGGGTATATGATCAAACATTAACCCGTAAAAAAGTAGAATTTGAAATTGATGATGTGCACAGATATCAGGTAGCGCAATCAACCAAAGAGCCTACAAGGCATTTGGGTGTAAATGGCCGACCCTTATATCCCTTAACCTGGCTGCAGCCTTACTCGGAAAACCTTGACATAGGTTTTAATCAATACGCTGATTATAAAATGCTTGATAAAGACATCAAGTATTACAAAGCCCAGCGACCTTTTACCAAAATGCGTTTTGTGAGCGGCACTGAACGTGAAAATGTGTTTGATCTGGAGCACACGCAAAACTGGGGCAGGGGAATGAATGTGGGTTTTCAGTACGAACGGTTGGTAACCAACGGCATTTATGCCAATCAGGAAGTAGATCATAACCGCTTTGGTGGTCATGCGTGGTACCAGGGAAAGAATAAGCGGTTTAACATGGTTGCTCACTATATATTTAACAAGTACGTAGTGGGAGAAATGGGCGGTATTGTTGATACCACTGATTATTTCAGTAATGAAGATTTTAACCGAAGGCGAAGTATTCCGGTTCGTATCAGCGATGGAGATAGCAAGTATAAGGGTAACAATTTAAGAATTCAGAATAGCTACGATATTGGCAAACTTGTTAAACTGCAGATCAATGACACCGTTGTTGACAATGAATTGGTGCCTGCATTCAGAATTCAGCACGTTTTTCAGTATAAAAAAGACCTGTACCGTTATGATAGTCCGAATAAAGATTCACTGTTCTTTACCAACTTTCTGATCAACCCTGATGGGCCAACGGCAGACACCTTAATTGTAAAATCTCTTTCAAATGAAGGCCGTCTTCGCTGGCTTGGAAATAAACTGGGTGAAGATGGATCGTTGCAGTACCAAAACTTTTTGGCCGATGCTTATGCCCGGTTTACAACTTATAATTTGGAAGGTAACGCGGGTTTTACAGATGAATTATCAGATTTGGTGGTTGGAGGCAAGCTTGGAAGTAATCCGGCCGATACAGCGCGCGTATTGTATAGTGCCAAAGGAGCTTACCATTTGTTAAACTACAGGCAGGGCGATTATTATTTGCGGGGCGACCTGGGTTATGATCTTACCGGAGCTGTTGGCAAGCTTAGTGCTTATATAGAATGGCTTAATCAGGAGCCACATTATACGAGCCAAAAGCTGGTGTCTAATCACTATAACTTCAACAATAATTTCGATAAAATAAATGCGAGAAGTATAGGAGCGGAGTATGCTAATGATGTGTTAGGCCTTACCGCTTCGGTCCGTTTCACCAATGCAAGCAATGTGCTTTATTATAATACAGAGCATCTTCCTGTTCAGGATAATGGCAGCGTGAGTTATGTATTGCTCGGTTTACACAAGTATTTCCGTTTTGGTAAGTTTGAAAGTAATCTGAGAGGATGGTACCAAACATCTAGCAATGATAAATCGGTGCGTGTTCCTAATTTTCTGGCTCGTGCAGATGTATTTTACAAAGGCCCTTTGTTCAAAAATAAATTATCTGCTAAAACAGGGTTGGAAGTAGCTTACGTGCCAAAGTATAATTTGGATGGTTTTGATCCGGCTCTCGGGCAGTTTCACGAAGCTTCATTAGAGTATGCCGGACAGCCTGAAATTAACTTCTTTGCATCTTTTCAACTTTCCAGGGCGCGCCTTTTCGGAAGATTAGACAGGTTAGATGATTTTTTAAGACCAAAGAAACCGACCTTTGTAGGCTACCGGTTGCCAAATCACGACTTTGTTTACCGGGTAGGTATTAGCTGGGTTTTGGTGAATTAGTATTGGGTGAATTATTATCTTGGGCAGTTCCTAAATTTTGATTGAAGTTTTGATTCTAATTGCAATATGATCTCATTAGCCATACACGGCGGAGCCGGAACCATTACCAAAACCAGCATGACGGCTGAAAAGGAAAAGGCCTATACATCTGCGCTGAAGGTGGCACTCAATGCCGGATTCAAAGTATTGGAGTCTAACGGTTCGGCGGTCGATGCCGTGGAGGCCGCAGTTATTGAGTTGGAGAATTCACCTTTATTTAATGCCGGTCGCGGATCGGTATTTACAGCCGAAGGCAAGCACGAAATGGATGCGAGTATAATGGATGGAAGTAATTTAGAAGCAGGTGCCGTTACTCTGGTGAAACAAGTAAAAAACCCTATATCACTGGCCCGGAAAGTAATGGAACACTCGGTTCATGTGTTGCTAAGTGGAGAGGGTGCAGAGCAATTCGCGCGTAACCATGGGCTGTCCTTAGAAAAGCAAGAGTATTTCTACAATGAATTTCGATACAGACAATGGCAGCAAATTAAGCACACGGATAAAGTACAGCTTGACCATACCGAACAACCAAAAAATTTAAAAGGTACCGTAGGAGCTGTGGCATTGGATGTACATGGAAATGTAGCTGCCGCCACCTCAACCGGCGGTATGACCAATAAACGCTTTGGCCGCATAGGCGACAGCCCTGTAATTGGCTCAGGCACCTATGCCAATAACAAAACCTGTGCGGTTTCCTGTACAGGCGATGGTGAGTATTTTATGCGTGCTGTAAGTGCCTATGATGTTTCTGCCTTAATGGAATACAAAGGCGTTAGTCTTGAAGAAGCCTGCCGAATAGTCATTAAGGAAAAACAACCTGCTATTGGAGGTGATGGTGGCCTCATAGCCTTGGATGTTTACGGCAACATAACCATGCCCTTTTGCAGCGAAGGAATGTACAGGGCTTGCAGGTCGAGCGGAGGGAGATACGAAGTAAAGATATATTGACCGGTTTATACTCCCTACGCAGTTGAAGAGATCCTTTCGGCAAAGGTTATTTCTTCCGGAATTACCTCATTGGCACCAAGTTTTTCCAGATGTTCTATTTCACTTGCATATTTCGATCGGACAATAATTTTGGCACTGTGATTTAATTTTCTGGCTTTACTGGTTACACTTTCAGTTAAACTGGCCTGAGAAAGTGTGATAATGATTTGCCGGGCAGATGCAACAGCCGCCCGGTTCAACACCTCTGTATCTTCTGCATTGCCTATAATAATACTACCAAGCTTGTGATCGTCTTCATCAATATTTCGTTCATCTAACTCAATGGCCGAAACTGGAGCTCCCTTACTGCTCAGATGACCTGCTATTCTTTTTCCTCCCGGGCCAAAACCTATGATAACGGTATGATCATCTAAACCGCACGGACTCGGTAAAATGTCCTTATGCAGTTTTAGTTTACCAAGTATTGGAGCCAAAATGGGCGATTTCACCAGTTTTTCGGCTATTTGCGGCGTATAGCCCATAATAATGGCTGAGAGTGTCATGGAAAGTATGGACACGGCAAGGAAAACCTGGTAAGTATATTCAGAAAGTATAGCCGAATCCAAACCTACTTTTGATAAAATAAAGGCAAATTCACCTACCTGGCAGAGCACCAATCCGGTAATAATGGCATTTTTAGTTCCTATACCGAGGGCATAGGCCACAGGCACAATTATTAAAAACTTAACAAGCATTACCAATGCCGTAAGACCTAACAGTAAAGGCAGGTTTTGCGCTACAAAACCCAGGTTTAGTAACATACCAACCGATATAAAAAATATGGCTGTAAAGATCTTTTTAAAAGGCATGATATTCTTGAGTGCTTCGTAGCTGTATTCCGACTCTGATATTACTAAACCGGCCAAAAAAGCCCCCAGTGCCAGTTTTAAGCCAAGTTGCTGGGTGGCAAATGCCGTGGCAAAACATATAACAATTATTGTAAGCAGAAATAATTCCTGATTTTTTGTGTGAACAATAGTTCTGATCAAAGCAGGAACCAACTTACGGGCAGCGAAAACAACTACAATAACCAATAAAACTCCCAGACCTACTTTTCCGAAAGAGCTGGCATTGTCACTCCCCGAATTACTTAAATAGGGAGCAAGCAACATCATAGGAATAATAATGATATCCTGAAAAATAAGTATCGACACAGATGATTTGCCGAATAAGGTATTCATCCAACCTTTTTCCTGAAAGAGTTGTAACACAATGGCTGTGCTGCTCATGGCAAAGAGCATGCCCACAAATATGGCCTGGTTAAGGTTTAATCCGAAGAAAAAGGCTCCCAGGAAATATATAAGAACGCTTAGTCCTACTTGCAATGCACCACCAACCAATACGTACTTGCGCGATTGAATGAGTTTATCGAGGGAGAATTCAATACCTATGGAAAATAAAAGCAACAGAATACCAATTTCGGCCATTACATTTACCTCTTCGGCTGTAGATATTAACTCTATACCATAGGGTCCTACCAATGCTCCGGCCACAAGAAAACCCACAATAGAAGGCAGCTTTAGCTTGGTGCTTATAAACAGCACGGTTGCCGAGCCGGCCAAAATTATTATTAGGTCAATAAGGATATTCATACAGGCTATGTTAATGCGTCATCACTTTTTGTAATGCCACTTAAAGATGAAGTAATTAAATGAAAAAAGTGGAACCTTAGATCACTTCATTAATGTGACTAATGGATAACTAAATTCGGGCGGGATAAGCTCCGTAGGAGCTTAATATTTTTAGCCTGGGGTGAAAACACCGGGCTACAAAGTGAAAAACGTGAGAATTTGACCAAATAATTAGGGATTTTCATAAGTATGTCTAAAGTATTTTTTACAATCTTGGGATCGTCTGCCATTCAGGTAATCAGAAGATTTCGATCTAGGTGTGGCCTTCCGTCAGAGTCTCTTTAAAACTCCAAATTTCATAAAAATTGTGTTACGAGTCGAAGGCTCTGACGGGATGGCAGAAAACTATTGATCTCATATACATTTTAATTAGTAAGACGATGCCAAACACAAACCGGTAGAGGAACTCTTTGGCTATCGGTTAAACTCTGCTTCCAAAGGAAGTACAAATAACTCTTTACGATCTATCATAAAACGGTCACTGTTAGCCAGTATGTGCACTTTAATATTGCTTATGGACATGGGTGTATCTACATCCAAAACATCATGATTGTTATGCGAAAGCTCGCTTCCGTCAAATATGATTACCATGCCGCTGCCAATTACTTCCGCCTCGTTGCGGTTTTTAATAACAAGGCCGGTATCCTCTGCCAGACCCACTCCCCAATTATCCGGATACCTGGCAATGGCCTCGGCTACCCGTCCAAAACGTCCGCGCTGTATAAAGTGGCTATCCAACATTAATTCCGGAATAAGTCCTAAACCTTTTCGCATTCGTAAATTGCCTTTGAAAAAAGCATCGGCACTCTTACCGCCTGCTATCATCTCATCGGCCATGGCCATGGCTCCTGCACTGGTTCCGGCTATAACCACGTCATCATTTTTCAGGCGGTATTTTAACAGTTCGTGCATGGCATTACCCCTAACTGCATCTACAATTTTTGATTGATCGCCTCCTGAAAACATAATGCAATCGGCCTGTTCCAACTTCTTTAATATAATATGATCGGTAGCGTGTTCGCTGTTTCTGATATTCAAGATCTCAACATGATCGCAACCCAACTTTCCAAAAGCCTCTTTATAATTTTGTCCAACTTCAACCGGAATACTTGAGGCTGTAGGCAATACAACAATGTATGAATCATTACCGCCGGCTTCTTTCACCACTCGCGATAAAATGCCGTTTTCAATAAAATCGAGTGTGTGTAATTCATCGTTATCGCGGCCTTTATCCTCGTTTCCGCCTATCGGAATTAATGTTCCTTTAAAAATGTCAGTTCCCAAAAAATAGATTTTCTAATTTGGGGAGCTAAATTAGAGAACACATCACAACTTAAATCAACAAAATGAAAATCCGGGAAATAAGGGTAATGCGCGGTCCAAACTACTGGTCAATTCGTCGTCACAAATTAATTGTAATGGTACTTGATCTGGAAGAGCTGGAAAAACGACCCACCAATAAGATACGTGGTTTTTTCGGACGAATGAAAAAGCTCTTACCCGGTTTGTACGAACATAGATGCTCTGTGGGTGAAGCCGGTGGATTCTATCAACGAGTTAAAGAAGGCACCTGGATGGGACATGTGATAGAGCACATAGCCCTTGAAATTCAAACTATGGCCGGTATGGATGTAGGCTTTGGTCGAACGCGCGGATACGGTGAAGAAGGGGTATATAACGTAGTGTTTGCGTACATGGAAGAGAAAGTAGGAAAGTACGCCGCACGTGCAGCAGTTCGTATTGCTGAAGCTCTCATAGAGGGAGAAGAGTATGATTTGGAGGAAGACATAACCTACATGCGTGAACTGCGCGACAGAGAGCGTTTGGGGCCAAGTACGGCCAGTATTATCCGGGAAGCGCAGAACCGTGGAATTCCGTGGATACGCTTAAATAAGTATTCACTTTGTCAGATAGGGTACGGAGCGAATCAAAAGAGAATACAAGCTACCGTAACCAGCGATACAAGCAGTATAGCAGTTGAGTTGGCGTGTGATAAAGAAGATACCAAGTATCTTTTGGAACAAGCTGAAATTCCGGTACCGAAAGGCGATATCATAAGAACAGAACGCGGCCTTAAGGAAGCGGTTGAGTATGTGGGCTTTCCATTGGTAATAAAACCCATTAGTGGAAATCACGGTAGAGGCATCACCACAAATGTAAAGACCGAAAAACAGGCTTTAAAGGCTTTTGAAGCGGCCAAGGATGTGTCGCGCTCGGTAATTGTGGAGCAGTACATTACCGGCGATGATTATCGGTTGTTGGTAATCAACTACAAATTGGTGGCTGCAGCACTGCGTACACCTGCTCACATAAAAGGCGATGGAAAATCAACCATTCAGGAATTGATAGATAAGGTAAATGCAGATCCAAGGCGTGGTATTGGTCATGAAAAAGTGCTCACTTTGATAAAAGTGGATGATATGACCAGAAACATCCTTAAAAAGAAAAGACTGAAATTGGATTCGATACTTAAAAAGGGTGATATCCTTCACCTGAAGGATACCGCCAACCTGAGCACCGGAGGCACCTCTACCGATGTAACGGATATTGTTCATCCGTCAAATATTGTAATGGCAGAACGCATTGCCCGAATTATTGGTCTGGATATTTGCGGAATAGATGTAATGACCAACGACATTAGCAAACCGCTAAGGGAAACCAAAGGAGCCATTTTGGAAGTGAACGCTGCTCCGGGTTTTAGAATGCACCTTGCACCCACTGAAGGCCTGCCGCGTAACGTAGCCGAACCGGTAGTGGATATGCTTTTTCCGCCGGGAGCCGATAGCAGAATACCCATTGTAGCTGTTACGGGCACCAATGGTAAAACCACAACTACAAGGCTCATTGCCCACATGGTAAAAATGCAGGGATATCACGTTGGCTTTACTACATCTGACGGAGTCTATATTCAAAATGAATTGCTCATGGCCGGAGATTGTACCGGTCCGGTTAGTGCAGAATTTGTACTTAAAGATCCAACCGTGGATTTTGCAGTATTGGAAACGGCCCGGGGAGGCATGGTACGCTCCGGTTTGGGCTTTGGAAAATGCGATATTGGAATAGTAACCAATGTAGCGGCAGATCACCTAGGCCTGCGGGGAATAAACACCGTTGATCAAATGGCTAAAATGAAGGGAATTGTTCCGGAAGCTGTTCATCATGAGGGCTACGCCATATTAAATGCCGATGATGACAGAGTATATGCCATGCACCGTAAACTGGAGTGTAATGTGGCTTTCTTTTCAATGAATGAGAAAAATCCAAGACTCAAAGCACACGCCAGGAGAGGAGGCTTAAGTGCGGTTTATGAAGACGGCTTTATTACTATTTGTAAAGGCGATTGGAAAATGCGCGTGACCAAGGCTGTAAACATTCCGCTTACCTATGGAGGCAAGGCCAAGTTCATGATCCAGAATGTCCTTCCTGCCGTGCTCACAGGTTACATCAATGGTTTTTCACTAAATGATATTAGAAATTCGTTAGAATCCTTTATTCCTTCGCCGTCGCAAACACCCGGCAGGCTGAACATGTTCGCTTTCCGGAATTTTCATGTGCTGTTGGATTATGCGCATAATCCGGCCGGTTTGAGAGCATTGCAAAAGTTTATTGAGAATCTTGATCACTCACCAAAAGTGGGCATTATTGCCGGTATTGGCGATAGGAGAGAAAAAGACAATGTAGAGATAGGGGAAATAGCTGCGGAAATGTTTGATGAGATAATCATTCGTCAGGATAAAAACCTGCGGGGACGAACTGAAAAAGAACTGATAGAATTTATGCAGCGGGGAATTAAAAAGGTTGATCCGAACAAGAAATTAACGGTAATTCCGAGTGAAACCGAAGCCATAACCTATGCCATAGAAAATGCCGAAGAAGGTTCATTGATCATTATTTGCAGTGATGTAGTGCCCGATGCGCTGCATTTAGTGAAAGAGTTTAAAGAGAAAGAAGCCAATGAGTTGTATGAATTTACGAAAGCTGATATTCCTAATAGGTGAGGAGGATAGAAAATAAGCCCTCTTCGTCCCGATTATCATCAGGATATTCCCCTCTCACTGAAGGAAGAAACGCCCGTCTATCGGGGACAAAGACTTACTATATCCATACGCCCGAAGGACAAAAGGAAAATTCCCGAAGGGCAAGGAGGGAAATGTCCGAAGGACAAAGGGGGGTTACCAGACGCCAATTTTTAAGCCTCACCGCCCTCACCGCTGCATCTCTTACAATACCTCATTCCTCACCTGCAAATATCTCAGTGTCCAAAACCCTCACCATCATCCATACCAACGATTTGCACTCCGGTGCGACCAGTACAGACAGGATAAAACAAGTAGCAGCAAAAATTAAGGCGGTTAAAAAGGAAGCATCTGATACAATAGTTGTTGATGCCGGCGACATGACACACCCCATATTTTACATGACAAATTATGTAAGCCCGAGTGACCTGATAGCCTATGATGCAGTGAATTTTAATCACACCCAACTTGATTATAAAATCATAAATAAAGGAAGAATCAGAGTTGGAATAATCATGGCCGGAGCCGGTAACGATGATGAAAAAATAAACAGATTAGCATATAAGTTAAGGTTTGAAAAACATTGCCACTTAGCGGTACTACTCTCTCATTCAGGTTTGGAAAAGGATAAGAAAATGGCAGCAGAAAGCTCAGGTATAGATCTCATCATCGGCGGGCACTCGCATACTGTTCTTCATCGGCCAATTACCATAAACAACAAGCAAAATAAAATCGTAAACATTGCACAGACCGGTTGGGGCGGACAATATTTGGGCAGAATACATATTCAATTATCTGCTAATAGCAGACCTTTAATAAAGGGCGAGTTGATTGAAGTATAAAAACTTACCTCTTAAAACCTTTCACCAATAGCCAATACCCGAAAAGCCCGAGAGGCAAAGCTGCGGCAATGGAAACAATACTTTCGGTTAAACCCCAGTTTCCAAGTATTAGATCAATTTTTTCAGGGTCGCCAATATTGCCAATTACCGTGTCGATAATACCATGCATAATGGCCGCAAGCCACACCGTATTGGTTTCATGCACAAGTCCGGCAAAACCCATGCTAATAAGAAAAGCGAAAAACACCGTGGCCACCTTAAAATACACCCAATGTATGTTTCCGGCATCTTGCGGAATGGCTATTAAATGTACCAGACCAAAAATCATTGAACTTATGATAGCTGCCTTTAACAATCCTTTTTTACTACGGCCCCATGCCATTATCATACTTCCCATGGCAATGGCATGCATAATAACTTCTTCGGCAACGCCAACAAACAGCATGCTTATGCCGTGCCATTTGTCAGGAAAACTTTTATATCCACCGAATAAAAAGGGTATCAGAAATGTGGCCGCCAGCGGTACTAAATAGTAATGAAATTTATTCCACCGCGGTTGAGATGTTAAGTACAACTGTTTCGGTTTATTAAGTAGAAGGGCAATTAGTATAGCACCAATGGCCATATAAAACGGACTGCTGTAAATAGGGTCAACAGGTAATACAGCCGACATAATACCTCCGAAAACCAGGCACAATACGAGAACTAATATTGAAAATGGTATTACCCATTTGTTTACCCTTAACTTATCGTACATAGAACTATGACGCTATAATTGAGTTCAAGGTTACACATAGTCATTAGCAGGCGGCATCCTTTCATCATCCATCATTCGTGATCAGTCATCGGTCCCCAGCCCTCCCTCACACTTCCAACTTCCAACTCCAATAACTACCTTTGCGCCCTCAACAAACTTCAATAATTCAAACTAACAATATGTCCGAGAAGATCACAATGCAAAATGGAAAACTCAATGTTCCCAACAACCCAATTATACCCTACATAGAAGGCGATGGAATTGGAGTTGACATTTGGCCTGCGGCCGAAAAAGTGTTTGATGCAGCGGTAGAAAAAGCTTATGGCGGAAGCAGAAAAATAGAATGGAAAGAAGTGTTAGCCGGACAGAAAGCATTTGATAATACAGGTGAGTGGTTGCCCCAGGCAACACTAGATGCTTTTAAAGAGCATTTGGTTGGAATTAAAGGCCCGTTGACGACTCCAATCGGAGGAGGAATACGGTCGTTAAATGTTGCCCTTAGGCAGGTTTTGGATCTCTTTGCCTGCGTACGGCCTATTGAGTACTTTGATGGTGTACCCAGTCCGGTAAAGGATCCGGCAGTAGTGGATATGGTAATCTTTAGGGAAAACAGCGAAGATATTTATGCCGGAATTGAGTGGATGCAAGGAACGGATGAAGCGAAAAAAGTGATCGACTTCCTTACGGATGAAATGGCCGTGGATAAGATCCGTTTCCCAAAAACATCTTCTATTGGTGTTAAGCCGGTTTCCATACAAGGCACAAAAAGATTGGTACGTAGTGCTATTGACTACGCACTTAGAAAGAAGTACAAAAATGTAACCCTTGTGCACAAGGGCAACATTATGAAATTTACCGAAGGTGGCTTCAAAAATTGGGGTTACGATGTAGCCGAACAAGAATATGGTGATAAAGTGTTTACCTGGCGTCAGTGGGATGTGATAGCCGAAAAAGACGGTAAAGCAGCTGCCAACGAAGCGCAATCTAAGGCAGAAGCTGATGGAAAACTCATTATTCAGGATGTAATTGCGGATAATTTTTTACAGCAAATCCTTCTTCGACCTAAAAACTATGATGTTATTGCCACACTCAATTTGAACGGCGACTATATCTCCGATGCTCTGGCAGCAATGGTAGGTGGAATTGGTATCGCTCCGGGAGCTAATATTAACTACGAAAATGGCCTGGCTATATTTGAAGCCACACACGGTACAGCTCCTAAATATGCCGGAATGGACAAGGTAAATCCGAGCTCAGTAATTTTAAGTGGTGTAATGATGTTCGATTATATGGGCTGGCCGGAAGCCGGCGATCTTATACAGACTGGCATTGCCGGAGCCATTAAGGGTAAACGCGTAACATACGACTTTGCCCGTGGAATTGAAGGCTCAACAGAAATTTCGTGCTCGGCATTCGGCGATGAGATCATTGCGTATATGTAACCTGACAGGTTACCTTTTGGAGTTATACCATTTTTTTCCAGTCTTTGAATAGTACACTTAAAGTCACAATTTCGATCGCCTATCCTGTCAGGTTACTGGTTAGGTTACCTTTTGGAGTTATACCATTTTTTTCCAGTCTTTGAATAGTACACTTAAAGTCACAATTTCGATCGCCTATCCTGTCAGGTTACTGGTTAGGTTACCTTTTGGAGTTACACCATTTTTCTCCTGTCTTTGAATTATAGTTCACTTAAGTCACAATTTCGGTTTCATAACCTGTCAGGTTACTGGTTAGGTTAACTTTTGGAGTTACACCATTTTTCTCCTGTCTTTGAATTATAGTTCACTTAAGTCACAATTTCGGTCTCATAACCTGTCAGGTTACTGATTAGGTTACCTTTTGGAGTACACCAGTTTTCTCCAGTCTATGATTTTTAGTACACTTAACATGAATAACGGATAACCTAAATTTAGACGGAAAAAGCTCCGTAGGAGCTTAATATTTGTAGCCTGGGGCGAAAACCCCAGGCTACAAAGTGAAAAACGTGAGAATTTGGCGGCATTTTTGACCAAAAATGATGACAAATTCGGCATTAATCTTATCCATTATTCACGTTACACTTAAAGTCACAGTTTCGATCGCCTAACCTGTCAGGTTAAGCGAGTTTCTCACTTGTCTTTCTTCCGTTTTTTCTTCTTTTTTTCTTTAGGTCGCTTTAGCTTACCTAGTTTAAAACTTTTGAGAAACTTTTCTTCATCCTTAACCTCAAAGTAACCCTCACGTCCTTTAACCATTAATTGATATTCAATATTATCCTGATAAATTACAAAATACCTAACCTTGTGGTCGGGGATACTTAACGTAGATTGCATTCCGTACCGTTTTTTAACTTTCCAGTTTTTAGAATCCAATTTATTACCATCAACCGATTGGGCAAATGCGTTTATGCTTTCATCTGCCAGACCCGGAGTACCTTCAACGCGGCTGTCGTGTTCAATAATCTTTAATTGATAGCTCATTTCGCCGCCTTGTGCTCCAACTATAAGGCGGGCATCATCTTCCGGCTGGGGAGCCTCTCGCATGTAATGCTCAGGAAACTTAACCTGGCAGGCATATTCTTTAGATTTGAATTTCTTTTGTCCTATAAGGGCAAGTGGGGCTATTAGAAGAACCGTTACCAGTACTTTTCTTAACAGTATTAATTTCATAACAAACAAATTTAAATAAAAAGTAAAATATCTTCTAAATCAATATTAAATTCGCAGGTATGAAATTAACAAATCAATCTATTACCTTCTTTCTCAGCACCTTGGTTTTATTCACCATTGGTTCTTGCACTAAAAAAGATATTCAAACCACAAAGGAGATTATTGTTGAAAATAAGCACTCCGATTACATTCCTGTTGATGATGATGTTCGCCTGGGTATTTTACCTAATGGCCTGCGGTATTATATAAGACACAACCCTAAACCGGACGATAAAGTAGAGTTACGCCTGGCTGTTAATGCAGGCAGCATTTTGGAAGATGAAGATCAACTGGGTCTTGCGCACATGATGGAACACATGAACTTCAACGGTACAAAAACTTTTGAAAAAAATGAGTTGGTTGATTATTTGCAGTCGATAGGGGTGCAATTTGGAGCACACTTAAATGCCTATACCAGCTTTGATGAAACCGTTTACATACTGCCCATACCAAGCCATAAATCGGGCATACTGGATACAGGCCTACAGGTATTAAGAGACTGGGCCGGCAATGCGTTGCTTACCGATGAAGAAATTGATAAAGAACGCAGTATAATTATTGAAGAATACCGTACCGGACTGGGAGCCGATAAGCGTATGCTTGAACGGTACTTACCAAAACTCATGTACAATTCAAGGTATGCCGAACGACTGCCCATTGGTAAAAAAGAGATTATTGAAAACTTTGACCACGAAGCCATTAGAAGATTTTACAAAGACTGGTACAGACCCGATCTGATGGCCGTAATTGCGGTAGGAGATATTGATGTAGATGATATTGAAAAGAGAATTAAGGAAAAGTTCAGTGATCTTAAAAATCCTGAAAACATTAGACCGAGAGTGGAGTATAAAGTTCCCGATCATGCAGAAACATTTATCTCTACTGCCAGTGACAAAGAAGCTCCATTTAGTGTGGTAAGAGTTTACTATAAGGACCCTAAGCCGGTTAAGATAGCAGAAACTGTTAACGATTATCGCGACATGTTGAGAAACAGATTGTTCTCCAAAATGATTAATAACCGCTTGGATGAGTTACGCAACAGTGCAGATCCACCCTTTATTTTCGGTTCATCCTCTTACGGAGGTACATGGAGCAGATATAAAAATGCATACTCCAGTTTTGCTTTTGTGGGTGAAACAGATCAATTAAAAGGCTTGAATGCCTTGCTCACCGAAAACGAACGCGTTAGAAAATTCGGATTTAAAAATGGCGAGTTTGAAAGGGCTAAAAAGGATCTTCTCGCTTCCATGGAGAAAACATACAACGAAAGAGAGAAAATTGAATCCGGCAGAATAGTGGGACAATACATTAGTCACTTTCTGGAAGGAGAGCCAATCCCCTCTATTGAATGGGAATTCAAAAAATACAATGAACTGTTGCCATCAATTAAGTTGGATGAAGTCAACAGCTTAATTAATGACTATTTGAGAGAAGATAACAGAGTCATCATTTTAACCGGACCGGAAAAGGAAGGCTTAAAGAAAGTAGAAGAAGCTGCCGTTAGAGAGTTGCTAACTGATGTTCAAAGTGCGCAAATAGAACCTTATGAAGATAAGGAACTGGCAAGCAATTTAATGACCGAGGCACCCAAGCCCGGCACTATTTTATCAGAAGATACTGATGAGAAGCTGGGAACCAAATCCTTCGTGTTGAACAACGGAGTTAAAGTAATTTACAAGCCTACCGATTTTAAAAACGACGAAATCATAATGCAGGCCTTTCGGTATGGAGGTACTTCACTTTTATCTGATGAGGAATATAAAAAAATAAGCCTGGCAACCGGCGGCCTGGATGAAGCAGGTATTAACGGCTTTAGCATCAACGATTTAAATAAAATTTTAACAGGTAAAATAGTAAGGGTGAATTCGTCTCTCGGAGGTCTTTCGGAAGGTTTAAGCGGCTCTTCAACACCTAAGGATTTTGAGACATTGTTTCAGCTAACGCATTTATACTTTACGGCTTTAAACAAAGATGAATCGGCATTTAAGTCTTATATAGCCAAACAACAGGGCTTTACCAAAAATATGCTTTCTGATCCTAACACCTATTTTTCTGACCAGTTTAACAAAAAAGTTTATGGCCATAATGCGCGCTATACAGGCTTTCCGACTGAAGAAGACTGGAATAATGCAGATTATGACAGAGCTTACGACATTTATACTAAACGTTTTTCGAACGCAAATGGCTTTAACTTCTTCTTTGTTGGTAACATAGATGAAAATAAATTAAAGGAATATGCGAAAACCTACCTTGGAAGCCTGCCTTCAACAGACAAAGTTGAAAAATACCGGGATACAGGATACCGTCCGATAACCGGCAGCCACGAAATTTTGGTTAAAAAAGGTAGTGAGGATGTAGGTCAGGTTAATATTCTTTTTACGGGTGAAACAGAATACGATGAAGATGAAGATTATTACATGGAATCATTGGCTGAAATTTTATCTATTAAGCTAATAGAGCAATTGCGCGAGGAAAAGGGCGGAGTGTATGGGGCGGGAGCTCGTGGGGGCTTAAGTAAATTGCCTTATGGCAATTATCGGTTTACTATCGGGTTTCCATGTAGTCCGGCTAACGCACAAACCCTGGCAGATGCAGCTTTGGCAGAACTCAAAAAAATAGCTACTAACGGACCTACGGCCGAGGACTTGAGTAAGATAAAGGAAAATCAGCTATTGGAGCACAAGGAAAATCTTAAAAAGAACGGATATTGGATGAATAATTTGTACAGTTCGGCTTTCAATAACCTGGATCCTTACAGCATCTTAAAAACTGAGCAAAGGGTAAATGCCCTAAGTGCAGAGGACATTAAAAATGTAGCTAAGAAATACTTGAGTAAGAAACCGATTATCGGTATTCTGAAGCCGGCTGTGTCGAATTGATTTAGTCGAGAGGATTTAATTAACGATTTCAGTTGATTTATTTTTGATAACAAATTTATAAGAAGGTTACTGCCACTTAAAGTATGTTGAATATGAGAAGTTATATTGGAATTACCTGGCTACTACTTAGCCTGGCAATTATAGTTCAGGGCTGTGCAGATGAATTTAATCCGGATGAACAAATAAATGGAACAATGACAGCCGTTATCGATGGACAAAACTGGATGACCGATCAGGTGTCAGGTGCTATTGTCAACGGAGTATTAAATGTTACCGGAGTTTCGGCATCGGGTGAAACGATTGTAATCACTTTAACATCATCAACAACTCCTGGGTTTTATCCTTTGGAACTACCTATACAGGATATCATCAGTTACCAAACTTCAGTTGGTGGTTCCCCCTTCGTGGCTCCAACACTTGTTGGCAACTCTGGAGGAACTGTGATAGTTACCGATGTCAATGCCACAAAACTTTTAATGAGCGGCACTTTTGAAGCCCGAGTATATAATCCGAACAATCAAACCTCTCATATTATCACCAGGGGACGGTTTACCAATATACCTTATGTATTAGAGACCGGTAATTCCAACAATAAAAGCCTGTCCGTAAAAATTGATGGTACATTGTGGGAGGCCACAAGTATTGCTGCAGGTAAGCATATGGGTATTCTAGCCATATCTGGCGACAATGCCTCTGATGACAAATCAATAGCACTATTTGTAGATGAAAATATTGCCATAGGAACTTATAATAATTTGACAATGGCTGATGCGCAGTATCATATTGGCACTTCAAAAATTTTAGGTGCTGATAATGGAACCATGACCATAACCAAACATACTGTAGGATCTTTAATTGAAGGCACCTTTGAGTTTAATGCATCTAGTTTGACTTCGGGTGACACGGCCGTTTTAACCGAAGGTAAATTTTCCGTAGCGTATTAAATTAACTAAATAACGAGGACCTGTCGAATAACAACTTATTCGGTTGAGGAGAAAGATCCCGCGAGGTACTGAGCTTGTCGAAGGATTAGCGGCACACATTTCAGGGTGTGTATTCCCCTCTTGAGAGGGGAGATTTGTCCTGCGAAGTATGAGCAAGCCTGCACTGAGCGAAGCGAAGTGCGGCACGAGCAGCCGACAAATCGGAGTGTGTTACACCTGAAAACTTTTAAGCTTTAGAAAACTCTAAACAAGCTATCGAATTCATCCTATTTTACCAATTCAGCAATAACCAATAACTTTATCGCTATGCGCGAAGATTTCCTATCGGCAACTAATGAAGCACTTTCTCCTGCGGAGAAAGAAGTGGAAAATGTGTTGCGGCCGCAGTTAATAGATGACTTTGCCGGTCAACCGCAGCTAATTGATAACCTTAAAGTATTCATCAAAGCAGCTCAACTGCGCAACGAAGCATTAGATCATGTATTACTTCATGGCCCGCCTGGCCTGGGTAAAACAACTCTGGCATATATTATAGCCAATGAATTGGGAGTGGAGATTAAAACCACCTCAGGCCCCGTGTTGGAAAAACCGGGCGATTTGGCCGGACTGCTTACTAATCTGCAACCTAACGATGTATTGTTTATCGATGAAATTCATCGTTTGAGCACCGTTGTGGAGGAATATCTCTACAGTGCTATGGAAGATTATAAAATCGATATTATGGTGGAGAGCGGACCTAATGCCCGTACCATTGAAATTGAATTAAGTCCGTTCACCTTAGTAGGCGCTACAACCAGATCAGGTCTGCTTTCATCGCCTTTGCGCTCGCGCTTTGGCATTACGTCGCGTTTGGAATATTACGATGCAAAAACCATTGAAGGTATTTTAAACCGGTCTTCCGGGATATTAAACATAGAAATGTTGGATGCAGGCGCGAAAGAAATTGCCCGCAGAAGCCGTGGAACTCCTCGTATTGCCAACGCACTATTGCGCCGAATACGTGACTTTGCCCAGGTAAAAGGAAGTGGTATCATAGATAAAGCTATTGCAGAATACGGCTTAAAAGCACTTAATGTAGATAAGTACGGCCTTGATGATATGGACAACCGCATTCTACGTGCCATTATTGAAAAATTTGGCGGCGGCCCGGTAGGTATTACCACCATAGCTACAGCCGTAGGAGAAGAAGGCGGCACTATTGAAGAAGTCTATGAACCCTTCTTAATTATGGAAGGCTTTATCAAGCGTACACCTCGTGGAAGACAAGCTACACCAAAAGCTTATGAGCATCTCGGTTTAACCCCGGGGGCGCAGGAAGGAGAATTATTCTGATGTCTAACCTCGATTACACGAAACCTTTAACTCTCCGAGCAAAAGGAGCAGTTACGATTTTATTTGGAGCTTTGGTGTGTTTTGTTATTGCCGGATCGGGTGATATGTCTGGAGCTAGTCTTGGAGCACTTTTTAACGTTGTTGTTATACCGCTTATCTGCTTATTTGTTTGCATGATCTATATTTTGCTGACTAAATTTATTAGATCAAAGCGATTTATATATACAGCTTGTATAATCTGTATTTTGTTTTTTCTGTGGCTTGGATTTGAAGGTAGGTGGCAAACTGTTGGTTATCCAGATTGGTATAAATTCTTATTCCATTAATTATACCGCCATTAACAGAAATAGTATAAAATGAATTTATTTAAAGTACTCGTGTTTTTATTCGTGTACCTCTTCATCGGTTGTAAAAACAATACCAATGAAAACTGGAAACCGGCTTCCAATGACCTGCTCACAACCTACGCCGCGGAGGTTTCATCAACAACACCCTGGCCGGAATATCCTCGTCCGCAGTTAGTTCGTAAAGAATGGATGAATTTAAACGGATTATGGAATTATGCGATCAGTAAAGGAGATGATAAACCAGCCGAATTTGATGGAAAAATTTTAGTTCCCTATCCGGTAGAATCTGCTTTATCGGGTGTTGTAAAAAGGGTATCACCACATCAAACGCTGTGGTACGAAAGAGGGTTTAAACTACCCAAAAAATACAATGGAAAAGAAATAATGCTCCACTTTGGGGCCGTGGACTGGGAAATGGAACTCTTTGTAAACAATGAACATATCGGAAGCCACCGTGGAGGTTATACGCCTTTTAAATTCAACATTACTGAACATTTAAAATCCGGTGGAAATGTACTCACTGTTAAAGTAAAGGACCCTACCGACACCGGCTGGCAACCTGTTGGCAAGCAAGTGCTTGAACCCGAAGGCATTTTTTATACATCCGTTACAGGTATATGGCAAACCGTTTGGCTGGAACCGCTTAATGACACACATTTTGAACATATTCAACTTATACCGAACTTAGACAGATCTACAGTTTCTATTAAAACGAACATAACAGATCCTGCAAATGAATTAAAGATCAAAGTAGAAATAAACGATAAAAAATCACAGGTTTATCAGGGAACATTTGGCCATTCGGAGAAAGTGGAGATATCACTGAATTCTCCCCAAAAATGGAGCCCGGAAAGTCCTTTTCTGTATGATGTTAAGCTGACATTGTTAAATGGAGAACAAGTAGTTGACGAAGTGGGTACATATTTCGGAATGCGCAAAATAAGTGTTGAAAAGGATATCAACGGAACTCCAAGAATATTTTTGAACAACCAACCCTACTTCCAAAACGGACCATTAGATCAGGGTTACTGGCCCGATGGACTTTACACGCCACCAACAGACGATGCCATGCACGATGAACTCTGGAAAGTGAAAGAAATGGGCTTTAACATGCTGCGTAAACATGTTAAGGTAGAGCCGGCCCGCTTTTATCATTATTGTGACAAACTGGGAATACTGGTTTGGCAGGATATGGCCAATGGAGACAAGAAAATAGGATGGGATGATGATGACATTGTTAGAACCGAAGAATCGGAAACTCAATTCAGATTCGAACTGGAAGAAATGATCAGTAATCTGTACAATCACCCTTCTATAGTAATGTGGGTGCCCTTTAATGAGGGTTGGGGACAGTTTAAAACTGCCGAAATAACTGACTTTGTTAAACAATTGGATCCTACCCGACTGATTAACTCTGCCAGCGGATGGACTGACCGTGGTACCGGAGATATTTTTGATGTACACACCTATCCGGCACCTGTAATGCCCGAATTGGAAGAGGAGCGCGCAAGCGTAATAGGGGAGTTTGGCGGATTGGGTTTACCTGTGGAAGGCCATACCTGGGAACAAAAGAACAACTGGGGGTATGCCCTGATTGACTCGAAGGATAAATTGTTGGATAAATATGAAACTTATTACAACAATGTTTGGGAAATGAAAGAAGCCGGGCTAAGTGCCGTGGTTTACACCCAACTTACCGATGTAGAAACAGAAACCAACGGATTGATTACCTACGATAGAAAGATTATAAAAGCCGATATGGATGAACTAAAGGCAATAAATACCGGTAGCTATATTCCATCCCCCGATTTTGCAACCTACGAAGGCCTGCATCAAATTGGCGATTCCGTGGTTATTTTTAGCAATATTCCCGGGCAAATCCATTTTACAACCGATGGCAGCGATCCCAACCTTAATACCACAAAATATCAAAGCCCGATTGCGATAAATAAAGACATGACCATTCGGGCTCGCCTGGCTGTAAATGAAGAGCTGAGTCGAAGCAAGTCCATAGCAATTAAAACCACAACCATGCCTAAGCCTGTGTATGTTCATTCACCTTCTTCAAGATACAACGGTGGAGGTATTTATGGCTTGCGCGATGGTATTTTCGGTAGCAATAATTTCCACGACGGAAAGTGGCAGGGTTTCCAGAAAAATGATCTGAACGTAACTTTTGACCTAAGTGAAAAGAAAAAGCTGTCCCACCTTTCACTAAACTGCCTTTCATCCAATATCAGCTGGATTTTCTTTCCTTCGGAAATTGAATTTTTGGTGTCAGAAGATGGATTGACATTTAATTCGGTTGAAAAAATTAAAACGGACGTTCCGGCTTCGGAACAACCTACCCAAATTAAATCCTTTAGTGTTGATACCGAGTTAGAAGATATTCGGTTTGTACAGGTATTAGCAAAAACAATAGGTCCCCTACCTGACTGGCATGGAGGGGCCGGTCAGCCATCTTATCTTTTTGTTGATGAAGTGACTATTAGATAGGAACTCTCAAAGTAGTACCAAATGAAGTCTTGGACTATTTCGTATCTTCTTTTGGTATGACACTACCAACCCCAGCGGGGTTGAATATTTGTAGCCACGATCGAAAGATCGTGGTAAATCAGGAATTATGGAGTTTCATTGGCGGGATTTTTGACACAAAAATCATGACAATGAAAATTAGTGATACCCCTTTTCCTGTTTTCATTTTTGGGCACCCGGCATTTTTTTGGATGATTTGATATAGTTCTCCCAAAACCTATATGATCGAACAAGCTCCCATATATCACTTCAGGCCTTCACGATCTATGAATATTTTAAGTAGAAAGGGTGTTACATCAATATTTTTGGCATGTGCGGAAAACAGGAGAAGTAATACCAAATGAAGTCTTGGACTATTTTGTATCTACTTTTGGCATGACACTACCAACCCCAGCGGGGTTGAATATTTGTAGCCACGATCGAAAGATCGTGGTAAATCAGGAATTATGGAGTTTCATTGGCGGGATTTTTGACACAAAAATCATGACAATGAAAATTAGTGATACCCGTTTTTAAGCCAAAACCAGTAAAAAATGGGGCATTTCTTAGATCAATTCTATAAGTAAGAATGGATTAAAATCAGCCAATGACGGGATGATAAAGGATTTTAAGACTGTAACAGAAATTCCGGACTTACTTCTGAATACCCCTTAATAGATCCGATCTATCGCACGCCAAATCGATAAACGGTCTTACTCGTATATGTATCTCCCGGCCTGAGTTCTACACTCGGAAATTGCTCCTGATTTGGCGAATCGGGGAAATGTTGTGTTTCCAGGCACAACCCGGTTCTAAATTGATAGGTTACATCATTTCTGCCGGTCAAACTTCCATCCAAAAAATTGCCTGTATAGAATTGTATGCCAGGTTCAGTGGTTAAAACGTCCATCTCAATTCCGGTATGTGTATTGTACAAGTTGGCAACTTTTTGTAATTTATTATTCCAATTATTTAAAACCCAGCAGTGATCAAAGCCGTTTCCGAATTTTAGCTGTGTATTTGCCTCTTCAATATCTTGTCCTATAAGTTTCGCTTCTCTAAAATCAAAAGGGCCACCGCTAACCTCCCTTAACTCACCGGTGGGAATAAGTGTTTCATCTACCGGTATAAAGTGGTCTGCATTCAAGCTGAGTTCATGATCCAAAATGGTATTAGCCGGATTGCCACTTAAATTAAAATAACTGTGGTTGGTTAGATTAACAATAGTTGGTTTATCTGTTGTGGCTTCATAATCAATAATTATTTCATTGGATTTTTTGGGGATGGAATATGTGACCGTAACCTGTAAATTCCCCGGATATCCTTCTTCTCCATCAGTACTTGATCTTGCAAGTGTTAGCATGGTAACGTCTTCAGAATCAGCTATTTTGGCATTCCATAGATGCTTGTCAAAACCAACTAAACCGCCATGCAAATGGTTGCCTATGTTGTTGGTGGCCAGGGTATAGCTGTTTCCGTCAAGCGTAAACTTTCCTTTCGCTATACGGTTACCGTACCTGCCAATGATAGCACCAAAATAGGGGTGACCATCAAGATAGCCTTGCAAGTTATCAAAGCCCAACACAACATCGGTTGCTCTTGAATCTTTATCCGGCACCACCAGAGATGTAATTATTCCTCCGTAATTGGTTATCTGCACTTGCATTCCCAAATCGTTCTTAATGGAATACAATTGAACATCTTCTCCTTCATATTTGCCGAAATCAGTCACCATATTTGTTTTTTTATGGGCGTCAGATTCATTCTGATTAGCCTTTCCGCAAGCTCCCAAAATAAGTAAGAAACTCAAGCTTATAAATATTGAGTTATAGAAATATCTATCCATACTAAATCATAAAATGCTGAAAGTACTAACTTAATTGCGTCTTTCAAACCGTTTAGGTACTATCTTAATTTTATGAATCTCACCATCTTTTGCGCATCATCCGAAAATGTTCACCAAAAATACTTTGATAGTGCTGCGGCAATTGGAAAAGAACTTGCCACAAGAAAAGTCAATATCGTTTATGGTGGTGGAAACATAGGACTGATGGGGGCTTTGGCCAATGCAGCCCTTGAAAACGGCGGTTACGTTATCGGCGTTATTCCACACTTTATGAAGGAGTGGGAGAGAAACCACACAGGTATTCAGGAAACCATTTTCACCAAAACTATGCAAAAGAGAAAGCGCATTTTGCTTGAAAAGGGCGATGGTGTACTCGTGCTTCCGGGTGGAGTAGGAACCATGGACGAACTGTTTGAAGCACTCACTTTGAAAAGGCTAAATCGCTACGATAAACCGGTTATAATCTTTAATCAAAACGGATTTTACAACCATTTACTGGTACAGCTTGAGCTTTTTGCAGAAGAGAAATTTACGAATATCAATAACCTAATTTTCATAGCTGAAACAATACCGGAAATTTTTGACATCCTGAACTCTAACCATAAACCATAAACCCCAAACCATAAACCATAAACCCCAAACCCCAAACCATAAACCCCAAACCCCAAACCATAAACCATAAACCCCAAACTATAAACCCCCACTCCAAACTCTTTATCGGACATGTAACAAAGTACAGCCCAACATATACTATATTTGAAATAAATAAACACAAATATGAGCAACGACACATTTGATCTGCTCGACCAGTTGGGCAACGATAAAAAGATCAAAGACCTAAAAGCCAAAATTGAAAAAAAGACGAGTGAGGATGTCCTGAACAAGTTAGACGAGATAGAAGCGGCTATAGAACAGGCCGCTGGAGAAAGCAAATCAGCCGAGGAAATTATAAAGGGCATAGTAAATGCCAACTTTAAAACCCTTACCGGCGATGTACAGGAATCGGAAAAAGACCTTCAGGAACTTATGCTGCACCTGCGTGCTATGCTTGACAATGCAGGTGGGGAGTTTTCCAAATTGCAGGAGCTAAATCCTGAAGAACTGCGCTTGGTTGAAGCTGCCAAAAGAAAACTGAAAGATGCTGAAACAGACCTTTCAAAGGCAGAAAAAATGTGGAATGGAATGAACATCTTTTTCGGGGCAAAAAACCGGCGGGTGAAAAAGGCCAAAGAAGCCCTGGCAAAAGCCGAAAAAGGTATTGGAATTGCCGAAGAAGAAGCCAACAAGCGCTACCGCGAACGACTGCGAAATGCCGATATAAAAGACTCACTGAACCGGATCATAAGCCAGGTGCAGGGCATGGTGGAAATTGTAGAGAATATGGTGGTTGATGTTGATAGTCAAATTGTGGCACTAACAAACAGAAAAGAGTTAGCCTTTCAAACTAAGGAAAAAGCTGCCAATGTAATGAAGGATCGTAAGGCCGATCTGGAAGATGTAGAAGCCAAATTAAAGCAAGCCGAAATAGAGTTGGATGAACTTCAAAACGGTTCTCCGGAACATACTGAACAGCAAAAACTGGTGGCTGACCTTCGTGGCAAACGCACCGACCTGAAAGGTAAGTACAACATAGCCATGGGTATTTTTCAGAGCAAGGAACGCTTTGTCGATCAGTTGGTAGTTCACCTCGAGGCCCAAACCACCACTAAAAACAACCTAAAGCAGCTCATTGGCCAGCTTAAAAGCGATACGGAAGAACGCATTGCCACATATGAATCGGGCTTGCAACTCATACAAAGTGCTACAGCCCAGGAAGCGGCATCAATTTATGAAGATGCCGGTTCTAAAACAGATCAGTTGATCACCGAAATTGCCGCCAAAGTATTCGTGTCTTCCGAAGAAGACAGAATTGAACGTATTAAAAAACACCCTAAACGCATGAGCGAATTACACAATGTTCTTGTAGGTCTGGCAGCCGCCACACAAAAATACAAAGAGCAGGATGCAAAGCTCATGAAGGAGCATGCCGATAAATATGGCATTGATATTTCGGAAGAATTCTCTTGGAAACATGAAGATAGTGGCACCGGAAGCAATGATGGAGAAACACCTGATAGTAGTTCTGACAGTGTGGACGACTTAATGGACTAAGCGCGCAGAGGAGAATTGAGAAATGAAAGTAGATGATGTAAGCAAGCACTTTACCGAAGTAAACAGAAGTGTACTTGAGGAAAAACAAGAGTATGCGGTTTACTTCAACTATATTAAATCTGCCTTTTCGCATCTTATTCATTCATTTAATTCCCGAACAACCGATGAACCCATTGAGGTAGGTATTATTCAATCTTTTATTCAGAAGTTTTTAAACAGCATTGAGGCACTTAGCCATAAATATGCGCTGGAAGAAGGTGCGAGAATGCGCATCGATCTTACTGAAAGCAGTTTTCCTTCGCATCTTGAATTCAAGAAGTTGAATCTCGATATGACCGCCAGACCGGCTAAACTGTCTGAGCTTCCGGCATTTAATGCCCTAAAGCAAAGCACTTTAGATTTTATGTTTGAAAAGCATAGTGTACCTGATTTATTAATAGATCAGCTCAACCAACGCGATTACTACGAATCTATTGATAGTAAACGTTTGTTCATGGAGTTTTGTCCGGGCGATCTGGTAAATATGAAAAACTCGGCTGGTCATGACGGCAACCATTACATCTATTCGTGGGGCGAATACAGTACGGCCTTTAACCGGCCCTTTATTTATCTGCTCATTTTCGAGTTGGATAAAACCAGCACCAAAAACCAGGTGTATAAACGCTTCAATTTTGATGAATTTCAGGAGTTTATTCGAAAATCGAGCAATGCCACATCGCCGCTGAGAGTAATGGCTCATGATATTGATGCTTTGGGAGACGGGCTTAAACCAAAAGTGCTAAAACGCATAGACCTGGGCCCGATTTACGGACGATATTCGATGGATCAGAACACATTTTCCAAGTTGATACAGGACAAGTTTGGCGCAGAAGATTTTGTAATGCATTTTACTACAGAAGTTATTTTTTCAGTTGGAGAATCCAGAACCAGGAGCTTCCTTTCGAAAGGAGAATTAAGACAGATATTTTTTATAGATGAATCTAACAAGGAAGCCATGGAAAGACATGTGTCCAAGGTATTAAAATACATGATCGCACCACACCATGTAGTACAATATTTACATGCCAATCATAAAGAATTACTCGAAGAATTTTCAATGGAACCTATAGCAGTATGAACATCACATTAAATTCAAATCGACTTAACCATCCCCTCTTGAGAGGGGAGATTTGTCCTGCGAAGCATGAGCAGCTGACAAATCGGGGTGTGTCACTCTTGAGAGGGCCCGCCCGACCGGGTCATTCGGGCTGGGAGAATTGTCCTGCTAAAAATGAGCAAGCTTGTACTGAGCGAAGCGAAGCACGAGCAACAAATAAATCGGTGTGTGTTACTCGCAACGCAATGTTTCCGGGATTTAATAGGATATGTTTGTACAACACTTGATTTGTCAATACTTATATGTCAATCAAAGAATTACTCGAAGAATTTTCAATGGAGCCGATAGCAGTATGAACCAAATTTTGAATTCAAACCGACCTAACCCTCCCCTCTTGAGAGGGGAGATTTGTCCTGCGAAGTATGAGCAGTTGACAAATCGGGGTGTGTTATTCTTGAGAGGGCCCGCCCGACCAAGTCATTCGGGCGGGGAGATTTGTCCTGCGAGGTACGAGCAGCAGACAAATCGGGGTGTGTTACTCTTGAGAGGGCCCGCCCGACCAAGTCATTCGGGCGGAGAGATTTGTCCTGCGAAGTATGAGCAAGCCTGCACTGAGCGAAGCGAAGTGAGGTACGAGCAGATGACAAATCGGGGTGTGTTAAGCTGTCCCCATTGGTGGATGAGATTTTACCTATGAAGTTTGAGCAGATGTTAAATAGAGAGAAGAAATTACAAAGCATGATTGAAATCAAGAAATGAACAAAACCGAAGGAGCACTCATACCGATAAAAAAAGCCGACTACCAGGAGTATAAAGATGAAATAACAACATACTTAAAAGAAGTCTCCTGGCGTCCCGACAAAAGCAAAGCGCGCAATAAGGATATCGATTTGAGCTTTTTGTTGCAGAATAAAACCCTCGGAATTGATCAAACCGACACCGTATCTATTCTTAAAAGTGCCGTTAGAATAAGCAATGACAGGGTACTGTTATCTAACGCCACCATTTACACACTCAACGCCATTAGAGACGGCTTCTGTATTGGCCGGCATATTGCTTCCTTGTACGAAAAATCATCGGGATTAGATGCCCTTATGCAGCGCAATAAGGATGGTAGTCTGCACCAAAGTGAGTTGCCTGAGTTTCATGATAAGCTCAGTGTTCAGTCCTTGATATTGCTTTTTGTGGCTTCGTATTATATCGAATATCGGCTCAATGATTATGAAATGGATAGTGTAAGTGCTATTCAAATAGATTTTGGAGGTGTACCGGAGTTATTGTACAGTAGGCCTTCTAAGGCAATAAGCAATGCCCTGTATTATTACGGAGCATATCTCGAGCGGTCAGGTGCTGTCAATAACGATCTGGAAATGGTAAAGATGACCTTGCTCTACTTTCAGGGAGTTATTGATGAGATACAACTGCGAAAAGGGGCCTTAAATCATACAGAATATTTCACCAACATCAATTACAAATTAGAACACACCGATTTTGTAATAGATGGTTTTGAAGTGGCCTATATGAGCAAGGCCAGCAGTATTCAGTTTAATAAAACCCGCATGGAAGACATTGTGGCCAACCACGATGCCAAACACATGTTTAAGCGTTTTGCTGAGCGTTTGCTTTGCTACGATATAACTGCAGGTAAAAATCCAATGCTTGAACTCGGCGGATTGCCCTCCATTACCATGGCCGATGGCAAACCCGGCACGGGTAAAAGCATGCTCATAGCCGCTATTGCCACCATGCTGCAGGAGCGTTGTCAGTGGCTCGAAATTCCCTTCTTGTTCTGGCCGCTGCCCGAAAACATTATATCTACATTTCAGGGCGGATCAGCCGAAAGGGCAATTGAATGGTTCAGGCCTATGCAGGATAAAAACAAGCTCATTTTCGCTCCGGTTGACGATGCCGAAAACAACCTGGAAGAACGTACCAGACAAGGAGTTTCATCCGGAGTGCGAGAGCTAATAGGTGTCTTTTTACGAAATACTGAAGGGGCTTATGCCATTAATCACGGCAACAGAATGATCAGCCTGTTTACCAATATCCCGGACCAGATTGATAAGGCGGTTTTAAGTCGAATTCAATACCGTGTGTCGATGGATGGTGCATCCACCCGCGAAGATTTTATCGATCAGGATTTTATTTGGTGGAGAAAGTATGAAGAGATTTTACCCGGATTTGTAGATGCGAAAAAACCAAAGGACTATGACTATATGGATAGTCAAAAAGAGTTTAATTCACTGGCCGATATTCAGAAAGGAGCTTATGAATTCCGCAACGAGAAAATAAAGGACATTTATAATAAAGCATTAAAGGAGGCAGATCCCGATCAGCATACCTTTTTTGGTCTGTTCTATCAGGCAGTTTTAAAGCAATATCCGTTTTTCTCATCCCGCGATCTCAGAAATATTCAAAAGGCCGTTGATGCAAGGGTTATTGACTTCGATTTACCCGAAGATTGGTGGAATGATGCGGAGTTGTTCTTCCATCAGGAATATGATACTAAATTGAATATGCTCAAGGAATTGATAAAAAGCAATATGGGCCATCTTTCCTTCACGCAACTTCGCCTGCGCGAAGCCCTCAACTATATTGAAACCGCAGTCCGCATAAACGAAACCGGCATTAACCGCGAGATAGAGTTAACCACCAAACGTATGTACATCAATGAAGAAGCCGCCAAAAATGTACGAGATGGAAAAATATCTTTTTGATGGCTGTTATAGTATTCGCGCGACAACATATCATTTTATCCCCAACAAAAATGTCCTGTTTTGGACAGAATATGTATAGAATTCGAACGACAGAATGTCTGAAATCGTGGTTAAAAATGTCCTTTTAGGGACAAAATACAGGTAGAAATGAAAAAAAAGGATATTTGTGCCTCTCGAAACAAAATATAAATTCCGACATGGCTAATACCTACACACAAATTCATATTCAATGTGTTTTTGCCGTGCAAAACCGGCAATCATTGATCCAACCGGAATGGGAAAACGAATTGTATAAGTATATAACAGCAATCATTCAAAAATATGACCACAAGGTGCTGCAAATAAACGGTATGCCTGATCATATTCATATCCTGTTCGGATTTAGACCCAATCAATCCCTGTCCGATCTTATGAAAGAGGTCAAGCAGCATTCTTCAAAATGGATAAACGAAAAAGGGTTAACCAAAGGTAGATTTTCATGGCAAGCCGGCTATGGTGCATTTTCTTATTCTAAATCTCATGTTCAGGCTGTAATCCGCTATATTCAAAATCAAAGAATACATCATAATAAGAAGACATTCTCGGAGGAATACAAGGAATTTCTTGTCAAATTCGATATAAATAATAACGATGAATATCTTTTCAAACCCATTCTATGAACATATTATGTACCATACGGCACATTTGGCCGGGTTGTAACACAATCTACCGGTATGCAGCCCCTAACGTGCCTCTTTTTGTGGTCATAGCAATGAAAATGGTTAGCCCTTTATATGGATTCCGTTATAGCCGGCATGTATCGAATAATCTAATGAACTTCTTGAAATTTAGGCGACAAGACGTAGGGCCACCACGGTTTATAAAAATGTCCAGTCAGGGACCAAATATGGGTAGATTATTAGGATCCATGGTTCAAAAATGTCCCTTTAGGGACAAAATATTGATAGAAGAATATCCCTTTAGGGACAAAATATGTTTAGAATACGAATGCCAACATATTTTTGGAACCCTGGTTTAAAATGTCCCTTGAGGGACCAAATATGGGTAGATTTAGATGTCAAGGTAATAGTAAACCACGTCCCGTTAGGGACAAAATATGGGTAGATTTAGATGACAAGATAGTAGTAAACCACGTCCCGTTAGGGACAAAATATTGGTAGATTTAGATGACAAGGTAATAGTAAACCACGTCCCGTTAGGGACAAAATATGGGTAAAAATAAAATAAGACGGTAACGTTGTGCCTTTAGGTACAACACATAATAGAAAAGAAATGGAAAACCTCGTATCATCAGGCCTCTATGGCAAAGGATTAATAAAGATCGATCAACCATTTTTGGTAGAGCGGTACAACGCCTGCATGTACGATATTGGTTTGGCACCTACAAGCTTACAGGAGTTTCATATCGATGGCTTTGGCTGGAGTCCCGAAATAGCCGAAGAAAAAGGAGATCATTACTATCTTTCACACAACGGCGTGGCTAATCCTTACGCCATCATTCTAACCCCAAAACAAGAAAATAAACCCGTTTTCTTTCCCTTTCACTCGTTCGACAGGGACATTATGCGCATCGTGTTCGCTACCTATCGCAAACACATTATTGATATAACCACCGAATCAGGAATTTGGATTGATATTGATCAGGAAATGACCGAATACCTCTCTCCGCAGGACTTTTTAATGGTTGATTCCATTATGTTGCGCTTTTATACACCTTCCAGATTGATGACCGCCGCCAGAAAGCAACGCGAACTGGTTCGAACATTTTACGATGGAAACCGTAGTTGGGATAATCGGGCGTTATTGGAGAAAATAGTATCATCGGCCAAAAAGGACGGTGATCTCCGCTTTAGAAACCTCGATATTCCGGATACACCATACAGCCATACCCAAACCTTTTATACAAGGGCTTTTGGCGGATTGTTTATTTTACGTATGCCGGGCAAAAGCAAACCATTTCTTGTTCACGAAGAAGAAAATTTAACCATTGAAGGGGAAGTTGACATAGGCCATACAGAATTTTGGATAGGTGATGAAAGCTTGATGAACGCCCTGCTCAATAAAGGATTTTTAGTTATCGATGAAAACTATTTTGTGAAAAATCCGGCACACCTTGAGCGCATACGTACACATTATTTTATAAATGCCCTGGCGCAAATTGCCCCCGATTTGCATGATGATATTGCAGACCCACGCTTTCAAAAGCGCTATGTAGCCCGCCTGCAAAGAGAAGGTCTGCTAAACAAGGCCTATACCGATATTGAAAAGATAATGCGTATGCACAAACGGGGCTCACGTGTAGCCACTGATGATCCTTTGCGATGGGTTATGCTGTTTGCAAGGCCAAATCCTAAACTTCCCCAAATAGATCAGGAAGTGCTGTATAAATTGATGGTAAAACTTTTTCCTGCCGATATTTATTGGCTCTATTATTACGATAAGAAGTCTTTTTACAAAGCCTATGAAAATTGGCCTTTGGTAAAAAAGAACTGGGTGATAAAACATATTGTTAATGAAATAAAAAACTATAAATAATGGAATTCTTGTTTTCCAGTCTGCTATTCATCATTCTCGGCTTGTTGCTGTTCTTTCTCGATAAAAAATTCGGCACAAGCTGGAACCGGTATTGGTACAATTTAACGCATAAACAACCTCGTGCCGGAGGACTGGAGAAGGGCTATATAGCGGGCCGTAAAATAAGAATGCGGCTAATTGTAAGCGCTATTTCGGTACTTTTCATATTTATACTTATGATGCTGACTAATTTGTTTAACGCCTTCCAGCTAAACCCTTTTCAGGTAATGGCATTCGGTTTATTGGGCATACCGGCAGTGCTTATTGGTATGTATATTGGCAACGCAATAACCGGAGGTGGAAAAGGCAAAGTTGATAAAGCACTGGACTATATTGAAAAAGTAGAAGAAGGTGAAGCCAACGTAAAAAAGGATTTGATAAAAGGTGCAACAAAGGTTGGAAAGGAATTCAATGAAATAAAAACAAAAGTGACAGATCAGTTCAAAAAGGAAGAGAGCGAAGAAGTGGCAAAACCACCCAAGCCGGAACCTAAAGACGAGGAAATTAAGGAGAATCCTGAGGAGAAAAAAGATTGGCGCAAAGGAATAGATGATTTTTTAAATAAATGAATGGCGTGTGATTAAATGAATGACGTATAATAGGGTAAACCGTCTTATGAAAATTGAACTTATTAGCAATGAGAGTCACATCCCCTTTCCCCTCTTGAGAGGGGAGATTTGTCCTGCGAGGTACGAGCAGTTGACAAATCGGGGTGTGTCACTCTTGAGAGGGCCCGCCCGACCAAGTCATTCGGGCGGGGAGATTTGTCCTGCGATCCCGAAAAGTTCGGGAGAGCAGCAGACAAATCGGGGTGTGTTAACCCTACAGAAAGAAAAATAGATGAAGGAATACTTAGACGAACTAAAAAACAAAAACAAAGAGCTTAAATCGCGCAAAGAAGGCGAAACGGAGGCGGTAGATGTAAAAGAGGAGAAGGAGCACGGCTGGCTTTATTGGATGTTTGTGAATATTGGAAAACGATCTATCGGGTTTTGGAAAAAACATAAAATACTCGGCACCTTACTCGGTTTCCTGCTGCTTTATATTCTGTTCATTGGCCGGTCGGCCTATCAACCGGCTTTCATTTGGATTCGCCGTTACTTCCTCCTCGTTCTTTTATTGTTGGCTCTGGCTTTGTGGTTTCGCCGTATGTTCAAACGATCGGTGCTCAAGGGCAAGATCATTTCAACCGTATCCTTTCTGGCACTTCTGGCCATCGGTATATTTCTTGGCCGGCAGATCTACGAATATCTCGGTTTATACACACATTACAAACAATTAAATAAGGTAGAACTATCTGCCTTACCGCAAACCGATCATGAGCGTATTCAGCCATTAAATTCTGTGGCAACGTTGGTTCGCCAGGAATCACTTTCTGAAACCGAGGCAGCCACCAGTCCCCGTTTTACAAGACGACAAGACGGCAGCTATGATTTTTCCATGGCGGTTGGCCCATCGCCTAAGTACAAAGTTCAGCAGTTTTCTAAGGATCTGTATCGGGTTATTTCCGTATCAGCAACAGCTCCGGCTCCTAATTTTTCTGCTGAAAATCAGCACGACGCTAAGTTCGATGTCGGTGAATTACTCATTTTCAGCCGTAGAACAAAAAACGCCGTTATTCGCTCTATGCCAATTTGGAGATACTTTAATTACGAACCTGTTGAAACTTATTTTATAGAAAATGATGAAGGAGAATTTGTACAAGTTACCTCATTGGTTAAGTGGAAAGGTTTACTTATTCCAAGGCCGGTATTCGGTGGAGTAACCGTAATTAATCAGTTGGAAAAAAGAAGTTTTGGAAACACGGTTAAACGCATTTTATTTGGCAAGGGAAAGTACATTAAACCGGTTGACATAGGGCAGTACGCCTATTTAAAAGGTCAAAACCTGGTTCCTGAAAAAGTATCCCGATTTACCGCCAACAGTTACCGTTTTCAGGAGGGCTTCCTCGCACCTATTCCGGGTTACCATGAAGGCGACATTCGAATACCGGTATTAAAAACTGACCAAAATGCCATGCCTTTTGTAGCTTATTTTATTTGGGATGATGTGAATGATGCCGAAAACAAGCTGTATCACTTTTATGGATTAGAACCGTTTGAAAAAGACAAGCACGGACTTAATTCCAGCGTGTTCATTCCGGCAGACGGGCTGGGCAAGGTTTATTATATGGACCATGCAAAACGACAAGATGCTTATATTGGTTCAAGTGCCGTAGGCTCCAAAATAATTGAAAGCCGTAAAAATTACGACTGGTCTAAAAACAACGCCGTAGAATTTAGACCATTCATTAAAAGGATTGATGGTAAAACCCGGTTTTTTTGGCTTAGTACGGTTGTAACTAAAACCGACGAAAGCGGCGAATCCTTTATAGGTGGCAGCATTCCGGAGGTAACCATCACCGATGCCCGCTACAGCCAGGTAGTTTGGATCAACCGCGATAATTTACCGGATACCAAACGCTGGAATAATCAAATTAGTGATGAGTTGAGGGATTACTGGGGGGAGAGTAGGGTTGGTAACGTGAAGAATAAAGAATTCGGAGAGCATGAGGGAGTTACTTCACTATCAAAAATTGACTTGTCTGATAATGATCCAATAAGATATTCCAACTTACTAATAGAAGGTATCGCGGATACAGTTGCAAGCTACCCCTTGGAGTATTGGTTAGGCCATAAAGATATTGATACGCTGACTAAACTTCTTTTGCAGAGGGAATTTGCGGTTTCCAACGATAAGGAAACATTTTCAATAATGGATAGCATTCTAACAGAGAACACGAATACCAGACCCTTATATATTTATTCGTTTAACAAGATTATGGCACAGGCTGATGGAGCACTAGCTGAACTTGTAGGAGAAATTTCGGGCCAATTTCTTGTAAATAACCCATGCGCTTACTTTAAATATGTGAATACAGGTGGTTTAGATAGCAATGTGGAGTTGTGGGAAGATTTTTTAGGCTTCGCATTAGGTTATTCAATCAAATACCCTGAAGGATTGAAAGTTATAGATTCCAAAATTGAAAATTGCAATGAACATGTCGAAGAATGGTCTATTCTGAAAACAAAACTATTAGCTCGCCTTAAACCTTAAAACCTTGAAAAGGTTATTGGATAAACCGGAAACCATCAATTCAAACATTCAACCATTGAAAACAACCTTCCTCGGCACACACTTTTCAGGCTACCATTTGTGAATACATAATGACAAAAAGCGTTATTATTCATATCTTTAAGCAATGGCAGAGTTAAAAAAGGAAACGAAATTTCCCCGTCACATTACGGACGAGGGGCCGCCACTCACACAAGATGAGTTAAAAGAGTTGCTCGTTGACAGAAATAAAGGCCAGAAGTCATACACTCTTGAAGAAGCGAAGAAACTGCTTGCCAAATGGCGAAAAGACTCGAAATAATTTTAATTAAACCGGCAATTTCCGATTTATTAGAGATTGAAAAATACCTTGTAGAAGAACTTGGTCTTTCCCAAGAACTTGCTGAGCGTCACACCACATCTATTAAAGAGTTTATTAAGTCATTTGCCTATAGCAACTTAGAACATAGGAGAACGCGTTATTGCAGATTTGGTAACTTTTATAGCAGAACTTATAACAGGGCTTGGGTTATTTTCTATTCGAAAACTGAAACCACACTTAATGTTGTGGCTGTAATCCATGGAAAAACCTTAAAAGATGTTGTTGACTAAACCAGTTTTGACATCAGTTGTTCCATCTAAAAGTTTAACCAATGAAAACAACCTTCCTCGGCACCGGCACATCACAAGGAGTTCCTGTTATAGGCTGTGATTGTAAAGTATGCACTTCAACCGATCCGCGCGATAAGCGTCTGCGTGCCTCGGTCCATATCGAAGTAGATGACCTTAAACTCGTCATCGACAGCGGCCCCGATTTCCGTCAGCAGCTTTTAACCAACCAAATTGCCGACATCGATGCCATAATTTTTACCCACGAGCATAAAGATCACATTGCCGGACTGGATGATGTACGCCCTATAAACTATTTACAGCAAAAAGAAATGCACCTATATGCTGAAAAACGCGTGCAGGAGGCACTTAAACGCGAGTTTAAATACGCCTTTGAAGAACTTGACTATCCCGGCCTTCCCAAACTAAACATGCATACCATAACTGATGAGCCATTCAAGATTAATGAATTACACATCACACCGGTTAGGGCATATCACTACAAACTTCCGGTATTGGGGTTCAGAATACGAGACTTCGCTTATATCACCGATGCAAACAAAATTGAAGAAGGGGAGTTCGACAAATTAAAAGACCTTAAAGTGCTGGTTCTAAACGCATTACGATTTGAAAAACATGTATCTCACTTTACCCTTGATGAAGCCGTTGAAGTAGCTCAAAGAGTAGGAGCCGAAAGAACCTATTTTACCCACATCAGCCACCTGTTAGATAAACATGAAACAATAAACCAACAACTACCGTCTTCTATAAAATTGGCTTACGACGGACTTACCCTGATGCTTTAAATAAACCACGGTGCTGAAGTTAATCAACCCTTCGACAAACTTAGGGTGACAAAGAATCAGAAATGGTATGATTAAAAAAATGTTATTTTCAACCGCAATTCTAAAAACTCCAATAACCAAATTCTATATGAAAAGATTGACACTTGCCTTACTCGCCCTTTTATTACCCGCTTTAACTTTTGCTCAGGAGGCAGTAAAAAAGGGATTAGATGAAAAAATTGATGAAGCCTTTGGTAATGCTACAGGTTGGTTCGTAAATTTTATCTTCTATCAAATCCCTTTCGGAAATGGTGTTAGTGTTTACTGGGTTCTGTTTCCTCTAATTCTGGGAGCACTATTTTTTACAATATATTTTAAATTAATAAATTTCACAGGATTTTTCAAAGCAGTAAATGTTGTAAGAGGTAAATATGATGATATTGAAAAGAGTGGAGCGACAGATGTTGATGAAACCCTTATAACTGTTGATGATGACAACCCTGATACTATAAGGGTTGAGGAACATGAAGGCGAAGTATCTCATTTTCAGGCATTAACTGCAGCATTATCTGCTACCGTTGGCTTAGGAAATATAGCAGGAGTGGCTATTGCTCTTTCAATAGGTGGTGCAGGAGCTACTTTTTGGATGATAATAGCCGGCTTTTTGGGTATGGCTTCAAAGTTTGTAGAATGCACGCTTGGTGTTAAATATCGTGATATAGATGATCATGGAGTAGTTTATGGAGGCCCTATGTACTATCTAAGAAAAGGTCTTGCAAGTATTAACCTTGGCGGCCTCGGTAAAATTCTTGCAGTACTATTTGCCATTATGTGTATTGGTGGTTCATTTGGCGGCGGAAATATGTTCCAGGTAAATCAGGCCTTTCAGCTTATTGAGAATATTACTGGAGGTGAAACATCATTTTGGCATAACAAAGGATGGCTTTTCGGATTGATAATGTCAGTTCTGGTAGGAGTTGTAATTATTGGTGGGATTAAAAGTATTGCTAGAGTTACGGATAAAATAGTTCCTTTTATGGTAGGTACTTATGTTTTGGCATCTCTTTGGGTGTTGGGAACAAACTTTGGTTTGATAGGAGATGCATTTGGACAAATAATTAATGGAGCATTTAGTCCGGCAGGAATTGCCGGCGGAGCTATTGGTGTGTTGATTCAGGGGTTTCGTCGGGCTGCATTTTCTAATGAGGCCGGTATTGGCTCGGCAGCAATAGCCCACAGTGCGGTTAAGACTAAATATCCTGCATCAGAAGGATTAGTGGCATTACTAGAACCATTTATTGACACGGTAGTAGTATGTACAATGACAGCTTTGGTTTTAATAATCACCGGATCGCTTGGGGAAGCTGCGCAGGGAATGAATGATGCTCAAGCCATTCTTTTAACATCAGGTGCATTTGGAAAGGTAATAAGTTGGTTTCCATGGGTGTTAGCCCTTGCTGTTGTTCTTTTTGCCTTTAGCACTATGATTTCATGGAGTTATTATGGTTTCCAGGCATGGAGTTTCTTGTTTGGTAGAAATAAGAAAACGGAATATACTTATAAGTTGATTTTTTGCCTATTTGTTATTGTAGGTGCTGCTGCAAGCCTGGGATCGGTAATTGGTTTTTCCGATGCTATGATATTCGCAATGATGGTGCCTAACATGATTGGAATTGTGCTATTAGCTCCAAAAGTAAAAAGAGAATTAAAAAAGTACATATCTGCCATTAGGGCATCTAATAAGTAAGTTCGGAAATCAGTTTATTGAAAGCCTAATTTTTATTAGGTTCTTATTGATAAATGACATATCTTTAAAATATGTCATCATGGAAAGATGCATTCTACTTTTCGCGTAGTGAAAGACTGGGTATTGCTTTTCTGTTGTTTTTGATCATAGTTATAGCACTTGCTCCCGGCATTATTGAAAAACTTACACTTGAGCCCGAACCGCTTGATATATCAAAGTATGAATCAGAAATAACCAAATTCAAAGCAGAACAAGATTCGCTCGACAAGGTTAAGAAACCATCGTATCAAATCAAGAATAAAACATGGCGAAAAGGGGAGAACGAACCAAGGGAAATCAATGACTTTAAAAAATCAACAGAAGTTGTACTTGACATCAACTCGGCAAGTGCCGAAGATTTCAGACAATTGAATGGGATTGGAGAAGTACTTTCAGCTCGAATAGTTAAATACCGCGATGCTATGGGAGGTTTTAAAAGTATAGATCAGGTAGCCAATGTTTATGGGCTGGAAGCCGATGTCTTTAAAGCCATTAAACCACAGCTTGTTCTAAAGAAGGTTCCTGCTGAAAAAAGTGCAAAACAGAAAATTCCTGAAAAACCTGCAGCTAAGGAACCCAGGCCAATAACAACCATTCAGGTTGATGTTCAAATAAATTCGGCTTCGGCAGAGGAATTCAGTAAACTAAAAGGTATTGGCGGTAAACTTTCAGCACGAATTGTAAAATTCAGAGAAGCTTTGGGCGGCTTTCATAGCATAGAGCAGATTAGCACAGTTTACGGTATTGAACCTGAAGTATTTGAGCATATAAAACCACAATTACTTTTAGATGAAAGGCCATTGAAGAAGCTCAATCCACAAACGGCAAGTAAAGAAGAACTTGCTGCTCATCCATACATTTCATCGAAATTCGCCGACCAGATCATTAACTACCGAACAAAAATCGGCCCCATAACATCAGAAGAAGACTTTAGGAAGTTGTACTTTGTAAATGATGAACTCCTGGCTAAACTGAAGCCATATCTAACTTATAGCCCCTGATCATTGATAGATGACCAATTCCCTAATCACTCCAAAGTTAGCTTGCACCAAACGAAATTCGGGCATAGGGCAGGCATATTACAAATTGTGGTAGCGATCCCCTCTTGAGAGGGGAGATTTGTCCTGCGATCCCGAAAAGTTCGGGAGAGCAGCAGACAAATCGGGGTGTGTTACTCTTGAGAGGGCCCGCTCGACCGAGTCATTCGGGCGGGAAGATTTACGATTCTCACAAGGCCATGAGTTTCTAATTCAAAAATAGATAGTTTCAGTATAACATGTTATACAATAATTGCATATCAATCAGAGAATTGCTAAAAAGACATATAATTGAACACATGGTGGCATGAACGACATATCAAATTCAAATTGACTTAACCATCCCCTCTTGAGAGGGGAGATTTGTCCTGCGATCCCGAAAGTTCGGGAGAGCAGTTGACAAATCGGGGTGTGTCACTCTTGAGAGGGCCCGACCGACCAGGTCATTCGGGCGGGGAGATTTGTCCTGCGAAGTATGAGTAAGCCTGCACTGAGCGAAGCGAAGTGAGGCACGAGCAGCAGACAAATCGGGGTGTGTTACCCACCCGGGCGAGTCTTTTGGGTGGGGAAATTATTAGTGTAATTTACCAATTAACCATATATTTGCAACCCCGAATATTCGGGGGAACTATAAATAACCTTAGGAGGTAATTTAAGGAATGCTAATAATTGATGTAAAAGATGCCGATTCTCTGGACAAAGCCCTGAAGGCCTACAAGAAAAAAGTAGATCGTACGGGTTTGATCAAAGAATTGCGTCGAAGACAGCAATACGTTAAACCCTCGGTAGAGCGGCGAAACGAAAAACTAAAAGCAGCTTATAGAAATAAGATTCTTTTAGAAAATAGCTAACTAACATGCCGGCCTTGAGCCGGCATTTTTTTTTCACACCCAACACCCCACACCACCCCACACCACCCCATGTTCCTATGTTCCTAAAATAACCCTAAACCAAATCTATTTTTACCCCATGCATCTCGATGGATTTACAAACTACCTCAAGTACGAAAAGAGATATTCCGACAAAACGGCAACAGCCTACATCAATGATGTGCAGCAACTCATGTACTTTACCGAAATCGAATTCGGAACAAGTAAGGCAAAGGAAATTACTACCGACATGGTTCGCTCCTGGCTGGCCAAGCTAATGGATGTCGGTTTGGCCGCAAGGTCTATCAATCGAAAGAAATCTTCTATAAAACGGTATTATAATTTCTTGTTAACGCAGTCTGCGGTTGATGCAAATCCGGTAGCCGGTATTCCTCCTGTTAAAACACCTAATCATTTACCTGAGGTTGTAAGAGCTGATGATATTTTCGATCAACTTGAAGTACATACAGGACAAACATTCAAAAAGGCCAGAAATAATATGATTGTGCTCATATTTTTTGCCACAGGCATGCGAAGAGCAGAACTCATTCAATTGAAAAACAAGGATTTTAACTTCATTTCGGGAGAAATAACCGTTACCGGAAAAGGCAGCAAAACCCGAATAATTCCTTTTGGGGAAAGATTGACAAATTCCATCAAAAACTTTAACTTTATTAAAGAGCGAACTTTTGGTGAAAATGCCTCTGACTACTTTCTACTTACAGATAAAGGTCAACAACTTTACCCTAAGTTTGTTTACCGAAAAGTAAAGGAAACATTGACACAAATAAGCACTTTGAATAAAAAGAGCCCGCATGTATTAAGACATTCCTTTGCTACACATTTGTTGAACAACGGAGCAGACCTCATATCCATTAAGGAGTTGTTGGGTCATGCAAGCCTGGAGTCAACGCAGGTTTATACGCACAATTCAGTAGAGAAATTGAAGGAAGTGTATAGAAAAACGCACCCTTCTTCAAGTGAGGCAGGGTAATTTACCTTTAACTTTTAAATTTTAAGCATGGAAATCAGAATTCAAAGCATTCATTTTACAGCAGATCAGAAATTAACGCAGTTTATTGAGGAGCGGTTAAATAAGCTAACAAAGTATTTCGATAGAATAGTGGAAGCCGAAGTGTTTTTAAAACTGGAAAACAAAGGGGCAACAGTTAAGGATAAGGTGGCTGAAATAAAATTACATGTACCTGGTAAAACACTTTATGCTACAGGCAATTCAAAGGTTTTTGAAAGTGCCGCCGATGAAGCACTGGACACCCTGAAACGACAACTTAGAAAACACAAAGAAAAAATAAGGACTTAACGGCCTAATTCGCTTCTTTTTCTCACATAAAACATCTAACTTTGCAGACCATTTTGCCTTGGGTAAAATGTTGTTCCTTGTGTATTGCAGTTATACTAAGCATTTTAAGCTAATTGCACCTGATTTTTGTGATAACAGAATGATCACAAAAAATGGTGAATAGCCAGTGTAGCTCAGTTGGCCAGAGCAGTCCCGTATAACAGGCTGTTTGAATAATCCATAGAGCCATGAAGAAATGCCCGCAAAGGAGTAATAGGCCAGCATAGCTCAGTTGGCCAGAGCAGCTGATTTGTAATCAGCGGGTCGGCGGTTCGAATCCGTCTGCTGGCTCTAATGCGGGATAATCAGCATGTCGGCGGTTCGAATCCGTCCACTGGCTCGTTTACTGGGGAGATACCGAAGCGGTCAAACGGGGCAGACTGTAAATCTGTTGGCTACGCCTTCGTAGGTTCGAATCCTGCTCTCCCCACATTGCAGTTAGTTTAAATAAGTTAAGCGGGAGTAGCTCAGCTCCGGCATTCTTTCTGCTTGAGCAGAATTAGAAAGCCGTGAGTTCCGTGCCGAAACGAAAGTGAAGGCTACGGAATTGGTGGCTAAGCCGCTTAAAAATTGAAATTAGCGGGAGTAGCTCAGTTGGTAGAGCATCAGCCTTCCAAGCTGAGGGTCGCGGGTTCGAGTCTCGTCTCCCGCTCCGGAAGGCGGAAGAAATAACGAACGGGAAAAAGGGTGGCTTTAGAGTCTCGCCTTTACGGCCAAATGGACGGATCTCCCGCTCGAGAAAGCCAGTGAGTTGCAACGGTAAAATAAATTTAGCCAACGTAGCTCAGGGGTAGAGCACTTCCATGGTAAGGAAGGGGTCGGGGGTTCAATTCCCTTCGTTGGCTCTTAAATATGGAAACGCAAGGTTTAGATGAGAAGAAAGAAATTTTATTAATTAAAGAAAAATAGATTTAAACACAATCAAAAATGGCTAAAGAAAAGTTCATAAAAGACAAGCCGCACGTCAATATTGGAACTATTGGTCACGTTGACCATGGTAAAACTACGTTAACAGCGGCCATTACCACTGTTTTGGCAAACAAAGGTCTTTCTGAAAAGAAAGATTACGATTCCATTGACAATGCTCCGGAAGAAAAAGAGCGTGGTATTACAATTAATACGGCACACGTTGAGTATCAAACCGAAAACCGGCATTATGCACACGTTGACTGTCCGGGTCACGCCGACTATGTGAAAAACATGGTTACGGGTGCTGCCCAAATGGACGGAGCAATTTTGGTTGTGGCTGCTACCGATGGTCCTATGCCTCAAACGCGTGAGCACATCTTGCTTGCCCGTCAGGTAGGTGTACCTCGTATTGTGGTGTATATGAATAAAGTTGATCTTGTTGACGATCCTGAACTTATTGAACTTGTAGAACTTGAAGTTCGTGAGTTGCTAAGTTTCTACGAATTTGACGGTGATAACGCACCGGTAATTCAAGGTTCAGCACTTAAAGCACTTGAAGGCGATGCCGATGGCATTAAATCTATCGAAGAATTAATGACAGCTGTGGATGAGTACATCCCTGTACCACCACGCCCGATAGATAAAGACTTCCTGCTTCCTGTTGAGGATGTATTCTCTATTACAGGTCGCGGTACGGTAGCTACAGGTCGTGTAGAGCGCGGTGTTATTAAAACCGGTGAACCGGTTGAGATCATCGGTCTTCAGGAAGAAAAAATGACTTCAACCGTAACCGGTGTTGAAATGTTTCGTAAAATATTAGACATCGGAGAAGCTGGCGACAACTGTGGTCTTCTGCTTCGCGGTATTGAAAAAACCGATATTAAACGCGGTATGGTTATTTGTAAACCCGGTTCTGTAACGCCGCACACCGAGTTTAAAGCCGAGGTGTATGTATTGAATAAAGATGAAGGTGGTCGTCACACACCATTCTTCGATAAATATCGTCCGCAGTTCTATTTAAGAACAACGGATGTAACAGGCGAAGTTTTCTTGCCCGATGGCGTAGAAATGGTAATGCCTGGTGATAACGTAACTATCGATGTAAAATTGATTTACCCTGTAGCCCTTGAAAAAGGTCTTCGTTTTGCGATACGTGAAGGTGGTAGAACAATTGGTGCCGGACAGGTAACAGAGATAGTTAAGTAAACAGAAGTTCTTTAATTAATGAAGGCGCGTACTCTTTTCCCAATTTTGGGGAAAGAGTTTTGCGCTATATAAAGGAAGGGTTGATAACCGTTGAATGCGGCTGGGCTGTAAAAAGACTTGCGGCATGAAATGGCAATTCGATTTTCGGAAATTGTTGAGTTTTATTCCTGTTAAAGTGCCTACTTGGAAGCTTTGCAGGAACCAAAGGGCAAAGAAGTTCGAGGCCAGAGCAATTTTTGAACCAACGTTATCTCAATGATAATGAGGAATCAAAAATTGCGATAACGAAGAAATTCGAAGTCATTTGGTTGAATTCCGCTTTAAATGCAGCTCTGCAAAGCTCCGAAATACGGGCGTAGCTCAGCTGGTAGAGCAGTGGTCTCCAAAACCAAAGGTCGAGGGTTCGAATCCTTCCGCCCGTGCAAGAAAAAACAATGGGAGTACTTAATTACGTAAAAGGTTCATATAACGAATTGGTGAACAAAGTGAGTTGGCCATCATGGCAAGAATTATTCAATAGTTCAATTTTGGTATTGATAGGCTCTTTGCTTTTTGCTATCATCATTTTTTTAATGGACGGTGCCTCAAACAATGTGATCTCTTTTATCTATAAATTGTTCGCAGGGTAATGCAAAGTGTTATGAGTGATACAAAGAAATGGTATGTACTAAGGGTGATAAGCAACAAAGAGCGAAAGCTTAAGCAGTACATTGAACTGGAGGTTAACCGGTCAGGTTGGGAAGATGTAGTATCGCAGGTGTTGGTGCCGACCGAAAAAGTGTATAAGATTAAAAATGGTAAGAAGGTAATTCATGAAAAGAACTTTTTCCCGGGTTACATTCTAATAGAAGCCGACGAAAAACGATTTACGTCAGAAATGGTTCAAACTATTAGATCCATTAACGGCGTAATGCACTTTTTAGGTGGTGAAAAACCACAGGCATTGCGAAAAATTGAAGTGAACAGGATATTAGGCAAAGTTGATGAAATGGCTGAAATGGCCGAAGGAGTTAACGAACCGTTTATTGTAGGAGAAGATGTAAAAATTACCGACGGACCGTTCAATGATTTTGTTGGAACCATTGAAGAAGTGCAGGAAGAGAAGAAAAAACTTAAGGTAATAGTAAAAATATTTGGAAGAAAAACACCTGTTGAACTAAACTTTATGCAGGTAGAAAAACAAGCATAGTATGGCTAAGGAAATTGAAACGTTCATAAAACTACAGATTCGTGGCGGTGCTGCTAATCCGGCCCCGCCGGTTGGTCCGGCTTTGGGTGCAAAAGGAGTTAATATAATGGACTTTTGCAAAGCGTTTAATGCAAGAACGGAAGAAAAACGAGGTCAGTTATTACCCGTTGTAATAAATGTGTATAAGGACAAGTCATTCGACTTTGTTATTAAAACGCCGCCTGCTGCAGCTCAAATAATGGAATCCATTAAGTTGAAAAAAGGTTCTCCGGAACCAAACAGAGCTAAGGTGGGGAAAATAACCTGGGATCAAATTCGTGAAATAGCCGAAAGTAAAATGAAAGACCTTAATGCATTTGAGGTTGAATCGGCTATGCGCATGGTGGCAGGCACGGCAAGAAGCATGGGAGTTACCGTAAAAGGTAAGGCTCCGTGGGAGGTTGAAGCTAAACAAGAAGCTGCAACCGAATAAACAGACTACCACACAAACTAAGAATTTAATGAAACTAACTAAAAAACAAAAGATTGCTACCGCTAAGGTAGATGCTGAAAAAAGTTACGCACTAAATGAGGCAAGTGCGTTGGTCAAAGATGTATCGTACGCTAAGTTCGATGCTTCTGTTGATCTTCACGTTCGCCTTGGTGTAGATCCAAGACAAGCCGACCAGGCTATTCGCGGTACCGTTTCGCTTCCGAACGGAACAGGGAAAGAAAAAACCGTTTTGGTACTTACTACACCCGAAAACGAACAAGCGGCCAAAGACGCCGGTGCCGACCATGTTGGATTAGATGAATTCGTTCGAAAAATAAAGGACGGGTGGACTGATGTTGACGTAGTGATTGCAACGCCTAATGTGATGCCTAAAATTGCACCAATTGGTAGAATTTTAGGACCGCGGGGTCTTATGCCAAATCCTAAATCTGGAACAGTTACTACCGATGTGGCTGATGCCGTTAAAGAAGTTAAAAAAGGTAAAATTGCCTTTAGAACTGACAAAACAGGTATTGTCCACGCTTCTATCGGAAGGGTTTCATTTTCTGCTAAGCAAATTGAAGAAAATGCATCTGAACTGCTTCAGCTTTTATTGCGAATGAAGCCGGCATCGGCAAAGGGCACGTATGTAAAGAGTGTAACAATGGCGAGCTCTATGAGCCCCGGAATTAAAATCGATCCGCGCTCCATTGGCGCAAATTAAATTTTAACTGATGACACGCGAAGAAAAGAGTATCATAGTACAGGAATTAGCGGATAAACTGGGTGAGGCAAACAACTTTTACCTGGCCGACACATCCGCTATGACAGTGGCTGATATCAGTGATTTTCGCCGACAGTTATTTAACCAGGGCCTTTCGTTAAGAGTGGTAAAAAACACCCTTATGAAACTGGCTATGGAAAAACATGAGGATAAGTACCAAGGTTTGTACGAACAATTGGTAGGTACTACAGCTGTAATGTTTACAGATACAGCTAATGCACCGGCCAAAGTGATGAAAGATTTTAGAAAGAAAAACGACAAACCTTTACTTAAAGCTGCATTTATCGATAACGATATATTTATAGGTGATGAAACACTTAAACAGCTTGCTGAACTCAAGTCGAAAGAAGAATTGATCGGTGAAATCATCGGATTACTTCAATCTCCGGCCAAAAATGTTATTTCTGCCCTTCAATCGGGTGGTGCTAACCTTTCCGGAATTTTGAAAACACTGTCAGAAAGAGAAGAAAATTAATTTAATAAAATAGTAAACACGAATTAAAAATGGCTGATTTAAAAACGTTTGCAGAACAGTTGGTTAACCTAAGTGTGAAAGAAGTTAACGAACTGGCTGACATCCTAAAGGATGAATACGGAATTGAACCTGCAGCTGCTGCAGCTCCGGTAATGGTTGCCGGTGGTGGCGGTGGTGAAGACACCGGAGAAGAGAAAACAGAATTTAATGTTGTTCTTAAATCTCCGGGAGGTCAGAAACTACAGGTTGTTAAAGCTGTAAAAACTATCACCGGACTTGGCTTAAAAGAAGCTAAGGAATTGGTTGATGGAGCTCCGAATACAATAAAAGAAGGTGTAGCTAAAGACGAAGCTGAGGGAATTAAAGCTCAGTTGGAAGAAGCCGGTGCTGAAGTGGAATTAAGCTAAATTTCACAACAGCTTGGCAATAGATTTAGAAACACATACACACATTGGCATAAGGCTTGGTTTTTACCAGGCCTAATGCTGTTTTATAGGCACCCATTAATTAACAGAAGAATACATGGCCAAACTATCCAGCGTTACTCCAGAAAGAATAAATTTTGGAAAAGCAGCTGAATCTTATGCTGCGCCTGACTTGTTAGATATTCAAGTTCAGTCGTTCCAGGAGTTTTTTCAGCTTGAAACAACCCCCGAAAACAGGGGAAATGAAGGACTTTTCAGGGTTTTCCAGGAAAACTTTCCTATTACCGACTCTCGTAACATTTTTGTTATTGAGTTTATGGATTACTTCGTTGATCCGCCGCGTTACAGTATGGAAGAGTGTATTGAGCGTGGACTTACCTACAGTGTTCCGCTTAAAGCAAAACTTCGGTTGAGTTGTAATGATGAAGAGCACATCGACTTTGAAACAATTGTACAAGATGTATTTCTTGGAAACATACCGTACATGACCCCTAAGGGTACCTTTATTGTGAATGGTGCCGAAAGGATAGTTGTGTCCCAATTGCACCGTTCACCGGGCGTATTCTTTGGCCAGAGTTTCCACCCCAACGGTACTAGAATTTATTCTGCCAGGGTTATTCCTTTCAAAGGAGCCTGGATGGAATTTGCTACCGACATCAATAACGTGATGTATGCCTACATCGATCGTAAAAAGAAATTCCCGGTTACTACTTTGTTGCGTGCAATTGGCTATGAATCGGATAAGGATATTCTGAACCTTTTCGATCTGGCCGATGAAGTAAAGGTTACCAAAACCGGACTTAAAAAATACATAGGCCGCAAACTGGCGGCAAGGGTGCTTCGCTCATGGATAGAAGATTTTGTAGATGAGGATACAGGAGAGGTAGTTTCTATTGAGAGAAATGAAATTCTGTTAGAACGCGATGTTATCTTGGATAAAGAGAACATCCAAACCATCATTGAATCAGGTTCAACGACCATTATCCTTCAAAAACCTGATCAAAGTGCCGATTTCTCCATCATTTTCAACACGCTCCAAAAGGATACATCCAACTCCGAAATGGAGGCGGTTCAACATATTTACCGTCAGTTGCGTGGTGCCGATGCACCGGATGAAGAAACGGCACGCGGCATTATTGATAAGCTATTCTTCTCAAACAGAAGATATCACCTTGGAGAAGTAGGCCGGTACAAGATCAATCAAAAACTAAAGGTTGATGTTGATCTTGAAACTCTGGTACTTACCAAAGATGACATCATTGCCATAGTTAAATTCCTGGTAAAACTAAGTAACGGCAAAGCAGAGATAGATGATATAGATCACTTGAGTAACAGACGTGTAAGAACAGTTGGCGAGCAACTTTACGCCCAATTTGGTGTGGGATTAGCACGTATGGCACGTACTATTCGTGAAAAAATGAATGTTCGTGATAACGAGGTGTTCACCCCAACCGACCTTATAAGTGCACGAACGCTTTCGTCGGTAATCAACTCTTTTTTCGGAACCAGCCAGTTGTCTCAGTTCCTTGATCAAACTAATCCATTATCAGAGATAACACATAAGCGCAGAATTTCGGCACTTGGTCCCGGTGGTTTGTCGAGAGAACGAGCCGGCTTTGAGGTACGCGATGTACACTACAGCCACTATGGAAGGCTTTGTACCATTGAAACGCCTGAGGGTCCGAATATTGGTCTTATTTCAACACTTTGTGTGCATGCCAAGATCAATAAAATGGGCTTTATAGAAACACCTTACCGAAAGGTTGAAAAAGGTCAGGTTCAGCTTAAAAAGATTGAATATCTTTCCGCAGAGGCAGAGGATGATAAGAAAATAGCCCAAAGTAATGTAGAGCTGAAAAATGATGGAAAATTTGCTCAGGACAGAGTAAAAGCCAGACATACGGGTGATTTCCCAATACTTCAACCCGATGATGTGGAATATATGGATGTTGCTCCTAACCAAATTGTTGGTTTGTCTGCTTCCCTAATTCCATTCTTGGAGAATGACGATGCCAACCGTGCCTTAATGGGCTCTAATATGCAACGTCAGGCAGTGCCACTCCTTAAGCCCGATTCACCCATAGTTGGTACCGGTTATGAGGCCAAAGCTGCCCAGGATTCGCGCATGCTTATTAATGCCGAAGGAAAAGGTGTAGTAGAATATGTTGATGCAGAGGAAATTGTAGTGCGGTATGACAGAAGCGACGATGAGAAATTGGTAAGCTTTGACGATGATGTTAAGATCTATAAATTGATCAAATACCGGCGTACCAATCAGGATACATGTATTAACCTGAAACCAATTGTACGTAAAGGTGATAAGGTAGTGCCCGGACAGATAATGTGCGAAGGGTACTCCACGGAAAAAGGCGAGTTAGCCTTGGGTAGAAACCTAAAGGTGGCCTTTATGCCCTGGAAAGGTTACAACTTTGAGGATGCCATTGTGATATCTGAAAAAGTTGTGAAAGACGACTTGTTTACTTCGCTGCACATTACAGGCTACGACCTTGAAGTACGTGATACCAAACTGGGAGAAGAAGAGCTTACGGCAGATATTCCTAACGTTTCGGAAGAGGCCACGAAAGACCTTGATGAAAACGGAATTATTCGTGTTGGAGCTTCAATTTCTGAAGGTGATATTCTCATAGGAAAGATCACACCTAAGGGTGAATCTGATCCAACTCCTGAAGAAAAATTACTAAGAGCCATATTTGGCGATAAAGCCGGCGATGTAAAAGATGCTTCGTTGAAAGTTAAGCCATCTGTTAAGGGTGTTGTCATTGACAAAAAACTGTTTGCACGAGCCCGTAAAGACAAATTTGCCAAAGCCAAAGAAAAAGTTTCCATTGAAAAGTTAGATAAAGATCACAAGATCAATTCAGAAGCCATTCATAAAACTTTGTTGGAGAAACTGGCAAGTCTGCTAAAAGGGAAAACAAGTCGTGGCGTTAAAAATGTATATGGTGAAGATGTAATAGCGCGCGGTAAACGCTTTACACAGAAAATGCTGGCCGACATTAACTATGCCGAAGTGCTTCCATCCAATTGGACAAGTGACAGCAATATTAACGAGTTGTTGAAACAACTACTTCACAACTATACCATTAAGCTCAATGAAGAGGTAGGACGTTATAAGCGTGAGAAATTCAATCTTACAATTGGAGATGAACTGCCAGCCGGAGTATTAAAGCTGGCAAAAGTTTATGTGGCTAAAAAACGTAAACTAAAAGTTGGTGATAAACTTGCCGGACGACACGGAAATAAAGGTATTGTAGCCAAAATAGTTCGTGAAGAGGATATGCCGTTTTTGGAAGACGGAACACCGGTTGACATTGTGTTGAATCCGTTGGGTGTGCCATCGCGTATGAACCTTGGACAGATATATGAAACTGTTTTAGGTTGGGCCGGAGAAGAGTTAGGGGTAAAATTCGCCACCCCGATATTTGACGGTGCACACCTTTCCGAAATTGAAGATTATATTATAAAAGCCGGTTTACCGGAGTTGGGTCAAACGTATTTATTTGACGGTGAAACAGGCGAAAGATTTCATCAGAAAGCAACAGTAGGTGTAATATATATGTTGAAGCTGGTACACATGGTAGATGATAAGATGCATGCACGTTCAATTGGTCCTTACTCGCTTATTACACAGCAACCGTTGGGTGGTAAGGCCCAGTTTGGTGGTCAACGGTTGGGAGAGATGGAAGTGTGGGCCCTTGAGGCATTTGGAGCAGCCAACATACTTCGTGAAATGCTCACAATTAAGTCCGATGATATTTATGGACGAGCCAAAGCATACGAAGCCATTGTGAAAGGGGAAGTTATCCCCGAACCATACATTCCGGAGTCGTTTAACGTACTCCTGCATGAATTACGAGGATTAGCACTTGACCTGAAATTTGATTAAATAATACTGAAAACAATATAATATGCCTTTTAAGAAGGATAATAAAATAAAAGCCGATTTTAGTACTATCACCATCACGCTCTCTTCTCCCGATGAGATTTTGGAACGCTCATTTGGTGAGGTAAAAAAGCCCGAAACCATCAACTATCGTACTTATAAACCGGAAATGGAAGGTTTATTCTGCGAAAGGATTTTCGGACCTACCAAAGATTACGAGTGTTATTGCGGTAAGTATAAACGTATTCGGTATAAGGGTATAGTTTGCGACAGGTGCGGTGTTGAGGTAACGGAGAAGAAAGTTCGTCGCGAACGAATGGGACACATTAAACTGGTTGTACCGGTGGTACATATCTGGTACTTTAAATCATTACCGAATAAAATTGGTTATTTGCTTGGCCTGGCTTCCAAAAAGCTGGAAACGATCATCTATTATGAGCGTTATGCCGTAATAAATGCCGGAGCAGCGGCCGAAGGAGTCACCATTGATGAAGAAGTACGCAACATTGAGTATTTAGATCTTTTAACTGAAGATGAATATTTACAGGTATTGGATCAGCTTCCGAAGGAAAATCAAATGCTGCCCGATGATGATGAGAACAAGTTTCTCGCTAAAATGGGTGGCGAAGCGGTTCACGACATCCTCGCTAGATTGGACCTCGATCAGTTATCGTATGATCTTCGGCACAAAGCTGCCAACGAAACTTCACAGCAACGGAAGAAAGAAGCTCTAAAAAGATTGAGTGTTATTGAGGCTTTCCGCGATGCAAATCGTAAAAGAGAAAACCGACCTGAATGGATGATCATTCAATATCTGCCTATTATTCCGCCGGAATTGCGCCCCTTAGTGCCGTTAGATGGTGGGCGGTTTGCCAGTTCTGATCTCAATGATTTGTACCGCCGGGTTATTATTAGAAACAACCGGTTGAAAAGGTTGTTGGAGATTAAAGCACCCGAAGTAATTCTACGTAATGAAAAACGTATGCTTCAGGAGGCGGTTGATTCACTCTTCGATAACTCGAGAAAATCAAACGCTGTAAAGGCCGAAGGTGGTCGTCCGTTAAAATCTTTAAGCGATGTACTTAAAGGTAAGCAGGGGCGTTTCCGACAAAACTTGTTGGGTAAAAGGGTTGACTATAGTGGCCGTTCCGTAATTGTGGTTGGTCCTACTTTGAAACTACATGAGTGTGGCCTTCCGAAAGATATGGCTGCCGAGTTGTTTAAGCCCTTTGTAATAAGAAAATTAATAGAGAGGGGCATCGTTAAAACGGTCAAATCGGCCAAAAAATTGGTTGAGCAAAAACGTCCGGTTATTTGGGAAATATTAGAGAACATTATTGCCGGTCATCCGGTAATGTTAAACAGGGCGCCAACGCTCCACCGATTATCTATACAGGCATTTCAGCCTAAGATGATAGAGGGTAAAGCCATTCAGTTACACCCGTTGGTATGTACGGCATTTAACGCCGACTTTGACGGTGACCAAATGGCTGTTCACGTACCCATTAGCAACGCGGCAATATTAGAAGCGCAGCTGTTAATGTTGTCATCGCACAACATTCTTAACCCGCAAAATGGTACGCCTATAACCCTTCCGTCGCAGGATATGGTTTTGGGTTTGTACTATTTGACCAAAGGGCGTAAAAGCACAAAAGACCATAAAGTTAAAGGAGAGGGAATGACCTTTTACTCTCCTGAGGAAGTGATTATTGCCCATAATGAAGGTATTGTGGATGTTCATGCCAACATAAAAGTAATAGCCGACGTGCGTGAAGGCGATGAACTTGTGAAAAAGGTAGTTGAAACTACTGTTGGCCGGGTACTCTTTAACGAGGTAGTACCTGAATCTGTTGGTTATATTAATATACTGCTTACTAAAAAGGATTTGCGTACCGTAATTGGAAAGATCATTGCTTTAACAGATGTTCCTACGGCAGCGAAGTTCTTAGATGATATTAAGAACATGGGCTTTGGCTGGTCGTTCAAAGGCGGCTTGTCCTTTAACTTGGCCGATCTTGTTGAACCGGATAACCGAGACGATGTACTCGGTAAAGCCCAAAAAGAAGTAGATGAAGTGTGGAATAACTATAACATGGGTATTATTACCGGCAATGAACGATATAATCAGATTATTGATATCTGGACCCGGGCAAATACCAGTTTAACCAAATCGTTGTTAGATCATCTTTCATCCGATAAGCAAGGCTTCAATTCTGTATATATGATGTTGGATTCCGGTGCTCGTGGATCGAAAGAGCAGATACGTCAGTTGGGCGGAATGCGTGGTTTGATGGCCAAACCGAGAAAATCGGGTTCATCGGGAGGTGGCGAGATCATTGAAAATCCGATTTTATCAAACTTAAAAAACGGATTGTCGGTACTTGAGTACTTTATCTCAACCCACGGTGCACGTAAAGGTTTGGCAGATACGGCCCTGAAAACAGCCGATGCGGGTTACCTGACACGTAGATTGGTTGATGTAGCTCAGGATGTGGTTATCTCGGAAGAAGATTGCGGAACATTAAGAGGTATTCCTATTTCGGCTTTAAAGGATAATGAAGATATTGTTGAAACACTATACGATAGAATTCTGGGCCGTTGTCCGGTTAATGACATATACGATCCGTTAACCGATGAACTATTGGTGGAAGCGGGACATGAAATTGATGAAGTAACGGCCACAAAAATATCTGAAACAGCCATTGATACCGTTGAAATAAGATCGGTACTAACCTGTGAATCTGATGCCGGTGTATGTGTAAAATGTTACGGTAGAAATCTGGCATACAACAAAACAGCCCAAATGGGTGATGCCGTTGGAATTATGGCCGCACAAAGTATTGGCGAACCGGGTACTCAGCTTACTTTGCGTACATTCCACCACGGTGGTACGGCCAGTGCTTCGGCAACCGAATCGAGTATGACGGCCAAGTTTGGCGGTGTACTGGAGTTCGATGGTGTTAGAACTACCACAGCGGAAGATTCCGATGGCAAAAAAGTAACTATCGTAATAGGACGTACGGGTGAAATCAGGCTTAAAAATCCTGAAACAGATTCGGTTTTAGTCTCTAACCACGTGCCTTATGGAGCTACGCTTCATGTTAAAGACAAAAAGAAAGTTAAGAAAGGAGATCTCATCTGTACCTGGGATCCGTTTAATGCAGTGATCTTAACAGAACATCCAGGAACGATTCAGTTCGAGAACATGGTAGAAGGTATAACATTTAAAGAAGAAACCGATGAATTAACCGGACACAAAGAGAAGGTTATTGTAGAATCGCGGGATAAGAAAATGATACCGGCCATTAACATTGTAAACTCTAAGGGCGAAGCACTTAAAGAATACAACGTACCGGTGGGAGCCCTTGTTTCTATTAAAGACGGAGATAAGGTTAAAAACGGACAGGTAATTGCCAAAATCCCTCGAATTATGGGTCGTGTGAAGGACATTACCGGTGGACTGCCACGTGTTACCGAGTTGTTTGAGGCCAGAAATCCTTCAAACCCTGCCGTGGTTTCGGAGGTTGACGGAGTAGTTAGTTTCGGTAAAATTAAACGAGGTAAACGCGAAATTATAGTAGAGAGTAAAGATGGAAATACCAAAAAATACTTAGTGGCACTCACCAAACACATTTTGGTGCAGGAGGGCGACTTTGTAAAAGCAGGTTATGCCTTATCTGATGGCGCAACCACACCTCGCGATATTTTGGCTATTAACGGACCGTTCTCAGTTCAGGAATACCTGGTAAATGAAATTCAGGAAGTATATCGCTTACAGGGAGTGAAGATCAACGATAAACATATTGAGGTTATCGTTCGGCAAATGATGAAGAAAGTAAATATTGAAGATCCGGGAGACACCAAATTCTTAGAAGATCACTCGGTTGACAAATCTGAATTCATTAAGGAAAATGACTATATCTGGGATAAAAAAGTTGTAGTAGAATCGGGTGATTCGACAAATCTAAGACAGGGACAGATCGTTACCTTGCGCGAAGTAAGGGAGGAAAACTCGGCACTTCGTAAAGAAGATAAGAATCTGGTTGAAGTAAGAGATGCTATTTCTGCAACTTCCACGCCAATGTTGTTGGGTATTACACGGGCTTCTCTCGGAACGAAAAGCTGGATTTCGGCAGCATCATTCCAGGAAACTACCAAAGTGTTGAGTACGGCAACCATTGCGGCAAAAACCGATGACCTTAGCGGATTAAAGGAAAATGTGATCGTAGGTCATCTTATTCCTGCCGGAACAGGCTTACCTGAGTTTAAAAAGGTACTAGTAGGCAATAAAAATGAGTATGAAGCTTTGGTAGGTGCTGCAGATGTTGAAGTTGAAGAAGAAGCTGTAGTAGCTGAATAGGCAAAAACTAATATTAAGTAGAAATGGTATAACATGGCCGCCCTGCATAAAGGACGGCCATTTTCATTTGGATTAACCAGGATAAGTCCCCTTTTCGTAATTTCACACTATGTCAAAGAAAAAGGAAAACAATATCAACATAGAATTAGATGCCAATATATCGGAGGGCGTATATGCCAACTTGGCTGTTATTACCCATTCCGACGCCGAATTTGTAGTTGACTTTATAAAGATGATGCCGGGGGCACCAAAAGCTAAGGTAAAGTCGAGGATCATTTTAAGTCCCATGCACGCCAAACGTTTACTACATGCTTTAAAAGATAATATTGATAAATTTGAAAGCCAGCACGGTAAGATAGTGGTCAAAAACCCCATGCCTAATATTCCTATGACTTTTGGCGGACCGACAGGAGAAGCATAATTTTAATTAAACATGTACAAACCAAAATCATTATTATGGAAACATCAGCTAAATCTAGAGCATTAATGAACGGCCTGGTTGCCGGTATGCTCGTAGGTATTTTTTCTTTGATTTTATTTTTTGTAAACCCTAAATTGGTATTGAACAACTGGAGCGGTTGGATCTGGTGGATAATATTTATTGGGTTTGCCGCTGCGGCAGTTAGCCATTTCAAGACAAAAAACGGAGGGTACATTTCCTTCGGAAAAGCTTTTAAGGAAAGCTTTATTACTCTTTTAATAGCAACACTTATTTCATGGCTGTTCGGCCTAATACTTTATAAGGTTATTGATCCAAATACTTATAATAATTTTTTGGATAGCCAATTCGAAAAACAGGCGGAAAAACTTGCCGAAAGGGGCTTGTCTGATTCTCAAATTGATAGAAGTATGAACATGGGTAGAAAATTTGCAAATATATTTTTCTATTTAGCCCCGGTAATCTATTTGATCTTTAATCTCATTCCGGCACTTATTATAGCTGCAGTTATGAAAAACAAGAAACCGGAAATTCTTGAAGAAGTCTGATCTGCCCATACCGCAAATCATTGTTGAATCACCACAAGAGGCCTTAGACCTTTCTGTGGTGGTTCCGTTTTATAACGAGGAAGAATCACTCCCCGAACTCTTTAGCTGGCTCGCCGAAGTGCTTTACAATGCCAAGCTACGTTACGAGATCATTGGAATTGACGATGGCAGTACGGATAATTCCTGGGAAATTCTCTCAAAAGCAAGGGCAAAAGACCGAAGAATAAAGGGGATAAAATTCAGGCATAATCAGGGAAAATCTGAAGCACTGGAAGCTGGTTTTATGAAGGCAAAAGGTGGTGTGGTTATTATGATGGATGCCGATTTGCAAGACAGTCCGGATGAACTTCCGGTACTATATAAAATGATAAAAGAAGATGGCTATGACTTGGTATCGGGCTGGAAGAAAAAACGCCACGACCCTTTGAGTAAAACCATTCCGTCAAAGTTGTTTAACAATGTGGTACGGCTATCATCGGGATTAAAACTTCACGATTTTAACTGTGGCTTAAAGGCCTTTAAAAAGGAAGTGGTTAAAAGCCTTGATCTGCAAGGGGAAATGCACCGCTACATACCTGTTTTAGCCTACCAGCTGGGCTTTAAAAAAATTGGAGAAAAGATAGTTGAACACCGAGCACGTAAATTTGGCAAAACAAAATTCGGCATGGAACGCTTTCTCCGTGGTTTTTTAGATCTGCTTACCGTCAATTTTATTTCAAAATTTGGTAAACGGCCAATGCACTTTTTCGGTACACTCGGTGTGCTGTCGTTCGCATTGGGTTTTATTTCCAGTATTGTTATTGGCTATAGTAAAATGAAGGCACTGCGGGAGGGGCTCAAACCTCGTTTAATTACCGAAATGCCGTATTTCTACATTGCCTTAACACTAATGATCATCGGCACATTATTGTTCCTCGCAGGCTTTCTTGGCGAACTCATTTCCCGCACCCACAAATCAAATCTTAAGGAAAAGATAGAAGAAGAAGTTGGGTGATTTCTTGTAGGAGAATGAAAAACCTTAATGCGAGATTCTTCAATCACTTCATTGCATTACGTTCAATCAGAATGACGGTTTTTTTTAATTTGGTATAATGTCTAAAGTCTCAAGTCCAAAACAGCCCTTGCATACCTTTCCCAACTTAACTCTTTGGCAAACTCATCTACTTTTTCGCCTGAAATTGTATTTTCAAGACACTTTCGCATCGAGTCAACCATAGCATCTACGGAATTGGCTTTAGCCAAATAACCATTTTTTCCTGCCTTTATTGTTTCGGGGAAATGACCCACAGGCGTAGCCAAAATAGGCTTGCCGAAATTATAACTCAGCGACTCTACACCTGACGGCGTGGCGTATTCATAAAATAAAATAACAGCATCACTGACCTGAAAGTACTTATGGACATCTCCATTCGGAATAAAGGAATTGACAACCATAACTTTATCGGTTATACCCAACTTCTCAATGAGTTCAAGAGGCCGGTAATCCTTTTCGTCATCTTTTTTTCGAAGAAAAAGCTTTTTGGCAAAACCGAATAAGGCCGTTTTCACTTTAGTGATGAATTTCTTCTTGTCCAATGTTTTCCAAAACGACTCGCCGCATATCAATAAGGATACATCATCTCGTTCCTCGGCCAGCTTTGCGAAAGCTTCAATGGCATTATGCAGTCCTTTATACTTACGAATAAATCCGAAAAAGAGAAAAACATGTTCTTTCAGTTCATTCTCCTTTTTAAAGGCGGCTTTGTCAAATTGCTCGTTGGGCTTAAAGAGGTCATAAACCGGATGATACAGTTTTATCACGTTGGTTTTACCGGCTTGTCGCTCACCGTTCGTGGTAATTGAAAAATCCTTTTTCGGGAGTAATTTTTTTAGCTCATCAACTGTTTTCTGAGCGTGGCAAACATAAGTATGAGCGTGCCTTATTCCTTTAAGGGTAAACCTTTTATCAAGTTTGCTGTTCTCTTTCTGATCAACAAAATGCAAGTCAAATATCACTTCAATGTCTCCTGCCTTACTGAGTTTTTTTGCAATGTATCCTAGCGGCAAACCTTGAATGGCTATCGCCCATTGAATGATCACCTTGGTTGGCTTTAATTCGAGAATGGTTTTTATCGTTTTATTCCATGTTAGTGGATTATTGTAATTTGTTACGTAGGTGACTTGAATGTTTGTTCCTTCCAAAAAATCCGAAGTACTGCTTTTGTCAATAAATTCACGCGGTATAATGGCCGGATACTGCTGTGTCCACGAAACTATGTGTACTTCATGTCCGAGCGCATCAATGGCTTTAGCCAGGGATGTATTGTAATTTGAAATTCCGCCTTTGAACTTGGGTCCGGGACCAAAACAAACAATGCGCTCTTTCATTTTTGTTTAGCCCTTCAGGTTTTTTACTGCCTTATCATACACTCTGCGCATACCTTCCCTGATAGATATTTTGGGCTCCCAGCCCAACTTTTCTTTTACAAAACTCATATCACAGTAGCGCGCATGTACGCCAACCGGTTTATCCAACAGGCATTTGATCTCCGGATTATAACCGGCAAACTCGGTAAACAGGTCAATGATCTCCAAAAAAGAAGTAAGCCGCCCCTGGCCGATGTTTATAGCACTTCCGTCTGAAATTTTATCCATAGCCAGTAAAGTGCAATCTAATACATCGTCAATATGTACAAAGTCGCGCCCTTGTTTTCCGGTTCCCCAAACTTCAAAAGGATCTTCTTTTTTGGCAGCCCGTTCGGCAATGGCCGGTATAGGGTAGGTGGTATCCTGGTCTTCGCCGTAACCCGAAAACGGCCTAATGCAGGTAATGTGAATACCGTAATGTTCCGCAGCAATCTTGGCCAAAAACTCGCCGGTTAACTTGCTCCATCCATAGGTCATATCTGGTTGGCCCATTTTTGCAAAATCAATATCGGTTTCCTTTAGAGCAACACTTCCTGTTTCGGCCTGTAGATCAATAGGATAAGCCGCGCTGGAACTCGGGTAAAGCACTCGTTGGGGTCTAGCCTTACAGATCCAGTTAAAAAACTCGGCATCAATGGCAAGGTCTAAAGCTACCGACATGGGGTCGCCGTCAATTTTTGCCCGGCCACCAACAATGGCGGCAAAATGGAATACATCTTTAAAGTAGGAAACATCAACGTTATACACGTTTTTCAGGTAGGACGGTGATTCGTTTAATCCGGCCAAAACCTTTCTGAAGTCTGCTTCAATAAAGTAAACCTGATCATCGTAAACCGTAATATTTTCTTTTTGATCAACCTTTTCAAACTGAAACCATTGGTTGGGATGTTTGCCCACCGACAGATCATCGACAACAAGAATTGGCGTTGAACCGGTTGCCTTCAATCGCTTAACCATGTTGCTTCCAACGAAACCACAACCTCCGGATACTAAATGAAATTCCATCTAAAAAATTGACCGCAAAGGTAAGGGTATTGGGAGTTTATATAGAAAATGCAATTACCCGAGGCCTGAAGGCGGAGTTATCTCCGCCGTGTGTAGCACCGCAACCTACAAGCACTATTTTATTTTACCACGAATTTTATTTGGTTCAAGACTTTGTGGTATAAGCTCGCTTTGGCATGAGACTTCCACACTTCTAATAATCTACTCAATGCCCAAACGAATATTACGAATTACACGAATCGTTTTTCGCTTTGCGAAAATATTTCATATAATTTACTTTCCTTCGGACGCCATTTTTACCTTGTTCTTTGAAAAGGTGAAAAGTCCGATGCCGAGCGGCAGCAGTGCCGATGCAAGCGTTAACCATAGGTAGTACCCCGGTATAAAGCCCAGTTGCACCCAAAGCATAATACCCTGAACAAACAGAAGTAGTTCGCTTAAGATGAAACCAGCAAGAAAAAAGTAAACGCCATTTTTTTTCAAACCGCGGTCTAAATTCAGTACGCCATACTCGTGCATACACCCCAATAAGAAAGTACTCAGGGCACCGAGCATTAGCAGGTGTATGAAGCCGATCACAAAGTTGTGAATAGTGTAACTAATAGTGGCAAAGTAGGGTATGGCTACCAGGGTTTGTATCACAATTTTAATAATAAGGCAGACCAAGGCAATAAGCCATAAATAATGTGTTCGGAGAGCTACCTGCTCCCGTACTTGCCCAAAGATTATACGCAAAGGCTTCACGAATACCATAAGAGCGGCCAGTTGAAGTATCACTCCTATGCTGTTTACCCAAAATATGGCTTTATCAGGCGTACTCCAGGTAACGGCAAGGGCATACGTAAGCAGGCAGGAAATTACCAACAACCAGTAAAACCAATGGAGTGACCTGGATTTTATATGTACATTTTGCCGCTTTGCATGGTCGAAAAAGAGCGCAATAACTGCAAATATGAACCAACCGTTAAATTGAAAGTGCAGAAAGAACTGAACGGCATTGTAGTACCATTTACTTCTGGCCAGCTCACTTTGCATCATTGGACCCAAAGCCCATGTTGCCAGTGTAGATAAGAATAAAAAAAATAAAGCCGTTTTCACAAACCTCACCGAAAACCCCTTTCTGCCGCTTCGCTTTATATCTTTACAGATACGGTAAATAAAGACATAGCTAAGCAGTAAATGAGCTGTGGTAAACAAGATAGATGGTAAGGCATAACCGAAGAATGGAAAAGTTAGCAACATGCCTAAAACGCTCAGCTGAATCAACCAGAATAAAATGCTGTATGTCTTCGTCCACTTACCGAAAGCTTTAACTATGAAAATGTAAAGTGCTCCGAAAAGCCAACCCATCATGGCAATATGAGAGTGGGCATGCAAAACATTTTTATACTTTAAAGGCAACTCAATAACAAAGGCCAGGCGTAATCCTGCTCCAAGAAGAGCCGCTATAAAGAAATTCAGCAGCACCACTTTTACATAGAGCCGCAATTTGACATTGGGTACAGACAATAGAAAGTAGTTTTTTTATTTCTCGCAAAGTAGCCACGGCGCAAAGTTATTGTTACGTGCCTTTTGCATCCCGACTAATATGGGTAAGAAGTAATTACGAAATATCAAGGTACGCGGTACACACTACGCAGTACGAAATACTATATGCGAAATACCAATTACCAATTACTAGCTACTAATTACCAATTAAAAGCTACGCCCCCTTATCATTATCATACAAAAACTCGAGTATGTCACGTGCATCACCTATAGACACATTCTGATTTGGCATACGGGTTAAACACTCTTCGAACAGCTTTTGAGCCACAGGGTCTTCATCTAACATAACATCTACATTTGTAATCATGTTCATGATCCATTCAGGTTTACGTTTTTCGGTAATACCCGCAAAACCTGGTCCAACCACACGTTGGTCGCTTAACTTATGGCAGGCAGAACACTTCATTTCATAGATTGCTTTACCCTTGCTCACCATATCCATATTTAGCGGATCGTTTAACGTTACTTGTTTGATCTCACCAACACCTTTACCATCATTGGTATCGACTTTTTTCTCAGTTTTGACTTCATTTTTATCAGAAGAAGAAGAGCCTTTGTCGGCTTTACCGCCACCACCGCAAGACCACAGGCCTAATGCGAGAAACATTAATATGATATTTACTTTCATGGTTTATTGATTTATTTATAGTTTAAGTCCTTGATTTAAAATTCTTTCGGCTGATTCGTTTATGGTTTCATTCTCCAATAAATGTACAAGCCCATCTTTATATCTAATTACTTCGTGATGAAGCGTGCAGGGATTGTTTGAGCTACATTCGGGTAAACCGAGTACACATTGGCCAAATATATCCGGCCCGTCAATACACTCTATTACTTCCAGCAAGCTGTTCTTTGTGTTACTTTCATTTAAAAAGAAACCACCGCTTGGCCCCTTTGAAGAAGAAATGATCCTGTTACGCGAAAGTTGCTGCAATAGTTTAGCTAAAAAGTGCTTTGGTACGCTCAACTCTTCTGCAATGTCCTTTACCCCCAATTTGGTTTCTTCATTGGAATGTACGGCCAGGTATAATACGGCTCTTATGGCGTATCTACACGATTTGCTGAACATACATTTTTCTTTGTTGAAACATGATGCAAATGTATATGAAATTTTTTAAAAAAAGACAAAAAAGTCTTTTATTCCTAAACGTTTGTGGATTACCTTTGCACACAGGATAAAAAGACATTATTATCTTAATTAAATACTAATGTATTAACAATAAATAACTATGAAAAAATCAACCTTAACCAGTACAGTTACATTCCTGTTAGTTTGTTTCTTTATATCTGCTTTAACGGTAAGCTGCAACAACTCGGGCAATGGAAGTTCGGGAGGTGGAGCTTTAAGCGGAGATGCTGCGTCGGCAGTATATGTAGCACCCGGTGAACACGATGAGTTTTACGGCTTTATGTCCGGAGGCTTTAGCGGCCAAATTAGCGTTTACGGCCTTCCCAGCGGGCGCTTGCTAAAAGTGATACCTGTTTTTTCTCAAGACGCAGAAAAGGGTTATGGCTACAATGAAGAAACAAAGCCAATGCTTAACACATCTTTCGGATTTGTACCCTGGGATGATGCACACCACCCGGAGTTATCACAAACCGATGGTGAAACTGACGGACGTTGGATTTTTATTAACGGCAACAACACACCACGTGTGGCAAGGGTTGATCTAAGCACATTTGAAACTGCCGAGATCATTGAAATACCTAACAGCGGAGGTAACCACAGTTCACCTTTTACAACAGAAAATACCGAATACGTGGTGGCAGGCACCCGTTTTAGCGTGCCTTATCCGCAAAAGGATGTTGCTATAAGCAGTTACCAGGAAAACTTTAAAGGCATGCTCACCTTTATTAAAGTAGGCGATGATGGTGAAATGAATATTGCTTTTCAGGTATTACTTCCTGCTTTTGACTATGACCTTGCCCACTCCGGTAAAGGTGATTCACACGGCTGGACATTCTTTACAACCTATAATACCGAGCAGTCACATACTCTTAAAGAAGTAAACGCTTCACAGAACGATAAGGATTTTATTGCCGCTATTAATTGGAAAAAAGCAGAGGAATATATTGCTGCCGGAAACTATGAAGAAATTCCTGCCAAGCACATGGTAAACCGATATAGTGATAAAACACACATGGCTACTTCTACCGAAGTGCCTACTGTTAAAGTGCTTAAGCCTGAAGATTGCCCGGGTTTGGTTTATTTCTTACCAACTCCTAAATCTCCTCACGGAGTAGATGTTGATCCAACCGGCGAATACATTGTAGGTAGTGGTAAACTTAGTGCCGACCTTACGGTTCACTCTTTCTCAAAAATGCTTACAGCTATTGAGAACGAAGCTTTTGAAACTACTATTGAAAGCGTTCCCGTACTTAAATATGATGAAGTTGTGGCCGGAGTGGTTGAAAAACCGGGCCTCGGACCTTTGCATACCGAGTTTGATAATAAAGGCAATGCCTACACAACGTTCTTCATTTCATCAGAAGTGGTTAAATGGAAAGTAGGAACCTGGGAAGTGCTTGACAGAGTACCTACTTACTACTCTGTAGGTCACTTAATGATACCTGGCGGCGACTCCAAAAAACCACAGGGTAAGTACTTAGTGGCCTTGAATAAGATCACTAAAGACCGTTATCTGCCAACCGGCCCGGAAATGAACCATAGTGCGCAACTCTATGATATTAGTGGCGATAAAATGAAGTTGCTATCTGACTTTCCAACGGTTGGTGAACCTCACTACGCACAGGGTATTTCTGCTGATAGAATTAAGCCAAAGAGTAAGAAATTCTTCCCTATTGAAGAGAATGAACACCCTTACGCCGCTAAAGGCGAAGGAGAAACAAAAGTGGTTCGTAGTGGAAATACAGTGCATGTATATATGACATCTATAAGAAGTCACTTTGCACCGGATAATATTGAAGGAATAAGAGTTGGCGATGAAGTTTATGTTCACTTAACCAACTTAGAACAAGATTTTGACGTACCGCACGGCCTGGCAATACAAGGTGCCAGAAACTCAGAACTTTTGGTTATGCCGGGTCAAACCGAAACTATGTTGTGGAGGCCACAACGCGAGGGAGTTTATTCTTTCTACTGTACCGATTTCTGTTCTGCACTTCACCAGGAAATGCAAGGTTATATTCGTGTTTCTCCAAGAGGAGCTAACACGCCTGTTAAATGGAGTGTAGGAGAGACTGAAGATGAATAGAGTGTCTTCATGTCGTGTTCAATCTCCGGTGTTATAGCCGGAGATTGTTTTATTTCTTAAAAAATATTTAATGTTGTGGCATGTATGGCCATGGCATTTTTTAAAAACCTGTAATAATAGATGAAAACATTAAATTTTGAACAATTAAAAGTTGCTGAAGTAGTTGCCGAGAACCTTAAAGCAGCACATGTTTTTAAAAAACATGGCATTGACTTTTGCTGCGGTGGTGGAATCACCCTTGCCAAAGCCTGTGAGAAGAACAAGGTGAATGCCGATGAATTAAAACGTGAATTATTAAACCTTGATGCATCTGATACAAGTGGATTGGATTTTACTTCCATGGCCTCGAAGGACCTGGTTGAACATATTGTAAACACACACCACAACTACGTCAGGGAGTCAATTCCGGTTATAACTGCTTACGCCGAAAAGGTGGCAAAAGTACACGGGCAGCACAACCCCGAATTACTGCAAATACGCGACAGGTTTAAAAAATTCGGTGAGGAATTGCTAGATCATTTGAAGGGCGAAGAAGAACAATTATTCCCTAAAATTGAGAAAGGAGAATCATTAAATACCGAGGAATTTATAGATGAACATGAAGATGCCAGTCAAAATCTCCTGGCCCTGCGAAAACTCACCAACGATTTCACACCACCCGAACACGCATGCAATACCTACCGTGCCTTGTTTGATAAATTAGAAGAATTTGAAGACGATTTGCACGTGCATATTCACTTAGAAAACAACATTCTGTTTAAAAAGGGTAAAGAAAGCTAAGATAGTTAGTGCTAAGAACCAATGCCATTGACTACTGACCATTGACCATTCCATGAAAAAACACCAAATATTACTCATTCTGGCCGGACTATTATTGTTGATCCTTTGGGTTGTACCTATGTGGAAGATAAACTTACAGGCACCTCAATACCCCGATGGGGTTGAAATGCACATCCACATTAACAAGATTGGCGGCAGTGAGCCTGGTACACTTCAGAACATTAACATACTGAACCACTATGTAGGCATGAAAGAGATAAAGCCTGAAAGCATTCCGGAGCTGAAAATCTTTCCATGGGTAATTATGGGCTTTATAGCTTTGGCTATTATTTGTGCTTTAATTAATAAGCGTTGGTCTTTCATTTTTTGGCCTTTGTTGTACCTGGCGGCCATCATATTTGGTATGTACGACTTCTATCTATGGGAATTTGATTATGGCCATAACTTAGATCCCAACGCTATTATGAAATTCGATGTGGATTCTTATCAGCCACCCCTTATCGGCACTAAAAAGTTATTGAATTTTACGGCAAGTTCGTATCCGCATTGGGGAGGTTGGGCCATGATAGTTTCGTTAGCTCTTGCTGTGTGGGCTGCCGTTGTAAAATTTAAACGTACGAAGCATGGAGCTTAATAAGGCTATTCTCATTTGCATGGCATTTCTATTTGCTTCCTGCGGTGTTAAGCCCAAACCTATCAACTACAACGAGGACCAGTGCCATGCCTGTAAAATGATAATAAGTGACAGTCGTTTTGGTGCAGAGTTGGTGACTAAAAAGGGAAAAATATACAAGTACGACGCTATAGAGTGCATGGTACCGGTAATAAGATCAAACAGCGAGGATGATTATGCGTATATTATGGTTACTGATTTCCATAAACCCGGCAAGCTGATCGATGCCACATCGGCAACCTATCTGCAAAGCGAAAATTTACCCAGCCCTATGGGCGGATGTTTAAGCGCGTACAAAGATCCTGTGGCCGGAGTAAAAGCAGAAGTGGAATTTAGTGGTGAGGTTTATAAATGGAACGAATTGAAGGAAAGTGTTAAGATGCAGTATCCATGATAGAGAATTATCATACCACAATGGAGTTTTGTTTTTTAACCAATGAATGGAGGAACTCCGGTGCAAAATCAGCTCCGTTCTTCCACTCAATAGTCCATCTGTTCAATCGAAAAGCCTTGAATTCTGCCTCGTTCAACAAAGGTTTAAAAACAGGTCCATGAAGGTGATCCTGCAGATCTACAGACCCTTTCAGACCATCATTAAAGGTAAGCGAAAGTTTAAACTCGCCTATATATTTGACTTCCGTTACTTTTAATAACATTTTAAATAAGTGGTTCAATTTTCTTTAACATCTCGTGCGCCCTTGCAAGTTCCCAATTTTCCAGCAATTCGTTTTTATGTATTGCTAACCAATCAAAAACAAGATTTTAAGCTCTTCGGGGCATTTCTCCTGAAACAATTCCTGACTCAATTTCAACAGTGGCTTCGTAATCTTGATATTCAATATGGAAATGTGGCGGATTCTGATTGTTGTAAAACATTCTTATCACAATTCCATGGAACCTACATATTTCGGGTATTTTCCGGATATAAAAAGATACTTTCAACTTTATGCTTTCTGTTGCTTTTTCCCTTTGTCGAATATGCTCAAGTAGAAATTTGTCCAACCTGCCCGGTTAAAAAAATTAAAGAAGGAATAGATCAGGCAAAACCTTATTCCACCTTAACTATTAATGGCGGTGAATATCAGGTCGAAAACCTTGTAATAGACAAGCCCATTAAAATCACAGGGAAAAACAACCCCCGCATCATTTCCAGATCGGGAGATGAAGTGTTTACCATTTTGGCCGATAGCGTAACCATTAAAAACCTGCATATTAGCGGAGTAACCACGAGCTATTTGAAGGAACGCTCCGGTATTAGAATAAAACGGGCCAATCACTTCAGCATTGAAAATAATATTCTTGAAAACTGCTTCTTTGCAGTTTATTTGGAGCGTGGTAAACACGGAAAGGTTAAGGGCAACATACTAAAAGGCAATGCCACTACGGAAGCGGAAAGCGGAAACGGCATTCACGCCTGGTATTGTGATAATATACTTATAGAAGACAATGAGATTTACGGCCACAGAGATGGTATTTACTTTGAATTTGTAAACGAGAGTATGATCCGGAATAATCATAGTGAGCGCAACAGACGTTATGGTCTGCACTATATGTTTTCCAACGATGATGAATACGTAAACAACACCTTTGTGAACAATGGAGTAGGCGTGGCCGTAATGTTTTCACGACGCATTAATATGAGCCACAATATTTTCAAAAATAATTGGGGAAAGGCAGCTTACGGCCTGTTGTTAAAAGAGATATATGATGCTGAAATTGAGCATAACGAATTTGACCAAAACACCGTGGGCATTTTCGTTGAAGGCTCTAACCGTATCAATTACCGGTACAACGATTTTAAGAGCAATGGCTGGGCACTTAAATTTTCGGGTGGCTGCGAGGCCAATGATGTAACCGAAAATAATTTTTTAAACAACTCCCTTGATCTGGTGGTGAGTGCTTCACATTCCGACAATAAATTCCATCATAATTATTGGAGTAACTATACCGGTTATGATCTTAACAAAGATGGAATTGGCGATGTGCCATATTATCCAGTAAAGCTTTTTTCTTACATTATCGAAAAATCGCCTGATGCTATTGTGTTAATGCGTAGCTTGTTTGTGGAGTTGGTTAACTTTTCAGAAAAAGTAAGCCCTGTATTTACTCCAAAAAATGTTTTTGATGAATATCCATTAATGCAAGAAGTAAAATGATTGTTTTTAACCACGGAGTAAAACAGAGTTGGCCACAAAGTATCAAAGAGTTGTTATTCAAACGCGCGTATTTAACTCTGTGTAACTCCGTTTTTACTTTGTGTAACTCTGTGGTTATTTCAGTAACAACTAAAATTCGCGGTTAACTTTCACATGATCCGATTTCAAAACATACATAAGAAGTTTGGTAAAAACCATGTGCTTAAAGGCATTGACCTACAGTTCGCTGGGGGAGGAATAACTGCTATCCTGGGTCCCAACGGATCAGGTAAAACCACTTTAATCAAATGTTTACTGGGTTTGGTCATCCCCGATAGTGGAGATATACAGTTCAACAGCCACTCAATTAAAGGTCAATTCAACTACCGAAACCAGCTTTCACATCTTCCGCAAATAGCTCGTTTTCCCGAAAACCTTACCGTTTCCGAAGTCATTAAAATGATTAGGGACTTACGTCCGGGGGAAACAAATGAAACTCACTTTATTCAACTTTTTAATCTGGATGAACACCTAAAGAAAAAGATGCGGAACCTGTCCGGAGGTACCAGACAAAAAGTGAATATTTTATTGGCTTTAATGTATGATAGTCCGGTTATAATCTTAGATGAACCCAGCACTGGCCTTGATCCGCTGGCACTCATTAACCTTAAAGAACACCTTGCACAGGAAAAAGCAAAAGGCAAGCTCATTCTTATTACAACCCATAGTATGAACTTTGTGCAGGAAATGGCAGATAACATTGTGTTTCTGTTGGAAGGAGAGATCTATTTCAACGGAACGAAAGAACAACTGTTGGATGAACAAGGAGCGAATAAGGTGGAAGAGGCCATTGCCAATATTTTCAGGAAAGAAGGTGTAGAGCAACACAAACCAGTAAATTGAAGGGGATGAAAGATTTATTAACCGCAATGTACACAATGTTACCCGCGGTGTTTCGCAATGTTCATCGTGACCATTGTGCTATACTTTGTGCAACATTGTGGTTATCACTCGGCATGCTCAGGAGAGTTTCACAGAGTATTTTTTAAGGGAAAAGAAAGGCCCTAAAGAGAATGTTTAAAATCTTCAAATACAGTTTTCAGGACATGGTGCGCAACCGGTGGATGTTCATTTATCTTGGCTTTTACCTGTTGCTCACTTTAGGGCTATTGTTTCTGAGCCATGATGTGACCAAGGTTATTGTAAGCCTTACCAATATCATTCTCATTCTAACGCCGCTCATTGGAATCCTGTTTGGAGCCATGTATTACTACAACTCGCGTGAGTTTATAGAATTGTTATTGGCACAACCATTGTCGCGTACGTCCATTTTTACCGGCTTGTACATGGGTTTGGTATCTTCTTTATCGCTTAGCCTTTTACTTGGGGTGGGTTTACCGATGATCTTGTTCGGGATATTCTCATCACCCATGCTAAATACCTTTCTTATTCTGCTGGCCATGGGTGTTGTACTCACCATCATTTTCTCTGGCATTGCCTTTTTAATTGCCGTTAGGCATGAAAACAAGATAAGGGGACTGGGCATTGTTATATTTACCTGGCTTTTCTTTGCAATTATTTATGATGGCATAGTTCTATTGCTGCTTTTATTTCTTAAGGATTACCCTCTTGAGAAACTCAGCGTTGGACTCACATCATTCAACCCGATTGACCTGTCAAGAATTCTAATTTTGTTAAAGTTAGATGTTTCGGCTATGATGGGCTATACCGGTGCTGTTTTTCAAAAATTCTTTGGTAGCGGCACGGGGTCTCTAATTGTGATAGGCATCCTACTTCTATGGATGGTGCTGCCGTTTTTGTGGATGCTGAGGCTGGCTAAGAAAAGAGATTTTTAATTGTCGTAATTAAGAGTTTCTTAATTTCATCCGTATCCAAAACATTTTGCAATGCCCGGCCTTCTTCTAATACATGAACTAATTCTTTATTCACTCTTTCTGTAATACCTTTTTTGGACTTATTTTTGACATCATTGCCCATAAGCAATTTAGGTATAAGATATTGTAACGATGTAGGAATTCCCGCGTATCATTTGCATCTTTCATAACCGAATTTTATTTTAAATTAAAAAAATTATGATGACAATTAAATATTATTTACTGCTAATGTTTACATGTATTTATGCAGGTTCGCTGGCACAAAATGTGGAGTTTGTGGAGTATGACCTGGACAATGGATTACATGTAATTCTACACCAGGATAACAGCAACCCAATAGTAGCGGTTTCTGTACTTTATCATGTGGGTTCTAAAAACGAAAACCCTAATAGAACAGGATTTGCGCACTTTTTTGAACATTCCTGACTTCATCAAATTTTATATTTGGACACTTCTGTTTTTCATAATCAATTGATTTACATTTAATTGTATTTTTTTAATTTCTTAAATTGGGTGTTAATTGATGTTTTGTAGCTTCATATAGTGTTTGTTAGAAAGCTGAAACATCCAAACGGCAGGACCTATATTCAGGTCATTGAAAAGAAAGCGGGTAAATTTCTTGTCAAAAAGAGTTTTGGTTCAGCCATATCGGCTACTGATATGGAAAAATTAGTCAAAAAAGCCGAAGGTTGGATTGAAAACACCACAGGTTCACTTGAGTTTGATTTTGACAATGAGTCTGCTATTTATCAAAACCTGCTCAATAATATTACCTCTCACAAGCTTGTGGGTATTGATCTTGTTTTGGGCAAAATATTTGACCAAATAGGGTTTAATAAGATTGAAGACAATCTTTTTCGCCATCTTGTATTGTACAGATTGGTTTATCCAAAAAGTAAATTAAAAACCACAGAATATCTGTACCGTTATGAACAAAAGCAATATAGCGAAAACGATATTTATCGCTACATGGATAAGTTGTATGCTACACAGAAAGAGTTGGCTCAAGATATCAGCTACCGGCACACACTAAAAGTATTGAATGGTAAAATTAGTGTGGTGTTTTATGATGTAACTACTATATACTTTGAGATAGACAAAGATGATGAATTGCGAAAAACCGGTTTTTCCAAAGATGGCAAGCATCAAAACCCCCAAATTGTATTGGGTTTGTTGGTTAGCCGGGATGGATACCCGTTGGCTTATGAAATATTTGAAGGTAATAAGTTTGAAGGACATACCATGCTACCTGTCATTGAATCTTTTAGAAAAAAATACAAGCTTGCTAAACTCATTATAGTGGCAGACTCCGGCTTGCTGTCAAAACAAAACATGGAAGATCTTCAATCAAATGGCTATGAGTTTATACTTGGCGCAAGAATAAAAAATGAAAGCAAGCCAATAAAAGAACAGATAGAAAAACTAAAACTTAAAAATGGAGAAAGTGCTGTTATAGACAAAGATGGCTTACGGCTTATTATTACCTATTCCAACAAAAGAGCCATTAAAGATGAGTACAATCGAAAAAAGGGGATTAAAAGACTTGAAAAACAGCTTAAAACCGGTCGACTTACTAAAGCCCATATCAACAAAAGAGGCTACAATAAATTTTTAAAAATGCAAGGAGGTATTTCTATATCCATAGACCGACAAAAGGTGAAGCAAGATATAAGATGGGATGGTTTGAAAGGCTACATCACTAATGCTCAATTAAACACCGATGAGTTAATGGATAATTACCAGCAACTATGGCAAATAGAAAAAGCCTTTAGGATAGCAAAAACGGAGTTAAAAATACGCCCTGTATTCCATTACAAGCAACGTAGAGTAGAAGCACATATATGCCTAAATTTTGTGGCCTACAAGGTCTATAAAGAATTAGAACGTCAACTGAAAGAAAAACAAACTAATATGAGTGCTTCAAAAGCCATTGAAATTGCGCAAAACATATATCAAATTGAAGTAACCACGCCTAAAACAAAAAAGAAACTTAAAAAAATACTACTATTTACAAGTGAGCAAAGGCAATTAGCCCAATTGTTTGATTTTGGGTGTTAATTTGCGGAAGTCAGGAACTAATTCTTTATTCACTCTTTCTGTAATACCTTTTTTGGACTTATTTTTGACATCATTGCCCATAAGCAATTTAGGTATAAGATATTGTAACGATGTAGGAATTCCCGCGTATCATTTGCATCTTTCATAACCGAATTTTATTTTAAATTAAAAAAATTATGATGACAATTAAATATTATTTACTGCTAATGTTTACATGTATTTATGCAGGTTCGCTGGCACAAAATGTGGAGTTTGTGGAGTATGACCTGGACAATGGATTACATGTAATTCTACACCAGGATAACAGCAACCCAATAGTAGCGGTTTCTGTACTTTATCATGTGGGTTCTAAAAACGAAAACCCTAATAGAACAGGATTTGCGCACTTTTTTGAACATTTGTTGTTTGAAGGATCCAAAAATATTGAGAGAGGAGAATTTGATAAGTACATTTCGGAGGCCGGCGGAATGAACAATGCCAACACAACCAACGACCGTACCTATTATTACGAACTTTTACCATCCAATCAATTAGCACTTGGCCTGTGGCTTGAAAGTGAGCGTATGTTACACGCCAAAGTAGAGAATAAAGGAATTGAAACACAGCGAGAAGTGGTTAAAGAAGAAAAACGAATGAGAGTTGACAATCAGGCATATATGAATGCCATTTGGAGCGAAGTCCCGGCAGAGCTTTTTAAAAATCATCCCTATCGCTGGTCGGTTATTGGTTCAATGGAACATTTGAATGCTGCACAAGAAGCTGATTATAAAGATTTTTATGCTACGTTTTACGTACCTAACAATGCCACCCTGTCTATTGCCGGTGATTTAGACATTGAAGAAGCTAAAGCCTTGATTGAGAAGTATTTTGGAGATATACCAAGAGGAACCAATCCAATTCCAAGACCAAATGTAAAAGAGGCTCCGATTACCCAAGAAATACAAAAGAATTTTTACGATAAAAATGCACAGATACCCGCTGTGGTATTTGCATATCGTACACCGAAACAAACCGATAAAGACAGCTATGTACTTAATATAATTTCAAGCATATTAAGTGGTGGTGAAAGCTCCCGAATGCAAAAGAAAATTGTTAATGAAAAACAATTGGCCATGGCAAACTTTGCTTTTTTAAACGCTATGGAAGATTACGGCATGTTTCTCGTTATTGCCCTTACAAATCAAGGAGTAGGACCTGATGAACTTGCAACTGCAATGGATGAAGAAATCAACAATTTATTGAAAAACGGAATTACCGACAGAGAGCTGCAAAAACAAATTAATCAGTTAGAAAAAGCGTATATAGAAAGTAACCGGTCTATGGCTGGTATTGCTGAGTCATTAGCCAATTACCACGTTTATTACGGAAATGCCAATTTGATAAATGAAGAGCTTAAAACCTACAGATCAATTACGAAAGAAGATGTGCTAAGGGTGGCCAATGAATATTTAAAACCCAACCAAAGAGTACGCGGGTTGATTTTGCCGGCAGACAAAGAAGTATCTAACTAATTAAACTTGAAAACATGTTACACATGAAAAATATTAAATTTTATTTGGTATTAATTACAATCTTTTTTGCAGGTTGTTCTCCAAAACAAATAACAAAAACTACTGAAGTAGATTTTAGATCACAGGCTCCTGCACCCGGTCCGGCTCCTGTAATTCAGTTAAAAAAACCAGCATCATTTATACTTAATAATGGTTTAAAAGTTTTGGTAGTAGAGAACCATAAACTTCCTACGGTAGATATGGACCTGTTTTTAGACTATCCCCAACTTGTTGAAAAAGACAAAGCTGGTATGTTGGAATTCTTTGGGCCAATGATGAAAGCCGGAACCAAAAACTTTACGAAAGAAGCTCTTGACGAAGAACTGGACTTTCATGGCATACAGTTAGGCTTTGGTGCCCGTGGCTTAAATGTTAGCACCTTAAAGAAAAAGTTGCCAAAAGCTATGGAATTAATGAGCGAAGTGCTTTTTAATCCAACTTTTAATAATGAAACTGAGTTGAATAAATTTAAAAAGCAGGCCATTACGGGATTAAGCCACTTATCCAAAGATTCTGACGGAATAATGGGTCAGGTTAAGAACGCGGTAATGTACGGTAAAGATCATCCTTGGGGAGAATATGCTACAGAAGATAGTTACAAGGCCATTTCATTAAGCGATTTTTCAAAACATTATAATACCTATTTCAAGCCTAACGTTGGCTACTTAACTATTGTAGGAGATATAACACTAGACGAGGCCAGATCACTGGCCAACAAACACTTTTCAAACTGGAAAAAAGGGAATATAGCTTCAATCCAATATAATGAACCGAAAAACCTTAGTAAAACAGAAATAGTTGTGGTGGATCTGCCAACGGCAACCCAATCCAATATTTCTATCTCTAATTTACAAGATCTGAAAAAGGCAAATAAAGATTATTTCGGAACGGTTTTGGGCAATCACATTTTAGGCGGAAGCAGTTTTTCAAGGTTATTTAAAAATCTGAGAGAAGATAAAGGTTATACATATGGTGCTTATTCATCGCTAAGTAATCATCATAAAATGCCATCTACATTCAGTGCATCGTTAAAAGTAAGAAATGAAGTAACGGACAGCGCAGTTGTAGAAGTTATGAAAGAGCTAAAACGTATTACTGCTTCTTTACCCTCGGATGAGTTGGAAACGGCCAAAAAAGAACGGACCGGCCGGTTTGCCCTGGGGCTGGAAGATCCGGCTACCATTGCCCGATATGCCCGAACTATCCTACGAGAGAATTTAGATGATGATTTTTATTCCAATTATCTCAAGAGTTTAAATGGCCTTTCTACTAATGATGTAATGGCTGCCATGGATAATTATGTAAAGCCCGATAACGCGCGCATTTTTATAGTAGGAAAAGCCACTGAAATTGTTCCCGGTCTTAAAAAATTGGGCTACCCCATACGCTTTTACGATATGTGGGCTAACGAAGTAGCTGACCCCACAATTAAAGCAGACTTAGGAGAGGTAACTGCTGAAAGCGTGGTCAATAAGTATTTGAAAGCTATTGGGGGAAGAGAGAAGCTGGAAAGCATAGGTTCAATGATTCAGGAAATAGATTTGGAGATTCCGGGATTACCCGGGCCGGCAAGCGGAGTGATTAAAATAAAAACGCCTGATAAGATGACCATGACTATGAGTGCCGAGGGCATAGGACAACTTATGAGAATGGTATTTAACAAAGACAAAGGCTTTATGGAACAAATGGGGCAAAAAGTGGATATGGGCCAGGCCGAATTAGTGCATTATCTCAATAGGAATTTATTTGTCGAAGAGCTGGATTTAGATCCGGCCAACATGAAATTAGACAATAAGATTACTGAAAACAACAGAGAGTATTATAAAATTATTGTAACCGAAGAGAACGGTACCAATGAGAGGTTCTATGATGCAGAAACAGGTTTGTTGGCTAAAGTGATATCTGTTTATAATATCGGCGAGCAACAGGATGTTACCTCATTTATGTATAAAGACTATACCGATTTTGATGGTATTTTGTTGCCAAAATCTCAGGTTACAAGTTCTATGGGACAGGAATTTGGTTCAACAATAACAAAAGTGACCTTTAACTCGGGTGTGGAGGATGCAGATTTTGAATAGGTCAACTATTCACAAAGAATAAAAACCTATAGTTCTGTGCGTATTGTTCCATTAGACGAGCAGTACGCACAGATATGGTTTTTAGGATAAGTCCTTTTTCCTGTTTTCATTTTTTGGGCACCCGACAATTTTTTGGATGATTTGATATAGTTCTCCCCTTAATGTTCAGTTGTCTAATAAACTCAACCGTTTCCATCATATCATAGTGTAATGTTCTGTCCTCTTCTACTTTAGGAACGGCGGCTCTATATTGCTTGCGAAGTTGTTCAATGGTTGGAGAACTTTTCTTTTTCCGGAAGTCCAATCCCTGCATAGCGGTCATGAGTTCTATGGCAAGAACCCGCTCTACATTTTCAAGTACGCGCAGACATTTAGTAGCAGCGTTAGCACCCATGCTCACATGGTCTTCCTGTCCGTTGCAACTCACAATATTATCAATGCTGCTTGGTGTACAGTACTGTTTGTTCTGACTAACTATGGAGCCTGCCACATACTGCGGGATCATAAAACCACTATTCAAGCCCGGATTCGCAACCAAAAATGCCGGCAGTCCGCGCTGACCCTCCAACAACTTGTATATACGTTTTTCACTAATGCTTGCAATTTCAGCCATGCTCATGGCCAAATAGTCCAAGGGCAATGCCAGGGGCTGTCCGTGAAAGTTGCCGCCGGAGATAATATCACCTTCGTCGGGGAAGATGTTAGGGTTATCGGTTACGGCATTTATCTCTGTTAATATCACATCAGCTACATAATTAACGCAATCTGTGGAGGCACCGTGTACTTGAGGAATACAGCGGAAAGAGTAGGGATCCTGAATGTGAGCCTTCTCCTGAGCCATTATTTCGCTGTCGGCAAGTATATCACGAATTTGGGCAGAGCACTGCTTTTGGCCACTGTGTCTGCGAATTTCATGCAATCGCGGGTCAAACGGATCTAACCGGCCATCAAAGGCATCAATAGAACAAGCGGCTATAAGGTTAGCCGTGTTCAGTAACTTCTTAGCCAGGAGTACACAGTAGGCACCGTATGCACTCATAAACTGCGTGCCGTTTAAAAGTGCCAAACCTTCCTTACTTCTAAGTTTTAAGGGCATTATTCCGGCTATATCTAAAATGGTTTCGGCCTTAAACTTTTGGCCGTTGCTCCATACATCGCCTTTACCAATAATGGGTAAGGATAAGTGTGCCAAAGGTGCCAGATCGCCCGATGCACCCAGCGAGCCCAATTCATAAACCACCGGATATATCTCTTTGTTATGAAACTCCAGTAATCGCTCAACGGTTTCTATGGCTACACCTGAATACCCTTTTGATAAACCCAATGCCTTAAAAATGAGCATTAATCTGATAATGTCGGTGGGTACTTCGGCACCCATACCGCAGGCATGGCTCATTACAAGGTTTTCCTGCAGTTTAGACAACTCGGCATTGGGAATTTTAACATTGTACAATGCCCCAAAGCCTGTGTTGATGCCATAATATGCCTGCTCCGATGCATCTAATTGCTCATCGAGGAAAACCCGGCATTTCTGAATTTTTTTGGCTGCGCTTGCACTTAATTCCAGATGGGGCTTTTCATAATTAAGTGTTTTTATATCCTGCCAGGTCAGGTCTTTATCACCAAGTTTGAACGATTTCATACTTCAAGTTCTTCTTTTTTATTCTCTAACGATTGGGCTAGCAATAGGCCGACTACCATTATCACCAACAGTGCAATAAATGTAAATAAACTCAGGTAGTTAAAAAGGGTAGCCATGGCCAGTGTAATGGCGAGCACGGCTGCACGGTCTTTTTCTTTGCGAATAAAGGCAAGCACGCCCAATGCAAAGGCTGCGAGCGATGTGCTTACTATAAATATTTTAATCATTTTGTCAGGCCCGAATTTGCGTTCCGGCTTTGACTCTTCTATCTCTTTTCCAATGATCTTTTCATCAAACCATTGCTTTACCGATTTACTTTTTTCAACCACCACTTCCTGTATATTCGGCTTTTTCTCAACGGGACCGAATACTTTGTACAAAATGAAGGTACATAAGGCAAGCAAACCTAAATAAGTAGCTAAAGAACCAAGTTTTAATTTCACCTTGTGAAGTTATAGTTTGTCATTTAATTGAACCATAATTAGTTTTTAAACTCAAGACCCGTTATATTAGTATTAATCTAAAACACTATGGATTTGAAAAAATTTTTACTATCCAGCATTATGGGCTGTGCCGCGCTGTTCTTACTCGGCTATCTATTTTATGCCGTGTTATTGGTCAATTTTTTTGAGAACAATGCCGGAACGGTTATTGGGGCCAGACGTACAGAACCCCATGTAGCTGCTCTGATTGTGGGCAATTTGGCTTATGCAGCCTTTTTGGCATTTGTCTTTTTAAAATGGGCAGGTATAAGTGGGTTACGCAACGGATTGAGAGGAGGGTTAGTAATCGGCTTATTTTCTGCGCTCACTTTTGGTTTTATCTCTTATGCCACGTCCAATGCGCTTAATATGAACGGTACGTTGGTTGATGCCTTAGTTTGGACAGTAATGTCAACCATTGCCGGTGGAGTAGTTGGGGCTATTATTAAGAGAGTATAGCTACGAACTACGAAATACCAACTATGGGCTACAAATTATAACCGCTTTAAAGCATTGATCAAAATGGCGGGTTCCAACTCTTGTTGCTGACCACCTTCCATCCACTTAACACTGAATTTTCCGCTTTCCAGCTCACGGCTACCTATGGTTACTACGGCCGGAATGCCTTTATCGTTGGCGTATTTGAATTGCTTTTTCAGTTTAAAAGGCTCTAAATACATTTCCGCATTAATGTTATTAAATCGCAGCTTTTCGACAAAATCAATAACGGCACTTTCATATGCCTTTTCCATGTTTACTACAAGCACTTTGGTAGGGCTTTTTCGCTGAACCTTCGGAGGCCAAAGGCTTTGACTTTCCATTACATCGTACAAACGGTCTAAACCAAAAGATATACCTACACCTGAAACATCATTTAATCCGAATACAGAGGTGAGATCATCATACCTCCCGCCGCCGGAAACACTGCCAAAGCCACTATCAGGGATTACCGCTTCGAATATGGTACCTGTATAATAGCTTAGTCCGCGTGCCAGAGTTATGTCGAAAACTATTGGTTCTTTGCTTATGCTTACTGTACTCACTTTGTTCAAGAGTGATTCCATTTCGCTAATGCCTTCTTCAGCTATAGATGATCCGGAAAGCATTTCTTTTAACTGATTTATTTTGTCTTCGTTACATGCGGAAATCTCCAGGACATGCCTAATACTTTCTTGCTGATCTTTATTGAAACTACGGTTTTCCAACTCCTTCAACACACCATCAATTCCAATTTTATCTAACTTGTCTATGGCAATGGTCAGGTCCATAAATTTATCAGATGCATTCATGCTCTCCGCCAAACCCGCCAATATTTTTCTGTTATTTAACCTAAGCCGGTAGTTTTTCAAACCTAACCTGCGGAACACATGATCGTAGATCTGAATAAATTCAAATTCGGCCAGCAAGCTGTTGGTGCCAATTACATCGGCATCGCACTGATAAAACTCGCGGTAGCGGCCTTTTTGCGGCCTGTCTGCCCGCCAAACCGGCTGCATTTGGTAACGCTTAAATGGAAATGTAATATCATTGCGGTGTTGGGCCACGTAGCGCGCGAAGGGGACGGTAAGGTCGTAGCGGAGAGCCTTGAATGCGATATTTTTTTTAAAGACTTTAATATCAAAAAAATTGGAGAGAGATTTTGACTGGGAAGAAGAATATCTATTATTCCATCTGTAAACTGTCCAATCTGCCTCCTCAATAACTTCAAAATATCCCCCACCAGATACTTTATCAATTTCATGCATTTCCTTGAGAAACTGCTTGATTACTTTATCATCAAGAATTTGGTTGCTGAGAAAATCTCCGCTATCCAATACGCTAAATAGTAGCTGTTCCCCCTCATCACCATATTTTCCGGTAAGCACATCTAACTTTTCCATAGTAGGCGTTTCAATAGGTTCAAATCCAAATAACTCATATACTGCTTTGACGGTATTCAGAATAAAATACCTTTTGTTGAGCTGTTCGGCATTGAAATCGCGCGTGCCTTTTGGTATGGAAGGATGAATTTTAGACATAAAGTGCGAAGATAGTAAGGATTACGTGGTAGAAGTACTATCTTTATACATGAAATTAATTTTCAATATTAATGAAAATTGAAACACTTGTAGTTATCGCGGGAATCGTGCAAATACTCATTTCATTGGGGTGCATCGTCCTGATTTTGGTTGACACTTTTTTACATTATCCACAGCGGGATAAGATAGCTGTGTTTTGTAAAGCTAAAATTATATTTTTTCTTTGTGTCATTCAGGCTAAACGGATTCGGGCTCTGACGTGGGGATGTCAACTCGATAGGGATAACCTGATGCGATGGAGTTTTATACTTCTCAAAGGTCATCTAAAAGATGACCTTTAAAGAATAATAACTTCAGCGCTTTTATGCCTTAATAAATTCCCCTTCCACTTTCTTTCGATAATTTTTCCAATGCTTTTTAAGAACTCCTGTCATATTATATGCCTGGTTTGGTGTATGCCAATCAATACTTCTGTGTGGTCTGTTTTCATTATAAAACCGGATGATTTTTTTGATTTGTTGTTTTCCTTGCTTTAAGCTGTTGAAGCTAAGTTGTTTATCGTCTGTAAACTCCTCTTTTATGGTTTTATTTACTCTTTCTGCTATAGGGTTTTCCAAAGGGTCGCTTTGTTCTGTCATACTAAGCAGAAAATGATTTTTCTTTAATATCCGCACATATTCATTGCAACAATATTGCACCCCTCTGTCTGAGTGATGAATACATCCTTTTTGCCTGTCTTTGGTATTTGACAAAGACATATTCAGACAAGATAATGCACCAGCAGCTGCTAAGCTTTTGCTTAAGCAAAAGCCGATAATTTTTCTTGAATATACTTCAGTGGTTAAAAACAGATAAGAAAAACTGTCTTCTTGGTTCAACCAAATATAGGTGATGTCTGATACCCAAATTTCATTTGCCCTCTCAGGTTGTATCGTTTTGACCAAATTAGGGTATTTATGATAACGATGATAGCTATCTGTTGTTGACACCTTGCGTTTTCTTAGTTTTTTCAATAACCCATGTCGCCGCAGTATATCATAAAATTTATCTCTTCCTATTTTTATCTGATGTTTTTTAAAATCTGATTGCAAGGCCTTTAGTAAGTTTCTGCCACTTCCTCGCTTCCATATCTGGCGCTTTTGTTCTATTAGCCCAACTATTAAATATTCATCAAATGATTGCTTTTCCAACCTACACAAAGACTTGTAGTAAGCCTGCCTGCTGTAACCAAATAATGAACATAGTGCTTTTATTTTCGAATCAGGCCTTTGCCTTTTAAATGCTTCAATAGTTGGGCTCCATACTTTTTTTAATGTCCAATTCAAGCTGAGCTTCGGCTACTTCTATCATTTTCTCCCATAGATCAGCTCGTAGATTAGCTTGATATACCTCTTGTTCTAATTGACGAATACGAGCTTGCATTTGTTCATACTCCTTTGAACGCTTCATACTAGTTAAGTCTTTGATCTTAGAACGTGGGTTTCGATAATCGTCATTACCACTAAACTTACGCATCCAGTACAAAATTGCGCAATTACTCCTAATTCCATAAACAAGCCTCGCTTCTTCTTTGCTGTACTTGCCTGATAATACTTCTTGAACCACCTTCCATTTAAATTCCTCTGTATAGTGTTTCGACTCTTTTTCTTTCAGCATTTAATCCTGATTTAAGTTGACTTATCCACAATTATTCTGTCAACCTATTTCAGGACTATACACTATTTCAGGACTATACAATGAAGTGATTTGTTCATGCTGATCCCGCAGGTGCGGGAGAAGGATCTTATACTACGCTGTTTTAATTTTCGGTTTCAAGTTGATTCGCCTTCTCTCTAACCGGCGGTGAAAACACCGCCCGGGGCAGCATTTTTATTTTTGACATGAGTGTGTCGCTCCTCCGGAGCTTTTTACATATAATTGTTTAGCCGTTACAGAGGTTGCGCCCCTCCGGGGCTGGGGATTAGTTTATAGTGTGAAAAGTTAGCAATAGCTACGGCTATTCCAAAATTTTCTTCATCGTCTAGCCAAAAAAACTTCTGCCCGCCCGGATGAACCCCGTAAGTACTGGGTTCGGACGGGCCCACCCGAACTTACCATTCGCTACGGGCGGGCTTTTATTCAGGAATCTATCAAGTAGAACTGGTATAAACCGGCCTTATCCATAAATCGGTATTGGATATTCTAAAAGCTTTCTCTAACGTAATCAACTGGGACGAGATGAAATCTACTTGTTCGGAAAATTAGAAATGATTCGTCTTAAACTTGGTGATGAATTCCAACTCTCAAATTTGTTCTTAACTAAATCTGAAATGGTAAAACCATATTTGGTCACTAACTCCTTATGTATCTCTAACATTTTTTTTGTATTGGTAAGGGGCTTGTCGGGCATATTGACAATCATACTATTCAATAAAACCAAAAGTTCAGCATCGGTATTAGGATTAGTACGGAACAACCTTTCAGAGAGTATGTCGGTGAACCTTTTTAGAGGAAAATAATTCTTGCTCAGCATATAACCTATGTTTTCTCCCAGCAACCTATTATCAACCAATTTTAATTCGGTAAATCTTAGCCAAACAGCTGCTGATAAGTCCCTTGCGGTTCTGTCGGAATACAGTAGTGCGTTTGCTAAATATAAATGAGAGCCATTCTTTAATGGAGCTTGTAACTCTAATAAAGTTTCGTTTACACTCGCAACCAATTTAGCTTCATTTTTACCTCCGCTATCCTTAAGGTTAAATATCTTTTCCGATAATCGGGTCAGGAATGGTTCAAAGTAATTAGGGAAAAGAAGCAACAATCTGGCAATATCATTATGTTCACTAGTTTGCCATTGATAATTGAACTGGATATTATCATAATTGCTGACTACCTTCGGTAGAGACTTTTTAAATACCTTCAAAATTTTTCTTACCAGGGACTCTTTATTCTCCTTAATATTTGTACTGGTTACCAACTCTTCGCGTACTCCTTTTTTCTTGATTCTCTTATATGTTCGCCCGGAATAATCAAAATCTATGTAGGTGTATTCTACTTCTTTTAGTTCAAAATCAACCTTGCCGGCATAGTATTTAAGGTTATTAAAATTTGAATATTCCTTAAGGGGAAACGCCTCTTCATTCCTGTTAAAAGTTATCCATGAATGGAGTATAGGGGCTTCATAGGTTGTGTTGCTCGGTTCTCCTCTCTTAGTATTAAAACCAACCATTAAAGCCTGCTTTACAGGTCCATTTTTGAGAGATGCTTCAACTTTTTCTATGGCAGATTCTTTTACATCGACTATTAATCTGGATAACGCTATTTGAAAATCAACACTAAACGGCAGTTTGCCATATTCCTCATATTGTTTCAGCCGACCAAGGAAGGTATCAAGGTCTATTAAACAAGGGTAGTGAGTAGGAGTTGAAAGAAATTGTAATTTAATATTTCTACGCACCAATGTAAGGAAGTTGAACATGTGCTGCTTAGGTATATTATAAATCATTGAAGAATAAGCCCACCTTTCGAGACCGTGAATTTGCGTGTCAAAAAATTTATTCTCCTTTGCCTTTCTCCTTTCCTCGTTAACTTCTTTCCGGTAATATGATTTAAGATTTTTACCGGAATCAGGATACTTCTCAATGAGATGATTTACCAGACTAACAATGGTAGCTGCCATCATTACATCTAAGTATCCATCTGTACTCCGCATGTCTTTTTGCAAAAGGTTTATGGCTCTTTGCAAAACAGGCTGTAATTGATCAAGTACCTGATCTGAGTTAAGTTGATCTTGAAATTTCAGATAGTAATGTGGCAATAAGTAAAAGTCAATACTGCGGTTATTATCTAAAATTTGACTTAGAAAGAAGATAAAATCATCTATCGTTTTCACCCCATCTTCTATTGGAACAGGTTCTGAAAAATCTGGCCTGAAACTTTCACTTTCTAACCCGGTTTGATCAGGTGTCGATTCAGGTATATTATCGTCCAATTCCGTAATTTCTTTAAGAAATGGATTTAACATCTGCTTGGGCTCGCTAAAAAGATAAGAACTATATAACGCAATCTGTTCTAACAATTCCTTATTCTTATTGTTTCCGTGTTTCACTATAAGTTTGGCGGTTCTAAGCTGTATATCTTCCTTTTCGTGCACTAAAGCTTGTGATGCTAATGTGGTTATTTGACCTTTGGATTTTGGTTTTTGAACGGCCACCTTGTCAAGCAAGATAAGAGTAGATTTTACTGTGGATATTACGTCAGATGCTAGTAAAACTGGCACTTGGTCCAAAAACAGTTTGTGATTGAATTTTGGTTCGGCAACAATTTTTTTTACATTTTGTAAGGCATAGTTTTTAGCCTTACTATGCTCAGATGTTAGAATAAGGTTAAATGCCTCCTGCTGGTTAATAATTTCCTCAATAGTTGGCTTTAAGAATTTATGTAAGTCGATAAACCAACCGGCATTGGCTCTGCTAAAGTTCCTGTTGGCAGTTAAAAGACTTTCTTTTAAAACTCTGTTCCTATCAATTTTTCCTGAATCTGTAAAGTCTTTTATTGTTTGTTTCCAAATGTTAACTGTTTTTGGTTTATTATTTCCAATCCAGGTTTCATCATGCCATTTCATTCCTGTATCGTCTGAAAACAACCACCAGAAATGTTTATTGAGTGTTTCGGGATACTTTAAGAGCATTTCCGGTTTAATGAGTGCGTAACTTTTCTTTACTTCATCATAATGCCTTTCTATGATCGACCTTGGCAAGGTTCTTACGATAAATTCTCTCTGTAAGGTTATGTATCCTTTTCTTTCATACTCCATAGCCTTTATATAATCTAAAAAGCCCCATCTTTGTGAAGTACCAGAAAACCACTTCGGACAATACGCCTCAAGTATTTCATCAAGCATACCTGATTTAAATATCCTATGGAATCCGAAATTCTGCATTTTCTTTGCCGGATGAATAAAAAAGCGAGCAATATCTCTTAGAACTTCCTGTTCATCGGTACAAGATCGTTCTATGATATACCGGTTCCTGACCACCTTATGTTCAACTTTAAAATGCTCCTTGAACTCATCTTCAAAAATTTTAGAGAGCTCTCTTCTTTCCTGTTCGGTTATATTTTTGAAAAACGGGATTATATTGTCACGTTCCTCATTAAGGATTATAGATTTTAAATCGGAAATTTTGCTCACTTAATAACCTTTTTGACGGCTAAAACGTGCTTGCAAACTCCTCTGTCGCCATGATGCTTTGCAAACCACATACAGGTACACCTTTCCCGTTCGTACTCTAAAAGAACGGAATGTTCTACTCCAGTACCCTGCACTCTTGCTTCTACTTTGCCATCGGTTTGACTAATGATTTTCACTTTTCCATCTTCAATCAGTTTATTGGCGGATTTAAGACGGGGATTAAGACTTAGAATACGGCTTAACTTAAAAGGTAAGCGTCTGTAGAAATAATGATTTTCGTCCAAATCAAATCCTAAAAGACCAATAGCTGCCAACTTGGCCGCAGTGGTCTCCACACTTGTCAAGGATAAACCACGGTCAATAGCTAACGACGTAGGATTGAAGAATTGATTTGAATAGCTCAAATTGTCCATTTTTTCAATCCAGTCATCTGGCACTTCATCTATTAATGATTCTAGTGCAGCACCTTCTCCTGAATAACCTCTCCAACTATCTCGTGAAATGGATAGGCTAAAAACAACAGTGCCAAAGTATAATTGCCAAGTGGTTGATAAAGCCTTGGGATGCGTATATACCTGAACTTTATCTGCCAACGGCATCAAATGCTCAATAAGCCTTAGTCGATGAGCACCTCCAACGCAGAGGGCATTTTTAGAAGGTACAGGTGACAAGGAAGGCTTGTTGCCACGTATTGTTAAGTAATAATCGCGGCGCATATCCTTTTTAGGCACCGTGCGCATGAGTTGTATTGCTTGTGGTTTGTTAAATGTGTGAACCAATTCAGTATCAGCCAAATAAATTTGGACAGTTGAGAGTCCTTTTAGCCATTTAGTAGGTAAAGGTACTTTTCGCTCTACCACCTTCTTTCCTTCTGTGCTAACGGTGAATTCTTTTTTTCCTACCGACATCACGAATTTGTGGTTCTTTTGAACAGAGCCCAGGGCAGAAATCATAGGTGAATTAAAATCGACATTGGTTGTTCCGGTATCCAGAAATTCTCCATCATGTCCATTAGGAAGAATATCGACCCGGGCATAAGCTCCTGCACAATGGGAGAAAGCCTCAAACCTGATTCGCTCATTGCCGGCCGTAACAATGGGGTCTTTCAAAGCTGCAAGATCAGCAGGAGATAAGCTAAAGCTTGATTTAACTACTTGTGCCAAAGTAATTAAGCACTTAGACGTGTGATACGGGTCAACCAACTTACCCCAAAAGAAACATGGGGTATCCTTTTTTTGAACTTCAGAGTATTTGGATAAAAATAATTCTTCACCCGTTTTAGTTTTTACGATATTAGATGGTGTCGGATATAAATACGTAAGTGTGTTGCTCAATAGATATGATTTTATTTAAAGGTAAATAATAGAATGGTATTTATGGAAAACCCATATTACCACATCATCACTATGTGATAAAACTACTTATTACAGCTCTGTTACTACAAATACTCTTATATGCGTATGTTCTAAATAAGGGTTGTTGGTCTGCAGTTCATTGGTGTTTCATTATTCAGTTCGTATTCCTGGCTATAGTTTGTCCTGTCATTTACATCTCCGGGCTACCAGAATTTCCCGAAGGGCAGGGGCATTGCGGTGTGCCCACCTTTGCAATATTGGTGATCTGTTGGTTAGCAGCTGGAGTAAGCCTAATTGCACATGTGCTTCACCTGATTTTGTTCTGGTTAGTTGCCAGGCTAAAGGCTTAAAGTGCGCAGCGGCTTAGCCGCCACGCAACATGAATTAACCCTACAAGGTCAAGGCCGCCAAAGCACTTCTTAATCTACCCATCTTGCGCCTTACTCTGTCTTTTTCACCGCTTAAGAAGTTCATAAAGCTGCTGTTTAAAGTAGCATTATATGCCTTGCTATAATTGATGAATGCCTTTTTTAAGTCTCCTTTCAATTCAAATACTCTGGCCTCAATGTAGTACAAGTTTGCCTTGTCAACTTCAGCAACACCTTTGGCTTTTGCAATTAACTTTTCAGCTTCTTCCAACCTGTTGCTGTCCAATAAAACATACAAGTAGTTTAAATAGGTTGCGCCATATTCGGCTGCATACTTTAAGGCTAATTTGTACATTCTTTCGGCTTCGGTTAAGTCATTCAAAGCTTCATTGTAAATCCAACCTAACAAGTTATAGGCTCTACCATAGGTAACGTCAATAGCTAACAACTCTTCGATTACCGCTTTAGCTTCGACCAATTTTCTTTCATCGATCAAATCGCTTGCTCTAACGTATAATTCTTCAACGTATAAATTTTCGTTTCTTTCCATTTTATTCAAGATTTATGGAACCAAGATTCATGAATCAAGAGAGTCTTGGCTCTAAAAATCCTGGTTCTAGTTACCTTCCATTCTTACAATTTTTGGTAGAAATGTACCCAGTACTCCTACCAAATCAACTTGTTGCGCCATCACTTCGTGGATGTTTTTGTATGCCATGGGTGCTTCATCCAATCCGCCGCCGATAAGTTCAACTCCATTGTCGCGTAAAAATTTATCTACATACGACTTTGTTAAACTTCCTTTGGCTTTTGTACGGCTCATCACCCGGCCTGCGCCGTGCGATGCAGAGTTGAGCGATGCTCGCTCTCCTTTACCACGTACTATAAATCCATGTGTAGCCATAGAACCCGGAATAATTCCCAGTACTCCTTTACCGGCCGGTGTGGCCCCTTTTCGGTGTACTATTACCTCACGACCATCTTCCAACTTCTCCTTCCAGGCAAAGTTGTGGTGGTTCTCCACCGTTGCCAATGGTCGCTCACCTATGGCCTTGCCTATTCGCCGGTGGATGTCGTGGTGGCAGGCACTGGCATAATCTCCGGCCAAATTCATGGCCAACCAGTATTCCTCACCTTCCTGTGTATCCAAATTCAACCAGGCAAGATGTTGCGCCACCTTCGGCAAGGGGGTAACATCTTTGGCCACTTTTGTGTAGTGGCGGGCAATATTGGCCCCCAGTCCGCGAGACCCTGAATGCGATAGCAGGCCCAGGTATTCTCCAACGGGCAAACCAAATTCATTGTCTTCTCCTAAGATCTCAACCACACCAAATTCAACAAAATGGTTACCGCCACCGGATGTACCCATCTGCTTGTAAGCACGATCTTTCAGATCCCGCACCACCTTAATGTCCTTAAACTCATCGCGCTCAAGTACTTTATCGGCATACGGATTGCTGAACACTTCTTTACCGCCAAAACAAGTGTTATCCAGTAGGATTCTTTTGAACTTCTCGCTTTCGCCTTTCAACAACCCAACCGGCATATCGTACATTGTCAGGCACATTCTACAACCGATATCAACACCTACTCCGTAAGGTATAACTGCGTTATCTGTGGCTAACACCCCACCAATTGGCAAACCGTATCCATGATGTGCATCCGGCATAAGGGCTCCTTCCACAGCAACCGGCAACTTTAATGCCGTGTACAGTTGATCTTTGGCACTTTCTTCAATAAAATCTTCGCCATAGATCTTGTGCGGAGCTCTTGAACCGGTTAGCTCTTGCTTTACCACTTTCACGGGTTCTATCAATTGTTCCACAATTGTTCCCATTACTTCGTCACCCAGGTATTTCTCCGGATTTTCCAGTACGTCTTTTAATGCATCCAATACCCATTGTTTGCTTTTCTTTTTATGGTATTGCTGCATTTTCCCCAAGGCAATGCCTACCACTTTACCTTGCGGAAATCCTATTTTAAGGAGGTCTTTGCCTCGTAATTTTAGCTTTGCCATAATTAGACTCTTAGACATAAGCCACAAGACTTTTAGACTTGTGCTCATTTTCGTTTATTATTTAATTAATTCGAACTCCTTCATGGGGAATTCATGTTTTACCTACTTTTCTTTGTACTTCACAAAGCCTGTATCCTTGCATATTTTTATCTCCAATTTACCATTTCACTATTAACAAAACAGTGTTGCGAAAGGCTATAGCATTTCGCAAACTGCTTATTTGTTTACAAAGATCTCAGACAATTGGTCCACGATTTGGCTTTTACCGGAAACGTTGATCTCACCGATCTTCTCTGCAATTCTCTCCACATATTCCATCTCCTTCAATTTCAACAACATCTCGTTGTCTTCCATCAACTTCGCAGTGTTCAACAAGTTTCTGGTTGCAGCGGTTTCTTCTCTCCTCATAATGCTGTTAGCCTGAGCTTGCTTTTGAGCGATCAACACCTGGTTCATGATATCTTTCATATCACCGGGCAAGATGATGTCTTTAACACCTGCATTCAAAACCTCAACACCTAAGATCTGAGATTTCTCAGCTACTTGATCCAAAACGTACTTGCCAACGGCTTCTTTGTTGGCCAACAATTCGTCCAAAGTCAAAGTACCAATAAATGCTCTCAAAGCCAATTGCATTTGAACATAGATCTGCTTTTCGTAGTCTTTGTTCTCCAACAAGGCCTTTTCTACATCAGTTACTTTGAATTGAGCATCAAAGTTGATCCTTAAAGCCGCCTTATCCTTGGTCAATAACTCCTGACCAGTGATCTCCATTTGTCTTTTTCTCATATCAGCACTTAAGATCTTGACTTCATTTGCATTCTTCCAAAACCTGTAAGTACCAGTTTCCAATTGCTTTACGAAATCACCATCTACCATTAACATGGCTTTTTCGTAAGGCTCAACGAAAAAAACTCTCATGTATCTCAACACTTCAGGTTTTTGCAAAATTGCTTTGTCCAAAGTGCCGTCAACTTCTAAGTCATTTAAGTTAATAACCTTGAAATCATATTTCATTATACCTTTCCAGAAGGCATATCTACCGGCCTCCAAAACTTGTTTGAAGTTGCCGTTTTCATATTGCAAGGCGATTTCGTTGTCTTTAACTTCAACTACAATTAACCTTTTGGCTAATTGTTTATCCTGCAATAAGATGTTCAACTCAACAGGTGCATAGAAAGGCCTGGTTTTGTCATAGATCATTACCTGATCGAACAAACCGATCCAATACTTGCCCGCAGTCAAGCTTCTCTTGTATTCACCTTTTCTGCTGAATACTAAACCTACATTGTAGGCTGGAATTTCTATCCTTTTCATTTTAATTAGTCTTTAAGAAACGAGAACTAATTCTTGTTTCGGTTTAACAATACGGTTTCCAATCATCGTTATTGGCTAACCTTTATTTACAGGTGCACCTGTAATCTTATTCGTCATGTAGAGCCTGTCGATTCCATAAGACTTCTATTTGTTACCAAGTCTCATCCTTTATCAAGCTCCGGCTGACGTCAATTTTTAAATAGAATCAGATTGATGTTAACCATCCACCGCAGATGGGAAATTGATTGAGTTAAGCTTTCACAAAGTGGTACTTGTAGATGTTCTAAATTTTCATACTGAACTGTGCTCAGAGTAAAAAGGAAGAAAAATCCACAAAAAGCAAATTGCTGCCGCCAACGGTATCCTCGCCTTCCGGTCATTGTTAGACTGCCTTTCCTGGTGTTGTGCCGAAGCAGCAACACGCGGTTAGGCTGGTCAACATCTCTCTGATTCAGAGTGATCATTTTTACAAGTGATCAGCTTTTCATCCTACATCTTCAATGTAGTGCTCTACCAACTGAGCTATTCCGATTCGTGGTCGGAAACGGGAATCGAACCCGCGCATCAGGGGCTATTGTTCTATCCACTGAACTATCCCGAAATAATATCGGGAGCAGGAGTCGAACCTGCGACCTATAGCATGGCGACAAAACCAATCAACTACAAACGGCATATAACATTCCATAGGAGCTACACCGCCGTGTTATACAGAAACACAAGCTGTAAGTTTGCTTGTATCATGTATTTTGTCAGACCCTTATTCCATTTGGAATAAGAGATTTTTTTGTATCAGAGTGATACTATTTTCAATATGTAAAGAACTTTCAAGTCGTCACGATGAGTTTAACGAACCATGAGACTGGAATTTGATCAGACCTATCCTTCGTCAGGCCAGGATGACGTCTGATCATAATAGCCATCCCGAACACCGTTGTTTACAACGGCTCGTCCCAAATGTTCGGGATGGCCTGGACTAGTGGGAGAGATTGGATTCGAACCAATTCAGCACGAAAGCACCGGATTTACAGTCCGGCACGGCTCTCCAACTCCGTCGCACTCCCAATTGTTGGTCAGGCAGGCCTTGAACCTGCTACCTCCAGAGTTGAAGCCGAAACAGGATTTGAACCTGTACCACCGAGTTCAAAACCCGGTATCCTTGCCATTGGACCATTCGGCTTAGAAGCGGTGACGGACGGACTTGAACCGACAATCCACTCGCAGACAACGAGGTACATTCACCAAATATGCTGCGCCACCATCATGTATCAGGTACGGGGCTCGAACCCGTGTCTTCGCTGTGAAAGAGCGAGATCCTGGCCAACTAGACGAACCTGACTTTAGAATGAAAAGGTCATACTGAGCCTGACGAAGTATAGCCGCTTTTCATTTTGGGGACATTACGTTAAAGAACATTTGGAGAATCATTCCCTGAATTGGGGACAAAAAAACGCCCGACTACTGGCCGGGCGTTTGCACTGTAAGTGATCTAAAATCTTAGAACTCCTCAAATTTATACAAACTACACCCGGCCGGGAGCTGATCAAACAGCATCTCCGGATAACTCGTTTCAATTCTATTTATTTGCTTCATTTGTTGCATCTTTTCTTTTTCCATAAAAAAACCCCGCGTTTTTGGCGCGGGGTTTAATATTATTTATTCTAATATAAACTTAACACGCCCTTTCCGGTTTTAAACTAAAATCCGGCGTATAATTTTCAATTTGTTTTACTCTTAGAATCATTTTCTCTTTATTCGGGTGCAAATGTTTGAAATTTTTTTCACAAAAACAAGACCAAATAAAAAATTAGATTCATTCTAAGTGAACTCTCCCCCGTAGGGGGAGAGAATTTTTCGAAAAAATTGATTTGTGCTATCACTCTACATACCCATGTCGCTCAACCAAGGCCAACCAGTCGTTTTCCAGTTCTAAGTAACCCTGATCATAGCAGAAATAGTAAACTGCGCCTTTGCGGGTTTTATAGATGTTGGTGAAATAGTTGAAGTTGAAGCCTTCATCAATGAGTTTGGCTTTGGTGACTTTGGCCTTGCCCCTTGGGTTGTTTTTCTTCAGAATTCGCCAGTTTTTTCGCAAACGACGATTAATGTTGCGCATAAAATTGCTGCTGTCTTTATTGGCCACATTGTGATACTCTGTGCGGCATTGGTCGGAGCAATATTTTTGCCCACGCCTGCCGAGAAGCTCCCGGCCACATACCTGACATTCTCTTTTTTCTCTCCTTTTCATTTATTCCAATTGGCAAAGTAATCAATAGCAAATTACAAAAAAGGTTTAACGGGCACAATGCATACATCGCAAACTTTCAGGCATGTACATAAGTCGTTGTACGGCTATGGATTTGCCGCAGGATATACAAGTGCCGAAGTCCGGCTCATCAACCTTTGATAGTGCACTCTCCAGTTTCTTAAGTTTAGCTTGTGCCATGCGTAAACTGTTTTCCAACACAGCTTTATTGTTGATAGCTTCCATACGGCTTATTCTACCATACGCATCATCGGGAGAAATGGGTTGGGTTTGTTCCTCTAACTCAAGAATATCGAGTTTTACCTGCTCAATCTTTTCCTTAATCTGATCCTTCAGTTTGGTTCTTTCATCCTTTGTCATAAATCTAATTTTTTTATATCATTTTCAGTTTGAAGAAAAGTGATTAGACAAGTAGTTACAACCATTAAAAGTAAACCGATGGTAAGAACGGAGTAATTATTGAATTTTGTTAAAAAGGTTACCAGGGCGAGCACGTAGAAAGGTATGCTCCAGGCTATCAATCGTTTAGCGGCAACTTGTTGTGCAAAATCCCAATTACGTTGATTTTTCATGGCTCGTTTGGTTCTGTACCCATAGAGCGGATTTATCTTTTTAGGTGGTTTTTTTCGAAGTATGTAGCCGGCCAGAAAGTAGCAGATTCCCAATAGAAAAAATAAAACCGGAAAGGCAAGCTGATCAAAGTTCATCCTTTAAATATTGCGCAGTATATCCTTTGCCTAATTTAACAATTTGTTGCGGACTCCCTTCGGCAACAATAGTGCCTCCGGCATCGCCGCCTTCAAGGCCCAGGTCTATGATGTGATCGGCAGTCTTTATTATATCCATGTTGTGCTCAATGATCAAAACAGTATTACCTCGATCAACCAAGCGGTTAACGATCTCAAGTAAATGCCTTATGTCTTCAAAGTGAAGACCTGTAGTGGGTTCATCCAAAATGTAGAGCGTTTTACCCGTGTCTTTTTTCTGTAATTCAGATGCCAGTTTTACACGCTGTGCTTCACCACCTGATATGGTTGTAGAAGACTGCCCAAGTGTAAGATAACCCAGGCCGACATCTTGTAATGTTTTAAGTTTTCGGTATATGAAATGTATCGGTTCAAAGAAGACCGCTGCTTCATCTACGCTCATGTTCAACACATCGGAAATAGACTTTCCACGGTAGCGAACTTCCAGCGTTTCGCGGTTGAATCGTTTGCCAAAACACCCCTCACATTCTACCATTACATCGGGTAAAAAATTCATTTCAATCACTTTCATTCCACCGCCTTTGCACACTTCGCAACGGCCACCCTTTACATTAAAACTAAAACGGCCGGGCTTGTAACCGCGGATTTTGGCTTCGGGCAAATCGCTGAACAGTTTTCGTATATCAGTAAAAACACCTATGTAAGTTGCCGGGTTGGAGCGTGGTGTTCGGCCAATAGGACTTTGGTCTATATCGATGATCTTGTCAATCAGCTCCAGGCCATTTATTTCGGCGTAAGGCAAGGGTTTTTTCTTAGCCCGGTAAATATGTTTATTGAGAATAGGGTAGAGTGTTTCATTAATGAGTGATGATTTACCGCTACCCGATACACCGGTAACACAGATTAGTTTTCCTAACGGAATTGTAACGTCAACGTTTTTTAAGTTGTGACCGGTAGCTCCTTTGAGCACAACATTATTTTTACTCCCTTGCCTTATTTGTTGAGGTACTTGAATCTGTTTTCTACCGTTGAGATAATCGGCAGTAAGTGTTTTGGCCTTTTGGAATTTTTTTGGAAACCCTTCAGCTACAATTTTTCCGCCGTGGTTGCCGGCCCCCGGCCCCATATCTATCAGATGATCACTGGCTAACATTATATCCTTGTCGTGTTCTACTACAATAACCGTATTACCACCTTCAACAAGGCCTTTCAATGCTTTAATAAGATTATGATTATCGCGCTGATGCAAACCAATGCTCGGCTCATCCAATATGTAGGTTATACCCCTGAGCTTACTTCCTATCTGGCTTGCCAGCCTTATTCGTTGACTTTCTCCGCCGGAAAGTGATCGGGTAGGGCGATTAAGATTTAGATAGGTTAATCCAACGTTGTTTAAAAAACCTATACGTTCTTTTATTTCTTTTAAAATATCCTTGGCAATGGCTTTCTGCCTTTCTTCCAACTTACCTTCCAGATCACTGAACCACTTTGCTAATTCGCTTATGTCCAATTCAGTAAGCTCGTGAATAGCTTTATCGGCCACAAAAAAGTATCGTGATTCTTTTTTTAGCCTGCTTCCTTCACAAACCGAGCATTTGGTTTTAGTCATAAACTCCTCAGCCCAACGGCGAATTTTATCTGTAGAGGTGGTATCATAAGACCTTTGTAACATGGGCAGCAGGCCTTCATACTCCAAATTGTATTTACGACCGTGGCTATAGCCCATATCAATCTTAAAGGTTTCACCCTTTGATCCGTTTAGTATAATGTCAAGTGCATTTTCGGGTATGTCTTTTACAGGTGTGGCAAAGCTAAATTTGTATTTGGCAGCAATGGCACGGAGTTGCTTGAAAGTATAATTGTTACGAACCTCACCAAGAGGTACAATACCTTGTTGGTTGATGGATTTTCCCCTGTCCGGAATTACCAGCGACATGTCAATTTTCTTGAGTTCGCCGAGGCCATTACAGTTCACACAGGCACCGTATGGTGAGTTAAAAGAGAAGGTGTTGGGCGATGGTTCTTCGTAGGAGATACCTGTATCCACACACATTAGTGACTTGCTGTATAATTTGGCGGCTTCCGTGTCATGGTCCATTACCATAACCAGGTTTTTGGAAATCTTAAAGGCTTCCTGCATACTTTGCAGCAATCGGATTCGATCATCAGGATTAACCGTAAGGCGGTCAACCACCACTTCAATATCATGGATCTTGTAACGATCAACCTGCATTTTGGGTTCTAGTTCGGTTACAATGCCGTCAATTCTAACTTTAAGAAAACCTTGCTTTCTTACAGACTCAAAAAGTTCGCGGTAATGGCCTTTTCGTCCGCGTACCACAGGGGCCAGTATTAGAATACGGCAGCCTTCGTATTCCTCCAAAATATTTTCAACGATCTGTTGTTCGGTAAACTTAACCATAGGCTTACCCGTATTATAGGATATGGCTTTACCGATTCGTGCGTACAGCAGTCGAATAAAGTCGTACAGTTCAGTTGTAGTACCTACGGTAGAGCGTGGGTTTTTGCTTACGGTTTTTTGCTCAATGGAAATAACAGGGCTAAGGCCGGTTATCTTATCCACATCGGGCCGCTCAAAACCTCCCACAAACTGACGGGCATAAGCTGAAAAACTCTCCATGTACCTGCGCTGGCCTTCGGCATAAATGGTGTCAAATGCGAGTGAGGACTTACCGCTGCCGGAAATGCCCGTTATTACTACAAACTTGTTTCGCGGTATGGATAAACTTATGTTTTTAAGATTGTGTACACGTGCACCTTCGACATGAATATGCTTGGTTTCAAGACTTTCTATCTTCTTTTTCCTACGCTTTATATCGGTTGACTTCATTAACTTTTACCTGGCAAACAAGCTAAGGAGTGAAGATATGGAATACGACCAAATAAAAAACTCCTCATTGTTGAGGAGTTTTTTTCAATTCAACGGAATGATCCCTCTTCAGTAATTCGCATCTATAGGGTAAATCAATACTTTAGCTTACTGCGGGAACATCCATCATATTTGCAAAGGCAAGCATGTGCGATATGTTAAATGAACCGGCACTTGGACCTAAATTTGGTGAAAATCCTGCATCGAAGTGGGTGCTGTCGTGCCACATTCGTATAAAAGTTTCTGCTACAATTCTTCCACCTACCGGACCGAGATGTTTTCCATCGCATTTCACTTCAGCTTCTTTTAGTGTATAAAACCAAAGTGGGGTTTTACGCAAAAATAGTCCGCCATCGGCCTCAAGAATGTCCTTTTGAACCGGCATTAAGTTGGTAAACAACTCATTTTTGGTCATAGTGGCCACACCGAGAGCCGTAGCACAAAACTGACCACTTGGTAATCTTACACTCATGCCACGCAACAAGTTACGGGCACTTAACATCTTCATAAAGTTTATGGTTTCACCGGGCAACTGAAACAACTCATTGGCTACCTGGGTATCAATATTCCGGCTTACATTCTCCGGATTTCTGTTTCCCACTTTAAAGAAACGTTTCCAGTCAACGATCCAATTATTTGGTACTGGAGCACCTCTTCTACCCGTAAATTCGAATATTTGATTAAATGTTGAATTAGGGAAGAAATTGTTTGTGTCGTACGTGTCGCGTACCATGCTATGGCCAAATCTGTAGCAGGCAAAAGCAAACTCTGCCGGCATAAAGAAAGTTTTGAACTTTTCTTTAGTAAATATTTTAAAGCCATTGTTTAGAATATCATCAACTGTTTCCTTACCACATATTGTTTTCAGATAATCGTGAATTACTACATGTTGATAGTGCTGAACAACTATTTCCTTGGCCGCAGCAAATACATCGCCACCACCTAAACCGTTGGCAATTACATGGTCAACAACGGCATTATGAAATTTTAGCCAGCCTAAGTGTAACTGGGCTACAAATAAATTTTCGTCATTTCTGAAATCGCCAATAATGGCTGTTCCATCGGCTTCTCGCGGAAGATCAAAATCTGTAGGGGCTCCTCCTACAACATTTTGGTTTGTGCCAATTCTAAGTTTAATTCCATCGGCCTGATAGAGATTGGGCGAAGCTATAGGACCGTTACCATAAACACTATCTAAATCAAGATTTGGAGTTCTAAGGTTAGTGAGATCCCGGGCATTGTGAAATCCATTAATATCAATGGAAGGAGTAAGGGTTATATCGTGATCAATAAATTGTCCAAGATATGTATAGCCCGCCGGAATTTTGGCATTATCAATACCCAGCGCGGGGTTATCTCTCATAGCCTGACCAAGGGCAACCAACTTATCGCGGTTTCTTTGATTGTCATGCAAATCGTTCTTAGCTGTACGAGCTGTGGTAAATAAATAACCAAATTTGTTTTTTGGATTTTCTAATGCTGTTTGGGGAAAATGGAATTTTGACGGAAAAAATCCATGTAAGGATTTATCACTCATGGTTTTCTTGTTTTGGATTAACGAATATTAATTACCTGATAAAGGTATTCATTTTTTTTGAAATGAAAGAACAATACCGGCTCTTCTTGGAAAACTCAGATTAAATAAACATACTCCGATGATTCATTTTACTTTGATTTCGTGAATACGGAATTAGATTAAACTATGTCTTCTTTGAGTACTACAGAAACATTTTTCACCGGAAGGGTAATGTTCACTTTAAAGCCTTTTTCAATTTTCGAATCAATATAGATGTCGCCCCCCATGGCTTTTACGCGTGCTCTGATTTGGTTAAGTCCTATACCGTGTGATTCGTCTATTTTATTTATGTCGTAGCCCACGCCGTTATCTTCCACCTCAATATATAACTTTTGATCTTTTCGCTCCACAAGTATACTAGCTTCACTGGCTCTACTGTGCTTTAATATGTTGTTCACCAATTCCTGTATTATGTGATAAACCTTGCTTTCCAATTGTTGAGGTAAGCGTCTATAACCACCTGTTACATTTGAAGTGAAGGTGAGTTCGTCTGTGCTTATTTTCTCACATAAATCACTTAGAGCATCAGAGAGCCCGAAGTTTAACAAAACCGAGGAAATCATATTATGCGAAAGCAGTCTTAGTTTATCAGATGCTTCTCCAATTATCTCTTGTGCTCTGTTGATGGGAGCAGTACCATTTTTCGTTTTGTTTTTATAGGCTTGTAAATGGAGTGTTGCTGAGGAAAGCAATGTACTTACACTATCGTGCAGCGTTTGAGCAATTGACTCACGTTCATATTCGCGGCCATCTAACATGGCGTTAATCGCTTTTATTTCGGCCATGTTCTCCAGTTCCGATATACGTTGACTATGGAGTGCCTTGTTACGTTCCACTTCCAAATCGGCAGCCTTTTGTTTTAGTTTGTAGTACCTGAATATTAAAAAATAACCCAGTGCCGCAACGGCCAGTAATATACCAAAGAATAAAGCCAGTATGGTAATTTTCCTCAAATTGGCCTGGTTTTCTAAGTTTTCGTTTTCCAGCTGAAGGTTGCGCCGCTGACTTTTTTCAAAATCGTATTTCTGAGCTACATCATTTAAAACTGCTGTGCGTTCCAGGTTAAACAACGAATCCTGATACCGGTTGGCAAGTTGCTCAGCTTGTAAAGACAACTTATATTTTCCCTGTTTTTGAAGCACTCGAGCCCTGTTTTTTTCAATAGAATAGGCAAAGAACAAGTTATCGCTTACTTCATTTAGTTCTTCGGCTTTATTAAGTTTTAGTTTGGTCGTTTTGTAATCACCTTTAATAAAATCAATTTCAGCTCCCGAAATATAATTTTGAATAATACTCTCCGTATGGTTTTGCTTTCTCGAAAGATTCAAACTCTTGTTAATGTATGCTTCCGCAGTGTTTAATCTGGTTTTGTCTTTTGAATAAATACTTCCCATTTGAGCATAGACCTGAGCCAGTTGAATAGTATCCTTTGCCAGTACAAAGTATCGTTCAGCCCTGTTCATATAATACATACTACTATCAACATCATTTAATTGTTGGTGCAGCAGTCCCAACAAATAAAACGAATTGCCTCTCTCAACCTGTAAGCTATGTTCGTTTCTTATTTGAAGACCCTGGGCAATATACTCTCGTGCCCTTGCCATTTCGTTATGCCTAATAAAACTGTGGGCCAGTTCATCGCAGATTAAAGCCGATGCCGCATGTTGATCTAAATCAGCCGTTATGGTTAGTGCTTTAAAAAGATGTTCAACCTGGTTAGGGTGGTCTTGCTGCCGTTTGTAAAAATTACTCAAGGCCATTAAAGCTTTTACTTCATCATCTTTATTTCTGGTTCTAAGGCTGGAAGCTAAACTTTCATTTAAGTATGGTAATGCCTGTTTGTATTTCTTTTCCAATTCAATTGCCCTGCCGTATAACCTGAGTACCGCTGACCTTTTGTCAGATAAATCATGATCATTGACAAATTCTAAGCTACGCTTAGCATAATGTTGGGCAAGATCGGCCTCGTTTTCATTTACATAATGCTGTGTAATTTGGATAAAGACATCGGCTTTGTAAGTATTTGTAGTATCAGTTTTTAGCAATTTTATCAGGCTGTCAACCGGAGTGGCAAAAGCACTACTGCTTATCCCAACTATAAGGAACCAAACGGTATAAAATATTTTTTTATAAATATGCTTTAAGCAGGCCATATTTATGATTTAAAGAGTCGTGCTAAATTATTCCATGCATTAAAGCAAATTTGGCCAAACCTATTGAATTTCTGACATTAAGTTTTCTGATCAGATTTTTTCTGTGTGTTTCAACAGTATTAGGGCTTATGTACAATTGTTCGCCAATTTCCTTACTACTATACTCCTGGGCAATAAGTTTTAAAATATCTAGTTCTCTTGCTGTTAGAGATATTGGTAAAACACCTTCGGTAGGTCTCTCTTTTTTATCATTAGCTCCGGGAAAAGCGTTTACTATCTTTTTTTGTACGTCATCATCAAAATACTGTCCGCCATTAATTACCGATTCAATGGCATCAATAATTCCCTCGGCAGCCGATTTTTTAGTTAAATACCCATGGGCTCCGGCCTTCAGCATTTCTTTTATTAAACGTATATCATGATATGACGAGAGTACAATGATTTTCATATCATCATATCTGCCCTCAATGGTTTTGAGTACTTCAATACCATCCATTTCAGGCATTTTTATGTCCATAACAAGTACATCAACACTGTCTTTTTTTAAAAAATCAAGCACTTCTTTACCATTGTGTGCATGGCCAACTACTTGAAACTGATCCAAATCACCAAGAATGGCTACAATACCATCAATAAGCATTTGATGATCATCGGCAATTAAAATTCTTACAGGCTTAGATTCCGTATTTATCATTAAAATGAGGTATTATTACTCAAGGTGATAAATATACAAGTTATTGTGGAGAAGCATATTTGATTTTAACACTTCTCAGGCTGCATAATTCTTAGATTTGCGATCTTGATTTGAAGATATCAGTGCAGATGAATTACCTCAAAGAACTAAATCAACAACAACTACAAGCTGTTAAAGCGGTAGAAGGTCCGGTTATGATCATTGCAGGCCCCGGTTCAGGAAAGACAAGGGTGTTGACATATCGTATTGCCTATTTAATGAATCAGGGGGTAGATGCCTTTAGAATTCTGTCACTCACTTTCACTAATAAGGCGGCCAAAGAAATGAGGGAACGTATTGAGCACATCATCGGTCCGGAAGCGCGTAGCCTTTGGATGGGTACTTTCCATTCCATTTTTGCTAAAATTTTGCGGTTTGAAGCGCATAGATTGGGCTATCCATCCAACTTTAGCATTTACGATACACAGGATAGCAAAAGCCTTATCAAGAAAATAATAAAGGAAATGGGTGTGAATACAAAAATCTATAAAGAAGGTTTTGTTTTCGGACGAATTTCCGGTGCTAAAAACAGCCTAATAGGCCCCGAAGCTTACGCACAAAACATTGATTTAACGAGTGAAGATGAAAGTAGCGGAAGAGGTAAAATAGCTGAAATATATCGTGAATATGCCAGACGATGCTTCATATCGGGAGCCATGGACTTTGACGATCTGCTGTTTAAAATGCATGAATTGCTCAGCCGTTTTCCGGAGGTATTGCACAAATATCAAAACAAATTTTCACACGTTTTAATCGATGAATTTCAGGATACGAACTATGCGCAGTATGAAATAATAAAATTGTTGAGTGCCGTGCACGAAAACCTGTGTGTAGTGGGCGATGATGCGCAAAGCATTTATGGATTTAGAGGGGCGACCATACAAAATATATTAAACCTGAATAAGGACTACCCAGACCTTAAAACCTATAAACTGGAGCAGAACTATCGTTCAACAGAAAATATTGTAAATGCGGCCAATGAGTTAATAAAGTTCAACAAATTTCAACATGCCAAATCTATCTGGACGGATAACGGATCGGGTGATAAAATACATATTGTTAAGAACATTAGTGATAATGATGAAGGCAGGTGGGTGGCCGAGAGCATTTTTGAAAACAAAATGAACAAACATTATCGTAATAATGATATTGCCATTTTGTACCGCACCAACGCTCAGTCAAGAGCCTTTGAAGAGGCGCTAAGGAGAAGAAATATACCATACAGGATCTATGGCGGCCTGTCTTTCTATCAACGTAAGGAAATAAAGGATATGCTGGCTTATTTGAGGTTGGTAGTAAATCAGAATGATGAAGAAGCCCTCAGAAGGATCATTAATTATCCCAGGCGGGGCATAGGCAACACCACAGTTGAACGCATTACTGTTTGGGCAAGGGAAAACGAATGTTCTCTTTGGGATATAGTTGTTAATATCAGATCATTTCCACTTAACTCACGATCACATAGGCTGGTGGAAGAGTTTGCCGTAAAGATCAGAAGTTTTCAGGCAATGCTCAACTCCAAAAACGCTTATGACCTTACCGATCATATCGCAAAATCAACCGGACTAAAAACTGAATTGTATAATGATAAATCGGTTGAAGGACTTAACCGCTATGAAAACTTTCAGGAGCTGTTAAGCAGTATTAAGGAATTTACCGAAAACGATGAAGTAATAACAGATGAAGAAGTTGACGACCGAAGCCTTGGCACTTACCTGCAGTCGGTAACATTGTTAACAGATGCAGATAATGATGATGCCAGTATTGACCAGGTAAAACTTATGACCATTCATGCAGCCAAAGGACTGGAGTTTGAAATGGTTTATGTGGGTGGTTTAGAGGAAAACTTGTTTCCATCCAGTTTTTCGGTTTATAGCCGTGAAGATCTGGAAGAAGAACGCCGGCTGTTTTATGTAGCTGTAACAAGAGCCAAAAAGCAATTATATCTTTCTTATGCCACATCGCGCTATAAGTTTGGCGATCTTACCTACTGCGAACCGAGCAGATTTTTGGATGAAATTCCTGAAAAAAATGTTGCCCGGCTGCGAGATGCTAAAAAGCAGGTAAAAACTGTAGAAAAGAACCCTAAGTTTTCAGGTCTTAAGGTACATAAGAAAACTCCTGAACGCGCTATACCTCCCAAGCTGGATATAGCTGATTTTGTACCTTCACCTTCCGAAAAGCTACAGGCAGGTCACAGCATTGTTCATCAGCGTTTCGGAGAGGGAAAAATACTAAGTGTGGAAGGAGATGGAGCCCGCAAAATGGCCACAGTATTTTTTAAAAACCACGGGAACAAAAAATTATTGCTTAAGTTCGCAAAACTAATGATCGTTTAGCGCGTTGGAGTTTATGAAATAGTAATTTTCGCGCATCAATACATTACCTTTGTTTTATGGAATATAATACTGAGAGAGAAGACCTGAAAATTCGTGAATATGGACGACATATTCAAAAGCTCGTTGATTTTGCCGTTAAGGAAAAAGATAAGAAAAAACGTCAGGATATTGTGGAACATACCATTGAGTTAATGGGCTTTTTAAACCCTCAACTAAAAACCGAAGCCGATTACAAGCACAAGTTGTGGGATCATCTTTATTATATCTCCAATTTTGAATTAGACTGCGACTCGCCATACCCTAAGCCCGAACCGGAAGAGTTGTTTAAAAAACCGGAAAAATTTGAATATCCACGCCAAAGAGGAAAGTACCGGCACTATGGAAAGAATATTGAGAGCATGATTGAAAAGTGCATCAATTTGGACGAAGAGGAAAAAAAGCAGGCATTTAAAGAGTTGATAGCGCGTTTTATGAAACGTACCTACTCTACTTATAATAAGGATGGAGTAAATGATACCATAATCAAACAAGATCTTAAAAGAATGTCTGATGGCGAATTAACACTAAGCGAAGAAGCTACTATCGCTACAATAAAGGTCAATCAATCACGTAGAAGGCAAGGTGCTAAAGGCCGTCATTCAAATAAAAGAGGTAAAAACCAACAACGTAATCGTAATCAACGAAGAAGATAATGGATGCCTTTGAAGTAATAGGTGGTAAAAAACTTCATGGTACAATAATTCCTCAAGGTGCAAAAAATGAAGCACTTCAAATACTTTCGGCAGTATTACTAACACCCGAAAAGGTTGTAATTAGCAATGTGCCTGATATCAGGGACGTCAACTTTCAAATTGAAATCTTGGAAGAACTAGGCGTAAAAGTCAGCAAAGAAGGAGATGACACGTATAGTTTTCAGGCTGATGAGGTAACTCCTGATTCTTTAAAGCAAACCGGATTTAAAGAAAAAGCAACAAAAATAAGGGGTTCGGTAATGCTTATAGGACCTATGCTTAGCCGTTTTAAAAAGGCACATATTCCCAAACCCGGCGGAGATAAGATCGGTAGGCGTCGATTAGACACGCATTTTCAGGGCTTTGAAGATCTCGGCGCAGAATTTACTTACGACTCGGCGGATAATAGTTACAGTATTAGCGGCGACAAGTTGCATGGAGCCTATATGCACTTAGATGAAGCCTCAGTAACCGGAACAGCTAATATTATTATGGCATCTGTAATGGCTGAGGGAGAAACAACTATTTACAATGCGGCCTGTGAACCTTACATTCAACAGCTGTGCCGAATGCTCGTAAGTATGGGTGCTCATATTGAGGGCATTGGAAGTAACCTGCTTAAAATACATGGGGTTGAACATTTGGGCGGCTGTGAACATCGCTTGCTACCCGACATGATAGAAGTTGGCAGCTTTATCGGCTTAGCTGCCATGACACAAAGCGACATCACCATCAAAGATGTACGGTACGACCAGTTAGGCATTATACCGGATGTTTTTAAAAGACTGGGAATTCAATTTAACCTTGTGGGTGATGATATTCATGTACCCGAACAGGATATGTATGAAATAACCACTTTTATCGATGGGTCTATTCTTACTGTTTCAGATGCTCCCTGGCCCGGATTTACACCCGATCTTTTGAGTATTGTATTAGTAGTAGCTACCCAGGCCCGCGGCAATGTACTCATTCATCAAAAAATGTTTGAAAGCCGCCTTTTCTTTGTAGATAAACTCATTGATATGGGTGCTCAGATCATCCTTTGCGACCCTCATAGAGCAAATGTTATGGGTCTTGGCCGCACGAGTACGTTACGCGGTATTACAATGAGTTCACCCGATATCAGAGCCGGAGTTTCCCTGTTAATTGCCGCACTAAGTGCCAGTGGTAAAAGCATAATTCACAACGCACATCAAATAGACCGTGGTTACCAAAATATTGATGGACGATTGAGGGCTTTAGGTGCTGATATTACAAGGTTATAGTCAGTTTTTGAAAACCTCTATTTCATCTTTCACCTTAGTTAATGATGGATTAAACCTTTTCCCTTCTTTGTAAGCCAGGTTAGCAGCGGTTTGAATACTTTTTAACCTGAGTTCGATTTTAAAATAGCAATAATTGGTTAGAATGATTGGGTCGGTATTCATAGAATTTTATCGAAGGTTTTTTAGGCAAGAAAGAGTAAGCAATGATAGCTGCTAAGATGTTATTAATGAAGTTATGTAATGACCGATGACGAGAATGTTCTATCATACAAATGTTTTTTAGTTGGTCATTGATGGTTTCGATGATTGACCGTTTTCTGAGCATTATTTTATCAAACAAACTCATCAACTGATTTTTCATATTCTTTCTAATTCCGGTGATGAAGTGAATACCGTCAGAGAATAACACCTCAGCCAATGTTTTACTCACATATCCTTTATCACCATACAGTTTTCCCCATATCTTTTTCAATAGGTTTCCTTGCTTTAACGGCTCTCGATCATCCACATTGGCTTGGGTGATTTGAAAGTCAATAATCTCACCTAATTCATTGACTATCAAATGCAACTTAAACCCATAAAACCAACCCATAGTTGATTTACCTCTAGTGGCTATTCCATCAAAGACCTTGTGGTTAAAAATGCGCTTATTATTACAAACCCTCAATGGAGTGGAATCCATAAATGAAATACCACTACAGTTTCCCAAACAACAGGTTTTAGCAAATACGGCCATGGGCAATACAACCTGCTTTTGCAATTCAACAAATCGATTATATGAAACAGTTTTGGGAAAGTCATCCTGAAGATGTTTTTGCACATACTTCAAATAAAACCATTTAAAACATCTTACACCACTCAACTGAAACAATATCATAATCGTCATCACTTCTGATGAAACCATTTTAGGTTCTATTTTAGGTTTATTGCCAATTAAGTGTGCAGATAAATGAGCTTCAAATTCTAACATAAACTCATCAACAACACAGAAAATATTTGTAATTTGGTCTTTCGTAATCATAGGGAATAGTTTGTTTAATTAATTGATTATCAACCATTAAAGTACAAATTATTCCCTTTTTAACCAAACAAATTCCTTAATATTTTATCTATAAATTACTAACATTCAATTAGTTCATAATCGAACTCAGGTTTTTAAGGTTTTGTTTTCCATACCACATTTATATTGTAAAAGGGAGAGTATATCATAATGTCTGTGGTTGACAGTATTTGCTTCGACATATTTTTCAAATGCGTTACAAGTGGCAACTACGTTCTGAGAAAATTTAGTTTGATAAATAAGCACTGAAGCGGCATCGTACAAAAGCTGAATGTCTGATGTTTCAGGATAATGTGTTAAAAGAGATACAGCAAATGACATTAATTTCTCACGCGGAGTAATAAGGAACCTTTGATCCTTCAGATTGGCGTAGGCGTATAAGTATGCCATTAATTTTTTATCACTTTTTATGCCAATTTTTGACAAGGCATTAATAGCACCTTTAATTCCCCGGCTATTAAAGTTTCCTTTAAGGTAATAAAGTGCCAATTTTTCCTTTACCGCCGGTTTTGTAAGTACATCTAATGGATTATCGGCAACAAACCGGTTAACCATATCATCATCTGTTATTGGCAAGCAAAAGAGAAACAACCTATTGGCCAATTTCCCTTCAAGTGTTTTGCGCTGCTCTAAAAATTTCTTAGTTAAGATTTTTGCCGGTTGCTCTCCGCCGTTGTTATAGGCATCAAGTATATATGCTTCTATTTCATCATCTTTAGCATTTAAAACTTTGTTCAGAAAATCAGTGGAATAGTATGGAGCAATTTTCTTAACCTTTTCACCCAATTCCAAGAATTTAACTTTATCTCTTCCGCCTACAGTTTTGTAAACTTCATTGCCGGATAAATCTATAAAAAGTAAGGTGGGGTAGCTCCTCACTCCATATTTTTTCTTAAAATTGTTACTACTATCACCATTTACCTTAAGGTTTACAAATGTTTCATTAAATAATTTTACAACGTTTGGATCTGTAAATACTTCCCGTTCCATTTTCTTACATGGGCCACACCATGAAGTTGCCACATCAACAAAAATGAGTTTCTTTTGCTCATTAGCTAGTTTTTTGGCTTTAGTAAAACTGCGTGTAAATTGGATTTTTTCTGTTTTCTTTTGGCCGTAGCAGGAATAACCTGCGACATAGAATATAATTACTACAAGTATTAGCCGATGCATAGGTTAAATATAAAGAATTTGGTATGTTATTGTTAAACGGTAATCAAATTGTTACAATTATCTTCGCAAAAATTTCCCCCATGTATAAACGAAGCATCCTACTAATACTTGCACTTTCGGTATCGTGCCGGTCAGAGAAACGTAACCTGGCCTATGATGCCGGTGATTCTGAGTCAACTCAAGTTACCCAAACGCCTACATTCACCCAACCGGATTGGTCGAAAAATGCCGTGATGTATGAAGTAAATACACGCCAGTTTTCCGAAGATGGTTCATTTAGTGCAGTACAAGATCAACTTCCAAGATTAAAAGACATGGGTATTGACATTCTTTGGTTCATGCCTATACATCCGATTTCTGTAGAAAAACGAAAAGCTGAAGGCGATTTGTTGGTTACTGAAATTGAAGATCCTGAAGAACAAAAAAAATACCTTGGAAGTTATTATGCAGTTGCAGACTTTAAAGAAGTTAACCCCGAGCACGGAACGTTAGATGACTTCAAATCGCTGGTAAACGAAGCTCATGAGCTAAGTATGAAGGTGATAATAGACTGGGTGCCGAACCATACAGGCTGGGATCATAGCTGGATCACTGAACATCCTGAATGGTACACACAAAATGATAAAGGTGAAATTGTTGATCCTTTAAATCCTGAAACGGGTGAAAGCTGGGGCTGGACCGATGTTGCAGACCTAAACTACGATGTAGCTGAAATGCGCGAAGAAATGATCAGCGACATGAAATACTGGCTCACTGAAGCAAATATTGACGGCTTTAGATGTGATGTAGCCCATGGTGTGCCGGTTGATTTTTGGCGCGATGCAAATGCCCAACTGCGAGAAACCAAAAACGATATCTATATGCTAGCCGAAGCAGAAATTCCTGCCCTGGCCGAAATGTTTAACTCAAGCTATGCATGGAGTTTTCATCACACACTTAAGGAAGCACTCCATGGCGAAAAAGAATTAGATGAATTGGAAGCAACTGTAAAGTCTTACAAGGAAAGATTTGGTAAGGATCATCACATGCTTATGTTTACCACCAATCATGATGAAAATGCCTGGAGCGGAACCGTATTTGAGCGTTACGGTGATGCACATAAAGCCATGGCCGTACTTACTTTCACCCTTGATGGTATGCCCCTGGTTTACAGCGGACAGGAGTCCGGAATGGACAAAAGACTTAAATTTTTTGAAAAAGACGTGATAGAATGGGGCGATTATGCTTTGCAAGATTTTTACAAAAATTTGCTCGCCCTTAAAAAAGGAAACAAGGCGTTGTATAACGGTAGTTTTGGAGGTGATCTTGAAGTAATTGATTCCGGTAACCCTAAAGTATATACATACCAGCGAGAAAAGGAAGGCAACAAGGTTTTTGTAGCTATTAACTTTTCAGACAAAGAACAGTCATTCGATTGGCCGCTTAACGGCAACGATTCCTGGAATCTGGAGTTTGGCGAAGTTTTACCTGAAAACAAAGGTCTTGGCAAATATGGTTATGCAGTTTGGGTAAAAAATGAATAATAGCAACAAAGCCACGAACTTTGAACCTGAAATAATCAGGTATCGGCGGTAAGCACAAATACATTTTTCTACTAAGCCACATGCGGGCTTATACTACCTTGCTCGGCCACATTCTCGGCAGTCATGCGGAAATAATGGGTTATAACGAGAAGCACCAGAGCTATAGGTCTAACCTGGGTTTAACAAAACTCCGGTTTAAAGTAAGGTTGCTCACAACCTCAGGCGATAAGCCTACATACTGGTTTGATAAGATATTACATAATGATTATAAACTGTCGGCAAGTATTCTTCAAAGGGAAAATTTTCGTTTCATTTATGTGGTGAGAAAACCAGAAGACACTTTGCGCAGCATTATAAATATGGGCAATGAAATGACAAGAGCCGTGAAATGGTACCGGCATCCGAAAAGTGTGGCCGATTATTATACCGCACGCCTGGAAAAGCTGGCAGACTACGCTCCTTTTACCAAAGGCAGAAGCACCTTTGTCCATGCCGAAGATCTAATAGTTGAGCCTGACACAGTGTTGGAAAAGCTTACGAAATTTCTTAGACTTAATAGTCCGTTGAATAAAGATTACAAAACCTTTACATTCAGTGGTACGCTTGGGCTCGGCGATCCTTCAGGTAAAATAAAGAGTGGAGAAATTGTACAGGAGCCCTCCCATTATGAGCATATTCAAATTCCTGAAAAGTTCCTCGATAATTGCCAAAAAATTTATGAAAGAAAAGTTCCTTTTCTAAAGCACACGTTTAATAGATCGTAAGATCTAAAACTGAGATAATCACCTTGTAAACTCTGTACTCAATATTGTGCTCGTTGTGGTTAAAAGAGCACAATAACTGATATGAACAGATTCCCTGCCAAATTGACCGTTTTACTACCTTTGGCGCGTCTTTTGACCATGAAAAAGTAGTAATTAAAACATGTTTAACAAGATAAAATCAGCATTAAAAATGGATAAAGAAGAAAAGCAGGTGAAAGATGCATCGGCGGAAGTAGAGAAGGATATGAACCAAACTGATACAGTTGAGGAAAACAACGTGGATGACTTACAGGAAGAAGTTGAACAGGAACTAAGTTTGGAAGAACGCCTGGAAGAGGCTAACATTCGTTATGCCGAACTGAACGATAAACATATTCGCCTGTTTGCTGAATTTGATAATTATAAAAAGCGGGTGAACAGGGAACGGATTGAGATGTTGAAATTGGCCGGTCAGGATGTATTGAAAGATATACTCCCCGTGCTTGACGATATGAAACGTGCACGAAAAAACATGGATGAAGCCGATGATGTGGAAGCTTTGCGTGACGGTATTGACCTTATCATTTCAAAACTCATGAATACGCTCGGTCAGCGTGGCCTTAAAGAAATGAAAGTAGTACATGAAGTGTTTGATCCGGAGTTACACGAAGCTATATCTGAGGTTCCGGCCCCAAGTGAAGAAATGAAGGGTAAAGTTTTAGACGAAGTTGAACGCGGCTACACGCTCAACGATAAAATAATCCGCTTCCCGAAGGTAGTGGTAGGTAAATAATGACTAAGCGCGATTATTACGAAATACTGGGAGTGAGCAAAGGTGCAACGGCGGAGGAAATAAAAAAAGCTTACCGTAAAACCGCACTTAAATATCACCCCGACAGAAACCCTGATGATAAAGCTGCCGAAGAAAAATTTAAAGAGGCCGCTGAAGCTTATGAAGTCTTAAGCGATCCCAATAAGAAGGCACGTTATGACCAATTCGGACATGCCGGAGTAAGCGGTAATGGTGGCTTTGGCGGTGGAGCACCGGGCGGTATGAACGTGGAAGATATATTTGAACATTTCGGAGATATATTCGGAGATATTTTTGGTGGTGGAAGAAGCGGCGGCTTTGGTGGCGGCGGTTTTGGAGGCAGTAGTACGCGCACAAGACGTGGAAGGCCGCAAGGGGAAAGAGGAACAAATCTTAGGGTAAAACTGAAACTCGATCTCGAAGAAATTGCCACCGGAATTCAAAAAAAGATCAAGATTAAAAAGTTTGTGAATTGTGAATCCTGCGGAGGGTCCGGCGCTAAGGACAGTTCTGCATTTCACACCTGCGGTACGTGTAATGGAAACGGTGTAGTGGTTAAAGTAACCGAAACTTTCCTGGGCCGCATGCAAACAACAACAACCTGCCCTTCGTGCCGTGGTGAGGGAAGGATCATTAAAGCCAACTGTGGAACCTGCAGCGGCGAAGGTCGAAATTATAAAGAAACATCGGTAAGTATTGATATTCCCCAGGGCGTTGAAGATGGCATGCAGTTGAGTTTATCGGGCAAAGGAAATGCAGGTAAACGCGGAGGGCCAAGCGGTGATCTGATAATCGTTATTGAAGAGAACAAGCATCCGAGCTTTACACGTGATGGTATGAATTTGATTCATGAGCTCTTCATAAGTTTTCCCGAGGCCGTATTAGGGGCCAATATTGAAGTGCCAACCATTGACGGTAAAGCCAGGATTAAGATACCGGAGGGTACGCAAAGCGGAAAAATATTCCGGTTGAAAGGCAAAGGGCTACCATCGGTAAGGGGTAGGGGGAAAGGCGACCAGTTGATACATGTTAATGTATGGACACCGAAAAAACTCAGCAAGCAGGAACGGGCGGTATTGGAGAGTTGGAAAGGAAATAAAAACTTTGACCCTATTCCGGATGATGAGCACCGAGGATTTTTCGATAAAATGAAGGATTTCTTTGGTGGTTGATAAGCGTAGTGTAACATTGTTGAAAAAAGAAGTATTTATTGATAGCCAGTTGACTGGCAGAAAAACCATACTATGATTCTGTTATTACTTGTTGTATTATGTTTGGTGCTTGGAATAAGCCTTGAGCAGTTAATACACTAATCGTATGCACATTTTGGATATTCAGGCTGTAACAAAAAATTACAGAGACGTTACCGCCGTTAACAACGTTACGCTTCAAATTCCCAAAGCTTCTATATTCGGATTATTGGGCCCGAATGGTGCGGGTAAAACATCTCTTATTCGTATGATCACCCAAATTACGGGTATCGACAGCGGTAAAATTTACTTCGATGGCGAAGCATTGAAACCTCCTCATACTTCTCGAATGGGATACATGCCCGAAGAACGTGGCTTGTATAAGAAGATGAAGGTAGGCGACCACCTTGTTTATTTGGCTGAGCTGAAGGATATGAAAAGCAAGCAAGCCAAAGCAAAAATTAAGGAGTGGATGGAAAGGTTTGAAATGGATGGCTGGTGGAATAAGAAAATTCAAGACCTTTCGAAAGGCATGCAGCAAAAAGTACAGTTCATTGCCACGGTAATGCACCAGCCCGCTCTGCTAATTCTCGATGAGCCGTTTTCCGGTCTTGACCCAATTAATGCAAGATTGATAAGAACAGAAATAGATCGAATGGTAAGGGAAAAGGGTACTTCTGTAATATTTTCAACACACAGAATGGAACAGGTTGAAGAGATCTGTGAGTACATAGCCCTTATCAATAACGGCAGGTGCATTTTAAATGGCCCAATGCTGGAACTAAAACAAAACTTTAAAAAGAATCGATTTGCTGTTCAGTACAGAGGCGATCTACCGGCCGGTTTGTCAGATGAATTTCAGGTGCTTTCTACCAATGGATCAGAGGTAGTGTTTCAATTAAATTCTGAAGAAGAATCGAATAAATTGTTGCGCCGGTTGCTGGATAAAGGAATACATGTAACCGGCTACAACGAGGTGTTGCCAACCATGAATGAAATATTTATTGAGCAGGTTGAAAACAATGTGGAATGAAGAAGCTTTGGGTTATCATTAAAAGAGAGTATCTCTCAAGGGTTAAGAAGCGTTCCTTCTTAATTACAACGCTTTTGGTTCCGCTGTTAATTATTGGATTTTATGCCCTAATGGGTGTATTAATGGCAACCAATGCCGGTGGTACAAAAAAGAAAATTGCCGTTGTAGATGAGTCGGGATACTTTGCCGACAAGCCTTTCCGTGATTCAAAAACCATAACCTTTAAAAAGGAAAGCGGCAGCCTTGAAGAGGTGAAAAGCCGGATTGAAGAGAACGACTACCACGGCATTTTATACATACCTGAATTTAATATTTACCGGGTAAACGACAACATAAAGTACTTGTCGGACAATAAGCTTGGCCTTGGCCCCAAAGAATATGTCGAGAATGAGTTGGAGCGGCACATTAAGGCCATGCGCATGGAGGATAAAGAAATTGAGCGCAGTGTACTTGATGTACTGCGGGTGAGCATGGACCTGACCGAACCCGGCCTTGATGAAAAGGAAACAGGTGTTTCAGCTTCAGAGATACTGGCCATGCTGGGTTTTATAATTGGTATGATACTGTATATGACCTTAATGATCTTCGGAACCCAGGTTATGCGCGGTGTAATGGAAGAGAAAACCAACCGTATTGTGGAGGTTATCGTTTCTTCGGTTAAGCCCATGCAACTGATGTTTGGTAAGATAATAGGCATTAGTTTGGTAGGAATAACCCAGTTTTTAATATGGACTGTTATCATGTATGCCGGATATATTGTGCTTTCCATTGTTGGTATTTCCTCGCTCGGAATAGATCCCGGAATGTTGCAGAATGCCGGCTCGGGAGGCGGCAGTGCACAGGCTGCCGACCTTGAAGGAATAGAAAAAGTGATAGTACCCTTGTTTACGTACGGAGGCTATCCTAAATTGATACTTACGGCCTTGTTTTACTTTTTGGGCGGCTATTTGATCTACGCCGCTATGTTTAGTGCGGTAGGCTCTGCCGTAAATGATGAAAGTGAGAGCCAGCAGCTGGTATTTCCAGTTATGATGCCCATTATTTTCTCGGTGTTGATTCTCGTAACCTTATTTAACGATCCGCATAACAAGTTGGCGGTAATAGGCTCCATATTTCCGCTTACATCGCCCATAGTTATGCCCGCTCGTATGCCTTTTGATCCGCCCACCTGGCAAATTATTGCATCGGTATTAGCCCTTATTGCAGGCACCTGGTTTTTTGTTTGGTTATCGGCCAAAGTATATCGAGTAGGCATTTTGTTATACGGTAAAAAACCCAGCTTTAAAGAGTTGCTTAAGTGGATGAGGTATTAGGCTGTTGGGTTGGTAAAGGATATTTCCGTTCCTATCGTAGGTCAGGTTTTTATCAGCTAGTCGTTCCGAAAGCAGGAAGGAATTTTGACCTGGATTATATGACGAAAAAGACATCTCCATCGGAGATGTTAAGGTACAAATTTCTCATGTTTAATAGGGGCTAAAGGGGCTGTAATTCAAGAGTCTCTATCTTCTCAAAATGACTGTCGGATGTGACCAAAGTAAGTCCGTGTTGCTCGGCCAAAGCTCCAATCCATATATCGTTTTCTGGTATCGGGGTTCCAGCCTTTTTTAGTTCCGTTTTTATTCTCCCGTACACCAGGGCCGTACCTTCATCTATCATAAGAACATTGCATTCTTTGATGAATGCTTCAGTTTGGTTTTTATGAATTTCGGGCTTGTTTGAATTCTCGGCCCCGTAGTACAACTCTCCAACAACTGTAACCGGAATATTAATTGGGTTTAGTTTTTTAACAAACTCAACCGTGGGTTGATGTGCTCTGAATAGATTGATAATTATGTTGGTGTCGAGCAAATAAGTCTTACCACTCATTGTCTATCCTTTCACATCCATCAGCAATGACCGTTTCCCAGTTGTTGGCCTCCTCTTCACTCAGAATTCCAACAAAGCGATCAATATTAGATTTCTCCTTATCCTTAAGGCCGTAGTCCAACATGCTCTTTATGGCTTTGAGCAATCGGGTATCCTTAACTTTTTCAAGCCGGTTCACCAGTGTTTTTATTTCTATATCCGGATTCATCATCACTTGTTAATGCTAAAGTAACGAATTAATCAGCTCAATGGTTTCAAAGCATAGAATTCAAAGGAAAAATTTTACCTAATTGATTTATTGAACAGCACTTAACTGAACGCCCCCGCTGGCGCAAGTCTTTGCGCGCTTGCCGGCAGCAGAGCAGACTTGTGCCCGATAATCCATAAAACTTACCAGATATATGCACCATGGATTAATGAATTTGTACTTTCTGACCACAACTTAAAATTAACTGAATTTACAATACCGTTCAGAGCTTACATGGCACAAGTCTTTCGGCTGCTTTACTGTTGCAGTTAGACTTGCGGCGGCAGAGTTCAGCAGTGGCTTACCGCAACTTCCTTGTAAGAATTTTGAAATAGAAAAAGTTAGTGAACAACAAATCTCCCGGTTACAGTCTCGTTGTTAACGCTTAGCCTGATTATATACATGCCCGGGGATAAATTGCCTGAACCATGACTAACAGATTGACTTCCTTTAACTGCTTCAAATTCCCGAGACATCACCAGGGCCCCCATACCGTTATAGACCTCGTATTTGGCATTGCCTATATCATTACTTACTATAGTAATTGTTGAACGATTAAATAGGGTTATCCTAAAATTTTCTTCGGTTAAGGCATTAACAGAAACAATATTGCTATAACTGAACGATCCATCAAAATCCACTTGACGCAAACGATAATAATTTAACCCGCTGACCGCCTCATTGTGAACAAAACTATATTCTTGAGCAATTTGACTGTTGCCATTACCTTCTACTTTTCCAACAACCGACCAATGCGTACCGTTAATAGAGTGTTGTACTTCAAAATAGTCGTTTTCAGTCTCACTGGCAGTAATCCATTTAAGTAATGACTCTTTATTTTCGTTAAGCCATTGAGCAGAAAAAGAGACAAACTCTACGGGAAGGACGGTTCCATTAGGGATTTCGGCAAAAATATATGCCTCGGTTTCTTCGAAGGTAGTTAATCTGGTATAGTTGGTATTAAACAATCCATGATCATTTTGTTGTGAATCTGAATGAATAAAAACCGTATTAGCTGTAAATGCCCCGTTATCACCAAGGGGGGTTTTAAAGGTTCTTTCGTAGCTATTCGTGTCGAACGGATCCAAAGGTTCATTATTTTGTATCTTATCAGTAAGATATCCAAAACTAAAATCACCCTCAAATTCGGTATAAAACAGAAAATCTAAATTCGTATTTGCAAAGGCATCTACCACTTCTTGACTTTGCCTTTCACCGCAAATAATGATTCCGTAACTATAAGTATTTCCATCATTCGCAGTAAAATACCTGGTATATGAAGTAGAATTAGTTAAAGCAATAGCTTCATCATACCAATCTCTATTAACTTTTTGTGCATTTTGATAATAATAGGGATACGGGGCGACCCAATCACTTGCTCTTACTTTATAATCTATATCCACGATGTCACCACTCCGATCAATGATTAACAGGGAATTCAACAAAACGGGGTCGGGCATTAAAGGGTAAACATTGGGATCTTTCTCGTACTTAACCATTGCGGTACCTGCAAGTATAATTATATTTTTATTATCCGCGATCGCCTTTAATCTATTTACACCATCTATAATCTCTTGATTTGATGAAGCCAATACATCATAAACACCATTATTTTCCTGAAGGTGCAGTGCTTTATCCCAGGACACCGATTCCGGAATAACATCGCTGAAACTTCGAGATTCTGCGGTGTTATCAAAATCATAATGGATCAAAGAATACTCCGGCAGCAAAACAATATCAACATTTGGATGTGCCAGAGTAAGCGCGTTGATATTAGCCTCAATTTTATCAACTGAACCCTTAATGGTATAGCCTGACCCGCTTAAATCATTTTTTATAGTTGCAACTTTTGCCTGAGAAAAAAGAAGGCTATTTGCAAAAAACATGATTAAAATAGTCAAGTGGTATTTCATGATTTATTATTCTTTTACTAAAACAATCACGTAAAAGTACTTAAAATTAGTAACAATAACAATTTGTTAGCAGATTTCAATGCTGCAGTTAAGCTAGCAGCCTTGATGTGCAGTTGATTGACATATGCCTGTACATCAAACAATTACAACGCGGTTTGTTTTCTCACTGCTGGTGCAAGTCTTTGCGCGCTTGCCAGGGCAGATCAGACTTGTGCCCGGATATCCATAAACTGTAGAAAAACTTACAAGGTATATGCGACAGGATAATTGAATTTGGTTGGTTCTGTTTGGTTTATTGTATCCTGCGTTACATACTCAGGATAATTTTGTTTTAATGTTTGGTTGGAAGAATTAGGAGAGCTTGATTCTTAGGCGCAGCCCTAATTATTATTATTATTATTCTTAAAAAGATTCTTAATCTGGCTGTAGTCTAAATAGTACAGCAACTTAATGGCTAACTGATTGGATTTTGGGGCTTTAAAGCTCTCCACAATGTTGTTTGGCAAGCCGGTGCGGACATCGGTGGTATATTCCGAAAAAGCATTTTTGTAAATTAAATTAAGGTCGCTGCCCGCTGCAAAACGCCAACTGAAAACAGCATCTAAATTAAAGGCCGAAAAATTGAACGGATCCTTGTCGGGAAAGTTGGCTGTCGGGTTAAGAGAACCATCGTTTTCTAAAATATAATAACCTTTATATATCCCTTTATCCCAGGTGTATCTTCCCTCAACCCATAAGTTTGTATTCTCGTTAAAAATGTATTCAAGTACTAATTCGGAACCGGTGATCTTTCTGTCGCGTTTACCCATTATTACGTCTCCACCACTATTAGTTTCTACATAGCCATAATCTGTAGGGAAGTGATAGAATTCCAACTCTCCTTTCGCAGAAAATTTATCGCTAAATGTGAACCGGGGCTCAAATTCAAAAAAGTATTCTTCAAATAAATGATGTTTATTATCAGAAAACTGATGTCCGCCAGCTACATCTACGGCAAATTGTTTACGGTAATCGCTTGATACTCCTAACCTCCCCATATAACGTGGAGGTCGCTCATAATAGGTTTCAAAATCACGCTGGCGAGGCTCATAATAATCACGTGTACCATCGGGTATTACTCTAAAGAAAGCCCACATAGTTGTATAATCTTTGAATGTAACATGGGGGTTTATGTTAATTCTGTGATCTACATTTTTAAACGGCTTATACAGGTTTTGTTGAAAAGCACGAAGTGAAATACCATAATTCTGATACCATTCACCCGAATCATTTTCAAAATACCTGACTCTAACCCCATGGTTCATCTCATTATTATTAAAAAGAATACCCAGGTCATTTCTATCGTACTTATCGCTTTCTATACTGCTCCACAACTCCCAATTGAATTTTCCGCTTATTTTTCCATACTCCACAAAACTGTTAAAGCCTCTTTTACTGTTATACTTGCTCTCATTATCATTATAATTGAACACCTGACTCACATTGATTCTGCCGGATAAGGCATGTGAATTCCTTTCATTGCCGAGGCGTAATCCTAAACCGGTAACATTGGCATTCCTTCCTTTGTTTGCCCTTAGCACATTAGTATTAATTAAACTCACCGAAGAGTTTTTGGGTAAGGTTTTTTCAACGCTCAGAATATTAAAATTGGTAAAAGGGCTGGTAACTATCTCACGGCTTTCATTGGTAACGGTATTTACGGCAGTAGCACTGGTTTTTTGCGTAAATGCATTGAACACACCAATTCCCCAACCATTGCCTGTTCTTCCTGATAGTTTCGCGGCATTTAACAACTTTGCTTCAATTGGGTTTCTGGTAATGATCTCATTGCTGCTTATTTCATTTTTTAAATTAACAAAGCCGCGCGCTTTCTGCCCAATTCTTCTCGAGTAGAACAAATTTTGTTTACTGAATAATTCGGTTCCCTCGGTAAAAAAAGCTCGATTCTCATCAAACCTTTGCTCAAACGGACTTAGATTGAGAATTTGCTCGTCTGATTTTACTTCACCAAAATCAGGGATAAGAGTTAGGTCTAAGGTAAAACTCTCATTCAGGCCATATTTTACATCCATACCTGTGTTGTAGCCAAAGTCGGCAGTAATATTGGTTGATTTGTCCATTGTGCCTGCAACAAAAGGCGTAAACGATAGCCTGGTTGGAGGCGATATGTCTTTTAATCCGGTAAGCACTCCGCTTTGATTCACCACACCGTCTTCAGTAGTATCAAAATAATCCCAGGTACTTCGTTCGCGAATTCCTCTAATACTCCTCCAAAAATTCAAACCCCAGGTCTGTTCTGCCTGTTCAGGAAACCTGATAGCTGAATAAGGAATTTTTATTTCAGCAACCCAACCATCCGCAACTATTTTGGCGGCGCTTTCCCAAACCGCATCCCAGTTTTCATCTTCTTCATTCCGATTGCTCATTTTAACATCGGCCTGTACACCGGCCGATGTAACAAAAAAGCCGAAGGCATTTTCATCATCATCAAAAGTGTCAAGGGTAACGGAAAAATAATCGGCGTTAACGCCCAGGTCATCTCTTTGTCCCAGGTTTTTCAAAATACGCTCCGGATCATTATCGTACATATAAGCCGATATGTAGATGGCAATATCATCATAAACCAGGCGAACCTCCGTGTTTTTTGAAGCTGGCGTATTCGGGTTTGGTTCAAATTGAATAAAATCTGTGGCTATATTGGCGTTTTGCCAGGCAACATCATCTAAAACACCGTCAATCTTTGGAGCTTCAGGAATTCTAACAGCTTCATAAGACTTATCCTGGGCTTCTGCCGAAAAGATGAAAGACATACAAAGTGCTGATAACAAGATGATCTTCAGGTAGTTAAGCATGAAGTACGGTTTGGCTTGTAGTACTTTTCTAATACTAGAGTTTATTTACAGTTTTTATAGACGGTACAAAGCTAATCTATGTTACAAAACTGCCATGTTTTTTCATCAATAACCTATCTTTGAGGGTTCAATTATTCGTCCAAATGATAGGAGAGAAAATCGCGGTACTGGATCTGGGAACAAATTCATTTCATATACTTATTGCTAAAGTTGAAAAAAGTTGCATTGAACCGCTGGTGAGCAGAAAGGAGTTTGTTATGATGGCTGCAAACGGGAAAAAACATATTGATGAAGAGGTAGAACAGCGTGCTTATAAAATATTGGATGGCTACAAAAACTTATTAGAGGAATACCAGGTTACCACCTGTCGCATTTTTGCTACAGAAGGTTTAAGGCGTGCGGTAAACTCAGCCGACTTTATAAAAGGGTTGCAGGAAAACTATGGGTTTAACGTAGAGATCATTGACGGTAATCGGGAAGCTGCTCTCATTTTTAAAGGAGTGAAACGAGCTTATAAGATTGGCAAAAAAAAGGTGCTGGCTATGGACATTGGCGGGGGTAGTTGCGAGTTCATTATCGGAAATAAAAAGAAGATCTTTTGGGCGCACAGTTTCCCCATAGGTGCGTCTGTTATGCGCAACCGGTTCCATCATACTGAACCTATAACTCAAAAGGAATACGATGCACTTATTAAGCATTATACTGAGACTTTGAAACCTCTGTGGGAAGCATTAAAGGAACATGAGCCTGTTGAGCTTGTGGGTGCATCGGGATCGTTTACGGCATTGCTGAACATGCAAAATGGTAAGCACATGCTTTATCCGGCCCTCGATGAACGAAGTGGGCTTATCAACCTTTCCGGATTTAAAACCATGCACTTGAACTTGCTCAGATCTAATTTGGAAGAACGACAAAAGATATCGGGGCTTGAACCATACCGTGCAGAAATAATGGTGGCTGCCACAACGTTGATCTCTCTAATTATATCAAAGTTGCAACCTTCAAGAAGTATAGTGGTATCAAACTATGCGATGAAAGAGGGAATGCTATTGGAAATGGCCGAAGAATTAAGCCTGGCCATTTAAGTCAAATCGTAAGCACATTCGGCAATATCTTTCTATTTTTAATGCAATGTTTGTAAAGTTTCGCTTAAGCGTTTTATTCATATTCGTTTCATCAATTGTCACTGGCCAGGAAAGTTATTGGCAGCAGGAGGTAAACTCTGTAATACATGCTGAATTAAATACTGATGACCATACCCTTACAGGTGATATTAGTGTGGAGTACATCAATAATTCACCCGATGCCTTGTCCGAAATATATATCCACCTTTGGCCCAACGCCTACAAGAATAACAAAACGGCCTTCGCGCTTCAACAATTAGAAAATGGCCGCCGTAGGTATTATATGTCAAATGATTCCGACCGTGGTTATATCAACGGACTTGACTTCTTTATCAACGACAAACAGGCGAGATGGACATTAAATTCTAACAATGTCGATATTGCCAAGATCACGCTGGATCAACCTTTGGAATCCGGGAAAAGTCTGGTTATTTCCACCCCCTTTCATGTAAAAATACCTAAGATATTTAGCCGCTTGGGTTACGATGGACACCGCTATCACTTAACGCAGTGGTTCCCGAAGCCGGCCGTATATGACAAAAACGGCTGGCATCCAATGCCGTACTTAGGTCAAGGTGAGTTTTATGCTGAGTTTGGTAACTACGAAGTTACCCTAACCGTACCTGCCAACATGGTTGTGGCAGCCACAGGTGTTTTGCAAAACGAGGAAGAAATTACATGGCTGAATGAGCTGGAAAGTGCTACACGCAAAGGACAACAAAATGAATACGACTTAAGCGAGGCAATAAAAGTAAAAGCTAGGCCAGGTAAAAAAACTATAACCTTTAAGCAGGATAAGGTACATGACTTTGCGTGGTTTGCATCTGAAGATTTCTTTCTGTTGAGTAAAAATGTTGCCACAGGAGATGGCAATGTGACTTCGGCACGTGCATATTTTTCTGAAGATGAGATTTTCAACTGGGAGCAAGTACCTGATTACATTGAAACAGCACTTAAGGTATATGGAGAGGAAGTTGGCCTATATCCCTATGCTCATTGTTCGGCTGTGTCGGGCGGATTGAAAGCAGGAGGTGGCATGGAATATCCTATGATAACCGTTTTAAAGAATACGCCCAGCGACCTGGGCCTGAAAACGGTAACCTACCACGAAGTAGGTCACAATTGGTTTCAGGGTATGCTTGCTAATAACGAACGCCGGCATCCCTGGCTTGATGAAGGAATTAACTCCTTCTACGAAGGCTTAACACTGGCCAAAGATATTGGTAAAGAGGATAATCCTTTTACAAAGGAAAAAGCCTATGTGGAACTGCTACAAGGTAACAGAACACTACAGCCAATTGGTACAACATCGGAAGATCTCACAGCTACTAATTACGGTGTAAGCGTATATAACGATGGAGCGGTGGCAATCAACTATTTGAGGTCGTATATCGGTGCCGATGTTTTTAAAGAAGCGATGCAAACCTATTTCAAACTTTGGAAGTTTAAGCATCCGGGTCCACGAGCATTACAGGATGTGATGGAAAAGGTGAGTGGCCAAAACCTTGACTGGTTTTTTGATGGCATTATAAACTCAGAGCTTCCGTTAGATTATGCCATGATCGGTTTTGTATCTGACAATGAAATAACTGTAGAGAACCGAAGCGACATTCCGGCACCCTTCACAATAACCTATTTGCGTAATGGAGAAGTGTATGCTACCGAATGGTTTGATGGTTTTACCGGTAGGCAGACCGTTAAGCTGTCAAATTCAAGAAATGATTTTGAGGAGGTGGTGATCTTTTATGATAAGCTGTATCCTGAATCCAATAGAATGAATAACAACCTTCCTAAGAAGGATAAAATTGAGCTACATACCGTTAAGGATTTTGAGCTTAAAAATTTCGATAAAACTTTGAACACGATTGATCTGTCCAATTCCAAAAATGATATATGGCTTACCCCTGCCGCCGGTTGGAACAGTGCAGACAGGTTTATGATAGGTGCCATTATCAGCAATACAACTATTAATACACAGCCATTGGAGTATGATATAATTCCCATGTTTGCTACACGTACCAAAGATGTGGTGGGTTTAGGGGAGGTTAAGGCCAATTTGTTTACACCAAAAAGCAAGTGGCTAAACAAGGTGTCTCCTTATCTAAATGGTAAAAGATTTCATTATGAGAAGGATGCTGATGAGGAACTGAACTATTATCAAGGCAACCTTGGTTTAGAGTTGGAATTTAATAAACCCAACCCCAGAAGCCATAAGTATAAAACACTTACTGCAGAGGCAAGGCTGAATGGCGTAAAACCGCGGCCTACTTACGATCCGGTTACTATGACCTATACATCGCAAGATCATGAAAACACCTTCTTTTTCAATGCAGAGTTTGAGTATGGCAATAAAAGACGCTTTAGCCCTAATAACTCTAAAGTGAAATTACAGACTCATGAAGATTTTTCGAAACTACAGGGGGAGTACAATTACAAATACCAGTTTGCCAAACCTAATCACTACGTCAATTTCAGAGCTTTTGGAGGTGTTTTTTTAGATAAAAAGGATAACATGCCTTTCCGGGCGTATTTTTCTGCTATTGGTCATGATGGCTTGTACGATTATGATTTAAGCGGCCTGTATTTCGATCGGGTAGGAGTAGATATGTTACCCGCCAATTTAATAAATATCTCTGACGGCGGACTCAAGTCAAGGGAGAATTATGCGTTTCCGGTTGACATTTTAGGTGAGTGGATGACAGCCTTGAATGTTGAAACCAATATACCTATGGAGCTTCCTTTTTTTGATATAGGTGTTTTTGGTGATATTGCAGTTTTTAAACCAACGCCACTGGCGCAAGACGATGCCACAACAGCACTTTATGATGCAGGTGTATTCCTGAATTTGAAGAATATTTTAAAGTTGTATTACCCAATTCTTCTTTCCGATGCGTTTAAGCCCGAAACCGATTTTGAAGAATTTAACTTTGCCGATAAGCTGGTATTTACTATCAATTTGAATCCGTTGGATTTTAAGAAAAGCGTTAAGAAGGCAATCAGATAGTCTGAACCAACTTAATAATTACATGACATCAGACAATAAAATTGACAAGCGCGATGTAATCAACTTCTATGATAAGTATGTTGAACGCCAGCGTAGAGTAGGTGTTAACTTAAGGCATTACACAATTATCAACTATTTAGTTTCAGCCGGTCTTGGTAAAACCAGTCAGATCCTTGAAATAGGTTGTGGAATAGGAACCTTAACCGGTCTGATTGGTAAAATTGCCCGTAACGGGAAAGTGGTAGCAACAGATATTAGCCCTGTAAGCATTAACGAAGCCCAAAGCAGACTAAATCATCTTAAAAACGTATCCTGTTTAGTTTCAGACCTTTCAAACCTTAACAACACTAGCCCGTTTGATTTTGTAGTACTCGCCGATGTGCTTGAACATATACCGGTTGAAGACTACGATCAACTGTTTAAAAGAATAGCTGAACTCACACACAAAGGCAGTAAAATAATCATTCACATTCCCCACCCCGATACCATAAAGTATATAAGACGAACCAACCCTGAGCAACTTCAGGTAATCGATCAGGCACTTACTTCGGCTGAATTAACTCCATTTTTCAACCAACACGGCTTTGTTATTCATAAATACCTGCCGCATTCTTTATTTCACAAAGAATTTGATGCCGTATTTATTGAATTACACAAAGAAGGAACAGCAGATTTCCACCCTTTGAGTAAAGTGGAGATTATTATACGTAAACTCGTTAATCGAATACATTATCAATTAAACAAATTTTAAACTGCTCCCAATCAAAAAATGGTGATTGAAAAACCAAAGATACTTTTCATATATCCCAAGCTTCGTTCTTTTGTAAAAAAGGATATTGAACTTCTGTCGGATAAATATGATGTAGTACCGTATAAAAGTTATCACCAAAATAAACTGATACTGCTTTTTGTGCTGCTGAAAGACGTGTTGTATTATATCTTAAACATGCATCGATTTAAGGCGGTTGTAATATTTTTTGCAGGCCACCATAGTTTTTTTCCTTCAATAATCTCAAAGTTATTTGGTGTAAAATCTCTTATTATAGTTGGAGGTACCGATGCCGCAAATATGCCTGAGATTGATTATGGAAATTTTCGTAAACGATTACTTGCCTTTACCACTTCAAAATCCTTTAAAAACTGTAGCTTAATAGCCCCGGTACATGATGTGCTTGAAGAGTTTGATTACACTTACACTAATCTAAAATATAAAAAACAGGGCGTAAAAGCCTTTGTTAAAAACTTAAAAACGCCTTTTCAAACGGTTGAAAATGGTTACGATGCTCAATATTTCAACATGCACACTCCCTGGAAGTCAAGATCAAGGCATTTTCTTACAATCGGTACCGACTTTCATTTATTCAGCACATATTCCCGAAAAGGAATTGATCTTATTTTGGAAAGTGCAACTAAACTTCCTGATTATACATTTACTGTGGTGGGGCTTCCTCCCGATGCACCTTACCGAATTCCGCCAAATGTATTTGCCGCCGGAAAAATACCTTTTCAAGATGTTTTGAAATATTGTAATAACCACAAATTCTATTTGCAATTATCAATGATGGAAGGATTACCCAATGCCTTGTGTGAAGCCATGTTATGCGGTTGCATTCCGGTTGTATCCGATATGGGATCGTTGCCTATGGTAATTGGGAATTCAGGATATATCCTAAATACAAAAAGTGTGGAAGAATTTTTGGACCTTGTTGAGGAAATTGATTTTGACAGGGATGAGAAAAGCCACAAGGCACGTCAGCGAATTAAAAATAATTATCCTATTGCCAGGAGAAAGAGTGGCCTGGAGCAAGCAATGAAAATTCTTCTTCAATAGCTTTAGAAACCTGTGTTAAACCAGTTTTATCTATAATTTTCTGGCTATTAAGGTATAGGCCAATGGAAACCTTTCGGATGTTTTCCTTGATATCTTATTTCCGAATTTAGTTTTAATAAAAAATGCGGTAAAGCGTTGCATAGTAATGGCTAGAAATTTACCTATAAGCGGAATCTTAATGGTTGTTTTGGCTAATATATCTGCCAGTATTTCAGGAACTCCGCCAACCGATTCCAATTGAATAACTTCAAATCCGGATTCTTTAGCCATAGAGCGTAAAGCATACTTGGTAAATCTATGATAATCAAACGGTTCTTCGTGCAACCAGTAGTAAAAAGGAACATTTAAAAGGAGTATTCCGTCAGGGGCTAACACCCTGTTCATTTCTTCCCAAATGGTTTTTGGCTCTTTAATATGTTCCAATACATCTGAAAGGATGATGGTATCATACTGTTCGTCCGGAATGGGAAGTGGCATATTTAAATCACATTGCCGATCTAAGAAAATATTTTCGTGGAGCGAATTATCCCAATCAATGCACCTGACTTCCGCAAATTAACACCCAAAATCAAACAATTGGGCTAATTGCCTTTGCTCACTTGTAAATAGTAGTATTTTTTTAAGTTTCTTTTTTGTTTTAGGCGTGGTTACTTCAATTTGATATATGTTTTGCGCAATTTCAATGGCTTTTGAAGCACTCATATTAGTTTGTTTTTCTTTCAGTTGACGTTCTAATTCTTTATAGACCTTGTAGGCCACAAAATTTAGGCATATATGTGCTTCTACTCTACGTTGCTTGTAATGGAATACAGGGCGTATTTTTAACTCCGTTTTTGCTATCCTAAAGGCTTTTTCTATTTGCCATAGTTGCTGGTAATTATCCATTAACTCATCGGTGTTTAATTGAGCATTAGTGATGTAGCCTTTCAAACCATCCCATCTTATATCTTGCTTCACCTTTTGTCGGTCTATGGATATAGAAATACCTCCTTGCATTTTTAAAAATTTATTGTAGCCTCTTTTGTTGATATGGGCTTTAGTAAGTCGACCGGTTTTAAGCTGTTTTTCAAGTCTTTTAATCCCCTTTTTTCGATTGTACTCATCTTTAATGGCTCTTTTGTTGGAATAGGTAATAATAAGCCGTAAGCCATCTTTGTCTATAACAGCACTTTCTCCATTTTTAAGTTTTAGTTTTTCTATCTGTTCTTTTATTGGCTTGCTTTCATTTTTTATTCTTGCGCCAAGTATAAACTCATAGCCATTTGATTGAAGATCTTCCATGTTTTGTTTTGACAGCAAGCCGGAGTCTGCCACTATAATGAGTTTAGCAAGCTTGTATTTTTTTCTAAAAGATTCAATGACAGGTAGCATGGTATGTCCTTCAAACTTATTACCTTCAAATATTTCATAAGCCAACGGGTATCCATCCCGGCTAACCAACAAACCCAATACAATTTGGGGGTTTTGATGCTTGCCATCTTTGGAAAAACCGGTTTTTCGCAATTCATCATCTTTGTCTATCTCAAAGTATATAGTAGTTACATCATAAAACACCACACTAATTTTACCATTCAATACTTTTAGTGTGTGCCGGTAGCTGATATCTTGAGCCAACTCTTTCTGTGTAGCATACAACTTATCCATGTAGCGATAAATATCGTTTTCGCTATATTGCTTTTGTTCATAACGGTACAGATATTCTGTGGTTTTTAATTTACTTTTTGGATAAACCAATCTGTACAATACAAGATGGCGAAAAAGATTGTCTTCAATCTTATTAAACCCTATTTGGTCAAATATTTTGCCCAAAACAAGATCAATACCCACAAGCTTGTGAGAGGTAATATTATTGAGCAGGTTTTGATAAATAGCAGACTCATTGTCAAAATCAAACTCAAGTGAACCTGTGGTGTTTTCAATCCAACCTTCGGCTTTTTTGACTAATTTTTCCATATCAGTAGCCGATATGGCTGAACCAAAACTCTTTTTGACAAGAAATTTACCCGCTTTCTTTTCAATGACCTGAATATAGGTCCTGCCGTTTGGATGTTTCAGCTTTCTAACAAACACTATATGAAGCTACAAAACATCAATTAACACCCAATTTAAGAAATTAAAAAAATACAATTAAATGTAAATCAATTGATTATGAAAAACAGAAGTGTCCAAATATAAAATTTGATGAAGTCAGGAAAATAATTATCCTATTGCCAGGAGAAAGAGTGGCCTGGAGCAAGCAATGAAAATTCTTCTTCAATAGCTTTAGAAACCTGTGTTAAACCAGTTTTATCTATAATTTTCTGGCTATTAAGGTATAGGCCAATGGAAACCTTTCGGATGTTTTCCTTGATATCTTATTTCCGAATTTAGTTTTAATAAAAAATGCGGTAAAGCGTTGCATAGTAATGGCTAGAAATTTACCTATAAGCGGAATCTTAATGGTTGTTTTGGCTAATATATCTGCCAGTATTTCAGGAACTCCGCCAACCGATTCCAATTGAATAACTTCAAATCCGGATTCTTTAGCCATAGAGCGTAAAGCATACTTGGTAAATCTATGATAATCAAACGGTTCTTCGTGCAACCAGTAGTAAAAAGGAACATTTAAAAGGAGTATTCCGTCAGGGGCTAACACCCTGTTCATTTCTTCCCAAATGGTTTTTGGCTCTTTAATATGTTCCAATACATCTGAAAGGATGATGGTATCATACTGTTCGTCCGGAATGGGAAGTGGCATATTTAAATCACATTGCCGATCTAAGAAAATATTTTCGTGGAGCGAATTATCCCAATCAATGCATGTATTTTCGTTAATATAATCTTTATATGCGTTGTACAAGGGCACTTTACCGCAGCCTAAATCGAGTAGATTCCCTTTGGCATATTTCTTTAAATTTTTATCATAAAATTGTGCAATAAGATCAGCACTTAGCCTGGACGAAACGATCACTTCTTCGGATTTCCTGGATGCGGTTAATCTGCCTTTTTTATTATAGACATACTTGCTTTCCTTCCATTTTGCTTTGTTATTCATCTACTATCAAAATGTCTATTAATACTGTGTTTTCGGAATGAATGACCTTATCCATATCTCGAATGACTAATTGTTTAACAACTATAAGCTTCCCAACAACGCTGCATATTGTCCGGTTAAGTTTCTGCGGCTATATTTTGCTATTTCAGTTGTATTGCTTTCTAACTGAAATGTTTGATCAACGATATCACTCAAATGTGCGGTCAGCTTATCGGTTTCATGGTATCCAAACACAGGGTTATTTGTTGTTTCTTTAATAATGTGTGCGGCATCGGAGTCTTTCGGTCCAATATAAATAATAGGGTTTTGCACAGCCAAATACTCATATAGTTTTGCGGGAATTCGTCCCTTTTTCGTCCTGAAATTCTGAATTGGCAGGATCAGGGCATTTGAGTTACTCCCGGCCGATAGTGCTTCTCTATAATCGAGTTGGGGAAGATGTTCTGTATAGTTTAAGAGATCAAATTGCCGCAAAGATTCAAATATACCTGCGTCCACTTGTCCTATTAATTGTAATCTGAGTTTTTTGGTTAATTCCGGTTTACACATTATCAGCTTTTGCAGCGCACACCACAGCTCTTCAGTATTTCTTTTCCGGTTCATGGTGCCAATGTGCGAAAACGTTATTTTATTGGGGCTTTTATTCGGTTCTAACCCTTCAAAATCTACTGTATCGTAGCCGTTGTTTATTATTTTAATATCCTTTCTGCCCGAAATATCAGCTAGCAATTTGCCCCAACTTGGGCTTACGGTTACCACTTGTTCTGCCGTCCGTAATACTTCCTGTTCCAGTTTGGCGTTTCTCTTTTTTGCCCAACCGGTCATATATAAATCATCTACAAAATCAATATCTGTCCACGGATCTCTAAAGTCTGCAATCCACGGAACGTTGTTTAGCTCGCTGTGTAAAACAGCAAGGTGCATACTATGCGGTGGCCCTGTGGAAACAATAGCATCAATCTTTTCATTTCGTACAAGATCAGATATCACTTTGGAAGCCGGCTTTATCCAATTTTTGCGGGCATCGGGTATGAAAAAATTACCTCGTATGAAGTTGGCCAGCCTGGTCACTACGCCCGGTTTACCATCGGAAACATTTATGGTTTTGACTTCGGTATCCTTTTTCTTTCCACGAAGTAAATTATATGCTCCGTAAGGCTCCTTTATGGGGTGGTTTATAACATGTATTCCTTTGGCTTCATCAAGTAAGGAGCTGTCTTGTGTAATATGCGCTGATGGAGTGGGAGTTAGTACCAATGGTTGCCAACCAAATTCCGGCAGGTATTTAGCCGTTTTAAGCCATCGTAAAACACCTACCCCGCCTTTAGGAGGCCAGTAATAAGCTACTATCAATACCTTTCTAAGCATAAGCTGAATCCTCAGTTTTTCGCCAACTAAGAAATTCCTTAATTAAGGTAAGCAGCACCAAAAGAATAAACAGTGCCGAAAATATTTTAGAGATGCCTGCACGTTTCATAAAGGCAGTTTTACTGTACCTGAACTCTACCTCGTGTTCACCGGGTGGTATTTCCAAACCTCTGAAAGTGTAGTTTATTCGCTGATAATCCACTTCTTTGCCGTCGATATAAGCCCGCCAGCCATCACCGCTTTTCGACTTATAAAATATTTCAGAAAAGACAGCATATTGCGGTTTATTGCCGGCTACACGGGCATTGTATGTCAACTTTTCAGGGTGGTAACTCGTAAGATTTACTGCACTTCCTTCTTTATTATAACTGCTACGCAGTTGGCCTTTCTCAGCTTCTAAGAGTATAGCTACTTGTTCAAAGTTGGCATCATTGAGTAAGGTCATTTCTTCGTTAACAGTTGGTGCAAATATGAGCGAATCAATAAACCAGGCATTTCCCAAATTACTTTCCCGGCGCTGGCTTACAAACTGTCCAGTCTCCGTTTTTCCGGTTATATACTTTACGTTTAAAAGGTCTAAGACATTCTCTCTGCCTTCAGCGAGTTGATAATCAATTAAATCCTGATAGCGCTGCAATTTAGCCGCACTATAACCGCCTACGGCATTATGATGTAATGATGTTCGGGCATTTCGAAACACATCGGCACTATAATCAAATACGCGATAATATGATTTATCCTGAAGTATTTGTTTATCGGTTTCAGTAGGTCGTAATAGCCTTTCAAATTTTGAGGAAGGTTCAAAATCATCGGCATTCAAATAACGTTTGTCCGCATCAACAAGATCAAAAAGGACAAGCACGGTAAGACCAGCCAGCAAATGCCAGGGTTTAAGTTTTTCTTTAAGGAAAAAGAAAAGCAGGGCAGCTGCTGCCAGTATTAAAAACAAACTTCTGAAAGAATCATTCAGCAGAAGCATTTTGCGGTCCTGCACCAATAACTCCATAATGCGTGAATCAGCAGCCCCGGCATTTTCGATTTCAGCAGCACTTAGAAAACTATAAGAAAACGCACCCAAAACCCCGAAAAGTAATATGACACCACAGGCAATAACAGTGGAAATAAGCAAAGGCTTAACATACATTTGCCTGTTATCCTGTATAATTAGCCGGTTAAGGACTAACATCACCGGTACGGCCAAAATAAGCCCCATCATAAGCAGTATCATAGATGGTACGCGCAGTTTATTAAAGAAAGGTGCGTTGTTAAACAGAAAATCGTAAACGCCCGGTGAGTATTTACCCCAACTTACTAAAATAACGAATATGGTAAGTGCCAGCCACCACCACTTAAAGCTGTCTTTGAGCACAAAGAAACCCAGTATAAACAGAAAAAAAGCAATTGCTCCGGTATATATGGGCCCCCCGGTAAACGGAGCATTTCCCCAATAGGTTTGCACTTGTTTTAAACTTACACTATTCACTCTTTTATCTTCCTTTAGGTGTGATTTGTCGCCCAGATTTTCAGCAGATGAGCCGCCCATAAAACGTGGAATTATTAGCGTAAACGTCTCTTTTGGTGAATAGCTCCAGGCAGTAGCATAATCATAATCCAATCCCGAACTTTTTGCTTTTTCCTTACCGGCAATGTCTAAAGTAAGTTGTGAGCCTCCGCCACGTATGGTTTCTTTTGAATGTTCTAGCGTTGTTACAAGGTTGTTGTAATTCATTCCAAGTGCCACAATTATACCGGAAACGCTGGCTACTCCCGACCATAACAGACTCTTTATTTCCCCGGCCTTCAAGTGCTTTACTATTTGATAAAGAGTATAAATCAGACAAACAAAAAAAGCGTAATACGTAATTTGAATATGATTAGCGGCAATTTGGCCTCCCAAGCCCAATGCCAAAATAATAGCTCCCAGCCAATACTTACGATTAAATATCCATACTAAACCGGCGAGGATGAGTGGTGTAACGGCATAAGCGTAAATTTTAGAGTTATGTCCGGCTTCAATACTAACCAGTACAAATGTACCGAGGGCAAACACAAGTGCTCCAATTCCGCCAACCCATTTGTTACTTTTTAATGCCCGGCTGAGTATGTAAAAGCTCAATAGAGATACAAACAAAATGCCTGACGGATCTGGGAAAACTGTGCGAATAAAAGTATTTAGGGTTTGCGCAAAGTTGCCTGATTTGAAAAGACCACCTGCTACAAAATATACAGGCATTCCGCCAAAGGCACGGTTTGTCCAATGTACGCGTTCTCCTTTTTCGGCATAAGCCAATACTTCGGATGCCATACTTTTAAATTGAATGGTATCACTTGAAACCAGTTTATGGCCTGAATAAAGCGGCGAGAAAAATAAATAAGTAACCGCAAAAAACGAAAGAATGAGAACAATGTCGGGAAGATACTTTTTCCAATTCATGCTTGCATATAGTAAAGGGTAAATATACTTTGTTGTCCGTGAAGGTTCTTGCACTTTTTAAAATGAAACTTCTTCTGGCTTTATGCAAACCAAAAAATTACACTCTGAAGAGATGATACTTTGCTTTTTGCACTATGTGTTTCATTGTAATCACATTCAACCAAATAAAAAAGGAACTTACAAGGGTATATGCACTCCTTGAAAAAGAAATTATTTGTTTGATGTCTTCTGTTGAAGAACCACTAAACCTACCATCGGGTTCCACCCTTTCACAAAAAGAAAAAACCCTTACAAGTCAACACCTGTAAGGGTTTAGCCATTTTAAGTTAGTAGCCCGTAGGGGAATCGAACCCCTGTTACCAGGATGAAAACCTGGCGTCCTAACCCCTAGACGAACGGGCCGTTTGTTTTACGGTCGGCAAAAATAATTAAAAATTGATTCGTACAAAGTGTATTAGCAAATAAAGTATTATTGACAAAATATTATATCGCTCGGTGTAAAACTTCATTAAGCATTCTTTCATTGGTATTTTTACACTTTAATTCTACTTATGAACCACCGCATTGAACACGATACCATAGGCGAAGTAAGAGTTCCGGCTGATAAATACTGGGGAGCACAAACACAACGCAGTTTTGAAAATTTTAAGATAGGCGGGCAAAAAATTCCTATTGAAGTGATAAGGGCATTTGCCATAGTGAAAAAGGCTGCGGCCTACACCAACCGCGATGCAGGTGTTTTGGATGCCAAAAAAGCCGATCTTATTGCTACAGTTTGTGATGAGATTTTGGCGGGTGATCTCGACGATCAATTTCCACTTGTCGTATGGCAAACAGGCAGTGGTACGCAGTCTAACATGAATGTGAACGAAGTTGTGGCTAATCGCGCACATGTAAAAAACGGGGGTAGCTTAACAGATCCTGAAAAGGTTCTCCACCCAAACGATGATGTAAACAAGTCGCAATCGAGCAACGATACTTTTCCTACGGCCATGCACATAGCTGCTTATATAAAAGTAGTGGAGCAACTTTTACCAAATGTGCAGTTATTGCTAAACACGCTTCAGCAAAAATCAAAAGAGTTTAATGCAATAGTTAAGATCGGACGAACGCATCTAATGGATGCCACGCCACTTACACTGGGCCAGGAGTTTAGTGGTTATGCCAGCCAGTTAGAGCACGGCATAAGAGCTATTACTAACAGCTTAGATCATTTATCGGAGTTGGCACTTGGAGGCACTGCCGTAGGCACCGGTCTTAACACACCCAAAGGCTACGCCGTAAACGTGGCAAAGCATATTGCCGACTTAACCGGTCATCCTTTCCGCACAGCTGAAAACAAATTTGAGGCACTGGCAGCACATGACGGAATTGTAGAAGCCCATGGTGCACTCAAAACGCTGGCTGTCAGCCTGATGAAGATCGGAAACGATATTCGTCTGCTTGCTTCAGGGCCGAGATGCGGCATTGGAGAGATCATTATTCCGGCCAATGAACCGGGCTCATCCATTATGCCGGGCAAGGTTAATCCCACGCAATCCGAAGCATTAACTATGGTATGTGCACAGGTAATGGGTAACGATGTAGCTATTAATACCGGCGGAATGAACGGTCATTATGAGCTCAACGTATTTAAGCCGGTTATGATAAGAAACTTCATTGAATCTGCTCAACTTTTGGGCGATGCCTGCAAGTCCTTCAATGATAATTGTGCGATAGGCATTGAACCCAACCTTGAAGTGATCAATACCAAGTTGAACAATTCCCTTATGCTGGTAACCGCACTCAACACCAAAATAGGTTATGAAAAGGCCGCTGCCATTGCCAAAAAGGCCTACAAAGAAGGTACAACACTAAAGGAAGCAGCATTGGCTCTTAATCATTTAACATCGGAGGAATTTGATGAGTGGGTAAGACCCGAAGACATGATCGGTGGCCTGGACTGATGTTTAAACAGAGTAGCTGTTTGTGGTTCAAATGCGATCAGTTAACGGAATAACTTACTTCAACCCACTCCATACATCATCAATAGCACAAACTTTCACATCTACGAGTTTGTTCTTAAAGGCTGCGTGTCTGACAACATCTTCGGTAATGTCTGTTTCAACTTTTGAAGCCTTTTTAGGCCAACTTACCCAAATCATTCCATTTTGTTCTATTTCTTTTTTAAGTACTGTCAGTGCTAATCCAAGCTCATCAGCACTTTTTGAAAAGATGTGAATTACATTGAACAAACCGGAGCTATTAGCCGAATTAAACTGCCCTAAATCCCAATATTCTATTAACTCATGATAGTTTACCGGCACATTTATTAACTTGATGTAATAACCTTCTTTAAAGCCTAATTTCTTGCTTAACGGTGTTTTAGAATATCCCGCTGAACGCATCAAGTATCTCTTTGGAAACAACAAGGTACAAACAGTAACAAAAAGAGTTGCCTGCAATGGAGATAAAGGTGTAACAATTCCTTACCAACGTTGTAACTTTATACGAATGACTTCGAAGCCATTGTACAAGAATGTGCATCAGGATTTGATCGATGCCTGCAAGATCAAAGACCGCGATGCACAGATGCAGGTGTATAGACTGTATTATAGGGCTATGCACAATACTGCATATCGTATAGTTAACGATGCGCACACGGCCGAAGACATTATGCAGGAAGCGTTCTTAAAGGCATTTAGTAAAATAGATAGTTATAATAATACAAGCAGCTTTGGTGCTTGGCTAAAGCGAATTGTGATAAATGAGAGTATTAACGAACTGAGAAGAAGAAAGCCCGAGTACTCTATGGATGTTATAGAAACCGGACAAGCTGAACACGAAAAGGAGGATGGAGAATGGAAAAACCTTACGGTCAGAAAAATAAGAGCAGGGATAGAAAAATTAAACGACAGGTATAGAGCCGTGCTTAATTTAATATTGGTAGAAGGATATGATCATCGCGAGGTGGCTGAAATTCTGGATGTGTCTTATAATAACACGAGGGTTTTATATACCAGAGCGAGACAAAAATTAAGAGAAATACTTAAGGAAGAATAAAATGAAAAGTGACAGATTGGAAAAATATGTAGAAGAGCACTTGTCTGAGTTTAACTCAGATGAGCCGCGCCTGGGCCACTTCGAACGCTTTCGGAAAAAACTTGAAGAAAGCGAAATAGAAGATGTAGAAAATGTGACTAAGAAAAACTGGCGGAAAATGTTGTTGTGGTCGGGTGCTGCAACTTTGGTGTTCTTGCTGTTGTCGGGCTTTGGTTTGTTTAAGTTGAACCAGAATCAAATGGAGCAAACCGAGGGGGTTTTTACGGCCCAGTTAGAAGAGTTTGAAAGAGACTTTAACAGAGAAATTGAGAAGCGAATGGCCAATGTGAACTTATATGCGAGTGCTGATAACCGAGCGTATATAAGCGAAACAGTTGGAATGATAAGTAGCCTTGAAAAGGATTATGAAGTACTGAAGGATGAGTTGGCAGCTTCGGGAGATGATAAACGAATTTTTGAGGCTATTGTGCAAAACTTAAAGCTTAGAGCAGATATGTTGAACAAGCTCAATAGCAAATTAGATTATTCTGAAAATTTGAAAAATACATTCAATGCGAATTACAAAGTATCTGAGTATAGCAGCCATATTAATGGTAGCTGTTTCCACTTTAGCGGGTCCGAAAGACTACCCTTATCAGAAACAGAAAACCTACTCGGAAACGTACGCAGTGGCTGGTGATGCCCAGGTGTACCTATTTAATCAGTTTGGCGATGTAAACATCACTTCCTGGAACAAAAATGTTGTTCAGATTGAGATAAGTGTTTTAGTGGAAGGTGATGATAAGGAGATTGTGGCGAAACAGTTAGATAAGATTAGAGTAGAACTATCAGGCACAAGAGATGAAGTATATGCCAAAACCCTGATAGAGAATTTACATAAATCCGGCCTTAGTATCTGGAAAAAGAAGGCACATTTCGAGTTTAAAATAGACTACGACGTGAAAATGCCTGTGTCCAATAAGCTAAAAGTGGCTAATAAATATGGCGATCTATATCTCGATGACATCAACGGTCCATCGGACATACAGATTAGCTATGGTAGCATGCACGTAGGTGCTTTGTATAATGAACATAACAATATAGAGCTTAAATACTCCCGTGACTGCAAAGTGAAAACTATTAAAACCGCCGATCTGAACCTATCCTACTCAGGCATTGAAATAGACTCAAGCGGTAAGTTGGAGGTGGAGGCGCGTTCCTCTGATTGCGATTTGCAAAAAGTATCGGTACTTGATTATTATGGGCGGTACGACAAACTTGTGGTTAACAAAGTGCACAAAGCAAAAATCGATGGCCGTCATTCAGGAATTGATATTGATGATGTTCTTGAAAAACTTATTGTAGATGTGGACTATGGTGAACTTAGGGTTGACAATGTGGCCAAAAATTTTGATGTAATTGAAGTGGAAAGTACTTATGGCCCGGTTAGAATTGTATTTGCCAACGATGCCCAATTTGCCTTTAATACTAAAACCTCCGGATGCGGAACAACGTACCCGGCCAATGCGACTATCACCAATAAGGATAAAACCCATAGTTCATCGGTTTATTCGGGCTATGTAGGCCGCAAAGAAAGTCGCTCAAGAGTATCGGTTGATAGCCGGTATGGAAGTGTTAAGCTGAAAGTGGATTAAAGCCTATTCACTGCAGGTTGTTTATAACCCGCTTTTGTGATATATCAATGTAGGTATTTCACTGTTTAATGCTATTTTCTTACTCATACTACCTACAAAAAGCTCTTTTATAAACTTTTTATCCGAGCTTAACATTACCATTAGGTCAATAGAATGTTTCTTTATATAGTCATTCAACGTACTAAAAACACTTGAATTCGGAATTAATGAGAACGAAATTCTTCCGGTATTTTTCTCGTGCCGGAATTTGTTTGCCAACTTGTTATAAACCTTTTGACCTTCCTCACTAAGTCCTTTATTGGCATGTATGCAGTGTAGTTTTGCATATAGGAATTTTGAGAATGAAAGTATAGACTTTATCACTTTTTCATCCTTATTAGTGAGCGCTGCTGCATACCCTATTTGCTTAATCTCATCGTTCTCTACCAAATTTGGCACTATCAACAACGATCTTTTACTTTCTTCCAGAATTCCGAGCGTTGTACTGCCTATTAATTTGTCGATAATATTTGCGGCCCCTTTTGTTCCCATAACAATCATGTCAGCATCAATATTTTCGGCTTCATCGCATATTGCGGGAATTACAAGGCCACTTGTTACATGATGTGATAAGCTTACCTTCTTGGCATCGGGAGAATAATAATCTGCAAACCAGGAACGAATCTCTTCATCACCTTTTTCAGTCGTAGATGTATCATTGTCAGCCGGATACATAGGACCTCTGTAAGTTGGTGATATATGCAACAGATGTATCCTGGCTTGGGTAGCCCAGGCTATTCTTTTAGCTATTTTAAAGGCACTCAGCGCGTTTTCAGAAAAATCAGTTGGAACAAGAATAGTTTTCATTTCATTGGTTTTGATGGATAAATTGGGCGTTCCGAAAAGGTGTAAGTTTGATGCTGTTTTCCTTTCGCAACAGGATTATTAAAAATACAACGTTTTGTACCATTGTACCATTTAATTCGTACAAAAAATGGTTGTTTTTGGTTAAACCGGTATCTGGCGATTGGCTACCTCCAAACACCGTACACTGATACAAAAAAAACGTCTCAACTTAAGTGGAGACGTTTTAAAATTATTGTTAGAACTGAAGGCCTATGAACTCTTTAGAGCATTTAGTTTTTTAGCCAACTTGCTTTTTAAGTTAGCGGCTTTTTTCTTGTGTATCACGCCGCGTTTGGCCAACTTGTCGATATTACTCATAACCTTTGGCAGGTCTTCTTCAGCCTGCTTTGCATCTTCCAATTCTCTATATTCTCTAACCGAGTTACGCATAGTTTTAGCATAATATCGGTTGCGCAAACGCAACTTAGCTGTTTGTCTTATTCTCTTTTTTGCCGACTGATGATGTGCCATATTCTTTTACCTCGTTTTTAAACGGACGGCAAAAGTACATGTTTTTAACAGATTTAGAAACTGTTAAGCTTACTTTTTGTGTTGCTTGAATTTCTCAATGCGCCGGTTCATATAGGGTATCCAAAACATAGGCAATAAGGCGAACAAGATCATACCCGGATAACCGGTTGGCAGTTGCGGGCTATCATCGTGATGGGCCAGTACCTGATATTTTTTTGTTGTAATGTAATGATGATCGGAGTGACGGGATAATTCAAACAACATAAGCCGGCCTAACATGTGGTCTGAATTCCAGGAATGCTCCGGTAAGGCTCGTTCATAGTGTCCATTGGAATTAAGATTTCGCATTAAACCGTAATGTTCTATGTAATTAACGCTTTCCAACAGCAGAATGCCAATGGCAGCCGCAATGAGAAACTGGCCCAGTACAAACGGCCCGAAAATCAAAGTTATGACAAGTAAGAAAACCGCCTGAACCAGATGATAAATTATCATTTCGTTAGATAAGCTAAAAATGGATTTTCCGACTTTTTTTAGTCTATCTTTTTCCAACCGCCAAGCCGACAAATAAGTCTGATATATAGAGCGAAACCAAAAAACATAAATAGCTTCGCCTAAGCGAGCGGTGGCCGGGTCTCTTTGGGTGCAGAAGTATTTATGATGACCCCGATTATGCTCAATATAAAAATGCATGTACAGCGAAGTAAGTAAAAGACTCTTGCCCAAATAACGCTCAAATTTCTTACGTCTGTGGCCAAGCTCGTGGGCCACATTTATGCCCAGTACACCGCAGGCAATGCCCATAGCAAACAACCGTCCTAACCTGCTCGTTATCGAAATACTTGTATCGCCAATTGTAAACAGGAAGAAAAGCAGCAACGTAAACTGAACAGGCACGATTAAGTATAGCATTACATCAAAAAGCGGATTTTTAAGAAAAGCCTGCTCTTCTTTCTCCGACAAATTCTTAGGGTTGGGTTTTACGAATAATTCAAGGAAGGGAATTAAAACAAATGCTTCAATTAAAGGAAGATAAGTGGTTAGCCCCTGTGTGCACATGGCAATGGCCCCCAGTATAGGTAAAGATAGAACCAGCAGATATTTAAGTGGAGATATTGCTTTCACGTTGTCAAATTTAATGCAATAACCCCAACCCCATATACCCAATAACCTAAGTTTGGTTAAGCTTTAGGTTCATAACAACTTAGCTTTTAACATTAACAACTATTTTATGTCTTTTTGGTATAACCCGGCCCTTGTTTTCATTTTTGCAGCACCCCACAATTTTTTTTGATGATTTGATATAGTTCAGCTTGTTGATCATCCATTTTTAGTGTAGTAGATTTAAAATGTTTAGATTCAGGTAATTGAAAAGTGATTTGATACATGTTGTGAGTTATTTCATGTGCTTTTTTGATGGAGATATCTGACTTTTGCTTCTTTAACAATCTATCCATTTCCATATAAATGCAGTAGGCTACAAAAGATATACATATGTGTGCCTGAATTCGATGTACCAACCTGTGATAGACGGGTCTTATTCTTAAATCTGTTTTTGAGATCCTGAATGCTTTTTCTATTTGCCAAAGTTGATGGTAATTATCTATAATTTGTTTTTTACTCAATTTGGAGTTAGTTATGTATCCTTTAAGTCCGTCCCACACTACGTCTTGATCAAACTTGTGATAGTCAATTTCAATATCCACCTTGCCTGTCATTTTTAAGTACTTATTATATCCCTTGTTATTGATATTGGACTTGGTGAGCTTTCCTGAACGCAATCGTTTTTCTAATCTCTGCAAACCACGCTTTCGGTTATGTGCATCTTTGCTTGCTCTTTTTGATGAGTAGCAGACAATTAATCGCTGAGCATTTCGCGTAATTTGTCTCACCTGACCATCTTCCCACTGTTGGGATGTAATTTGCTTTTTGACTGCTTTCGATTCATTTTTTATTCTTGCGCCAATTATGTATTCGTACTTTTGATCTTCAAGGGCTTGAAGATTCTTGTTGGACAAAAGAGCTGAATCAGCAATTACAATGGGTTTTCCTAAATCAAATCGATTGCTCATTTTTTCAAGGAAGGGGATTAACGTATGCCCTTCATAGGTGTTGCCTTCAAAAATATCATAACCAATTGCATAACCCTGTAAGCCTACCAGCAAGCCAAGATAGATTTGAGGATGTGAGTGTTTTCCATCTTTTGAAAAGCCGGTTTTACGAAGGTCATCTTCTTCAGATGCCTCAAAGTAAAGAGTGGTCATATCATAGAATACGATCGACAACTTACCGCCAAGTAGTTTTTTAGTATGCTCAAAGGCAATTTGCTCAATCTTGTCCTTGAGTTGGCTATTTAACTTATCTAAAAAACGATATATGCTGTCTATGTTTATATGAACGCCTTGGTAACGATACAAATACTCAATGGTTTTTAACTTGCTTAGTGGAAAAGCTAATCGAGCGATTACTATATGACGAAACAACTCTTCTTTGATATTACCAAAACCGATATGATCAAACAAACTCCCATATATCAATTCAGGGCCAATGGTGCGAATGCTGGCATTACTTAACTGATCAATAGCAGATTCTATGACTGCATCTGATGGAGAAACAAACAATTGAGATTGTCCTTGCAACCGTTCTATCTCTTGCCTGCCCATAGCTACCAACCTTTCAATCTGTTGAGCACTTTTACCACAACCTATGGTCTTAACAACCTTATTAGACCTATTGATTTTTTCAATAATCTGTACCGAAATGCTTCCTGATCGATTTTTTAATTTTCGTAAAAACACACCTGAAAATAGGTCTGCAGCACCCAATTTCAAAAACTTGGTGTTGATTTTCAATCACTTATGATACTTTTTCTGGCGAGTGCAGAAAACAAGAAACAGTACGATCTTGGCTCCGTAGGAGCCAATCCTCATGGTGATAGCATTATCATATTTATATGGCGCAAAAAGTCATACCTTTTTAATATGCAAGATTTTGTTTTCTTCGTTTAAGTGTAAACTCCGGCCCGCCCATATGAACCCCGTACGTATGGGGTTCGGATGGGGCTTCTTATTTTGCGCGTTTAAAAGTTGAACTGGTATAATATCTGCAGAAGCCCGTGTTTTAGAGAATTAAATACTATGGCATCGTTTCCTCCCCCTTGATTTTGTAGCCTTTTCCGCTATTGCGGAATGCGCAAAATCTGTTTTCCCTTCCGTATGATCCGGTCGGGTCACCAACTTTATATAAACCCTCCGTTAGTTTACGGAGAGTTTTTTATTCCCCTCTTGAGGGGAGATTTGTCCAGCGAAGCATGAGCTGATGACAAATCGGGGTGTGTAAAACCATTCTAACCTTCAAAACATAGGTTTCAGAATTGTTTTTCCTGTCCCACGGGCTTTTTAAAAGTTAAACCGTATAAGTATACATCTAAAACGGATCAACGGTTAGGCCAACAAAGAATTGAGAACCTACTTGTCCGGCACCCGGGGCACTGAAATAATTAGTACCAAATATGTTAGCACCGCCAAATTTTAGCGTTGCATGAGTATCCGGAATGGAATAACTAAGTTGTGCATCAAATATTGACTTGGAATCAACCTTACCATCGGCAAAGGTCGATTGCCAGAAATAGTCATCATTCCATCTCCAGTTTACCATAAAGCCAATATCCTTAAATACTTCATCATGTCCGAAGTAGGCTTTAACCTTATGCTCGGGAGTGTTAAAACTTGGTTCAAAATCAGGATCGCTGGCCTGGTCAAAATCAAAATCGGCCCAGGTGAAGTTAGCTCCGAAATCAAAGTCGCCGAAAATTTTGGTATCCAGGCCAATAACGGCTCCATAGGAATTAATATCGGCTGTTGAATTCGTATAAACCTGGAAAGGGGTAAAATCTTCATTGGCCAATGCAATAAGAGCTACAGGAGTTTGACCAAACACATCGGAGAAGTCAACTTTTCCATAGTTCGGAACCACAACCGTTTTAGAGCTGATAAAGTCATTATAGATGTTATAGTAGCCTGCAATGTCTAAAAATGTATTGTTACCCATAGCACCGCGGTAACCCAACTCAAAGGATTTTACTTCTTCGGGTTGTACCAGGTCCACATTGGAAACCTCCAACAAACCCGGATTTGGGGGGCCGGGATTTGCACTTGCGGCAAAAGCCAACAGGGAAGATAAAGTAAATGCATTGCTGTAAGCCAGGCTTCCATTAAGTGTTTGCGATGCAGGTAAGCCCAATTGCTGGGCTGCGGTACTATTTGCTATTGGCCTTGTGGTATATCGGTTTAAGTTATCTGGAGCAGAGCCTACCAAAATGGCATTCCCCACGTCCAGGCCAATGAATAAATCCTGCGTAGTTGGATTTCTAAAACCGGTTTGGAACGAAGTTCTTATGTTGTGTTTTTTATCCTCATCAGGAGAGAATACGAGTGCTGCCCGTGGTGAAATATTCCCATCAAATAGTTCGCTCTTATCATATCTTAACGAACCCGTAAATTTCAATTTATCGTTAGCGAACCTTTTAATAAGTTGCGTGTATGCCCCAAACTCATTATAAGTAATAGGTGTGCCCGGATCATCAGTAAATATAGTACCATCTGAATTTAGGCCGTACTGACGCCATGAGCCTCCTATTTGAAAATCGTCGAGCCAACCTATTAAGCTGGTAAAATTGTAGTTTCCGTCAACATGATAGAGTCTGGAATTGTCAACAAACTTTGAACCGGTAAGTAAGTTAGGGTCGCTATTAATTTGTCCGAGAGCTTTTCTAAAGGCATTAGAGCCCGGGTGAAGACGTCCCTTGTCGGCAACTGAACGGGCAAAGGCGTGAGACGCCGTTTGGTTACCGGGCGAAATTCCCGGAATTAATCCTTGCATGGCACCGCCAAACGCCATTCCATATTCGGTAAACCATTGTGTGTTCGATTTCCATTTATTATTCAGGTTAATGGCAGCAAACCTGGTATCGTAGGAATCGCCTGCATCTTCAGAAGTTAAATACCCTCGTAAGAAGAAGTTATTGTTCTTCAGTTCCAGCTTATACTGGTTCATAATAAAGTCCTTAATTGCATAATGATTTGCCCCTTGATACACCGTGTTACCGCCTCCGCGTTTATAGTTTCCTATAATTTCAAAATCGTTACCTGCAGGGCGAACATGAATGGCTACATCTCCTTTTAAACTTTTGGTATTAAAGTCCATTACATCCGATGCTTCATAACCTGTTCTTGAAACCCGGTGTTTACCCAAAGGTCCCAAATCCAAAGTTGTAGCAACTTCATCGCCATAGGTGTTCAATCCGTTGTAATCCGGATTCATTCTCGTAAATCCGGGGTTATCAAAATCTTCAAGATTGCTGGCAAACCACTCCGTACCACCCAAAATAGAGCCGGAGCCTTTGATGGCGATTTTATCGCTGAAAGCATGAGCCAACCTTAAACCCATATCGAAAAAGCCATTGTTCCCTGCATTGTCAGCTTCCGTAAATCCTGCTTTGGCATAGGCACTCACTCCCTGATAGTCAAATGGATTTTTACTGTTCATAAAAAGAATACCATTGAAGGCGTTTGCACCATATAGTGCGGATGATGCTCCGGGTAGAATTTCTACGCTCTCTACATCTAATTCATTCATTCCCAAAAGGTTACCTAGAACAAAATTCAAAGCCGGAGAACTGTTGTCAATTCCGTCAACCAACTGCACAAACCTTGTATTGGCAAATGTGGCAAAGCCACGGGCGTTTACCGATTTAAAAGTGAGACTGTTGGTATTAACATCAATGCCTTTCAAATTCTCAATTCCATCATAGAAAGTAGCGGAAGAGGTTTGTTGAATATCCCTTGTATTCATCCGCTCAATGGTTACGGGAGATTCAAATACTCTTTCCGGTGTACGCGAGGCTGAGATAACGATCTCCTGCATGATGTTAAAATCCCCGGTCATGTTTACCTTAATATTATGCTGGCTGCTTTTATTTACGGTTACTGTCTGATCTTCAAATCCAATAAAGCTAATTACAAGATCAAAAGGCGGTTCCTGGTCAAGTACAAGAGTGAAATTTCCGTCTGCATCTGTCACTGTGCCTGCATTTGAATTCGATTCCTTAACAACGGCACCGGCCACCGGTTCACTGTCTTCATCATATACTGTACCTGTAACGGTTGATTGGGCCTGTGCTACCATGCCTGCAAAGCAGCAAAGGAGCAATGTCAATAAGCAATTTTTCATAAATAGGTATTTTAACTGTGGGGCAAGATAGGCTTTTAAGCAAACTCCGAAAGTAAACTTTCCACAGTCTAATGGATGTTGTATTAACTCTTAGCCGTAGATGTCAATAAAATCGCTGTATTTAATCTCGTCCTTCTCACCTCTCAGGGCAAACGGAATGTCGGGATTAAGCATCTCTTTCACTATTAACTCAAGTTGTTTTTTAAAGAGACTTATAATTTCGGGTGTTATCAGTACTTTTTCTTTATTGGAACCAGTAATATATTGAATTCCACGTTTATAGCTGATCAATGAAGTGATTCCGGCATAAAGCCCATCACGAGCATCACCGTTTTCAAAAGCCATAGTAGCATATACCATTAGTTGAAGTAACTGGTTCAGTTCAGGTTTTTCAGGCAGGTTGTGCATCTTCCCAAGTGTCAAATTCCTGGCTTTGCCGGTTTTATAGTCCAACACTTCTATAGTTTCATTAGCTAATTGAAGCCGGTCAATGCTTCCGGTAAGTTTTAAGGCAAGTTTTCCATCCTCTGTTAAAATGGACAATACACAAGGTTTTCTTAATTCCAGCCCTCTTATCACTATAGCTTCATGTTTGATTCTATTTTCATCTAACTTTATGCATTCTTCAATCAATTTTAGACCGGCCTGTCTCATTAAATAGTTCATACCGCTCAATTCGCCCCCTCCGAATTGCGCATTATATCGATCTAAAAAGTCCTTTCTAAATGTAGTTTTTAACTGCTGAATAGCTTGTTCATCAAGTTTTTTACCAAGGAATGGGTGGTAAATGTTTTCCAGTGTTTTGTGCACCAGCGTTCCGAAACTGGAGTGTTCAATATCGGTTTCCAGCACATCGGGTACCATTAAACCGATAATGTACTTGTAATAAAAGTCAAGCGGATTTTTTATGTAAAGAGATAGCGCACTGGCACTGACTCCAACCTCGGTTAAATAATAATAGAGCTTATCAATTATTTGTGTGTTTTTTTCTATCTCATCCAGTTTTGGGTAGCTTGCATCGCTCAACTCCAGGTTAGAACGTATGAGCTTAGTTGGGTATTCTGATTCCAATTGTTTTAGAAAACGGCTCATTTCACCGCCCCCCAAATGATCGTTTTGGACATTGTAAACGAAATATGCATGCTTGCAATGGTGGAGTAACCTGTAAAAGGAGTAGGCGTAAATGGCATCTTTGGCCTTATATCCCTGAATGCCGTATCGTTCTTTAAATATTTCAGGAATAAATGAATGACCGCCCCGGCCTCTTGGTAGAACACCTTCGTTAGCTGAAACCACTATTAAATTCTCAAAATCAAGGCACCGGCTTTCCAGCATGCCCATTATTTGCAAGCCTTGTAAGGGCTCACCTTCAAAAGGCAGTTTGGTTGTGCGGCAGAGCTGTTGTATTAATGACCGAAGCGTTTTTAATGTTACATCAGGTTGGTATTTATGTATTAGATCAGCGGTTAGGTTGAAGATCTTTCTAAGCTCAAACAGAAACTGCAGATTTATTTTTTCACCGGATTCCAGCATGGCTTCGCGCCAATATTCGATAAGTTGATCACATTGATCAACTGCCTGCTGACCTGTAATTTTTTGAATAAAAATATGCGACCAGAATTCTTTGCTCCGCACAATGGCAAGCAACTCTCCAGCACTCAAAAAAGCGCGATTTTGTTTAATAATATAAGTGTTAACTAATCTGACATCTTCAGGATAGTTTTGTCGTAACTCTACCGTAGCCAACAAAGATTGAAGTACTCCTGCCGAGAACTTTCCCTGTTCAGCGGCAATTTGATGAAGGAATAAATATTGATCGAAGAAGTGGAAGATCTCGAATTCTGTCAAGGCCTTTCCCATAGTAATATTAACATCAGTAGCCCCTTTAGGAAGGTGAAATAATAAGGGTTGTAACAGGTTCTCATCGGCCAAAATAATGGCTGTGTTATTGTCCAACTTACCCGATTCACTTAAGTGATGTAATATTGATCCGGCAGCTGAGCACTGGGAAAGGGTATTGGATGCGGCAATACACTCAATATATTGCTTGTGTGAGCCAATATTTACTCTAGAAGGTAAGGTAAGTCCCGGCCAGTCTCTATCATACATTCTAAAGTAGTGTCCGGCCTTGTTGTATTCATCGTTTACATAGTAGTCGTCGTAATCCCACAGAAAAATAGCCGAGTTATTCCTGTAATGATGCCTGAACAGTTCTTCTTCTGCTCCGTTTAATGCATTAAAACCGCAAAAGAATAAGTGGGGAGTTTCGGCCGGTAAATGGTCAATTTTTAGTTTATTGATTGCTATTCGATAGGCCAGGCCGGTATATGCCTGTCCATTCTCAATTAGGGTATCTGTAAAGTGCGTATATATTTTTTCGGCGGCTTGCCAAAGGGATAAATATTTAACCTGTTTTTTGCTGAGCTCTTCATTAGGCGTCCAATTCCGTAATTCCTTATCATGGTATAGATTGTGGAAGAACTCCCCGGTTTCAACTACATTGCTGTCAATATCATTGAAATCGGTAAGTAATGTTGGTCCCCAATTCAAAAAAGCATCGAAATCCGTTTCATAGCCTACGGCTTTTACACTTTCAAAAAGAAGAAAGAGTTGCTCGGTACTTTCAATGGGCTGCAGTTCACTAAGTTGGTAAAAGTACTCCTCTATGGTAATAATATTCGGCAGCAATATGGGTTTCTCAATTTTTTTAGACAGGGCATAACTCAGAAAAACACCGGCTCGCCGGTTGGGTAGCACAACGGTTATTTGTTCGGTGGGCAGGGCATGGCTTAAAACCTTGTTGGCAACCATTTCTAAAAAGCGCGGAGTGCTCATGTGGTTACTTCCTTTAGTTTTAACGGATCCATGTAAACCAGGAGCGCTTCATTTACTTTGTATCCCATGTCGGCAAGGGTAATTACGTAGTTCGTGAGTTGTGTTTCGTGCGCGTTCTTTTCAGAGCCGGTTTTAAAATCAAGCAAATTGGCTGCTTTACTACCTCGGTTAAGCAACATCCTATCCGGTATGTATAATTTACCGGACGGAAGCAGAATTTTTTGCTCACTCAGCAGGTTAGCACTTTCGGTAAAGTATTTTGCCAGTTTTTCGTGATGAATAAGCTCTTTTATCTGGTTTTCAATTTCTGCCGCTTCATCAGATTTTATCCAGCCACGGCTATATGCTCTGGCCAGCGCAGACGGTACATCATCCTCAGTTTTTATAAAGGAAAGAATGCTGTGAACAGCGTTTCCATAGCTAATGCTATCCCGTTTTTCTTCATTCCAAATACGGGCCGACCGGTTCTTAATTTTAATGGATTCGAGCACATTGTCAGCTCTTGGATAATCGGTCTTTCTCGTACGAGGTATTTTCTTTTTTGCTTCATCATCTTTCAGAATAACGGGTTCTCCTTTGGAATATGCCCGGCTCTCTCCCAAAAACAGATCGATCAGAGAATTTACTTTATTGCTGGCCGACTTTTCATCGGCGAAAATGTGTAACTCACTTTTTGCCCTGGTGGTTGCCACATAAAGCAAATTGTAATTATCCAGTAGTGTGTTTCGCCTGTTGGTTTGATAAACATCATCCAACGCCGTGCCTTCAAGTCCGCTACGTGTAATAGGAATGTTTATCTGTTCAACTTTATCTATGTCTTCCATATCAGCTGTTACCCATTCACGATCGGTGAATGTGGAAAAGCTCCAATCGGCGAAAGGGATAATAACGCCTTCAAACTCAAGGCCTTTCGATTTGTGGATGGTCATAACCTTCACTCCGTTTTCCATTTGGGCACTGTCGAGATATAATTTATCCTTTTTCTCTTCCCACCAATCAAGAATAAATGCAGCATCATTTCCATTGGTTGCAATAATGTTCCAAAGCCCATTCCCGAAAAATGAAATAAAAGCACTGCTTTGGTTATTGGGAAAGTGGGTAAGTAACTTTTCCCAAAGTGAATAATAAGGAAGGCCCGTGAGATCAAGAAGTGAAAAGCTTAGCCCGTATTCCTGTAACCAATGAGCAAAAGCACTGTGCGAACCGAACCTTTTGCTTTGCATAGAAACTAACATTTCATGAAGGTTTCCTTTTACAGCCTTTACATTGTAAAGCTGCTGAGTGATCTGAGCCTGAACAATTTGGTTTTCCGGCTGAATAAACCAGGCTATTATTGCAGGGTACAGGCATACCAAAGGATGGTTTTTAAGGAGCAAACTTTCGCGGCTAACAATGTCAATGCCGGCATTAATAAGTGCCCGACTGCACAACATATTATTCGTATTGGTCCGGTTTAATACGGCTATTTGATTGAGGTTAAAGCCCTGGTCTTCCAGGTTTTTCACCTGCTCAACCAATTTGATCAGGCGTTTTTCCTTATGATCCGGGGCACCTTCATTCTCCTGATCGTCACTGGCGAACAACTCAATAGTTATGTAGCCACCGGGCCTGGTTTGCCCGGTTTTATTTTGTGCTAAATCTGTATATATTGCCTCATCGCTAAATTCCGGATTTTGAACCAGTCTTTCAAAAAATTCATTGTTGAAATCAATTAGGTTGGCCCTGCTTCTCCAGTTCTCACCCAACTTATGTTCATTGAATTCACGAACCAGCGATTGAATTTGGTGTGCTTCCTTTCCTTTTACCTTTGGAAGATCGGAGAGTAAAGTTGTTTCCCCGCCGCGCCATCGGTAAATCGCTTGTTTGGCATCGCCAACCAAGAGTGTTTTCTGCTGTTTATCAACCATTTCAATTATCAACGGTAGTAAATTTTCCCATTGGGTAATTGAAGTATCCTGAAATTCATCAATTAAAATATGTTTATACCAGGTGCCAACCTTTTCGTAAATAAATGGAATGGGTTGGTCTTTGACTTCATTATTGATAATCGTGTCGAAATCAGAAATGGAAAAGAGTTCTTCTTCACGCTGAAAATCTTTATGGTGCTTTTTCAGACTATTTATCAGGGCAAGCAGATCTAAGTGCGGAGCTACGTGTTGAAGCAGGCGGAGCCGAGGTATCAGTTCTGCTATCAAAAGACCGGTTTCAGATAGCATAGTTGAAATAGAATCAATTTTTTGCTTTGTTTCAGTAGGGGCCGAACTTTTATAAAACGTTGTATCACCGTTTAGCTGTTTTTGCAACCGGTCACTCGGTTCAGCGTAATTTTCATCAAAAATTCGAGTAAAGAATTTAGGCAAATCGCTATGACTGAAATCATTGGCCTGAAGACCTTTGGCCTTGTATAGTTCTATGGCATTGGCTGCCACTTCCTGAATCTGCTGTTTTAACTTCCCAATTTCAGCCCACACGTTCTGTCGTACCTTTACTAGGTCGGAGAATTTCTTATTGCTCAGTGCCTGAACAGCTTTCAGGCTCTCCGGTTTCACCATCAGATCGGCGGTTTCTTCAATTTTGCTGCGCAGATTGGTGTTTTCCTTGTTTTCAAGATGTTGTAAAAACACCTTTTGAAGAAAAGATGTCAGCTTTTTATCACGACCAATTTCGTCCATAAATCGGTCAACTACCATTTCAGCAATAAGATCCTGATCCAGTTCAACTTTAAAATTGACCGGCAAATTCAGTTCAAAGGCAAAAGAGCGTACCAAACGATGCGAGAAACTATCAATGGTTGAAACGGCAAAGTCGGAATAATTATGAAGAATTTCCTTTTCTAACAATTTTGCCCTGTGTCGCAACTCGCCTTCATTGAATTCGGTTTCCTTAACGAGTTGTTCAAAAATGGCCTTATTTTGACCTTGCAGCGGAAAGTCATTAGATTTTGCAATAGCGGAGGCCGCTTCCAAAATGCGGCTTTTCATTTCCTGGCTTGCCTTAATGGTAAAGGTAATGGCCAGTATTCTTCCGAATTCATTTGGTGCAGCCAGGGCCAGTTTTAAATATTCTAAAGTGAGACGGAATGTTTTACCGCTCCCAGCACTTGATTTATATACTTTAAATTTACCTGACATTAAAACGAACCTCTGATAGGTGTACTATTTTTAACATGATTAAACCTTTTGGTATAATATGTGTCATAGTGTTCAATAGAGGAAAGATAGATGAAGAATAAATTTTTTATCGCAATTGCCATAGTATTTTTTGCATCCGTTGCGGCTGCACAAAATATAGATGACCTGGAGAGCAGTAAAGATGGTATAGAAGCTACAAACAGGGTTATTGAAAAACTCGATACTCAACTCAACTTAAGTGTTGAGCAACAGTCCGATATTAAAGATATTTTGCTTGCCGGGCATGAAGAGTTAGCAGCCATTAGAAGTTCTTATAAGACCAAAACGGTGCAACCCATGAAAGATGAAATTGCTTTGATTAGGAATAAGTACGGTAAGGTGACCAAAGAGAATATGAAGGATGTAAGGCGAGCCATAGTTGATGTAAAGCATAAGTATAAACGTGATCTTGAAATGATGAAACAAGAGATTAGAACCGTAAAAACTGCGGTTAAAGTTGAGTTACGTACTACATTAACTCCTGCCCAAATTGACCGCATGCAAAATATTAACAGACAACGACGAAAAAACTTTAAGGATAGATTAAAGCAGAAAAGAAACCAACGTCTTTTGAAAAAAGATCGTCCTTAAGGTAACGATGGGAGAATAGGCACTTCCAAGTTGATGATTTCCAGCATAGCCCTGAACTTGGTTCAGGGTTTTTTTATTCCTGCCATATTTGCACTTATACTTGCTTTCTAAATTATGACAAAGATCTGGCTAAGTAAATCGACCTATTTGCGCAGTTTGCAATGCCGGAAATCACTCTTTTTATACAAAAACTTTTATCAACTCCGAGACAAACCTACTACCGATCAGTTGCTCAGATTTGAACATGGTCATCAGGTTGGTTCTTTGGCTCAACGCCTCTTTCCGGGTGGTATTGACCTGAAACCGGCATCGCCAAAGCAATGGAATAAGGTTATCGAAACCACCAGGCAACTAATTCGGAACAAGCAACCCATAATTTATGAGGCTGCCTTTCAATATGATGGTGTAATGTGTGCGGTTGATGTGCTGGAGCTAACCACTAACGGATGGCGAATAAACGAAGTGAAAAGTTCTACAAAGTACAAAGATGTTTTTCTGGAAGATATGGCCGTGCAATATTGGATTGTAAGCGGCAACGATGTGACTGTGACCGATGTAAGACTAATTCAACCCAATCCGAAGAGTGAAGACCTTATTTCATTGAATGATTTTGTTCTTAGATCTTTTCTGAAAGAAGTTACAGCTATGCAAGGGTCTGTTACGCAAAATGTGCATAAAGCAAAAAAGATCTTAGGGTACGAAATGATTCCCAATATAACAATGAGTGAACACTGTAATGTACCCTATACCTGCGATTTCAAAGGTTTTTGTTTTAAGCAAAGAAAACATTATTAGCAACTTTACGTTGTCAATTCAAGTATATTTGCCACATGATACGTTACTTTATTCTTGTATTTATCTTTTGTTTGGCTTCTCCTGTTTTTAGTCAGGATGCCAATCTGCATGCGCTAATATTACAGGAAGAGCTGGTTTTGGATAAATTGTATGCCGAACAGGATAAATTAATAGCCCGGTTAGAGGCTCAGGAATTGCCAAAGGGTGCTTCGCCTGAGTATGCCGATCTTAAATCACGAATAAAAATTCAAAAAAACAAACTTAAGTCTTTAAAAAAAGCGGCAAAGCAACAGGTTAGACTTGAAAAACAACGAGCCGAAAAGCAAGTTCAGGCACAACAGCCGGTGGTTCAACCAAGTGTTTCTCCTGCAGCAACAGTAGATCCGGTTAAAGTGTTAAAAAAGGAGATAAAAGCCTTGAAAAAGCGAAAAAAAGAAATAGTCAGGCAATTGCAGGAGCAAAGCAGGCCGGTTGACAACGATCATCAAATAATTATAATTGATGAGCAAATTGCGTCTAAACAGGCTTCACTTAACCAGCTTTTGGGCAAACCGGTTAAAGTGGCTGAACTATCGAACTCTCCAATAATTCAGACACCATCTTCACCTGCTTCCGCTGAAGTTAACAAGGCACTGATCCGCCAGAAAAAGGATGAGATAAAGAGAATAAAGAAACTAAGGCGCGAGAAAATAACCTTATTAACTGCTCAGGGAATATCTGCTAAGGGCAATGCCGAGATTGTAGCATTTGACAGACAAATTGACGCCTTAAACACTGAGATTAAAAGTTTAAAAAGATTGCCAGTGCAAACCGCGGGTTCGCCACCGGCACCACCGGAAACTACACCAACTCACAATACAACCGTTAAACCGGCGCAGGTTCCTGTTCAACCCGGAGTTGTTGTTGACCGGGCAGCACTGAAAAGTGCCAAACGTGAGCTGAAGGCTTTGAAGAAGAGAAAGAAAGAAATTGCCGAACAAATGCAGGAGCAGGGAAGGTATTACGAAGGAGCTCCTGAGCTTGTAGTAATGGATGAGAAAATAACAGCCAAAAATGAGGAGATTGCGCAAATAAAAGCCGGAGTAATTACCAGGCCGACACAAACATCAGCGGCACCTCCAATAGACAGGCCAACACTTCCGCCCGACAGGGATATTACGTTTGAAAACCCTGATGCCTTACCGGTAAGTGGGAGAGAAGAAACAATACCCCAAATTGGGCTCAGTACTATTTTATTTGACAGGTTAAGTGCAAATATTGACAATAGTTATCATAACTATTTGAACTTTGTAGCTAAGCAAATGAAGGATAATCCGAACCTGCGTTTACGAGTTGATGCTTATGTTGACAATAGTGAAAAACAGCGTATTGCTATGCAACTGACCAACCAGATGGCAGAAAATGTAAAAATCGCGTTTTTACGTCGGGGTATTACCGAAGATCGGCTTATTGCAAGAGCACAGGGATCGCGCAAAGCCATCGGCGACAATAAAACTTTTCTTGGACAGGCGAGGAATAGGAGGGTGGAACTTCGATTTACGTATTAGTTTCTCGCTAAGGCGCAACGAGCGCAAAGAACGCATTAGTCACAAATTGTTGACTATGCGCCTAATTCCATCTTTTAGCAATGCATTGTTGAAATTCATCAGTAGGCCCAACTTTAAATCAGCGAGTTTAAGGTATGTCAATGTTTGTTTCCAGTGAACTTGTGCTATTGCCTCAATAGATTTTATCTCTACTAGTACCTTATTATTGACTATTAGATCTGCCCGAAATCCTTTATCAAGTTTAATATCATCCCATATCACCGAAATAGGATGCTGTCTTTTAATTTCCAGCTCATATTTTTCCAACTCATGAAATAGAATTTCCTCATAGACACTCTCATACAATCCCGGACCCAACTTTCGATGAATCTGAAAGGCACAGTCAATTATGATCTTGGCTAATTCGTTCTCACTTAAACTTCTTTGCGTCGTTGCGCTCGCCATTTCGTTGCGTGAAATCATATACTACCGTTTCTTGATAGAGTGAAGTTCCGTCTGCAAATTCTGTATCATAGCCATCATAGTCGCTGAATCAGGAGTGCTGCTGCCTTGGGGCTCGGCTTTTGAGATGAAAAGTTTGGCCTTCCAGACTTCGAGCACATCTTCCACCCGTAGCGAAAAGGGCGGATACGACGGGTTATCAGACTGGCAAGTTACAACACCTTCTTCTTCAATGCTGTTAAACAATCTTTTATAAACAACACCCTCATCACGTGAGAGCACTATATATGTATGGCCGTCTTTAATATGGTTCCAGTCTTCAACGTATTCGCCAATTACTACTGAGCCCGGCATAAGGGGCAACATGCTGTCTCCCTTAATTTCAAATGCACGGTAGGTGCCGTTTGGTAACATAGGCAGCGAGAACCGGGGCAACTCACTTAAAAACTCAGGGTCGGCATAACCGCTTAAATAGCCGGCCGAAGCCTTAACAGGGACCAATTCGATGTTTTCACGTTCTTCATCATTAAGTGTGATAGAAAGTACCCGTAATGACTTACCACTTATATCAGATTCTTTACCAAGGCGCCATTCATGTGCCTTAATTTTTGACAGATCACGGGTAATAAGCCAGTCGATAGATACATGGTATTTCTCTGAAAGTTGCTTAATGACATCTAAATTGGGTTTTGCCCTGCCCTCTTCGTAAGCTCCAACCGAAGCCCGTTTAATATTCAGCATATCGGCAAACTCCTGCTGAGTTTTACCTTCTTGTTTGCGTAAAAATCTGAAATTTTGGTTCACTTTTTCCAATACCATTTTGAGAATATTTTTAACAAATATACTAAAATATTTAGCCTAACTGATTTCACTTGTTAATAACATGAGTTCGGTTAATCTTTAGGGTTCAAAAAATTTTAATTGAATGGGATTGCCATCAAATGTTAATGTGTTATGACGGATAATGAAATTAGAAATCAGTTTGAGGAAGAATTCAAAGAAGAGCTGGTCTAGCCCCCAATAAATCGGACAAAATTATATTGTTAATCAATAATAGGCATTTTTTATTATAGATTTGCTTTTGCAAGATGCGACCGATGGTGACCTTTGTACCGATGGTTGCTGAAGTGTTGTAGTGCTACTCACTTCTTTATTATGGTTTGAATGCTGCGCATTCATGCAAGATGCTTCCCTCAGGCTCTCGTTACCCGATAGCTGATATTTGGGTGCCAGAAGTTTAAACTTCACTTTTCTGTTTTCCATTTCCAGGCGTTGAATATTTCCCCGTATCCATTGTTGATTAAAAAGATAAGGTGTCAATCCACATAAAGCAGAGTGACATCGATGATTGTTGTAATTATCATAAAAACCGGTCAATCGAGTTTCTAACTGCTCCAAAGAGTCAAAATATTGATTTTTCAAAGCTCCGGTAAGGGTTTTGTGAAAGGATTCTATATGTCCGTTTTCTTCCGGAGTGTAGGGATGTGTAAATACCTGGTTAAGATAATTTTGCTTAAAAAACTGCTGTACTATTTTAGCAGAGAATCTTTTGTCGTTATCGTTTCTGATCTCAATATGGATAGCTTTGCTAAGCATATCATTTTTCTGCAAATGATCGATTACTACTCTTGTAAATACTTCTTTGACTGTGTGTTGGGTGATGCTCATGCCCACATGCCAATCTAATATTCTTCGTGTAAAAATGTCCATAATACTCAGTATCAATGCATGGCGGCGATGCTGCTGTATCCATACAAATTTGATATCCATTTCTAAATGGCTCAACGGGCACTCAGGAGCTATAACCCGGTATTTGACGTAATTTTTAGTAGGTTTATCATGCTTTGCAAGCAACAGATCATGCGCTTTCATTAGCCGATATACCTTTTTGTGATTGATTTGATAACCCTGCAACTGTAGTTGTGAACTCATACGACGATGTCCACAACGCAGGTCTATATTACCCTGTATGCCTTTCATATAATTTATTACTACAGAATTTTTTACTTCTTTGGTTTTTCCCTTATTGTGTTGGATTACCACCTGTGATGGAGCTATGCCACGTTTACCCTTGTTGGGCTTATAGTAATACTGGTGGCGTGTTAATCCACTAACAGATAAGGCCGTATCTCGTTTCATTCCCAAGGCGATATACTCCATCACGAGTACTTTCTTTTCACCTTGGGATACTTCTTTTTTAGCAACTCGTCTTTTAGCTTGCTTTCTAATTCTTTCTCGGCCAGTAAGCGTTTTAACAGGTCGTTTTCCTGTTCTAATTCCTTGATCTTTTGCAAGCGTTTTTTGGTCATGCTGTGTGTAAGGCCCTCTTCGCCCATTTCTTCGGTCTTCTTTTTCCAATAGTAATAGGTCGCAGGATATACACCGTATTTCTCCAGAGTGTGACGCACGCCATTTTTACCGGCTTCTTTCAATATCTGAAGCTTTTCTTCCTTACTGAATTGTGTTTTCTTTGTTTTCATTGACATAATGTTACAGTTTTTAAACTATAACTTCGTCTGATTATTTTGGGGGCTGGGACAGAGCTGGCCGATCTTAAAAAAGCCTTCATACCGGCAGATAAAGGAAGGCGTTTTGTTAACTATATAATTGACTTTATACTGGCAAACATTTATGCAAGTATTATTATGTGGATGATATTTGTATTTATTGATCTGATAACCGGTGATTGGGGATTTGGAACACCAATCTTTATTCGTTGGCCAATACGCATTGTTATTCTGGCATCCTATTTCTTTGTTCTCGAATATTACAGCCATGGAAAAACGATCGGTAAACTCATAACCAATACCAAAGTAGTTAGCCGGCATGGTCACGAACCTGTTCCGGCAAAGTTGTTAGGCCGATCTTTTGCCCGATTTATTCCCTTTGAACCCTTTTCGGTTCTCTTTAGTACTAATGGCTTAGGATGGCACGATACGCTTAGTGGTACAGTAGTTATAGAGGATAGATGAGATATTTTTTTTATTACAAGGAATTTTCAATAGGTTTGATGCAATGGAAAAGATAAAACGAAATGATGATCTTGATCTGGATGGAATAAGAGCAGAACTAAAATCGGCCTATACACATGCCGATAAAGGCAAAAGATTTTTGAATTACATACTTGACTCCATTCTTTCAACCATATTGTTGTACGTGGGATTGTTCCTTCTCGGAGGTACACTTGCTTTGTTTTCTGATTCCACAGGCGATGCAAATCTTTTTGAAGGCGTACTGTTTGCCGTTTTATATCTTCTGTCACTTTTGCTGCCGGTTGCATATTATGTATTCTTTGAACACTATAGCAACGGCAAAACCCTGGGTAAGATCATTACAAAAACGAGGGTAGTGAGAAAAGACGGCTCCAAACCTTCTTTTGGTCAAATAGTAGGTCGTTCCTTTGCCCGCTTAATACCATTTGAAGCGTTTTCTGTTCTTGGAAGTGACAAGGGAATAGGGTGGCACGATTCCTTAAGCGGTACCGTGGTGATTGAAGATATCCGCTAATTTTAAAGGTAGATAATAAGATAATAAGTCATGACCATAAGTTTGGAAGGCCATCCATTAGTAATACTCATTTGCTTAACTTACATTAGGTATAGAAAGTGAAATAATGAAAAATCAAAAGCAATTCTTAGAGTCAGATGGATATGTGGTATTGTCAGACCTTATTGATAAAAACGTAGTTGATCAAATCAAAGAGATATATGATCTATTCCTTAGTGGACAGGTTGAAACTTCAGGCTACAGATCTGATTTGAGCGGAAAGGAAGAAAAATCGGGTGATGAAAAGATCATACAGATTATGTGTCCGTCAAGATTATATCCTAACCTGGCAAAAACCGAATTATATAAGATCTGTCACCTAACTGCAATAACACTCCTGGGTAATGACATGGCTTTAGATTTTGATATGCTGATAGATAAGGCCCCGCATACCGATACGGAAACCCCGATACACCAGGATGAAGCCTATTGGCCACCGGAGTTAACAGACAAACGGGCCATTAGCTTTTGGGTGGCTCTGGATGATGCCAAAGTAGAAAATGGATGTATGTGGTATGTACCCAAAAGTAACAAAGGAACCTTATTACCCCACCAGCAAATGCCTAACGGGGGAGCTCTTGTGACCGAGCATGCCGATAAGAAAGACGGGCTGCCGGTTGAATTAGATCCGGGGAGTTGCGTTGCGCATACCGGCAGAACACTTCATTTTTCCTTGGGAAATCGAACAGATCAAAGACGCCGAGCCATTATCCTGAATTTTCGACCCCAAAAAATGATTGATTTGGAAAGAGCACTCGGCTATGACCATACAGGCGAACGAAAGTTGCAGGAGAAGTAGTGGAATAGATCTGTAAAGAGTTCCATGGCAAAACGATCACTCTGCTAAGGGTTATACCAATTTCAGTCAATAATGAATCATATAAAATGTGGCTGTTGCACAATTGATTTGGCAAAGAAATTTAATCCCGAAATTTCGAGACAGAAAAATTAAAAACGGAACAATCTACAGGTTTTGAGTATTTTAATTTTTCAAAAAGGAAGAAGTTCACAGCCAAATCAATTATAAAAATGCTAAGCCGGGGTTGCGCAACAGCCGCAAATGTTGTACTCAGCTTAGAATGAAATCTCAAAATATTATTTCCTAAACAGGAAACCCGTAAATTTGCCAAAAGGAGTTAAATGGATTATAGATTTCGAGTTGAAATTTTAGAAGAAGCGAAAAGGTTTCTTGACGAGTTAGACGAGAAATCCAACCGAAAAGTGATGTACAATATTTGGAAATCGCGAAGTGTGATTGATAAAGAATTATTCAAAAAATTAGAAGACGAAATATGGGAATTCAGAACATTATACAATCGAAAGTATATCAGATTATTTGCCTTTTGGGACAAGACCACTAAAAAAGAAACGATTGTTTTAGCGACACACGGGATGATAAAGAAAACGGCAAAAATTCCCAAATCGGAAATTGATCGAGCGGAAAGAATTAGAATGGAATATTTTAAAGCTAAAAAGAAGTAAAATGAAATCGTACTCATTAGAAGAACTGACAGACAAGTATATTGGTAAAAAAGGAACTAAATCTCGGGATGATTTTGAGAATGAATTGAGATTAGATGTAATTGGCTCAAGAATAAAGCAGTTGAGAGAAGAACAGAATCTTACACAGACTCAGTTGGGAGAATTGGTTGGCGTGAAAAAGGCCCAAATTTCAAAAATTGAGAACAGCTTAACTGACGCAAGATTTGGAACCATCCTAAAGGTCTTTAAAGCATTGAATGCCCGAGTGAAGTTTGATGTAGAACTTATGGACAGTCAAGTTTTATCGGCCTGAAGTTGAGAGCCGAAAGCACCGTGCAGCTTAGGTTGTGCTGCGTTTTTCGCCTTAATCTTGTCCCAAATCAATAATTTTACTTTGTACGACATTATTAATTAAAATTGGTATTAATCATCTGCAAAAACTCATCTTCGGTTAATATTTCAACCGTGCCTAAAGCCCGGGCTTTTACCAGCTTTGAACCTGCTTTTTTGCCTACTACAAGGTAATTTAACTTAGCACTGACTCCCGAAAGGGTAGTGCCGCCCTCATTTTCTACCATCTCCTTGGCTTCATCACGGCCAAAACGAGTTAGCTTTCCGGTAAACAAAAAGGTCTTTCCATGTAAACTCCCGCCGGTAGTTTTTTCATCAGCCTTAATATTCACTCCGAGTTGCGCCAGTTCTTCAACAATGGCAAGGCTTCTCTCATCTTTAAAAAATGTTGAAATGCTCTCTGCCACTTTAGGCCCTACATCATCAAGTGCAACCAGCTGTTCTATTGTCCACGTCTTAAAATCCGTCAGATCATTAACTTGTTTTGCCAACTGCTTTGCCATGGTGGTTCCTACATGCCGTATTCCCAGTCCGACTATCAAACGCCAAAGCGGATTCGACTTTGACCGCTCAGTCCCTGTCCGTAATTTCTCCACCGATCTTTCCTTCCACCCTTCTAACTTTAAAATTCGGTCGTAATCCAATGTATAAATATCGGGTATGGACTGAATAAAACCTTCACTCACAAAGCGTTTAATAATATCGCGGCCAAGACCGTCAATATCCATTGCGGTTTTGCCCACAAAGTGAATCAAATGCTCTTCAAGCTGGGCCGGACACTCCAAATTCACACAACGCCAGGCAGCTTCGCCTTCTTCCCTTATTAAGTTGGTGCCGCAACTGGGGCAGTTTTTCGGATATTCAACCGCAATTTCAGAGCCATCTCTCTGCTCCGTTACCGGGCCTACAATATATGGTATTACATCCCCGGCCCGTTCAACAAGCACAGTATCATTCAGCCTTATATCTTTCTCCTTTATCTGATCTTCGTTATGCAACGATACCGATGAAACTGTTACTCCGGCCAGGGCAACAGGTTCTAATTTGGCTACCGGAGTTACCACGCCGGTTCGTCCAACCTGATATTCGATGTTCAGCAATTTTGTGGTAGCTTGTTTTGCCTTGAATTTATAAGCCATTGCCCAGCGCGGGTGATGACTGGTACTGCCTATTTTCTCATGCAGACGATAGTCATCTACTTTAATCACCAGGCCGTCAATGTCGTAATTATAATGGTCGCGCCGCTCCTCCCATTCTTTGGCAAACATTATTACTTCATCAATGGAATTAAACCGTCCGGTTTCTTTAAAAGGTACTTTAAAACCGAGTTCAAATAAAATTTGAAATGTCTCGAATTGCGAGAAGGATTGGCCTAATTTCAGTTCTGTATTACCATTTGTGCCCTCAGTATAACCCACTTGAAAAATAAAAGCTTCTAAACCGCGCGGCCCCACTTTCGATGGATCTTTGAGTCTAAGCCCTCCGCTGGCTGTATTTCGTGCATTTTGAAAAAGTTCCTGTCCTTCTGCCTCGCGTTTTGCATTCATTTTATTAAAAACACCCTTTTCAATCACCACTTCGCCGCGCAGTTCCACCTTACGCAGGTTGTACTTTGAAAATGCTGCCTTTAACGGAATGGAACGAATGGCTTTGGCATTGTTGGTAATGTTGTCACCGAGTATGCCGTTTCCTCGTGTGGCAGCACGCATCAACAGATCGTTTTCATATATTAACGCAATACTGGCACCATCATACTTAGGCTCAACTGCATAGGTAATATTTTCTGCACCTGCCAGCTCCCTTACTTTCCTGTCAAAATCTTTAAGGTCAGCGGCACTGTACGAGTTATCCAACGATAGCATTGGAATAGTATGTTCCACACTTTCGAAATCGGTATTTAGGCCATGTGCTACACGTTGAGTGGGGGAGTCTGGAGTAACAAGGCCTGGATTAGCTTCTTCCAGTTGTTTTAACCCCTTGAAGAGCTTGTCGTATTCAAAATCTGAAATAATGGGATCTGAAAGGACGTAGTATCGCCAATTGTGATAAACAAGCACGCTTCTTATCTCAATTATGGCCTGTGCATTGTTGGCAGGTAAGCCGGCCAGTAAAGAATTTGTCAGCTGGTTTAGGTTACTTTTCTCTTGTTTGTTGAACATATAGCTAAGCTAAACTGGTTTGTTGGATTAATCCAATATTTTAATTTCATCATAAAAATTAAAATATTTAAATAATTAGTTTATCTTTAGTAAAACTGAAACCCGGGGATGTATTACACAATTTTTAACCTGAAGCATAAATATGAAAACACTTTCTTTTTATAATTACCAGACATGCCTTAGTCATAGGGCGAAATATTATAAGTTAGAATAAACCGTAAATATTGGCGAGAATTTTCTTTAAAAAATTATTCTTTGCAATATCCTTACTACAATTCAAATTAGAAGAGAGATGATTCCTACCTATAATTAAAACTAAACAATAAACCCTAACTACCAATAAACCCTAACTAATGAAAACATTACTACACTTTACCTTATTTATTAGCACTTTATTGATATTTCACATTGAAGCTAACGCACAGTACACCTTTGATGGTCATATTACCGGCTGTGATGTCCCTCCTGGGAATGACGAAGGGGAATACATAAACGCGTATCAACCAATACCGCAACCCCAGCAGGGATCTTCAACTTGTGATGTGGATCGTGCCTGGGCCGACATTTACAATGAGAATGGCACCGATTATTTTATCCTGGGTTTAGAGCACGGTAATTCGGGACAATCAAACTTCAGGTTATATATCAATACCGACTGTGACTATTCAACTGGTCAACAATTTGCGGGTGAAAATTTTGGAGACCCGACTTGCAACGTTACCCCAACAGCTTCTGATACTGACGGAGATGGCATTGATGATGTAACCGATAATTGTGATGATATTATTAATAAAACACAAGTTGATACTGACGGTGACGGCATAGGTGATGCCTGTGATGACGATGATGATAACGATGGAGTATTGGACGTAGATGACAATTGTCCGCTAGTGGCTAACCCGGGTCAGGAAGATGCTGATAACAATGGCATTGGTGATGTATGTGACGGTACCAGCGACAGTGACGGAGATGGAGTGCCGGATGTGAATGATAATTGCCCAAGTGTATTTAATGACACTCAAACAGATGCCAACGGTAATGGAATAGGAGATGTATGTGAAGATTTTTATGGATGTATAGCCGTAAAAGGAGCGGATTATATGGTTAATTTCACAACGAATCAAAGCCCGACTGTTACAGTTTATCAATGGAATGATGCCACCTCGCAAATGGAAGATACCGGAGCCGCTGGTTTGGAAGGACTAACCGGTGACTCCTGCGATGATTCAGGAGATATGGTTGAGATAAGAATACCTGTATTATCTGTTTTCGACCCTTGTAACAACAACTCTTGCGGAGTGCTTGAACTTACCACTACTATTTCTAATGCTGGAGGTTCACCAACTTCAAACTTTTGTGATGAGGTAAACCTGTTATTACCAATTCCGATAAACGACCCTCCCAATCCCAGTTTTTTAATTGAACTCATTTGTGATCCGAATCAAATTGGCGGCCCCGATCCAATATTTCCTACTTTACTCCTTGATGCATCAGCAACTATTGATCCTAATCTGCTTAACGGAACACAACCTACAGGAGATCAAATAACTGCGGATTGGTCGGTAAGTGGTGGTACCGGTACCTGGAATCCGGATCCGCCCACGGGTTTAGGCCCAATTGATGATATAAATGACGCAGATCAGTTTAATGTAACTTTTAAACCTGACGCTGTGGGGACGTACACCTTTACTTTGACGGTAACTGATACCTTTGGCTGTGATCCATCTACCAGCACTAATACGGCTACGGCTTCCACAACCATAGAAATAGTTGAGCTGACCGATGATGAATGTAGAATTCTTCCGGTTGAGCTTGTTTCGTTTAGCGGATCGTTTGTTGATGATTTAACCACAAGACTTAATTGGACTACAGCCTCGGAAACGAACAACGATAAATTTATTATTCAACGCAGCTATGATGGTTCCAACTGGGAAGATGCAGGCGAAATTGCAGGAGGTGGCAACTCGCAAACTCCTTTGAACTACGCATACACCGATAACCTGGGTAGAGCTGTCAATAAAGTGTATTACCGGTTGTTGCAGGTTGATTTTGATGGAAGTGAGAATTACTCAAACGTAATTGTACTAAAAGCGAATTATGAAGAGGACAGCATGTACATTACCGGAACCGGACAAGGCGGAGTAGTATTGCTGAGTATTGAACTGAAGCGTAATAAATACCTTAAAGGTGTTGACATTTATAATACCCAGGGCCAGCTTGTACGTGTAGAGGATATTGGCGATAAGATTAGCTCGGGTATTGTTCAAAGATCGTTAGATGTGAGCGGACTAAGTGCCGGAATATATATGTTGGTTGTTCATTTTAGCGATGGTAGTTTGGCTTCAAAAGCCATTAAGCTGAATTGAGCCGGTGCATTTATAATTTTCGGCGTATATTGCACTCGCTTGGACATACAAGCATCTTGGGTTTAGGGTTAGCAATAACCTGTTAGGCGAACTTGTTCGCCTTTTTTATTTGTGGAATTTTCCGGTTGTCATAGTTTTATCCGCCAAGGCTAAGCGTTTACAATACACTATTTGCTAAAGTGCAGTGAATCATTTACTTACATATAAATGACGCAATTTTGGCACGGCAATTGAGCTATAAAGAGGGAAACTAAAATTCACGCCATGAAAAAATTAACATTATTGTTTATGCTGGCTCTTGGATTTGTCTTTGCAGGCAGTACTTACGGACAAGGAAAGGGTAAGGGCAAAAAGCACAAAACGGAAAAGCATAAACACAAAGATCATGACGATGATCGGGAAGAAGACTATGATGATGACGACGATGATGATCGTTATGGAAAAGACAGACGTGATAGAGACATTGACGTTATTTTAGGTCGGAAAGACCGGCGAGACAGGGACTATGACGATGATTACGGACGAGACAGAGATCGTAAACACAAAAAGAATAAGAAGTACAAGAAACGCAGTAAACTCTCTCTGGAAAAAAGATTACATGCAGAAGAAAGATCTGATGGACACGCCTTTGGACGTTCTAAGCACAACATTTATAACCACGAAGACTCTCCGGCAGAACGCCGAAGAAAAATAAGGAGAGCATCAAGAGACGAAGGCTATGAGGTAAGTGACCGCTCTATTGAGGATATTATACTCGGCCGTCGTGACCGTGATGAAGATACAGACCGGAGAACACGTAGAGACAGGGACACGGAAAGAGAAAGAGAAATACGTGATATACTTGGTAAAAAGAAAGATACCAGGGATGATAAGAAGCCCGAAACAAGGGAAGAGAGAAGGGAGCGAAAAATTAAGGATATAACTGGTAAGCCTTAGGCTTACTGCTTTAACAACATAAGGAGCAGGTAGTAACGCAGGTTGCTACCTAATATTAAAACGGGAAACGCGAGTTTCCCGTTTTTTATTTCGGGATTTTCAGGAGTAACACAACCAATCCCGCACGTGAGTATCAACAAAACTAATTACTGCAACATCTTTAACCGGTTCAGCAGCTCAACATCATGTTGCCAAATCTGGTGTGCTTTTTTATAGCTTTCGTTTGTTTTAGTGATGCGTAAAGTATGGGGCGATCCTTTTTTTATAGTTGTAAGCTTTAAATCAACTTTTACATCTTTTATGGCTTCTTCCATTAACTTCCGATCAGCTTGCGGTTTTTTATAATCCAAAAAGCTTTGTTCCGGAGATTCCATAAAGGACTTTAAGAATTTCCATGCTCCCCTATAATGAGGGTTATCGGGTATAGATCGTTTCCAGTCTTTGGGTGGTTGCGGCTCATTGCTCACCAAATTGGTCAATCTTTTTAATGTAAAAGCATATATAAGATTTGTAAATAAATTTCCGTTGATCGTTTCAACATGTTGCAGTAAGCATTTTGATGCAACATTTCGTATAAACAAATCGCCTGGCTCTTTCAATATTTCATTTACAATATCCTGTATCTGTTTTTTATTGGCATATTTTGGGAGCAGGTGCATTAAACCAACACATATTGAATGAGTGACCTTAGTTTCGGGAGATATGCCAAAACGATACGCGCTTAATTTTGCGGGTACTTTAGACAACATTTCAGGAATAAAATCATTGGATATCGGACTATTCTCTTTGTCTAATAGTACTGCAACTTTTACTAGTTGATCTAATTCTTTAAGGTTTTTTACGTTGTTTGAAAAGGTGTTGGCATTTAACCCTTTTTTATGATATTCGGTGATTAACAGCATCCATTGAATCGCCGGTAATGATGTAATACGCGTAAAGAATAATTGATTCAGGGTATCTTCAAAAAATGTATAATCTGCCAGGCGCAGAACAGATTGGGCAATGTTGGAAATGTCTTCGGCTTTTTGATTATATACTTTATCCATAATGTAAAATGATCGTATTACATCCTTAACCTGCGATTTCTCCGACTCATTCCAGGTTTCTTTTTCCTTTAGAAAGTAGGCCAACCATTCCAGCCTTACTTCTTCATTACATTTGGCCAGTATATTCCCCAGTTGTTTTTTAGGCCAAAGTACTATGCTGCCGTATCGGTAGAAGTACTCAAGGGTAGGGCCGTAATTACCCATAAAGCCTTCTACTTCTTTTTCAATGGGTTCGACATCATCAAGTGCACTTAAACTCCAGATCCTTGATGGATCAACAGAATAATTTCCCAGGCCGGGTGTATATTTTGATTGCCAGTTATGCAGTTCATACCACTCGTCATGCACTTCGGCCATATCCTCATTATACCCCTCGTAACTATAATCATCATATTCAGGTACACCGCATTGGTAGTAGGTGAGCAATGCGGGCAGAGCATAATATTCAGCACGATTTGCCGCTTCTAAAAGAGCTCTGGCACGTGGCCGGTCGTTACTTTTGAGTTTGGCAACCGAAAAATTAGTTTCTGTGTATTGATGGCCCAATAAAACAACAATGGGACTAGTACATTTATCTCTATACTCATCTAAACATTCAGTTAGTGAGCTTATTTTGTCTTGATAAACAGGGGCAAGCGGTCTCTGTTCTGCACTTTTCGATACAAGATTATAGACCAAACAGATGCGATAACCCGAAGTAACCGGTTTTACCTCATGATCGCAATCGGCAAAAAAGGAAACATAAGGTAAATGATAGGTATCTCCCATTTGATTAAAATCAATTTTTTGACGTTTGCCGTTAAACTCGATCACCAGCTCTCCTCCCTCATATTTTGACGGTAAACCAATAATCAGGCTGCCAAACATACCGGGCATTTTTTCAGTATCCTTATGCCGTTTGAAGAAGCCACCAGGTTCATATATAAGTAATTTGTGCAGCAAGGCATGCACCTCAATATCTTCCAGTCCCATTTGCTCTTTATTATGCTCAATGATGGTGCTCAACATTTTTTGCCACTCAGGGTTTTTAATTTCAATTTGGGCGGCATCAATTTCCCGGGTTTTACGCACATTTTCATCAAATAAGGTATCGCTTCCCTTACCATATTTCGATTTTCGGGCATAGCTAATGAGATCTTGAGCTTCATCTTCATCTATTGGAAACGAGACCTCATAACTACGGTTGATAATCATACCCGGAAGTACAAAACCGGTTTTGCCCAAATCAAAAAAAGCATGGCTTCCTGCAATAGTGCCAATTGTGGTTAATAGTCTTTGCCTGGACATAGATTTATGTTTTTAAATGGTGTGGTGTATCCATTGATAGTTTTACTTATTAAATTTTAACTCTCCGTTTCTTTCCCAAATACTTCTTTCAGTTCTTTATTGCTCAAATTGCCTATCCAGTTTTCTCCGGTAGCCACGGTTAGTTCGGCAAGGGATTTTTTACGCTGTATCATTTCATTGATCTTTTCTTCAAATGTACCTTTTGTAATAAACCGGTGCACCATTACATCTTTCTTTTGGCCAATACGATAGGCACGGTCTGTTGCTTGTGCCTCTATTGCCGGATTCCACCATAAATCGTAATGGATAACATGGTTGGCAGCTGTAAGATTTAGTCCTGTACCTGCAGCTTTAATAGATAGTATGAAAATCCTGTCGGCTCTGTTGTTTTGGAAAGATTCTATCATCTTTTTACGTTGCTTAATGGTATTGCCGCCATGATAAAGTAAGGGCTGTTCATCAAATTTTTCTGAAATAAACTGCTGTAACATCATGCACATTTCTTTGAATTGAGAAAATATTAAAACTTTTTTGTTGTTATCCAAAATGTTCTCTAACAATTCAAACAACAAACTCACCTTTCCACTTAAACCCGCATCGTAAACTTTGTTTTTCAGGAATTGGGTAGGGTGGTTGCATATTTGCTTCAGTGCCAATATCATTTGCAAGATTAATCCCTGCCTTTTAAACAGTTGGCGTTTATCAGTTGTATCAACCTGCTCAATTATGCGCATGGCTTCCTGCAGGGTTTTTTCATACAAGGCAGCCTGCTTATTGGTGAGGTGGGCGTAGGCATCCATCTCTATTTTTTCCGGCAGATCGGCAATAATATCTTTATCTGTTTTCAATCGCCTCATTAAAAATGGAGAAGTGATCTTTTTGAGTGATCTTGCTGCATGAACATCATTATGAGCTTCAATAGGGTTTGCAAATTCTTTATTAAACCCTTTTACCGTTCCCAACAGCCCGCGGTTAGAAAAATCCATGATACTCCACAGTTCACTCAAACGGTTTTCAACCGGTGTTCCGCTAAGGGCAATAAAATTGTCGGCTTTAATGCTCTTTACCGCCCGGCTTTGTTTTGTTGTATTGTTCTTAATGTTTTGTGCTTCGTCAATTACCAGAGTATGCCACTTTAGCTTGTTTAACCTGGTTGCATCACTGCGGAGTACACCATAAGAAGTGAGTATGATGTCAAAATCATTTGCATGTGTTAGCTCTCTTTGACTTCCGTGATAGATAAACGACTTCAAAGCGGGAGCAAATTTTTCTATCTCTGCCTCCCAATTGGTTAAAAGTCCGGTAGGAACAACAATAAGTGCTTTTTTATTTTCCTGCAATCCCAACTCTTTACACCGCAACAGAAAGGTAATTACCTGAATGGTTTTTCCCAGCCCCATGTCATCGGCCAGTACAGAGCCGAAGCCTATTTGCGCGTTTCTATACATCCAGGAATATCCGCGTTTTTGATAAGGGCGCAGTTTTGCTTTTAATCCCCTGGGAAGTTGAATACTTTTAACTTTGGTTAATTCGGCAATCATCTCTTTTACCTCGGTATCAAGATGCACCTGAGCTCCCCGGTATTCTTCACTTAAAGCAGAACGAAGCAACTCATACTTAGAGATTTTAGGTTCTGTAACGAGTTTTTTGTAGAGATTTTCCAGCTCAACTCCATCTATATAAATATATTTCGATTTATACCGGATAAGTTGATCGCTTTGCTTAACGAGCTTTTGAAACTCCTCTTTAGACAATAACTCATCACCTACAGCCACATGGCGTTCGTATTGAAGAATTTCTGATATGTTTAAGAAGGACCTGTTGGCCGGTTGCGCACTTACTTTTAAACCTACTTTAGGCCGCAGTAATTCTTGTAACGACTTGGGTAATAAAATATCTACATCTAACAAGCGAAGTGCGGGTATCATGTCAAAAAGAAAAGTTGAGAACTCTCGGTTTGAAAAGGTGATTTTGCGTTGTCCGTGCGTATTGATATACGTACTTAATTTGGGTATAAATGTGCGCAGGGGTGTAATGCTTTGCAGCACGGTATATTTTATGGGCTCAAACTTTTTATATTGAAAAAGGTCTTTAATTGGAATACTTTTTTCGCCGGACTTGCCCTTTTGTTTTACGTGCAATTCCAAATCGAAAGTACCTCCTTTGCCTTCATTGACTATAAGTGCCGGTTTAAACCGGCCCTGAGTAAGATATAGCTTCTGCAGCCAGATGGCAATGCCACCCGGCACAGCTTTTTCGCCAACTTTATTGAAGGCATATAAGGTTTGAGTAAAGAAAATACCTTCAAACAGGTTGTACTCGCGGTAACGATCAAATAAACTGAATATTATGTTTGATAATACAGCCGATATCAAATGATCCTTTCCTATGGGCTTATTAAGTGTATTAAGTATCAATTTCGGAGGAAGAATTTGAAGTACTTCACTATGAATTTTTTGTACTTCTTTACTCACTAAAGCGGGTAACCACCTTATGCCGTACAATTTGTCTTTTAATTGAATAATTTGTGGAACTACGCTGCCCGCTGCCAACAAATGAAAGCAATAATTGATAAGCGTATGAGTTGCTGCTACTGATGGCTGATAATTGAGCGTACGGTTAGCGGGGATTTGGCGTAATTGAGCCATTAAAGGCAGCAGAGCAGTTTTTTTACCATTGACAAAAGATGTAAAAGCTGCATTATTATTATACCGGAAGGTTATTTTACTTTTTCTGCTAAGCTCAATAAGTTGTTCGCAGCTATTTTGATCAAAAATTTCCTCGAAATTATTTCGGCCGTTGAGCAATTGTTTTGCCTTTCTAACAATGGATTTTATATGTTTTATATAGTTCGATCTAAAATTTGAACCTGTTATATAGAATGCAGGATCTTCTTTTAATAAGGATGGGATAGTTTCAGTTAAGTCTTGCAACTGTGAAAGATCAGGTTTGCGGTAGCTGTCTTCTTCCTTGAAAGTACCTGGTTTTTCTGGTTTTTCCAGCAAGGCGGAGAGTAGCGGAATAGGAACGCGTTCATTTTGAAACTGCAGACCCTTTTGTTTTAGCCTTTCCATTAGGTTTAAACCATGTACTCCGAACACAAGAAAAGGGTCGTTGTCAATTTCATTACAGGTTTTGTAAATAACGGCAGCAAGATGTTTACAAGGTACGGCCCAATCTGGGCAGGAACAATACATATTCAAATCGTCCCACTTTGTAGGGAATACCTGCATTTCGTTTTGTGCAGCTATTTCCAGTAGTGCCGGATCTAATTCTCCGTTTAACAGAGAAGAAATGAGAGATGGGTTAGAAGTTAATTGTTGTATAAATTGCTTAACACTTTTCCCGGCAAACGATGGAACACCAATTTCTACTTTATAGGGCCGGGGTCTGCTGCCGGCTACAACTGCTGTTATTAGATTGCCTTCTATGGAAATACTTTCAACAAATCCACGGTTGGCGTAGCTTCTACCCCTTGGCAAACGGTTGCTGTAGTCAATGCTTGATAGGGAATCTAACCATTTTTTGCCCCACCATGTTTTACCGTATTGATTGGCCACTATTTTTTTGTTGTGAAAATATTGCGAGTGGTTAATATACGGATAACCAAAAGTTGTTGTCCTTTTGGTATAAGTCCCGTTCCGTAATCATTACATTTATAATTGAATACAAAATAGCCAAATATTTCGCTTTGAGCTTCTTCCTTTTTGAAATGTTTAAAATACTCAAAACCCTTGGGTTGTTCCATTTCTAAAATTTCTGTTCCGAAATTTCGGGATTGAATTTCTGTGCGAAATGAGTGTATAGTCCTGAAATAGGTTGATAGAATAATTGTGGATAAGTCAACTTAAATCAGGACGATGCAAATTGTGCAACAGCCATCTTAGCTATAGTTTAGTTTTATAATAAAGTATTGGCCAAGCGCGACTGTGGAATGGGCAGGAAGAACAATTTTTAAAGTGAATCTTTTAAGTAGAAATGGTATCGTCAATAGCTCGCGCCAGGTCACGATCTTTTTGTGTAACCTTATTTCCCGCATCATGCGTAGTTAGCTCAATGGTAACGCTGTTGTAAACGTTGCTCCAGTTAGGATGGTGGTTGTGTTTTTCGGCTAAAAATGCCACGCGTGTCATAAATGCGAAAGCCTCGGTAAAATCTTTGAACTTAAAAGTTCGATGCAACTTATTATTTGATTCTTCCCACATAAAGACAGCGTTATTCTATTACAGTTAACTTAATCATATTAGTACGCCCCACGCTATGCACCGGCATACTGGCAGTATTAATCACAATATCATCTTCCTTTACAATGCCTTCTTCCTTGAGTCTGTAGTTTATATCATTCATGGCTACATCGGTTTCTTTTGCCCCATCGTAATACCGGCTTTCTACACCCCATACAAGGCTAAGCTGGTTCAACAAATTTCGGTTATCGGTAAAAATATAAATACCGCAGCCGGGCCTGTAACTCGCTAATTTAAAAGCAGTAAAGCCCGATTTTGTCATAGCTACAATGGCATGTGCATCCATAAAGTGTGCCGTACGCGCGGCATTAAAACATACTGAATCGGCCAGGTAGGAAGGAGAGTTTTCATCGGGTTCTATCCTCAGGTCATATAAACCCTCATAATTTTCGGTTTCATTAATTGTTTTGGCAATGGTTTCCACTACTTCCACCGGGTATTTTCCCACCGATGTTTCGCCGCTAACCATTATGGCATCAACACCTTCCAAAACGGCGTTGGCAATATCAGAAACTTCGGCTCTTAACGGCTTTGGATTTTCTATCATTGATTCTAAAACCTGGGTTGCAATGATAACCGGTTTGGCGGCATAAATACATTTAGTAACTATTTTCTTTTGCTCAAGGGGCACTTGCTCAAAAGGGATCTCTACACCGAGATCGCCCCTGGCAATCATAATGGCATCGCTGGCACTTATCACCTCATCAATTCTGGATATGGCCTCGGGGCGTTCTATTTTAGCAATTACTTTTAAGGAGCCGTTCTTTTCCCTTATTCTCTTTCTAAGGTCCTTAATGTCTGCTGCAGATCTAACGAAGGAAAGTGCTATCCAATCAAAGGGCTGTTCCAAAATAAACTCTAGATCTTTCAGGTCTTTTTCAGATAAAGAGGCTATGGAAAGATCGGTATCGGGCATATTTACCCCTTTGTTTGATCTGATGGTGCCATTGTTCAAAACCTTTAACTCAATTGTATCTGTGTTGTTGTTGTTGTTGTCAATAACTTGCAACTCCAACTTTCCATCGTCCATTTTAATTACATCTCCAACTTTCACATCTTTGGCTAATGAGTCAAATTTTATATGAAATATTCTTTCAAACGGATCGGACTTTGAGATGTTTGACGTAAGCTTTATCACATCGTTTACTCTCACTTTAACACCTTCATTGTTTACCATTCCCAATCTGATCTTCGGACCCTGCAAATCGGCCAGAATGGCCACATTAACGCCCATTTCTTCCCTAACAGCTTCAATGTTGTTTATTACTGTCCGGGTTACATTGTGATCGCCATGAGAAAAATTGAGCCTGAAGACGTTGGCTCCGGCATGTATTAATTGTTTTATAACCGCCCGGCTGTCAGAAGCCGGTCCAAGCGTTGCCACTATCTTAGTTTTCTTGCTTTTAGTTTCAGTCATTCACCAATAAGTTTTGTTTGCTTCGCAGCCCATGTACATCTATATCAAATACCAGTTGTATAGTTGATATTGATTTTACTTTCTTTTTTATCTCAACCATGTCCAATTGCCATAATTCGCCCCTAAAAATAAAAATATAGTCAGCCGCCACAAGCTCAGGAATTAACAGTTTTCCTAAAGTCTTGTTTTCCAGCAAGATATATTGCAAGGCATTATTCTCATCATTACATCTCATACAGTTAAACAAAATATCGGCATTTGCTTTAACCACAGCGTGATCCTCTACTTTTTCCAAGTTAATTTTTAAAGCCTGATTAATGTGCCAGGCTAATTTATAGGGTTTATCCGCAGATGCTAATCCAACCGCCTTAAAATCGTAATCTTCACTTAAGGAAAGCCTTCTTGTTTTCACTCAGCACAAAGTTGCGCTTTTTTAAGGCATAAATTCAAACACACAGGTATTAACAATTCGTTAAAAAGGTTTCTGCATGCCACCCGGTTAAACCCATTAATTACTTTTACTATAACATTTTAAACATCTGATAAACAGAACCTTAGACTATGAATTGATATATTTCACACCTGTCGGGAACTATGGCTCATGTTAAGTGCATTAATACTTCCGACAAAAGGTGAAAAAATTTACCTTTGCAGCGATTAAATAAAAAATCAAAATTATGTCAGATTTAACAAGAGCAGATATTGAATCTTCAGTTACAAAAATCATTGTAGAGAAATTAGGTGTTGATGAGGGTGAAATAACGCCGGAAGCCAGCTTTACTAATGATTTGGGAGCTGATTCGCTTGATACTGTAGAACTTATTATGGAATTTGAAAAAGAGTTTAACATCTCTATTCCTGATGAGAAAGCCGAAACCATTGCCACGGTCGGTGATGCAGTTTCTTACCTTGAAGAGAACGTAAAATAAACAAACCTTAATACATATATGGCTTTATCGCGGGTAGTAGTAACGGGCCTTGGTGCAATTACGCCCTTAGGCAATGATGTAGCAACCTACTGGCGTAATTTATGTGAAGGGAAGAGTGGTGCTGCCACAATCACGCACTTTAATCCGGAAAAACACAAAACTCAGTTTGCCTGTGAGGTAAAAGATTTTGATGTACAGGATTATATTGACCGGAGAGAAGCGAGGCGTATGGACCCTTTTGCGCATTATGCAATGGTTGCTGCCGATGAAGCCATAAAAGAATCCGGATTGGATTCGGACAACCTGGATAAGGATAGAGTTGGAGTGATATGGGCCGCCGGTATCGGCGGCATTTTAACCTTTGAAAAGGAAGTAGCCGAATACTACCTTAACGAAAGAATACCCAGGTTTAACCCATTCTTTATACCTAAGATGATACCGGACATTGCCGCCGGGCTCATTTCAATTAAATACGGATTTAGAGGACCCAATTTGGCTACGGTTTCCGCTTGTGCATCAAGCACCCATGCCATTAATTATGCTTTCGATTTGATTAGACTTGGCAAAGCTGATGTAATAGTTACAGGCGGAGCTGAGGCAGCCGTTACCGAAGCAGGTGTAGGAGGGTTTAATTCTATGAAAGCCTTGAGTGAGCGAAATGATGATCCGGCAACAGCATCGAGGCCATTTGATGCCGATAGAGACGGCTTTGTACTTGGCGAAGGTGGGGCAGGTCTTGTATTAGAGAACCTTGAGCATGCACTGGCTCGCGGAGCCGGTATTTACGCCGAAATAGCGGGTGCCGGACTTACCGCAGATGCACACCATATTACAGCTCCGCATCCGGAAGGATTAGGAGCTAGAAATGTGATGAAAATGGCATTGGATGATGGAAACCTGAAACCGGCAGACATTGACTATATAAACGTGCATGGTACCTCTACTCCTCTCGGCGACATAGCTGAAGTTAAAGCCATTGAAGGCGTATTTGGAGAAGACAGATACGATTTAAACATTTCAAGCACAAAATCCATGACAGGCCACTTACTTGGAGCGGCCGGAGCCGTTGAAGCTTTGGCTTGTACATTGGCTGTTAAACATGATTGCGTGCCGCCTACCATCAACCATTTTACCGATGATGAAAACATCGACAGTAAATTAAATCTTACCTTTAATAAAAAGGAAAACCGAACGGTTAATGCTGCACTTAGCAATACGTTCGGTTTTGGAGGGCACAATGCCTCCGTTATAGTTAAGAAATATAGCAAGTAGCTAATGTATTGGTTCAATGTTGGTAAGGAAAAGCTCAAAATGAGCTTAAAAAGGCTTTTTGGAGGCGTTTCCGATTTGGAAAAAATCCTTGACATAGCTGTACATGATAAAGACCTCTACAAACTGGCACTGAGCCACAGATCATGCGAATTGCCCGATAATAACGAACGACTTGAATTTTTGGGCGATGCCGTACTTCAATCCGTAGTTTCGGACTATTTGTATAAAAAATTCGGATCCCACTCGGAAGGTGACCTTACCATATTGCGCTCCAAGGTAGTGAGTAGAAAAAGCCTTAACAAACTGGGAGCAGAGCTTGGCCTTCCTGATTTGATCAAACAACTTTTAAATGAAGATCGTATTAAGAAAAACCTGTCTGTTAGGGTTTATGGCGATACGCTGGAGGCTTTAATTGGAGCAGTTTATTTAGACCGGGGTTATTTTTGGGTACGATACTTTATCCTGAACACAATTCTTCGTGAACTGTTAGATCTTCAAAAGCTGGATAAGCGCGAAAGCAATTTTAAAGGGCGTTTGGTGGAGTGGTCTCAGCAAGAACAAGTTAAACTTGATTTTGTTCAGTTAGCAGAGTCTAAACGAAACGGCAGAGATTACTTTGTGATGGGTATTAAACTTAACGATGAACTCCTTGCAGAGGGAGAAGGTTACAATAAAAGAAGTGCCGAACATGAAGCTTCGCGTAAGGCTCTTAAACTTGTGGAAAAGACCTAATTATATACTTTGCTTTTATCAACTATTTCAACTTTTTCATCAATTTTCAACGTTCTGGAAATGGCATTATAAGGTGCGGTAACTACTGTATCTCCTGTGTTTAAACCTTCAGTAACAATAATATAGTCGTCATCCTGAATATCTGTTTTAACAGGAATTAGTTTGGTCACTCCACCCTTTACCGCAAACACATATTCTTTTCTTTCTGTTTTCTCATCTACCTTTTTGGCATCATTCTTTCCCTTCTTTTTTGCAGTTGATTTTCCTTCGGCCTTTCGTTTCATTTTTTCTACTTCACCATCCGATCGGGCAGTTACGGACTGAATAGGCACGGTAAGCTTACCTGTTTCTCTTTCGGTTATAATATCAACATCGGCCGACATACCGGGCCTGAATGGAAACTTTTTATCGGTAAGATCAGCGTAGCTTTCAGGTAATATAATAACGGTTACATAATAGTTTGTAAGCTGGTTATTTGAAATCATATTGGTAGCTCCACCTGTTCCTGCCGAGTTGGCTATTTGCGTAACTATACCTTTGAATACCTTATCCCTATAGGCTTCCACTCTTATATTACAGCTGTCTCCAATATTCACGCGTACTATATCGTTTTCACTCACCTCAATTCTACATTCCATATTCTTTAAGTTGGCAATACGCAGTAGTTCGGTTCCCTGCATTTGCGAGGTTCCCACCACGCGTTCTCCTTTCTCCACATTAAGGGCCGAAACAACGCCGGTCATTGGAGCACGCAGTAAAGTTTTACTGTAGTTTTCTCTTGCTGTCCTAACATCGGTTGCCACACCACGTACGGTATATTCACTGGCTTTAACCCCTTGCTGGGCAGACTTTACACTTTGCTGTGCTGCCTGGTAATCACTTTGTGCGCTTTTGTAGGCCAAATCTGCTGCCTCTAATTCTTTTTTGGAAATTAGTTCGTTATCATAAAGATCCTGGCTCCTGCTTAAATCAGCTTTAGCATTGTTCACCCTTGCTTCGGCCTGAGAGGCTCTTGCCTGCGCCTGAGAAACATTGGCCCTCGCCTGTTCAACGCCCGCTTTGGTATTATTGAGAGTTGAAATATTCCTGTCTATCATGTTTTGATAATCATCTGCCTTAATCTTGAGTAATAATTGACCTTGCTTAACAGAGTCTCCTTCTTCTACATAAAGTTCAATGATCTCACCGGGAACATCGGGGCTGATCTTTACTTCTGTTTCGGGATAAATCTTTCCGGTTGCGCTAACCATACCTAATACTTCGCGTTCCTTAGCCTGTTCGGCTGCAACTTTGGTTAACTTTTCCTGCCCAATCCATCCCTGGCTTTTGGCCAAAACAAGTCCGACAATAAGTACGGCGGCAATTATGCCAAGTATAATCAGTAATTTTTTCATTTCAGATTATTAAAATTTGAATTCATTATTTTTATAAAATTCAAGCACTTTCAATTTATAAATCAAATCGTACTTAGACTGAGCTAACTGCAACTCTGCAGCCAGTCTGTTGTTTTGAGCGGTGAAAAGATCGTAAACCGATCCTGATCCCAGCTCGTAACGTTTTTGGGCAAACTCTTCGGCCTTTTCCTGAGCTTTAACCTGTATTTCGGCACTTTTGTACGCTTTGAGTGCCAGCTCAGCATCAAGGTAAGCGTTCATTATATTTTGTTCTAATTGTTGCTTTTGCAATTCAACGGCCACCTGCGAACTCTTTACCTGTAATTCGTTTTGCCTTATTTGATTTTTGACACTTCCATTATTAAATATCGGAATAGATAAGGAGAGACCTACACTTTGGCCAAAATTGTTGTTTAATTGATCAAAAAAGGGAGTTTTTGCAGTGGTAAAGGCCGGTGTAGGCTGATAGATATTTTCCCCACTTTCCGTTATAAGAGAGGTAAGGACATTAGATATGTTATTCCGATCGTAAGTGGCCGTAACGGATTGATCGGAGTAGTTGGTATTTAAACCGCCACCCAGGCTCAGAGTTGGGTATAAGTTAGCCCGGGCAATTTTTACACCTGTTTCAGATAGTACTACTTGTTGTTCGGCACTTTTAATGCTGGGTTGATTCAGGAGGGCTTCAGCAATTATAACATCAGGATGCAGTGCCACAATGTCATCTTTAGCCGGAACAGGAATGTTTATAGCTGCAATATCAATTTCTTCCTCTAAGGGTATAAGCATAGCAGCTTTTAGATTTATCAAAGCTTTTTCTACGGCGTTTTCGGCCTGAACGATTTGATAATCACCGGTAGCGAGCTGTGCCTCGAGGTCATATTTACTGCTTCCTGCCATGGTTCCGGCAGCAATTAGCTTAGAAACCCGGTCAAGTTCCAATTGCGTTCTCTCTTTTTGGTTGCGGGCTACTTTTAAGCGTTCCTTACTTAAAAGCACTTCTAAATATCTGCCTGCTACTTCAAGAGCAACCCGGTTTTCAATAACCTTACGGTCTGTAGCCGTTTTATCCAGTATTTGTTTGGCTCGCTCAATACTGTTGGATATTAATCCGCCATTAAATAAAGTAACACCCGAGTTTAAGCCAAAACTGTTGGACTGAACCGATAGATTTGTAAAAGCATTGGTTGTAGGGTCAATCCGCCTTCCGAAACCATAACTATGGCTTGCGCTTACATTTGCCGTAGGCCAACGGTTTAGTTTGCTTTGTTTGTAAGCACTTTCATTCATTTCGGCAGTTATGCCGTTTTGCTTTATTTCTAAGTTGTTGGCAATGGCCGTTCTAATGCACTCTTCTACAGTATAGGTTGTTTGAGACATTAGGCAAAACGGTACAAGCAACAGAAAAGCTATCAACCCTATCTTACTCATAATAGCAGGCACTTTGTATATTCAACATATTATACGCATAGTTAGTTAAAATGTTAAAGATTGAATCTGTAAAATGAAGGAATCAACTGAAGAAAAAGATAAGAAATTTATGTCGGAGGCTTTAAAAATGGCCAGGCTGGCATTTGATAACGGCGAAGTGCCGGTTGGTGCTGTTTTGGTTCAGAATGATAAAATAATATCAAAGGCATATAATCAAACCGAACTGCTTAATGATGTTACGGCGCATGCAGAGATATTAGCACTTACCTCGGCATCGGCATATACGCAAACAAAGTACTTTCCCAAGGCAACACTATATGTCACTCTTGAACCGTGCGCTATGTGTGCAGCGGCTTTGGGCTGGGCCAAACTTAATCGTGTAGTGTATGCAGCTTCCGATGAGAAAAAGGGATTTACGCAAACTGCCCCCAAAGTGCTTCATGAAAAATGTACTTATAGCCGTGGCATTTTAGCGAGTAAGAGTAGTGATCTTTTGAAACGTTTTTTTGACCGGAAGCGTTAAGATTATTACTTACATTCGTTCAACAAAATAAAAACTAAATAAAATATGGCATTTACATTACCGGAATTACCTTACGCACATGATGCTTTAGAACCACATATTGACACAACAACCATGGAAATACACCATGGCAAACATCATAATGGTTATACCACAAAGCTAAATGCGGCAATAGAAGGCACCGATTTGGATGGGAAAAGTATTGAAGACATCCTCAGCAATCTTGATATGAATAATGGAGCCGTTAGAAATAACGGTGGAGGATATTACAACCACTCCCTTTTTTGGACTATTATGTCACCCAATGGAGGAGGGCAGCCTGGTGGTGCCTTAGCTGATGCGATTAATAGTGCTTACGGAAGTTTTGACGGCTTTAAAGAGGCCTTTACAAAGGCTGCAGGCACAAGATTTGGAAGTGGTTGGGCCTGGCTATGTGCACATGAAGACGGCCGCGTTGAAGTTTGTTCAACTCCTAATCAGGATAATCCGCTAATGCCTGGTGTAAGTTGTGGTGGTCAACCGATATTAGGACTTGATGTTTGGGAACACGCTTACTATTTAAATTACCAAAACCGAAGGCCCGACTACATTAACGCTTTCTTTAATGTCATTAATTGGGATGAAGTGGCCAAACGATACGGACGATAGTTAGGAGCAGATAAAACGCCCTGACGGGATTTTTTAGGGATATTCACATGAAAATAATTGTATTGATATACAGCATTCTCGGTGAATTTTTAAGTGAAGTAATACCCCGGAAAGTGAGAATAAGACTAAACTTCTGAAATACCCTAACCTGACAGGTTAAATTTGAAGTATTCTAGTTTAAAACGATGTTCAGTTAAAATACGTTTAGGGGTTTGATTTCGGTAACTCAACCTGTCAGGTTGGTTACTTTTTATTCACGGCTTGCTATTTTTCTTAGTTCTCATGAATCTATGATATCATCGATGGAAAAAGTAACAAGGGAAAAATTGCATACTTCTGAAATACCCTTTTATTCTACAGTTACACTCTTGGCCAAATTTCTGGGCTGATCAACATTGCAACCTCGCATTACAGCAATGTGATAGGAGAGCAACTGAAGTGGAATGGTTGTAAGAAGGGGAGTGAGAGCCTCATGGGTTTCGGGCACTTCAATTACATAGTCAGCAATATCATTGATGTGTTTGTCACCCTTGGTTACTACGGCTATTACAACACCTTTTCGAGCTTTAACTTCCTGTATGTTACTGATAATTTTTTCGTAAGCACTTTCATTGGTAGCCAATACCACTACCGGCATGTCTTCATCAATAAGTGCAATAGGGCCGTGTTTCATCTCGGCTGCAGGATATCCTTCAGCATGTATGTAAGATATTTCTTTGAGTTTAAGTGCGCCTTCCAGTGCAACCGGGAAATTAAGGCCCCTGCCTAAATAAAGGAAGTTACGTGAATCACTAAATTCTTCAGCTATTTTATAAACCAGTTCGTTGGTAGTGAGTGCTTCTTTAATTTTTTCCGGAATTTTTTCAAGTTCAGCGGCTATACTACGCCATTGCCTTTCTGTCAAATTGCCTTTTTTAACACCCAGGTGAAGTGTTAAAAGTATTAAAATAGTTAGTTGGGCGGTAAAAGCTTTAGTTGATGCAACGCCTATTTCCGGACCTGCATGTGTGTAAGATCCGGCATCGGTAAGCCTTGTAATAGATGAGCCAACTACATTACAAATACCAAAGGTTAGTGCACCTTTTTTCTTGGCCAATTCCAACGCTGCCAGTGTATCTGCTGTTTCTCCCGATTGAGAAATAGCTATCACAATGTCTTCTTCACTAAGTATAGGGTTTCGATACCTGAACTCGGAGGCATATTCTACTTCTACCGGAATTCTGGCATACTCTTCAATAAGATACTCACCAACCAGGCCGGCATGCCATGATGTACCGCAAGCCACAATTATAATTCGCTTGGCATTTAAAAACCTTTGCTCAAATTCCTTAACACCGCCAAGTTGTATATAATTTCTTTCAATGTGCACCCTTCCCCTAAAACTATCCTCTACAGAGCTGGGCTGCTCAAAAATTTCCTTGAGCATGAAGTGCTCATAGCCGCCTTTTTCCAATTCTTCGAGATTCAGCTCCAACTCATGAATAAATGGAGTTACCTGCTCATTCTTAAGATTTCTTATGGTGAAATCACCATTTCTGTGAACTACGGCAATTTGTTCATCATCAAGATAAGTTACATTTTTTGTGTATTCAACTATGGGTGTGGCATCGGAGGCTATAAAAAATTCACCGTCTCCTATGCCTACTACAAGCGGGCTTGATTTTCGGGCCGCAATCAGCTTGTTCGGTTCGTTTTTAGCCATTACCACTATAGCATAAGCTCCTATAACCTCATTTAGCGCGGTACGTACCGATTTTTCAAGCGTATAATCGTTTTTATTATGTACTTCCTCAATTAAATGGGCTAAAACTTCCGTATCGGTATCAGATTTGAATTCATGGCCACGGCGAAGTAATATTTCTTTCAGAATGGCATAGTTTTCAATAATGCCGTTATGTATTACTACAATATTACCATCACCTGAATAATGAGGATGGGCATTAATATCATTAGGTTCGCCATGTGTGGCCCACCTGGTATGTCCAATACCAATATTACCCGAAGTATCCTCTCCATTTACGTGCGCCTCAAGATCAGAAACCTTTCCAGCCTTTTTATATACATTAAGGTTGCCGTTAAGCAGTGCTATTCCGGCACTGTCGTAACCCCTGTATTCAAGACGTTTGAGCCCTCTTATCAAAATGGGATAGGCATCTTTATCGCCTATATAACCGACAATACCACACATAATTTAAGGATTATCTGAATAAAAAACTTTTAATCTTATTCTGTTTTGAGGGGCGTTGGTGCCGCCAAATTTAACTTGTTCAAACGAACTTGTACGATTGGGCACGGACAAATACACTTGCGCAGGTACTTCACCCTTTATAATATTTTGCACATAAAGGGGTAAATTAAAGGTATAGGTGTACTTCGCCGGGGTAACATCGCTGTCTATTTCAAGAACCGCCCTATCGGTTAAGTCATAAAGCCTGTCGGGTAATCTAATACCATTATTTGCGGTAGTACTGACTATAATACCGGTTTTTTCTCCAAGATCATTCCGGTCAAAATATTCGCCTAATATAAGTGATGTAGGTAAAAACAAACTGTCCAACGGATCGGTATAAGTACCTTCAACAATAAGCTGTGCCCTGTTGACATATTTACCGGCTAATGTTGCGGCTACATCCGGAAACTCTATTTGAGCCAAAAGTCCGTTTCCTCCTTGCACATACCCCGATGAATAACCTGTGTTTGCGTAAGTGCCCAATGAAGTTTGAAGCACGCTTTCGGCTGCTGTGTAATCGGTAACCATTCTATTAAGGTTTTGAACCCCCGGTAAAAAAGTATAAAGAGTGTCACCATTGGAATTCTTTTCTACCTTACCGTCAGCATCACGTTTTATTGCAGTAAATCCTCTTCTTGGAATAAAATTCATTCGAAAAACATTAGAATCCGAGGCATTGTGGTAGTACAGGTGCAAGCCGGTGAAAATGGTAGAACCATTTTCAGCAAGACTTGTTGTAAAAGTTCCCCGAGTGCCTGTATTCATTACCGGTTCAATATATAAACCGCGTAGGTTAGCCTGAAGTGTACTGTCTGCATGGTCAATGGTGCCATCAGTTAATTTTTGAAATAATTCGGCACCAAGATTATCGTCTAACCGGGCTTTAAAATGCGGTGTCTTCCGATATTTTCCCAGAATAAAGGTGGAATCTGTCTTAGGATCAACACTAATAGTTCCTACCAAAGTAGATGTTGTTATTGATGAATCACTTCTTATTCCATTTGTAATCGAAGAACTTCGAATGCTATCCGTCATTCTATAGACATTAAAATTCTGTACCGATGTGGTATCTCCCGTAAACGAGGAAATAGCAACATATAACATTAGGGAGTCGTAGGTAAAAGTTCCGGTTTCGAATTTATTAACCCTACCCAGTTCCGTATATAAACTGGCATACGCGTTGCCAAAAACGGGTGATTCGATGGCTCCAAGTAGTGGAGTTGACCTGTTGCTGGTAATAATAGAATCATCGTGAACCAGGTTTACAATTACCGAAAAGGTATCTGAAGAATCGGTTACGATCACATCATCAGGTGGAATTAGATCACGGCCTACCTGAGTGGGTTCATCACATGCAGCTATAAGAAAAATAGCCGCTAACGCGGTAAAAATGAATGCGGAAAGAAGGTTTTTCATAAATGCGTGCTATACCTCTATTAAACTTTTGTACAGATCTATATATAGTGATGTGTCTTCGTTTGAGCTTCCATTAAGCGAAAGTTTCTTTTTATCAACCTTTAAGTCTTTCACTTCTTCAGCACCTAACACAACCTTATCAGCAAATTTCATGCCTCCGAGTGTTAACGAATTGTTGTCACCATTGTTAAATACTTCCAAATCTTCAGGAGGTATCACATCTTCTACTCTGGCCTTTGCCTGAAACTCTTTTCCTAAGTCTCCTTCAAATTGATTTCCATAGGCAGAATAGACGATCTTAGTATCTGCGAAAACCGGCTCATTGGCATAAACCGTTTTCATATATAAAGGAATAAGGCTGGTCATCCAGCCATGGCAATGAATAATATCTGGTGGCCATCCGAATTTTTTAACTGTTTCCAACACTCCCTGAGCGAAAAATATCATTCGCTCATCGTTATCTTCAAAGAATTTTTCAGTCTTATCGGTAAAAACAAACTTACGTCTAAAGTAATCTTCATTATCCAGGAAATAAACCTGTAGTCGTGCTCCGGGCAAGGATGCCACTTTTATAATCAACGGATAGTCTTCATCATTAACAACTATGTTAATACCCGAAAGTCTAACTACTTCATGCAATCTATGTCGGCGTTCATTAATAGACCCGAAACGCGGCATTAGTATGCGCACATCCATGTTTGAATCCTGAATAGGTTTGGGTAGTTGCCGAACTAAGCTTGCTGCGTTGGAGATTGTCAGATAAGGCTCCATTTCATGTGTAACCAGTAAGATTCGCTTTTTATCCATTATCGCTGCAGTTTTCGTTCAAGATTTGGAAGCGCAAAGATAACACATTTTACCATCCCAAAGGCTTCTGACTTTTGTTAAATAGTCGTAATATCGCAGCAGGATAGACACAATGAAGGTATTACGGCGAGCGGACGAATTACATAAATATTTAACTGAACATAAACTACAAGGAATCTCGGTTGGCTTTGTACCTACCATGGGTTCTTTGCATCAAGGTCATTTATCGTTAATTAAAAAGTGTATTGAACAGTCCGATATATGTGTTTGCAGCATTTTCGTAAATCCTACACAATTCAATGATAAAGCAGATCTTATTAAATATCCGAGAAAAGATGATGAGGATATTAAAATGTTAAAAGCAGCTGGCTGTGACATGGTTTATCTACCTAATGTAAAAGATGTATATCCCAATGGTATGGAGATTTCTGAACCGTACAACTTTGGCCAACTGGAGTTCATATTGGAAGGGGCCAGTCGTCCTGGGCATTATCAGGGGGTGGCTCAGGTTGTAGATAGGTTGTTGCAGGTAGTTCAACCCGATGTACTATTTCTTGGCCAAAAAGACTTTCAGCAGGTAAAGATCATTAAAGAACTCATTAGTCAAAAAAAGTTTGAAACCAAGGTGGTGGCATGCCCAATAGTGCGTGAGAAACACGGACTGGCCATGAGCAGCCGTAATGCGAGGTTGAGCGAGGAAGAACGACAAGAAGCAGGCCTGCTGTATAAAACATTAATGCGTTGCAAAAAGTATTATAGTACATTCACCCCGGTTGAACTTAGAAAATGGGCTATTGAAAATTTAAACAGCCACCACTTGATAGAAGTGGATTATTTTAAAATATGCAACACAGAAACTTTGGAGGAAATTGATACCTGGGATGCAGCGGAATCGGTCATAACCCTGGCAGCCATTTTTACCGGACCGGTAAGGCTTATTGACAACATGATTATTTTTTAAAGTGAAAGCCGGGGTTAGTAAGCTTATTCAATATCTAATTTTTCTTGGACTGGGCGTTGGACTGTTTGCCTTATTAATAAATGGGGTGGATACACATCAGGTGCTTGCTTCGCTTAAAAATGCAAACTATTTCTGGGTTGCATTATCTGCAATCGGAGCTTTTATCAGTCATTTAATTAGAGCAGAACGATGGCGAATTTTGCTCGAACCATTAGGTCACAATATTTCTTTAACGCGAAGTTTCTGGGCAATTATACTTGGTTATCTTGCAAACTTTGCCATTCCGCGTACCGGTGAAATTGCACGGTGCGGAGCAATTGCAAAATCAGACGGGATTCCAATTAGCAAGTTAATAGGTACTGTAGTGGCTGAAAGATTTATAGACATAATTTGCCTGGTACTTCTTTTAGGCCTTACAGTCTTAACCCAATTGGATTTATTAAAAGAGCTGTTAACCAACCTGAAGAATATATTCTTAACATCGTGGACCGATAGAGGAGCATTATATATAGGCATATTATTTGGCGGTCTTCTGTCATTGTTATCGATATACATTTTCCTTTCAAAAAAGATCAGGCAAAAAGTGATTCGGTTTAAAAATGGTTTGATTGAAGGAGTGAGCTCCCTTTTAAAAATAAGACGAGGTCTTGAGTTTTACAGCTATAGCGGACTTATGTGGTTTATGTATTTTTTGATGTCTTATTTCATATTTTTTGCCTTTAAGGATACTTCGCATCTAAGGCTTGATGCCGGTTTAAGCGTTTTAACAATTGGTTCGGTTGGCGTTACCATTCCTACGCCCGGTGGCCTGGGTTCTTTTCACGCCCTGGTTTCAGAGACCTTACAGCTTTATGGAGTAGAAGCGGAACCGGCCCTGGCTTATGCTGTTATTGTTTGGATGGCTCAGTTTGTGATGATTCTCCTAACCGGTATCTTTGCACTTTACTATTTTTTCAGTCTTAACCGAACAAAAAAAGCTTAATGGAATTCGCATTTACTGAAGAACAACTACTCATACAACAAGCAGCAAGAGACTTTGCCCAAAGTGAATGTAAACCCGGAGTAATAGACCGTGACAGGGATATGATATTCGCCAAAGAGCAGATAAAGCAAATGGGTGAATTGGGTTTTATGGGTATGATGGTAAGTCCGGAGTATGGCGGGGGCGGAATGGATACTATTTCCTATGTGTTGGCTATGAAAGAGATATCAAAGATTGATAACTCTTGTTCTGTGGCCATGTCGGTAAATAATTCGTTGGTTTGTTGGGGGCTTGAAAAGCATGGTACTGAGGAGCAAAAAAGAAAATACCTTGTGCCATTGGCCGGTGGTCAGCACCTTGGCGCATTTTGTTTATCCGAACCAGAAGCCGGATCTGACGCAACTAAGCAACGTACAATTGCCGAAGATAAAGGAGATCATTACCTGGTTAACGGAACCAAAAACTGGATTACCAATGGCGGCAATGCAAATACTTATGTAGTAATTGCCCACACAAACCCCGATAAAGGCCATAAAGGAATTAATGCGCTGATTGTTGAACGCGACATGGAAGGATTTGAAATTGGTGCTAAGGAAGATAAACTGGGCATAAGAAGCTCTGATACGCATACCTTATTATTTAATGATGTAAAAGTGCCTAAGGAGAACAGAATAGGCGAGGATGGCTTCGGCTTTAAGTTTGCCATGAAAACCCTTGATGGTGGAAGGATAGGTATCGCATCGCAAGCTCTCGGAATTGCCAAAGGTGCTTATGAACTGGCCGTAGCCTATGCAAAAGAGCGTAAGGCATTTGGAAAAACCCTGGTTGAACACCAGGATATTCAGTTTAAACTGGCGCAAATGTTAACTGAAATTGAAGCGGCCAAATATCTGGTACTAAAGGCCGCTTGGTTGAAAGATCAGGAAGAAGATTATACCCTGGCAGCTGCTATGGCTAAGCTGTATGCATCAGAAATGGCCATGCGACAAACCGTTGAAGCAGTGCAAATACACGGAGGCTATGGCTTTGTAAAAGAATACCATGTTGAACGCCTTATGCGTGATGCTAAGATCACTCAGATATATGAGGGAACATCAGAAATACAAAAAATGGTAATAGCCCGGGCAACCCTGCGCAACTAATTCATTTAGAAGTAGCTCGGTTATTTACATGGTATTTTTTTCGAATTAAATAGTATAAAATGTTGAAATAGATGCATTTTTCAGATTTGATAATCCTTTGGTAATACTGCTTTAATAAAGAACTTTTAGGAATGATAAATAAAAATTAAATACGTTCCTTAAGTTCGGAAAAAAAAACTTAAAAGTCAAGGCTATTTTCCTTTTGTTATGAACTATATAAAGTCGAATTTAGTCCGGCTTTTTAACAAGCGCATTTACTTAAAATTTTTAAAGACTTTTTGTAGAAACATAATGGCTGGAAATTACGATAAAGTATGGGAAGAATGCCTCGAGATAATAAAGGATAATATTAGCCTTCAAAGTTTTAAAACATGGTTTGAACCCATTCAACCGGCAGGACTTCAGGATGATGTATTAACAATTCAGGTGCCAAGCCAGTTTTTTTACGAGTGGTTAGAAGAGCATTATGTAGGCCTGATAGGAAAAACCGTAAAACGTGTAATTGGCGAAGATGCCCGATTGGAATATAAAATAGTAGTTGATAATAACACCAACGGAGGCAATCCGTTTACAGTGAATATGCCCACATATAATCAGGGCAGCCCAAAAACTATTGAAGTTGAAGCACCGCTTGTACTTGGAAGCACCATTAAAAATCCTTTTATTGTTCCGGGACTGAAAAAGATAAGTATAGATTCAAACCTGAATCCGAATTATACCTTTGAGTCGTTTGTAGAAGGAGATTGTAACCGGTTGGCCCGAAGTGCCGGCTTTGCTATTGCCAATAATCCCGGCGGTACAGCCTTTAACCCATTTGTTGTTTTTGGTGGGGTAGGACTGGGTAAAACACATCTCGCACAAGCCATTGGTAATCAAATTAAAGTTGCCCGGCCCGGTAAAACGGTATTGTACGTTTCTTCTGAAAAATTCACAAACCAATTTATCGAATCGTTAAAAAATGGTTCGGTTAATGACTTCATTCACTTCTATCAACTTATTGATGTTCTCATTGTTGACGACATTCAGTTCTTTGCCAACAAAGGCAAAACCCAAGATATTTTCTTTGTGATATTTAATCACCTTCACCAATCAGGGAAGCAACTTATTCTCACTTCAGATAAGAATCCAAGAGACTTAGAGGGAATTCAGGAAAGACTATTATCTAGATTTAAATGGGGACTTGCCGCTGATCTGCAAGCTCCGGCTTATGAAACCCGTTTGGCCATTTTAGATCAAAAAATGTATGCCGATGGTATTGAACTGCCCCGTGAAGTGGTTGAGTTCGTAGCCTATAACATTAAAACAAACGTACGTGAGTTAGAGGGTGCTTTGATAAGCCTGTTAGCTCAATCATCACTGAATAAAGCACAAATAGATATTGACCTTGCCAAGAAGATCGTAAAGAATTTCGTGAAGAGTATTTCACGTGAAGTATCTATCGACTTTATTCAAAAAACGGTGTGCGAATACTTTAATGTACCCGTTGAACTGTTGAAGGACAAAACCCGTAAACGAGCTATTGTTCAGGCTCGTCAGTTGAGTATGTATCTGGCCAAACAGTTTACCAATCAATCACTTAAGTCTATAGGAAAATTCTTTGGCGGACGTGACCACAGTACGGTTATTCACTCCTGTCAGGCAGTTCAAAACCTTATGGAAACCGACGAGGAATTTGAAGAGTCTGTAGTGCATATTCGTAAGAAGTTGGAGATGAGTTTGTAAAAATTGCGGAGCAATTTTTAGTGATTAGCTATCAGTAATCAGTTATTAAAGCGGCGGGCTTAAGCCCGCCGCTTTTTTGCTCCAAAGACTTCACCCTGAGCCTGACGAAGACGTCACCCTGAGCCAGCCTGCACTGAGCGAAGCTGAAGTGAAGGGTGAGAGGTCGCTCCCCTTGATCGAAAAACTTATAGGTCTCATAGTTCGACAGGCCTGCCCGACTTATTCATTCAGGCGGGCTCGCTATGACGTAGAACTGGAAATGACATTCCCTTCTTCAGAGCCTCTCTAAAACTCCAAATTGTACAAAAACTGTGTCGCGAGTCGAAGACTCTGAAGAAGGGAAGAACTCATTTCACGAAGAAATCGGACAACTGAAGAAATTACGTGTACTACATGGAAATACCATTGGTGCAACCCTTTCTGCAATTAACCGGTCTTTGATAATTGTTAACTCTTATGCGGGACTTTATAAATGCAAAAAATGTCCTGAATCATGCTTACTTGTCTTGATTTAAGAGCTATAAGTAACAAAGCTATATGCAACATCGATATAGTGAAAGTGTTCTAACCATAATTATTAAAATAAATAAATGAAAGTATTAGTAATTGTATCATTTAATCTGCTTTGCCTGATCACGTTTGGGCAAAATGCAACTATTAGTGGATACGTTAAAGACGGCACATCGGGTGAATTACTCCCCGGGGCCGTGGTTTATGAAAACGGTAGTACCAGTGGTGTGGTTACTAACAGATATGGTTTCTATTCCCTGACGCTTCCTGCCGGCAACCACGAAATAGTTGCATCTTTTATAGGCTATTCCAAACTGGTCAAAACGGTTGAATTAACCGGTAATGTAAGCATGGACTTTGAATTGATTCAGGAAGGTGAAACTATAGAGGAAGTAATTGTAGATGCCAGTGAAACCAATCCTATTGAAACACCGAGTATGAGCACCATTTCAATACCGGTAGGAAATATTAAGGAAATACCGGCACTTCTCGGAGAAAAGGACGTGCTTAAAACCCTGCAATTATTACCGGGCGTACAAAGTGGTAACGAAGGTCAAACGGGTTTTTACGTTCGAGGCGGCGGCCCTGATCAAAATCTGATTCTTTTAGACGAGGCCCCGGTATATAATGCCAGCCATTTATTTGGTTTCTTTTCCCTTTTTAATGGTGATGCATTAAAGAGTGTAGAGCTGGTGAAAGGTGGTTTCCCGGCTAAATATGGCGGGCGACTTTCATCTGTGTTAGATATGACAGCTAAAGAAGGGAACCGCGACCACCTTACCGGTACGGCAAATATCGGACTTATATCGGCCAGTGGCGTAATTGAAGGTCCCTTATCCAAAAAAGAGAAAAGCTCCTTTATGGTATCGGGCCGTAGAACTTATGCCGATGTAATTATGCGCCCGCTCTCAAAATCATCTTCGGGCGGAAATGAAAGTGCCGGTTATTATTTCTACGATTTAATTGCCAAAGCTAATTACGATGTGAATGAAAATAACCGGTTGTTCCTGAGCGGTTATTTCGGCAGAGACAAGTTTAGCTTTAAATTCGATGATGAGATCAGTAAAGAAAAAGCAAAATTCGGCTGGGGAAATGCCACCGGAACTGCCCGCTGGAACCATATTTTTTCACCGAAAGTATTTGCCAATGCATCGCTCATCTTCAGCCATTACGATCTGGGTATTCAGTTTCAGGATAAGTACGCCGGAGAAGAATATAAATTCAAATACGGTTCAGGTATTGAAGACATCGGCTTTAAATATGATGTAGATTTCTTTCCAAATAACAATCATGCTCTAAAAGCCGGCGTACAAGTCACACGGCATAATTTCTCCCCAAGGGTAAGAGTGGAATCAGATACCCAGGCCGACATCAACACCAAAGAAAAACAAGAATATAAAACAACAGAAAGTGCGCTTTATGTGCAGGATGAAATGCAACTCGGTGAAAAGGTAAGAGCAAATTTGGGCGTACGGCTATCTCACTACAACCAGGAGAAGGATGCCAGGATTAAATTGGAGCCGCGAGCCAGCCTGGCTTATATTTTAAACGATGTAACATCTGTTAAGGCCAGCTACGCCGAAATGAACCAATACATCCACCTGTTGTCCAATACAGGTGCGGGGTTACCCACAGACCTTTGGGTACCGGCTACAGATGACGTGAAACCCCAGTTTTCAAGGCAGTTTGCTGCCGGTATTGTGCGCGATATCTATGAAAAAGACATAGTGCTTACCCTGGAGGGGTATTACAAAACCATGGACAATATAATTGCCTATAAAAATGGAGCTTCTTTTGCCGATTTTGAAGCCATTGCTGATGGTGAACAATCAAGCTCTAATAATTGGGAAAAGAACGTAACATCAGGCAAAGGAGATAGTTACGGAATTGAGCTGTTGGCTGAGAAACGTAAAGGCCGTTTACATGGCTGGGCCGGTTATACCTGGAGTAAAACCACCCATAAACTACCCGAGATAAACAATGGCAAACCGTTTTCACCAAAATACGACCGGCGGCACGATGCTTCTATAGTAGGCATGTACGACCTGGCAAAAAACAAACGTCTTTCAGCGGTTTGGGTATTTGGTACAGGCCAGGCCGTTACCCTGCCCCAGGGTAAATATGAGGCATTAACTCATTCTTTTTCGCGAGGTTATGTAACTCCCGGTTCGGTAACGGATTACGGAGAAAGAAACGGACATCGAATGGAAAACTACCATCGTTTAGATCTGGCATACCGATTTTCCAAGGAGAAGAAAAGAGGTACCAAATCGTGGGAGTTTGGTGTGTACAATGCCTACAGCAGAGCCAATCCGTTCTTTTACTTTTTGCAGGACGATACAAGCGGATCTGATTCGTATTACAAGCTCAAGAACATCTCATTATTTAAGGTTATTCCTTCCATTACCTGGTCTTTTAAATTCAAATAAATGAAAACATTTATCATAAATATTTCCGTAATTATTTGCCTGTTGGGCCTTACCAATTGTGAGCGCGATGCCAACGTGGAATTGCCCAAAACCGATGCGAAGCTGGTGGTTACCTCTTTTATCTCACCAAACAATGAGGAAACTCATGTAACCGTTTCACTTTCTAAACCGGTGCATAACAGTAAACCATCAGACCCGTATAAAAGAATTAACAATGCTACGGTTACCATCAACGGCACGGTAATTCCGCTTATAGGGAACGGTGTGTACAGTATTTCTGCTCAGTCACTTCCCGTTAAAGCGGGAGAAACCTATGATCTGTCAGTGAAGACACCGGATGGTAAAAGTGTTACAGCACAAGCCACTGTACCGGCATATCCTGTTACTAAGTTAACCGTTACAAATATTCAGGAGAGTATTGTTTATAACTCAATTAGCATGAATATTACGGTAACCGATGATCATCCTAGCCACTATAATTACTATGCATTGGCGGGCCGAAGGGAATACAAAGAAAAGGGCCAAACCTACTCACAAAAAGTACAATTAGAACAACCGGCTTATTTTGAAGATGATGACTTTGTAGGGAATAAAATGGTATTTAATGAAGCCGTTGTTTGGGATGGTAAGGGTAGTTCAACTGATAATAAACTCATTTTTACGCTGGCTCATACAGATGAACACTATTTGAAGTACCACAGATCTGTTTATACACAGGATGATGAAAATCCTATTCAGGACCCCGTACTCATATACTCCAACATAGATGGTGGATATGGTGTGTTTTCAGCATTTGTTGCGCATGTGAAGGAGATAGATATGTAGTAGCATTTTGAAAACGAAGTGTATGTGGTGTTGTTAATGCGGCAGACTTTAGCCCTCCACTTTTATGCGCAGCAGGCGCAACTAATAACTCATATACTTGAACGCAAAGCGTTCAAAACGGCAAATCATCCTCAAAAGCCGGCTCCTCACCGGCAGGCGCATCAAACTTTGGAGGTTCGGGTAATGGTGCGGATTGACCCACCGGCTCTAAGCCGGTGTTCTCACCGGCGTGAGAAGCCGAAGCAGAAGCACCCTTCTCCACTTTCCAGGCCTTTACATCGGTAAACCATTTGTCCTGCCATTGGCGACTTTCAATATCTATAAAGGCAGTAACTTCTTCATTAACGGAAAGGTTAAAACCGTCCCACTTTTCACCCCAAACATCAATAGCTACCTTCTTTGGGTATTGCCCCGGAACTTCAATTACAAAGCGGTTTTTACGCCATGGTCCGTTCTTTCCTTCACCCGTTTGTTCGGGTAATATTTGTATTACTTTTCCTGTTAGTTGCATAAGGATCTTTTTCTCACGTAAAGATGCGACTTTCAAGCCTTGAATACAAGCTCAAAAGGCTTACAATAAATTATAATAAAAGAGCGCAACTAATCCTGAAGTGGATATTCAATAAGTTTTAATACCATTTTAACATTCAAATTGTGCAGTTAAAAATTGTTCTTTTTCGCTTATACTTCATCATAAAAAGAAACCATAGCAATGGCTATGCTTGCTTTTTCTTCCTCTTCTAAGCGAAAAACTCCTGCTTTTTATTCTACACTTTTAAAAGTTAAAGTGGTATAACTATTTTTATAACTATTCTAAGAACTATGAGCAATAAAAAAATACTGCTTTTTATTATCATTTCCCTCTTCGCATTTACGGGCACAACTCAGGAAAGTAAGGAAACCTTGTTGATCAAAAGAATAAACGAACGCCCTTATCCCAAATGGTTTAAAGACGCTAAACTGGGCATCTTTATACATTGGGGTGTTTATTCCGTTCCATCGTACAGCGATGCTGAATCGTACGCCGAATGGTTTTTGCGCGGCCTTGGAACCGATGATACAACACGTATTAATTTTCTGAAACGAACATACGGTCACAATACAACTTATAAAGATCTGGCAAAGTATTTTAAGGCAGAATTATTCAACCCTGACGAATGGGCTGAGCTTTTCAAAAATGCAGGTGCCGGCTATGTAGTTCTCGTATCAAAACACCACGATGGTTACGCTCTATGGCCCAGTAAGTACAGCCGAAACTGGAATAGCATGGATATTGGCCCTAAGCGTGACCTCGTTGGGGAGTTAACGTCAGCTGTAAAAAAATCGGGATTGAAAATGGGGCTGTATTATTCTTTATCGGAATGGAACCACCCGCTACACCGCTGGTACACCGATCCGCCTGAAAATATCGGCAATTATGTTGACAGTTACATGATTCCGCAATTTAAGGAACTGTTAAGTACGTATAAACCATCATTGTTATTTGCTGATGGCGAATGGCTAAATACAGCCGAGCAATGGCATGCTGCCGAATTGATTAACTGGTATCACAATCTGATCGGTGATGAAGCCATAGTAAATAACCGTTGGGGACATGGCATTGATGTAGGTTTTCTAACACCGGAGTACAGTGCCGGCATAAAAGTAACGGACAGGCCGTGGGCCGAAGTGCGTGGTTTGGGCAGGTCTTTCGGACTGAATAGAAACGAGAAGTTAGAAGCCTACACTTCATCAAAAGAATTGATCCATCGTTTTGTACAAACCGTATCCAATGGAGGCGGAATGATATTAAATGTTGGTCCTAAAGCCGATGGCCAAATTCCGCTATTACAGCAGGAAAGACTGCTATCACTCGGCAACTGGTTAAAAATTAATGGTGAAGCCATTTACGGAGCCACACCTTACAAGATCACCGAGGAAGAGAAAGAAGTACAAGTCCATCGTATAGACGATAATATCGATTTTAACTGGGTGCGTAATTCACCGCTTAAAGGCATTAAAGAAGACAACTTTTCGGCCGAATGGAATGGTTTTATTGCAGCTCCTGTAAGCGGCAAATACAGCATTGAACTTAAGGCAGATGATGCGGCGGCCATTTACATCGATGGAAAAATGATTGCCGATCATAACTATTCCTCTAAAACTGCAACGGATACCGAAATAAATGCAGCTACCGGCATAATTGATTTAAAGGCAGGTAAAACCTATCCTGTTACCATTAAATACAAAGAGATAAAACAAAATGCATCTATTTCTCTAAGGTGGTCAACCAAAGGCCAGCCTCTCGAAGTAATACCTGATACAGCCTTTTTTATTGACAAGGACAGAACCAAAAAAGGCATTGAAGGCACGTACAGCTCTAAAAAAACGTATTTATGTTATACGGAAAATAAGGGTAATATATACGCCATAAGTTTTGAGTGGCCTGAAAAGGAATTAGTACTTAACATAGATCAGCCTCCTGCGGCAACCGCTGTGAAGTTGCTCGGATTGGACAGAGAACTGCCCTGGACTTACCGCAACGGAAAAATGTATATCAACACCGGTTCTGTAAAGTATTCCGAAATGCCATCTCACGAAGCCTGGACATTTAAACTTTCTAAATAAATCAAATTGAAACCGAACGGATTTTTCGCCTTACTTATTGGAATTACACTTTTTGCTAATTCCTGTCAAGAAAAAGTAAGTGCCCCGGAGCCTTATGGTCCTTTGCCATCTGAAAGGCAGTTAGCATGGTATGAGCTGGGATATTATGCCTTTATTCATTTTAACATGAGCACATTCACGGATATGGAATGGAGTACGGGAAGTGAAAAGCCTGAGCAGTTCAATCCAACCGAATTGGATACCAGACAATGGGCCAGGGTGATTAAAGATGCCGGAATGAAAGGAGTTATCATTACGGCCAAACACCACGATGGCTTTTGCCTGTGGCCTTCGAAATATACAGAACACTCTGTCAAAAATTCGCCCTGGAAGAACGGGAAAGGTGATGTTTTAAGGGAACTTTCGGAGGCTTGTAAAGAATACGGTTTAAAACTGGGGATATATATGTCGCCATGGGATAGAAACCATGCTGAATATGGCCGTCCGGAGTATATAACATACTACTATAATCAGTTGAGAGAAGTTCTTACAAATTATGGCGACATTTTTGAAGTGTGGTTTGACGGGGCAAATGGTGGCTCGGGCTATTATGGCGGTGCTAATGAAACGCGTAAAATAGATGCCAATGCTTATTACCAATGGGACAAAACATTTGGTATAGTACGTGAACTTCAACCTAATGCCGTAATATTTAGCGATGGAGGATTGGATGTACGCTGGGTGGGTAACGAAGGCGGCTGGGTTAATGAAACCAACTGGAGTTTACTGCGCCTCCATGAGGTTTACCCGGGTTACCCAAACTATATAGAGTTACAATCGGGACACGAAGATGGCACACATTGGGTTGCGCCCGAATGTGATGTGTCCATAAGGCCGGGTTGGTATTATCATCCCGATCAGGACGATGAGGTGAAAACGCTTTCTCATTTGGTAGATATCTATTACAAATCAATTGGTCGTAATGCATCATTCCTTTTAAACCTTCCGGTGGATACAAGGGGGCTGGTGCATGAAAATGATGCGAAGCAACTAATGGCCCTGAAAGCACAAATTGATAAGGATTTTGCCCACAATCTTGCCTTAGGAACAAAAGCCTCGGCAACAAACGTAAGAGGCAAAAACAAGTCGTACAATGCCGCAAAGGTATTAGATGAAAACCCCGAAACGTATTGGGCATCCGACGATTCCGTTACTTCGGCCGCACTTACCCTAACGTTTAAAGATCCGACAGAAGTAAACCGCATTTTGTTGCAGGAGTATATTCCACTCGGTCAGCGAATATCCGGTTTTACCGTGGAGGCTGAAATAGATGGTCAATGGCAACTTATTGATGAGCAAACCACCATCGGATATAAACGTATTTTACGGTTTGATACCGTGAAAGCCACAAAGATCAGGGTAAACATTACTAAATCTAAAGCTCCGCCATTGTTAAGGAATATTGAGTTATACCTTGCGCCCGATTTGCCGGAGTAGGGGGATAAATATTACATTTGGCAAATAAATAAAATACACAATAAGATCATGCGAAATCTCATGCCGGCAACAATACTTTTATTCCTTTCCCTGTCAAGCTTTTCGCAAGACAACGATAAGCATGTAGGTTTCTTTTTTATTCCTGAAGTTGGATTTGAAACTTTTTCATGGCATTCGTACTCTTCCTCAGGGTCAACTCCGGATTTGAAAACCGGAGCAAACTACATGTTATCTGCTTCTGCAGGTTTTTTTGTAACGCCTAATTTTTCGCTAGGAGGAAATCTGCTGAATGTGGGATTTAATTCTCCGGTTCCCATTATTGTTGCAGTAGGTGGAGAAGGGAGGTATTTTTTAAAGGATAATAAAAATACACCCTTTCTTTTGGCAGGGCTTGGTTATGATGTTTACCGGGGTAATCATGTACCTGAAGATGGTTATGTACGATGGACAGCGGGCGGAGGGTATGAGTTTAAGGCCGGTAAGGTTCAGTTGATCCCTGCCGCGAGGTTGTACAATCGAAATATTGGTGAAGCCGGAGCTTATACGAAAGTAAAGGTTGGAGGGGTTTTGGCATCAATGGGAATTATTGGCTTTTAGTTAAAAGAAAAACATCGGCACTGCCATTGTAACTTACATTATTGTAACTTACATTATTGTAACTTACAAAATTGTGTATTATATTTGTACTATGTCTATGCCATTTACTTACGGCCAGGTAGTGGTAAGCAAGGAGTTTACCAACAGAGAAAAAGAGCAGACCAGGCTGATTAACAACTACAACGCATCGCTAAATACCATAATTATTTCTCCACGCCGGTGGGGAAAGTCTTCTCTCGTGAAACATACAGCACGTAAGGCACAAAGAGCGAATAAAAAATTGAAAGTCTGTTTTTTGGATCTCTATAACATAAGAACCGAGGAAGAGTTTTATCAAAAGTTAGCGCAGGAAGTATTGAAAAGCTTTTCAGGGAAATGGACAGAGTTAGTTGAAAACGTTAAATCTTTTCTTAAAACAGTTATTCCCGAAATAAAATATTCACCTGACAACTGGCAGGAGTTTACCCTGGGGTTGAACTGGGCAGAAATAAAGAAAAGTCCTGATAAGATACTTGATTTGGCGGAAAGTTTATGTGCGGCCAAAAAAACCAAAATGGTGATATGTATTGATGAATTTCAAAATATTGCGCATTTCGAACAACATAAAGCAATTCAGAAAAAATTGCGTGCCAGTTGGCAGCATCATCAACATGTCTGTTATTGTTTATATGGGAGTAAACGGCACATGATGACCGAAGTGTTTACCAAACCTAATATGCCTTTCTACAATTTTGGTGAGCTTATTTTCCTTGAAAAAATACAGGAAGATGACTGGCGAAAGTTTATTGTAAAAAGGTTCCGTGACACCGGAAAAAACATAGTACCGGACTTAGCCATTGAAATAGCCCGAACAGTAGAATGCCACCCATATTATGTACAGCAATTGGCACAGGCCGTGTGGTTGCGTACGGAAACTGAGGCAAAACCTGCAACAGTAGAAAGTGCCTTAGCAGACCTGATAAGCCAAATGGATATGTTGTTTCAAACCGAAACAGACAAACTCACTAATAAGCAGTTAAACTATCTGAAGGCGTTCTTAAGTGGTGAGAACCAGCTCAGTTCAAAAGATACGATTCGCAAATATGATTTGGGTACTTCATCTACCGTTTTACGGTCAAAGCAGGCATTAACAGACAAGGAAATATTGGATGTAGCAGGTAATAGAACCGAGATGATAAATCCGTTGTATAAGCAGTGGCTTGTTACACACTTTTTTAAACTTAAATAGCTCGGATCATACCGCTACCATTGCTTTAATATGCGGATGCGGATCATAGTTAGATAATTCAAAGTCTTCAAATTTGAAGGCGAACAGATCTTTCACATCCTGATTGATCTTCATGGTAGGTAGTTCACGAGGTGTGCGGCTCAACTGTAGTTCAGCCTGCTCAAAATGGTTAGAGTACAAATGTGCATCACCAAAAGTGTGTACAAAATCGCCGGGTTCCAGATCGCAAACTTGTGCCATCATTATAGTGAGAAGGGCATAGCTGGCAATGTTAAAGGGTACTCCCAGAAAAACATCAGCACTGCGTTGGTAGAGTTGGCAGCTGAGGCGTGGTTTAGCCTCGCCTAACACTTCGTCAAGCTCAGTGTGACGAGGCGGGCTAACATAAAACTGGAACATAGTATGGCAAGGTGGCAAGGCCATTTCTTCAATAAAGGCCGGATTCCAGGCACTTACAATTATGCGCCTGCTGTCGGGGTTGTTTTTGATGAGATCAATAGCGTTTTGAATCTGATCAATGGTTCGGCCATCATGGGTTGGCCAACTACGCCATTGGTAGCCGTAAACCGGACCGAGATCGCCATTTTCATCGGCCCACTCGTCCCAAATATGCACTCCGTTTTCCTGCAAATATTTGATGTTGGTATCACCCTTTAAAAACCACAGCAGTTCATGGATAATAGAGCGTAAATGCAGTTTTTTGGTCGTAATACATGGAAATCCTTCACTCAGGTCAAAGCGCATTTGATGGCCGAAAATGGAGCGTGTGCCGGTTCCGGTTCGGTCGCTTTTGTCCGTTCCTTCAGTAAGAATTTTATCTAATAAATGGAGGTATTGTTGCACGTTTCAAAGTTGGGGAATTTCTTAGATCTTGGACTTAAGACTTTTAGACATTAATGGCCATCTGTTGATTTATGGAATTCAGTTACTAATCAAACAAAAAGGGCTGCTTGTTGAAACAACCAACTGATACCAGTTCTACTTGAGAGATTCCCGAATAAAAAGCAGGAGTTTTTTGACTAGGCGATGAAGAAAATTTCGGAATAGCCGTAGCTATTGCTAAATTTTATGAAGATGTATAGGCAAAAAAGAACAATTTTTAAAGTGAATCTTTTAAGTAGAAATGGTATGAGTCCCTGCAAGTTCGAATTCCGTTTTTTCTAATCTTGTTACCGCCGTAAAATGAGCGGCAGAAAATCTCCTTTCCGTCAAAAAATTAATATATTTGCCGTATAAATTCCGGCAATAAAGTTGAGTTCAATGTATTTTCATCAGAATAAAAACTGGCCAAACTTCAAGTGGGATAATGACATCTTAATCCTTTATGTAGCGAAAGTACGCGATCTGCAAGGTAGATTAATTGGAAGAATGGAAAGCATTGGGTTTGAACTCAGAAATGAAGCTGTCCTTGAAACGATAACAGAAGACGTTCTAAAATCAAGTGAAATTGAAGGAGAGCTATTAAACCCCGGAGAAGTAAGGTCATCGGTGGCAAAAACTCTTGGAATGGACATTTCGGGGTTGCCTACTGCAAGCCGGGATGTGGAGGGCGTTGTAGAGATGATGTTAGATGCAACACAGAATTACAAAGCTCTCTTAACTAAGGATCGATTATGTGATTGGCATGCCGCTCTATTCCCCACAGGAAGAAGTGGAATGTATAAGATTAAAGTTGGTGAATGGAGAAATGATACGCATGGCCCTATGCAGGTTGTATCGGGTCCTTTGGGTAAAGAAAAAATCCATTATACCGCACCGGATGCATCACGCATTGAGAGTGAAATGAATAAGTTTTTGAATTGGTTCAATACCGATGAAAACATGGAACCAGTGGTAAAATCGGCAGTAGCTCATTTATGGTTTGTAAGTATTCACCCTTTTGATGATGGTAATGGCAGAATAGCAAGAGCAATAGCTGATTGTCAGTTGGCCAGGTCTGACAGAACAAATCAAAGATTTTACAGTATGTCTGCCCAATTAATGAAAGCCAAAAAAGGATATTATAATATACTGGAATCTACACAAAAGGGAAGTCTGGATATAAGTCAATGGTTAGTATGGTACTTTGAGCGGCTTACTGAGGCTCTTATCGCCACAAATGAAACGCTTTCGAAGATATTAGTGAAAGCAGAATTCTGGGAGCTGCATAAAAAAACCTATTTCAATGAGCGACAGATCAAGATGATCAATAGACTTCAAGGTGAATTTGTCGGGAAGTTAACTTCTTCCAAGTGGGCGAAGATGACCAAAGTGCACAGAGATACGGCACTTAGAGATATACAGGATCTAATAGACAAAGGCGTTCTGTCAGATTCCGGTGAGGGAGGACGAAGTACAAACTACATTTTAATCATGCCTACTTTGGATTCATAATACCCAAGGGCTTATACCAGTTCTACTTGATGATTCCTGAATAAAAAAGAACAATTTTTAAACCCAAACTATGCAGTAGAACTTTGTAATGAGTGCTGAAAGAGCAATAAAATCAGGCATTTTGGAAGATTTAGCATAGCACCGCTATGGTGAAGCTGAAAAATACAGTGAAACGCTGATTTTGAAGCAATTTCAGCACGGAATAGATTTTCTATTGCATAATTTGGGTTAAAGTGAGTCTTTTAAGCAGAAATGGTATCAGTTACTAATCAAACAAAAAAGGGCTGCTTGTGTAAGCAACCCTTTATATTTATAGTGGCTTTATTAATTAAAATTAAAACCCAAACTCACCTGCAATGCCCTATTCTTTGAGCTATAGTCCGAATCATCGTTCTCACCGTTAAAAACGGCTGTAGTACCTAAATTGTATCGCAAATCGCTGAAAAATCCGGTATTTGTATTCACTCCAATTCCAATGGGTATAGATAGATCAAAGTTTTTGATCGCATCACTCTCCGTAAGATCGGTGGTTGATTTGCCCAACAGTTCTGACTCCAACTCCTGTTTGGCATTGATAATAAATCCGGGTTGTAATCCGGCGTGAATATTAAAGGAATCGCCCAAATACAACTTACCCAACAATGGAATTGTTATGTAATCCAGCTTAAAGTCGTTGCTAAAATCACCTGCCAAACCTGTGTTCCCTTCTGTTTTTGTGCCTTGTCTGGAGTAAAGTGCTTCTAAGCCTAATCCAAATATTTCGGCAAACTTTATATCACCGGCAAGACCTGCATGAAAACTCAGCTTAGTGGACGGATCATCTAAGCCAAAGTTATTATCAGAATTAGTTTGACTATCCGACGTAATATTGGTCACATTTAAACCTCCCTTAATTCCCAAAGAAGTATTACTCTGTGCCGCTGCAATTTGAAAAATCCCTAATGCCAATACTACTAAAATCAATTTTCTCATTTTTTACTTTTTAGTTTAGTTAACGAATAAAACGCTATTTGCTTTTTCATGTTGTTTTTGTCGAAAACTATGCCAAACTCAGGAAACAAAAACATTACCTGGTATTTAAATGCCAGAATGGCACTATGTTGATTCAGATATATACCCTGCTGCGGGAGAGCAAGCGTTTAGTTAACCACACAAAACCGATGCTTTATAATGCTATGTTGTTGTAACATAGTGCTAAGATGCGGCGTCAAAAACTAAAATCTAAATATATAATTACATGAGATCATTAATCACCGGTTTTATAATTGCTCTGACCATATTTGGTTGTAAAACAAAACAAAAAGATGTGCCTGCTTACCCGAACGAAGCAGAAATATTGGCCGAACTTGAGCACTACAGTACAACGTTTAATGGCTTAATGGATCAATTGATAGATGAACCAAAGACATCGGCAGACTATGCCCACAACGATTCCATACAATATTTAAGCGGTTTGAACAATGAAAAATTGTTACAAGCATATGCCGATGCCTACGGTAATGTGCATACAGACAGTTTATTGATTCAGTTTTCCGGCTATGTACCCGAAGGACTGCTTAAAAAAATAAAGCCGGAAGATTGGGAGACCGAGATTGGCCGTGAACTAAAACAAAAGGTAGATGAACGGGCTCAGATGTTTGCCAAATGGGATAAATTGGAGGGCGAATCATTGTGTAAAGAATTTAATTCTACCGCGGTAGTCATGAATTCAGGAGAGGAAGTAGAGCTGTGCGATTACATTGTTAACGGTGATGCCAAATACTACCTCATTGATCTGTGGGCATCGTGGTGTGCACCTTGCAGAACGTTTAACAGAGCGTTTGAGTACAAAGAGTATAAAGCCAAAGGTATTGAGGTTATTGGCCTGGGAACAGCCGATAAAATGGAGTCATTTCAAAAAGCCGTTGAAAAAGACAATACACCGTGGCCTCAGCTCTATGATATTAAAGATGAGCTCTACAATAAATTAGAAGCGGGCGGTGTGCCTTTCAAATTTTTAACAGATAAAAGCGGCACCATCCTAAAGGTTTTTAGAGCTGTAAGTTTTGAGGAGGGCATAAAGGAGTTTTTGTAATAGATAGGGAAAGACTGGTATGAGTTCCGAAACAATACGAGAATATTGGTATAGTTCACTTTAGAGTTCTCCAATATCCTTCCTGTAATACATCCCTTCAAAATGCAGGCCTTCCATTCCGGCATATGCCATATCGCGGGCTTTTTGCAGGGTAGATGCCGTTGCTGTTACATTGAGCACCCGGCCGCCTGAAGTGATCATTTTACCACCTCCAATTTGTGCACCGGCCAGAAACAGTTTGCACTCTACAAAGGTATCCGCCGTAATTTCCTTACCTTTTTCATAACTGCCGGGATAGCCGTCGCTCACACCTACAACGCAGCAACTATGGTCATTGCTCCAAACCGGATGGCAAACATCTAAACTTTGATCAATAGTGGCTTCAATAATATCTAAAAGATCACTTTCCAGAAGTGGCAATACGGCCTGAGTTTCCGGATCTCCAAACCGGCAGTTGTACTCCAGGCAATGCACACCTTTTTTGGTGATCATTAAGCCGAAAAAGATCACACCCTTAAAGTCCAGGCCGTCTTTTTGAATGCCTTGCAAAGTAGGGTAGAGAATATCCCGTTCAAATGCTTTCCAATGCGTTTTGGTGAAAAGCGGATTAGGAGCAATAACGCCCATTCCCCCGGTGTTCAGTCCGGTTTCTCCTTCCCCGATTTTCTTATGGTCTTTTGCCGATATAAAAGGCAATATGGTTTTTCCGTCACAAACTGAAAGAATGGATGCTTCCCATCCTTCAAGATATTCTTCAATAACCACTTCACTGCCGGCACTACCGAATTTTTCATCCTGCATAATGGCTTTTAGCGCATCTTCGGCTTCTTTGAAATTTCGGCAAATAATAACGCCCTTTCCGGCAGCCAGTCCGCTGGCTTTTACAACAGTAGGGTAATCTATTTCCTGCAGGTACTGCCATGCCTCGGAGAACTTGTTAAAGTTTCTGTAAGTGGCTGTTTTCATGCCATGCCTTTGCATAAAATCTTTCGAATATGCCTTGCTGGCTTCTAACTGAGCGGCTTGTTTATTGGGGCCGAAAATACGGAATCCCGCTGCTTCAAAATCATCAACTATACCGTTGGCCAAAGGTTGTTCGGGGCCAACAATGGTAATATTAATCTTTTCTTTTTTGGCAAATTCGAGCAGTTGTGTATTACCGGAGATCTCTACATTCAGGCATTTCGGCTCAGTATATGTGCCGGCGTTGCCGGGAGCCACAAATATCTGTTTAACACGCTTACTTTGGGCTAATTTCCAGGCCAGGGCATGTTCTCTTCCTCCGGAACCGATTATTAGGAGTTTCATTCAGGTGTGAAAATGAAGATTGAAAAATGAAAAAAGAAAAAATCGGCAAGATTTTATTCATAAACGTGCTTTAGTACTTGATAAGTGTACCAAAAAAAGCAACCTAGTTTTTTTGCTCCAGTAACAACTCAAAGCTCTTTGCATGAAACCGCCCTTCTTTAACGGACCCCGTTACTTTGGCCTGGCGAACTGCTTCACAAAAGCCGTCTTCGGCATGGGCATCACCGTGGTCGTCAAGTCCGGTGCCATCGACCCAATATGCCTGACCGTCAATTCTTACCGCGAGGTCACAACCCTCGCCCTCCATATTGAACTGGCATTGACCGCAAGAAGCTTCTACGGTTTTATCAGCGAAATAAGTAGAACTTTCCATATCGTTATTGCCTTTGTTGCAAGCAAAAAGGAATACACTTGCACATATTAAAATGATGTATTTCATACAGTAAAGATAGTATTGAACAATAAAAAAACCCGAGAGGCCTCCTGTTTTGTGCAATGGGACACCCACTCCTAAATTTTTAGGTTAAGTAATTGTATTTGGAGTTGGTCAGGTTGCAATATTTTGGTTTTCACTTTCCTTGATTTGGGTAGTGTGTATTGCAACTGCCTTATTTCTTTAATGCTTTCTATAACCTTTGATGCACTTACTTCTATCTTGTTGTTGACCAATAATCTCTCTAATTCTTTATAAATAGCATAGGCAACAAAACAAATACAGATGTGAGCTTCAATTCTATTCTTTAAACGATGATAAATAGGACGTATTCGTAAATCGGTCTTTGAGATGCGAAAGGCCTTCTCAATTTGCCACAAGTGGCTGTAATTACTTATTACTTTATGTTTAGACAACCTTGTATTGGTGATGTAGCCTTTTAAACCATCCCATTTTGCATCATCGTTAAACTTGTTGTAATCAATGCGCACATTCATAGTGCCGGATAATTTCAAATACTTGTTGTATCCTCTATTATTGATATGACTTTTGGTTAACCTACCGGACTGTACACGTTTTTCTAACCGTTTCAATCCTTTTTCACGGTTTAACCGGTCTTTGTTGGCTCGCTTTTTCGAATAGCTGACAATAAGCCTTCCGTTTTTTGTCTTGAGTTCTCTGGGCTTATCTTGTTGTACATTAAATGATAGTATCTTTTTTTGGCTCTCTTGGCTTTCATTCTTTAGCCTGCCACCTAAAATATATTTGTAACCCTGTTGATCTAAGGCATCTATGTTTGATTGAGATAACATCGCTGAATCGGCTACAATGATTGGTTTGTCGATCGAAAATCTCTTTTGAAAGGCCTTTAAAACAGGGATAAGTGTTTTGGTCTCAGAGGTATTGCCTTCAAATAGTTGATAACCTATCGGATAGCCATGACTGCTTACAAGCAAACCAATTAGTAGCTGTGGGTGTTGGTGCTTGCCATCTTTGTTATAACCTATGATCCTAAAGTCATCCTCGGTGGAAGCTTCAAAATACAAAGAGGATATATCGTAGAAAACAACACCTATTTTTCCTCGAAGAACTTTCTTGGTATGCCCAAAGCAAATTTGTTCTACTTGAGGTTGAATGGAATTGCTCAACTCATCTAAATAGCGATAAATCGAATAAACACTTACATCTATATGCATGTGCCTGCGGAAGTAATCTACTGTTTTTAATTTACTGCCTGGATAGACTAATCGACTTAATACCAAGGATTTAAAATAATTGGGACACCCATCTAAAGGAAAACCCATTTTTTCATAAATGTTTCCAAAAATGATCTCGGGGCCAATCACTCGTAAATCATTGTTGACAATACCGTTTACAAAGTTTTCTATAACCAGGTCTTCCGGCTCCACAAAAAGTGATTGTAAGCCCTTAAGCCTTTGTAACTCTATGTTTGCCAGTTGAGCAAGAAGTTCCTCCTCACGCATTGTTTGGGCACAACCTACAGTTTTAATCAATTCATATTTTCCCCTCGCTTTCGAGATAATTTGGATGCTTACGCTTCCACTTTTATTCTTCTTTTTGCGAACAAACACAGCCTAAAAATACCACGGGACACCCAAATTGCACAAACTTTACACCTTAACTCATTGATAATCAACATCTGTTAATTTAAGCGAATACCTCGCGCACAAAACAGGAAGATAGTATTGAACAATAAAAAAACCCGAGAGGCCTTGTCCCTCGGGTTTTTCTATTAACGATATGTAAAATTAGTGCTTGACAACCTGATATGCTTTGTCTTTCAGGTGAATAAAATACATTCCGTTGGCCAATGCATCCAGGTTCACTCTTATTCCATTTATTGTCTTTTCAGGCCTTATGGATATTTGCTGACCAACACTGTTGAACATTCTTATGTCTTTTAATTCAGCGTCAACTCCTTCTATCAATAAAATATCTCTAACCGGATTTGGATAAATCCGTACTTCTTCAAGTTGGTCGATAAAGACCTCGCGAATATCAAAGTATTCAAAGCTGCCGTCAAAGTCAGTTTGTTTCAATCTGTAGTACGACCTTCCGAAGTACGGGTTATTGTCCCAATCTTCATATTCGATTGCAACGGAAGAATTACCTGCACCATCTTTTTCCAGTACAAACTCCCAATTCACAGCATCGATTGATCTTTCAATGGTAAAGAAGTTGTTGTTGGTTTCTGTAGCCGTTTGCCAGGTGAGCCGTACTTTCCTGTCCACAACATCGGCATTAAAGTAAGTAAGTTCAACCGGCAACGGGCCGCAGAGAGTTGATGCAAAATCCCAGTTCACATTTCCGCCTCCATCAATACTATTACCGGCAGCGTAGGTAAAGCCTTGTATTTCATTATCGGTAAGATTCAACCAACGCAAACAGAAAGGCCCGTCAGACGGGGCCAATATACCCGTGGTGCCCGCTGTTGTAGCAATAATAGTGACCCTGTTGCCCGATGTGCCTTCAATATTCATAGCACCATTGATAGTTTGAACTTTGGCAGATTCCAGCACATAACTGTGTCCGGGAGAGAAAGTAAGATCGTTGTAAGTATGCCCTCCAAAGATCTGCCCATCGCATTCAAAAGTTACGTTGTTAAATGTGACGTTATCCGAATTAATGATTTCGGAAGATCCGCAATTTGGCCCGCGGAGCAGAATATTGCTCAATAGCTCATTGAATGTAACATCGTAATAGGTGAAATTAGAGTTAGGATCAAACTGAACATTTGTTCCCGTAAAATATATATGTGACATACCTGCATCAAACGTGAGACTGGTTGGGTTTAAATCCCAGACATCTCCTTCTCCGGTTACAACTATTTGGCCGTTGCCAAGCAATAGAGAACGCGGGGTGTTGTTAATGGATACCAATTGCGTGAAGACAATATCGCTATCGTTTATATCTAACGTTCCGTTACGAAGCAATAGGTCACCATCAATGCGCATGTCATCTAATAAACTCCAGCCACCGCCAATGCCCTGGAAAATGACCTGATCACCCGGAATGGTATGACCGTTAGATGTAATGGTATTACCGGTCATTAAACTTTCGAAGAATACATCGCCGGCAAAGTTGAAGTTCATACCCGTTTCTAATTCTAAGGAACCATAGATCTGCAGATCCTGAAGATCATTACCGAACAATTCGGGGGTCATTCCGCTGGTCCAGGTCATGGAATTGCATATAGCATTGCTCGGTATGGTAACTGTTTGACCGGCAGCTGTAAATGAATTGGCATCAAACACCACGCTGTTATTCTGGCCTGGTTCACAGGCTCCGCCTGCTCCGCCCGATGTGTAGGACCAATGACTTCTATCATCCCACGATCCTGTTCCACCAACCCAGTAAAGTACGGCATCGTTTCCATTTACGATGTTCCATCCCATGGTGTTTACTTCTGTGGCATTGTTGGCATTAAAAGTGGCTGTTCCCGTTGCGTGAATGTTGTTTATATCTATACTCTCAACATTTACATCTGCTCCATTTTTGAGGAAGGTGGTAGGATTTGCAACATTCGTACTTGAGCTTTGGATCGAGATCCTATCATCACAAGTTCCATTGGCTATTAGATCACCCAGGAAGGTTTGTGTTTCATCATAGCGGAATGAATAGTTGTGCCCGGCACTTAATGTCAAATCGTTATATGCGAAGCTACCACTAAGATTTCCATTTCCTTCAAATGTTACGTTGTTAAATGTGGCATCGTTTCCGGTATTTGTTGGGGCATAAATGTTGTTGAATGTATTACCGACAGTAAATAGCACATTGTAGAAAGTATTCCCCAGGCCCGTGTACAGGTATTTAGTTCCACTACCGAGATCAAACAAAATATTAGATGTGCCCGCATTCAAAGTAACATTACTGCCACTTACATCAACCGAATTACTGCAATGAATGACACTGTTGCCGAGATTAAGAGTTTTGGGATCTGTGCCTGAAGTCATCATCAATCTCCAAAGGAAAATATCATTATCATTTGTATTAAGCGTGCCATTGGTAATCGTGAGTTGGTGACCATGCATCAACAGGTCATCCTGCAAGTTCCAGGTTCCGCCACCGGTGAAATTCATGTAGGTATTATGGTCAACATTATTCATAATAATAGATTCCGTATCATCTCCGCTGAAGGTGATTGTCCAACTTCCACCGGAAGTAAGCACGCCCTGGTCAAAAGTCAACGACCCTCCTATTGTCAATGGGGATAGGAGTGCCAGCCGTGGGCCATCTGTTCCTGAACCCGACCAATCCATATTATTACAGAAAGCAGCTGATTGAATTGAAACTGTTTGACCCGTAGAGTTGAATGAATTGGCGTCAAAAAATACATTGTCGTTGCCAAATGGCGGACATTGGCCTCCCGGACCACCTGAGGTGAGGGCCCAATGACTGCCTTCATACCACTCACCGGAATCACCAACCCAGTAAAGATCTCGTGCAGTAGCCGTGGAGCTGAAATCCCAATTGGTATTGTTTCCGAGATCGTAAGAGCCGGAACCATCGAAAGGAGGATTTCCGGTTACATCACTGGAGCCGATGAGGCCGCTTATTTTGGCATCTGAAACGGCAGGAACAAAATTAACCGTATGAATAGTGGCCTGGTTTGATGAGGAGCTTTGAACGGTAGATAGATTATCTCCGGCACAATCTCCTGAAGCATCCCATTGATCGTTAATGGTTGTATTACTTGCTGCCTGAAATGTGTAAATGAAACCGGGTGCAAAAAATAGGCTGTCCATTGTATTGTTCCCGATAATACGTAAACCTCTTTCTGTATCAACACTTCGGAATGTGCAAGATGTACAATTTAAGCTAACCTGGCTCCCCGAAACAAGTGAATTGGGGTAATTAAGATCAAAGAAGGTGTGGTTACCAGCACTAAAAGAGCCGGCTACTCCAAGCACATTAACCGTTGACTGGTCAGCATTGACGGTCACGCCGTTCTCCACATAAAAACTGCCAATCGAGTATGGGCCTACTTCAGCCGTGCTGCCAACCATATTTAGGGTTACATTGTCATCAATATCAATATATCGGGCGGCGAAATATTCTCCATTAGCGTTAAAAGTTATATCATCATTAATTCGCAGGTCTCCAAGATTAGCTTGGCTATTGTTTTTCAAGGAATCTACCAGGTTATAGGTTCCGTCGCCATTAAAGATCAAGTTGTTGAAGGTGGTTACATTTTCAGTTTTCAGGCTGTCAATGTCCGGAGTTTTATTATTGAATCTAATATTACGCTGATATTGATAGGCCATATTGCTGTCCAAAACCAACGAACCGAAAATATTCAAGTTGAAATTGGAGTTACTCCAGGTAGCCCCGGGATCAACATTATCCCATATCATACTATGTACGGAGGTTTCTTCATCAATTGACATACTTTGCCCCGGTCCATTAAAGGAATTCGCATCAAAATATATATCATCTATCAAGGTAGGAACACATTCGCCACCGGTTCCACCTGAAGTAAGTGACCAATGTTTGGATTCTGAGAACAATCCGGTTCCGGATACGGTAACGCCATCATCTTGCAAGGCGGGTACCCAATAGAGAGATCTCGGCGTAGAATTGAATATCCAGCCTGGCGTACCTATTGTATTTCCCAGGTTATCTACCGAATTGTTAGCAGTAAATGTACCGGGAGAATCTGATGCCACGGCCATGTTCTTTAACCTAACAATATCCAGTGTTTGGTTGTTTGGGGAATAGACCGTAGCCTGGCTGGTAGTTGTATTTGACTTTATATCAATGTATCCTTCCTGACAGGTGGAAACAGCATTCCATGTACCAATAGTATCTGCAATATTTCCCCAGGCAAAGGTATATTCTTTGCCGGCTGCAAAATTCAAAGTTCCCATGGTATTCCCGTTGCCGGAAATGTTACCGTTATCATGGAATGTTAAAGTGTTGTAAACCGCCTTTCCCTGCGTTCCGCTTCTGGCAGAACCCGCTCCGGTAAACTCAACGAGGTTGAAAGTGCACTCAGGCCCGTTTAAACTGCCGCCATTGGGGAACAGAACGGCGCCAAATGCATTGCCTGCAATAGAATTAAATGCACAACCACTGCTGTTAATGATTACCGTTGACTGATCGGCAGTTAGGTTACCGGTGTTAAAGTTTGCGGTACAGCCCGAAGTAACAGTGGATGTTCCCAGGTTGAGCGTTGCACCTGAATTTGCCGTTAACCAGCCCGTGTTAAAATTATGCCCATTTGTGTTGTAAGTACCCGTATTGAAAGTAGTTGTATGTGTATTATTCAAAGCATCTTGCTGATCATAGGTAGCCGTACCATTAAATAGTAAGCCGGTGGCAAACGAACCTCCATTGCTTTGAATGGTTTCATTTGTATCGGTTGAGATAAAATCCCAGCTCGGATGGCCATTAGATCCTATTGTAACAACTGATGATAATTGTAAAGAGCCGCTTTGAAAGACTTTACTGGCATTTTGCGCTCCCGCCCGTAATTGATGGTCTCCAGACGAAACCGTCCAGGTCATATCATGGAAGTAGGCATCGTCTGCATCTACGATCACATCATCATCAGCACCTGAGAATGAATTGTCATCAAATATTACATTATCGGTTAGCCACGGCACACATTCACCCGTGGTTCCCCCACTGGCAAGTGACCAGTTGCCGGGGTCATTCCACTCCCAGTCCGTTGCTCCGCCAACCCAATAAAGAGTTCTTGTTGGTAGTGGATCAGGATCAAAGGTCCAGCCGGTATTGCCACCCATATCTACAGAATTGTTTGCAAGGAAATTAGTAGCACCCGTGGCGGTGATATTTTCAAGTCGTGCAAAGTCCACCTTAACTTGAAAGGGTGCATTCAGAGTATAGGTAAACGAAGTGCTTGTTCCCCTAATTTGTAAATAACCGGCTGTACAATTTGAAACAGCTCGTAATGAATCATTAATATTAACTGTATTATTTCCATTCATGGTATAATAGCCTCCAGGTGCCAGCAGGAGTGTATCTACTTCAAAATTTTGGGCAAAAGTTGCATCTGCTCTCAAATCCATCCACGATATGGAATTTGATGGTGCACTGATTGTAAAAGTATCTGAAGCGATCAAGCTGTCAATGGATGTGTTGGAACCACCGAGCGATCCGGTTTGTGAATACTCAATATAGTTGAGATTTGTATTGTACGTCCTTACCACACCGCCACTGTTTTGAAGGTAGATGTGTGAATTGTTTTGTTGAACCGTAGAACCGACAGTATAACTGAATCCTGCTCCACCGGATCCATTAATAATAACATTAGATGATCCAATATTTACAGTGGCGGCTGCGGCCCCTGTCCAATTATACATATCAACCAGGTGGTTATTGGTATTAAATGTCCCATTGTTATGGATTATCCTGGATCCATCCATATCATCTAACAGATTCCATTCTCCTGTTCCCTGGAAATAAATGGTTTGGTCATAGATATAGCCGTTGCTCAGTATGCCTTCACCTAAGTCGCCGGATTCCATAAAAATATTTATATTTTGCACGATGTCCAGCTTTTGATCCAGGAAAAGTGAGCCATGGATAAAGATGTCATAACTTGTGCTGGAGTGGGTGAATTGCACATTTTGATCAATAGCAGACCAATCCATGTTGTGGCACAATCCATCTCCGGTCGATAATTTTACCGTCTCTCCATCGGCAGAAAACGAGTTGCCGTCAAAAAAGACATTATCAAACTGCCCGGGAGAACAGGCACCCGGCGTGCCGCCCGAAGTTGTTGACCAATGAGCACTATCTTCCCAATTACCTGAGCCGCCAACCCAATAAATATCCCGGCCTATGTTTATGGTCCAGCCGGTGTTGTTGCCAAGGTCAATGGAATTTTCGGCAGTAAAAATAGCACCACCCGTAGCGTTAATATCCTGCAGGTTTACCTGTTCTAATATCAGGTTATCGCCGCTCTTGGAAATATTAGCCTGTGAACCTGCCACGGTAGAATTAATAGTGATAAAGCTGGTACAACCGCCAATTGCAACTATGTCTAAAATGGTCTGTGTTTCACCTGCACCGAGTGACAAGGTTTTACCATCGTGGGTATAAATAGTATCAATGGTGTGGCTGCCGTTAAGCTGCCCATCGCCCATAAAGTCAATGGCATGAAAAGTGTTACCTGTAGAGCTGTTAACCTGTCCGGTGGCATTTGCATCAGTAAAGATTATCCGGTGCAGTGTTTGGTTGTTGACATCGCGCAGTTCCGGGACACTTCCATCAAGGAATAGGGTAGAGTTGGAGGCAATGATGTTCATATTGGTTGCCCCCTGGAAAAATTTACTAAGGTGAACGTTGCTGTTGCTCATGTCAATGGTCATGGAGCTTGCAGAGTTTGAGCCCAGTTCTCCCGTGTTCAGGGTATTTCCGTTTATCGTAAATGTGCCATTGTCAACAGTTATATCCTTGTTCGTTGTTAGGTCATCCTGCAACGTCCAGTTACCTGTACCGGAGAAAAGAAGTTCAGACTGAATGAGAATGCCTGCGCTTGTAATGCTGCCGCCCGTACTGCCTGCAAAGGTGATTTGCCCGAGATAGCTATTTGTAACATTGGCACTAAGCGTAAAACTGCCGTTAATGGTTAAGTTTCTTGCGGCACTTCCGGTAAAGGTTATGCCCGGTGTTCCGGCAAAAGATATACTGGCCGCATTGCCATCAACGTCAACTGTTACAGTACCGGAAGAGTTTGCATCGAAGAATACATTATTGGATGCTGTTGGTACAGATGCACCACTAGTGCCACCCGAGGCGGCAGACCAATTGGCTGTATCTGACCAATTACCGGAGCCCACCCAATAGCGGTCTTGGGCAAGAATTAATATGGGGAAACTAAGGAGGAGAATGATTATAGCGCGCTTCATGGGTATATTTTTGTTACCCAACACGGTAGCCTTATTCGATACCTAAGTAAACACTAATTACAAACGGAGTTTCCTTTTAACTAACTTACTTGCATATCAGTATAAAATGGCTGTTTGTAGAAGGTTTTTTGTATTGGGTATTAATTTATATACTCTAAAGTTACTAAATTACTTCAGTATGTTACCCTGAGAATGTGTAAACCGCTCATTTCATGATTAAACGGCCTAAATTCTAAGGTATTTGGAAAAATATGTCCGGAAGAAGGAAATAGCAAGTAGGATAATTTGTGGTAAGAATACCTTATTTTTCTCTGAAATTTAATTTGCTGTAGGCATGGCTAAAAAATTCGGAACATTTCAGGGGGTTTTCACTCCCACAACCCTTACCATCCTTGGAGTTATAATGTATCTGAGGGAAGGTTGGGTAGTTGGTAATGCCGGCTTGTTGGGTGCTATTGCCATTATTCTGCTGGCCTCTGCCATTACCTTTTTTACCACCTTGAGCATGTCTTCTATGACCAGCAATATTCGAATAAAGGCAGGAGGAGCATTTTCAATTATATCACAGTCTTTGGGTTTGGAAGCTGGCGGAGCCATAGGCATACCCTTATACCTGGCCCAGGCATTTGCCGTAGCCATGTATATATTTGGTTTTCGGGAAGGTTGGAATTTCATCTTCCCGGATCATCCCGCCCTTGTCGTCGATTTTATTACATTTTTTGCCATAGTGGCCATTGCATTAATCAGTACCGATGTGGCTTTTAAAATTCAGTATGTGATACTGGCCGTTATAGCCGGCTCGCTAATTTCTATAGGACTGGCCTTAACAAACACGCCTATAAATACCGATATTCAACTTTTTGGTAAGTATCCCGGTTCACCGGAAAACGGTTTTTCAGGCAGTAATTTTTGGATCGTTTTTGCCGTCTATTTCCCTGCGGTTACCGGTATTATGGCCGGTGCAAATATGAGTGGCGATTTGAAAAACCCACGTCACAGCATTCCGAAAGGAACCATTTTATCTCAGGTTATCTGTACCATCATCTATATTGCATTAGCTGTGCTGTTAGCATTAATTGCAACTCCGAAAGAACTGGCAGAAAACTATAATATTCTTATAGAGAAAGCATTTTGGACACCTATTGTGCTGGCCGGATTGTTGGGGGCAACCTTTTCATCGGCACTTTCATCTATCGTTGGTGCACCAAGAATATTAAATGCACTGGGGAGAAAAAAAATTCTCTTCGCCAATAATCAAATAGCTGCTATGGATGAGAGAGGTGAGCCCACAAACGCTCTTTATATAACGGCAATACTGGTGGCCCTGGCCTTGCTATTAAGAAACCTGAATGCCATTGCGCCACTGCTGACGATGTTTTTCTTAATAACCTATGCCATGATCAACGTAGTGGTGTTGATAGAGCAAAGCCTTGGACAGGTAAGCTTCAGGCCTACATTACGTGTTCCGCTCATTGTTCCTCTTTTGGGTACTATTGGTTGCTTCTTCACCATGTTCATTATCAATTCTACCGTATCCTTTATAGCGGTGGGCCTGGTGATATTGGCTTATGTTTTGCTCATGCGCAAAAAATTTGAAAGTGAACGCGGCGATGCCCGAAGCGGTATGTTTAATGCTCTCTCGGGCTGGGCAACCCGTATGGTAAATGCTTTGCCACCGGCTAAAACCAGGGCATGGCAACCCAGCATGGTTATACCTGCCTACGGCATTAACGATGTAGTGCGCAGTTACAAGATACTGGCCTCATTGGCAAGGCCTAAGGGAGCCATTAAAATTCTTGGTTTTGCAGATGAGCATAACCGGAGCCGGATGCAAAAAAGATTTGAACAGATTCGAATGCATTTCATGAATAACAAGGTTTCGTGTACGGCTGCAACGGTTGAAGGAACTGACTTTTTAAGCGGAATGAATGCCAGTTTACAGGCTTTTCAGGCCAATGTATATAAGCCTAATACGGTTTTTATTAGTTTAACCGATGATGAGTCTAAAGATGAACTCTACCAAAATCTGCTGAATATTGTACACGACCACGGCTATGGATTATATCTCTACATTCCTTACCGCAAAGTAGGTACCGGACTGGAAAGAAATATTACCCTTTGGTTACGCAGTGAAGATATTATTGGGCTGGATGAGAATAAACCCAGGCACTTTAACCTAAGCATGCTCACCACCTACTTGCTTAGAAAAAACTGGAACGCCAAAGTGCGTATGCATGTACTTATGAATGAAGATGCATCTGAGAACGTAGTGCAGGAATCTATTGATCGTTTGAAGACGTTAGCCCGTATTTCACGAAAAGTGGAGTTTAAAGTATCCACCAGGGACAGATCCAGTATTTACACTGATAGCATTCGGCCCGATTTGAACATCACGTATCTGTTGCCAAGCAATATGGACATCAAAAAGTTACGCCGCAAGACGGAAAATTCAGAGTCTTCCTTTTTGTTTACGCTTGACTCCGGTGTTGAGAATGTGTTTGCGTAGGGTTTGAGGAGACGGTGGAGGCAACTCCGCCTAACTGTGTAAAACCGATCACTCATGAGATTTAGAACCGAGGCTTTTCAACTACAATCAAAACTAAACTTCAGCCCCGGGCGGTGTTGTCACCGCCGGTTATGGCGGAAGCAATTCCGGCCAAACAAGCAAAGGGTTTTAAACCGAAAATAAAAACAGCGTAATATGAGACCCGCCTGAGAGAATGTCTTTAGTCATTCGGGAGGTCCTTCGCTACACTCAGGATGACGCCGTTTTAATTTTCTCGTTATAAAACTTCAACTTCAATCAACCCTTTGGCCGGCCTGCCCGACTAAGCGAAGCAGGCGGGGCTTAGGGTGACGGGAATCAAAATGAAAATCAATATCGCCAAAAAAGCCAGGAGCGAAAAGCAATATCAATAACTTTTAACACTATAAACTAATCTCCAGCCCCGGAGGGGCGCAACCTCTGTAAGGGCAAAGCAATCATATGGAAAAAGCTCCGGAGGAGCGACACCTTTACATCGAAAATAAAAACAGCGTAATATGAGATCCTTCTCCCGCCGTGCGGGATCAGGATGACGCCGTTTTAATTTTCTCGTTCTTCCCAAAGCCTAATCACTCAATCACTTTTCGCCTTATAAACTTCAATCTCAACTTATTAAATTACAATTACAATCAAAATCAAAATGAAAATAACAAGTAAAACTCTGTGTTAGTCTGTGCCAAACTATGTTACACTCCATGGTTGAAATCAATTAGTATTGAGACTTTTAGAACCAAGAATCAGGAGCCAAGACATTTCAACTTCAACGGCAACTTCAATCAACTCTTCGGCAGGCCTGCCCGACTAAGCGAAGCAGGCGGGGCTCAGGGTGACGGGAATCAAAATGACAGGAGCCAAAAGCTAAAAAACTTGGTGCCGTTGCGTCTTTGCGAGAAAAGAATAGTACAGAGTAGTGAGTATCAAGTAGTAAGATTTTTAGAACCAAGAGCCATGACCTTTCAACTACAATCAAAACTAAACTTCAGCCCCGGGCGGTGTTGTCACCGCCGGTTTATGGCGGAAGCAATTCCTGCCAAGCGGTAATGGGTTTTTAAACCGAAAATAAAAACAGCGTAGTATAAGATCCTTCGCTACACTCAGGATGACGCCGTTTTAATTTTCTCGTTATAAAACTTCAACTTCAATCAACCCTTTGGCCGGCCTGCCCGACTAAGCGAAGCAGGCGGGGCTCAGGGTGACGGGAATCAAAATGACAGGAGCCAAAAGCTAAAAAACTTGGTGCCGTTGCGTCTTTGCGAGAAAAGAATAGTACAGAGTAGTGAGTATCAAGTAGTAAGATTTTTAGAACCAAGAGCCATGACCTTTCAACTACAATCAAAACTAAACTTCAGCCCCGGGCGGTGTTGTCACCGCCGGTTTATGGCGGAAGCAATTCCTGCCAAGCGGTAATGGGTTTTTAAACCGAAAATAAAAACAGCGTAGTATAAGATCCTTCGCTACACTCAGGATGACGCCGTTTTAATTTTCTCGTTATAAAACTTCAACTTCAATCAACCCTTTGGCCGGCCTGCCCGACTAAGCGAAGCAGGCGGGGCTTAGGGTGACGCGAATCAAAATGAAAATCAATATCGCCAAAAAAGCCAAGAGCGAAAAGCAATATCAATAACTTTTAACACTACAAACTAATCCCCAGCCCCGGAGGGGCGCAACATCTGTAAGGGCTAAGCAATCATATAGAAAAAGCTCCGGAGGAGCGACACTTTTATATCGAAAATAAAAACAGCGTAATATGAGACCCGCCTGAGAGAATGCCTTTAGTCATTCGGGAGGTCCTTCGCTACACTCAGGATGACGCCGTTTTAATTTTCTCGTTATAAAACTTCAACTTCAATCCACCCTTTGGCAGGCCTGCCCGACTAAGCGAAGCAGGCGGGGCTTAGGGTGACGGTAATCAAAATGAAAATCAATATCACCAAAAAAGCCAGGAGCGAAAAGCAATATCAATAACTTTTAACACTACAAACTAATCCCCAGCCCCGGAGGGGCGCAACATCTGTAAGGGCTAAGCAATCATATGGAAAAAGCTCCGGAGGAGCGACACCTGTACATCGAAAATAAAAACAGCGTAATATGAGATCCTTCTCCCGCCGTGCGGGATCAGGATGACGCCGTTTTAATTTTCTCGTTCTTCCCAAAGCCTAATCACTCAATCACTTTTCGCCTTATAAACTTCAATCTCAACTTATTAAATTACAATTACAATCAAAATCAAAATCAAAATAACAAGTAAAACTCTGTGTTAGTCTGTGCCAAACTCTGTTACACTCCGTGGTTGAAATCAATTAGTATTGAGACTTTTAGAGCCAAGAATCAAGAGCCAAGACTTTCTCAACCTCAACTTCAATCAACCCTTTGGCAGGCCTGCCCGACTAAGCGAAGCAGGCGGGGCTTAGGGTGACGGTAATCAAAATGAAAATCAATATCACCAAAAAAGCCAGGAGCGAAAAGCAATATCAATAACTTTTAACACTACAAACTAATTCCCAACCCGGAGGGGCGCAACATCTGTAAGGGCTAAGCAATCATATGGAAAAAGCTCCGGAGGAGCGACACCTGTACATCGAAAATAAAAACAGCGTAATATGAGATCCTTCGCTACACTCAGGATGACGCAGTTTCTATTTTCTTGTTCTTCCCAAAGCCTAATCACTCAATTACTTTTCGCCTTATAAACCTCAATTGAGACTTTTAGAGTCAAGAATCAAGAGCTAAGACTTTCTCAACTTCAACTTCAATGAAAATCAAAATCACAATCAAAATAGTGAAACGGCAATCACTCTTCACTTTATGAGTGCAGATTAGTGAGATTTTCGTATTGAGACTTTTAAAGTCAAGAATCAAGACTTTCTAAGCTTCAGTCTTTATTATTTAGGAAGCTTCCCTGTTCCCCAGTTCTTATTTGGTGTAGGCCCTAACCATAGTTCCAGTATTCCTCCTGCAGCAAAATCATCATGTTTGAACCAAAAATGATCAAGTAATTTACCATTAAATTTTGCTTTTTGGATATAGTAATTTTTATCAGAATTATTATAAGTTCTTATCACAAATTTATTGCCTGAATAATACATGGGATCTAAATTCAATGTTATTTCATCAAAAACAGGACTTGTAATATCATAAACCGGATCCGAAGCTGCTGTTCCTCGAAGGCTGAACAGACCTATGGACATTAAAGCACTTACTCCCCCCATTTGCCCCTGATCCTCATCGTGCCCGCCATATCCTTTGTCAGGAGTGATTGCTCCGTAAGCTTGTTGATTTACTCTTCTAACCCAATATTGGCTTAACCATGGCTTGCCGGCATAGTTAAAAACATGTGCATTGGAACATCCGGGTTGGTTAGCATAACTAATATATCCATTGCTATAGCCAAAAACGAAGTCTTGTGAAGCTGCCTGCTCAAAGGCATAGTTTAGTTTGCTGCACAGGGAATCAGTGCCTCCCATTAAATTAGCCAGACCATTAATATCATGCGATACAGACCAAGTAGCCTGCCATGAATTTGCCTCAACCCACCCCTGGCCATTTAACGGGTTATTATGAAGCCACCGCCCCTTATCATCTTTAGGAAAAATTAGGTTCTGATCTGCATTAAAAAGGGCTTTCCAGCCATTAGAACGTTTCAAAAAGTAGCGGGCATCTTTTTTCATTTTTTCGTCCTTGCTCATTTGTGATAGGGCCCAATCCTGAAAGGCTGCTTCCAATGTAATTCCTGCATTTCCCGATTGGTAACCTTTTTCAATGTAGGTAGTATCAATTCCCATCATTCCGCCCGGCATATGATTTCTTTTCATGGTTTCATAGGCATGGATAACATCGGTTTTTGTCATCAATCCTTTCTGATAAGTGCTAACCAACAGGTTAGTGGCCGGACATGTGGTCATAATGTATGAATAACCTCCGGCGCATGGCCCCCGTGGTAATAATTTCCCGTTATCGGCATATTGAACTAATGAGGCTGAAAACTCATCAAGCATTTCAGGCCAGGCCAATCCCCATAATATGTTTAAATTCCATTGGGTTAGCCAAAGGGCATCAGAGTTATACATATGGAATTTTGGCTTACCTGTGCTTATTTTTGGTAAAGTACGTATTTTTAATTTCGCATTTCTCGTATGAGAACCAACTTTCTCACCCTCAGTATAATCCGGATAATCTCCGCTGTAATCGTCTATTTTGTGTCTTCCCAACAGAGCATGCCAGATATCGGTATAAAACTTAATTTTTTGGGCTGTACTTCCTCCTTTAACATCTATTCGTCCAAGCCATTCGTTCCATTCATCCTTAGTGCTTTTTTTTACTTTGTCAAACTCCCAATGATCGCACTCCTTTTTTAAATTATTACGTGCATTTTCTATACTGGTATAGGAGATAGAAAATTTAACATGTACCTGATCTCCAGCTTTCACATTATAAATTGCGCTAATTCCAGCCGTTGGAGCATCGTGATAGCTCCAACCTTTTTTCCTTTGCGGAATGCTTTCTGAAGGCCCTTTTAATCTGGATATATTATAATGCATAGTTGTGTCTGACCATCCATTCAGTTTTTCAAATGGGCGATCAAAATGAGCTACAAAAAATATTTTAACCTTTTCAGGGCCACCCCACAATCTGCCGGTAGAAGTAAATGACCCTTCTAACTCAGTATTGTTAATTCTATTAACTTGTGCATTTGTCATGGTGGATGTAGCCAAATATCCTCCCAAATTCAACAATAAATTCGCTTGAGCATCTTTAGTAAAGGAGATACGATACATACTTACTCTGTCTGTTACTGTTTGTTCTACCCAAATATTATAATCATTTAAATATAAACGGTGATATCCAGGTTGGACAATTTCACCATTGTGCGAAAATTTGGATTTCCAATGCTGTTCTCCTTTGGTGGGATCCACATTTCCGGTAGTTGGCATTAGCGTTAACCCCGACAGCATCCAGCCATGTATTTGCGGGAAACCCAATATCTCCATTGAATTATAGTTGTAACCACCTCCATACTGATTTTTATTTCGTGTCAAAGGAGCGGAACTGATCATTCCAAATGGCCTGGAACCAGTAACAAAAAAGAAATATCTTCCACGTGTAGTTTCTATATATGGATCTACCCAGGAAATGTAGTCCGGGTAATCCATAGGTGAGGGATAGACTTCTATTTCTGAAAATCCTAAGCCAATTCCATCACCATCTGTCACTTCAAACCGGATCCATTTTACGGATTTTGAAGAAAATGAAATCACCTTTCCGGTTCCATCGTTTGGAATTTGTAAAACGTCTATTTTGCTACCATCACTGAAGTGCAAAACACCTCCAGCAATATGTGACTCTTCATTGGGGCGGTCATAAAGGATCACTTTATCAATGAATTTGGTAGTGTTCCACGTTAGTTGAATCCAGGGATAGTTAATCTGCCCCCAATATGTTATCTCACTATTAGAAACCCATTCGTTCTTATTCAATATACTAATATGCCCGTCAGTAGCCTTTGATGGCTCAAAGCCGGGACCTATAAATGAAGAAGCTGTAACTTTTGCCTGAGTCGCAATATTATCGGGGCCGGAAAATGTATATGATATATTCCCCCATAAGAGTAAAACAACAACTACAGTCTTTTGAATTAGCTTAATACACATGAAATATTTTTAAATGTGAAATTGTTTTTATTGTGTAAATAATAAAGGTGCATTATTATGTAATACACTACTTAGGATTTCTTCAGAATTGGAAATTTTAATATTCAGTAAGTCAGTTTAATTGAGTTAGTTACACCACAGGCGCACAATTCATATTGCGCACCACAAACGAAATACCTCTTCAATCAATACCTCATCATCGTATTAAATCTACAAACAAATCGCTATTCAGCACCCCCCAGGGTCAAAACTTAATGTTTAAAATGCCTAATACCTGTAAACACCATAGCTATTTTATGTTTATTGCAGGCTTTGATGCTGTCTTCATCACGGATGGAGCCGCCGGGTTGTATTATAGCCGTTATTTTTCTTTTAGCGCATAGTTTCACTACATCGTCAAAAGGGAAAAAGGCATCGCTGGCCATTACCCAGCCATCGCCGGCACGTTTTGCGGCCTGTCGGGCTGCCCAAATTCTACTGGTTTCCCCTCCACCAATACCTGTTGCAGCCAGGTCTTTTACCACTACAATTCCGTTGCTTTTTACGTGTTTTACCACCTTCATGGCGAAGATGAGATTGTCCATTTCGGTGTCCGTTGGTTTGCGGTCGGTTACGGTACGGTATTCTTTGGTGAAGTGGAGATCGGCATCTTGAACGAGCAGGCCACCGTCAACTTTTACATAGTCGTAGCGGTCCTGGGGTTTGGCATTGGCTTGTATAATGCGCAAGTTCTTTTTCTTCTCCAGAATTTTAAGTGCATCATCGCTAAAGGAAGGTGCAATAACGATTTCCAGAAAAATGTCTTTCATGGCCTTGGCGGCATCTTTGTCAATCTCTTTGTTACAGGCCACAATACCACCAAAAATGGAGATAGGATCGCAGTCAAATGCCTTTTGATATGCATCTGCCGGAGAACTGCCAATGGCTACACCGCACGGAGTGGAATGTTTTAAGGCACAAACAGCAGTTTCGTCAAATTCACAAACTACCTTCCAGGCCACATCCATATCGCGGATGTTGTTAAAGGAGAGCGCTTTTCCGCCTAATTGATCAAAATCGCGCATGGAACCATCACAGGTTGTAGAAACATAATAAGCAGCTTCCTGGTGTGGATTTTCACCATAGCGTAAATCCATAATCTTTCGGTACGATGCATTTAAATATGTAGGAAAAACATCATCATCTCCAAACAAGAATTCAGAAACCGCAGCATCGTAAGCACTGGTAAGATTAAACACCTTAGCTGCCAGCTGACGTCGGGTTTCCCGACTTACATCTCCACGTTCTTCTATCTCTTTTTTGATCTTCCCATAGTCATGTATATCGGATACTACCACCACATCCTGAAAATTTTTCGCCGCTGAGCGCAGCATGGTCGGTCCGCCAATGTCAATGAACTCTACTTTTTCTTCAAACGAAATATCATCGTTCACCTTAGCGAAGAAAGGGTAGAGGTTCACCACCACCATATCTATAGGGGCAATACCGTGCTCTTTCATCGTATTAACATGTTCGTCATTGCTTCGAATGCTTAGAATTCCGCCATGTATTTTGGGGTGCAGCGTTTTTACCCGTCCGTCAAGCATTTCAGGGAAGTCTGTTACTTCTGAAATGTCGATAACGGAAAGACCGTCTTCTTCTAATCTTTTTTTTGTACCGCCGGTTGAGATGATCTCATAGCCCTGTTCAATGAGAAATTTGGCGAACTCTGAAATGTTTGTTTTGTGGAATACTGATATTAATGCTCGTTTCATTCTTATTTAGTGAAGAGTAAATAGTGGTTGAGTAAAGAGTGTTTTAACGCTTCATTCAATCACTCTTAACTATACTGTAAAGTTAACGCTCGAATCACTCGTATCAAAAGTTTATGTTCTTGTTCGTGAATTCTTTTCTGCAAACTCTCTACGGTATCAAAGGGTAAAATAGGTACTGTGGCTTGCGCAATGATCTCTCCGGTGTCAATACCGGCATCCACGTAATGCACAGTGCATCCGCTTTCATGGTCGTTACTGGCCAAAACCGCTTCGTGAACATACCTGCCATACATGCCTTTGCCGCCATATTTTGGGAGAAGGGCAGGGTGGAGGTTGATTATTTTTTTGGGGAAGCGTTCTACTAATTCAGCCGGAATAATGGAAAGAAAACCGGCTAGTACAATTAGATCTGTTTCTCCGGGAATGGCCGAAAGTAATTTTTCTTTAAAATTTTTATCCTTGCGGTTAATGATATCATGCACAATATTATGCTTCCTTGCTCTTTCCATGCCTAAGCATTTTCTATCGGCAATAACTTTGACTATTTCAACACCGGGCAGTTCACCACTTTCACAAGCATTAATAATGGCTTGTAAATTAGTGCCGGAGCCGGATATGAGGATGGTTAGGTTAATGGCTTATGGAGTTTACGGAAATAATTGGCATCGGAAAAATACTCAATAAACCTAATAAACCAATCTTAGATTCCTGCAAATTTTATGAATGCCTTCGTTTTTCTATACAGGATTTGCCTGATACATTATAATATTACTTGGGCTGACATCCAATTCGAACGGGGCAATTTGAATATTGAGAAGATACAAGCCATCCGCAATTTCATTCGGCACATAAATTAGTTCGGTTATAGTGCAATGAGTCCTGTCTTTTTCGGGATAATTCCAGAATGCCTTATGGGAAAGGATGGCTCCGCCGTCTTTTTCTTTGTCAACCGAGGGAAGGTCTGTGAGAAGGTGTTCAATACCATTGTCAACCAGGTATTTTATGGCTTCTGGTCTGAAATATGGCGGGTTACTACCCGAATAATTCCTGAATGTTTTTTCTTCTGAATTAGGTAATGTTCTGATGATAAGTGCCGTAGTATCCTTCAGATCATTACCCTTCAATTGCTCCGATGTAATGACCATATCATCTCCGCTGGATTCCGGCTGGAGGGAGACGAGCTTAGCGATGAAATGAAATTGGTTAAAGTTTTTATTGATGTAGTGGTCTCCGGTCATAATGTGACCACAGCACTCGGTGTGCGTACCATTTCCATGAGGGTTTACCTGTACATTGAAAAAGTTAACCGGACTTCCGGCTTCTATAGCCCCAATAAATTCTCCTGACCTAACCGGTTCTGCTTTAAAAGGCGGGGCGTTGAAGGCATTAACGCGGTTTTCATTAGAGAGTGGGAGTGAGATACAGATGGGCTTAGAGAGGTCGGCTTTGAATGTTTTACCCTTATGCTCCACTTTGATGATCATAAAGTGAAGATACGTGATATGCGAGTTAACTTCCGAGCCTTTAAGATGGTGGCTGTTGTCCTGCTTCTGATTCTCACGCAAAGGGCTCTGATGTAGAACACAAAGGACGGAAAGAGTTCCTACTTTTTTATATAAATATCGCGCTGACCTATGAATTGACCATTTACGTTTTTGAGTTCTACGACACCATTATCTATGTAGCTTGGATTATGATCGTTTGTAAGATTTTGAATATAGTCAGGTGTAACATAAGGGTCATCGGCAAAAACGAAATCGTTTAGGAAAAACATTTTACCATCGGGCATTTTAATAACCGGATGAATATGCGCCGGAATATTCGCATTAGGATAGGGTGCCGGCTTTAAGGTGTGGAAGGCATAGTAACCGTCTTTGTCCGTTTTTAGCCAGCCGTAATGGGCTCCGTGCCATTTCTGAATGCCTTTCTCATCTCCATTTTTTGTGTATCTGCCTGTTTCGTCGGTATGGTATAGATAAATGATCGCGTCTGCTATCGGTTTTTCGGTTGCGGCATCTAATACTTTACCGGAAATGGTGAGTGGGCGGTTTTTGGTATTGGTGGTGATGGTGAGTTCTGCCGAAAGGTTTTCGGGCATGCCAAGAAAATGACAAGCCATGCTTCCATCCGAGCTGTCGCAATCTTTAAAGCTTAAGTCGTTAACATGCTCTTGGCCACTTTGCTGTGGCCTGGCACAACTTACAACTAAGAAAAGGAAGGCGAATAAAAGAAGTCGGGGCATAATAGTGAAAGCTTTGCAGAAAGGACTAAGAATTGGTAAATCACTCATAATATAAATACAACAAAAGGAGATTGATGTTTCAAGTTCAGGATTACACTCATTGGCTGTTAGCTTTTGGCTACCGGCCTTTGAATTTTCGAATATCTGCTCCCAGAATCCGGCACCAAGCATCCAGCCAGGCACCCAGTACTCAACATCAATTTATCTTAAAAAGCTTTTTAGCATTTTTTGTGGTTGTATTAGCTATTTCTTCAACCGTTACATCTTTAACTTCAGCCAATTTTTCGGCTACAAGTTTAATATAAGCACTTTCGTTTCTTTTGCCTCTATGCGGGGCAGGAGCCAAATAGGGTGAATCTGTTTCCAGTACAAGATGTTCTAATGGAATTTCCTTTATAACCTGACGGACTTCTTCACCACTATTTTTAAATGTTATTACGCCCCCGATTCCCATGTAAAAACCGAGATCAATGATGCGATTAGCTTCTTTTAGATTACCGGTAAAACAGTGAAAGACACCGCGCAATCTCCCATCTTGATGTTCTTCCATAATGGAAATATTATCATCGAATGAGTTGCGCGTGTGAAGCACTATGGGAAGATCCAATTCTTTGGCCCACTGCACATGCTGTATTAAGCTCTCCTTTTGTTCTTTAACGAATGAGGTATCCCAGTAATAATCCAAACCGGTTTCACCGATACCATAATAGGTCTGAGTACTATCGAAAAGTTCGGTCCCAATTGAATTCAGAGCATTTTTATAATTTTCTTTAACGCTTCCCGGGTGGAGGCCCATCATAGGCAGGCAATGTTGTGGAAAAGCCTTGTGCAGTTCATTCATTGCCCCTATGGTATCTACATCTATATTCGGGAGCATAAAACGGGAGACGCCCAGCTCCATAGCATTTTTTACTACTTGTATTCTGTCATCGGCGAATTGTGATGCAAAAAGATGTGTATGTGTATCTATTAGGTTCAAGGTTTACGGTTTATGGTTCGGAATTTCAGGAATATTTTTCGTCACCCTGAGCCCGACGAAGGGTGTAACATGCGTTATCTCATGGTTCGTCAAGCTCACCATGACGAAGTGGTTCGTAAAGCTCACCATACCGTAGTTATTAAGGCGCAATATAATTATAAATGGCATCGGCCATTTTATCTGCTGCTTTGTTGTCGTTTCTAAACCAAAGTTCGGGTTCAATCAGTTCCAATTCTCCCAAAGTCAAATTGTTGTTGTTATCCCAAAGTACATCTACCCGGGCATACACCGGATCATAGGGGCAGGCTTCTAACACTTTTTCGGCAAACCTAATCTCGTCGTCCGAGGCCCTGTAGTCATGAACGGATCCGCCAAAATCATCTTGTACTCTAAAGTCATCACCCTTTCCTTTTTTCAGTATGGAGTGATTATATTTCCCTCCAAAGCACATTAATGAAATTTCACCTTTACTTAAAACACTATGCTGAAATTCCTGAAGCAGCATAGACTCTACTCCAATTAGTTTCAGAAAAACAGACTCATATTCCCTAACGTTTTCAGTATTTAATCTATAGGTATTATAAGCTCCACCGCCTATGGCAGGTTTGAGAATGGCTTCCTTCCAACCGGAAGATTCAAATGCTTCGACCAAAGATCTTTTATCCCCGGCCTCAATAAAAATGGTGTTCGGAATATTGACATCTTTCTCTTGCAGGTCTTTCAAATAACGCTTGTCCAGATTCCAGATAAGGGTATCAAAGGGATTAATAAAGTGTGTGAGCTTTGATGTTTGCACCAACCAATTCTTGAATTCTGCATAGCGCTCGAAGTAATCCCAAGTTGCACGAAACAAGGCGTATTCGGTTGTTGACCAATCGAAATTCTTATCATCCCAATTAGTTCTATGAATGGTTAATCCTTTTCGCTCCAGGGCGTCTATCACCAGGTTGTCCTCGAGCAGAACATTTTGGCTGTAGGGTGTTATCTCTTTCGGATTTACCCAGCGAGAATCAGTGAGTAAGGTTATGTCATACATTTTAACGACACAAAGAAAATAAAAGAGGCTGTCTCAAAAGCGTTAAAAGCTGTCAAACTGAGCCTGACGAAATTTCTCGCATTCTGGTAGTTTAATAGAATTCGTCAAGCTCATTCTGACGTTGGCTTGTGCATAACGCTTTAAGAAAGCCTCAATCTAATTCTGGCAAAATTTATTGCTGTGGAGGTAACGGATAGAAAAACTGTTCTTTGGTGATCTTTCCGTCTTCCACTTCATATACGCATAACTCGGTATTTTTCATGCGTGGTGCTCCTTTAAATGTACCGTCAATAGTCATTTCACAGGCAATATAATTGCTCCCGTAAATCTCATTGGAGATCTCAAGGCCATGAATTTCTTCAACCATTTGGTTGAATTGCTCTCCTTTTTGTTTAATGGCTTCCATGCCTTCAACCCGCTCAGGCCATTGACCGCCGGCCGGTTCTATGCTTACACAATTATCAGCGTAAAGCTCTGCTTGTGCTTGTTCCCATTGGCCTTGGCGGCATAATTCGAATAGTCGTTTTCCTACTTGTTCTGTTGTCATGATTTGTTGTTTATGGTTTATGGTTTGTTGTTTATGGTTTGTAGTTTATGGTTTATTGTTTGTTGTTTGCGGCTTTTAGTTTTCATTTATAAGATGAGCAAATCTTTTACGGATCCAATCAGCATTTTGTTCCGACGTGGAACACGCTAACGCTTTTTCAACCAAATGTTTCGTTTGAAAGTGATCACTAAGGTGTTCGTACAATTCAAATCCTATCAGGTAGTAGGCTGATCTGTATTTCCTGAATTCTTTTTCATCTAACATTTCGAAGATACGCCTGGCTTCATCAAGGTCTTTAAGCTGAATATTCACCAGAGTTAGATTCAACAGGATGATCTGGTTATGACGTTTATTGTATAAGGCGGAGTAGAGGTCCTTGAGCAAGGCCCAATTAGTATTATCATAAGTTTTTGCAATACAATGCTGACAAGCTATTAGGGCTTCTAACTGGTAATCAGATTTTTTGCTACTAAGCTGTGCTGATTTTGCCAAATAATGATGCCCCAGATCGATGAATTTTTGATTCCATTTACTTCTGTCTTGATCTCTCAACGGGATGAGTCTTTCAGATGGGTCAAGCCGGCTTTCAATTCTGGCTACATGATAACACATTAAACTAAGTAGTGCGAATGTATTGGTGTTGGCCAATTCATGTTCACTTAAAAATTTGCAGAAGCGAATGGCTTCAAGGCAAAGCTCTTTTCTTATCTTTTTTTTAGGATGGCTGCTGTAAAAACCTTCGTTAAAGAGAAGATATAGTACTTTATGAACTTTTGGGAGTCGCTGTTCCAATTCAATGGCATCATTTTCCAGGCTCAATCGTAAGTGGTGGCGGTCCAATTTTTTCCTTGCCCGGCTTAAACGCTTTTTAACGGCTTCTTCAGTTGTGAGGAGTGCGGAGGCTATTTCTCGCAAGCCAAAACCTGAAAGAGTCTTTAGCATAAACACGAGTTGGTCTTTTTCTTTAAGGGCAGGGTGGCAAATGTTAAATAGCAACTGCAGCTCCGGATCTTTGATTGCCTCCAACTCTTTTGCAGGAAAAATATCTTCGGCAGATCTAAGCACTACCGTGGCTTTATGATGCACATTCTTACGTCTTAATCCATCTATAATGTACCGCTTGCTTGTATTGTATAGCCAACCCTGTGCATTTTCGGGAGTGCCGTTAAATGGCCATGTTTTAAGTGCTTTGTAATAGCTCTCCATAATAGCGTTCTCCACATCTTCCAAAGGCACATTTGCATATTTTGAAGAAAGAACTGACAGTATTTTTCCGTACGATTTACGGAAAATACTGTCTATTGCAATATAAGTTTTTGGCTGTTCCACTACATGACCATTACCTCTCGAACTTCTACCGTTCCGCCAAGATCAAAATCGGGGAATCCATTGGTTAGCTCAAGCGCATGATCCATATCGCGGGCTTTAATGATGAAGTAGCCTCCAATTAACTCGTTGGTTTCTACATAAGGCCCATCGGTAATAGTTTGGTCCGATCCACTCACTCTTTTCGAATTGGGTAGCAGCGGCCTTCCTTCCACATAAAGGTCTTGATCCTTAAGGTCAGTCATCCAGGCAATCCATTTACCCATGCGTTCTTCCATTTGATCGGGCGACAGGCCTTTTTTCTCATACCCTGCACCCATGAAGATCATCATAAATTCTTTCATTAGATTTTGATTTTATTGTTAAAAACAATTAGTAAACGAATTGACGAGGACGAATGGGGACATTTTACCGAATTTAATTTCCAGTTGCCGCATTAATGGCCTGCAGCCGTTTGAAACAACATTCAGCCAGCTTTTGCTTTGTTATTTCGGCAATTATTTCTTTAGCATGGGTTTGATCATACCGCAAGCCATCAAAACCGGGTTTCTCTACAAACTCATAGTATGCCCAATCAATAACTTTTTGTAAATCATCTCCATTGGTTTTGCATACACGCAATAATTTATCGCAATTCATTCGTCCTTTTACATCGCTTAATAACTTTTTGTATTGCGTACGAACAGCATCGTTTGCGCCTTTCATAATGGCATGGTAGGAGCCTACAATAAATTCGAAGTATGCGGTAAAGGCCTTTAACACCGGGAATTTGTCGGTTAGTTTATCCAACCCCAATTTAATATGGTCTAAGGCAGCACCAAAAGCCTCTGCATTTTGAACCGCTGAGCCATCGGAGTTATACCTTTCCAACTCATTTACCACATTCATTATTTTGTCATAAGTTTCTTTGTACTCGGCTATTTTTCCTAATTTTTCCGCAATCTTCTTTAGGCGATCTTGCGTATTCTTGATTAATTCTCTGGCTTTACCCGGATCTAACTTCATCTTATCTTCACCAAGTTCTACCACTTTTGTAAGATGGTTAAGTGCTTCATTGGCTTCATCGGCCGCTTTTTTAACATCTTGCGATATTTCATAAACATCGGCAGGTGACAATTGGTAATCGCCTTTATAGCCCAGGTTTTCCAGCATTTCATTACATTTTTGCTGATCTGCCGAAAGTGCCTTGGCGGCTGCTTCTGCTTCTTTCTTTTGGTTCTCTGCAAAAGCAACAGCCCCCGCTCTTATCTTATCCTCTTCAACTTTAATCTTATCATCTAGTTCTTTGATCTTGTCTCCGGCAGCACCCATTTCCCGTCGGGCATTACTTGCTTTGCCTTCAAAACCGGTCTCTAATACTTTTTTACGACTGATTACACCATCTATCTGATCAAAGATGTTTTCGCCGCACTTCACATTGTTTATACGTGCCAGTAACGCGGGATCGTTGGCCCCGGCCCATGTCTTTAACCGGTTTAATAACGACATGATCTTGGCACACAAAGCATCCATTTTGTTGTTCCAAAATTGATCTTCCGCAGCTAAGGCATCAGCTTTGTTCTTAGCATCCTGGGCAGCCCCGGCTTTTTCACCAAGTTCATCACATTCCTTGTTTTTGGCTTTTATTTCTCCGGGCAGGTTGTTTAATCTTTCCGAAACTGTTTTCAGCCTGTCGGTGGTCTGTTTCATTTGTTTTTCCAGAGAAGAGATTTTTGAGGCTATTTGGGCCGGCACACTGCCTTTATGGTAGGTGGCCACTCCGCTGCCTGAAACCGTAACCACACCATACTGATAATGGAAAACGCCGTTTTTGTCGCGGCGAGTGCTTCCGGCAAAGTCCATTCCTGTTGAGCGAAACAAATCCATCATATTACGATGCAATTGTTTTTGTTGCTCTTTTAAGGTTTCTTTTTCATTGGTAAGATCGGTTTGTTCTTGTTGCAACCGCCCCAATTGATTCATACAATCTTCATGTGCTTTTTTGGCATCACGGAGATTTTCATCTATCATTTGTTTGTTGGCTTTGCCTGGTGCACCGCCGGTACGCTTTTTAAATTCGTTGTACTTGCCTACCAAAATCTTTAGCGAATCGGTGAAAGCAGGCCTTACTTTCTCTAAACTTTGGTCAATCTTCCATAAATACCGGAATTGGCTGTTGTTTTCAAGATAAGTTTTACGTGCTTTATTGTACCGGCTTTGGGTATTATTGCGCTCGGTTTCAAGCCGGGATTTGCTGCCCTGCGCTGTTTTAATCCCATTCTTTATTCCGTTGCCTTTATTTCTTATTTTACTTAGCTCCGGACTTTGGGCAATACTATAGAACGGATTACCTGTAAAATTAACAACGTTATTTACCGTTTGCGTGCTTCCATTGGAATACAGCAGCTTTGTCTCTATTGTTGCTGCACTGGGCTTTCCGAAATTGGGGTTTTTGTGATAGAATTTGTATTTATTTTCACTACTTGTAAGGAACTTAACATCTGCATTTTCCGGATTATTAGCAGGTGTAATAGTTGACAGGATCATTTCCGGCCTGTCTCCATTTTCTAAATTCAATGATATGGTAGCTTCATTTTCATCAAGTGCAACTTTTGTAGTTACCGTGCTTATGTTCGGAATGATCTTTACCTCCTCTCCTCCGACCGAATATGTTAATTTAACGGGTTTTCCACCCAAGGCCTCACATTCTGCTGGAGTAAAATAATAGGTGCCGTTGTCAATATTGCAACCTGGGTTTGATATTTGGCCGCCAGGGGGCGACACTTCAAATGAGGGATCCTTCACTTCAACTTCACCAGACAGCACTTCGCCGCCGGGATATTCGGTATCAGGTACTATTAACTCGGTATTCAATAGAAAACTTCCCGAGCTAAGGCTTTGAATATCGAAATGATGATGCCAGTTGCCACCCTCTCCCTCACCGGGATTGATAGTAAAGGTTTGCGTATTTCCGCCTCCCAGACTCACAATGGAAGGAGTGCCATTAACCACCTTATAAGTTAAAGGCTTATCAATAGTGCCCACACCATGTACGGTAGCATCAAAAAAAGTGGACTGACCACGCTTGAGATTGGTAGGGCCTACTTTTAATGTGTAATAAATGGAGTTGCATTGGCCGGTATGCGTGTTACTCCCGTCCCTTATTTGAATATTAGTTGATGTAGTATTTAAGTTAGAAGGTCGAAGACAAATTTGTACAGGTGACTCAGCCACAATGTTCAGAGGCTTTCCATTGCCTTTTACCGAAGTATTTGCCAAACTCCCATCAAATGGTCCGTAAAAACTGGTATTAACATCGTTAGCTATGTGTGTAGGAAGCCTAACTGACGACTCCGCAGGTAGTTCAGGCTTAGCATTGAAGATGATACGGCTTTGACCAATCTGCTTTTCCTTAAAAGTAGAAAGACCAACTTCAATAGCATCTGGCGGGTTATTTATGGTAAACAGTTTACCGGATGGTGCAATTTCGGCATTGTGCATTTTCACTCTGTATCTGCCCAGTTTTTCCCTGTTTCTGGCCTTTTCTCTGTCTGATTTCCCTTTCGGTTCTAGGTAAAAGGTACCGGAGATCATTTTGCCACGAACAATTTTTTCCGGTAAGTATATGTATATATTCCCTTCATCCAGGTTATAAGTAATAGTATGAACACCATTTACGGTTTTAAGTGTTTGGGCTTTCGCAGAACTTAGGCTAATACTGCATATCAGTGATATTACGAAGATTATTTTTTTCATATTAAACAGGGCTATGATGCCTTGAAATTAAGGAAATTATTGAACCTAAAAAGGAAAAGACAACGCGGTAAATAAAGCTCAGTAATCGGGGGGGGATAGTGCTTTGAATTGATAGTCCATTGCCTTCAACTGCTTTAAAGTTTGCTCTAAGGCAGGTAAGCAATTGTCCGCTGCTTTTAAACTATCATGAAACACGGCAATAGCACCGGGATGAGCATTTTCCACTATGTTTTGAGCGCATTGTTCAGGTGTTATCCATGGATCAAAATCCCAACTTAACAAACTCCACATTACAATGGTATATCTGTCTTTCAACTCACGATACTGGCGGGGGCCAATGCGGCCGTAGGGCGGACGGAACAGTTTGCTGTTAACATGTTTTCCGCATTCAAAAACGTTTTTAACATATTTTCTAACGTTGGTTTCCCAGCCGCTTAAATGGTTATGCGTATGATTTCCGGTAACATGCCCCCGGTCTAAAATGTTCTGGTATATATCAGTATGCTCACTCACATTTTTACCAATACAAAAAAAAGTGGCTTTGGCACTATGTTCATCCAATAGGTCTAAAACCTGGCTGGTAATATCGGGAGTCGGACCATCGTCAAAAGTGAGATAAATTTCCTTTTTGGTTGTTTCAATTTCCCAAACAGCACTTCGGAGTGTCTTGCGTAAAAGGTTTGGTGTCCGGGCAAAATACATGGATATCTTATGCGATAAGCACCGCAAGTATAAGGCCTTTTCTTATTTTTGCCGCTTCATTTTTCGGCACACTTATTAACAATAATGTCAAAATTAAGAGTACGATTTGCCCCCAGTCCCACCGGCCCTCTTCATATAGGAGGTCTGCGTACAGCTTTATTTAACTACTTACTGGCCAAAAAACATGGTGGTAGTTTTATTCTCAGAATTGAAGATACCGACCAAAAACGCTATGTGGCTAAAGCAGAGGAATATATTAAGGAAAGTTTGGCATGGGCCGGCTTAGCTTTAAATGAAGGACCCGCTGAAGGGGGTGATTTCGGACCATACAGGCAGAGTGAACGAGCCCACTTTTACCACGAGTACACTTCAACTTTAATTAAAGAAGGATGGGCCTATAAAGCTTACGATACAGCCGAAGAACTTGAAGCAAAAAGGCAGGAGGCTAAAACAACGGGAAATAAGGGTTGGCAATATGATGCCTATACCAGAATGGACATGCGCAACGATCTTACTTTAAGTGATGCAGAAAAGAAAGACCTTCCCTTTGTGGTTCGTTTTAAGATGCCGGCAAATGAAGAAATTGTTTTTAACGATTTAATACGTGGTGAGGTAAAGTTTAATTCATCTCTGTTAGATGATAAAGTGCTGTACAAAGCCGATGGTTTGCCTACCTATCACATGGCCAATGTTATTGACGACCACTTGATGAAGATCAGTCATGTTATAAGAGGAGAAGAATGGCTAAGCAGTACACCGCTACACGTTATGCTCAATAAAGCTTTTGGCTGGGAAGAGGAAATGCCAACCTTTGCACATTTGCCGCTCATTCTAAAACCGAATGGTAAGGGAAAGTTAAGCAAACGTGATGGGGCTAAGTTTGGTTTTCCGGTATATCCCCTGGAATGGAAGGATGAAAACGGAGAAGTATCTCATGGTTATCGTGAGGCAGGTTTCATTCCTGAAGCTTTAAACAACTTTTTGGCCATGTTGGGTTGGAACCCGGGTATTGAACAAGAAGTATTTTCCATGGATGAATTGATAGAGAGCTTTTCATTGAAAAGGGTAGGCAAGGCCGGCGCAAGGTTTGATTATGAGAAGGCAAAATGGTTCAACCAACAGCATCTTTTGAGTAGTAATGATTCTGATTTGGTGGAAGAGTTGAAAGCTTTAATGAAAACCAGAGGCCATGAAATAGATGATTTTACAGCGGCACATGTAGTTCAATTATATAAGCCGAGGGTTACATTCTCTAAGGAGATTCCTGAAGCCGCAAACTACATTTTTTCAGATGTAGCAGAATATGATGAAAAAATGATCCGTAAAAAATGGAAGGCCGATCAGGCAGGAACATTTACTGATCTGAAAAACTTACTGAATGAAGTGTCTGACTTTAGCGGAACTAATCTTGATTCGGTAGTTAAAAATTTTCTCGAAGAAAGGTCTTTGGGATTTGGTCAGGTTTTGCCCATATTGCGCCTGGCCATTTGTGGTACTACTAATGGACCTTCTATTTTTGAAATTATGGAACTGGTAGGGCGTGAACGCACCACTAAAAGACTTGACCAGGCAATTAACAAATTTTCTGACTACTTAGTTACAACCAAATAATGACACTAATTGAAGAATTAAAGTGGAGAGGGCTTTACAACCAAAGTATTGAAGGAACCGATAAGTTACTTGAAACGGAAAATGTAACTGCCTATATAGGATATGACCCTACTGCTTCTTCATTGCATATTGGTAATCTGGCCACTATTATGATGCTCAAACACCTCCAGTTAAAAGGCCACAAACCTATTATTGTTATGGGTGGTGCTACGGGGCGTATTGGCGACCCCTCCGGGAAAAGTGCGGAACGGAACTTGTTGGATGAAGCCACCATTGAAGCCAATTTATCGGCTCAGAGAAAACAGTTTGGAAAGTTCCTTGATTTTGAGGGAGATAATGCTGCCATTATGGTAAACAACCACGACTGGTACAAGGAGATGAATGTACTCACCTTTTTACGCGATGTGGGCAAGCACCTTTCAGTTAATTATATGATGGCCAAAGATTCGGTTAAAAGCCGATTGGAAAGCGGAATTTCTTTTACCGAATTCAGCTATCAAATGTTACAAGGGTATGACTTTTATTACTTGTACGAAAACTACGCCTGCAAAATGCAAATGGGCGGCAGCGATCAGTGGGGGAATATTACTACGGGTTCCGAACTTATAAGAAGAATGGCAGGTGGAGAAGCCTTTGGGATTACCTGTCCGCTGATTACCAGAAGCGACGGTAAAAAGTTTGGTAAAAGCGAAGAAGGGAATGTGTGGTTAGATGCCGAACTGACCTCGCCATATAAATTCTATCAATACTTCCTTAATTGTACGGATGAAGATGCCTCCAAGCTGTTAAAGGTATTTAGCCTTAAACATAAAGATGAGATTGAATCCATCATAGCTGATCATGAAGGCGCAAAAGGTGCACGTATCGCGCAAAAAGCCCTGGCGGAAGAATTAACGGCAAGGGTTCACTCAACAGATGACCTTCAAGCTGCCCAGGTTGCTTCGCAAATATTGTTTGGTAAATCAACTAAGGAAGATCTAAGTCAACTTTCAGTGCAAAAAATTGAGGAAGTATTTGATGGTGTGCAGTTTGTGGGACTCACTAATGAGGTATTTGGAGATGGACTCACAGCGTTAGAACTGACATGTTATGCATATCCACTTTACACATCGAAAAGCGATGTCCGCCGAGCCCTAAAGGAAGGCTCACTTAGAGTAAATAAAGAAATTGTCCGAAATGAAAATAGAAAGTTTACTCGAGAGCACCTCATACATAATCAGCTTGCAATTATCCAACGGGGAAAGAAGAACTATTTATTAATAAAGGTCTGTGACTAACTATCATAGCAGTTTCTGTAGGGTCAGGTCGCGACCTGACCCTACAGAAACTAACATTACATATTTTATTTAACTAATCCAGCTCTTCGATCTAGCCAATCTGGCAAACCAAAGAAGAAACAAGGCAATAGCCAGAATTGCTGCTGTCCAGATTAAGGCAACATTACCCATAAGTTCTAAAGTATTACCCATAAAATAGCTGTAAATATTCTGTACAATTACGCCAAGCAATGACAATACAAATAAGGGAATAGCCCATGATTTACGGATCAAAAGGGCTAAACAGCCCAACACACCGCAAAATACTGCTATTGCAAAAGCACTCGCGGCCCAGGCAGGCATGTTGTACATGGCTTCAAGTTGTTCGGCATTGTACATTTTTTCCATTGCCGGCGATTGGGTAACGGTCTGAATATATCCTCGGACGCCCATTGCATTCCACATGAGTCCAAGGATACTAACGATCCAAAACCAAATAGGAGGTTTATTTGTACTCATTATTTCTGATTTTAACGTGAAAGATGGATAACCTAAATTTGGACGGAAAAAGCTCCGTAGGAGCTTAATATTTGTAGCCTGGGGTGAAAACCCCAGGATACAAAGTGAAAAACGTAAGAATTTGGCAGCATTTTTGACCAAAAATGATGACAAATTCGGCAATTAATCTTATCCATTATTCAAGTGATTTTAGTTTTTTTAATGATTCGCTGACCTACCGATCAACCAATCCAGCCTTTTTTGCGGGCCATTCCGGCAAACCATAATAGAAAAGCACCAATAACTAATATGAAAATGGGAAAATAGTAGGCTTGATCGCCAAATACTTCTTTGTTATTGCTCATAAAGAAGTTGTAAATACTCTGTACAATAATTGCCAGTAACGATAACAGAAACAACGGTTTTGCCCATCTTTTTCTAAGAATAAGTGCCAGAGCTCCCAGAAGACCTGCCCAAACAGCAATGGCAAATACGGCGGTAAGCCACTTGGGCATATCAGCCATGGCCTGAAGTTGTTCAGTGCTGTATCTTGAAGAAAAGGCTTCGGTCATTCTTACCTGAGATAGATAAGACCAGGCACCCATGGCATTCCATAACAGGGCTAGCCCACTTATTAGCCAGAACCAAATAGGAGGTTTTGTAGTTGACATGATTTCAGTTTTAGTTCACAGAAAGTTATAATTAAATATTGGATTTTCAGAAATAGTTCTACTTTAACTTGGTGGAGTAACTTTACGGTTGTTAAACTTTTCCATGCATAAAGTCTATATCGTATCCGCAATTCGTACACCTATCGGCAGTTTTGGCGGTCAATTTGCCCATGTTCCGGCCACAAATTTGGGAGCGGCTTCAATAAAAGGAGCCTTGAAAAAAGCCCATGTAGCAGCCGATCAGGTTGAGGAAGTTTTTTTTGGAAATGTTTGCTCTGCCAATTTAGGTCAGGCACCGGCCAGACAAGCATCCATATATGCCGGTATTCCCAACACAGTACCTTGCACAACTGTAAATAAGGTGTGTGCATCTGGCACCAAATCAATAATGCTTGCCGCCCAAAGTATTATGCTTGGCCATAAAGATATTATAGTGGCTGGCGGCATGGAAAACATGAGCCAGGTGCCTTACTATGTACCCGATGCCCGCTGGGGAAAGAAATACGGCGATGGAAAAATGATTGACGGTTTGGCAAAGGACGGCTTAACCGATGCCTATGACCAACAAGCCATGGGAATAAGTGCAGATAAAACAGCGGAAAAATTTGGTATAAGCCGGGAAGAGCAGGATGAATTCGCTGTTTCATCTTACAAACGAACAGCTGCATCAACAGAAAATGGAAAGTTTAAGGATGAGATTATCGGTGTGGAAGTTCTACAGCGAAAAGGCGACCCGGTGCTTATTACGGAAGATGAGGAGTATAAGAAGGTGATGTTTGATAAGATCCCGAATCTCAGGCCGGCATTTACAAAAGATGGTACCGTTACCGCAGCCAATGCTTCAACCATTAACGATGGTGCATCGGCTCTGGTATTGGTGAGCGAGGCCAAAGTAAAAGAACTTGGATTAACTCCTTTGGCCCGTATAGTATCCTTTGCCGATGCAGCTCACGAACCTGAATGGTTTACTACTGCTCCAACAAAGGCTGCTCCGGCTGCACTTAAAGCTGCAGGAATGACAGCTGCAGAAGTCGATTTTTGGGAGGTGAACGAGGCATTTTCGGTTGTAACCCTGGCCTTTAATAAGTTAATGGAAGTAGATGGAAACAAAGTGAATGTAAACGGTGGAGCGGTTTCCATGGGTCATCCGCTGGGCGCGAGCGGAGCACGTATTGTAACAACCTTAAATAGTGTGCTCAAACAAAATGATGCAAGTGTTGGCTGTGCAGCTATCTGTAACGGCGGAGGTGGTGCCAGTAGCTTAATTATTGAAAGGGTGAATTAGACAAAAAGAATCTTTTAAGTAGAAATGGTATTACCCATCTATAAATTCAAAAACCTTCTCAACAACCTCTGGCTGAGTAAGTTTATGTCCAAATCCTTCCGTTATCCAAAGCGTTGAATCAGGCCAGGCTTCATGAAGCATTTTGGCATACCTGAGTTCTACATCCTTATCGTCGGTATCATGTACAATTAAACCTTGTGCCGAAACATTTTTTGCAAAGTGGGCCGATGTGAAATCGTCCAGATCAATATCGATAACTTTTTTAAAATGATTCTCTATGTTGTGTAAACAGTTCTCACTCAGACCCAAAAGTTCAATAAAATATTTAAAATAGGGCTGTATCGCCCCCGGTACACCGAGGCACACAATTTTCTTAACGGCGGCATCAGGCACTTTATGGAGCATATACAAGGCTGCAAAACCAGCAAAAGAATGGCATACAAGGTACGCTACATCGCCATGCAGTAACAAAAACTGGTGAATAGCTTCTCCGTAAATCGGCACATTGGCCCGTTTGCCTTCCGATTGGCCGTGTGCCGGTGCATCTAAGGCATATAAAGTGTATTTGTCTTTTGGAAACCGGTTAACAAATCTTTTCCAACGGAAACTATTGCTTTCCCAACCATGTAAAAGAAGCACCTTCTTCGGGCCTGTTCCCCATTTATATACTTTGAGCTTTAGGCCATCAAATTCCATTTCCGATTTATTGGAAGAATTCAGGAATTCATGTTGATACCCTTTGAGGCGGATTCTACGCGGAGTGCAAAAAAGATCGAAGCCTTTTTTACCGGTGTAAGCGGGTGAAACTACTGACAAAAAGTTCAAATAGGCACCAATGCTTCTAATGATCAATTTCTTCATTCCAGCTCGCGAAAATAGGGTAAGGTAAGTGATGTATAAAATTAAACCCCGTACGAAGAAGGGGCTAAGTAACTGGGTTGATTCTTCCTAATTCTTCTTACCCAACAAGTTGTCCAAACTTATCTTACCGGGTCCGAAAGCAAACAGTGTTAGTAACATCAACAAGTAATAAAGCGGAATTTCAAAGCCGTTTTCTCCGGCGGCAAAACCATTTTTTGCATGCACGGTGAATATAGCTACGCCCATTACTATCATTAAAGGAACCGATATAATTCGGGTAAACAGACCAAGGGCCAGGAGTACAAAACCGGCCAATTCAGTTCCGGTGGCCAAATAGGCGTTTAATTTGGGAAGCGGAATGCCAAGGCTATCGAACCATTGACCAATGGCATTAACATCCTTTACTTTTTTCATGGCCGGCTCATAAAAACCATAGGCGAGAACCAATCTTAGGGCTAATAAGGCAATGTCTTGCAATTTATTTCCAATACCGGAAAATGTGTTGAATAATTTCATATTAATGATTTAGTCTAACCTGTTCGTCATTAAAAATCAAGATTCCTTACCGCAACAATTACCCTATTTTTCAACTGTTGTCAGCACTTCTTGTATTCCGGCAACTTTTACAAGGCATTCTTCATACTCTTTTTCAGGAACGGATGCGGCTGTAATGGCACCACCTACATGGCAAGAAAGATATCCCAACTCAGCGTTAAAAATTAGACTGCGAATTACCACATTGAAATCAAAATCACCATTTGGTTTAATGTAACCAACCGAGCCACTGTACAAGCCGCGTTTACTTTGCTCATATTTTTCAATAAGTTCAAGTACTCGTTTTTTGGGAGCACCCGTCATGCTGCCCATCGGGAATGTATTTCTGATAGTATCTGTGAAGTTCAGCCCCGATTTTTGTTCGGCACTAATGGTGGAAATAAGTTGGTGAACATGCTCAAATGTATAAAGTTGGCAAAGTTCTTCAACTATAATACTGCCTATTTCGGCACAACGCCCCAAATCGTTGCGTACCAGATCAACTACCATAATATTTTCAGCACGGTCTTTATGACTACAAGACAATTGATGCCTGAGATATTCATCTCCGGCTTTTGTCCGTCCGCGTTTGGCCGTTCCTTTTATGGGTTGTGATATAAGTTTGCTGCCCTCCTTTTTTAAAAAGCGTTCGGGGCTGGCACATAGTAAATACTTATTATCCAACTTCATGAAGGTAGAAAAAGGTGCTTTGGCCGCTTTTTTTAGTTGTTTGTATGTTTCAAAAGGCTCAATAGCCACTTCTTCGGCATAAAACTCCTGGCAGAAATTGAGTTCATAGCAATGGCCATAAGCTATGTGACTTTGAATTTTATCAATGGCTCTTATGTAATCTTTCTTTGAAATTCGGGCTTGCAACCGGACCTGCTTTTCCGGAATAACCTTGGTACGTTCTTTATTAGATTGCATGTTATGCCATTCTTCCATATCGGATTTATGGATTAATAGCTCCTTACTTCCATCTTTTCTTATTCTTATAATAAACTTTGGGATGATAAAGAACAGATCATCCAAACCCACACTATCATTATTCTCTGACTCAAGCTCATATATCTCATTTTTCAGATCATATCCCAAAAAGCCAAACAACCAGTCATTTGACTTGTCGATAAACTGCTGAAGCTTTGCTAACGAATCCGATGATGTACAGCTCAGCTGTTCCCGAAATCCGAGTGCAATAAGCCTTTCTTCAGATTTGTAGGATTGGCTATAGTGGTTGGAATCAAGGATAAAGGCATGTTTGTACAATTGTACCCAACGCTGTAATTGGTTCTCAGAAAAAGATATCTGGAGGCAGAGCCTTTCCATTATCGATTGTAGATCTCAATTAGTTCTTCACGGCCCGGCCCGCAACTGAGTAGTGTTATGGGCACATTGGTAGCTTGCTCAATATATTTGAGATATTCCTTTAAGTTTTCCGGGAGCGAATTAAAGTCTTGCCGGTCACCAAAATGTTGTTGCCAGCCGTTTAATTGATGATATACAGGCTCAATACTAAAAGCAGTTAGATCATAAGGTAACGATGAAGTGATTTCACCATTTACCTTGTATTCGGTGGCCAGACTTATCTCTTCAAAATCATCCAATACATCGGCCTTTGTCATAACTAACTGGGTAACTCCGTTGAGCATAATGGCATAATTCAGTGCGGGTATATCTGTCCAGCCGCAGCGGCGTGGCCGGCCGGTTGTTGCTCCAAACTCATGTCCTGCCTTTCTTAGGCGTTCACCAACTTCTCCGTTAAGCTCGGTGGGGAATGGGCCGCTTCCAACCCTTGTACAATACGCTTTGAATATGCCAAAGACCTCTCCAATAGCCTTTGGTGAAATGCCCAGGCCGGAGCATACACCGGTTGTAGTAGTATGTGAGCTGGTAACGAATGGATAAGTGCCATGCTCCACATCTAACATGGTTCCCTGTGCGCCCTCTGCCAGTACCGTACCTCCTTGTTTTATAACCTCGTTGATGTAGTAATCGCCACTTATCACATTTAATTTTCGCATACGATTTAAGCCATTCATCCACTCTGATTCCATTTCTTCGAGCGAAAATTCGAAATCGTAAATGCGGAGTAGGTTAAGATGTTTTTTCTTTAACCTGTCATATCTGTCTCGAAAATCAGGCAGAAAAATATCTCCTACCCTAAGGCCGTTTCTGCCGGTCTTATCCATGTATGTAGGCCCAATTCCACGCAGTGTGCTGCCAATTTTTTCTTTGCCTTTGTAGGCCTCCGAAGCCGCATCTAAAACCTTATGGGTTGGCAGAATGAGATGAGCCTTACTGGAAACCAACAATTTCTTGCTCACGTCAACACCTGCTGCTTCAACCATTTCTATTTCCTTTAGAAGCGTGGAAGGGTCTATAACAACCCCATTGCCAATTAGGTTTGCCGGTTTATCCATAAATATACCGGAAGGAATGGTGTGCAGCACAAACTTATTTCCATCAATTATTAGGGTATGCCCGGCATTTGGCCCACCCTGGAAACGTGCCACTACATCATATTTTCCGGCCAGATAATCAACAATTTTGCCTTTGCCTTCATCGCCCCATTGTAAGCCTAACAATACATCAACCGCCATTAGATATTATTTTACTGTAAAGATGATTTGAGAAGTCGGAGAATAAAAAAATGCTTTTCAACCTTAGCGGGCAGATGTTACTTACTGGAGCAATCATTACATGTGCCGAACAATGTAAGCTTATGTTCGGTTATGTCAAATTTCATCAATTCACCAACCATAGAGGTAATTGAGTGAATTCTGGGGTCACAAAACTCAACAATTTTGCCGCATTTTTTACATATAAGGTGATCGTGCTGATGAAAGCCATGAGCCCTTTCATACAAGGCATTACCTCTATCAAATTGATGCTTTGTTACCAATTTGCAGTTAACCAATAGATCTAGCGTATTATAAACAGTAGCTCTACTCACTCTAAAATTTTTAGATTTCATGTCCATAAAGAGCGTATCGGCATCAAAATGATCAGTACGGGTATATATTTCTTCAAGAATAGCAAATCGTTCAGGTGTTTTCCGCTGTCCGTTAGCCTCCATATAGTCAGAAAATAGTGCTTTTACACCCGATAAATCCTTTGCATCGGTTGTAGTTGTCTGTTCCGTATCATTCATGGCTCTTTGGCAAAATTAAAACAAAACAGACCATCGTGCGTTAATAATCTAAATTTGATTGATCTTTAGGGTTCGGAATACCTGAATGCTGTAAAGATTGTTTCACAGTCATTTGACTATCTTTATTCGGCTTGATCTGCATGAAAAATAACCTGGGACATATAAAAGGATTGCTCGTCATTCTGCTTTTTTTTGGTTCAACCGAGGTAAACGGACAGTGTACGCCGCCCATTACTTTGGATAGCGGCTATCCGGTAATTGTAAATCCCGATTGCGACGACAATACGGGTTCAATTGAAGTACAGGCATCGGGTAACGGCTTAATAAGATATAGTTTAAACGGAGGAGCATTTTCTACCAACGGTTTGTTTACCGGATTAGGACCCGGTAATTACACTATTAGAATGCGGGATGGAACGGGGTGTACACAGTCCATAAATATTCCGTTACAAGGAGCATCTTCGGTAGCTATTACAAATGTTACTTCTACGGCTGCCAGTTGTCTGGCCGATGATGGCAGTATAACGGTATCGGCAACAGGCACCGGACTTGAATACAGTATAGATGGTACTAATTACCAGCCGGGAAATGTTTTTAATAACCTGCCATCAGGGGCCTATACAGTAACCGTACGTGATAGTAACGGCTGCAATGATTCACAAGGCACAACCGTGGCGCGTTCAGGAATTCAGATAGTAAGTGAAAGCCATACCAACACCAGCTGCGGCACTTCAAATGGTAGTATAACAGTGGTTGCCACCGGAAGCGGAACGGTTCAGTATTCTATTGACGGAACCAATTGGCAAAACAATGGAAATTTTACGGGACTGGCGATAGGTAATTATACCATTAGAATAAGGGATGGAAGCGGGTGTACAAGGAATGTGAATGAACCGGTAGGAAATTCATTACAATACACGCTTTCCCATACAAATGCTACCTGTGGTCAAAATGACGGCACTATTACCGTAACGGTAACTTCGCCGGGAACCTATTCTTTTTCAATTAACGGTGGAGCATATCAGAGCAGCAATACTTTTAACAATTTGGCTCCTGCCAATTATACTATTCGTATCCGCGACGATGTGCATGGTTGTGTTGTACGTACCAGGAGAAGAGTGAGTGAAAACCTTACTATAACAAATGTTGCTGTTGTCACAACACCGACGGTTTGCGGAGGTGCAACCGGAACAATTACGGCTACAGCTACGGGAAGTGGACTTACCTACAGTATAGACGGAGGCACTACTACTTTTCCTGCCGGAGTATTTACAGGTCTAACGGCAGGAAATTATACGGTGCAAATAGCCGATAACGGAGGATGTGTGATCAATGAACCTGCAACGGTTAGTGAAGCTAATACGGTTACCATAAACAGTATAACGCCAACACAGTCAAGCTGTACAGGCAGTACAGGGTCAATTATGGTTAATGCCACCGGTGTGGCTCCGCTGGAGTATGATATAGGATCTGGCTTTCAGTTAAGTAATACATTTACAGGATTGCCAACAGGTCCATATACCGTAACGGTAAGAGATGCCGGAACTTGCATACAAACCCAAAATACCTATGTAAGCGAAAACAATGACATAGGTGTTACCAGTGTTTCAGTTACTGCACCAACAACAGCCTGTAGTGCCGATGGACAGATTACAGTTGTGGCAAACGGAACCAATGTTGAGTACAGCATTGATAATGTGCTTTTCGGGCCTTCCGGTACGTTTACCGGATTAAATGCAGGCTTCTATATTATTTACATGCGTAATTCTTTGGGTTGTACAAAACAAACCGGCCAAATAGAGTTAGTGGGCGAAATTCTCATTACCGGTTTTACCATTGTGGAGCCAACATGTAACCTTAGCAATGGTGAAATTAATATAACCGGAACCGGTGATGGCCTTGAGTTCAGCTTAGATAACGTGGATTATTTTCAGTCTGGTTCGTTTACCAATCTGCCCTCCGGACCTTATACGACGTACATTCGTGATGAGGACAATTGCATTGTAAGACGAGATACGGTTTTGGTTTCATCAGGCGGAGTAAATATTTCTAACGTAACATCGACAACCACTTCTTGTGGAGACGCAAATGGAACAATTGATATTTTTGCCACTACCCAGGCAACAACCCTTGACTATAGCATTGACGGCGTCAATTATTTCCCGAACAGCCAATTTACGAATGTGGCTTCAGGCACGTATGATGCCATAGCACGTGATGATATTGGTTGTACCGATACAACTACAGTTACCGTAGGACAGAGTTTTCCATTGTACATTGACTCCGTTGCCCTTAAAGAAAATGTTTGTGCCTTTACCAATGGCAGAATTGAAGTTATTGCCAGTGGCGGAACGGCTTTCAGAGAGTTTAGTTTAGATGGGGTAGGTTATCAGAGTCAGAATGTTTTCGGAAATCTCGCGGATGGACCATATACTGTGTATGTTAGAGATAGCGTGGACTGTGTAGTTACCCGAGATGTGGAAGTACCCTGGCGGTGTGAAGTTCATGTGCCTACCGCAATTACGGTAAATAACAACGGACAGAACGATTTACTAAAATTGCTGTATTATATACCGCTGCAGGTTAATGATTTTCATGTTTTTGACAGATGGGGAACGCTTGTTTATAAAAACAGCGACTTTATGTCCAGTGATGATTCGGCCTGGTGGGATGGCAGAGGTAAAGAAGATAAAATAATACCCGGTTTATATTTTTATAGAATTAAGTATGAGTTAAACGGGCCAAAGAGTGTATCGGGAAGTGTTACCGTATTGAATTAGACGCTTTCAAACTTTAACTCCTCAAGATTATACTCTGCCACATTATACCATTTCTACTTAAAAGATTCACTTTAAAAATTGTTCTTCCTGTCCGTTTCGCAGGCGTTGAATTTCTTAGCCAAATCAATTGTGCAACAGCCACAATAGCTATGGTTATTCCGAAGTTTTCTTCATCGTCTATTCAAAAAACTCCTGCCCGCCCGGATAAACCCCATACATACGGGGTTCGGACGGGTCCGCCCGAACGTGCCATTCGGTACGGGCGGGCTTTTTATTCAGGAGCCTATCAAGTAGAACTGGTATTAAATAACGTGAGTTCGGGATAAGGAATCCCGCAGGCGGGATTATTTGTGAAATAACAATGTGCTGTTTATCAACGGATTAGATAATTAGATTAACTACGAATTTGCGAATTAGCGCGAAAATCTTGGTGATTAATTTTGAACGAAGAGCACTAATGTGTTTCGCTGAAGCGAAACAGAGGTTGTTGACAACGAAAAAATTCGAGCATTCGTGGTTAAAAAATTGATAATCAAATCACTGTAAAAGTTTCTTACGTCGAATTCACGTTAAATACGATCGGCATTGAGTATGCCCTTCATACCTTTGATTTTTTTTAATAGCCTGTCCATTTCTTTTTTACTATTGACAAACACGTTAATGTAACCATCAAATACCCCGTCGTTTGTTTCAATGGCCAGGCTCTGAATATTCAATTTCATGTCGTCTGAAATAATTTTAGTGATCTTATTAACCAAACCCATATCGTCTATTCCGCTAATTTTAATTCCCGAAGGAAAGGCCAACTCCTTTTGCCGTGTCCATTTTACTTTAATAATGCGGTAGTCGTACTTTGATTTTAATTGTACAGCATTCGGACAATTAGAGCGGTGAATTTTAATTCCCTGACCTATAGAAATAAATCCAAATACATCATCACCGGGAATAGGGTTACAACATTTGGCAAAACTATAATCTACCGTTCCGTCAAGTCCGCCGGCAAGGGTAAGTTCCGCTCCCTTACGCATCATTTTGCGTACATCCCCATCAAAAGTTACCTCACGTACATGGGTTTCCTCGGGCATGGGTGCATAAATGCGATCACCCTTAACGGTAAACTTCTTCAGTTCGGCTAAATCAACGTGGCGTTTGGCTATTTCATATTGAAGATCGAGAGATGAGCCCAAATTGAAGTAATTGGATAACTCATTTAAGTTTTCCGGTGAGTCACTCACCTTCATAGCCTTCAATTTTCTTAAAAGAATTTGCTTTCCTTCATCGGCAATAGCACGTTTTTCATCTTTTAATGATGATTTAATTCTATGCCGTGCCTTTGAAGTTTTTACAAATTTCAGCCAGTCTTCGCTCGGTTTTTGTTTTTTACTGGTAATAATCTCAACCTGGTCGCCGTTTTGTAGCTCATAACTAATGGGAACCAGCTTATAATTTACTTTAACGCCAATACATTGTGAACCTACATCGCTATGAATATTAAATGCGAAATCAAGGGCTGTGGCCCCTTTCGGAAGCATATATAAATCACCTCTCGGTGAGAAGGTATATACTTCGTCCTCAAACAACTCAGATTTAAAAGAGTTTATAAACTCTACAGAATCGGCTTCGGGGTTTTGCATTATTTCCCGAATGTTGCTCAACCAACTGTCCAGGGCATTATCACTTTTACCTTCTTTATATTTCCAGTGCGCGGCAAGTCCCAGTTCCGCAATCTCATCCATCCTTTTAGTTCTGATTTGAACTTCAACCCATTTACCATCCTTGCCCATAACGGTAGTATGCAACGATTCATAGCCGTTGGCTTTCGGATTAGAAATAAAGTCTTTTAATCTTTCGGGGTTTGGCGTATAAAAATCTGTCACATAACTATAAATCTTCCAGCAATCGGCTTTTTCTGTTTCGGGCTTTGAATCCAAAATTATTCTAATGGCGAAAAGGTCATAAACATCTTCAAATTCAATGTTCTTTTTCCGCATTTTATTATAAATGGAATATATGTGTTTTGTACGACCTTTAATTTCATACTTGAATCTTTCGTTATCAAGCATCTTTTTAATAGGCCGCATAAAATTGTTGATGTACCTGGTTCTATCGGCTTGTGTATCCTTTACTTTTTGAACAATTTCGTTATACTTTTCAGGTTCTGTATATTTTAAACCAAGGTCTTCTAATTCAGATTTTATTTTATAGAAACCAAGTCTGTGAGCAAGAGGAGCATAAAGAAACAACGTTTCACTTGCAATTTTTTGCTGCTTTTTAAGCGTCATGGAATCCATGGTGCGCATATTGTGTGTACGATCTGCCAGTTTTACAAGTATTACACGCACATCATCAGAAATGGTTAAGAGTATTTTTCTAAAGTTGTCGGCTTGTAAAGAACCCGTACTGCTTATATCAACTACTCCTGAAATTTTGGTAAGTCCATCGATGATGGCTGCTACCTTTTTCCCGAATTTCGCCTCAATTTCTTCTAAGGTTCTTTCTGTATCCTCCACTACGTCATGAAGTAAAGCACAAACCGTGGCTGTAGGGCCAAGCCCCATTTCTTTAGCCACAATTATTGCCACTTCAATAGGATGCGTAATGTAGGGTTCACCACTTTTTCTACGATCGTTTTGATGTGCTATGGCAGCTACTTCAAAAGCTTCTCTAATACGTTTAGCGTGTTTTTCGTTAAAACGTGATTTACACGTTCGCATTAACCTGCGGTATGCTCGTTTTATTAAAACTTTATCCGCTTCAGAATATCCTGTTTTAGTTAAAACTGCCGACATATTCTTTATCTATCATTACTTAAAAATACAATGCTATTATTTCTCATTATAACATCTCTTACGGCTTCAAAATTCACTTAAAATAATTTAACTTTGCCCGCCCAAATTTGCAGATGTGTCTGCCCGTATCGGAATAATACCTGCCCGAAAGAATGTTTCTTTCATTCAGGCGGGCATTCGGGCAGGGTGAAATTGGCGGCCCTGGTAAAGGGTTTGCGATTAAGACGCATGGTGTTTTGCGGATGTGGTGAAATTGGTAGACACGCTAGATTTAGGATCTAGTGCTTCACGGCGTGGGGGTTCGAGTCCCTCCATCCGCACAAAATAGCTCTGGCAGTAAGCTTGAGCTTTTTTATTCTGATAGCTTTGAAAAGCCGAACAGGACGAGAAGCCTGCCCTGAGCGGAGCAGCGCGGAGACGAAGGGAGTTCCTCCATCCGCACAAAATAGCTTAGGCAGTAAGCTTGAGATTTTTTATTCTGTTAGTTTTGAAAGCCAAACAGACGAGAAGCCTGTCCTGAGCCGAGCAGCGCGGAGACGAAGGGAGTCCCTCCATCCGCACAAAATAGCTTAGGCAGTAAGCTTGAGCTTTTTGTATAAAAAGATATTGTGAAAGTAAACAAACAGGACAAAGAGAATTTAATCTCAATTCTAACCTTAGATATTGAGCCTTCAGACTACCGTGAAAAGGTGGTTGAATCGCTGAAAAAATATGCCAAAACAGCCCAGATAAAAGGCTTTAGGAAAGGGCATGTGCCCAAAGGAATGGTGAAAAAGCTTTATGGCAATGCCATTCTGGCCGATGAAATTCAGCACCTGGTAAACCTCGGTATAAACGATTTTATTAGAGATAATGAACTGCGCACATTAGGCCAGCCATTACCAATACCTATTGAAGATCAGGAACCAATTGATATCAATAATATGGGCGAAGTGAAATTTAGTTACGAAATTGGTCTCACCCCCGATGTGGAGGTGCCTTTGTTGGAACAAAAACCTTCGTTCGTAAAATATGATATCGCCGTAGAAGATGAGTTAGTGGACAAGGAAATTGAAACTATCCTACAACGAAATGGCAGCGTTGAGAACCCGGAAAAAGGTGCTGAAGAAAAAGATGTGATCAATATTCTGTTAGATGAATTGGACGAAACGGGCTTGGTTAAGCCAGGAGGCTATAATCATGTTACTACATTTATGGTAGAACAGCTCAGGTATAAAAAGGATAAAGAAGCCATTAAGAAACTTAAAGTTGGTGATAGTATTGATGAATTCGATCTATATAAGGCTTTCGATAAAGAGAAAGGTGAGATTGCCAAAATGCTGCTTGAGTTAGACGAATCTCAGATGGATGAGATTGGATACAAGTTTAAACTAACTTTAAACAAGATCAACAGAGTTAAGCCTGCAGAACCTGGTCAGGAATTTTACGATAAAGTCTATGGCAAGGATGTAGTAGAATCAGAAGAAGAATTCAGGGAAAAGGTAAGGGGAGAAATAAAAAATTATCTCAATCAGGCGGCACAAAACAAATTACGCGATGATGTCTTCCGGAAATTTGCCAAAGAAACTGATGTTAACCTGCCCGATGATTTTCTGAAAAGATGGCTGAAAACCACTAAAGAAGAAGGTGTGGAAGAAGCCGACATAGATCATGAATATTACCATTTTAGCGATGATCTTAAAACATCGCTTATATTTGGTAAAATTGCTGAAATTGCCGACTTAAAAGTTGAATCTGAAGAACTTAAAGAGCGCATGCGCGAAACGGTTATACAACAATTTCAGTATTATGGAATACCTATTGCCGAAGATGAGCAACGTTTGGATGAAATGGTGATGAGGTTTATGCAAGATGAAAAGCAGATAAGACAAACACATGACCAAATAATGGATGGAAAGATATTCGAATATCTATTAACAAAAGTTACCATTGAAGACAAACAAGTAACTTTAGACGAATTTAACGCGTTAAGTAAATTAGAAGAAGAACATGAGCACGCACACTAATAAAGAGTTTATAAAGTACGCCACTAAGCACCACGGCCTCAGCAGTATGCACTTAGATAGTTATATTACATCTAGTATAACTCCTTATATCATTGAAGAACGCCAGCTAAACACCCAAATTCTGGATGTGTTTTCACGGCTAATGATGGATCGCATCATTTTTATGGGTACGGGCATCGATGATTATGTGGCTAATGTTGTGCAGGCACAATTGCTGTTTTTATCGGCCCAGGATGCCAATCGCGATATTCAGATATATATAAATAGTCCAGGGGGTATTGTGTATTCAGGCTTGGGTATTTATGATACTATGCAGTACATTGAACCTGATGTAGCCACCATTTGCACCGGTATAGCGGCATCTATGGCGGCAGTACTACTGGCGGCAGGAACCAAAGGCAAGCGCACGGGTTTGCCGCATAGCCGAATAATGATCCATCAGCCAATGGGAGGTGCTCAGGGACAGGCTTCGGATATTGAAATTACAGCAAGGGAAATTGTGAAACTGAAGAAAGAGTTGTACGATATTTTGGTGAAACATACAGGTCAGGATTACGACAAAGTAGAACTTGATGCTGATAGAGACTACTGGATGAAAGCACCTGAAGCTTTGGAATACGGTATGATAGATGAAATTTTAGAAGGAAAACCTAAAGGAGAAAATACTTAATGGCAAAACGCGACAACCATTGCTCTTTTTGCGGGCGCACCAGAGATGAAGTGCAAGTGCTTATTGCCGGTATTGACGGGCATATATGCGAAAATTGTACCGATCAGGCACATCAAATAGTTCTTGAAGAGATAAAAAGCAAAGGTAGCGGTGAGTTTGACTTTGCTTTACGCGATAGTTTTAAGCCCTTAGAGATAAAAGCTTTCCTTGATAAATATGTTATCGCTCAGGATGATGCCAAAAAAATGTTGTCCGTTGCGGTGTATAATCATTACAAACGTCTTAACCAGAGAAACGATGACAACGATGTGGAGATAGAAAAAAGCAATATTCTTTTAATTGGTGAAACTGGTACCGGAAAAACGTTGCTGGCCAAAACTATTGCCCGATACCTGAATGTACCGTTTGCCATTGTAGATGCAACGGTATTTACGGAGGCCGGATACGTAGGTGAAGATGTAGAAAGCATGCTTAGCAGGTTGTTACAAGCCTGTGACTACAACACGCATGCCGCTGAAAAAGGTATTGTATATATAGATGAGATAGATAAAATTGCCCGCAAAGCCGACAACCCCTCCATAACGCGCGATGTAAGCGGTGAAGGTGTACAACAGGCCTTATTAAAAATGCTGGAGGGAACCGAAGTGAACGTACCACCCCAAGGCGGAAGAAAACACCCCGAACAAAAAATGATAAAGGTTGACACCCACAATATTCTCTTTATTTGCGGTGGAGCCTTTGCCGGTATTGAAGACGTAATTGCCCGAAGAACGCAGCAGCAAGTTGTTGGTTATAGAAAGCATGATCAGATCAAGATCGACAAAGAGAACCTTTTGAAGTATGTAAACCATCAGGATGCACGCAAGTATGGATTAATACCCGAACTATTGGGCCGCTTACCTGTTATGGCACACTTAGATCCGCTAAGTCCTGAGGTGCTTCGCCGAATTCTTACAGAACCCCAAAACGCTCTGGTAAAACAGTATGAAAAGTTGTTTGAAATGGAGGGTGTAAAACTGGAATTTGCGGAAGAAACCCTGGATTACATTGTTGAAAAGGCGGTTGAACTAAAACTTGGAGCACGTGGTCTGCGCTCTATATGCGAGGCTATTATGACCGATGCTATGTTTGAAATTCCATCAAAAGAAAAAAAGGAAAAAAACTGGCTGCTTACACCTGAATACGCCCGTGAAAAATTTGAAGGAAGCAAGCTGAATAAGCTGAAAGTGGCGTAGTTTTCCAGACTCCTTGTTACTTATTTACAACATCTTGTCTATTGTTACTAATACCAGTTCTACTTGATAACCTGAGTTCGATTATGAACTAATTGAATGTTAGTAATTTATAGATAAAATATTAAGGAATTTGTTTGGTTAAAAAGGGAATAATTTGTACTTTAATGGTTGATAATCAATTAATTAAACAAACTATTCCCTATGATTACGAAAGACCAAATTACAAATATTTTCTGTGTTGTTGATGAGTTTATGTTAGAATTTGAAGCTCATTTATCTGCACACTTAATTGGCAATAAACCTAAAATAGAACCTAAAATGGTTTCATCAGAAGTGATGACGATTATGATATTGTTTCAGTTGAGTGGTGTAAGATGTTTTAAATGGTTTTATTTGAAGTATGTGCAAAAACATCTTCAGGATGACTTTCCCAAAACTGTTTCATATAATCGATTTGTTGAATTGCAAAAGCAGGTTGTATTGCCCATGGCCGTATTTGCTAAAACCTGTTGTTTGGGAAACTGTAGTGGTATTTCATTTATGGATTCCACTCCATTGAGGGTTTGTAATAATAAGCGCATTTTTAACCACAAGGTCTTTGATGGAATAGCCACTAGAGGTAAATCAACTATGGGTTGGTTTTATGGGTTTAAGTTGCATTTGATAGTCAATGAATTAGGTGAGATTATTGACTTTCAAATCACCCAAGCCAATGTGGATGATCGAGAGCCGTTAAAGCAAGGAAACCTATTGAAAAAGATATGGGGAAAACTGTATGGTGATAAAGGATATGTGAGTAAAACATTGGCTGAGGTGTTATTCTCTGACGGTATTCACTTCATCACCGGAATTAGAAAGAATATGAAAAATCAGTTGATGAGTTTGTATGATAAAATAATGCTCAGAAAACGGTCAATCATCGAAACCATCAATGACCAACTAAAAAACATTTGTATGATAGAACATTCTCGTCATCGGTCATTACATAACTTCATTAATAACATCTTAGCAGCTATCATTGCTTACTCTTTCTTGCCTAAAAAACCTTCGATAAAATTCTATGAATACCGACCCAATCATTCTAACCAATTATTGCTATTTTAAAATCGAACTCAGGTTGATAGATTCCTGAATAAAAAGCCGGAGTTTTTTGGCTAGACGATGAAGAAAATTTTGGAATAGCCGTAGCTATTGCTAAATTTTATGAAGATGTATAGTCAAAACCCGCCTGCGGAACGGGCAGGAAGAACAATTTTCAAAGTGAATCTTTTAAGTAGAAATGGTATAACTTAGGCAAGTATGAAATATATCCATAGCATAACCCTTACGACAACTCTTCTGTTACTTGCCTGCAAAACTGCAGAAGTTAAAACCAATACCATTCAAACTATTGAACCCGGGAAACAAATTGTTAAGAAGGCTTCTTTGCATATAGAATACAATGCTGAGATAAACTTCCTTTTATACCTACCCTCAAAGTATAATAACAAGAATAAATGGCCACTGTTATTATTTCTACACGGTGCCGGAGAACGTGGTACAAACTTAGATGCGGTATCGGTACACGGCCCGCCAAAAATGGCTAAACAGGGTAAGTTGGATGATTTTATCATTGTATCTCCGCAGTGTCCCAAAAATGATTCCTGGGTTAGTCACAAACAGCAAACAGCACTCATGGCTTTGCTGGAGCATATAGAATCTTCTTACAAGGTAGATGAAGAAAGAATTTACATAACCGGACTAAGCATGGGTGGTTTTGGAAGCTGGGCTTTGGGGTCGGCATTAAACCAAAAGGTCGCTGCTGTTGTACCGGTATGTGGCGGTGGATCGGGGTCTATGGCACATCGCTTAACCGATATGCCTGTTTGGGCTTTCCACGGTGCAAAGGATAAGGTAGTTCCTCCCGAACTGTCTATTGAAATGGTTGATGCAATAAATGCCAGTGGCGGTAATGCACGTTTAACTTTGTATCCTAATGCCAATCATAATTCATGGGACAAGGCCTACAGCACAGATTCTCTTTACACCTGGCTTTTAAGTCATAAACGAAGTCAGCAATGAAATACGCACACAAAATATTTTTCCAACTTGCAATAGTATCATTTTCGTTAGGAATAGTGAGCTGTAACAAGGACGGCGAAAATACTAAAGAGAAACAAAGCCCTAATATCGTTTTCATTATGACCGATGATCACGCCAAGCGAGCGGTGAGCGCATATTCCACCGAATTGTTGGAAACTCCACACATTGATCGGCTTGGTAAATCAGGTATTACTTTTGACAATGCCTTCGTTACTAATTCTATTTGTGGCCCGAGTAGGGCTGTTTTCCTTACCGGAAAATTCAGCCACATAAATGGTTTTAAGGCTAATCAGGATACTTTTGATGGTAACCAGGCCACTCTACCTAAATACTTACAGAAAGCCGGTTATTATACCTCAGTAGTAGGAAAATGGCACTTAAAATCAACACCGCAAGGTTTTGATGAATATAAGGTACTCATTGGACAGGGCGAATATTACAATCCAACAATTATTACCGAAAACGATACCAGTGTGATAGAAGGTTATTCAACCAACATTATAACCGATTTGGCAATGGATGTAATGAACCGAGCCAAAGAAAGTAATAAACCATTCTTTGTAATGGTGCATCAAAAAGCACCGCACAGAAACTGGATGCCCGATTCTAAACATCTTCGGTTAGCTGAAAAGGATTACCCCTTACCCGATACTTTCTACGACAACTATGAAACAAGAACGGCAGCTGCACGGGAGCAAGACATAGAAATTGATGATATGTATTTGGGCTTGGATATGAAGTTGCCGGTTTTCTCTAAAGAGGAAGAAACAGGTACTGGTGGTAATCCAAAGGTAGCATCGTATAACTGGTGGAAACATAATTATGAGAGCCTGACTTCCGAACAACGAGCTGCCTGGGATGCCTATTATTCTCCACTTATAAACGAATACTATGAGAGTAATTTAAGCGGTAAAGATTTAACCGAATGGAAGTACAAGCGATACATCAACGATTACGCAAAATGCATCATGTCGGTTGATGATAACCTTGGCCGGATACTCGATTACTTAGATGAGAATGACCTGGCAGACAATACCCTAATAATATACACATCTGACCAAGGCTTCTTTTTGGGTGAACATGGCTGGTACGACAAACGATTTATGTACGAACCATCATTGGCTATTCCTTTGCTAATGCGATATCCTAAGAAAATGAAAAAGGGCATTCGTGTAAAAGAGTTGGTTCAAAACCTCGATTTGGCACCCACTATTCTTGATGCAGCAGGTGTTGACATTCCTGAAGATATGCAAGGCAAAAGCCTGTTGCAGTTTTTCTCTGATAAGAAACCGGGCAACTGGCGTAAAAAAATATACTACCATTATTACCAGGATGGCGTTTGGCACTATGTGAAAAAACATCTCGGTATAAGAGATGACAGGTACAAGCTTATCTACTTTTACGATATTGATGATTGGGAGTTGTATGATCTTGTAAAAGACCCCGAAGAAGTAGAAAACCTATATCATCTTGATGAATACTCCCACCTTACGGACTCGTTAAAGGGAGAACTTAAAGGTTTGATAGAGCTATATAAAGACGATACGGCAGTTAGTTTTGGAAACAAATAATACTATTTGAAAGGAATGCGTAGGTATGGAAGCGGGAAGAGAGTCGGCCCGAGGGACTATTTATACGGTGAAATAAAAACGGTATTGAATAGCCGTCTGACGGTTCAGGTTCACCGGTTAGGATACAGGCCTGGTAATGTTTTAGAGCAAAGTTTTTGATTGTGTTAGATAATACCTTAATAATATCTTTTTTGCTTTTTTTGTGCAGTTGTTCAAAAAATGAAATACAGGTTGATCATTGTACTAACATAAAATCACTGAAACTTTGGGTGGACACCTATGAAGTGAGCACAGCAAGATTTGGAGAGTTTATAGATCAAACAAATTATACCACCACAGCCGATTCTCTTGACTGGTCGGCGGTATTTAGTGCTGAGAAAGCTGCCTGGATCCCCGTTGATGGAGCTAACTGGCAAAAAGCTAATGGTAAAGATTGGACTGATTTTGTAATGCCTGTTACTCAGGTAAGTTACTATGATGCCTGTGCTTTTTGCGAATGGGCAGGTGGCCGCCTGCCAACCGCTGAAGAGTGGGATAAAATAGCCGGCGATAGGGTAGTGGTTGGGAACGTGTGGCAAGGTATGTTTCCGTTTGAGGATAAGGGCGAAGACGGTTTTGTAATACAAACTGCACCCATCGGTTCTTTTAAGCCTAATGCGAAAGGTGTGCATGATCTGTTTGGCAATGTTTGGGAGTGGACTTCTACATCAGAATCCGATTCACTCCAGGTAATAAAAGGAGGCAGTTTTTTATGCGATGAAAATGTGTGTTCAGGCTACATTCCTACGCAATATCAAACCACACCGAAAGACAGCGGACTGAATCATTTGGGATTTAGGTGTGTGTATGATACGAAAGAACCTAATACTCCAAAATAAACTTACTCAAATTTTGCCCCTTTTGCAGGCCTAATTTCTTACGCAAACGGTAACGGGCAATTTCCACACCACGGGTTGAAATACCCATTAAATTAGCTATCTCCTTGGTGTTAAGGTTAAGTCGTAAAAAAGCCGACAGTTTATGGTCATTCGGACTGAGATCAAGAAATTTATCCCTTAATCTGGTGGAGAAATCGCCATGTACATTGTCAAAGTGATGCTCAAATTGTTCCCAGTCTTCCTGTACTCGTAAAGTAGTATCAATCTCTTTTACAATATGCTCTAACGCCTGTTTTGTATCTGCGCTCTTACCTTTTCGTTTTACCTCATTAAGTTCTTCCTTTATGTTTTCCATAAACTCGTTCTTTACTACCAAATTCATAGTAGATGCCGCCAACAGATTGTTTAGATGGCGTAATTCGCTTGCCATTTTCTCTTCTTTTAATTTTCTAACCTCTTTTTCTCTTTGCGCTTCAATTTCTACCAGCTTTTGTTGTTTTTTCGCAATCTCTCGTTGCTTCGCCTCTTCAATTTTTGTTGCCTTTTTATTGTACCTGCCCCTTTGAAATCTTGATACAAAAAACAAAGCACTAAGTGCTAAAAGCGCATATAACACTTTGGCGATAAAACTTTTGTAGAATGGAGGATGCGCCTTCAGCAATAAGGGCGGACTTGTTGACACCTTTCCCCAATAGTTGCTTGAACTAACAGCAAATTCATACTTGCCTTCTTTTAAATTGGTGTATTCTTTGGTTGTTGTATGGCTCCAATCTCCATTACCTGCATCAAAACCTTTAAGATGATATTGGAATTTCTGATTGCCTGCGCCATTAAACTGAAATGATTCAACATTAAACTGTATTACCTTGTCTTTCTGATTTACGGCTAACCTGCCATACATCTCTGGCCTTTGCTCGAAGGGTTTTCGGGCATATAAAATGCTATCACGGGTAACACTATACACCTTGCTTATTACCGGTGGCTGGTCAACCGCTATCCTGTTTTCCTTATCCGCATCATATTGTATAAACCCTTCGTTGGCATTAAAAAGTACACCCTTATCTATATTTACGGCAATGTTTAACAAGTCGTTGTTAAAAGAGTAACGCAACTGAGAAATGGATGAAGGAACAAAAACATAATTATGATTACTGATCTGCTTAAAGAAACCGACAAGACTTTCAGTAAATACGTGAATGTTTTTCTCTTTATCCTGCACTAGGAGATACACTTGTTCATTTCCAATATCTTTTGAAAAATTTTCTGCGGGTACAATCCGGTCGGTTGTTTGATCAAGCAAATACAGTCCGGTATTGGTGCCGAAATAGATGTTATTATCCAGTTTGCTTAAAATAACCTGATCATCAATAGACCGATCATCTGTGGTGGATGTCTTCGTTACAGAAGTTCTAATGAGGTCTTGGGACAGCGTTAATTGGTACAGGCCCTTATAGAACTGCCCCACCCAAATTCTACCCTTGTTATCTTCTTCAAAAAAACGGCTCGATTCATTAAATCCTTCAATTTTATGAACGGCTTGTAACATACGGTCGGCATTTATTTTGAATAGAAACAGACCTGAATAAGTACCACCCACGGCAAATTCAGGATTGGTTCTTAGTTGTTTTATCTGCCACAAACCATCGGTAGTGGCCAACTTTTCGGCCCTGCCGTTTTCTAACAGAAATAAGCCGGAATGGTGTCCGGCATAAAGTTTACCGGCTATTTCCTGAATGCCGTAGGACGGGCCTTCTGTTCCTGAAAGAAAAACGCTTTTCGCAGCGTTTTTCGCCAGATAGTAAATACCGCTTGATGTAGTAAAATAGGTGCCTGAATCGGTATCGTAAGCATCATAACCGCTACCTTGTATATCTATTTCCCGATTGATCAAACGCATAGGAGAATTAATATCTATAAGGGCAATTCCGTTTTGCATACCAACCCATAAATTGCCCGAATAATCCTGAAAAGCACGCAAACAGGCATTGGTTTGAAGTCCGTCCTGCGTGGTAATATTTTCCATGCTGCCGTTTTGCATATCATATAAAAACAAGCCCGAAGTTTGTGTGGAAATGGCCAGCCGGCTATCAGATAGTTGTAAAACATGATTTACATACTTTCCTTTTAAAACTGTTATCAGATCTTCATGTTTAATCGTAACGCCAAACGAATTGGTAAACTCTATAGCCCCCGAATTATAGAATAACAGATAACCATCCTTTTCTGTGATGATGCCGTTAATTATCTGATTTCTTTGGTTTTGTTGATAGGAGGCTTCAAGTTTGTTTTCTTTTATCTCAAGTAACTTGCCCTGCCTGTTCTGCGTAAACAACTTTCCATTTGCCTTAAACGAGCGGTTAAATCCATCGGGGTTTTCAATCACTGAAACAGACTGCCCGTCATATACATAAATACCCTGAAAAGTACAGAAATAAACATTTGAGTTCAGCAGAAAAACATCCCATACCTCATCAAAATCTTTTAAATGCGGTGGAATTTTATCTATGAGAGAAACATAATTCCAGTCATCTTCAAAGTAACCGAAATCGCCCTGCGAGCCTACATATAATCTGTTTTTATGCTCGTCAAATGTTAAAGACCTTTGCTTTTTCCCTGTTTGAAAGGCGTGCCGCTCCCATTCATTTCCGTTATAGGATAGTACACCGAGATTGTTGGCTACAAAAAGATTCATATCTCTGTTTTGCGCAAAGTCAATATTTTGGTTTCCGGCCATATACTCGGCAGGCGTAAAATTTTTGATAGGATACTTACCTGTAGTTGTTGCATTAACGGAGCAGATCAAAGTAAAAGACAGGATAACCCCAAAGACGCACTTAGTATATTTATTACAATAAGCCATGTGAAAGTAATTAAAACTCAAATGTACTTAATTATCAATGGTTTATACCTAATGTTGTAATATTTTGTAGTAGTAATGAAATTTCATGATGAAATAATTGATGAAGTGCTATGCCATTATAAGATGTTCTTTAATGCTACTTTTGTTAAAATCTAAAACATATTAATGAGATATATTAAAGGAATTTACTTTGTTATAGCTCTCTTCATTGGTCTGTCAGCGTATGGTCAAACCATTACGGGAGTTGTTACCAATGCTGAAACAAACGAAGGTGTTATAGGTGCTACTGTGCGCAATGCAGCCAACGGTGCGGGTGCAATAACTGATATTGACGGCCAATTCACTATTGAAGGTTCGGTTGGTGACGAACTTACCATTAGCTATGTGGGAATGACTACCCAAAGCATTGCAGCCACAGAGGGCAACATGACCATTGCGATGGTCACCGATGCCACAGAACTGGAAGATATTGTGGTAATAGGTTATGGTGCCCAGAAAAAATCTGAAGTAACTGGTTCAGTAGCCTATGTTGATAGTGAAACCATTGATAATATTAAGCCTGTTAATGCCCAGGAAGCCTTACAAGGTACTACGCCAGGTATTAACGTTACACCGCAATCCGGTTCGCCGGGCAATGGCTTTAACATCCGGATAAGGGGCGTAGGAACCAACGGTGATGCCGCTCCACTGGTTATAATTGACGGTTATCAGGGCGATATCAATTTGTTAAACCCCGATGATATAGAAAGTATTTCAGTACTGAAAGACGGGCAGGCTGCTGTTTACGGAGCTTTGGGTGCCAATGGAGTTATTCTCGTTAAAACTAAAAAAGGTACATACAATCAAAAACCGGTAGTATCGGTTGATTCATATATCGGAATGCAAAGTACTTCAAGAAAAATTCCATTGCTCGATCCGATTGAATATGCCACTTTATTGAACGAAGCTTATGCGGCCAATGGGCAGCAGTTGCCATATCCCAACCTGCAAAATGTACCTGTGGGTTCAGATTGGCAAAACGAAATATTTGAGCAGGCTCCGATGCACAGCAATACACTTAATATTAGCGGTGGTGGGGAAAGAATAACGTATAATGTAGGAGGATCTTTTTTATCACAGGACGGGATTATTGGCAGCGACAAGTCTAACTTTTACAGAGGTACGGGAAGAGCAAGCCTGGGAATAGATATTTCAGATAAATTAAGCGTGAATACAAATGTTATTTATACTGGCCTTAATCGAAAAACTATCAATGATTTTGCACTGGGTTCGGTACTGTTTAATGCGTTAAACGCACCACCTACTTTATCTGCAAAAGATGAAAATGGCAACCTTAATCTAATTCCAAGCACTACCGGCCTCGGTATCGAAGTGATAAATCCCCTGGCACAAATTCAAGATACGTATAACGACTATAATTTACGAAAGTTAAACGGAAACGTACAGGCCGATTATGAACTAATAGATGGTTTAACACTCACAGGAAGGTTTGGCTTTAATACTACTACATCTGAAGGAAAAACATTTTCACCAATAGTCAACTACGGAGGAAAAGTATTTGATAATTCCCGCTCGCGGGTTGATCAAAACACGCAAAATTTCAATGATTATACATTGGATCTGTTCGCAACCTATAAAACACAACTATTTGATCATCATAATCTTGAGTTGGTTGCAGTTACTACATACTTTAAAGAATATGGCGATGGACTATTCGCAACAGGTTATGATGTTCCGAACAATTCATGGGAGTTTGCTGACATTGCTTTGGCAACAGGTATAGGTGATTCAAGAGATGTTGGATCTTATGCTTTTGATGAGCGAATAGGCTCACAGGTTGGCCGGTTTTTATACAACTACAAAGAGAAGTATTTTCTTTCCGGAATATTAAGACGGGACCTATCTACCAAATTTGGGCCAAACAATAAGGATGCCTGGTTTAATTCGTTTACAGCCGGTTGGACGTTGACTAATGAAGATTTTTTCAGTTCGGATGTTGTAGATCTGCTTAAGCTAAGAGCAAGCTACGGAGAGTTAGGAAATGACAGAATCGGCCAAAACCTATATCTCGGAACCTTAAATCCAACGGGTGGGGTATATGTTTTCAATGGTCAAATAGTAACCGGAAGAGCCCCGGGCCGGCTTCCTAATCCTGATGTAAAATGGGAGGGGGACAAAAAATTAGATTTTGGTTTTGATCTGGAATTATTGCAGAACAAATTCAATATTGTAGGAGATTACTATAGAAATACGCGTGAAGACTTGTTGTTGGCTGATACACCTGTATCGGGTATAACAGGAGTGGGTGCCCCGGGCTCCGGAAAACCCACGGTTAATGTAGGTGGGGTGAGAAACTCGGGGTATGAATTGGGCATTACTTACAAAGGGGGAGTGAATAACGACCTGTTCTATACACTTGGCTATAACATTGGAACGGTTAAGAATGAAGTAACGTATGTGGCTGGTGACGGCACCTTTATAGAAGGCGGACAGTTTGGAGTGGGTAATCCGGCACCGGCACGAATGGAAAAAGGCCTGCCAATTGGATATTATCTGGGCTATGTAACCGATGGCGTTTTCCAAAATCAGGCGGAAATAAATGCACATGCCAAGCAAAACCTTGGAGGAGCATCGGCTCAACCCGGAGATTTACGCTATAAAGATTTGAATGACGATGGTGTAATTAACTTGGCTGACAGAACAAATCTGGGTGGCCCGATTCCGGAGGTAAATATGGGACTTAACCTTCAAACAGAGTATAAAGGTTTTGATTTCCTTGTTTATACTTATGCATCACTGGGTCATGAATTGGTTAGAGATTATGAAAGAACATTATCGGATGTAAATCAGTTAAATTACCGCTTAAACCGTTGGGTAGGTGAAGGCACATCTAATACCGTACCTCGTGTAACAGCAGGTGCCAGTGGAAATACCGTGTTCTCCGATTTTTATGTTGAAGACGGTTCATTTGCCCGTATTCAAACGGCACAGATCGGATATACGTTTCCTGAAACGTTTACCAGTAAACTGAAAATGAGCAGTGCACGTATTTTCCTTAAAGGAAATAATTTGCACACTTTCACTAAATACAGGGGTTACGATCCTAGTGCATCATCAGGTGCTCCAATAGGTTCGGGATTCGACAGAGGATTTTACCCGCAATCAAGGTCGTTGATATTAGGAGCCAACATAAAATTTTAATATTATGAACTCATTAAAATACATATTACCACTTTTCTTTGTTTTGGGCACCACTGCTTGTGTCGATGACTTTGTTGAAGATAGAGATTTAGGCTATGTGCAAACATCGGAGAACTTTTTTAATAACGAATCAGAATATTATCAAGGCTTAGTTTCTGCTTATGATATGCTCCAGGCAAGTTATATAAATGTGTTGATGGGCGAAATTGCCAGCGATAACACCTTATGTGGCGGTGAAAGTGCTACTGATGTACCCGGGTTTCAGCAAGTAGATGATATGACACACAGTGCGGTAAATGCACAGTTGCAAGACCTCTGGAACTGGATGTTTGCCGGCGTATATCGATGCAGCTACATGTTGGAATTTGAAGATAACGAGGTAGAATTCGACAGTAAAGCGCAAATGATTGCTGAAGTTAAATTTTTGAGAGCCTACTATTATTTTGAGTTACTTAAATGGTTCGGACCGCTCCCATTAAAAGAAACCCGCTTTTTAGACGGAGATGAAAAGACAATTCCGCGTTCGCCGGTAAGCGATGTTTATGCATTTATAGAAACTGACTTAACAGAAGCTATTCCAAACTTATCCGAACAGGCTCCTGAAACCGGCCGTGTAACCAAAGGTGCTGCCCAGGCACTACTCGGTAAAGTGTATTTATATCAGGAAAAATTCTCTGAATCTGCAAACCAGTTAGAAGCTGTAATTAACGCCGGAAACTATTCATTGGTTAATAATTATGAAGACATTTTTGAATTATCGGGCGAAAATGGCCCTGAGGCTGTTTTTGAAGTGCAATACACCGATGCCGAAGGTGCCAGTTTCGATTGTTTGCAATGCAGTTCGGGAAATGTAGCTGTTGGTTTTAATGGTATTCGTAATTACACAGGCCCTTTATTCGATTCAGGCTACAGTTTTAACGTACCAACGGCGGAAACTTACAGTGCGTATGATGCCGATGACAAGAGAAGAGATGTTGCCGTTCTGGATATTGAGGCCTGGGCCGCTTCAACCGGTGCAACCTATGGTACAGGGTACGAGCATACGGGCTATTTCAACCGAAAATATATAGCAAGAAAGGGTGACCAAAACCTTGGCGATCAAAATCTGACTAATCCCAATAATTACCGTTCTATTCGCTATGCCGATGTATTGTTGATGGCGGCGGAGGCTTTAAACCGGGGAAATATTAGTGATGAACGGGCACGAACATACCTAAATCAGGTGCGACGTCGTGCCTTTGGAAATACCAGCCACGATGTGGTTTCGGGCGGAACAAATCTTACCAATGATATTTGGCGGGAACGACGCCTGGAGTTGGTGGGCGAAGGACACCGGTTTTTTGATCTGGTACGCACAGGAAAAGCGGCAAGTGCAATCAATGGCTTTGTTGCAGGTAAACATGAAGTTTTTCCGGTTCCTTTTGAAGAAATTCAACTGTCAAATGGCAACTGGGAGCAAAACCCCAATTATTAAAATCAATACGTATGAAATTTATAAAAAACATTTCGATCCTTTTTCTTGCAAGCTTATTTTGGGTAAGCTGCACGGAAGATGACGCTTTAACGGCGGCCGATGCACCGATTCCAACGAATGTTTCGGCCGATGTACGTGTTACACAAGATAATTCCGGCAAGGTAACTATCACTCCGCTTGGAGAAGGAGTAACCCATTTTAGTGTAAATTTTGGTGATGGAAGCAACTTGGTAACCGACATCTCACCGGGCGAAAGTTTGGAAAATATATATAAAGAAGGCACGTATGAAATTACCATTATAGGAATAGGATTGAACGGTGACGAAGTAAAGGTTACGCAGCAAGTTGTTGTTACTTTTCAGGCACCAACAAATCTAATGGTTACTATTGAAAACGATCCTACTATATCCAAACAGGTTAATGTAACGGTTAATGCAGATTTCGCTGTTTCATATACCGTAGATTTTGGGGTAAGTGGCGTAGATCCTATTTCAGCGAATATTGGCGAAACAGTATCTTACCAATACGCCGATACAGGTATTTATACCATAACGGTAGAAGTATTTGGTGCAGCTATTGAAACCACAACTTATACCGAAGATTTTGAAGTAACTGCCATTTTGCAGCCGTTGAACTCAGCACCTACGCCACCATTCAGGCAAGACGAAGATGTTATTTCTTTCTTTTCAGCAGCTTACACTAATGAAACGGGTTCCGATTTCTTTCCCGATTGGGGGCAAGGTGGCTGTTGCGGTAGTTCCTGGACTATGTTCGATCTGAACGGCGATGAAATGCTTCAATATACTAATTTGAGTTATCAGGGTAACCAATTTGGCCAGGGATATGATGTTTCAGGGATGGAATATGTGCATTTCGATTTTTGGACAGCCGATGTACTTCAAAGTGTAGAAGTTTCATTAATAAGCCTGTCCAACGGGGAAAGGCCATACAATGTTACCTTAAACCAAAACGGTTGGACAAGCGTTGATATTCCAATATCAGCATTTACAGATCAAAGTGGTTTTACGGTAACAGACATTCACCAAATAAAATATGTGGGAAATCCGTTTGGCTCAACCGCTCAGGATGGAGGAACCCTGTTTGTGGATAATATTTATTTCTGGAAAACCGCTTCTCAGGCACCTTCATTGGCAGGAACCTGGCAAATTTCACCGGTTGCCGGTTCATTACGTGTTGGTCCAACTGCCGGAGCAGGTGATTGGTGGTCCATTGACGATGCCGGAGTAACGCAGAGAGCCTGTTTTTATGACGACAAATATGTTTTTAATACCGACGGATCTTTCAGTAATGTGCTGGGCACCGAAACCTGGGTAGAAGTTTGGCAGGGAATAGCTGCCGATGCATGCGCTACACCAGTTGCTCCGCACGACGGGTCTGCATCTGCCACTTTCTCTTACGATGCTGCCGGTGAAACGGTAACTATAAGCGGTGCAGGAGCATATTTGGGAATTCCTAAAGCAGTGAATGCAGGCGAGTTACCAAATGTTGCTGTTCCGAATGATAGAACATATAACGTAACCTTTAACGATAATGATAACATTACTGTAATTATTGAATCGGGTAGTGGCGTTTTCTGGACCTTTGAAATGGTCAGAACAGCAGGACCGACATCTCCTCTGGATGGTTCATGGTCAATTTCACCAGTAGCCGGATCATTAAGAGTTGGTCCATCGGCAGGCTCCGGTGATTGGTGGTCAATTGATGCTGCGGGAGTAACGCAAAGGGCTTGTTTTTATGACGATGAGTATGTGTTTTCGAATGGTACATTTACCAATGTATTAGGAGCTGAAACCTGGGTTGAAGTATGGCAGGGAGCGGCTGCCGATGGCTGTGCAACCCCCGTATCACCGCATGACGGATCAACGGTTGCAACTTTCATCTACGATGATGTTAGTGGAACGGTTACAATTGATGGCATGGGAGCCTATTTGGGTATTCCGAAAGCCGTTAATGCGGGCGAACTGCCGAATGTTAGTGTACCCGCATCCATAACGTATGATGTTACGCTAACTGATCCGAATAATATGACGGTAATAATTGAAGCCGGAACAGGTGTGTTCTGGACTTTTGAATTAACAAAAAATTAAAAAGATGAGCATGAGAATCGCTAAATATTTCTTCTTTCTACTTATCAGTTCTTCCATACTTTCGGCTTGTCAGGATGACGATGCTCAATTGGGAGCAATTGTTGCACCATCCGATTTGCAAATAATTACTGATATTGTAGGACAAGATGCCGCAAACCCGGCTGGTGACGGTAGTGGATTGGTTAATGTAACCGCAGCAGCAGATGGTGCCATTAGCTATAAATTTGTTTTTAATGGCAATGAAGTAAACTCGGTATCAGGTAGCACATCACTGCTTTTCACCAATGTTGGGCTAAATACCTACGATGTAACTGTTGTGGCTTATGGTGCCGGTGGTGTTTCTACCTCCACTACATTTTCCATTGAAGTTTTGGTAACCTATACACCACCACAGGATTTATTAAACAAACTGGTGGGAACTGGTTCTAAAACATGGAGAATAAAGGCTGAAAAGGCAAAGCATTTCGGGTTGGGGCCAGCTGGTGGAACAACTCCGGCTGAATGGTATGGTGCTGGCCCGTTTGAAAAAAGTGCGGTAGGTATGTATGACGATCGATATATTTTTGATGCAGATGGTACCTTCACCCACATCGTTGATAATACCAACGATGATCCTAACCAGGATCCTTCAGGCACGGTATTTGGCCGCGATGGATTAATAAGTGAAATTGGCTCAGGAGGCACCGTCGATGGTGCAGATATATTAAACCTTCCTTATCAGGATTATGCCGGTACATGGCAGGTGATCGGACCGGGCGGAGTAGAAACCATTGTCCTGTCCGGTACATCATTCATTGGTTATTATACAGGGGGAAACCATCAATATCAAATATTTGACCGCTCGGTGGCCAATGAAATTATGATAAAAACCACCGATGGAAATGGCGAATTTGACTGGTGGTTTATTTTAACCGATACAGAAGAAATAGATGCAGGCGAACCGGAATATGACGAATTAGTTTGGAGTGAAGAATTTGAAGGAACTAGTTTGGATCCGAGAAGCTGGCAATTTGATATAGGAACAGGTCCTGATATGGACGGTTGGGGCAACAATGAAGAACAGTATTATACCGACAGACCAGAAAATGCAACCGTAAGCAATGGAACTTTGAAAATAAACGCAGTAAAAGAAAACTATGATGGCAGCAGTTATACATCTGCCAGGATAAAAAGTGATGATTTGTTTGAATTCACCTACGGAAGAGTTGAAATAAAGGCTAAGCTACCGGGTGGTGCAGGTACCTGGCCCGCGCTTTGGATGCTGGGTGAAAACTATGAAAACGTTGGCTGGCCCGATTGCGGTGAAATAGACATAATGGAATATGTGGGAAGTAACCCGGATAATGTATTTGCAACTATGCATTGGAAGGATAATTCTGGGGGTAATGGCCCAAGTGCTTCCACAACGGTTACCAACGCTGAAACAGAATTCCACATTTATGAGTGCTATTGGTCGCCAACCGTTGTAAGATTTTATGTCGATGGAAATGAGTTCCATTCTGTTAATATTGATGATAGTATGCCGTTCAATGAAGACTTCTATTTAGTATTTAATGTAGCCATGGGCGGAACACTCGGTGGAAGTATAGATCCTAATTTTACTTCTGCAACTATGGAAATTGATTATTTAAAAGTATATCAATAATAGTTCTTCTTATTAAAAGGATAAGATAAGGCCGGGATATACTTCTGGCCTTTTTTATTTAACTTTTAGTTCTACAAAACTCTCAAAGCAACTGAGGGATGGTTTGTTTTTATGATGTAGATGCGAACCGGCCTGCGGAACCACAGAAAGAACAGTTATTAACTCTGCAATTCAAACGTTAAAATGGTATTTGCAGATTCTTCCAAAAACGTACTTAGTATATTTATTACAATAAGCCATGTGAAAGTAATTAAAACTCAAATGTACTTAATTATCAAGAGTTTATACTTAAAGTTGTAATATTTTGTAGTAGTAAAAAATTTTCATGATGAAACAATTGATGAAGTGCTGTACTGAATTCCATACCGAAGTCAATCTAACTTTGATAAGATAAGCGAAAGCACCCAGATTGAAAATTCCTTAAACAACAACAAATGAAGAACCTCTTTCTAATTCTAATTTTTTTCATTCAAATTCCGGCGTTACTGGCCCAAAGCAATGTAATTGTTGAACAAAGTGATGATGGAATAAGACTGATGGTAGATGGCAAACCATTTATGGTAAACGGAATGAACTGGGACTACATTCCCATTGGAACCAATACGGTTAATGCCAATTTTTGGAAGAAGCCTGACGATATAATCAGAGCCGGGCTGGATGCCGAAATGGGCCTGCTTCAGAATATGGGCGTAAACTGCATTAGGCAGTACACCGGAGTACCGGCCAAATGGATTAAGTACATCTACGAAAATTATGGTATTTACACTATGCTGAATCACTCCTTTGGCAGGTATGGATTGACCATTGATGGTGTTTGGACACCTGTGACCGATTATGCAGCACCACGAACCCAGGAGTTGTTGCTATCAGATATGGAACAGCTGGTTACCGAATACAAAAACACTCCCGGAATATTGCTTTGGTTGCTCGGTAATGAAAACAACTATGGCCTTTTCTGGGCAGGTGCCGAAACCGAGGATTTTCCTGATGATGAATCGCAGAAACAGTTTATTGGAGAAAGCCGGGGCCGGCCAATGTACAAGCTGATGAACGAAGCGGCCAAACGAATGAAAGCCATTGATCCTGATCACCCGGTAGCCTTGTGTAATGGTGATGTACTGTTTATTGATATTATAGCTGAAGAATGTAAAGATGTTGACATTTACGGTGCAAACACCTATCGCGGTCTTTCATTCGGCGATTTCTTTCAGGTTGTTAAAGACAAAACGGGTATGCCGGTTTTATTTACCGAGTTTGGTGCCGATGCCTATAATGCTGCAGAAAACCAGGAAGATCAACTGTCTCAGGCGTATTATATGGTAGGTAACTGGAAAGATATTTACGAGAACGCCGCGGGACTTGGTAAGGCTGAAAACTCTATTGGTGGATTCACTTTTCAGTTTAGCGATGGCTGGTGGAAATTTGGTTTTGATAAAAGGGAAAATGCCGATAAACACGATAATAATGCTTCATGGGCTAATGGTGGTTACAGCCGTGATCAATTAAATCCCGGAGATAATAATATGAACGAAGAGTGGTTTGGTATTTGTGCCAAAGGATCAACTAGTGAACGAGGACTCTACACGCTATATCCCAGAGCCGCTTATTATGCTTTAAAGGAGGCGCATAAACTCAACCCTTATGCTAAAGGAGTTTCGGCCGAGGTGATTGAAGATTATTTCTCCGATATCAATCTTATGGATGCTGTGTTAAGAGCAAGAGGCGATAAAGCACTGGTTGCCGGTTCAAAAGGAGGTAAAATTCGTTTAAGCAACCTACAGGCCGAACTTACCACATTTAACACAGGCGGCAGTTTAATAAAAACGCCCGATTCGGCAGATCCTGATGATCTTTCTTACCCCGATAAATTAGGCTTTGACCACATGCAGTCATTCTATGTTGGAGTAGAAGGAAACCCTACTTCAAATCTTAGAGCAGAGGTAAACTTTAACATCCTGGGCAATGTTGCTGATAACCCTATAAATGAAATTTTTTATGAGAATAGAGCCAGACCGGTTACTGTAACCGGAAAAAACGGAAATGTTACACTGGCAGATAACGAAAGACTTAAACTGTACAATGCCGATTTCGAATGGGATACCAAAGCGGCCGATGTAAGAGGTTTTTACCGAACCGGCCATTACCACTGGGGTTATGAAGGAGATTTCTTTGGGTTATATCCTGAAGCAAATTACGGCCCGAACTTAGATACCTATCAGGGTGAAATATCAGGTATTGAAATTGATGCCAAAGGCAAATTGAAAGGATTAAAGGCAGCCTTTGGCCCGCAACTATGGTGGGGAGCCAATCCGGCATTTTTGGTTAAATACCAACGCAACATAAAGCATTTTGATGTAACAGCAATTTTTCACGAGGACATAGATAGTCAGGGCGATGCTGTTTCTTCCATCGCTGTTCCTCTACCTCAAACCAGAAGGGCTACACTTAGTGTGGAAAAAGAAATAGGGCCTTTCGATTTGCAGGTAGGTGGTATTTGGGCAGGTCAACCGCTAAATGGGCGTAAATTTCAAATGGTAAAAGGCCAGCCAGGCAATTACATCTCTTATGACGATGAGATTTATTGGAAAGATAACTGGGGCGGAAAAGCCAAGATAACCTATCAAAACGGACCGTTTAACTGGTATGCGCAAGGCGGTATAGCCGGATTGGTTGCGAGAGGCGGATGGGATCAAACACTCACATTTACCGGTTGGAAACTAAAAGATGTGGGCACAGGTAACCTCAACAACATCCTTACCGGCTTTACATATCAGGTAGGTGATGTACAAATTGCTCCTAACTTTTTGTGGCAAAAACCGCTGGTTGAAGCCATACCAAATAATGCAGGTGGTTCAGCCCGTTTAAGAAATATTCAGGATGATCCGTTTGCAGTTAGACAGAACAGGGAAACTATTGGTGGAGAACTTTTACTTACCTATGATCCAACGCCTGCATCGTGGTACTATGCCTGGGATAACGACAGAGCCGAAGATGCACCATTTGCCATGAATTTGGGTTTTGTATATAGGCATTTGCCCACTACTATGGATGGAGCCATCGTTTTTCTGGAAGGTGCAAGGGCCGGTTCACCATTATATTCTTCAGTACCTGCACAAGACCTATGGGAGGTTAACAGTCGTATCGTTTCTAAAATAAGTAATGAAACCGGACTAATTGCCAACCTATATGCCGGAAACGGACAGGCAAACGGTGATGATCCGAGGGTTATTAACAGACTTGGCGGAGATATACGATGGATACATAAGAAATGGAAGATGCAAAACATTGCAAAACTGAACGACTGGGGACCTTATGACTACCACAGGGACTACAACCTGACGTATCCGGTGCAATTGATGACCGATATTTCTACCTCGGTTGGCAAACCCGACTGGTTTATTCTACCTGCTACGAAAATAGGTGTAAGAGGTACCTGGCGGACTTTAGACGAACATTCACCTCGCTACCTGTACAATGATAAATCGGCCATAAGTCCTATTGGCTTTGATAACGGTACCGAATGGGAGATTAGAACCTACATACATATCAATATTGGAAAATAAATAAGATGAAAACTATAAAACACAGTATAAAAGTTAGTCTTTTTTCCGCCTTGTTTCTTGCCGCATTATTTGGCTGTGAAAGAGATTTAACTGAGAATGCGGAATTCTCCACTTTTTCCAAAACAGCGGAGATCTTTACCGATACGTTTATTGGCCTTGGTGAGGACTTTTTCTTTCCTTACAGCGATGGATTTGCAAAAGCCGAGATACTATCAGTGGAATCAGGGGTTAGCTACAAGGGAACATCAAGCATGCGAATAGATGTACCTGATAATAATGATCCGGACGGTAGCTATGCCGGTGCTTTCTTTAGAGTTGACGGCTCGGGCCGGAATTTAACGGGTTATAACGCGCTCACGTTTTGGGCTAAAGCATCCCAATCGGGTAACATAGAAAGCGTAGGTTTTGGCCAAAGTGAATCATCGAAATATGAAGTTTCTGCCAATGATCTGCACGTAACAACTACCTGGAAAAAATACATTATACCCATACCCGATCCTTCAAAATTGGTGGAAGAAAGAGGTATGTTTTGGTTATCGGACAATAACAATCCGGTAGCTTATACTATTTGGTTCGATGAAATTAGATTTGAGAAGCTGGGAACACTCGGTCAGCCACGCCCGGCCATTATGAACGGGGAAGATGTGGTAGAGAATACATTTAACGGCGTAAGCACAAATGTTACAGGATTAACCCAAACATTGAATACCGGAACCGGAGAAAATATAACGGTAAACGCAGCACCTGCTTACTATACGTTTCATTCGTCAAACCCCAATGTGGCTATTGTAAATGAAAGTGGTGTGGTTTCGGTGTTAAACGCAGGAACAGCCAAAATAACGGCCACTTTGGCCGGTGTTGCTGCTAAAGGTTCATTAACCATAAATTCACTCGGAGCATTTACGGCGGCACCTACACCAACACGCGATGCAAGTACCGTCATTTCTATCTTTAGTGATGCTTATACCAATGTTCCTATTGATTATTACAATGGGTTTTTTGCCCCATTTCAAACAACTCAGGGCGGATTTAAAAGTGTAGGTGGTGGTGAAAACATCATTCATTACACCGATTTAAATTTTGTAGCTATTGGTACATTTCGTGATGTGCCTTCAGTGGATGCAAGCGGAATGACACACATGCATGTAGATATTAATGTGCAGGAAGCAATTGATGCCGGAGATTTTATCAGATTACAATTAATTAATTCCGTAGGAAATAACGAAACATCAGGTGATTATACCATTGATGGCTCACAACTCACTACGCAGGGTTGGGCAAGTTTTGATATACCATTGGCCAGTTTTTCCGGACCGGCCGATAAGTCTAAGCTGGGATTGTACTTCTTCATTTCAGACGGTACAATATCCAACATATTTGTTGACAATCTGTATTTCTACAAAGTATAAAGCGATTAGGAATGAAGAACTATAAAGAATATTTTTTGGATATGCGCTTACTGTTTATACCATTGATCATAGGATTATTGGCCATTACTACAGGTTGTGATGCCGATGATACACAAGTGATTACTAAAAAAACCGTATTAACCATAGAAGATAATTTTGATGTGGACGGCCCACCGGATGCATCTATGTGGAATTACGAAATCGGCACCGGTGTTAACGGATGGGGCAACCAGGAGTTGCAATACTATACGGCCAGAACCGAGAATGTAAAAGTGGAGAATGGTTATTTATTGATCACTGCGCAGAAGGAAGACTACAACGGTTCATCCTATACATCGGCCCGATTGACCAGCCAAAATAAATTTGAACAGAAATACGGCCGTTTTGAAGCGCGTATGCGCCTGCCTTACGGCCAAGGTATGTGGCCGGCATTTTGGCTGCTGGGTAATAATTGCGCAACAAATACATGGCCTAACTGTGGCGAGATTGACATTATGGAACTCCGTGGACAGGAGCCAACAACCGTACATGGCAGTGTACATGGCCCGGGCTATTCAGCAGGCAACGCCGTTACTAAAAGCTATACCCTGCAAAACAGCCGGTTCGATACCAGTTTTCATGTATTTGGCATTGAATGGACTCCCGATTATGTGAATTACTACGTTGATGGTGATCTGTATCAGCAGATTAAAAAAGAAGATGTACCGGGCGAATGGGTATTTGACCATCCTTTCTATATTATAATAAATCTCGCCGTTGGCGGCTCCTTTGTAGGAAGCCCCAATGCCGAAACCGTATTTCCACAAACCATGCTCGTTGACTACGTGCGGGTGTATGAATAAATAAATAATTAAAACAAAGAATATGAAACCATTAATAACCAGTCTAAAAATCTTAACCGTTTTTAGCTTCATCCTGTTTTTTCAGGGATGTCAGGATGATGATGTAGAACTCCCAACCATTGAGGCCGGTTTTACACATACCATTAACAACGATATAGGTAAGGTAACCTTTCTTAACACTTCTGAAAATGCCGACAGCTATATGTGGGACTTTGGTGATGGTACAACTTCAACCGAAATAAACCCAATAAAAATTTATGGCACCGGAACATACACCGTAAAACTTACGGCTAAAAACGCTGCCGGAGCTACAGATGTTTATGAAGATGTCATCACTATTAATATTCCCCTTCCGGTAACCATACCGTTTAATTTTGATGGGGCAAATGTAGTGTATGATGCTACGGTGTTTAACGGAGTTTCATTTGCCATTGTTGACAATCCTGGGCCTGGTGGCACAAATGCCACAGCATCTAAAGTAGGTGCTATAACCAATAGCGGTGCCGCATGGGAAGGCTTGTTCTTTAACCTCGGAACCGCTGTGGATCTATCTACCGACATGACCATTAAAATGGACTTTTGGTCTGATAAGGCTGTTGATGTACTCATGAAACTGGAAAATGGTACCGGACCGAATGTTGAAACAACTGCAAGTCACACAGGCAGTAGTGAATGGGAGGAGTTGATTTTTACCTTTAACACAACCGATTCCTTCTCAACCATTACCATATTTGTTGACGGGCCGGGTACTACTGCAGGTACATTCTATTTCGATAATGTACGTCAAACAGCCACGGTTGACCTTACTCCGCCGGTTATTACACTTGTGGGTGCTGATCCGCTAAACCTTAATGTAGGAGATACTTATACCGATCCGGGCGCAACGGCCACCGATAATACAGATGGCGATATAACCGCAAATATTGTAGTGGGTGGCGATACGGTAGATACAAATACAGCCGGCACTTATACCGTTACCTATAATGTATCTGACGCAGCCGGAAATGCTGCTGCAGAAGTTACAAGAACGGTTGTAGTTACAGCCGCTCCGGTTGGCCCTCAGGTGGCAGCTCCAACGCCATCTCAAGCTGCCGCAGATGTAATATCTGTCTATAGTGATGCCTATACCGATATTGCCGGTACAGATTTTAACCCGAATTGGGGGCAGGCCACCGTTGTAACCAATGAAACCGTTGCCGGAGATAACGTAATGAAATATGCCGGCTTAAACTATCAGGGAATTCAATTAGGCAGCAGCCAGGATGTTTCCGGTATGGACTTCCTGCATATCGATTATTGGACAGAAAACTCAACGGCATTAAACGTGTTCTTAATCAGTACGGGTCCGGTGGAAACTGCTAAAGCTTTAACGGTTCCAACAACAGGATGGGCCAGCGTTGATATACCACTCGGAGATTTTTCACCGGTTGATCTTACAGATGTAATCCAGCTCAAATTTGATGGTAACGGAGATATTTGGTTAGATAATATTTATTTCTACAAAAACACCACTCCTGCTTGTACAGATACCAATTTGGAGGTTCCAATTGATTTTGATTGCGCCACTATAGATTATGCAACAAAGATTGTGGGTAATGTAGGCTTCACGGTTATTGACAACCCTGAAATGAACGGCATACACAACGTAGCTACAAAGGTTGGACAAATCAATAATGCGGGTGCCAACTGGGAAAATGCTTTCTTTAATTTAGATGTGCCTCTTGATTTCAATAACGGTACTGTTATGAAAATGAAATTATTCTCCAACCAGGCACTTCCAATAAAATTAAAAGTTGAAGATGGTACTTCCGGACCAATTGAAGCTGATGCTAATCACGGCGGCACCGGATGGGAAGAGTTAACATTTAATTTCACTTCCACCGACTCATACAATGATATGGTAATCTTTGTTGATGGCCCCGGTACAGCAGCGGGTACGTTCTACGTAGATGATATAGAGCAAATATCCGGTGGCGGCGGCGGTGGCGGCGGTTGCACAGGAACTCCTGTTGCAGCAACAACACTACCGGTTACTTTTGAAACGTGCGAAACCTTCCTAAGCACATTCACCGCCGATGGTTCAATTACCGCCGAATTGGCCGCTAATCCGGATATGAGTGGTATTAATACTTCTGCCAATGTATTAAAAGTGGTGAAAGCAGCGGGTACAAACCGATGGGCCGGCGTTCAAAATCCTTTCCCGAATAATTTTGATATGACTAAAACGTTCAAATTCAAAATACGTTCATCTAAGGCAGGAGTTGTGATGCGATTTGAAGTGAATAGCGACCCACAACCTCCGGCTTCAGGAAACCCTGGTCCGCAGTTCCATACCATGGGACCAGCAAACACGTGGGAAGAAGTGTCTATTGTGTTTACGGGAATACCTCCAAGCAATACCGGTCTTAATCAAATTGTGATTAAACCGGATAACCCGTCTGGAACAGATGGAGAAACTACAACTACTGAAGAAACGTATTATATAGATGATTTCAGAGTAGAATAGACTGTATTAATAAATAATAAAAAGGCCGGACTAACCCTCGGCCTTTTTAATACTCCCAAATGCAAACCGCCGAGAGAACAAAACAAGTAGAGATCAACCCTGTGGAGATTGCCGGAGAAACCTTTTACAAGATCTCCAACAGCAACGCCATTCGACCCTTCTTTATGAGCATTGTAAGCTCAAGCAACCACTGGATGTTCGTTGCCAGCAATGGGGGTATTAGTGCCGGCCGTAAAAATGCCGAACACGCTCTTTTCCCGTACTACACGGATGACAAGATCACCGAATCGGCGGAGATAACGGGAAGTAAGTCTATTTTTCGTGTACACAAAAACGGCAGCAGCCATCTTTGGGAACCGTTCTCCATACGCCAGGAAGGCAAGTATGACATTAGCCGGAATCTCTACAAAAATGTACTCGGCAATAAGGTCATTTTTGAAGAGATCAATCACGATCTGGGACTCTCCTTTAGCTATCACTGGAATTCAAGTGATCGCTACGGATTTATAAAGAGGTCGATTGTAAAGAACAATAGCCACGAAAACGTAAGCATTGAATTCATTGACGGTATCCAAAACATCATTCCGCACGGTGTAGCCAGTGCTCAGCAACAGGCGGTGAGCAATTTGGTAGATGCCTATAAACGAAGTGAATTGCAACGGGAAACGGGCATGGGTATCTACGCCCTTAGTGCCGTAATAGTAGATAAAGCCGAACCGAGCGAAGCCCTTACGGCCAACCTGGTTTGGTCAATTGGGTTGGAAAATGCCACCTATTTGCTTTCTTCTTTGCAGTTAGATGCTTTTCGGAAAGGATTGGCGGTACTGCAAGAACATGATATAAAAGCCGAAAAAGGGGCTTACTTCATTCATTCCGAAATAGACTTGCCATCGAAAAACGCCAAAGAATGGATGATCGTGGCCAATGTGAATCAAACGCAATCTTCGGTGGCAGAACTGGCAAAATCCATAACGGAGAACAAGGATATTGAAGCGTTGGTGAATGAAGACATTGCCCTGGGATCAACGCGTTTGCTGGAGCTGAATGCTGCTGCAGATGGTCTTCAGCTTACCGCAGATCATTACCGCGATACACGGCACCTGTCCAATGTACTCTTTAACATTATGCGCGGGGGCATTTTCGATCATAATTACCAGATCGAAAAACACGACTTTTTCGAGTACTTAAACAATGCCAATCATATTGCATTTAATAATGCGCAAAGGTTATTTCAATATCTTCCCGAAACTTTCAACATAACGCAACTCAAAGAAGTAGCGCAGCGGAGTAATAATGCTGACCTGCAACGGCTTTGCTTAGAGTATATGCCATTGAAATTCAGCCGGCGACACGGAGATCCCAGCCGGCCCTGGAATGTATTTACCATCAACACGCGCAGCGAAATTGACGGTTCCAAAATTTTAGATTACGAAGGCAACTGGCGTGATATTTTCCAGAATTGGGAAGCCCTGGCACATTCATACCCTGAATTTGTGGAGAGCATGATCCATAAATTTCTCAATGCCACCACCTTCGACGGGTATAATCCGTACCGTGTTACCAAAGACGGTTTTGACTGGGAAACCATTGAAGCCGACGATCCGTGGTCATATATCGGCTATTGGGGAGACCACCAGATCATTTACCTGCTAAAATTCCTGGAGTTTATAGAACACCACAAACCGGGTGTGCTGGCCCGCTATTTTGATAAAGATCTTTTCGTTTTTGCCAATGTGCCATACAAGATTAAACCGTATGCAGCCATACTTAAAAATCCGAAGGATACCATCGATTTTGACCACAAATCAGATGATGCCATACGAAAACAAGTTGCCCAATTAGGTGCCGATGGTGCTTTGCTCAGAAATGAAAACGGAGATATTCACCATGTAAACTTTATAGAAAAGATATTGGCAACGGTACTCGCCAAACTATCCAACTTTATTCCGGAAGGCGGTATTTGGATGAACACCCAACGGCCCGAGTGGAACGATGCCAACAATGCCCTTGTAGGTAATGGGGTTTCCATGGTAACATTATATTATCTGCGCCGTTTTTTCCGGTTTTTGGAAAAATTACTGGCCACTTCCAATATGAAAGGGGTAAGGGTTTCCAGCGAGCTGGTTGACTTTTATCGCAGGGTACGCCAAACCTTCCGAGATCACAAAGACCTGCTGTCGGACTCCTTTTCCGATACCGACCGTAAAACGATTTTAGATGAGTTGGGTGAAGCGGCAAGTGAATACAGAAAACATATTTACAAGCGTTCGTTTTGGGGAAATAAACGCACCGTATCGTTTGGTGGCTTACAGGAATTCGTATCGCTTGGTTTACAGTTTATGGAACATAGTATTTCCGCCAACAAAAGAGAAGACAACCTGTACCACGCCTATAATTTAATGACCATTGAGCATAATGATGCAGTTTCCATTTCATACCTGAGCGAAATGCTGGAAGGTCAGGTTGCCGCATTGAGCTCCGGTTATTTGTCGGCAGAAGAAGCACTGGCTCTGTTGGATGGCATGAAGCAAAGTGCACTGTTCCGTGAAGACCAATATTCTTATTTGCTCTACCCGAACAAAGACCTTCCCGGCTTTTTGGAAAAGAACAATATTCCTGAAAACTCCGTAAAAAGTTCCGTACTTCTCTCTACTTTACTCGAAGATGATCACCGTGAAATTGTTGTGAAAGATGTGAATGGCAAATACCATTTTAACGGCAATTTCAGAAATGCAAAAGATTTAGAAGAAGTGCTGAACGATCTGGCCGATGGAAGGTATTCTTCATTGGTAGAACAGGAAAAACAGAAGGTATTACAAATATTTGAAGATGTCTTTAATCATAAGGCATTTACTGGTCGGTCGGGCACTTTCTTCGGCTACGAAGGGCTGGGTTCAATTTACTGGCACATGGTTTCCAAATTGCAACTGGCGGTGCAGGAAGTGTGCTTGAAAGCCATAAAGGAAAATGCCGGACAGGAGATCATTGGTCGCTTATTGGAGCATTATTATGAAATAAATGAGGGCATTGGAGTTCACAAGTCGCCTGAGTTGTATGGTGCTTTCCCAACCGATCCCTACTCGCACACACCGGCGGGCAAAGGTGCACAGCAGCCGGGCATGACCGGTCAGGTGAAAGAAGACATCATTAGCCGCTTTGGTGAGCTCGGAGTTTTTGTTAGCGAAGGGAAACTCTATTTTGATCCGTGCATGTTGCGCAAGAATGAGTTTTTTACAGAGCCGAAAACCTTCCACTACATAGACGTGCAACTTCAGCATAAAGAAATTCAATTAGAAGAAAACACCTTATGCTTCACCTATTGCCAGGTTCCTATCATCTATAAACTGGCCGATGAAGATCACCTTGAAATAGTAACAAAAGACGGTGAAACCAAATCTTTTGACGCCTTGAGTTTAGACCTTGAAACGAGTAAAGAAATATTTGAACGAAGCGGCGATGTAAGCCGGATACATGTCTATCTAAAACAAAACATTTTGAAATAACAGCAATGATAACGCACCTTAGAAATATGGCATTTGCAGTGTTGGTGTTAATACTGGCCTTGTCGTGTCAACCAAAGAGCAATAATATTGGGCAACAAACTGAGAAAAAAGTGACCGCAAAAGACATTTTAGGAAATACCGATTACCTAGCCATTTCGTATGGCGGCTATCGGGATAGAAGCCGGAGTGTGCAACCGACCATTGCGCAGTTAAAAGAAGATATGAAAATTCTTTCGGCCATGAAAATTAAAACCATTCGCACGTATAATGTGAAACTGGCCCATGCATCTAACGTGCTGGAGGCCATACACCAGTTAAAGCAGGAAGATCCTGATTTTGAAATGTATGTGATGCTGGGTGCATGGATCGATTGCCTCAATGCCTGGACAGACCTGCCACCCAACCACGATGCTGAAGATGAAGAAGGCAACACGGCCGAGATTGAGCGGGCGGTGAACCTGGCCAATAAATACCCCGATATTGTTAAAATAATTGCCGTAGGAAATGAAGCTATGGTAAAATGGGCAACCAGCTATTACGTGCAGCCGTGGGTAATACTAAAATATGTAAACCACTTACAGGAATTAAAGAAAAACGGAGAGCTCCCTAAAGACCTTTATATCACCTGCTCCGACAACTTCGCAAGTTGGGGTGGCGGCGATGCCGAATACCATACCGAAGACCTTGAAAATTTGATTAAAGCGGTTGATTATATTTCCATTCATACCTATCCGATGCACGATACACACTACAATCCGGCGTTTTGGGGTGTATTTGACGGCGAAGAGAAATTAACCGACAAGGAACAGATACAGGTCGCCATGGAACGTGCGAGAGACTATGCCGTCAATCAGTTTGAAAGCACAAAAGCATACATCAATAGCCTCGGCGTTGATAAAGAAATTCACATTGGCGAAACCGGCTGGGCAAGCTATTCCAACGGCCATTACGGTCATGAAGGATCGCAGGCAACCGATGAATATAAAGAAGCATTATACTTCGATCTGATAAAAGAATGGTCGCATAAAAATGGCGTATCCTGTTTCTACTTTGAAGCATTTGATGAGATATGGAAGGACGCACAGAATGCAGGCGGATCGGAAAACCACTTCGGTTTGTTTACCGTTGACGGCAAGGCTAAATATGTGCTGTGGGATGAAGTGGACAAAGGGATTTTTGATGGGCTGGAGCGTGATGGTAATCCAATTGTAAAAACCTACAACGGCGACAAAAATGCGCTAATGAAAGATGTGGAGGTGCCTCCGCGTAAAGCTTTATTAATAAATGCAGAATAGCGTAATGATCACATGAAAACTCCGGGATTATATGGCTTTCTTTTAACAATACTCGTTATGCCTTCATGTAAAACAGAAACGGGATTGGAGGTGGAAGTCTTTGAAACCTCGGCCGGCGGAAATCAGCTTACCGGAATAACAGATTTTACCAAGGAACAGAAGGAAGAAACGATTAAGTTATATCCCGAGCAACTTCATCAAACCATTACCGGATTTGGCGGGTCGTTTACAGAAGCATCGGCACATGTGTTGAATCAACTGAGCGAAGAAAACCGAAAAAAAGTACTCCATGCATATTTCAGCGAAGAAGGTGCCAATTACTCGCTAACCCGTACCCATATTAACTCCTGCGATTTTTCTCTCGGTCAATATTCCTATCATCCGGAAGAAGATATGGAGCTGAAGAACTTCTCTGTAAAAGAAGACATGGACGATGTTATTCCCATGATGAAAGAAGCCATGGCCATTTCGAAAGAGGGTTTTAAGATCATTGCTTCGCCGTGGACGGCACCGCCCTGGATGAAGGACAACAAAAAATGGGTAGGCGGTAAATTATTACCGGAGCATTACGAGACCTGGGCACTTTTCTTTTCGAAATATCTGGCAGCATACAAAGCACAAGGTATTGATATTTGGGGCCTTACCGTAGAGAACGAACCCCTCGGCAATGGCAATAACTGGGAGAGCATGCACTACAGTCCGCAGGAAATGACCGCTTTTGTGCAAAATCATCTCGGACCAAAATTAGAAGCAGATGGGTGGAACGATGTTAAAATATTGGGCTACGACCAAAACCGCGAAGAACTCAAAGAATGGGTAGATGTGATGTTTGAAAATGAAGCATCATCAAAATATTATGCCGGAACAGCCATTCACTGGTACGAAAGCACTTATGAAGTATTTCCCGAAGCACTGCAATATGCACATGCAAAAGCACCTGATAAATACCTGATCCAAACCGAGGCATGTGTAGATTCTGAAGTGCCTGTATGGAAAAACGATAAGTGGTACTGGAGTAAAGAAGCCACCGACTGGGGCTACGACTGGCGAGAACCGGAGAAAAAACATTTACACCCAAAATATGCGCCGGTAAACCGGTATGCACGCGATATTATCGGCTGTCTTAACAATTGGGTTGATGGCTGGATAGATTGGAACATGGTTTTAGACACACAAGGCGGCCCTAACTGGTTTGAGAACTGGTGCGTGGCTCCGGTAATCGCTGATACGGAAAAAGATGAAGTATATTTTACGCCTATATATTACATACTCAGTCATTTCAGCAAATACATTCGGCCCGGGGCTCAAATAATAGGGCATGAAAACAGTGATGAAGACTTACAGGTAACAGCGGCCAAAAACCCCGATGGCAGTATAACCGTTGTGGTTTTTAACGAAGGTGAAACACAAAAAAACTTTACGCTTTCCTTAAATGGGAAGTTAGTCAACATAAACATTAACGCGCAAGCCATTCAAACGATAGTGCTTGCCAAATAAAAACAAAACTATGAGTGAACATGTAACTCCGGCAGCCGACAGAGTCCCGTTAGGACAAAAAGCAGCCTTTGGTGCAGGCCACCTGGTATTAAACCTGTATCCGGGAGCTTTGGGATTTTTTATGTTCTTCTTGCTTACTGCATTTGGAATGGACCCGTTTCTGGCAGGTCTGCTTGGCGGATTGCCCCGATTTTTTGATGCTATTACAGACCCGGTAATGGGTTTTATTTCTGACAATACAAGTTCGAAATGGGGAAGAAGAAGACCCTACATTTTGGTTGGTGGTATTTTAAGTGCCATAACTTTTGTATTACTCTGGCAGTTAAATGAAAACAATTCTTCAAGCTATAATTTTTGGTATTTTCTCATAATGTCCATGGTTTTCCTTATTGGTAATACCATGTTTGCCACGCCATTAGTAGGCCTGGGTTACGAAATGACCACCGATTACAACGAACGAACGCGGTTAATGGCGTTTTCACAAACAGTAGGACTTATTGCCTGGGTAATAGTACCCTGGTTTTGGGTTATAATAGCCAACCCGAAAATATTCAGCAGTCAGGCCGTAGGCGTGAGAACAATGGCCCTTTATGTGGGCATAGCGTGTTTGCTGCTCGGCCTGTTACCCGCCATCTTTTGCAGGGGTATAGATTCGGCAAAAATGGGAGACAGGAAAAAACTTTCACTAAAAACCATATTCAGCAATTTCAAAGACCTGTTTAAAAGTATAGGAGAAGCGGTAAAGAATAAATCTTTCATGAAATTGTGCGGAGCCACCTTCCTGGTATTTAACGGCTATCAGATTGTGGCATCTTTCAGTTTCTTTATTTTCGTTTTTTACATTTTCAACGGAAGTTATGAAGCCACATCTACCTGGCCGGCCTGGTTTAGCTCCGTAGGGGCTTTGGTTTCGGCATTTATGGTCATTCCAATTGTGTCAAAAATGGCCACAAAATGGGGCAAAAAGAAGGCATTTATTATTTCTACGGCACTTTCTATTATCGGTTATCTTATGAAATGGTGGGCCTTTACGCCCGATAACGTTTGGTTATCGTTCTTGCCAATTCCTTTAATGTCTTTTGGTTTGGGAAGTTTATTCACCTTAATGATGAGTATGACCGCCGATGTTTGTGACTTAGATGAATTGAATAACGGAATGCCAAGAAAAGAAGGAACTTTTGGTGCCCTGTACTGGTGGGTAGTAAAACTCGGGCAAGGTTTGGCTTTGGTTCTTGGCGGCCTGGTATTAAAACTCATTGGCTTTGACGGTAATGCCGCTACACAAGCAGCTGAAACATTAACCAAATTGAGAATAGCAGATATTGTAATTCCGGTTGTAACGGCAGGATTGGCAATTTGGGTAATGTGGAAGTACAGCTTATCTGAAGAAAGAGCAAAAGAAATAAAAGCGCAACTAGAAGCAAGGCGGGGTAAATTATAATGATGGTGCAAATTCAATGCATATAAATTTAACAATATGTCAACAAAATTAATTATACTAATAGTAGGAGTAATACTCACGTTACTGGCACTGCTTGGCAGTATTAAAACGGGCTCCGGTAAAAGAATGATCAATACAAAAGTGGGGCTTCCCATTGGCATCCTTGGTGTTTTAATGATGATCTTCGGCAGCTATTCATCAGATTTAGTTCAGTACAACAGTCCTATGGAACAGGTGTCAACCGGAAACAAGTTAAAAATTGATGGTCCCGTTACTAAGGTGCAAACTATTTCTCCCTTAGACAAGGATTCCGTGGATTGCCGCATTCTGGCTATGGGCGTATATCCTGAAGGGCATGAAAAGGATATTTGGGTGATTATAAGGCCTGAGGACGACAGATATTACCCACAATCAGACCATACCAATACATCGTATAAAAGAGACGGCGAATGGCAGGTGGTTACCCGTCTTGGTGGCGAATTAGGTGAAAAGTACGATCTGATTGTTTACGAGGCAGATGCTGAAGCATCGAGACTGTTTAGCTCTACCATTGAACAATGGAAAACGGCAGATGACTACCCGGGATTACAGTTAGAAGAAATGCCTGCCGGCGCAACAGAAGTGGATCGTATAGAGATCTATACCCGAAAAAACTGTAGAGGAGTATTCTAATGGTTGAAGATACGAATGCGATAAAACCTGCATTAAACAGGAGAAAGGTTCCCTTTGGACAAAAGCTGGCATTTGGCCTGGGCATGCTGGCTAACCAGATGTTTCCGGCAGCCATGAGCGTTTTTCTTGTTGTTCTGGTGCAGGATTTGGGTTTTTCTCCTTTGATGTGGGGATTTATATTCTTTGCCCCACGCATATTTGATGCCATCACAGACCCCATCATGGGCTTTATTTCAGATAATACAAGATCTAAATGGGGCAGGCGCAGGCAATATGTCTTTATTGGGGCATTGATTATGGGTATCTCCTACATAATTATGTGGCAGTTGCATCCGGAAAACGGACTGACCTACAATTTTATTTATTTCATGTTCTGGTCCTTCGTGTTTTATCTGGGGCTGACCATTTTTAGCGTGCCTTATGTAGCCATTGGTTATGAGATGAGCCCGGATTTTCACGAAAGAACGCAGATAATGGCTATTGCGCAATTTATCGGACAGTGGGCATGGGTTATTGCTCCCTGGTTTTGGGTTATACTTTATAAGCCCAGTTGGTTCTCCAGTGCCGATGCCGGAGCACGTGAGCTTTCTATATGGGTGGCTATTGGTTGTACTTTGCTGGCGTTGGCCCCGGCTGTATTTATAAAAAGTAAATCAACAACAGACGATACAAGCTTGCTACCCATAAATGCCCGTAACATAGGTAAGAGCTTTAAGGAGATCATTAAAAGTTTTAAGGAAGCATTTGCCATAAAGCAGTTCAGGAAACTATGCATAGCCACATTTTTGATCTTTAATTCATTTAATACCATTGCGGCCTTTTCGTTTTTCATAATAGTCTATTACCTGTTCAATGGCGATGCCGGTGCGGCCGGTATCTGGCCTGCATTGCACGGATGTGTTGGTGCATTGGTTACTACTTTTATTGTTATACCGGTAATTACGGCTATATCGAAACGAATTGGAAAAAAGAAAACCTTCCTGCTGTCGCAGGGAATTTCTATTATCGGTTATATTTTGTTTTGGTTTCTGTTTGTACCCGGCAAACCCTATATGTTTTTATTTGCTTTGCCGTTTTTCTCGTTCGGCATTGGCGGTTTGTTCACCCTTATGATGTCCATGACAGCCGATGTATGCGATGTAGATGAGTTGAACACGGGTAAGCGGCGTGAAGGAATTTTTGGCGCCATTTATTGGTGGATGGTGAAATTCGGATTTGCCATAGCCGGACTGCTAAGCGGATTAATTATGGCCATTGTGCATTTTACGCCAAATGCTCCAAGCCAGCCCGAAGGGGCAATAACCGGCTTGCGACTATTTTATACGTTGTTTCCCATTGCGGGAACCCTGTTGGCCATGTATGTTATGCGGAATTATGATATATCTGAAGAGCGAGCCAATGAAGTGCGAAGAGAATTAGAAAAAGGAAAAAAAGCTGCGTGAATTATGTAGATATTTGATGGTAATTGGTAACTAGTGAAAAGAACGAACTACGAGATGCGAAATACAAAAAAAGCTCTGTGCAACTCTGTGACAAACTCCATGAACTCTGTGGTTAAAATTTCAGAAGTTAAGCGAAGCGAAAAAATTAGAGAATAAGAAACTATTAAAGCAAAATTTAATTCGAGAATTCGTGGTCAAAAGATTACAAAATCAAACTACGAACTACAAAAATAGAATCATGTCATCATACAGACCAGAACATATATCACCTATAGATCCGGCGAAGTACAGTCAGCATACCGGAGTTGATTTTAGTGAATACTCCAATGAAGAGCTGCGTGCACTTTGGAGAAAAACCCTGAAAGCAGGTATGCACGGCATCTGTTTTTCAATTTATGAAGACGGACAGGCTCCGGGCTCCATCATTACTGTAGATCAGGTACGGCGTAGAATGAACATCTTAAAACCCTACACAAAATGGGTGCGGTCTTTCTCCTGCATCGATGGCAACGAACATGTACCCCGTGTAGCCAAAGAAATAGGCATTAAAACCCTGGTAGGTGCCTGGCTGGGCAACGACGATGAACTCAACGAACAGGAAATTGAAGGACTAATCTCTCTCGCTAAAGAAGGTAAGGTTGATATTGCTGCCGTAGGCAATGAAGTGATGTACCGCGGCGATTTGAACGAAGAGCAATTGCTCGGATTCATTTACCGTGTAAAAGAAGCCCTGCCTAATATTCCGGTGGGTTATGTTGATGCCTATTACGAATTTTCTCACCGTCCACGCATCGCCGAAGCCTGTGATGTTATTCTAACCAACTGCTATCCTTACTGGGAAGGCACGGCATGCGAGCATTCGCTGGGTCACATGCAGGCTATGTACGCGCAGGCATCAGGGGCAGGGCAGGGTAAAAAAGTCATTATTACCGAAACCGGCTGGCCAAGCGAAGGCGGCAGCTTGAAAGGAGCCGTTGCCGGCCCTGAGAACGCCATGAAATATTTTATCAATACGCAGGTTTGGGCCAACAAAGAAAATATTGAAACCTTCTATTTTTCATCCTTCGATGAAAGCTGGAAAACCGGCCCTGAAGGCGATGTAGGTGCTTATTGGGGGCTGTGGGATAAGGTTGAAAAGTTGAAGTTTTGATGCGCATATTTCAAGGGAAGGCCTTCCCTTGAAAGTGCCGGATTTACACTACAGGGATAATGATCAAAATGTAGCCATTCATCGGTAAGTTCTTTACGAACTTCTATGCTTTTGAGGCGTTGATTTATCCATTCTTTGGAGTAGCCTTTTCTGAGGTAAGTTTCCATAGCCCGATCAAAGGCGAGTTCGGGGTTTTGGTTCTCATCTATACGCTCGGAGCCGACTTGTGCCAACCAACGCTTAAAAGGCTCTGCTTTGGGTGAGGGTATGGATTGGATAATACGCAGTATTCCTTCGGTATCAGCGGCTTGTATTTTCCGCATTTTACCGTCAGCAGCAAGCATTTGAAGGGGGATACAAATTGTACCCCAGTTGGCCTTTAACTCAGGGTCTCTTGTTCGCAGCTTTTTAATATACTGCTTTACATCTGTACTATCTGATAGTATTTGTACAATGTCTTGAACTGAAAAATACCATTTTTCCTGCTCGGCATCCCAGTAGGTGCGTACACGGCTGTTTTGAAAGAGTTGTATGGATTTGTTGGACATTGGTTACAAATTTATTTCTTCTTTTCCGATTCGCCGGCCTACTTCAAAGTAGGTGAGTACAGCTAAGCAGGACGGCTAAATTACTACGCAAATATACTAATAAAATTAGCAAATAAAAGTTAAACAGCTCAATCATAAAGTGGCTTTTACAACGCCGAAGGCGAATTCATTGTAGAGCCCGGCGAGTTTGAAGTGTTTGTGGGAGGGAGTAGTGAGGTGAGGGAAAGTGCTGGGTTTACACTACAGAGATAATGATCAAATTGTAATACTTAAATCATTGCTCTCTGAAAATGTTCGGTTAATTTTTCCGGATAGTTCTGATAGACCTTACCGTCTATCTCCATTCCATTTGATTTCTTGCTTCGCTTTATACCATCTGCTCCCCATGTGCCCCATTGCTTGAAGAAAAATGTGGCTCCTTGGTGTTCACATTGTCTCTTAATATTCAAGGCCCATTCCTTCTTCATGGGTCTTGCCTTGTGTCCGCTCTCGCCACCAACGATCACCCAATGAATGTTTTTCAAATTAACCCGGGCTAAATCTTCTAATAATGGCTCAACCGAGAGAAAACGAATGTTGGCTCTTACTTTTCGTAAATAATCAATTCTATGAACAGATTTTTTATTCTCTACTGTGACTCCCATCCAAACATTATCCGGTAATTTTTTTCGACCAAAATAGTTAGCCATATTTTCCTCTCTTTTTGTGAGAATTTGATACGTATGCTGTGGAGTTCTTCTAATTACATCAAATATGTCATCAAGATATTCGTGAGGCATTTTTTCATGAAACAGATCACTCATTGAATTGACGAAATATTTAGTAGGCTTCTTTTTCGATAAAGGCTGTAACAGTCTTTCCGGCATTAATGTGAACTCAAAACCATTCTCATAGCCCGGCGTACCCATAGCCTGTAATCGTTTGGCCATTGTTTCTGCATAACAGTTTCTACAGCCAGCGGATACTTTATTGCAGCCGGTTGTGGGATTCCAGGTTTGTTCTGTCCATTCGATTTTTGACATTTTATCACATTAGTTTGTAAACGATCTTGTGCTTCTTTTTATGAACGTTTTCATATGTTATTAAGGGTGATTTTCCATGATAACTGATTTTGCCTTCCTTCTTCATCCGTCTCACCACCTTAGCAGCGTGACTTGGAATGTGAGCGTGTGCATAGACAAAATCTAGCACACTGTAGTTGGAAGATAGGTTTCCTTTCATTATTTCCTCTTCTAAAAGTGCCTCGAACTTCTCAAGCTTCGTGGCCTTTTTCCCAACAAACATATCAAGTTGCGCCTTTTCCGAATCATCATCAATATCAAAGTTTGCCATTCCATTAATGTCATTCTTCTTCCAAGCCAGGGCTAGAAACTTATCTACAGCTCTAATATGAGAAGCACCGAAAATTATTCCATAAATATTGGCTCCTTTCTTTATTGTAAATGGATAGAGCTTCATTTTACTTTCTTCAGGTATTCTTTCTCTAAGTGCATCGGTTATAACTTGATGAATGTTATGATAACCTTGCTGCCTCGCTACTTCCAAATCAATTTCCAGGTGCTCCCTGAATTCCTGTTGTTCACCAAATCTCCAGACATAGGATGAAGATGAAAAAAATAGAAAATCGACCATTTTTGTTCTAATTAATTCAAGAAAAAAAGCATCATTCAGAAATTTGATTCCGTTCTGGTCAATCAGAACCAAGGATGGATTTGCTTGAATTAAAGGAAGTAGCTGAGGAAAGAGAATATCAAAGTCTTTGTTGTAATAGTGAACTTCTACAAGGTGCTCCAAACTTGGATTCTCTTCCAAAAATTTGTTACATGCAGCGACTAACATATCGAATTTAGCTTGTTGCTTTTTATTAGGCTCGAACGAATTAAGGTGAACAACAATCTTAACCTCTTTTTGAAAGAGGTGACCTTTTTGCTCAAGTATTTTCTTTAAAAACCTAATCGGACTTCCAGGTACTCCGATTTTATCATAGCCTGTTCCCGCAAAGAAGTCAAAAATGTGAAGTTCTTTAAAACTACCTAGCATAATGAATGTAGGTAACCAAGCCTGCGCATAATCTTCAAACAACTCTAATTTTAGAATTGTGTTTTCGTCAAAAGGATCATCGTGCAAATCTTTGTAACCCATACCTTGTCGTAAAATAACTTAGTAAATATACTAAATAAATTAGCATCCGCAAACTAACTACTTATGAAAGATGGCGAGTTTGACATGTTTGTAGGAGGGAGTAGTGAGGTGGATAATTCGATAAGCACTTGGTTTAATCCCTAGATTGCCTCAAACTGTAATGACTGAATAGGGCAATATCAAATAGTTCTATTGGTGCTTTCGAGAAAAATTCATTATATTTACGGAAATGTAATGAATAATAGTGACGGAAAAATCAATACGTAGGGTACGATTTGAAAAGGTAGCTGCCAATCGAGTCCAAAATATACTTGACTATCTTGATAAGCTCGCTAACTGTTCTAATAAAAACAACTATGAATATTCTGATGCGGATGTTAAGAGGATGTTCAAGGAGATTAAGGAACGGCTTGGACATACAGAGTCCCTTTTCCAGGGGGAGCTTAAAAAATCAAAGAAGAACACCTTTACTTTCAAATAACTTAGCCTAATGCTGATCAATTAAATGTAATAGACAACTATGAGTAATAGGGGGGAATTGGACCTTGTAAACGGCAATAAGCAAAAACTTGATTTCGAGATAGCTTTAATGCAGCTATCCGTTAGAGCTTATAATATACTTGAAGATCAAGGACTCAATAATTATAATAGTTTTATTAATAGGGTTATTTATAATTCCCCCCGAAATTAGGACAGTAAATTAAATTATACTTTAGAATTAAATTTATTGTCAAATGAAGAGAAGAAAATTCACATCAGATTTCAAATTTAAGGTTGTATTGGAAGCCTTAAGTGAACGCTACAGTATTCAGGAGTTAGCACGTAAATATGAGATACATGCTACCCAGATCAGTAATTGGAAGACCCAGTTCATCATGAACGGGCAACATGTTTTTGATCGTCCGGCAAAGGATAAAAAGACCGAGGAACAAGAAAGGGAGGAAGCCTTGTTAAAAACCATTGGCCAACAGAAGGTTGAGATTGATTTTTTAAAAAAAGCCTTATCATGAAAGAGGATGTGCAACAGAGAAGAGCACATGTTGATAAGGCACACGAGCTTAGTGTTGTTAAGCAATCGGAGTTGTTAAGTATCCATCGTAGCGGGCTTTATTACAAACCTGTGGGAGAAACAGTTTTAAATTTGGAGTTGATGCGTCTGATTGACCAACAGTATATGAAATATCCTTTTTTGGGTGTACCGCGAATGACAGCTTGGCTAAGAAAAGACAAGGGTTATAAGATCAACAAAAAGCGTGTTGAGCGACTTTACCGGTTGATGGGTATAAGTGCCATAGGGCCAAAGCCAAATACATCTAAAAGGGGCAAAGGCTCAGGACACCGGGTTTACCCATATCTATTAAGATCCTTAGATATTACTCACGCCAATCAGGTATGGGCAACAGACATCACATACATTCCTATACAGGGTGGTTATTTATATTTATGTGCCATTATAGATGTGTATAGCCGTTATGTGGTAGGTTGGTCTTTATCTAATACCATGACTTCGGCATGGTGCAAAGATGTGTTGCAAGAAGCTGTAAGCCAGCATGGTAAACCCCAAATACTCAATACCGACCAGGGCAGCCAGTTTACAGCCATTGAATTTAGTAGCTGGGTTAGCGAACAGGATATACGTTTAAGTATGGATGGGAAAGGACGAGCCATTGATAACATATTTATTGAACGTTTATGGCGAAGTGTAAAATATGAGCAAATTTATCTTTACCCTGCAGACGATGGTTTGGAGTGTTACAACGGATTAGTTAAATATTTTACTTACTACAATTGTGAAAGACGGCATCAAAGTTTACAAGATGAATGTCCGGTATATTTATACAAACAACGAAAGAAGCAAGTGGCATGAAAACGGCTTTACCACATTTCAACACTATGGAAGGAAAAAAGAATGGTTTTTCAGTGTATTGAAATGTGGAAAAGCCTCCATGTCTCACTTAACTTTACATTTTTACTGTCCTAACGATGGGGGGAATTATAGATCTTTTGCAGTTTTTTAGAGGCAGGGAGTTCGTGCTTTTCCCTGTTATTTCGGATATACCGCAGTGCATTGTCGAGATGCGTGTCCTTGTAGATGTACCCCGGTTTATTGGATAATGATGCCAGCTTCCATACGTCAAGATCGGCCCGGAAGAATTTTTGAGACCAGAAAGGCGTGTACGCCTTCTTCCCTTTTCGGTGTGTTCCCACACCTCCCAATGGAACGTCATTCCCCAATGGAACATGTTCCATTGGAAAGAGGTGTTCTTTTATTCGTTTACTACTCCCTGATTTTATTCTCTGTACTATTGTCGTTAACTCGTCGTACTCACATACCAATATCATGTGTACATGATCTTTACATACATTGTACGCCAAACAGTTATATCCCTTTTCTTTGATAATATCTCCGATGATTTCTGTCAGGGCAATTTCTTGTTCGAGGTTTAGTTCAATAGGCTCGCCCTTTACTATCCCCAATTTCATCATCCGTTGGGAAGTGCGGCTGTTATGAGTGGTTAATACTACATGGAAACCTTGCTTTTCCTTCTCTTGAAATATCGTGGGGAATTCCTTTTCCCAATTAAAGGCTTTATCTCCGGCCACTTCAGGATCGTCAATAAGGGAGTTGCCGCATTTAATGTTGTCATTTAACATGGTGAGCTTGCGCCCTTTCTTGGCTGTGCGCAGCCAAAGCGAGAGCTTGGCTATTTCTACGCTTTCTTCGTTAATGTCAACGCCAAACAAGTTGTTTTCCAAAATATCGTTTTGCACTTCGGAGAATACCATGGCATCGCCTAAAAGCTTGGCCTTTAGCTCATCTATGTACCGGTGTTCCTCTATAAGAAATTCCAGGGCTTGGTTAAGGAAGGCACCGCTACCACAGGCCGGGTCGCAGATGGTTAATTGGAGCAGCCATTTACGGTAGGTATCCAGCTTGTTTTGCAGGGCTTGCAATGTTTTCTTCTTCCGGCCCTTGCGTTCTTTTTCATAATCGGCCTCGTGGATAGCCAATTCACTTTTCTTTTCTTCGCAGAGTTTGCCTACGGTATTGTCAACAATGTATTTGGTGATGTACTTAGGCGTGTAAAACACGCCGTCTTTCTTGCGCTTCGATACTTCAATGGAACGCGTTCCATTGAAGATTTCATTCTGTATATTCTCAATTTCGGTAAGGGAGTGCTCAAAAATGTGTCCGAGAATATTTACGCTTACTTCGCTCTCAAAGTCGTATTTGGTCAGTTTTAAGGTGTGCTCATACAGTAAATCATATCGATTTCAATGTGTTCCAATATGTCATCATCTGCAAACAAGCCGCCGTTGTAGGCAAATATGGCTTCACGCTTTCCCCGGGCCGGGCGGCCTACGTTTAACACGTGGAAGTACTGCTTAAAGATGGAGTACAATGATTTGTCTTCGCCAAAGGCCACATCATCTTTCCATTTTTCAATGATCTGCGTTATTGAATTGGGAGGCACTAACAAGCGGTCTTCTGCAAAAAAGATAAAGAGAAAACGATCTAAGAGCTTTTGTGTTTTCTTAAACAAGGTAAGCTTATCGTACTGCGTGTTGAGTTTCTGTAGGCTATTGAACAACTCATTCCGGAACAACGAGTAATCTTTATATAACTGTTTGGTAACGGCTTCTTCCTGTGTAAGCGACTCATCTTTTATCTGTTTGGGAATGCCTTTGAGCAGGTTTTCTGCCGCAAGGCAGAGGTAGAGTTCATTAAAACGCTGCCGGCTAAGTTCGAACAGGTTGAACTCTTCGAAGTCAACGGCATTGTCAATGTAAAAGCGAAGCTTTTCAAAGTTGGATGTGATGACATAAATACATCTGGGCTGGTTGCTTTTGTAACCAAAAGCCTGGTTCTCTACCTTACCGAGATCAACGGTATTGGTCCCTTTAAGTTCGATGACGGCTATGGCCTGGGGTGACGAATTCAAGGGAACTTGTTCCCTTGAAAGAACAGGTTCCCTTGAGAGAATGGCCCCATCGGCCTTTTTGGAGTCTTTTACGTTTTTTAACTCGGTAGTGAGATTAAAACCGGAAGCCGGATTTTTCACATAGCCCAAAACATTCACAAAGAGATCGATTAAAAATTCTCCCTGGTACTGTTCTTCTTTAGCGTTACGAATATTCTCCTGGATGTCAGGGTTGTGAAAATGGGCCGTAAATTTTTTCCAGGCAGCATCTAGTTGTTGTTCATCTAATGTAGCCAGGTATTTATTAAGTACGGAATTTTGAAAAAGGCTCACATATAGATTTTTGCTGAGGCAAAGTTAATTATCCTCGAGGTAGGATTAAAAATAAAAACCTTTGAGCTCTATAGAGAAAACATTGAAACCTCGGTGGAAATTATCGGGGCAGACCAGACGGGTTCTATACAAGCGAAATGAGAATAAAAAGCAAATGGCAGATCAAAATCATAAAATTACTCAACAACTTAACTGAAATTACTCATTTACAGTCAATTAGAAAGATTTTACGTGCTAAATTCGCCATCAGTTTTGGGTTACTGGCTGATGCAACCGAGCTTAATCAAGAATTATTCATCCCCCCTTTTGAACAATTCTATGTTGCATCAGCCAGGTTTTTTTAGGAGTATTGAATTTTCATAAACCATAAAAAGGAAACCCTGGCTCATAACAACAACTCCAAATAAACCTCAATACCCTGTTTAATCTCTGAAATTAAAATATATTCATCCCGTGTATGGCTTCTGTGTGTATCGCCCGGACCAATTTTTACCGTACTAAAAGGCATAAGGGCCTGATCGCTTAAGGTAGATGAACCGTAAATTGGAACTCCGAGAGACTCGGCCTTCTTAACGATCCAATGATCATGGCTTATACCGCTGGGTTTTAATCGTGTACTTCGGGCTGTGGCAGTCCCATGTATATTTTCATTTATTGTTCTCAAAATCTCCTCATGGCTGTATGCGTCTGTAAGCCTTACATCAACTACAAATGCGCATAGGTCAGGTATGATATTATGTTGTTTGCCCGATTCTATTTGTGTTACCTGCATATTTACCTTACCTAGAGCAGAACTTTCTTTCGGAAAGGAATACTGCTTAAACCAGGTTATATCATCAATGGCCTTATAAATGGCATTATCGCCGGTACTGTGTCCTGCATGTCCGGCCTTACCTTTTACCACTACATCTACTACCATAAGTCCTTTTTCTGCAATAGCCAGTCGTAAACTTGTCGGCTCCCCAACTATTCCAAGGCTCACATCACCGAGCATTGGCAATAATGCCTGTATTCCGTTATTTCCGCTAATTTCTTCTTCAGCTGTAATGGCGAGGCAAAGCCTGTAGGGTAGTTGCGGCTGTTGTGACAGATACAAAAAAACAGCGCACAGACTCACAACACTTGCCCCGGCATCGTTACTTCCCAGGCCAAAAAGTTTACCATTAAGCTTAGTTGGTCTGTATGGATCTTGCGTCCAGCCATCAACAGGTCTTACGGTATCGTGGTGACTGTTCAACAGTATTAGGGGAGTATTTTCAGGTGCATTATTATTAAATGCATACACGTTGTTTTTATCCCTTTGGGCGTTAACCCCTCTTTCTAAAAGCCATTTATACAAAAGATCGGCTGTATTATTTTCTTCACCCGAAAGGGAAGGAATACTGATGAGCTTTTCAAGAAGCTCCACGGCATCATTATATACATTTTCAGTTATGCTCAAAGCTTCATCTTTAAATTACGTAGTTAATGCTGTTCCCGTATTTGGTTCGTTCAAAGTGCTAAAATGTGTTATTTCAACATGCCGGCAACCCGCTTCAAGGGCAGCAAAGGCATTATCTAACTTAGGCAACATACCGCTGTGTATCCCGCCTTCAGATTTTAAAGATTCATACCGGTCTTTTGAAAGATTGTTAATTACGCTGTTTTCATCATCTGCATGGCTGAGTACACCTTGTTTTTCAAAACAATAGATTAAATGCACGTTATAAGCTTTGGCCAAAGCACAAGCCAGGGTGGCGGCAATGGTATCGGCATTGGTGTTTAATAAATTTCCTTTTTTATTGTGGGTAAGTGCGCATAATACAGGCACGGCTTCTATGGCTATCAATTGCTCAAAAATGTTCACATTAATTTCTTCAGGTGTAAGGTCGCCCACCCATCCGTAGTCAATATCTTTTACCGGTCGTTTGGCAGCACTAATACAATTTAAATCGGCACCGCACATACCTATGGCATTTACATTCAGTACCTGCAGTTTGGCCACTATATTCTTATTCAGTAAACCGGCATATACCATCGTAACAATATCTAAAGTTTGTGTATTCGTAATCCGTCGTCCGTTGACCATTTCAGGTTGCAAACCCATTTTTCGCATAACCGTATCTGCTGTTCTGCCACCGCCGTGTACTAAAATCCTATTACCCTGCATACCCGCAAATGCTTGCATAAATGAATTCAGATTTTCGGTGTTGTCAAGCACTGCACCGCCCACTTTAACAATACTTAAGTCATGTTTATTTTTCAATGGCAGATTTTATTGTTTCAAAAATAGAACAAACGGAGTTAGTTGTATTACCTTTGTTACATCTTATAGAAGGAGTAAATGCAATATTTATATATGACAAATTCAATTAATCTTTTGCGAGGTATTACATACGTACCTATGCGGCCTTTTAAGGCCTTTAAGTAAGATATATCATCCCTTAGGATGGTTGCGGCCATCTATTTTTCACCTTCTTTTTATTATTTTTTTCAAATGAACTTTACCGTAAGGATTGCTACACCCGAAGATACCGAGCACGCTAGAAGCATAAGCCGGGAAATGGCCGGCTCAGCGCGTATTCGCGGTACGGGCATTGCTTTCAGAGCTCCATCTTATATCGCTCAAAAAATGAAAAACGGCAATGCGGTCATTGCCTTTAACGAACAAAACGAAGTGATAGGATTTTGTTACATAGAGACATTTGAAAGTCAGAAATATGTGGCTAACAGCGGCCTCATAGTTTTTCCTGAATATCGGGGCAGGGGATTGGCTAAATTGATCAAACTTAAAATTTTTAATCTCTCACGAACCAAGTATCCTGATGCAAAAATTTTCAGCATTACTACCAGCGCAGCCGTATTAAAAATGAATTCCGAATTGAACTATAAACCGGTGATCTTCAGTGATCTTACGAGCGATGACGATTTTTGGAGCAATTGCCAAACCTGTAGAAACTTTGATGTGCTTTCACGAAACGACCGCAAAATGTGCCTTTGTACCGGAATGCTTTACCAACCGGATAGTGATAGTGAATTAACCAAAAAACCTAATGACAAAAACTCAAGTTATGAATAAAACTGCAGTTCTGGCTTATAGTGGAGGGCTTGATACATCCTACTGTGTAAAATATTTATCCGAAGAAAAAGGCTTAGATGTACATACCATTGTTGTACATACTGGAGGATTCTCCGAAGATCAACTAAAAGCTATTGAACAACGGGCTTATCAACTGGGTGCGACAAGGCATGAAACCATCGACGCCTTACCGGACTATTATGCGCAATGTATTAAGTATCTGATTTTTGGCAATGTGCTTAAAAATAATACTTATCCACTCTCCGTAAGTGCCGAACGCTTTTTTCAGGCCATGGCTGTGGCGCAATACGCCCACAACATTAAAGCTGACTATGTGGCGCACGGAAGTACCGGAGCCGGTAATGATCAGGTTCGGTTTGATGTAGCATTTCAAATTCTTGCCCCGCAAACCGAAATTTTAACCCCCATAAGAGATCAGGGCCTAAGCAGACAGCAGGAAGTTGAATACTTACAACAGCATGGCGTTGATATAAGTTGGAAAGATGCTGTATATAGTATAAACAAGGGCGTTTGGGGAACCAGTGTGGGTGGTGCCGAAACGCTAACAAGCCATCAATCTTTGCCCGGTAAAGCGTATCCGGCGCAATTAAAAAAGGAAGCACCTGAAACCATAACACTGCATTTTACCAAGGGTGAATTAACCGGCTTAGATGATGTAGAAATGGAACCTCTTGAAGCCATTGAAAAACTCAGTACACTGGCCAATGCATTTGCCATTGGCCGCGATGTGCATGTGGGCGATACCATTATCGGTATAAAGGGCAGGGTAGGTTTTGAGGCAGCAGCCCCGCTTATCATTATTAAGGCGCATCATCTGTTGGAAAAACATGTGCAGAGTAAAGATCAACAGCAGTTGAAGTCATTTTTGGCCGAAACCTATGGTAACAAACTGCATGAAGCCCAGTTCCTGGATCCGGTGATGCGAAATATTGAGGCGTTTTTTGAAAGCACGCAGCAAAGAGTTAGTGGTAAAGTAACCGTAAAACTTATGCCCTATCGTTTTGAATTAATCGGTATTGAAAGCCCTTATGATCTGTTAGCGAGCAAGGCCGGTATTTATGGTGAAAGCAATAATGCCTGGACTTCGGAAGAAGCCAAAGGCTTTATCAAGCTTTACGGTATGGCTCAAAAAATATATCACAGCTATGAAAATGACTGACCAAAAAATAACAGTTAGCATAGCGGGAGGTACAGGCTATACAGCCGGAGAGTTGTTAAGAATTTTATGCCACCATCCTAATGTTACGGTTGAAAGTGTGAGTAGCACAAGTGCTTCGGGTAAGCCGGTGCACAGCGCACACCCCGATCTGGAAGGCCTTGTAAACCTGCGCTATGATGCCAATCCTAATGTAGATACTGATGTGCTGTTTCTATGTCTCGGGCATGGTGTTGCCACCCAATTTCTATCATCGCTTACATTAAAAGACCATCAAAAGATCATTGATCTCAGCAATGAATTCAGGTTAAAGGAGCATAACAGATTTGCCAACCGGGAGTTCGTTTACGGTCTACCGGAACTACATCGTGATAAAATAAAAAAGGCGAATAACATAGCTAACCCGGGTTGTTTTGCCACTACCATACAACTGGCATTATTGCCTTTGGCTGCCGGCAAAAAGCTTAGTTCGCCAGTGCACATTAATGCCATAACCGGCAGTACAGGAGCGGGGGCGAAACTTTCGGCAACTTCACATTTTAGCTGGCGAAATAATAATGTAAGTGTATATAAAGCCTTTACACACCAGCACATAGCTGAGATAGAACAATCGTTAAATCAATTACATGAAAATTATGGTCAGGCACTCTATTTTATACCTGTGAGAGGCAATTTCACACGGGGCATATTTGCAACCATCTATTTGCAAAGCGACTTAACAGAAACAGATGCACAAGGTATGTTCCGCAAATATTACCAAAGTCATCCTTTTGTTACCGTAACGGAAAGCGCGCCTTCGTTAAAATCGGTGGTAAATACCAACCGATGCTTTCTTCATGTGCAGAAAATAAAGGGAATGCTTCTTATAACCGGCGTTACGGATAATTTAATTAAAGGTGCAAGCGGACAGGCCGTACAAAACATGAATTTGATGTTCGGTTTGCCTGAAACCACCGGATTACAGCTTAAACCAACCATGTTATGAATTTGTTTGAAGTATATCCGTTGTTAGATGTTGAATTGGTAAAAGGAGAAGGTGCCTGTGTGTATGATACAAACGGCCAAAAGTATTTAGATCTTTACGGCGGCCATGCCGTTATCTCCATCGGTCATGGGCATCCGCATTACCTGGCATCGCTTAAAAACCAAATGGAACAACTGGTTTTCTATTCCAATTCGGTGCACAATAGTTTGCAGGCAGAACTGGCAACAAGAATTGCGCAAACAAGTGGTTATAATGATTATAATGTGTTCTTTATCAATTCAGGTGCCGAAGCAAATGAAAACGCCATAAAAATCGCCAGTTTTCATACAGGTAAAGCGCGTATAGTCGCTTTTGAAGGTGCTTTTCACGGACGAACTGCCGGAGCCGTTGCAGCCACCGATAATCAAGCTATTAATCCGCCGTACAGTGCTGGTCTTCCTATAACACGGCTACCCCTGGGAAACATTGAGCTACTCAATGAAACCCTGGCAAAAGGGGATGTTGCTGCCGTACTTATTGAAGGCATTCAGGGTGTGGCCGGTATTGTAGATCCGGGCGATGCATTTTTACAAGAGTTAGCCGACACCTGCACAAAACATAAGGTTACACTGATATTAGATGAAGTGCAAAGCGGCTTTGGTCGTACAGGCAAATTCTTTGCGCACCAGTCTGCTAATATCAAGGCCGATATGATTACCTGTGCAAAAGGTATGGGCAACGGCTTTCCGGTAGGAGCAGTTCTAATAAACCCAAAATATGAGGCCCGGCACGGCTTGCTCGGTACCACCTTTGGAGGCAATCATTTGGCATGTGCTGTCGTACATGCGGTATTGGATGTGATTGAAGATGAAAAACTAATAGAACATGCCGCTGCCATGGGCAATTATATTAAAGAAAAAGCCGGTGAACTACTGCCTGTGGAAAATATTAGAGGACGAGGACTTATGATAGGCCTTGACCTCAATAAACCCATTGCGGAAATTCGAAAAAATTTAATTTTTGAACACCACATCTTTACGGGTAACTCCAAAAATAAAAATGTGCTTCGCCTTTTACCACCCTTAAACATAACCATGAAACAAATAGATACCTTTTTTGCAGCATTAAAACAGGAACTGCATGGTTGAAAGGCATTCCAAACTCGTATTAAAAGATGGTACAACCTTTTACGGAAAAGGATTTGGAGCCGTTACCACAACGGTAGGCGAAGTGGTATTCAATACTGCCATGACGGGCTATCCTGAAAGTCTTACCGACCCTTCCTACAAGGGTCAGATACTGGTATGCAGCTTTCCGCTAATCGGGAATTATGGTGTGCCGGCCCACGATCCGTTTTCCCTGCTTGATTCTTTGTTTGAAAGCAGCCGTATTCAAATAAGCGGCCTGGTTGTAAGCTATGAAAGTACGGCTTACAGCCACTGGAATGCCGTACATGGTTTAGGTATATGGCTGGCCGAACACAATGTTCCGGGTTTATTTGGTGTAGATACCCGCGCCATTATAAAACGAATACGCGAAAAAGGAACCATATTGGGAAGTATTGGGGGAGGAGAGGAAAACTTGAATACCCTTCTTCCTCAACCCGTACCATTAGTCAGCACCAAGCGTGTGGTGAAATTGAATCAAGGTGGCAAGTACAAGATCGGGCTGGTGGATTGTGGTGTTAAACTGAATATAATCCGGTGTTTAATTGACCGCAATTGTGAAGTACACCTTCTCCCGTGGGATTATGATTTCAATAACCAAGAATATGACGGAATCTTTTTAAGCAACGGACCAGGAAATCCGGAAGATTGCAAATCCACAATCGAGCACTTAAAGCGGGCATTTGCCTTACAAAAACAGCCTATATACGGAATATGCCTTGGCAGCCAGCTTATGGCTTTAGCGGCTGGAGCAAAAACTTATAAACTAAAATTCGGGCATAGAGGGCATAACCAACCTATTATGCATGTTGAAACGAAGAAATGCTATATCAGCTCTCAAAATCATGGTTATGCAGTCGATAGTGAAAGTTTACCTCCGGATTGGAAAGTGAATTTTACAAACCTAAACGATGGCAGTTGCGAAGGTATTGAACATATCAGCAAACCGTTTAAGTCTGCACAATTTCATCCTGAAGCTTTTGGTGGCCCGACAGATACGGAATTTCTATTTGATGAATTTATTGCATCAATAGATCATTTCAGTACTAAGAATTCTAATAATAAATCAAAAAAGATATTACAATCATAAATATGCCGGCCAAACAATACAACAAAATTTTAGTGATAGGTTCCGGCGCCCTTAAAATTGGCCAGGCCGGTGAGTTTGATTATTCCGGTTCACAAGCATTAAAGGCTTTAAAGGAAGAAGGAATTTATACTGTTCTCATCAATCCGAATATTGCTACCGTTCAAACCAGCCCAAGTATTGCCGATGCCATTTATCTGTTACCCGTAACAGCACACTTTGTTGAGCAGGTAATAAAGAAGGAAAAACCCGATGGTATTTTGGTAACATTTGGAGGTCAAACAGCACTTAATTGCGCCATTGAGCTGAAGAACAAGGGTGTGTTTGAAAAGTACAATGTGGAGGTATTAGGAACACCCATCTCAGCCATTGAAATGACTGAAGACAGGCAGGCATTCGCTACTGCATTGGATGAAATTGAAGTTTATACCGCTAAATCAAGAGCTGTTACCAGCATAGAAGATGCCTTAAAAGCAGGTGAGGAGATTGGTCTGCCGGTTATTGTAAGGGCAGCCTTTACACTGGGTGGGCTAGGTAGTGGCTTTGCGCAAACCATGGATGAGTTGGAACTGCTGGCCGGTAAAGCACTGGCTGCTTCTGATCAGATTTTAATTGATGAAAGCTTAAAAGGCTGGAAGGAGATAGAATATGAAGTTGTACGGGATGCCTATGATAATTGCATTACCGTGTGTAATATGGAAAACTTTGATCCTGTGGGTTTACACACAGGAGAGAGCGTAGTTGTTGCGCCATCACAAACACTAACTAACAACGAATACCATTACCTAAGGCAACTGGCCATTAAAATTATCCGGCATATTGGTGTTGTTGGTGAGTGCAATGTACAATACGCACTAAATCCCGAAAAAGAAGAATACAGGGTGATTGAAGTGAATGCACGACTTTCACGTTCTTCCGCTCTGGCAAGTAAAGCTACAGGTTATCCGCTGGCATTTGTAGCAGCCAAACTAGGCTTAGGGTATGCGCTTCACGAGTTGAAAAACAGTATTACCGGAAGTACTTCGGCCTTTTTTGAACCGGCATTGGATTACGTGGTTTGTAAGCTGCCGCGCTGGGATCTGGATAAGTTTAAAAGCGTTAACAGAAACTTAGACAGCTCCATGAAAAGCGTGGGCGAGGTAATGGCGATAGGAAGAACATTTGAAGAAGCCGTGCAAAAAGGACTTCGTATGTTAGACATTGGTGCCGATGGATTTGAAGCCTGGAATCCGGTTCCGGTTAACCGGATTAAAGAAGAACTTCATAAGCCAACAGAAAAACGCCTTACCGTTTTGGCACATGCTTTTCAGCTTGGTTATTCGGTTGAGGAAATATTTGAATTAACAAAAATTGACCCTTGGTTTTTGCAACGGCTCGCTAATATCAATACAACTAAAAATGCATTGATCGAAGTAAATGATCTTAGTCAGTTGAACAAAAAACTATTAACTACTGCCAAAAAACTTGGCTTTAGCGACAGGCAAATAGCCCTACATATTTTTGGTAGCACGGATCATGCACAAGAACTTAAAATAAGGGAATACAGGCAAAGCAAGGGTGTTACACCTTTTGTAAAACGTATTGATACAACTGCAGCGGAATATCCGGCCATAACCAACTATTTATATGTAACCTATGCTGCTACAGAGCACGATATAGAGTTTGATGATAATCCGATGGTCGTACTCGGCAGCGGCGTTTACAGAATAGGTAGTTCCGTAGAATTTGACTGGTGCTGTATTAACACCGTAGAAGCCCTAAAAAAGCACGGTTATAAATCGGTTGTAATAAATTATAATCCGGAAACGGTAAGTACCGACTATGATATGAGCGACAAGCTCTACTTTGAGGAGCTCACTTTTGAGCGTGTTATGGATATAATGGAATTTGAAAACCCCGAAGGCGTGGTGGTTAGTATGGGCGGCCAAATTCCGAATAACCTTGCCCTTAAATTACATGATGAAAAAGTACCTGTTCTGGGTACTTCACCGGAGCAAATTGATCTTGTGGAGAACCGGCATACTTTTTCGGCAGCCTTAGATGACCTTAAAATCGATCAGCCCCGTTGGCAGGAACTGGTAACCTTTGAAGGCATTTATGAGTTTGTGGAGCAGGTGGGTTTTCCGGTACTAATTCGTCCGAGTTATGTACTCAGCGGTGCGGCTATGAGTGTGGTCTATGATAAAGAAGAACTGGATAGTTGTTTACACAGAGCCAAGGTTATTTCTCCTGCCTATCCGGTAGTTATAAGCGAGTTTATTGAGGGAGCAATGGAAATTGAATTAGATGCGGTAGCCTATAAAGGAGATGTAACCACCTTTGCCATTAGCGAACATGTGGAGCAAGCCGGTGTACACAGCGGTGATGCCACCATGTATTTTCCTGCACAAACCGTACAAAAAACGGAAAGCGAAAAGATATTGCGTATTGGAAAGGCCATAGCAGAGCATTTTAAAATTACCGGACCGTTTAATATTCAATTTCTGCTACGGCTGGAATCTGTTAAGGTAATTGAGTGTAATATGCGCGCATCACGAAGTTTTCCTTTTGTAAGCAAAACGGCTAACCACAATTTGGTACATACGGCTGTTGATGGGTTCCTGAACGTGCCTAACCAGCATGCTGTAAAAGATATGGCAAAGGGCCTTGATATTGTGGGTGTTAAGGCGGCACAGTTTAGCTATACCCGCTTAAAAGGGGCAGATCCTGTACTTGGAGTGGATATGAATTCAACGGGTGAGGTGGGATGCCTGGGCTGTACGCCGAAAGATGCTCTGTTAAAAGCCCTGCTTAGTGTTGGGTATAATGTGCCGAAAATAGGTTTGTTGGTCAGTAGTGGCAGGGAGTCGAATAAGAACATTCTAATTGAGCCTTTACGTGCACTTGAATCATTAGGTGTGCCCTTGTTTGCTACACCGGGCACGCAAAGGCATCTCGCCGAGAATGGTATTGATAGCACCGTGCTTTACTGGCCCGATCAGTTGGAGCAACCAAACACTATGACTTATCTCGCCAACAAAGAAATTGACTTTGTAATAAACATTCCGAAAGACAGAACCTCACGCGAGCTTGATAACGGCTATGTGATAAGGAGAGCAGCAGTTGATTACAACATACCGTTAATAACCGACCCACATTTAGCTAAAGCTTTTATTGAAGCGGTTGCCGGGCTGGAGGTTGAGCAATTAGAAGTAAAACAGTTAGTTGATTATCACTAACAAACAGCAATCATGTTTTGAGAATTTAATAGTTATCAGATGCAGCATTTTTTAAAAGCGAACGATGTACTTCCGGTTGATGAATTGATTAACATTGCTTTACAACATAAGGCTAATGCTTTCGACAAAAAGTTGCCGGGGAAGGACAGAACCATTGGCCTTGTGTTTTTCAACTCCAGCTTGCGTACTCGGTTAAGCAGTCAAAGAGCAGCTCAAAATATCGGTGCCAATACATGGGTTTTGGATGTTAGCAAAGATGCCTGGAAATTGGAAATGGAAACCGGTGTAGTAATGAATTCTGATAAAGCGGAACATATTAAAGAGGCTATTTCTGTAATGAGTCAGTATTGTGATATTTTAGGTGTTAGAGCCTTTCCCAAATTGCAAAACCGTGAGGAAGATTACAATGAGGTATTATTCAAACAGATTTTGGAATATACCACCGTACCGGTTGTTAGCTTAGAAAGTGCCACACGCCATCCATTACAAAGCCTGGCTGATTTAATAACCATTAAAGAGCGTTTTCCCTCAAACAAAATAGTGAAAGCAGTGCTTACCTGGGCACCGCATCCCCGCGTTTTACCTCAAAGTGTGCCGAACAGTTTTGCAGAGTGGTGCCAGGCAGTTGACTGGATTGATTTAACCATTGCTGCTCCGGACGGCTATGCTTTAGCCGAAAAGTTTAGCGGTAAGGGTGCCCTGTTATCAACCAACCAAAATCAGGCCTTTAAAGAAGCCGATATTATTTATGCCAAAAACTGGAGTAGTTATGCGTATTACGGACAGTGCCCGGATGTTACAGAAGACTGGATGATAACTGCGGAAAAGATGGCACGCACCAACAATGCTTACTTTATGCACTGTTTACCAGTTAGGAGAAATGTGGTAGTTGCCGACGAAGTATTGGATAGCGATCGTTCATTGGTTATTCGACAGGCACATAACAGAATGTACAGTGCGCAAGCTGTTTTTGGAGAGTTGTTGGAGTAGGGGAAACGATTTTTAATGCCGAATGTGATCAATTGTGTAACAGCCACAATAGCTACGGCTATTCCAAAATTTTCTTCATCGTCTGGTCAAAAAACTACTGCCTGCCCGGATGAACCCCGTACTTACGGGGTTCATCCGGGCGGGCATTTTATTCGGGAATCTCTCAAGTAGAACTGGTATCAAATCAACTTTTCCCAATTCTAATAATATCTGCAAACAGACCTGAGGCGGTTACATCGGCACCGGCACCGGCACCTTTTATAATAAGGGGTTGATCGGCATATCTTTTGGTGTAAAATAATACGATGTTGTCTTTACCGCTAAGATCGTAAAACGGGTGGCCTTCCGGAATTTCCTGTAAGCTTACTTTGGCTTTACCGTTTTCAAACTCTGCTACATATTTTAATCGGCAGCGGTTTTTCTTTGCTTTAGCGAATAAAGTCTTGAAGTAATCTGAGTTGTTTTCCAGAACACTGTAAAAATCTTCAACCGTTTCGGCTTTCATGGCTCCATCTGGCAAAAATCCTATATTTTCAATATCATCTATATCCATTTTATAGCCGCTTTCCCTTGCCAGGATAAGAATCTTTCGGGCCACATCAACTCCACTCAGGTCAATGCGCGGATCAGGTTCGGTATAGCCTTCTTCCTGTGCTTGTTTTACAATATCATGGAATGAATTAGTTTCATTAAAATGATTGAAAATAAAATTCAAACTCCCCGACAGCACGGCTTTTATGGCCGTTATCTTATCTCCGGAATTTATCAGGTTGTTTAACGTATTAATAACCGGCAAACCGGCCCCCACATTAGTTTCAAAGAGAAAAGGAACATTGTATTTGAGCGACAGTGCCTTTAATTCTTCAAAGGATTCGAAATTGGACGAAGATGCAATTTTATTACAGGCTACAACGGCAATACTGCGGTTCAAATACCAGCTATAGCTTTCCGCAACTTGTCGGTTAGCGGTAATATCTACAAAAACACTGTTTTGCAAGTTGAGTTCTTCTATGGTCCGATACCACTTTTCATCATTCCTTTCTTCACTATTATTTAAAAGTTCTTGCCAATTGTTCAGATTAATTCCTTCTTCGGCAAAATGCATTTTACGTGAATTGCTAATGCCAACCACTTTGAGCTTTAATCTGAGATTATCGTAAAGAAATGTCTGCTGATCCTGGATCTGATCGAGCAACTTCTGACCCACATTCCCCAATCCGACAATAAAGAGATTTAAGGTTCTTACCTGTTTTTCAAAGAAGCGATAATGCAGCGTGTTAAGGGCTTTTCGTACATCTGTTTGCGCAATTACGGCAGAGATATTTCTTTCTGAGGCGCCCTGCGCTATGGCCACAATATTCACGTTGTTTTGTCCGAGTGAACCGAACATTCTTCCACTTATATTTTGGTGGTTTTTCATGTTATCACCCACCAGGGCTATAATGGCCAGGTTGTTTTCCATTAAAACCGGTTGAATATCTCCGAGCGAAATTTCGTATGCAAATTCCTTGTTTATGATCGCTGCGGCAGGTTTTGCCTCGTGGGTCTGAACCCCAACACAGACCGAATGTTCCGATGATGCTTGAGTAATTAATATTACGTTGATCTCCCTAGCTGCCAACGCTTTAAACAATCTGCCCGAAAATCCGGGAATACCTACCATGCCACTACCTTCCAGTGTAAGTAGAGAGATGTTGGGCAGGTAGCTAATGCCCTTTACAGGCCCCCGGTCGTTGTTTACTTCTGAACTGATGTAAGTGCCGGGCTCGTTTGGAGCAAACGTATTTTTAATGCGTAGCGCAATTTTCTTTTCTAACACCGGCTTTATTGATGGCGGGTACAACACTTTGGCTCCGAAGTGGGAGAGTTCCATAGCTTCGTGGTAAGATATTCGTTCAATGGGAAAGGCCTGTTTTACCAGGGCGGGGTTGGTGGTGAACATGCCGCTTACATCGGTCCAAATTTCAAGAACGGAAGCGTCAAGAGCTTCGGCTACGAGAGCTGCGGTATAGTCTGAGCCGCCTCGGCCTAAAGTGGTGGTTTCACCTTTATCATTTCCGGCTATAAAGCCGGGCATAACGGTTATTTGTTGTGTATTTCCCTGAAACCAGGCCCTGATATTTTCTCCGGTTTTTGACGCGTTTATCTGGGCCTGACCAAAGTTAGAGTCAGTAATCAATAACTTTCGGCTATCTGCCAGCGATGTATCGGCACCCTTATTTTTTAAGGCTTCTGTAACAATAAACGATGATAAAAGCTCACCATGACTAAGCACTTTGTCCTTCGTTTTTTCTGAGAATTCATTGATGAGATAGATCCCCTTCAGGATTTCTTTTAAGCTTTGTATCCGTTCTTCAACCACGTTGCTAACTTCTTCACTTAATCCAAGTTCTTTTAAAGTTTGAAGATGCTTTGATCTTATGGCTTCGAGGGTGGCTTCGTAATCTGTATTTTTAGTATTGGCCTGTTCTCCGGCTTTTTGCAACTCATCGGTAATTCCGCCCAGGGCTGAAACTACGGCAATAATTCTTTCGTTAGAACTATGCGAGGTTAAGATGTCGCAAACCTTGTTTATGGCTTGTGCTGAACCAACCGATGTTCCCCCGAATTTTAATACCTTCAACATATTGCTAAATTAAAAATTGGAACAGATCGGGCTTATCGTTCAGGTACTCTCCAAAGAAATTTTGCGCTTTCATTCTTTTAATTAGCGGAGTAAGGTCTTCTTTTCTCTGAATTTCAATACCTACTATGGCCGGACCGTTTTCGCGGTTATGTTTTTTGGAATATTCAAAATGAGTTATATCATCATCCGGGCCCAGAATTTCGGCCACAAACTCCTTTAGAGCACCTGCCCGTTGCGGGAAGCGAACAATAAAATAGTGTTTAAGTCCTTTGTGTAACAGTGCGCGTTCTTTGATCTCGGCCATGCGCAAAATATCATTATTGCTGCCACTGAGAATGGCCACCACATTTTTATTCTTCAGTTTTTCGGCGTATTGCTCAAGGCCTGCGAGAGCCAAAGCTCCTGCAGGTTCTACCACAATAGCATTTTTATTATAGAGCTGCAAAATGGTATCACAAATATGGCCAACCGGTACTGTAATTATATCATGCAGGCCATTACGACAAATATTATAGGTGAGCTCGCTTACGATTTGCACCGCCGCTCCATCTACAAATTTGTCAATTTTTTGTAATCTAACCGGCTTTTCAGCTTCAAAGGCCGCTTTCATAGAGGCAGCTCCTTCCGGTTCTACGCCTATGATTTTTGTATGCGGAGATAGTTCACTAAAAACGGATGCTATTCCTGATGCAAGCCCGCCACCGCCTACCGGTACGAAAACAAAATCAATAGGTTCTTTGGCTTGTTCTATTATTTCCAAACCGATAGAAGCCTGACCTTCAATGATCTTTTCATCATCAAAGGGATGGATAAAAACCTTGTCTGCTTTTTGGCTTTCTTTCAGGGCCAGTTCGTAGGCATCGTCAAAGGTGTCACCATGGGTAACAATATCAATTTCGGCCCCACCAAACATAGCCACCTGACCGGTTTTTTGTCGAGGGGTGGTGTGGGGCATAAAAATGTGGCCATGGATTCCCAATTCATTGCAAGCGTATGCCACTCCCTGTGCGTGGTTTCCGGCACTCACACAAACTATACCTCGTTGTTGTTCTTCGGGAGTTAAAGAGCTTATTTTGTGATAGGCCCCCCGGATCTTGTATGAGCGAACTAACTGAAGGTCTTCTCTTTTCAGATAAACGTTTGCATTGTACATTTCGGAATACAACCGGTTATATGCAAGTGGTGTTGATAGCACGACATCTTGTAATTCCTTCGCTGCTTTGCGTACGGCATCTAATTCTATGGTTTGTTCTGTTATCATTGGTTCTTGGCTTTTGGCTCTTGGCCATGATTCTAAATGTCTTACTACTCAAATCCTACTCTAATAACCGGCGGCGACAACACCGCCCGGGGCATAAGACGCAACTGCGTAAAGTTTTTTAGCTCTCGGCATTTTGATTTTGATTTTGATTGAAGTTGAGATTGAAGTTTTATAACGAGAAAATAAAAACTGCGGCATCCTGATCCCGCAGGTGCGGGAGAAGGATCTCATATTGCGCTGTTTTTATTTTCGGTTTAAAAACCCGTAGCCTTTTGTCCGAAATTGCTTCCGATATAACCGGCGGTGACAACACCGCCCGAGGCAGAAGACACAACTGCGTAAAGTTTTTTAGCTCTCGGCATTTTGATTTTCATTTTGATTTTGATTGAAGTTGAGATTGAAGTTTTATAACGAGAAAATAAAAACTGCGGCATCCTGATCCCGCAGGTGCGGGAGAAGGATCTCATATTGCGCTGTTTTTATTTTCGGTTTAAAAACCCATAGCCTTTTGTCCGAAATTGCTTCCTACATAACCGGCGGTGACAACACCGCCCGAGGCAGAAGACACAACTGCGTAAAGTTTTTTAGCTCTCGGCATTTTGATTTTGACTTTCATTTTGATTGAAGTTGAATTGATATTCCCGATTCTCATTACTTTTCCAATTTTAGTTATTCTCCGGGCGCAGTTTACGCACTACCGAACCGGTTTGCCACATTTCGCTTTCTCTTAGTTCGCGCAACTCTTCTTCCAAACGTGCTCGGTAATCTGCCTGCGATGAAGATTCAATAACCCGTTTTGCTTCTTTGCCCGAAGCTACGCTATTGTACAACTCATCAAATACGGGTGCAGTAGCTTCTCTGAATTTATGTCGCCAGTCTAACGCACCACGCTGCGCAGTAACCGATGTGTTGGCATACATCCAATCCATGCCATTTTCAGCAACCAAAGGCATTAAGCTTTGTGTGAGTTCTTCAACGGTTTCGTTAAATGCTTCGGAAGGTGAATGGCCGTGTTTACGCAAAGTGTTGTACTGTGCTTCGAAAACACCTTGCAATGCGCCCATTAGAATGCCACGCTCGCCTGTTAGATCAGAAAACACCTCTTTCTTGAAATCGGTTTCGAACAGATAGCCCGAGCCAACTCCAATACCCAGAGCAACTACGCGGTTCCAGGCATTGCCTGTAGCATCCTGATAAATGGCATAGCTGGAATTAAGGCCTTTCCCAGCCAAAAACATACGGCGTAATGATGTGCCGGAGCCCTTGGGTGCCACGAGAATAACGTCAACATCCGCAGGAGGAATAATGCCGGTTTGTTCATTAAATGTAAGTCCGAAACCATGCGAAAAATACAATGCCTTGCCTGCTGTAAGGTGTTTTTTTACGGTGGACCAGGCGGCTATTTGTCCGGCGTCTGACAGCAAGTATTGAATAATAGTACCTTTTTCGCAGGCTTCCTCAATAGAGAATAGTGTTACGCCCGGCTCCCAGCCATCGTCAATTGCTTTTTGCCAGGTTGGCGATTCCTTCCGCTGCCCTACAATAACGTTAAAGCCATTGTCTTTAAGATTGAGCGACTGGCCTGGACCTTGTACGCCATATCCTATAATTGCAATTGTTTCATCTTTTAATACTTCGCGGGCTTTGTCTAACGGGAACTCATCGCGGGTTACCACATTTTCCAAAACACCACCAAAATTTAATTCAGCCATAATTTTTGTTTGTTTATTGTTTATTGTTTATTGCCTGCCCGAACCTTCAGGGGCGGGTTTATTGCCTGCCCCGGCATTCACAGGCCGGTTGTTATTTAATATTCCTGATACTTTCATTTGATCTTTGGTAACCGCAATTCTTCCCGACCTCACAAACTGCATTAAACCGTAGGGCAGCAGATCTTTATATAATTTTTCTGTTTCGTGCCTTCTTCCTGTTTTTTCAATTACAAAGAACTCACGCGCAACGGTTACAATGTTGGCGTGGCTGTTCTTGATTATATTTTGTACCTGCCGCTTATCAAACAGAGAATCGGTGGCCACTTTGTAAATTGCAGATTCCTGATGAATGGTCTCTTCATCGGTATGGTAAAAGGCCTTTATCACTTCAATTTGTTTCTCTATTTGTTTTACCACTTTCTTAACATTGCGTTCATTCATATTGGCCACTATCACAAACCGGTTTACATTTTCAATTTCAGATTGAGATGTAGTTAAACTCTCAATATTTATATGACTTTTGAGAAATATGGCCGAAACGCGGTTCAGCAAACCGATGGTATTTTCAGTATAAACCGAAATGGTATAATCTCTTTTCTTACTCATAACTTAGCTTAATCTTATTTCTGAAACGGAAGCACCGCTTGGCACCATAGGAAATACGTTGTCTTCTTTCTCTACCACCACTTCCAAAAAGTAAGGGCCTTTGCATGCTATCATTTGCTTAATGGTTGAGCGCAGATCTGCTCTTTTTTCTACTTTTTTCGCTTTTATATCATACCCTTCGGCAATGGCGGTAAAGTTTGGATTTACCATTTCGGTGGCAGAATATCTTTTATCGAAAAACAATTGCTGCCACTGGCGTACCATGCCCAAAAAACTGTTGTTAAGTACTACGACCTTTACGGGCACTTTGGTTTGAAAAATGGTGCCCAATTCCTGAATGTTCATCTGGCAGCCGCCATCGCCCATAATGGCAATTACTTCGCGGTCGGGATCTCCCATTTTTGCCCCAATTGCGGCAGGCAGTGCAAAGCCCATGGAGCCCAGGCCGCCCGAAGTGATATTACTTTTGGTATTTGTGAATTTGCTGTACCTGCAAGCGATCATTTGGTGCTGGCCTACATCAGTTACAATAATGGCATTGCCTTTGGTTTCTTCGTTGAGGGCATGGATCACCTCACCCATAGTGAGTTTTTCTTTAGTAGGATGAATGTCATCTTCCACTACTTTACTAAATTCAATAGCATATAAGTCTTTAAACTTTTGATGCCATTTTTCATGCTTTTTTTGCTGAAGCTTGGGGAGAATAGCGGTAAGTGTTTCCTTTACATCTCCATGCACGGCAACATCGGTTTTAATATTCTTATCAATTTCTGAGTGATCAATTTCAAAGTGAATGATCTTAGCCTGATTGGCATACCTTGCAGTATCGCCAGTCACTCTGTCGTCGAAGCGCATTCCAATGGCGATAAGCACATCACATTCGTTGGTTAAAACGTTAGGCGCGTAATTTCCATGCATGCCTACCATGCCCACATACAAAGGATGATCTGTTGAAATAGCAGATAGTCCTAAAGCCGTTGATGCAGTGGGAATACCCGTTTTTTCCAGCAGTTGTTCAAATTCTTTTTCGGCCTTGCCGAGTATAATGCCCTGTCCCCAAACAATGAACGGTTTTTTGGCTGCATTGATCATAACTGCAGCGGCATTTATATCATCCATATTTACTTCCGGCGAAGGCTTATAACTTCTTATTGAAGTGCAAGGCTCATAGGAAAAATCTAACATTCCCTGCTGTGCATTTTTGGTAATATCAATAAGCACCGGTCCAGGTCTGCCGGAGCGGGCTATGTAAAATGCCTTTGCAAATACTTCAGGAATTTCTTCTGCATCGGTTATCTGGTGGTTCCATTTGGTAACCGGTGTGGTAATGCCCACAATATCGGTTTCCTGAAAGGCATCAGTACCCAGAAGGTGTGAAGGAACCTGCCCTGTGATATAGACTACAGGTGTAGAATCTATTTGTGCATCGGCAATTCCGGTTACCAGATTAGTGGCTCCCGGCCCCGATGTAGCAATGGCCACTCCCACCTTACCTGTGGCACGGGCATAGCCCTGGGCTGCAAAACTTGCCCCTTGTTCATGGCGGGTAAGAATGTGCTTTAACCGGTCCTGATATTTGTACAACTCATCATATACCGGCATTATGGCTCCACCAGGATAGCCATAAATCAGATCTACATTTTCTTTGAGTAGGCATTTAACAACTGCTTCGGCACCTGAAATGGAATTGCCGGTTTTTTGTTTTGCTTTTACGCTCTTTACTTGCGTTTTCATGCTATTGAATATTTATAAATCGTCCGTAATGCAGCCCTGCGAGGCCGGTGAAACCGTTTTGGCATATTTATACAGCGATCCGGTTTTAACTTTTAATTCCGGGGCTTTCCACTCCTTACGCCTCTGTTCAATTTCCGCATCATCTACCATTAGTTCTATGGTATTTTTAGTAGCGTCAATGGTAATGGTATCTCCGTCCTTTACAAGTGCCAGTGTACCGCCTGCTTGTGCTTCCGGACAAATATGACCTACCACAAAGCCGTGCGTACCGCCTGAAAATCTACCATCGGTAATAAGTGCTACATCTTTACCCAAACCGGCACCCATAATGGCTGCGGTTGGTTTAAGCATTTCCGGCATGCCGGGACCGCCTTTTGGGCCTTCGTATCGAATTACGACTACATCGCCTTTCTCCACTTTGCCGTTTTTAATACCATCGTTGGCTGCAAATTCTCCATCAAACACCTTGGCTTTTCCTGAAAATTGCAGACCTTCTTTACCTGTGATCTTTGCCACGGCACCCTCTGTGGCCAGGTTGCCGTATAATATGCGAATATGTCCGCTACCTTTTATAGGTTCTTTAACAGGCTTAATGATTTTTTGATCCTGTGTTAATTCGGGCAGTTGTGCCAAATTTTCTTCTATTGTTTTTCCTGTAACTGTGAGGCAATCGCCATGCAGAAAACCTTCCTGCAACATGTATTTCATAACGGCAGGTATTCCACCAATGCGGCATACATCTTCCATTAAGTATTTACCACTGGGTTTTAGGTCTGCCAAGAGCGGTGTTTCATCTGTAATTCGTTGAAAATCATTGAGGGTGAAGTCTATACCGGCTGTTTTGGCTATGGCCGAAAAATGTAGTACAGCATTGGTTGAGCCGCCCAGAACGGTTACGGTTCTTATAGCATTTTCCAACGATTTCTTATTGACGATATCGCGCGGTTTTATATCTTTTTCCAGAAGGTATGCCAGTGCTTTACCGGCCGCCACACATTCTTTTTCTTTGTCATCTCCCACAGCAGGATTTGAAGCATTGTACGGCAGAGCCAAACCCATAGCTTCAATGGCCGACGCCATGGTGTTGGCCGTGTACATGCCACCGCATGCTCCGGCACCCGGGCAGGCATTTCGGATCACCTGCCGAAAGTCTTCTTCGTTCATTTTCCCGGCTACCTTTGCTCCCCAGGCCTCAAAAGCAGAAACCACATCCAATTTTTGCTCTTTATAACATCCTGAAGCAATAGTGCCTCCATAAACCAGTACAGCCGGGCGATTAAGCCGAAGCATGGCCATTACAGCCCCGGGCATATTTTTGTCACAACCCACAACGGTTACCAATCCATCGTAACTCATGGCCTGCATTACAGTTTCCATGGAATCGGCAATAATATCGCGCGAAGGGAGTGAGTAACGCATACCTGGAGTACCCATGGAAATGCCGTCGCTTACGCCTATTGTGTTGAATATCAGTCCAATGAGACCCGAATCTTCACAACCCTGCTTCACCTTTTTTGACAGATCATTCAGGTGCATATTGCAGGGATTTCCTTCATAGCCCGTGCTGGCAATTCCAATAAGGGGTTTTTTGAGGTCATCTGTACTCAAGCCAATGGCGTGCAGCATGGCTTGTGCTGCTGGCTGACTGGGGTCTTGCGTTACCGTTTTGCTATATTTATTTATTGCTGCCATAGTTAAATCGTTACCGGATCTGCGTGTACTTCGTTGTGATATAATTGATGGAGCTTAGCACCCAATGAATCTTTCCATTCCAGCGGAAATTGATGATCATCAACCGAACTGATAGGTGCTACTTCAGCAGCTGTACCTGTAAAGAAAGCACTGTCGGCCTTTTTTACATCTTCAAGGGTGAAGTATGTTTCCTCCACTTCTATCTGCTCTCTTTTACATATATCAATAATGGTTGCCCTGGTAATTCCCGGTAAAATATGACCTACCGGCGGAGTGAATAGTTTCCCCGCTCTTTCCATGAAGAAATTGGCTGCGGAGCATTCAGCAATGTGGCCGTTAATATCGGTGAGCAGGGCTTCATCGTAGCCGTTCTCTTTGGCTTCTTTGGTAGAAAGAATGGAATTGACATAATAGCCGCAAACCTTGGCATCTATAACGCACGACCTGGGGTTAGGCCGCTGGTAAGTCGAAGCCATTACCCTTACGGCTTTATCTCCCATGTACTTACCCCAGTTCCAACATTGAATTAGTAGATGACTACCGGGGTTAGCAGTAAGGGTCATATTATCATGCGCCATTACAATGGGTCTTATATAGGCATCGGATAAGTCGTTTAGCCGAAGCAATTTAAGTGCGATGTCCATTAATTCATCTACTGTGTAATTGAGTTCCAGTCCCATTACGCCGGCACTGTACTTCAGCCGTTCGAAATGCTCTTTGGCCTTAAAAATCTTAGGGCCACGAGCGGTTGCATAAGACCTAATGCCTTCAAACACACCGTTGCCGTAATGCAGGGTTTGACTATAACTACTGCATACAGCATCTATGACTGAGATAAAATCGCCATCATAAAACACCTGGCTATTCCGGTTGTAATACATACACTCTTCTTTCGTATAAAAAAAGCCCGTATCGTTTGTTGATACAGGCTTCAATGTTTTGAATATCTAACTGTATCAACCCGACGAGTTAATAATCAGAATAGATACTACAGTATGGTTTACATTAAGTTTGTTCATTTCTACTGCGCCAAAGATGTGCATTGATTTATTAAAAAAGAAATGTTATGCAAATTTCTTTTGTTCTTTTTTGTGAAGCAGCTTAGTGTCTTTAGCGACTTTGGGGTCAAATACTAACTACGAAGGCACAAAGCTCGCCAAGGTTTAATAAAATGAATCACCATTTCTTGCCATACCGCGTAGCAATGGCGAGCATCTATATCTATCTTCATGGTATTCATTGTAGAGTTCGTCTATTCTATTCACACATTCCCGAATACCGATCTCATCGGCCCATTTGAAAAGACCTTTGGGATAGTTGGTGCCTGTGGTCATTGCGGTATCAATGTCTTCCTTTGATGCAATGCGGAAGTGCAGGGTATCGGCTGCTTCGTTGATGAGCATGGTAATTATACGATTGGCGATTGCCTGACCTAATTCGCTGTCCTTTACAGGTTCCGGTTTCACCACTTCTTCGCCATAATTATAATATCCTTTGCCGGTTTTTCTACCGAGATAACCTGCTTCGCTTAATCTTTTTTGTGTGAAGGCCGGTTTGTAGCGCGGATCGTTGTAAAAGGCGTGAAATACACTTTCGGTTACCGCGTAGTTTACATCGTTGCCAATAAAATCCATAAGTTCAAACGGTCCCATTTTAAAACCACCGAGTTCTTTCATTGCCCAATCTATGGTTGCGAAAGCAATTTGTGGGTTAGCTGCGGGAACTATGCCTTCTTCAAAAATGCGTAGGGCCTCTGAGTAGAACGGACGGGCTACTTTGTTGACGATGAAACCCGGCGTATCCTTAGCTTGCACTACGAGTTTACCCCAGCTTTTGATTAATTCTTTACAAGCTGAAGTGGTTTTTGCTTCTGTCTGAATGGCTGGAATTATTTCCACCAGTTTCATGAGTGGGGCAGGATTAAAAAAGTGGATACCAATGAAGCGTTGGGGTTTTTCTAAGGAAGCCGCCAGCGATGTGATAGACAATGAAGATGTGTTGGAAGCTATGATGCAATCTTCTGAAACGATGCCTTCCAATTCTTTGAATACGTTGTGTTTGATCTCAGCATTTTCTATGATGGCTTCAATTACGAGGTCGCTTTCTTTCAACCCGGATAGTGCGTTGGCATAAGTCAGGTTGCCCTGAATTCTTGCTTTTTCTTCAGAATTGATCCGCCCTTTTTCAATTAATCGAATTAGAATTTTATCGAGTTTGGTTTGGCTGTTGGACAGTATATCGGCATTGTTGTCATACACAACTACCTTATGTCCTGCCGTAGCTGCTACTTGTGCAATGCCAGCACCCATAGTGCCTGCACCTACGATACCGATGATTTTGAATTTCATTGGCAGTAAAAATAGTGAATAGGTTTCTGTACTAATATGGTGATGAGTGATTGACATTCTCTGTACTATTTTTTCACACATCGGCGCAAAGTCTTTCCCGCAGATCTCGCTGATTTGCGCAGATATTGTAGGGGTGATCGATCGGTATGAGGGAGGACGAGAAAAGAAAACAATGTCATCGTCACCCTGGGCCCGCTGAACGGTTGATTGAAGTTGAAGTTGAAAAGTCTTGGTTCTTGACTCTTGATTCTTGACTCTATATGTCTTACTACTCAAACCTTACTCTCTATCCGGCTGTGACAACACCGCCCGGGGCAGTATTTTTATTTTTGACAATAAGGTGTCGCTCCTCCGGAGCTTTTCCATATGATTGTTTAGCCTTTTACAGAGGTTGCGCCCCTCCGGGGCTGGGGAAGAGAAACTGGCCATCGGTTCTCCTTTTTCATTTTGATTGAAGTTGAAAAGTCTTGATTCTTGGCTCTTGGCTCTTGGCTCTTGACTCTTGATTCTTGGCTCTTGACTCTTGACTCTTGATTCTTGGCTCTTGACTCTATTTGTCTTACTACTCAAATCATCTTACTCTGTACTCATAAAGTGAAGAGTGATTGCCCGGTTCACTATTTTCATTTTGATTGACATTCTCTATACTATTTTTTTCTCGCCCGCCTGAATGAAAGAATTTATTCTTTCGGGCAGGCAAAGACGCAACGGCGCAAAGCCTTTCCCGCAGATCTCGCCCGCCAGAATGACTGGCCGGGCTGGCGAACTGGCTGATTTATGCAGATGTTTCAGGTTTTACTTAGAGTTTATAGAGTGATTAGGCTTTGGGAAGAACGAGAAAATAAAAACTGCGTCATCCTGAGTGTAGCGAAGGATCTTATATTACGCTGTTTTTATTTTCAGTTTAAAAGCCCAATACCGTTTGGCCGGAATTGCCACTGACATAACCGGTGGTGACAACACCGCCCGGGGCAGCATTTTTATTTTTGACAATAAGGTGTCGCTCCTGCGGAGCTTTTTCCATATGATTGATTAGCCCTTACTGATGTTGCGCCCCTCCGGGGCTAGGGAAGAGAAACTGGCCATCGGTTCTCCATTTTTATTTTGATTGAAGTTGAAAAGTCTTGATTCTTGGCTCTTGGTTCTTGATTCTTGATTCTTGGCTCTTGGTTCTTGATTCTTGATTCTTGGCTCTTGACTCTTGGCTCTTGATTCTAAAAGCCTTACTACTTAAATCATCTTACTCTGTACTCATAAAGTGAAGAGTGATTGGCCGTTTCACTTTTTTCATTTTGATTGAAGTTGAAAAGTCTTGATTCTTGGCTCTTGGCTCTTGATTCTTGATTCTTGGCACTTGACTCTATTTGTCTTACTACTCAAATCTTCTTACTCTGTACTCATAAAGTGAAGAGTAATTAAGTGAAGAGTGATTGGCCGGTTCACTATTTTGATTTTGATTGAAATCATTTCCCTTTAAAAACCGGTTTTCTTTTCTCTATAAAAGCCGTTACGCCTTCACGGTAGTCTTCGGTGGAAGCAGCTTCTAACTGGAGTTTCTTTTCTAAGGAAAGTTGTTCTTCAAAACTGTTTCTCACGGATTGATTGAAGGCACGTTTGGTGAGTCCAAGTCCCTTGGTGGGCATATTGACGAGTTTGGTGGCGAGTTTTTGTACTTCTTCTTCAAAAGTTTCGGCAGAAAAGTATTTGTAGATCATGCCCATTTCTTCGGCTTCTTTGGCGGAGATCTTATCTCCCAGCATAGAAATAGCGGTTGCCTTGGCTGTGCCAATTAGTCGGGGTAGAATAAATGTGCCGCCACTATCAGGTATGAGCCCTATGGCTGAAAAGGCCTGAATGAAAGAAGCATTTTCATGTGCTACCACAATATCGCAGTTTAAAGCAAAATTGGCTCCAGCTCCGGCAGCCACACCATTTACAGCCGCAAATATGGGTTTTTCTATCTGTCGTAATTTTAGGGAAATGGGTGTGTAGCGCTGCTCCAAAAGGTCTTTAAACTTTGGCGGGTTATCGCCGGTTACCTCTTTTAGATCCTGCCCGGTACAAAATGCTTTTCCGGATCCTGTGAGAACAATGCAACGAACATCATCATTGATTTGACACTCATCGAGAGCATCTAATAATTCACTTGCTAAAGCTGCATTTACGCTGTTGTAGGCTTCGGGGCGGTTTAAGTTAATTCGTCCGATGTGATCTGATATGTTTAATAGAACTGTTTGGTTCATTGAGTGATGAGTTTATATAGTTTACAAAGTTTATAAAGTGATAGGTATTTTATGCAGTCAACTCAATAAACTTTATAAACCGATTACTAATCACTTTCACTTCAGGCACTTAAAATAATCAAAAGGCTCTAGACAATCTTCGCATTGGAAAAGGGCTTTGCAAGCTGTGGAGCCGAATTGTGAAACTACTTTGGTGTTTTGAGATCCGCAATTTGTGCATTTAACTAGTCTTGCTCCTTCCAACAGGGCCATTTTATCCGCGTTGGCTTCGAGTGGGGCTGCGATGCCGTATTCTTGCAGTTTTCGTCTGCCATTTTCAGTAATCCAGTCGGTAGTCCAGGCAGGAGAGAGTACCAATTCTACATCTGCCTCATAACCGGCTTCATTCAGAGCGGTTTTAATATCGGCGGCAATAGTATCCATGGCAGGGCATCCCGAGTAGGTTGGTGTGATCTTGACTTTCATCAGCTTTCCTTCTACTTCCACATCCCTTACTACCCCCATGTCCATAATGGTGAGGACGGGGATCTCGGGGTCGGTGACCTTGGATAGCACTGTTGTTATGTCAGGATTCAATTTCATTACTTCATAACGAGAGATTGCTTCGTCGTAGTGCTTGGGCACTACTTCTCGCACTGACGGACTGGGTTGATTGATTGAGTTCGTCATTGCGAGTCCCTAGAATTCGGGACACGACAATCTCACCATTCCATTCCCGGGTAGGCTCGTTGCATATACTGCAAGTCTGCCAAAATGTAACCCATATACTCGCTGTGGATGCCTTGTTTGCCTGTTGCGGGGCGGTCGGGTGTATTTGGCTTGGTTACTCTTGCATCTGAGAATGTTTCTGTGACTTCTTTTTCAAAACTGTCTTTTACTTTTTCCAGATCGGCACCAATTCCGGCCTGTTTCATTTCTTTTTCAAGCTCACTTTCAATAAACATTTCGGCCACAAAGGGATATAAATGATCAACCGCGGATTGTAACCTTCGGTTGCTTTCTTCTGTGCCATCGCCGAGGCGTTTCATCCACTCGCTTGAAAACCTGAGGTGGTAGTTGGCTTCTTTTATGGATTTGGCTGCTATGGCTGCTATGGTTTGGTCTTTGCTATGCTGTAACTGCTGCAACAGGGGCACATGAAACGCATCAAACAAAAATTGCCGGGTAATTACATGTCCGAAATCGGTATTGGGTTGCTCAACCAACAGCACATTATAGTATTCCCTTTCATGTCGTAGGAATGCTACGCTGTCCTCACTGCTTTCTTTACCTTCTAATTTGGCGGCATATTGGAAATAGTTTCTTACCTGACCAAACAAATCGAGCGAAATATTGGTAAGGGCAATGTCGGTTTCCAGTGATGGTCCGTGCCCACATAACTCGGACAACCGGTGGCCCAGGATCATGGAGTTGTCGCCGAGGTGGAAGAGGTAGTTATAGAGAGTTTGGTTCTTCATAAGTCCTCCCCCTGATTTGTCAACTGCTCGTACCTCGCAGGACAAATCTTCCCCCTCCAAAGGGGGACAAATTCCACCGAAATATCGAGTGTCTTTAATTTGATTTTGATTCTCATTTTGATTTAAATATGTTTCACTTCATCAGGGATCTTGTAAAACGTTGGGTGACGATAGACTTTATCTTTTGCCGGTTCAAACAGTTCGCCGCTGTGCTCGGGATTGGAAGCGGTAATGTGTTTGCTTTCCACAACCCAGATGCTTACGCCTTCATTACGGCGAGTATATACATCGCGGGCGTTTTCAATGGCCATTTCGGCATCGGCAGCGTGCAAACTGCCGGCATGGCGGTGTTCCAGTCCGTTTTTGGAACGGATAAACACTTCCCATAGGGGCCAATCTTTTTTTAAATTTTCAGACATGAGGTTATTGATATTTTGATTTTGATTACCATTTTGATTTATATTATCAAACCGCCGTTTTCAGTTTACGATTCGCTTTCTTCTCGGCATAAGCCATAGCTGCTTCACGCACCCATTCGCCTTCCTCGTGGGCTTTTACTCGTGCTGCTATTCGTTCTTTGTTGAGTGGGCCGTGTCCTTTAACTACCTGCCAAAACTCATCCCAGTCAATCTCTCCAAAATCGTAGTGGCCGCGTTCTTCATTCCACTTTAGTTCGGGATCAGGGAGTGTAAGGCCGAGATACTCAGCTTGTGGTACTGTCATATCAATGAAGTATTGACGCAGTTCATCGTTTGATTTGCGTTTAATCTTCCATTTCATGCTTTGGGCTGTATGGGGTGAATCACTATCGTGCGGACCAAACATCATTAAACTGGGCCACCACCAACGGTTTAGGGCATCTTGTGCCATTTGCTTTTGAACATCGGTGCCGCGGCAAAGCGTAAGTAAAATTTCATAGCCCTGTCGTTGGTGAAAACTCTCTTCTTTGCAAATACGTACCATAGCACGGGCATAAGGCCCGAACGATGTGCGGGTGAGCATAACCTGATTGACAATTGCTGCTCCGTCAACCAAATATCCTATGGCTCCGATATCGGCCCAGGTAATGGCCGGATAGTTGAAGATGCTTGAATACTTTGCTTTTCCGGTGTGTAGTTGGTCTATCAACTCGGCACGGCTAATGCCCAGTGTTTCGGCAGCACTGTAAAGGTAAAGTCCGTGGCCGCCTTCATCCTGAATTTTAGCCAAAAGAGCCACTTTACGGCGCAAGCTGGGTGCGCGTGTTACCCAGTTGCCTTCGGGGAGCATTCCAACTATTTCACTGTGGGCATGCTGGGATATCTGCCGTATGTGGGTTTTCCGGTATGCTTCCGGCATCCAGTCTTTGGGTTCTATCTTTTCTTCCGCATCAATGCGGGCCTGGAATTCTTGCTCGAGGTTTCTTTCTTTTGCCACAGTTTATAAAGTTTATGGAGTGATTGGTTACTTATTCTTGTTCTTTTGCCTTTTGAGATAATTAATATACCCATTGAGAATTCGGTTGACTTCGTCAATTCTGGCCTCAAACTCGTCCAATGTAGTCTTGTCAATATATTCAAAATCATTAGCGCATATCAAGCAATCATGTGTTTCGGTTAAAGAACCTCGTGCTGTTCTGCAGAATTGTATATTTTCCTGATAATGAAATCTGCCGTGACCTTCAGCTATGTTTCTATTAACCGACCTTGATGACCTGATTATTTGACTTATTAAATCATAAGTTTCAGTTTTCGGCCAGGTCAAAGCAAGTTTACGGATATCATTCCTGAGAACCCTTACCTTTTTCCAGCATTCCAAATCTTTAAAGCTCCCTGAATTCACTTTATAATCTTTGTTAACTCCATAAACCAATAACCCGCTACGCATCAAAATCCACAATCAAATTCTCACTCACCGGAAGAGACTGACAGGTTAAAATATATCCGTTTTCAATCTCATCTTCTTCTAATCCATACACTTTCAGCATTTCCACTTTTCCTTTTAACAGTTTGGCACGGCATGTACAGCACACTCCGCCTTTACAGGCAAAAGGAAGGTCCGCCGAATTGGCCAGTGCTTCGTCTAATATATTATTAGCGGCCTGCTCCATTTCAAAGTGCAGGGTTTTACCACCTTCTTTTATTTCAACGGCACATGTCTTACCACCATATTGTCTTTTAAGTTCGGCTTTTTCTTCGGTTTTTTCAATACCTGAATGAAATAGCTCGAAATGAATTTTGTCTTTGCTCACTCCCTTTTCTACCAGGTAATCACGCACCATAACGATCATATCTTCAGGCCCGCAAGTAAAAAAATGATCAATGGCATCCACATCACAAATGGTTTTGAATATGATGTCGAGTTTTTCTTCATCAATCCGGCCATTCAAAAAAGGGATATCACGTTGTTGTTGGGTGAGGAAGTAAAATATCTCGAAGCGGTCCAAGTATAGATTTTTCAGGTCTTCCAGCTCTTCCTTGAGCATGATGGTATCTAAGCGTTTGTTGGCATAGAAGAGTTTGAATGTTGACTTCGGTTCTTGAGATAAATGGGTTTTAATGATGGAAAGAACCGGTGTAATTCCGCTACCTGCCGCAAATGCAAGAAAATTTCGCTGTGCTTCTTTGGAAACTGGTACGGTAAAACGGCCTTCGGGTTGAGATACTTCCAACGAATCACCCACTTTTAATTCCTGATTGGCAAAGGTGGAGAATTTGCCTTCCGGGATTTGCTTCACACCAATTTTCCATTCCTTATCATAAGGTGATGAGCAAAGGGAATAGGAACGGCGTATTTCTTCGCCATTGATATTTGTTTGCACATTGATATACTGACCCTGAGAAAATGCCATTTCATTCTGTTGGTCTTTTGTTACATCAAGTTCAATAACAACAGCATCTTCCGTTGTTTTTTCAATGTTTTTAACTCTACACTTCTGAAAATCGGACATAATAATTGTTCGTGGTTCAACGAGCACACTTCGTCAGGCTCAGTGTGACATACTTCGTCAGGCTCAGCGCGACATACATTGATCAAGCCCGGCGAAACAATTGCTGCACAAAACTAATGAATTGTAGAGAAAAACTATCGATTGATAGTCAGATAAAAGTAAATGAATCTTTGGCAAAGGGGGGAAGGATATATTATTGAGATGGTAAAAATACCTAGCCTTTTAGGCTATTTTTACAAAATTATCCAAACAGGCACATGTTTTTTTTGTCGGCACGAATTAAGTGCCACATCTTTACGCCAGTTCGGGCCTAGAATAGATTTTATGCTTTTTCATCCCCTTGAGTATGAAATAATAGGCTCGGACTTTTTTGTATAGTCAACATCACAGTAGATTTGCCTTTCTTTCATAAAACTAAATATATCGTGTCTGCCCGTCTTATGAAATAATAATTTTCGTAATGATTTCAATGTCAGGAGTTTAGCAAATTTTTCACTTAACTTATTAATTATCAATATTTTACGACTGAATTGTGTATCTTTATAGAGAGTTGTTGAATATAGTTTTTGACCGGGATGAAGATTAAATCAAGGGGTATGTATCGATCGCTGAGTTTAGGGGTTATATTGACTACATTCTTTGCGTGCATTACAAATTATGTACTGGCAAATACTAATGCGGACACATTGAACATTCGCAAACTGATTGAAAGATCAAAGAGAATTGCCAAAATTGATCTTGATAGTGCGGCTATTTATGCCGTTAAAGCGTACCGCCTTAGTAACGAAGTAGAGGAATTAGGATTGGCGAAAGAAGCCGCCAATGATTTAGCTCATATCTACTTGTTGAAAAACGAACTCGATTCATCCTTAATATATGTAGATAAATTAATTTCCATAGATGAAGTTTCACACAACTATAAGGATTTAGTACGTCACCGACTTAATAAGAACACCATTCTTTTAAGTAAGTACGAGTACGAAGAAGCTATGAATGAGGTGAATGTTGCGCAGAAAATTGTTGAAAAACATGATATTCGAGATCCAAAAATAAGAATTTCATTGCTTGGTAATCTTGTTGGAATGTATGAGATAATGGCCTTTGAAACTTCGGGAGAAGAAAGAGAAAAGTATTATAAAGAAGCCGTTAGTGCGTTCGTTAGAGAAAAACACTTAATAGAGGAAAGCGGTGATGTTTATGCTGACATACCTTATCACATGAGTATGATATATCATCGGATGAATATGCCGGATTCTGCCATTTTCTTTGCCGAAGACATGTATAGATTAGGCGAAGAGGAAAATAATAATATATTTAAGCTGAGAGCTTTGGAACTACTATGTGAGTATGCCTTAGAACGCAATGACCTCAATAGTGTCGGAAAATATCTTGAACTGGGAAAAACCTTAAAAAAAGAAGATGACCGATTAAAAAACGACACTAGGATAGATTATTATTATGTGAATTATTTGTACAAGAAAGGGGAGTATAAAAGGGCGTTAGAGTATGGATTAAGGATTATACCTAAGGTGGAAAAATTAGAAGAAAAGGAAAAGGGTACAAGACAGGAAGAATTATTTAGCATTAACGAAATACTGTATAAGACAAATCGGGCTGTGGGGAATTATTCCAAAGCCCTAGAACATGCCCAAAAATGTTTGGAACTAGGAGAAAAGATTAACGATAAGAATGTAAGAATAAAGTTGCTACGGGCTTCCATTAAAAAAGAGTATGAGCATCAGGAAATAGAAAATCAATTGCAGGCACAGACTATTAAAGCTCAGAAAAGGAGGCTTAACCAAATTACAGGATTGATGATAGCCTTGCTTGTAGCCTTAGGCTCTTTAACGATTAATGTATTTCAGAGAAGTAATAATCAAAGAAGATTAAAAGACAACGTTTATTTTTTAAGCAGGACGCAGACAGAACTAAAATCAAGAATTAACGTGTTGTTAAAGAAAAATGAAGAATTATCTCAATCCGCTAATACAACTCAAAGTAGTGAGATTCAAAAGCCAGATCTTTCTGAAAACTTATTGGATGAAATTGAAATAGGTCTTACTAAACTTTTGGCAAAGAACTATCATTTACATCCCGAATGCTCTTTACACTCCACGGCAAAACGTTTAAATACCAATACATCTTATTTATCCAAGTTTTTTCGTCAAACTAGAAATACCACCTTTAGAAAGTTTATTAATGCGCAGCGCATTAATTCTGCGATTGAGCGACTCAGTACCGATGAATCTTTTAGGTCTTTTACAATAGAGTATATTGCATCTGAGGTTGGATATAAATCTCGAAAAACATTTACCGATCTTTTTAAAAAGGCAACGGGCATGTATCCTTCAAAGTACATAGATGCTTTAAACTAATTGTTTTGTGCGCCAAAGGAATAACTGTTTTCAGTTTTAGACGAACTCAGGTTTATAATTTAAAGACGTCTAACTCCATCTATTAGGTCTGAAAGTAATTCCTGCTCCAGCTCCACGGGATTAATATTTTTGTTTCTGGAATACCAGGAGTGCAGCCAACGTAGGGTGGAGAGTATAGAAAATGCTGCAATATGCACATTGACCTTTCGGATGTAACCGTCTTTCACGGCTTTTCTCATTATGGTAAGAAACTGATTTTCATACGTATCTCTCAGGGCAGTAAATCTTTCAAGATAACCTTCATCAAGATGCACCCATTCATTTGGGATCAGCGAAACGACATCGGTATTATCGATAGTGATTCTAATATGATCGGTGATGATGCGTTCTAATTTTTGAATGGAAGTTAATGGAGAACCTGCTATATCATCTATTCCCATAACATACTTTTCGGCAAGAGACATTAGGAGTACCTGGAGTATTTCCTGCTTAGATCTGATGTGGTTATACAAACTGGCGCTTTCCATGTTCATTTCCCTTGCAATGTCACGAATAGAAGTAGCTGCGTATCCTTTCTTATGGAAAAGCAAAGCTGCCTTCTCCAGAATTTCTTCCCGCCTTGTCTTACCTGTTACGGTCATTTGATCACTGTAGTTTTAATTGCCATTTCCAGGCACTGGTCACCATATCTTCCAGGTTTAATTCCGCCTTCCAGTTCAGCGAACGGTTAGCCAACGAAGTATCAGCCCAGATCTTTTCAATATCGCCTGGTCTTCGGTCTGCTATTTTGTAATTTACTTTTACTTTATTCACCTTTTCAAAGGTTTTAATGATCTCCAAAACCGAATAGCCTTTGCCGGTTCCCACATTATAGAATTCGTAGTTTTTCTGCTGTTGCCTTTGCAGTGCTTTTATATGGGCTTTGGCAAGGTCAACTACATGAATGTAATCGCGAATGGCCGTGCCATCCGGTGTGTTGTAATTATTGCCCCAAACTTGTAGTTGCTCTCGTTGTCCGGCAGCGGTTTGAAGCAAATAGGGTAGAAGGTTGTCGGGTACTCCGAGTGGTAATTCCCCAATGTGTGCACTTTCATGTGCTCCTATAGGGTTGAAGTACCGGAGCGAAATTCCCTTGAAACTTTTGTTAGATGTACAGGTTTTCTCCAGCAGTTCCTCGCAGATCCTTTTGGTTTCTCCATACGGTGATTCCGCAGGCTTTAACGGACTGGATTCAGTTACGGGTAACTCATCGGGTTGGCCGTAAACAGTACATGACGATGAGAATACGAAATGGCGCACACCATGTTCTTTACAAGCGTTTAACACACATTCCATTCCACCTACATTGTTTTTGAAGTACTTTTCAGGCTTTTCAACCGATTCGCCTACTGACTTATGTGCGGCAAAGTGAATTACAGCAGCCAATTTGTGGTGGTTAAAAATCCCATTAAGCAACGCTTCATCCTTAACATCCACTTGATGAAAGGCTGGTTTGGAGCCTGTGATATTTTTTAAACCGTCTAAAACTTCAAGTCGTGAATTGCTTAGGTCATCTACAACAACCGGTGTGTAGCCAGCATTATATAACTCAACAACAGTATGCGACCCTATATAACCAAGGCCGCCAGTAACAAGTACTTTTTTCACAGCAGTAAAGGTAAGATTGTTCTTTTTTTCTAAGGATTAAACCCAAATTATGCATTAGAAAATCTATTCCGTGCTGAAATTGCTTCAAAATCAGCGTTTCACTGCATTTTTCAGCTTCACCATAGCGGTGCTATGCTAAATCTTCCAAAATGCCTGATTTTATTGCACTTTCAGCACTCATTACAAAGTTCTAATGCATAGTTTGGGTTAAATTAAGGTGAGGGCACTTTGCAGAACGTTTTTCACCAAAAATCCCCTCTTGAGAGGGGAGATCGTCCGGCAGCTATACTGCCGATTGACAGATCGGGGTATGTTATTCCATTTTACTTAAAAGATTCACTTTAAAAATTGTTCTTCCTGCCCGTTCCACAGGCGGGTTTTGCCTATACATCTTCATAAAATCTTACAATGGCAAGGCTATTCCAAAATTTTCTTCATCGACTAGCCAAAAAACTCCTGTCCGCCCGAATGAACCCCGTACGTAAGGGGTTCGGACGGGCCCGCCCGAATGACTCGGTCGGTCGGGCTTTTTATTCGGGAATCTCTCAAGTAGAACTGGTATTATACCATTTCTGATCAATAGATTGGTTGGACCATGAAGTCCATTTTCCTAAACATAAATTTTCCCTGCATTAGCTTAAGATCCTTTCATTGAAGGTGGTAGTAACGACATTGAGTAGTTTTTACAGCACTGGTGCTTACTTAATTCTCTCTAACCGCAAACCATTCCAGTCTTCCGATTGCTCATACATTAAAATATGGCCGGGCTTTGCCGGAAAGACGGCTATGTTCTTAGATTCGCTGGTTAGGTAAATTTTATCTGTAGTATATGTTCTGTTCTCGTAGCCTATGGTTCGCAGTATCCAGCGCGGCTCTCGTTTGTATTGCTTTTGTTGTCGTTTGGTCAAATCTTCTTTCATAAAATAGAACAGATCGAAATCGGTGTTTTCATTATTGACCGAATAGTGTGTGTAGTTATACGCGTTTATGTCGTCTAACATTACACCAATGCGTTTTCCGGGTATTAATAATGTGCCACCAAAGAAGCCATTGCCTAGTAAAAAGTCTTTTTCAGGTTTGCGGCCGCGGCGGGTTTTAACCAGTTCGGCAAAATCGTTAAACTGGAAGAGCAACAGATCGCCTACAATCATTTTTGTATGGTGGCCATAGGTACCTACCGAAACAGTCCGTTCTACCAGGCCCATAAATCTGAATTGTTTACGATACTGTTCAGCAATACCAAACACTTCACCATTTTTCAGAAAAACGAAATCGTGAAAATGCAACCAGCCTTTTTTAAGTTTACCTCTTTTATATGCGTTGCTGTACCGGTTTATCTTACCTTCCCAGGGCATGTATGAAGAGTGCAATATTTTGCCTGTTTCGGGGTTCATTTTCATAATAAACAGGCCATCGGAATTGATGATCTCTTCGTTGTCGCCTTTTTCAAAATAGTCGCCTACTATCCAAACTTCATTCTTAATCGGACTTACGAAACCGCGATCAACTTCAAAGTCTCGTCCTTCAAATGTGAGTACTTTTTGGTAAAGCATGCTACCATCAGCAATATCAAAAGCGTAAATAAAGTAATCGCCGGCATCGGTTACTTTATTCTTTTTATAAGATGAGAGAATAACCTTGTTGGTATCAACAGCCACATAATTGATAAACTCCCAACCTACCGTATCGGGCGTATTATACGACCACTTTGTGCCATCATCTCCGTGGTACTCCACAATAGCCTTCTTTTTATGCGTACCGTAAATGTCGAGGTAACCCAGGTCGGGGAGGGCATGTACGTTGCTTCTTGAGTCCTTTTTGTGTAGTTTAAGCGAGCGTTCGCTCAGTTTATCAATGCTTCCGTCAATGCCCATGCGCATAACCTGGAAATTGGCCTGCTTGTCTTCTTTCTGAAATTGCTTTATAAGTAGTGACTTACCGTTAAACAATATGCTTTCAATATCGTTGCCAACCGGAGCGGTAATTTCCTTGTTGCTGATCTCACCCAGGTTTTGATCTAAAATTTTGATTATATAACTGGAGGAATCTTTGTTTAGCTTATCATTTTCGTACAGTACATAATAGCCCTGTACTTCATTTTTATTTATGATGGGTCCGAAACCTTTGTATGTAAAGTCAACTACATCATTAAAGCTGAATTTTTGAGCCTGTACGGTAACTGAAAATCTCACTAAAATAAAAAGTAATAAAAATGCTCTCTTCAATATCATAACCTTCTAAATTCCTTAATAAAATGTCCTTTGGGAAAGTGCTTGTAATATCGCGACTTAAAATCTTCTTTCTCCTTATGTTTCTTAAGGTTTTTATTGGTGAGCGCCAGGGCATACATAAGTGCTTCGCTTTCGGCTGCTCTATCGGCGTATTTATTAGCGTAGTAATAGCTAACCTTTCGGGCATTCTCACGTGAGAGGTTGTTCAGGAATTTTAGAATGTCGTTGTAATCTTTTTCAACCTGCTCCGAAGGTGCTGGAAGGATTTTTCCCAGTTCGTGTTTGTCAATGGCAGGTACCATTCTTGCCATTGAAATGCCAATAATTCCAACCAGGAATGCATTATCAGGATACTTATCCAATAGTTGAAGCGCGTAAAATGTGGCCAGGCCTATATTGTCAGAGTCATAAGCACTAAGCACCACTTCAAAATCGGCCTGGGCAACCGCACGCTCATGAGCGGTATCATCCTGAATAAACTCTTGCCCTACCACCGATTCCATGGTTTTTAACTGCTCGCGCACTCTATTAGCGCGTACTTTACAATTAGGATGCGTTTTAAGCGAATCTTTGTTTAATGCCTTATCCAGGTTAGTTTCCTTTTCGCCTGCTTTTAAAAACATGCTCAACGGGTTTTCCTGTGCTTTCCACTCGGGTTGGTAAGGGTAGAGTTGGTGATGAAAATGATCTTTCAGTACAATATCAACCTTGTATTTTTCTTCATCTACCTCATCTAACAAAGTCAGGGCTTTACTCGCTTCATAGGCATCATAATTAGTATTAGCCAAATATTCTGCAGCTTTGGCATCAGCACCACTTTCCTTTAACCGGCTATGCCTGCTACTACTATACACATAGCCCTTCAAAAATTCAATTCCTTTTTTATTACGATTGTATTTAGCTTTAGTAATTCTCTTAATTTGGCGCTGCGTACTTCTGGCATTTTCGGTAAGTATATGTTCTGCAATGGCTTCGTTTACATGGTTTTGTGTATAGTGCGCCAACTCGTGGCAAATGACAAAGGCTACCTGACTTTCATTCTCTAATCTGCGGAGCAAACCAATATTGAATACCATGGTACCATCGCCCAGACAACTGGCGTTAGGTGAAATATCGCGGCTAATGAATAAACGCAGCCGCTCTTGAGGGATATCCTTATTTGACTCCAAAATATGTTGCAGAATGTTATCAACGTAAGTATTTAATTCAGAACCGAAAATAAATTCACCTTCCTGCAAACTGGCAGATATATAGGCTGTTCTACTTGCATAGGCTTCGGCCATTTTATCTTTATGCTTACCTTTGAGCATGGCCAGGTCCAGTATAAGTTCTTCCTGTAATGTTTCCAGCATCCTTTTTTGCTTAGGATGTTTGTACGCCGATGGCACAAAGTCAAAACTCTGTTGGCCAACAGCCGGAAAACCAATGGAGATAATACAAAGTATGATTAATAAACGCATCGGTTAACAAGATTAACAAAATTCAGTCCATTTTTTGACATTGAACTATAAGCTGATTAAAAAAATAATGATACGGAAGTTTCTGATTATCTTTAATAGTAGGAACAACTATAATTCCAGGTACCGAATAATTAACCCAGTTTCTTATCCTTTAATTTGATATAGAATGTCCATGCTCAACACAAAAGTTATAATGAAAGATTACACCTTATTTCTGCTAATTATTATTGTAAGTACATTAAATGCATGTACTAATAAACCACCTAAATCCGCATTGGAGCCCAGTATGATGTATGCCAAAGTGAAAGAACAGACTCAACCGGTTGCCAAAAAAATTGAAAAGAATTTAACCATACATGACGATACGCGTTTAGACAGCTATTATTGGCTTAACGAGCGTGAAAACCCGGAGGTAATCTCTTATCTCGAAGCCGAAAATGCATATAAAGATGATGTTATGGGTCATCTTAAAGATTTTAGGGAAGATCTCTTTGAAGAACTGAAGGGACGCATTAAAGAGGATGATGAGTCCGTGCCTTATAAGGATAACGACTATTACTACATTACCCGCTATGAGCAGGGGAGTGAATATCCTATATACTCTCGGAAGAAAGGATCTATGGATGCCGATGAAGAGATAATGCTCAATGTAAATGAACTTGCTGAGGGGTTTGACTTTTACAATGTAGGCGGCCGTAGTGTTAGCAAGAATAACAAGCTATTGGCTTATGGTGAAGACACATTAAGCCGGCGCATATATACAATCCGCTTTAAAAACATGGAAACGGGTGAAATGTTGGAGGATGTCATCACCGGAACCACCGGAAGTGCGGTATGGGCAAATGATAACAAAACGGTTTTTTACGTACGTAAAGATCCGACAACGCTGCGTTCTTATGGGATAATCAGGCATGTATTGGGTACGCCCGCCACGGATGACGAAGTGGTTTTTACCGAAGACGATGAAACTTATTCGGCCTTTGTGTATAAGACCAAAAGCGACAAATACATTGTGCTGGGCTCGTACTCCACTTTAAGTCGGGAATACCGGGTATTAAATGCCGATGATCCGGCCGGAGTGTTTAAGGTCTTTCATCCGCGTGAGCGGGGTTTGGAATACGGTATAGCCCATTTTGATGATCGCTGGTATGTGCGAACCAACTTAGATGCACAAAATTTCCGCTTAATGGTTACACCGGAAAATGCTACCACCAGGGATAATTGGACTGAAGTAATACCCCATCGTAAGGATGTGTTACTTCAGGGCTTGGATATTTTCAAAAACCATTTGGTACTCTCTGAGCGAAAAAACGGAATTACACATCTGCGTGTTAGACCGTGGGAAGGCGATGAGCATTACATCGACTTTGGTGAAGATGCCTACTTAGCTTACACTACTAACAATCCGGAGTTTGATACCGATGTGCTACGAATAGCTTATACCTCGCTCACCACACCTAATTCTACCTACGATTATAATATGGTTACGAGGGAAAAAGAATTGCTCAAACAGCAGGAAGTTGTAGGCGATTTTAATCCGGATAACTATGAAAGTGAGCGAATTATGGTAAAAGCCCGCGATGGGGTAGATGTTCCGCTAAGTATTGTATATCGCAAGGGTTTTAAAAAGGATGGAACAGCCCCTGTGTTGCTTTATGGCTATGGAAGTTATGGAAATAGTATGGATCCTTATTTCAGTTCGGTGCGTTTAAGTTTGTTAGATAGGGGTTTTGCTTACGCTTTAACCCATATAAGAGGCGGACAAGAAATGGGACGACAGTGGTATGAAGATGGGAAATTGTTGAATAAGAAAAATACATTTTTTGATTTTATAGATTGCGGAAAATATTTGGTGGAGGACGGCTATGCTGCCGAAGATAAATTATTTGCAATGGGAGGTAGTGCCGGAGGCCTGCTAATGGGAGCGGTGGTAAACTATGAACCCGACTTGTGGAAAGGGGTAATAGCTGCGGTACCTTTTGTTGATGTGGTAACTACTATGCTTGATGACAGTATTCCGCTTACCACCGGCGAATTTGATGAATGGGGAAATCCTAATGAGGAAAAGTACTACCGTTATATGAAATCTTATTCTCCTTATGATAATGTGGAGGCAAAAGACTATCCTGCTATGCTGGTAACAACGGGTTTGCATGATAGTCAGGTACAATATTGGGAGCCGGCCAAATGGGTAGCTAAATTGCGTGAATTGAAAACCGATGAGAACCCGTTATTACTGCATACAAACATGGAAGCGGGGCACGGAGGTGCATCGGGTAGATTTGAACGGTTAAAACAAACCGCTTTGCAGTATGCTTTTTTGATAGATCTGGCCGGGGTCTCTAAGTAACCGAGGTAATTCAATAGAATTCGTCAAACTCATGCCGACGTTCGCCGGTGCATAGTCCTTTTGAGGCAACCTCTGCACATATTAAACCCAAATTATGCAATAGAAAATCTATTCCGTGCTGAAATTGCTTCAAAATCAGCATTTCACTGCATTTTTCAGCTTCACCATAGCGGTGCTATGCTAAATCTTCCAAAATGCCTGATTTCTTGTTTTCATTTTTGCAGCACCCCACAATTTTTTTTGATGATTTGATATAGTTCAGCTTGTTGATCATCCATTTTTAGTGTAGTAGATTTAAAATGTTTAGATTCAGGTAATTGAAAAGTGATTTGATACATGTTGTGAGTTATTTCATGTGCTTTTTTGATGGAGATATCTGACTTTTGCTTCTTTAACAATCTATCCATTTCCATATAAATGCAGTAGGCTACAAAAGATATACATATGTGTGCCTGAATTCGATGTACCAACCTGTGATAGACGGGTCTTATTCTTAAATCTGTTTTTGAGATCCTGAATGCTTTTTCTATTTGCCAAAGTTGATGGTAATTATCTATAATTTGTTTTTTACTCAATTTGGAGTTAGTTATGTATCCTTTAAGTCCGTCCCACACTACGTCTTGATCAAACTTGTGATAGTCAATTTCAATATCCACCTTGCCTGTCATTTTTAAGTACTTATTATATCCCTTGTTATTGATATTGGACTTGGTGAGCTTTCCTGAACGCAATCGTTTTTCTAATCTCTGCAAACCACGCTTTCGGTTATGTGCATCTTTGCTTGCTCTTTTTGATGAGTAGCAGACAATTAATCGCTGAGCATTTCGCGTAATTTGTCTCACCTGACCATCTTCCCACTGTTGGGATGTAATTTGCTTTTTGACTGCTTTCGATTCATTTTTTATTCTTGCGCCAATTATGTATTCGTACTTTTGATCTTCAAGGGCTTGAAGATTCTTGTTGGACAAAAGAGCTGAATCAGCAATTACAATGGGTTTTCCTAAATCAAATCGATTGCTCATTTTTTCAAGGAAGGGGATTAACGTATGCCCTTCATAGGTGTTGCCTTCAAAAATATCATAACCAATTGCATAACCCTGTAAGCCTACCAGCAAGCCAAGATAGATTTGAGGATGTGAGTGTTTTCCATCTTTTGAAAAGCCGGTTTTACGAAGGTCATCTTCTTCAGATGCCTCAAAGTAAAGAGTGGTCATATCATAGAATACGATCGACAACTTACCGCCAAGTAGTTTTTTAGTATGCTCAAAGGCAATTTGCTCAATCTTGTCCTTGAGTTGGCTATTTAACTTATCTAAAAAACGATATATGCTGTCTATGTTTATATGAACGCCTTGGTAACGATACAAATACTCAATGGTTTTTAACTTGCTTAGTGGAAAAGCTAATCGAGCGATTACTATATGACGAAACAACTCTTCTTTGATATTACCAAAACCGATATGATCAAACAAACTCCCATATATCAATTCAGGGCCAATGGTGCGAATGCTGGCATTACTTAACTGATCAATAGCAGATTCTATGACTGCATCTGATGGAGAAACAAACAATTGAGATTGTCCTTGCAACCGTTCTATCTCTTGCCTGCCCATAGCTACCAACCTTTCAATCTGTTGAGCACTTTTACCACAACCTATGGTCTTAACAACCTTATTAGACCTATTGATTTTTTCAATAATCTGTACCGAAATGCTTCCTGATCGATTTTTTAATTTTCGTAAAAACACACCTGAAAATAGGTCTGCAGCACCCAATTTCAAAAACTTGGTGTTGATTTTCAATCACTTATGATACTTTTTCTGGCGAGTGCGGAAAACAAGTGCAATAGAAAATCTATTCCGTGCTGAAATTGCTTCAAAATCAGCATTTCACTGCATTTTTCAGCTTCACCATAGCGGTGCTATGCTAAATCTTCCAAAATGCCTGATTTTATTGCACTTTCAGCACTCATTACAAAGTTCTACTGCATAATTTGGGTTAAAGCCAGAACGCATGGGGTTTGTAGCGTTACTTCTGAAGGTCCCAACTTCAACCATAGATTCCACTATAACTAAAAGCAGGCGCGCCATGTGTGGCGCGCCCTGGATTAGTTAAATTTACGATTGTACTAGGCAAGCGGGGCCGTTGCCGGCGACTTGGTGATCTTGAAAAACTGATCGCAAATGATCTCGGTTACGTATCGTTTAACTCCGTTTTTATCTTCATAGTTACGGTTGCTCAGTTTTCCCTGTATCAACACTTCATTTCCTTTTTCAAGGAGTTGATCTATAAGCTCGGCGGTTTTTCCCCAGGCTATTACATTATGCCATTCGGTGCGTTCCTGGCGTTCGCCGTTTGCATCTTTATAAAATTCGTTTGTTGCGATTGAAAAACTTGCTTTTCGATTTCCGCTGTCGAACGTAATTGTTTCTACATCTTGTCCGAGACGTCCGATCAATTGTACCTGGTTTCTTACATTTTTCATTTTAATGGATTTAACTTGTAAATAAAGATCATGTTTTTATGCATGATGCCAACGATTTTTTCATTGACGGTGTAAAGTTGGGGTAAGAAACAAGCGTTATTCGCATAATAAACGTTTACTTTCGTTTGTATATGTTGATAAACGTTTATAAATGGATATATAAATGAAAACAAAGACAGTATAAAGTAGATAAAACATTTAATTAAAAAACTAAATTTATGGATATGCCGGGTTTAATGGTATATTAGTGGTGTATCAATTCCGTTCTAAATATTTGAAGCTAAAGTGCTAAGCCATACGTTATCAGTTATTTAGGATCTCAGAAAAGCACTTTTTCAATTTGAACCCTCTGATCGGCTATTTACTGTCCTAAATGAAATACATCTCCCGAAACAGTCCTATATTCGATGTTTAGGGCTATATAATTGATAATCCACCCTAATTATTCACGAAAAAATGCCGTAGTGCGGTCCTAAACAATTGTCAAAAAAAGTATTTAGGCCACTATTGACATTTTATAAGAGATTATGAGCGGCGTATAATTAAAACTTTTCCATTGCTAAACTTCATCCAGGCAAAGTCGTAAACTATGTGGTATTGTTTGCCTTGTGCGTTTTCGTATGTGCCCGTGCAATAATTAAACCTGAATTTTTTCTTGTCCAAAACCGTTTTATTCACTGTAGTTTGCTTACTCTTGTTTTTCATAAGCTCTATAAGGACTGTACGATTACGATGAAGATATGTATCAACCACCTTGCATTCATCTTTATTGCGCCAACGCATTTGTCGGGCATAGTCATTTTTACATTTGATGGAGCAGTAAATCTTGTCTGCTCTTCCATGAACTTTCTTTTTGCATTGCCTGCATTTTCGCATATATCCGTTTGAATTTGATGCAATTTATTCGATTTTATCGGATATTTTCTGTTTTCAAACACATACAAACGTAAGTAAACGTGTAATTGGATATAATGTGTGCATCATCTTCCCATATTTGCCATTATGCAAACAATCATTGAAGCAGTTGATGCCAAACTTTTAAAACGGAATTACGCACACAACACCCGTACAACCTACCTTTCATTCATAAAAAGATATTTGACATTTTGCAATGAGCGCAGCTTAAAGCCAGAGAAAGGTTATGATGCGTTTATTATGAATATTTTACACGCCGGGCATAGCGTAAGCACGCAGAACCAGGCCATTAATGCCATTAAATTCTATCTGGAAAAGATCAAAGGGATGGACAGAATATATATATCTATAGACCGTCCTATGAAGCCGAGGCGTTTGCCGCAGGTACTTAGCCTTGAAGAAGTTGACTGCCTGCTGGCCACACCAAAAAATTTAAAACATAAAGCCATGCTACACCTGATTTATGGTTGTGGCCTAAGATGTGGAGAGCTGCTATCACTTAAAATTTCGGCAATTGACGGCCATAGAAAAATGCTTCATATTAAACAAAGTAAGGGCAGAAAAGACAGGATGGTACCAATACCTGATGTGCTTTTAAAACTTCTCCGGGATTATTATAGGCAGTTTAAACCCTGTACTTACTTATTTGAAGGCCAATTAAAAAAGGAGGAAACCGGACACAAGCCCTATAGTGCGAGCAGTTTACAAAAAATATTTAAACGAGCCTGTAAAAAGGCCGGTATTAGAAAATATGTAACACTTCACACGCTTCGGCACAGTTATGCAACACATATGTATGAACACGGTATTGAGCTTAGAAGCATACAAGTATTACTTGGCCACAACAGCAGCCGTACAACGGAGATTTACACACATGTGGCAAATAAACACCTGGCTACTTTGCCTAGTCCGTTGGATTTTTTAGGTAAAAAGTCATAGCTTTGAGATAATGGAAATACTCGTAATACGAGTATACAATTGTTGGGGCACATGCAAATAGAAACGGTGGCTATTCTTCCCAAACAATACTCAGAACGGTATTGTACTTTGGTGTTATTATACAATACTCATAAAACCGATAGTCATTATCGTTCTCACCGTCTTTGAGTTCAAACCAGGTGGATTTCCAAATTTGTTGTCTACTTTCGTTCTTCCTATAAATTATTCCTTCATTGAAATACTCACTTGCTACTGAGTCCTCGGGAGGTGCTAAACGGGTTCGGTCAATAATAAAATGGTCGTATCCTTCAGGTCTCTTCCAATACTTCACCTGATTTTTATGTGAATAGAACAGACAAATTGGTTGATCACCTAATTCGAAATACTTATAAACTGTTGAAGTAACACTAGTTTGAAAGCTTTCTGATAATTGACGGAGAAGATCCGGACTAAACTTTTTGCCTTTACATTCTCTTAAAAACAAATGCTCTGGCATCAATAATTCTGAGGCAAATTCATTGGCCTCTGTTTCGTGGTGGCCATTCTTAAAGAATTCGAGTGTTGCGTCTGTATCGTTGTGAACCTGGATGACGTTTTTGTGCATTTCAAAGTGTCCCAGCTCGTGGGCGATCACAAAGCGTCTCTTACCCGAATAAGCAATATTGGCATTTACAGTGATTATGGCTTTTTTCTTTCCAAAGACAATACGGCCCTCAGAATTATTCAATGGTTTTTCAATCAAAGTAGCTCCTCTGCCATATAGAATCAGGTCTAACGGGAACTCTGTGGGATCATCAATACCACATTCTAACATCAGTTTTTGTGCTGCATTTTTCCCTTTCGACATTTAATCACTTTCCTTGTCTAATGTTTCCATCAACTTAATTAGGTCAATATCGGCTAACACATCCCGAATCTCGTCATCCGACCATGTCTCGAGCTTGCGATAATGAACAGAAGGTGTTTTAGCCTGAAGTAAAGAAATAAGTACATCTGTTGTCTTCTGGGCATTTTCTTTAATAGCTTCCTTCACACGAGAATATGCGCGTTCAAATAATTTATCATCCTGCTGTTTATTTACTATAGCAATTGTCAAGAACCTTATCTTTTTTATGTACTGGTTGCCGTAATTTTGCTCTTCCACTACATCAAAACCTTCTTCCTGTAGGAACTGCTTAGCATATTCCACATCATTTTGAAGCAACTCCAGTTCAATATGATCCATTTTATCCAGAATGGTTTTGTTTTTTTCATTAGTACCCATATGCTGCTAATTTTTGTTTGATCACTTCCCTTTTTCTTTTAAACCTTCTCCAGGCGTTATGAAATTCATCTTCATTCATGCCTGTTTCAGTTCTGATATGCTCCGGTTTTGCTATACCATCTGCTAGGCATTCGAAAATAAGTAGTTCATTATCGGTAGCTCCAGCGGCCTGTAATTCGTCAAATAGCTGTTCACGTAGCTCCTTGGCTATTATTTTGTCCTGAGGGCTTGAATCCCCCTCTCCGTTTTCGTCAAGAATAAAATCATTTTCGCCAACGTCAGTTATTGCCCTTGATTTATTAAGCGTGTTATTAACGTGGCTGTCCAAGGCGTTAATGATAAACTTTTCGAAGTCGGGGTAACTATCAAGATTCCATTTACGCTCTTTGGTCACGAATATTTTATTGATGATCTCTCCAATTGCTGTTCGGGAGAATGTTTTCAACTCATCATTTGGCCACTTTTTTTGATATCGTTTTCGCAAAAGCCAGGCACAGCGCCCCATAAGACGCAGCCAAAACTCATCCCAATCCCGGTTTTCGAGTTGTTCTGCCAAGAGCTCGTCAGTGGCAATTGTCTTTGTTTTTTTCATGGCCCTTCACATATATAATGCTGCTGCCGAAAAAAAAATTACCACTCATGGTAAATTTTTAAAATCCGTCAGCATTTATTCTAAGGTAGCAACAAATTAAGTCATATTCAATCAAGAAATATGACAGTTTGGCTGGAAAGACAAATGGGCATGAAAAATGACGGAGAGTGAGGTATAGATAAAAGTACAAGAGTGTAAACAGTAGGCGCTACATAGAAATGTAAAAAACATGATCAAATTTTAGTAAATGAGTAGAGTACACGTATCGCATTCGGATATTGCAACTTGGGCAGCAAAAAAAGTCAATTTGCCCCAAGAAGTCGCCTCAAAATATAGAGAGCAAGCAAAGGGCGTCAGGGAAAAGGTGGAAAAGTATCTATCCGAACATAAAGATTTCACATTAAAAAAAATACTCCTTTCTGGAAGCCTTGCAAAAGGGACAGCACTTAGAACCCTCAATGATATTGATATGGCCTGTTATATCTCCGGAGCAGATGTACCTAAAGATATTCAGGCCTTGCTGGAATATCTTGCAGAACGATTACGAAAGGCTTATCCCAATTTCTCTCCTGATCAAGTGCAGCCACAAACATATTCGGTAACAGTTTCATTTAAAGGATCAGGGTTGGATGTTGATGTAGTACCTGTTCTTTATGATGGCGATCCCAATTGGTACGGAAACCTGGTTAGTCAAGATGATGGAACATTTCTAAAGACCTGTATCCCCAGGCATCTTGAATTCATTAGGAAGCGGAAGATTAAAAACCAAGCACACTTTGCACAGATAGTGCGGCTTATCAAGCATTGGAAAAATAACATGAAACAGGAAAATGAAAGCTTTAAGTTCAAATCATTCATGATCGAACTGATTTTGGCAAAACTCGCTGATGATGGTGTCGATTTCTCAGACTATCCGGAGGCTCTTCAGCAATTCTTCACCTATGTGGCTAAGACCAATATCAGAGAACGTATTGTTTTTACTGACTATTATTCACTTTCAGAGATAGGGTCGTTTGCAGAGCCTGTACAAATTATCGACCCTGTTAACGAAGAGAACAATGCATCCAAGCTTTACACAAACCTGCAAGCTGATACAATAGTGGAGGCAGCTATAGATACTGGAGATGCAATTGATGCAGCCTTAGCTGCACCTACAAAAGAAAAGACAATCTATTACTGGCAGAAGGTTTTTGGGCCTTCTTTTCAAATTTGATAATATTATGAGTAGTTCAAGTTATACATATGAAGTTTCATTTACCATTACGCACGCAACACATTTGGGTGCCAAAGTGGCAACTGACTTAAAAAGAATCCAGCGATTTTATGGCAGCCCTTCTGATCTCCAAATTGAGAAGTACGAGCAAGAGATCATAAAATTGCTGCAGGCCGGATATTTGGACAATGTTACATACGGATATAAGCGGAAAGATAAATGGATAACTCCAACTTTACGTTATACTTCACAAGAGTTAGTTAACAGTAGTGGGGTAGATGATGATCCAGGTAAAGTGCGCCCTGGTGCAGATGTAAGTGGCGCATCATTTCACTCATTCCTGAGTTACAATGTTAAGTGGGATCGGCTTTCTGCGGAGCAGAGAGAGGAGTTCGAAAAAACATTACCTTTCCGTAGAGGATATGGTACTCAGCCGGGAGTTGAAGGATATTTCAGCCAAGATTTAATCTATTCATCTGGAGGACGATCACTTAATCGTTCAATCGTAAAAAATTGGTAATGGACAGTAAACCAAATTTTAACGACCTCTTCGAAAAGGTAATTAACTACCCTGATCCCGATTTTCAGGAGCGGCTAAATGAATTGGTTGGGTTGGACGATCAAAAAGATCGATTAACAAAAATATTAAGCCTCCTGGTAAACCCTTCTGGAATTGAAGATTGGGCTAAAAAACATCATGAAGGAGCAAAGAAACTGGTCAACTTTGTTTTGAAAAGACCACCTCTTGTGGTACTAGAGGGTGATGTTGGATCGGGTAAATCTGAATTGGCCACTACTATTGGAGATGCTGTGGCAAGGAAAGAGAAAATTGACCTTTCACTTCTTCCACTTAGTCTTTCTACTCGCGGAGAAGGTCGGGTTGGTCAGATGACTAAATTAATATCCGCTGCGTTTGATTATACGATTGAAAGAGCTGAGAAACTAAAGAGTAAAGCGGGAGGGGCAAGAGGCGCTGTTATTTTATTAGTTGATGAGGCGGATGCACTTACCCAATCAAGAGAAAATTCACAAATGCATCATGAGGATAAAGCTGGGGTAAATGCTTTTATACGCGGGGTAGATCGGATCGGTAATGGCAAATTACCTGCAGCCGTAATAATGTGCACGAATAGGTTAAGTGCATTAGACCCTGCGGTGAAAAGAAGGGCTGCTGATATTCTGAAATTTAACCGGCCGAATGAGGAACAAAGATTGGCGGTATTGAAAGAAAGTTTTCAGGAACTTGGAATATTAGAAAAACAGCTTAAAGAAGTCGTTTGCATCACCGGAGAAAATGCTGAGCGCAAGTATGGCTTCACTTTTTCCGATTTAACTCAACGATTGATTCCTGCAATTATCCTTGACGCTTACCCGAATCATCCAGTAACGGCAGAGAGAGCCTTAAAAATAGCGGCTGAAATGGAGCCAACACCTCCTTTTCAAGACAAAACCCAACATACATGAGTGATAGAATTAAGTTAAAAGACCTCTTTTCTGGACTTCAAAAACAGATTGAAGCACGCTTTAGTACAAACAGGAAATTTATTAAGCATCCAGGTTCTAAAGGCGATTCCCTTGAAAATGTTTGGATAGAATGGCTACGTGAATATCTACCCAATAGATATTGTGTGGATAAAGCCTTTGTCATTGACTCAAAAGGGCAATTGAGCCATCAATTAGATCTGGTCATCTACGATCAGCACTTCACTCCTTTTGTTTTTAAACAAGATGGGATATCCTATATTCCTGCTGAAGGGGTTTATGCAGTATTTGAAGTTAAGCCCGATTTAAAAGGCAGTGTGAAAGTTAAAAATGAGTCAATTAGCTATATTGAGTATGCAGGAAGAAAAATAGCCAGTGTCCGAAATCTGCGCCGAACTAGCACTGGCATCATTGACCGAGGGTATAAATATCCCCCACGCCCCCTGACCAAGATTATTGGTGGATTGCTTGCTGTAGAGAGCAACATTTCCCAAAAAACAATCGAAAAGCAACTCAAATCCCTCAAACCACTCGAAACCTTTGACATGGGCTGCGCTGTAGCAGGTGGTAGTTTTTATGTGGATTATGAAGGAAAAGAAGAGCCTCTTCCAAATGATCTAGATAAAACCGTAAGAGATCTCTTTGAGCAAAATAAGCTCAAGGAAATAGAACATCTTTTCGAAAAAAGAATATCTGATTACTACAAGACTCGTTCTATGCATGAAATTGAATTCAGTGAACCGGAGCATTCACTGGTTACCTTCTTTCTTCAATTATCCAGGTATCTGCAACAATCAATTGGTAGTGTGGCGGCTATTGATTTGGGTGCATATGCAAAGGCCGTGAAATTTGAAATTGATGAAGAACTCTAATAAATGGCTATGACACCTTAACTTGTTGACACTTTGGACAGAAAACAAAAAAGAATAAAAGGCACGATGCCCCAACATTGGCTATACGTAATGCGGGTGAAGTTGTTGACATGGAAAGCAATTACAGCAAATAAACATATCGGTAAGTTAGTGAAGGGCCTGGACATCCCGCACTACGCATAGCCGAAACCGTTATGTAGGATTAAAAACAAATTAAACATAAAAATTATGTCAAAACAAAGAAAGAAGCGTAAAGCCTTCAAAAGTGCCGACACAGGAAGATTTGTAACTGAAGATTTCGCTAAGAAAAATCCTAAAACTACCTATCAAACCTTTGTTAAAATTGTCACTAAGAAGAAGAACTCTTAATTTGTGATCCTTCAAACCAATAATCAAGGTCAACCCATTTTTTACCATTACCCAATTTTACACCTTTTGGTAATTTATATTGACCTTTATATTGAATTGGTGAATCACTTGTAAATTGTTTCATTTTAGTAATCCTAAAGGGTCTCAGACCTAATGCTGTTACATATACAAACATTGAATAATATTTTGCTCCGCCGAAATAAAGTAAAGTTAAACATGACGGAAAATGAATAACCCTACATAACAACTAAGCGTTCGTGTGGTCGGAACGACCAAACATGAACGCAGTGTTGCTCCTATCTCGCTGTAAGGCAGGAGTTTTCTATGGGGTTTTTTCTATGGGGTTTTCGTGATTTTTAATGAGCTCTTAGTGTTGACTGCTACACTATTTTTTTTTGAGCTTGAGCCTTTTTTCACTGCATTTTGTACTAACAGTAACTGTAAAAATAATCCGGTGGCTGCTTTTTCGGTTGGATGACTCTCCTGTTTAATCCTTTTTAGTTTGTTGGGCACATAGCTTCGCCTACCCGCCTTATGCAGTCGTTTCATTTTGTTAGGGTTTTTGCATTGCATGTGTTTAATTGTTCTAACCAGTATTTCGGCGGACCACGAGCATCAAACTCAAACACAGTTACCAAAGTTGGCTTTTTGCAACACGGGCAGGTGTGCAACTTGCTTTTCACATCTTGTTGCTGTGGGGTGTAACCAAGCTTGTGCTGTAAGTCTTTGAGTTTGCCTCGTTTCCAGGTGCTGCTTAATATTCCGTAATGGCGTATGCGAACAAAGTGTTTGGGCAGTATGTGTTGTGCAAAACGGCGTATAAACTCGGTTTGCTCCAGAGTGCATCTCTTTTTCTTAGCTCCATGACGGTAATCTTTATAGCTAAAACTCACTGTAGTTTCGCTTATATCTGTCAGACGGTGATTGCTAATGGCTACTTTATGGGTGTAACGGCCCAAATACTCAATTACTTGTTTGGGGCCTCCAAAAGGCTGCTTGGCATATACCACCCATGGCTTTTGCCACAGCTTTTGGCGGATTTGATTGTATTCCCCGGGTAGTTGCTTTGCCAGCATGCTACAGTACTTGCCTCTAAACACCTTACTAAGTGCTTTTACCGGAAACAGAAAAGAGGCTCTACGACCAGACCTTGCTTTGGCTGTTTTCCATTTACCACTTTTACTCACGCCACCGCCGGGAACTATGCAGTGTAAATGTGGGTGGAGATTGAGTTGCTGCCCCCAGGTGTGGAGTATGGCTATCATTCCCATTTTGCCGCCAACCCATTTACCGTCTTCACTAAAGGCTTGTATGGTTTGCCAGGCTGCCTGAAACAAGATGTTGTAAACTCCCTTTGGTTGATGCATAGCCAGTTGATTGATACCGCCCGGAAGGGTAAACACCACATGGTAATATGCAACAGGAAGCAACTCTTCACTGCGTTTGACTATCCACTCTTCTCGCTTATGCCCCTGACACTTGGGACAGTGGCGATTACGACAGCTATTATAGCTCAGTTGCATATGACCACAACTTAAGCAACTATCTATATGCCCACCGAGAACTGATGTTCTACAGTTTTTTATGGCTGAGAGTGTGCGCAACTGCCAGGTGTTTACATTGAGTTGCCCGGATTCAATGGCTTGCCAGTTATTACACACTACATCAGCCACTTCTAAGCGTGGCTGCATAAGCTCTAAGTTTTAGAGTATAATTTTTCCAACGGACTAAAAGCCCGGGTTCTGCCTACACGTGCTACATGTAAATAAACCAGGGTGGTTTCTATAAAAGAATGACCCAAACAGTCTTTAAGTGTGATAATATCCATGCCTTGTTCCAGTAAATGAGTAGCGTAACTGTGCCGGAAACTGTGAGCTGTTATTTGTTTTTCAATGCCGGTTTTCCTGCGTGATGCTCGTATTATCCATTGTATGCCTCTTGAAGAATATGGTGTGGGTTTACCATCCACATCAGGCTGACCGTTAAACAGATAGTTTATAGGTTGTTCGGCCATTATGTACTTGTTTAACCCGCGAACAAGCATCGCTGACAGCACTACATAGCGGTCTTTTCTGCCCTTGCCTTGACGTATGTGCAACATCTTTCGCTCCAGGTCAACATCGCTCAGTTTTATATTACACAACTCAAAACTGCGTAAACCGCAACCATAGAGCATGCCTAATATTAACCGGTGCTTGAGCAAAGCAGGTGCCTTAAGCATCTGTTTTACCTCACGCGCATTCATTACTACAGGCAACTTCTTAGGTCGCTCAATACGCGGCAAGGACACGTGTTTGTCTTTTATACCAAGCAGTTTATATACATAGCGTAAACCGTAAACGGTGTGTTTGAAAAAACTCTCCGAAGGGCTGTTGTGTTGTTTCTTACACCGGTACAGGTATTCTTCTACTTGCCCGGTATCTAAGTGTTGAGGGCAACAGCCAAAGTGCAGGGCCATGTGAGCCAAACAGCGAGTGTAATTAGTTGTGGTACTTTGACTTCTACCCAGCACAGCCTGGTTTTGGCAGATTCTGTGATATAACTCTGTAAAGCCTTCTACTTTTTTACAGGCTTTTGCAATAATTGTGTTAGACTTTTTTTATATTCGTCATGATTAAAGGTTTAATGAACCACAAAGTTGCTACCAATCTCGCTCTTTTGCTTCTCGCCAAAGGCGAGATTAGTGCAACAATGTGTAAACACGTCATGTCTGCTATCGCAGCCACAGACGGCTACACTTGACCGTTGTGTAACATAAGCATGAGAACTGAAGAAATCATAAACTACTTAAGAAAGAATATCGAGCCATTACCTGATCGAAACATGGGTGATGGATACAGAGCCTCAGTGTATTTGATTGATGGAACCTATCTTCCTTGTGTAATATTTAGAAATTCAAGAAGTATCACGAATCTTGCCTTAAAAAGATTTAAAGAAGAAAACAAGAAGAAAGGATTATTCAGTAAATCAACAAGTATGTCATATTTCAACATAGTCAAGCACTTTGTAACTAATGGTAATAAGATAAATGAATATGACATTAAATCTATTGAGAAAAGTGAATATGCATTTCCATTAATAATTCACAAGCAAATAAAAGGAGAAACCACAATGGGCTGGACAGGTTTCGCTGCAAAAATGAAAAATGGGAAACACTTTGGCTTTGGTACTTCCTTTCTTACAGAATTCTTTCATTTGCCAAAGGGTTATTCTGTAGATGATATTGTGGAAATTATAAATCACAGTTATGTACTTAAAAACGGTGAATTACGTTCTCACCGGCAAGGTCCTGAAACTCGACCTGAAGAATTTCAAGATGCAATAGTTTACCGCGAGCGACCATATTTTGAGTGCTTTTTGGATAGTTTATGATAGTACGTTACACAACAACTAAGCGTTCAACAACTAAGCGTTCGTGTGGTCGGAACGACCAAACATGAACGCAGTGTTGCTCCTATCTCGCTGTAAGGCAGGAGTTTTACTATGGGGTTTTTTCTATGGGGTTTTCGTGATTTTTAATGAGCTCTTAGTGTTGACAGCTACACTATTTTTTTTGAGCTTGAGCCTTTTTTCACTGCATTTTGTACTAACAGTAACTGTAAAAATAATCCGGTGGCTGCTTTTTCGGTTGGATGACTCTCCTGTTTAATCCTTTTTAGTTTGTTGGGCACATAGCTTCGCCTACCCGCCTTATGCAGTCGTTTCATTTTGTTAGGGTTTTTGCATTGCATGTGTTTAATTGTTCTAACCAGTATTTCGGCGGACCACGAGCATCAAACTCAAACACAGTTACCAAAGTTGGCTTTTTACAACACGCACAGGTGTGCAGCTTGCTTTTCACATCTTGTTGCTGTGGGGTGTAACCAAGCTTGTGCTGTAAGTCTTTGAGTTTGCCTCGTTTCCAGGTGCTGCTTAATATTCCGTAATGGCGTATGCGAACAAAGTGTTTGGGCAGTATGTGTTGTGCAAAACGGCGTATAAACTCGGTTTGCTCCAGAGTGCATCTCTTTTTCTTAGCTCCATGACGGTAATCTTTATAGCTAAAACTCACTGTAGTTTCGCTTATATCTGTCAGACGGTGATTGCTAATGGCTACCTTATGGGTGTAACGGCCCAAATACTCAATTACTTGTTTGGGGCCTCCAAAAGGCTGCTTGGCATATACCACCCATGGCTTTTGCCACAGCTTTTGGCGGATTTGATTGTATTCCCCGGGTAGTTGCTTTGCCAGCATGCTACAGTACTTGCCTCTAAACACCTTACTAAGTGCTTTTACCGGAAACAGAAAAGAGGCTCTACGACCAGACCTTGCTTTGGCTGTTTTCCATTTACCACTTTTACTCACGCCACCGCCGGGAACTATGCAGTGTAAATGTGGGTGGAGATTGAGTTGCTGCCCCCAGGTGTGGAGTATGGCTATCATTCCCATTTTGCCGCCAACCCATTTACCGTCTTCACTAAAGGCTTGTATGGTTTGCCAGGCTGCCTGAAACAAGATGTTGTAAACTCCCTTTGGTTGATGCATAGCCAGTTGATTGATACCGCCCGGAAGGGTAAACACCACATGGTAATATGCAACAGGAAGCAACTCTTCACTGCGTTTGACTATCCACTCCTCACGCTTATGCCCCTGACACTTGGGACAGTGGCGATTACGACAGCTATTATAGCTCAGTTGCATATGACCACAACTTAAGCAACTATCTATATGCCCACCGAGAACTGATGTTCTACAGTTTTTTATGGCTGAGAGTGTGCGCAACTGCCAGGTGTTTACATTGAGTTGCCCGGATTCAATGGCTTGCCAGTTATTACACACTACATCAGCCACTTCTAAGCGTGGCTGCATAAGCTCTAAGTTTTAGAGTATAATTTTTCCAACGGACTAAAAGCCCGGGTTCTGCCTACACGTGCTACATGTAAATAAACCAGGGTGGTTTCTATAAAAGAATGACCCAAACAGTCTTTAAGTGTGATAATATCCATGCCTTGTTCCAGTAAATGAGTAGCGTAACTGTGCCGGAAACTGTGAGCTGTTATTTGTTTTTCAATGCCGGTTTTCCTGCGTGATGCTCGTATTATCCATTGTATGCCTCTTGAAGAATATGGTGTGGGTTTACCATCCACATCAGGCTGACCGTTAAACAGATAGTTTATAGGTTGTTCGGCCATTATGTACTTGTTTAACCCGCGAACAAGCATCGCTGACAGCACTACATAGCGGTCTTTTCTGCCCTTGCCTTGACGTATGTGCAACATCTTTCGCTCCAGGTCAACATCGCTCAGTTTTATATTACACAACTCAAAACTGCGTAAACCGCAACCATAGAGCATGCCTAATATTAACCGGTGCTTGAGCAAAGCAGGTGCCTTAAGCATCTGTTTTACCTCACGCGCATTCATTACTACAGGCAACTTCTTAGGTCGCTCAATACGCGGCAAGGACACGTGTTTGTCTTTTATACCAAGCAGTTTATATACATAGCGTAAACCGTAAACGGTGTGTTTGAAAAAACTCTCCGAAGGGCTGTTGTGTTGTTTCTTACACCGGTACAGGTATTCTTCTACTTGCCCGGTATCTAAGTGTTGAGGACAACAGCCAAAGTGTAGGGCCATGTGAGCCAAACAGCGAGTGTAATTAGTTGTGGTACTTTGACTTCTACCCAGCACAGCCTGGTTTTGGCAGATTCTGTGATACAACTCTGTAAAGCCTTCTACTTTTTTACAGGCTTTTGCAATAATTGTGTTAGACTTTTTTTATATTCGTCATGATTAAAGGTTTAATGAACCACAAAGTTGCTACCAATCTCGCTCTTTTGCTTCTCGCCAAAGGCGAGATTAGTGCGATAAGCATAATGGCATTATATTATTTGATAGTGGTGCAGCTCTTAGTCTAATAATTAACAGCCCTTTTGCCGAAAAAATTGGCTTATACACTGAGATTGATAAGAAGAACACCTCAGCAATTTTGGGATTGGGAAGTAGTGCGAGTTATCAAAAAATCAGACTGAAGAGTTTAAAGTTTTGTGGCTATGATTTTCCAAATATTCTAGCACAATTGGCTTCAACAAAATCAGGTGTTAGTTCTTATAAAGAATATTTAGGAATACTTGGAGCAGAAATAATAAACAGATTTAACATTGTGCTTGACTATAGCAGAAAAAAATTGTATTTAAGCCCAAGCAAGCTGTATTGAAAGTGATATCAAGTTGTATTATCAAATATAAGTACTACAGCCAACAACTAAGCGTTCGTGTGGTCGGAACGACCAAACATGAACGCAGTGTTGCTCCTATCTCGCTGTAAAGCAGGAGTTTTCTATGGGGTTTTCGAGATTTTTAATGAGCTCTTAGTGTTGGCTGCTACACTATTTTTTTGAGCTTGAGCCTTTTTTCACTGCATTTTGTACTAAAAGTAACTGTAAAAATAATCCGGTGGCTGCTTTTTCGGTTGGATGACTCTCCTGTTTAATCCTTTTTAGTTTGTTGGGCACATAGCTTCGCCTACCCGCCTTATGCAGTCGTTTCATTTTGTTAGGGTTTTTGCATTGCATGTGTTTAATTGTTCTAACCAGTATTTCGGCGGACCACGAGCATCAAACTCAAACACAGTTACCAAAGTTGGCTTTTTGCAACACGGGCAGGTGTGCAACTTGCTTTTCACATCTTGTTGCTGTGGGGTGTAACCAAGCTTGTGCTGTAAGTCTTTGAGTTTGCCTCGTTTCCAGGTGCTGCTTAATATTCCGTAATGGCGTATGCGCACAAAGTGTTTGGGCAGTATGTGTTGTGCAAAACGGCGTATAAACTCGGTTTGCTCCAGAGTGCATCTCTTTTTCTTAGCTCCATGACGGTAATCTTTATAGCTAAAACTCACTGTAGTTTCGCTTATATCTGTCAGACGGTGATTGCTAATGGCTACTTTATGGGTGTAACGGCCCAAATACTCAATTACTTGTTTGGGGCCTCCAAAAGGCTGCTTGGCATATACCACCCATGGCTTTTGCCACAGCTTTTGGCGGATTTGATTGTATTCCCTGGGTAGTTGCTTTGCCAGCATGCTACAGTACTTGCCTCTAAACACCTTGCTAAGTGCTTTTACCGGAAACAGAAAAGAGGCTCTACGACCAGACCTTGCTTTGGCTGTTTTCCATTTACCACTTTTACTCACGCCACCGCCGGGAACTATGCAGTGTAAATGTGGGTGGAGATTGAGTTGCTGCCCCCAGGTGTGGAGTATGGCTATCATTCCCATTTTGCCGCCAACCCATTTACCGTCTTCACTAAAGGCTTGTATGGTTTGCCAGGCTGCCTGAAACAAGATGTTGTAAACTCCCTTTGGTTGATGCATAGCCAGTTGATTGATACCGCCCGGAAGGGTAAACACCACATGGTAATATGCAACAGGAAGCAACTCTTCACTGCGTTTGACTATCCACTCTTCTCGCTTATGCCCCTGACACTTGGGACAGTGGCGATTACGACAGCTATTATAGCTCAGTTGCATATGACCACAACTTAAGCAACTATCTATATGCCCACCGAGAACTGATGTTCTACAGTTTTTTATGGCTGAGAGTGTGCGCAACTGCCAGGTGTTTACATTGAGTTGCCCGGATTCAATGGCTTGCCAGTTATTACACACTACATCAGCCACTTCTAAGCGTGGCTGCATAAGCTCTAAGTTTTAGAGTATAATTTTTCCAACGGACTAAAAGCCCGGGTTCTGCCTACACGTGCTACATGTAAATAAACCAGGGTGGTTTCTATAAAAGAATGACCCAAACAGTCTTTAAGTGTGATAATATCCATGCCTTGTTCCAGTAAATGAGTAGCGTAACTGTGCCGGAAACTGTGAGCTGTTATTTGTTTTTCAATGCCGGTTTTCCTGCGTGATGCTCGTATTATCCATTGTATGCCTCTTGAAGAATATGGTGTGGGTTTACCATCCACATCAGGCTGACCGTTAAACAGATAGTTTATAGGTTGTTCGGCCATTATGTACTTGTTTAACCCGCGAACAAGCATCGCTGACAGCACTACATAGCGGTCTTTTCTGCCCTTGCCTTGGCGTATGTGCAACATCTTTCGATCCAGGTCAACATCGCTCAGTTTTATATTACACAACTCAAAACTGCGTAAACCGCAACCATAGAGCATGCCTAATATTAACCGGTGCTTGAGCAAAGCAGGTGCCTTAAGCATCTGTTTTACCTCACTCGCATTCATTACTACAGGCAACTTCTTAGGTCGCTCAATACGCGGCAAGGATACGTGTTTGTCTTTAATACCAAGCAGTTTATATACATAGCGTAAACCGTAAACGGTGTGTTTGAAAAAACTCTCCGAAGGGCTGTTGTGTTGTTTCTTACACCGGTACAGGTATTCTTCTACTTGCCCGGTATCTAAGTGTTGAGGACAACAGCCAAAGTGTAGGGCCATGTGAGCCAAACAGCGAGTGTAATTAGTTGTGGTACTTTGACTTCTACCCAGCACAGCCTGGTTTTGGCAGATTCTGTGATACAACTCTGTAAAGCCTTCTACTTTTTTACAGGCTTTTGCAATAATTGTGTTAGACTTTTTTTATATTCGTCATGATTAAAGGTTTAATGAACCACAAAGTTGCTACCAATCTCGCTCTTTTGCTTCTCGCCAAAGGCGAGATTAGTGCAACAACTAAGCATTGTGTTGCCCAAACAACCAAATATGAACGCAGTATTGCGCCTATCTCGCAGTAACGGCATACCATTTTAACTGAAAGTAACTCTAAAAATAATCCGACGGCTGTTTTTGCAGTTGTATAACTCATCTGTTTACTTTTTAACCCAAATTATGCAGTAGAACTTTGTAATGAGTGCTGAAAGTGCAATAAAATCAGGCATTTTGGAAGATTTAGCATAGCACCGCTATGGTGAAGCTGAAAAATGCAGTGAAACGCTGATTTTGAAGCAATTTCAGCACGGAATAGATTTTCTATTGCATAATTTGGGTTTAATGGTACTATTTTTTGGGAGGGCTTCATCGCTACCTCGTACTTAATAGGTCAATATCTGTATCTTTAATTTCTTATCATGAAAATATATATATTTCCAATTCTGCTGCTAATCCAAAGCTTTTCTTACTCCCAGGCCATACATGAAGATGAGCGTTACGTTCCGGAGACCGATCCTCAGGTAATTGAAAAGGTAAAGCAATGGCAAAACATCAAATTTGGTTTACTGATGCATTGGGGAAGCTACAGCCAATGGGGCATTGTAGAGTCCTGGTCTATTTGCCCGGAGGACTATGGCTGGTGCGAACGCAAAAAAGGTAGTAATCCACAAGACTATTTCTTGTACAAAAAAGAATACGAAGACTTAAAAAATACGTTTAATCCCGAAAAATTTAATCCGGAAAAATGGTCAGAGGCTGCAAAAAATGCAGGTATGCGCTATGTAATCTTTACCACAAAACATCATGATGGCTTTTCCATGTTCGATTCTAAATATACAGACTACAAAGTCACCGATTCGGAATGTCCGTTCAGCAATAACCCAAAAGCAAATATTACCAAAGAAATTTTTGATGCCTTCAGAGCCAAAGATATGTGGGTGGGGGCTTATTTTTCTAAACCCGATTGGAACCATAAAAGCTACTGGGACCCGTATTTCCCACCACAAGATAGAAACGTAAACTATGATCCCGCCCTGTATCCGGAAAAATGGAAAACCTTTGTCCAATTTACGCATAACCAACTGTTAGAATTAGCAACAGATTATGGCGATATCGATATTTTTTGGTTAGATGGCGGTTGGGTAAAAAAAATCGACCAGGTTAGTTTAGACGAATATTATACCAAAAAATTTGCAGAGAACAAAGCGGCCAATGGTTTTATAAAACATCGAATAGTCTCTCAAGACATAAAAATGGATGAACTCGTCGATAAACTTCGAGATAAGCAACCAGGGCTCATAGTTGTGGACAGAGCTGTTCACGGAAAAAATCAAAACTACTTAACTCCGGAAAATAGAGTGCCTGAAGAAGCCTTGCCTTACCCCTGGGAATCGTGTATTATTTCTGGTGGCGGATGGTCTTACACACCTGATGCCACCTATATGTCGGGCTATCAAGGTATCCAATTATTGGTAGATATTGTGGCTAAAGGTGGAAACCTATTACTAAATATTGCACCTTCACCCGAAGGCGAATGGCAAGAAGGTGCATACCGTTTACTCTCAGATTACGAGAAATGGATGGCAATTAATAGTGAAGCCATTTACGATACAAAAGCGTTGGCACCTTACAAAGAGAATAATATTTGTATGACCCAAAAAGACGATGGCACCGCCTATTTCTTCTATATGGCAGAGGAGGAAGAGACTAAGCTGCCTAAAACCGTTACTGTAAATGCACATCAGCCGGAAAAAGACGCTAAAATCTATCTTTTAGGCCATGAAGAACCCTTGGCCTGGGTAGCCAACGAAACTGGTTTTTCAATTTCAATTCCCAAAAGACTTCGGAAAAACCCACCAGGCAATTATGTTTGGACATTTAAAGTTTCAAGGTTGAAGTAGTCTATGAAGATAATCACTCCATTTATTCTATTTTTTTCTGCAGTTATATTGCTTTTTTCTTGCAAAGCACAGGATACGCCCGTTTACAAAAACCCCGATGCAAGCATTAATAAGCGCGTAGAGAATTTGCTGTCCAAAATGACCTTAGAAGAAAAATTTTGGCAACTGTATATGATTCCGGGCGATTTATCAGATGGTAAAGAAAAATACAAACACGGCATTTTCGGATTCCAGGTAGCCACACATAGCTCCTCCGGAAACGAGTCAGAACAAATCTTAAACTACTCTGCCGGACAATCGACAAAAGAAACAGCTTTACACATTAATGAAATTCAGAAATACTTTGTAGAAAACACACGATTAGGGATTCCAATTATTCCTTTTGATGAAGCCTTGCACGGGCTGGTTCGAAAAGACGCCACGGTATTTCCACAAGCTGTAGGTCTGGCCGCATCATTTAACACACAACTTATGGATAGCGTGGCTCTGGCTATTGCCAAAGAGGTAAAGGCGCGTGGCATACGTCAAAATCTATCGCCAGTTATCAATATTTCCAGAGACGTACGCTGGGGACGTGTAGAAGAAACTTATGGAGAAGACCCCTTTCTCACTTCAAAAATGGCTGTTTCCTATATTACTGCATTCGAAAGCCTAGGTGTAATCACCACTCCCAAACATTTTGTGGCAAACGTAGGTGATGGTGGTCGAGACTCATACCCTATTCATTATAATGAGCGCCTTTTAGAAGAAATTTACTTTCCGGCGTTTAAAGCAGGCATACAGGAAGGCAAAGCACGCTCTATAATGACAGCATACAATTCGCTTGATGGTACGCAAGCCACTGCCAACCATTGGTTGCTCAACAAAAAACTAAAACAAGACTGGGGTTTTAAAGGCTTTGTTATTTCTGATGCGGGAGCCACCGGTGGTGCTAATGTGCTACATTTTACAGCAAAAGACTATGCAGAATCTACCAAACAAGCCATTGAAGGTGGTTTGGATGTGATATTTCAAACATCTTATGACCATTATACACTGTTTTACGAAGCCTTTGAGAACAATATGATTGATGAAAAAAGTATTGACAATGCGGTAAGACGGGTGTTGGCTGTAAAATTTGAATTAGGGCTTTTTGAAAATCCTTACGTAGCTATTACAGATTTAGATTTTGTTAAACAGCACAAGCCATTGGCGAAAAAAGCAGCATTAGAATCGATTGTATTGTTAAAAAATGAAGGCAATACACTTCCTCTAAACAAGGGCTTAAAGTCTATCGCTGTTATTGGACCTGATGCTAATGAAGCACGTTTAGGCGGCTACTCCGGACCCGGCAACAATCCTGTCACTATTCTGGAAGGTATAAAAAATAAGTTGGGCGATGGTGTGAATTACCGCTATGCAAAAGGGGCATCAAGAACAACTGAAGATTTTTCGGCAATTCCTGAAGCCTATTTCTATCACATGGAAAACGGTGAAAAGAAGGCTGGATTAAAAGCCAAATATTTCAACAATATTACTTTTAAAGGGGAGCCCGCGCTTACAAGAATAGACAAGAATATAGATTTTAGATGGACGCTATTTTCACCAGACAAGAATAAAATCAATTACGATTTTTATTCGGCCCAATGGACCGGGAAATTAAAAGCACCCAAAACTGGAACCATAAACATCGGTTTTAAGGGTGATGACGGGTATCGTATGTACATTGATAATGAATTGGTGATTGACAATTGGAGAAAGCAGACGGTACAGCAAATCACAGTGCCTTTTGCGTTTGAAAAAGGTAAAGATTACGATATTAAAATTGAGTTTTATGAAACCTCCGGCAACGTTTGGTTTAAGTTCATTTGGGATGCTGAGGCAGGAGAAAATCCGGAAAGACTTATTGCAGAAGCTGTGTCCTTAGCCAAATCATCAGACGTTGCCATTGTCTGTGTGGGCATTGAAGAAGGTGAGTTTAATGATAGAGCATTGTTGTCTTTACCGGGTCACCAAGAACAGTTGATTAAGGCAATTGCTACAACAGGAAAACCTACTATTGTTGTTCTTACTGGTGGTAGTGCCATAACCATGGACCATTGGTTACATGATGTCGATGCTATGGTAGATGTTTGGTATGCCGGTGACCAGGGCGGTAATGCGTTGGCAGATATCCTTTTTGGCGATTACAATCCTGCCGGAAGATTGCCAATCACCTTTCCTAAACACGAAGGACAACTGCCGCTATACTACAATCATAAACCTACCGGACGGGGTGATGATTACATCAATTTATCAGGTAAGCCATTGTTTCCGTTTGGTTACGGCCTAAGTTATACAGATTTCGACTACAGTAACTTAAAGTTTGGTAAATCAACAATAACCGGTTCTGAGAATACTACAGTTAGTTTTACCATTACCAATACCGGAAAGTTTGATGGCGATGAAGTGGTTCAACTATATATCAAAGATGAATTTGCCAGTGTTGCCAGACCCATTTTGGAACTTAAGGGCTTTCAACGTATTCATCTTAAAAAAGGTGAAACTGTGATCGTTACATTTGATATTACTCCCGAAATGCTTACAATGCTGAACAAAGATTTAGAGCCTGTTGTGGAGCCTGGTGATTTTAGAGTTTTGGTTGGTTCCTCGTCAAATGATATAAAACTCAGGGGGAATTTAACTGTTAGATAAAAATTGAGTCAGGAGAAATGATATGCCTTATAACATTATCCGTTTCAACGGTTAATACGGTGAAAGCGCACCCAAAACGAGTCACACCTTTCTTCTACATAAAGAAAATAGACACTATATTGTGGTTATACGATGGTTACTTGCAATAAAAACTAAGTTTATGGGGATACTGAATATCTTTTCTAAGAAGAAAGATGATCTTAAAAAATTTGAGAGAAAAATAGCGAGAGAAACAACAGATATTTTAGGATTTAAAGGATTGAGAAGATTAAAGTTTAAGCCCAATGGTCACATGAATTTTGTCCTTGCTGACTTAAGTTTTCATCTGGAGCGTGAATATGATCTTTCTATTCTTAAGGATGAATACAAAGAGAAATTGATCGAAAAATCCGTGGAAGAATCTTTTCAGTCTTTAAAAAACAGTATTGATGACTACTATAATGGCAAACCTAATCTTGACAAAGCTCTTTGGAATCTAACTATAAATTATTTTAAAATAGTTTGGAGCATTCCTGATGACATGCTAAGAGATCCAATATCATTAACGGTGTACTCTCAATATCTATCTCAAATCAGAATGAAGCTTAAACAGCACCTTGCTGATGAATATTTAAGTAAATTAAAAAAATAATTAAATCAAGTAACACGGTGTAAAGTTCATTGCCACCGGCAAGTTGTAATCCAAAACAGTTAATTTTAATATTAAAGTTTCGGGCGGACAGTCTCCGCTACGCTCCGACCGTCATGCAGCGAAACCTTACACAAACCGTTGTGCTTCATGCAAGAGCCAACCCGCATAAGGCACATTTGGTTTTTGCCAATGCACTAGGCCAACGCAAGAAAAATCCAAAAGAGCCTTATTTTGCCAACGCTAAAATGAATTGAAGGGAAAAAAGAATAGAAACAAAGAAAACGAATGTTTGAACAGACATTTAAAAATATAGACGATATACTTCGCAAAGATGCAGGTTGCGGAGGTGAACTGGATTATGTGGAGCAAACATCCTGGGTATTGTTCCTGAAATACTTAGACGACCTGGAGTGTGACCGTGCTACTTCTGCCGAGCTCACGGGAAAGTCCTATACTCCGATTATTGACAATGAATATCAATGGGGTGTTTGGGCGGCTCCTAAATTAGAAGATGGTAAAATAGATCATAATGCTTTGACAGGTGATGACCTCCTGGACTTTGTGAATGTGAAACTTTTCCCCTATTTCAAAAAGTTCAAATTGTCTGCCGAAAGTGCCGATACCGTAGAATATAAGATTGGTGAGATATTCACTGAACTAAAAAACCGCTTGCAAAGCGGTTACAATCTACGTGAAGTAATCAATCTGATAGACGAACTACGTTTCCGCACACATGCTGAAAAGCACGAAATGAGCCGCCTGTATGAAGATGCAGGTTTTGATGCCTGTATAGGTCGTGGAGTTGCTGCAATAAGGTATTCTGATAATCAAGAGTGGATAAATTACTTTATTCTATCATCAAGGCAAAAGATATATGAACTTGGCACAGGTGCAACTTTTCCTAATGTGTCATCGCAAATCCTTAAAGAAATAACTATTCCTATTCCACCACTCAAAGAACAAAAAGCCATCGTCCGCCATTTAGACGCCATCCGCGCTGAAACACAAAAATTAGAAGCCATTTACCAAAAGAAAATTGCTGACCTGGAAGAACTGAAAAAGTCGGTGTTGCAAAAAGCGTTTAGTGGGCAATTGACAATGGAAAATGGAGAATTGACAATTGAGAATGAAGTCTTTGATAAAAATAATTTTGCATCGTTAACTATCAATTATCCATTGAAATGAAAGTATCCATACGATTTTTTGACGACCGTGAAGTGCGTGCCCTTTGGGATGAAGAAAATGCCAAATGGTGGTTTTCGGTATTGGATATTGTTGCCGTGCTTACTGACCAGGACGATTATACTAAAACCCGCAACTACTGGAAATACCTGAAGGCTAAACTAAAGAAGGAAAACAGTCAGTTGGTTAGTGCTACTACCCAACTGAAATTAACTGCTGCAGACGGTAAAAAATATAAGTCGGATATGCTTGACTTTGATGGTATAGTTGCACTGGGTAAGACTTTTCCGGGAACAAAGGCAAACCGGTTTATAGAATGGTTTACCTACGGTGAAGAAAGTATAGACGGGAAAAGTAAATCAAAGGCCTATGCATTGTTTGAAAGTTCATTTATTGATAGTATAGAAGTAGGCACAACAAAAGGATTGCAACAAATACATGCCTATTTGTTTGGCGGCTTATATGATTTTGCGGGGCAGATCAGGCGGAAAAATATTTCCAAAGGCGGTTTTCAATTTACCGCAACACAACATTTACAGACCACTTTGGAAAAAATAGACCAAATGCCGGACCGGAATTTATCAGAAATTACAGATAAATATATTGCTATGAACATAGCGCATCCTTTTATGGAAGGAAATGGACGCAGCACCCGAATATGGTTGGATTTGATTTTGAAAAAACAACTCAACAAATGTGTGGACTGGAGCAAAATAAGTAAAAAAGACTATATGAATGCTATGATTATCAGCACTGTTGATGCAAGTGTTTTAAGAGCGAATTTACAACACGCCTTGACTGATGATATACACAGCAGAGAAATGTTTATGAAAGGAATTGATTACTCGTATTATTACGAAGAGCCATAATTGACAATCGATAATGGATAATTGAAAATGAGAGAAAATGTAGTGAAAAATAAGTCGTTTGCTTTCGCATTAAGAATTATAAAGATTTATCAGTTCTTGTGCGAACAGAAAAAGGAATTTGTGATGAGTAAGCAACTACTCAGGAGTGGAACAGCTATTGGTGCATTGGTACGAGAAGCTGAGCAAGCGGAAAGCCGAAAAGACTTTATTCATAAGATGGCAATTGCTTTAAAAGAAGCCAATGAAACAGAATATTGGATTGAACTTCTTTTTCAGTCTAACTATTTAGATAAGACAATTTATAATTCGGCAAAGGAAGATTTAATCGAACTTTTAAAGTTGCTTACTTCTATCATCAAATCTGCAAAAGAAAAAGTAAATAAATAATTATCCATTGTCCATTATCAATTAACCATTAAAAAAAATGAACGAAGCAGAAACAAGAGCAGAGTTGATTGACCCCAAGCTTAGGGCTTGTGGCTGGGGTGTAGTCGAAGGCTCAAAAGTGCTTCGTGAATACCGGATCACCGAAGGTAAAATACAATCAGGTGGTGGTCGTGGTAAAAAGATAATTGCGGATTATGTCTTGGTATATAAAGGTATAAAGCTGGCAGTTGTAGAAGCCAAAAGCGATGAACTGGAAGTTGGAGAAGGTGTGATGCAAGCCAAGCAATATGCCGAGAAACTGTACCAATGGCAAAGCCATTTACCAGATCTGCATGAAAACAGGTGAAGAAGGTTTGGTCACAGACTTTCTAAGCCCTGATAAACTATGGCACAAGACTTTTGCAGAACAAAATGAGTGGAGAGAAAAATTCGCCAATATTCCTTTTGAAGATAAAAGTGGTACCTGGCAACTTCGCTATTATCAGGAAATAGCTGTTCAACGAACACTTGAAGCCATTACAAAGGGAAAAGACCGCATTCTACTGACTCTTGCCACTGGAACAGGAAAAACAGCTATAGCATTTCAGGTAGCCTGGAAGCTGTTTCAAACCCGTTGAAATCTCTCTTCTTAAAACAACTAAGCGTTCGTGTGGTCGGAACGACCACACATGAACGCGGTGTTGCTCCTGTCTCGCTGTACGGCATACCATTTTATCATTCAAATGGAGCGGTTATAATTATTCTTTCTTGCCCGCCCGGATGAACATCCACTCGGACGGGGCGTTTTATACATGCCTTTTAACATTATCCTTTTCAACGGTTAATATGGTGAAAGCGCACCCAAAACGAGTCACACCTTTCTTCTACATAAAGAAAATATACACTATATTGTGGTTATGCAATAGTTGTGCTTCATATAAAAACGAGAAATTAAATGTCATTCCAACCAAGTAGAACAGAAACAATAAAAACTTTATTTCACGGAAATAGATTTGTAATTCCGGCTTACCAGAGAAAATATAGCTGGAAGTTTGAACAGCGAAAGGCATTATGGGATGACATAAATGAAAATTTAGAAATGCGTCATTTTATTGGAACATTATGTTTTCAGAAAAATGACCAAGCTGGAGACATTATCAACGATGTTTATGATGTAATTGATGGACAACAGAGAATTACCACACTTTATATCCTGCTTAATGTTTTAATTGAAAAAATCACTACTGAAAATAAGAAGGCATACATAGAACTTTTTATTGGAGACGAAAAGCAACCTAAGCTTGTTCCATTGGGTACTGATGAAGAGTTTATGAAACAGGTTATCTATAATTATGACTCTATTGATATAGATAATGTTAAAATCAGAAGTCAGCGACAACTTTATAACGCCAAGAGAGAGTTTACTTCAATGTTAGAAGACAAAACAGAACAAGAAGTCGAAACTTATATTTCCTATGTTTCTAAAGAAATTGAAATATTAATTTTCAATGTTACTGACCAAGCACAAGCTGTTAAGATGTTTTCAGTCATTAATGACCGTGGATTACCATTAAGCAACTTAGATAAAACTAAGAGTGCATTAATGATGTACTCAACGATATATTTAAACTGTTCGCTAAACGATAGAATTAATGAATATTTTGGGAAAATATTCGACTTATTAGATAATGTCTTATACAAGAAACAAGAGCTAAGAATATTTAGGACATTAGATGATACAGAGTTTGAAAATACTTTTTTTACGCACCATTATTATTCGTCAAAACACCTTTTTAGTGATTGGGATTATCAATTAGGTGCTTCAAGTATATTCAAACAAATAAAAAGACGCTGTGAGCAAGAGAAAAGCAATCCCGAAAATCTAAAGAATTTTATCGAGAATTACATTAAAGATTTTTTCCAGTTTTCGGCAGCATACTCTGACTTATTTAATAAAATTAATCAATGCGAAAATCATTCAAGATTATTCCAATTTTTAGAGTTTACAGCAACGCTATATCCTTTAATCGTAAGATTAAAACAGCAGGGAAAACTTGACGGGCTATTAAACATATTAGAATTGGCAGAAGTACGAGTCTATAAACTTAAGAACACTAATCCCAGAAGAAATATGTATTTATTAGCTTCTGAAATTAACGAGTACGAGTTTAGCGAAAAAGAAATTAGAGAAAAAATTAGAGAGTTTGTTACAAACTTCCTTAATGACTACCAACTGGAAAGCTATATGAATGAAGGAGTAGATAATAAAACTGCGTTAGTCAGATATATGCTCTATGAATACAATAAGGATAAAAACAACCAAGAGCTTTCGTTAGATGATTACCGAAACTTACAAGTTGAGCATATTTTCAGCGTTAACCCAAACTTTGATACTGAGACATACGGTTTTGAAAGAATTGAAATTTATGCAAATGAAATTTCCTTAATTGGAAACTTAACAATACTTGAAAAAGGTTTAAACTCAAAAGTCGGTAATATTTGCCCGATTGATAAATCTGAAGGTTATCAAGAATCTAAATTGCAGATAAACTCTCATTTGATGGCAAACTTGGACAAGTTTACTCAGGATTATGTTAAAAAGAGAAACACAGAATTAATAGAATTTACTAAAAACCGATTCAACTTAAATTAAATAAATACGAAAGCACAACATTGTGTATATGCCATAGCCGTCCTGCGGGACGGCAACGGCACATACACTCACCGTTGTCCAATAATAAACCCTCGTATTTGCCTCACCAATCTTTACATCCTACTTTTGTCATCTTAATCTAACTTTATGAACTTACACGAATATCAGGGCAAATCCATACTGGCAAAACATGGCGTGGAAATTCAGCGCGGAATAGCTGTTGACACCGTTGATGGTGCCGTTGACGCCGCCCAAAAACTGCATGAAGAAACAGGTACGGAATGGTGGGTTGTTAAAGCGCAGATCCATGCCGGCGGACGCGGAAAAGGCGGCGGAGTGAAATTGGCCAAAAGCATGGACGAACTTAAGGAACATGCAGGGGCTATACTCGGTATGCAACTTGTTACACCCCAAACCGGACCCGAAGGAAAACGTGTAAATAAAATACTAATTACGGAAGATGCGTATGTGCCCGGCCCAAGCGAACCTAGTGAGATATACATGAGCGTGCTCATGGACCGGGAGCGTAAATGCAACGTTATTATTTATTCATCGGAAGGAGGAATGGATATTGAAGAAGTAGCTGCCAAAACACCTGATAAGATCTTTAAGGAATATGTCGATCCGGAATTGGGATTGCAGGGTTTTCAAATGCGAAGGGTGGCCTTTAACCTTGGTTTGGAAGGAGATGCCTGGAAAAACATGACAAAATTTGTCGCCAAATTATACAAAGCCTTTGTGGCCAGCGATGCCAGTTTGTTTGAGATCAATCCAGTACTTAAAACATCTGACAACCGGATCATTGCCGTCGATTCAAAAGTGGCTATTGATGATAATGCGTTAGATCGTCAACCGGAGTTAGCCGAAATGCGCGATGAAAGCGAGGAAGACCCTGCCGAGGTTGAAGCCAAGAAATACGGTTTAAGCTACGTGAATCTCGATGGAAACGTAGGCTGTATGGTAAACGGGGCAGGTCTGGCCATGGCTACCATGGATATGATAAAACTCAGCGGTGGTGAACCGGCCAACTTCTTAGATGTTGGTGGTGGTGCCAATGCTGAAACCGTGGAAGCAGGCTTCAGAATTATCATGCGCGACCCTAAAGTGGAAGCCATTCTCATTAACATTTTTGGCGGAATAGTACGTTGCGACAGGGTAGCAAAAGGTGTTATAGAAGCCTATAAGAACATTGGCGAGATCAACATTCCGATAATTGTTCGTCTGCAAGGCACCAATGCCGATATTGCCAAAAAAATGATCGATGAAAGCGGCTTAAACGTACTAAGTGCTATAGAACTTGGCGAAGCCGCTGAAATTGTACAGAAGGTAGTTTCGCAATGATCTGAATACACAAACCGGCCTACGTTGCGCCCGTGGCGGCGTTGCGAGAAAAACTTGAAGGATGCTCCTTAAAATTCACCCACAAAATCCCGAAGAGCGAAAGCTACGCAAAGTAGTTGAATGCCTTAATAGTGGTGGTGTAGTAATCTATCCCACGGATACGGTTTATGCGCTCGGCACTAACATGAACGATAGCAACGGAATCCAACGCATATACAGGATCAAACAGCTCAATCCGCGTAAGTCGCATCTTACCATTATCGTCGCAGATCTTCGCCAGTTGAGTGCATATACCAGTCAACTCTCTACGGCGGTTTTTAAGCTAATAAAGCAAAACACACCGGGTCCGGTTACCTTTATCTTAAATACCAATAATAAATTGCCACGTGCTTTTCGCTCGAATAAAAAAACGATCGGAATTAGGATACCCGGCAACCAAATAGCCCGAAAATTGTTGGAAATGTATGGTCAGCCTATCGTTACTTCATCACTTAACAAGTATGATGATGAGATACTGGGCTACCATCATGAGCCCGATCAGATATATGACCATTACCACAAACACGTTGATATTGTAATTGATGGCGGCCCCGGTGGTCTTAGCCCTTCCACGGTAATAAATTGTACTAACGATGATTTCGAGATAATCAGACAGGGAGTTGCAAAAAATATATAACGCGCAAGTTATAGCTAAGCTTGAACCCATTGCGTTTAATTAGGGAATATTTAAGTAGTGTGGCCAAACCCATAAGAGTTTGAATGTGTGTAACCCCGACCTTCAGGTCGGGAATAGATACTAAAGAGTATAGCTTCATTGGCGGGATTTTTGACTCAAAAATCATGACAATGAAGATTAGCGATACCCCGTTCCACTGAAGGTAGGGGTTATGCACGGATTGAAAATCAGGCAGGACAATAAAGGATTCTAAGACTGTAACAAATAATCCGGACTCATTTATAAAACTCCCTAATTAAACCCAAACTATGCAGTAGAACTTTGTAATGAGTGCTGAAAGTGCAATAAAATCAGGCATTTTGGAAGATTTAGCATAGCACCGCTATGGTGAAGCTGAAAAATGCAGTGAAACGCTGATTTTGAAGCAATTTCAGCACGGAATAGATTTTCTATTGCATAATTTGGGTTAAACTCCCTTTTCCACAATTCTAATCTTAACAATTGCTCGTAAAGACAGCTTGTCCTGCATACTTTCGTTGATAAGTATCAGTACTAAAACGAATCATCTAACCGTTTAAGCCGAAGTAAGTAATAACAATTATGAAGCAAGTAGTTCTTGGCATCAGCCTGTTCCTGTGTTCATTGAGCATTATAGCTCAGGAAACAAAGTCCTATCTCGGACTCGACCAAATGTATCACCACGCCATCGAACTCTATCAAAACCGGCATTTCCCTTCGGCCTACGATCAATTCAACACCTTTATATCGGAGAAAAAAGCTAATAACCTGGATTCATTCGAAGATGAACAGGTGATAAACGCCCTGCTATACAGAGCACTTAGTGCAAGGTTTGCAGGCCAACCGGGTTCTATCAACCTTATAAAAGACTTTTTAACGGTTTACCCTGAGCACCCGAACACAACCCTGGCCAATTTAGAGTTGGGTAAACATTATTTTGAAACCAAGCAGTTCAATCAGGCCCTTCGGCAATTAGAAGCGATTGACCCTAATACCCTGGAAGGAAGTGCCTTGCAGGATTACAACCTTAGTTTGGGTTATACCTACTTTATTAAAAAGAGATTTAAGAATGCCTTAAATCATTTGGAACCGCTCACCAGGCAACAAGGCCCGTACCGTGAACGCGCCATTTACTATGCAGGCTTAAGTGAGTATTTTTTGGGCGATTTTGACAGGGCTATGCGTCTTATCAGTCAAGTGGAAAACCACCCTGACTATCAGCAGGCCATACCATACTATTTCAGTAAGATCTACTACGAACAAAAGCAGTACGACAAGCTTATTGCCTACGCAGAGCCTAAGCTAAACGGCACCTTAGATAATAAAGCTGAAATAAGTCAGCTTGTTGGCCAGGCTTACTTCAATAAAGAAGCTTATCGCGAGGCCGCTCCGTATTTGGAGCAATATGCAGCCACCACCAAAAGCCTGAAACCGGTTGAACTCTATCAACTCGCATATACGCAATACAGATTAGGTCAGTATTCCAAGGCACTTGCAAACTTTGAAAAGCTGAATATTGTGGATGATGAAATTGGCCAGTCGGCCCTGTATGCTTTGGGCGACTGCTACCTGCGAGCCAACGAAAAGCAAAAAGCAAAAAATGCCTTTGCACGGGCGGCCGATATGGATTACAGCGCAACAATAGCAGAACATGCTGCCTATTCCAATGCCAAATTAAGCTATGAGTTGGGCTTCAATAATGAAACTATTGATCTCGTAAACGATTTCATTAATAAGTATCCACGTTCAGCTTATAAGCAGGAGGCCGAAGAACTTTTGGTTGACTTGTTTCTCACATCCAATAATTATAAAGATGCCTACCGAGTGCTAAACGGCATATCAAACAAATCGGACAGAATGAAACGGGTCATGCAGGTTGTTGCCTATGCACGTGGAGTGGAATTGTTCAATAACGGTGATCTGAATTCGGCTAAAAAGATGTTTGATACATCGAGAGAGTACAACTACGATGCAGTATATACGGCCAATGCCAACCTTTGGACAGGGGAAATAGCCTACCGCTACGGACATAATGATTTAACGAGGAATTACATAAACGACTATCTGAAAAATGCAACGGATCAGCAATACACCGACAAAGCCCACTATACCGTTGGCTACACCTATTACAATGAAAAGGATTACCGGAATGCACTACAAAGTTTTAACAAAATAGGTAGTGGCCATTACGACTTTTCTTCCGATGCAAAAATGCGCCAGGCCGATAGTCATTTTGCCTTAAAAGAATATTCCAGTGCCTATAAATATTATCAATCGGAGGCTAATGCAAATGGCCATTATGCATCTTATGCCCGTTTTCAGAAGGCCATTATTGACGGACTAAGAGGCAACAGCTCTTATAAACTGAGCCAGTTAGAAGACCTTTACACTAAAACACCAAATAGCAGTTACGCCGATGATGCTTTGTATGAATTTGGCACTGAACACCTTACCAGAGAAAATTATTCCGAAGCTGAGCGGGCTTATAAAAAGTTATTGAGCGATTATAGAAAAAGCGATAAGGTGAAAAACGCCTATCTCCAGTTAGGTCTGTTAAATGAGAATAGGGGCGATAACCGACAGGCCCTTAAATACTATGATAGGGTGGTGCGCGAACACTCCGAAACCGAAGAAGCCCGTACTGCCCTTAAATCCATTGAAAGTATTTACATTGAAGAGGGCCGGCCGGAAGAATACATTCGTTATGTTAAACAGGTTAAGGACATAGACCTTTCCAATGCCGAGCAGGAACAACTCATCTATGAAGCGGCTGAAAACCAGTTCTCCAATGGAGAATGTAAAGGAGCAATAGCAGGCTTTACCAATTATTTAAGCCGTTTCCCGCGCGGTATTTATAAATCCAATGCCCATTACTACCGGGCCGAATGCTATCTAAAAACCAACGAAACCGATAAGGCACTGGCAGACTTTACTACAGTGGCCGGTCTGCCATCAAACAAATTTTCAGAGAGCAGTGCGCTTCGTTCTGCAAGAATTTATTACAACCGCCGCGACTATAACAACGCCATTACCATGTATAGCAACTTAAAGGAAAATACGAGCAGCACAGAGTTAGTTGATGAAGCCAATGAAAAGTTGATGTCGGCTTACTTAAGAACGGATAACCGGCAGGAAGCCATAGATATTGCCCGCTCTATTAATGCTACGGGGTTGAGCACAATAGCCAAAACGGAGCGAACTTTCCTGCTCGCCATTGATGATTTTAACAACCGTCAATACGCTGAAGCCAATTCAGGATTTCAGCATGTAGCAGCCCAAAGCAGGAATACTTACGGAGCGGAAGCTCGCTACAGATTAGCTGAAATATTGCACATACAGGGGCAATATCAACCTTCCATAAATGCGGCATACAGACTAACGGATGAAACACCCGGTGAAGATTACTGGGTAGCCAAAGGATTCCTTTTAATAGCAGAAAATTATTACAAGTTAGAAGAGTACTTTCAGGCCAAAGCCACACTGCAAAGTGTAATTGATAATTACGAAGGGGAAGACCTAAGGCAGCAGGCCCGCCAACGTATGGCTCAAATTGAAGCCGAAGAGAAAGGTAAGTCTAACCTTAACATAGATGAACCGAAGGACAGATTAACATTAAGTGATGAAGTGAATTAATAGAATAATGGAAGAGCAACACGCAAAAATTCGGCTCTGTAAGAGCACAATCTCTGTAGCCCGGAGCTTCAGCCCCGGGCCATTGGAGTCATTGAAGGGAATTTGGCGCATATTTTTGACCAAAAATTGTGACAAATCCATCTATAAACCTGTCTTGACCGTAATGCTGGTAGTTGTAGGTTTTTGTATTTCACGGGCCCAACAAGACACCATTGAGGTAAGTGATATTGAAGTGGTGAAAGATTACACACCATATCTGGAACAGGGTAAGAAACAAGATTTTAATCCCGATTTACCGGAAAGCAACGTGCAGCCTCGAACACTGAACTATTCACTACCTGAAGAATTTGTTGAAGTACATTCGGAGCCTTCTGAAATTCGTCCGCTTGGTTTAAACTACCAAAACATCACCGACTTCAGAAAGATATATTTTAAAGGCGGTTTCGGTAATTTCAACGCACCTTTGGCTAAGGTAGCTCTGGCACATGAAGAAGCCGGCGACTATGCCGTAGGACTTAACCTGGGACATTATTCTTTGGATGGAGACTTGGTTGCCGATCAAAAAATGTCGGACACCGAAGGCAGATTCTTTGCCCGGAAATATTTGCCCACTTCGGCACTGGGAGGTGAGGTAACCTATCGTACCAACACAGATTATCAATATGGTTATGATCATTCTACATTGCTACTGAATGAAGATGATGTGAAGCAACGTTCTACCAACATTTTGGGTAAAATAACCCTTGAAAACACCAATGACAATATTAGCGATATCGATTATGCCTTTGACCTTAGGGTAAGCAACATGGCCGATAAGCTATTTGATATGAAAGAGACCAATTTCGGTGTTAACGGAGAACTCACTAAAGGCTTTGATATTGGCATGCGTGCCGGCATTGGACTAAAAACTAACTTTAGAAATACCACAGGCTTAAGCAATACAGAAGAGAACGACAGATTGCTTACGGCCATTCCGTTTATTGAACCTGTGGTAGGCGACTGGAAAATTCGCCTGGGAGCCAGCCTTAATAACGATGAGCTGCACGGATTCAATATATACCCGAGTGTTGGCTATGAAAAGAAATTGAACGACGACAGATACACCATTTTCGGAGGCTGGAAAGGCCAGATACAACGCTTTGGACTGGAAGATGCCTTAAATGAGAACCCATACTTAAACGCGCAATCTAATCTTCAGAACTATACATTGGAAAAACGAACGCCCGTCGGCATTAAAGCGCAATTATCATCCAATATAGCTTTTAATGCCTATATAGCTCAGGAATTGAGCACAAATCAACCGTTGTTTGTGAACGAGCAGGACGGTTCATTGATCTATACCGGAAACGATAGAAGGTTTGAAACGGTTCGGGAAGACAAACTTAGCAACTGGTTGTTGCATGGCGACCTCAACTATTTCTTCTCGGAAAAAGCCAGAGTGTTGATAAATGCACAGGTAAATAACTATACAACTAAAAGTCAGGATGAACCCTGGCACTTGCCTGCCTTCGAATTTGATGCCGGTATCCATGTTAATCCTATCAATAAATTGTTCATCAAGGCAGGAGCGTTAGCACGTAGTGGAATCAAGGGCAGAACGGATTCCGGAGGCGTTGACAAACTAAAAACCTTATTTGATCTTTCCGTCGGAGCTCAGTATCAGATCACCGATAACATAGGCGTTTTTATAGACGGAAATAACCTCGCCAACCAAAATTACATGCGGTGGAAAAATTATGAATCTGTGGGTGCCAATGTTCTGGGCGGCTTCGTACTTTCGTATTAATGGCGAACCATGCTCCGGTATATAATGCTTTACGAGATCTGTTGTACGATAATGCATGCGTAATCGTGCCTGATTTTGGCGGTTTTCTGTTACGTTCTCGACCGGCAGAATTCAAACCACACACCAGTGCTTATCATCCGCCGGCATCAACCCTGGCATTTAATAAAAACCTTAAGGACGATGACGGTTTATTGACCAATGCCATTGCCAAAAGGGAAAACATCTCCTATGAAGAAGCACAGGATGAAATTGCATCTTTTGTTTCGGCATCGGAAAGGAGCCTTGGGGAAACCGGATCTGTTATTGTTCCTGAAATTGGGAAATTGTACTTGGATGCGGACCGCATTCTGAAATTCAGACCGAGTGAAAATGGTAATTATCGACTGGAGAGCTATGGCCTGCCTGTATTAAATGTTGTACCTGTAGAACGTAAAGCCAAAGTGGTTCAAATGACCGATGTGGCCAAAGAAAAAGGCAAAGTGCCGTTTTGGGCAGCAGCAGCCGGTATTGCATTGCTATTCTCGGCGGGTTTAATGTTCTTTGGAAATGGTAATGCCAATAGTACATTAATGTCGAGTTTAAACCCATCTCTGAATAATACGGAAACGAATAGAACTTCTGAAACGGATATATCTGAGACAGTAGCCACATATCCGGCTGTTTTATCAAGGGAAAAGGCCGCAACGGTAAGTGAAACCATAGCAGCGCAAAACAAACTTTATAACGAAACAGAGGCCCGGCCTTACCACGTGGTTGTAGGTATGTTTAAAACGATGGCCAATGCCCGGAAAATGAAGCATATCTCAGAGGTTAAGGGTTATGAAACTACAATTGTTTCGGGTAACAAATACAAGCGGGTAATCATTGCTTTTGATGCCCGGAAGAACGGCCAGCTAACTACTCTTCGAAAAATTAAACGTGAGGTAGAACCCGATGCCTGGATATGGGAGAACAGGCATAAAACAATGAACTGAGTTCTGCAAAGCTCTCGAACTATAGTTACATCCGGGTTATAGGTATAGGTGGAATCAATCCTGTTGTTTTAATTCAAATTTCCATCATAACGAGGATGCCCACATGACCCATGGTGTTGCAAGAAGGAAAATTACGGTATTCAATACGGTTATAACGGCACCTTGTTTATAGATCTCTCTGGATGGTAAAAAGCCGCTCCCGACAAATAAAATATTTGAACTGGAAGCCTGAGGTGTAATGGCGGCAAATAAATTGGTGGCAAACGAAAGCATAAAAGCCATTAAGGCCGCTGGTACGCCGGCTGTGACGGCCACCTGCAAAAAAACCGCATATAATGCCAATAAATGCGCCGTCTGACTAACGAATAGATAATGGATTACAATATACAGTACTATCAGCAAGATGTAAACAGTTATCCAGTTATAATCACTTATGTAGGTTGCTAATTGAGCACCCAGGGTTTTCATAAATCCCATTTTATCGAGAGCCGTACTCATCATATATAAAATAGCGAACCATATATATGTTTCCAGCGCATCTCCGCCGCCTTGACGGATGTCATCCAGGGTATATACATTGGCTAATATCAGTACCGCCAGGCCCAAAAAGGCCACAATGGCAAGATTCAGGTTTAGTACCGGAGAAAATGCCCAAAGGAGGATCATGCCCAAAAATGTACATCCCATAATCCATTCCTTTGTACTCATGGGCCCCATTTCCTTTAATCCTTTTTGGGCCAATTTTGGCGCTTCAGGAGTGAATTTACTTTCGGGTGGAAATAGTTTATATAAAACAAATGGAATGGCTATAAGAGCTATTATACACGGAACAGAAGCTACGAAAACCCAATTGCCGAAATTCATATTTACACCAAACTGAGCAGCTATTCCAACGCCCACAGGATTAGCAGCCATACCGGTTAGCCATAGTGCCGAACTTATAGTTTGACCGGCGATGTACGTCATCATGAGGTAAGTACCTGTTCGCTTTCTTTTTTCAGGAATAGGCAGGGAACCGGTGTCCAGAGACAAAGAATGGGTTATAGGATACATGATCCCTGAGCGAGCCGTGTTACTTGGTATAGAAGGTCCTAAGATGGTATCTGTAACTACAAGACAATAACCCAGACTTAATGTGGACTTTCCGAATCGCCGAATGAGCAGAAAAGCAATGCGCCTCCCTAATCCGGATTTAATGACCCCTTTTGCTACTAAAAAAGCGGCTAAAATGAGAAGGATAAAGCTTTCTGAAAAACCGGAAAAGGCTTCTGCCGGAGGTAGCACCCGCAACATAACAACAGCTACCAGGGCAATTATGGATGCTGTAAAAATGGAAAAGCCCTCAAGCAGTACACCTATTATGGCCGTAATAAAGATGGTGAACAAATGCCAGGCATCGGGTGTAAGATCCCAGGGAATAGGTACATGCCAAATGATCAAGCCGAAAACCAGAGTGATAATTCTCTTTATCCATCGAATTTTTTGGTGGTTTTTTAACCGTTCGTCAGCTTTGCCTGTACTCTTTTGATGCATTTTTGTTCCGGTTTAAACCAAATGGCTACTTTTTATAGAAGCTGCGGTATTCGCATTACCTAAAATTAATTGTTCTAACCATAAATATAAAATAACGTGAGTTCGGGATAAGGAATCCCGCAGGCGGGATTATTTGTGAAATAACAGTGTGCTGTTTATCAACGGATTAGATAATTAGATGGCTGTAGTTTAACATTGCGTTGATATTAATAGTTCATACCTGTCGGGTATGGCCTTGTACTTAGCATAGGCCTGAATGTCTTCTACCGACCTTTGAGCAAACTCATTTAGGAAGTTTCTACTGGTTTTTAGCGTTTGTTTTAGCTTAAACCAATTGAGGTATTGCTGTAAGTATTTGGTGGATACTCCCCAAAACTTATTATCCAACCATTTTTTCACTCTGTTATGGGTTGAGTTAACATGCTGAATATGGTAGAGACCCTGCTTAACCCTCTGTTTCATATCTGCCCTTAAAGGATGATGTTCCAGATTATTGTCTATGGCAAAACCTTTATAACTTACATGAGAGTCTGTACACAAAATAGTTTGTGCTGTAACTCTATGTCCAATAGAGTTTGCGATATCTTTTTTCTTTATCCTGCCGGTGGTGGCTACTGTTAATTCCATATGTCGTTTTCTATCCTGGGTAACAATGACGGCTATATGATCATTATTAACCCCTTTCTTGCTGGAAGAACCGCCTCGTTTACGCGGCTTTCTATCATTTACATCCATGCCTTTTTCTGAATGTAGAAAGAAAGTCTCATCGCTTTCAGTAATACCGGTAAAGCTATCTGTATCATTATCATCAAAAGATGACAACACCTTATGTCTCCAATCAAAAGCCGTCTTCTTATTGATGTGAAGCTTCTCCTTTATCTTGTCCAAACTCTGTTCCTTTGCCATCAACTGCAAATAATCATCTATCTTATCCTTTTTATGAATACCTGCCATCCAAGTGCCGGTATATTCCGTAAAACTGCGATTGCAAGACTTACATTTATAGCGTTGTGCACCTTTGTCTATACCAAACTTGACATATTTTGAGTGACCGCAATGAGCACAACAGCCTTGCTTGTTGTTTAACAAATGTCTTCTCATTTGCTGGCATTTGGGCAGAAAATGCTCATCTTTCACCTGTTCAAGTTCTCTTAGAAGATTCTCTTGATCTTCAGTTGAAAGACCCATGAAATAGGTTCTTATCTCTTCTTTTTTCATACTCCTAAGATAATAATAGCTAAATTAAACTACAGCCAATTAGATTAACTACGAATTTGCGAATTAGCGCGAAAATCTTGGTGATTAATTTGGAACGAAGAGCACTAATGTGTTTCACTGAAGCGAAACAGAGGTTGTTGACAACGAAAAAATTCGTGCATTCGTGGTTAAAAAATTGATAATCAAATCACTGTAAAAGTTTCTTAAGTCGAATTCACGTTAAATACATTTCTAATAGCACTCTTCTTCCAATAATTCGCTTCTACGGAGCTGGTGTAATTGATTTAGGATAGTTGTAGTGATGAGCTAACGGAAACTTGCTTTGAGCAACATCAACCCCGTAGGGGCCAATAGGTGGTAGCCAAGTCAAACAGTAAGATCTTGGCTCCGTAGGAGCCAATCCTCATGGTGATAGCATTATCATACTTATATGGCGTAAAAAGTCATACCTTTTTAATATTCAAGATTTTGTTTTCTTCGTTTAAACGTAAACTCCGGCTCGCCCGGATGAACCCCGTACCTACGGGGTTCGGGCAGGCTCGCCCGACCGAGTCATTCGGTCGGTCTTTTATTCAAAAATCTCTCAAGTAGAACTGGTATAAAACAGGTTAAACAACCAACATTTACAATACCGGCGTACGCTGAAGTGATAGAACAGTTAGTTCACCCAAATCCCGCCCCAAAAGACATCCTTTACATGACTTTTTAAATTCGACCATGCAATGTTTTAGTTAGGAGTGGGAATTAAAGATTACTATGTATTAGCAATCCAAAAAAAAACCGGTCAGCTTTAGGGTTATAAAGCCAACCGGAATAATGATCTTCTTAGATAAGAAGAAGATCCCCCTTCGAAATTATGTGTTAAAGGTCAGTATTATCATCCTATATTCTGTCCAACTTCACGAGTTTGTTGTCCTAATTTATGTAATAATCATACCTTTCCTGTTCAGGTAAAGGGCCTTTCAGTCAATTGTAGAACAATATAGGACGATGCCTATATCCTTTAACAAAAAAGTTCGCAAACAGATTAAAGTTTAACTTGGTACTGCCATGTATAACATAAAACACATTTGCCACATCAATGCCGGGCAAAACAAAGTTTTCGAAACTTTTAGCACTTTGGAAGGGCTTAGAGGATGGTGGACCATACAAACTGAAGGCGATCCGACCATTGGAGGGCAGCTTGAATTCAGATTTGGGGAACGGTTTTACAATAAAATGGAAGTGATAAGGTTTGACAGAGGCAAGGGTGCTACCTGGAAAGTACTTGAAGGTGCGGAGGATTGGATAGGAACCGAAATTTCCTTCGATCTTGACAGGCATGATGACCAAACACGCATAAGATTCGTTCATGCAAACTGGTCCACACACGGTGATTTTTATGCTCAGTGTAGTTTCTCGTGGGCTAAGTATTTAATAAGCATTCGCGATTTGGTGGAAAAAGGGAAAGGAGATCCGTTTAATGCGGTAAGACCTTTTGACTAATGGTTCACAACGTTGTTCTATTAACCAAAGCCTTTTAAAGAAAATTTATGCTAATAAAAGAATTAATAAGCCGATGGTTTACAAAGTGGGAAATTGGCGATTTTCATAACTTACCTGTTACCGACAATTTTACGCACATTAGTCCTTTTGGCACAACCGTAGGTAAAAAGGAATACGTGAAACTGGTTGAATCCAACAAGGAAAAGTTTCTAGGGTATCAATTCGAATTACACGATGAAATATACTCCAATGCTAAGGCCTGTGTTAGATACACTGCGACCCAGGGAGATTTTAAATTAGATGTAAGTGAATGGTACTATATAAAAGATAATTTAATCGAACGCATAATAGCACATTACCACATTGGTGAGATCCGCCTGGAACGTCAATTAGAAGATACCGTATCATAAAAAAGCCTTAAACGAATAGCTTTTCAATTTTCGGTGTTTATTTCTGAAATCGGGCATCATCCTTTCTACCTCTGCCCAAAAACTTCTTCCATGATTTTGGTGCAGCAAATGGCAGAGCTCATGTACTAAAATATAGTCAATACATTCTCTGTCGGTAAGTAATACCCGGGTTGAAATATTAATACTGCCCTTTGATGAACAGCTTCCCCAGTTGCTTGTATTGTATCGGAGACTTAATTTTTTGTACTGAACAGGTAAAAAAGCATTGAAAAATTGCAACCTGTTCACAATGTACGGTCGGTATTCAACGACCAGGGCTTTACTTACCACACTGCTTAACTCTCCAGGTTCCGGCGGTAAATAAAGAAGCAGTGTTTTGTCTTCAACTATAGCCTTCGCATGTTTCAAATCAGTTGCCCTTCTATTAATAATGAGGTTTCGGTCAAATGTTTTTAGTACATCACCGTTTGCATAAGCTCTCTTTTTATACTTATTTAAGATTTCCGGCCGCCGGGCAATCACTTTATTTGCCCAATCTTTAGCCAGGTTTACCCACACTTGCCGTTTTCTTTGAGATGCCCTTTTGTCAACTCTTATGGTTAAACCCTTTTTTGTGAAAGAAGCACGATAACCATTTCTTCTTTCCTCTATAAGGATTATAGGTAAGGTAACTTTCAATGAATTGGAATTTAGGATTTTAAACCGAAAGGCACTAAGTGCGCAAAGAAATAAACATTAACGACATTCAAACATTCACTAATTGACTAAGAAACATCGGCCTGAAACTTAAAGCCCAGCCTTTTAGCCGTAGTTTGAGAATTTTGAATATGCTCAGCCATGCGCTGCTGCACCGACATTTGTTTTACCTGATCATACGGTGGAACAAGCAGATCAAAATCAATGGTATAAAGCATGGCACTTTCACAAATAGCCCTTATATAGACCTTGTTAAGGATCATGTTGGCAAAATCGTTATAAAGGAAACCGAGTTGCCGTTTACCCTCCACAAAAAAGTGCTTGTCTTTATTAATAAATATTCGGGCTATCAAATAGCCGATATCATGCATTCGATTGTACTTGATGGAGTCTGCTAAAAAATTATACACATGAATGACGTTGCAATAAGACCTACGATAATCTTGTTTCACATAATCGAGGTTGGAGACAAAGTGCGCCTCATCAAAACTGAAGATATTGGAGTGCAGACTAAAGACCAATACATCGCCTCCAAACTTTATCTCAGATTCTGTTTCGCTTTTTTCATTATATGTGAGTTCAACCGACTCATCCACCTCATGCATGGTTGCACCCAACTCGTCAATAAGTTCTTTGAGTACTGTCTGAAATTCAAGAAATATTTCTTTACCCTGACGGTAAATATGCTGCTTTAAAACCGCTTTGTCCTTTAGAGCTTCGAGTATTAGCTGCTTACCGCTACTCAGTTTTCCAACTTGTTGTTCTTCCATTTACACCAGTTGATTAATACGCCCGGGCAAAGATCACCCTTCGTTTTGATGGTTTAGACGAATATACGCATTGTCCGTCTTCCTCTGCCGAATCAAGTAGTATGCACCTAATGGTGGCTTTGGTTTCTTCCTTTATCTTCTCTTCTGTTTCGGCCGTGCCATCCCAATGAGCACTAATAAACCCGCCTTTAGTGTCCAGTACATCTTTAAATTCTTCCCAGGAGTTCACTTCGGTAGTATGTTCTTCTCTAAATTTTAAAGATTTATTAAACATATTCTTATGAATAGCATCTAAGAGTTTAGGTACTTTATCTTCCACTTCGCTCCATTCGTACAGTGCCTTTTCACCTATGTCTCTGCGCGTAATTTCTACATTACCATTTTCCAAATCGCGCGGACCAATTACTAAGCGCAGCGGATAGCCCTTCAATTCTGCTTCGGCAAATTTGAAGCCCGGTCTTTTTGTGGGATCTTTATCGATGGTAATTCTCAGCCCTATTTTGTTTAACGAATTGTTAAATTCCTCAGCTTTTTCGAGGAGTTTGCCGTTTAACGCATCATCACGTTTGTTTAACATAGGAATAATAATGGCATGATAAGGTGCAACCTTTGGCGGTAAAACCAGGCCTTTATCATCGGAGTGTGCCATTATAAGTGCTCCTATTAATCTGGTTGACACACCCCAACTGGTAGCCCACACGTACTCTTCTTTATTATCAGCAGTTAAAAACTTAACATCAAAGGCTTTAGCAAAATTTTGTCCCAAGAAATGTGATGTACCTGCCTGCAGTGCTTTGCCATCCTGCATTAGGGCTTCAATACAGTAAGTATCTTCTGCCCCTGCAAACCGCTCGCTTTCAGTTTTAATACCTTTTAAAACCGGTATAGCCAGGTATTTTTCAACGAACTCGGCATATACATCTAAAATTAACTCCGTTTCTTTTATGGCTTCTTCTCTGGTTTCATGCGCTGTATGTCCTTCCTGCCAAAGAAATTCAGCCGTTCGTAAAAACAAACGTGTACGCATTTCCCAACGCACAATGTTGGCCCATTGATTTATCAAGAGGGGAAGGTCTCTGTAGCTTTGGATCCAGTTTTTATAACTGTTCCATATAATAGTTTCAGAAGTAGGTCGTACTATAAGCTCCTCTTCCAATTTGGCATCAGGATCTACGATCACTCCACTGCCGTCTTCGGCGTTTTTAAGCCGATAATGTGTAACCACCGCACATTCCTTTGCAAAACCTTCAACATGGGCTGCCTCGCGGCTTAAAAAACTTTTTGGAATAAATAGGGGAAAGTAAGCATTTACATGACCTGTGTCCTTAAACATTTGATCAAGTTGCGCCTTAATATTTTCCCAAAGTGCAAATCCATACGGTTTAATAACCATACAGCCTCGAACATCGGAATGTTCGGCCAAATCTCCTTTTCTTACCAGATCGTTATACCATGCACTGTAATCTTCTTCTCTGCTTGTTATCGCCTTGCTCATATTTATAAAGTGGGCAAAGATAGTTGAATAGACATAAGTCTTTTACTCTTGTAACTTTTAGATATAGTGGTTCGTACAAGATCTGGAATGTTATTTGTTAATATAAATCTGTAGATTTACTTAAATACCAATTATGAGAATATTATACATCCTGGTTGCCTGTGCAGGCCTTTTTCTTTTTGAAGGATGCGGATTAATAAGCAGCTTGTACGATTTAGACCGGAACAGTGATGAAGTTTTAGTACGGGATTATCAAAACAACGTATTCATTTACTATCCTGATGGAAGAGTAAGGACTGTAGGCAGAGATATTTTTTATCGAACTGATCCGAACATCTATGGCATATACCGCAATCCGAGAACGGGAAGATACTCTTGCCCGTCAAACCGCAACCGGTATCCCAGAACGCGACCACCTGTTAACCAGCGCGATCAACAAGCCGGCAACAGAAGATATCCGAACAACAGACCAACATCCAGTCCTGATGGCGGTCGTAAAACTCGTCCGGTTACGCAACCAAATAATCGTCCGGTCACAAGTCCGGGAGGGGATGCGCCAAGATCGAGAAGAGCACCAAGGCCCGTAAGCAACGAAAAAGCCATAAGAATGAACAGGCCTACAAATAATAATCGAACTATTTCTCGAACACCCTCACGAAGCCGAACGCCAAGTTCTACGCCAGCAAGCAGACCTCAGATGAGAACTCCTCGAACGGCTCCAAGTGGTAACGATAGTATAAGACCGAGGTAAAAATCTTCAGATTAAATGAAAGTAAGGCGCGCCGGATTTAGGCGCGCTTTTTTTAGCTGCCGCCCTTCCGGCGGATCAGTTCCTTTTTAATGAGTGCAAGCTCGCGGCTGGTTTGTCCGTCAACCGAAGTGTTTTCCTGTGCCCGACGAATTAAATACGGTATGAGTTCTTTCACCGGTCCGTATGGCACATATTTCGACGCATTATAGCCTTCCTTAGCCAAATTAAAAGTCAAATGATCGCCCATACCATAAAGCTGCGATGTAATTATATGTTTATGATCCTTGTTAACATTATGCTTAACGATCAACTCTTCCAAAAGGTAATTGCTTTCCTCATTATGTGTGGCTACGCACATAGCAATTTCATCAATATGTTCCAAACAAAACGCAATTGCCAGGTTGTAGTCTCTGTCGGTTGCCTCCTTATCCGGTTGAATTGGTGATGCATAATTCATTTCAGCCGCCCGTTCCCGTTCTTTTTCCATGTAGGCACCGCGAACCAGTTTTACTGCCAAAATATAATGTTCATTTTTCGCATGCTCATATAACTCTTTTAAATAGCTTAAACGGTCGTGACGGTAAAGCTGAATAGTATTGAACACTATTGGTCTTTCTTTGTTATATTTTCGCATCATCATCATAACCAAATCGTCAATAGCTTGCTGCATCCAGCTTTCTTCCGCATCAAAATAAATGGAGTTTCCGCTATCATAGGCTGCTTTGCTTATCATTTCCACTCTTTCTATCACCCGCTCCCAGGCCGCTTCATCCTGTGGATTTAAACCCTGGCCCAAACTCACTTTTTCCAACAGATAGTCGCTTGACAGGGCAGTGATTTTTGAGCTGGCAATGTTGGTGTTAGGATCTTCTTTAACATAGGCTATTTTCCTTACCAGAGTTGACGCAATTTCATCTAATATCTTTTCATCATTTTTGGCCTCTACACCGTAATCCAGAATTGTTTCTATGTTGTATTTGGCCAATTCTTTAATTACTCTTTGTGATTCATCAATGCTTTCACCGCCAACAAAGGCTTCGAAAATGGAATTTTTAACCATATTTTTAATGGGCAGATGCCACTTAAACGCCCACAGTGTAAGGCTTTTACCCATATTAGATAGCGCATTATTATTTAAAAGCCTGAAAAGAAGGTGAAGCCTTTTCAATTGTTTGCGTGTTTTGGAAGCAAATGCAATTTCGGTATTGTCAAAATTTAAAGCCATGATTCCTCTAAATTAATACCCGATTACGAGTCTGACACCCAAATCTTCCAACTCTCTTCCGCCTGAATCTCGAGCATTTCTTTTCCGTTCTTTATTTGTGCTCCCTGTTGCTGGCCTTTTTTTAAAAAGGCTGTTACTTCAGGATTGTAAACCAAATCCAATAAAACATGATCATTATTTATAGAGTTGTAAGGAATGGGGGGAAACTCATCGACTTTTGGAAAGGTACCAAGCGGTGTGGTATTGATAATTATTTGGTATCGGGCAAGCAGTTTTTCAGAAATATCGGCGTAGGTTATATGACCATGAGCCAAGCTTCTGGATACAATAAGGAAGTTAATTTTCATGGATTCAAGAGAGTATGCTACGGCTTTGGCAGCACCGCCGCTTCCCAGAATCAGGGCACTATCTTTGTTTTCCATTAAAAGTTGAAAGGATCTTTTAAAGCCTGCTATGTCAGTATTGTAGCCTTCCCATGTTCCGTTATTTTCATTACGTTTAACGGTATTAACAGCCCCAATATCAGCCGCATTTTGGTCAATGCTATCCAAAAACTGAATGATCAATTCTTTGTAAGGAATGGTTACATTAAAGCCCTTGATTGATTGATCAGCTGTGGCTTGAGAAAGAAAAAAAGCAGGATCAAGACTTTCAAATTTTTTGTATTCAACGCCTTCAATTCCTTCTCTTTTAAACTTACTAGCAAAGTATTGGGGAGAAAAACTATGGCTCAACGGATAGCCCAATATGCCGTAAATCCTTTTAACGTTCATCTGTACTGTTCAATTTTTCCAAGCCAAATACAACGAAACATCCAAGTATGAAAAACAGTAATGCCATCAATAATTGCGAAGGTGCCTGATTCAGTTCTGTCCATTGTGCCGGTAAAATGCTTTTTTCGGTAAGGGGTTGTATTTCGCCATGACTATCGGTGTACGTCGAAAGCACTTGTTTCCAGGGCCAAACTTTGTTCAATGCCCCTATCATAAAACCGGTTAGCAAGGCTAAGGTAATATCTTTAAAGTGTTTAAAAAGGTAACCTAAAATATTAGAAAATGCGAGCAGACCAATAATTGCACCCCCTATAAAGGGTAGCAGAATTTTAAGATTCAATTCTCCCACCGCACCTACCACAATACTATACATTCCGAGTAAAAGAAGTATGAAGGAACCCGATATACCAGGCAATATCATGGCACAAATGGCAATGGCTCCACTTAAAACGATGTACCAGACTGAGGCATTACCATTTGCCGGAGTTATAGTGGTAATAAAGTAGGCTGCTACTGCACCAGCAAGAAGTACCACTGCACATAAAACATTCCAACGCTTTATTTGCGTTGCAATAAAAATAGCGGATGCCAGTATTAATCCGAAGAAAAAAGCCCAAACGAGAATGGGATAATTGCTTAAGAGAAAGGTGATAAGCCTGGCAAGACTAAAAATGCTTATTGCAATTCCGACCAACAGGCTTAACAGAAACCAGCCGTTAATATGTTTCCAAAAGGATGGAATTCCTTTTTTGATCAGAATTTGAACAGCTTTTCCATTAACAGATCTGATGCTGTTTATTAGTTCCTCATAAATACCGGTAATAAAAGCAATGGTACCACCTGATACTCCGGGTACTACATCGGCTGCTCCCATAGCTATGCCTTTAAGAAAAACGGGGAGTCGAAATTTTGCTTTCATCAGCCCTCCTCTGAGCCATTTTCAAGAAAGTGATGGAAAGTATCTCCGCGAAGGCCCAATCGGAGTGTCTCCAAAGCTATTACCTCATCCGGACGAATGTTGCCCAGGTTGACATTAGCTCCGAGCAATTTCACAAACCATACTTGTTGGGCTTTTAAAGGAGCTTCCCAAATTATTTTCGTTTTGTCTATCTGCGTTAATATTTCATCTACCAGCCCCGATCGCACCTCCCCTGTTTTTCTAAAAATACCTACGGTACCACTTTCGCGGGCTTCAGCAATAAGTTTCCAGGTTCCGGCATCCAGTTCCGCCCGCATCATTTGTATCCATTTGTATGGCGCAATGATCTTTTCAATATCCTTTGAGCCCACCTCGCTCAAAACCTTTACATCCTTCGATAAAATCCTGATGTATTCACATTTTTGTTCCTGTGAAATTTCTATAGAACCATCAGACACCTCAACCAAATCAAGTTTGTATTTATCAAGTATTCTTCGGTAGTCGTCAAACTGGTTGCGTACAATAAAGGCTTCAAATAAAGTACCGCCGAAGTAAACCGGAATATCATAATCCTGATAAAGTTTAATCTTTTCGGTAAGATTAGGGGTAACGTAAGATGTCCCAAATCCCAACTTTATCATATCTACAAAAGGATGAGCAATAAGTAGAAAGTTCTCTGCTTCGCGGGTACTTAGCCCCTTGTCCATTACCATGGTAAGGCCAAAATCGCGTGGTTTGCTTTCCCTTTTAGGAAGGCCGCTAAGGGTAAAATGCATAGGCTTTAATTACTCCTGATACTGTTTTAATAGATCAATTATTTCCTGTTGATTTTCCAGTTCAGGAAACAAAGCAAAGATAGATGATTTGAGTTTGGGAGACAGGTTTATTGCTTCAGAAAGTTGGTTTAATCCCTCTAAGTTTTTTCCGGCCTTTAGCAAAAAAGCAGATTTAGTATAAATGAGTTTTGCATTGCCGGGGTTTGTTTCAATTCCCCTGTCCAATACATTAAACAGCATTTCGCTCATGTCCAGCGTATAGTAGCACTTAGCCAAATAAATCCAATAGGTAACTTTATGCTCATTAAGCGCAATGGCTTTTATAAAACAGCCTGCCGCTTCAATATATTCTTCTACTTCAAACTGTAGTTTACCAAGGGAGTTCCAGTATTTTACTTTATCGCTGTTAAATTCTAAGGCACGTTTGTAATAAAAAATTGCCTGTCTGAAATTTGATTCCTTTTCGTAAGATTTTCCAATAAGGTAGTAACAATTAGCTGTAGCCTGATTGCCTTTTACTTCCCCCATGGCACTTCTGAAATGTTTGCGGGCAACTTCAAACCGACCTTCATTCAAATCGCACTTTCCTATTTCAATGGATATCTGAGGTTTCTGGTTAAATAGCTCTCCAATTTCAGAAAAAATCTGTCTGGCTTTATCCCACTGCTCTACCTTGCACAAGCAGGCTGCCAGATCCCAATACACATAATAATAATCATCGTTTATGGCAGTTGCATATTCATAAGCATCTATGGCTTTTTCGTAAAAACCTGATTCTTCATAAGCATTGCCTAAATTGTTCCATGCCAAATAGTTGTACGGATTAACGTTCAACAATTCTTTATGGAAATCTATGGCCTCTTCATATCTCCCTGCATCATCAATAAAGTTCCAGTACCTGTTTAACGCTTCTTCATTGTCCGGACTAAATCTTAAGCATTGCTTCAGCCACAGACCCAAACTCTCAAAATCGTGCATCTGCTCATATACATCTGCTATTTCTAAATACACATCGGCTTTATCACCTTCATCCACCACATTTAGCAACGCTTTATAAGCAGTTAGGGCCTCTTCATACTTCAATTCTGCTAATTTTATATCAGCCAGTAAAAGCATAACATCAGGCGAGTTAGGTTCATAAAGCCGTGCCTTCTCATAAGCTTCTTTGGCCTTTTCAAGCTTTTTACGTTGAATTTGGATCTGAGCTTCACGAACATAAAAATTACCGGAAAAAGGAAAAACCTCCGTTGCCTGATGTATGGCGGCGAAAGCCTTGTCAAAATCTCCGTTAAACTCATAATATTCGATCAATCGCTCATACTCTTCTTCGGTTAAAAACGATACGTAATCATTGTATAAATTATCCTCAAAAAGTGCCAAAAGTTCCTTCAGATCATTGTCTTTAGGATGAAAGTGTTTTTCGTTCATCACCTGTTTTCCGGTTTAATAGAACCATATCAAATATAAATATCCAAATCAAGTATAAAACTTCCTTTTCCACAATAGGCTGCTTACCAACATGAACCGGAAAAGTTGAGTAAATATATCTATCCTAATCCGGATATAACACGGTGTAATATGTTGTTAAAATCGACAACATGCACTATTAAGGCACTAATTTTGTAATGTTGTAACTAATTAATGAAAAGAATGCGTACAGTCTTAGTTCTCGCCCTCTTAGCATGCAGCCCTGTAACCGTATCTGCACAAAACACGGCAGCTAATGTTATTGCCAGAATTAATCAGGAAATAGACGAATTACAGTACCAAATAGATGGTTTTGACGGCATAACGGACAACACCGTTACGCATAAAAACAGCAGGTTTACCGAACGAGCCACAGCAGCATACATTACCCAAATAAATGAGCTGCAGAAAGAGATTAATGAGGCTGACGAAAAGTATATACCCACACGAAACAAGCTGCGCGATCTTCGTCGGCGTTTAAAACCTATAGACCGTAATAATCTGTTCGAGTCTTATAACTTGGATAAGTTAGAAATTGCCTACTACTCCCAAAAAGGGTTAAGACCTCAATATGTGGCTTCACGTTTGGAAAAAAATGTGCAGTTAGCCATAGACTATTTTGATATCTATAAGAATCAACCTTATGCCTATCAAATAATTAAATCGGTTGCTGATAATGACCCGGAACGCTTTATGCGTAATATTGAAATGTTCGAGCAGTCACCATATGTAACAAAGGTTATTGATGATCTGGTAGCCCTTGATCCCATAAAAATGAAGCGCTGGGTAAATACCAATACACCCATGAATGCCATACTATACCGAAGCACGAATTCTGTTACCCGCAATTTTCTAAACGTGTTTAACATACATGGAAGGGCAAGCAAGGCGTACTATATGCTTGATGACATTACCTGCGGTAAAATGACTGCCGCAGAAGCAGATCTTACAGGCAGTGAATTAACAACTTTCAATAAAAAGCTTATTGAGCTTTCTAAAAAGGACAACATAATAGCCGAACGATCAGTGCACGAAAAGTTGAGAGAAAATGCTCTAAGGATAATAAGACCAATAAATGATTTGCACGAAAATTACAATGAGGCCGTCCGGTTTAAATCGGCCGAAGATTTGAGTGCAGAAGAGCTTTACAGTTACATGGTTTATACCCAGGATGAGATATTCACATCAACGTTTAATGGCTTCTATAAACGTTTTAAGAAAAAACTGGCGCAAAAGGATTCGTACGAGTTTTTACAGGAAATGAACATGAACCGTTATCGCACATTTATTAAAATGTGTGCAGGTTACAGTGTCCTACCCGACTTTCTGAGTAAAATGTCTGATCAAAATCAGAAGCTTTTAATGGATAGGTTCGTTTCCAACCTGGAAGAAGGCGACACCAAAGAGAGTTTAACGGCCGCTGTGGATGTTGCCGATACTTTTGGAAGTATCAACGATAGAGAAATGAAGGACTTCTTTGCCTCTAAGATAAAATCGGAACTTGGCCGCGTTACGCAATACAATAACAGACACGGTATTCGCATTTATAAGCTTTTGGCCGTTCTGTTGAATACGGAAAAGACTTATTCCGATGAGTGGATAGCCCAACTCGTTAATCAATACGACATTCCCAGGATCAATGAATTAGACCACGAATCATTGAAAAACCACGATGGCATTATTGTTCAGCAGGTGTTTTTCTTTGATGATAAAGACGGAGAGCAATCGTATAAAAGTTTTATGCCTTCTTTCAGAAATGGAAACTGGAAAATTGAAGACAAAAACACCTTCGTGAAGATGATCTCAACGGGTAAACAAAAAATTGAAGTTTATGCCAACAAGCCTCAGCATGAATTTGAGGGTAAGGCTGATTTACGTAAATTATTCAGAGCAACCGGAAAATATCCAAGCGTAGTGATACATCGTGGGCATAGTTTTTATGTTGATACTACCATTAACTCGCTTACACCTTATGCTAAATTAGTAGTTTTGGGCTCATGCGGTGGTTATCATAAACTCACCAATGTAATAGAGCGCACTCCCGATGTACGCATTATTTCCAGTAAACAAACCGGAACAATGTCCATTAACGATCCTATGATTCGCCAGCTGAACAACGAAATGCTAAACAGCCGGAATATTAAATGGCAAAGTTTCTGGAATAAGTTGGGAAGTAAGTTTAAATCTAATCCGGCCACTTACAAAAAATTTCAGGATTACGTACCTCCTCATAAAAACCTGGGTGCCATTTTTATTATGGCCTACCAACGTATGAAAAACTTAGATGAGAGTTAATTAGGGATATTCAGAAGCCGCGATCTTCAGATCGCGGCTACACATATTAAACCCCGCATGTGCGGGGTCAATTGCATTCCTTCTGAAAAACCCTACCAGCGTATGAACAACTTAGATGAAAGCTAATCATCATGTAAATAAACGGAGTACTCATCCTTTTCATAAATAATGCGGTAATCCTGTAAGTTGGGTTTAACAAATTTTTTAGAGCTGTCCCATATAACCGCATCGTAGCCTCTATCATTATCAAACTCTTCATAATTAACGCTATGCTTATGGGGCATGGCAAAATGCAATTCTTTATGTCTTATCTGATGATAATACTCTATATACGGCTTGCTGTAATTGAAATAGTTATACACGTTCTTTACATTATGTTTTTCGAGTTGTACGGCAATTTCTCTGCTAATCCGGTCCACACTTATCGACCAGTTCATGAATTTGTGGTTGTGGCTCAATATGCCCAGCACTCCAATCACTAACGGTAGTAGCCACAAGGAAACCGGATATTGTTTAACCTTAATCCATCTATTGATCCATCTTAGTAACAAGCCGCTTAGCAACACCATGTAAACTATCAAATAAGAGCTGAGCCTTACTTCTGTAAACCTTCTTAACAGGAACAGTATTATGAGTGGTAACACTAAATTGAAAAAAATGAGCCACCCTAAGATTTTATACTGTCTTTTCTTAACCAAAAAAGGCAATACTCCGCCAACAGCCAACAAAACCAGATACAAAACAGAACTCTTATAAGACAAACCGGTAAAGAAATACGAAGCTTCATCTAACCACCTTAATGATAAGGCAGAAAAATCAACCTTAACTGATTTTGAAGTTCCATTAACCAACCAGTTAAATTTAGTGGCCATGATCATTGGACTGTACAATATTGCCGTAAAACCGGCAACACACACCGAAGCAATGATTGCTGGTTTAAGGCCTCGTAATCCTTTGGAAAAAAGCTGTGAAAAAGCAAGAGGCATGAATAAGCCCAATAAAACGAATGAGAAAGTAGGCATGCTATAAAGACCTAATACAGAAGCCCAGACCAATAACCAATAATGCCATTTATCTCCTTTTGATAGAATAATATTAGCAACCATCCACAAGCAAATAATGGTGAAGAATACGGTTAATATATAGGCACGCGCATATATGCCATAAAACGTAATTACCGGCGAAAACATCAATACCGCCGTAAGGATCAAAGCCAGGTACTTATTAAAGTACTTTCTTGTAAAAAGTAAAAAGGCTACACCTGAAAGTAAGGCGAAAAGTACAAGTAACAACCGAATATTAACTATGGGTTCAAAAGGAAGAAACTTGAAGAACCATGCTAAAACAGTGTATAGCACGTGGTTATTATGTGGAGCCGTAAGCGGCACCAAGAGTGATTTATCAATAAAGTGCAGATAAGTCCATGCGCCATCGTACTGTACAGGCCAGGTAAAGGCATAGAAAACCGCCCTAACAGCTGCTATTGCAAACACAACGTAGGTTAGTACTTTATAAATACCGGGCTCATTTGAAAACGATGACCGGTGGTAACTCAAACGCCTTTTAAACCAACTCACAAAACCTTCAACCTGCTGTGTTAATTTTTTCCGTTTAATCCAATACAATGGCACTATCACCAGCCAATAAAAGGCACATAAAATGATCAGTGCCCTGGAAGTAAAATTGAAACTGGCTTCAGATACAGCCTGCTTTATTCTTTGTTCAAGATCAGTCCGGCCTAAAACCTCTATGCAAAAATCAACGAAGGACTCGTAGTCCAATTGTTGAAGAAAGATAGTGGCCGCCAACAACAGCAGGCCTAACAGTAAAATTTTTAAGAAAAGAAAAAACGGTATGGCTCGTTTATACCAGGCCAAATGAAGCTTTTACTTTGTCGAGGTAGTCCAGCTTTTCCCAGGTAAACAGTTCTACCTCCTGTTCTATTGTTTTACCATTTAGGTTAAATGTTTTAACCACACTACGCGGTTCTCTACCCATGTGACCGTAGGATGCAGACTCAGCATAGATAGGCGATTTTAGTTTTAATCGGCTGATAATTGCAGCAGGTCTTAAATCAAATAGCTCGCTAACTTTCTCCGCTATTTCACCATCGTTCAAATCAACATTGGAGGTGCCGTATGTGTTCACATATACACCCATCGGTTCGGCAACTCCAATGGCATAACTTACCTGTACCAAAATTTCATCTGCTACTCCTGCTGCAACCAGGTTTTTAGCTATGTGCCGTGTGGCATAAGCTGCCGATCTATCTACTTTTGAAGGATCTTTGCCACTAAACGCACCTCCGCCATGCGCACCTTTACCGCCATAAGTATCTACAATAATTTTACGTCCGGTAAGGCCTGTATCACCATGCGGGCCGCCAATTACAAATTTGCCGGTAGGATTAACGTGGTACTCAATATCATCGGTAAACAGGTTTCTGATCTCTGTAGGTACCATTTCCTTAACACGCGATATAAGAATAGTTTTCACATCATTCTTTATCTTTTCCTGCATGGCCGACTCTTCACCAAATTCATCGTGTTGTGTTGAAACCACAATGGTTTTTATACGAACCGGCTTGTTATCATTATTGTATTCTATTGTTACCTGCGATTTGGAGTCCGGTCGCAGGTAGGTCATTACCTCTCCTTCTTTTCGTATATCGGCAAGGGCATAAAGCAAATGATGTGACAGATAGAGCGGTAAAGGCATATAATTAGCCGTTTCGTTGGTTGCATAGCCGAACATCATTCCCTGGTCGCCGGCACCTTGTTCCATTTCATTTTCCCGCTCCACACCACGGTTTATATCATCGCTCTGCTCATGAATTGCCGAAATAACGGCACACGAATCAGCGTCGAATTTGTATTCCGATTTTGTGTAACCTATTTCTCGTATAACGCCACGAGTTACTTTCTGCAAATCGACATAGACATCGGATTTAACCTCTCCGCTAAGTACAGCTAAACCTGTTGTAACAAGCGTTTCACAAGCCACTTTAGAGTCAGGATCGTGCGCCAGAAAATTATCTAAAATGGCATCAGAAATTTGATCAGCCACCTTATCCGGATGACCTTCTGAAACCGATTCTGATGTAAAGTAATAAGACATAGGTTATAAAATTGGGCTGCAAAAATAAGCAGCATTCCTACGAAAAAGTAATTATTCTAAGCTCTAACTCACTTCACATTTACCCTAAGTAATTCTTCGTCTTGCAAAATCCCTGTCAAAACATCTCCAATAGCCACTGGGCCTACTCCCTCAGGCGTTCCTGTCATTATCAGATCGCCCCTTTGAAGGGAAAATATTTTCGAAATGTAACTTATCAGATGATCAATATTGAATATCATATCGTTGCTGTTTCCTTTTTGAACTTCTTCACCGTTCTTTAAAAGTTTAAAGTGCAAATTTTTCATTCCGTCTTTCACGCCAACAAATTCACCAATGGGTGCGCTGTTATCAAATGCCTTGGCAATTTCCCACGGATGTCCTTTTTCCTTGCACTTAGCCTGAACATCACGCGCAGTAAAATCTATTCCCAGAGTCACTTCTTTGTAATAGCGAGATGCGAACTGCCTTTCGATGTGCTTTCCATTTTTGCATATCTTAACCACTAGTTCACACTCATAATGTACGTTATTTGAAAAATCGGGAAGGTAAAAGTCGTTGCCAGGTTTGAGTAGTGCTGTTGCCGGTTTCATAAACACCATAGGCTTTTCAGGCACTTTACTATTCATCTCTCTGGCATGATTTACATAATTTCTTCCAATGCAGAAAATTTTCATAAGCTTATCTTTTTATCCACAAACCCGCGTGCTTAGTCGGGCCGGTTCGCGAATTTAAATACCTATTCATAAAAAGGTGTGATCCATTAGTTGTAAGATTGTAATTAACAGCAATAATGTAAATTAGTCAGGCGAAGACTCATACCAATTTAACTTTAAAAAGAATAATTGATAAATACACCTTTTGAATGTTAAAGTGGTATCAATATTAATAACCACGGAGCACTCAAAGAACTCTTTGCGGTTAATTAGCTACATATGACAAAATTTATTATCTGTTTACTTGTAACATTCGCATTTATATCATGCGACAGAATCAGCATTTCCAACCCTTCCGAAGAAGAACTTTTGACTCCTTTTGAAAAGAACGAAAACTATTCTGCAGCTTATGATGAAGGTATTGACTACTTCAAGAAATTAGACCAGGCATTTACCAAGCTTAAGGTGATTGAAATTGGTGAAACAGACATCGGGCGACCGCTTCACCTTGCCATTCTTTCCAAAAAATATGAATTTTCGATAGACGAACTTGTAGCAAGCAACAAACCACTCCTTTTCATCAACAATGCCATACACCCGGGTGAACCATGCGGAGTGGATGCTACCATGATATTATACCGCGATATTCTTACCAACGATTCGCTTAGGACCTGGCTAGATCATATAAACATTGTAGCCATACCTTATTATAATGTGGGCGGTGCACTCAACCGGAATTCAACTACCCGTGCAAACCAGAACGGACCTGATGCTTACGGCTTTAGGGGAAATGCCAAAAACCTTGACCTGAACAGAGATTTTATTAAGGCTGATTCCAAGAATGCGCAAACATTTAACAAGGTGTTCAGTCGGTTAAAGCCCGAAGTATTCGTTGACAACCATACAACCAACGGTGCCGACTACCGAGATGCCATCACATTGATCAATACGGTTCCGGAAAAAATGGAAATGGCATTAGCGGGCGTTTTGAAGAATACATTCATTCCGCAATTACTGGAAGATATGGAAAACAGAGGCTGGCCGGTATCACCCTATGTATTTCAAATGGGATCAACAGTAAAAGACGGAATTATGGCTTTTAATGATGGTCCGAGGTTTTCATCAGGTTACGCAGCTTTACACGGATCGTGGAGTTTTATCTCTGAAACACACATGCTAAAACCCTTTAAAGACAGGGTTTGGAGCAATTACCATCTCATGCAAAGTATTATTGGGGTTATGGTTTATAATAAAGATTTGCTTGCAACCGCAAGAAGTGAATCAGTAAAAAAGACCTATGCCAACACCCCTTACCACCTTAATTGGCGATTAGATACCATAGCAAATAGCATTACGTTTCGAGGGTTTGATACCATAAGATATGTAAGTGAGGTTACGGGCTTGCCGGCTTTTAAATATGACAGGAGTAAACCAAAAGATCTTTTGATTCCCTACTTCGGTAAATACGTTCCCGCAGATACTATTATCACACCAAAAGCCTACCTTATTCCGCAGGCTTATAGCAAAGTAATTGAACGTTTAGAAATGAATGGCGTAGTTATGAAAAGACTGGGGCAAGACAGTATCATACAAATTGAACAATATTTTATTGAAGACTTTGATACCGGCCCAAATGCTTACGAAAACCACTATCTGCATAACAACATTGCCACCCGCACAGAGGTTACAGACCGGCAATTTTATGCAGGTGACTACTTAGTTAATCTCGGTCAGGAAGCCGACCGTTACATCATTGAAACCTTAGAGCCAACAGCCTCCGACTCCTTTTTTGCCTGGAATTTTTTTGATGGAATACTCATGCAAAAGGAATACTTTTCGACGTATTTGTTTGAAGAAACCGCATTAAAAATGATACAACAGGATACTACTTTGATCGCTGAGTTAGACAGTCTTCGGCAGGCTGATGAAAATTTTGCAAAAAGCCAATTCGCACAGCTATACCACTTATATAAAAAATCTCCGCACTATGAGAAAACACATTTGCGTTATCCGGTGGGAAGGATTATGGAGTTCAATGCCCGGGGCAATCATGATGGTCTTGTTACTTTTTGAACCACATAAGGCACATAAGGACATATAAAAGATAAATCGGTAATAAGGATTGAGAGTTTAACCATTGAAGGAATTACTTATTTGCCCTTATATGGTTTAAGAATTAGCTCAATTAAACTCCGTCATGGTATTGCTTAAACCGTGGGCCACAAAACTTAAACAGGCTCTTTGGGCTGTTTCTATATAAGAAGCTAATTCCTCGTCTTCTTTATCAGACCACTTACCGAGTACATAATCTACTTGTTTGCCTTTACTAAAGTTATCACCTATACCAAAACGCAGACGTGGATAGTTGGCTCCGCCAATAAGTTGCTCAATACTGGCCAGCCCATTATGCCCGGCATGTGAGCCTTTGCCACGTAAACGTAACTTACCAAAAGGCAAGGCTATGTCATCTACAATAACCAGTAGTCTTTCCGTTGAAATTTTATATTGGTCAAGCCAATATTTTACGGCCTTACCGCTCAAATTCATGTATGTGTTTGGCTTAAGAAGGTAAATGGTTTTTCCTCTGTATCTGAAATCCGCCCTGTCGGCCAGTTTGCCGGTTATGAATTTTGCACCGAATTCCGTAGCTATGGCATCAACCACATCAAAACCAATATTGTGACGCGTGCCATCATACTTTGAGCCTATGTTACCAAGTCCGGCAAATAAATACTTCATTTGAAATCGCAAAAATCAAAAGACAAATCACAAACAATATTCAAAATACAAATCATAGAACTCAAACTACAAGAACTTTGCAGAAAAGACTAAAAGTTGTCCAATAACCATTTCGGTTTGAACTTCTTCCTTTTTTAAATATTTAAAAAATTTAAAATTAATAGGTTGTTCCCTTTATGAAATTTCTTCAAGCATCGAATTTCTTCGCGAAATGAATTCTGCAAAGTTCTCACTATTTAGAAGCTTGAAAACTGAGATTTGGAATGTGTTTACTATTTGAATATTGGCTTTGGAACTTAACCTTCGGCCTGAGCATCACCGCTATCAGCTTTTGCTTCTCCGCCTTCAGCAGTTGAATCGCCACCTTCACCTTCCGTACTTTCTCCCTCTTCTCCTTCAAGTAATTCGCCTTCTTCGGCCTCTGCCACAGCCGATTTAAGAGCCCGTGGTATCATTACTGAAGCTATTGGGTTGGCAAGTGGTGTGAGTACTTCAATCTCACCGGTTTCAAGGTCTCCAACCTTTAAGGATGATCCCAATTCCAGTTCACTTACGTCAATATCGAATGATTCAATCAGGTTTTCGGGCTTTATACGAACACTTAGTGTTCTTAATTTTTGCTGAAGCTTACCACCTTCCTGTATTCCGGCGGCAGTTCCCTTTAATTCAATTGGAATTTCGGTTTTAATTTTCCGGCCTTTCACCAATTCCTGAAAGTCAACATGCGTAACCTTATCGGTAACCGGATGGAATTGAATGTCTTTTAACAATACCTCATAAGATTTTCCATCAACCTCTACATTTACTTTAAAGAAATCGGGTGTGTAAACAATTTTGCTTATATCCAATTCATTTATTGAAATGTGTACATTCTCTTTACTTCCGTAAATAACACCCGGAATACGCTCTTCACGTCTTTCGCGACGTGCAAATTTCGATCCCAGTTCTTCGCGCTTTTGCGCATCTATCTTCACAGTTTTCATAACTTTTTATAACTCTAATTTTTTCAAATATCTGATAAACAATGAGTTTATCGATCTGTTTTCGTGAGTGGCTCTAATAGCTTTTGCAAATAAAGGAGCCGAGCTCAGTGCTTTAATTTTATAGCTTTGTTTTTGTAGTGGTAATGTATCGCATACTACCAGTTCGGTTAGTTGCGAAGCTTCAATTTTTTCCATGGCATTTCCGGATAAAATCGGATGGGTACAAATGGCCCGTACGCTTTTTGCTCTATGCCTCATCATCACATCTGCGGCCATGCACAGGGTTCCGCCTGTATCAACCATATCGTCAACCAACACCACATTTTTACCTTCTACATCTCCAATTATGCGCATTTCTGCCACTTCGTTAACTACTTTTCGGTGTTTGTCGCACATCACAAAATCCGTATCGAGATACTTGGCGTAATTTCTTGCCCTTTTTGTACCACCTATATCCGGTGAAGCCACAATTAAGTTATCCAAGTGCAACGACTGAATATACTCGTAGAAAATGGGCGTGCTCTCCAAGTGATCGAACGGGATGTTAAAAAACCCCTGTATTTGGGCGGCATGCAAATCCATGGTAACTATTCGGTTAGCTCCTGCGGCAGTAAGCAAATCGGCCAATAACTTAGCACCAATAGCTACACGCGGTTTATCCTTTCTATCCTGTCTGGCATAGCCATAATATGGTATAACCGCTGTAATATAACCCGCAGATGCCCTTTTCGCAGCATCAATCATAAGCAACAATTCCATTATATTATCAGCTGGTGAAAAGGTACTTTGAATAAAGAAAACATAAGCACCGCGCACAGATTCGAGAATAGCAGGTTGAAACTCCCCGTCACTAAATTGTTGAATTGAAATTTTACCCAGTCCCTGGCCGTATTCCTCAGCAATTTTTTGTGCTAAATATTTCGAATTCCGGCCTGAAAATAATTTAACGTCTTGTACCATGGCAATTTGGAGGCGCAAAGGTATTTAATTTACTTGCGATTACCAATATCTCCAAAGCTTTCAAAGAACAAAAGTCTTTTGTTCAGACAAAAGACTTTTCATTATTTTGTTTCCAACCGGGGCTTACTGCGCTCAGCACAGGCTTCTCGCCCTATTCGGCTGCAACTGCGTTGGCCTACTAGGGCTCGAACCTAGACTCTTCTGGACCAAAACCAGACGTGTTGCCAGTTACACCATAGGCCAATAATTAACAAGAACAACATAAAATCCAAACAAGGATGAATTTTAAGGCCTGCAAAGATAAAGAAACTACCTATATTTCATCAAGTAAATGTTCATGAATATCATTAACAGAATAGGATGTTTTCTATTTTTGGCGCACCGAAGAAAATACTTTAATGAATTTCAAAAAGATAAATAATATTGCCGGCTGGGTTGTTTTTGCCATAGCCATGCTAACGTACGCGCTCACCATGGAAAAAACAGCCAGCTTCTGGGACTGTGGCGAATTTATTGCCGCAGCCGACAAACTGCAGGTTGTTCATGCCCCGGGAGCACCGTTATATCTGATGCTCGGACGTTTCTTTTCCATGTTTGTGCCTGCCCAACATGTGGCTCTGGCTGTAAATCTTTTGTCGGCTCTGTCAACCGCCCTGGCGGCCATGTTCGTTTATTGGAGCATAGCTATTCTGGCTAAGAGACTGTTGCGCAACAAAGAAGGCGAACTGGAAGGCAAAAAGATCTGGGCTGTAATAGCCTCAGGAATAATTGGGGCTTTAGCCTTCGTTTATCAGGATTCACAGTGGTTTAACGCGGTTGAAGCTGAAGTTTACGCCGTATCTACTTTGCTCACCTCGGCCGTAGTTTGGATGGCACTTAAATGGAGTGAACACGCCAATGAGAAATGGTCTGACAGGTTGTTACTCGGTATTGCATACATTATTGGTCTTTCACTTGGGGTACACTTATTGAACTTACTTGCCCTGCCCGCTATAGCCTTGTTATTCTATTTCTATAGAACGGAAAAAGTGAATGTTAAGGGTATAGTACTCGCCTTTTTGGCAGGTTGTGGTTTGTTGCTTTTGGTACAATACGGCATTATTCTGGAACTTCCGAAATTAGCATCAGCCTTTGAACTGTCTTTTGTAAATGGTATGGGACTACCCTTTGGAAGTGGTTTACTTTTCCTTGTAATTTTAATTGTAACAGCACTCATTACGCTTATTCATTATGCCAATTCGCAGAAGAAGTTATTCCTGTACATTGCACTTGGAGCGCTTGGTATAGTAGCTCTGTCATTGTTGCTCAGAGCCGGCAGTGCATCAGGAATTTTGAAGTTTTTAATAGCCGCAGCATTAGTGGTTGCCTTGTATGTGTTGCGAGATAAGCGTGAACTGATCCTTAAAGGCACGCTGGGATTAAGCTTTATTCTTATCGGATACCTCAGTTACATTATGGTTCCGATTCGTTCAAACGCTAATCCGCCCATTGATATAAACAACCCGGAAAATGTATTTAACCTGCTCTCCTATTTAAACAGAGAACAATATGGTGACAGACCCCTGCTTTATGGCAATATTTATACCGCCAAGCCAATAGATTACGAACGTACTGACGATGTTTATATACAAAAAGAAGGGAAATATGTTGATATTGACGATAAGATAAAGTACGTATTCAAGGACGAAGATAATATGCTCTTTCCGCGGGTATGGAACATCCACGAAGAGCATAAAAAACAGTTTTATGCCGATTGGCTGGGCATTGGCAAGTCAAGGCCTTCTATGTTCGATAATTTGAATTTCTTATATACGTACCAATTGGATTTCATGTACTGGCGCTATTTTCTTTGGAATTTCGGCGGACGGCAAAATGATATTCAGGGCCATGGAGGACCATCGGATGGAAACTGGGAAAGCGGTATTGAATTTATTGACAGCGGCAGAACGGTGAAGGCCGATGCATATCCTGATAGTTTGGCATTGAATAAGGCTAAAAACCATTTTTATCTAATACCGTTCATTTTGGGATTGATAGGAGTTTTATTTCACTTTAAATACAATTATAAAGATGCCGGAGTACTTACCGCACTCTTTTTGTTAACCGGTATAGCCATTGTGTTCTATCTGAATCAGGAACCTATGCAACCACGCGAAAGAGACTATGCCTACGTGGGCTCCTTTATGGCCTTTGCCATGTGGATTGGCTTAGCAGTAGCCGGTTTGGTAAAAGCAGCCGAGAGTGAAAGGTGGAAGAATTTTGGCAGCCTGTGCGTTGGGTTAATGGGTGTTATGCTGGCCTTATTGGTCCTTGGTTTTAATGCCATGAATCCGATTACGGCTTTTTTAATTCTGGTGATAGCACTTGCCGGCCTAGCTGTTTTATTCGGTATAGCCATGCTACTGAAAGATAAGTCAACAACCCTTAAAACTGGTGTGTTTGCAGCCATTACAGCCATTGCACCAATACTTATGGTTAGTCAGGGTTGGGACGATCATAATAGAAATAAAACACACCTCGCTCAGGCTACCGGTAAAAATTACCTGAATTCCACACTGCCCAACTCCATCATTTTCACCGAAGGCGACAACGATACTTATACCCTTTGGTACGCTCAGGGGGTTGAAGGTGTGCGTGAAGATGTGCGAATAGTAAACAACAGTTTACTTAAAGGCGATTGGTATATCGATCAGGTAAAACAACATAACGGATTACAGCCCGGCCTGGATATCACATTTGATAAGGATGATTATGAAGGCAGTAAACTGGAAGTAACCAATGTTTTGGAAATGATACCGGCCGCTGATCTATCGGAAGTGATAAAATTTGTAAAGGACGATAGCCAGGAAACGAAACGGCAGTTAACCGATGGTGAATGGGTGAATTTTATTCCAACTAACACGTTGGTTCTGCCTGTTGATTTAGATGCTCAGGTAAAGAATGGTGTACTAACTCCTGAAGATGCTGAAATGGCACAGGATACCATGATATTCAGGCTCCCGAAGGAGCGCGTTATTCGTGATGAGCTTATGATCCTTGATCTTATTGCCCGTTATATAAATGAACGCCCCATTTTCTTTACAGGCGAATCGCTGCCTAATAATCTTGGCTTGTCACCGTATATAAGGCAAGAGGGAACGGCCTTCAGACTTACCTCAATTTTAGATCCACAGGTTTTATCAGAAGATTACAGTCCGTTTGACCCACATGTTAACGCCATGAGATCTTACGATCTGATCATGAATACTTTGGACGACGGAAACGTTGCCGGTGGTGCATTTTTAAATGATAATGCAAGGAGGCAGGGTAGCCGTTTGCTCGAAACATACGTAAAAACGTTTGCCGGCCTGGCCAGAATAGATGAAAAGGAAAAGGCCATTGAAATATATGACCTGATGATGGAAAGGTTTTTCACTGGGGCCCTGCCTATGGACGATTTGTTTATTATGGTTAAACTTCCTGAAGTAGCAGAAGGTTTATATGCCATAGGAGAAAACGAGAAGGCATCGGAACTATCCAGCAAATTAGTGAACAATGCTGCCAAAATGGTCACCTTTGTGGCAACTGCACCACGAAATATTGAATTTAGAGAAGAAAAGAACCAGAACGCAAGGGCTACAATTTACAATATGACAAACCTGGCCAAAGAAAACGGTAACGAAAGTGACGCGCAAAAGTTTGAAGAAATAGAAGCTGGTCTTATTGCAAAGTATGGCGAGTAAACCATCTTTCATTTTTGGTCGCAAACCGGTTTTAGAAGCCCTGGAACAGGCCGGTAGCATAGATAAAGTGTTAATCGGCAATTACACGTCTTCCGTATTTCAAAAGGAGATCATTCATTTGGCGCGCAATGCTGATGTCCCTTTTCAATTTGTTCCACGGGGCAAGTTAGATGGCATTACGGGAAAAAATCATCAGGGAGTAATAGCGTTTAATGCCCTTGTTAAATACTATAGTATAGATGATGTACTTGCCTTTGTGTATGAACATGGGGGCACGCCTCTATTTTTGGCACTTGACGGGGTAACAGATGTAGGCAATTTCGGTGCAATATGCCGTTCGGCTCTTTGTATGGGTGTTGATGCCATTATAATTCCGGAAAAAGGAAATGCCCAGGTAACTGCCCAGGTAGTAAAAGCGTCGGCAGGTGCCGTTGAAAGGGTTAAAATTGTAAGAGAGAAAAAATTACGCCCCGTACTCACCCACCTTAAAGAAAACGGAATTAAGATATTTACGGCGGATATGAAAGGCAGCTCACCGGAAAGTATAAATATGACCGCACCTTGCTGCATTGTAATGGGAAGTGAAGAACTGGGTGTGCGGAAATCTATTAGGGAAATAGCCGATGCATCCGTTGCTATTGAAATGCCGGGAGATTTTGATTCTTTAAATGTGTCTGTCGCAACAGGGATAGTCCTTTACGAATGTTTTAGACAACGAAAACAGTAAAGCTTTCAAAACCGGTAATTATGACAATAAGTACACATAAAATTGGATAATCAAGCTTCAATTAATAAATGATTATAATGAGACGACATATATACTTCATACTAGCCACCATTCTATTGCCCGGAACAATGTATAGTCAACAAAAAGACATTATTACAGACTACAAATACTACATTGAAAATGAACAAGTAATTAGTGCGTTAAAATTGCCTGCTCGCGCTTCTTTTACCTCATTCACAACTATTGAAGCACGAGAAGCTGACAAGCCTGAATATTTCAAATCATTAAATGGTATCTGGAAATTTAATTGGGTAAGAAACCCCAAAGAACGTCCTACAACATTCATGAACCCCAAATTTGATGCTTCAGATTGGGATGATATTAAAGTACCATCTAACTGGGAAGTTGAGGGGTTTGGAGTACCTATCTATGTAAACCATCAATATGAATTTGCCGACTATAAGGCTCCGGTTGCTGAAGATATGGAATTGACCGATGGAATTTACCCTAAGAATCCCGGAGACGTTCCGGACAATTACAATCCCGTTGGCACATATATAAGAGAGTTTACTCTTAATAAGAACTGGAAAGACAAGAATGTTTATTTACATATAGGAGCTATGAAATCGGGGGGTTTTGTTTGGGTAAATGGGAAGTTTACCGGTTATTCTCAAGGTAGTAAACTACCTGCCGAATTCAACATTACCGATGCAATTAAAGCCGGAAAAAATACAGTAGCACTACAAATTTTTCGTTGGACAGATGGTTCCTATTTGGAATGTCAGGATTTTTGGCGTATTAGTGGCATTGAACGAGATGTATTTATCTATGCACAACCCAAAATCAGAATTCAGGATTTTGAAATAATCTCCGTCCTGGATGCTGCTTATACCAATGGTGATCTATCCATGAATATAGACCTGGAAAATCATCTTCTTAAAGATAAAACTGTTACGCTGTCTTATCAGGTGTCAGACATTAACCAAAATATAATCGCTACTGATGAATCAACTTTTCGTACCAAAAAATCATATACAACGTCAGTCAGTTTTCAATCAACAATTCCTGATGTTAAACCATGGAGTGCTGAACATCCAAATCTTTATACACTTGTTTTAGAATTAAAAGATGAAAGAAACAACCTGATTGAAACCACCTCATCAAAAATAGGTTTTCGCTCTGTTGAGATAAAAAACGGATTACTATTAGTAAACGGGCAACGCATTACATTAAAAGGAGTTAATGCACAGGAAACAGATCCTGAAACAGGGCATGTAATGTCTGAAGAATTGATAATGAAAGATATTCGCATGTGGAAAGAAAATAACATTAATGCTGTTCGTTTAAGTCATTATCCGAGAGGAAGAAGATTTTATGAGCTATGTGACTATTACGGTTTATATGTTGTGGATGAGGCTAATATAGAATCTCATGGCATGTATTATGGCAAATATTCCTTAGCTAAGAAACCGAATTGGGAAAAAGCGCATGTAGATAGAATGGTCCGTATGGTGAAACGTGATAGAAATCATCCATCGGTAATTATTTGGTCAATGGGAAATGAAGGTGGCAACGGAGTTAACTTTTTTAAAGGATACACTGCCATAAAAAATAATGATAGAAGCAAACGACCCGTACAATATGAACGTACTTACAAGGAATATGATGGAAGTATTTATGACATGGAAAGTAATACCGATATAATTGTACCTCAATATCCTACTCCTGCCCGTTTTGAAGCAGCGGGTAAATCTAAAACAGACCGACCATTTATACCCAGTGAATATGCGCATTCAATGGGAAACAGCACCGGAAACTTTCAGGACTATTGGAACATTATTGAACAATACGATAATTTACAAGGGGGCTTTATTTGGGATTGGGTTGATCAATCCATCTGGAAAACCAATAATAAGGGAGAACGTTACTATGCCTTTGGTGGAGATTATGGCAAAAACATGCCAACAGATAATACATTTCTTAACAACGGCATCGTATTTCCCGATCGCACTCCGCAACCGGCACTCTATGAGGTTAAGAAAGCTTATGAGTTTATTAATTTTAAACACAAAGGCATAAACGAACACAACGAATTGAGGGTTCTTATTGAAAATTTATATGATTTCACAAACCTCAATCACTTCAATTTCACAGCTCAAATTAAAGCAGATGGCAAAGTTTTAAAAACCTTTACGTTTGAAAATGTTGATGTTGAAACGCATACCGGAAAACTAATTCGCATTCCGCTCAAAGACATAAATTTCATAGCAAACACCGAATATTTTGTAGAAATAGCCGCGACTACAAAAAGCAATTGGGATATTTTACCATTAGGATTTGAAGTAGCTCACGAACAAATTGCCTTGACCGGTAAATTCAAAAACACAAAGACAAATATTCCAGAAAGTCCAAAATTAAAGGTAGAAGACTCTAAGGGAATTCTCACTTTTTCGAATGATCAACTAAATATTGTTTTTAATAAAAACGACGGTAGAATAACATCCTATACTTTCAATGACAATGAATTACTTAAAGATGAAAGAGGCCCTAAACCGAATTTTTGGCGAGCCCCAACCGATAATGATTTTGGAAATGGCATGGAATGGAAAAATATTGGGTGGAAAATAGCTTCAAATAGAGCTACGGTTACAGATTTTAGTGTTGATCAATCTCAAAACCACAGCATTTTATTGACAGTTACTTACACTTTACCTGCTGTTGAAACTACTTTTACTACAATCTATACAATTTATGGTAATGGAGTTATTCATATCAAAAACACATTAGATACAACTGCCTATAAAGGTGATATTCCAAGAATTGGTATGCGTATGCAAATGCCCGGGACCCATAGTAATTTAACCTATTTCGGAAGAGGACCCTGGGAAAATTACCAAGACCGTAACTCCTCGGCTTTTATTGATTTGTACTCATCAAAAGTGGCTGACCAATATGTACCATACATTCGGCCACAAGACAATGGTTATAAAACAGATACGAGATGGTTGGCCCTGTCTGATGAAAACAGTAATGGAATTTTATTCGTTTCCAATAATGTAAACGGATTTGGATTTAGCGCGCTTCATATGGAAAATGAAGATTTTGACACCACCAACGGAACAGATTACAAAAACTCAAATAGAAGTAAACACACCATTGATATAAAGGAGAAAGATTTAGTGCAACTAAATATAGATTTAGGACAACGTGGTTTAGGAGGAGACGATAGTTGGTATTCTATGCCACAGGAACAATACCTTTTTAAGGGAAGTAAGAAACACTCATACAGTTTTTTTATGATACCTTTTGAAGGCGGAACTCCTGAAAAATATTTGGAATTAAGCAAGCTATACAAAAACGTAAGCAACAATAACTAAATATAAGGGCCATTTACAATCAAACAGAAACCCCCGAAGAAGCCCTCAAATGAGAGATCATATCTTTCACCATGCTTTCGGTATTAAATTTCGGATCCCAATTCCAGTCATTTCTTGCTACCGAATCGTCTAAACTTGAAGGCCAACTCTCCGCAATAGCCTGCCGGTAATCAGGTTTGTAATCAATCGTAAAATCAGGGATGTGTTTTTGAATCTCTTGTGCCAATTCAGCCGGACAAAAACTCATTCCCGAAATGTTATAGGACATTCTAATAGTAAGAGATTCGGCCGGAGCTTCCATAAGCCTTAATACTCCTTCAATTGCATCATTCATGTACAGCATGGGCAAATAGGTATCGGCTTTCAAAAAACAATCGTAATGACTGTGGCTCAGTGCCTTGTGAAATATTTCCACGGCATAATCGGTAGTTCCTCCGCCAGGTTCGCCCAGATGGCTAATAATACCCGGAAAGCGCACACTTCGCACATCAATACCATATTGCTGATGATAATACTGACACCACATTTCACCTGTAAACTTGCTGATGCCATAAACAGTGGTGGGTTCACATATTGTGGCCTGAGGAACGTCAAAATCGGGAGTGGTTTTACCAAATACACCTATAGATGAAGGCCAGAAAACCTTTGTTCCAAACTCCCGCGCAATTTCCAATACATTCATCAGTCCCTTAAAATTGATCTGCCAGGCCATTTCCGGGCGCTTTTCACCGGCGGCAGAAAGGATTGCGGCTAAATGATAGATTTCATTGATCTCATATTTTTCAATCAATTGCCTGAATTTTTCAGAGTCCAACACATCGAGTGTTTCCGATTCGAAATCAGAATTGTCGCTTGGGTGAAGATCAGTACAAAGAATTTTTACTCCGGGATAAGCATCAGCCAGCATGCAGGCTAAATTGCTTCCTATTTGTCCGTTGGAACCGGTGATAAGAATGTGTCTCATTCGCGTATGTTTTGCGAAGTTATTGAAACAAAAAAATATTAGGCACAACTTTACCGCAGGATATGAACATGGCTATGACTTTGTGCAAAGATGCATCATGCTTTTGCATGTTTATTTGCGGCTAATTCCGGTTCTAACTAACTTAGGCAAACAAAAAATTAGCCATAAGGAGCTTTTTGCGAGGACTGCCGTTGTGCTTAATAAATTCTTAGAATGAAATTTCAAAAAGAAATTGAAGCTCTTTTGAAAAGATATCCTTCTCTTAAAGAAAGCGGGAGGATTACTTCAAAATCTGAAGCAATCAAGGTCGGTTTTGAACCGATCAGCAAATTGTAGAAGGTTTTGACCTTTAAAAATTTCCATAATAACCCTAATTTTATTGAATCCTAAGTTAAGTATTTAAGTGACGACTTCTATAAATTTAATCTAACCAGGCATGCCCGATTAGATTAAAACAACTAACTTTATTATAAAACAAATCCATCGGTCAGACTTAAGCGGACACCCCGCACTACATGTATTAATATGAACAGACTTATCCTAGTAACCTTAATTAGCATCGCACTTCAGGTTAATTTAAGTGCACAGATAAAACTTATACCTACTCCGCAAAAGTTAGAACTTAAAAATGCAAAATTTGAGTTTACAAATCCAACCAAAATCATAAGTAATGACTTAGATACTTTTTTAATAATAGAACTATCAAACTGTATTGAAAAGGAATTAGGTTTTCAACTAAAGAACAAGGCAAAACCTAAGAGCAGTATTGAATTTATAAAGGCTGCTTCGGCAGAAGAATTAGCTACTGTTTTAAGGAGAAACAAGTTAAACCCAACATTTAGTACTGGTGCAGAAGGGTATGTATTGGATATTTCCTCGAAAAAAATAAAAATTATTGCTCAAACAGATGCAGGAATCTTTTACGGTGTTCAGACCTTAAAGCAAATAATCACCGCCAACAAAACAGGAAACACTATCCCATCTATGGTGATCCATGACTATCCGGATTTTCCTGTTCGCGCCTGGCAAGACGATATTAGCAGAGGCCCTATACCAAGCATGGAATTACTAAAGGAGCAGATCAGGACGATGGCTTCTTACAAACAGAATTTTTTTCATTTATACATTGAGCATGTTTTTAAATTGGAAAAGCACCCTGGTATAGCCCCTGCCAGTGGTATTTCAAAAGCACAATTACATGAGTTAAGCCAATACGCCAAAAAATATCATGTTCAGCTTATTGGAAGTTATCAATCTTTTGGGCATATGGAAGAAACCTTATCGCATCCTGACTATAAGCACCTTGCCGAAAACGACCACATTATCTCCCCTGCTTTAAAAGAATCCTATGAGTTTCTTGAAGATGTTTACTCGGAAATAGTGCCAGAATTTGGTAGTAAATTTTTTAATATTAACTGTGATGAAACCCATGGACTGGGAGAGGGAAAATCGAAAGAAATGGTTGATAGCTTAGGTATCGATGGCGTTTATATATATCACATCAATAAACTAAATAAAATTCTGGAAAAGTATGATAAAAACATACTAATGTGGGGGGATATTGTAAGTCGTTATCCTAATTCAATTGATCAGCTGCCCAAAGATATTACCGTTATGGCATGGGGCTATCATATTGCCGATAGCTTCGATTATGCCATTGCCCCTTTAGCAAATAGCGGACTTGATTTTTGGGTTGCTCCCGGAATCAGTTGTTGGTCAACTATATTTCCGAATATTCATACAGCAGAAATTAATATATATAACTTCATCCGCGACGGATACAAACACAAAGCCAGCGGGGTACTAAATACAAGTTGGGATGATGACGGATTAAACTTCTTTCACAACAACTGGCACGGTTTAATATGGGGGGCTGAAAATAGTTGGAAAGCTCCTGCATACGGTAATTCAAAGGAACAATCTGATAAAAAAAGAACAGCACGTTTTAAAATGTTCAATAGTGCTTACGACGAACTTTTTTACGGCGTGAAGAATGGATCACTCACAGACCTTATTATCGAATTCTCTAATCTTCACCAAAGGGAAGTAAGAAACGCATTAAGAAACAGCCGGTTTTTTGAATCAATATTCCCAATACATCTTGAATATAGTTCTGAAGAAAAGAGGCAGGAAAATTTAAAGCTACTGAGCCAGCTAACAAACCTGAATAATAGTATTGACAGTTTAACTGCTCAGGTTACTAATAACGCTATAACCATTGAGTACCTCAAATTTGCTATCCGTCAAGTTCAGTTTACGCTCAATAAAAACCTTCTGCGCATAGCATTATTTCATTATATAAATACCGATTCAGAAATATCCGCTATAGAAATTAAAAAAGAGATAAGCGAACTATTACAAGAAGTAGAAGAATTAAGAAAGGAGTACAGAACTTTATGGCTTAAAGAGAACCGGCCTTATTGGCTAGAAAACAACCTTACAAAATATGACAGACTAATAGAAGAACTAACCAATCTTGAAGGTTATTGTATAATTACGCCTGATACTAAGATCTCTGAAAAGGGAAGAAAGGTCACATTACGTTCCTTATATGGAGACCTGCCTGTTTACTACACAATAAATGATGACAGCGTAACACATTTGCATAAAAAATATACGAAACCGATATTTCTTAAGGATAACGCAACCATTAAGGCAAGAGTGATCTCTGATGTAAAAAAATACCCCATTTCTGAAAGCACGCTTGTATATCATAAGGCAATTGGGAAATTACATCGGCTAAATGCCAAACACAGCACCTACCACCCCAGTTACGATGGAGGGGGAAAATATGGCTTACTGGATGGCAAACAAGGAGACACGGATAACTTAAGAAGCGGAAAATGGCAAGGGTTTTCCGGGCAAAATATCGATATCGAAATAGATTTGGATGAGAAACAGCCCATTAATTCGTTGTCAATGGGCTTCTTCCAAAATACCGGTTCATGGATTATTTTTCCTGTAAAGGTCGAAATATACGTTAAAGACAATGCGGAAGATGAGTATATATTGCTTGACACCATTACCAATACAATTATGCCGGAAGAAAAAGGTGCTTTAAAACAAAACCTGACAACTGAATTTGAAGATGTACGAACGCGATACATAAGGGTAATTGCATATACTTATGGGAAATTACCGGAATGGCATCACGCAGGTTCCAAATATGATTCTATGCTATTTTCTGATGAGATTATCTTAAAATAACGTGAATAATGGATAAGATTAATTGCCGAATTTGTCATCATTTTTGGTCAAAAATGCCGCCAAATTCTCACGTTTTTCGCTTTGTAGCCTGGAGTAAAAACCCCAGGCCACAAATATTAAGCTCCTACGGAGCTTTTTCCGTCCTAATTTAGGTTATACATTATTCACGTTAAAATAACTTAACATTCTTATGGTCAAAACAACGGAACATAAATGCGGTGTTGTTCCTATCTCGTTGTAAAGCAGAAGTTTTTAGTGTACTTAGCGACTATGCCGGTAATTGCACAGATACCGATTCCGCTTGAAGCATTATTTTAACGCGAATTCGACTTAAGAAACTTTTACAGTGATTTGATTATCAATTTTTTAACCACGAATGCACGAATTTTTTCGTTGTCAACAACCTCTGTTTCGCTTCAGTGAAACACATTAGTGCTCTTCGTTCCAAATTAATCACCAAGATTTTCGCGCTAATTCGCAAATTCGTAGTTAATCTAATTGGCTGTAGTTTAATTTAGCTATTATTATCTTAGGAGTATGAAAAAAGAAGAGATAAGAACCTATTTCATGGGTCTTTCAACTGAAGATCAAGAGAATCTTCTAAGAGAACTTGAACAGGTGAAAGATGAGCATTTTCTGCCCAAATGCCAGCAAATGAGAAGACATTTGTTAAACAACAAGCAAGGCTGTTGTGCTCATTGCGGTCACTCAAAATATGTCAAGTTTGGTATAGACAAAGGTGCACAACGCTATAAATGTAAGTCTTGCAATCGCAGTTTTACGGAATATACCGGCACTTGGATGGCAGGTATTCATAAAAAGGATAAGATAGATGATTATTTGCAGTTGATGGCAAAGGAACAGAGTTTGGACAAGATAAAGGAGAAGCTTCACATCAATAAGAAGACGGCTTTTGATTGGAGACATAAGGTGTTGTCATCTTTTGATGATAATGATACAGATAGCTTTACCGGTATTACTGAAAGCGATGAGACTTTCTTTCTACATTCAGAAAAAGGCATGGATGTAAATGATAGAAAGCCGCGTAAACGAGGCGGTTCTTCCAGCAAGAAAGGGGTTAATAATGATCATATAGCCGTCATTGTTACCCAGGATAGAAAACGACATATGGAATTAACAGTAGCCACCACCGGCAGGATAAAGAAAAAAGATATCGCAAACTCTATTGGACATAGAGTTACAGCACAAACTATTTTGTGTACAGACTCTCATGTAAGTTATAAAGGTTTTGCCATAGACAATAATCTGGAACATCATCCTTTAAGGGCAGATATGAAACAGAGGGTTAAGCAGGGTCTCTACCATATTCAGCATGTTAACTCAACCCATAACAGAGTGAAAAAATGGTTGGATAATAAGTTTTGGGGAGTATCCACCAAATACTTACAGCAATACCTCAATTGGTTTAAGCTAAAACAAACGCTAAAAACCAGTAGAAACTTCCTAAATGAGTTTGCTCAAAGGTCGGTAGAAGACATTCAGGCCTATGCTAAGTACAAGGCCATACCCGACAAGTATGAACTATTAATATCAACGCAATGTTAAACTACAGCCATCTAATTATCTAATCCGTTGATAAACAGCACACTGTTATTTCACAAATAATCCCGCCTGCGGGATTCCTTATCCCGAACTCACGTTATTTAAGCCCTGTAAGGGCGATTCATCTTTGATGCCGGTTTAGCTTTTAAAATCGGATGTTCATTCGGGCGAGCAGGAGTTTTTTGGCTAGACAATGAAGAAAATTTTCGGAATAGCAGTAGCTGTTGTGGCTGTTGCACAATTGATTTGGCAAAGAAATTTAATCCCTAAATTTCGGGACAGAAAAATTCAAAACGGAATAACCTATTGGTTTTGAGTATTTTAATTTTTCAAAAAGGAAGAAGTTCACAGCCAAATCAATTATAAAATGCTAAGCCGGGGTTGTGCAACAGCCACTATTGTTAGATTTTATGAAGATGTATAGGCAAAACCCGTCTGCGGAACGGGCAGGAAAGAACAATTTTTAAAGTGATTCTTTTAAGTAGAAAGGGTATTAGTTCATTTATAGCTTTATCGACCGCTACTTATGATTATCGCGTTTTTTTTTGCGTTTAAATCGGAAATTAGGACAACCAAATCAAAAAGCCGGACAAAGGGTAAAACAATTGTGCTGAAATTTAGCTTAATGAATTTCTTAGGGGATCTTCTGGTAGTAGAAGGTTATATTCCGGCTGGCTTTTAACTCATAAAGTCAGCCGGTTTTTTTTATCTGTCTTTGCCCTGGTAACCATATAGTAATCTTTAATTCCCACTCCTAACTAAAACATTGCATGGTCGAATTTAAAAAGTCATGTAAAGGATGTCTTTTGGGCGGGATTTGGGTGAACTAACTGTTCTATCACTTCAGCGTACGCTGATATTGTAAATGTTGGTTGTTGAATCTGTTTCAGTTCATTTTTGACTTTTTCGACCGATATTCATGTATGGCGTGTTTTTTTTGCGTTGAAGTCGAAAATCAGGACAAGTAAATCAAGAAGCCGGACAAGGGGTAAAACAATTATTCTGACATTTAACTTGATAATTTCTGAGGGGATCTTCTGAGTAGTAGAAGGTTATATTCCGGCTGGCTTTTAACTCATAAAGTCAGCCGGTTTTCTTTTGTCTGTCTTTGCCCTAATAACCATGTAATAACCTTTAATTTCCATTTCTTACGAGGTGTGTATTTTAAATTTAATTCTAGCCAGGTAGGTTTATCCAAAACACTTTTGAAATGGGAGAAGGCATCAAACCCAAATTTTCCATGATAGGATCCAATTCCGCTGGCGCCTACACCACCAAAAGGTAAGTTGCTGTTTGTAAAGTGCATTACTGCATCGTTCACCGCGCCACCGCCAAAGGAGATACTGTTTAACACCTTATCCTTTATTTGTTTTTTATTAGTAAAAACGTAGCATGCCAAGGGGCGAGGCAGGCTTTTCACCCGGTTAATGGCCTCGTCAAGGCTGTTGTACTCTATTACTGGTAGTATTGGGCCAAATATCTCATCCTTCATTATCTCATCATCAAAAGAAACATTGTGCATCACGGTTGGACTGATGAATCGCTCATCCAAATTTATTTCACCGCCACAATAGATCTTAGATCGATCTAAAGCGGCCATTAGTCGGTTCATGTTGCTTTGGTTTATGATCTGTACGTAGTTATCATTCTCATAGCTGTACTTTGATGCCACTATTTCTTTTTTGAGAAGTTCTAACAATTCATCCTTCTTGCTTGAATGAACAAGAATATAATCCACCGCTAAGCAGGACTGACCTGCATTGAGAAACTTTCCCCATACCAGGCGTTTTACGGCTATTTTAAGGTTGCAACTTTGGGTGATGAAGGCTGGGCTTTTACCTCCCAACTCCAGGGAAACAGGTGTTAAGTGTTTGGCGGCTGCTTTATATACAATACGACCAACCTTTGTACTTCCTGTAAAAAATATTTTATCGAATCTTTGTCCCAGCAATGCTGTGGTTTCCAATATACCTCCTTCAACCACCTTAAAAAATGCCGGATCGAAATTATTATTTATTAACCCGGCCATTACCGAACTGGTAGATGAAGGAACCTCGCTTGGCTTTAGAACAACGGTATTGCCAGCAGCAATTGACGATATAGCCGGAACCAGTGACAGTTGATAGGGAAAATTCCAGGCACCAATTACCAGGCTTACACCTAATGGTTCAGGAATGGTATAACTACGTGCAGGAAAATTCAGTAAATTAGTTTGTACTTGTTTGGGTTTGGCCCAACTATTTAAATTGTTTACGGCAAGGTCAATTTCGTGGTAAATGATTCCTAACTCCGTACCATAAGTTTCAAAAACCGACTTCTTAAAATCTTTATCTATGGCTCGGTAGAGTACCGATTCGTTCGCCTTAATTATTGGTTTAAGTTTCTTTAGCTGATCACGTCTAAACTTTATGTCTTTGGTTGTACCTGTGAAAAAGAATTCACGCTGCTTTTCTACAATTTCTCTCACTTTTTGATATTCTTTTCATAGAGTTCAATCCAGTCTTTTACTGTCATTTTAGTCATCAATTCACCAATAAGGTCATAAGGGATATCATCCATGTACTTCAGTCTTACACAACTTTTGCCCATATCTAACTTACGCTTTGCATATTTCGGAAATTCAGCTGTAAACCATTTGTGCATGGCCGATTGTGCATAAATTCCACTATGATAAAAACCCAAAAAGTTCTTTTGATTTGCGATGGAAGCAAACGGAAGAGCATCTTCCGGCTTGCAATGGTAACCAGCGGGGTAAATGCTGTGCGGCACTACGTAGCTTATCATATTGTACTGGATGGTTTCTTCGAAACCCTTAGGTATGTTTTTAAGTATTGTGTCTCTTAGCCTGGTGAAGGCTGGTTTTCTTTCTTCCGGAACTGCATTGAGGTATTCCTGCACAGAGTTATATTTTTTTGGCATTACATGGTATTTGAAGTCTTAAATTAGAGAAAGTTATTGAACCGCTATAGACATACGGGAAACAGTAGAACTAATTATTTACGTTTTTGTTGTAGAAATCGGTGTCTGACCGGTTTTTAGGATTGTTTCTGATATAGTATTTTGTGTTCTTGAATATATTTTCATCTTCAATTTTACTTTCGTAATACTTTGGTTGCCACGAAAAATTTGTATCAATTAGTCTGCTTTATGGTAACTGATGATTTAAACCCCCTTATGATTGACACAAGATTTTTAGCTTGAGGTCCAAATTGATTTTGGCAAATTAGGCTCACGATGCATCAATGAGAGGATAACAGCATCACTTATTCGCCATGGCTATCCTTCTATAGAGTTTTAAAACTGTTTCGGGTAAATCGTTGGGTTTGGAAAGAATGCTGTAATGATTGACCCCAAACATTTGTGGCAAGTAGTACCGAGCCTGTTCCTCAATGGCAACAGCGTAGCTTTGAATATGTTTGCTATGTAATTCCTTAATGGCTTGCTTAATGTCTTCCACGCCGTACTTTCCTTCATATCTGTCGTAGTCGTTAGGTTTGCCGTCTGATAACAAGATGACCCATTTAGCTTTAGATACGTGCTTACTCAATAAAAAACCGGCGTGCCTAATGGCCGGGCCAATACGTGTAAATCCCTGTGGTGAAATAGCTCCGACATTTGTACGAGCTCCTGTCCACCTGTCTTTGAAATGTTTGAGTGTTACGTAAGAACAAAAGTTTCTGGTTTTAGAGAAAAAACCGTCTATCTGGAAGTCGATATCAAATTCTGAAAACACCTCGCCGAGAATGATAACGGCCTGTTTTTCAATATCAATAACACGTTGGCCGGAAATATAGCTTTCACCGGAAAGACTTAAATCGATCAGAAAGAGAATAGATAGTTCTTTTTTACGCTTTCGTCTGGAGATATATATATTCTCATCAGGGGTTACGCGCGAGTGAATATCTGTGTACATGTCAGTTACCTGATCCAGATCAAATTGGTCGCCCTGGCTTACTCTGTTCACCTTAGCAGATGAATTATAAAAATGGGCAAGATTTTTCTTTAAAGAGGTAATGTTCCTTTGGTTGGCTCTAACGGTATCAAGCGCATATTCACTTTTGTAAGATTTGAAAAGTAAAGGATATACACGGCAGAAATCGTTTCTGTACCGGGCTGTCTTTCCGTTCCATTCGGGGTAAGAGTAATAATGCCCTTCTTCTTTCAGAGCCTTACTTTCAGCTAAGGTAAGTTGCCCTCCAAAATCGACTTTATAAACGGAGTGAACCACATCATCTACCCGAACGGTATGTTTTAGATTCAGTTCTTCCAAAGCGTGAGCATCATCCTTCAAATTGTCATCACCTTCAAAATCACGCCATATATCATCAAATTCTTCTGCGGTTTCAATTTTCTCGAAATTGTGTTGTAATGTGAAATCTTCCTGCGCCTCTTTATCTACCTGAATGGTAGTCATTTCTTCTACCGGCTTGGACTCTATTTCAGTAGTAATATCATTATCGCCTGCCTTTCCTGTAATATCGTTAGCATGTTCCAGTTCATCGGGGCTGAAAAAAAGATCATCCTTCATCCACTTGCCATAGAGCCAGTAACTTTCTATTTCTGCAATATTCAATTCAGCATGCAGGGCAGGGAAGTGCTCAAACTCTTTTTTAACCGATGCAATTACTTCTGGAGCGATCTGTTTGGCTGCATATCGGGCTTCTTCGGTCTTCACATCTTGCCTTTTAAGGCGTTCTGCCGCCACGTTCTGTTGATAACTCAAATAGAAAACGCGGTAGAGATAAAACTTGAAGTTTTGTTCTAACGTCTCATAGAGATTCATCTTTTCGGGCAGATAGAAATTAAGCCCTTTTCTGCCGCCTTCGCCAATAGCAGGCATAATTTCAATGGGTTCATTGGTCAGGGCGCGGGCAATTAAGGTTAGTCGTGGCCTTACTTCATGGAGAAAAACGGCGTGTACGTCCTCACTCTCTCGCTTTTTCTTCTTTCTCCACAGAACGAATTTCTTAAACAGTTTTTCGCTGATATCCATGGCAAAACTTAAATAGCCAGGTATGCTATGTCTTCCAATGCCTGGTTGGTCTCTTCATCGTCCGATAAAGGCTCTAACACGGCTACTTTCACGGCCAACCGCGGAGGTAAGCCGCTCCGGATCAATTTAGCCGCATCTACTAGTAATCGGGTTGATGCTGTTTCACTTAGACCTAACTCCGTAAGATTCCTGATTTTGTTACCAATAGTCACCAATTTGCCGGCCAAACTTGAACCTACTCCTGTTTCTTGCGCAATAATCTCCTTTTCTACTGATTCTTTTGGATACTGAAAGGAAAGAGAAACAAATCGTTGTCGTGTGGATGGTTTTAATTCCTTAAAACCTTTTTGATAGCCCGGATTGTATGAACCAACCAGCATAAAATCTTCATGCGCCACAATTTCAACACCTAACTTATCAATAAAAAGGGTACGCCGATAGTCAGTAAGGGAGTGAATAGCCACCAAAATATCAGGACGTGCCTCGGCAATCTCATCTAAATAAATGATGGAACCGTTTTTTGCTGCCTGTGTTAATGGACCATCAATCCATATGGTTTCGGCACCACGAATGATGTACCGTCCGATTAAATCTGTAGATGATGTTTCTTCGTGACAAGTAACCGTTAAAATATCCTTATCCAAGCTATAAGCCATGTACTCGACAAAGCGCGATTTACCTGTACCCGTTGGCCCCTTAAGCAACAAGGGAAGCTGGTTTTTATACGTATGCTCAAATACTTCAGTCTCCCGGTCAATCTGCCGGTAATATGGTTCAGTTGCGATCTTCACTTAGACGATATGCGTTCTGCCTAACAATTATACAACTCTTATGCAGGAGTTGGGATAAATTGATCTTCCGGACTCTCTATAGCTTCTTCAGTCGGTCTTCCGTATTTAATGAAGTCAATAATATAAAGTACAACACCAAAGGTGAACAAACACGCTGCCGCAAGCATGATCCAAAAGTGAACGGAAAGTTCATTTTGTGCTTCCATGAAATTCATACCAACTTTTCGCTCAAGATAAACCTGTCCTATACCGGCAGCAGCCAGGGCGGTTGTCATACCCACCATACCAATGTTGGATGTCCAAAAGGCCAGCTGACCCCGGGAGTTTTTGTATAGTTTTCTGCCTGTAAGCAATGGCATGGCGTAAGCTATAAGTGCAAAAACGAGCATGCCGTATGCACCCCAAAAAGCAAGGTGCCCGTGCATAGCCGTAACCAACGTGCCATGTGTCCAAAGGTTAACCTGTGGTAAGGTATGGGCAGCCCCAAGTAAACCGGCACCAACAAACGAAGTAATGGCACAACCCAACGTCCAGTACAAGGCAATGGTGTTCGGATGTTTTTTATTTCCCTTTCTGTACATAGCAAAGGCGAAAAGTGCCATCCCTAGAAAAGCCAAAGGTTCTAAGGCAGAGAAAATACCACCAATAACCAACCAGTAATTGGGAGTACCAATGTAATAGTAGTGGTGCCCTGTTCCAAGAATTCCTGATATAAATGTAAGCCCAATAATGACATACAACCATTTCTCTATCACTTCGCGGTCAACACCCGTTAATTTAATTAATAAGTAGGCCAAAATACCACCCATTATTAGTTCCCAAACACCTTCAACCCAAAGATGAACAACCCACCAACGGAAGTAAGAATCGAGGGTTTGATTATTGAACCATAACATACCCGGCAAGTAAAGCAATGCCGCAAAAACAAGTCCCATGGCAAGGACCATAGCCGTAGTAGTACGTTGTTTTCCTTTCCACAATGTGGCTAAAATAATTCCGAGAAATAGTAATACATTCACCACTACCAAATAGTCAAGCGGCCTGGGTATCTCCAAAAACTTTCGACCTTCCCACCAGTTAAAGTGGTAACCGACAACTGCAACAACACCTACCAAAGCAAAGCTCCAAAACTGCAGTTTGGCCAATGGCACGGACGCAAGTTCGCGTTGAGATTCTTCCGGAATGATATAATACGCAGCACCCATAAAACCTGAGAGCAGCCAAACAACTAAAAGGTTAGTGTGCGTGGCACGTGCGGTGTTAAACGGAATGAATTGGTGAAACCACTCATCGAAGCCCAAACGGCCTAAACCCATTATGAAACCATACACGATTTGCAGTACCAGCAATAGCATGCTGAGTGCGAAAAATAAATAAGCGACTTTTTGTGATTTATACTTCATGATTTCGGGGTTTTAATTTGATGATTCTTGTTTCAGGTCCGGTTCTGGAGGAAAGCCGTTAAGATCAACTTCTCCGCACCATTTCAAAAAAGCTATAACTGCATCTGCATCTTCTTCGTTCATCTCATAAGCGACCATTTGTCTTCCGTTTGGCCCCCACGGAACCGGCGATGTCATAATGGCTTTTATTATTTCGGGGCCAACCCTTTCGTATGATTTTGTTAACTCTGGTGCATAATAGGCACCTTCGCCCAAAATGGTATGGCAGCCCATACAGTTGTTCTTTTCCCATATTTTCTTACCCTTAATAACCTGTGCAGTTAGGTTTTCTGCGTTGGTTTGGCCGGGAACGGACTTGGCCACCGTATGCCAGGTTAGCCCGAGAAAGACGGCAAAGGAAAGAATAGTACCGCCGAAGAAAAATATTTGCGCTTGTTTTTTAGATAACATTTGCCTTTGTTTTGTTGCGAGTGTAAATATCGGTCAGAAACAATAAAAAATAAAAAGATATTTTTATCTTTTTTGTGCCAGACACTTAAATAGTCAACGCCATTACAAAACTCCCTGATTGTCCATCTTTCTTAAATACTCCAATACTGCACGGGCCTTGGTTTCGTCAAGCATACCTACTACCATGGCTATTTTTTTATATTCCTCGAAAAGGGCCCTTGCTTCAGGATTATGTTTAACCATATCCTTGTTATGCAACAGAAGGTTCATTATATAATTTGGCGACCTTCGGTTGGTTACCCCTGCCAAAGGCGGTCCTATTAACTTATTGTCAAACCGGTGACAGGCGGTACATATTTTGTTAAATTCAATCTCGCCTAAAGCCGCCAGTTCATCATCAATATCGGTTAGTTCTACTGTTATATAATTTTGCATTTCCCATTGTTTGTTATTTTTTTTGTTTGAGGAACAGGATAGAAACAAAAGGACCAGGGAAGCAATAAGAATTATGGAAATCGCAATTTTATTCTGCATGGCTAAAGATATTATATGAAGATATGGAAATACAAATGGTGGGTATTGTTAGGCATAATTTTACTTACAGGTGTGTTATCTTATTCCAACAAAGAAAGAGTGATTCAAAAGGATTGTGGAGAGCATTGTTATTGTAGATTCTCTGTTAGGAAAAAATCTATTTTCTTTATTACAATAGAAAATAAGCAATCCTTTTTAGAGCGGGTTTGTCATTAGTCCCTTTCGTCAGGGTGAGCTCGCCTGAATGACTTAGTCGGGCAGGCTTGCTAACGTCATGGCGAGCCTGACGAACCATGAGACCCTATTTGATCTCTCTTTGACTTTTAATTGCATGTTTTCAATCTGTGCACAAACCTTCTTCAGAGTCTCTCTAAAACTCCAAATTTTAGTAGAATTGTGTTACGAGTCGAAGACTCTGAAGAAGCCTTCGCTTCGGCTTCGATCAGCTCAGGGTGACGTCGTGTCGACATCTTCGTCATGGTGAGCTTGACGAACCATGAGACCTACACTATAGAATAGGACAATACAAGTCTCACCCTTCGTCAAGCTCAGGGTGACGCCGTGTCAACATCTTCGTCATGTTGAGCTTGACGAACCATGAGTTCTGTTAACCGTATTGATCTCTTCGTCATGGTGAGCTTGACGAACCATGAAACCTGTTAACCGTATTGATCTCTTCGTCATGGTGAGCCTGACGAACCATGAGACGGGCACCCCAAAACAAAACAATTCACATCTCACCCTTCGTCAAGCTCAGGGTGACGTCATGTCAACATTACTAATCGCATCGGAATCTTCGTCATGGTGAGCCTGACGAACCATGAGATCCTATTTGATCTCTGTTTGACTTTTTATTGCATGATTTCAATCTGTGCACAAACCTTCTTCAGAGCCTCTCTAAAACTTCAAATTTTAGTAAAAATGTGTTACGAGTCGAAGACTCTGAAGAAGCCTTCACTTCGGCTTCGCTCAGTGCAGGCTGGCTCAGGGTGACGACGGGTCAAACTTCACCCCTCCGGCCTTAATTTTTCGGGCAGGCGTTAGGGTAACATCTTACCAATGCTTGTGGATCGGGGAGTTTGCGACTCCTGTTACTTAGGTTGCAGATTTAAGTCTAAACCTATATAAAAAGATCTTCCCCAGGAAAACAGGGTAGTTTCGTGCGCTGAACCTGCCGATATCGTTTTCTCTTCCAGGTTATTCTGGTTTAAAATATTACGTACTCCCACACCTACATTCAACAAGTCATTGGCCACCTTCTTATTAAGGTGTGCATCAACTAAATGCATGCCTTTGGTCTGTGTTTCGTAGTAGGTATCATTCGGCCTTGAATAGTAATAACCCCTGCGCTGCCCTCGCATTTTATACCTTAAAGTTGCGCCACCTTTTTGGTAAGGCATTGAGTAAGTTAGACTTGAAACAAGATCAGACGATAACAACCATTTATCCGTTTGGCCGTTACTTGTGCCGTATAAATCGTTCTTGTTCTGAAAAAGATGATGGCCCAGATCAAGTGACAAATTGCGCACTGGCTTAAGTGCCAGCTCGGCCTGCAAACCGTAGGTTACATCGGAGTTAATATTTATATAGTGCCTACTGAAGTTTTCTAAAGGACTTAATGCTATAAGATCTTTCATATTATTATAGTGGGCCTTTACCTCCAAGCTGCCGGGCTTACCAAAAATGTCGTTGTTGAATTTATAACCCAACTGAATATGATCAGATGTTTCCGGTTTTAGCTTTTCATTACCCGTAATGTGATATGTAAAGGGTCCTGCCGCAATTCTAAAATCTAAATAAAGTTCTTTTAAGCTCGGACTTCGAAAACCGTGGGCGTAAGATGCCCAAATCTTATTGTGATCATTTAATTGGTATTTACTGCTAATGGCCGGAGTAGCTACATTCTCGCCGTAAGAGTAGTGCGTTAATCTAAGGGAGGGTTCAATGGTTAACGCAGGAACTGGAAAGTATTTAATGGCGGAGAAAGCCGCCAGATCACTTAAGTGCTGTTTCCTGTTTAAAATTCTTTGTCCCGTAGTATGCTCCCGACTAAACTCAGCTCCGGCTAAAATGTGCAGTTTTTCATCGGTCGGGCTATAGCTATAGGTTCCCCTAATATGCCAGGTGTTGAACTTTGTAGTGTCGTGGTTTGTGGCATCTGACAAATTAGAGATTCCGCTATTCAAATCTGTTGTATAAGATAAGAGTTCGCGGTTGTAGTTTGAATTAGACACACTTAACTCCATATAGTTAGCCGAGCTTGTGTTTCCACTCAGAATAATAGAATTTACCAACCGTTTTGTACGATAGTTAAAATCCTCGGCTATGCCGTTGGTATCTCCAACTCCCCGATCTGTAAGTTTATCATTGGCATAAGACGACCTAACATGGGCCTGCCAATCCTTCATGTAATAGATATAGTCTAAGGCTGCAGAATATTGCTTTCTTTTTTCCCAATCAAGTGCCCGGTCATCATTGAAAGAAACACCGGCTGCATTATTGGTACTGCCGCTTAGTTGAAACGAATGCTGTCCGGTAGTAAAATGACCTTTTGCATTCAAATCAACAGCATCTATACTTTCATACTGTGCGCCCAAAGCGAAAAGAAATTTTTCTGAACCCTGATTCTCAGTAATAATATTAATGATTCCGCCTATAGCATCGGTGCCGTAATACGCCGAAGTAGGACCTTCAATGATCTCCACCCGATTTACGTAATCAAGGTTGATCTGATTCAGATCTATTACACCATCTAATCGGCCTACTACGGGTACGCCATTTACCAGAATTTTAATATTCTCTTTTGACACTCCGTGGATACTGGAACTAGTACCAAAGACCGATGCCTGAGTCAGGTCAAAGCCCAGTTGCAAAAACAGGGCTTCCCGTAACCGGAAAGCCCTTATGTTCTTTAGTTCTTCGGCGGTAATAACCTTTACAGGAACTACCGTCTTTTCAGGTGAAAGTGGGTGAAACTGACCAGTAACGACTACTTGTTCAATTTCACCGTAAAGCAGAGAATCCGGGGTTTGGGAAAGACCCAACCGACTTGCCATTATCAATAATACAATGCCTATTAAATTTCTCATGCTTCTTTTCATCTTATTGTGAAAAAATTAATAAATATCGTCTCTTGTATTATACACGTTGAACTTACCGGTAGGTGTTACCATCCATTCACCGGTAATCTCATTTTTCAACTCGAGCGTTTTGTCGTCATATACAAGAAGAGCGTTTTCCAATGGTTTATCCATTTTACCCCAAACAGAGACCCATACTTCGGTTCCTTCTTTGTTATATTCCATGTGTACAGCACGTCCTTTATATTTTTCAGGAACCTGAATGGACTTCTTCAATTCCAATGTGTTTACATCAAACACATCAATGGTGCGTTGTAAATCAACCGCGTTACTAAGTGCTCTATCGGCCCAAAGATGTTTAGAGTTAGGGTGGCTCTTAACGAAAAGGTTTCCACCACCTCCACCGGTTCCTTTTGCCGTGGCAACTTCTTTAAACTGGTTGGCTCCGGGATCTGTGGCTATAAACGATAGTCGGTTCTCCCCAATATGACCTGAAACCCATAAGTTACCGTACTTAGGATTCTTGATATTAGTACCTCTGCCGGGGTGAGGCTTAACTCCAACGTCAATAATAGTTTCCAACTTTTTATTAGGAACATCTATCACAACAAGTTTGTTGCTGGCATTAGCGGCTACGATAAAGTATTTTCCGCTTTGGTCCCAACCGCCGTCATGTAAGAACTGTGCAGAAGGGATCTTGGCAGTGTTTTCATCTATCTTATCAAGATCTGAGTAATCAACCAACCAAACCATTCCGGTTTCTTTTACATTTACGACCCAAATAGGATCGGTATGTGACGCCACAATGGAGGCTACGCGCGCTTCTTCCAAAAATTCACCTTCATCAAGAATTTTACCTGATGTTTTAATGACTTTTAGAGGTTCCAGCGTCATGGCATCCATTACCACATAGTGTGAAGGTGTATAACCACCTACAATGAGATATTTGTCGCGGAAATCACCAAGCGGTCCGTTATATTTTGATACTTCAACCGAACGGGCGTCGAAAGATGCTTTACCCTCAGCAACAACTCCCGGAGTTTTCATCCAAAGGTCAATGAGCGTTACCTTACCATCTCGACCAATACTGTAGAAGTACCTTCCTGAAGAAGATGATCTTAAAATATGTACTGCATAACCTGTTTCAACAATGGCAATTTTTTCCTTTGTGTCACCATCAATTATGGCCACCTTACCTGCATCTCTAAGGATCAATCCGAAGAAGTTTTCCCAGTTCCTGTCATGCTGTGGTTCTGTTGGTCTGTCCGCAACAGGAACAATAACATTCCACTTCTCCTGCATATCGTCCATAGTCCATTCCGGAATTGGAGGAGGATCCAACTGAATGAACTTAGCCATAAGTGTTACTTCCTCCGGACTTAAAATTCCCTGGTTTCCCCAGTCTGGCATACCACCCGGAGTACCATTATGAATAAATGCTTCAAGGCCTTCTGTTGTCAACAGCTGAGTTCTATCATCCGGTAACAGGGCCGGACCGGTGGCCCCTTTACGGGCCGTACCGTGGCAGCCTGCACAAGTTTGGAAATAGATATTCTTGGCGCGCTGCATATCAGCACCCGCAAGTCTTACTTTACCATCGGCCGATACATATGTTTTAGTATCTACCTTCTCTTTTTTGCCTTCAGTACTTTTCTTACACTGTACAAATACCATTGCACAAAGCAGGAAAAAGGCTACATATTTAATAGGTTTCATCAATGTGGTTTTTGGTTTATGTTAATTGGTTTCTTTTAATGATTTTATGAATTTAGGATTGAAGCTAACCATAGCGTAAATCCAGTTTTGAGTGGCATCTTTTGATCCGCCTTTTAGCACTTCCATAGTTTCAGATGGAAACATATGAGAGTATCCGATTCCGGCATTAACCATTGGATTAAGTTTGAATTTTGAACTTAGGTCCAACTCCGTACCCAAATAAGCCGGCATGGCATCATTTGTTGTAGCCGGATCACGGACATCGGCAGCAGCAGAGAAAAAGTGAAGATCTGCACCAAGCCCAACTTTTGGCAGTTTGAATTTTGCCTTGGCATAAATGTCGGCAAGCCCAACGCTACCGCCATGATTGCCTACATAGAAATAGTCCATGTGGCCGTTGAACTTGTGGTTTGTGCCGTATAACGGCGTAAATGCTTTTTGCTTTGCATCCTGATCGGTTTGTGAATTTCCTGATTGAAGCTCACCACCAATAATACCGGTTACTATATCAGATAACTTATAGCTTAGATCAAAGCCTAACAGATAGGCACTTAAGTCGGTTTTTGTATAAACAGGAGCCTTTCCGGTTTGGAGATAGGCGTTAGCAGTTAGTCCCAGCTTATCTTTCTTATAGTTAAGATGTGTGCCAAAGGTTTGGCTAAACTTTGTGTCAAACTCAGTAGGGATACCACCGGAAACCTGAACTCCATTATTCAAAGCAAGAAGACTAAGCCCAAGTTCATCGTTCAGTTTAGTGTTGAACCAGGCAAACTGTATGGTTTTGTAATTACCGGGAACAGTATAAACCGTTGAATTCAGAATGGGGGCGTTCTGATTGAAGGCCAAGCCAATATCTAACTTGGAAACGGTACCCGGAGTGAATTGAAGTAACAAGGCATCGTGGCTACGAGCTTGTTGCGCCCAACCTACATTACCGAAAAAGCGGCTGTCGTCATAAATAATTTCCTGCCGACCGGCCTTAATAGCAGCTTTTCTTGCTTTGCCAATATAGGCCTTGGCCCATGCCTGATGAATGGAAAGTGCATTGTCTTCATTGCCAACTAACTGTCGTTGATTTCCCCATGTCCGCACATCTTGAGCACTTAAATAAGCTTCAGCCCAGTTTCCTTTATATCCTGCATTTAACCGTGTTCGTTGTGTTGTATGAAAACCTGGATCCTGGTTTTCTGCCGCCAAAGTTTTTAATCCGTGTGTGTATTCTGTTCGAGGTCTGAATTCGCCTGATATTTCAATTTCCTGCGTATAAGAAGCCATACTTCCGGCAAGAATTAATAATAAAATAAACAATCTATATTGCATCGTTAGAAATTTAAAAAGCAAAATTACGATAAGAAGATATTTTTATCCTTTATTATGCAAAATATTTTCTTCAAATTTGCCAATATGCTATCTAAGAGAACCAAGTATGGTTTAAGGGCTATGGTGCATTTGGCCAGGGAGGGTAGAAAAACTAAATTGATGAGTGTGGAACACCTGGCGCATTGGTTAAATGTACCAAAGCATTTCTTAGCTAACATAATGCGTGAGTTGGCCAGGCATAAGTTGGTTTCTTCTCAAAAGGGGCCTGGCGGAGGTTTTTATCTGAATGAACTGCAAATTCTTAAAAGCCCGCACGATATTATTATGGCTCTGGAAGGCGATCATTTCCTGGGATCGTGTTTGTTGGAATTGAAACCCTGCGTTGTATTAGAACCATGCCCTTTTCACGAACACTATGGAAGTTTTAAGGAATCCTTTTTAGCACAAATGGCCAGTAAGAGATTGCTGGATCTTATTTAGGTTACGCTTTATCCGGTACCATGCCTTTCTTCTTCATAAACGATCGGACATTAGATTTTAAGACCTAATACCAAAAGAATATTAAAGAATTTGACCATTCCATAATTATATCATTATAAAGGTTGCATAGTAGGCCTTATGGTCACTTCATTAACGCTAACACTATCCGGTTGTGATATGGCATAAGATACGCCACGGGCAATATCATCAGCCTCAAGGAAATCGAACTGCGGCCATTGTTTGAAGACTTCTGCAACTTCCGGGTCGGTAATGGTGTTCATTAATTCGGTGGTAACTGCTCCCGGTTGAATGTCGGTTACCCTTACGTTTTTGCCGTTCATGGCCATTTCCTGGCGCAATCCTTCACTAAAGGCACGTACAAAAAACTTAGTGCCGGAATATACTGCTCCGGCAGGCATCACTATTTTACCGGCTATGGAAGAGACGTTTACAAAATGGCCGTTGTTTTTCTCCATCATGTGTGGCAAAGCGGCATAAACGAGGTTCATAACGCCTTTTATGTTTACATCTACCATTTTATTTCCTTCGTCTAGCTTTCCGTTTTTAAGGAAGGATAAAGGCATTAGTCCGGCATTGTTTACAACGGCATCAATACTTCCAAGATGTTGTATTATTTGGCTTACGTTTTCTTTAACAGCCTCAAAATCGGTTACATCACATGCATGAATAAAGGCTTTGCCGCCGTCCGCTTCAATTTCGTTTTTAAGCGCTTCGAGTTTTTCTGCCCTTCGGGCCATTAATACCACGTTATGCCCTTCTTTGGCTAATCTTTTGGCGCACGCAGCACCTATACCGCTACTTGCTCCGGTAATTAATATGTTTTTACTCATGTTTTATTTGACTATTAATAGTTAAGTGGAAAATATATTCTGACGATAAATTTAAAACTTTAAACTTCAAAATGGTTTTAGTGCTATAATATCCCAAAGAACATTACCCAGATTACTACCAACACATCGGGTATGTGGCAAAATCAGGGTACTATAATTCTAAGGGTATATTATTTAACCGTGTGCTCAATTTTTTCTTTTACTATAGTGAGCGGTTTTGCCGAGCGGGAATTGGCATATTCGCTTAAAATTATTTCTAAAAAATACTTAAGCAACAGGCCAATTGGGGATTGAATATGTGTTAAAATGCTGATAGACAATTTATTGCGAATAACGCGAACGATTCCGTAAACAGAATTCTTATCTGGTTTTACATTAAATAGCTCGGAGTTGAACATCAGTTAGCCGTCAGTACGTAGCGGTTTCTTTACTAAATGTAAAATTTATTTGACAAATGGTTGTGTTTTCTTTACCTTTAGGTTGAATTTAAACAATATATTATGAGAATTAATTATTTATTTCCGAACAAGTTCAAAATAATCGGCTGGATTATACTTATTCCTGCTGCAATTATTGGCTTTATAACGCTTAGATATGAATATGAGCCATACTTTTTAGACTTTAACGTTCCAGCTATACTTTTTGATGATTTTATAAAAGACAAACAAATATTTGGAATGGTGCGTAACAATATTCTAAATGAAATTCTGGGACTCTTAGTTATTATTAGTGCTTTATTGGTTGCTTTTTCTAAAGAAAAATCGGAGGACGAATACATTTCAAAAATCAGGTTAGAATCTTTGGTTTGGGCCGTATATTTTAACTATGGCATTCTTTTATTTTCATTTTTATTTATTTACGGTTTATCTTTTTTATGGGTCATGATATTTAATATGTTTACGGTTTTAATATTTTTCATAGTTAGATTCAATTGGCAAATTTCCAAACTTAAAAAGTCAGCTCGTTATGAAGAATAGTATTAAAGTTGAGAGAGCAAAGAGAAACATTACGCAAGCTGATTTGGCTAAGCTGGCTAAAGTAAGCAGGCAAACAATTAATGCTATTGAATTAGGGAAATATGCTCCGTCAACAGTTTTATCCTTGAGATTAGCGAAGATTTTTGAAGTTGAAGTAAGTCAAATTTTTACATTAGAAGATTCCGATTGGGATTAGATGATCTAACAAAAGGGCCGTACCAAATTTAACCTAAGTGGGGAAATTAGGCTAACTGCACAGCGAAAAGCCTCATGAACAGCACGAAAACCCCGTAGAAAAAACTCCTGCTTTACAGCGAGATAGGAGCAACATTAAGTTCATGTTTGGTCGTTCCGACCACAGGAACGCTTAGTTGTTGTGCGTTCGTTTTTAATTTTCGGTCAATTTTATCCAATTCCTCAATCGTGTGAAATCCATCATCTCCTTTTTTTCGTTATTCTTGTTTTTATTTTTCCAGCAGACCAAAATATAAAATCCAATTTTTTCATTTCGGACCATTCCTGTCCTAAATAATTTTCAATCTTAAAAAATAGGTTCCACAACCCTTATAAACAGGCTTAGATTTCGTTATTTAAAATTTAGAACCCCCTGAAGTGATTTTGGTGGCGGTTTTTCGGGCTTTTGAAATGGATTGTTTAGCCATTGTAGTAGATCAATTTTCACAAAGCAGTTGAGCCTGATAAAAGCTATTAGATCGGACAAATTCCACTTGAATTTTTAAGTATTTGAGCAATAATATGGTTGTCAGAGCCGTCCATATTTGAATCATTACCGCATTTTCACTTGTACCGATAAAGGTTTTAATGTGCGTTAATTGCTTGATGTCTCTGAAGAATATCTCAATCTGCCATCGCTGCTTATACAACTGCCCTATAGTTTGAGCTGCCCACTTGAAATTATTGGTAATCAGTTCTATTACTTGCTCATTTTTTTCGTCCCTCACCGCTACTCTGCGAAGTTTTTCAGGATACTTTTCTTTTGACTGTGCATGAAGTAGTTCAATCTCCTGGTCTATAAGTATGTGTTGAGCGTGCTTTTGAGGCAGTTCCCGTTCTTTTACTTGCCGATATCGAAGATTGTCTTTATGTCTAATAACGAAATAAACATCTCTGCTGTCCCAAACCTTGAGCATAGGGAAGTCATTGTAATACCTATCGGCTACAATTACTGATCCGGCTTGCAAGGGAATACTTTTTGCCCCTTTATTATCACCCACTTTGCCATCGGTAATGTTTACATAAACCGGTAGTTTACTGTCGTAATCGAGCAATGTGTGTAGCTTAATGGCCCCTTTGGTGGTTCTGAATTTTGCCCAGTCAAATAAGGATAAGCACAAGCTAACTATGGTTGAATCCAACAAATAAACAGGCACTTTTATGCGTAGGTTTATCCGTTTGCCCTTAATCTGCTGTCCTAATTGTTGAAGTAAGAGAAAATAAAAATCTTTAAACAAGGTGTAATCTCTGTTTTTATTTTGATAGCTGATAGAAGATTTGCTTGGTGCCCGTTGTATGCCCAAATGATTTAAGTTGCCCGTGGCTGAACGCAAACCGTTAGAAATATCCCGAACAGATAAACTGTGGGCAAAATGGCAAAACAGCATAGAAACCAGGTGTGTCCAGCTATCAAATCCTTTGTTATGCTTGTCAGTTTCTTTTTTAACAACTATTTTTTTGAAATTTACTCGATCTATTAGTGATATAATCTGAGAAAATAATGTGAAATTTGACATGGAGGTTTTGTTTAAAATCAACTCGAAATTATTCGAGAAAACTTAATCTCCATCTTTTTATTTAGGACGGGATTGGTTTTGTCCGATTTATTGGGGGCTAGACCACCTGTTTTGAGAAAAGTTCTTGGAATGAATTTAGGGTAAAAGGTGAAATTTGGTAAAGCACACAATCCTCAGAAGAAATAAAGAAAAATTATTTCAATAACCCTCCTGTTTTGAGAAAAGTTCTTGGAATGAATTTAGGGTAAAAGGTGAAATTTGGTAAAGCGCATAATCCTCAAAAGAAATAATGAATAATTATTTCAATAATCATCCTGTTTTGAGAAAAGTTCTTGGAATGAATTTAGGGTAAAAGATGAAATTTGGTAAAGCGCATAATCCTCAAAAGAAATAATGAATAATTATTTCAATAACCCTCATGTTTTGAGAAAAGTTCTTGCAATGAATTTAGGGTAAAAGGTGAAATTTGGTAAAGCACACAATCCTCAGAAGAAATAATGAATAATTATTTCAATAACCCTCCTGTTTTGAGAAAAGTTCTTGGAATGAATTTAGGGTAAAAGGTGAAATTTGGTAAAGCGCATAATCCTCAAAAGAAATAATGAATAATTATTTCAATAACCATCCTGTTTTGAGAAGAATTCTTGGAATGAATTTAGGGTAAAAGGTGAAATTTGGTAAAGCGCACAATCCTCAAAAGAAATAATGAATAATTATTTCAATAATCACTATTATTGACCTCACATTTCGGGGTGTAGCTTAGCCCGGTAAAGCGCACGTCTGGGGGGCGTGAGATCGGAGGTTCAAATCCTCTCACCCCGACTCCCCATTTCCTGCACTTTTAGCTAAGTTGGTTTACCTGTCCTACTATGTGTCGGATAAATATTGGGATATTAGCTCAGTTGGTTTAGAGTGCTGCCTTGACAGGGCAGAGGTCACTGGTTCGAATCCGGTATATCCCACATTGAGAAAGACTCCAGTATCAAGAATCAAGACTTTTCAATATCAATAGCAATGGCAATGACAATGGCAATCAAAATCAAAATGAAATCAAAACTCTCTTACACTCTGTGGTTAATACCAATTAGTATTGTGACTTTTCGGGACAGGAATCAAGACTTTTCAACTTCCATTTTTTTCTACATGCTCACAGCACCGGGCGGAGTTGTCACCTCCGGTCATGCCGGAGACAACTCCGGCCAAACGGCTATGGATTTTTAAAACCGAAAATAAAAACAGCGTAATATGAGATCTTTCCCCCGCCTTGCGGGATCAGGATGACGCAGTTTTTATTTTTTCGTTCTTCCCAAAGACTAATCACTCTGTAAACTCTAATTAAAACCTGAAATATCTGCGCAAATCAGCCAGCCCGACTGGTCATTCTGGCGGTCGAAATCTGCGGGAAAGGCTTTGCGCCGTTGCGCCGTGGCGAGAAAAAGAAACTTCAATCATAATAGTGCTAAGGCACAGGATTTAAGAATTGAGATTTTTAGACTGAAGACTCCAGTATCAAGAATCTGGAATCAAGAATCAAGACTTTTCAATATCAATGGCAATAGCAATGACAATGGCAATATCAATGGCAATCAAAATCAAAATGAAAATCAAAACTCTCTTACACTCTGTGGTTAATACCAATTAGTATTGTGACTTTTAGAGACAGGAATCAAGACTTCTCAACTTCCATTTTTTTCTACATGTTCACAGCACCGGGCGGAGTTGTCACCTCCGGTCATGCCGGAGACAACTCCGGCCAAACGGCTATGGATTTTTAAAACCGAAAATAAAAACAGCGTAATATGAGATCCTTCTCCCGCCGAGCGGGATCGGGATGACGCAGTTCTTATTTTCTTGTCCTGCCCAACTCATCACTCTGGGTTCCCTGTCCCCCACCGGAGGGGGAAGATTTTCAAGGCTTATCCTGAGCTTGTCGAAGGAGAGCCGTAGTAAAATCAGGAGGAGGAAAGAAAAGCTTTGCCCCGTAGCGAGAGAAGAAATATACCCTTAAAACTTCATGAAAGATCAAGCTATGAAAAACTTAAATCAAAAACTTTTCTGCCCAAACGAGAAAATCTAAACATCATTCCTATATTTACCCCTGAAATGAAAAAAGTAATTAGCATAAATAACTGGTGGTGGTACATTCCAAAATCAAACGGAGTGACCCATTAGTATTGTGCTGTACTAATAATATTTGAAGCCTGTCGCTCCGCGGCGGGCTTTTTTAATAACAGTGCATGATCACAGATAGTAAACCGAACCAAAGAACAAAGTACAAAGCCACAAAGCATACTTTGCAGGGCGACCGAATTACACCGGTAGAGGCCTATTACCGCCTTCGTGATTTCGCGCCCGATGCCGTGCTTTTGGAAAGTTCCGATTACCATAGTCGCGAACACAGTCTCTCATTTTTGTGTATTGACCCGGTAGCGGAAATTGAGATCAAAGACAGCACAGTTACCTACGTTAATCGAAACTTGGTGCATCGTCAGCCACTTGCCCCAACCGAAAGCATAGCCGGTGTGCTTCAGCAATGGCTTAATCACTTTGAAATAGAATCGGATGCGGAAACGTATAAACACATTGGAGTATTCGGATTTACTACCAATTCTGTTATTGAAAATACTTTGTCCGTCGAAATGTCGCGCAAAAGTGCGCTGCCCGTCTGCAACTACCGCTTCTATCGTTTTATACTCATCTTCGATCATTTTAACTATACCCTCAGGTGTATTGAAAACACAGGTGAAGGTCAATCCTCCCGGTTATCGGACTTACTGGCTCGCCTGCGAATTCCCGGAGCACATGAATTTCCGGTTCAGATCTCTCCCGAACGAGAATCGAATATGACGGATGCCGAATTCTTAGATATGGTAGCCAGGGGCAAGCAGCACTGCCATCGCGGCGATGTATTTCAAATTGTGTTGAGCCGGGCATACAGCCGCACTTTTACCGGAGATCCTTTTACGTTGTACCGCTCGTTACGATCGGTCAATCCTTCTCCATATTTGTTTTACTTCGATTATGGTGCGTACAAATTATTTGGGTCTTCGCCGGAATCTCAGCTCATTATTCAGGATGGAACAGCCGAAATTCATCCCATTGCCGGCACCTACAAACGAACCGGAGACGATGATGCCGATATGGCGGCATCCCGAGCCATTGTCAACGATACTAAAGAAACAGCCGAGCACATGATGCTGGTAGATCTGGCACGTAACGATCTAAGCACTTTTGCCGATAATGTACAGGTAGAGCGATTAAAAGAGATCCAGTTTTTCAGCCATGTCATACACATGACATCTAAAGTAACCGGCACCTTAAAGCCGGAAAGCACAGCGTTTAAGGCCCTTTTTAATTCTTTTCCTGCAGGAACTTTAAGTGGTGCACCTAAGAAGAGAGCATTGGAACTGATCACCGAATATGAAGCGGGACCTCGCAACTTGTATGGCGGAGCGGTTGGAATGATGGGCCTTGATGGCAGTGTGAATCACGCCATTATCATAAGGTCATTTTTGACTATAGGCAACGAATTACATTACCAAGCAGGTGCCGGCATCGTCATGGATTCCAATCCGCAAAGCGAATTAGACGAAGTGGAAAACAAGGTAGGTGCCCTGGAAAAAGCCATAGAACTAAGCCGTAAATCACTGAAGCTATGAAACGTATAATGCTCATAGATAATTACGATTCCTTCACGTATAATTTGGTGCAATATATCGGTAAGGATCATCAGGCACAGTGTGATGTCTTTTTCTGCGATGATAAAAAGGTATTTGACTTCTCGGAATATGACGCCCTTGTAATTTCTCCGGGCCCGGGCTTGCCGTCGGAGTCGGGTTATTTGTTGGAAGTGCTGGCCGACCTGGAAAAACTGCCCCCAACCCTGGGCGTATGCCTTGGGCTGCAAGCTATTGCCGAAAGCAGGGGCGGAAAACTACGGCAGTTGGACAGTGTCTTTCACGGCGTAGCGGAAAATGTTGTGCAGCTGGCCGAAGACAAATTGTTTGAAAACGTGCCGCAAACATTTGAAGCCGGAAGATATCATAGTTGGGTAGTAGATGCTCCCTCATTGGAGGGAACAGATCTGGAGATCATGGCGACGGACGATCATGGTTTTCTTATGGCGGCAAGGCATAAGAACTTACCGGTTTTCGGTGTGCAGTTTCATCCCGAATCCATACTCACCCCTTCGGGACAAACCATTATTTCAAATTTTATTAAACACTATGCCCGCTAAGCTATGAAGGATCTGCTGCAAAAACTATATCATCATCAAACACTAGAGAGCACCGAGGCCTTTGATCTGCTAAAAGCCATAGCTGATGGCACTTTAAATCCTGAGCAAACGGTATCTGTAATGACGATTTTGGTTATGCGCCCGGTGAAAACCGAGGAGTTGCTGGGTTTTCAAAAAGCCTTGTTGGAAATGGCTATTCCTTTCGATACATCGGGCAGGCAAACCATTGATGTTTGCGGTACGGGCGGCGATGGCAAAAACTCCTTTAATATTTCCACCCTGGCAGCATTTGTTATTGCCGGGGCAGGCTACAAAGTGGTAAAGCATGGCAACTATGGCGTGTCTTCGCTGTGCGGATCAAGCAATGTATTGGAGCAAATGGGCATCAGTTTTACCAACGATACTAACAAGTTGAACCAATGTCTTAACGAGAGCAATATTTGTTTTCTGCACGCCCCCTTATTCCACCCGGCTATGAAAGCAGTGGCCCCTTTACGCCGCGCTTTGGGCATACGAACCTTTTTTAATATGTTGGGTCCGCTGGTTAATCCCGCTGAGCCCAGCCACCAGCTAACCGGTGTGTATGATCTTACACTGGCCCGCCAATACAACGCCATACAAAGTATGCATGGCAGGCATTATTCTATTGTGCACAGCTTAGACGGTTTCGATGAGATATCGCTTACATCACCGGTAAAATTTTATAGTGATAAGGGCGAAGGAACCTTGCATCCGCATGATTTTGGTTTCAAGCCCTGTTCAGAAGAATCTATTTCAGGAGGAAATACATTGGAGGAAGCAGGAAATATTTTCCGAAATGTTTTAACGGGGAAAGGCAGCAAAGCACAGCAAAATGTGGTATTGGCCAATGCGGCTACAGCCATTAAGTGTATGGAGCCTGAGTGGAATTTACAGGAATGTATGGCATGTGCCAGAGAAGCATTGCTTTCAGGAAAGGCCATGAAAAGTTTAGAAAAAATGAGGGCACTTAATTAGAACTCCAATGAAAGCATTAGAAGATATTATACGCTATAAAAAAATTCAGGTAAAGGAGATGAAAGCACGTATTCCGGTTAAAGAACTGGAACAGAGCCAGTACTTTGTACAACCCTGTGTATCCTTAGCTAATGCTATACAAAATAAAGCTAAACATGGTATAATAGCCGAGTTTAAGCGCCGTTCTCCATCGCGTGGAGATATCCATGCCAATGCCCGTCCGGCTGAGATCTGTACAGGCTATATGCAGGCCGGAGCTTCGGCACTATCAATACTTACCGATACACCAAGTTTTGGCGGGAGCAATGTAGATGTGGTTGAAGCGAGAGGGCGAAATACCGGCCCCATTTTGCGCAAGGAATTTATAATTGACGAATACCAGATAACTGAGGCGAAATCCATAGGTGCAGATGCGGTGTTGCTTATCGCGGCTATTCTTACGAAAAAAGAAATAGGTACGTTTACCGAAATAGCACAATCACTCGGCTTAGAAGTTTTGTTGGAGATACATGAAGAAAATGAACTGGATAAAATAACGGAAAAGGCTGATCTGATTGGCGTAAACAGCCGTTGCCTGAAAACGATGACTACGCTTAGAGACCGCCATGTACAACTCGTTGATCAGCTTCCGAAGGAAAGTGTAAAAATCGCTGAAAGTGGTATTAGTACTGCCCTGGATGCTTTTCAACGACAACAGATGGGATATGATGGCTTTCTTATCGGAACCGAGTTTATGAGTAATAATGATCCGGCGAAAGCCTGTGCGCAATTCATTAATGAACTGCAAACTATGAAGGTAAGAGCTTTGAAAAAAATCTAATGCAATGAAATTGAAAGTCTGCGGCATAGATGTAGAAAAGACAGCCATTGAAGTGGTGTTGACGGCCGATGTGTTGGGTTTTATCTTTTATAAAAACTCACCACGTAATGTGGCCGAAAGTACTTATTCGGTTATAAAGAGTATGACCGGAGTGCGAAAAGCAGGTGTATTTGTCGATGAAGATTTGGATACCATCAGACAAGTGGCAGGGAAATGCGAATTAACACATATTCAATTGCATGGCAACGAACTGCCTTCGCAATGTGCAGAACTGAGATACGATTACAAAGTGATAAAGGCCATTTCCGTGGATGATTCTCTGGATGTTGACGTGCTGTGGGCTTATGAAGGAAATGTAGATTATTTTCTGTTCGACACAAAAACAGAGCTCAAAGGTGGTAGCGGTAAGCAATTCAATTGGAACGTGTTGGATCAGTATGACCTGGACATTCCGTTTTGGTTAAGCGGAGGAATAGGGCCAAAAGATGCGAATGCCGTTTCGGCCTTTAACCATAACATGTGTATCGGCGTGGACATCAACAGCCGTTTTGAGATTTCGCCCGGAGAGAAAGATGTAAACGCCATTATTCAGTTTAAAAAAGAACTAATCGCTTATGAAAACCGGAATTAGAGCAGATGAAAGGGGATTTTTTGGTGAATTTGGTGGGGCATTTATCCCTGAAATGCTGCATGCCAACATCGCTCAATTGCAGAAAAACTATTTGAAAATCGTTTCGGGAGAAAAATTTCAGCATCGACATAGCGGATTGTTACAAAATTACTGCGGAAGACCGACACCCTTAACGTATGCTAAAAATCTTTCAGGAGAATTGGGCTATAAACTGTTTTTGAAGCGCGAAGACCTAAACCACACTGGCTCGCATAAGTTGAATAATGCTTTGGGTCAGGCACTAATAGCCATGGAATTGGGAAAGAAACGCATAATTGCCGAAACAGGTGCCGGACAGCACGGTGTGGCTACGGCTACGGCCTGTGCCTTGCTGGGCCTGGAATGTGTGGTGTATATGGGTAGCAAGGATGTGGCACGGCAAGCACCTAATGTAAAGCGAATGAAGATGCTCGGTGCCGGTGTTGTGCCTGTAACTTCGGGTTCGCAAACCTTGAAAGATGCCACCAACGAGGCCATTCGTGATTGGATTAACAACCCCCTTGATACGCATTACATTATCGGCTCTACGGTGGGGCCGCATCCATACCCCGAAATGGTGGCTTACTTGCAATCGGTGATAAGCAAAGAGTTAGCACAACAGATCACGGACTATGGCAAGGAGAACCCTCACGCCATTGTGGCCTGTGTAGGCGGCGGAAGCAATTCTGCCGGAGCCTTTTATCATTTTATAAAGAATGAAAAATGCCGTCTAATTGCGGTTGAAGCTGCAGGAAAAGGATTGCGATCGGGACAAACAGCAGCCACGGCTACGTTGGGAAATACAGGCATACTCCATGGTAGTAAAACCCTGTTATTACAGGATGAATACGGACAGATCAATGAAGCGCACTCCATTTCTGCCGGACTGGACTACCCGGGAATTGGTCCCATGCACGCCCATCTAATTCGCAAAGGCAGGATGGAGGTGCTTTCGGCAACCGATGATGAAGCCATACAAGCGGCTGCCTGGATGGCGGAAAGGGAAGGTATTATTCCGGCTTTGGAAACGGCACACGCTATTGCCAAATTGAAGGAGATCAATTGCAGGAAAGATGATGTGGTTGTTTTGTGTCTTTCAGGACGGGGAGATAAGGATATGGCAACCTATTCAAAACATTTGTTTAAAACAGACGGCAATGAATAGTGGAAATGGTTATTTGAATTTCCCGTTGCTCGCGCCCGCCAAAATGAAAGAATATATTCTTTCGGGCTGGCAGATTAACGCAGATACTATGAAAAATCTGCGAACATTAGCGGGATCTGCGGGCATAGTAAATCGGTTATTTCCTTAAACGGTTAGTATAATGAGCAAACTACTGAACATCTATTTTACGGCGGGTTTTCCGGAGTTGAATGCCACTTCGGATATTTTATTGGCTTTGCAGCATTCAAAGGCAGATATTATTGAGATAGGCCTACCTTTTTCAGATCCGCTGGCAGACGGGCCAACCATTCAGCAAAGCAGCAAAATTGCCTTAGATAACGGCATGAACACCGATGTGCTTTTTAACCAATTACAATCCTGTAAAGAACAGATAACGAAGGATGTTTATATCATGTGTTATTTGAATCAGGTGATGGTCTATGGCTTTGAGCGTTTTTGCCTTAGGGCTGTGGAAACAAGTGTAACCGGACTAATTCTGCCCGATCTTCCGCCCGATCATTACGAAGAAAACTACAGGCAAATTGTAGAGCAAGCGAGCTTAAAAATGGTGTTTCTCATTACGCCTGAAACTTCGCCGGACAGGGTAGAGCGGGCTGTAAAAATGAGTACGGGCTTTGTGTATTTTGTATCAAGCCATGCTACTACAGGTGCAGAAAAAACTAAAATAAACACAGATTATTTCCAAAAAATAAAAAAAGTAGAAACCGATGTTCCCAAGCTCATCGGCTTTGGTATTTCAGACCATGCGGGATTTCGGCAGGCCGGCCAATATGCCGATGGAGCCATTGTTGGCTCGGCGTTTATACGGTATATTAAAAATGGTTTTAGCCGAAAGCATATTGAGGCTTTTGTAAGAGAGATAAGGGGGAATGATGTGTAAGCCAACAAGGCTATAATTTAACGTGAGTTCGGGATAAGGAATCCCGCAGGCGGGATTATTTGTGAAATAACAATGTGCTGTTTATCAACGGATTAGATAATTAGATGGCTGTAGTTTAACATTGCGTTGATATTAATAGTTCATACCTGTCGGGTATGGCCTTGTACTTAGCATAGGCCTGAATGTCTTCTACCGACCTTTGAGCAAACTCATTTAGGAAGTTTCTACTGGTTTTTAGCGTTTGTTTTAGCTTAAACCAATTGAGGTATTGCTGTAAGTATTTGGTGGATACTCCCCAAAACTTATTATCCAACCATTTTTTCACTCTGTTATGGGTTGAGTTAACATGCTGAATATGGTAGAGACCCTGCTTAACCCTCTGTTTCATATCTGCCCTTAAAGGATGATGTTCCAGATTATTGTCTATGGCAAAACCTTTATAACTTACATGAGAGTCTGTACACAAAATAGTTTGTGCTGTAACTCTATGTCCAATAGAGTTTGCGATATCTTTTTTCTTTATCCTGCCGGTGGTGGCTACTGTTAATTCCATATGTCGTTTTCTATCCTGGGTAACAATGACGGCTATATGATCATTATTAACCCCTTTCTTGCTGGAAGAACCGCCTCGTTTACGCGGCTTTCTATCATTTACATCCATGCCTTTTTCTGAATGTAGAAAGAAAGTCTCATCGCTTTCAGTAATACCGGTAAAGCTATCTGTATCATTATCATCAAAAGATGACAACACCTTATGTCTCCAATCAAAAGCCGTCTTCTTATTGATGTGAAGCTTCTCCTTTATCTTGTCCAAACTCTGTTCCTTTGCCATCAACTGCAAATAATCATCTATCTTATCCTTTTTATGAATACCTGCCATCCAAGTGCCGGTATATTCCGTAAAACTGCGATTGCAAGACTTACATTTATAACGTTGTGCACCTTTGTCTATACCAAACTTGACATATTTTGAGTGACCGCAATGAGCACAACAGCCTTGCTTGTTGTTTAACAAATGTCTTCTCATTTGCTGGCATTTGGGCAGAAAATGCTCATCTTTCACCTGTTCAAGTTCTCTTAGAAGATTCTCTTGATCTTCAGTTGAAAGACCCATGAAATAGGTTCTCTTCTTTTTTCATACTCCTAAGATAATAATAGCTAAATTAAACTACAGCCAATTAGATTAACTACGAATTTGCGAATTAGCGCGAAAATCTTGGTGATTAATTTTGAACGAAGAGCACTAATGTGTTTCGCTGAAGCGAAACAGAGGTTGTTGACAACGAAAAAATTCGTGCATTCGTGGTTAAAAAATTGATAATCAAATCACTGTAAAAGTTTCTTACGTCGAATTCACGTTAATTTACTAAGTCTCTTCAATTTACCTCTATACGCCTGTAAATAATTTCTTTTCGTTCTTTCATCCAAATATGAAGCTAGCACAAGCTTTTCAACCCGGTGAGACATAGACAGCATCGCACTAAGACTTCGGCCTGCTATACCTTTTTTTATGCTCGCATTTTCTGCCAGTACCCTGAATTGTTCATTTATTTTTCCCCGACTCAAAGTACCGGGCAAAAGCCCGTCATCCAATGCAAAATCTTTATCATCAATATGAATTTTGGTATTCAGTAAGTCGTATGCCGGACTTAGCCTATAATCGCCAAGTGGAGTTTCTAACAACGAAAAATTCTTAAGGTGGGCATCGCCGTTTGAAAACAGATAGTTAAATATTAATATTTTAAAAAGTTTAATCGATTCAGATGGGTAAACGAGTAAATAGTTTTTCATTAGATCAAAAAGTTCCAGGTAATTTCCCTTATACTTGTAATGTTCACCATGTGTTTGAGGCGTCTTTCCGGCTAACGAGGCAAAATCTTCCTGTGCGAGCTTTGAGCCATCTTGTTTTAAATCAAATCTTTTGGTTATATATGCGGCTGCACCGTTCTTAAAAAAAATAAGTGCGTTTTCTGCTGTTTCAATTCCAAACACCTGTCTCGCAATTTGCATGGTCAGATGTTCATTTGCAGGCATTTGATCCGATTTTTTTCCTGCCTGTGGAATCGGCTTAAGTATATGTGTTCCTTGCTCATTTTCATTCGTTAATCTTAACTTGTTTTTTTCAAGAAGTACTGAAAATTTTTCCTGAACTCCTGAAATGGATATTCTTTTTCTGTTCTCCAGGAAAAGCTCATCTGTTTGCGCATTTGAGGAAGGGGAATAATATGGCAATACATGATGAACTTTTTTACCATTAAATACTCTTTTAAGGCATGTTCTGCTATAAGATGTAAATCCTTCGGCGAGCGTTCCCGGGCAACGCTCTGTTTTCTGAATTGACATTGCTACCGGAGACTTGTAAGCCGGACAGCTCCTATATTGTCATAGCCGGCTGTAATGATCAATTGGCTGAAGTAATCATCGGCATCAACTTTGTTTTGCTGGCATACCACCTGTTTGTTGGAGCCCTCGGGCAGCATATTAAAAAAGAAGGGGAACAATTGCCCGGAGTGATATTTTTCTTTTCTTTTCGGAAGTGTAGGACTTATGTCCGGCTTACGTATATCATTCACCCAATCAGCCGTGTATTTGAATGTAAAAGAACCATCATCATGCTGCGTTAGCAGACCGGCAACTTCATTTTTAAATATAACATGTGCCGATCTCATTCTTTACCTGCTTTATCCTTTCGTTTTAAACATACTTCCAGCCCAAGCACATTTGATATTTTCTGCAATGTTTTGAGCTTCGGATTTCCTTTACCGCTTTCGAACTGCTTAATAGTTCTTAGGCCTACATCTGACAACTCAGCCAATAGCTCCTGCGTTATTTGCAATGAAGCTCTACGTTTTTTTATAGTTTGAATTAACTCCAAAAGTGTAATTTAATGCTCTATTTTGTATAAAATTAAGTAATTCAATCGTAATAAACTCACAAAAGTGCTTTTTAATGCACTATTACTTTAATTTTACGTCAAAACCCATTATTTTCTGTTATAAGTGCATTATACTGCACTTTTATGGATGCCCGGCCCTGCTTTGTAATTCCTTTTCTATATCACCAAAACACAGATCCTTGGCTTTAAGCAATATCAATAAATGATACAGCAGGTCTGCGGCTTCATTGATAAAAAGCTCTCTATTGTCATCTTTGGCTTCTATAACCAGTTCCACGGCTTCTTCCCCCACCTTTTGGGCTATTTTATTTATGCCTTTCTGAAACAGGTTGTTGGTGTAGGACCCCTCCTGATCTTCATCAATTCGTTGATTGATGGTCTGTTCCAAAGCATACAAATATCCTTTTGAAATGTCTTCTTTAAAGCAGGAAACACTACCTGTATGGCAGGTGGGACCTGAGGGATTGGCTTTGACCAAAAGCGTATCGTTATCGCAATCGGAGATAATTTGATCTACAAAGAGAAAATTACCTGATTCTTCCCCTTTGGTCCACAGCCGGTTTTTGCTTCTGCTGAAGAATGTTACCTTGCCTTCTGCCCTGGTTTTTTGTAGTGCTTCTTCATTCATATAGCCCAGCATCAATACCTGATGAGTAAAGGTGTTTTGAATGATCACCGGCAGTAAACCATTGGTTTTATTAAAATCTAATTGCATCTTACGGGTATTTTATTTCTGATTAAATATTTTTTCAGTTCCGGAATGGGAATCTCACCGAAATGAAAAACACTGGCAGCCAGGGCACCACTCGCCCGGGAGTTTTCAAATATTTCTTTAAAGTGCGCCGGACTGCCGGCCCCACCCGAGGCGATAACCGGAATTGACAGGCTACTGGCAATTTTGTTTGTTATTTCAACGGCAAATCCATTTTTGGTTCCATCGTGGTTCATAGATGTGAGCAAGATCTCACCGGCACCCAGCTGTTCAGCCTGCCGGGCCCAGTTAAAAGCAGATAGCGATGTCTTTGTTCGTCCGCCATGAATCATGACTATCCAATCATCACTTACCGCTTTTATTGAATGGTCGTGTTTTTGTCTCTCAATCTGCAGCGCATCAATAGCTACTACCACACACTGACTCCCCAATCGCCCGGCTATTTGAGTGATGAGTTCCGGGGTGTTGACCGCGGCAGAGTTTATTGAAATTTTATCGGCACCGGCAGAGATCAGGGCGGAGGCATCTGTGACCGTACTTATACCGCCCCCCACCGTAAAGGGGATATTTATTTCCGCTGCTATCCGTTCAACCAGTTTAATGGTTGTTTTCCGGTTTTCGGTAGTGGCGATAATGTCCAGAAAAACCAGTTCGTCAGCACCTTCGGTTACATACCTTTTTGCCAGTTCAACCGGATCACCTGCATCTTTGATGTCTATAAAGTTGACCCCCTTGACCGTGCGGCCGTTTTGTATATCCAAACAGGGAATAATTCTTTTCTTTAACATAGCTTTTGTAGTTGTTTAAGCGTTAGTTTTCCTTCGTAAATAGCCTTTCCTATTATGCTTCCGTCGCAGTCCAGGGTTTGTAGCATTTCCAGATCGTGCATGGTGGTGATGCCTCCGCTTGCTATTAGTTTTACGGTAGTGCGACTTAATATATCCCGGTATAGGTCAACAGATGTACCGGCCAGTTGACCGTCCTTATCTATATCGGTACAGATTACGTATTGAATACCATTTTTCTCATAATTGGCAATAAAATCAATTACATCCAGCGATGTACTGCCAAGCCAGCCATTGGTAGCAATTTTACGCTTTAAGCAGTCGGCACCAAGGATGATCTTTTCAGGTCCGAACCGTTGCAGCCATTCGATAAACCGTTCCGGCTTGTTAGCAGCAATACTGCCTACGGTAACCTGGTTTGCTCCACAAGCAAAAGCGGTGTTCAAGTCGTCTTCGGTTTTTATACCACCGCCAAAATCAATGATCAGATTGGTTTGAGCGGCTATCTGTTCAAGTACCTTATAATTGATTATAGTGTTTGATTTTGCACCGTCCAGGTCAACCAAATGTAAATACCTTATTCCATTGGCTTCAAATTCTCGTGCGACTTCAAGGGGATCTTCATTATATATCTTTTTTGTGGCGTAATCTCCCTTGCTTAACCGGACACATTTACCTTCTATAATATCTATGGCAGGTATAATTCTCATAGCGATAAAAAGTTTTTCAATATCAACGCTCCAATACCGGCTGATTTTTCCGGATGGAATTGCGTAGCATAAAAGTTATCTTTTTGCAGAGCTGCGCTAAAAGGCAGGATATAGTTGCATACGGCAGTAGTTTCTTCACATAATTCTGCATAATAGCTGTGCACATAATAGACATCATCTTCGGTTCTAATTCGGTTAAAAAGGGGTCCTGAAACCGACTCAAAATTGTTCCAGCCCATTTGCGGTACGAGATCGCGGGCAGGAAACTTTTTAACTGCACAATCAAATACACTAAGACACTCGGTGTTGCCTTCTTCGCTCGATCTGCAGAGCAATTGCAGACCCAAACAGATGCCCAATACCGGTTGAGTAAGGTGGCGAATGGTAACGTCCAATTTACGCTGTCGTAAATATTCCATGGCCGAAGCGGCCTCGCCGACACCCGGAAAAATTACCTTATCGGCTCGTTTTATCGATTCGATTTCATTGGTAATGATGCTTTTTTCACCCAAACGATTAAGCGCATTTTGCACCGATCTTATATTACCGGCATTATATTTTACTATAGCTATCATAAGGTGCCTTTTGTACTTGGAATGGTATTATTGTTTGTTCTGCTTACTGCCATTTTAATTGCTTTGGCAAAGCCTTTAAATATGGCTTCGATCTTGTGATGTTCGTTTTCTCCTTCAGCCTTGATATTCAGGTTACAAGCCGCCGTATCACTAAAGGATTTAAAGAAATGTTTGAACATTTCCGTTGGCATTTGCCCTATGGTTTCGCGCTTGAAATCAGCATCCCAAACCAACCAGGGCCGCCCACCGAAATCAATGGCTACCCGAGCCAGACAATCGTCCATAGGTAGTAGGAAGCCGTAGCGTTCAATTCCCTTTTTATCATCTAATGCCTTTAGGAATGCACTACCCAGGGCTAGGGCCAGATCCTCTATTGTATGGTGTTCGTCAACATCAAGATCGCCTAATACATCAATCACTAAATCCAGGTTGCCGTGCCTTGTGATTTGCTCAAGCATGTGATCGAAAAAGCCTAATCCTGTATTTATACTGCTTTTACCGGTACCGTCTATATTCAGCTCAACTTGAATGTCGGTTTCATTGGTTTTTCGGCTCACCACGGCTGTTCTTGGCCGTGCTTTCAGAAATTGATATATCTCTTCCCAGTCCGTTGTACACAGCACGGCATTTGCACTATGATTTCCGATGAAAATTCCGTTGCATTTCAAGTTTTGGGCTAACTCCATATCGGTATGCCTATCGCCTATTACAAAGGAATTAGTCAGATCGTAAGGCCCGAACAGATACTTTTTCAACAGACCGGTTCCGGGTTTTCGGTTTTCTGACTTTTCTTCGGGAAAGCTTCTGTCAATAAGCACGTCAGCAAATTCCACCCCTTCGTTCTTAAATGCCTGAATGATCTTTTGGTGTGCCGGCCAAAAGGTTTCTTCAGGAAATGAATCCGTTCCCAGCCCATCCTGATTACTGACCATTACCAGCTCGTAGTTAAGCTCTTTTACAATTTTTGATAGCCCATTGAATACACCCGGAAAAAACTCCAGTTTTTCCAAACTGTCAAGCTGAAAATCTTCGGGTGGCTCAATAACAAGGGTGCCGTCCCGGTCAAGAAATAGTACTTTTTGCATCGCTTAGTGCTTTTAATTCGTTAAGTAATAACTTGTTTTCTTCTGGAGAACCAATGGTGATCCGCAAGCAATTATTGATCAGTTGGCTCCTGTTTCGGACTATGATATTTCGTTCCTTCAGTTGATCATACAGATGATCGGCATCTACAACCTTAATCAGGATGAAGTTGGCATCGGAAGGATAGATGTTTTCAATAAAATCAATATACTTCAACTCCTTTTCCAGTCTGCTCTTTTCAGCCAGGATCAATTTTTTGTTGTTTTCGAAATGTTCTTCATTCCGGAGCACATCTAACGCCACCTTTTGGTTTACCGAACTAATGTTATACGGTGGTTTTACCTTATTCAGGTAGGTAATTATCGATTTGTGCGCAAAGGCCATTCCGAGTCGCAAACCCGCTAATCCCCGGGCCTTACTAAGCGTTTGCAGAACTACGAGGTTGGGAAATTCATCTATTTCCTTCGCCATAGAGTCGCGCAAACTAAAATCTATATACGCTTCATCAACCACTACAATGCCTTTAAATTTTTTCAGCAGATATAGAATGTCCCTTTCATGGAATGAATTTCCCGTTGGATTATTGGGAGAACAAATGAATAAGAGCTTTATGGATTCCTGAAATAAAAAGGGTTCTATAAGTTCTGTATCTATTTGAAAATCATTGGTTAACGGTATATCTATCAGTTCCACGTCGTTGATATTGGCCGAAACCCTGTACATGCCATAGCTGGGAGAAAAACTTATAACTTTATCCTTTTCAGGCTTGCAGAAGATCCTGAAGAGAAGATCTATGATCTCGTCGCTGCCGTTACCGAGAAAAATGTTTTCAAGGTTAACTCCTTTGATCCGGCCAATCTCTTTTTTAAGTGTGGTCTGTAGTGGATCAGGGTACCGATTGTATTCACCAAACGGATTTTCATTGGCATCCAGTAATATGCCATCACCTTTAAACTCTTTACGGGCACTGGAGTAGGCTGTCAATAATCTTATATTCTTTCGGACTAGGTTATCTATCTCAAACATTTTTTATCGCATTTAATCTTAAGGTAACTGCATTTTTGTGGGCATGTAATCCTTCGACTTCGGCCATTTTTTCAATGGCGGGACCTATGTTGGTCAGGCCCCGGGCGGTTAATTCCTGAAAGGTTATTTTCTTCATAAAGCTATCTGTGGAAACGCCGCTGTATGCCCTGGCAAAGCCATTGGTGGGCAGAGTATGGTTGGTGCCGCTGGCATAGTCTCCGGCACTTTCACAACTGTATTTTCCCAGAAATACCGAGCCGGCATTGATCACCTGATCGGCCAGTTCTTCATTTTTATTGGTAGAGATGATGAGATGCTCCGGTGCGTACAGGTTGCTCCATTCCATGCACTTTTGCAAGGAGGGTAATACAATAGCCTTGCTGTTATGAAGGGCTCGTTCGGCAAGTTTTCTTCTTGGTAATACTTCTAACTGACGGCTAACTTCAGTTATGACCTTTTCAACTACTGTTTCAGAAGTGCAAAGCAGAAATACCTGGCTGTCGGCTCCATGTTCGGCTTGTGAAAGAAGATCGGCGGCTATAAAAGCAGGATTACAACTTTTGTCGGCAATAATTAGGAGTTCGCTGGGCCCGGCCGGCATGTCAATTGCCAAACCTTCCTGTTGTACAAGCTCTTTGGCCTTTGTTACGAACTGGTTGCCCGGCCCGAAAATTTTATAGACACGGGGAACTGACTTCGTTCCATAAGCCATAGCAGCTACGGCCTGCGCACCTCCAACCTTATAAACCTGTTGCAAGCCTAGCAACCTCGCAGTGTATAAAATGGTGTGATCTAAACTACCGTCAGCGTTGGGTGGACTGCAAACGACAATATCCCTGCAACCGGCCAGTTTAGCCGGAATACCCAGCATGAGCAACGTGGAGAATAACGGCGCACTCCCACCTGGAATATACAAGCCAACTCTTTCTATGCCCACATTTTTTCTCCAGCACTTTACACCGGACGATGTTTCTACTACTTCTTCGGTTTTTAGCTGTGCCCTGTGAAATTGTTCAATGTTCTGCTTAGCCAGTTCGATTGCCTGTTGCAGATCACGGTCAATGCTAACTGCGTTTAACTCTTCACCGCTAACCTTAAAACTGTTCAACTCAAGGTTGTCAAATTTTTTACTGTACTTTTTAAGAGCAATGTCGCCCCTGTCTTTCACATCCCGCAGAATATCCTTAACCACTTGCTCTATCTCGTGCTTTTTCTCAGTTGGACGCAGCATTAATTCAGGCCAGCGATTAGGATCAGGATTTCTTATCTGCTGTATCATAACACCATTTTTTCAATAGGTACCACCAAAATCCCTTCTGCTCCCAGCACTTTTAGCTGGTCAATCACATCCCAAAATTCATCTTCTTTTACTACGGAGTGTATGCTGCTCCAACCTTTTTTTGCAAGGGGTAATACGGTTGGACTTTTCATTCCGGGAAGAATTCTCGTAATGCCGGGAACGGCTTTATCCGGAGCATTTAATAGAATGTATTTATTCTTTCTTGCCTGGTTAACCGCCCGTATTCTGAATAATAATCTTTGCAGAATTTCATCTTTCCCTTGTGAAAGGTTTTTAGTAGAAATAAGTACAGCCTGGCTTTTCAGCACGGTTTCCACTTCCTGCAATCCGTTGGTTAATAGAGTGCTGCCTGTGCTTACAATATCGCAAATCGCATCCGCCAGACCAATGCCCGGGGCAATTTCCACGCTTCCGCTTATTTGCTCAATCTCTGCATCTATTTTATGTTCGGCAAAAAAGCGATTTAGAATATTGGGATAGCTGGTGGCTATTCTCTTTTTATTGAAGTAGGACAGTCCGCCGTAAGCCATTTCTTTAGGTATGGCCAGGCTTAGCCGGCAATGGGCAAAATTGAGTTGTTCAATTATGGTTACATCCTTTTGTTTTTCCAGCACTTCGTTCTCGCCCAAAATGCCTATATCTGCCACTTGCTGTTCAACATATTGCGGTATATCATCATCTCGCAGGAAGAGGACTTCAATCGGAAAATTTTTGGCACTGGCCTGAAGTTTACTCGTTCCGTTGGAAATAGTTATCCCGCATTCTTTTAACAGTTGCATCGACTTTTCATTGAGTCGTCCTTTTTTCTGAACTGCAATTTTTAATTTGCTCATTTTGCGTTTTTTCGCCCGAGCAAACCAGAAGGGAACTAAAGAAAAACCCGCCTGAAAAGCTCAGGCGGGTTTTGAAATATCTTTTAAACCGGATATATCATTTCCAACTCGCCTGTGCGCAAGAATGAAAATGATGATGATGGTTTATATTAAATATCATTTCGGTTATTCGGGTTCAAATATACACAGGTTGTTTTTTCAATTGCAATAAAGCCGGTTTTAATTGAAAATATTTTTTGTTGAATCTCTATTCCCGGTTATTTCTCATAAGCCTCATAACCATCGCTGAGATTAACTACACTTGTAAAGCCTTTATCGCGCATAAGTTTTACTGCCTGTCCGCTTCTGCCACCGCTGGCGCAATAGACATAATACGTTTTCGATTTATTCAGTGATTCAAGTTTCTTTTCAAAATCATCATCGAAAAAATCCATGAAAGTTGCATTGGGCAAAGCACCTTTATCTATCTCTCCGGGTGTACGAATGTCAAGGACTATATCTCCTTCTTTAAAGTCGAAATTGTTGATAGATGCTATGCCGTTTGGTGTACTGCTCTTTTCTTTCTCAACTTTTTTGCACCCTAGTAATGTGACTATTATGAGGGCAATAGGAAGGATGTATTTCATAATCTTAATTTTTGCTCGAAGCATAATAAATCCATTTGGTATTATTCTGTGCTGTTTAACCAAAGTAAGAAATGTTTGATGAAATCACCGAGATCACCGTCCAACACTTTTTCGGGCTGGCGGGTTTCAAAGTTTGTGCGATGGTCTTTTACACGGCGGTCGTCTAACACATAGCTGCGTATTTGCGAGCCCCATTCGTTTTTCATTTTACCGGCTTCAATTTCGTTTTTGGCAGCCCGTTGTTTCTCCAACTCAATTTCATACAACCGGCTTTTAAGCATTTGTAGTGCTTTTTCGCGGTTTTGATGCTGGCTGCGCTGTGCCTGACATTCCACAACCACGCCACTTGGCAGGTGCCTTACACGCACGGCACTGTCGGTTTTGTTTACGTGCTGTCCGCCGGCTCCGGAGCTTCTAAAGGTGTCCCATTCCAGGTCTGCGGTATTAATGTCCACCTCAATATCCTCATTAACCGAAGGGTGTACAAACACTGAGGCAAAGCTGGTCATGCGTTTTCCCTGAGCATTATACGGACTAACCCTTACCAACCGGTGTACACCGTTTTCACCCTTGAGCATACCAAAGGCATAAGCTCCTTCAATCTCTATTTCGGCACTTTTGATGCCCGCTACATCTCCATCCTGATAGTTTAGGGTAGTGAGCTTATATCCTTCTTTTTCGGCCCACATGGTGTACATACGGTGAAGCATTGCTGCCCAGTCACACGCTTCCGTGCCGCCGGCTCCTGCATTGATCTGCAGGGTACAGCTCAGTTCATCTTCTTCGGCGGAAAGGGTAGAGCGAAACTCCAGATCTTCAAGTAATACTATGGTTTGCTCGTAGAGTGCATCAATTTCTTCAGCAGAGGCTTCACCGGCTTCCAAAAATTCGCCAAGTACTTCTATTTCTTCAATATTGGTTTGAATAGCTCCTACGGCATCAACCCAAACTTTGCTTGATTTGATCTTACGCATGATATTTTCTGCCCGCTGAGGATCTTGCCAAAAGTCAGGATCGCCGGTTTGTTTTTCATCTTGCGCAATCTGAGCACGCTTTTCCTCTATTTTCAGGTATTGGTTGAGGGCTTCGGTGCGTTGTTTGAGGTCGTTGAGTTGGTCGGAGGTCATTGAGGAGTGGAGGTTATAGGTTAATAGTTATTGGATTTATCCTTGTTTTCTTTGTTCTTTTGTTTTTGTAGCCAGGCGATTAAACCATTGATAATTCTTGTTATTTCATCAATTTCTTTGTCATACTCTTTGAATGTTCTGAAATATACCCCGAATCCAAAGCATCGGTAAGGTGATTGAAACTTTCTACGAGTTCACCTCGTGCCACTCTACAAGACTGATTGTACTCCTGATAATGATACCTGCCATGCCCTTCAGCCAACGCCGAACAGACGGCTCGAGAACTTCTTCTAAGCTGTTGCGTTAAATCGTATTTCTCTTCTGGTGGAAAGGTCTTTACAAGTAGCCGCATCTTATTTCGAAAGATCCTTGCTCTTTGCCATGCTAATAAGTCAGTTATTTTTTTTGGATGTTTACTCATATCTGATAACTAATAACTGATAACTACTAACCCGAATTTCAGTAAACAGAACACTACAGACCCGGAATTTCTTCAAAGAAAAGAATCCGTTATTAGAACAACATGAACATGACCTTCAGCCGAGGGTATGCTTGTATGCAAATGCGGCAATGATAAGTCCGATAAAAAATACGATGGGAGCTATTTTTTCGAAATTTTTCATGACGGTAAATTTAAGAAGCAACCAGTTCTTCTTCCAAACACTTTGCAGTTATTTCCACAGCCTGATCAATTTCCTCTTTACGCACATTCAAATGCGGCCTAAAGCGAATACTCCTTTCTCCACAGGCCAGAATTAACATACCGTTTTCCCTGCATGTTCTTCTGAGCCTGTCGCGTTCTTCAGTAGAAGGCATATCGTAGGCACACATCAAGCCTAAACCACGTACGTTGGTCATTTTTTCGTGCTGCGTACTCAGTTCCTCTAACTTTTGTTTCAGATACGTGCCCTGTTTCCTCGCGTTGTCCAATAAAAGCTCTTTTTCAATAATCTCAAGAATTAGCTTAAACCGAAGCATATCGACCAGGTTGCCGCCAAAGGTGGAATTTATCCGGCTTGATTCTTCAAATACATGCTTTTCAACCTCTTCTACTCTGCGGCCAACCAACATACCGCACACCTGGGTTTTCTTTCCAAATGCCAGCGCATCTGGTTTTACATCAAAATTTTCATAAGCCCACATCTTACCGGTAATACCAATACCTGTTTGTACTTCATCCCAAATAAGGAAAATATCGTTTTCATCGCAGATGTTACGCAACGATTGGAGAAACTCCTTGCTGAAATGATTGTCACCGCCCTCAGACTGAATGGGCTCAAGGATCAATGCGGCTATGGAATGCGGATTATCCGCTATAGCTATCTGAATTTCCTGATAAGCCTGTTCTTCCAACCTTGCCGTTTCTTCCAGCGATCTTTCTGTTAGTGGAAAGAAAAGCTTTGGGTTAGTTATACGTGGCCAGTCGAACATTGGAAAATACATATACTTACGCGGATCGTGGGTATTGGTAAGGCTTAGGGTGTAACCCGAACGACCGTGAAAAGCTTGCTTAAAATGGATAACCTTACTGCCCAAAGTACTGATATTACGGGTCATGTTTTTTCGGGTTTTCCAATCGAAGGCCGTTTTAAGCGTATTTTCTACTGCCAGTGCTCCTCCCGACACAAAAAAGGCATGTGGAAGTTCTTCCGGCATGGCCAAACGGGCAAATGTTTCCATAAACTCGGCATAATACACATTGTACATGTCGCTCATGGAGGGTTTGTTCACGGCTATTCTGCCCAAAAAGCCTTCATGCTCTTTTAAATACGGATGGTTATAACCTACAGCTGTTGATGCAAACATGGAAAACATGTCGAGGTAAGGTCTTCCGTCAACCTGATCGACCAGGTAGGAGCCGTGCGAGTTCTCAATGTCCATAACCGGGGCCATACCATCGGCCAGAATATATTTATCTAATATTTCGTGTACGTCTTTCGGATCTATCATTTTCTAATCATTTTGTTAGCCACGAATTCACTAATTAATTTCCATCTAATCTTCAAAATCGTTATAACACTAATTCAACATTTAAATGCTGAAAAATTCGTGAAATTGAAGCAGGATATAGAAAGTAGCTGCATTCGTGTATTAGTGGCTTATATATTTAAATGTCAAATTTTATTCCCTGAGCCAGTGGGAGTTCTGAGCTCCAATTTATGGTGTTCGTTTGCCTGCGCATGTATGCTTTCCATGAGTCGGAGCCACTTTCACGTCCACCGCCCGTTTCTTTTTCACCACCAAATGCACCGCCAATTTCGGCTCCGCTTGTACCAATATTCACGTTAGCTATACCGCAGTCGCTGCCTGCCGGAGACAGAAAACGCTCGGCATGTTGTAAATTGTTGGTGAAGATGGCCGAAGAAAGTCCTTGCACCACATTGTTATTGCAATGTATGGCTTCTTCCAGACTTTTCACTTTAATTAAATAAACTATGGGTGCAAAGGTTTCTTCCTGTACTATTTCCATATCGTTGGAGGTTTCGATAATGGTCGGTTCTACAAAGTTTCCTTTCTGTGCTAATTCTTTTCCTCCAAATAATAACTTGCCACTGCTGTTTAGGGCTTTTTCAATGGCGTTTTTATAATTGTCAATAGCGTGCTTGTCAATCAATGGACCCATAAGTGTTTCACTGTCGGTTGGGTCACCTATCCGGTTTACAATTTGACCATAAGCGTTGGTTAGTGCGTTTACAAATTCTTCGTAAATGTTTTCATGTATTAAAACCCTGCGTGTTGATGTGCATCGCTGGCCGCTTGTTCCTACGGCACCAAAAACTACGGCCGGTACTGCCAGTTTCAGATTGGCACTTTCATCAACAATAACGGCATTATTCCCTCCGCACTCCAAAATGGTGCGTCCCCACCTTCCGTTCACCACTTCGCTCACATAACGTCCTACATAGGATGAACCGGTGAAGGAGATCAACGGAATACGCTTATCCTTTAACATAGTATCACCGATCTCTTCATTAGAACCAATTACCAGATTGAATACGCCTTTATATCCGTTTCTTTCTAACACTTTATTGCAGATGTGTTGTACGGCCACGGCGGTTAAAGGTGTTTTTGTTGAAGGCTTCCAAATGCTGATATTACCGCAAACTGCAGCGAGAAAGGCATTCCAGCTCCAAACGGCCACGGGAAAATTAAAGGCCGAGATTATTCCGCAAAGGCCGTACGGATGCCATTGCTCATACATGCGGTGCTGCGGTCGTTCGCTGTGCATGGTAAGTCCGTATAACTGTCGGCTCAGGCCTACAGCGAAGTCGGCAATATCAATCATTTCCTGAACTTCACCGTCTCCTTCAGCTTTTATTTTACCCATTTCCAATGCTACCAGAGTTCCCAGTTCATCTTTATATTTTCTTAATTCTTCACCCATTTGTCGCACCACTTCACCACGTTTGGGTGCAGGTACCATGCGCCACTCTTCAAAAGCTTTTTCACTGGCCTCTATGATTTCATTGTAAGCAGTGTTATCTACAAAATTTACATGTCCGAGGATTTCGTCAGTTGCCGGATTTAGCGATGTAATTTCATCGGCTTTATTTGTGAGCCACTTATGACCACCAATACAGGCTCCGTAGTTGCCGGTTTTTAAGCCTAATTTATCAAGGATTTCGTCTGATTTATGCTCCGTAATTGTATCCATTTATTTCTCTTATCAGATTAGGTTTTGCAAATATCAACAATCATCTGCAAAAAAATTCGATAGTTAGCCTTTAGTAGCCAACCTTTCGAACTTATTTAAAGTCTTTTTAAATACGGAAGTTATCATAAGTAAACCAGTTCTTTAAAATACTGATCTACAGTTTGTTAATTAGCAACTTAAAATTGTTAATTGTATAATTGACAATTACAGATGCATAAGTTTTGTTAAATTTATCAAACTGTAAGGGTGACTGTGAATAAAAAGTCCACAAATATTGAGCTAATAAAGGGTTGTTCAAGAAATAAAAGAGCAAGCCAGGAAGAGCTTTACAGGAACTATTTTACCGGAATGATGAATCTTGGCCGTAGATACACCAATGACCAGGATAAATTGATAGAATGGGTAAATAATGGTTTTCTGAAGGTATTTAATAAAATTCATACGGTCAAAAATCCTGATGCCCTGCCGGGCTGGATTAAATCTGTTATTTACAGAAGTATATTAGACGGTATCAGATCGGAGAAACGCTATTTAAAACGTTTAATCTTTGATATTGACCAGGCACAATCATCCTACCGTATTGTTAACGGCTATGACTTTGATGTTATAATGACCTATGTTGACCAATTGCCTGATTCGTCGCAAACAGTTTTTAAACTGTTTGTAGTTGAAGGTTATTCTCATAAAGATATTGCTAGTGAAATGGGCATATCCGAAGGCACATCTAAGTGGCACCTGAACAATGCGAGATCAAAACTTAAAAGCATATTAAAAGAAAATAAAATTTTGATAAACGAATACAGATAAGAAAGGGAAGGAAGAAATGGAAACAGAGAAGTATATGGAGAATATAGGCTGGGAGAGAATGAAAGCTCTACTGGATAAGCAAGGACCAAAACCGGTTCCTGTATTATATAAAGTGCTGCCCTATGCGGCTATATTGGTATTCGGATTGCTGGGCGGGTACATATTTTTTCAGGGAAGCTTTACGGAGAGTTCGCCTGTTACTCAGACCGCGGTTGTTGAAAGCAATGATAATATTGACAAAGCTGTGAAGGATACGGGCGGCGATAAGGAAAATATTCAGAAGGAACAGATTGCCCCTGAAGAAGTTGTGCCGCAAAAAGTAACGCAGCCCACACCAGTATTAACTGCCGCATTACAGCCTTCAATTAATGTTCAAACAAATAATACCGCAGGTAATACATTGGTTAGGAAACCAAATGAAACAACAGTAAATACTTACAAAGGTGAGGCAGTTGAGGCTGTGCAAAAAGATAATAACGAAGCACCGGTAGTGGTAATCGAAGATTTGAAAGAAGAAGATGTGAAGGCTGAAGGTCCTAAAAGACCATCAATGATCAATGAACTGGAAATTAAACGTAAACGCCAGGCGGAAAAGAATAATGAAAAGGGCATCCACGGTTTGGACAATTCAACCAAAAAAAGGAGTGCTGAAAGAGGTGTGACCATACCTTTAGCAACTACCCTTACGGCTATAAAAAATACCGGTAACGCCCGGCCTGTTCAAGTATTAGGTGCACTTGGAATCCTTACATCGGGTTTTGATGGTTACGGTATGCGCTCAGGCTTAGAACTTAAAAAGCCTTTGGATGATAAACTTTCAATAGTAACTGGTGTTAGATACAGCAGAGTAAAAGAGCAATATGATGAAACCTATCAAATAGATCCTATGAGGGATAGCCGCATAGCCAATTCTGAGCCTTTGGCAAATCTTGCAAGACGTAAGGTGGATAGAAATTTTGTGGAAATACCGCTTTATTTGAATTTAGAGGCCGGTAAGCAAATTGACTTTAAGGCAGGTTTGGCGGTAACCTATAATATGAACGACTCTGATAATCTCGAGGAAATTAATTCACAACTTGCACAAAACTCCGTTTCTTCTTTTGACAGATACATTGGTAATGAGTTACAGACAGACCATGACGGATATCTCGGTGAGGGGATTTTCGGAGCTAAGGTTAATTTCGATAAGGTAAGCGTTGAATTGGAGGCTATAAAAGGAATAATTAAGAATGAGAATGTAGAGAACCGCTCCATTCTTGGTTTAAGACTTTCTTACAATTTTGCCAAAGACGGTAATAAATAAGAGAATTATTAAAATATGTTTAACAGAAGGCGCGCCAGGCATGGCGCGCCTTCTGTTTTGTATGCTGTAATCTTAAACCCAAATTATGCAATAGAAAATCTATTCCGTGCTGAAATTGCTTCAAAATCAGCGTTTCACTGCATTTTTCAGCTTCACCATAGCGGTGCTATGCTAAATCTTCCAAAATGCCTGATTTTATTGCACTTTCAGCACTCATCACAAAGTTCTACTGCATAGTTTGGGTTAAATTATATAAAGGAAGATCCCATAGACCTTATCTCATCTTCAAAAGATTTTTCGGGCCACGAAATAACACCTTTAATTTTAGAAGGTACATCAATATTTATATCACGCATGGGTATATGTGTGTTTAAACTATTGTGCTCCATACCCGGATAAATAGTTTTGAGCTTCTCTACAAGATCATTTACAGAAAACTTGTATTCAGCCATGTTATATATAGCAGGTTCTATGTTAGATGCCGGCAGCTCAGTTAAAACATGAGCTAATTTATCTATATGAATAAACGGGCGCATCTGCTCGCCATTGCCATGTATAGTTACCCGGTTGTAATAATGCGCCTGAAAGATGAAATGATTGATTAGTATATCAAACCGAGTGCAACAATTTGTACCATATACACTCCCTGATCTTATAATATAGCTGTCTATTTTATCTACAAGCCTTTGCAGGTGTCCTTCTCCCCTGAGCTTGGAAATTCCATAAAAGGAGTAGGGGTTGGTTGGCGAAGTTTCATCAGCCTTTTCCGGAGTATGTCCGTACACATAAACAGTTGATAAGTAGATGAATTTTTTAACAGCGGATTTCTCTATTTCGTTAATCAAAGTAGCCGTTCCCCAGTGGTTTACCTGCTCAAAATATTGTGAATCAATGTCTTTTTCAGGATTGGCCACCTTTGCCGCCAAATGATAACAAAGATCTATCCCGTCCAATGTTTTTGAAAGCAGATAATTATCTAAAATATCTCCTCTTACAAATTCAATTTTTTCCGATTTAATGTTACGATTGGAAAAAATATTAAAATTGCCGCGCGAAAGATTATCATAAACCACAACTTGTTCCACGTCTTCTTTATGGCTTAGATTTTCTACCAAAGATGAACCCACATAACCGGCTCCTCCTGTTACTAATATTCTCATTTCATTAATTCAGTGTGTATTCCGCATTCCGATTTACTCAATCCTGCCCAGCGCCCCTCACGACCTTCAATAACGGCAGCAGTACAAGGCTCACAACCTATACTGCTGTAACCTTTTGCTTCAAGAGGATGATGCGGAATATCATGTTCGTAGATGTATCGCCATATCATTTTTTTATTCCACTCTAACATGGGATGATAGCGCAGTGTGTTGTGTTTGCCGCCGGCCATTTCGTTTAAACCTTCTCTAAAAGTATTTTGATCTTTGCGTACGCCGGTTATCCAAATATCATTTGTTTTTAACACATTTTCCAAAGGCAAAACCTTATTCAAATAGCAGCAATAATCGGTGTTATTGCTATAATGGAACGAATTATTCCTGTCTCTTTGCGCCGATTTGGGTATATCCGATTCCAGGTCAGTTGTATTAAGGTTATATATGGAAGTAATTAGGTTTTTATATACAATAGTTTCAGGAAAATGAAAACCGGTGTTTAAAAAGTAAACCGGTATGCCAGGAATAACCCTGGTAATAATATGAAGCATTGGAATGCTGTGCGTTTGAAAGGAAGATGTAATGAACATTTTATTATCATCTTTTGCAAATTCCTTCAACCGATTGTGTATGATTTCAACGTTCTTCTGATACATTGGTTTAATGTAATGTGCAGTAAAGATATATGCGCATGAATTGGAATACGCCTTAAGGTCTAAAAAAATAAAAACGGCCATTATTTATTTATGGGATATACCTTACTTTTGCCCTCTTATTTTTTAAGCCACACTTACCATTCATGGGAAGATCATTCAGGTTAAAGAAAGGGTACGATATAAATATAGCCGGTGCGGCCGAAAAGGGTAGTATCAAAGAAGCATATTCATCAACTTACGCAGTAAAGCCCACCAACTTTAGAGGTATTGCTCCAATACCCAAAATGCTTGTGGAGTCGGGTACAGATGTTAAGGCGGGCGATGCCTTGTTCTTCGACAAAGCCAATCCCGATTATGTTTATACCTCACCTGTAAGCGGTGAGTTTGTAGAAGTGCGCAGGGGGCCTAAACGAAGAATTGATGAGGTTGTAATTTTGGCAGACAAAGATCAACGCCACAAAGATTTTGGAAGATTAGACCCGCTTTCGCCTAAAGATGACCTAATTAAATTATTCACGGAGAGCGGTGCCTGGCATTTTATTCGTCAGCGCCCATTTAATACCACAGCCGATCCGAACACTGTGCCCAGGGCCATTTTTGTTTCAGGATTTAGTAGTGCTCCTTTGGCACCTGAAGCCGAGGTGTTTATGAAAGGCAGAGAGAAGGATTTTCAATCGGGAATTACCGCACTATCGCAATTTGCAAAGGTTCATCTTGGTGTTGAAGAAGGTCATGATGTATCGGCATATAAAACCGTTACTAATGCCGATGTACATACATTTAACGGGCCACACCCGGCTGGTAATGTTGGGGTGCAAATTCATCATATCGACCCTATAAGGAAAGGAGAGATAGTATGGACAGTTAAACCGCAGGATGTTTTGGTGCTAGGAAAATTATTGAACGAAGGAATATATGATCCATCACGGGTTATAACCGTAGCTGGTCCTAAAGCGGGTTCCGCCGCAGGCTATTACAGAGTAAAACAAGGTGTTCAAATTAGTGCATTAACCGGTAACGCTGATGATAGCATAAGGGTAATAAGCGGTAATGTGTTAACCGGTGAACAAGTTAGAAAGGATGGCTTTTTGGGATTCTACGATACACAGATCAGTTTAATTCCGGAAGGAGATGAATATGAATTTTTCGGATGGCTTTTACCTTCCTATCCAAGGCCTACAAGAAGCAAATCTCTTTTTGGAAGTTTTGGACGAAAGAAACCATTCAACGTAAACACCAATACACACGGCGAAAAACGGGCATTTGTAATGAGCGGTCAGTATGAAGATGTGTTGCCAATGGATGTATATCCGGTGCAACTGTTGAAAGCCATTTTAGCCAACGATTATGATATGATGGAAGGTTTGGGAATTTATGAAGTGGAAGAAGAAGACCTGGCACTATGCGAATTTGTTTGCACATCAAAACAGCCGGTACAGAAGATATTACGTGAGGGAATTGAAATGATCCGTGAACAGAGCTAATCGATCTAATTAAATGAAAAAGTTTTTCCGCAAGCAATTCGATAATCTTCATGAAAAAGTTCATGGGAAAAAGTTTCTAAGTACTGCCGTTGATGCCGTTGACACCTTTATGTTCACTCCTAAGGAAACTACCAAAGGCGGTGTGCATATACGCGATGGTATGGACCTTAAACGCACTATGTTTATGGTGGTACTTCCTTTGCTGCTTATTTACATGGCAGCGGCCTGGAACATTGGTCATCTTCATTATCATGCAGCAGGTATGGCCGGAGATATTGGATTGTTTAAAAAGTTACTGTTCGGCTTGCTGCAAATACTTCCGGTTTTTGTGGTGGTTCATGTAGTAGGACTTGGAATTGAAATTCTCTTTGCCGCAAAAAAAGGCCATGCAGTTGAAGAGGGCTTTTTGGTAACCGGTGCTCTGATTCCCTTAATTATGCCTCCGGCTATTCCATTATGGATGGTAGCTCTGGCTACAGCATTTGCTGTGATTTTTGCCAAAGAAGCTTTCGGCGGAACAGGTATGAACATTTGGAATGTAGCCCTTGTGTCGCGTGCTTTTGTGTTTTTTGCGTATCCGGCATTTATTTCGGGCGATGTTACGCCCATATTAGATGCAGCGCAAAATGTAGTGGGTAATAAATATGTTTGGATTCAGGCCGATAATAATTTCCTGCATAAGTTATTTGCCGGCTTTTTTCATGTAAATGATTATGCGGTCGTTGATGGCTATAGTGGAGCCACACCGCTGGCAGTTGCTGCCAAACAGGGTTGGACTGCTGTTCTGGAGCAATGGAGCCAAAAAGATATTATACTTGGTTTAATTCCCGGCTCAATAGGCGAAATGTTTAAACCGCTTATTGCCCTGGGTGCGCTTTGGTTGGTAGCCATTGGAATAGGTAGCTGGAGAATTATGGTTTCTATGTTGTTGGGAGCCGGCCTAATGGGTTTGCTTTTTAATGCCTTCGGTGCTGATGTCAATGTTTTCTTTGGTGTGCCATGGTTTTGGCATTACATGGTAGGTTCTTTTCTATTTGCTATGGCCTTTATGGCTACCGATCCGGTTACAGCAGCCCAAACCAATAAAGGAAAATTTATTTACGGATTTTTGATAGGTGTGATTGGAATGATAGTAAGAGTTATTAACCCTGCTTATCCCGAAGGTTGGATGCTGGCCATATTATTTGTAAACACTTTTGCTCCGTTGATAGATCATATTATTGTGAGCCGGAATGTAAAAAAACGTATTGCACATGCAACAAACTAATTGGTACACAGTACTTTTTGTGGCTGTAATGTCGGTGCTGGTAGCACTTGGATTAACCGCACTACGGCAGGGCCTTAAACCCCTGCAGGATGCCAACGAATTGCTTTTTAACAAGAAGCAAATCCTCGGTGCAGTTATGGATGTGGAATCCTCAACCGATGTGGACGGTATATTCTCCGAAAAAGTAAAAGGCTTTGTTGTCAACAGTGCCGGAGAAGTAGTATCGGATGATACAAACACGGCATTGGAAGTTGATTTGGCAAAAGAATCGAAAAAGAGCGAAGAAGAAAGACAACTGCCTATTTATGAATTTACAGATGATGGCGGAGAGAAAAACTACATTGTTTACACCCGGGGTGGCGGACTTTGGGGCTGGATATCGGCTTACGTTGGCTTAGGTTCTGATAAAAATGAAATAGTTGGAATTGCCTTCGACCACGAAACGGAAACACCCGGTTTGGGTGCCGAAATAAAGGATAATCCCAATTTCTACAACGATTTTAAGGGCGAAAAAATATTTAATGAAGACGGTGAATTTGTGGCAGTTACTGTAAAAAAGGGAAATGGCGATCCGCCTAACAATGATAAAAACGACCATGAAATAGATGCTATTTCAGGAGCCACCATTACCGGTGATGGTGTAACAGAAATGTTGAAAGACGATATAGAAGATTACCTACCGTACTTAAAAAACTTAAACTAAGCCTATGGCTGAAGTGGCAGAAAAAACGCAGGATGTAGTAGTGGAGCCGAAAAAGCGTGAGGGTCTTTTCTCAAAAAAGAACCGCCGCCTTTTAACCGATCCGCTTAATGATGACAACCCGATAACCGTGCAGGTACTGGGTATTTGTTCGGCACTGGCAGTAACCGTTAGTGTGTATAATTCCATAGTAATGACGGTGGCCGTAATATTTGTGTTGTTATTCTCTAACTTAATTGTTTCCCTTATCAGAAAGAGTATTCCAAGCAGGGTTAGAATGATAGTACAACTTGTAGTTATCGCCACATTGGTAACTATTGTAAGCGAGGTACTTAAAGGCTACGCTTTTGATGCTTACAAAGAGCTTTCAGTTTATATCGGGCTGATTATAACCAACTGTATTGTAATGGGACGTTTGGAGGCATTTGCCATGAGCAACAAGCCCTGGCAGTCGGTTTTGGACGGTATTGGTAACGGCCTGGGCTATGGTGCAATTTTGATTATAGTTGCCCTTATTCGTGAGTTGTTTGGCAAGGGCGGTATTGATCTCAGTGGAATTCATCCGGCATTAAAATTCAGCGTTGGAGATTGGTATGAGCCAAACGGACTAATGGTTATGTCGGTATCGGCCATGTTTGTGGTTGGAGCATTGATTTGGGCACAACGTGCCTGGCGAAAAAATTTAATTGACGTTTCATAAATAAAGATCATGCAAGAGTTACTGAACACATTTATGAAAGCGGCCTTTGTGGAGAACATGGTGCTTGCCTATTTCTTAGGCATGTGCTCTTATCTCGCAGTGTCAAAAACGCTAAAAACTGCTGTGGGTCTTGGATTGGCCGTAATCTTTGTTTTGGCTATTACCGTTCCCATTAACTTTTTAATAGAGAAATATCTATTGGGCGAAACCGGGATTTTCAAAACCGATCTTACCTTTTTACGTTTCCTGTTGTTCATTGCGGTTATTGCAGCTATGGTGCAGCTTGTTGAAATGATCATTGAAAAATTTTCCCCTTCGCTTTATAATTCACTCGGGATTTTTCTTCCCTTAATTACGGTTAACTGTGCTATTCTTGGAGGTTCGCTGTTTATGGTTTCTAAGGAATATAATTTTGCCAACTCAGCTGTGTTTGGGGTAGGAGCAGGCTTTGGCTTCTTTTTGGCTATTGTAGCCTTGGCGGCCATTAGAGAAAAACTGCGTTATTCAAATGTACCGGCACCGTTACGCGGACTGGGAATTGCTTTTATAATTACGGGTTTAATGGGCATTGCCTTTTTAAGCCTTTCAGGAATAAAATTTGGTTAGAGAATGAATCCTATTATTGCCGCCATAATCGTTTTTACCGCAGTACTGCTATTACTTACGTTTGCTTTGCTTTTTGCTAAGTTTAAATTGGTGCCCTCGGGCGATGTTAATATCATTATCAATGGCGATGACAGCAATCCTATGACCGCCCAGCCCGGATCAACTTTACTAACCACGCTATCTGAAAAGAGTATTATACTGCCTTCAGCTTGCGGAGGTGGCGGCACATGCGCTATGTGTATTTGCCAGGTTACCGAAGGTGGCGGTGATGTACTGGCTACAGAGCTTAACCACTTAACACGTAAAGAGGCTGCTGATCACTATCGTTTGGCCTGTCAGGTTAAGGTGCGCAACGATATGGAAATTAAAATACCGGAAGAGATATTCGGTATTAAAAAGTGGGAGTGTACAGTTAAGAGCAATGAAAATGTGGCCACTTTTATTAAAGATTTTACGGTTGAATTACCTGCAGGTGAAGAACTTGATTTTGAACCGGGTGGCTATATTCAAATAGATGTACCCGTTGGGGAATACAGGTTTTCCGACATGGACATTGAGGAAGAATATCGTGGCGACTGGGATAAATTTAAAATGTGGAGTTTGGTAACTAAAGTGGAAGATCCTGTGTTCAGAGCCTATTCGATGGCCAACCATCCTGCCGAAGGGAACATTGTAAAACTCAATATACGTATTGCCACACCACCGTGGGATAAGGCTAAAAATGACTGGATGGACGTTCCGCCGGGCCTGTGTTCTTCTTATGTTTTTACAAGGAAGCCGGGAGATAAAGTAACGATCTCCGGACCGTTTGGAGAGTTTGAAATTAACCGAACCGACCGTGAAATGGTTTACATTGGCGGCGGTGCCGGTATGGCCCCGCTGCGTTCACAGATATTCCATCTGTTCCATACTGAAGGAACGGACCGGAAAGTAACTTACTTCTACGGCGGACGTACCAAACGCGAGTTGTTCTACATTGATGAGTTTAGGGAGATAGAAAAGAACAACCCTAATTTCAAATTTGTGATCGCCTTAGATAATCCGCTGCCTGAAGATAATTGGGAAGGCCCGGTAGGCTACATCCACCAGGTTGCTTTGGATGAGTACCTGAAAGATCATCCTGAACCGGAGGAAGTGGAATACTACTTATGCGGCCCACCATTAATGCTTTCGGCAGTAATGAATATGTTGGATAATCTGGGAGTGCCTGAAGAAAACATCCGCTTCGACGACTTTGGGTAGCGACTTGTTATGTTAACCACAATGTTAACAATGTACTGAACAATGTTTCACAATGGTTGATCTTCAGAAGGAAAACCCGATCTCAAAGGAAATTTTAGATTCTGCTTATACTGTACATACCAATTTAGGCCCCGGTTTGCTTGAATCTTCGTATCAGGAATGCCTATTCTATGAGCTGAAACAAAAGGGATTGAAAGTAGAAAAGGAGATTCCTCTTCCACTCGTTTATAAAGAGGTAAAACTTGAAATTGGCTATCGGGTCGATCTACGGGTGGAAGATAGAGTCATTGTAGAAATCAAATCTGTTGAAGCCCTTACCGATGTGCACACTGCCCAAGTACTCACTTACTTAAAACTGTCGGAATGTAAGCTCGGCTTGCTTTTCAATTTTAATGTAAAATCTCTCAAAAATGGAATCAAACGTCTCATCTGGACGTATTGACATTGTGGTACATCGTGTAAAGCATTGTGTTACATTGTGGTTGGGATTAGTTCTATGCTTGGCAATTCTGTCCTGTAAAAATAGAGCAACTGATCTCCAAGTCATTACAGGCCAGACTATGGGCACAACATTCACAGTGAAGTATGTGGATGATAAAAAGATTAAACCTCAGCTAATTAGTCAGCTCCTTGAAGAAATTAATAGTGAAGTATCAACCTATCTGGAGGAATCAATAATATCTAAGGTAAACAAGGCAAAAGTTGGTGAAGATATAATGCTCGGATATCATTTTACCATGAATTATTTAACTGCAGAGTCCATTTATAAAATTACCGATGGAGCATTTAACCCAACTGTTATGCCTTTGGTGAACTATTATGGCTTTGGTTTCGAAAAAATAGATTTACGAAGAATTGATACAGCTAAAGTGAGAGAGTTGCGGAAATTGACGGATATCTCTTGCTTTGAATTAAAGTTACCGCCAACTATGATCCAAAAGAAGTGTAATGGTGCACAATTAGACTTCTCTGCTATCGCTAAGGGCTATGCTGTGGATCAAATTGCTCTACAACTTGAAGAATATGGAGTTGAAAACTATTTGGTTGAAATAGGCGGTGAAACTTATGCCAAAGGGAAGAATAGCCGGGGAAAAACCTGGACAGTTGGTATTCGCAGACCCGAACCGGGAAACCGAAGGGGAGTTATAAAAAGCTTTAAGTTAGATGGAAAAGCGATGGCCACCAGTGGTAATTATGAAAATTTTCGACAGCTCGAGGACGGTTCGACTATTGCACATACCATCAACCCGGAAACCGGCTTTCCGCAACAGCTGGAGGAAGAAGTGCTAAGTTCAACAGTTTTTGCATCCGATTGTGCTACGGCCGATGCCTATGCCACCGCCTTTAAGGTAATGGGCTTAGAAAAAAGCATGCAATTGGTTGAAAAGTTAAATCACATAGAGGCCTTTTTGGTTTATGCTGATGAAAGCGGGGTATTGAAGTGGAAGGTGAGTAGCGGACTCGATTTGGAATGATAATACAGGCACCGAGCCGGCATCTGTAGATATTGCATAATAGATCGCGGTCAGTCGGACAAGAGGTGCCCACGAAAGTTTATCTTATTAGTAGCTTGTTGTTGGTGCCCCTTCAACTACTATCCCGACCTTTGGTTGTTGGCATCGTTCCAAACGATTATCCCACAGTATTTTTCTTATCTAAGAGAATGGAACATGGTCATCCAAAGTCTTAACCACTCTTTTTAAATACTCAACAACCTCAATAAAAAATTCGGGATCGATATTCTCAAAATCATCGGTGGGTTTATGGTAATCTTTATGATCTTCCACACCGAAATAGATAAACGGTATTCCGGCATTGTGAAACGGGCTATGGTCCGATGAATACGTCCAGTCGTCCTTTCCATCCAGTCCGTCATGCCCAAATATTACCTTTACCAGCGAACCTGTGTCAACCTTTGAAATTGGAGATTTTAAAAATGGATAATGCGCAGTTCCACAGGCAAATATCTCGTTTTTATCACTCCTGCTCACCATATCCATGTTTAGGTTTAGTGCAATTTTCTCTTTGGGAATAGGAGGGTTTTCAACGAAAGCTTTTGCTCCCTGTAATCCCTTTTCTTCGGCATCAAGAGCTGCAAAAATAATATGGTTTTGCGGCTGATTTTTTGAGATGTACTCGGCCATACTCATTAGAGCTGCTACGCCAGATGCGTTGTCGTCAGCCCCATTGTATATTTTGCCATCATGCACACCCACATGATCATAATGGGCGGTAATTACAATGTATTTAGCATTCTTTGAATTTCCCTGAACATAACCAATGATATTAGCAGCATTGTACTTTTTCTCATTTCTATCTGAGAAGGAGAACTCCCGGGAAAAACTATTCCCGAAAGGTTCCAGACCAAGATCTTTAAAACGCTGTTTAATATATTCCGCAGCAACTTTGTTTCCTGCTTCACCCACATCGCGCCCCTTTAATTCATCTGATGCAAGATAGGCCACATCCTTTAAAAGCCGGTTCTGTCCGGTTTCTTGAACCGGATGTTGTGAGCAGGCAATGCCACTGAAAGTTATAAAGGCGAGAAGCAGATATTTCATGGTGTTAAAATAAGCGTATTTATTCTCGAATTGCGTCTCAATTAATAGCGTACATGTTTAATTGAAATAACGTTCCACCCCCAAACTTAGCAAGCTAAGTTCTTCCCCCGCCAGCGGGGGATATGTTTCCGACACAAATTGACAAGCTATTTGATTTATAAGTCATCAGCTATTTCTATTTGAAGCAACCTTATACATGTCATTTATACTTCGCCAACCATTTTGATGACAAGCAATAAAATCTATTTGTTCTTTTTTGTCCCCTGCTGCCGGGGGTTAGGGGTGGAATTAAAATCAATCTCTCATAAAAATTCTAAGAATGTACCAGAACAGGAGCATTAGCGAGGCAAATAAACTAAGTGCCGCAGCCACATATTGTTCGGTATTATACTTATGTACCAAATTGGATGTGCTGTACAGAATAGAGCCTGCCGCCAAAACAACCATTGCTACAGAAAACCACAGTCCGAGGTTAAAGCCAAAGGCAATGCCGGCTACAATTAATCCAATAGCTACAAAAAAGCCAATGGTCAATGCCGTTTTTAAAAAGGAAAAATCTTTTTTGGTCAATAAAACGGCAGCCGACAGTCCGGTAAATAATGAAAGAGTGACAATAGCCGCCTGATAGATAAGCGTAAGCTGTCCGCCGGCCATAGCAATGGCAATGTATATTAGCGGTAGAAAGATGAATGCTTCAGCTATAACATAAATGGCCAGAGCTAAGTATTGTTTTCCTTTGTCGGCCGTACCGAGTGCCATTTTCTCGGCATAAGAGGTAACCAACATAAAGCCGCCAAGCATGGCCAGCCAAAGCCAGCCTTTAGTTAATGAAAGGGCAAAATTTCTAATTCCGGGAATGTTTAGGAACATGGCTTCGACCAAAATGAAGCCAAGAACGGCCAGAGCTACGTGAGCGTAGGTCTTTTTATAAAAGGCCGTGCGATCTTCCTCTCTTACATAAGTGATCGTCTTAAATCTGTCGTTGTATTCGTTCTGAAAATTGTCCATTGAAATGTTTTTCGGTTATAACGTGATCTAGTTAAAATAGTTCCCTACGCAACTTCAGGTTTTTTACACTCTTCTTCCGGTTTTGCGCCACATACCGTGCACTCTCCGATTTCGTTTTTTAACATAGGGTTGTTGGTTGCACAAGTGCCCCGAAATTCCCCTTTTTTCTTAAGAAGAATTCGCGTGCTCATAAGTAGAAAGAATATGAACATGGCCGCAAGTACAAATAAGAATGTCTTTAAAAACATGGTGTAAAGGTACATAGTTGTTACTCGGAATTCCACCCCCTTGTCCCAATAAATTGGGACATTCCCCCGCCAGCGGGGGAAATCCTCCAGTATATGTTGAATGGTCGAGTAGTAAAATGACGGACGCTTGTTTACCATATCGGCTTATGTCTATGGTGAAATATTTTTTAGGAAGGAATAATTGCAAATAAATAAAACTAAAACTTGAAGAAATCTTGGAGGGTTTGAGTCCAATGGTAACCAAGAAAAAAACTAAATGAAGTAAGCCCAAGAATTATAACTAAGATCACTATTATTACCTTAGCGAATCCTGATTTTATTTCACCATATGGGAGCATTTGAGTCTCCTTGCTGGTACTCGGAAAGATTATATTTTGATAAGAAAATATAGGTTCATCACCATCTGATTTCTCAGTTCTTGAATATTTACTTACCAAGGCCTGAATCCCATAAAGGATTAATACCAACAAAAATCCAATGAAAAGGGCACATATCAATTCTTCCATTGTACTAATTTATATATAATCCATGAATTGTGTCCCCCGCTGGCGCGGGATTCAGGGAGTGGAAAATCACAACCTACCCAAACTCTCCTCCAAAGCCTTGATCTGTGCCAGGGCATCGGATTCTTTTTGTTTTTCCTTTGCAATTACGGCTTCAGGGGCATTAGCCATAAATCTTTGGTTACTCAGTTTCTTTTGTACTGAATTTAGAAATCCTTTGGCATACTTCAACTCTTCTTCTAATTTGGCTTTTTCCGCCTCGGCATCAATTTCAATTCCGGTGTCAATATACAACTGATGAGAACCAACAGTTAAAGGTATCATACCTTCTTGCTCTTTGCTGCTAAATTCAACCCTGTCGATATTACATAGCTTTTGCATGGCAGCCATAAACTCCGAAACCGTGTTTTTGCTATTGGTATGAAAAACCGCTGAAATAGTATCTCTGTTTTTCAAATTGTTCTTGGCCCTGACTTCTCTTACGGCGGTCACTATTTCCTTTATTAGCTGAACATTCTTTAAAGTGGAAGTATCAGCTTCCCGACCTTTATTGAAACTACTTACTATTACATCATCGCCTTCCTGTCGTTCCCGTAAGGTATGCCAAACTTCTTCTGTAATAAAGGGCATGAAAGGATGCAGTATCTGCATCAGTTCTTCAAAGTAAGACAAAGTGCTTTCCAGGGTTTTAGCCGAAATGCATTCGCCATATTTCGGTTTGATAAACTCTAAATACCAGCTTGCAAAATCATCCCAAAAGAGATTATAACATGTCATCAGGGCTTCACTAATTCTAAAATCCGCGAAGGACTTCTCCAAACTAGCTTTGGCTTCATTCAGTTTTTCACCAAACCAGTTTATAGCAGGCTGATCATCCGCATTATCTTTTTCTTCAACCGTCCAGCCTTTAACCAAGCGCATGGCATTCCATATCTTATTACAGAAATTTCGACCTTGCTCACACAGTTTCTCGTCAAACAATAAGTCGTTACCGGCGGGTGCCGAAAGTAACATGCCAACTCGCACACCATCAGCACCGTATTTGGTAATGAGTTCCAACGGATCGGGTGAATTGCCTAAACTCTTGCTCATTTTTCTTCGCTGTCCATCCCGCACTAATCCGGTAAAGTAAACATGAGAAAATGGTTTCTCGCCCATGTATTCATATCCACTCATGATCATTCGCGCTACCCAAAAGAAAATGATATCGGGTGCGGTTACAAGTGCCGAAGTGGGGTAGTAATAGTCCAGTTCGGTCTGCGCTTTGGTATTGTCTTTTTCAAATCCATCGAACACAGATATTGGCCATAACCACGAACTGAACCAGGTGTCCACCACATCTTCATCGCGCCGCAGATCGTTTAACTGCAAACCAGCGTTACCGCTTACTTTGCGTGCCTTAGCCAATGCTTCTTTTTCGGTTTCGGCCACCACTACATCATCTTCACCATAATACCAGGCCGGTATCTGTTGCCCCCACCATAACTGGCGGCTAATACACCAGTCTTTAATGTTTTCCATCCAGTGGCGGTATGTGTTCTTGAATTTGGCAGGATGAAACCTGATGTTGTCATTCATCACATTGTCCAGTGCAGGTTGCGCCAGTTTTTTCATATCGACAAACCATTGGAGGGTCAATCGCGGCTCAATGGGTACGTGCGTACGTTCACTATATCCTACTTTATGTACCAGTTCCTCAACCTTTACAAGCTGTCCGGTTTTTTCAAGTTCCCTAACAATTTCTTTCCTTGCCTCTTCCCTGTCCAAACCCTCAAACTGAAGGCCATGCTCATTCAAAGTACCATCGGCATTGAGCATATCAATGGTGGGCAAGTTATGTTTCTGCCCCAGGGTATAATCATTCGGATCGTGGGCCGGTGTAATTTTCAATGCTCCCGTTCCAAATTCCGGATCAACGTAGTCATCCTTTATCAGGGGCACTTCGTGATTAGCGATCGGGATGATTACGGTAGCTCCTTCCAGCTTTTTATACCGTTCGTCATCAGGATGCACGCAAACTGCCGTATCGGCCAAAATGGTTTCCGGCCTTGTAGTGGCAATTGTTACAGTTTGGTCTGAATTTTTTATGGAGTAGGTTACATAATACAGTTTGGCATTCACTTCGCGGTGAATTACTTCTTCATCGCTTAAAGCGGTTTGGGCCTTTGGATCCCAATTGGTCATGCGATAACCGCGATAAATATGGCCCTTTTCATATAGGTCAATAAATACTTTAACAACGGCTTTGGAAAGACGTTCTTCCATAGTAAAGCGAGTTCGTTCCCAATCGCAGCTTGCTCCCAGCTTTTTTAGCTGCTCCAGAATTATTCCTCCGTATTTGTCTTTCCATTCATGAGCATGTTGCAAAAAGGCTTCCCTTCCTATGTCTCTTTTATTTATGCCTTTGTCGGCTAACATCTTTACTACCTTAGCCTCGGTAGAAATGGATGCATGGTCGGTTCCCGGAACCCAGCAGGCGTTCTTACCCTGAAGGCGTGCCCGGCGGATAAGAATATCCTGAATAGTATTATTGAGCATGTGGCCCATGTGCAATACACCGGTTACGTTGGGCGGCGGGATTACAATGCAGTATGGCTCTCTATCATCTACTTCCGAATGAAAGTAATTTTTGTCCATCCAATGGCTGTACCATTTGTCTTCAACAAGGGCCGGATCATATGTACTTTTAATTTCGCTCATGAAAGTCGGCAAAGCTACAAAGAATGAAGAATGAAAAGTGAATAATGGAATATGATAAACACCTAAAATCTTACGTCTTGAACCTAATTGTCATCTGTCTAAACATTATCTTCCCCAAAAATTAAAAATGTACAACACCCCAATGTTCTCCGAACAAATATTAAAAGGCAAAACAGCCATTGTAACCGGTGGAGGCTCAGGCCTTGGAAAATCCATGGCAACCTACTTTTCTGAGCTTGGTGCCAATATAGTGATTACCGGAAGAACGGCTGATAAATTAGAGAAGGCTGCGTCTGAAATGAAAGGCGACACGCTTTGCGTAGCCGGAGATGTAAGAAAATATGATGATGTAGAACGAACAATAGCAGAAGCGGAAAGCAGATTCGGACAAATAGATATCTTGGTGAATAACGCGGCCGGAAATTTCATATCACCTACCGAGAAATTAAGTCACCGGGCATTTGAATCGGTTATTGGTATTGTACTGCAGGGCACTTCAAACTTCACTTTGGCAACCGGTAAAAACTGGATTGCCAAACAACAAAAAGGTACGGTATTGAACATTGTTACTACGTACGCCTGGACGGGCAGCGGCTATGTAGTACCGAGTGCCTGCGCCAAAGCAGGTGTGCTTGCTATGACACGTTCTTTGGCTGTGGAGTGGGCCAAATATAATATCAGAACCAATGCCATTGCACCAGGGCCTTTCCCTACAAAAGGTGCCTGGGAAAGACTATTTCCCAAAGCTTTAATGGAAAAATTTGATCCGGCTAAGAAAGTACCTTTAAAAAGAGTGGGAGAGCATCAGGAGTTGGCAAATCTGGCCGCTTATATGGTGAGCGACTTTTCGGCTTATATAAATGGCGAAGTCATTACCATTGACGGAGGCGAATGGCTGTATGGTGCGGGAGAGTTTAACATGTTAGAGCGCATTCCGAAAGAAATGTGGGATTTGTTGGAGCAGCAGATCCGTGCGGCCAAGAAGAAATAGATCTTGCAACTTATGCACCATGCGGTTTTATTTCCCGCAGATTTCGTGGATTAGTGCCAACCCAATAACTTTGTGAACGTATCACTTATAACTAAATCATGAATTTCATAAAACCATACATCGATAATAACAAAGACCGATTTTTAGATGAACTTTTCGATCTTATTCGCATCCCATCTGTAAGTGCTGATCCCGCGCACAAGGATGATATGCGCCATACTGCGGAATTTGTTAAAGAAAGTCTGCTCAAGGCCGGTGCGGATAAAGCTGAGATAAAGGAAACGCCCGGTCACCCTATTGTGTATGGTGAGAAAACGGTTGGTGCATCATTGCCAACTGTACTTGTTTATGGTCATTATGATGTGCAACCACCCGATCCGCTTGACCTTTGGGACAGCCCGCCATTTGAGCCCGTGGTTAAAGATGGTAACATCTATGCTCGTGGTTCTTGTGACGACAAAGGCCAATTCTATATGCATGTAAAGGCCATGGAATTATTAAATAATGAAGGCAATTTGCCGGTTAATCTGAAGGTCATCATTGAAGGAGAAGAGGAAGTAGGTTCTGAGAATTTGGAGGGTTTTTTAAGGCAGAACAAAGACTTACTGAAAGCCGACCTTATTTTGGTATCGGATACCTCAATGATCGCTAATGACACACCGAGTATTGAAACCGGTTTACGCGGCTTGAGTTATGTTGAAGTGGAAGTAACGGGTCCAAACCGCGATCTGCACAGCGGAGTGTATGGTGGAGCCGTTGTTAATCCTTGTAATGCACTGGCAAAAATGATTGCTTCACTGCATGATGAAAACGGACGGATAACCATACCCGGCTTTTATGATGATGTGGTTGACCTAAGTGATGCTGAGCGGGCAGCTATGGCCGAAACACCTTTTGATTTGGATGAGTATAAGAAGGACTTGGATATTGATGCCGTTGAAGGAGAAGCCGGTTACAGCACTTTGGAGCGAGCGAGTATTCGTCCTACATTAGACGTTAATGGTATTTGGGGTGGTTATATTGGTGAAGGTGCTAAAACCGTGCTGCCTTCAAAGGCTTATGCAAAAATTTCTATGCGTCTGGTCCCTAACCAGGGTTCCGATAGGATCACCGAACTGTTCAAAAACCACTTTGAAAGTATAGCCCCTGACGGGGTTAGAGTGGTGGTCCATCCGCATCATGGCGGAGAGCCTGTTGTTACACCAACCGATACCGTTGCGTATAAGGCTGCTGCCCGTGCAATGGAAACCACTTTCGGTAAAGCACCTATTCCTACACGGGGCGGAGGATCCATTCCTATCATTGCCATGTTTGAAGAGATACTTGGGTTAAAAACCGTATTGCTTGGCTTTGGATTGGACAGCGATGCCATTCACTCACCAAATGAAAAATACGGCATCTTCAATTTCTTAAAAGGAATAGAAACTATTGCGCATTTCCATCATTATTATGCGGAGATGAAGGAGAGTTAGCGGGAGGCGGAAGGCTGATGACAGATGACAGATGACAGATGACAGATGACGGATGACCAATGACCAATGACCAGTGACCAATGACCAATGACTGCTGACCAATGACTAATTGCTGGATGCTGGATGCTGGGTGTTGGGTGCTGGGTGTTGGGTGTTGGGTGCCGGGTGCCGGATGTTGGGTGCTGGATGCTGGGTGCTTGCACGGTGACAATTGACCATTGACTGCTGACCGATGACTAATTGCTGGGTGTTGGGTGCTGGGTGTGGGATGCTGGTAATTGATGGAGGACAGATGACAGATGACGGATGACCAATGACCAATGACTAATGACCCCTAACCGATGACTAATTGATTAAACAATCTCCGGTCATCACTTCGGGAATTTCAATCTCCATCAACTTTAAAATGGTCGGAGCCAGATCCCCCAGTTTTCCTTTTTTTAGCTTGTAGTTAGAATTCCTGTCAGTTTCCTTATCAACCAAAAACAGAGGTACGAGATTTGTTGTATGTGCTGTATTTGGTGAGCCATCTTCATTTACCATGCAATCACTGTTTCCATGATCGGCCGTAATTAAGAAGGTATAACCTAATTCCAGGCCTAACTCCACTATTTGTTGCACACAGCCATCCACTGTTTCCGCTGCTTTCATTCCAGCCTCAAAAACACCTGTATGCCCAACCATATCTGTATTGGCAAAGTTTAGACATATAAAATCGGGTTCATCATTTAACATTACCTTGCAAACCGCATCTTTTACTTCCGGAGCACTCATTTCCGGCTGCAAATCGTAGGTGGCCACCTTTGGTGAGGGTATCATGATCCGCATCTCTCCCGGAAACTCCACTTCTCTTCCACCGTTAAAAAAGTACGTTACATGTGGGTATTTCTCCGTTTCGGCAATTCGTAGCTGGGTTTTCCCGAGTTTGGAAAGCACCTCACCGAGCGTATTGTGAATATCTTCTTTTTCAAAAATAACCTTAGCATCCTTGAAGCGTTTGTCATAGGCCGTCATGGTAAAGAGATCAATATTGAGTCTTTTCATGCCGTATTCTTTCATATCATCTAGCCAAAGTACTTCCACAATTTGTCGTGGCCTGTCGGTTCTAAAATTCACGCCAATAACTATGTCGCAATCTTCAATTTGTCCGTCAATTCCTTCCAGCTTCATAGGTTCAAGAAATTCATCTGTAGTTCCCTCAGCGTACTGTTTCCTTATTCCTTCAACTATATCCGCTACATCTGTGCCCACTCCATTGACCAAAAGATCGTAGGCCTTTTTTGTCCTTTCCCATCGCTTATCTCTATCCATTCCGAAGTAACGTCCGATTACCGTGGCAACAACGGCAGACTTTTTAGCTGAGTACTCAATAAGCTCTTTGAGAAATCCGGCACCACTTTTAGGGTCGCAATCACGACCATCGGTGAAGGCATGAACTATTATGTTTGATATGTGGCTCTCATGCAATAACCTTATCATTCCTTTGAAATGATCGATGTGGCTGTGTACTCCGCCGTCGCTCACCAAACCAAATAAATGTACTTTGCCGTTCCCTGCTCTAACTTTTTCAATCAGCTTTTGCATATTGGTCTGGTGTAAAATACTGTTTTCAGCAAACGCTTTGTTAATTCTTTCCAACTCCTGATAAACGATGCGGCCGGCCCCTATATTCATATGTCCTACTTCGCTGTTGCCCATTTGTCCTGCCGGCAACCCTACAACTTCACCGTGCGTTCTTAACTCGCTGTTGGGATAATGGTCATACAAGCCATCTACAAAGGGGGTTTGAGCCTTATAAATTGCATTAGAATCATCTTTGCGGCCATGGCCCCAACCGTCCATTATTATTAACATTACCTTTTTATCGCTCATTTTGTGTTGATATCATATAAATTTGTTAGAAATTTGGCTCTACTTTAGCTTTTGGCACAATATCTGTAAAGATATATCTGATTCAAGGATGAAAAAACTACTTTACATAGGATTTATATTTATTCTTCCCTTAACCGTATCTGCAAACGAGTGGCCGGGAGTAATAGACGATGTGGTAAGTGCCATAAAGAAAGGTGATGCCAGTGCAGTTGCCAAATTCTTAGATTCTACGGTAGAAATAACCATTCTCGATAAAGAAAGTAACTACAGTAAATCGCAAGCCGAACAGGTTTTAAAAGATTTCTTTTCAAAAAACAAACCAAGCAGTTTCACTATAAAACATGATGGCGGAGGCAAGAGCACCGGCGAATTTGTGATAGGTGAGTACAAATCGGGTTTCCAAACTTTCAGGATTACCATATATTTGAAGCAGTCAGGAACAAGTCATGTTGTTCGTTCGCTTCGAATTGAAAAAGAGTAATCTGTGAATCCACATATACAAGCATTAATTGAACTTGCCTTCAGGGAAGACCTTGGTGAAGACGGCGACCATTCTGCGAAATCGAGCATTCCCAGGAGTGCGCAAAAACGTGCACGGCTGTTGGTTAAGGACAATGGCATTATTGCCGGAGTTGAACTGGCCGAGCAGATATTTGCTTTTTATGATGATTCCATTCGTTTTAAAAAATTGATAGCGGATGGTGAAAAAGTAATGGTGGGAGATGAAGTATTTCATGTGAGCGGCAGGGTTCACTCACTGCTTTCGGTTGAAAGGATCGTGTTGAATTTTATGCAACGTATGAGCGGTATAGCTACTTTTACACACAAATTTGTTGAGAAGATAGAAGGTACCGGAGCAAAAATTTTGGATACGCGAAAAACGACTCCCGGACTCAGACACATTGAAAAGTGGGCAGTTCGTATTGGTGGCGGAAACAATCATCGGATGGGTTTGTATGATATGATAATGCTGAAGGATAACCACGCCGATTACGCCGGAGGAATTACAGCTGCAATAGAATCGGCCAAAAAATACATAAAGGATAATGAACTTGATATTAAGGTTGAAATTGAAACCCGCAACATCAATGAAGTGAAAGAAGCTTTGAGTACAAAAGCAGTAGATTGTATTATGCTGGATAATTTTAGTCCTGAAAAAGTGAAGGAAGCTGTTGAGTATATTGCCGGACGATGTGAAACAGAAGCATCTGGCGGCATTACTTTGGATACCATTAGACCTTACGCCGAAGCGGGTGTGGATTATATTTCGGTAGGTGCATTAACCCATTCATACAAAAGCCTCGATCTTAGCCTTAAAGCATTTTAAATGGATGTTTGTTTCATCATTAACCCAATAGCCGGGCCCAATACCCGAAAATTCAATGATGAAGTGATACATAAATACCTGGGCAATAAAACCAGCAAGCTTGAAGTTTATAGGAGCAGTGCTCCCGGTCATATTGCAGAACTGACCGGAAAGGCGGTTGAGAACAATTTTGATGTAGTGGCTATATGTGGTGGAGATGGTTCAATCAACGAGGCCGGTAAAATGTTGCTCCACACAAGCACCAAACTTGCCTTAATTCCTATAGGTTCGGGCAATGGTTTGGCACATCATTTAAAAATTCCAATTTCAGTGCATAAAACCCTCGATTTGGTTTTAAACGGCAAAACCGTTGAAATAGATGCCGGAAGAATTCAGAACAATGAACTTGGAGAACAGTTCTTTTTCAGCAATTTCGGAATAGGTTTTGATGCGGAGGTTATACATAATTACAGCAGTAAAAAAGGGCGCGGCTTTGGCACCTATATATTCTGTATGTTTCAAAGTATTTTTTCGCTCGAACCTAAGGAATTGGATATTCAGTTGAATGGTAAGCGAATGAACCTGAAACCTTTTGTATTTACCGTAGCCAACTCCAGCCAGTATGGTTATAAAATAAAAGTGGCTCCCCATGCCCTTATTTCCGATGGTATTTTAGATACACTATTGGTAAGGGATGCTTCGTTTTTCAGAGTGTTAAAATTTGCCATTGTTTCTGCAATGAATAAGGCCGATAAAATTGGTGATGTGGCAGAGTTTGAAACAGCTAAATCATTAACGATTACACCTGCTGAGGAGATAAAGCTGCAAATAGATGGCGAGCCTTACACAGCAAGTTCTTCACTACAAATAGACGTATTAAAGCAGGCACTCAAAGTGCTTATTCCAAAAGATGCTTCATAGAAAGAAAAAACGGAGTTGTCCTTTGCTGCCCTGATGGACCGCAACGCTTTTTAGCCGGAACGTTAGGTTTCATTAATGAACGGAAAGAAGTAAAATCCTTCGTCCCGTTCTTTAAATTTTAACAATGAGTCTTAATCTCTAGTAAACCCAAATACACTTGGAGCAAACGTAGCTTTTAAGCCCATTCCAGTTGCTGCTTGTTTCATTTCGTCAGGAACATCTCCGCAAAACAGAAATTCTCCCGGTGTTGCAATTTGCAATAAGTCGTTAAAATGAGCTCCTGCGGTAGTTCCTAAATGGAATCCAACTGCTCCAGCGTCTGAAAAAATATCCAAGACTATAAGTCTTGATGTGCTCTCGTCAAAATAGCACTGTACTTTCAATGCACCAGGTTCGGTTGTTTTCATCTGCTCCGTCACTTTGGTGTAAATAGCTTTCAACTCTTCTGATTTTCCTTCATTTGCCGTCCAAGAATATACGACTATAACTTTTTGATTATTCATTTATATATTTTTTTTATTAATGATATTGCAAATGTATGTCGTTTTCATAAATTAAAGTAGTGGTAAAAACGACTATTATAAGGGCTGAAAAAGACACTTAATTGTAATACCTTTGCCTAAACTTTCAATGTTAATGAAACATATTAGTGTAATTGTGCCATTAGGAAATAGTATAGTAGATACAATCATAGCACCGTACAATCTACTACATATGGCTAATAAGCATCGTGCAAAGGAAAATACATCCAAAATTGATTTGGTGGGATTGTCGAAAGAACCTGTTTTGTACCAAGGACTTTTTGAAATTAGACCTACTGCCTCAATTAATGAAGTGCAAAAGACCGATTTAGTTATTATTTCCCCAATAAGTGGTGATTTGAATGCTCAAATAAAGAAAAATAATGCGTTTGTTAAGTGGATAAAGAACCAGCGAATTGAGAACAATGCAGAACTTGCGAGCCTTTGTAAAGGTGCATTTTTATTGGCAGAGACAGGACTGCTAAATGGGAAGAATTGTGCAACACATTGGACGGCACACGACTTGTTTAAACAAAAATATCCTGACGTTAATCTCATGCCTGAAAGTATTATATGTGAAGACAATGGAATTTATTCAAGTGGTGGAGCATATTCTATTTTGAACTTTACCCTTTATCTTATTGAGCGATATTTCGGTAGAGAAACAGCGATATATTGCTCAAAAGTAGCCGAAATAGAGTTTGACAGACGAAGCCAAACCGAATTCATTATATTCAATGGACAAAAAAACCATTCAGACAAGGCTATTAAAACAGCTCAAGAAATAATAGAAACCAACTATAAAGAAAAATTATCTGTAGAAGAATTAGCATCTAAAGTGCATTTAAACTCACGGAGCTTTTTAAGAAGATTTAAAAAGGCAACTGGCAATACACCATTGGAGTATATTCAACGAGTGAAAATTGAATTTGCAAAAAAACAACTTGAAAGGACGTCAAAAACCATCCTTGAAGTGATGTATGATACTGGCTATAACGATGACAAGGCATTTAGAAAGACATTCCGAAAATATTCTGGAATGTCGCCTAAAGAATATCAGAAAAAGTATAACCGCGAAATTGCCTATGCATAAATTTAAGGAATAATAACGAAACCTAACAACTAAGCGTTCGTGTGGTCGGAACGACCAAACATGAACGCGGTGTTGCCCCTGTCTCGCTTTACGGCATACCATTTTATCATTCAACTGGTGCGGTTATAATTATTCTTTATTGTCCGCCCGGATGAACCCCTTACGTACGGGTCGGTCCGGATGAACCCCTTACGTACGGGGTTCGGACGGGGCTTTTTATTCATGCCTTTTAACATTAGCCGTTTCAACGGTTAGAGTATGCATAAAACAGAGAACACCTTTCTATGACATAAAGAAAATATACACTATATTGTGGTTATACAATAGTTGTAGCTCAATTAAAGTGAGCAAATATTTTTTAATTTTAAAATAACGGACTCATGAAAAACATCAACCGACTATTAACTCTATTTTTCATCTTCTTTCTTATCAATGGCTGTCAAGAATCAGATACAGTTCTTGAACCATTAGAAGCTTCAATTGTCAGCAACAATGAACCCGCCGAGTATTTTCCAGGTTATGATACCTCGGGTTGCCCATATAAAGGGAATAATAGCTGTGGGACCAATACTCACCAGCTTGCTTATGACATTGGTGCAAACACTGCCCAAGAACAATGGTTAGAAGACAACCCTGCTGTATCATGTTTTATTGATGAACAAATTGATAACGCTTCTTCTCAAGATAAACCATTTGTTAAAGAAGTAGCCACGGCTTATATAGATGTATTTGAAGAGTTGCACGGCACAGGAAATCTCCAACCCGATATGCTCAATTTGTTTGATACAGTTTGCAATGCAACAGTATCTACCATACTTAAGAACAAGCTGCTTCAGTTTTTACCAAGTTCTGTCGTAGCTATTGAAAGCTGTATGTTATACAATGTTGGGAAAAGAGAATATCAATATCAAAGAGATGAATTAGGCAGACAAAAAGCAGGTGCTATATACTGGACAATAGTAAAACTTCATCAACATGCATTTGATAGAATGGCCGAATATAAAGATGCTATTCAGGATGCCGTTGATAATCTAAATATTCAACTACCCCAAACTGCGGAAGAGTGGGAAGCACTTGGCGGGTTAATGATCTCCTTTATAGCCCAAAACTGGGTTTATCTTGTGCCGGTTTATGGAGATATTCTTTCGCTTATGGAAGAATTTAATACCATTATTTCAACAGGGCAGGTCACCGCTGGCTCGGCATTAAATATTGGAGCATCTGTTTTAGGACTATTCCCAGTCTCCAAAGTAGCTACTATAGCAGGTGGTATTGCAGGGATTGTAGTTACTGGCGTTAAGGCATTTAAGTATATGAGACCTATTTTGTCGTTAGGCGTTAAGATGCTGAAAGTAAAAGCTAGAGCAAGGTTAGCTAACGGAGTGTTTAGTTTCGCCACCAAGCATGGAGATGAAATATTACAAGTAAAAAATGGAAAAATACTCCCTACACGTTATGATGTTCCACCAATCAATACTGCTGCAACACCAGTGGGCAATGTACAAAACGGATACCAGGTTGTAAAACATGGAGATGATATCTCGGTTAGAAGGGTTCCTGATACTTCAGGATATTCTCAAAGTGACTTAAATAAATTAAATGATCATCCTGATGCCCATGTTCTTGAAAGACATGGACATGATGTTACGGATGATGCGTTGAATAAGAGAGCTACAGAAGGTATTGCGCCAGATGGCTCAACATCTCAAAGTGGGAATCCACCTCCATATAGTTCTAAGTTTGAAAGTCCAGATAAAATAAAAGATGTCTTGGGTAATGTAGGCCCAGGAACTCCAAATTGGAATCCGCCTGCTTCCGGAAGTAACTATGCATTTGATTATCCTTTACTAGGTAATGCTCCAAGCTCATTTGGTTATGGAATACCATCCGGAGGTGGTAGTCCAGTATCAATGAAAAGGGTTAAGATTGTTTATAAAAAAGATGGTGGAGTTTGGAAACTATTTACAATGTACCCTCAACCATAAATTGAACTTACATAATAGAAAATGATTGAAAAGTTAGATATTAAGAAATTCATCAATGGAGATTCTTTTACATACAAAATTGATTGCGACTTGAGTAAAGAAAATGAGTTGCACAATATTTTAGATGAAGTATGTAATCTTGAAGATTTGATTCCTTTAAAAGGTGAATGGAACAAGTTAAGTTATTCAGACTCAAGCGATCTTCTTCTAAGTGCATTGAGATACAATCTAGCTTTTACAAGCTGTGAGAGAATGCCTTTAGAGGATGCCAAGTATTTTCATAATAGAATTTTAACTGGAATAGATAAGGAAAACTGTATTTGTTTTACAAATTGGTTTCAGAATCCTTGGAAATCAGGAGGCTCATCTTGGAACTCAGTTAGTAAGAGTACATTTGATATGGCAATTGCTTTTGTAGATGCCAAGAGGGTAGTATTCACTTACTTGACAGATGAGGACTAAGATTATAATTACGTGGCTAAAATCGAACTTTCTGATAATATCAAATCATTTGTAACTCAGGAGTATGGTGCAGACAGCTCAGAAGTAATTGAACTCCGAAGAAATTATGTCCAGAAACCGGAATGGATTTCACATGAAAAGGTCATATACAGTATACTAAAACTCGCTAACGGGAGAAAAAGCGAATTAATTAGATTCTTAAGAAGTGCTGAATTAGATCCAAGAGATGTAATTATGTGGGCAGATGAAATAAGCAACGAGCTATAACACGGTATAAAATCAATAGCTCTGAGTATCTATGTAAGAACAAAGGCCGTCATTTTATAATTTTAGTAGCTCCGGTGGCAAAGTTTATCGGGGCTACTGTTTTTATACTAATCGTTATAGCTCATTTGAGCACATTTATTAATTTTAAATAACGGAACTATGAAAAACCTTTATCGATTTTTCTGGCTACTATTAGCTTTCCTTGCTATTAACGGCTGCAAAGAAGAAATTACTGAACAACCCGAAGTACAGCAAACAGCTGCAATCTCTGCTTCTTTGCAGTCTTCAGTTTCTTCATCAACAAATTTCAGACTATTATATCGGCAGGCTTTACAGAACAACCACCTAGTTAATGAACACCTTATTGTTAGATGGGATAGATTTGATTCTAAAAAGTCAAAAAAAATTACAACTTATGAATTTGAAGCTAACCTTCATGATGTTCCACTCATTCCTTCAGCTCAATTTAAGGATACCGTAATCCATAAAATCATCGCTATTGAAGAAGACCTGCATGTCTCCTTTTCAATTCTTGAAATCAATCCCTTCGTTTCTTCTCCCACCAATGGGTATTCAACTATAAGACCCAGTAATCAATTTGAAGGCTTAATCCGACATTATGATCTAAGGGGAAATGTGATAAGTTCTGAAACAATAGGTGGAAACTCTGTAAATATGAGCACTCTGGCCACACTTAGTACTTCCACCCTGGATGAAGGAAGGCCCCCAATGTTTGATTGTCCACCAGAAGGCTGTGGCGGTGGTGGGGGACATGGTACTACTGTGCAACCTTATAACACAGTTTATGCCGGCTGTATGAACCAGTATGGTAATAGTGATTTCTGTCATATCAAAGCCAGATTATTTAGCAACTTTTTTATGACATGTTATCAGCGTTACTGGTTTGATGACCATCCTGATGAAATTATACCTGCCGAAGAAGCCTTAAGAGAAGATGGCTACAGCCAATGCTCACAAGATGTAGTTTATGATCATATTGATTGTGATGCTGATCCGTCTTGTTCAGGGTTGGATGAGTTTTATGTACTGGCCGATGAGATAGGTGCTAATGGAAATCAGGCCGCTTGGTTGAGAGACAATCCTGCCGTAGAGTGTTTTATCAGGGAACAAATTGATAATGCTCCTGCGCAAGATAAACCATTTGTTAAAGACATTGCCACGGCATACATAGATATTTTCAATGAACTACACGGCTCCGGAGATCTTCAACCCGAAATGCTTAATTTATTTGATACCGTTTGCAATGCAACAGTATCAGCCATTGTTAAGAATAAATTATTACAAATTCTCCCCCAATCCATTGTAGCTATTGAAAGCTGCATGTTATACAATGTTGGGAAAAGAGAATATCAATATCAAAGAGATGAATTGGGAAGACAAAAAGCAGGTGCTATATACTGGACATTTGTTAAACTTCACCAACATGCATTTGACAGAATGGCTGAATACAAGGATGCTGTTCAACAAGCCGTTAACGATTTAAACATTCAACTACCACAAACTGCCGAAGAATGGGAAGCTTTGGGTGGATTAATGATATCATTTATTGCCCAAAACTGGGTTTATCTCGTGCCCGTATATGGTGATATTCTTACATTAATTGAAGAATTTAATACCATTATTTCTACAGGACAAGTAACTGCTGGTTCTGCATTGAATATTGGGGCATCTGTACTGGGGTTGTTTCCGGTCTCCAAAGTGGCTACAATAACGGCAGGTATAACTGGCATTGTTGTTACAGGTGTTAAATCATTTAAGTACATCAAACCGGTTGTTACTTTAGGAATAAAGGCTTTAAAGGTTAAGGCAAGGGCTAGGTTAGTTGGTGCATCATTACGCTTTGTTGGTAAAAGTGGTGATGAAGTAGCACGAGTTGTAGGAAGTACTTGGAGAATCTCTAAACACGGAATTACTCCAAAACAAGGTTCGGTTGTCTTTAGAAAGGCGGATGATGTGAATGCGGAGATACTCTCTCAACATCCAAATTGGGACCCACCATATCATGTTGACATGCCCCCAGTAGAATATACTTCATTAGAATTTGAACAATTCGTACGGGTTTGGAACCATTCCAATGGAAATAATACAGGCGGTTTTGTAGTTAAGCTGTCAGAAATTCAGAACCTCACTCCATCACAAATTCAAAGTAAGCTTGCAATTGACGATGTTCCAACCAGAATTCGAAATGTAAATGTACCTGCTAATTTCAAACTAAGAACAGGTAAAGTTGCACCTAGACCAAGCATTAATGCCGAAGGTGGGTTAATTCAATTTGAACTAATTGATCACCTTACCGCTACTCATTGGGGGCCAGTACAAACACTTAATTAGTCGATTATGGAAAAACTAACATCACTGAGAATAAACACATTCGGTTGGAATATAGATTATTCTATACTCCCAACTCCGGAGAGAAAAAAAGCAAGGTATAGCTATAGCATTGATAAGTTTTACTTTTCCGAAGAGTTTGATATAGCATGCTTAATGTATACGATTACCGAGTATAGAATGGGAGCTTATGCAGGGTTAGTAGCTCTATATAAAAATAAGGATAGCCCTAAACTTGTTTATAATTCTTTTAAGAACTGGTATATATACAGAGGAGACAGAAGTGCTCTTTTTGTCAACAACAAAATAATACTTCGGTTACTAAACAAAACAGAAGGGCCATTTATTGTTTTTGATTTACATAAAGATAAATTTGCTACTGTTCCATTTGATTACACTTCAATATATTATGACATAGAACATTTAAATGGTGAATATAAAATCAGACTTAAAGACATAGAATCGAGAAAGAGAATTCAAAAGTGTAGAGATGGAGAAACGATAAAATTAAGTGAATTAGGATGGAATTCATTAGAGATAATAAACGAGCTATAACACAATATAGAATCAATAGCTCTAAGTAACTATGTAAGAACAAAGGCAATTATTTTTTAATTTTAGTGGCGTGGTTAAACAAGTAAGCCACGCTACTGTTTTTATACTAACCGTTGCTCCTATCTCGTTGTACGACATACCATTTTATCATTCAAAGGGTGCGGTTATAATTATTCTTTCTTGCCCGCCCGGATGAATATCCGTTCGGACGGGTCCGCCCGGATGAACCCCGTTCGGACGGGCCCGCCCGGATGAACTCCGTACGTACGGGGTTCGGAAGGGACTTTTTAATCATGCCTTTTAACATTCGCCGTTTCAACGGTTAATACGAATAGAGTATGCACAAAACAGAGAATACCTCTCTATGACATAAAGAAAATATACACTATATTGTGGTTATGCATTAGTTGGCCACAAGCATAAGAAACCGACAAAGTAAATAGATATGACAGAAAAAATACTAAAGAATGTAATTACCCCAAATGAAAAGTATTTAAGAACCATTTTTGAAAATTCAAGGTCTTACTATATTGACATTTATCAAAGGGAGTACAAATGGACAAGTGATAATGTGCGTACATTACTGGAAGATATTGAAGTGCGGTTTGAATTAGGAGACAGAAAGAAAGCAAATCCAAAAGACATACAAAAAGATGTACTCAAGAATTTTGAACCATATTTTCTTAATACTTTTTTAACAAACCAAACGACAGAAAATATTTCAATCGTTGATGGTCAACAAAGACTAACTACTTTTCTATTAATCTTGATTAAGTTAAACTTCATTGTAAAGGAAATAAACTCCAACGAAGAATATAAAAATAAGACATATAGTAATGAAAGCCTAAAGAAATTGATTTATAATTCCCCCCATCGTTAGGACAGTAAAAATGTAAAGTTAAGTGAGACATGGAGGCTTTACCACATTTCAATACATTGAAAAACCATTCTTTTTTCCTTCCATAGTGTTGAAATGTGGTAAAGCCGTTTTCATGCCACTTGCTTGTTTCGCTGCTTGTATAAATATACCGGACATTCATCTTGTAAACTTTGATGCCGTCTTTCACAATTGTAGTAAGTAAAATATCTGGCTAATCCGTTGTAACACTCCAAACCATCGCCTGCCGGGTAAAGATAAATTTGCTCATATTTTACACTTCGCCATAAGCGTTCAATAAATATGTTATCAATGGCTCGTCCTTTCCCATCCATCCTGACTTCATCAAATTTTATATTTGGACACTTCTGTTTTTCATAATCAATTGATTTACATTTAATTGTATTTTTTTAATTTCTTAAATTGGGTGTTAATTGATGTTTTGTAGCTTCATATAGTGTTTGTTAGAAAGCTGAAACATCCAAACGGCAGGACCTATATTCAGGTCATTGAAAAGAAAGCGGGTAAATTTCTTGTCAAAAAGAGTTTTGGTTCAGCCATATCGGCTACTGATATGGAAAAATTAGTCAAAAAAGCCGAAGGTTGGATTGAAAACACCACAGGTTCACTTGAGTTTGATTTTGACAATGAGTCTGCTATTTATCAAAACCTGCTCAATAATATTACCTCTCACAAGCTTGTGGGTATTGATCTTGTTTTGGGCAAAATATTTGACCAAATAGGGTTTAATAAGATTGAAGACAATCTTTTTCGCCATCTTGTATTGTACAGATTGGTTTATCCAAAAAGTAAATTAAAAACCACAGAATATCTGTACCGTTATGAACAAAAGCAATATAGCGAAAACGATATTTATCGCTACATGGATAAGTTGTATGCTACACAGAAAGAGTTGGCTCAAGATATCAGCTACCGGCACACACTAAAAGTATTGAATGGTAAAATTAGTGTGGTGTTTTATGATGTAACTACTATATACTTTGAGATAGACAAAGATGATGAATTGCGAAAAACCGGTTTTTCCAAAGATGGCAAGCATCAAAACCCCCAAATTGTATTGGGTTTGTTGGTTAGCCGGGATGGATACCCGTTGGCTTATGAAATATTTGAAGGTAATAAGTTTGAAGGACATACCATGCTACCTGTCATTGAATCTTTTAGAAAAAAATACAAGCTTGCTAAACTCATTATAGTGGCAGACTCCGGCTTGCTGTCAAAACAAAACATGGAAGATCTTCAATCAAATGGCTATGAGTTTATACTTGGCGCAAGAATAAAAAATGAAAGCAAGCCAATAAAAGAACAGATAGAAAAACTAAAACTTAAAAATGGAGAAAGTGCTGTTATAGACAAAGATGGCTTACGGCTTATTATTACCTATTCCAACAAAAGAGCCATTAAAGATGAGTACAATCGAAAAAAGGGGATTAAAAGACTTGAAAAACAGCTTAAAACCGGTCGACTTACTAAAGCCCATATCAACAAAAGAGGCTACAATAAATTTTTAAAAATGCAAGGAGGTATTTCTATATCCATAGACCGACAAAAGGTGAAGCAAGATATAAGATGGGATGGTTTGAAAGGCTACATCACTAATGCTCAATTAAACACCGATGAGTTAATGGATAATTACCAGCAACTATGGCAAATAGAAAAAGCCTTTAGGATAGCAAAAACGGAGTTAAAAATACGCCCTGTATTCCATTACAAGCAACGTAGAGTAGAAGCACATATATGCCTAAATTTTGTGGCCTACAAGGTCTATAAAGAATTAGAACGTCAACTGAAAGAAAAACAAACTAATATGAGTGCTTCAAAAGCCATTGAAATTGCGCAAAACATATATCAAATTGAAGTAACCACGCCTAAAACAAAAAAGAAACTTAAAAAAATACTACTATTTACAAGTGAGCAAAGGCAATTAGCCCAATTGTTTGATTTTGGGTGTTAATTTGCGGAAGTCAGGAAGATAAATTTGCTCATATTTTACACTTCGCCATAAGCGTTCAATAAATATGTTATCAATGGCTCGTCCTTTCCCATCCATGCTTAAACGTATATCCTGTTCGCTAACCCAGCTACTAAATTCATTGGCTGTAAACTGGCTGCCCTGGTCGGTATTGAGTATTTGGGGTTTGCCATGCTGGCTTACAGCTTCTTGCAACACATCTTTACACCATGCCGAAGTCATGGTATTAGATAAAGACCAACCTAACACATAACGGCTATACACATCTATAATGGCACATAAATATAAATAACCACTCTGTATAGGAACGTATGTGATGTCTGTTGCCCATACCTGATTGGCGTGAGTAATATCTAAGGATCTCAATAGATACGGGTAAACCCGGTGTCCTGAGCCTTTGCCCCTTTTAGATGTATTTGGCTTTGGCCCTATGGCACTTATACCCATCAACCGGTATAGTCGCTCAACACGCTTTTTGTTGATCTTATAGCCCTTGTCTTTTCTTAGCCAAGCCGTCATTCGCGGTACACCTAGAAAAGGATATTTCATATACTGTTGGTCAATCAGACGCATCAACTCCAAATTTAAAACTGTTTCTCCCACAGGCTTGTAATAAAGCCCGCTACGATGGATACTTAATAACTCCGATTGCTTAACAATACTAAGCACGTGTGCCTTATCAACATGTGATCTTCTCTGTTGCACATCCTCTTTCATGATAAGGCTTTTTTTAAAAAATCAATCTCAACTTTCTGTTGGCCAATGGTTTTTAACAAGGCTTCCTCCCTTTCTTGTTCCTCGGTCTTCTTATCCTTCGCCGGACGATCAAAAACATGCTGTCCGTTCATGATGAACTGGGTCTTCCAATTACTGATCTGGGTAGCGTGTATCTCATATTTACGCGCTAACTCCTGAATACTGTAGCGTTCGCTTAAGGCTTCCAATACAACCTTAAACTTGAAATCTGATGTGAATTTTCTTCTCTTCATTTGACAATAAATTTAATTCTAAAGTATAATTTAATTTACTGTCCTAATTTCGGGGGGAATTATAAATCTCGATTTAGATGATTTTTTCAAAACTTTCTTTAGAGCAAAGTTTGCAAACAATGAAGGTGAATACGAAAAATTTGAAAAGAATTATCACTATGAAGTTTATCGAAATAAGGCAATAAGAAAGTATTTTGGAAATTTTGAAAACACCGAATTGTTGTTTGAGAGAGTGATAAAAGATATAAAATACTTTGCTGAGTTATACCTGAAAATTCGAACAACTTATGATTATGAATTCTTAGTTTACAACGATTTACTTGACCAAACTCAACAACACCTTCTAATTATGTCTCACATTAAATTAGAAGATGAAAAGGAAAAGGAAAAAATCACTGAAGTTTCAAGAAAATTTGACCAATTCCATACCACATTAAGACTACTTGATGAATATGAAAGTAATTCCTTTCAGTTATTTATTCATACTCTTAATTCACAATTACGAAATAAAGAAATTGATGTTGTCAAGAGTGAATTTGACAAGCTATGTATTGAATTCTTAGAGAAAAAAGGTGTAATTGAAAAAGAAAAATACAGCAGTATTTCCGAGTTGTATAAATATAGCCTCTTTCAAAACATAAGACATAGATTATTGAATTTTAGTAAATATGTACTTATGAGAGTTGATAGGGAATTAGCAAAATCTCTTGACAAACCAAGCTATGTTTCTGATAGTTTGAAATCACTTGAAGATAGGTTCAATCAATATAATCGTAAAAGGTATGGGTTACATTTAGAACACATAATCGCAAATAATGACAAAAACAAATCTTTATTCACTGACAGTAATGGAGATTTTGATGAAATAGAATTTAATCAAGTAAGAAATAAATTTGGGGCTCTCGTTTTATTAAAAGACAAACAGAACTTAAGCAGTGGAAATGACATTTACAAAAAGAAATTCCAAACTTATAAGAAGAGTAATTTTATTTGGAACGAATTTTTAGTTGGGCATATCGATAAATTTGATGTCTCAAGATTGCCAAATGGAATTGCCTTTGACAAACAAGAACCTGATAAAAATGGGCTTTTCCCTTTGAAAGCAGTAGAAGACAGACAAAAAGAGTTGTTCAAAATGATAAAATATATTTGGGGTAATAAAGGAATTTAAGAAACAATGCCAGTGGCTAACATTGTATAAGCGTAATGCGAGCGAAAGCAGTAAAATTGAAAGTAAGAATATAAAATAAGCATCGGTGTAAAACTGAAAGTAAAGTGCCTTGAAACCCGCACTACGCTTATACTTTACCGTTGCTCCTGTCTCGCTGTACGGCACACTATTGGTGCGGTTATAATTATTCTTTCTTGCTCGCCCGGATGAACTCTGTACGTAAGGGCCCGCCCGACCAAGTCATTCGGGCAGGCCCGCCCGACCGAGTCATTCTCGCGGGCTTTTTATTAAGGAATCTATCAAGTAGCACTGGTATGAGATGCTACCACCTGATGGGAAACGACATTTGGTGTGTAAAGATTTTGTCAGCATTTCGTGAAGGTGGCAAAGGCAGGGAATTGCCGGAACTATTGATACAAAGAAAGTATCACAAATGCGGCAAAAACCACGCTGGCAATTCCGTTTGTTGTAAAAAAGGCAAGATTTACTCTGCTCAAATCGTTGGGCTTTACCAGCAATTGTTGATAGATAAGCAGTAAGGCAAATATTCCTGCACCAATCCAAAACCAGAAGTTAAACTTACCTTCAAGCCCAATCCAAATTAAAAATATTAAACATATTGCATGCAGGAGCGTTGAAAGTGTTAGTGCATTTTTTCTACCCAGTTTCGATGGAATAGAATACAGCTTATTTGATTTGTCGAATGCATCATCCTGCAAGGCATAAATAATATCAAAGCCTGCAACCCAGCAAAGTACTAAAGCACTAAACAACAAGGGTAAGAGTGCAAACTTTCCGGTAACAGCAAGGTAAGCACCAATAGGCGTAATGGAAAGTCCCAGGCCTAATACCAAATGACTTAAAGCGGTAAAGCGTTTGGTATAACTATACCCGAGTATTACCAGCAGCACTAAGGGAGAGAGTGCAAAACAAAGCGCATTAATAAAATAGGCAGCTAAAATAAAGAGCAGACTATTAACAGCAACGAACCACAAGGCAGCCTTAGGCTTTACAACACCCGCGGGTATTTCTCGCCCTGCTGTTCGTGGATTGCTTTTGTCAATGCCGGCATCGGCCCAGCGGTTGAATGCCATAGCTGCGTTACGCCCAAGGATCATACAGGCAATCACTAATAAAAAAGTGCGCCAACTAAATCCGAAATCAGTGCTATTAACGGCCAGGAAATAGCCTATAAATGCAAAAGGCATAGCAAAAACCGTATGCGCAAATTTTACAAGCGAAAGATATTTCTTAACCACGGAACAAAAATAAAGCCCTGATCTCGTACATACGGAACAGGGCTATAAAATGTTAGAATTAAATCTCTATTTGGCCTTTGGTGTAACCATTCCGGTAAGGGTGAGCTTCTTTTGCCCACCTTCCATGTTACCTGTAATAGTAACTACTTTAGTTTGTTTGTTTGGTTTGCCCTGTGTATTAAATATGGCTTTAACCGATGTAGTCGCTCCCGGTTTAATAGGTACATTCTTTTCTACTTCAGGAACCGTACAACCGCATGTTGATTTGGCATCATAAATGATCAGATCCTTATCTCCGGTATTGGTTAAAGTAAAGGTGTGTTCCACTTTATCGCCTTCTTTCACGGTCCCAAAGTCATACGAGTCCATGTCGGCACTTACAAGCGTGGTTTCCATACCAGCGGCAACTTTTGCTTTATCATATTTCAGGTGATTTACGCGTCCTTCTTTAGCTTTGGCCCCGCTATTAGCAGAAGCTTCCGCTTTTTTACAAGACTGAATTCCGAAGGCCAGGGCAGCCATTAAGAAAATCGAAGCAATAGATTTCATAGTCAATAAATTTTTTCGAATACAAATGTATCAAAATTGAAAGAATTAGAACCTATTCGGAGTAATAGTAGCAAAAAAAAAAGCCCCAACACTACAGTCGGGGCTATAAATCTTATAGAGCGCGGAACCTACTCTTCTTCAGATGCCTGAACTTTATTTTCTGCCTTTTCTTCTTTTGCAGCAGCTACAGCAACTTTACTTACTTTTTTGGTGCTTGTCTTTTGAGCTACCGGTTCGGCACCGTCAATAGGTAATACCGAAACAAATTTTCGGTTGTTTCTTTTGGTGGTAAAAGTTACAACACCCTCGTTAAGTGCATAAATAGTATGGTCCTTGCCAATACCTACGCCTGTGCCCGGGTGGAATTTAGTTCCACGCTGCCGAACGATGATGTTACCCGGAATAGCTACCTCGCCACCATATAGCTTAACACCGAGTCTCTTACTTTCCGACTCTCTTCCATTACGCGTACTACCTTGTCCTTTCTTATGTGCCATAATTATAGTTTTTAGCGTTTAAACGCTTTCAATTTTAATTTTAGTAAGAGCCTGCCGGTGACCATTCTTCACTTTGTAACCTTTCCTTCGTTTCTTTTTAAACACCATTACTTTATCATCTCTTACATGTTCAAGTATGGTTGCTTTAATACTTTTTTTAAGTTTCGGAGTACCGATATTTGATTTCTTATCGTCAAACGTCATCAATACTCTATCTACACTTACCTTGTCACCTTCTTTACCTTCCAGACGGTGTACATAAATTTCCTGACCTTTTTCAACCTTAAACTGTTGTCCTGCTATTTCCACAATGGCGTACATGCTGTTGTTTTTACCTCTTAAAAAAATGGAGTGCAAAGGTATAATTATTTGCTGAAAAACAGGCTAATGGCACATAAAAAAAATATTGACACATGAGGTAGAAATGAGAGGCATGAAGGTAAACTGAATGGTATAACTTTGTCAACATCATTATTTCAGCAATTAGAGAATTTACCCTGTGATCCAAAAATCAAAGCTAGCCAAACCCTTTGCACGCCAACTGGCAAAGACGGTGTACAAAGCAGCGAGTATTGGTCCTGCTTCTCAGGAAAGAGTAATGCACAGTCTGGTCCACAAGGCGCGTAAAACGGTATTCGGGCTTGACCATAGCTTCCATTCTATAAGGACTTATGATGATTTCAGGAAAAACATTCCTATCAGAAAGTACGAAGCACTCCTTCCCTATATAAACCAAATATTTGAAGGTGAGAGAAGTGTTTTATGGCCCGGAAAGCCATTGTATTTTTCAAAGACTTCGGGAACTACTGCCGGCTCCAAGTTCATTCCAATTACCCCAGCTTCTGTTAAACCTATGATGAATGGAGCCAGAAATATGCTGGCTTGCTACATTTATCATAGCGGTAATAGTGCATTTGCCGATGGGGAAATGATATTCTTGTCGGGCAGTCCGGAATTGGAAAATTACAAGGGTTATTTAACCGGCCGTTTGAGTGGAATAGTCAATCACCACATTCCGCCTTATTTACGGCGAAATCAGATCCCTGCCTATAAAACCAATTGTATAGAAGATTGGGAGGAAAAAGTAGCGCAAATTGTAGATGAATCACTTGAGGCCAACATGAGTTTGATAAGCGGAATTCCACCCTGGGCTATGATGTATTTTGAAACGTTGTTAGAGCGAACCGGAAAAAAAACAATTAAGGAGATTTTCCCCAATTTGGCCATCTTCGCTCACGGCGGGGTGGATTACACTCCGTACCGATCAAAGATCGATTCCATACTTGGTGAAAACGTGCAACTACTTGAAACATATCCGGCTTCGGAAGGCTTTATTGCCTTTCAGGATTTGCCTGAGGATGAAGGACTTTTACTAAATGTGAATGCGGGCATGTTCTTCGAATTTGTTCCACCGGAAACCCTGGAAAGTGAAAATCCGGTCCGGTTAAGTTTATCTGAAGTTGAATTGGACAAGAATTACGCCTTGGTTTTAAGTACCAATGCAGGGCTTTGGGCTTATTTAATAGGAGATACCGTAAAGTTTGTCTCCAAAGACCCGTATCGCATTCGGGCTACGGGAAGAATTAAGCATTTTATATCGGCATTTGGAGAGCATGTTATTGAGCATGAGATAAACGAGAGTTTGTCTTATGGTTTACAAATGGCCGGCGGTAAGGTTTTGGAATGCCATGTGGCTCCGGTTGTTAATGATGAGTATGGCAAATCGTATCACCAGTGGTTTGTAGCCTTTGATGAAGCTGCCGAGGATTTGGAAGAACTGGAAAAGCAAATTGACAATAAGTTGCGGAGTATGAATAGCTACTATGATGATTTGCGTGGGGGAAACATGTTAGAAAATCTAACGATCACCAGGTTACCTTCAAACTCATTCAGGCAATACATGAAAACCAAAGGTAAACTTGGCGGACAAAATAAAGTGCCACGATTAATGAATAACCGGAAACTGGCCGATGAACTTACCTTGATGTTTTGTACATGAAGTTCAATTAAATATCAATATCAATCATTTTTAACCCTATAAACTCTATAAACCAATCACTTCATAAACATTATAAACTACATAATCCAATCACCTTATAAACCAATTGTTCGATAAACCCTCCGTGTTAATACAAAACCGCAACATTATGGTACTATTTTCGTATTATAGTTGATACACTTAGTGTAAAGTGGGATGTGTTATAAAATATCTAATTGGAATTGCCCTTCTTTTGTTTGGGTTTACTATCTCAAACTGTGGTCAGTCCGGAAAAGTTAGTGCATCTAAGCAGGTAAAATGTGCCAAACCTAAAAAATCGAAAAACAAACGATTTGCTACCAAAAGAAAATCGCGCAAAAGATATACACCGGTAGCTTCTGGCGGTGGAGCCACTCGAAGCGATGCTCCCGCACCTGCCCCTGCTCCAAAACCGGATCCTGTTCAAACTGCAACAGAACCGGAACCGCCCCCACCTTCTATTCCTGAAACTAAGGTTGCAACACAGGAAGTGATTGAATTTAGAGGTGAAACTATTGACCTGGGTAAGGAAGATTATTCCTTCGATGAGCAAATCGCATTTATAGAGAATACAGATTCTTTCTTAGACCGAGAAGGAGCCAACGATGCCGTGAAAGATTTAACCAAGCTCCTTCGAAAGAATAAGAATATAAAAGTGACTATTGTTGGGAATACGGCAACGGAATTTCCGCAATCTGATGTGCTATACGGCAACAGTGAACAGGCCTTAAATCAGGAGGGAACGCTTAATATGGAAACTGTAAGAACTAAGGATGTGATGATAGCACGAGCCAAGAAAATCTACGATCTGTTGGTAAGAAAGGGGGTTAACCAAAGTCAACTACAATTTACCCATGGAAGTCATTATTCAACCAAGGAAAAGAGAGTAGTAACATTTATCCTCAAAAGCGACGGTTAATGACTTATAATTTTCGATGGTAATTTTACGTTGATTGATTGAAACAGTGGTAACTTGAGGTCGGTGAACTTTCTTATGAAGCATATCTTTTCAAAACTTTTTACAGCAGTGTTGCTTTGTGCATTTTTGTTTTCTTGCAATTCACATAGTCAGGTTAGATGTGCAACCGGTAAGAGTAAAATAAAAACAAAACGCTTTGCGCAAAAAAAGAAACCCAAGAAAAGAGTATATAGCTATGGCGGTGGCTCTTCATCAAGTAGTGCGGCACGTTCGACTCCCAAACCAGCATCTACAACGCCAAAACCTGTTGTAACAGCCACCAAGGAGGTAACACCAATACCTGAACCACCGCCTGAGCCGCCTCCGCAGCCAAAACCCGAACCACCTTCTACACCGGAGCCTGAACCTGAACCTACACCGGTTCCAAAACCAACGCCACCACCGCCTCCGCCAAAACCTGCGCCTGTTGTGGAAAAACCTGCCCCTGTATTTGAAATAATTAGAGTGGAAGACCCTGCACCTCCTCCAAAGCCCACACCGCCACCACCGAAACCAAAACCCAAGCCACCGCCACCAAAGCCTAAACCCACACCGCCCCCTCCAAGGCCTAAACCTAAACCGCGCCCAAAGCCTGTGGTTGAGTTTAAAGGAAAAACCTATGAAAAGGACAAGGAGATTTCCTTCAATGAAATTATTGATTTTCATTCCAATTCCGGAGTAATAAAGGATAGGGACCTGGTAATGGGTAAATTACAGGAGGTGGTAAAATTGCTTAAGGATAATCCGGACTACAACGCATACATATATGGCAATGCAGGCTGGGAAGATGAAATTCCTGATCCGCTTGATCCGTTTGCTCGTAAAATATTATTCGGCAAAGGCCCTGATGTTTATGCTCAGGTTTTCGCTGTCCCGGCATATCCACTATACTCTGAACTGTTTATGATTGATGTGGAAGTGGGTGCCCTTATGGAGAAAAGAGCTAATACTGTTCGAAAAATATTATTGAGTATGGGCGTTCCCGAATACAGATTAAAAGTGCGTAAAGGAGAGTTTTTTCCACGCCCTGACCGCAATGTCTTTTTCAGAATTAAACGTGATTAAGTCGATAAACAATTCTTCCTGAAATTTTGGTAACTTAAACAAATGAAACGGCGGCTTTCGGTGCTTCTTATTTTAAGTTTTACCATTGTGGTATCCGGCTGCTCTGTTTTAAAATCAGGTTTTTCAGGTAAACATTCGGCAAAATGTGCCAACGGCAAATCAAAAATTCAAAACAAGCGGTTTTCCAGTAAAAAGAAAAAGAGAACAAAAGCGGTGCTTTTTGCTGCCACACCCTCGCCATCCACCCGGCCATCTGCCGCCGTGAGCCAAAGTACACCAGAGAAATCTGACCATATTGAAATACCTGAAACGGATGATGTTGGAGCTCCCAAGTCAGCAGAAAATAGTACACCTACGCCTGAGAAAGTGCATATAAATGCGCCTGCCGTAACAGCCCAAAACGAAAGTCAACCACCGGTTGAACAGCCTGTTACCGGCAATGAAGCAAAGCCTGAGGTTATAAACGAAGATCCGGTTGAACCTGAGCCCGAACCTCGAATTCCGGTAGAGGTTTCGCCGGTTGCATCAGGTATTGTGCATAAAAAACTTACAGGACCGATTGATGCGCCTAAAATAATTTTTAGAGAGAAGGAATATAATGTGGATGAAGACATTAAATTCAATCAGTTCATTCATTTTATACCTAATCATAACGTTCCGCTCTATCCTGATTCGGCAAAACAAAAATTATCTGATCTGGCCTGGCTTTTAAAAACACACCCTGATAAGAGGGTTTACGTAACAGGTAATGTGGGATGGGATAATTTTGATGAAAGTGATGAAAACAGATTCAAGTACCAAATGGATGACTGGGGCAATTTCCGGCGAATTATTTACGGCCGCGGACCGGAGGTTTATGGTCAGACTTTGTATGGGTTAGGATTGAATGACCCGGATCATATTAGACGAATAGATGAATTAGGGATTCCGCATGTTACCGAAGCAATAGTGGGCGATTTGATGATGTCCCGTGCCCGGAAGGTTAAGGAACTACTCATTGAAATGGGCGTTAATAAAAAGCAAATAAGAACAGGCTTGGGCGAGTTCTTTTTCTCGGCAGACCGCTTCGTAAGCTTTGTGATCAAATAATTGCAACCAACTATCCTAAGGCAATTATAGCAAAAAGGGTAGTGACATTCTATTTGCTCGTTTGCAATTCAAATATTTTTTCTCCGGAAAAATGCTTAACTTTTAAGGGTGAGAAATTGGCTCAAATCAATATCAATCTTTTGTGCATTGGCATTCCTTCCATTTATGTTAACCAATTGTAACAGTATATCTTCGGTAGGCTGTTCAACCGGTAAAACAAAAATTCAAAACAAAAAATTTGCAATAGGAAAGAAAAGAAAAGCTATTAAACCATTGTTTATTAACAGGTTACACAAATCAAATCGAAGTGCCAAACCCATTAGAACACAAAATAAGGTAGAACAAAGTGCCATTAAAGCTGCATACCGCAAGGTTTCTGAAAAGAGTTCGTTACCGCAGCAAAGCCCGAAAACTAAAAGGACGGATGCCAACAGGTTAAACCGGCAAAATGAATCGTTGGGTTCTAACTCCCTGGCTGCAGGCAAGGTGCCTGATCAACCTTCTAATGATGCAAAAAGAGACAGGAAGAAAAAGAAAAGAGCGAATAAAGTAAAGGGTAATGCAGCAAGTTTCAACCATCGCGCCTCGTATTCTGTAAGAGAAATAAGTAATGAGGGTATAAAAAAGGAAGATAAAATAGTTCTTTTCAATGAAGAGATTGAATTCATAGCCCATCACGATATTTTTTTAGATCCGTTAAGGGCAAAGGAAAAGTTAATACGTATGCGAGATCAACTGAATAAATATCCGCATGTTCGGGTATTAATTGTTGGAACCGCATCATGGCACAGCAACGAGGCCTTTAATGATAAAGGAGAGCCAATAACCGTACAATTTGGTGAGGGCCGCAATATTTATAAACAGGTAATTAAAGTCAACGATGTAATTAATGCCGATAGATTAGAAGCTGAAGGTATTGAACCCAAAAACAAAATAATTGTTGGCCGACTGATGAGTGCCCGTGGCCTGGCTATTGAACGTGCCCTTATTAAACTTGGAATAGACAGCCGCAGGCTGGGTGTAAGAAAAGGTGAATTTTACAAAACAGGTTCTAAAACAAGTGTAGATAATTTAGTACGCAATTAAAAAGGAATAATTTTACTTTTGTCGCTTGAATAATTGGGTATAATATTTTACAACATTTTCGTTAGTATGCTGTGAAAAATCGCAAATAATTGCATCAAAGATCTAAACAGTGAACTTGTTAAAATCAAAATTAGTACAGCACCTGCTTCTCATGTTGGGCCTAATAATCATTGGGCTGTTTTTGGTATTTAATATGCTTAAGTGCCACACCAAGCACAATCAGAAAATTGAAGTACCCGACCTTAAGGAAGTAGATTTGGCTGAAGCAAAAAAAATACTAACTAAGAAAAAGCTCAGATATTACATTGAAGACTCCATTTACAAAGAGGACATTGAACCGGGCATAGTTGTTGATCAAAATCCTAAACCAGCTTTCAACGTAAAAGAGAAACGTACGGTTTACCTTGTTACAAGTAAAAATGTTCCGCCATCAATAGAAATGCTCGATTTAATTGATAATTCACTGCGCATAGCGGAGCAGCGTATTATTGGCTCGGGTTTAAAGTTGGGTCGGGTGACCTATAAGCCCGACATTGCTAAAAATTCTGTATTGGAACAGCATTACAAAGGTGAAAAAATAGCACCGGGAACTTTAATAAAAAAAGGTGAAACCATTGATCTAGTACTTGGTGACGGACTTGGAGGCCCGGCAATGAATGCCCCAGATCTTATAGGACTTAGGTATCAGGAGGCACTTACGGTTTTAAGCAGTAACATGCTCTCTACCGGCCGGGTGGTTTTTGATGATAAAGTAACCGATCAAAACTCGGCCATCGTTTATGAACAATTTCCATCGTTAAGTGATGGTTCTGTACTGGAACGTGGTGCCGGCATCGATATCTATCTTACAAACCTTCCGGATTCATAATGGCAGCCAAAAGGCGAAAGAAAAGGGGTTGTTGTGGCTGTGTTCCTCTATTATTAATTGTTGGAGGTATTTTGGCCTATTTCATCTATACAAAAGTTATGGGATCCAACGTCAAAACCGATCCCAAAGATGGATTTGCATTGTATATCCCTAACAATTCAACCTTCGAAGATGTGATGGACTCCCTCACGGCTCACAATATTTTAAAGAATGAGCGCAGTTTCCGGCTTTTAGCCGAAAAACGAAAGTATGCTAATAATGTAAAAGCCGGCAAATACCGCGTAAAAAACGGTATGAGCAATTGGGACCTGATAAATATGTTGCGTTCAGGAGCACAAGAGCCCGTAAAAGTTGTAATCAATAATGCCCGGCTTAAAGAAGATGTTTGTAACCAGGTATCAGAAAAACTTGCAGTGGATAGCATTGCCCTTTGCAGTTTATTGAACGATAATGCCTATCTGAAAGAATTGGGTTTTGACAGGCAAGCGGTTCCGGCTATGCTAATGGCAAATACTTACGAGTTTTGGTGGAATACAGATGAAGAAGCCTTTGTAAAGCGCATGAAAAAGGAATATGACAGGTTTTGGACGGAAGACAGATTAAATAAAGCGAGAGCCCAAAACCTAAGCCCAATTGAAGCTATAACATTGGCAAGTATTGTGGAAGAAGAAACTAAAAAGGCCGACGAAATGCCCATTGTAGCAGGTCTGTATTTAAACAGGTTGAGAGATGGTTGGCCGCTTGAAGCCGATCCGACCTTAAAATTTGCCCTGGGCGATTTTAGTATTAAACGCGTTTTGAATAAACACAAGGAAATTGATTCACCCTATAACACTTATAAAAATACCGGTTTGCCGCCCGGACCGATAAGAATACCGGAACAGAATGCCATAAAAGCTGTGCTTAATCCAAAGGTACATGAGTATATGTATATGTGTGCTAAGGATGATTTTTCGGGCTACCATGCCTTTGCCAGAACGCTGGCCGAACACAATCAAAATGCCACACGATATCGGCGAGCATTAAATGAGCGTGGAATTTACCGGTAGGTTTGAGGTCTCGGGTTTTAGGTTCCGGTGCCCTGCAATTGGTCATTAGTCATTGGTCATCGGTCATCGGTCATCCCGCATCCAGCAAATTATTCATCGGTCATTAGTCATTGGTCATTAGTCATTGGTCTTAGGTCATCCATCATCCCTCATCCAACACCCAGCATCCCGCATCCAACACCCGGCATCCCGCAAATTAGTCATCGGTCATTAGTCATTAGTCATTGGTCATTAGTAATTGGTCTTAGGTCATCCATCATCCATCATCCATCATCCCGCATCCATCACCCAGCAATTAGTCCTCCGTCATCGGTCCTCCGTCCACCATCATCCCTCATCCAACACCCAGCACCCAGCACCCCACAACCAACAATCAACACTCAACAAATATTCCTATCTTTCTGTAAAGTAAACAACCATGAAGTATATCGTAATGTTAATTGCCGCAACGAGCTTTAGTCTCGTGGTAGGCTGTGGAAAAATGACCCAAAGCGAACAGTATAAAGAGAGTTACAGGCAGGCCTATGTTGATGGCTGTGTTAAAGAAGCCATGCGCACGGCGGCAGAGGGTATTGATGAAGAAGACATAAGAAAATACTGCGAATGTGCCTTGCAGCGAACTGAAGAAAAATACCCTGATCTTTCTTTAAAGAACACTTTAAAAGCCGCGCGGGATAATGAATTGCAGAAGGAAATAGCAGGGGAGTGCGGCGCCCTTATTTTGGGAGAAGATGCCGAGGATTTTTAGGCAACATCTTCGCTAAAAATGAGCTGTCCAAAATCTTTTAACCCTTGTGGAAAATAAACCACAGGGGTTTTATTATGACTTAAATTTGAGCAAAACAACTTCATGAAATTTTTCATAGACACAGCTAATCTCGATCATATCAAAGAAGCCCACGATCTGGGTATTTTAGACGGTGTTACAACCAACCCGTCTCTTATGGCTAAAGAAGGAATTACAGGAGAACAAAACATTCTTGATCACTACGTGAAGATCTGTAACATAGTAGATGGCGATGTGAGTGCCGAAGTAGTTTCAACCGATTTGGACGGAATGATGAAAGAAGGCAGAAGATTGGCCGAACTCCATAAAAATATTGTGGTTAAAATACCCATGATTAAAGAGGGGGTGAAAGCACTCAAAGCCTTAAACAAAGAGAACATTAAAACCAATTGTACGCTGGTTTTTTCAGCCGGGCAGGCCATTCTTGCCGCAAAGGCAGGAGCAACCTACCTTTCTCCCTTCCTTGGCCGGATTGAAGATATTAACTGGAATGGCATGGACCTAATTAGGCAAATTGTGCATATCTACGATAACTACGGCTTCGGTACAGAGGTGCTGGCCGCTTCCATTAGACGGCCACAGCACATTGTAGAATGTGCCGAAGCCGGGGCTGATGTTGTTACTTGTCCGCTTAATTCTATACTTGGTTTGTTGAAACATCCACTTACTGATATTGGCCTGGAAAAATTTCTGGCAGATTACCGAAAAGGCAATAGCTGAACTACTTTACTGCAATTATTGAAGTCACCGCCGGCGGGGTGATTTCGTCAATGGGCGAAATTAGGGAGTGGAAATAATAATGTGTCCTAAATGTTTAGAGTAATTTAGCATCACATTGAAGCATCTTTCTTATCTAAACAAATTTCTCTGGAAATACAGATGGCCCTACCTTATAGGTTTCGTTTTTGTAGCCCTAAATAATTTTTTTGGTGCTTATGTTCCGGAGGTGGTGGGACAAGCCATTGATTTTGCCGCAAAAGGAGAGCCTACGAAATTCCTAACCATATTCAACTCCGGTTTCAATATAAAAAAAGGCGTACTACTGGCCGCAACCATTATCATTGGCCTTGCACTGCTTAAAGGATTCTTTATGTTGCTTATGCGATTGAACATAATCGTAAACTCGCATCGCATTGTTGCTGATCTTCGTGATGAATTGTACGATCACTACCAGCAATTAGATCAAAACTTTTATAAAAGGAACAGTACAGGCGATTTAATGTCCCGTGTTACCGAAGATATTAACAATGTGCGCATGTACCTGGGGCCGGCACTTATGTACACCGTAAACCTTACGTTGATGTTTGTGTTTGTAATATACCGAATGTTAAAGGCCGATCCTGCACTTACTTTTTATACTCTGCTGCCCTTACCCATTCTTTCCATTTCTATTTACATTGTAAGCTCTGCCATTAACCGTAAAAACTTAACCATCCAAAGGCAGTTGGCTAATTTAACCACCTATGCTCAGGAAACTTTCAGTGGCATAAGAGTAATAAAATCTTACTCTAAGGAGGGAAGGTTTCAGAACTATTTTAAAGATGAAGCTGAAACGTATAAGAAAAATACGTTATCATTGGCCAGAACGGAGGCCTTCTTTTTTCCGTTGATGTTACTTTTAGTTGGCATAAGTACTATCATTGCCGTGTATGTGGGTGGTCAGCATGTGGCCGCCGGAAAAATATCTGCCGGAACCATAGTACAATTCATAATTTATGTGGGTATGTTAACCTGGCCTGTCACCAGTTTGGGTTGGGTTACATCATTAGTGCAGCGGGCATCGGCTTCACAGGAGAGAATAAATGAATTTCTTAATACCGAACCTGAAATTAAGGATGGACCGATTGGGGGAGTTGATTTAGACGGCACGGTAAAATTCGAAAATGTTTCGTTCACTTATGCCGATTCGGGAATAGAAGCACTAAAGAACATTAACCTGAAAATTACCAAGGGCGAAAAACTGGCTATTGTAGGCAGGACCGGATCGGGTAAAACCACCTTGGCAGATCTGCTTTTACGGGTATTTGAACCCACTGAAGGTAAAATATTACTAAACAACCACGACATTAGAACCCTTGAACTCCAAAGCCTTCGGAACTATATCGGTTATGTACCGCAGGATGTTTTTCTGTTTTCTGACACCATTGAGGAAAATATCACACTTGGAACCGACTCCAGCCTTGATGAAATAAGCCGTTATGCCGAGTATGCTTCGGTAGCCAAGGATATAGAACGTTTTCCTAAGAAGTATAAAACCATGATAGGAGAGCGAGGGGTTATGCTATCGGGCGGTCAAAAACAAAGGCTCTCCATTGCCCGTGCATTGCAAAAAGACCCTAAACTACTTATTTTGGATGATGCATTGTCGGCAGTAGATGCTGAAACCGAGAAGCAAATTCTTGATCATTTTGATGCCTTGCTTCACAATAAAACCGTAATTATCATCACCCACAGGGTGTTCACATTGTTTGATGTGGATAGAATTGTAGTGCTGGAAGAAGGAAAGGTGGTAGAGGAAGGCAGCCACGATGAGTTGTACGAGAAAAACGGCTTGTACCGGAAATTGTATGAACTCCAAAAACATGGAGAAAAAATTTAACGCTGAATTCTTGCTAAAACATAGAAATAATATAACTTGCAACTGAATTATAAACATTAAGCAGAGAAAGAAACTATGGAAAATAACGGTATCTATTCGCAAAGGTTAAGAGCTGGAAGGAGAAGAACTTACTTTTTTGATGTAAGAACTACTAAAAGCGAAGATTACTACATTACCATTACAGAGAGCAAAAAACGCTTTGAAGATGATGGATATGACCGGCACAAGATCTTTGTATATAAAGAAGATTTCAACAAATTTGTGATGGCCCTTAGCAACACAGTTGATTATGTTAAGGAAAAGCTAATGCCGGAGTATGATTTTAACGAATTTGACCGGCAGCCCGAAGAATATGTCGATGGAGTAAAAACAGGAGAGGAAGCCGAACAAAGTACGCCGCAAGTAAAAACCACTACCGAAACTGTTGAACAAACCATTGAGCAAACTGCAGAAGAAACTGCGGAAGAAGTGACTCAGGAAGTTGAATCAGGGATTAGTGACTCGGTTTCTGAAGAGGTATCGGAAGAAGTTTCATCTGACGAGGACCTTTCCTTCTAAAAATACTTACCCATCAAACCATTTGAGCCCTGTCCTGTATTCCGGGATCAGGGTTTTTACATCCGTCATCTATTGGAAATACCTGAAATAGAGGATCAGGATAGTTACCACGAAATAGAGAATAGTCAGCGGCAATCCAATTCTCATAAAATCTTTAAACTTATAACCCCCCGGCCCATAAACCATTAAGTTGGTTTGGTAACCCAACGGAGTGATAAAACTGGCTGAGGCGGCATAAGCTACGGCAAGGAAAAATGGTTCGGGTGTTATACCGAGTGCTGCAGCCGTTGATGCAGCAAAGGGTAAGGCTAATGCAGCTGCCGCAATATTGGTCATTAACTCGGTAAACAGGAAGGTAAGCAGGTAAACGGCCACAAGGGCACCTATGGCCCCAAAGTTAGAACTAAGGCCTACTGTTTGGGCTGCAACATATTCAGCAACACCGGTTGACTTAATAGCTTCCCCAAGTGACAAAGCCAATGCAGCAATAATTAAAAGATTGTAATCCAATAGGTTGCGAAGCTTTCTTAAATCAATAATTTTAGTAAGAAAGGCAATCAACAGCAAAATCAATAAGCCTTGAAACAGCGTTAGAATTTTGAAAGCACTGAGCATTATAGCGGTAATTAGCCCGATAAGAATAACCATTGAACGCCTCACATCAAGGGGGAGAATATCGTTTATCTTGGATATAACATAAAAGTCGCGTTTAACAATTGAATTTGTCTTTTTCCAAAAGTCTTCTCCCGCCAATACCAATAAAGTGTCTCCTGTTTTAAGCACCTGGTCACCGATCTTACCTTCAACTTTTTCTCCATTACGATGGATACCAACCAGGGCAGCACTATATCTACTCCGAAAATCGGATGATTTTACAGTTTGCCCCGTTAAATAGGATCCCTGGGCAACTACCAACTCAGCTATATCATATTTAGTGGTAGCATCCAACACTGACTTTTTTGGAAGGGCCAGATCTTTGTTCTTTTTTAGTAAATCGCTTATAGCGTCGAGATTTCCGGCTAAAACTAAGAGATCACCCGGTAACAACACCTCATCAGGCGATACAGCCGAAATATGCCTGTCATCTCTAATGATCTCGGCTACAAATAGCCCTTTTAGAGCTCGTAGGTTACACTCCTGAATACTTTTGTTTTTGTAAGATGAAGTTTCCGGTATAATAGCCTCAACAAGGTATTCGGTAGTATTGGCGGTAAACTCACCCGTCATACTTTTATGGTCGGGCAGAAGCCTTCTCCCAAATACCAAAAGATAGATCAGGCCCAGGAAGATCAAGGGCACTCCAACCCATGCAAAATCAAGCAACTCAAAGCCCCCGAATTCGGTCTCTTCGGCAAAGGCATTCACCAGCATATTGGTAGATGTTCCCACCAAAGTGGCTGTACCACCAAGTATAGCTGCATAAGACAGCGGGATCAATACCTTTGAAATTGAAATATTGTTCTTGACACTCCATTTATGCACGTATGGAATTAACAGGGCAACCACCGGTGTGTTGTTGATCAAGGCCGAAATACCCGCCACCGAAGGGAGTAATTTGCCCAAAAAACCCGTGTAGCTGGAGGTGGAAGCAAATAACTTAGAAAACATTTTGTCGAGAATGGATGCATTGCCCAATAAATTACCAAAGGCTAATAAAAGAAGAATAGATGCTATTTGTGGATTAGCGAAACCGGTTAAAATATCGGCAGGGGCCAATATACCGAATAAGCTTAAAGCTATAATGGCAATAAGGAATGATATAGCAGGCTGAAACAGCTCTTTATATAAAGAAACTATCAGAAATAGCAAAACTGCTACCAGTACTATAACATTAAACGGATCCAAAGCCTGCCTTTATTAAGGACTAAGATACTGTGAGATCAATTAGGGAGCAGGTCGGCGATCAGAAATATACTGCCAAAGGCAAGTATAATGTCGTTGTGTGATGCAGCTTTCCGGGCCGCTTTCAGGGCGTATGCCGGTTTGGAAAATGATTGTACAAGATCAAAATCACGGAAATTCTTTTCTAATTCTTCAACGGGCAGTTTACGAACAACATTGGGTTCGGTTAAATAATAGCGAGCTTCAACAGGAAAGAGATGGAGAATTTTAGTTAGATCTTTGTCTGCCACAGTTCCGTAAACAAGATGCAACTCACCCTCCACCATATCTAAAATTTCTGTCAAAAGCGATCGAATCCCCGGCAAATTATGTGCGCTGTCCAAAATGGTAAGCGGCTTATCGCCTATCACCTGCCAACGACCTATGATCCGGCAATTTTTGTTGATGTTCTTAAGCCCGCGAATAAAATGTTCCACGCGCAGGTTATGGCTTTCGCTAAGCACTTCAAAAGCGGCATAAGCACTTTGTATGTTCTTCTTCTGAAAAGCACCTCTTAAAGGAGAATCGAAGGATTTGCCGACCTTGGTTTTCAATAGCCTGGAGCTGGTTTCCCTGCTCTTTTTTTTAAAGACTTTCAATATGTTTTGATCAGCCCATTCGCCCAGTACAACCGGCACTCCGGGTTTAATAATTCCCGCTTTTTCCCTGGCTATTTCAGGTAGTGTAGTGCCCAACATATTCATGTGATCGAAACCAATGTTGGTTATTATACTAAGCTCCGGAGTCAATATGTTAGTCGAGTCCAATCGCCCGCCCAAACCAGTTTCTACTAAGGCAAAATCTACTTGCCGTTTAGCAAAATACCAAAAGGCCATAGCTACCGTAATTTCAAAGAAGGACGGTTTTATGGTTTCAATTTGTGCTGCAATGATCTCTACAAACTCAACAACCCGCTGTCGGAGAATAGGCTTTCCGTTGATTTTTACCCTTTCCGTAAAATTTTTATAATGAGGCGAAGTATAGGTACCAACCTTATAACCGGCTTCCATTAATACCGAAGTAAGAATATGACTCACACTTCCCTTACCGTTTGTACCGGCTATGTGTATTGACTTAAACTTTTTGTGCGGATTGCCCAACGCTTCACAAAGTGCTGTAATATTGGACAGATCTTTCTTAAAGGCTTCTTTCCCAATGTTTTGATACATCGGAAGTTGCTCAAACAGGAACGTTATGGTTTCTTCATAAGTCATTCAGCGGAAAACATGGTGAAGATAATTTTTGAAAACAGGAATAACACTAAGCTTTGCTTTACTTGCTCTATATTTGAACACCATGATCGTTGAAGTTAAGGATGTTCATAAATCTTTTGAAGGACTGCATGTTTTAAAAGGCGTTGACCTTTCAGTAGGTGAGGGAGAGATAGTTTCCATTGTCGGTTCTTCCGGGGCAGGAAAAAGTACACTACTTCATTTGATAGGTACACTGGATAAGGCGGACAGCGGAGTTATAAAAGTAAAAGATACTGATTTGGCCAAACTGAACGGTAACAAGTTGGCCGATTTTCGGAATAAGCACATCGGCTTTATTTTTCAATTTCATCATTTATTACCGGAATTTAACGCATTCGAAAATGTGGCCATCCCGGCCTTTATTGCCAAGACAAAAGAATCAGATGCGCGCAGGAGGGCAAAAGAGTTACTTGAATTGCTTGGCCTTTCAGATAGATTAGATCACAAACCCGGTGAACTTTCCGGTGGCGAATTGCAGCGGGTTGCCGTAGCACGAGCCCTTATTAATTCCCCGGCAGTGGTTTTGGCCGATGAACCTACAGGCAATTTAGATTCGGATAATTCAAAAAGTCTTTATGAGTTATTTGCCAGAGTTAGAGAAGAGTTAAATCAAACCTTTATTATAGTAACGCATGATAAAGTACTATCCGCCATGACCGATAAGCAGTATGAAATTCGTGACGGGCGTATGGTTAATAATTAAACGTCATGTCGGCCACAGCCCGTAAAATACTGCGAAACTATTGGGGCTACAATAATTTCAGGCCTTTACAGGAAGATATAATTGATGCTGTATTAGATAAAAAAGACACGCTGGCCGTATTGCCAACCAGCGGTGGTAAGTCAATATGTTACCAGGTTCCGGCCTTATCTCTTGAAGGATGTTGTTTAGTTATCTCTCCGTTAATAGCCCTTATGAAAGATCAGGTAAGTGCCTTAAAAGAGCGCAACATTAAGGCCGACTATCTTATTTCAGGCATGAGATCAAGACAGGTAGATCATACGCTCGGAAACGTACAGTTCGGCGGATATAAACTGTTGTATGTTAGTCCTGAGCGTCTTTCAAACAAAACATTTGCGCAACGCTTTAATGAGCTTCCCATATCTATGATAGCGGTAGATGAAGCCCACTGCATATCGCAATGGGGCTATGATTTCAGACCATCATACCTGAAAATTGCAGAATTACGCGAAGTAAAACCCAACATTCCCGTAATTGCACTAACAGCCACCGCAACGCCCGAAGTAAAAGCCGATATTATCAATCAGCTTAACCTAAAAGAGGTACAAACTTTTGAAGGCGATCTTTTCAGAAAAAATTTAAGTTTGGTTGCCCGTAAAGAGCCCAACAAAATAAACAAGTGCATTGATATTCTTTCGAAAGTCGGTGGCACATCTATAATTTATGTTCGAAGCCGTAGAAAAACCCGGAGCATAACCGAAAGATTGCAGGCTGAAGGTATTAAGGCTGATTATTACCATGCCGGCATTGATCATAAAAGCAGGCATAGAAAGCAGGAACAGTGGACAAAAGGTGACACCAGGGTTATGGTATCCACCAATGCCTTTGGAATGGGTATTGACAAAGCTAACGTGCGAAGCGTTATCCATTTTGATTTACCGGAAAGCTTAGAAGCGTATTACCAGGAAGCGGGCAGGGCAGGGCGAGATGGAAAAAAAGCTTTTGCCGTGGCTTTATGGACAGAAAGGAATATTACGCAATTAAAGAAGAATTTTGAAAAGAAACATCCTGAACTCACTACCATTAAACAAGTTTGGATTGCGCTTTGCAATGACTTGAAGGTGGCCTTTGAGTCGGGGCGCGGTCGCAATTTCAGGTTTAGGTTAAAGACTTTTTCCAAAAACTATGAGCTTGATCCTGTTTTGGTGCATAATGTATTGCAAATATTGGTTCGAAGCGGATACATTGAACTGTCTGACCCCTATTACACTCCATCAAGCCTGTATTTTAAAGTGAAAAATACCGAGCTATATACCTTTCAACTTAAACACCCGAAGTATGAACCGCTTATAAAACTGATTTTAAGAACTTACGGCGGTGTATTTGAGCACGATGTGCATATTGATGAAGAACTACTCGGGCTAAAACTTAAAATACCGGAAAAAGAAGTTGCCAAACAGCTTATGCGCCTTAGTGAATTAGACCTAAGCAGCTACTGGGGACAAAGCCAATGGCCAACGCTAACCTTTCTGCAGAACCGACCACCTAACGATAAACTTTCACTTGACTTTAAGCTTTTAGATTTTCTGAAAAAGAATGCCGAAGAACGAATGCAGAAAATGATAGAATATATAAAGTTGGAGAATCTACATTGCCGCTTTGAAAATATACTGCACTACTTCGGTCAGTACGGTCATAATCAATGCGGGCACTGTGATATGTGTATTGAGTCAAAGAAAATAAGAGAGAAAAATACAGAATTGGAGACTGAAATATGGAATGTGTTAGAAACCGGATCCATAACTGAAACCGAACTGCTAACCACGTTGAATAAGTATAAAAAGGAAGATATAATAGTTATACTGCGCTATCTTGAGCAGGAAGGAAGCATAAATATAAAAGACGATAAGTGGCAAATAAGCCCGAAATAATATTTACGGTTACAACCGACCTTAACTACGACCAGCGCATGCAGCGTATTTGCACCGCACTGGCAGATGAAGGTTACCGGGTAAAGATAATTGGCCGTAAGAAACCTGACTCAGAGCCCCTTACCAAAAGGAATTACAGACAGAAAAGAATAAGCACGGTGTTTAAAAAGTCTTTCCTTTTTTATGCTGAATACAATCTTCGACTCTTTTTTTATTTGTTGTTTCAAAAGTGCGATGCTATTTGCAGCATTGATCTGGATACCATTTTACCGGGTTTTTTGGTTTCGCGGCTTCGAAAAAAGACCTTTATTCATGATGCACATGAATTGTTTACGGAAATGCCCTCGCTTAAAAAAGGTTCAATTCAAAAAAAAACCTGGCAGTCGGTTGAAAGATTTGTATTTCCAAAAATTAAACACGCCTATACCGAAAGCACAGCTTATAAAGAAGTTTACGAGCAAAAATATCCGTTAAAATTTGATGTAATACGCAATGTTCCATTTTATTTCAAAGTTCAACCTAGCGCAAATCGTTCTGATCTTTTGTATGTAGGTGCGCTTAACCACGGAAGGGGGCTTGAATCAGTAATTGATGCTATAGAATATATGGATATTAATTTGTTGTTAGCAGGTGGTGGAAATGCATTGCATAGTTTACGGAACAAGGTGGAAAACATGGCTTTGGAAAAAAAAGTAAAGTTTCTGGGTTGGGTAAAACCAAATGATTTAAAGGATTTATACGGTAAGGCCAAAATAGGTATTAATCTTTTGGAACCTGATAATTTGCATTACCGACTTTCTTTTCCGAATAAATTATTCGACTATATTATGGCCGAACTCCCTCAAATATGTATGAATTTTGAAAACTATAATAATATTCTTGGCGGTGAGACTGTCGGAGTTCAGATAGATGACCTTAATACTGATACTATTGCTAAAGCCATTAAACAATTAAACGAAAATACTAACTTGTATAAAACATCTCTTAACGGCTGCAAACGGTTGAAAGAAATACATAATTGGAAAAACGAAAAGAAAAAGCTTATTTCCTTCTATAATTCGATCGAATTATGATATCAATTTGCATCCCGGTTTATAATAATAATGTAACAACATTGGTTCAATATCTGCAAAATCAATGTGATAAACTGGATATCTCCTATGAGATACTCCTGCAAGACGATGGGACACGTGATCGGGAAATAGTTAAAGCAAATAAATCCCTTTCTAACGAGCGGGTGATATATGAATCTAATAAAAAAAACAAAGGGCGGTCTTTTACCAGAAACAAGCTGGTTGCCAGGTCAACAGGCCGTTGGCTTATATTTTTAGATAATGATAAACATATAAAAAATCATGACTTTGTAGCAACCTATCTTGAGCGCAAAAAGGAAAATGAAGTGTTGTATGGTGGTGTTGAATATAAATTAGAACAACCCCTGCGTTCTCACAGAATACGTTGGTATTATGGCCGGAATATAGAATCTATATCAAGGGAAGGCCCTATTGCACCGGGCCACTTCTCTACCTGTAATTTTATGGCACCAAAGCAACTTTTTAAACATGTGATGTTTTCTACGGAACTAAAAGGTTATGGCTTTGAAGATGTCCTTTTTGCTAAGGAAGCACAAACCAGGGGATTCGATATTATTCAAATCAAAAATCCTGTATTAACGGTTGATAAAGTGAGCAACAAGGTGTTTTTGGAAAATACCCGCGAAGCACTGGAAAATCTATCGTTTTTATATACGCAGCAAAGGTTAACGGCAAATGATGGTATTCGGTTGCTTGAAACAAAAGAACGTATAGAAAGCTTAAGATTAGACGGATTTTTCGCCTTCATAAGCATATTGTTCAGTAAATCACTCGAAGCAATTTTGCGGAAAGGGGTCAGATCTGTTAGGCTATTTAGCCTTTATAAACTTCTGTTGTTTTACAGGGTTTTACAACGCAGATAAATCATGGCTCTCACTCTTGTTTTCATTTTTGCAGCACCCAACAATTTTTTTGGATGATTTGATATAGTTCAGCTTGTTGATCATCCATTTTTAGTGTAGTAGATTTAAAATGTTTAGATTCAGGTAATTGAAAAGTGATTTGATACATGTTGTGAGTTATTTCATGTGCTTTTTTGATGGAGATATCTGACTTTTGCTTCTTTAACAATCTATCCATTTCCATATAAATGCAGTAGGCTACAAAAGATATACATATGTGTGCCTGAATTCGATGTACCAACCTGTGATAGACGGGTCTTATTCTTAAATCTGTTTTTGAGATCCTGAATGCTTTTTCTATTTGCCAAAGTTGATGGTAATTATCTATAATTTGTTTTTTACTCAATTTGGAGTTAGTTATGTATCCTTTAAGTCCGTCCCACACTACGTCTTGATCAAACTTGTGATAGTCAATTTCAATATCCACCTTGCCTGTCATTTTTAAGTACTTATTATATCCCTTGTTATTGATATTGGACTTGGTGAGCTTTCCTGAACGCAATCGTTTTTCTAATCTCTGCAAACCACGCTTTCGGTTATGTGCATCTTTGCTTGCTCTTTTTGATGAGTAGCAGACAATTAATCGCTGAGCATTTCGCGTAATTTGTCTCACCTGACCATCTTCCCACTGTTGGGATGTAATTTGCTTTTTGACTGCTTTCGATTCATTTTTTATTCTTGCGCCAATTATGTATTCGTACTTTTGATCTTCAAGGGCTTGAAGATTCTTGTTGGACAAAAGAGCTGAATCAGCAATTACAATGGGTTTTCCTAAATCAAATCGATTGCTCATTTTTTCAAGGAAGGGGATTAACGTATGCCCTTCATAGGTGTTGCCTTCAAAAATATCATAACCAATTGCATAACCCTGTAAGCCTACCAGCAAGCCAAGATAGATTTGAGGATGTGAGTGTTTTCCATCTTTTGAAAAGCCGGTTTTACGAAGGTCATCTTCTTCAGATGCCTCAAAGTAAAGAGTGGTCATATCATAGAATACGATCGACAACTTACCGCCAAGTAGTTTTTTAGTATGCTCAAAGGCAATTTGCTCAATCTTGTCCTTGAGTTGGCTATTTAACTTATCTAAAAAACGATATATGCTGTCTATGTTTATATGAACGCCTTGGTAACGATACAAATACTCAATGGTTTTTAACTTGCTTAGTGGAAAAGCTAATCGAGCGATTACTATATGACGAAACAACTCTTCTTTGATATTACCAAAACCGATATGATCAAACAAACTCCCATATATCAATTCAGGGCCAATGGTGCGAATGCTGGCATTACTTAACTGATCAATAGCAGATTCTATGACTGCATCTGATGGAGAAACAAACAATTGAGATTGTCCTTGCAACCGTTCTATCTCTTGCCTGCCCATAGCTACCAACCTTTCAATCTGTTGAGCACTTTTACCACAACCTATGGTCTTAACAACCTTATTAGACCTATTGATTTTTTCAATAATCTGTACCGAAATGCTTCCTGATCGATTTTTTAATTTTCGTAAAAACACACCTGAAAATAGGTCTGCAGCACCCAATTTCAAAAACTTGGTGTTGATTTTCAATCACTTATGATACTTTTTCTGGCGAGTGCGGAAAACAAGAAGAACGTATAGAAAGCTTAAGATTAGACGGATTTTTCGCCTTCATAAGCATATTGTTCAGTAAATCACTCGAAGCAATTTTGCGGAAAGGGGTCAGATCTGTTAGGCTATTTAGCCTTTATAAACTTCTGTTGTTTTACAGGGTTTTACAACGCAGATAAATCATGGCTCTCACTAATTGTACCTTCAATACATCGTACAATTCGCGCAGGATTCTTCTCCATAATATTATAATCGTGTGTAGCGATTAAAATAGCGGTATTATGTTCCTTGTTGAGTTTAAATAGGAGGTCAATTATGGCATCGCTTGTTCCAGGGTCCAAATTACCGGTAGGTTCATCAGCAAGTATAAGTTTTGGATTATTCAACAAAGCCCGGGCTATGGCCACCCGTTGTTGTTCTCCCCCGCTTAATTCAAAAGGCATTTTGTAATCTTTCGTTCCCAGGCCAACATCTGTCAACACTTCCTCAATGCGATGTTTTATCTTTCCCTTCTCCTTCCAGCCTGTAGCCCTTAGCACAAATTCTAAATTGCCAAAAATATTACGATCGGTCAAAAGCTGAAAATCCTGAAAAACAATGCCCAAAGAACGTCGTAGGTCGGGAATGTTTTTTTCTTTGATAGAATTTAAGCTGAAATCAACCACCCTGGCATTTCCGGCATGCAAAGGGAGTGCTCCATATAACAGCTTCAGTAATGTGCTTTTTCCACTTCCGGTTTCCCCAATCAGATAAGCTATTTCACCTTCATTAAGCTGAAAATTAACGTGCTGAAGTACCATATTATCAGCCTGAAAAATGCTGCAATCTTCTAAATGAATAATAGGCTTATTTTTCATCTACTGTCAATTTTTCAATTACACCAAAGGGCATATCATCGAATATTGCGCGCAATTCGTCCATCTTATCTTCTAATCCAAGCTTTGTAAGTGCGCGTTCGGGCCGGTCAACTCTGAAATATGCCAAAAGTGTAAGGTTTTCGTCTCTTAGCTGAATATAATCGGGTATTTTAGCTTTACCTTTTATTTTCAAAATGTACACAGGTGCAAATGTAGCTTTAGGAATTAAACAATTTACTTTAATCGATAAACGGGCAAAACTTTTGGTACGTGCAACCTTATGGCTTGTTATTTGTATTTATGTTAAAAAACAGGGTGATTATGATTATACGATATAGTATGATTCTGCTATTAATGTTTATTACAGGCGGCGTTTACGGTCAGAACAAAGCCTATACCGAGGCGGATACATTGCGCGGAAGTTTGAACAAATGGCGTACGGCTTATGATGTTCAGTTTTATGATTTGGATATTGCCGTAGATATAGAGAATAAATCGTTGAAAGGCTCAAATACTATAGTATTTAATGCCGAGCATGATTTTGATAAAATGCAGATAGATCTGTTTTCCAATATGCAAATTGACGCTATTAAGCGAGGCGATAAAGAACTGACTTACGAAAGAAAGTTTAATGCGGTTTTTGTGAATATGGGCGAAACCGTTAAAAAAGATTCAAAAGATTCTATAAAGGTGTTTTATCACGGAAAACCGATTGAAGCTGAGAGAGCACCATGGGACGGAGGCTTTGTATGGGCTAAAGATACCGTCGGAAACCCCTGGATATCGGTAGCCTCCCAGGGTGAAGGCGCAAGCCTGTGGTGGCCCAATAAAGATCATTTAAGTGATGAACCTGACCACGGTGTACAGGTATCCATTACGGTGCCTGATTCTTTGAAGGCCGTCTCGGGCGGACGAATGATAGGCAGGGATAGTTTGGAAAATGGACATATTAAATATATATGGAGAACGCATGCACCTATAAATAATTACAATGTATCACTTTATGTGGGCGACTACGTTCATTACAAAGAGTTCTATACGCAACCCGAAATCCTTACAGGCAATATGGTCACCAATAGGAATAAGCGCAAGACGCTTGATTTGGACTATTATGTACTGAGATATAATGTAGATAAAGCCAAGGAACACTTTAAAAGTGTTGAGAATGTAATTCAAATGTTTGAAGCGCTTTTTGGTCCATATCCGTTTTATGAAGATGGCTATGCCGTGGTTGAAGCACCTTATCTTGGTATGGAACATCAGGGAGCCATTGCTTATGGAAATAACTACAAATACGGCTGGGATGGCGATCAGGTTAAAAGCTATATAGAATTTGATTATTTGCTGGTGCACGAAACCGCACATGAATGGTGGGGCAATAATGTATCGGTTGATGATATTGCAGCACTATGGATCCATGAAGCTTTTGCCACCTATGCCGATGCAGTGTATGTCTATAGATCTTATGGCTTTGAAGGTTACGGCAAGTATATCGATTATTACAGATCGCTTGTGAAGAATGACAAACCTATACTAAATCCGAGAGGCTTAAATGATGCTGACATTTCTTTAGATGCTTATTACAAAGGAGCACTTATGCTTAACACACTTTCACAGTTAGTGGAAGACAATGACAAATGGTTCGGAGCGATGAAAAAAGCCCAGAAAGAATTTGCCGCACCCCGAACTGTTAGTCATGAAGAGTTTATTGCTTTTCTGGAGAAAGAATTGAAAATGGATTTAAAACCGTTTTTCAAACAGTATTTGGAAACAACTAAAATTCCTACGCTCGAACTGAGGTTTGCAGTGGACGGCAAAACAGATTACATGGTGTATCGCTGGACCAATGTGGTCGAAAACTTTGACATGCCGGTTAAGGTTAAGGTAAGTAAGTACAACGATAAGTGGATATATCCTACTGAAAAATGGAAAAAAGCTAAGATACCGCGCGGTTCCAGCCGGGAGGATATTGATGTGGAACTTAGAGCGTTTTATATTGATGTGAAGCGGATTAGTAACTAACTATGAAATGAAAATATTGGATAGTGGGCATGAGATGCATCGCCGGCCTGTTTTTATATCATCAGGACGTCACCCTGAGCCTGACGAAGGGTGAGTCATTTGGTATCATTTCCTTGCATCTGCATCGTCCTGGTTATAACCTTTCCCGATGGTACTGCCCGGAATTGCATTGGTTAACTACAATCCCGAAGGGATTGAATGTTTATAACTAAGGCACCAACGGATACGACCCCTTCGGGGTCGAATTTTTCAGGAGCAAACCTTTATAAACATTTAACCCTTTCAGGGTTACTACCTGATGTTCCTTGGCTGTTGCCGGCTTCTCTCGGATGTTGGCATCCTTGCCAAGAGCTCTATCCTTAGATGCCGCTCAAAGACGGGCATTGGAAAGACAACCTTGACCTTCGTGCTGCGATATTTATTTTATCAGGACGTCCCCTTAGCTTAACGAAGACGTTGCCCTGGCTTGTCGAAGCCGTCACCCTGAGCTTTTCTTGTACGTCACCCTGAGCCTGACGAAGGGTGAGTCATTTGGCATCATTTCCTTGCATCTGCATAGTCCTGTTTATTACCTTTCCCGATGGTACTGCCCAGAATTGCATTGGTTAACTACAATCCTGAAGGGATTGAATGTTTATAACTAAAGCACCAACGGATACGACCCCTTCGGGGTCGAATTTTTCAGGAGCAACCCTTTATAAACATTTAACCTTTTCAGGGTTACTACCTGATGTTCCTTGGCTGTTGCCGGCTTCTCTCGGATGTTGGCATCCTTGCCAAGAGCTCTATCCTTAGATGCCGGCTCAGAAACCGGCATTGGAAGGACGAGCAAGACCTTCGTGCTGCGATATTTATATCATCAGGACGTCACCCTGAGTTTGACGAAGGGTGAGACTTGTAACGTTTTGGAGTATCATCGTTCGTCAGGCATTTCGCTCGAAAAGACGGTCTCTTAAATTCTACCCGCCAATGGCCCGCATAATCTGATCAACAAACTCCTTGTACACACTTGGTTTTAAAGCTACAGTGGCCAGTAAACCGAAAAGTGCTCCCACAAAGTGCGCATCATGTCCGATATTGTCTTTGCCGCGTTTGGCCATGTATGCAGAGTAGGCCAGGTAGGCGATTCCCAAAATGGCTGCAGGTATACCAAACTGCTTGATCCCGAAGAAGTAGATTCTTTCAAGTGGTTCAAAGATTATGAATGAAAAAAGAATTGCACTCACGGCTCCTGATGCCCCCAGGCTATTGTAATAGGGGTTTTCCTTGTTTCTTATAAAGGATGGAAGTGCTGAAATAATGATGGCAAGAAAATATAGCAGCACAAAGTACATTCCGCCCTTTGGCCCAAATAACTCATGAAATTTGGCTTCAATAAAAGGACCAAAAAAGTATAAGGTTATCATGTTGAATAAGAGATGTGTAAGATCGGCATGGATTAAGCCATGACTGATAAACCTGTGATACTCCCTGTTTTTCCAAACCTTGTATGGGTTGAAAATAAAACCATCGATAAGTTTATTGTTGCTGAACGCCAGAAATGATGTAATAGCCGTAAGGGCAATTATAACAAACGTAAGATTAAATACCATGAAGCCGCCAAAGGTAGGTAACTTCAGCTTTAGTTGAAATATCAATATCAATGTAAATTCATGGTCCGGATGATAAGCCTAAGCATTATGATACGGATGACCGTTTATTATGGTAAAGGCACGGTACAACTGTTCAAGAAACAGACTGCGCACGAGTTGATGTGAAAAGGTCATTTTTGACAAACTCATAGTATGGTTAGCTCGTTCGTACATTTCATCGGCAAAGCCATAAGCACCGCCCGAAACAAATACCATACGTGCATAATGGTTGAACTTGCCTTCTACATATTTCGCAAATTCAGGTGATCTGTATTCTTTTCCTTTAACATCTAACAAAACCACGAAGTCGTTGGGTTTAATGCTTTTTAAAATAGCCTCTGCCTCTTTAGATTTTAAGCCCTTTATATCACCCTTGTCACCGTGTTTCACATCCTTAATATCGATGCGCTCATAAGGGTGAAAGCGCTTTATCCTGTCTGTAAAAGTTTCTTCAACCAAGCGCAGGTACGATGCTTTGGTTTTGCCAACATTGATAAGGAGAACGGCCATGTTTTAAGATAGGCATTTTCTACCTTCAATCAAAAGATAAAAATTAGCGCGGAGCACCTATGATAGACTTACTCCGGATCCGGAGCAAACAAGGCGTCAAATTCTGTACGACTGATTATTTTATCATCGTTTTTATCCACTTCTGCAATCATTTCTACCGCTTTTGCATCGGTTATTTCCTGACCAAGTAATTTCATCAGGTTCATTACTTCTGCTTTGTCAATAGAGCCATTGCCATCTCTGTCAAACTGTTGAAAGGCTACATCAATTGATGCATCGGTGTTGGCATTGGCATCTGCAATAAAGCCCATAAATTCTTCGAAGTTTACAAGATCATCACCGTTTAAATCAACCAGTTTAAATTGCGATTTAAGCTGATCGGCGGGTATGGAATAACCCAACTCAAGGAACATGGCACTTACTTCTACCAGATTTAAAAACCCATCGCTCGTGGTATCAAATTGATTGAAAACCGCTTTGTAATCATCTTCACCCACTTCACGTGTAACAACTTCTTGTGCATTAACCATACTGGCCAATAATGCAAACGTCAAAATTCCCAATAACTTTTTCATAATCTTTCTAATTGCAACTATAATACCAACTATTCGCTACACATGTTTCAATGCCTGATCAAGATCTTCTATCAAATCGGCAGTACCCTCTAAACCAACCGCCACCCGTATTAAACCATCGGTTATTCCAAATTTTAATCTTTGTTCTTCTTCTACCATGGCGTGTGTGGTACTTGCCGGATGAGTTATAAGGGTATCGGTGGTGCCCAATGAAGCCGTCAGGCTCATAAGTCTGGTATGGTCAATTAAGGCTTTTCCGGCACTCTTACCGTCTTTTAATTCAAAGCTGAGCATACTTCCGAAAGTATGCATTTGTTTTTTAGCCAAGGCGTACGAAGGATGATCCGGCAAGCCTAAATAATTGACGCTTGAAACTTTTTGATGATCCTGAAGATAGTCTGCAATAGCCGCAGCATTTACAATATGCTTGTCCATTCTAAGCACAAGGGTTTTACTTCCGTTGTAGGTGTTCCATGCATCAAACGGACTAAGCACATTGCCCAAATGTTTGCGCTTTGTCCAAATTTTATCGTGCATATCATCCTTATCCTTGCCAATAACCACACCGCCCAGTGCATTACCATGGCCGCTTAAAAATTTGGTAGTGGAATGAACTACGTAGTCTATTCCAAAGGCCAGTGGTTGCTGTACATAGGGAGAATTAAAGGTGTTGTCAAGAATGGTTTTGGAGCCATGTTTCTTTGCTAAAGTTGCAATGGCTTGAATGTCAATGCAAGCAAGATCAGGATTACTGGGGCTTTCAAGGTACATTGCGGCCACCTTTTGCTTTTTTAAGATGCTTTCAACCTTGTTCAGATCTGACAGATCTTCTATTATAACTTTAATACCATAATCAACAATACTTTTTCTGATAAATTCGGTGGTTGTTCCGTATAAATTGCCTTGTGCAAGCAGGGTATCGCCAGCCTTAAGGTTTCCGAGCAATGCAGAAGAAATAGCTCCCATGCCGCTGCCGAAACAAACAGCGTGGGCATCAAAACCCAAACCAAAAGATTCCATGGCGGCCAACTTTGCTTCCAAAGCCATTACGGTTGGATTATACCACCGGGAGTAAATGTGGTAATGTTGATCGCCTTTACCGGCAAAAAATTCTTCTACCTTTTCGCGGTTTTCATAAATAAAGGTAGATGTGGCGTATATAGGCAAATTATGAGCCCACTCATGTTTTCCGTGATCAAAAAATTCTTGTACACAAAGGGTTTCAAAAGCTGATTTATTAAAGTCCATTATTTTAGTTGCTTCTGTGATAAAGCTAAAAATTAGAATTTGAAGAAATCGGAAAAAGTGAATTTTGTTGTAAGTAAGTTGGAAGAACTCTATCCTGAAACGCCAATACCCTTAAAGCATGATAATCCGTTTACATTGCTCGTTGCTGTATTAATGTCGGCACAGACAACGGATGTAAAGGTGAATCAGGTTACCCCGGCACTATTCAAGCTGGCTGGCACACCTCAGGAAATGGCGGGGCAAGATCCGGCCAAAATTCAGGAGATAATAAGAGAAGTGGGGCTGGCACCTACCAAGGCGAAAAACATAGTGGCCCTTTCTAAAATTCTAATAAAGGAACACGGCGGCAAGGTTCCGCAAACTTTTGCCGAATTAGAAGCCTTGCCCGGAGTAGGACATAAAACGGCTTCTGTTGTAATGTCGCAAGCCTTTGGTGTGCCTGCCTTTCCGGTTGATACACATATTCACCGTTTAATGTACCGGTGGGGCCTTTCGAATGGTAAAAATGTGGTGCAAACAGAAAAAGATGCCAAACGGTTGTTTGATAAGGAACGTTGGAACAAGCTTCATTTACAGATCATTTTTTTCGGAAGGGAATACTGCAAAGCCCGACCGCATGATCCGGTAAAATGCCCAATTTGTAATGTAGTGGGAAGAAAAACTTTGAAGAAGAGTTAACCCAAAGGACCTTTAATATCATAGGACAAGCGTTTGGCTACAATGGTATGGCCTACCTGTTTTTCTTTTCTAAAGCCAAACAAGTGCAGAATTTGCTGCGTTTTATAGCTTGCCACATTAGTATTAATAATGAAGGTTTCGGCTTCGGTGGGATGTTTTTTTACGCCCGGTAACCAATGAAAAACCTTATGAGCACCCATTTCTCTTAAGGTAATGGCCACACTCAGCCAATTAGAGGCAATGGGCTTAGTTATAAAATATCCGTCTTCACCTTGATCTTGATATAAGGGCATAAATACAAGTCCGTGTGCGCTTGCCTTTACCGTTTTATTATGATAGTCACCAAGTTCCTGATCCTTTGTAATGGGCATAAAGTTCACAAAACCGGGCCGCATTTGATAGTTTCTACCATCATCAATGGCAAATCGTTCAATGGTTTCCACCACTTTCGGATTTCCCGAACTTGCCTTCCTTAAATAGCTAAACAACGATTTAAACCTGGCATCATCAAGTTTAATTATTTGCATTCTGTGCAGAATGAGCCAAATAGCTGCTTTATGACGCTCCAAAGAATTATCGGCGAAATGTTGTCCTGCCTCAAAAACCAAAGTTTTTACGCCATATTCACCAAAGTAGCTAACAAAAGTTCCCTCTAACTTTTCAATAACACCCAGTACTATTGTAGCAGGTACGCCACGTGCCAGCCTTATATTTCGTACCGTATCATCAATAATTATAAAAGGAGAAGATTCGCCGGAGGTAGTATGAAGGTCAACAAAACAGGCGTTTCTGTCAACCTTTGACCATTCAATAACATCTATACAATAGTCGTGTATTTCCTTTAGTTCTTCAAATTCGGCCAGCTCTGATGATTTACGCAGTGCTTTGTCTATGTTTTCTTTAGTCCAAAGCCGGTTCAGATCTTTATCTATAAAGCGTTCGTTTGTTTCCAGGGCTTTTAAATTCCCTCTAATTCCAAAAATATTACCATCAACCTTTATCTCCGATTGCTTTATTTCCTTAAGAACCTCTTCAAATGCTTTTACACCTACACCTTCATTTCCGTGCATTCCGGCTATAAAAAGGGCACTGGGCTTATACGGCGATGTTCTTATTTCCTCTATTACCCTTGACAAGGCCACTTTTCTTTTATTTGCAACACGGTTGCTATTCATGAGTGCCCAAAGTTAATATAGGAATGAATGAAAGTATGTGTCTTATACAACAAGTTAATAAGTCAGAATTGCGTTTCTTTGTTGCACGTCAATTAGTGTTTATGAAACAGTTTATTGCCTTAACTATAGCCTTGTTTTTCACCGGATTATGTTTTTCACAGGTTGATACCGAACCATTGGGGAGCAACAACTATCATTTGGCAGAAAGATTAGAGATCAAGTCAGGTAAGTTGAAGAACCAATTGAAGCTATCTACCAAACCGGTTAGCCGCGCATCTTTAACCAATTACTTATTGTATGTTGATACAGCCACCGATATACTGTTAACTGATGTTGATATGGAAAATATGGAAAGGGCGTATCAGGATAACAACGATTTGGTTCCGGAGCGATTTTATACCGAAAGTGCAAGACCCATTGCCCGTCATTTTTACAAAACACCGGCTCACTTTGTCGATGTACATAATGATCATTTCGACCTGCACGTCGATCCCATTTTATATGGTCATATCGGTTATGATAAAGATGTGAATAAGAAACACGGCTTTATTAATACACGCGGTGTGCGCATACGTGCAACTATAGACAAAAAACTTTCTCTGTTTTCTCAAATAACTGAAAATCAGGTACGTTATCCTAATTTTATTAAAGAGTTAGTTGATAGCACCGGAACTATTCCGGGACAAGGATTCTACCAGGATTTTAAGTCGGGCGGTGGCTACGATTATTTTGAACCGAAAGGTTATTTGAGTTTCAATGCGCTAAAACATGTAAACCTTCAATTTGGCTACGATAAGCATTTTATCGGTGATGGCTACCGGTCGCTTTTTATTTCTGAAAACAGTAATAATTACGCCTTTTTAAAATTCAATACCAATGTTTGGAAAATAAACTACACAAACATTTACGCCGAAATGGCCAAGGATGGCACACAAGGCCCCGATACTTTGGTGGGTAAAAAATATGTGGTTATGCATCATTTGGGCTTTGATGTTAATGACTGGCTTAATGTAGGTTTGTTTGAAAGCATTGCTTTTGGCAGAAGCGACCACTTTGAATTTCATTACCTGAATCCTGTTATTTTTTACCGGGCCATAGAGCAAAATTTGGGCAGCCCTGATAATGCAATTATTGGTTTGGACTATTCAGCCCTGATTAAAAACAAGTTCAAACTTTATGGGCAATTGGTATTAGATGAGTTTAAAGTAGATGAACTTTTTGGCGGTGATCAAAGCTGGACCAATAAATTCGGCTTTCAACAGGGTATTAAATATGTCGATGCCTTTGGCCTTAAGAATTTCGATGCCCAGTTGGAATATAACAGGGTAAGGCCTTATGTGTATCAGCATAACAATCTTCGTTCATCTTTTACGCATTATGGTCAGCCTTTGGCTCATCCGCTCGGAGCAAGCTTTAGCGAAGTTATTGCTGTCGGGAACTTTCAACCTATACAAAAACTTCGATTTAACGGAATAGTATCCTATGCCAAATACGGCCGCGACCCGGATGACCAAAGCTGGGGCTCTGATATAGTGGACAAACGAGACAGACCAAGACCATTTGATACGGGTGTGGAGGTAGGCCAGGGAATTGCCAATAAGGCTTTAAATGTGCAGGGTAGAATAAGTTATGAGATTAAGCCAACATTGGTTTTCGATATACAGGGCGTACATAAAACGCATAAAAACGATGCAGCCCCCAATGTGAATGAAACCTACGTCGGTGCTTCCATCCGATGGAATTTCAGACCGTTTGATTATAATTATTGATCGACTAAGGTGAGTAGTTGCGGTCATTCTGAGCAAAGCGAAGAATCCCGATTTGCCTGGGAGAGACCCTTCTTTTCTTTACAGCCTTTGGTGAATCAGGGGCTTTCAGAAGTAATGCAGTTAGCCCCGTTTTTAAGCCAAAACCATTAAAAACGGGCAGTTTTCAGATGTAAGTTTCGAATGTTAAAACGGTATGCCTTTACAGCGAGATAGGAGTAACACCGCGTTCATGTTTGGTCGTTCCGACCACACGAATGCTTAGTTGTTATGGTGTGTTTTCCATTTCTTTACAAAAAAGTCAAACCTATTCTTCTGTTTAGACCTTGTTCGAAAATTCGAATTAGTGTTGAAAGTTGAATGTTTCCTTTCCCATTTTCAAGTTTGGAAATATAACTTTTTTTTGTGCCTGCTTTTTCTGCCAATTGTTCTTGTGTTAAATTGGCTTCTTTTCTGGCTTCTTTCAGCATTTCACTTATTATGAACATTTGAGCACCTTCTTCATATTTGTTTCGGCTTTTAGTCCCAATTTTTCCGTGTTCAAGTTCAACTAACTCATCAAACGATTTTATATTATTATAATCTTTCATTTGTATTATTTTTTACTTTCAAAATATGCTTTCTTCAATTTCATCGCTTTATCAATTTCACTTTGTGGCGTCTTCTGTAATTTCTTTTGAAACCCATTGAATAAGACTACTAATCTGCCTTTATCAAAACAGCAAAAAATTCGGAATATGTCGGATTGATATTCAACCCTTATTTCATAAAGTCCGTCTGTTCCGGTCAAGTGTTTAAGAAACTTGTCTGGTACTCGGTCAACCTGCTTAATCAATTCAAGTACATATTGAATTTTACCACGAACTTTTTTGTTCTGTTTTTTGTAAAACTCAATAAAGTGATTCTCAAAGAAGATTATATTTCTTACCACATCACAAAGTTATCTTAAAAGATAACAATGTGCAGGAAAATTTAGTTCTTTAAGCGATTTCCCTCCTTCAGAGTCTCTCTAAAACTCCAAGTTACATGAAAACTGTGTTACGAGTCGAAGACTCTGAAGGAGGGAAAACTTCGCCAAGTTTCTCGTTTACTTTGCCAATTTCAGTCTTCAACTGCTTTATTTCAGACTCTTTGAACTTATGTCGTTTAAGTCAAGAATCTTGTCAAATGTGATTTGGAAACCTTCTAATATTGTTTCTTTTATCTCTTTGGTAGTATAGCCCTTTTCAGAATTGTCTATCGTTTTAGTTTTTGAAATACACCACAACTATTGTACAACCACAATATAGTGCATATTTTCTTTATCTGTCAATCGTTTTCGGAAGAAAATTTAAAGGACTCGGTATTCCCTTCTTCAGAGTCTCTCTAAAACTCCAAGTTATATGAAAAATGTGTTACAAGTCGAAGACTCTGAAGGAGGGAAATCTTTACGATGGAATTTCAGGCCGTTTGATTATAATTATTGATCGACTAAGGTGAGTAGTTGCGGTCATTCTGAGCAAAGCGAAGAATCCCGATTTGCCTGGGAGAGATCCTTCTTTTCTTTAGCGCCTTTGGAGAGCCGGGGATTTTCAGAAGTAATGCAGTTAACCCCGTTTTTAAGCCAAAACCTTTAAAAACGGGGCAGTTTTTAGATGTAAGTTTCGAATGTTAAAACGGCATGCCCTTACAGCGAGATAGGAGTAACACCGCGTTCATGTTTGGATGTTCCGACCACACGAACGCTTAGTTGTTGTAGGTGGATTTTAGTTCTGGTGAGAAGATTATTTAATTTTCTTTCCCCATCGTTTTAAAATTTCGCCTTTCTCATTTAAAATTCTGACAACATAATCACCTTTTTTTAAAAGTAATATTACTTTTTTCTCTCCTTTCTGATAGGCATATTGATCGGCAGGAATGGCCTGATTTAAATCTTCATTTTTATAAATGGCCTGCACCATGTAAAAGCTGGAATCTTTAGGTGAATGCCTTTTTACCTTAACACATAATTTATTTCGTTCGGGCAAATTAATTAACCAATCAGGTCTGTTATTAACATAGTTTGTAGGTTTTGCTACTATAGATGCATCGTAAACTTCTCTTGAAAGAATATCTTTAGTTCTTTTGTTTGATAAGATATTTGACGCATTTAATTTTATATTTGTTTTTCTAGTCCATTTTGCAATGGTTGTCTCATAAATTGAATCTGAATGTTCTTTATGTTGTAATTGATCAATGGTAAATGGATCAATGTTCGAAAGTTTTTTAAAAAATCCAGCCATCATACCAAACTCTATACTGTCTAATCCTGTTTTTTGAAATTCTAGAACTTCGGCTATATGGTCTCTCCCGCCATGAACCAGTATTTTGGCATTTGAGTCTTTGTCTAAAATATTTGAGATGATATTTTGTGCCTGGCGTTTTTCTCTAAAGAGTTGCCTTTTGAGAGGGTCCATCTCCTCTATATATTCAGCAGAATTCCTTTCAATCTCGTATGGAACTATTTTATATCCCAATTTTATGGCTGTCCTTATCATCTCACCAAAAAGAGGATCTTTAATGTAAGTTCCATTGTGCAAAACAGGATATCCTTGCTTTAAAAGGTTCTCTTCTGAAAGAGCTTCCAGGGCCAAATACCTGTATCCGTTTTGATAAAGAGGTTTTAACAATTGAGTAGTTAAAATTCTATGGCGAGGCATTCTGTGTTCTTCATTAACCATTATGACTTGAACGCTCTTTGATTTTCCAGAAATCACACTTATGGCATCTTCAATTTCATAGTCATTATGATTAAATAATTGGTTTTGTTTTACTTCCGGAAAAGCAGTATCTCCTAACTCAATTCCTTTAGCATAATGACCACTATTATTATACCAGGTGGAAATCATATCTAAGTATCCTGAATACTTAAAGTACTCAGGCTTGGAAACCAGGCCATTAAGAATGGATATGTAATCTCGATTAGATTCCATATTCTTGGTCAATCCTAAATAAAATCTCATTGCTTCTAATTCTCCAGCATAGTACAAAGAATCTTTCTTGACTTGACCGAATAGATTTATAACGCTAAATAAAGATATTAAGACAATATTTAATTTTATAACGCTCATAATGCTTACAATCGTATTAAATTTAACTTACCTGCAACTATTGTACAACCACAATATAGCATATATTTTCTTTATCCGTCAACCGTTTTCGGAAGAAAATCTGAAGGACTCGGTATTTCTTTTATATGGTTGGTGGCTACATGTGTATAGATCTCATACCAGTTCCACTTGAGAGATTCCTGCATAATAAGCCTGCCCGCCCGAATGACTCGGTCGGGCGGACCCGTCCGAACCCTGTACGTACGGGGTTTGTGCGGGCACGTAGGAGCAACAATTTTTAACTGGGCAATTTGAATGTTGTATAGACTCTAAGAACCAAGAACCAAGATACAAGACTCAAATATCTCAAAATCAAAGGCTTACAATTAATTTAGGCTGTAGTTTAACATTGCGTTGATATTAATAGTTCATACCTGTCGGGTATGGCCTTGTACTTAGCATAGGCCTGAATGTCTTCTACCGACCTTTGAGCAAACTCATTTAGGAAGTTTCTACTGGTTTTTAGCGTTTGTTTTAGCTTAAACCAATTGAGGTATTGCTGTAAGTATTTGGTGGATACTCCCCAAAACTTATTATCCAACCATTTTTTCACTCTGTTATGGGTTGAGTTAACATGCTGAATATGGTAGAGACCCTGCTTAACCCTCTGTTTCATATCTGCCCTTAAAGGATGATGTTCCAGATTATTGTCTATGGCAAAACCTTTATAACTTACATGAGAGTCTGTACACAAAATAGTTTGTGCTGTAACTCTATGTCCAATAGAGTTTGCGATATCTTTTTTCTTTATCCTGCCGGTGGTGGCTACTGTTAATTCCATATGTCGTTTTCTATCCTGGGTAACAATGACGGCTATATGATCATTATTAACCCCTTTCTTGCTGGAAGAACCGCCTCGTTTACGCGGCTTTCTATCATTTACATCCATGCCTTTTTCTGAATGTAGAAAGAAAGTCTCATCGCTTTCAGTAATACCGGTAAAGCTATCTGTATCATTATCATCAAAAGATGACAACACCTTATGTCTCCAATCAAAAGCCGTCTTCTTATTGATGTGAAGCTTCTCCTTTATCTTGTCCAAACTCTGTTCCTTTGCCATCAACTGCAAATAATCATCTATCTTATCCTTTTTATGAATACCTGCCATCCAAGTGCCGGTATATTCCGTAAAACTGCGATTGCAAGACTTACATTTATAACGTTGTGCACCTTTGTCTATACCAAACTTGACATATTTTGAGTGACCGCAATGAGCACAACAGCCTTGCTTGTTGTTTAACAAATGTCTTCTCATTTGCTGGCATTTGGGCAGAAAATGCTCATCTTTCACCTGTTCAAGTTCTCTTAGAAGATTCTCTTGATCTTCAGTTGAAAGACCCATGAAATAGGTTCTTATCTCTTCTTTTTTCATACTCCTAAGATAATAATAGCTAAATTAAACTACAGCCTTAATTTATCAAAGGCTTACAATTAATTTGTGTATTTTGCTATTAGACTTAATATAAAATGGTATCAGATTAACAGTACGGTCATTCTGAGCGAAGCGAAGAATCCCGATTTGCCTGGGAGAAACCCTTCTTATCCTCACCACCCTTGGCGATTTATTCATTCAGGATGACGGAAACCTGTTAGGTGTGTTGGTCACTTACAGTTGCCTCTTCAATTCCCTCAAAAAAGACTTTGCTTCCTCCAGCCGGCGAATGAGTTCATATCTGTCAGGCCCGTCGGGATTACGTTTGGCGAGAATGCGTTTGGCACCCTCAATTTTATAACCGCGTTCCTTCAATAGATTATGGATGGCTTTAAGTCTGTCTATGTCTTTAACCGTGTAGTAACGATCGCCTTTTTTATTGGTCCGCGGATTAATACCATCAAATTCCTTCTCCCAAAAGCGCAGGGTAGAAGGCTTTAGTTTCATCATTTGCGAAACTTCCTTAATAGTATAGTATAACTTTTGTTGATCTTCAGGCTCAGGCATTGAATTAGTCGAAACTTTGGTTACTAAGTTCGGCCTTTTCAATTATTTCTTCGTATTCTTCAGGCGTTAAATCGTTGAAAAAGTAATGTATGGGGTTGATCTTACTACCCCCTCTAATTACTTCGTAATGAAGATGCGGAGCCGTGGAAGTTCCGGTATTGCCTGTTTTGCCTATTAGTTCACCCCGCTTTATCTGCTGACCAACTCTTACATCAATCTCACTTAAATGTGCATAAAGCGTTTTAAACCCAAAGCCATGGTTGATGACGATGTGTGAACCATACCCCGATCGTTTGCGCTCTGTTTTTTCAATTCTTCCGTTACCGGTTGCATACACCTCGGTGCCTACAGCAGCTGAGAAATCCAAACCGGCATGTAGTCTTTTCGTTTTGTAAATGGGATGGTAGCGTCTTCCAAATCCCGAAACAAGGCTTACATCAGCTTTTTGCGAAACAGGCCGTATAGCCGGTATAGAAGCTAACATTTCTTCTTTATTCTCCACCAGTTCCTTTATCTCATCGAACGACTTGGATTGGATGGCTAGTTTTTTCTCTAATATATCCATCTTAACTTTTCCTTCCCGCATCAATTCGCCCAAATTATAATTATTCATATAGGAATACCGCTGGCTTCCGCCAATGCCAGCATCCCTTATTTCTTTGGAAATAGGCTCAGCCTCAAAAAGTACGCGATACACATTGTTGTCGCGTTCAGCTATGTCTTCTAATATCAGGTCGGTTTGCTCTAACCGGCTGTTAAGCTCCAAAAGCTCTGTTTGCATGGCACTTATTTCGCGCTTCAGCATTCTTTCTTTAGGAGATTCGGTCAGATAGTGACTACCTACGGCTATCAATGAAGCAAAGAAAAGCACAACGCCCAGGTAGGCCAAAGCCTTTAGGATGCGCGTTGACCTCGATGAACCTGCCTTTTCATAAGACAGTGTACTCGGATTATAATAATACTTCTGTTTGCTCATCTCTTTTTTCCTTATTGCCTAATTTTGCCGGCGATGGATGTAGTTTGTAATTCGGCGCGAAGATATTGCTTTAACTACACACCATCGACATGTTTTATACACCATTTTAGAACAAAAGTTACAGTGCAAATTGAAGTGGAACGCTAAAAATATCAGATCGGCCTTTTTGGATTTTTTCAAAAGCAAGGAGCATAAAATTGTGCCATCAGCACCTATGGTTTTAAAAGATGATCCCACCCTCATGTTTACCAATGCGGGTATGAACCAGTTTAAGGATTACTTTTTGGGAAATAAAGCCATTAAAGAAGCACGTGTAGCCGATACACAAAAGTGCCTGCGGGTTTCGGGTAAGCATAACGATTTGGACGAAGTGGGATATGATACCTACCACCACACTATGTTTGAAATGCTGGGCAACTGGAGTTTTGGTGATTATTTTAAGGAAGAAGCCATTGCCTGGGCCTGGGAATTGCTAACCGAAGTATATGGTATTGATAAAGACCGGTTATATGTTTCGGTATTTGACGGAGATAAGGAAGACGGACTGGAACGCGACAAGGAAGCGGCAAATATTTGGTTGAAATATGTACCGGAGGATCGAATAATCGGCGGCTCCAAAAAGGATAACTTTTGGGAGATGGGCGATACGGGGCCATCGGGGCCATGCTCCGAAATTCATGCAGATATACGCAGTGATGCAGACAGAAAAAAGATAGATGGAAAAAGCTTAGTTAATCAGGATCATCCTGAAGTAATTGAGATATGGAACCTGGTTTTCATCCAATACAACCGGAAGGCGGACGGCAGTTTGGAGCAACTCCCTGCCAAACATATCGATACCGGTATGGGCTTTGAGCGGCTTTGTATGGTGTTGCAAGGTGTAAAATCAAATTATGATACGGATGTATTTACTCCGCTAATACATAAGATTGAGCAGATTTCGGATAAGCAATATGGTAATGATGAAAAAGCCGACATTGCCATGCGCGTGGTGGCCGATCATTGCCGGGCCATTGCCTTTGCCATTGCAGATGGACAGTTACCATCGAACACCGGAGCAGGTTATGTAATAAGGAGAATACTAAGGCGTGCCGTTCGTTACGGCTATAGCTTTCTAAACTTGAAAGAGCCTTTCATTCATGAACTCATCTCGGTTCTCGAAGAACAGTTGAGTGATACTTTTCCGGAATTGAAATCGCAACGAGCTTTGGTTAAAAAGGTTATAAAGGAAGAGGAAATCGGGTTTTTACGGACTCTTGAGTCTGGCCTGAAACGATTGGATTCCATAAACTCAAATATTTCCGGTCAGCAGGCTTTTGAACTATACGATACTTACGGCTTCCCCTTTGATCTTACCAAACTTATTGCTGCCGAAAAAGGCTTACAAGTAGATGAAGCCGGCTTCAACGAAGCCATGAAAGAGCAAAAAGACCGTTCGCGCCATGCGCAAAAAACCGAGGCGGGTGATTGGGTAGAACTGTTGCCCAATGTGTCAAATGAATTTGTGGGATATGATCGCTTACTGTGTCCGGCTAAGATCGTAAAGTACAGAACGGTTAAACAAAAAGACAAGGAGATATACCAGATAGTACTTGATAAAACACCATTTTATGCTGAAAGTGGCGGACAGGTAGGAGATAAAGGTGTGCTGGACTTTGGCGAAGAAGAGATAGCCATTTACGATACTAAAAAGGAGAATGACCTGATCGTTCATTACGCCAATAAGCTTCCTTCAAACCCTGAGGGCGATTTTGTAGCCAATGTGCGCTCCGATCATCGCGTGCCAACCGTTAAAAATCACAGTGCCACGCACCTGTTACATGCCGCTTTACGTGTAGTATTGGGCGATCATGTGCAACAAAAGGGCTCCTTAGTTGCTCCGGACAGATTCAGGTTCGATTTTTCTCACTTCGCTAAAATGACCGATGAGGAATTGGAAAGGGTAGAGCGCATAGTGAACGAACGTATTTGGCAAAACATTCCGAAGGATGAAAAACGAAATGTGCCTTTTAATGAAGCGTTGGAAAGTGGTGCTATGGCTCTTTTTGGAGAAAAATACGGCGATGAAGTGCGTATGATCACCTTCGATCCTGAGTTTTCAGTCGAACTTTGTGGCGGAACCCACGTAGATGCCACGGGAGAGATAGGCTTGTTTAAGATCACCTCGGAAAGTGCTATTGCAGCAGGCATTCGCCGTATCGAAGCCATTACCGGCGAAACAGCAAAGGCCTGGTTAGACGAAAAGGTAAACATTGTTTCTGAGCTACGTGAGGTGGTTAAGAACAAAGATGTACGTAAAGGTGTAAGTGATCTGTTAACTGAAAATGCCGAGTTGAAATCTAAACTGGAAGCTTTGGTAAAAGAGCAAAGTGCCGGATTAAAAGACGAACTCAGGCAAAAAATCGATCATATTCATGGGGTTAACTTCATAGGTCAAAAAATTGATTTAAATGATGGTGGAGCCATTAAAGACCTGGCTTTTCAGATTAAAAAAGAAGTGGATGGTCTTTTCCTTGTATTGGCTGCCGAATCAAACGGCAAAGCACTTCTAACAGTTATGATATCAGATAACCTGGTAGCTGAAAAAGGCTGGAATGCCGGAAACATTATCCGCGATCTAGCTAAGCATATTCAAGGTGGTGGTGGCGGTCAGCCATTTTATGCCACGGCCGGTGGGAAAAATACAGCAGGTTTGGAAAATGCTATTCAGGCAGCGAGAGCCTTTGTTGCTAAGGGATAGTTCTATATGAATTTCACTTCGGCGTTTTGGTTAATTGTGCCGACAAAAAACCTTACGGCTTCTCTGCCTTCATTTCCCAAATCCAAAGTGTAATTATTTACATACAGGGCTATATGCCTGTTAATTATGTTATCCTCCAATTCCTGCGATAAAGATTTAATATAATTTTTCAGGCTGTCATCGGGTGAATTAAAAGCATGTTTAACACTTTGTTTAATAAGGGAGCTTACTTGTTGTTGTACGTCTATGGTCAGGTCCTTTCGTGCAGCAATTCCACCGAGTGGAATAGGATAACCGGTGGTTTCTTCCCAATGCGCTCCAAGATCAACCAGTTTTTTTAGTCCTTTTTCCTGGTAGGTAAAACGGTTTTCGTGAATGATAAGACCAGCTTTGGCTTTCCCGCGCTGTACAATGTCTTCAATATTAGAGAATAAGACTGTTTGTCGATTATTGAATTTGCCGTAATAAGAAAGCAGAAAGTTGGCCGTGGTATTTTCACCCGGAATTGCGATAACTTCATTTTCCAGGGAAGCGGGTGTTATGAACTCTTTCGCAACTAACAACGGGCCGCAGCCCTTGCCAAGTGCCGCACCGCTGTTCAGCAAATTGTACTTGTTGGTTAAATGTGCAAAGGCATTAAAACTGATTTTTGTAATAGCTAATCGGCCGGTTTCGGCATTGTTGTTTAGCTCGTCAATGTCTAAGATAACCGGTTCAAACTCAAGTCCACCGCTATCTAATTTCCCATTCACTAAAGCGTCAAAAATGTAGGTGTCGTTCGGACAAGGAGAAAATCCTAAGGTTAGTTTCATCAAACAGTTTCTAAATATTTGATCATATAATCGTTCAAGTTGGCTATGGCTTCATCCATTTTCCACTTAGATTTATCGCGGTCTTCCACATAATTGGAAATAGCCCTGAGTTGTCCGAATTCTAAATCACACTTTTTCCCTGCCCAAAACGCCGCAATCCCTTCCATAGTTTCAATATCCACGTTAAATCTGAATTTCAAACGTAAGGCATCTTCATGTTTACTCGTAATCTTATTTACACTCAGGCCGTTCACTTTCTTCAGGTTATCGAATAACAGCCTTTCATTGATCAGTTCACCGTCGGGCATTACATCATCGAAACCTAAACCAATTTCATCCAAACCCATAATATTATGTTCAACCTGCACGCCAAGATCGCCATATTGTTCACTTTTAACTTCCACTAATTGTCCCAATTCCAACTGCGGACTAAAACTTCCGGCAATGCCGAGTTGAATTAACCTGTCGGGTTTTACTAACTCAACAGACCGTGCAAGATCAAAGGCAGTTGCCATCATGCCTATGCCTGTAACAGTTATCCATACTTCATCCGCAATCTTAAAGGGTACTCCGGTTTCATGCGTTATACCGTAATGCCGGAGCAATGGTTCTATCTCCAATACAGTGGCCGATGCGAGTAAAAGTTTCATGCGTTATGTGTTTTGTTTAAGTTCTTCATTCATCATTTATCATTCTTCATTTATTACCTCTTACTTCATTTATTACCTCTTACAGAGCATAAATTTAGCCTATAACTTATTGGTTGTAACTTTGTAAAGAAGATATCCCTGTCTTGCATGGTTTACCTAACTCGTAAAGAACACTTTAACGCAGCGCATAAACTCCACAATCCTTCCTGGAGCGATGAAAAAAATGAAGCCGTATTTGGCAAGTGTGCCAACAACCACTTTCATGGTCATAATTATGATCTTTATGTTACCGTAAAGGGTGAGCCATCGCCCGATACCGGATACATAATTGATGTAAAAGAACTGGGTGGTTTAATGCGTGAGCACATCACTACGAAACTGGATCATAAAAACCTAAATACTCAGGTTGATTTTTTAAAAGGAATAATGCCTACAACGGAGAATTTAGCAAAGGCAATCTATCATCAACTGCAACCACATTTGAACGGTATTCAAATTCATTGTGTTAAGTTGGTGGAAACGGAAACTATTTACGTAGAATATTACGGCGAATAAACATTATGTTGAACGACAACTTCGAATTAGACAATTACGCGAGGGTAGATGCCTATCCTGATGAAATTACGGAAGCATTAAAGGCGAACGTCAGAGAATCATTGGAAATTCTTGGCGAAGACCCCAATAGGGAAGGCCTGCTAAAAACTCCGAAAAGGGTAGCAAAAGCCTGGCAGTTTATTACACAAGGCTACAAACAAAATGCCGATGAGATCATCCGATCGGCCATTTTTCATGAAGACCACCGGGAAATGGTTATTGTAAAGGATATTGAGTTGTACTCTCTTTGTGAGCATCACATGCTTCCGTTTTTTGGTAAGGCCCATGTAGCCTATCTGCCCAACGGCAAAATTACAGGATTGAGTAAGCTGGCCCGTGTGGTTGATGTTTTTGCGCGTCGTTTGCAAGTGCAGGAGAGGCTAACATGTCAGGTAATGGAATGTATTCAGAATGCCTTGGAACCACATGGTGTAGCCGTGGTTATTGAAGCTAAACACATGTGTATGATGATGCGAGGGGTAGAGAAGCAAAATTCAGTAACCACCACTTCGGCCTTTACCGGAGTGTTTGAAAATGAACCTACAAGAAGCGAATTCATTAAACTAATATCAACCAAATTATCCTAAATGGTAGCACATCTTTTTCCAGGACAAGGTGCCCAATATCCGGGCATGGGCATGGAAGTTTATAAAAGTTCTTTTACAGCTAAGAGTAAGTTTGAAAAAGCTAACGATATCCTTGGTTTCAGACTAACCGATATCATGTTTAAAGGCAGTCCCGAAGAACTTAAACAAACCGCCGTAACACAACCGGCTATTTTTATTCACTCTGTGGCTTTGGCCATGTTTCTTGAGGATAAACATAAACCGGACATGATGGCCGGCCATTCATTGGGTGAGTTTTCGGCTCTCGTAGCCAGCAATGCCATTTCGTTAGATGCCGGCATTAGGTTGGTAAAACTACGTGCCGAAGCTATGCAGCGTGCCTGCGATGCGAGCGATGGTACAATGGCGGCTGTTTTACGGGCAGAAGATGAAGTGGTTGAGCGTATTTGTGGCATGGTAAAAGGTGAGGTTGTACCGGCCAACTATAATTCTCCCGGACAATTAGTGATAAGTGGTGAGCGCATTGCGGTTGAAGAAGCAGCTGAAAGACTTCAGGCTGAGGGGGCGAGGGCTATAGTGTTAAAAGTTAGTGGTGCTTTCCATTCGAAACTTATGGAGCCGGCGTACAAAGAGTTGGCTGATGCTATTGAAGAAGTTGAGTTTAAGGAGCCTTTCTGCCCTATTTACCAGAATAGAACAGCCGAAGCAACCACAAACCCTGAAGAATTGAAGGCTAATTTAAAGGAACACATTATCAGCCCCGTAAGGTGGGTAGAAACCATAAACAATATGGTTGCTGCAGGAGCCGATGAATTTGTGGAAATAGGCCCGGGCAAGGTGTTACAAGGCCTTGTAAAAAAGATCAATCCTGAGGTTGAAGTGGATAGTATAGACGCTTTACCAAGGGAAGAAGAATAGATAGGTTAGTTACTGTAAACCTACTTCCAACTATCGTTTTCCCTGTTTATGTCGGCCATTTCCCGTCCGGCATCTATAATAACATTCTCAATCTGCTCTAATTTATTCTTAATGGTAAAGGTATAATCCTCAGCTACCCAAGGCCATTCATTCAAATCTTTTCTGTTCAGTGCCTTATCCAAAGGTTTTGATCCCATTGTTTGGCTGGTTGGTATATAATACAACTCCTTACCGCCGCTTTTATAAATCACGGTTACTTCAACAGGCATAGGAATTTCGCCCTTCCTTTGCAACTTTACTTCAACACCCTTTTTACCTTCTTTAACCGATCTTAATTTGTAGTCAATGGTTTTAGTGGTTTCTATCCAATAACGCTGAAACCACTGCAAGTTCATTCCAGATGTCTTTTCCATAGTTCGTATGAAGTCGATAGGCTCAGGATGCCTGAATTTCCAATCGTTGTAATATCGTTTAAGGCCTTTTTCCAGGTTCTCTTCGCCAACAATGTATCTCAATTGTTTTAACAAAAGCTGTCCCTTGCTGTATGCCGACGTACCGTAAGCCCTGTTGGTCGTAAAATGATCGGAATGCTGATCGGCGGGCTCGTTCAAGCCGCTCTCCACTAAGGATGTATAAGATCTGTAGCTATAAGCATGCTGGTCGCCAAGGTGCGGAAACAGGTAATTTTCCGTTTCGGCAGTAGCATAACTTGTAAATCCTTCGTCCATCCAGGCGTATAACGACTCGTTGGTAGCCAAAACCATATGGTACCAACTGTGGGCCAGTTCGTGTACCGAAACACCTACAAGGCTGTTTAACTCTCTTTCTCCGGTTATTAGTGTACACATAGGATACTCCATACCGCCATCGCCGCCTTGTATAAAGGAATATTGCTTGAAAGGATACTGGCCGAAATGTTTATTCAAATACGAAAACATTTTTGGCGTGTAGTCATCTATAAGTTTACGCCAGGTGTTTTTGGTGCGGCTGTTTTTCTGATACAGAAAATGAACACGCAGATCATTCGGAAGATCGATGAACTCATGGGTGTAGTCAGGGTCGGCAGCCCATGCAAAATCAATAACCCTATCGGCTTTAAAGTGCCACGTGGTTTTATCGCTCTTTGAGCAAACCGCCGAGTCATCAATTTCGTAGCCATGACAAACTTCATTTGGATTTTGGATATAACCCGTTCCGCCAAGTATATAATCTGAATCGATCTTTATTTTGACGTCATAACTTCCCCAAACACCGTGAAATTCACGTCCTATGTATGGGTAGGCATGCCAGCCCCGGTAGTCATATTCAGCCATTTTAGGGAACCATTGTGTCATGGAATAGTCAATTCCTTCCTTATTGTTTCGTCCGCTTCGTCTTATTTGCTCGGGAACTTGTGATTGGAATTCCATTTTAAAAACATGCTTAGTACCGGGTAAAATGGGCTCTGCAAGGTCAACTTCCAAAATAGTTTCGCGCATTTTTACCTTAACGATTTTACCGTTTTGCGTTAAAGAATGAATCTTATGCCAGCCTTGCTCGTCGGGCTTTAATCCGGCAATTCTGTTACCTACTCTTCTATCGGGATCGACAATGGTTCTTGCTCGTATATCCATCATTGAACCCGGCTGAAAAGCATTGAAATACAAATGGTAATATACTTTGTTTAAAGTGTCACTTGAATTATTGGTGTAGATAATTTCTTGCTTTCCATCAAATTGGTGTTTGCTAACGTCGAAGTCAATTTCCATTGTATAATCGGCCTGCTGCTGCCATCTGTAATCCTGAGCGTTGGTTATTGATATGGATAAGCAAAATAAAATTGCCGTTGCGATATACTTAATCATTCTGATCATTTTCTTGTTTTATTATTTCAAATTTCATTCCTTAATCTTTACTCGTCGGATAAGTCGGGTTCAGAATGCATGAAAATAGGAAAGATAATTTAAGCTAATTACTTTTAAGCCGTGCTTACTGTTACAGATTTGGCTGTGGATTTTGGTTCTCGAATTCTGTTCGATAACGTCACTTTTTCAATAAAGAAGAAGGATAAGATAGGCCTGGCCGGAAGAAACGGCTCCGGAAAATCTACACTCATTAAGCTTATAAAAGGTTTGGAAAGCCCTACAGATGGCTCAATATCTTTTCCCAACGGCTACACAATAGGCTATTTGCCGCAAGAGTTACAAATCACTTCAAAGCTGTCGGTATTTGATGAGGCCAGAAAAGCCCTGGCTGAAATTGAAAAAGTAGAAGCCGAATACGAACGAATAAATAAAGAAATTCAGGTACGCGATGATTATGAAAGTAAGGCATACTTACGCCTTATAGATGACCTGAACCATATCAACATCAGGCTGGATGCATTGGGCAGCGATAAGGCGAATGAAAGGGTAGAAATGGTGCTGAAAGGTTTGGGTTTTTCCGATAACGACCTTTCTAAACCCGTAAATACCTTCAGTGGCGGCTGGCAAATGCGGGTAGAACTGGCCAAATTGCTGCTCATCAGGCCCGATCTTTTACTGTTAGATGAGCCTACCAATCATCTCGATATTGAATCGATCGTTTGGTTGGAGTCCTTTTTGCAAGAGTATCCTTCGTCTATCTTAATGGTATCGCACGATAAGCAGTTTTTGGATAATATTACAAGCAGAACCATTGAGATAATCAATGGCGGAATAGAGGATTACCGCGCTAACTATTCCAAATTTGTTAAACTGCGTGAAGAACGCATCGAAAAGCAAATTCAGGCTAAAAAAAATCAGGACAGGGAAATCGCTCAGCTTAAACGAAACATTGATAAGTTCAGATACAAAAAGGATAAAGCCAAATTTGCCCAAACCCTTATCAAGCGTTTGGAAAGGATGGAGCGGGTAGAGATTGATTCGTTTGACACCAAAACCATGACCATAAGCTTTAGGGAAGCCCCTGCCGGTGGACGAATGGTGTTACAAGGTAAGAACCTGGGCAAAGCTTATGGTGATAATCGCGTGTTCGAAGGTTTGAATTTTGAAGTGGAACGAGGAGATAGAATAGCCTTTGTAGGTAAAAACGGAACCGGGAAGTCAACCTTGATAAAGATCATAGCTGAACACCTTGACCATGAGGGGGAAATTGTTCACGGCCACAACATTAAAATGGGCTATTATGCCCAGCATCAAAACCAAACGCTTAATGGTGATTTGACCTTGCTCCAAACCATTGAAACGGAAGCTGTAGGTGAGATGCAAGGCCGGGAACGGGGTATTTTGGGAGCATTTATGTTTAGCGGTGATGACGTGGATAAAAAAGTGAAGGTGCTGAGCGGTGGCGAAAAAGCCCGGCTGGCACTGGCAAGAATGCTGTTAGAGCCTATTAATTTGCTCATTTTGGATGAGCCCACAAACCACCTCGATATCCTTAGCAAGCAAGTGTTAAAGGATGCGTTGAAATCTTTTAAAGGAACGTTGATCATCGTTTCACACGACCGTGATTTTCTTGCCGGACTGTCGAACAAGGTATTTGAGTTTAAACCGAATGCCATTAAAGAATATTTGGGCGATATCAACGAATTTTTAGCCCGGAATAAAGTTGAAAGCCTGCGTGAGTTTGAACTGAACAAGAAGAAAGAAAGCAGTGATAGGAAACCATCGGTATCTCAAAATAAGTTAGAATACGAACGTAAAAAAGAACTTGAAAAAGCGGTTAGAAAGGCAGAGAGACTGGTTGAAAGGATTGAAAAGCAAATAGAAGAGAAAGAAGGCAAGTTAGCGGAGTTGAATAGCAAACTTCAGGATGCGGAATATTTTAAGCAAGTGAGCGCAGATCAGAACTTCTTTAAAGAATACGAAGCACTTCAGGATGATGTAAAGCGCTTATTCCAAAAGTGGGAGCAGGCGCAGGAAGAGTTGGCGGCTCTCCCAAGGCAGGTAGATATTTAACAGATCGCGGTTCGGTGACCGCGATTGTGTTGCCAATGCCGGTCTCTCAACCGGCATCTACAGATAGTTGCTGGAAAGGTTGCTGGCAAAGCCGGGGAACATTACGTAGTAACCCTGAAAGGGTTAAATGTTTATAAAGGCTTGCTCCTGAAAAATTCGACCCCTTCGGGGTCGTACCAATACGTATTTATGCTATAAACATTCAATCCCTTCGGGATTGTGGTTAACCAATGCTAATAGGAATCTACAATTAGTTAAAGGCATTCGCCAAAGTTGAACTATTACGAAGATGCCAACAACCTAATGATACTGACAACTGCTACAGACACATAATAGTAACCCTGAAAGGGTTAAATATTTATAAAGGTTTGCTCCTGAAAAAATCGACCCCGAAGGGGTCGTATCCGTTGGTGCCTTAGTTGTAAACATTCAATCCCTTCGGGATTGTTTTTAATCAATGCCAATAGGAATCTACAAGTAACTCTTGGCGTTTTCCAAAGTTGAACTCTTCAAGGAGGCAACAACCCGGGTTGTCACCCTTTGGAGGCCCGCCCGACCGAGTCATTCGGGCGGGGGGACGATTTTGTCCGCATTCCGCATGACCCAAAATGACCCCAAATTGCCAATTCAATAACCTGATTTACAGATATTTATGCGGTCAAGCGTTTTTTGTTATGAAGTCAGGGAAACGATACAAGTCTCACCCTTCGTCAAGCTCAGGGTGACGTCTTCGTCAAGCTCAGGGTGACGTCTTCGTCAAGCTCAGGGTGACGTCTTCGTCAAGCTCAGAGTGACGTCTTGGACAAGTTCAGGGCGACGACCTGATGAAATAAATATCGCAGCTCGAAGGCTACGATGTGTTTCTTATACCGGCATCTATGGATAGAGTACTTAGCAAGGATGCCAACACCCATTATGGACACATGATAGTAACCCTGAAAAGGTTAAATGCTGATAAAGGCTTGCTCCGGTAAAATTCGACCCCTTCGGGGTCGTACCAATATGTACTTAAGTTATAAACATTCAATCCCTTCGGGATTGTTTTTAATCAATGCCAATAGGACTCAACAATTAGTTAAAGGCATTCGCCAAAGTTGAACTATTACGAAAATGCCAACAACTAATGATACTGACAACTGCTACAGACACATAATAGTAACCCTGAAAGGGTTATATGTTTATAAAGGCTTGCTCCTAAAAAAATCGACCCCGAAGGGGTCGTATCCGTTGGTGCCTTAGTTATAAACATTCAATCCCTTCGGGATTGTAGTTAGCCAAAGCAATTCTGGGCATTACCACCGGGAAAGTTTATAAACAGGACGATGCAGAGGAAATATTACCAAATGGATTCATAAAGTAGTCCAAAATATTGGACTATTTTTTCCGCCCTTTTGGTATAAGCATCAACTAATGTTAAGGATGCCAGTAACAACCCACCACCATTGCCATAATCTTCCTTATATTTCGGCATGTTTGTAAAGTGGATAAAGTTTTTACTGCTCGCTGTTCTTTCATCTATGCTCTTTTACCTGGCCGACAGCGGTTATTCAAACTTTGGTTTTCCCATACCTGCGCTTGGTAAATTGATAAATCCGTTTAACGGTCTGTGGCTTAACTCCGAGCGATTGGAGAAAATGGATGATGTTGTTGATACAGATGCTTTAGAAGCTGCTGTAGATGTACATTTCGATGATAGAAATGTGCCGCACATTTTTGCAACAAACGACTATGATCTTTATTACACGCAAGGCTATATGCACGCTAAAGACAGACTTTGGCAAATGGATTTTACCACTAGAGTAGCATCAGGCCGGCTAAGCGAGGTAGTAGGATCAAAAGCACTTGAGTTTGATCGCTTCCATAGAAGAATAGGTATAAAAAGAGCTGCTATGTCGAGCCTGGATTCTCTGAGGACATTACCGGAATATTACAATATACTTCAGGCTTATTCCGATGGCGTTAATGCCCGGATTGAGGAGTTGAAATTCAAGGATTATCCGATAGAGTTCAAGCTCATGAATTATAAGCCGGAAGACTGGACACCGTTAAAATCAATACTCATCGTAAAGTATATGGCGTGGGACCTCGATGGTTTTCCCGATGATCTGTACTACACCAACTCCAAAAAGATACTGAGCGATTCGCTATTTCAGGAGTTGTATCCTGAGTATGATCCTTATACTGTGCCTATTGTTCCTGAAGAATTCTATCCAAAGGCCGCCCGGGCTGCAACTGAAACACATCCTGTTTCAAACGAAGTATATGCAGGCAGTCCGAATAAAGAAAAGTACAGGAAAGGAAGCAATAACTGGGTGGTACATGGTTCGAGAACAAAAAGCGGACATCCCATCCTGGCCGACGATCCGCACCTTGGCCTAAGCCTGCCTTCTATATGGTATGAAAACCAACTGACAACGCCCGATGTAAATGTATATGGGGTTACCATACCTGGCGTACCTATGGTGGTGATTGGTTACAATGAAAATATTGCATGGGGGCTGACGTACATTACTTCAGATGTGATTGATTATTACGCCCTCAAGCTGGATGAAAGCGGCAAAAAGTATATGATAGACGGTGAGTGGAAGCCTTTGACTATCACGCTCAATACCATTAAGGTAAAAGACGCATTTACCAACACGGTTGATACTGTTTACCATAGCGAATTTGGCCCGGTGGTCAATTACAATAACTCGGAATACTGGACGTACAGGTCCATTCCGCCGAAATCATCCATGCGCTGGACAGCCCATGATAAAAGCCTAGATATGATCACCTTTTATGAGTTGAACAAGGCCCGTAATTATAATGATTATGTCAATGCACTCAAGCATTTTAATGCGCCGGGGCAAAACTTTGTGTTTGCCTCAAAAACAGGCGACATTGCCATTTACCATAACGGCCATATACCACTGCGCACTTCGAATGAATCGGCTTACGTAAAAGACGGAACTAAATCTGCTGATATAAAGAAAATGGTACCGTTTGAACTTCTGCCGAATGCGAAAAATCCGGCACAGGGTTTTCTGCAATCGGGTAATCAAAGTCCTGTAAGCCCCAGATACCCTTATTGGCTGGGCAATGATTATGTGTCTTATGAACGCTCGGGCAGAATTGCCGAGGTGCTTTCAAAATCTAATGGAATTACCGTGGAAGATATGCAGCAACTACAACATGATGCAAAAGGTATTTTAGCCGAAAAGTTGCTGCCGATGCTACTGAAGGATCTGAACAAGGAAAAGTTGAAGCAGGACGCCTTAGATGCCCTTACCGAATTGGAAAACTGGGATTATTATTATTCGGCTGATTCTAAAGCTCCAGTGCTTTTTGAGGCATGGCGGGGAGCACTACTCAGCCTTCTTTACCGTGATGAATTTGGTAGTTCGGATCTGGCGTGGGCCTGGCCAAGAAACTCTACAATGTTACACGACCTTGAAACAAAAACCGATGCGGCCTTTTACGATGATAAGTTTACGGATAATGTGGTAGAAGACAGACCACAATTGATACAACAAGCCTTTGACAGTGCCATGGTTAAACTCAGCAGTACAATTGGCGGATTGAACGATTCGTGGGAATGGGGTAAGTATAATGCCACCAATATTGGCCATTTGGCTGACCTGGGGCCTTTTTCAAGAAATAATATTTATACCGATGGATATTTCAGAACGGTTAACGCCACCAACGGGAGTCATGGCCCATCGTGGCGCATGATCGTTGAAATGGGACCTGAGGTGAAAGGCTATGGTGTGTATCCCGGCGGACAAACCGGAAATCCTGCTGCGGAAGGCTATGATGCCTTTATTGACGACTGGAATAGCGGATATTATTATGAGTTGGTGTTTATGAAAGATGAGAACGACACCGGCTCAATTAAAAGAAAAATAACTTTTACGCCCAATGATAATTAGAATACTCGCCATTACCATCCTTATACTGTTGGTTAGCCTGCTCTTCCCTTTTTGGGGTTGGGTTATGATTGTACCATTTTTGTTTTCACTTGGCGTAATGAAAAGGCATAGATCGGCCTTCTTCAATTCGGCTTTTGCAGGCTTATTGGCCTGGGGTGTTATGTCTGTGTTCAGACTTTTTAACGGATCGGATCTTGTAGCGCAACAAATGGCCGAGGTGATTGGTGTACAATCTAAATGGTTTTTAATTCTGCTTACGGCAGTGCTGGCGGCACTGCTTGCCGGTGTGGCCGGTTTAACCGGTTTTAGCTTGAGAAAGTTGGTGGCGAAGGACTAAGATTAATTTCTCGCCAAATGCTTATACTTTTGAATAGCTTCTTCAATTTTAGCTACTCTGTTTTCAGGACTTGGATGTGTACTCATAAACTCGGGTTGACGTGCACCTCCGGAGGCCTTTTTTAGCACTTCCATTACTTTAATCATCTCAGTAGGGTCATAACCTGACTGAATTATATATTTCACGCCCCAGTCGTCCGATTCTAACTCCTGCTCCCGGCCATAACTCATATTCACGTAGTTGCCAACCATATTGGCAATTTGTGCAGCACTTTGATTTCCACCACTACCAATCAGAACGCTTTGGATCAGGCCATTGATCAAGCCTGTTTTAGCCATTCTTTCCGCACCATGCCGCTCAATTACATGACCAATTTCATGCCCTAAAACTCCGGCTACCTGATCTTCTGAGATGTTTCCCTGTGCATCACGCAACCTGGTAAGCAGGGCAGTAGTTATGAATATTTGCCCGCCCGGTAAAGCAAAGGCATTTACCGTTTTAGGATCATTAAGTACATGAAAATCAAATTGCCAGACCGACCTGGATGCATCGCTGTTTCGAACAATTTTGTGTCCGATCTCTTTGATATCATTTTGTACAGCTTTGTCGGGGTATAAGCCACCAAATTGCTGGGCCATTTGCGGAGCTGATTGCAGCCCTAACTGAATTTCCTGTTCAGGTGTCCATTGTACTTTTTGGTTCTCACCTGTTACAGGATTTTTTTGGGTATTTGAAAAATATTTAAACACTTGAAATCCGGCCATTAACAAACCTATGATGAGAAATAGTTTAAATCTTCCGGTTCCTGCTCCACGTCCTCTTCTGCTGTAAGGATCACCTGTACCTCCGTAATATCTTCTGTTTGCCATGTTTACCGTTTAAAAAATTAGCTCACTTATTATGCCAATAATCGTTACAATGAAAGAACCAAGAATGGAATAATCAATGTCAGGAATTCTTTTTATAAAATAACATACAATGACTACCGGAATACTCATTAGGGCAACCAACAGCACGGTACAAAGCAATGCAAATGCACCCATTTTGAACAAGTTAAGGAATCCGGTATCCCACCCTGCACCCTGACCCAAAAAATAGAAAAATGTTCCAAAGATCACTGCAAGAAATACCCAGCTGATCTTGTCTAACCTAAAATCCATGATGTACGTTTTTGTGCTGTACCACAGCAAAGTAATAATAGCCTAAGATATGGCTTATTTACTTTATAATTTAATGGTGCCACTTGATTTTCTTCTGTGCAGGAAAAGGCCTTCGGCTTTTTTTGTTTCCTTATTTCCAAAATAGTTTACAATATTAATCTGGTCGTGAAAAACCTCTATAAGTACTTTATTGGTTATGTCAATGTGCGTTATTGTTTCCGGAATATCTTCAATTTCCATGTAAACCCACAGCACATCCATTTCCAGTTCGCCCCCCAAATAGTTTACAGGCATTGACAGATCATTCACCTTTACCGTAAAATTCTCTTTCAAATATTCTGAAATAACCTCTTTGTGTTTTTCAATATTATCATCAATTGCCTTGCCGTGAAACTCTTTTAAAGCAAGTTGAAGGTCGTCAATAAAAATGCGCATAGAGATCTCAAAAGTGTGTGTGCCACGATTGTATTCTATTTCAGTAAGGCTGGTATAGAATTTATGGTTACTGTCTTCCGCTTTAGCAGAAAAGATCGTTCCCAACAGTACCAAACCTATTAGAAGGATGCGCATGCTATCAGATATTCAATTTTCGGGCCAAAAAACGCCCCAACAATAACGCCGGGGCTTGCTTTGTATTTTGCTGATGTTTAGTTGCTTATACGTTTTTCGTCTTCTTTTCGCGGCCAGGTGTTGTTCTCTGTGTCCGTATCGGCTGTGAGTTCATTTGGATCTAATTTTACTCCTTTCAGTTCTTTATCCAAAATGAAAACCTTGCTTGTTTCATCACCAAATCGCCATATTTCGGCAGGTATTTTGCGTTCTTCCTTGCTACCATCGGTATAGGTGAGCTCTAATATTATCGGCATGGGTATTCCACCCTTATTCTCAAATTTCATGGAATAGACATGCTTGCCTTTGGCTCTTTCAAAGGCTTCGTCTTCACCAATTTGGATATTGTTTTTCTCTACTTCGGCAATATCAATATCCACATGGTCCGTAGTATAAAACCAACTTCTCCAAAACCAATCAAGATCAACACCCGATGCATCTTCCATGGTACGGAAAAAATCAGCAGGGGTAGGGTGTTTAAACTTCCAGCGCTGTGCGTAGGTTTTAAAGGCATGATCAAAGAGCTCTTCGCCCATAACCGCTGTTCTTAGCACGTTTAATGCTGTTGCCGGTTTACCGTAGGCGTTGTTTCCGAATTGGAAAATGGATTCAGAGTTGGTCATAATGGGTGAAATAAACTTTTTATCACCCTTCATATAGTCTATAATATTCTTAGCCGGACCTCGGCGTGAATTAAATACACCTTTGTAATCTTCGTAGGCAAACGGCTTTTGGGCAAATTCCTGCTCAGTCAGGTATTGAAGGAAACTGTTCAAACCTTCATCCATCCAGGTCCATTGCCGCTCATCGCTATTAATGATCATAGGAAAGTAGTTATGTCCAACTTCATGAATGATCACGCCCACCATACCGTCTCTTGTTCTGTCGCTGTAAGTGCCATCTTCATTTGGTCGGCCAAAGTTGAAACAGATCATAGGATATTCCATACCAATTTTTGATGCATGTACCGAATAGGCCACCGGATAAGGATAGTCAAATGTTTTTTCAGAGTAGGTTTCCAGTGTTTGAGCCACAGCCCAGGTACTGTATTTTTCCCATAACGGATTACCTTCTTTAGGGTATAAAGACATGGCCATAACCGTACGTCCGTCATTCATTTTAACACCCATGGCATCCCAAATAAATTTTCGAGATGTAGCGAAGGCAAAATCTCTAACATTATCAGCCTTAAAGTGCCATGTTTTTGAGCTTGTTGCCTTGCTCTTTTCCTTAATTTCAGCTTCTGCCTGTGTTACAATAATAACAGGCTCTTTAGCTGTTTTTGATTTCTTAAGTCTGTCAACAATAGTCGCACTCAAAACTTTATCGGCATTTTGCAACTCCCCTGTGGCACCCACAATATGATCAGCAGGAACGGTGAGTTTTACGTCATAATCTCCGAATGGTAAGGCAAACTCTCCCCGGCCTAAAAACTGTTTGTTTTGCCAGCCTTCCACATCATTGTAAACAGCCATACGCGGAAAAAACTGCGCAATGGTAAATAGCAAGTTGCCATCTTTAAATCCACCTTCGTAACCCGAACGGCCACCAATAGCCATCCTATCATTGATGTTGTACCACCAATCAATTCCGAAGGTGTATGTTTCACCTGATTTTAAAACTTTGGGCATATTAATACGCATCATGGTTTTATTTATGGTATGGCTTAGTTTGTTACCATTGGCATCTACAACCTTGGTTATTTTAAAACCTCCATCGAAATCATTCTCCAACCTGTTGACATAGTAGTTAAGGGCACCTTTTTTCTGGTCGTTGCTGAGTGTATCAGGTATATAGAAGGCAGAAATTGTTTTTGTATCGGAATCGCGCGCACGCACGTTTTGATCTAACTGTACCCACAGGTATTCCAAATCGTCGGGCGAATTGTTAATGTAGGTGATGGTTTCACTCCCTGTAATAGTTTGCTTATCCTCATTGAGTTTAATGTTCATTTTGTAGTTAGCCTCGTTCTGATAATAGGCATGACCGGGGGCTCCGGCAGCTGTTCTATACACATTGGGAGTAGGAAGTTCCTCCTTTAGCTGCTTGAATTTGTTATAGTTCAAATTCGGATTCTGTGCTAATGCAGCACTAAAATTCCCTAAAAGAAGAACTACTAATAATTGCTTGATTTTCATTCGTTAGATTTATTCTTTTTGTATTTGTCAAATTTCGATTCTTTATCGGCTTCTTTTTTTGGCCAGACATTATTCTCTACATCAAGATCGGTTGAGATCTTCTCCGGATCAAGCACTACTTCTGCCAATTCCTTATCCAGGATATACACTTTGGCTGTTTCATCGCCATTCTTCCAAATCTCAGCCGGTATGCTTTTTCTTTCCTTACTGCCATCGATATACTTAAAGTCCATGATCACCGGCATGGGTAACCCACCTTTATTGGTAAACTTCATACTATACACATGTCTGTTTTTAACCTTGTCCAGTCCGTCATCGGGCCCTATTTTTACGTGTACTTTTTGCACCTCATCCAACGACAAGTCAACATGATCGGTTGAAAAAAACCAGGCTCGCCAAAACCAATCCAGGTCAACCGCCGAGGCATCTTCCATAGTTCTGAAGAAATCGGCCGGAGTAGGGTGTTTGAATTTCCAACGCTTGGAGTAGGTTTTAAATGCCTGATCGAACAACTCACGACCCATAATATATTCTCTAAGGATGTTGAGTGCAGTGGCCGGTTTTCCATAGGCATTGGAACCTAGTTGAAAATCATAAACATTATCCGGATTGGACATGATGGGTCTCATATACTTTTTGTCGCCACTCATATAGCCCATCAAATTTTCTGCCGGCCCATACCAATGTTGAAAGTTCTCATCCCACTCCTGCTCCACCAGATACTCCACAAAAGTGTTAATGCCTTCGTCCATCCATCCCCATTGTCGCTCATCGCTGTTTACTATCATGGGGAACCAGTTATGGCCAACTTCATGAATTATCACGCCTAACATGCCATATTTTGTGCGGTCATTATATGTGCCATCTTCGTTAGGCCGACCAAAGTTGAAACAGATCATAGGATACTCCATACCAATAGCTGCTGCATGAACAGAATAGGCTACCGGATAAGGATAGTCAAAAGTGTACTTACTGTAACCTTTAAGTGTGTGGGCAACTACCCGTGTGCTATAATCCTCCCAAAGGGGGTTCCCCTCTTTCGGATATAGCGACATGGCTAACACTAATCTTCCATCGCTCATAGGAACCGACATAGCATCCCAAATGAACTTACGCGAAGTGGCAAAGCCAAAATCACGCACATTTTCTGCCTTAAAATGCCAGGTCTTTTTAGCTGTACTTTTCGTTTTTTCAGCTTCACGGGCCTCTGCTTCCGTAACTATAAAAACAGGTGTATCAGTTACATTGCAGGCTGCACGGTTGTATCGTTTAATCTGTTCTTTTGTCAATACCTTTTTGCCGTTTTGCAGTAATCCTGTGGCACCCACAATATGATCGGCAGGCACGGTGATCTTCACATCGTAATTTCCAAAGGGTAGGGCAAACTCTCCATTTCCCAAAAATTGCTTGTTCTGCCAGCCTTCCACATCGTTATAAACAGCCATACGCGGATAGAACTGGGCAATAGTATATAAGTTGTTACCGTCCTTTTTAAAATGTTCGTAGCCCGAACGACCACCAATGGCCATACGATCATTTATCGGATACCAGTACTTTACCTTAAACGAGAATGATGCACCCGGTGCCAATGGTTGCGCCAGGTCAATACGCATCATTGTTTTGTTAATGGTGTAATCTAAGGTACTCCCATCTGCATTTTGTACATCTATAATTCTAAAACCTCCGTCAAAATCGTATTCAGATTGTCGAATTATATGAGCCAAACTTACTTTGGGGTAGGAGGGGTGAATGGTACCCGAGGCCGTTGTTTTAGAATCTGCACCTTGTTCTCGTACATTTTGATCTAATTGCAGCCAGAGATATTCCAGTGCATCGTTTGAGTTGTTGTGGTAGGTTACAGTTTCCTTGCCTTTAATAATGTTTTTATTCTCGTCTAATTCAACTTCAATCACATAATCTGCCTGCTGTTGAAAGTATTCATGACCCGGAGCACCTGCACCGGTACGGTAAGCATTAGGAGTGGGTAGTTCTTCTTTTAATTGTTTGAATTTATTGTAATTAAGATTCGGATTCTGCGCCTGTGAAGCAGTATAACAGAATAAACTTAAAGTAAGTAGTGTAAATATCTTATTCATTAAAAAGGCCATGTTTGAATGATTAATCTTATGGCAATAACTGCCGCAATAATTGATAACGCTAAAGCTAACAAGTGCTGTTTTATACCAAGTATTTTAATAAGTAACGTCGAAAATAGCAGAATTATAAGAACAATAAGAATTTGACCTAATTCAACACCAATGTTAAATGCGAACAGGGTTTGTGTAATGTTAGTGCTTTTGCCCAGTAGCGAACTGAAATAGTTTGAAAACGCCATTCCGTGTATCAAACCGAAGAGCAGGGTAATACCATAGGCGATTTGCCAGGAATATCTTTTTGTTTTTTTTGACCGAACAATGCCCATTATGGCCATAGCTAATATGGTTATTGGAACTAAAAACTCAATAACATTGGAGGGAATTAAAGTACCCCGAAATGCTGAAAGTGCGAGTGTTATGGAATGCCCTATTGTGAAGGCGGTAACCAATCCCAGTACTCTTTTCCAATTTCTGATGCTATACCCGGCCACTAATGCAATAAGAAAGGCTATATGATCATACCCCTTAATATCCGTAATATGCTGGAATCCCTGCTTTAAGTAAATTTCGAACATTCACGCAAAATACGATAATAAATATGTGCTGTTACAACTTGTGTTGTTTTGGCCAGCTTAGTTTTTATCTGCAGATGCAAAAGTGAAGGAATCGTCATTCTCATTTTCGAGTGATTCCTGTTCCAATTTTTGAAGATAAATGCGCTTAACCTCTTCAAATTTATCTATGTATTTCTCTTCTATCGGATCGCCGGCCGGAAGGTCTAACTTTAAGTGATCAACCTGTTTACCGTTTTTCCAAAAGCGGTAGCACACATGCGGTCCGGTGGCCAGTCCTGTGCTGCCTACATAGCCTATCACATCACCTTGTTTTACTGCCCTTCCGGGTTTAGAACCGGAAGCTATTTTACTCATGTGCAGGTACTGCGTTTTATAACCGTTTGGGTGTTTGATTTTTACATATCTGCCGTTGCCACGGGTATATGATGCGGTTTCAATAACGCCATCGCCGGTGGCATATATTGGAGTGCCGTAAGGAGCCGCATAATCGGTTCCGAGGTGTGCCTTATACCTTTTTTGAACCGGATGAAATCTCCTTTTAGTATATCTTGAGCTTATTCGGCTGTATTTAACGGGTGCCCTTAAAAAGGCTCTTTTCAGACTTGCCCCGGTTTCATCATAAAAACCGCTTTGTTTTGTGCTATCCTGCTCAAAATAAAAGGCGTAGTATTCTTTATCTCCATGCATGAAGTAGGCTGCCTTAATGGAGTCAGACTTTAATCGTTTTCCTTCAACATATAAATCATCGTAAACCGCCTTAAACTTATCTCCGGCATTAATTCGTGTAAAGTCAATGGTCCATTGAAAGACCTGAGATAATGAAACTGCAAGGTCCGGATCAGCATTGGCATTGATCATGGTATTCCAAAGGGAGGATGTTATCACACCTGAAATAGAGGATTCTTTTCGCTCAACAGGCCTTTTCTCTAACTTAATATCGTTAGGATCTTTTAGATTATAAACTATGTATTCTACCGGATTTTTTTCATAGATCATGTAATGACCTACAGAATCTTTATCATCTGATGCCAATATAGTATAATCGTTGCCAGCTTTTAGTTTTTTAAAATCGAAAACATCACTGGCATTGATAGAAAGATCGTGAATAGTTTGGGCATCAACTTTATATCTCGATAAAATTTCTGATACAAATTCGTTTCGCTCAACGGTTGCTTTATGTACCTCAAAAGTGTCAACCCTTAATCCGTATTCATAAACCGGTTGTGGCTCAACTTCTTTGGCATCGGCTACTGCTTTAACACTTGCTGCTGACTGATTTTTAGGCAAAAAAGAGAAATAGGAAATGAACCCAGAGAGCGTTATTATGCCAAGAATAGAAAGATAGTTATACAATTTTCGCATACTCCGGCTTTTCAAGCTGCGCACAAAGTTAAATCATATATTAACATTTCCCAATTATTCCCAAAATTATAACCATTTGATAATATAGAAAGAAAGATATTGATGTAATTGCAGGAATATACAAAAGGAAGTCTGCCCGAATAGGGGCGTGCGGGCTAAAGAATTGCATTTGCCTGTGGGAATACTTAAAACCTCGCAAGTTCAGTTTTGATAACTTTTTACTGGTTTTGAGAGAACACCTTTAGCTTAAGAATTAAGTATCAGCGCCATTAAAAGGGTACAATCATTATGCCCATACTTACCACATTCAAATCCGGATTGGATGAATCTTTCAAAATATTCTCCAAATGATACTTAGTATAAAAATTAACAGGGCCGTAACCCAATTCTCCCCTAAGTCCATAAATGAAATTATTCAGGTTAAAATCGTCCTTAACCTTTATTTTGTTGGGTCCTGGTACGTCTCCCTTGTATTTTATTTTCTGATTAGATTTCATTCTTAAACCTCCAAATCCACCTGCAGAAAATTTAAAGGAATTACGATCGGAGTCGCTTGTGTTAAACTCCAGCATAACCGGAAGTTGCAAGTACGATACTGCCAGCCTGTTTTTCTTAACTTCTTCGGTAATGGGTGTGGTAGCCCATTGATTTGTATTTTCATCAATAAAGAAGTTGTTTTCATAGGTGAACTTGTTAAGATCAAGCCCCAGCCCGTAATGCAAGTACAACCTGTGATTAGCTAAATTGAGTTTTTGAGCAACAATGCCCAGATCAACATTGGTTGACTTTCCGGTACGCAAATTCCAGTCATCCAGCAAACCTGGTTGTGCCGGAAAGTTAAAATCACCATTACTCATAACCGGATTCACCCCTAATCCCAGGGTGAACCATCTTGTTTCAAGGTTACCATTTAAATGTCTCCGGCTTAAATTAATGATCACTTCATTTTCGTGTTCTTCATCAATTTCGGTGGTGTCAATCTGTTGCGGAGCGTTTTCTTCAATTATATCATCATCTTGCGCAAATGCCACGTTTAAACTTAGCGCAAGAACGAAGAGAGCCGTAGTGCTGATTAACTTTCTCATTTTAATGTACTTTTTATTGATTAACGATTATATGGTCTTCTGAAAATGCCAACGTTGCAACATTCTTTCGGTAGTGCTTTAAAATTTAGGCTGTTCAACGGGTCGTGGGGCCCTTAGAACTTCAGGATCTTCGTTAGGTGTTTGGACATTACCATCATCCGGTTGATTGTCGGGCAATGGGGTTTCGGGCAGGTCTCGAGGGAGGTCTTTTTCCTTTTCATCATTACCATTGAAGATCTTTTTCCAAAAACCTTTTTTCTTTAGTTCTTCATCCTCGTTTATGGTACTCATCATATCATCATCTTTTTCGTTATCCCCTGCCGTTTTCTTTTTATCCTTTGACATTACATCGTCAATAGGAAAGCTTTCAATTATAAAACCATCGTCACCCTTTACTTTCTTCTTCTTTGGTGCTTCCATTGGCTCGGCTATAACCGCTGAATCTTTAATGTTCTTGGTATTTTGAACGTTTTCAGGTATGGTTGATTCTTCAATAATATTTTGTTCATTATTATGAGCAAGTGTCATGTCATCATCTACCAAAACTTCCGGAATAGTAACGGGTGGTACAAAGCTGTCTTCCACTCTTTTATTCAATATTTCAGCTGGTTTTTGAACATCCGTTGTATTTTTCTTTTCGTTTCTTTTTACCGGCTTTTCTTTTTCACGTTCTACAAAAACCGTTTTGGTTTCTTCCAAAAAATCAATGGGCTTAGTTTCTGAGTTGTCATTTTCAACAGTATCTATAACGGCTGTGTTGTTCGAATTGCCTGTTGAACTGCCTCCATTCTTAATAAAAAAGTTGGCTCCCAAAAGAATAGCTACCGTTGCTGCCGCACCCAAAATAACATATATGGGGAGTGAAGTAGTTTTTGAATCCGCTATAGTCTTAAGGCGGTCTTTAAAAGGGTAGGTTACAACCTGTGGTTGCAAACGTATGGTGCTGGCTTCTGACAGTTCATTGGCCAATTCGGGATGCCTTTTCAGGAAATGCTCCATGTCATGCTTCAGGTTATCCGGAAGCTTACCCTCCCAAAGGTCTATGGCATATTGCTCGTAATTATCAATATTAACCGCCATACTTTAAAATATTAGTTTGATCTAATTCAATAATTATCTTTCTCATCTTTTTCCGTGCCCGGAAAATATAGACTTTCACCTGCGATTCGCTTAAACCGGTGATCTCTCCAATTTCGGCATAAGAGTAACCTTCATAGTCGCGAAGTAATAGTACATATCGTTGGTCTTCATTAAGTCTGTCTAATGCTTTGTCAAGTAGTTCTTTCGTTTCCAATTGAACAGAAACCGATCGTTGATTTTGTTCCGGCGGATTTTCCGTAAAATCTATCCGACGCATCTTACGGTGAATGTCTATCATGGAATTATAGGCTATTCTGAACAAAAAAGATTTTACAGAATCCATTTTAGCCTTCTTTCTGTTCTTCCACAACTTTTCAAAAGTTATTTGAACCAAATCATCTGCATCAGCCTTGCTTCTTGTGTTTTTAAGCATAAACCGGTACAGATCATCAGCGTAAGCATCAACCACTTGTTTAAACTGAGTGCTATTCATGTAAAATGCAGTCTATAAAGCCTTTTATCTAAAACGATTAATAATCTTTAAAAGTTACAACTGCAATTTCTTTGCCGACACCTGAATGCAATTAATAATTATAGGTTTGATACCATTTTAAGATTCAAATTGCGCAGTTAATAATTGTTATTTCCTGGCCTTTCCGCTGGTGGGTTCACATCTATATCATTATCAAAAAATAAATCCTGAAAGTCCGGACCTATGCTTGATTTTTCTTCTTCGTAAATGCAAAAAAGAACAATTTTTAAAGTGAATCTTTTAAGTAGAAATGGTATAATTCTGCACATTTAAAAGTTAGACCGGTATGAACTCTTTATGTAAGTACTCTTGTCGTAATTTTGTGATTCAATTTACACCTACTTATGTACACCACTATGGATAATTATATAGCCGGCTTTATTAATCAAATAGAACAGGCTGTGGAGATAGGCGAGCGCGCTGTAATTACACCCAAAAAGAAAATACGAAATGTTGTCGTATCAGGGCTTGGAGGCTCAGGAATAGGAGGTGCTTTGGTTTCATCTGTTGTTAATGATGAGCTAAAAGTACCCATGCTAACCAATAACGACTACTTTATTCCGGGCTTTGTTAATAAGCATACCCTCTTTATTATTTCTTCCTATTCGGGTAATACCGAGGAAACGCTTAATGCAATGGACCTGGCTTTAAAGGCAAAGGCACAAATCGTATGTGTAAGTTCCAACGGAAAAGTAGCTGAATTAACAAGCGCAAACCGGCTTGATATGATTAAGATTCCGGGCGGAATGCCACCACGGGCCTGTTTGAACCTTTCATTTATTCAGCAGTTATTTATTCTTAACAAGACTGGTTTAATTGGAGATAAAGTTATTGGTCAATTAAGGCTGGCTGTAGAAAACTTAAGGGAAAACGAGGCAGACATTCGTTCAAAAGCGGTAAAACTCTCGGAGCAACTTAATGGTAAGATACCGGTTATTTATTCTGAAACGAGAATGGAACCGGTAGCTATAAGATTCAGACAGCAACTGAATGAGAATGGCAAAATGCTGGCCTGGCACCATACCATACCCGAAATGAACCATAACGAACTGGTAGGTTGGAGACAAAAGAATGAGCAATTAGCCGTTATTTTTCTTAGAAACGATGATGATTACTACCGTAATGTTAAACGCATTGACATTGTGAAGGAAGTAGCCGGTAAATACACTTCAAATATTATTGATGTGAACTCAGTAGGAGAGAGCTTTTTGGCTAAATGCCTGTATTTAATATATTTAACCGATTGGACTAGTTTTTACCTTGCTCAACTGAACGATATGGATCCTGTTGAAGTAAATGTAATTGATTACCTGAAAGGAGAATTGGCCAACATTTAGGGGGCGGTTTGGCTGAGCATGCCTATGAATAAAGTCCGTTTTCAGGATCTGGGTCTTGTGCCATATCAAAAGGCCTGGGATTTCCAGGAGGACATTTTTAATAAAGTGGTTGAGCATAAGATAGCTCAGCGCGGAAAGGATACTCCCGAACCCAATAACCATTATTTGCTGTTTTGCGAGCATCCGGCTGTTTTTACACTCGGCAAAAGCGGTGATATAGGTAATTTGCTTCTCAATGAGAATGCTTTGGCACGGAATAACATCGAATTTTATAAAATAAACAGAGGAGGAGATATTACCTTTCACGGCCCTGGACAAATTGTGGGTTACCCTATACTTGACCTCGATGAATTTATTACAGACATACACCGCTATCTGCGAAGTTTGGAGGAAGTAATTATCCGAACAATAGCCGAATATGGTTTGAAAGGCCAGCGATCAGAAGGACAGACCGGAGTATGGTTAGATACCGAAACACCCCACCTTGCGCGCAAAATTTGCGCACTTGGAGTGCGTGCCAGCCGATGGGTTACTATGCATGGCTTTGCCTTTAATGTAAACACCGATCTTACATACTATAACCATATTATACCCTGCGGAATAAGCGATAAGGCAGTAACATCTTTGCAAAAGGAATTGGGCAGATCATTGCCAATGCAAGAGGTTAAAAGCAAAGTGAAAAAGCACTTTTGTGAAGTGTTTGAAGCCGAACTTATTTAGTATGCCTTTTCCACTATTTAAGTTGGTATAGGTTAAACAAGGTTAAGAATTAGCCTTAGCTGTAACTAATCACTTTGGGCGAAGTCTATTATACTGAAAGCTTTCATGTACTTGATGGGTCCATCTATTGTTTAATAGATAAATAAAAAGAACATGAACTTTACAAAGTTTTTTATTGCAATGGGGACATTGGGATTTCTATTTTCCGCCAACATCTCCGCCACTCCTTCAACCACACATGATAACTATACGTTTACGGTTAACACAGATCCGCCACAAGATGTGTTTACAAAAACTTTTGAGTATGATCAAACAGCCAGGGCAATTCAAATAATTAAGGAAGAGCTTGATAATCCGGTAAGTTCGGATAATGGTGCTTTGATTTGGGCCGTCTCAGACGGATCATTCAATTATACGGTTAAAGTTAGCCTGGGTAAAGTAGAAGTTAAATTCAATAAAGAAGGTAACAAGGCCAGGGATAAAACAATGCACAAGTTTCAAAAGATACTGAAACGGCTTCAAAAGGAACTGAAGTAGCATTGGAAAAACAGCAATAGAGGCTGTCTCAAAAGCACCAGCACTAGCGAGTGTCAGAATGAGCTTGACGAATTCTGTTGGATTACTGGAATGCGGAAACTTCGTCAGGCTCAGTTTGACGGCTTCGTCAGGCTCAGTTTGACAGCTTTTAACGCTTTTGATACCGGTTCTACTGGATAGATTCCTGAATAAAAAGCAGGAGTTTTTTGGCTGGACGATGAAGAAAATTTCGGAATAGCCATAGCTATTGCTAAATTTTATGAAGATGTATAGGCAAAAAAGAACAATTTTTAAAGTGAATCTATCAAGTAGAAATGGTATGAGACAACCTCCTTTTTTATAAAAACATTTTAGTTAGCCTTAAACCGCGCTGGTGCATAATAACGTGAATAATGGATAACCTAAATTTGGACGGAAAAAGCTCCGTAGGAGCTTAATACTTGTAGCCTGGGGTTTTCACTCCAGGCTACAAAGTGAAAAACGTGAGAATTTGGCGGCATTTTTGACCAAAAATGATGACAAATTCGGCAATTAATCTTATCCATTATTCACGTTATAATAGACAAATACATCTATTATTCTAATTAATAGATTAATTAGTCTATCATTGCTAATAATAGATTTAAAAGCCTATCTTTACGGTGCTTTAATAGATGAATATGTCTATTATGGTAAAAAATAGAGCTAAAAGCCTATTGTTATGAAGGGTAAAATATTTGCCGTACTTACCGGCGACATAGTAGATTCGACCTCGCTTGATAAAGCAGGCCGTAAGAGGCTAAAAGAAGTGCTTACGGAGGCTTTTGAACAATTTCCGTCTAAAATCAAAGGTTACTCCAGTAACTATACGCTGTTTAGAGGAGATAGTTTTCAATTATTGTTAGATGAACCTGCACGCGCATTAAAAGCGGCCTTACTAATACGTGTAGCCATAAAAATGCAGAATTTGCCCGCCAAAGATGCACGTATAGCCATTGGTATAGGTGAAATTGCCAACCTCATGACCAGTTTAAATGATGCCGACGGTGATGCTTTGCGCAATTCGGGAAGAGGATTGGATCATATACCAAGAGAGCGTAGGTTGATAATGGCAAAAGACGATGATAATGACTGGCGGCACATAAATACATCTTTCTATCTATTGGATGAAATAATGGAGCGTTGGACGGCCAGTGTTGCAGAAGCCTGGTACCATACAATTAGAGGCAAGAATCAGTACGAAATTGCTGAAGAACTTGGTATAACTCAACCCTCGGTAAATAACAGACTGAAAATAGGGTCGCTCGATGCCGTTAAAAATTTATTGCAGTATTTTAACGACTTCATCAGCCAACAACCGTAATGGATACACTAATAACAGATATTGTTAAACTACTGCTTAGTCATTTGCTAACCGACTTTGTGTTGCAACCGCGCTCGTGGGTCAATCATAAAATGAAACATAAGGGCCGTTCGCACTGGCTTTATATTCATAGTTTCATAGCAGGAGTACTGGCATATTTGTTTGTGGCACAGTGGGATAAATGGTATATCTTGCCCATAATAGCTATCACACATTTTCTTTTCGACCTGTGGAAATTACACCAGGGCCCCAATAATCTTAAAGCCTTTTTGCTCGATCAGGCGGCGCATCTTTTAATTCTTGCCGGAGTTTGGTACAGCCTGCATGCATCAAACATCGATCTTGCCGCCTGGTTTCAATCGGCCGGTTTGGTAAAAACACTTGCTGTGTTATGCGGCCTAATTTTAATCACTATGCCTGCTGGCCTAACTATAGGTTACTTTACGCAAAAGTGGAAAAACGAACTGGATAAAAAGGATGAGCTTAAGAGTTTGCATAATGCCGGTCGTTGGATTGGAATTCTGGAACGCCTATTCATATTTATAGCCACAATGATAGGACAGCCTGCAGCAATAGGGTGGCTCATTGCTGCCAAATCTATCATTCGGTTTAGCAGTATGCGTAACGAAGTAAAAATGGCCGAATATGTTTTGGTAGGCACCTTATTAAGTTTTATAACGGCCATTCTAATATCACTACTGTGCAAATTCACTATAAACATTTTGTAAGTGGAGGAGCACAGTGCACACGAGGGCGATGAATTAGTTGAGCACTTCAGACTAACGGTTGACCCGGGTCAGCAACCCGAACGCATTGACCGTTTTCTAACCAATAAAATGATGCATACCAGCCGCAATAAAATTCAGAATGCTTCAAAAGCAGGCTGCCTGTTGGTGAATGGCATGCCGGTTAAAGCCAACTACAAAGTAAGACCCAACGATGCCATTAGCCTGGTGTTGCCCAAACCAGTAACGGATTATAAGATCATTCCGGAAAATATTCCGCTGAACATTATGTATGAAGATGACGATTTACTCATCATAAATAAAGAACCCGGCATGGTCGTACATCCCGGTATCGGTAATTTTTCAGGTACTTTGGTTCATGCACTGGCACATCATCTTGAAAACTTGCCTAAGCGTGAATTGGACTCGCTTCGGCCCGGAATTGTTCACCGTATTGATAAAATGACCAGCGGTTTAATGGTAGTAGCTAAAACAGAATATGCGCTATCACATCTGACCGGCCAGTTTTACGATAAACAGAATATTAACCGAACATACCAGGCCATAGTGTGGGGCCATTTTGATGAGAAACAAGGAACTATTGAAGGAGACATAGGCAGAAATTTAAAGAACAGGAAGGTATTTACGGTTTACAGCGATGATGTGGAAGGTGGCAAACATGCTGTTACACATTATAAAGTACTTGAAGATTTTGGTTATGTATCGTTGGTTGAGTGCGTGCTGGAAACCGGTCGTACGCATCAGATAAGAGTACACATGAAGCATATTGGGCATACACTTTTCGGTGATAAGGATTACGGTGGTGATAAGGTGCTTAAAGGCACTATTTATACCAAATACCGACAGTTTGTAGAAAACTGTTTTAAGCTGCTACCGCGGCAGGCACTTCATGCCAAAACGTTGGGCTTTGTGCATCCCATTACCGGAAATTATGTTGAATTTGAATCGGAATTGCCCGATGATATGAGAAAAGTGTTAAGCAAGTGGAGAACTTATACTTCGGCTTTGCGAGATTGATCGCTTTTAAATTTACTTTTGAATTTGATGAAACTTGAATTGGTAAAACCTTTAGTGTTCTTTGATCTGGAAACAACCGGAATCAACATTCAAAGGGATAGAATAGTTGAAATTTGTGCAATTAAGGTGATGCCTGATGGAAACAGGGAAGAGTATTATGCGCTGATCAATCCTTTGGTAAAAATTCCAAAGGCCGCATCGGCTATACATGGTATAACAGATCAGGATGTAGCCGATAAGCCTTCAATGTTAGACCTGGCTTCGGAGATCAATGATTTTTTTGCAAACAGCGATGTATCGGGCTATAATATTTTAAGGTTTGATGTTCCTTTTTTGGCAGAGGAGCTATTACGTACCGGAATTGAAAAACCCTTGGAAGATGCACAGTTTATTGATGTAATGACCATATTTCACCGCAAGGTTCCGAGATCTTTGGCAGGTGCCATGTTGTATTACCGAAATGAAACTATAGAAAATGCCCATAGTGCAAAAGCCGATGTAGAAGCCACCATTAAAGTTTTGGAGAGCCAAATGGAACGACATGATGACCTCCCTGTTAAAAGCGATGAGCTTGCCAATTACGTGCTGGACGGAAAGGGAATAGTGGATTTTGCCGGTTATTTTAGGAAAGACGACAGTGGTGATATCGTTTTTAATTTTGGAAAGCACAAAGGCAAAAAGGTAGAAACAGAGCAGGGATACCTGCAGTGGATGTTGAATAGTGACTTTCCGGAACATACCAAACGGTCCATTCAAAAAATTCTAAACCCGCATCCGAACCTCTTTAATCAATAATATGATTGGTTTATTAATAGCATTTTTCGCATTGTCGTTGTTATTCTCATTTCTTTGTTCGGTTTGGGAGGCTGTATTGTTAAGCATTACACCGTCTTACGTAAATCACAAGAAACATGAAGGCGGTGAATTAGGCCGGTCACTGGTAAGATTTAAAGAAGATATTGACCGCCCGCTTTCGGCAATACTTACTTTAAACACCATTGCACATACGGTAGGAGCCATTGGTGTAGGCGCACAGGCCGGTAAAATATTCGGAACCAATCATTTCAACCTTCTTGGGTTATCCATTAGTTGGGAATCCATTATTGCCGGAGCAATGACCCTGGCTATTTTGGTGTTTTCTGAGATCATACCAAAAACCATAGGCGCTAATATGTGGAAACAGTTGGCACCTTTCACGGTTCGGTCTATAAAGGTGTTAATGGTAATACTGTGGCCGTTGGTTTGGCTCAGCCAGCGCATTACCCGGTCGTTAAAAAAAGACAAGAGCATGAGTGTGTACAGCCGGGCCGATTTTACAGCCATTGCCCAGGTGGCCAAGGAAAGTGGCGCACTGGACTATAGCGAATCTAAGATTATTAACAATCTGCTTAAATTCGATGAAGTGCTGGTACGTGATATTATGACCCCCCGTACCGTTATGGTAACGGCCAATGAAGATACTTTTGCCATTAACTTTTATAAGGGAAATAAAAATCTCAGGTTCTCCCGTATTCCTGTTTATAACACCGAACCCGATCAAATAACCGGTTATGTATTAAAGGATGACATTATGCAACGCCTTGTTGAAAATGAAAAGGATCTCCCGCTCAAAGAACTAAAGCGTGAAATTCCTATAGTAATTGCCGATACACCACTGCCTATTTTGTTTGAAGATCTGATGAAGAAAAGAGAGCACATGGCTACAGTAGTGGATGAACATGGCACGTTAGTTGGCCTGGTAACTATGGAAGATGTATTTGAAACCCTTTTGGGCCTGGAAATAATGGATGAACAAGATGCCGTGGCCGATCTACAGGCACTGGCTAGAAGAAAATGGGAAGAACGGGCTCAAAAAGCAGGATTAATTGAATAAAACAACAAGATGGATAAAATTGTAATTCCACATAAAAAAGGCGATGCAGAAACATTTGAGAAGATTAAAGCAGCTGTTGAGAAAGCGCATGGCACACTTCTGGGCGATGAAAATGCAGGCACTATTTCTATGAAATCGCCCATTGGGTTTATTGAAGGCACGTATGAGGTAACAGACGATGAATTGATAGTGGTGATTACCCAAAAACCTTTCTTCGTTACCAAAAGATTAATGCAAAAGAAACTGGAAGAATTTCTTAATGCATAACTAAGATGAAATTCAGCTTTAAGTTTGCGAATCAAAGATTAAAGTAAAGTGAGCATTAATTCCACAGCCGGGCTCTTGTCCTTAATGGATCAACAGCCGGAAAGCCATAGATCAATAGCGAATAAAGTACTTTCTGATCAAAGAATATCATTTGATGAAGGTGTTTTGCTCTTCGAAAAAGCAGAAATCGGATTTCTTGGCTTGTTGGCCAATTATATAAGAGAGAAAAAACATGGCGATACGACTTACTTTAATAAGAATTTTCATGTTGAACCAACAAATCTTTGCGTATTTGACTGTAAGTTCTGTGCATATTCAAGATTAATAAGAGAACGCGGCGACTTGAAAGCCTGGGAAATGAGTGCCGAAGAAATAGTTGAGACGGTAAAAAGTTATGATAAGACTGATGTTACCGAAGTGCACATAGTGGGCGGAGTGCACCCGAAAATGGGCTTACAGTATTTTGCTGATCTGATAAGGGATATAAAGAAAGTGAGACCTGATATTCATGTAAAGGCTTTTACGGCGGTGGAGTTGGAGTATATGTGTCGAAAAGCAAAGGTAGGATACAAAGAAGGCCTTCAGCTATTGAAGGATGCAGGGCAGGATTCTATGCCTGGTGGGGGAGCGGAGATATTCCATGAAGACATTCGAAACGAGATATGTAAAGACAAGTGTACGGCAGATGAATGGCTAACTATGCACAAGGCGGCACATGAAATTGGAATGCCCTCCAACGCAACTATTTTATACGGACATATAGAAAAGCCTGTACACCTGATAGATCACATGGAACGCCTAAGAAAATTACAGGATGAAACCGGCAAATTCAATGCCTTTATTCCGTTAAAGTATAGAAACGGGAACAATCAAATGTCGCATGTTAAAGAGGCTTCCATAATTGATGATATTAAGATGTATGCCATTTCCAGAATATATTTAGACAACTTTCCACATATAAAGGCATACTGGCCTATGATTGGGCGCGATACCGCCCAAATGCTTCTCGCTTATGGCGTAAACGACATTGATGGTACCATTGACGACACTACAAAGATCTATTCAATGGCCGGAGCCGAAGAGCAAAACCCGGCCATGAGTACGGAAGATATTGTTAAGCTTATTCGCACAGTTGGCCGAAAACCTGTTGAGCGTGACTCGGTGTATAATGAGCTTAAAGATTATTCCGATGTGGAGTTTGAATCTGAAAAAGTGGCACGTGGCTATTTCTGACCAAAAAAGAATATTAGTATTTCATCGGTGGTAGCTTTCCATAATCCCCAGCTATGGCCTTCGTGATATTCTTTTGAATATAAATCCACACCGGCCTCTTTTAAGGCCTTAGAAACCTTTTGCATATCGCCAGCTAATTCACCTTCATAACTACCCCAAACCAAAGCAACTTTTACAGGGTGCTTGTCCGAACTCCTTACTATTTTGCTCATTTCGTAGCCCTTAGGCCAAAAGGCTGCAGAGTGCCAACCCGTTAAACCAAACACGTCTGGGAAGTTGTAGGATATAAATGCGGAAATATTGCCACCGTATGAATCGCCGATTACGGCTCTGCTGTCCGGATATTTAATAGTAGAATAGTTGCGGTCAATATGATCTGCCAACTCAATAGCAAAGAATTTACTGTACGCACTCTGTAAATCACCCACATACTCTTCATCCCTGTTATTTGGAGTTACAAAAACGGCAATAACCGGTTCAATCTTTTTCTCAAAAATAAGCACATCTAACACGGCTTTACAGTCGGCCAAATTCAAATAATCACTACCATCCTGAAAGTAAACACTTGGATAAGTAAGCTGCTCATCATAACCATGTGGCAAATATATATCCAGCTTATATGTTCGCTTTGTTTGCAGGCTAAACAGACTGTCAATAATCAACGCTCCCTTATCGGCATTTTTGTTATCATAAGTCAGTTGCTGAGAATATTCCGGCATTATTAGTTGAGAGTTCTCTCCATAACCACCACTTATTTTTGAAGGATTTAAAGGGTCTAAAATCCAGCTTGAATCCACAACGAGTTTATAATCTAACCTCGCATCCTCTTCAAAAGGCATGCTTAGGTGCCATACATCCGTACCGGCTATTTTTTTCAAGTTATAGCCTTTCGGATCCCATGAGTTAAAATCACCGGCTACGGCCACTTCCCCGGCTTGGCCAACGTAAATGAACGTTACCGAATTATTCTTAATTATAGGTGCAGTAGCGTCAGCCATATGTTTGTTAACCAAAGCATTTCTTTTACTCTCCTTAGCAAGGAGAAGTTTGTCGATAAAGGTGTGCTCACCCTTTGAACTGCCTTTGCAGCCCGATATGAGAATAATTGAAGCTAAAAAAAGGTATTTCATGCTTATCTTGCCCATGTGTCAAAGCTAAAAATATCTGCGGTTTCTTATTTAAACACTAAGCCCCTGTTACTGGGTTTGGAGCTTACCGGCTTTTTAAATGATATTGAGTTGAGCCTTGAAGTACCATCTGCTTCAGCACAAAAGTTGTTACATGAAGAGGTAGATATAGCCTTGATTCCGGTTGGTGCCTTACCCAAAATACCAAATGCACAATTGCTTACCAATTACTGTATAGGAGCTAATGGTAGGGTAGATTCGGTTCTCATTTTGTCCAATCAACCCATTCAAGCACTTAATCGAATATATTTCGATCCTGATTCACTTACATCAAACGGATTAGCCTGCATATTATTAAATGACTATTGGCAGGTTGATGTTGAATTAGTGAGATCGGGAGTGCGAGATCATAAAACCATTGGCGGTGAAGGCGTTATACTTATTGGAGATCTTGCCCTTGAACGAAAAAGAGATTTCGAATTTTGCTATGATCTGGCTTCTTCATGGAAAACATTGACCAGCCTGCCGTTTGCCTTTGCTGTATGGGTTTCCGGCAATGATATAGATAGGCATGTGGAAGATTCTTTGAATGAATCGTTTAAAGCGGGATTAGAAAATATAGATAAACTGATTCCGGTTTATCAGCCGAGATATGAAAGAATAATTGATGTTGAAGATTATTTTAAAAACTCCATTGATTATAAGTTAGATATACCCAAGCTAAAGGCCCTTGACCTGTATCTTAAAAAACTAAAAAGTTTGCAAGTGGTTTAGTGCAGATCAATTACTGCCTTTCTTTCGTAGGCCCTTCTTCATCAGAACCCAAACTCATATTTATATTTCCAATATATTCAAGAAGTTCTTCTCTGCCGATTTTAGATACAGCTGAAGTAGCAAAAATTGGTGGTAAATGAGTCCAGTCCTTTTTAAGTTCTTTTTTGAAATCGCTAATATTCTTTAAAGTCTTCTCACTTTTCTGCTTGTCAACCTTGGTAAATACCAATGAGAATGGCACGCTGTTTTTCCCCAACCAATTAATGAATTCAAGATCAATTTTCTGCGGCTTTATTCTGGAATCAATAAGCACAAAGGCATTGATCAACGATTTTCTTCGTTTCAAATACTCCTTAATCATTTTATTGAACGAAGCCCGGTGCTTTTTAGATACCTTGGCATATCCATAGCCCGGCAGATCAACAATATACCAGCTTTCATCTATCTCAAACACATTTAGCATTTGAGTTTTACCCGGTGTGCCAGATGTAAGAGCCAGTTTTTTGCGGCCGGTCAACATATTTATTAAAGATGATTTTCCAACATTTGATCGGCCGATAAAGGCATACTCCGGCTTCCCGTCTTTCGGACACTTTTCAAAACTTGGGTAACTGCCAATGTATTTGGCTAAATGTATTTCCACTTTGTAAAACTATTGTATTTACTAAATATGGACATAGAAAAGTGACACTTTGAATTACTGTGTCGTTCATTAGTTTCCATTTGTGTGTCTAAGCCGTATCATTGCAGAACCGTTTTAATGGCTCCAATTGTTACTCCATATAACAAGTCAACCGGTAAAAAAGAGCAGGTTGCCGAAATGTTTGACAACATTGCGCCTAAGTATGACCGGCTGAACCGCACCCTGGCATTTAACATTGATCAGAGATGGCGAAAAAAGTGCGTTAGGGTTTTACAGGGTATAGCTCCAAAAGAGATTTTGGATGTAGCAACCGGTACAGCCGATTTAGCCATAGCCTGCCTTGATTTAAAACCTGAAAAAGTAGTGGGCATTGATATATCGGAAAAGATGTTGGCCTTTGGAAAAGAAAAGATAGAAAAGCTGGGACTCAATAACAAAATAGAACTGCTCTACGCCGACTCAGAAGCCTTACCTTTTGATGATGGCAGCTTTGATGCGGTTACCTGTGGTTTTGGTATAAGAAACTTTAGCAACCTTGAAAAAGGGCTTAGCGAAATAGCCCGCGTGATCAGGCCGGGAGGAAAGGCATCGATACTGGAGTTTTCCAAGCCGCGCAATTTTATTTTTAAACAGATATATTATTTCTACTTTTTTCACGTTTTACCCATGATCGGCCGAATAGTATCGGGCGATAACAGGGCATATACTTATCTTCCCGAATCTGTAAAACATTTTCCGGATGGAGATGAGTTGGCTGCCATTTTAAAGCAATGCGGATTTAACCATGTTCAATGCAAAAAACAATTATTAGGTGTTTGCACCATATATATAGCCTCAAAGTAATACTGACGATCATTTTGGCATCGGTTGGTCAATTGGTCTTTTCGCAGCTAAACATTAACACCCACGATGATAAAAGGGAGAGCAGAGGATACCATTTCGGCATTCATTTAGCGGCTGGCCAGCATACTTTTAAAATTGACCATAACAGTTTTTTTCTTGCACAAAATGATATACTGTCTGTGGAGGGCGATAAAGATATTGGTATTGATATAGGTTTAATTGGTGCCATTCATCCGTTTAAAAATACGGAAGTGAGGGTGTTGCCCACTCTAAATTTTGGAACAAAGAACATTACCTACACCTTTGCAAATCAGGACGAACCGAACTTACAGGATTTGGAAACGGTAAACTTTGAAATTCCGTTACACTTTAAGTATAAATCAAAGCCTTACAAGGATATGCGCATGTTTGTGATAGGTGGTGGTAAGTATGGCATTGACCTTTCATCTAACAAAGACGAAAGAAACTTGGAAAATGTAGTTAAACTTGAAAAAGGAAATGCCTTTTTGGAGCTGGGGGCAGGAGCTGAATTTCATTTTCCGCTGTTTGTGTTATCTCCTGAAATAAAGGTTAGCCATGGCTTTTTAAATCAGCATGTAAACGATCCCGATCTTAACCTGTCGGCGGTTTTGGCCGGCCTGTATAGCAGGGTATATACATTTAGCATAAATATTGAGTAAATAATGCGCTACCTTTTATCAATGGCCATAGTGGGCTTATTTTCAATCACTTATGGCCAGCAGATCAACTACATTGAGAATTGGCAACAGGCATCTGAAACAGCTAAGGTTGAAAACAAAAATATTCTAATTGTACTAACCGCATCGGAATGGTGCCGGCCCTGTATTAAAATGAAACGAAAGGTTTTTGAAAATAAGGAGTTTACAGATTATGTGTATGAGAACTTAGTTGTATTTCTAATAGAACTAAGGAGCGGAGAAAAAACCAAAAGTAGTAGGGCAAAAGCTCATATTTCCTACAATGATTCGGTATATCAGATGTATAGAAAGTTAGCTGCCAAATATAATGCGCACCGGCTGCCATCTCTAATTTTGGTTGATAGTAAGGGAAGTAAAATAAGGAATATTAAGGGCAGCACATCATCGGTAAAAAATGTACTGGCCGAGTTGAGGAAATAACTCTTTAAAACTCATTTCGCCACATCATACTCTCAACCGGTTTAAGAGATCGTTTTACGTATTTCGCATTTCTTTTAGAATGATATAAATTATTGACATCTCCGTCAATTTCAAAGTAAATAAGCTGGCCAATGGGCATGCCGGCATACACTCGCACGGGTTGGATACAGGAGATTTCTAAAGTCCATGTGTTGCAATAACCCACATCTCCTTTGCCGGCTGTAGCGTGAATGTCAATTCCCAAGCGGCCTGTACTCGATTTACCCTCAAGAAATGGCACATGTGCATGCGTTTCGGTATATTCTTCGGTAACGCCGAGGTAAAGGGTGTTTGGTTGTAAAACCAATCCTTCAGGCGGAATAGTTATCTCAACCACTTTGTTGTGCTTTTTGGCATCCAACTCCCTATCTTTATACATGGCCAAATATTTACTCAAGTGCACATCGTAGGAATTAGTACCCAAACATTCGGGCTTAAAGGGCTCAATTAGAATAGTGCCTTTATCTATTTCTTCAAGAATACGTTGGTCGGAAATAATCACTTCGCGAATATAGATATTTGGTAAGGGTTTAACGTATTCAACCGCTTATATTTGCCACCCCGCATTGAGTAATGCGGGGGTGTTTTGCACCAATGGCTTTAATAGATTACATTTCACTACCGGGCGATAGCCTTATCGGCATTTGGAAAAATGAAGAATCGCTGGATGATCTGTTAATGAAACTAAAACCCAAAGCCGACCTCCTAAAAAAAATAAATGGAATAAAACTAGAAAAGCGAAAGAAGGAGTTTATCATAAGTCGTTTAATTATAAAAGAACTTCTCGGAAAATATAATGAAATTATTAAGCTCGAAAATGGCAAGCCGGAGTTTGAAAAGCTACATAATAAATTATCCATCACCCATGCCGATAAATACAGTGCTGTTATTATAAGCGAAAAACTGGAGTGTGGTATTGATATGGAAGCCATACAAGAACGAATAAACAGGCTAAGCCATAAGTTTGTTTCGGAGTATGAATCCATTTACGCTAATACGGCAGAAACAAAAGAATACAACACCGTTATTTGGTGTGCCAAGGAGGCTGTTTTTAAGTGGTATGCCAACGGAAATCTCGATTTTCGAAAGCATATTGTTGTACATCCGTTTAAGGTAAACGATAAGGGAGAGTTGTTTTTTGAACTTATTGCGGATGGAAAAAAGATCACGAATCGGGTTCACTTTAGGTTAATAGACAACCATGTTTTAGCATGGACTATGTTTTGAATTTATCTTAACCACAAGGTTGCACTATGTTTTCACAATGTACACGAAGTTTCATTGAACGTTGTGAAACATTGCATTCACTTTGTTTACATTGTGGTTAGCATTAAACTATACCATTGGCAGGTTCAGATGCAGGGAGTCGCTGTAATCTTTAACAAGCTTTTTAATTTGAGTTATTTCACCAAGCAGTAAGATCTGACGGTCAACATCATCTTCTGATTTTAATTCTTCTTCACGCAATTGAAGGAGTTGCATTGCACCGTGTAATTTATACCTGCAGATGGTGTCTTCAACATCTTGTTTAAACAGTTTCTCTTTATCTGTTTCAATAAATATTTCATGTTTGAGTTCCCAGTTCTCACTCAATTCATAAGGCGAGCTCGTTAAATCAATGATAGTTTGGATAATTTTGGGTCTGTCTGATTTCAAAAGAATTTCACTTAAGGGCCTGTCGTCATCGCTATTTTTCCAGTCATATGAATGTAAATAACAATTTAGTATCTCCTGAAATTCAGGAGTTTCCAGCTCAACTCCATCCAATTCTTCTAAAATATGTTGACTTACCCGTTTGTCTTCCGTAATGTTAAAATGACCATATTCAAGCAGTAACCTAATGAGTTCTTTTTCGAGATTATAAACTACATTATCCTCAATAAGCGGACTTTGCACGGCAACCCGTTGCTCTTCCTGTTCTTCCAGGAGCCTGGCATCGCGTTCGCTCATCCGCCGGGCATCTTTAAATTTTTTACGCCGTATTTTATTTATACTATTATGTAGAAGCTGTTCATCAATACTCAACAATGTGGCACACTCCCTGATGTAAAATGCCCGTTTTATGGCATCGGGTATAAGGGCAATACTTTGTGCAATTTCTTTTGTGGCATTGGCTCTAACCACAGGATCGTTGCCTGCATTACCCAAAAGCTGACCGACTTTAAAGAGTATAAAATCTTTCTTATGCGCATCAACAAATTCATTGAAGGCAGTAAAGCCCGATTGTTTCATAAAGGAATCGGGGTCTTCGCCCTCGGGCAACATAACTACTTTTACATTCACATTTTGTTCAAGGACAATATCCACACCGCGAGTGGCAGCCTTGAGTCCGGCGGCATCGCCATCAAACAACAAGGTTATGTTTTCCGTAAAGCGTTTTAACAGCTTCACCTGATTTTCTGTTAGAGATGTACCCGATGAAGCCACCACATTTTGCAGGCCGGCCTGATGTAAGGAAATCACATCGGTGTAACCCTCAACCAGGAAACAATTATCGAGCTTGCCGATAGACTTTTTGGCCTGAAAGAGACCATAAAGCACCCTGTTTTTTACATAGATGGCCGTTTCGGGCGAGTTGATATATTTAGGTTGTTTGGGGTCAGAACTCAAGGTGCGTCCGGCAAACGCAACCGGTTTGCCGCTCACATCATGAATGGTAAACATTACCCTGTCCCTGAAAAAGTCAAATACTTTTCCGTTCTTCTCTGAAACAAGGCCTGTTTTCAGTAAAATATCTTTGGAGAATTGATTTTTTCCGGCATGCTTATAAAAGGCTTCAAAACTGTTTAAGGCATAGCCAAGCTTAAACTCTTCAATGGTTTGTTGGGTAAATCCGCGTTCTTTAAAATAGGTAAGGCCAATGTTCTTTCCGTCTTCTGTATCAAAAAGGGTAGTGGCAAAATATTCCTGAGCAAACTTGCAGGCTATGTGCAGGCTTTCACGTTCATCCTGCAATTTTATCTCTTCATCCGTTTGTTCGGTCTCTTCCAGTTCAATATTGTACTTTGCGGCTAATTGCCTTACGGCTTCAACGAATGATACATTTTCGTGTTGCATTATAAAGCCAATGGCATTGCCACTTTCGCCGCATCCAAAGCATTTATAAATTCCTTTACTTGGCGATACGGTGAAAGATGGTGTTTTTTCGTTGTGGAAAGGGCATAATCCTATAAGATTTGCGCCACGCCTTTTAAGATTAACGTATTCTCCCACCACTTCATCAACCTGTGCTACGTCAATTACTTTGTTTATTGAATCGCGTTTAATCATGCCTTCGGGGTAAAGATAGATTCATACTTGCCTTATACGATACATTGTTTACTTAAACTATACAGTTTTTTTACACAATTTAATCCACCATTTTTAGACTTAATGCACTAAGCGGTCTAACTTGTAAGTTGTTATATTTACCACAATGAATAAGATTGAGCTTGAAATTGTAGCACTTTCTCACAGTATTACGCAATCACATTCGTACGCAGTGGTTTTGGGCGAAGTAAACGGATCGCGCCGTTTACCCATAGTTATTGGAGGGTTTGAAGCACAGTCAATTGCCGTTGCTCTTGAAAATATGCCAACCGGCAGACCACTCACCCACGATCTTTTTAAGGATGTAATGTTGGCGCATGATATTGATCTTATTGAAATAATAATTAACGATTTGAAGGATGGGATTTTTTACGCTTTGCTTATTTGTGAGCGCAATGGAGAACGTATTGAAATAGATAGCCGTACTTCTGATGCGTTGAGCCTGGCGGTAAGGTATGAATGCCCTATTTATACTTACGATTCCATTTTAGATTCGGCAGGAATTTATTTAGAAGAAGATGAAAGAGATTCGGGCAAATCTAAGGGTGAAGCCGTGGCTTTGGAGAACGCAGCCTCAAAGCCGGGCATTAGCGATATGAATATTAAAGAGCTAAACGAATTGCTGCAACAACATCTGGAGAGCGAAGAATACGAAAAGGCTGCCCATATACGCGATGAGATAAAGCGAAGGAAGGGCAGCTCTTAATAACATACTTCATTACAATTTATGGTTGAAAATATTGGCAGGGGGATTTTGGGAATTTTAATCCTTTTGGGATTTTGTTTTTTACTCAGCAACAACAAACGCAAAATTGACTGGCGATTGGTGCTCGGTGGAATGGCACTCCAGCTCATTCTGGCTTTGGCTATTTTAAAAATACCCGTTGTATATGAAGTATTTCAATGGATAAGCGACCGCTTTGTTGATCTGCTGAATTTTACCGAGGCCGGAGCCAGCTTTGTTTTCGGTAATTGGCCCGATGCAGCTTACATTGAGGCAATGGATTTTTCGAAAGGTGAACGTGTAGTGTTTAACCTGGGTTATATGTTCGCATTTAAGGTGTTGCCAACGGTGGTGTTTTTCTCTGCATTTTCGGCTATTCTCTATTATTTCGGCATATTACAAAAGATCATTTATGGTTTTGCCTGGGTAATGAGCAAGTTTATGAAGCTCTCCGGTGCAGAGAGCATGGCCGCTGCAGCCAATGTGTTTATAGGACAAACAGAGGCCCCACTGGTTATTAAGCCTTATTTGGAGAAAATGACACGCTCCGAAATGATGTGCCTTATGGTTGGTGGCTTTGCAACTATTGCCGGCGGAGTGTTTGCCTTGTTTGTTTCCATGATAGGCGATGACTATGCCATTCACTTTTTAACGGCATCAATTATTTCAGCACCGGCTGCCATTGTAGCCGCAAAAATGATCTTACCTGAAACTAAGTTTGAAAATGTAAACACCAACTTAAAGGTGCCGAAAGAAAAACTTGGAAGCAATGTACTGGATGCTATTTCCCTTGGAACAACAGATGGAGTTAGGCTGGCCGTTAATGTAGGTGCCATGCTTTTGGTTTTTATTGCGCTGGTAGCTTTACTGAATGGCATACTTATGTGGACCGGAAACCAATTTGGAATAAATGACAACATTTTAGCCAGTACCGGCGGGCGTTTTAATGGACTTACCCTGGAATACATTCTTGGTATGTTATTCGCTCCGGTTGCCTGGATCATTGGTGTGCCGGCAGATGAGATTACCCTTGTAGGACAGTTACTTGGAAAAAAAATGGCCATTAATGAAGTAGTGGCTTACGTTGATCTTCAGCAAATGATGAACCCGGAAAGCGGCCTTAATTTGTCTGATAAGTCAAAACTAATAGCCACCTATGCACTTTGTGGTTTTGCAAACTTTGCTTCTATAGGAATTCAAATTGGCGGTATTTCGGCCATAGCTCCCAAACAGCGTAAAAACCTTACGGAATTGGGTATGAAAGCTATGATAGGCGGAACCATTGCCGCTCTGTTAACCGCTGCCATTGCCGGCATGCTGTTGGGTTAATTCTTTGGGCTTTGTAACAATAGTGTAGGGTAGTATGTTGCTTCCCTTAAGTTCTAAATGTGCCTTTAATTCCTTACACAGGTAGTTCCAGTCGGTCATTTCGTCATCAGACATTAACGGACTTGCAGGTGAAAGCACCACATTTAATGTTCGTATGTAACCGCCATGTTCATCTACGGAGTGGCCTATTCCTTTTTCAACTTCAACACGGCCTAATTTGTCACCAAACAGGTAATGGCAATATGCTTTAATGTCTTCGCGTGTAACAATCCTATCATCGGTTAACAATGCCATTCTGTATGCATTTATCCTGTCATTTGTTGAGGGTTTGTCACGCCCGCCTTCTGTATCGCACACTAAAAAGGAATGGTCAGGAAGTATATCGTTACCTTTTAGTAAGCGTAATTCTGATCCGGCTTTAATCCTGTTTGCTGTTGCGCCTTTAGTAGTCCAATAGTTAATGTAAATGGCTTCGCCCACATTTTTGCTGTTGGTTTTCACGAGCAGTCCGGGTTTTTCAGATTTCGTTTTAACCGCATTTGCTAATTTGTTTTCCAGGCGGGTAATTATTTTGTTTAAACTTTTCAAATTTTGTTCTACAAACTCACGGCCAACGGCATTAAACGATGCACTTTCATCATGCATCAGTTCCATAAGATAATCTAAATGTTCTTTGGCATTTCTATCGTCAAAGCGTTCTATGCCACCGTGTTTTACGAGTACTTCGTTTTCATCCATTTTCTTTGCAGATGTATTGTAATTTTGGATCAACTCAGTACCATTTGAGAGCGTAACGGATTCCAAATCAAAATACTCGTCATCAGAATCTAAAATGTGTATGTCGTTTTTAGTTTTTACCACCGCAATTTTATTGTTGAGTTTTGCATTAACAACAGGAAATGCGTTAATAACCACCTTAATGTCATCTAACATTTTTCTTGAGAATGATTCAGGAAACTGCAACTTTAACCATATAACTTTTTCATTTTCGCTTAGGGTATCACTTAAAATCTTGGCATCATTTTTTAACGCAGCATCATTATCCAAATCTCCCAGAGGGGTTTCATCGGTTATACTAATGAATTGTTTATCATACAGTTGATTCACAATTTGGTTCATACGTAAGTTAGCGGACACCTTATTTTTAAATACTGAATTGATGTCAATTACCGGAGATTCTGCATTTAAACCAGATTTGCTTATTAATGTTCTTTCCCCAACGGAAATACTTACCTGTTTCAAAATGTGGGAGAACAAACCTTTGAGCTCTTCATTTCTTACATCTAAATATATTCTCAAACCATTCAGATCAGTTAGTTCTTCATCGCATTCTAAACCGAGGTAAAGGCAAGCCTGTGGTAAACTTTCGGGTATTTCGGCCCGTACATCACGAAAGATAGTATCATTGGAAAAAATGGTATTTCCGTAAGCCGTGTATTTCAGTTTGCAATTAAGCACTTCGGTATGGCACACCGGTGAAAACACCAGTTGTAGCAGTTTCACATTAACCGGATCATCGGGATCTGAAACGCGCTTTGTATAATAAAACTGATGCTGAGCTTTTAAGGTACATTTATCATCAATAGGCAATGCAGATGTAATGGAATGAGCCGGAACAGCTGTGGTTAAAGCGGCCGGAGTCATTAACTGTACTATTCGTTCTGTTATACGACTGCGTGAATTATAAATATCTTCATTGATCTTTGAGAGTTCCCACGCACAGGCACTCATCAACAGTCCAACTAAGGGATCGTAGGCATTTTCAGAATCTAAATCGGAATTTCCCCAATACCTGTTGGCATTGCTGAGCATGCGTTTGAATATTTGCCTTTGATTGCTTTTCATAAGTTTTATCTTGAGTAAGGACCAATAAAGAATCGTTCGTGAATTCTAACATGTTCCCCGGTTTTCTTTATTACACCATTGACTTCTATAGATAACTGTCTCTTTACTCTCCGCCCTTTGTCAATACCGAGTTCTTCCTCATTAATATTCAATTTAACCCTATTGAGTACTAACCTTTGTTCAAATTTTCGAATGCTTTCTTCAAGTGTTTCCCGAATTCTGTCTTTTATTTGCATTTTGCCTGCTACATTATCAAACTCATAATCCCATAATCCGCAGCCGAAATTTTCATCGTAACACAATTCTCCGCAAGTAGTAGTTACTATCAATCTTATGTATTGCCGAACAGACTCCCGAATATCACAAGCATTAAGCTCATGCCCTTCTATCAGCTTCGACAAGTGTAATGGAAATGTATAAAACCGCGACATTACTTTTAGTTAACGCCCATATTCTGTAACTGTCTGCAAATTTGAAGTTCGTTTCGGGTACGTTCAAGTTCATCTTTCAATGATTCAATTTGTTGCTTGTATTGCCCAACTTCCTGATCGGCCGCAGAAATCTCTCTCACCTTCTTTTTAGTAGCCTGAAGATCTAACAATATTTGGGTTACGTTATTGTACATAGATTGCAGATCTTTGTTATCTGTAGGAATTTTGTTTTGCATGGCAACAACTTTAGCTCCAATGGCCTGATCGAGGTAGAATACGTTCTGGCCTGGCAAATTAATAGAATCCAAAATATTCTTAATACTATCAACACCCTTTGCAAAGCTTTGCATATAAACCACCTGTTCGGCCTGCCCTTCAACCTGCTCCCTAAGGTCTTTGTTCTCTTTTTCGGGCACTTTAAAATTGAAAAATGTGGCCAGTGTAATTAAACCGGCGGTGATTAGAAATAGAATAAAAAATTTGGCGAATGCGCCACGTCGTTGTTTTTTATTGGTTACTTGCATTGTTTTGGTTTAATCGGCCATAAATCCGCCAGCGGGTTCTTGTTTTTCTTTCTTAACGCCTGGGTCGTCGGCTTTACTCTTTTCCTGTACTTTATATTCTTTAACAAATAGTGCCCCGTCGCCGCGTTTTCCTATATACTCCAGATTACTTAGTTTTCTGAAAATATCGTGAAGTAGTTCAATGAATACTGTTGCTTTTTCCAGTCCGGTTTGAATGTTGTTATGGTTATAAGTATGATTTATAATGTTTTCGAGCGCCGAATGAATATCGTCTATTCTTACATTACACATTTCAGAAACGTAGTTAAGAAATTCGTCCTTTCCACTCCCCGCCTTTGTATCTAAAGCATTTTTAGTAATTCGGGCCAGTGTGGCAAATTCCTGTGTTACGCAAAGCGGACTGTTATTGAGGGAGTTCATTGCCAAACTTGTGTTACTACGGGCCAGTTCCGGTAATATCTGTTTTACCAAATCAATGGCAATGGCGCTCAAATCATTTAATTGGTCTCTTTGATTTATTTTTTGAACCGTATATACCAATACTTCTTCAAGGCTTCCTGCCTGATGTGTGAAATTTGTATAGAGCTCAACAAGATCGGGATGTGAGGCCATGCATGTTGAAGGCGGTATATAATCTGCATCTAATTTTAGTTTACCATCGCCTTTAGAGGAATATTTGGCTATAGGCATATGATTAGAGCCCATTCCGCTTGCTGCCAGTTCGTCTTCTGAAATAAAATGGAGTGCCACTTTGCTCATGGTAAAAGGTTGCCTTGGCGGGTCTTCATCTTTTGATGCATCGCCAACTGCTACAACATCGTACGGATTTGCACTTAAGATTAAATAGTAGTTTCCGGCATCATTGTTTTCATCAAACGCCACATTGGGGTAGTTGCACTTCAGGTCTTCGAACTCTTTGTTAATGTTTATAATGCAGCCATCAGGCAAAAGGGCGGTACAATTAGTTACCTGTACCTTAGCCTGACCCTGGTTATCCTGCGTTATTTGAAGGTTTAATCCATCTTCCGAATTTGCCGGAAGCAATCCGTAATTAGATGTATTGATACCTGCCTTAGATACTACCTGTATTTCCTGTAACAAGGAATTTTGAAGGGCTATGAAATGCTCTTTATTGATTTTCATGCCATTGGCCCAGTTAACTTTTAAGTATTTGTTTTGGTTTGCCATAATTTAAGTTATGTACGTTCACATATTACAATAGAGTTTTCTCTTAGGTTATTTTTATTGATGGTACGTTCCGGTTGAACAAAGTGTGTAAAAATGCTGTACCATTTGGGTTTTTTGTAAAACACCCACCCTTGTGGTTGGCCTTTACTGTCAACTATATCAATTTGGTCTTCCGGATGTTTAATATTGTACTCGTTAATAAAAAAGTAGAAGAGCTTTTCAAAATCCATTTCTTCAGGAGCCTTTACCCTAAAGTTGGTTACATCTTCGTTTCTCCAACGCTTATTAAATTCGAGGCCTATTACTAACATGTTTTTCATAAGCTCGCTACTTGGTTGTTTGTACTTCTCATCAACCGGGAAATACCACTTTCGGTAAACTTTGGTGGGAATGTCAATAGCCTTTTCAAACGTTTTCATAAAAAAGGTTGGAATAAGGAAAGGCAGAAAACTGCCCAACAAAAGCGGGTTGTACAATTCGGGCCTAATATAGTTAAAGGCAAATATGAAAGGTGTGCTTCCAATGAGTACTATGGCAATTGTAAATAACAAATCGGGCCAAAACGATTTTTTACGCGCCCATCGGAATATTTTGGGTAAAATAAGTAAATGAATAATACCCAGAACCAACATAAAACCCTGCATGGCAATAAAAATGTAGAATAAAGGAAAGCTAAAAATTTGTGCACTTGCAAACAGAGCCGACAATGCGCATAGTAAAGAGAATATAATGGCGTATATAAACGACTTTAGACGTTCTCTTCCCAGTATCTTTTTAAATCTTCCAATAATAAAGGCCATCAATGCCAATCCGGCTGTTGAAATCATGGCCCCAAGTTTGAGCACAGAGTAACCAGATCCGACGCTCGTGGCCTGTAGGTTAATCCAATCGATCTGTAGTATGGTCAAATCCATTAAGTTTATTTATATCACACTTGAATATCCAAGAAAACTAGATTTTTTCTCTTCCAGAGCAAATTGACTTTCTTTAGAAGATAGTTCAACTACAATGTTATATGTTGTCTCTGCATTTAAAAAATATTTTAACAAGGCATCGACAAACAAATATTTTTTGCCTGTGTTTAAATAATTTATTAAATCACTTCTTTTAACGGGGCCAATTTTTACCTCAACTACCGGTTCGTAATGAACAAAACTCTCACCTGCAATTGAATTTACGCCTAACTCCCAGTTATTCGTTGATACTTCTTCAGTTTGCAATACTTTTTTCTCCATTACCCGGTTTATGCTTATGGCCTCATTAGTAATATACTCAAGGCATTTTGCTATAATCTCAATTTTTCCTGTAATAAAACGAGCGTAGGGCATCAAAGTGGCTAATTTATTCAAATAATCTTGCGGACAACTTTTGTCTAATTTCCAAAAGTCTATTAAAAAATCATAATAGTCATCGGTGAGCATCCTGGCTTCATTCTGTACCGCAAAAACCCGGTGTAAAAAAAGCTCTTGTTCAATAGGTTGAAAAAACCTGCGGGCGGTTCTTTGTTCATCCCGTCGTTTATGATACTCCGATACAATATCTTTTATATTTCCCATGCTGTCGGTAGGCTGCATATCGTGCAACATACCTTGGGGTAGTGCATCATAAATGCCGCTTCTCCTTAACACAATATGTAGCAGTTCCTCTTTATTATGTGTATCGAGGTAGGCCTTTTTTATATCGTTTTGATACTTACGTTCAAAAGTTCCTTCGTTTAACAAAAGCATATCCTGATGTGGAAATCCGCTTGCTAAAAGGTCAGCTACAAATTGTTCTGCAACAAAATCTTCCTTTGAGTTTTGGTATTTGTCAATTATAACATCCAATGCCGATATTTTTTCGCTATTACCGCTCATTTTATTAATCTACCGAAAGCAACGATCTTATATTTCCAGTAAGAATCGGTCAAATTGCTTATAGTAACCCCTTTTGATGTGTTTGAGTTAATAAACTTATCGTTGTGCAGATATATTCCAATATGCGAAACCAAAGGACCTTCAGTACTGGTTTTAAAGAATATAAGGTCACCTTCCTCCAAATACCTGCCATTTTTAAATAAAGAAACGTTCTTGGAATTGAACTGTCCGTTTGCTGTTCGCGGAAGGTCAATTTTAAAAGTCCGGTTTACCACTGTTCTGGCAAAAGCAGAACAATCAATGCCGCTTTTACTTTCTCCTCCGTACAAATAAGGAGTCCCCATCCATTCGTCAATTGTTTTGTATAGCCTTGCATTGAGTTGATCGGCGGAAACGCCCAGTATCTCAGCATATTTGAGCTGATAGTCGGTTACGGCCTTTTTGTTCTTTTTAACCGGCTCTGGGGCATCGGTTTCCGGAGTTGCCTCAATTTCTTCAATATCTCTTTCCGTAATGGTTTCCGAAGTAAATACCGGTGCTTTAGATGATTTACAACTACTTAATAGAGTGAATAACCCAACAAGTACCGATAAACAAACGATTTTATTCGAGCTTTTAGTGAACATAGCGTTTCTGGGTATTTAAGATTTTATGCAAACGTATATATTACAGTTACATAAAACCTCAATTTGTTTGTTAAATTAATAAAAAAAATGCCCGAAGAGTGATGTTTTGCCAATTAATTGAACAATTAACTAATAGAATTACTAACTTTAAATGGCCTAAACAATCCAACCTATGGCAAAACAACGTAAAGCCCATGTACATCTCGATAGTTCTGTAATCCTTACCCTGTTTGGTTTTATGCTACTTGGCGGAGCCTTCCTTGGTTTTAGAATGGTGCAGGAAGAAAAGTGTGAAGAAGTAAATTTTGTGCTGTCGGATGACAAGGTGGAAGTTGGACAAACCATTTACGTTAGAGATAAAACAAAAAATGCAAGAACCTGGGAATGGTCTTTTGGCGATGAACAGGGGAAAAGCGACAAGAGTTATGTAACCTATATCTATAACTCACCGGGTAGATTTCAAATAGATCTGTTAGTGAACGGCAAATGCGCCGGCAGCAAAGTATTAACGGTTATTAAGCCCAAGGTGGATCTTAAACCGCAACTATTTCCAAAGATCATTGCCCCACAGGAGATCACCCAGGGCGAAGAAGTACAGTTTATAGCGGAAGGACCTGAAGATGCCGAAAGTTGGGAATGGCGATTTGGAGAGTCGGCAAGTGTTGACAATAAAGAGAAAGATGCGACTTATACTTTTAAGGAGAGTGGTATGAAAACAATTAGCCTGATTGTAAATGGCCGGCATAAATATTTAGCCAGGGTAAAGATTAATGTTAAGCCAAAGCTTGAGTCAGTTGAGGTAACCCCTATAATTAATGATGTTCCAATTATAGTGAATACCAAGCCGGTAGAGCAGGAAATAAAGGAACAAATTAAAGAAATGAGGCAGCAACTTCCACCACCACCCCCTATTGGTGAAAAGGAAAAAGAAAGCGAAAAGAAAAAGGAAGAAAAGCCGAAGGCACCGGCCATTTCAGAAGCAGATTTTGCCAACATGCTCGTTTCTTACAGCGAAGGAAAAACCAGTGCCGGTGTGTTCAATACCTATTTGTGTGGTAACACAAATGTACCTGTGGTAGCCAATGGTGAGAATATGACCTGGAGCCAACTGATTGGAAGAATTAATAAAAGAAAGTTGAAGTTCAAATCTATGCATATAGTTAAGGATCAGAATAACTGTATCAAATCTATACGCATGGAAACCAAAAAGAAGATTAAGTAAAAGCTTATAAATTAAAAATCCAGACCCAAAACAATGGATCATTTTAACGATGAATTAAATCAGGCATTGCATATTGCAAAGTCTCTTACTAAGGAATACGCCAATAAAACCTGCCATCCGGAGCACATGCTTAAGGCGTTGTTTCACAAAGACCTAAGTTTGATTAGAGAAATTGACAGGCTCGGTAAGGATGTTTTTTTTATTGAAGAGTGGGCTGAAGTACGCATTGAATCACTGCCTAAAAGTAGTTCAATTAGTGAAGCTCCGCCTTCGTCGGAAGCATTAATATCAGCCTTTGATGAGGCCGAAAGCATTCGTAAAGAGGCGGGGCAGGAGGAGATTGACCTGATGATAATGTTTAAGGCACTGGCCACACCGGGAGTGGGATTTAGCCATGAACAGTTGAAGAGTTTTCCGGTTAACCCCGATGAATTACCTGTTAACGGTGTAGTTATGGCATCTTCGGATAATGGTTCGCCGGCGGCTGTAACCCGAAGCGTGGCATCTAAAAATTTGAGCCGCTTTTGTACCGATAAACTGGCTGAGGCACGGCAGGGTAAATTCGATCAGATAGTAGGCCGTGATCATGAACTGAGAATGGTTGCCGAAATCTTAGGCCGAATGAGTAAACCCAATGTTATGCTTATTGGGGAGCCGGGCGTAGGAAAAACCTCTTTATTGGAGGGCTTTGCTGCCAACGTGGTTAAAGGTAAAGTACCCGAGTTTTTGAAAGGTTACAAGGTGTATGAACTCAATGTGGCTGAGTTAATGGCCGGAGCATCGTACAAAGGTGAAATAGAAGATCGATTGAAAAAGATCATCACAGAGTTAAAAGCTCTTCAGGATTGTATCCTTATGGTTGATGAAATACACATGATCCTGGATAAGCAAAACGGATTAGGAAGTGCGATAAACATTTTAAAACCGGAACTGGCAAAAGGAGACATTACTTTGATAGGTGCCACTACAACAGAAGAATTTAGAAAACATGTAGAACGTGATGAGGCATTTAACCGCCGTTTTGAAGTAGTACGAATAGAAGAGCCTAACGATGAGAAAGCTCTGCGCATGCTGGAGTCGGTAATGGGAAATTTTGCCGATCATCATGCATTGGACGTTAACAGCCACTGTATGGAAGAATCCATCAGGCTTGCCAAGAGATATACGAGAGAGCGAAGGCTTCCCGATTCAGCAATAGATCTGTTAGATCGGACCATGGCTGTAGTTAAACTGGCTAATTCTACATCTCCTGAAGAAATTGAGGGTATTGAAAAAGAACTTAAAGATTTAACCGAAGGGGTAACAGATAAAGAAGAAGCGGAACTCCTGAGTGAATTAAAATGGTTCTTACGCGACTTGCAAGTACGTGTAAGTCCGGTGCTCTTTGAAAAATCAAGTTACGATCCTGCATTTTTGGAAAGCTCTAACAGCAAGGACCTTCAAGACCATATAAGTTTGGTGTTGAACGAGTTGAAAGCGCATGCAGCAGAAGAAAAATCAGCACTTGAAAAGGCCGATCTGGCCGCTGTAATGGCCAGTAAAACCGGTGTCCCCGTGGGTAAAATTGGTGGTGAAGAACGTGAACGATTACAAAATATTGAAGAACATCTTCAAAAGCGGGTAATTGGTCAGGACCATGCTATTGCCACCGTTTCGGAGGCTGTTAGAGAATCCCGATCAGGATTGGGAAGTCCTAATCAGCCAATGGGTTCGTTCTTTTTCCTGGGTCCGACGGGCACAGGAAAAACCGAATTAGCCAAAACCCTTGCAGATTTTCTCTTTTATGATGAAACAGCCATGATCCGTTTTGATATGTCTGAGTTTAAGGAAGAACATTCTGCCGCACTTTTATATGGTGCTCCTCCCGGCTATGTGGGTTATGAAGAAGGCGGTATGCTGGTAAACAAGATAAGAGAAACACCTTATGCCGTGGTGCTTTTTGATGAAATTGAAAAGGCGCATCCATCGGTATTTGATCTGTTTTTACAAATACTCGATGAAGGTAAGTTACACGACAGACTTGGCAAGGAAGGTGATTTTTCTAATGCTTTAGTGTTATTTACATCCAATATTGGAAGTGACCATATAGTAGAAGCTTTCGGTAAAGGAGAAATTCCACCGTCGAACGATTTGATGGAGATTATGACCAACTACTTCAGACCTGAATTTTTAGGCCGGTTAACGGAAATTATACCTTTTGCTCCAATCAGTGAAGAGAATGTGGTGAAGATATTTGATATACATCTTAACAACCTGCGTAAGATTTTAAAGGTTAGAGGAATTGAACTTGAAATTAGTGAAGATGCCAAGAAAAAGCTGGCTATGACTGGATTTACACCTAAGTATGGAGCCAGACCTATTAAAGGCGTTATAAGAACTAAGATCAGAAGGCCTTTGGCACGAATGATCATCAATGAAGAATTGGATCGTACCAAACCAATAAAAATTGACTTGGATAATGATGAAAACATTATATGGAATAACTAAGATTTATTGGTTATCCGAAAAAATACTATATTTAGAACAATAAATACTTAAAACAAGCATTATGAGCAATGATAACGTAGGTATTGGCGGTACAGAAGTGAAGCAAGATGCAAGTGAAGCATTTGCAGATATACCCCAAAACCGAACACTTTTGGTTGAAAAATTAACCGATAGTGCACCCATGAAGCCTGAATTTGTAGAAGGGCTTAAATCTGTAAAAGATGTATTTGCCCACTTTCAACCTGAACTAAATGTTGATTTTCAAGATAAAGAGGGTGGTAGCGTAAAGGAAAAACTAAAATTTGATGGGTTGGAGGATTTCGGTGAAAAAGGCATTACCAAGCAAAGCGAGTTCCTTACCGGTTTAAAATCTGAAAAAGACCAATACCTGGCTATGTTACAACAGTTTAAAATGAATAAGCTGTTGAAGTCGGCGTTGTCCGATCCGGAGAAAAAACAAGCTTTGGTAGAAATGCTTAATGGCTTGGTTGACGAATTGAATGAAGCAGGCTCTTAACTAACTCATTTTAGAATTTAGAAACAGAAAATAATGGCTGAAGAACAAAAACAAGCAACAGCAGCTCAGGCACCAGCCGCGGCCGGAAAAGGATTAGAAAAAGTACAGCATGGTGTTGAACAATTGGCAGAATTCGGTGGATTTGAATTGGCCGAAGGGGCTATTGAAGGCGTACAAAATCTTAATCCTGATCGTAAAGCAAGAAAAAAAATATTTTTATCGGAAAAGTCCAAAGCCGAAGAAAGAGATGAACTAAGACGATCTTTAAATCTATGGATAGAAGTTTTGTCATCTGCTGATAATGTGGTGGATATGGTAGCTCATTGTGAAGAAGGTGCTGCGCAAGCCGATTCAACATTAAAAGGTAACCTTAAAAAAGCTTTGGAACAGACCAGAGAGTTGGAAACATCCTACAGGTCTATGGCTTCTTTTTTCAAGAATACCGATATGGAAAAGGTGGACAGGCTTACCATCTTGAATGCTGATGCCGAACAACTTAGGGACCTTGACAATACAAGGTTTTTTGACGCAGTTCGAGATAGGATGGTACAGAACTATGACCGATTAGACCTTAGAAATAATTATAGTCTTATGATTCTACCAGGTTACCTGGGTTCCGGAATGGTAGTTGACAAATGGTCGAAAATGGCACATGAAAATAAAGTAATGTTAGTAACAGACTTTATGCACCTCGATAATCCCGAGGATGTTCTAGAACTATTTCAGGCAGAAGATCTTACAAGTGGAGACATTCATAAATCAAATGTTATGATGACTTGTAACTATTTGGTTGGTAGAGGAAGGAATGAATATGCCGATGAGGAAGAACCGGTATATATACCACCATCAGGATCGTTGGGGGGTAAGATATACAAAACCCTTATGTCACAGGTAGCAGCCGGTAAAAAGTTTGGAGCTTTAAGTGAAGTGGATGGTGTAAAATTCGATTTAAAGAAAAGTGAAATAGCCAATATGGAAAAATTGGGCCTTGTACCTATGGTCAATGAGTATAATAAAGTGATGGCTTTTTCTGCAAAAACATTGTTTAACGGTGACAACCTCGGTTTACAAACATATTCGGTTGTTAGGGTTTTTGATTATGTAACTAAGGTAATGATGGACTTCTTAAACAGAAGGGCTTTTGAGAACTTCAACGCCAATACACGCAAAGACCTAATGGGTCAAATAGTAAGATTTTTAGATGGAATAACCGGCCCTAATAAGTTGATTGAAAATTTCTCGATCAAGCGCTTTGAACAAGACCCGAACCAAAAGGACCGGGTTTACTTAGATATACACATGAAACCTTATTTCCCTGCTAAAAACTTCATGATCAAGATGGACGGCCAGCGCGGCGATGACGGTAATGAATGGAATGCAGATTATGAACAAAGCTAACCGGGTAACAATTTGTTATAGAAAAGAACTCTTATTTAGATAATAAATAATTTTATTTAACCAATTTAAAACAGAACAAAATGTCATTTCAAGCAAAATTAGAAGTAAATGGAAAGAAATATGATCTTCTGCAATGCAGTTTTAGTCTTAATAGAACGGTCTCTGATAAAATGAAACCTACTGAAACTGTGAGAGGCGGAATGATTCATTGCACAATCGAAGGCTCCAGCGATACTGCATTCTACGACTGGATTTCGGACCCCTTTGGCAAAAGAGACGGCAACATTAAATTTTTAAAAGACGATTCTGATGCAACTGATGTGGAATTAAAGTTTACACATTCTGCTTTAATTAACTGGCAACGTGATTTTGACGCCAACTCTAATAAAAATCCAACTACTGAAACCATTACAATAGCGGCAAAAGAAATTGACTTTGGCGGCACGGAGTTTAAAAATAATTGGCCTGAATAGGACTTGAAGAAGTTATTGGTGAGCATTTGACGAGTTAGGAGTGGGCAGCTTTCGTATAGCGATTGTTTGTATTGCCATCTGAGAGCAACTGTAGCTTCTTTTATTTCTCTTTAAAACAATACTAATGGCATTTACGGCAGAAATAGTCTTAGACGAAATTTCGTTTGATATCAAGAGTTTTTCTATGTCCACGCATCGGAATGTAGGTGCTGAAGGTAGAACTAATACACGGCTACAGGGTGGAATAATGAATTTCAGCTTGGAATTGGGAGGCAATACACTTTTCCATGACTGGTTGTTTTTCAACCGAGTTAGGTCTGATGGTTCATTTATTTTTTACCAGGAAGATGGAACTGCTGAACGAGGTGTATTCTTTGAGGATGCCTATTGCGTTAGTATCGATGAAAGATTCCAGGAGAGTGGATCTTCCGCCATGCTCGTTGATGTTAGTATATCTGCCCGATTAATTAGAATTGTCGGGCAAGACAGTGAGATTGAGACCGAGTTTTGGCCAACAACTACCTAATAATGGGACAGCCAGCCGCAAGAATATCTGATATGCATATTTGCCCAATGGTAACGGGAACTGTGCCACATGTTGGCGGACCTATTTTACCTCCGGGTTGTCCAACAGTTCTAATTGGAGGACTTCCGGCGGCAAGAGTTGGAGATATGGCCACCTGTAGTGGCCCTCCAGACTCTATTGTTTTGGGCTCTGCAACCGTTCTTATTGGCGGGCAACCCGCAGCACGCTTGGGTGATACTACTTCACATGGCGGTAGTATTGTGCTTGGGTGCTTTACAGTTTTAATCGGATAGAACTAAATTGGGGAATTATTACAAATAGGAACTGTCGTGTAAAGCCTATGATTACTACAGAAAATTTCATTTGGTAAGTAAAATGTATAGATGCACTGGATTCTTGTGAGCATTGACGGAACGGGTTCAAGAGATTGGCGACCTGAAAATGGAGGGTATAGTCATTGTCATCAGTTTTACACCGACTTTGGAAGGCATGGAATGGCCGAGGGCTGGACCATTAATAAGACATATTTGGAAGGGCCGGATGACCAAATTACAGGTGCGGACTCTGGCGATATAAAGCGAAACGGCCAAAGATTTATTGCTCGCGTAATAGAGAGATTGTTTCCAAGAGATGTGGAACACCTGCCGAGTATGGGAACTGATATGAGAAGAACACGTCGGTTAGTGAGCAGAAGAGAGCGTATAGCCAGTCATGAACATTTACGCATTGTATTGGTTGGGCATAGTAGGGGAGGAGCAATTGTTATTGATATGGCCAGAGAATTAAGACAACTTGCCCAGGTATATTTTATGGGCCTATTTGATGCGGTTGACCGATCGGCCTGGATAGATGGAGGAAGGGTAGAAAACACAAGATATGTTTACCATGCGCTAAGGGGATTGGAAGATTCGAGATCCTCATTTGGAAATACGGGAACTGAAGGATTATCCCGTAGTCAGCTCAGAACTTTTCAAACATCCCATGGTGGCATAGGTGGGGCTCCCTCACTAAACCCGTCAGGAGTTACTTCTGATTATTCCTGTAGTGTGGAAACGTTAACTTCCAGCATTGAAAGAACTCTTGGACATGATAGGGGAGCAGTATGTCGAGATGAATCAAGAGCAGCTTACGACTGGGTGGTTGGACGAGCTAGACGCCACAATGTACCAGTATAACAAAATCAACGTCTTTAGTTAGAACTATTTCAGTCTCAACTAAACGAGTATTGCAAAGCTCTCAAGGAGCTCCAAGTTTGACTGGTTCCGTAGTAACCAACATCCTGTTTTAGGATGATAATACCCATTCATGCTGTAGTGCAGACCAGTTTCTTCATCTTGGTATTGTCCCTTAGATCTGAAAGGAAAATCAAATTGTTCACCAATACTAACATAGGCATCTCCGTAAATGTTAAGCACGCACTCCCAGGTTTTTTCTCCATTCGAATTATACATTCTTAAAGGAACGCCTTCATGGTCGGTTATGATGCTAAATTGTTCTTCTCTATTCTTGTTTTCATTTTTGCAGCACCCAACAATTTTTTTGGATGATTTGATATAGTTCAGCTTGTTGATCATCCATTTTTAGTGTAGTAGATTTAAAATGTTTAGATTCAGGTAATTGAAAAGTGATTTGATACATGTTGTGAGTTATTTCATGTGCTTTTTTGATGGAGATATCTGACTTTTGCTTCTTTAACAATCTATCCATTTCCATATAAATGCAGTAGGCTACAAAAGATATACATATGTGTGCCTGAATTCGATGTACCAACCTGTGATAGACGGGTCTTATTCTTAAATCTGTTTTTGAGATCCTGAATGCTTTTTCTATTTGCCAAAGTTGATGGTAATTATCTATAATTTGTTTTTTACTCAATTTGGAGTTAGTTATGTATCCTTTAAGTCCGTCCCACACTACGTCTTGATCAAACTTGTGATAGTCAATTTCAATATCCACCTTGCCTGTCATTTTTAAGTACTTATTATATCCCTTGTTATTGATATTGGACTTGGTGAGCTTTCCTGAACGCAATCGTTTTTCTAATCTCTGCAAACCACGCTTTCGGTTATGTGCATCTTTGCTTGCTCTTTTTGATGAGTAGCAGACAATTAATCGCTGAGCATTTCGCGTAATTTGTCTCACCTGACCATCTTCCCACTGTTGGGATGTAATTTGCTTTTTGACTGCTTTCGATTCATTTTTTATTCTTGCGCCAATTATGTATTCGTACTGTTGATCTTCAAGGGCTTGAAGATTCTTGTTGGACAAAAGAGCTGAATCAGCAATTACAATGGGTTTTCCTAAATCAAATCGATTGCTCATTTTTTCAAGGAAGGGGATTAACGTATGCCCTTCATAGGTGTTGCCTTCAAAAATATCATAACCAATTGCATAACCCTGTAAGCCTACCAGCAAGCCAAGATAGATTTGAGGATGTGAGTGTTTTCCATCTTTTGAAAAGCCGGTTTTACGAAGGTCATCTTCTTCAGATGCCTCAAAGTAAAGAGTGGTCATATCATAGAATACGATCGACAACTTACCGCCAAGTAGTTTTTTAGTATGCTCAAAGGCAATTTGCTCAATCTTGTCCTTGAGTTGGCTATTTAACTTATCTAAAAAACGATATATGCTGTCTATGTTTATATGAACGCCTTGGTAACGATACAAATACTCAATGGTTTTTAACTTGCTTAGTGGAAAAGCTAATCGAGCGATTACTATATGACGAAACAACTCTTCTTTGATATTACCAAAACCGATATGATCAAACAAACTCCCATATATCAATTCAGGGCCAATGGTGCGAATGCTGGCATTACTTAACTGATCAATAGCAGATTCTATGACTGCATCTGATGGAGAAACAAACAATTGAGATTGTCCTTGCAACCGTTCTATCTCTTGCCTGCCCATAGCTACCAACCTTTCAATCTGTTGAGCACTTTTACCACAACCTATGGTCTTAACAACCTTATTAGACCTATTGATTTTTTCAATAATCTGTACCGAAATGCTTCCTGATCGATTTTTTAATTTTCGTAAAAACACACCTGAAAATAGGTCTGCAGCACCCAATTTCAAAAACTTGGTGTTGATTTTCAATCACTTATGATACTTTTTCTGGCGAGTGCGGAAAACAAGAGCAGCTTACGACTGGGTGGTTGGACGAGCTAGACGCCACAATGTACCAGTATAACAAAATCAACGTCTTTAGTTAGAACTATTTCAGTCTCAACTAAACGAGTATTGCAAAGCTCTCAAGGAGCTCCAAGTTTGACTGGTTCCGTAGTAACCAACATCCTGTTTTAGGATGATAATACCCATTCATGCTGTAGTGCAGACCAGTTTCTTCATCTTGGTATTGTCCCTTAGATCTGAAAGGAAAATCAAATTGTTCACCAATACTAACATAGGCATCTCCGTAAATGTTAAGCACGCACTCCCAGGTTTTTTCTCCATTCGAATTATACATTCTTAAAGGAACGCCTTCATGGTCGGTTATGATGCTAAATTGTTCTTCTCTATTTAGTTTGGCCATTGGAACCTGACGGTTGTCATCATATACCCAGGTGATCAAGTCTTCCGGATTTTCATTGTTGGCAGTATCCCTTGTCTGCCATTCATGTAAAGGAACATCTCCATCCCAGAACCAATGTGTAGTTATACCCAGGTACTCCTTTCTTATTCTACGTCCCAGGGCATCATAGGTAAAGAATACTTCCTTCCCATCAGACCGAAAAACAGTTGTTAACATTCCGCGGTTGTCCCAAATATATTTCCAGGGTTGCCGGCCAGGAACTTTTCGTTCTACCAGATTTCCTTCGGCATCATAATTAAACATAACTTGCCCATCTTTCAATAACCTTCCTCCCGGGCCATATTCTCTATATTTTCTGTCTTTACTTTTGTAGATATTTCCTAACTCATCACGAAGCTTCCAAACAATTTTTCCATTGGGGTTGGTTGATTTTATCAGATTTCCCATCGAGTCGTAGTCAAAGTATGTAATGCCATGGATACTGTCAGCTATACTTTTAATTTTTCCTTTGTCATTCCAATTGTACTGCCTGTTTGATGTTCCTTGCTGATCTGTAATTCTATGTTCTAACGGCCTATTAAATTTGTCATATTCCCAGGCTTCCAATATATCTCCTGGAAAAAGTCGCTGAACTTGAGCTCCATCTTTACTAACTTCTTGCTCTAACTCCCAATTTTGGCTTTTTATGCTTTGAATAATACCGGTTCTTCGGTTTCTTTTAATTATCAGAGAAGCACCCAGACTACTTTCTATTTTGATTTTTCCGTTTTTATCATAACCAGAACTCACTTCATATCCACCCTGTTTTTCCCCGGTTGCACGGCCCATTTCATCCCGTTCAAGAAACACTTCTGTATGATTATTGGCAGCGTACATTACAGCCCCATCGTGGCGGTATCTAAACACATCTTTCAAACTTCTGCCATAATTGACCTCAATAACACGTCCTGCTTTGTCATATTTATATTTTACTGATTTTCCAGTGGCCCTTTCAAGCGAGGAAATTAATCCGGCCTTATTCCTTTTAAACTTTCTAAGTCTCCCAGCAAAATCTCGCTCCTCGATCACCTCACCTTTTTGATTAACTGTAAAACGAAGTGTTTCATTTTTTTGATTTGTTATAGCAATAAGTGTATTCTCGGTATTATAGCTATACTTAATTGTATTGGTATTAGTGGTTTGAGCAACAAGGCTCCCTGCGCCATTAAAAACATTTCTTTGTTCGTACAATCTGTCTTTGAAGAAAACTACATTACCTTCTCCGTCATATTCATAGAGTTTTATATTACCATCGAAGGTTTTGTGTCTTACAACATTCCCCAACTTGTCATAGGTTCGTTTTTCAATATTTCCTTTATTATCGGTTTTTGTGGTTAAATTGCCTAAACCGTCATACGATAATTCAGTTATTCCTTCAGTTGAACTCGTCCGGATTAAATTTCCTTGATCATCATAGTTATACGCAATAATCTCGTCGCCATTAATAAGCTTCGTTAAGAAACCGTTATCATACACATAGGACGAAGAATCACCATTAGGTGAAATGGCTGAAATTAAATTTCTATACTCATCGTACATATTAACCCACGTATTACCGATGCAGTCTATAGTAATTTCAGGGTTATAATATGAGCCGAATTTATAAGACATTTTGGCTCCATCAGGACGAATAATACTTATTCGGTTACCATGCGCATCGTAGCCATAGGTAGTTGTTAATTCATTTGCATCGGTTTCACTAAGTAATAAGTAATCGTTTGTGTACTTGTACAACGATGTGCGGCCCGCCCCGTCAATTACTTTGGTTACAAGAACACTATTATGATAGTAATGACTGCTGTCACCCAGTGAGTTCTCAACAGTAGTCTCGCCGTTCTCGTAAGTAAAAAAGCGCTCAAACAAGCCTCCATCACCCCACGCCCTTATGCACTTTGCTTTTACGTTACGACTATTGTAGTCATAATAAAGACTGTGTCCGTTTTTGTCAATGACCTGAGCTATTAAATGACTTGAATACTTAAAGCGCGTGGCGTGCCCCAGTGCATTAGCGGCAGTGATCAAATTGCCGGAATCATTGTAGTTATAATATACGAGTACATGTTCTCTTTTTTCAATCTCGGTTGTGATGGATAAAATATTTCCTTGATGGTTTGTGCTAACATTTAGAACTCTTCCTGAAGAATCTTTTATCTGGTTTAAGTGCTTTTTGCCATTATAGTAAAATTTCACGGAATGGTGACCATCAATGGTTTCTATTCTTTGAAGGAGTTTTAAATCGCCCGGATTAACGAAACCGAAAACGTGTTTATGGCCATTTGAATTGATGAAATAGAAATTGTTTTTATCATTAATAAGCTGAATTCTTTCTGCACGGTGATAAAATACCTGACCGCTGTTAATTGCGGGAAATATTATGCTCCTGCCATCCATAGCCCGTAAAACCAATACTTTCCCCTCCTTGTCCATGGTTAAAAGCATATCATAACTATTATGCCAGCCGACGCCAAGGGCAGTTTTAACCTTTGAAGTTGAATACCAGGTTCTTTTCCAGATTAATGGAATGGGCCCCGGTAACTTGAAATCAATTTGTTCTAAGAAAACTTTTCCGGTGGCAATATCAATAAACCGACCTGTTTGAGAAATCTTCGAAATGCATATAGCATTGTTTTCCCGGCTCAACAGTTGATCACTCGATTTTATAAGCTTATCCGCCTTATCTGATAATGTCATTTCTTAGGTGCAAATGCAAAAGGTTGAAAGATGAAGACCTCAGATAATCATGCCGAATGAGAGTGAATATGGCTTTGTTCGGCCTTTTCTTTCCAATCCGGACCTATCAATTCTGCCATACGTTTATCAATGCTGTCAATTCTATCTCTAAAACCTAAATCATTTGCCAGCTCAATTAATTCAACTCCGGATGAAGGTAGGGTAGAGCCGGCTAATATTTTCTCATCAACTTTGTCGGCTACCTCCAGTACATCATTTAATGATTCCCATGATTCGTAGTAATCTCCGGAAAGGGAATATGCTTTAGCCTTTATTTGGTGGGCATTCATTACCAGAAACGGCATATCGTTTCTGAGAGCAACTTTAACCGCTTTAGAACCAGTTTTAATGGCTTTTTCATACTGTTTGTCAGCCATGTAGGCACTGGCTAAGTTATTTAATCCTTGTACCCTATAAAATGTACCTTCTTCTTTCCCCTCTTTTATCATAAACTCCGCTGTTTTTAACGCCTTTTTAAATGATTTTATGGATGAGCCGTATTTCTTCTTAGTAAAGTGCATTCCGCCTGTTAAAAGGTGTATGATAATAATGTAATGTGACCAGTTATACTTTACAGCTATTTTTTTTGCAACCTTGATCTCTTTATTTATTTTGCCGTACTTTTTAAGGCTAAGTGCTTCTGTGGCCGCCATAATATGTTTTCTTATCTCCACCTCTGGATCGGCAGGGTTTCCTTCAGCGATCAATTTGTCTAAAGTTTCGTACACATCTATCTCCGGTTCAATTGTAGTAATAACATGCTTAAAGTCCATTGCCGCGTCTTCAAGCAGCGGTTTTTTAGCGTAATCCACAACCATTACCATAAGGTGTTTAGGTAGTTGAGCTTGGGCAAGATTCATCCACCATAGTTGCCAGTCTTCTATTCCGGTTAACAATTGCGGAGCAATAAAAAGTATAAGTTTTTCAGATTCATCTATATTAAGAGCTCTAATGAAGGCAGATGTCTGAGCTATGAAATATTCAACATTATCATCATCTTTATTTATCCCGGCTGCCCTCCATTCTAATTTGGGCAAGCTTTCTTCATTCTCAGTTACATCTTTATTCAGTTCATCCTGTAAATATTGAATTAAATCAAAGCCATAAGATTCATGATCTATAAAAGGGGCATTTAGGCGGATAAGAGAGTTGTAAGAATTCTTTTGTTCTAAAGATTCGTTATCCCAAAAAGCATCTACCATTGAAATTTCATTGGCGTGTACCAACCAACGAATAATTCTTGCATCAGAGCTATTAGTGGCATCTAACCATTGTTCACGCATTTGATCAATACAATGCGTTACGGCGTTATATTCTTTAAACGCAGGCATATCCGGCGATTAATTTATTTTCACGATACCACCTTTGACTTCCGTCATTGCACTTCCGGAAACTTTGGCATTGACACCGCCCTCGAGCTCAGCACTCATTCCAGCTTTGGCATTCAGATTCATACTTGCTTCAAGTGAAACGTTCATGCCCTCTGCTTTAAAGTTGCCTGTTGATTTCTGTTCAATGTTACTGTTAGATTCAACTTGTACATCACCAAGAGCCTCAATTGATGTCGATTCATTGCTCTTAATTTTAACTTGCTTTTGTGATTCTATGAGAATATCCCCTTCCGCCTTTAGCTTAATTTCACCCATTGAATTCAAGATTATAACATCTCGGGCAAAGTTGATTCCAATTCTATTTTCACTTCCTCCCATACCAATAATAATACTCTCATCACCTCCCCTGTCATAAAAATCAATATGCATTCCACTCCTGGTTCTAAGTGATTTTTTATTGTTATCAGGGTTATTTATCATGCCCACATTATTGCCGTTCCATAAAGAGCCTATAACTATTGGACGTTGAATATCACCCTGTTCGAAAGTTACCAGTACTTCATCATCAATTTCAGGCATAAAGTACATTCCTCTTTGGTCTCCTGCAGAGGGCCTGGCACAGCGTACCCAATTTGAATGATCCCCGGTATCTTTTTGCCAGGGAAATTGAACTTTAACCCTGCCCATTCCTTCTTGATCAATGTTTTCCACAACAATTGCCGTTTGGTTCTCCACTTTGGCATGGACATTCATGTCCATATAAAAAGGAATGATTGCCTCTGCCGGTATGGCCTCAAAACTGTTGGAATAATCTCCATTACCACCAATATGATGTGTTATGGCTGTAATAAAATAGTTGCCGTTTATTCCGGCATTGGCAAATTTAACCTTAGCTCCAAGTTTTAAATTTAACTGCTGGCTCACTCCATGTACGAATACCATGTTTCCCACAATACCTTTTATCTGATCTTGGGCTAAACTATCTAAGCATTGCTGAGTCATATTCTCTTCATAATTACCACCGTGCATTACCACGGTTTCTTCGGCAAAAACTCTATCAGATGTATCTGATGCTGTTTGATTATAACCGTTTAAACCACTATCACTACCTTGTACAGTTGTAGATTCTTGCGTGTTACTGGCATAATCTGTAGAGAAGAATTTGTACCTCGTTGGCTGAATGTTCATGTCAATATCAATCTCGCTAAGGTTAAATCCATAAGTGAGCTCAATGGGGTCATTACCTCCGGGTATTCTTCCAAAATATGTTTTGTCACCATCATAAAAAAGCCACTGTCCGTATCTAATAGCTAAGTTTCTCAGAAAATTCCAGTCACTTTGATTATACTGAACAATGTAGTCGAGCTGATTTGTAAAAGTAGAATCGTTTTCAAAATTCAATTCATTTCCAGGATAAGGTTGTACTATACTATCGGCTACATCACCGATAGTTTTTTCCAAATGTGTTGAGCAATTAGGTCCGTTATCCATTAGTATGGTGGGGCTTTTCCCTTTTATATGTACATAGTTTCCCTGACTTGTATCGGCATGTTTATTTGACACCTTTGTTACTAATCCGCGAAATTCAAATTCTCCGAAGTTTCCTTCCTCATCAGATGCCGCCCTTATTTGCAATACAAAATTGCTGCCTATAAACTCACTCGTCTTTGCCAAAAGCTGATCTTCATCATCTTCGAAAAGATCTAACCTACAGCTAATTTCAAAGTCATGATGCGTAAGCATATCCTGCCTAATGGAAATAGACCTAAAAGATGTTAATTCTTCATTATTGATGGTAACGTAAGGACTTGAATGTAGTGCCATAGTATTTTTGTTCTAGGTAAACTAAAAATAGGGTTTTTTAGTGGTATTTACCACTCTAACAGATTTTTAATTCCTGCTGAAAAGTTCGGTAATGCGTAAGGTTGTTACCCCAAAGTCTTAACAAGCTTAACATGTGGAATGGTTACTTCCACAAATTGTTCTCCAACTCCTTCATAATTCAACTGTTCATAAAAGGAGATGGCTGTTAAGCGAGCATGACAGAATATCTGATTGAAGCCATTTTCCCGTGCATAGTTTTCTGCTGCTTCAACAAGCTTATTTCCTATTCCCCGGCTTTGCAGATCTTGAGCTACCGCTACCTGACGCATTTTAATGCTATCCTTACTTTCAGCAACCAACATTAGGGCTCCTACCACTCTGTTTTCCAAAAATGCCACAATATGAATACAGTCGCGTTCAGCTTCTAATTGGTTTTTTGTGAATTCAAGACCGAGAGGTTCTCTAAGAATTTCATGTCGTAGTTCAACGGCTTTCCAGTAAGCTTTGCTACCATGATCGATAAATGTGATCCTTACATTAAGATCGGACATAGGTCAAAAATAAAAGCCTGCTGATTATTTTCAGCAGGCTTTGACATAATTATACTTAGAAAGTACTTACTCTTCTCCTTTGTCTTCTTCACCTACTTCTTCAAACTCTACGTCTTGCACATCATCATTAGCTTCTGCAGTGTCATCAGATGCTTCGCTATTATCGGCACCGTTTTCCGATGCAGATGCTTCTTGCTGTGCGTTGTAAATATCCTGTGAAGCGGCTTGCCATGCATCATTCAATGATTTTGTAGCTTCTTCAACCGCACTTACATCTTCTGCCTTGTGCGCATCTTTTAACTTACCCAAAGCCAACTGAATAGCTTCTCGCTTTTCCGTAGGAATTTTATCCTTGTACTCTTCAAGTTGCTTCTCGCTTTGGAATATTAAACTATCTGCCACATTTAGCGTTTCTACTTTTTCTTTGGCTTTGGCATCTTCGGCTTCATGCTTTTTGGCATCATCTTTCATTCTTTGAATTTCCTCATCACTCAAGCCGGTTGAAGCTTCAATTCTAATTTTTTGCTCTTTATTGGTGCCTTTATCTTTTGCACTTACCACTACCACTCCATTGGCATCAATATCAAAAGTTACTTCAATTTGCGGCATACCGCGTGGAGCCGGTGGAATACCATCGAGATGGAATGTTCCAAGGCTTCTGTTGTCAGATGCCATAGACCGCTCACCCTGTAACACATTAATTTGCACACTCGGCTGATTGTCGGCTGCAGTGGAGAACACCTGCGATTTTTTGGTTGGAATAGTTGTATTTGCATCAATAAGTTTGGTAAATACACCTCCCAGGGTTTCAATTCCGAGTGAAAGCGGCGTTACATCTAAAAGCAGCACATCTTTCACATCGCCCGAAAGCACTCCACCTTGTATAGCAGCTCCAATAGCTACAACTTCATCAGGATTTACCCCTTTATGCGGTTTTTTGCCGAAAAATTCCTCAACTAATTGCTGAATTTTCGGGATCCTTGTTGAACCACCAACAAGTATAACTTCGTCAATATCATTTTTGTCAATACCGGCATCCTTAATTGCTTCGCGGCACGGTGTTAACGTTCTTTCAAAAAGTTCATCGGCCAATTGCTCAAATTTAGCCCTTGACAACTTACGCACCAAGTGCTTAGGAACACCGTCAACAGCTGTTACATAGGGTAGGTTTATCTCGGTTTCCTGTGAGCTTGACAGCTCAATCTTGGCTTTCTCAGCTGCTTCCTTCAGTCGTTGTAATGCCATTGGATCTTTGGTTAGTTCAATGCCTTCATCTGCCTTAAATTCTGCAGCTAACCATTTTATAATTACCTGGTCAAAGTCGTCTCCACCCAGGTGTGTATCTCCATTGGTTGATTTAACTTCAAATACCCCGTCGCCGAGTTCCAGTACGGAAATATCAAAAGTACCGCCACCCAGATCATAGATCGCAATCTTCTGATCGGCATGTTTCTTATCCAATCCATAAGCCAACGCTGCTGCCGTTGGTTCATTAATGATTCTTTTTACTTTTAGTCCGGCAATTTCTCCTGCTTCCATAGTTGCTTGCCGTTGACTGTCGTTAAAGTATGCCGGAACAGTAATTACAGCTTCGGTTACATCCTGTCCAAGATAGTCTTCAGCCACTTTCTTCAGTTTTTGAAGTACCATGGCCGAAATCTCCTGTGGGGTATATTTTCTGTCTTCAATTTTTACCCGTGGGGTATTATTATCTCCTTTCACTACTTCATAGCTTATCATATCTAACTCACGGGATATCTCATCGAAACGGTTACCCATAAACCGCTTAATAGAAAGGACGGTTCTGGTAGGATTAGTAATGGCCTGGCGCTTAGCCGGATCGCCTATCTTACGTTCGCCATTATCTAAAAAAGCCACTACCGATGGGGTAGTTCTTTTGCCTTCGTCGTTTGGAATTACCACCGGATCGTTACCTTCCATTACAGCAACTACCGAGTTGGTTGTTCCAAGGTCTATTCCAATTATTTTGCTCATTTCAAATATTTTTTATTGTTTGATTTACCTATGTCAATGAATATGCCAACGCCTTTTTTTGCTAAAATGTCAGTTAATGCCGTGTTTAAAGCTTAATCAAGCCGTGACATAGTGGCAGCACCTATCCACGGACTTCGGGTGTCGGCTGCTTTGTCTTACAAAGTTGTACAGCATATTAAGCTGAGCTATTCCATTAAAAATGGTAAATTTGAATGTATTGAATCCAAGTAGAATAAGGTGAAGCTTGATTTTGAAATTGATAAATTAACCGACTCAATTCGCAATGTTTTTTCCGGAGATAGTTTTGAAACACAGGTGCTAAGATTAGCCAAAAAAGACATAAAGACATTGACAAAAAAGAATGGATGGAAGTTTTCCTGGAGAGCGGAATTTAACGACTTGACTAAAGATATCTATAAGCTAACAATCATTCAAAATCCTCAAATTATTCAAGGATTAGTTAGTATGACTGTAGAAGCCGACCACATTGCGATGCACTTGCTTGAAAATGCACCTTTTAATATAGGAAAACGAAAAATCTATGAAGGAGTCGCTGGAAATTTAGTGGCGCATTGTTGCAAGCTATCTTTTCAGCATGGATGTGAAGGGTTTGTAGCCTTTAGATCGAAAACGGAATTAATTGAACACTAAAAAAAAACGTTGGGAGCCTATCATTTTGGTGGACACAGAAGGCTGTAGTTTAACATTGCGTTGATATTAATAGTTCATACCTGTCGGGTATGGCCTTGTACTTAGCATAGGCCTGAATGTCTTCTACCGACCTTTGAGCAAACTCATTTAGGAAGTTTCTACTGGTTTTTAGCGTTTGTTTTAGCTTAAACCAATTGAGGTATTGCTGTAAGTATTTGGTGGATACTCCCCAAAACTTATTATCCAACCATTTTTTCACTCTGTTATGGGTTGAGTTAACATGCTGAATATGGTAGAGACCCTGCTTAACCCTCTGTTTCATATCTGCCCTTAAAGGATGATGTTCCAGATTATTGTCTATGGCAAAACCTATAATTCCCCCCATCGTTAGGACAGTAAAAATGTAAAGTTAAGTGAGACATGGAGGCTTTTCCACATTTCAATACATTGAAAAACCATTCTTTTTTCCTTCCATAGTGTTGAAATGTGGTAAAGCCGTTTTCATGCCACTTGCTTGTTTCGCTGCTTGTATAAATATACCGGACATTCATCTTGTAAACTTTGATGCCGTCTTTCACAATTGTAGTAAGTAAAATATCTGGCTAATCCGTTGTAACACTCCAAACCATCGCCTGCCGGGTAAAGATAAATTTGCTCATATTTTACACTTCGCCATAAGCGTTCAATAAATATGTTATCAATGGCTCGTCCTTTCCCATCCATGCTTAAACGTATATCCTGTTCGCTAACCCAGCTACTAAATTCATTGGCTGTAAACTGGCTGCCCTGGTCGGTATTGAGTATTTGGGGTTTGCCATGCTGGCTTACAGCTTCTTGCAACACATCTTTACACCATGCCGAAGTCATGGTATTAGATAAAGACCAACCTAACACATAACGGCTATACACATCTATAATGGCACATAAATATAAATAACCACTCTGTATAGGAACGTATGTGATGTCTGTTGCCCATACCTGATTGGCGTGAGTAATATCTAAGGATCTCAATAGATACGGGTAAACCCGGTGTCCTGAGCCTTTGCCCCTTTTAGATGTATTTGGCTTTGGCCCTATGGCACTTATACCCATCAACCGGTATAGTCGCTCAACACGCTTTTTGTTGATCTTATAGCCCTTGTCTTTTCTTAGCCAAGCCGTCATTCGCGGTACACCTAGAAAAGGATATTTCATATACTGTTGGTCAATCAGACGCATCAACTCCAAATTTAAAACTGTTTCTCCCACAGGCTTGTAATAAAGCCCGCTACGATGGATACTTAATAACTCCGATTGCTTAACAATACTAAGCACGTGTGCCTTATCAACATGTGATCTTCTCTGTTGCACATCCTCTTTCATGATAAGGCTTTTTTTAAAAAATCAATCTCAACTTTCTGTTGGCCAATGGTTTTTAACAAGGCTTCCTCCCTTTCTTGTTCCTCGGTCTTCTTATCCTTCGCCGGACGATCAAAAACATGCTGTCCGTTCATGATGAACTGGGTCTTCCAATTACTGATCTGGGTAGCGTGTATCTCATATTTACGCGCTAACTCCTGAATACTGTAGCGTTCGCTTAAGGCTTCCAATACAACCTTAAACTTGAAATCTGATGTGAATTTTCTTCTCTTCATTTGACAATAAATTTAATTCTAAAGTATAATTTAATTTACTGTCCTAATTTCGGGGGGACTTATAAAATAAGCAGAATTATAAAGGAATTGAAAGCTAAGGAGAAAATTCTTAATAGGAATAAAAAGAATAAGCAATTAACATAAGGAAGGTGTAAAAAAAACATAGCCTCTTACTTAGCATACCTTCCGTTGATACAATAATTATCTTCGCTCCCGTGTCCGGAAAAATAAACATTGCTATTGATGGTTATTCATCCTGTGGGAAGAGTACACTCACCAAGCAACTTGCAGAAGCTATTCATTATAAACATGTCGATTCGGGAGCTATGTACCGGGCGGTCACTTTGTACTTTATGCAGAAAGGAATTGATTTTGATGCTGATGAAGCCGTGGCAAATGCCCTCACCAAAATTAATATAGGCTTAAAGCGCGATAAGAATAACCGGCAGATAACTTATTTGAATGGAAACAATGTAGAATCAGACATTAGAACCTTAGAGGTTTCAGGCCGGGTAAGTGAAGTGGCCGCCATTAGTTCGGTAAGAAGATTTCTTGTTTCAAAACAAAGGGAAATAGCAAAGCAGAAAGGGGTGATAATGGATGGCCGCGACATTGGTACTGTTGTACTACCCGATGCCGAATTGAAAATATTTATGACGGCCGATAAGGAAGTTCGTGTAGAACGCAGATTTAACGAACTTATTAATACGGGGTTTTCGGTAGGTCGGGGTGAGGTAAAGAAAAATCTGGAGCAGCGCGATCATATTGATACGCACAGGGCCGATAGTCCGCTTGTTAGGGCTGATGATGCTGTTTTGTTAGATAATTCTAATATGACAGAAACGGAGCAACTGGACTACGCTTTGAATTTGTTTAGGGAAAGGGTGGGTTGATGGTGTTGGATGCTGGGTGTTGGGTGATAGGTGCTGGGTGCTGGGTGCTGGGTGCTGGGTGATGGGTGTTGGATGCTGGGTGATGGGGAATTTTTTGAATTTCAAATCCCAAATATTGAATATCGGAACTAACTTTGAGCCATGCAGGTAAGCATTGATGAGAATTCGGGTTTTTGTTTTGGTGTGGTTTATGCCATTGCTATGGCCGAAGATGCGTTGGACGAAAATGGTCAGTTGTATTGTCTTGGCGACATTGTCCACAACGACGTGGAAGTAAAAAGACTAGAAGAAAAGGGCCTGGAGATCATTGATCACAAAGACCTTAAAAACTTACGAAATACCAAAGTGCTTATCCGTGCACATGGCGAAGCCCCGGAAACTTACAAAACGGCCATGGCCAACAACATAGAGCTTATCGATGCTTCTTGTCCGGTGGTATTAAAGCTTCAGAACAGAGTTAAAAACAGCTTTGATAAAGTAGAACAAATTGGCGGGCAAATTGTAATATTCGGCAAGCCGGGCCACGCCGAAGTAACCGGTCTTTTGGGCCAGACCCTGAATAAGGCTGTCGTTATCTTCTCGGAAGAGGATCTGCATAAAATAGATTATACAAAGCCTATCCATTTCTATTCCCAAACTACAAAGAGTACGGCAAAGTTCTATGCTTTAAAAGAAGAAATAATAAAACGAGCAACTGAAGCCGGAAATGAGAGTGTTGAGGCCAGTGACACAATATGTCGCCAGGTGAGTAACCGCGAACCGCAACTCAGAAAATTTGCATCTGCGCATGATGTAGTTATTTTCGTGGCCGGTAAAAAAAGCTCTAATGGTAAAGTATTGTATGGAGTTTGCAGAGAAACAAATGAACGCTCGCATTTCATATCTGATGTAAGTGAAATTGATGAAACCTGGTTTGAAGGAGCGAAATCGGTAGGAATTTGCGGTGCAACATCCACTCCCTTTTGGTTAATGGAAGAGGTAAAGACGTGGGTCAAATCAAAAATACGGATTAATTGAAATTCGAGATTTAGAAACGGAGGAGACAACTCCACCTGCGAGCCTGGGGTAATTGCCTATCTGTTTTTATATGCTGTACCTACGGCACAGGTTCCTTTGCAATGGATATGTTCAACCTGTATTTTGTCCCTACGGGACATTAAATTTCACACTATCGTGGTTTAAACTTAATTCAACGTGAATAATGGATAAGATTAATTGCAGAATTTGTCATCATTTTTGGTAAAAATGCCGCCAAATTCTTATGTTTTTCGCTTTGTATCCTGGGGTTTTCACCCCAGGCTACAAATATTAAGCTCCTACGGAGCTTTTTCCGTCCAAATTTAGGTTATCCATTATTCACGTTAATTCAACTGTTTTCACAAAGCGAAAAACATTCGTGTAATTCGTAAAATTCGTTTGTGCAGAGGGTAGATTGTTAGAGGTGTGAAACTTTATTGCCAAAGCATACTTATGATACACAGTCTGTTGTAAATAAAATTCGTGGTAAAAAATATTGCTTTTGGGCTGTGGTGTTATAGACGGCGGAGACAACTTCGCCTGCGGGCCGGGGTAACTCCGCCTACAGACAGCGAAAAATTGTGTCGGAGTATGGGTGAAGGAAGCTCGGTATTGAAATTTATCTGATCTTTACTTTTTGTAATTTCCAGGTTAGTATATGCAGTTTGAAACAGTTATAGGTCTTGAAGTACATGTTCAACTCAATTTAAAGAGTAAGTTGTTTGCCGCAGACGGTACTGTAGTTGGGGCAGAGCCCAACAACCAGGTCGGCGTAATTACGGCAGCACTGCCGGGTACATTACCAAAACTGAATAAAGCAGCAGTAGATCACGCTATAAAACTCGGACTGGCCCTTAACGCTAAGATCAACAAACGAAGCTATTTTGAGCGCAAGAATTATTTCTATCCCGATTTGCCCAAAGGCTACCAAATAACTCAAAATGCTGAACCTATTTGTTTGGAAGGTTATGTAAATCTTTACCTGTCAGAACCGGAAAGAAAAATAAGATTACATCATATTCACCTTGAAGAAGACGCCGGAAAAAGCATTCATGATAAGGATGAGAACTACAGTCTGATCGATTTAAACAGAGCGGGTTGTGCACTTTTGGAAATTGTAACCGAGCCCGACATGAGAAGCCCGAAGGAGGCTATGCTATTCGTTCAGGAAATTCAAAAAATTGTTCGCTTTCTTAATATCAGTAACGCCGATATGGAAAAGGGATCATTACGTTGCGATGCTAATATTTCTTTAAGGCCGGCTGGGCAAGAGGAGTTGGGTGCCAAGGTGGAGATAAAAAATATAAACTCCATAAGATTTTTACGTAAGGGGCTTGAATTTGAAATTGCCAGACAAACAAATGTATTATTGGAAGGTGGAAAAATAGTGCAGGAAACCAGAGGATATAATGCCAAGAACAACACCACGTTTTCTCAGCGCGAAAAAGAAATGGCACATGACTACCGCTATTTTCCTGAGCCTGATCTGCCACCAATAGTGTTAAATGATGAGATAATTAATAGAATTAAAGAAAGTTTTCCTGAATTGCCGGAAACTCGATATAAAAAGTATATAAACAGAATGGGGTTAAGTGCTTATGACGCGCAACTACTAAGTGCTGATCCGGACACATCGGAGTATTTTGAAAGTTTAACATCTTACCACAATGACTATAAACAATGTGCTAACTGGATTAATGGTACATTAAAGGCCTGGCAAAATAAAACAGGATTGGATTTGAAGAATTGTCCGGTGCAACCAAAGAAATTGGCAGAACTTCTTAAATTTATAAATGAAGGGAAAGTAAATCATAGTGCTGCTGAACAGTTAATATTTCCTGGATTGCTGGAAGATACTTCGACTGGCATATATGATGTAGCACAACGGCTAAGCTTATTGAATAAGGAAAATGATGGGCGATTAGATGATTGGATAGAGCAGGTTTTGAATAAATTTCCCTATAAGGTGGAAGCGTATAAGAATGGTAAAAAAGGTTTAATAGGACTTTTTATGTCCGAGCTGATGAGACTATCAAACAGGACCGTTGACCCCAAAAAAGCGAAAGAAGAATTAACAAAGAAACTTGAAACATGAAACAGTACTTCTACATCATTTTGTTGAGCAGTTTAGGTCTTTTTGGCTGTAAAAGCAATTTAACTAACGCATATCAGGTTGCTGGAACCTATGCAAACCATGAAGGTAATTTTTTATATTTAGAAAAAGTAATAAGCCCAAAACTGATTGTGGTTGACACGTTGGACTTAAACGAAGATGGCACATTTGAAGCTATGGGTAAGATTGATGAACCGGGTTTATTCAGGCTGCGGGATAACAGAAATCGGGGTCCTGTTTTTTTTCTGGAAGGTGGGGCAGATGTACAGGTTAAATTTGATGCCCAAAAACCTGCTGAGTACTCCGCATCGGGTAATAATGAAAGCGAATCGTTAACAGCTTTTACCAGGGCAAGAAAAAATTATAACAGCGATAGTATTAAAAGCCTTATTGCCAAAGAAGAATCGCCCTATGTTGCCCTTTGGTTTATTAATTCACTAAATCCGAGAAACGACAGAGATTTTCTGATACAATTTGCGGACAGACTGGAATCGGAAATACCAAATTCTTCATACACATATGCGTACAATGAAGTTATTGATAAGCTTAAATCTACTGTATATCCACCGGCCATAGGAGAGTCTTTGCGTGATATTTCCTTAGAATCTCCGGATGGTAAAACTTACACGCTTTCTGAACTCAAGGGACAATACGTTTTACTTGATTTTTGGGCAGCCTGGTGCGGGCCGTGCCGTAGGGAAAATCCAAATATTGTTGAAGCTTATAACAAGTACAGGGATAAAAACTTCACGGTATATAGCGTGTCACTTGACAATACGAAGGATGCCTGGGTTAAGGCTATTCAAAAAGACAACCTTACCTGGCCTTACCATGTTTCCGATCTTAAGAAGTGGAGTAGTACAGCGGCTAAACAATACGCCGTAGGCTCTATTCCGGCTAATTTTCTCATAGATCCCAAAGGGAATATCATAGGTATAAATCTTAGAGGGCCGGCATTACAGAACAGGTTGGCCGAGCTTTTGGGCTAACCCGTGGTAAATATATAGTGGTTACCAATAATTCTTTGCTCTGTCGTTGCTGTCAATTACTTTCATTGATGACCAGGTGTTTAGTAAACCATTAAACTATCTTCCCCAGGCATCTTTGATTACATTAAGGCCTTGCGGATCTATTGGGGTAACCCCCTCCAGGTTATAGGGAGGATAATACACTCTTCCACCAAAAAATATGACGCTGAGATCAGCAAAGTACTCATTATGGTGTGATTGGATATAGGTTATTTTGCCATCTAACAGTGGATACAACTTGTTGTTTATAGCATGATTAAAAGCACTGATAATCTTTGCATTATTAAAGCCGTTCGGGATTTTTTGATCGTGATAAGCATGGCAAAACTCGTGCAATAAAAAATAAGGGTGAGTGCCTCTGCGAATTTCCAGTTCAGCAATGGGCGGTGTAGCATCAACCAATATACCACTACGTTTGGTAGGCACTCCTACCTCAGAAGGACCCAAATAAAAATGAGCTGATCCCTCCTGAGTAAGCCAAATATTATGCGACCTGAAGAAATCCAATTCTTCATCCGAAAAAACATTTAGAGCGTTAATACTGTCAATATTCTGTTTGATGGTTTCAATACCGTATTGTATCCTTTCATCATTAAGTGTGGATTTTAAGGTGTATATTTTATATCCATCGTACACTTGTTTGCTATAGTCTGAAATATTCAACGGTTCAACAACATCATTGTCGCAAGAATAGAAACCGAGCATTAAAACAGCCAATAGGCTATATAGTATATTAAATTTAGTCATGTTCAATTTTTTTTTAAACTCCCATTATCGGTTAAACGAATTGTTACGGAGGATAGTATACTTACTATAAAAGCAGAAGGTAGAAATTATTGGTCTGTGTATGGGGTTTATTCATTAAGGATACACTGTCATAACCGTTCTTTGAAAAAAGTATTCCACTTTTCCTGAACTTTTCGATTGTACATATGATCGGTTTCAAAGTCGTACCTTTTCTCAAGTTGTAAATATTTATGAAGCACTTCGGCATATATTGAATCAATTTTATACCTGTAATCAGGCCTGAGATAGGTATGGTTTTCAAACGCTTTTCTTAATTCTTCTTCACACAATTTGGCAATATTGTAATGGCCTTGTTCATGTTTAAGAAGTTCTGATTTATTTGCCCTAATTTTCTTTTTTACCCATGATTCTTTACTAAGAGTTCGCCACACCTTAAATGTGATTTTTGCCGTATCCCCGTCAAATACTGGTGCATTATACGTATAAAATACTTCCCATTTGGTGTAGGCATCATAGCTCAGGTTTTTATCAGGTTTTCCGACAAAGTCTGACCATTCCAGATTTCTGCCCTCAATTTTTCCGTCAAAATGTCTTTGGGCAACACATCCAAGCAACAGAAACAAGGTTAAGAATAGTATGGTGTTATTTATTTTTTTCATTTCAACTGCAAATACAACAAGTTGACATAAGCCACCGTCAATTTATCCCTTATACGATTATACCATAAAAATAAGTTTTTAGGTATTTAAAAGTTGAAATTGCACTACAGTGAAACAGGAGCATCACTTCGCTTGAGTTTGGTCGTTATGACGACAAGAGTGCTTAGTTGTTGGCAACAGTTTTATTTACTTTCCTTTATTATTTTATAACCGTAATATATTAATAAAAGACCAACAAACTCTGTAACATACAAGACTTCTACATAACCGGCTCTCGTAAATGACCCGCCAATGCCGGGTAGAAGACCTCCAATAGCAATAAAAATATTCCCTTGAAACGGAGCATCTTTAATGCCTTGTTTGTAATACTTTACCGCAGAATAGATAGCACCACCGACCAGAAATATAAAGGCATATAAGTTTATGATCGGTGAAAAATATCGAACCCATTGCCAGCTTAATACTTTTCCGGTTAATTTTCCACTAAACGTATCGGACAATTCAACCGGGCTAAAAATCACACAAATTGAGGCCACTACAATTAATCCAATAAAGATTTTAGTAGTGATGTCCGCAAACCTTTTTCGCATAAGCAAATAAACACTACCCTGAGCAAGAGGGAAACCACCTAAGAGTGCCCCGGCAATGTACCAGTACTTGAAGTTAATTTCATTCCAACCTAAAAGCACATTAATACTTTCAGCCAATGTACCCAGGCCAAACGTTAACACACCGATAGACCACCATAGTAAATAGGTTTTTTGTCTTGATTTATAATGAGAAAACATTTCTCTAAAAAAGTAAGCCGAAAATAGGGTAGTTAAAATGGGGATATATTCTGTTATTGTGTTCATTGTATTTTCATTCATATTGTTGTGCAACGGCAGACGGTCTCAAAAATACATCGGTATTGAAAATATATTCCGGTTGAAATGTATGAGATGGCAGAACCTGAATTTTGTGCATGATTTCAGGAAGTTGTCTATTGAAGCTTTTATGGGATCTGCATTTTGCTCAATGTATGTAGCATGCTCGTTACCCTTGCTGTAGTACACTAAAAACTCCTTACATACAGTGGGACAGGAGCAACACTGCGCTTGAGTTTGGTCGTTATGACGACAAGAGTGCTTATACCATTCCTACTTAAAAGATTCACTTTAAAAATTGTTCTTCCTGCCCGTTCCTGATTAACCCCGTACGTACGGGGTTCGGACGGTCCCGCCTGAGTCATTCGGGCATGCCCGCCCGACCGAGTCATTCAGGCGGGCTTTTTATTCAGGGATATCTCAAGTAGAACTGGTTTAGGCATTTAATTCATCAGTGTGTGTAATCAGCTATTGGTGAGCACAAAAATAATCTGTTGTATAGATATAAAGACTTTTAGATGTTCATGTAACTTCAACTCTGAAAAAAAAATCATCTTTGCGGCCAAAGTACTTATACCAGTTTAACTTTTAAATGCGCAAACAAACAACATCAACTATACTCATGGTTAGGCCGGCTAATTTCGGTTTTAATGAGGAAACCTCCCCAATTGCCCTCAGCTATTGCCTGGTACCGGATTTTGCTCTCCCTTTTTGTAAAAAGGCACCGATTCATACATAGATATAGTATAACCCATTACGAATTACATAGATGTGCCTAGTGTACAGTTTACTAAGAAACTAAACTAATTTTTTGTACCTTTGGGGTATGGCAAGAAAGTCAAAACCTATAGAAATAAGTGATGCCGATCATAAAGAATTGTTAGTGATGCATCGCTCTCAAAAATTAGAAAAACGCTACGGCCAGCGAGCCAAGGTTATATTATTGAGCCACGAGGGGTTAACCTTGGATGAAATAGAGCAAGCCTGTAACTTAAGCAGAGCTTCAGTAAACAAGTGGCGTAATCGTTTTCGTATGTATGGTTTATCAGGATTGAAAGATGCACCCCGCAGCGGAAAACCTCCCACCATAAGTGCAGAACAAAAAGCTATGGTTATTCAAAAAGCCTGCGAGAGGCCGGGTGGCGGATACACCAATTGGTCACAAAGGCGAATAGCTGAACAAGTAGGCATTAGTGCCGGTATGGTAAATCAAATTCTAAAACAGGCAGATTTAAAACCTCATAAAATTGATTATTGGTGTGGTAAAAGTCCGGATCCTGAATTTGAATCAAAGATGTTAAACATAGTGGGATTGTATCTTAACCCGCCGGATAATGCTTTGGTTATTTGCATTGATGAAAAAACACAAATACAGGCACTAGACCGCACCCAACCCGAACTGGCACTGACCAAAGGCCACCCGAGAAGACAAACGGCAACATACAAACGTAATGGCACAGTAGCTTTAATAGCTGCATTAGCCGTACATAGCGGCCATATAACAGCCAAGACCGTTGCATCCAATAATGCTGATAATTTTCTCAAATTCCTTAAAAAAATTGACCGAACCTATAGAAATAAAAAACTGCACATCATTGTTGACAATCTATCGGTTCACAAACACAAAAAAGTAAAGCAGTGGTTAAGCGGTAAACGCAAAATCCAAATACACTTTACTCCAACCTATGCTTCATGGCTCAATCAGATAGAAATATGGTTTAACATCCTCTCTAAAGATGTATTAAAAGGAGGTATTTGGCACTCTAAAAAACAACTGATAGACCAACTAATGGAATACATTAAAACTTACAATGCTACTAAAGCCAAACCCTTTCAATGGAATTATAATGGTAATCCTCTTAAAAAATAGTTTATTTACTTTATGAACAATACACTAGTTGTTTAATGTTTCAGTTATCTCATTGATGTCTGATTCATCCAAATCAAACCACTCTCCTCTAATATTTTTATGCCTGAATGTTTCATGCAATGCCTTTTCTATACTCTTAGCTATAACTCTACTTGGAAATTCTTTAAATGCCAGCATTTCAATTGTTGGTTTTTCACTTTGAAGCGTTTTCTCCCTATACTTGGGTTTGTTTGAAATTCCAATTTTGTGATAATTATTTGTTGTATCAATCATTAAATAAACGAAACATTTATCCTTTCTTTTTTCATCGTCTCTTAAATATGGTCTAGCCCCCAATAAATCGGACAAAATTATATTGTTAATCAATAATAGGCATTTTTTATTATAGATTTGCTTTTGCAAGATGCGACCGATGGTGACCTTTGTACCGATGGTTGCTGAAGTGTTGTAGTGCTACTCACTTCTTTATTATGGTTTGAATGCTGCGCATTCATGCAAGATGCTTCCCTCAGGCTCTCGTTACCCGATAGCTGATATTTGGGTGCCAGAAGTTTAAACTTCACTTTTCTGTTTTCCATTTCCAGGCGTTGAATATTTCCCCGTATCCATTGTTGATTAAAAAGATAAGGTGTCAATCCACATAAAGCAGAGTGACATCGATGATTGTTGTAATTATCATAAAAACCGGTCAATCGAGTTTCTAACTGCTCCAAAGAGTCAAAATATTGATTTTTCAAAGCTCCGGTAAGGGTTTTGTGAAAGGATTCTATATGTCCGTTTTCTTCCGGAGTGTAGGGATGTGTAAATACCTGGTTAAGATAATTTTGCTTAAAAAACTGCTGTACTATTTTAGCAGAGAATCTTTTGTCGTTATCGTTTCTGATCTCAATATGGATAGCTTTGCTAAGCATATCATTTTTCTGCAAATGATCGATTACTACTCTTGTAAATACTTCTTTGACTGTGTGTTGGGTGATGCTCATGCCCACATGCCAATCTAATATTCTTCGTGTAAAAATGTCCATAATACTCAGTATCAATGCATGGCGGCGATGCTGCTGTATCCATACAAATTTGATATCCATTTCTAAATGGCTCAACGGGCACTCAGGAGCTATAACCCGGTATTTGACGTAATTTTTAGTAGGTTTATCATGCTTTGCAAGCAACAGATCATGCGCTTTCATTAGCCGATATACCTTTTTGTGATTGATTTGATAACCCTGCAACTGTAGTTGTGAACTCATACGACGATGTCCACAACGCAGGTCTATATTACCCTGTATGCCTTTCATATAATTTATTACTACAGAATTTTTTACTTCTTTGGTTTTTCCCTTATTGTGTTGGATTACCACCTGTGATGGAGCTATGCCACGTTTACCCTTGTTGGGCTTATAGTAATACTGGTGGCGTGTTAATCCACTAACAGATAAGGCCGTATCTCGTTTCATTCCCAAGGCGATATACTCCATCACGAGTACTTTCTTTTCACCTTGGGATACTTCTTTTTTAGCAACTCGTCTTTTAGCTTGCTTTCTAATTCTTTCTCGGCCAGTAAGCGTTTTAACAGGTCGTTTTCCTGTTCTAATTCCTTGATCTTTTGCAAGCGTTTTTTGGTCATGCTGTGTGTAAGGCCCTCTTCGCCCATTTCTTCGGTCTTCTTTTTCCAATAGTAATAGGTCGCAGGATATACACCGTATTTCTCCAGAGTGTGACGCACGCCATTTTTACCGGCTTCTTTCAATATCTGAAGCTTTTCTTCCTTACTGAATTGTGTTTTCTTTGTTTTCATTGACATAATGTTACAGTTTTTAAACTATAACTTCGTCTGATTATTTTGGGGGCTGGGACAAATACTCATATAGAGGCTTATAACCCTCAATTTGTGAAACCCGCTTCAAATAGTCTTGAAAGAACGTCTTCATCAACTTAATAAGTTTATTACTATCATTAGTATATAATTGGTCGTAACCATAGGAATTAATTCCGCTATACTCAGCATTATTAGCTTTCAATATTCTCCATGAGATTATCTCGTTTTCTGAAAGTTTTACGATATCAGGGTATAAAATTGGAATTTTTACTCCTTTAACCCTTCCTAAACTATTCCAGCCGCAATTATGGCTTGAATATGGTTTTGTCAAGTTAAAACTTAACATTTCCTCAGAAGATAGTAAAACCTGAAATTTATCCTCCAGGCTTATACTAATATCTTTCGCAGGAAAATTGATAATAAGATAGTCTCTGGTATCAATATTGTTCAAAGTAATAAATAACCTTTCATTGGTATCTGTATGCGTTAAGAAAAAACCATTTAAAATATTATCATCAATATTATTACCCCCAACTCTAGACCAAATTACATTACTGTTGGGTTCGAATAAGTTAGAATTAGCAATTTTAGGCACATTATAAATATTACCTATGTTAGGTTTTTCGATTTCAAATATTTTGCGTCCGTCCTTAATAATACTAGCAAAATGTTGAGTATGATTTTTATGTATCGTTTTTAAAAAACCAGACTCTCTTGCATAAATTCTATAATCTAAGTATCCACTATTCCACTTTATTCTTAATGTACATAGTTTAGCATCAATTTCTATGCTGTCGTTATTCCTCTTATTCCAATAATATAGTTCAACTGTTTTGACAACTATCTCTTGGCCAATATAGGTCTTAAGATCACTAGATATCTCCCTGTAGGATATAGTGTCATATGTGTTGCTTTTAAATGAATCCATATTGATTAGTGATTTGACTGCAATTTCATTTTTGTTTTTTATTATTTACTATTGATTAGATTCATTGCTTCATGTATTACATTAAATTAACGTTTTCTACATGACCCTTCTGAAATTTCATTTTTTAATAATATCAATTTGTTTCCAAAGCTTAACTGTAATTATACTATTGTTTAGGTTAATTCTGTCATGTGTCATATCTCCAAAATTAAGATTTAACCTGAATTTGTAGGCAAGACATTAACCTGAACCTTGTAAAATTTAATTAAATTTCCTTTCCGAACTTTGCCGGTAACTAATGCGCAAACAAACAACATCAGCCATACTCATGGTTAGGCCGGCCAATTTTGGTTTTTAGGGGTATTAGTATTCCACGGAAGTGTACTTAGAATTGGCACGTACTTGCTCTGCTGTATCCCACAATTCTTTTTCGAGTTGTTTAATTGCCATTGTTCATGCTTGTTCTTTTGTTAATAGTTGCACCGCTTGATGCCAGTAATAGAATGAAGATTTATCGGGCTGCTTTTTCAGCCTGTTTAAAAAGTTCCAATTCTGACCTTCAATGTTCCAATGTTTGATATCCTGTCCGTCGTAAAATGCAATGGGTGACATATCATTAACTAATATCTTTGTAGTTAAGTAGGCAATACGTGCTGCTGCAGGTATGGCATCATCAATGCGAAAATTACCTGACATCAGGAACCGATCGAAAGACCGAATTCCGCGCTGTAGTTCTGCAAATTTTTGTTCTTCCTCGTCCGATCTTCCACCTCTTTTAGTAATGATAAGACAAGTGTTAATGGTGTCTTGCAGTACCTTAATAAGGGTTAGTTCGCTATCCTGATCTCCATGTTTACGATAATTAATTTCCTGTTTGGCAAAAGCCATAAAACATTTTGCTACCATTTCAATGTCTTCGATATTTTCGAACAGTTTGCTTAAATCGAAAAGTTGTTTGCATATCTCCATGGAGAATGGTTGTTTATCTTTTCCTTTAAAGTAAGGTATGCCTATTGTGTTGGGGGCGAAGGCAGTGAGTTTATCACCGGTAATGGCATCAATAGTAGGAAGTGTCACTAAAGTCTCTGTTTCCGTTTCTATCCACTTGGTTCTGACAGGCAATTCAACTTGTGCCGGATAAATCGAATCTTCAATTAATACATCCAGCAGGATAGTTCCTGAACCCTGCTGATTGGTGTCGAAAGAAAATTTATAGTGAGCTTTTGGTACTCCCGGTTGATAACTGCGGTGTTCATCCAGTTTCCATTCTGTAAAATGCGATGTTTTAATTATATCATTTAGAATTTCTTCCAGGTCTTTTCTCTCGGTTCTACAGATAATGTCAACGTCAATAGAGAACCGGTTTCCTTCTTTGAGCAAGAGCACCAAACTTGTTCCTCCTTTAAAGACAAATTCAAGTCCATTTGCCTTTAACCTTTCCAGCAAGTGCAAGGCATAAATCATTTTTTCAAGAATGATCTTGTCAATTCGCTTGTGGTCTTTTTGTTTTTTGAATTGGTCCAACCATTCTTCTGTAAAGCACTTGGCCTTAATCATCAATTATATCTTTAACAAGGTGAAACATGTGGTTAATCATGAACTGCTTTATGTCGTGTTCTTTTTCCCTTCTTTTAGCATAGCTGAATAATTTGGTGAAATTGATGGTATAATTGCTGAGCGCATTTTCATAAATGTATGTCATTTCTCCACCCTGGAAATAGTAGAAAAGACGTTTTTCAGCGAACAGGTCAACCAGTATCTTCTCAAGAGTAGGGGTGTAGTACTTAACCTTGTTTTCTGTTCTTTTCATCAACGGAGCTCTCGTGAGCAATTTCTTGATTACGATCGGTTGAGTGCTTTCAGCTATGTAAAAATCAATGGCTCTTTGGTCAGGATTTACAAAAACATCCCTATACAAGTTGTCCTTTAAAGCGTAGAATAGCGATTCTTCAAATCCTTTTTCTACCTCAATGAACAAAGTTGATTTGCTTGTTTGGTGCTGTACAAATTCGTTTAGCCAGATAGTTTCCCAAACACAATGTTTGACTTCACTAAACTTTTCAGATAGTTGTTTAGCGATCTTGAGAAGATCGGGGGAGATGTCTGGTTTATATTTCGGCTTATTTGAGATTACATAAAGACCTCTTTTAAGTGATTTAATAATGTTTCTGTTTTTCAAGTCATAGATTCTCCATCCGAAAGTTCCTTCTTTCAGTTCAGGCTCAAAGTAATGATAGAATTCCAGGAGATCTTTACGTGTAAAAGCCTCTTTATCCTTGAATTCTTCGATCAATCTTTTCTCTAAGACTTTAGCCATGCTTAAACTATTTTTTGCCAAAAATACAAAATTCTGGCTTATTTTGGAAATCAAAATAATACTAGTAAATAGATAAAATGGCAAATTTTGACTTTCGTAAAGTATGATTAGTGTGCTGGCTCAGGCTGCTTTGTAAATGGGCCAAAAGCTGGTCAGCGGAGAAAATTAATAAAATGCGAAGCGCAGAGAATAGAAATTCAGGCCGGCTTTTTCCATATGAAGCTGTTTAAAGTTTTTGCTTTGAGCTGCAAATTTTAATATCCTTATCCGAACTTTGCCGGTAACTAATGCGCAAACAAACAACATCAACCATACTCATGGTTAGGCCGGCCAATTTCGGTTTTAATGAGGAAACGGCGGCTAACAATGCCTTTCAGCAAAAAGGAGAGAACTATAATTCAACTAAGGTAAGGGCAGAGGCTTTGGCTGAATTTGATGCCTTTGTCGAAAAATTAGAGGCTCACAAAATTGATGTAGTAGTAATTGATGATTCTTCCGAACCGGTAAAACCTGATGCGGTATTTCCCAATAACTGGTTCTCTACACATCAGGAGGGTATTATTGCCATATATCCTATGCAGGCCAGGGCAAGGCAAAAGGAAGTACGGTTGGATGTTATTGAAATACTAAAGGAGCGATTCAATTACATTGAAACCTTAGACCTTACCAGCAGAATAAAAGAAAAACAATATTTAGAAGGAACGGGCAGTTTGGTGTTGGATAGAGTGAACAAAGTGGCTTATGCATGTTACAGTCAGCGTACCGATAAACAACTACTGGAAGAATGGGGCGAAAAACTGGGTTATGAAACCATTGGATTTCATGCCGTGGATGCCACCGGACAACCCATTTACCACACCAATGTTATGATGGCCATGGGCGATCACTTTGTGGTAATCTGTATGGATTCTATAAAAGATGAAACGGAACAAGCTTTATTGCGGCATGCGTTTTCCCAATCCGGAAAAGCAATCATAGATATAAGCCTTAATCAAATGAATCAGTTTGCCGGAAATATGTTACAGGTTGAAAACAGTACGGGACAAACGTTTCTGATAATGTCGCAAGCAGCTTATGATAGTTTAAAACAGGAGCAAATTGACAAAATTGAGTTGTTTACCACGCCTTTGATCGTACCTATACCTACCATAGAGCAATATGGCGGAGGCAGCGTGAGGTGTATGATAGCGGAGATTTTTTAATTGCTGGGTGTTGGATGCTGGGTGTTTGATGCTGGGTGCTGGGTGTTTGATGTGGGGTGCTGGGTGTTTATGTTTGATGATGAGTGCTGGGTGTTTGATGCTGGGTGCTGGGTGCTGGGTGCTGGATGTTGGGTGTTTGAAGTTGCGTGACCTAAGGAAGATTTATAGAGTATAAGTTAGCGCAAAGAACGGTTTGAGTACCATGATTAACATTCAAACCATAAACCACAAACCACAAACCATAAACCTTAATATCCGCCTACAATCTTCACCGGCTTGCGCTCAAAATCGTTTAGCTGAATGAAATTTTCCTTGCCGTTTACCGTATAATTCAATCTGTCTGATTGGTTGACTACCTCCGGTTTATGATCTTCTATTTCTGCACTATGCCGAATAAAGTGGCCTGTTACCAACGTATTACCATTCTCCAGTTTTTCTGTTGAAACCGGTATAAGTTGTCGCCTAAAGACTATGGATTCGAATATTACACCATCTTCCGCACCTGCAACTTCAATTTCAATATTACTGCCACTACTTAACTTACCCGTAACGTACGATTGATAAGTTGCCTTCTTTAACAAAAATGGAGTTTTAGTTGATGTACAGGCAAATTGCAAACATGTTGCTGCCGTGGCAACTAACACTATTAATTTAAGATTTGTCATTACAATATTTTTAATTCGATATTTGTTCTATAGTTAGTTATCAGAAAAAATCATTCCAAATGAAATTATCATTCATTCGTCAGCATAGATTACTCTATCTTTTTATAGCAGTAACGTTTTTTGGTCTTTCATCTTGTTATAATGATGATGATCAGGCACAGCCACCTATTACAGAACCCTTGCCCAATGAAATTAGTGAGTTTGTTTGGGAGGGACTTAACTCATGGTATTTGTGGCAGCCCCAGGTGTCAGATCTTGCCGATTCAAAGAATGATATTTTGAACGATTACTATAAGTTTTTAAACAGTTTCTCCGATCCTGAGCAATTATTTTACGCATTGCTTAATGATTATGGTGAAAAACCGAATTGTACGGATTGCTTTTCATGGTTTGTAGATGATTATGTAGCTCTTGAAAATGCGTTTCAGGGTATAAGCACAAGCTTTGGATATGAGTTTGGTTTTGTTAACATGGGCGATGACTTTAATTACTTTGCTTTTGTCAAATATGTGTTGCCTAATTCTCCTGCAGAGCAGGCAGGCCTTAAACGCGGTGACCTTATCAGGCAAATAGACGGTATAGATATTACTAAAAACAATGCCTTTAATCTGTTTTATGAACGACCATCATATACCTTGCACCTGGCAGATTTAAACGGTACCACCCTCACTTTAAACGGAAATACCATTGCCATGACATCGGTTACACTAACGGAAAATCCGGTGTTCCATAAAGATGTTATTACATCCACAACCGGAAAGAAGGTAGGCTACCTTGTATATAACGGCTTTACCCACACTTTCCATAGTGAGTTGAATGCAGCGTTCGGCGAGTTTAAAGCAGCCAATGTAGATGAGTTTGTGTTAGATCTTAGATATAATCCGGGAGGTAGCGTTGAAACATCGTTGTATTTGGCCAGCATGATAGACGGGAATCACACCGGACAACAATTTGGTAAACTAGCTTTTAGTCCGAAAAAGAGTAGCAATGATTTGAAATTGGATTTTACTGATAAGGTTATAATAAGAGACGGCGATTTTAAAAACATTGGTGAGGAGACAATAAATTCTCTCGGCATGACCAAGCTTTACGTTCTAATATCAGGAAATACGGCATCTGCGAGCGAACTTATAATTAATGGCTTAGATCCATACATTGATATTAAACTGGTCGGTACTACTACAACCGGTAAAAATGTGGGTTCAAGAACGCTTTATGACTCCCCCGGTTCGGATTATTTAGATAAGGATACAGCCAATCCAAACCATAAAAGTGCTATGCAGCCTTTGATTTTCCGTTTGGCCAATGCCAATGATTTTAGTGATTATACCAATGGTTTCGATCCTGATAAATCAATTAGCGAAGGAACTTATCTCGCAGACGGACTGAAACCCCTGGGAGATGTGGAAGAACCACTTCTTAAAGCGGCGTTGGATGATATTGACGGCATAAGCACGATAGATATTATTGCACAACCTACTCCTTTTAAAGAAGAAATTCTTCCATCATTACAGCCAAAACACGACTTAGGAATGTATTTAAACGGTATTCCAATGGAATAATCATCAGTTACCGTTAAGCAATTTTTCGAATACAATGCGGTCAATTGGTAAAGTAATACCGGCAACGTTAGATTGGTGCAATTCTGTCCAGGTATATGTAAGGCCGGCATATTCGGCAGGCACTTCCTCTGCGCATTTTACCAGATAATACACGCTAATAATTTGATCGGCCGGGTTGAAAGCCGATGGTACAAAATCTTCGGTAGTATAAAAATGATGGAGATCGGTAATGGTTGTTCCGGTTTCTTCTGTCCATTCTCTCTTCAAAGCATCAACAATGCCTTCTCCAGGCTCTACACCACCTCCGGGAAACTTCATCAAATCAAGCCCTTTATGTTGCTCCTTTACCATAAGGACTTTGGCGGCCCGCTTGAGAACACCGTAAACACGGATGTTAAATTTTTCGGGCTTGCTCAATTAGACAGTCCTCCCAACGCGGTTTTAACAGCCGCAAAATCGGGCAAATCGCCTGCGCTCTCCAATACTTCGGCGTATTGGATAACTCCATCTGAATCTATTACAAACGCCGATCGTTTGGCTACATTACGCATACCCAATACAAACTCATCGTAAACGGCTCCATAAGCCTTTACGGCATCGGCGTTAAAGTCTGATGCTAACTTGAAGTTCAAATCCAGTTCTTCTTTGAATTTGCCAAGCACCATTGGCGAATCAACCGATACGGCCAATACTTCAGCATTTAGGCTATTGTAACTCTGCAGGCCATCGCGCATATCACACATTTCCTGAGTGCAAACACCGGTAAAAGCCAGCGGGAAAAAGAGTAATAACAGGTTTTTACCCTGGTAATCGCTGAGTGTTACTTCTTCTGTTTCCGTTGAAATAAATTTGAAATCGGGTGCTTTGTCTCCTTTCTGTAATGCCATTATTTAATTTTCTTCAAAGGTAATCTCAAAATGATCATAACGGTAATTTTTAGTTTACTGAACTCAAATTTCAAAACCTACCTTTGCCGCCGTGAAATTCGGCAGTACAAATAAGGAGATATTTAAACTCGCCGTACCAAATATTTTAAGCAATGTAACCATTCCTTTCCTGGGTATGGTTGATACGGCTTTAATGGGGCATGAACCTGAGGTAGGTACTGTACTTATTACTGCCGTGGGTATTGGAGCACTGGTGTTTAACGGTATTTACTGGAATTTGGGCTTTCTTCGTGTAGGAACCACCGGGCTTACCGCACAGGCTTTTGGGCGTAAAGATGAAAGAGCGCAGGGACTGCTATTGTTTCGTTCCTTGATAATTGCCTCACTCTTTGCTATTTTAATTCTTTTGCTGAAAGTACCTATCCGCAAATATGTGTTCAGTTGGCTGGCTACTAATGAAAATACCACGGCTATTAAATATGCTATTGATTACTTTGATGTTCGCATTCTGGCCGCTCCGGCAGTTATGGCTATCTACAGCTTGCGAGGCTGGTTTTATGGTGTGCAGAATGCCGTATTCCCAATGATTTTGTTAACCATTCTCAATGTGATAAACATAGCCGCCAGCATTTACTTTGTGAAAGTTTTGGGTCTTGGTGTAAAGGGAGTGGCCTGGGGAACTGTTTTGGCCCAGTACGTGGCATTGTTTCTTGCGGTTGGTATGATCTTGTTTAAATATCAAAAGGTATTTAAATTCTTTAAATTGAAATGGGTTTTAGCCCGAAAAGAACTCATGCGATTCCTTAACGTCAATTCAAATATTCTTGGCCGTAATATTCTGCTTTATGTCGTTTTTGCTTTTTTCACATGGTACTCGTCAACAGTAAATGAAACTTATGCAGCTATGAATCTCATTTTATTAGAGCTGTTCTATTTTATGAGTTTTGCCGTTGATGGTTTTGCTTATGCTGCCGAAAGTTTGGTTGGAAAATATGTAGGCAGCGGACAACTAGGAAGAATAAAAAATGTGGTAAAACGCCTGATGGTCTGGGGGTTGGGTTTTGGTGTGTTATACGCTGTCGCCTATTTCTTTTTCGGTAAAACATTCGTAGGACTGTTCTCTAATGATGCTAAGGTTATAGCCAGTGCCCAACCCTTTATTCTGTGGCTTTGTGTTGTTTCTATTGTAGGTGCAGTTGCCTTTATTTGGGATGGGGTATATGGCGGAGCAACACTGGTTACAGAAATGTTGGTTTCCATGTTTTTGGCTACGCTTTCGTTCTTCATTATTTTCTTTTTGCTCAAAAACCAATTTGGTGGTCACGCTATATGGATTGCTATGATAATTTATATGGCTATACGCGGGCTGGGGCAGTGGTTTTTGTTTAACAGGTTTGTGGGGAAGGCTATTGAGGGAGCTTGAAAACTTCAATCAAATCAAATTGAATTAAGATTGAAGTTGAATATGCCTTACCTTCACACCGTGGAATTTATCAAATACAAGCCTAACGAAAATCCTTCTTTCTTCCTAACCATTAAACAACGTGTTCAGGACTACTTCGATAACAACCATCTGGAAAAAACAGGTAACCGGAAGTTGTATTGGAAAACGGCACTTGTTTTTGCCTTTTACCTGCTTCCATATCTTGCCATGCTCATTTTTAGTTTTCCGGCGTGGGCCGTTATTTTAACATACGCTATTATGTTTTTTGGCAAGAGTTGTATCGGGCTGAATGTAATGCACGATGCGTGTCACGGTTCGTTTTCGAAGTATAAGTGGGTTAACCAACTTATGTCTTATTCGATGAATTTCATTGGTGGAAGCAGTTTTAACTGGAAGATTCAGCACAATTTACTGCATCATAACTATACCAACATTTACGAACTTGATGAAGATATTGAAGACAAACCATTTCTGAAACTTACTCCATCCGGTAAACGAAAAAAATATCATCGCTTCCAACATATTTATGGTCCGTTTTTATATGGATTTGCCACTTTAAGCTGGGTCTTTAAAAAAGATTTGGCGCAACTATTCAAGTACAAAAGAAAAGGTTTGGTAGCTAAGAGCGGTCAAAAGGCATCGGGTCAGGCTGCATTTTTAATTATTAGCAAGCTGGTTTACTTGTTTTACATTGTGGCACTGCCTATACTATTAGGATTACCTTGGTATGCTGTGCTTATTGGTTTTGTTGTAATGCATCTACTCACCGGAGCTTTTATAAGTACGGTTTTTCAACTGGCTCATGTCGTCGAAGGTCCTGATAATCACGGCGAAGCTCCGGCAAAAATGTTAGATGAAACCTGGGCCGAGCATCAGGTTAAAACCACGGCCAACTTTGCACCGAAAAACAAATTAGTAACCTGGATGGTTGGCGGCCTAAACTTCCAGATAGAACATCACTTATTTCCGTCTATAAGCCACGTGCACTATCCCCAAATCGCTGAGATTGTAAAGAAAACAACAGCGGAATTTAATCTTCCGTATTATCAGTTTGCGCATACCAGGCAGGCCTTTCTATCGCACATTAGAATGTTGAAACAGTTTGGCCGGGGTACAAGTTGATGGTCAGTTTTTTCACAATCTGACCACTTACTATCTTCACATTATACAATTAACAATTCAACAATTAATTCATAGTTGCTATGTGGGAATATCTTTTAAGTGCAGAAAGCCTGATGAGCCTGTTGGTACTAACGCTCATGGAAATTGTGTTAGGTATTGACAATATCGTTTTCATATCCATTGTATCGAATAAACTGAAGGATGACTTACGTAACAGGGCACGCAATATTGGCTTGATACTGGCCATGGTTTTTAGAATACTGTTATTGTTTGGGATAGCCTTTGTACTCAAACTTACCAAACCGTTTAAAGTGGTTCATGATGGTTTTGTTCAATTCGAGTTAAGCTGGTATGCCATTATAATGTTTGCGGGCGGCTTATTCCTTTTATATAAGGCGGTTTCTGAAATTCACCATAAACTCGAAGGCGATAAACACGATGAAGGTAAGGGAAAAGCTGCTAATTCATTAGTAAATGCCATAGTCCAAATTGCGGGTTTGAATATCGTCTTTTCATTTGATTCAATTCTAACTGCAATAGGTATGGTTGAATTAGTGCCGAACTGGCAAGGGGCACTGAATCCTGGTATTCTCATTATGATAATAGCTGTTGTGATATCCATACTTGTAATGATCTTATTTGCCGGACCCGTGGCTAATTTTGTAAACAAGCACCCATCGGTACAGATCTTAGGGCTTTCTTTTCTTTTGCTTATCGGTTTTATGTTAATCGCAGAAGGTGCACACATAGCTCACTTGAAATTTGGCGGCTCCGAAATAGGTGCTATACCTAAAGGATACCTGTATTTTGCCATTTTCTTTTCTATGCTGGTAGAGTTTTTCAATTTCAAGTTACGGAAACGAACTTCCGATCCGGTTGTGTTGCATAACCCTAAGCTTGAAGAGTAAGCAGTATATAAATGACTGAACAACCCAAAACCAACTGGCGGGTACTCATTGCGCTATTTTTTGCGGTACTCATTGATATGCTGGGTATAGGAATAGTGATAGTTGTGATGGCACCATATATTAAGGAAACCGAAGGTTTGTTTGCCCTCGGAACATCACAAAATGCCAAAAACTGGGTCTATCTGTCATTGATCGCTTTGTTTGGCTTAGCGCAATTTTTTGGTGCACCTATGCTGGGCGGCTTATCAGACAGATATGGCCGAAAGAAAATAGTAATAGGAAGTATGGTTGGTGGAGCAGCCGGTTACTTAGTGTTTTCTGTTGGGGTGCTACTTTTTTCTTGTTTTCCGCACTCGCCAGAAAAAGTATCATAAGTGATTGAAAATCAACACCAAGTTTTTGAAATTGGGTGCTGCAGACCTATTTTCAGGTGTGTTTTTACGAAAATTAAAAAATCGATCAGGAAGCATTTCGGTACAGATTATTGAAAAAATCAATAGGTCTAATAAGGTTGTTAAGACCATAGGTTGTGGTAAAAGTGCTCAACAGATTGAAAGGTTGGTAGCTATGGGCAGGCAAGAGATAGAACGGTTGCAAGGACAATCTCAATTGTTTGTTTCTCCATCAGATGCAGTCATAGAATCTGCTATTGATCAGTTAAGTAATGCCAGCATTCGCACCATTGGCCCTGAATTGATATATGGGAGTTTGTTTGATCATATCGGTTTTGGTAATATCAAAGAAGAGTTGTTTCGTCATATAGTAATCGCTCGATTAGCTTTTCCACTAAGCAAGTTAAAAACCATTGAGTATTTGTATCGTTACCAAGGCGTTCATATAAACATAGACAGCATATATCGTTTTTTAGATAAGTTAAATAGCCAACTCAAGGACAAGATTGAGCAAATTGCCTTTGAGCATACTAAAAAACTACTTGGCGGTAAGTTGTCGATCGTATTCTATGATATGACCACTCTTTACTTTGAGGCATCTGAAGAAGATGACCTTCGTAAAACCGGCTTTTCAAAAGATGGAAAACACTCACATCCTCAAATCTATCTTGGCTTGCTGGTAGGCTTACAGGGTTATGCAATTGGTTATGATATTTTTGAAGGCAACACCTATGAAGGGCATACGTTAATCCCCTTCCTTGAAAAAATGAGCAATCGATTTGATTTAGGAAAACCCATTGTAATTGCTGATTCAGCTCTTTTGTCCAACAAGAATCTTCAAGCCCTTGAAGATCAACAGTACGAATACATAATTGGCGCAAGAATAAAAAATGAATCGAAAGCAGTCAAAAAGCAAATTACATCCCAACAGTGGGAAGATGGTCAGGTGAGACAAATTACGCGAAATGCTCAGCGATTAATTGTCTGCTACTCATCAAAAAGAGCAAGCAAAGATGCACATAACCGAAAGCGTGGTTTGCAGAGATTAGAAAAACGATTGCGTTCAGGAAAGCTCACCAAGTCCAATATCAATAACAAGGGATATAATAAGTACTTAAAAATGACAGGCAAGGTGGATATTGAAATTGACTATCACAAGTTTGATCAAGACGTAGTGTGGGACGGACTTAAAGGATACATAACTAACTCCAAATTGAGTAAAAAACAAATTATAGATAATTACCATCAACTTTGGCAAATAGAAAAAGCATTCAGGATCTCAAAAACAGATTTAAGAATAAGACCCGTCTATCACAGGTTGGTACATCGAATTCAGGCACACATATGTATATCTTTTGTAGCCTACTGCATTTATATGGAAATGGATAGATTGTTAAAGAAGCAAAAGTCAGATATCTCCATCAAAAAAGCACATGAAATAACTCACAACATGTATCAAATCACTTTTCAATTACCTGAATCTAAACATTTTAAATCTACTACACTAAAAATGGATGATCAACAAGCTGAACTATATCAAATCATCCAAAAAAATTGTTGGGTGCTGCAAAAATGAAAACAAGTGGAGCAGCCGGTTACTTAGTGTTTTCTGTTGGGGTGCTACTTTTTTCTTTACCGTTGCTTTTTCTCGGTCGGTTTATAACCGGTTTTTTTAGCGGCAGCGTTTCAATTCTGTATTCCATTATAGCCGATTTAAGCAGCCCGCAGCGCAGAGCAGCCAATTTCGCCCTGCTGGGTGCTGCTTTTAGCTTCGGCTTTATTTTTGGCCCTGTACTCGGCGACATTCTTGCCGATCCGAATAATGTATCATGGTTTAACGATTCTACACCCTTTTTTACGGCTATGCTGTTGAGCCTTTTAAGTGGATTGATGATCTTTGCTTTTATACCGGAAACATTTAAAAAAACGACGGCAACTATTACCAAAGTTAATCCGCTACAAGGGTTTAAGAATATCAACCAGGCCTTTGCCATTAAGAGTTTAGGGGCCATTTTGTTAGTCATTTTTCTTATTAACCTGGGCTTTACCTTCTTTACGCAGTACTCGGCAGTTTATTTGTTGGACAGGTTAAACTTCAACCGTGCCGGACTGCGTACTTTCTTTACCTATGTTGGTATATGGCTCCTTATAACGCAGTTGGGCATTACGCAAATAGCTTCCCGCAAGTTTCAACCCCGGCAAATAGTGGTTGTGGCCATGCTCATGCTGGCGGCAGGTTTAATTTTGTTTTTATTGCCTAAGGATATGAGAATGCTCTATTTTGTGGCACCCATTATGCCTATTTCATTTGGGTTGTTTCAACCAAATATGATCTCAATCGTTTCAAATAGTGCCGGAAGAGAAATTCAGGGTCAGATATTAGGAATTCAACAGAGCATCCGCTCCGTCGCTTTTATGTTGCCGCCGTTGATCTCTGCGTATATAGGCTCTATTAATGTTACCCTGCCAAATATTGTGGGCGCAAGCTTTGTATTTATTGCCTGGATGGTATTTGTTGTGAATTATAGTAAAATGAGTATTCGGCAGCAGAGGTGGATTTGAAAGTCCACAGTTATTTAACGCTGCTTACAAATCCGCTCAACACCGTTAGTTTTTAGCCAATCTTCGACCCAACAATGATCAATCGCTCAGAGCAGCATTGTTCGTGAGGTTCCAGATTGTAATTTCCAAAAACGTGGTTTATGGTAAGACCGGCTTGTGCACACATAGTAGTAAAGTCATCAATCGAGAGCTTATCCACCCGCTCCTGAAATATCCAGGCCTGCTCATCGGCCAAAAATGAAATGGTTTTAACAATGGAACCATTTTCCATTTTTCGCCTGATGATAAAATTTATATCATCTACTTTCTTTTCTTCAAAAGAAACCAGATTATCAGCTACTTCGTGTACATTGAAAAAGTCGATAACAAACTTTCCATCCGGCTTTAGGCTTTGTGCAATACCTTTTAAAACCTGAACATTTTGATCCGTGCTGTTGAAATAGCCGAAACTGGTAAAGAGATTAAAAGTAGCATCGAATTCATTGTCAGCGTATGGTATGCGCATGTCGTGTACAGCAAAATGCAAATTTTCTTTTTCAACTTGCCGCGCAAACGCAATATTCTCTTTCGAAATATCTATGCCGGTAACATCCAATTTTTTTTCCGATAAATAAATTGAATGCCGCCCGCGACCACAGGCCAGATCTAAGACTTTCGCGCCTTTTTCTAACTGCAACACTTTCAACAAATTGTCGATGAACTGTTGCGCTTCTTCATCATTTCGGTTTTTATACAAAATGTGATAATAGGGCGTGTTGAACCAATCGGAGAACCATTCGGCTTTCCTGGTATTTTGATCAGGATTTTTCAATTGTTAAGCCATACTTTTGCGGCAACAAAACTATCTAATCTGCCTTTAAAAAAATCTATATCCGGAATAAGAGGAACCATCGGCAATGAGGTGGGCGACAATCTCACGCCTGTCGATATTGTGCAATTTACCTCGGCCTATTGTAAATGGTTGATCGATCGGGGAAACAAAAGGCAAATTGTAATAGGTCGAGATGCCAGAATCTCGGGCGAACTAATTAATCAATTAGTTACGAGCACTGTTAGAGCTATGGGTATTGATGTGATTGATCTTGGTCTTTCCACCACACCTACAGTTGAAATGGCTGTGCCATGGTCTTACTCGGGAGGTGGAATAATTTTAACAGCCAGCCATAATCCGAAGCAGTGGAACGCCCTAAAATTGCTCAATGAAAAAGGAGAGTTCCTAAGCCAGGAAGATGCTGATGTACTATTGGATCTTGCCGAAAATGGGCAGTTCATGTATGCCGAAGTAGATGATCTGGGCGGTTACACTACTGATGATTCTTACCTCGATAAGCATATTCAGGCGGTATTGGATTTGGAGTTGGTAGATGCAAATGCAGTGAGAAATGCTGGTTTTAAGGTGTTGGTTGATGGCATTAACTCAAGCGGAGGCATAGCGGTTCCCGGACTTTTGGAAGCACTTGGTGCGGAAGTAGTTAAAGTGAATTGCGAACCAACCGGTCATTTTGCACACGTACCGGAGCCTTTACCAAAAAATTTAAAGGAAACCATTACGGCGGTGAAGGCACATAAAGTAGATGTGGCTTTTGTAGCTGATCCTGATGTAGATAGACTGGCCATTATTAGCGAAGATGGAAGTTGGTTTGGTGAAGAATATACGCTGGTGTCCATTGCCGATTATGTGCTTTCACGTACACCGGGAAATACGGTTTCCAACCTCTCATCTACTATTGCCCTTAAAGAAATAACAGAAAAACGTGACGGCAAATATGCGGCGGCTGCTGTTGGAGAAGTTAATGTGGTGAAAGTTATGAAAGAAACCCATGCTATTATTGGAGGCGAGGGAAACGGAGGAGTAATATATCCGGCACTGCACTACGGAAGAGATGCTCTTGTTGGTATTGCGTTGTTTTTAAGCCAGATGGCACGGTGGGATAAACGATGTTCTGTTTTGCGTAATATGTATCCGAAATATCATATAGCAAAACACAAAGTGGATGTTGATAAGGATACCAAATTTCCACTTATTGCCGAAGCGATAAAAGAGAAATACCGGAACTATGAATTGAATGAGGAAGACGGACTTAAAATTTATCTCGATGGCAGTGACTGGATTCATTTACGGGAGTCTAATACCGAGCCTATCATAAGAATATATACGGAGAGTGCTTCGGAAAGCCTGGCCGATAGTTTAGCTGAGAAAATGAAGCAGGAGATCAAAGAGATTATGGCCAATAAGCGTACCGGGAATACTTAACTTTGCAACGAAATCATTACTACTCATGAAGAAAATAATTTACCTCGATAGTGCTGCCACAACCCAGCTGGATGAACGGGTATTAGATGTTATGTTGCCGGCTTTTCAGGAGTTGTACGGTAACCCGTCATCGGTTCATGCAAAGGGACGTGAAGCAAGAGCGGCTATTGAGCGGGCCAGAAAAACAGTAGCGCGCCGGCTTAATGCTTCGCCCGGCGAAATATTTTTTACTTCGGGAGGCACGGAGAGCAACAATACGGTTATTAAAAACTGTGTGCGTGATCTTGGTGTTACCTGTATCATTTCATCTGAACTGGAGCACCATTGCGTTTTGGACAGTGTGAAAAATATGGCCGACCAGGGTACTACGGTAGAGTATCTAAATGTTGATGAATTAGGCTATTTTGATCATGAGCATTTAAAACAACTCCTTGAAAAACACTCGGATGAGAAAGTTTTGGTCACACTCATTCACGCCAACAATGAGATTGGTACAGTAAACGACATTGAGGCAATTGGAAATATATGCAAAGAGTACGGGGCTTACTTTCATTCCGATACGGTTCAAACCATTGCGCATTACCCTTTCGATCTGGAAAAACTTAACATACATTTTTTATCAGGGGCCGGACATAAATTTCACGGCCCTAAAGGATGCGGCATGCTATACATCAATTCCGATGTACACATTGACCAGTTTATACATGGCGGAGGACAAGAGCGGAATATGCGTTCAGGAACAGAAAATGTAGCGGGTATTTTGGGTTTTACCAAAGCCTTTGACCTGGCCTATGAAGAATTGGATGCTACGTATGAATACATTTCCGGTTTAAAGCAGTATTTCAAAAGCCAGTTGCAGAAAATAGAAGGAGTGAAGTTTAACGGCTGTCAGCAAAACGGATTGTTTACTGTGCTGAATGTCCAGTTTCCGGTTAAAAAATCTTCGGCTATGCTACTTTTTAATCTAGACATAGCCGGCGTTTGCGCATCAGCAGGCAGTGCTTGCAGCTCAGGTGCTAATGCCGGCTCGCATGTACTGGAAGGAATTGGTGCCGATACTACAAAGCCCACCATCCGGTTTTCATTTTCCAAGTACAATACCCGCGAAGAGTTAGATGAAGTTGTGCAGATATTGGAGGGTATTATAAGTAAAAAACCCAGGCAATTGGAGGCTTAGCCGCAGCTCAGTTATATGCTTTTATGGCTTTAACAGATGCCATATTTCTTTAATACCCCCTCGTTACCATTAGGATTTTCCGGTAACAATTGGAGGGTTTTGCAGCATGGAAAATGAGTTCTGCAAATCGATCAATTCACTATATTTGTTAATGTTTGTTTCAATAAAATGGGCTGAAATGAAATTCAGTTATAAACTCAGCTTGTTTTGGTAAAGCAATCATATATGTCCTTTTCGAAAAACCTGAAGCGTAATGAGTGAATTAGTACCTAACGAGAGCGAATTTATACTCTATACCAATGATAATGGAGATGTTACCCTCAATGTTCTTGTGTTAGACGAAACGGTTTGGCTTACGCAAGAAGGGATGCATGAACTGTTTGGTAGAGCAAAATCTACTATTAGTGAGCATATTAGCAATGTCTTTTCAGAAGGTGAATTGGAGCAGGATACAACTGTTCGGAAATTCCGAACAGTTCGACAAGAAGGAGAGAGGGAAGTGGTTAGAAACATAGATTTTTATAACCTTGATGTAATCATATCAGTAGGCTACCGCGTAAAATCCCAGAGGGGTACGCAATTCCGTATTTGGGCTACTAAAACGCTAAGAGAGTATATAGTTAAAGGCTTTGTATTGGACGATAAGCGCCTAAAACAAGGCAATGCTACCTTCGGCGAAGATTACTTTAAAGAACTCTTAGAACGTGTTCGTTCTATTCGTGCCAGTGAGCGGAGAATCTACCAACAGATCACCGATATTTTTGCCGAATGCAGCGAAGATTACGACCCGGGTGCACAAATAACCAAAGACTTCTATGCTTCCGTACAAAACAAGTTTCACTACGCCATAACAGGCAATACCGCAGCAGAACTTATCTACAAAAAAGCTGATAGCAAAAAAGAGAATATGGGCTTAACCACCTGGAAAAATGCCCCGGAAGGCCGTATTCTAAAATCAGATGCTCAAATAGCTAAAAACTATCTGCCCGAAAATGAGATAAGAAAACTGGAACGTACCGTGTCAGGGTTTTTCGACTATATCGAAAACATAATTGAAAACCGCAACACGTTTACAATGGCCGCTTTCGCCGATAGTGTAAATAGGTTTCTCTCGTTTAACGAGTACAAAGTATTGTCAGGCAAAGGCTCAATCTCTGCAAAACAGGCAAAGTCTAAAGCAATAAAGGAGTATGACAAATTCAACAAAACGCAAAAAATAGAAAGCGACTTCGATAAAGAAATTAAAAAACTCACAAAAGGGAGATAGTTTATACATGAAGGATGACCAACAATTAGCAGTTGTAAAGAGCATTTTAAGTGACTATTAACATTTCCCGAAGATTAACTTTCCTCACCGTATTTTAGCACCTGATTTAGGTTTCCCGGATAGCCCGGGACTAAGAGGGAATCTTGTGAAAAGCAAGAGCTGTCTCCGCAGCCGTAAGTCTGTATGTATTGTAAACGATATACCACTGCACAAGCGGGAAGGTGTTTACAATAAAAGATGAGCCGGAAGACCTGCCTGAGTCATTATTGTTAACTGCTCTCCGGAGATTGGGAGTTTAAATAAATTATATGACTTATATATTAATTCGAAGAAGTTTACTTCTTCTTGCTTTGGTTGCTTTCCAAAGCATTGTTTTTTCGCAAGACTCACTTTCCGTTTTTGTAAATGAAGTAACCGTTACCGGTAACAAACAGGAAACTATTGCCGGTAAAACGGCACATTCTGTAATGGTTATCGATTCGCTTGACTTGTCAAATTTCCCGGCAAGTTCGTTATCGCAACTGCTTAATCAACTACCGGGTGTACATGTTGGGGAGACTACAGGAAACGCCGGTAGCCCAAAGTTGTATTCCATGCGCGGCGGACGGGAAAATGATGTGCTAATTTTAATTAACGGCGTGGCGGTAAGTGACGAGTCCAACATTAGTCACTTGCAGGATCTGAATTTAATTCCGGTTGAGTTAGTGGAGCATATTGAAGTGACTTACGGCGGAGCGGGTACTTTGCATGGTTCGCGGGCATCGGCCGGAGTGATAAATATTATTTTGAAAGAATCAGAGCAGCCCTTTTCAGCCGATGCCATCTTTGAAGCCGGTAAGTGGTCAACTTTTAAGCAGGCTTTTAGCATTGGTGCTTCAAATAAGATGAAAAATTTGTTTTTCGGAGCAAACTATAGCAATGAGGACAGTAATGGATTTTCCGCGGCCTTAGACAAGGAGAACCAGGGCTTTGACCGCGATAAAGCTGATAAACAAAATGTTGGACTTGATTTGACCTTTAAACCCGATAACCGTTTTGAAGTTGGCGGCTTACTCAATATAGCCCATATCGATTACGCTTTTGATGCCGGCCCCTTTACAGATGGTAAGGACGAACAGTCAAATTCTGAAGTAAAGGCCATTGTGAACCCAAAATGGAAACACGGTAAGGGAATTTTACAGGCAAACTTCAGTTTCCAGGATGCGGAAAGAATTCAATATAGTCCGTTTTCACCAAAAACCAATAAAGAGTTTGCTCGGTTTGAATCGCAGAGTTTTGGGGCTGATATGTTCAATGTGCAGAATATTGGAGACAAACTTTCTATAACCACAGGACTTCAGTTTGTGGCATCAAAATCCGATCAGTATGGTGTTGATTTTTTTACCGGAAAATATGGACAGAACATTTCAGCAGATTCGGCATCGGTTTCCATCTTTGATCCTTATGCAGCTTTAAAATATGAGCCGGGTGCCAATTTCTTTTTTGAGGCTGGTTCAAGGTTAAATCATCACAATGACTATGGCAACCATTTGGTTTACCACGGAAGAGTTGGCCGTTTAACCAACTTAGGGAAATTTAACTGGAAGCTTTCGGGAGGAATTTCCACTGCATTTAACACGCCAACATTATATCAACTCTATTCAGCATTTGGGAATAATGCCTTATCTCCCGAAGAAAGTGAAACTTATGAGGTGAACTCAGCTCTCTACTATGCTGATAACTTATCGTTCACAACGGCAATATATTTCAGGAGAGAAACCAACCCCATTGGATTTTCTAACACTACGTTTCGTTACGCCAATTTTGAAGGTAAGACCTTTGCACAGGGCCTGGATGCACGACTACAGGTTAATCCGTTTAAAGGCCTGGTGGCAAAAGCCTTTGTCGGCTTTACCGACAGAAAGGAAAATAGTGAGCTATTCCGGCTGCCGGGAACGGAGTGGGGCGGTAGTGCATCGTTGACACCGCAAAACCTAAAAAACTTTACACTGTCAGCAGATTACCGGAGAGTAGGTAAACGTATTATGCCTTTATTCAACAGTCAAACCTTTAAGGTAGATGAAATACCGGTTGATGGTTATAACCTGCTGAATCTTACAGGTTCTGTAAAGTTTGCCAATGACCAATTTCACTTGTATGGTAGCTTACGCAATGTATTAGATGAAGATATTGTGGAGAACTTAGGCTACACAGCCGAGGACTCCAATGTTAAAGTGGGACTACGTTATAATTTTAGGGAATAGCCGGCAGGTATGCCGGCATCAGAACTATGGGAAGCAATGCCCGTCTCCGAGCCGGCATCTATCAGAAGTCAAAGAAACTATAATATAAAGGCCTAAGATGATTACAGATCGCGGCTCGAGGGCCGCGATGGTTAGGTTGTAAATGATTAGGTTAGCGAACAATAGGTTTTTCCTACTTCAGAGCCTTCAACCCATAATCCTATTCATATAAAATTATGCTTTTTCTTCTGCAAGTGCAGGAATATACGCCTGGGCCAGCTCAAACAAGCCGAAGAATACACCTGTAAAGAAAAGATCACCAATTAAGGTGCCACGGTAAAACGGAATGGCTTTTACAAAGCAATCAACAAGGCCGGCAGGGGTTTTCGCATACATATTTCCAAGTAGAAAAACACCGAGATTAGATACAAAAAAGAAGATCAGTGAACCGATAAGAACAGTTAAACCGATATTCCATAGCTTTCTGTTTCTTTTAAAGGCAAAATATGCAAAGGCAATTACAAGGGCTATGGCAAAATAGTCAACCAACCGACCTGAGTACAAGCCCATACCTGTTTCACTATGTACAATAGTATCAGTGAATAAAAGGGCAGTTAACGGAACGGCTACGGCCACCCAATATTTCTTAAAATAAAAAGCGGCAAATATTCCGGCAGCTGCAATGGGTGCAAAATTGGCAAGGTCTTGAAGCACTAACCTAAGACCAATAATGGCCACTATAAAAACGATCAATATGACGGTTCTAAACATCATCTATTCTTCTTCATCTTTGGCTTTAACCTGTGGTGCTACCGATTTTGTTCTTCTTAAAGCTTCTACATTTTGCCTTTTTTTCGGTCGACTACGGCCAAACGATCCTTTAATGATCTTTCCTCTTTTAGTTCTTCTGTCTCCTTTTCCCATTTTCTATTTTGTGCAAAGATACATTTCGCCTACATATTTCGATTTCTTGAAGAAAAGGATTGCTGTCAAGCTTCTTTCCACTTAATATTGCAACCTATGCTTGGTTTCTGATCTTGTGAAATAGGTTTATTATTCAGGATTGCATCCAGAGCGGCACGAATATCTTTTCCGGTAACGGGAATATCATTTCCCGGCCTCGAATCATCTAACTGACCGCGGTAAACGCACTTCAGGTTTGCATCAAATATGGAAAAGTCGGGAGTGCATGCTGCCGTGTAAGCCTTAGCAACGTCCTGACTTTCATCGTATAAATAAGGAAATGGATAAGCTTCTTCCAAAGCCAGTTTTTTCATCAATTCCGGTCTGTCTTCGGGATAGTTTTTTACATCGTTACTGCTAATGGCCACAAAACCGATCTCTTTTGAAATATAATCGTTGGCCAGTTCAACCAAACCTGTGCTAACGTGTTTGACAAACGGACAATGATTGCAGGTGAACATTACCACAGTTGCTTTATTGCCTTTAATATCGGATAGAGTAAGCGTTTTTCCTGAAACTGAATCGGGTAATGAAAAGTCAGGAGCTGTAAATCCTAACGGAATTTGAGTAGTGGGTGTACGCGCCATAATGTGGTTTTAAGATGCTCTTTTAGATGGACCAACGTTTGAAACTCCCGATGTATCAGATGTTAATGAAGGCTTCGGATCAAACTCTTCTCTATGATACTTACCGGGTCCGCGGAATAAAATGGCCATTGATTCCTTGAAACTTCTTGAATGGCGCAGATCATGCACTATGTCGCTCCAAACATGAAAGTTAATGGTGAAGATGTTGTAAGACCTCAATGGCTTGGTAATACCGAAATCAACCTTCTCTTCTTCTTCCTGAAAGGAGCCGAACATACGGTCCCAAATAATTAGGGTAGAACCGTAGTTTCGGTCTAAATATTTGTCATTTCTGCCATGATGTACTCTGTGATGGCTTGGAGTAACAAATATGAATTCGATAGGTTTCGGCAATTTGCCGATCAATTCTGTATGAACCCAATACTGATATAAAACGCCTAACTGGTGAGCCAAAAAGAACCACAAAGGGTGGAAGCCAAAAAGTCCAACGGGTACAAAAAGAAATACCTTTATCATCTGTGTCCAGCTTAGTCTAAAGGAAGTACTTAGGTTAAATCTCTCTGAGCTGTGGTGGGTAACGTGTGTAGCCCAGAGTACGTTTATTTCATGCGACAGTTTGTGGGCATAAAAACGGAAAAAGTCGAAAACAACGTAGCAGGCAATTGCGCTCCACCAGGTAAGCGGCCATTGTACGGGTGCAATATTATAGGCCCAAATAATTAAGAAGAATAAGAGTGCTTTAGCCACTAACCCCTGAAGAATGTAACCTACACCTACACCTACATTAGCCCAAAAATCCTTTTTCTCATAGATCTTGCGCTTTTTCTTGTAACCAAGATACATTTCAAGTACTGCTAATAGAACCATTACCGGAATGGCGTAAATGATGATGTTTGGCAGGCCAAAATCTTCCTTGAGTATTTCAAGTGTAATCTGATCTCTCATTTTTCCAACTTAAGGGTTTTAATAACCTCGGCTTTATCTAATTTTAACTGTTTTACAAGTTCACCCACATTGCCGAAGGCTTTTTCTTTCCTTAAAAACCTGACAAAGGTAATGCTCAAACGCTCGCCATATATACGGTTATCAAAGTCTAAAAGGTGTATTTCTATTGTTTTCTTCTTTCCTTGAAACGTAGGCCTGGTACCAATATTGAGCATAGCCTTATATTTTTTGCCCACTATTTCGGCTTTTGCTGCATAAACACCCATAGCAGGAATGAGCTTATTTACATTATCCACTTCAATATTTGCTGTGGGAAATCCAATTTCACTGCCTCGTTTATCACCGTGTACGACATAGCCGCTCAGTTTGTAATTATAACCCAACAAACCCGATGCTAACTGTATATCACCGTTTGAAAGATGTTTTCTTATTTGTGTTGAACTAAGTTTCAGATTATTAACGGCATGTTCGCTTATCTCTTCCACTTCAAAACCCAAATCGACACTCTTATTTACTAACATAGCCACATCACCTTTTCGGTTTTTTCCAAATCGGTGATCGTAACCTATAACGATAACCTTTGGTGAAAAGTTACGCACAAGGAATTGAGAGATGTACTCCTCTGCGGGTTGATTGGCAAAATCTACCGAGAAAGGAACGATGAAGAGGTAATCCAGCCCGAGAGTTTCCAATCTGCCGGCTCTTTCTTCAATGGTTGTAAGCAGTTCAAGCTTACTGCCTTTTTGAGGCTTTGGGTCTAAGATCATGCGCGGATGCGGGTCGAACGTGATTAATCCACTCTTACCATTTATACTTTTTGTAATTTGATTGAGCCGTTCAATAATTGTCACATGTCCGAGATGTACACCATCGAAAGTACCTATGGTTAGCACCAGGTTCTCTACTTCAGGTATATCTGAAAGTTTAGTGATCACTCTCATAAACCTTCTGTTGTTTAATGTGATCGATCAAATTGGGTAACTGCCAGGCATCCTGAACACTAAACTTGCCAATTGCGGTTCGTCTTAGATCATGCAAATAAGCACCTACGCCAAGTTCTTTGCCCAGATCATTAGCAATGGACCGAATGTATGTTCCTTTGCTGCACTTGATCTCAAACTCAATTAATGCACCGTTAACAGATTCTATGGTGAAATGATCAATCAACACATTTCTTGGTGCAATTTCAACTTCTTCTCCTTTACGGGCGTATTTGTACAGTCTTTTGCCCTTGCGTTTTACAGCAGAAAACATGGGCGGTAACTGCCAAATATCCCCATCAAATTTCCTGGCGGCGTTTAATATCATTTCTTCTGAAATATGTCCGCAGTCTCTTATATTCTCTTCTTCTGTCTCTCTGTCGAAAGATGGTGTGGTAGCACCCATTTTTATAATTCCGGTATAGGTCTTTCCTAAATGGGTTAACTCTGTAAGTCTTTTAGTGAATTTTCCGGTAGCCAAAATTAGCAATCCTGTAGCCAAAGGATCTAAGGTGCCTGCATGACCTACCTTTTCGCCTATGCTGAATTTCACTTTCTTCACCACATCAAAACTAGTCCAGTCTTTTGGCTTATCAATTAACAATAGGGCACCTTGCTTAAAGTTATATGGCGGTTTGAATTCGATCATAACAAGGTAGAAACAATAGCAATTATACCAATTGCAAAGCAGTAGTAGGCAAAGTATTGGATCTTACCTTTTTTTACCAATTTAATCATCCAGGTACATGCCAGTAATCCGCTAATAAAAGCTCCAATAAAACCAAGTACGAGAGGAGTGGTTGAATTAATGGTTGTGGTTGAACCGGAAACATCTTTGAGTTCTATAATACTTGCGCCAATGATGGGAAGTAAGACCATGAGAAAGGAAAACCTGGCGGCCTGTTCTCTGCTCACTCCCAGGTTTAATGCTGTGGCAATGGTGGCTCCGGAGCGCGATATACCCGGCAGTAAGGCTACAGCCTGTGCAATGCCTATTATAAATGCTTTAAGCGGAGTAAGCCTGCCTCCTTTAGGTTTGATCCATACCGTACTTAATAGTAGCAGGCCGGTTACTAAAAGCATTATTCCTACAAAGGCAACTTTTCCTTTAAACAATGCTTCTAACTGATCTTTTAAGGTAAAGCCGATTACTACTGCCGGTATCATGGAAATGATAATATATGCAGCGAACCTGGTAGAAACATTCCATTCGAATTTTAAAATATCTTTGAGAATACCCAGGATATCTTTCCTAAAAACTATAATCGTGCTGAGTACCGTGGCTAAGTGGACCAGTAAAGAAAATGCCAAATCGTTTTCGGCTTCAAAGCCAAGTAGTGCCTGTCCAAGTTCAATATGGCCGCTGCTGCTAACAGGTAAAAATTCGGTAAGACCCTGAACTATGCCAAGTAACAGTGCTTTTAGCCAATCCACGGAAATAATTATTTTTTGAAAATAGCGACGAATTCAAGCGCAAAACCCGCCAGTACAAGTAGTGGAGCCAGGGTTATTCGCCTAAAACTGTACACCTGGTCTGTTTTGAAAACGGCGGGATCATCGCCGCCACCACCGGCCATTAGCAGGAATCCGGCTACAATTAATAAAATACCCAGCACCATTAGCTGGTAGTTACGCTTTTTGAAAATTGGAGTAGGTTCTTCGTTCATGCCAATTAATTAGGCTCAAAAATAGCTTTAATAGAGGTCTTCCACTTTGGTTCTTAAGTATTTCTTTACCGATAAAAATGTGCTTAGTAACGAAACAATAATGCCCAGCAACAGTATTCCAAGAAAAACAAGGATAAAGAATGTAGAATCTTTGGTTGAGAAAAGTGCGGGTAACTCTTTTGTAACCAAATAATATACACCGAGCAACATGAGTATAGCCAGGGCAGCACTTAAAATTCCATTTAGCATACCACGTTGCAGAAAAGGGGCTACAATGAAACTGTTTCGCGCTCCAACCATTTGCATACTTTTAATCAAAAACCGCTTGGAATACATGGATAACCTTATGGCTGCATCTATGAGGGTAAAGGCTATTAACAGAAAAATGGTACTGAAACCAAGCACATATAAACTGATCTTACTGACGTTGCTATTCACCAAATTCATTAGTGCTTCCTGGTAAACAATCTCTGAAACTTCGGGCCGTGCTTCCAAATCGGCCAATATGGTTTTAAGGCTGTCCTTATTGGCGTAGGATGCTTTTAGATACAAATTTATAGAGGCGGGAAGTGGATTGTGATCCAATATTTCGGCATCAAACTCATCGGAGAAATCGGCTGCAGCATCTTCTTTGCTAATATAATTTGTGGATTTGGTGTAGGGTAGTGCGGCAATTTCATCTTCTAATGTTGCAGCTCTGTCTGCTCCTGTTTCGTCTTTAAGAAATAAGCTTACCTCAATATTCTCTTTAAAGTGATTAGAGAGTTTCTTGGCCTGAAAAATGAGTATGACCAAGGCTCCAAGCAAAAACAACACAAAGGCAACACTCAAAATACTTGAGAGATAAGATGGTTTATATCTTTTTCGGCGCGCCATTCCGGTCACAAATTTATCTTCTTGGCAAGTGTCTATGGTCTTAGATTATTAACATAAGTTAAACTGGTCTTATTTTAGAGTAAACAAGCCCACATGAAAAAACTGCTCAAGGTGATACTCTTTGTCATAGCCGTTCCGCTTCTGTATATTGTTGGTTGCATTCTGCTCGGTCAACTTACCTATTATTCACCTGCCGGTGAAATCGTTTTAAATAAAAGAGAAAGCCCATCGAAACTGGCAGATTCAACATATTCTGCCATGATATGGAATATTGGTTATGGCGGATTGGGGAAGGACATGAGTTTCTTTTATGATGGTGGAGAACGCGTTCGGCCAAAGAGAGAGTGGCATGAAGAATACTTAAGTAATATCAGATCTTATATTGAAAAGAATGAAGCCACGGACTTTATCCTATTACAAGAAGTAGATGAAAAGGCCAAAAGAACCTACGGAACTAATGAAGTTGAACAATTAGCCAAGATAAAAATGCACAGTGATGTGGCCTTGAACTACAAGGTGAACTTTATTCCTATTCCCTTATTAAAACCTTTAGGACCGGTAAAAAGCGGTTTGCAAAGTCTAACCGACCATATTCCCCGCATCTCCATGCGCTACCAATTTCCGGGCAGTTATGGCTGGCCAAATAAGCTATTTTTTTTGAGGCGATGTTTTTTGGTTCAACGATTTGATTTGAAAGATAAAGAAGCCGAATTAGTGATCATTAACACGCATAACTCTGCTTACGACGATGGTAGTTTAAAACAGGAAGAGATGGACTTTTTAAAAATATTTTTGGAAAAGGAATACGCCATTGGGCATTACGTAGTAGTTGGTGGAGACTGGAATCAACTACCGCCGGGAAGTGGAAATGGCTCAGTGGATGATAATTATTTAGATGGCTGGAAATGGGCTTATGATGAAAGCGTTAGGACCAATAGAAGCCTTGAAAAACCATATGACGGAAGCAATGTAACAAAGGTCATTGACTTCTTTTTAGTTTCACCCAACATTGAAGTACTCAACGTGGAAGGGGCTGATCTTGATTTTCAATGGAGTGATCACCAACCCGTGTTTTTGGATTTTAAATTGCTGCGTAAGGAAACATAGTTGTTGATTGCGAATAGATAATGTGCCTTACCTTCGTTCAAAACAATTCTATGTACACAGGCCTTAAACACTTACATTCTTATTTCGCATACTTGGTATTATTTCTTTTAGTTGTTGCGACTTTATACTTTCTTTATAAAGCAGCAACTAACAGCAAATTGACGGCTGCTGACAAAAAACTTTCGTTTTTTGCCATGCTTACTGCTCACCTTCAATTCGTATTCGGACTTATTCTCTATTTCATTTCGCCCACTATTAAACAGTCTATGTCTAATATGGGTGACGTAATGGGGAATACTGAGCTAAGAAAGCATGTTATAGAGCATCCGGTTACCATGCTTATAGCCATTATTCTGTTTACAATAGCGAATAGTAAGATCAAAAAAGGCGTAGCTGCCGGTGCAGCGGCAAAATGGCTACCTGCCATTCTGTTTTTAATTGGCCTGGCCCTGGCTTTATATATAATACCCTGGAAGGTTTGGCTGGGTTAATGGTTATGAACGGCTCGACAACGTGGAGTTAGAGTGGATTAATAGAGAACATATTAACAGATCGCGGCTCGTAGTCCGCGATTGTTCATCATAAAATCTAACAAGAGCTAAAGCTATTCCAAATATTCTTCAGTGCCTAAGCAAAAAACTCCTGCCCGCCTGTTCCATTTCGGGCTGGTCCGCCCGGATGAACCCCCTACGTATGGGGTTCATCTGGGGTTTTAATTATTACTTGCGTAGTAATTTTCCGATCTCCGAATCCAAACCCTTAACCGTAAGACCGCCTGTCATCAGGCCGGAAGTATAATACCGTACAATACCATCTTTATCAATTATCATGTGCGACGGAAAACCAAATACTCCATATTCACTAATTACCGCAGAACTATTTGGCGTTATTTTATACCTGAAAGGATTCTTTGCCAGGAATTTTTCAAGACTGGCTCTGTCATTTTCTGCCAATCCCACAAAAACAACATCTTCGTTTTCATATTTTTCTACCAGATCATTCAAATCAGGTATTTCTTCTACACATGGCTTACACTCAATAAACCAAAAGTTAATTACAACTACTTTTCCGCGCATTGCATCAAATGAAACGGTATTGCCATCCATATCGGTAAGGGAGAAAGAGCCGGCTTTCTTATCGAGCCATTTATGGTCACTGTTTAACATATCCATGTCGCCATCCAACTCCACCATACCTTGCATCATGTCTAATTGCTCCTGAGTCATTTTGCGCATTACAATGGCGGCCAGCTTATTATCCTTGTCAAAGTACATGTCATCAATGTATTTACCGCTCATTAAAAGGCCCATAATATCCGTCATTTTCACTTCCTCTCCACTGGCATAATATGTAGGAATGCTGCCATCCAGTACAATGTCATTCATTGCTTTATAGTCATCCGTTGTTGCCTGTCGAAGGCCTTTTAACTTATCTTTTAAGATTTTAGTATCTCCACTTCGGTCAATGAGGGAATGAAACTCACTAATCTTTTTATCATCCGGAGCCTCATGTAGCTCATTTTGTCCGGTTTCATGAGATGCGTTTTCAACCTGAGTATCCTTATTGTTTTTAGCTTCTTGTGTTGAAGTGATTTCCTTTTTAGCACATGCACATACACATAACATAAGTATGAAAGCAAGTGTTGTTTTTAAACTATTATTTATCATGCTGTTGTATTTAACAAAAAGTAAAGGTATGCCAGATAAACATGAACAATTGTGAATTAAGGTGAATTTTGGTTAATCCCTATGGTGGTATCAAACAACCTCCGTTTTAAACTCACTGGTTTCGTGGAAAACGATATCAGGAAAATCTTCTTTGGCGATCTTAAGATTCCACGCATTTTCGGCTAAGAAAACTAAATTTTCGTCTTTGTCCCGGGCAATAAACTGCGGCCGATATTTAGTAAATGCTGATAGCTTGGAATCATCGTTACATGTTATCCAGGTTGCTTTATGGAAGTTCATAGGTTTAAACCTTGCTTTTGCACCGTATTCATGCTCCAGCCGATAGGTAAGCACTTCAAACTGTAGCTCTCCAACCGTGCCCACAATCTTTCTGTTACCGGGTTGTTGTATAAAAAGTTGGGCTACTCCTTCTTCAGTTAGTTGCCGTATTCCTTTATCAAGTTGTTTTGATTTAAGCGGGTCAAGATTTTCCAGTTCCTTAAATATTTCCGGTGAGAAACTGGGTATTCCTCTGAACTCAAAATCTTCTCCTTCGGTAATGGTATCACCTATTTTAAATATGCCTGTATCGTAAAGTCCAACCACATCTCCGGGATAAGCTGCTTCAATCACTTCCTTTTTCTGTGCCATAAAACTGGTTGGATTGCTGAAACGAACTTTTTTATCCAATCGACTGTGCCAGTAAAAGGTATTGCGTTCAAATTTACCTGAAACCACACGCAAAAAAGCTATTCGGTTTCTATGGTTTGGATCGATGTTGGCGTGAATTTTAAAAACAAAGCCACTAAATTTTTTCTCATTCGGATCAACATACCTTACACTACTTTCACGCCCATGGGGAAGTGGAGCAATGCCTGTGAAAGTATCCAACAATTCCTTTACCCCAAAGTTGTTAATGGCAGACCCAAAGAAAACAGGAGCAAGGTCGCCGGCCAAATATAGCTCGGCATCAAAGGGGTCATATACTCCATCAATCAACTCAACATCTTCTCTTAATTGATTGGCGTTTTCTGCTTCCACTAAAGTGTCCAACTCCTCAGAATCCAAATCTTTAATTGTAACAATATTTTCCTGAACTTTTTGTCCGCCCGCCTTAAATAAGTTGAGAGATGAATCATACAAATTGTACACTCCTTTAAAACGAGAGCCCATATTTATAGGCCAGGTAAGCGGGCGAACGCCAATTTTTAGTGTTGACTCAATCTCATCCAAAAGGTCGAAGGGGTCCTTGCCGTCACGGTCAAGTTTATTTATGAACACGATAACAGGTGTATTGCGCATGGCGCACACCTCCATAAGCCGTTTGGTTTGTTCCTCTACACCTTTAACACAGTCAATCACCAAAATAACACTGTCAACCGCAGTAAGGGTTCTGTAGGTGTCTTCAGCAAAATCCTTATGTCCCGGAGTATCCAAAATATTAATTTGCAAATCGGCATATTCAAAGGCCATAACCGATGTGGCTACAGAGATTCCACGTTGCCGCTCAATATCCATAAAGTCTGAATGGGCACTCTTTTTTATTTTATTTGACTTTACAGCACCGGCAACTTGTATGGCACCGCCAAAAAGAAGTAACTTCTCTGTAAGCGTTGTTTTACCCGCATCGGGGTGGGAGATGATGGCAAACGTGCGACGCTTTTCTATTTCTTTTTGAATGCTCAAGGCAGATTATTGGCCGGCAAAGATAACTTCCTACACAAAAAAAGCCATCAGTCAATTAACCGATGGCTTCAATATTACTTTTATGGTAACGCTTACTGTACTCTTTCCCATTTTTGGGATTTCCAAATAGGACCAATTCCGCCCATTACTTTTAACTCGTTGCCACCATTTTTTACAAATACTTTACACTTGTATTCTTTACCATTGGTTGGTTTAAGGATCTTTCCTCCGCGGTACTCTCCTTCACCGGTCTTTTTCATACCGCTCATTATTACCATACCCAATGTCTTTTTTCCTTTACGATCTCCCTTGCACTTATCACAGGTAGCATCTTGTCTTGCAGGGTCCAAAATTTTAATCACCTTAGCATAATACATGCCATCGTTTTCATAAACCTTAATGTGCGCTTTTGGCTTGCCGTCTTCGTCATCATAGTTCATCCATGTTCCCACAATACCCTGCGCCGAAGCATAGGCGGCAAAAGCAAAAACAAGTGTAAATAAGCTTAATAATTTTTTCATTTTTTAGAGTTTAATTCGATTATTACCGATTATGTTGCAACTAATGTACCAAAAAATATGAAGGCTTTATTATCTGATGAGTGATATACTTCCTTTCTGTTCGTAATCCTGGCCCTGGAACGTATAAGTAACACGCCAGACATAAACACCTGGTAAAGCATCTCTACCGGCATGGCTTCCGTCCCAACCCTCGGTATATGTGTTCGATTCAAAAACTTTTTCTCCCCAACGGTTCCAAATGTCCATTTGATAATTTTCTACAAACAGTGCGCATTGTTGGTTAGGTAAAGGCATGAATATATCATTTTGGCTATTAGCATTTGGTGTAAACGCACTGGGGAATAGAATTTCTCCAACAATTACATTGGTTCTCGTAAGAATATCACATCCGTTTACAGGATCGGGGATAATTCGCTCATACACCCCCGGCAAATTAACAACTTCACCGTTGGGTAAAGTAATACCTGCTGGATCTCCAATACACAATATCACAGTTCCCCTGTCATCAAATGGAGTGGGAATTATCTTTAGCTGTACTGCTTTTACCTGATAACAATCAATGGTTGCAGAGGCAGATATTCGGGTGTAAATAGTTTTTTCTTCACTTTGATATTGACCCTGAACAGGCATTCCGGTCTGATTTTCGGCATCGGCCTGCTGCTCATAGAACGTGAAGTCGTATTGCGGATATTTTGCTATCAGGTTATCCCTTTCGGCATCTAAATCAAAAGTGGCTATTGTTCCTATTCTACACTGACTAAAGGTTAAATTCTCAGTTAAATCGGGTTCGTTAACTACACTAAGATATATCTGAGCAACATTGTAGCAAAGTGTTTGATCATTTACAACCCTTGCCCAAATAATTTCTCCGGTTGAATTGTGCGGTGATGTAATTTGAAGGGCGGGATCGTTCATTCTGGCCCCGGTTTCGTCAGAAAAGAAAGTTACTGTTCTTTGTCCTTGTCCACCCGTTATTACATTCTTTCTGTTGTTTAAATTAAAATCAGCACTGGCTGTCGTCGAACATTCATAATAAACGTAGTCAACAGCGGCAGGCAGGGGATTCACTATAAGTTCCACCTCCGATACGTTATGACATATTCTGCCCTGGTAATTAGCCTCGGAGCGAGCAAAAATGGCAGCAGATGGTGAATTAAAGGCAGTAGTATTAGTAATGCGATTCAGCCCGCCGGCTGTAGGAGAATTCGCATCACTTCTGGTTCTATGGAATGTTACCGTAACATTTTGAGCACCATTTCTAATGAAGGGTTCTACCGAATCTAAATTAAAATCGGCATTGGCTGTAGCCGAACATTCTTCAATAGGTGTTGGGTCCCTTCGTTCCGGTCTTCTTAGCACTTCAAGCGTTATTTCGGCAATGTTAAAGCAGTTGTTATTGTTGGGATCTTCTATAACAGCAAATACAGAACCCGTAGCCGAAGAGTAATTGTTAGGGTTGGCAATTGGTGTGCCTGCAGGATGGTTTTCGGCTTGTGGCCTGGTGGCGTAGAAATATACGATCATGCTGTTTACATTATCGCGTACTTCATCTTCTCTTAGGGTAAGATCAAAATCTGCAGTAGCCTGACCCGAACACGTAGCAATAGGTATGGTTGCATCTACAGCCGTTGGTGTATTAAATACCTGAACATTAAATGAAGTAACATCTTCGCAGATGTTGTTTTGCATGTTTCTAATAAGAGCCCATATAGTTTGTGGATTATTGTTGGTGTTTTGATATGCCGCCGGATTTGGTATTGGTGTTGCTCCTGTTGCAGGATCGGCATCAAAGTAAAGCACATCATACAACGTTGTGGACTGCCCGCCATACACCTCAGGATTTCGGGACGTAAGGTCCCAGGTCCAAACCCCGTTGTTATCCGTATCGCACTCATTCCAATCCTGAACCGGATTGGCAGTAGGTGTTTGATACACTTCCACCTGGAAAGAAGTAACATCTTCACAAGCGTTATTTTGCCGGTTCCGGATAAGTGCCCATATAGTTTGCGGATTATTGGTGCTGTTTTGATATGCCGCCGGATTGGCTACAGGTGTTGCACTTGTAGCCGGATCGGCATCAAAGTAAAGCACTTCAAACTCGGTGCTTGATTGTGTTCCCAATACTTCTGTATCTCTTGTAGTAAGGTCCCACGTCCAAACGTTATTATTATCCGTATCACATTCATCCCATTTTTGTACGTTATTGGCAGTAGGTGTATTAAACACTTCCACCTGAAAAGAAGTAACATCTTCACAAGTGTTATTTTGCCGGTTGCGAATAAGTGCCCATATAGTTTGAGGGTTATTGGCCGTGTTTTGATATGTTGTCGGATTAGCTATTGCGGTGGCACCTGTGGCCGGATCGGCATCAAAGTAAAGCACTTCAAATTCTGTGGTTGATTGTGTTCCAAGTACTTCCGTGTTTCTAGTGGTAAGGTCCCACGTCCAAACACTATTATTATCCGTATCACATGTGTCCCATTTTTGTACGGTATTAGCTGTAGGCGTGGCATCTACGGTAAGCGTAACTATGGCTGTGTTAAAACAGTTGGTGGCTTCATCATCAATTCGGGCGTAAACTAGTCTTGAGCTGGTTACAAAAGCATCGGTAAGGGTTGTGCCATCGGCATCGGCAAGTGCTTGTGTATCATGGAAAGTAACCGTCATGTTGGCATCGTTATTTGAAACGGTGCCTCGCAGTGCATCTAAATCAAAAGTGGCTTGCCCACCGCCTTCATCACATTCCCGACTTTCGGTATCTGTTACCGGGGGAGTTAAACCAAGTCTGTAATTATGCCTGTCATCATTATTGCCTACATCAAGTTCAAGAATTACGGTATTGCCGGTTCCGTCGTCATTTATTGAAGCAATTAGTGTAAAGTCTTGCGGAACACTTGCCGGCACATTTAAAGTTATTGACCCCGGTTCAGTGCCACCTATTGGAATGTCGTTGGCCGTTGTGGCATTTCCGAGTACGGTTCCCCCAATGGCATCGGCATAGAAAACAATAGGTACCCCGGCAGCCATGTTCTGGTTGCCGTTTATATTTCCTACGGTATAATCCACATCAAAAGAGCGAACATCGCACTGATTTTGCGTAATGTTATCCATGGTAATGGTGGCATCGGGTAATTCATTATTTAGTGTTACGGCCATAGCGGAGAAAACGACAAGATCTCCGGGAGAATCAAATCTCACACTCATATTTGTATCACCGGTTGTTACAAATGGTGATATATCGTAGAAATCTAAATCCATATTGGGGAAATTGTTTCCTGTAGCCCCCGTATATGAATTGGTAGAGTTAAAAGGATTATTCTGTGGATTAAGAGCATTGGTGAGGAAATTGCCATTAACTCGTGCCGTCTCGTTTTGAACTTGTGAATCGCCTTCAAAACATAAAAAACCTAGCTCTGCGCCATTAGGATTAACCACGAAAAGATTGCTTAGATTAACATTTAGTGTAGGTGTTCCACCACTGGAGAGAACCTGAAGACCATCATATATATAAACGGAATTTAGTGTAAATGCGGGATCTTCATACACTACAATCATTATCCAACCTGCATATCGGGTATGACAGCCTTGATTTACGGAATCGAAATCTATTCCTTCTACCGTATAAGTTCCGTTTCCTTTCCCTTGAACATAAGTAGTTATATCAGTCCTTGATGAGTAAAATCGAAAACTAAATCCTCCGCTAAACTGAAACGATTCGTCGGCAGTGATTCCATTTCCGTCCAGTCTAATACTACTATCTATGGATCCACTGCCAGACCAATAAATGTATGCAGCCCGTACAGTTTGTCCGGCCGCTAAATTCAAATCGGCTGATGTTGTTGTCTGAAATGTAGGTGTTCCTCCGGTAGAACAAACTGGTGTATTCTCAGCATCGGCCAAAGAATTGCCCAACATTGTGAATTCATAGCGGCCATTGTACTGAGTGAGATAATCAATAGTTTGAGAAAAACTTATATTGAAAAACAGAAGGCTACAAAACAAGAATATTGACCGCATTAACCCATTTAAGAGAACCGAAAATAGTAAAAACCTGCTACCTTATTAAAGTAACCCCTCCCTTTTGTTCTCTCCTGATATTCCCCTGAGCTGTATAGTTGGCAATCCAAAGATATAAGTCCGATTCAGACAGTTCATTACCGAATAAACCATCCCATGGTTCATTTACATCAAAACTCTCGTAAACCAATTCACCCCACCGGTTATATATGCGCAGGTGATATTCTGAAACTAAGAGTGGACACACTTGAGGTTGTAATGCCCTAAAACCGTCATTCTGGCCATTAGCGTTGGGTGTAAATGCCGTTGGATAGGCCAAATCAAGTATATGTAATGTAGTAGTTATAACAGAATCACAGCCGTTGGCGGCCCTTCCGGGCAGGTTTGTGGTATAAAGACCGGGTGAGTCAATTTCCTTGCCATCGGCCAGAATAAATTTTTCACCCAGGCATATCTGGCGATCAAAAAAGCTTCTTCCGTGCGGTTTTACGGTTAGTTCCAATGTAACCAAAGAATCGCAGCCGTATGTATTTGTTTTGTACAATTTTTCATACAGATAAGGTTCAACTCTAGGTTCCGGAGAAACCACTTCGTCGTCAAATACATTAAAATCTTCCCCCTCACAAATTTCAAAAGGAAATGTTTGGTCATATACCGGATGGAAGCGCAGATACACAACTCCTGTTGAATCACATTGTCCGCGTTTTGTTTTTAGGTCGAAATCAATATCCGCATCGGTAGTATATTTCGTTCCGTTTGGTCCGTCATAGCTTTCTCCATCGCATTTATCAACCGTTATTTGTAAGTCATAATAGTTTTGGTCAACAAATCCTTCTACTTCGTGCGTGTTGTTGTTTTCGTTGATCTCTAACACGGTACCATTTGCATCATTGGCGATTTGAGGATCGTCAATTACTCCAATTATTTTAAAATCACCTGTATAGTCTATGGGAAGTGTAATAGTGGCTGTATTAACATCAGACTCGCCCGGATTAAGCGTGACATCGGTAAGGTCATTTCCAACCCTCGTGCCATTTACATCGTTTAAGTAAAAGCCTACCGGGGTATCTAAAAACAAACGGTTAGTCGATTGCCCGTCATTAAAATAGGTGTAATCGAAAGTTACAGTTCGCGGGTCGCCTTCATTTACACAACCAAAATCAAAAACATCCGGCAGTTGTATGCGGGCATCAGGAGCTTCATTAGGTATTCTAAAAACCAGCGTATTCAGGAGTACCAAATCTTGCCCTGATGAAAGTCTGAAATTAAAGTTGGCCCCCGGCGTATTCAATTGTTTTTCGACTACATCAGAAGCATCAAAATCATCAATATCGGCATTAAAAAAGTTGTTGTCAACAGGGTTGGCAAAGCTGTTGGTGCCATTAAATATATTATCAGGATCAGTATAGCCATTACTGGGAAGTAACTCATTATTAAGTTCAATTCTGTCAACCTGTCCTCCACCAAAAGGATCTTTATCACCTTCCCAGGCAACCACACCAACGTGCGAACCATTAAACTTATCAAACACATTGGTTTGAATATTCACGTTAAAGGAATCATTCTGAAAATTGTAAAATCCATCATATAAGAAAATCGTAAAATCATCATAAACAGCAGCATTTTCATACATAACAACCATGGCCCACCCTCCGTATAGCACCGATCGGGCATCATTTGCACAGCGCGAGGCATATTCTGAAGAGTTATCTAACCCCTCCAGTGTATAAGTACCGTTACCTGTTGCCTGCACCAAGGCTGTTACATTGGCAAAAGCAGAGAAAAAAGGTACATCTGTGCCTCTCAAATCATAAACCGTATCCCAGCAACGTTGTGCACTTACAGATGTATTATTTAACCGTACGGTTGAAATTCTGTTTCCAATGCCCGACCAATACAAATAAGCAGCTACGATATTGTCGCCTGCCGGTATATTTAATGTGCCCGTGGTGCTTAGGTTTGGCCTAAAGGTACTGCACGCTCCGGGAGCAACTGAATTGTTTTCCTGGTCATTTTGGCTTCCGCCAATAATGGTAAAATCAACACCTCCGCTTAATCTGCCCGGCAAGTATTCATTTATATCGGTAGCCTGGGTAGTACATTGTGCCATACTCGTGTTCGCACAGGATAAAGCAAACCCAGCGATCATACTAAAGCATATCAGAAATTTCAAATCAACTTTTTTCAAAGGCTACGATTTCAAACAAATTATTAGACGACAATATTCAGATAAAATTACCAATTAAACGATAATATCATTTCTCTGTATGTATTTATACGGCTGAATGATGTAAAAAGTTGCTTTACGCATCTTATTTAACCTATTTTAACGCCATGAAGTGCATAGCTAAAACTTTTTATGGCATGGAGCCTTTGCTGGCAGATGAGATAAAAACACTCGGAGGCAGAAATGTTAGAAGTTTGAGACGAGCCGTGGAATTTGGAGCTGATAAAGCACTTATTTATAAACTTAACCTTCAAAGTAGGTATGCGCTAAATTTTATGATAGAGCTGGTGCAGTTTAATGCGGTAAGTGAAAGTGACTTTTACCGTTCATTAAAAAAAATACCATGGAGCAAATATCTTAACGAACATAAATCATTTCTATTTCGTTTTACGGGGAAAGCCCCCTGGATAAACCACAGCAACTTTCCGGTGTTACGAGCCAAAGATGCCCTTGTTGACTATTTCACAGGTCAGGGCAAGGCACGGCCTAGTGTCGATACTTCCTATCCTGACTTAAAATTTCAGTTACACGTACAGGGCAACCGGTGCAAACTGCTGTTAGATAGCAGCGGAGTTCCTTTGTTTAAACGCGGTTATAAAGTACCTGGCGGGCGAGCACCCATAAATGAAGTTTTGGCGGCAGGTCTTATTGGATTTTCGGGCTGGAAAGGTAATACCGACTTAATGGACCCTATGTGCGGAAGTGGTACCATAGTAATTGAAGCAGCTATGATGGCGCATAATATACCGCCCGGCTATAAAAGGCGGTTTGGTTTTCAAAATTGGTTAGACTACAACGCTGATCTTTGGGACAGGATATATAAATCCGAAATAGCTAAAATAAAAGATGTTAATGTATCTATTACCGGAATGGATATATCTCAACCATCGATTGATTTGGCACGTGAAAATGCAATTAGTGCCGAAGTAAATCGCTCTATAAAATTTGCGAAAAAGGATTTTTTCAAAAGTGAAAAAAGAAATGATGGCAAACTCACCATTATAATGAACCCACCCTATGATGAAAGACTTAAAGAAGATGAGATCTTTGAGTTTTATAAGGAAATAGGAAATACACTCAAGTTTCAATTTCCGGATTCTGATGCCTGGATCATTTCGGCTAACCGACCTGCTCTGAAAAGGATAGGTTTAAAACCTGATAAACGACTTACACTCTACAATGGCAAGTTGGAGTGCGGATTTAATAAATATTCCATTTTCGGTGGTAAGCGTAAAGAATTTCTTAGTCAGAAGGTGTAACGATCTGCAGTTATCACAGTATAAGAATTAGAACTTAAAACCAACATGATGAAAAAGCTATTCATTCCACTACTATTTATTGCCACTACACTGGCATTCGGACAGAGCGGGTCTTTTGAAAAAGGCACCTATTCTGTTACCATTAAGCAAACTAAAGGAAATAATGTTCAGATTCAAAAACAAATAACAGAACTGAACTCCTTTTCTGATATTGAAAAAATACTTTCTAAGGCCAATATAAGCAAGTCGGTTTCCAATAAAATTATGGGTGATTTTAGAAATGAATGGAATCCGGATGATACTTATACATTTGAAACCAATGATGGCAAAAACGAAATTGAATTTGAAGTAGCTTCCCATGATAATATTAAAAGTGCTCTCTATTATGGAACAAGGGGAGATGATGAAGTTGTATTTTTAGAAAACAACGGAAAAAAGAAAAGAATAGAAACCAGGGTTTGGCCAGGAGTAGGAGAAATGAATTGGTCTGGAAAAACCGGCGAAAAAAGACCTTTCCTTGGTGTAAGTATTGAGGGTAATGATAACACCGGCAATTACAAAGGGGTTAAGGTTGTTGACGTGGTAAAAGGTGAGGCCGCAGCTAATGCAGGAATTAAGGAAGGTGATGTAATTACTGAATTAAATGGAAAACCCACTCCAAGCCCATCATTGTTTTTGAAAACTGTGAGAGAGCTTGAACCCGGAAAAAGCACCAGCATAACTTACTATCGTGGAGGGCAAAGGAAAACCGGAAAAGCCCTTGTTGGCGAAAAAGAAAACACATTTAACTTCTTTACGCCCTCCGATTCTGGCCAAAGGTTGCCCGAGATTTTAAGAAATTATGAATTCGGTGATCTGCCGCAATTGAAAGAATATAATCTGGCATTAGGTTTAGGCGGCGGATATCTTGGAATTAGCGGCGATGATAGTGACGACGACGGGGTTGTAATATCGGAGGTACATGAAGATACAGCTGCCGAAAAACTCGGACTTAAGGAAGGGGATGTAATCACCTCTTTTGATGGTAAAACCGTAAAAGGAATGAAGGAACTGTCCAGGTTAGTGAGAGAGAAAAAGGCAGGCGAAAAAGTAACTGTTGAGTATAAAAGAAAAGGATCAAAAAAGAAAGGCACGGTTGAACTCGGTAAAAGAGAGAACATGTTTGTTATGCCACATATTCAAGGCCTGAAAAATATGAATATGGAGCGTTTTAAAATAGATCCGCAAGATTTTAATTTAGATGAACTGGACTTCGATTTCAACTTTGATCACTTAATGGATGAAGAAGGGATTGATAAAATGATAGAGGATCTTGAAAAAATGAAAAAAGAATTAAAACAGAAGAAAAGCAGGAAAAAGAAAGGTTGATTTGTGGTTTATTTTAAAAGCCGTTGCAGTTCCGCTGTAACGGCTTTTTTAATGCCTTGAATTAACCATTCTCCTTATCTTCACAACAAATAGTCAAAAATGAATAGTATTCCTGTAGTTGACTTATCTCAATTCACCTCCGGTAGTTCAAAGAAAAAGCAAGAGTTTGTTAAGGAATTAGGAGGAGCGTTTGAAAACATTGGGTTTGTAGTAGTTGCCAATCATGGAATTGATGAAGATTTGGTAGCAGAGTTTTACAAAACCGTAAATGCTTTTTTTGCTTTAGATAAAAGCGTGAAAAAACGATACGAAGATCCTGAAAGTGCCGGCCAAAGCGGTTATACATCATTTGGAAAAGAACACGCCAAACAAAGTGATGTAGGTGATTTAAAGGAGTTTTGGCAGTTTAATCAAGAGGTGGATGATCCGGCCATGGACGGAAAATATCCGGCGAATCCTTTGGTTAAAGAGCTTCCGGAATTTAATGAAGTAGGAAACCGGCTCTATCGGAGTTTTGAAGAAAGTGGCAGGCAACTGCTTAGAGCTATTGCCCTGTTTATAGGAGAAGATGAATTCTATTTTGATGACAAAATTCATAATGGTTCCAGTATTTTAAGAGCTATTCACTATCCGCCTATTACGGAGGATCCCGGTGATGCCGTGCGCTCTGAGCAACACGAAGACATTAATTTAATCACATTATTGGTAGGGGCATCTGCCGGAGGATTACAGGTTTTACCTAAAGGGGAAGATTGGCTGCCTATTATTCCCGAGCCCGGTCAAATTGCCGTTAATGTGGGAGATATGTTGCAAAGATTAACCAATGGTTGGTTGAAATCAACAACTCACCGGGTGGTTAATCCACCAAAATCGGAGTGGCATTTGCCCAGGTTGTCTATTCCGTTTTTCGTGCATCCCAGGCCTGAAGTTTCACTAAATGTACTGGAAAGTTGTATTTCAAATGAACATCCTAAAAAGTTTGATGACATAACTGCAGGTGAGTACTTGCACGAAAGATTAGTGGAAATTGGACTAATAAAAAAGTGAACGAAATTAAAATAGTTATAGAAAGTCCGGGAATTGGAAGCTAACCTGTTACACCAGTTTAACTGTATGCTTTGAATTTAAAATGGTATTGAATTTCTTTGCCAAATCAATTGTGCAACAGCCACCTGAGTTCGGTTGTGTTATGGCAGACTAACCAAATAGTGTTATTTTTCACTAAATATATTTGATACTATGGCCCGACGAAGAATTTGGGAAATACCCGTACTAAGAAGAGAAGAAGAAACCGGCACGCATAGGCCTGTAACCTGGCTTGAGCTTTTTTTTGATCTTTACTTTGTTGTAATAATAGCTGCCCTAGCTCACAACCTGGCTGGAGATTTTAACTGGCATGGAGTTAAGGATTTTTTACTCACCTTCCTTCCTGTTTGGTGGATTTGGATTGGATTTACCTACTACAACGAACGTTTTGAAACCAATGGAATTGAAAATCGACTATTCACTTTCCTATTGATGTTAGCTATTGGAAGTATGGCTGTTTATAGCCATCATGCCCTGGCTGAAAACTTTAAGGGATACGCATCTTCATATATTGTAGCCAGGGTAATTATAATTAGTCTTTGGCTTTATGCTACAATCTACAATCCGGTATTTAAAAAAGTAGGAATTCGGTTTCTCATAGGTTTTTGTGCGGGGTTAACACTACTTGTTGCCTCATTATTCGTCAGCAGTTGGATGGCTTTAACTCTGTTTGGGTTGGCTTTACTTGTTGAGATTTTATCACCACTTACTACCGTTGAAGAGAGTAAAAAATTACCCCCTTTTTCATCTAGTAAATTACCTGAACGGTTTGGACTATTTACGATAATTGTGTTAGGGGAGGCTGTAGCCGGCACAATCAATGGCTTAAAAGGGCATCATCATTTAGATGGGCATTTGGCCCTGTTGGGCATTTTGGGTATTGCCATTGGCATGGGAATGTGGTGGATATATTTTGACTTTATCGGTAGGCGGCCAGCGAAGGCAGACATGGTTAATCAATTCGGCTGGGGTTATTTGCATATGCCTTTGGTAATGGCATTTACCATAATGGGAGCCGCACTTCTTGCCATTCTGTCCAATGACGAAATGTGGTACACTAACGCAAAAATTGCTTTGCCTGCTGCAGCAGGAGCGGCACTAATATCAATGTCCTTTATTGAGCCGTTGCTGAAGCGAGATAAAGATGAAATGACGCACCATTACATGAGCCCGCTATTAAAATTCTTATCCGGTTTGGGGTGTATTGGATTGGCATTTTATGCCAATGGGATAAACGCCAAATTGCTAATGACCAGTTTATTTCTTTTGTTAGCAATAAACATGTTCTATGGTGCCTATGCATGGTTTACTCAGGATTTAGATGATGACGACTATGAACAAGAATTGGATTTTGAACCTGTAGATTAGAGTCTCTTCTTTATATTATTGCCATCTTTATAACTAATGGACAAACGTGAATTCATAAAGATAACCGGTATGTCGGTTGTTGGTATGGCAGTTATGCCAAATATTTCTTGCCAGCCTGAAACGAAATCTTTAAAAATTGAACTTCCTGATCTTGCCTTTGATTTTAATGCTTTGGAACCGTCAATAGATGGACGTACAATGGAAATTCATTATGGCAAGCATCATGCGGGTTATGTGAAAAAATGTATTGCAGCCCTGGAGTCTCTCCCTTCATTTGCTTCAATGAATTCTCTTGAGGAAATAATGACGACCCTGGAGCAAAAAGAGGAACACACCGCCTTACGAAATAATGCAGGTGGACATTTAAACCATTCCATGTTTTGGGCGGCACTTAGTCCTGAGCCGATGGAACCAAGCGGAGACTTATCACAGGCAATTACCAGATCATTTAGAACTTTGGAGCGATTTAAAGAAGTATTTAAAGTAGGTGCAATGAGTATTTTTGGCTCGGGATGGGCATGGCTGGCTATGGATGAAAACGGTGCGTTAGGCATAACAACTACAAAAAATCAGGATAACCCTTTAATGAAAAACATTGCGGATAAGGTTGTAACACCGCTTTTGGGCATTGATGTTTGGGAACATGCCTATTATCTCAAATACCAAAACCGGAGAGCTGAGTATGTCGATAATTTTTTCAATATCATTAATTGGGAAGAAGTAGCCAAGAGGTATGCAAAGGCTGTTTCCGGCATTTCAGGCAAATAGTAAGAGGCTGTCGCAAAAGTATTATGCACCAGCGAAGGTCAGGATAAGCTAACAGCTTTTAACGCTTTTGAGACAACCTCTCTGGGTGGATGACCGGATTTGAACCGGCGACCTCCTGAACCACAATCAGGCGTTCTAACCAACTGAACTACAACCACCGTATAGAAAGCACAAAGATATATTCATTTTTAGGAATTGACCACTCAACTACCCTGATTTTCTAACATAAAATTTTACCAAACGATCGTTTGGAAAAAGCACAATTTTGACCTTATCTTTGCGCGCTTAATTTGCTAATAAATGAAATTTCTTGTTTGTATAAGTAATGTGCCCGATACTACAGCAAAGGTCACTTTTAATTCCGATGGATCAGCGTTTAACAAAGATGGTGTAACATTCATAATCAATCCTTATGACGAGTGGTATGCTTTAGTGAGGGCACTGGAGCTAAAAGAAGCTAACGGGGGTAGTGTAACCGTTGTTCATGTGGGTCCGCCGGCTAATGATCCAATAATTAGAAAAGCCTTAGCCATTGGGGCAGACGATGCCGTACGTATTGATGTGGATCCGGCAGATGCCATGCAGGTTGCAAAAAATATTGCGGACTATGCCAGGGATGGCGGCTATGATATGATCTTGACAGGAAAAGAAACTATTGATTATAACGGTTCGGTTATGGGTGCCATTTTGGCCGAATTAATGAACTTACCCTACATTCCATTGGTTGCCAAAATGGATATGACGGGTGACACTGCCACCATGGAAAGAGAAGTAGAAGGGGGCCGGGAAGTTCTGCAAGTGAATACACCGTTTGTTATTTCGGCACAGAAAGGAATGGCAGAACAAAGGATACCAAATATGCGCGGTATAATGCAGGCCAGAAGCAAACCTTTAAATGTAGTGGCTGCTTCTGAAAATTCGGCGGCAACAAATTTTGAGCGTTTTGAATTACCACAGGAAAAAGGCGGATGCAGGTATATTGATGCGGAGAATCCGGCCGAGTTATGGGAGCTATTAAAAAACGAAGCTAAAATCATATAAATGTCAGTATTAGTATTTGCAGAGAGTAATAACGGAGCGTTTAAAAAGAACGCCTTTGAAGCGGTA